>NZ_CP064746.1:795000-3807500 GCF_028751155.1 Aeromonas bestiarum | reverse complement strand
ATAGCTGGTTCTCCCCGAAAGCTATTTAGGTAGCGCCTCGGACGAATACTACTGGGGGTAGAGCACTGTTTGGACTAGGGGGTCATCCCGACTTACCAACTCCATGCAAACTCCGAATACCAGTAAGTAATATCCGGGAGACACACGGCGGGTGCTAACGTCCGTCGTGAAGAGGGAAACAACCCAGACCGCCGGCTAAGGTCCCAAAGTTCTGGTTAAGTGGGAAACGATGTGGGAA
Source organism: Aeromonas bestiarum (assembly GCF_028751155.1). NCBI lineage: Bacteria > Pseudomonadati > Pseudomonadota > Gammaproteobacteria > Aeromonadales > Aeromonadaceae > Aeromonas > Aeromonas bestiarum. The sequence continues at coordinate 3,807,262 of NZ_CP064746.1, read as the reverse complement.
GGCTCAGACAGCTAGGATGTTGGCTTAGAAGCAGCCATCATTTAAAGAAAGCGTAATAGCTCACTAGTCGAGTCGGCCTGCGCGGAAGATGTAACGGGGCTCAAACCAGGCACCGAAGCCGCGGATTCACACTTATGTGTGAGTGGTAGGGGAGCGTTCTGTAAGTCTGCGAAGGTGTATCGAGAGGTATGCTGGAGATATCAGAAGTGCGAATGCTGACGTAAGTAACGATAAAGGGGGTGAAAAGCCTCCTCGCCGGAAGACCAAGGGTTCCTGTCCAACGTTAATCGGGGCAGGGTGAGTCGACCCCTAAGGTGAGGCCGAAAGGCGTAATCGATGGGAAGCAGGTTAATATTCCTGCACGACTTGTAATTGCGATGGGGGGACGGAGAAGGCTAGGTGGGCCAGGCGACGGTTGTCCTGGTGAAAGTGCGTAGGTGGTGTTTCTAGGCAAATCCGGAGACACAACACTGAGACACGAGACGAAGCCACTACGGTGGTGAAGCCATTGATGCCCTGCTTCCAGGAAAAGCCTCTAAGCTTCAGATTACAAGTCATCGTACCCCAAACCGACACAGGTGGTCGGGTAGAGAATACCAAGGCGCTTGAGAGAACTCGGGTGAAGGAACTAGGCAAAATAGAACCGTAACTTCGGGAGAAGGTTCGCTCTTGACAGTGAAGTCCCTTGCGGATGGAGCAGTTGGGAGTCGCAGTGACCAGATGGCTGGGACTGTTTATCAAAAACACAGCACTCTGCAAACACGAAAGTGGACGTATAGGGTGTGACACCTGCCCGGTGCCGGAAGGTTAATTGATGGGGTTAGCGCAAGCGAAGCTCTTGATCGAAGCCCCGGTAAACGGCGGCCGTAACTATAACGGTCCTAAGGTAGCGAAATTCCTTGTCGGGTAAGTTCCGACCTGCACGAATGGTGTAACCATGGCCATGCTGTCTCCACCCGAGACTCAGTGAAATCGAATTCGCCGTGAAGATGCGGTGTACCCGCGGCTAGACGGAAAGACCCCGTGAACCTTTACTACAGCTTGGCACTGAACATTGAACCTACATGTGTAGGATAGGTGGGAGGCTTTGAAGGCGTGACGCCAGTTGCGCTGGAGCCGTCCTTGAAATACCACCCTTGTATGTTTGATGTTCTAACGCAGGTCCCTGAATCGGGATCGCGGACAGTGCCTGGTGGGTAGTTTGACTGGGGCGGTCTCCTCCCAAAGAGTAACGGAGGAGCACGAAGGTTGGCTAATCCTGGTCGGACATCAGGAGGTTAGTGCAATGGCATAAGCCAGCTTAACTGCGAGACGGACAGGTCGAGCAGGTACGAAAGTAGGTCATAGTGATCCGGTGGTTCTGAATGGAAGGGCCATCGCTCAACGGATAAAAGGTACTCCGGGGATAACAGGCTGATACCGCCCAAGAGTTCATATCGACGGCGGTGTTTGGCACCTCGATGTCGGCTCATCACATCCTGGGGCTGAAGTCGGTCCCAAGGGTATGGCTGTTCGCCATTTAAAGTGGTACGCGAGCTGGGTTCAGAACGTCGTGAGACAGTTCGGTCCCTATCTGCCGTGGGCGTTGGATGATTGAAGGGAGTTGCTCCTAGTACGAGAGGACCGGAGTGAACGAACCTCTGGTGTTCGGGTTGTCACGCCAGTGGCACTGCCCGGTAGCTAAGTTCGGAATCGATAACCGCTGAAAGCATCTAAGCGGGAAGCGAGCCCTGAGATGAGTCATCCCTGACCCCTTGAGGGTCCTAAAGGGCCGTTGGAGACCACAACGTTGATAGGTGGGGTGTGTAAGCGCGGCGACGTGTTGAGCTAACCCATACTAATTACCCGTGAGGCTTAACCATACAACACCCAAGAAGTGTTCTGAGACTTGTAGCAAGTGCATGAACTACTTACCTAATTCAGTGATAGCGACGAAGCCCAAGGCATCAGTCGTTATTCACGTCAGCTTTCTGGATTGAAGATTTTGCCTGGCGGCCATAGCGCCGTGGAACCACCTGATCCCATGCCGAACTCAGAAGTGAAACGCGGTAGCGCCGATGGTAGTGTGGCATTCGCCATGCGAGAGTAGGACACTGCCAGGCACCCAACATTGAAAGCCCGCTCATTTGAGCGGGCTTTTTTATTGCCTGATATTCAAGCGCCGGGTTGCAATAGCCAGGTGATGCTTTCCTTTTTGCCCCCTCAGCTGTTCATTTCTCCCCCGCATTGTTCCGGATGGCTGCGCCATCCAGCGTGATATATCCCCGTCCATGTCGCTTGCTGGCGCTAACGAAAGCCAGGATGTGGGCTCTGCTCAATACCCTCTCAACCATGGGTTCCAACTCGGACTAATGTGCACCAGGCTTTTCTGCTATTCCCTTCGTTGATAATCACTATTGTTGCGATGGGGGATGACAAGAGATACGGGATCCATAGACTGTCTCTTTCACGAGCAAGGAGCCGTGTATGTTGGGGATCCACGATCTGGCGTTGTTTATCGTATCTGGTTTGCTGTTGAACATGATGCCCGGGCCGGATTCCCTGCTCATCATGCTGCGCAGCGGCTCTCAGGGTTGGCGGGCGGGTTCAGTGGCGGCGCTGGGGATTGGGACGGGCACCATGGTGCATGTGCTGGCGGCGGCACTGGGGTTGTCGGCTGTGCTGAGTGCTTCGGCCGAGCTGTTCGCCGTCATCAAGTTGATGGGGGCGCTCTATCTGGTCTACCTGGGGCTTTCCATGACCAAGGCTCCTCCTGCCACCAACGCGGCTGTGGCGTTGCCTGTGCTCTCTTATGGCCGGATCTATCGGCAGGGATTGCTGACCAATGTGCTCAATCCCAAGGTAGCGCTCTTCTTCCTCGCCTTCGTGCCCCAGTTCATCGCCCCCGATGCGCCGCAGAAGGCGCTGGCCTTCATCCTGCTGGGCTGCATCTTCAATTTCAACGGCATGATCTGGTGCCACCTGCTGGCGTTTTTTACCGCCTATGCAAGTCGCAAGGTACGTTTGCCGGCCCCGCTGGGCCTTTGGCTCAACCGCTCGATGGGGGGGCTGTTCGTGGGGCTGGGCATCAAGCTGGCCACGGAGTGAGACCTTGCCATTAGAGACAATTGGGTATAGAAAAAGGCGTATCCCATCGCTGGAATACGCCTTCGTCTGCACTGCAGCAGGTCTGATCGAGATCAGTTCATGCCGTAGCGCTTGAGTTTCTTGCGCAGGGTGCCACGGTTGATGCCCATCATCACAGCGGCGCGGGTTTGGTTACCGCGGGTGTATTGCATGATCACGTCCAGCATGGGAGCTTCGACTTCGGAGAGGACCATATCGTACAGATCAATCACTTCCTGACCGTTCAACTGGGCCAGGTAGTTACGCAGGGCCTGTTGCACAGAGTCACGCAGGGGGCGCTGGGTCGGCTCGGCAGCGTGATTGTGAGTAGTTGTTACCAATGCATCAGAAGTCAGGGTTTGTTCGAACATATTCGGTCGGCTCTTTAGTTATGCGTTAACCTAATCCATCGAAATACGCTTCGAGTGCCTCTAGTTGTGCGTCTGCACAATCCAGGGCATTGAAGTGCTTACGGAATTCTCGGCCCGTCTCTTCTTCATCCAGATACCAGCCCACGTGTTTACGGGCAATGCGCGCTCCCAGATATGCACCATAAAACTGGTGCAGGTTGGTTACATGCTCGTTCATCAGGGTGCGAACCTCTTCCCTTTCAGGAGGCGGCAGCTTGGTACCCGTTTCAAGAAAATAACGGATTTCCCGGAAAATCCAGGGTCGTCCTTGCGCTGCACGGCCGATCATCACGGCATCAACGCCGGTATAGTCGAGGACATACCGGGCTTTCTCCGGGCTGTCTATGTCGCCATTGGCGACAACAGGAATCGATACGGCCTGCTTAATCGCCTTAATCGTGTCGTACTCAGCGTGACCCCGGTAGAGGCAGGCACGGGTACGACCATGCACGGCGAGGGCCGCGATACCGCAATCTTCGGCGATTCGGGCGATCTCCTCGCCATTGCGGTTATCCGGATCCCATCCTGTGCGGATCTTCAAGGTAACAGGCACCTTGACTGCATCCACCACGGCCCGGCAGATGGTTCTGACCAGATCGGGATGACGCAGCAGGGCGGAACCTGCCAACTTCTTGTTCACTTTTTTTGCTGGACAACCCATGTTGATGTCGACGATCTGAGCGCCCTGCTCCACGTTGTAGCGGGCGGCAAACGCCATCATCTCGGGGTCGGCTCCGGCAATCTGGACCGATCGCAAGCCACCTTCTGCAGAGTGATCCATTCTCATCCTGGTTTTCTGGGTATCCCAGACATCCGGGTTGGCCAGCAGCATCTCGGAAACGGCCATGCCAGCGCCCAATCGCAAACAAAGTTCACGAAATGGTCGGTCTGTTACACCGGCCATGGGAGCCACAATCAAGGGAGTTTCAAGCGTGTGGGGACCTATCTGCATTCCACGGTTACCATCGGCTTAGGGCGGCGTATATTACGCATTTTTTAGTCAGGAGAAAAGGTTAGTATTTGAGCGTCAGCCATTTTTTTCTGAAAAAAACGTCGTGCCAAGGCTTGCAAATTCAGGAGTGCTTGAAAATCAGGCATATTGTCGGGGTGAGTTTACGGGGCCAAATGAGCGAGGGACTCGACGATTTGCCTGTCCCCATCCGGTTGGGGTTTGCGCTATGATAGCGAGCTTGAATCGAGCAAAGGCTCCAAACAATTTTATTACAAACAGATTGGGGATGTATGACGTCAAGGTTCATCAAATCTCTCTACCCGTGTCTGCTGGGTGCCGTGCTGGGTTCTGCCCAGGCGCAGACCGTCAGCTTCGGCGAGGCCTGGAGCCGGGTCATCCAGCAGGATGACGGGCTGGCGGCGGAACAGGCCGGTGTGGATCGGGCGCAACAGTTGCGCGAGGCGGCCAAGGCCATGTATCTGCCCGACATCAGTCTGGGGGCGGATTATGCGCGCATTTCCAAGCCGGATCTGATGGGGCTGGACGACAAGCTGGAAAACTCTCCCGCATTGGGCGCCATTCTGGGGCAGATGGGGATCGACTCCAAATGGCTGGCTTCGTCGCTGACCGAGCAGAATCGCGTCACCAGTTCGGTCAGAATGCTCTGGCCCCTGTTTGTCGGAGGGCGGATCGATGCGATGCAGGATATTCGGTCCGCACAGGTGGATGAAGCCAAGGAGTTGCTGGCCATCAAGCAGCAAGCCAGCTTCGAGAGCCTGTCCCAGACCTATTTCGGCGTGGTGCTGGCGGCGCAGGTGGTGCAGACCAAGCAGGAGATAGAGCAGGGGCTGGCCCGCCATCTGGATCATGCCAGGAAGCTGGAAGCTCAGGGCCAGATCGCCAAGGTCGAGCGGCTGTCGGCCCAGTCTGCCTATGACAGGGCGCGCATCGATACCCAGAAGTCCCGCCGCAGCCTAGAGATCGCCGAGCTGGCGCTGGATCGCATGATCAAGCTCAAGGGAGCCGAACCGGCTACCCAGCTGTTCATCAATGACGATGTGCCCCCCTTGGCGGCCTTCGTCGAGGATACGCTGACGGTGCACCCGGGTCTCAAGATGCTGATCGCCAAGCGTGAGCAGGCGAAGGCGATGATCCGGGCCGAGAAGGGCAAATATGCACCCGAGCTCTTCATGTTCGGCAACTACAACCTCTACGAACGAGATACCCTGGCCGCGAAGATCACCCCTGACTGGGTGGTCGGGGTCGGCGTCAGCATGCCGCTGGTGAGCCGCGACGGCCGCTCCGAGACGGTACAAGCGGCCAAGAGCGCCGAGCTGCAGGTCAATCTGCTGCAGGCCAAGACCCGCGAGGATCTGGAGCTGCTGGTCGAGAAGACCTGGCGCGAGGCGGCGCAGGGGCTGGAAGAGTACCAGTCTCTCTCCTCCACTCAGGCGCTGGCCGAGGAGAACGTGCTGCTGCGGGACAAGGCATTCGGGCAGGGGCTCTCCACCTCGCTGGATGTGGTGGATGCCCAGAACCAGCTGGCCGGGGTCAAGACCCAGCGTGCCGCTGCCGCCTATCAATATGTGATCTCGCTGGCGCGCCTGTTGGCACTCTCCGGTCAGATGAACAGTTTCAATCAATATCAGCATGGTCAGGCGATCGAGGTGAATTCATGATCGCGGCCCTGTCTGTCCCGTTTTCCATGTCTGTTTCGACCGCCAAGGGTCGCCCGTTTGTCGAGGTGAATGCATGAGTCATCCCCCCATCAAGAAGAAGATGAGCCAGGCCAAGCCGTTGCTGCTGCCACTGGCGCTGGTCCTGCTGGTGATCTGGCTGGGCTGGCGTTTCTGGCTCGCCTATCAGCCCGAGCCGGTGCGCTTGCAGGGCCAGGTTGAGGCGCAGCAATATTCGGTCTCCTCCAAGGTGGCGGGCCGCATCGACGAGGTGCTGGTGAAGAAGGGCGACCAGCTGGCCCGGGATCAGCTGGTGTTCACCCTGGCCAGTCCCGAGATCGAGGCCAAGCTGAGCCAGGCCAAGGCGGGTCAGGCTGCGGCCGGGGCCATGGCCGAGGAAGCAGAGAAGGGCGCGCGTGCCCAGCAGATCGCGGGTGCCAAGGATCAGTGGCAAAAGGCCAAGGCGGCAGCCCTGCTGCGGGCCAAGACCTATGAGCGCATCGCCAGCCTGCACCGGGATGGCGTGATGCCGTTGCAGAAACGGGATGAGGCCTGGACCGCCTGGCAGGCAGCCAAGTACAGCGAAGGCATGGCCTGGCAGCAATATCAGATGACCCTGGAAGGGGCGCGGGAAGAGACCAAGGTGGCGGCACGGGAGCAGGCCAACATGGCGGCGGGCTCGGTGGCGGAAGTGGAGGCCTATCTGGCCGATACCCGCATCGCCAGCCCGCACGCGGGGGAGGTGTCCCAGGTGCTGCTGCGCAGCGGTGAGCTGGCGCCACAGGGCTTCCCTGTGGTGACCCTGCTCGACATGCAGGATGCCTGGGCCCAGTTCCATGTGCGCGAAGATCTGCTGCCCCGCTTCGCGCTGGGCACTGAGTTCGATGCCACCATTCCGGGCCTGGGTGAGCAGACGGTGCGCTTCAAGGTGACCCACGTGGCCGTGATGGGGGATTTTGCCACCTGGCGTGCCACGGATACCCGTCAGGGCTTCGACATGAAGAGCTTCCAGGTGGAGGCGCGCCCCTTGCAACCGGTTGACGGTCTGCGAGTCGGCATGAGTGTGCTGGTCGAACTTTGATGAGACGCGAATGGCGGCTGTTGTGGCAGGATCCGTTCGGTCGTGCCCTGATGAGCTGGGTTCCCTTGTTGTTGATGGGGACCCTCTGCTGGATCTTCTCGGCCGGGCTGGCCCGGGATCTCAACGTCGGTCTGGTGGATCTGGATCAGAGCGTCCTCTCCCGTCAGCTGGCGTTCTCGCTGGACGGTTCAGCCGGCCTGCGCCTTGCCGGCCAGTTCGATTCCATCGACGAGGGGGCACGCGCTCTGCGCGGGGGAGACATCTATGCCCTGGTGGTGATCCCTCACCATCTGGAGCGGGATGCCCGTCAGGGTACCCAGCCCAAGGTGACTGTGTTCAACAACAGCCAGTTCATCCTGATCGCCAAGCTGGTCAACTCGGCCTTGTCCCAGGTGGTGGGGACCCTCAACGGCCAGGTGGGCGTACTGGCCGCCATGGCCGATGGCAAGGTCATGTCCGGCGCCCTGGGGCAATCCGTGCCCATCAGCAATCAGGTGACGGCGCTCTACAACATCAACTCCAGCTATGCCCAGTTCCTGCTGAGTGCCCTGTTGCCGGCGGTGTGGCAGATCCTGGTGGTGCTCTATGGGATCAACGCCCTGGCCCGTACCGATCGGCTGGGGCTGGACTGGACCAGCCAAGGGGTCTGGTTCGGCCTCTGGCGCACTTTGCTGCCCCATGTGCTGATTGGGTGGGCCTGGGGTCTGGCGTGGAGCCTGATGCTGTTCAAGGCGTTTGGCTATCCGATGCAGGGCAGCTGGCTGGTGCTGACACTGGGACTGGGGCTGGCTTCGGCCGCCTGCGTCAGCATGGGGGCCTTCTTCTACGGTGTCATCCGGGATCCGGCCCGCGCCCTGTCGCTGGCGGGCGCCTATACGGCACCGGGCTTTGCCTTCATGGGCGTGACCTTTCCGGTCAGCGCCATGGGGGACTTCGCCCAGTTCTGGCGCAGCCTGCTGCCCATCTCCCACTATGTGGAGCTGCAGATAGGGCAGACCAACTACGGCCAGCCGTTCGCTGCGGCCCTGCCCCAGCTCGGCGCCTTGCTGCTGTTCCTGCTGCCCCTGTTGCTGGTTGTTCGTCGTTACCAGCAGCAGGCCGAGCTGGCGCGCCAAGCTGCCGATAAGGAGCCTGCCTAATGTTAGGTTTTTGGGGGTTGATACGGCTCGAACCGTGCTCTGCTGCCGGGCAGTGGAAGGAGTGGATGTCATGCTAGGTTTTTGGGATCTGCTGCGGCTGGAGCTGCGTACCCTGCTGGCCGATCGGGCCATCATGCTGACCCTGTTTGGTGGTGTCTTCTTCTACTCCTTCCTCTACCCGCAGCCCTACCTGCAGCAACTGCCAAGGGAAGAGCCTGTGGTGGTGGTCAATGAGGATGGCAGTCAGCTCTCCCGTCAGCTGGAGTTCATGGCCGATGCCACCCCGCAGGTGAAACTGGTGGCACGGGCCAACAGCCTGGAAGAGGCGCGCCAGCTGCTGATGGCGGGGAAGGGGAGCGGCATACTGCACATTCCCCGTCACTTCTACCGGGATCTGATGCAGGGCAGGAGCGTTACCCTGAGCTATGCCGGCGATGCCTCCTACTTCCTGGTCTACGGCACCATAGCCGAGGGGCTGGCCCTGGCGGGTGGCAGCCTGGCGGCCCAGATCAAGGTCACGCGTCTGCTCAGTCAGGGCGATGCGCTGCCGCAGGCGGCCATGGGCTGGAACTCGGTCGGGCTCAATGTGCTGCCGGTGTTCAACCCCACCATGGGCTATGTGAACTACGTGGTGCCCGCCGTGTTCGTGCTGATCCTGCATCAGGTGCTGCTGATGGGCACCGGGATCCTGGGGGCAACCCAGAATCAGCGCAGCGGTCGCGGGGAGTCTGGCTATTGGCAGAGCGCCCCCGTGCTTGCCCTGCTGCTGGCCAGAACCCTGGTGGTGGGCGGGCTGTTCGTGCTGCCGGTGACCTACTTCTTCGGCTTCTGTTTCGATCACTACAACATAGTGCGCACCGCCGAGCCGGCCGAGCTGTGGCTGTTCACCCTGCCGTTCCTGCTGGCAACCACCTGGCTTGGCATAGTGCTGGGGGCCCTGTTTACCCGCCGGGATCTGCCGACCCAGGTGGTATTGCTCTCCTCCATGCCGCTGGTCTTCCTGGCAGGCTTCATCTGGCCGCTGGAGCTGATCCCGACCCCCCTCAACTGGCTGGCCCAGTGGGTGCCGAGCACCCCGGCCATCGAGGGCTTCTTGCGCCTCAACCAGATGGGGGCCGAGTTTGCCCAGGTTTCCCGCTACTGGTGGCAGTTGTGGGGGCTGGCACTGCTTTACGGCGCTCTGGCTTGCCTGCTGCTGCGCTGGCGCCAGCGGTCGCTTGTGGACGAGGCTGCCGCGTCGGGCGAAGTGGCTGCGGAGACGGCAACTGAGCCTGGTCCCTCTGCCAGCTAGACGATATCAGACAATAAAACGGTCAGCCCGGGGGCTGACCGTTTTGTTATCCGGATTGCTCACCCCCGGCTGAGGGTGGGATCGCCGATGGCGTAGATCTGCCCCACTGCCCGCTCATCGTTCAGCAGCTGCAATCCATGCTCCGCCACATCGGCGCGGTGCACCAGACCGTGCACCTCGCTCCCCTGACTCAACACGGCCAGCCCTGTGGCCTCGCCATCCTGCAAGCCGGCCGGGCGAACTATGGTCCAGGTCAGCGCGCTGGTCTGCAGCCAGCTCTCCGCCAGGCTCTTCAAGCGTACCTCGTGACCGAAGGCGGCCCTGGCCCGTTCGGGCAGGTATTGCCAGCTGTCGCCGCAACCCAGCGAGGTGACCAGCAGCAGACGTTTGAGCCCGGCCAGCTCCATCTGATCGATCACCTGGCGGTTGCCTTGATAATCGACAGGGGTCGGCTGGCGGAAGCTGCCGAGGGTCGAGATCACCCCGGCCTCGTCACCTGCGAGTGAGCAAGCCTGCGCGACGGCCTGATGGTCGAGGGCGTCTCCCTCAACCACCTCGACTCCCAATGCGCGCAGCTCGGCGGCCATCTCCGGGTTACGGACCAGGGCCACGACCCTGTGGCCCTGGCGCAGGGCGTGTTCGGTGAAGGCGCGGCCCAGCCCGCGGCTGGCTCCGAAGATGAGTGTGGTTGGCATTGTGCTGCTCCCTGTGATGAAAGGGGTAGCCTAGAGGGTTGGCGCAGCGCTGTAAATGAGAGTTGTTTTTATTTGAAAGGGGTGAGCAGGGGAAATGCGGCGAGCCGCGGGCGGGTGGCCCGGGCTCGCAGGATCAGCCGTTGTAGTGGCCTATGTTGGGGCGACGGCTGGGGCCGCTCAGGTGGATATCCACCGGATTGAACGCCTTGATCGCCTCGAAGCTGAAGTCGCCGATGGCCTGATGCAGGCTCTGCGGGCTGTGGTTGGTGATGATGATGACGCTTTTCGACAGGTTGCGCCGGCGGCGCAGCAGGTGGCCGAGGAAGCTGGACTGGCTCTCCGCCATCTTGGCGCGGTTGGCCGACACCTCGTCGATGATCAGCAGGTCGACCTCTTCCAGTGCGCGGCGGTACTGGTTGCGCTCCTCTTGATCCTGGATCACGTTGAAGAAGAGGCGGTCCACTATGGAGGCCCACTGCTGGAAGATCACCGATTTCTGGTGACGTTCGATCAGCTCGTGGGCCACGGCGCCCGCCAGGGTGGACTTGCCGGTGCCGTAGTCGCCATAGATCAGCATGCAGCCGCCGCCGCTTTTCTCCCAGTGCTCGAAGCCGCTGATGAAGTAGCGAGCCGTCTCCATGGGGTATTGCAGCGCCGGATCGGTGGCATCCATCTTCTCGAATACCCAGTCCGGGTTGAGGTCGGCCTGGGCGATCAGCTTCTGGATCCGCTCCTGGCGGGCCGCCTTCTGCAGCTCGCGCACCTCGGCGTTGGCCTTGGCGTCGTACTCCTTGCGCAGGGTCTCGTAGTCGTACTGGCTGCCACCTGTCTGGGCCTGCAGGCGGCGAATGCGTTCAAGCAGGCCGCCTACGTGCTGGCTCAGTTCGGTGTCGTGCACCCTGTGGTCCTGTTTGGCCTTGGCGATTCTTTTGCGCTTGGCTTCGATCTCTTCCAGCTCCTGGCGCAGGGGATCTTGCGGGTCAGTCATGGAATGCTCCTTCTGCTGGGTCAGGGATGGGGGGACAAGGCACTGATTTTGCCTGCAGGCGGGGGCCGCTATCAATCATTATCCGGTTCCTGCTGCGGCGCCTGTTCCTGGGTCTGTACTTGGGCCAGCCGTTTGGCCTCTTCTATCATCTGCTGCGCCCGCTTGCTCGGGCCTGAGTCTGCAGGGGCTGACGTGACCTGCTGGTAACCTTTCGCTTCCATCGGCTGGCGACGGACGTAGCGGCGGGTCTTGAGCGCACGAATGAACTTGAGCATCCACTGATGCTGGGAGTCGAACACCTCGGGGCGGCCCAGCCAGTAGGCGATGAACTCCCCCAGATCCTCTTCGTTGTAGCTGGCATCGATCACCCCGCACAGGCGGGCGAGGGCGGGCAGCTCCTCATCCGGGCGCCACTGCAGGTGCATCTGGAAGGGGCGCTCCGGCAGCGGACTGCGCACCTTCTGGGTCAGCAGCGGCAGCAGGAACGGGCACTGATGGTAGTGCTCACTGTCGGCCTGCGCCTCGACCTGCAGCAGCCCGGCCTCCATCAGCTCGTCGAACAGCTCGGTCAGCTGGCGGGCGTTGACCTGAAAACAGAAGCCGCTGGGATCGCCGGGATCGACCACCGCCAAGGCTCGCCCAAGTTCGGGATAGTTGAGCCGGGCCAGCTGATTTTCCTGCACCAGTCTGCGCAGCTGCAGGGTATAGAGGCTGCGAGCCGGATGGGACAATCTGGGATGGGCGAGGGCGCTGTATTCGGCTGGTGTCATGGTGCTCTTCACGATCTGGAGTGGAGGGCATTATCCCCCATGGCGGGGTCTCATACAATTCGTGCCGCTCGGGCAGAGGGCCGGCAGGCCTGTTTGTGGGGCGGGAATGAGGTTTGGTTCCACCCTGGTGGCAATAGCGTGCGTGAAATGAGCCGGGCATGCGTACTGGCATGGTGCCTTTTTTGGGGTTGCTGGCTGGCCAAAAGACCAGCATGCTCGCCGGGGTCATTGCGCCGAGCGGGCGGCATTACTCGCTCTTTTTCAAACGGTTGGCTGCAAGGATAGCCATATGGCATACCCGCCATTACGATTATGCAATCATCTGATTGGTCAAGCCCGCCCCTTATGGTCTAGGCTTAATACTCAAATAACTAATTGACTAATAAGAGCTTTGTCAAGATGTCAAAAGCCGGACTACGGATCCTGGTGGTGGAAGATGAAGCGGTTTTTCGCCACTCGCTGGTAACTTATCTCGAGCATGACGGGGCGTGCGTGTTTCAGGCCGAGGACGGGATTGAAGGCCTCTCTGCCGCCGCGCTCTACCACCCCGATATAGTGCTGTGCGACCTGAACATGCCCAACATGGATGGGCATGAGGTCATCGCCTGCCTGTCTGCCCGCTATCCCCATATCCCCGTCATCGTCATCTCCGGGCAGAGCAAGATGGAGGCGGTCGAGCGGGCGTTGCGCGCCGGTGCCTGCGATTTTCTGATCAAGCCAGTCTCGGACTTCGGTCAGGTGCGCCACAGCATAGATCAGTGTCTGGCGGCCAACTATGGTCACGGGCAGCAACTGGAGTTGATGGATCACATCGACTTCTTTCGCGATCACGACAAGGCGGCCACCCGTCTGCTGGCCTGGTTGAGGCCACCCGGCTTGCAGGAGTGGGGCCCCTGGCAGGTGACGTTCGAGGGGATGGGCAACCTGTTCATTCCGGACACCTTCAAGCTGGACGACAAGCTGCTGGTGCTGGTGATGGAACTGCCGGTCCTCGGGGTGGATGCCGCCTTCTGCGGCGCCCTGGTGCGCTCCCTGATGAATGCTCCCTATCGCCAGTTTCAGCACAAGGAGAGCCTGCTGCTGACCCAGCCGCACCGGCTGCTCGACTACCTCAACCTGCAGCTCATCGAATCCGGCCTGCGCCACTCCTTCGCCATGGCCGCCCTGCTGTTCGATCAGGAAGATGGTCTGGTGTTTGCCAATGCCGGGCTCACCTCACCGCACTGGTTGATGCGCTCCGGCGGCCTGCCGCTCGGTTTGCTGCGCAGCAGCCACTACGCGCTGCACAAGCGCAGCTGGCATGAGCCGTTTGACCTGCAGTTTCGCAGCGACAGCGGCAGCGCCCTCCATGTGCAGGTACGCCACCACTGAGGCAGATCCGCCACAGACAGAAACAAACAGGGCGCCCATCGGGCGCCCTGTTTGTTCATCACAATCCGAACCGGTTAGACGGTGGCAGACTGCAGTTTCTTGTCGTGCTCTTCCGGCTCTTTGGCCGGACCTTCGGCACCGTGCATCCAGTAGACCAGGCGGTTGGCCATGGTCAGCAGGATCAGGGCGCTGATCACGGCGGCGATGGCGATGCCGCCGAAGATGGCGATGGCACCGGACTCGCCGACGAAGGAACCGACGAAGCCGGCGATGTAGTTGGCCAGGGCAACGAAGCCGAACCAGGCACCCATCATCAGGGAGGCCAGACGCAGCGGAGCCAGCTTGGTCACCATGGAGAGACCGATCGGAGAGAGGCAGAGCTCACCCAGGGTGTGGAACAGATAGGCACCGACCAGCCAGAACATGGAGGTCTTGACGGCCTGATCGCCACCCTGCTCCAGCACGGCACCGATCATGAACAGGAAGCCCACGGCCAGGAACAGCAGACCCATGGCGAACTTCACCGGGGAGTTCGGCTCTTTGCTGCCGAGCTTGATCCAGATGGCCGCGACTATGGGGGCGAGCGTGATGATGAAGAAGGGGTTCAGGGACTGGAACCAGGCGGTCGGCACTTCGAAGCTGCCGATCATGCGGTCGGTATATTCCTGCGCGTACAGGTTCATCAGACCACCGGCCTGCTCGAAGCCAGCCCAGAAGATGATGGTGAACAGACCCAGTACCAAGATGACCTTGATGCGATCCACTTCCTGCTTGGTCAGCGGCGCCTTCTGCTCCTTGGAGCGTTGCTCGGCGGCGCGCTGGGCGGCCGGTACACGACCTATGTCACCCAGGAAACGCTGGGCCATGGTGGCCTGCACCACCAGGGAGAGCAGCATGCCGATACCGGCGCTGACGAAGGCGGCTTGCCAGCCGTAGGCAGTCGCGGCGGCGCCACAGATCACGCCGGCCAGCAGGGAGCCCAGGTTGATGCCCATGTAGAAGATGGTGAAGGCACCGTCACGACGGTGGTCACCTTCCTTGTACAGGTCACCCACCATGGTGGAGATGTTCGGTTTGAACAGACCGTTACCCAGGATCAACAGGGCCAGGCCCGCGTAGAAGACGTTGTTGACCATCTCCGGGAACATGGCGTGCGGCAGGGCCAGGGTGAATTGACCCGCGGCCATGAAGATGGCACCGATCAGGATCGCACGGCGTTGGCCGAGGAAGGTATCCGCCAGCCAGCCACCTATGATGGGGGTGATGTAGACCAGACCGGTATAGATGCCGTACAGCTTGAGGGCGTCGGCCTGAGTCCAGCCCATGCCGCCGTTGGCAGTCATGTCAGTCAGATAGAGGACGAGCACGGCACGCATGCCGTAATAGGAGAATCTCTCCCACAGTTCGGTACTAAAGAGCAAAAAAAGCCCTTTAGGGTGACCTAAAAAGGTCCCTTTGGACGGATTATTCATTGGAACTTCCACCTGTGTCTTATATTTTTTTAGGAATTTTATGCAAGGGCTAGGAACAAGCCTTAATCCTTATAGAACAAGCGTGATTAAATTACAATATTATGATTTAGCGATATTTTATCTATCAATGGTTGAATATTTGTTTATAAAATGAAAAAGGGCATCGAATGATGCCCAGTATATAATTCTATTAACAGGTTAAATATTCAGCTATTACAACTGTTTGACGAACTGTTTCAGCCACGCAATGAATTCACCGTTCAGTTCCGGGTGGCGCACGGCATATTCCACGTTGGCTTTCATATAACCCATCTTGCTGCCGCAGTCGTGACTGCGACCCTTCATGAAGTAGGCGTTGACCTGCTCCTGCTCCATCAGCATGGCGATGGCGTCGGTCAGCTGGATCTCGTCGCCGGCACCGGCCGGCGTCTTCTCCAGCAGCGGCCAGATGTTGGAGGAGAGCACGTAACGGCCGACCACGGCCAGGTTGGAAGGGGCTTCGTCACGGGGCGGCTTCTCGACGATGGCCTGCATCGGCAGGGACATGCCTTCGCTCAGGGCCTCGCCCTTGATGTCGGCGATGCCGTATTTATCCACTTCGCTCTCGGGGACGGCTTCCACCATGATCTGGCTGATGTGATCCTCTTCGAACATGTGCACCATCTCGGCCAGGTTGTCCTGCTTGAGGTTGCTGGCCACTTCATCGATCAGTACGTCAGGCAGCAGGACCGCAAACGGGTTGTCGCCGATCAGCGGGCGGGCACAGAGCACGGCATGACCCAGGCCTTTGGCTTCGCCCTGACGGACGTGCATTATGGTGACGTCTTTGGGGCAGATGTGTTGTACCTCTTCCAGCAGCTGCCGCTTGACCCGCTTTTCCAGGGTGGCTTCCAGCTCGAAGCTCTTGTCGAAGTGGTTCTCGATGGAGTTCTTGCTCGAGTGCGTCACCAGGATGATCTCCTTGATGCCGGCGGCGATGGCTTCGCGCACCACATACTGGATCAGCGGCTTGTCGACCACTGGCAGCATCTCTTTCGGGATGGCCTTGGTGGCAGGCAGCATGCGGGTGCCCAAACCGGCGACAGGAAGAACGGCCTTGCGTACAACAAAAGGACTATTTTTCATGGATGAGTTCCAACGGATACAAAGTGGGCCCATGATACCCGAAGAAAAATAGGGCAGCCACAGGCTGCCCTCATGATGGGGAGGTCCAAAGCGGTTACTTGACGATGATCATGTCCCGATTTGCTTCCAAAGTTGCCGGCCCTATGCCACTGACATCGGCAAGTTGTTCGACCGTGGTGAACTTGCCCTGCTTCTCGCGAAAGTCGATGATGGCCTGGGCCTTCTTCTCGCCGATCCCCTTGAGGGCAGTTAACTCATTGATATTCGCCGTATTCAGGTTCACCTTGCCGCTCTCCTTCGCGGTGGTGACTGTGGTGGCTGGCTTGGCAGCCGGCTTGTCGGCGGCCAGCAGAGGCTGGCTCAACAGGGGCAGGCAGCTCAGCAGCAGGGTGGCGGTCAGGGTCTTGTAGTTCATGGTTTCACGTCCTTGTGTTGTGTGGAATAGCTATTGAGAATTAGCCGAGTTACGCCACTTTTTGTCTGTCATTTATGACACTTTATAAGTCAGAGCAAACGGCTATAAGCCTCCCTCATTCAAAATGGGTACACTGTGCTAACCATTTGACCAGGATGTCTTTTCTATGTTTTTTCCCGCAATCTCCGAGCTGGAGCCCATAGCCCGCGCAGCCGGTGACACCATCATGGCCATCTACAGTCAGCCCTTTACGGTGGAGTACAAGGGTGACGAGAGCCCGTTGACCGCAGCCGATCAGGGGGCGCACGAGGTGATAGTGCAGGCGTTGGCAGGGCTCACCCCCGATATTCCTGTGCTGTCGGAGGAGTCCGGTCCCGAGGTGATGGGGTTGCGCCATGGCTGGTCACGCTACTGGCTGGTGGACCCGCTCGACGGCACCAAGGAGTTTGTCTCCCGCAACGGCGAGTTCACCGTCAATATCGCGCTGATCGAGGATGGCAAGCCGCTGTGGGGTCTGGTCTATGCCCCCGTACTGGACCGGCTCTGGTATGGCGGCAGGGAGGTCGGGGCCTGGCGTGTGGCCGATGGCAAGCGTGAAGCCATCCAGACCCGACCTCATCAGGAAGGGGTGCCCTGGCGGGTGGTGGGCAGCCGCAATCACCTGTCCCAGGCCACCCTGGATTACCTGGGGCGCTTTGGCGACATAGCGCGGGGCGAGATTGAGCTGGTCTCCATGGGCAGCTCTCTCAAGTTTTGCATCATTGCCGAAGGGGGCGCCGAGCTCTATCCGCGCCTCGCCCCCACCTGCGAATGGGATACCGCTGCGGCGCAGGCGGTGCTGGAAGGGGCCGGAGGCAGCGTGACCCAGCTCGATGGGTCACCCCTGGTCTACAACAAGCCGGATATCCTCAACCCCTGGTTTGTGGCCATGGCGTGAGCCCGTTGGTGATAGCGCGCAATAGAAAGAGGCCGGACCTGGTTGCACACCAGCGTCCGGCCTCTTTGCATCTTGGGTATGGCGTTTTGTCAGAACACTTTCTTGAACGGCTTGATGGTCACCCTGGCGTAGACACCGGCCGCCACATAGGGGTCGGCATCGGCCCAGGCCTTGGCATCGGCCTGACTGGCAAACTCGGCGATGACTGTGCTGCCGGTGAAGCCCGCATCGGCGGGATCGTCGGCATCGATGGCCGGGTTGGGACCGGCGGTCAGCAGCCGGCCTTCATCCTGCAAGGCCTGCAGCCTGGCCAGATGAGCTGGGCGCACCTGCTTGCGCAGCGGCAGACTGTTGGGAACATCTTCGGCGTAGATGAGATACCACATGAGAGGATCCTTTTCTGATGGCGGTTATTTTTTCAGCTCGCCTTTCTGCTCGGCGGGCAGGTGGCGGTAGAGATAGACACCGCTCAGCAGGGTAAACACCAGCGTCATGCCAAGCAAGCCGAACACCTTGAAGTTGACCCACATCTCCTGCGGCAGGTTGAAGGCCACGTAGAGGTTGAGCAGGCCACAGGCGGTAAAGAAGCCGACCCAGGCCAGATTGACTCTATCCCAGATGGCATCAGGCGCCTGCAGCTCCTTGCCCAGCATCTGCTTGATCAGGTTCTTGCCAAAGCCGTAGCGGCTGATGAGCAGGCCCAGTGCGAACAGCACATTGATCACTGTGACTTTCCACTTGATGAAGGTGTCGTCGTGGAAGAAGACGGTGAGGCCGCCGAAGAAACCGACCAGCAGGAAGGTAAACAGCTGCATCTTCTCGACCTTGCGATAACGCACCCAGCTGTAGATGAGCTGCAGACCGGTCACGACGACAAGGGCGCCGGTGGCCGTGTAGATGTCATAGAACTTGTAGACCGCAAAGAAAACGATAAGTGGAATAAATTCAATAAATTGCTTCATGTCTGGCTCATAGCCCTCAAAAAAGACCGCAAAATTTTGTCCAGTCTACCTGCAAGGTAGATAACGGCAAATGAATAAGACCACCCATTTGGCGTCCAGTTCCCTGTCGCCTGCCTAGCCGAACAGCCGGCGGGAAATCTGGTCACCCAACCGCTTTTGGTCCGCCAGCAGCTCGCGAATATGCCGCTCTTCGATGAGCGGATTGAGCAGCACGGCGCGCAGCAGGGTGAGCGGCTGGGCGCCATAGCGCCCCACCGCCCGCTGGGTACGGGAGACAAAGCTGTGCCCCTCGGCCCGCTGAGCCTTCTGCAATGCGACGTTGAATGCGTTGATCTGGTCGTTGGCCGCCTCGTCCGGCGCCTTGCCCTGCAGATGAGGGGGAATGCAGCGGTAGGAGAGCAGGTTCATCACAGGTGCCGACATCAGTTCGAAGGCGGGGTCGGCATTGATGAGTGCGGCCATCAGGCGGGCTCTGTCGTAGTTGGCCTCGATAAGTCGGGCGTAGCCCTGCTGGCCAAACAGCTGGAAGGCCGCATCCAGATAGAGCGCATTGGCGGGGCGGGTGCCCTCCAGGGTGAAACGGCCCTGATCAAAGGAGCTGGCACGGATGGCGTAGGGTGCCTCCCGCTTGACCGTCATCATGAGATCTGGCTGGCGGCAGAGCAGCATGCCGGTACCGAGCGGCACCAGCAGTTGCTTGTGACCATCCAGGGTCACGGTATCGGCCAGTTCAATCCCTGCAAGCAGCCCCTGATAGCGGGGCGAAAACAGGGTCGGACCGCCCCAGGCGGCGTCCACGTGGAAGTGGATCTGCTCGCGGGCCGCGATGGCCGCCAGCTCGGGCAGGGGATCGATGGAGCCAAAATCGGTACTGCCGGCCACCCCGACCAGCGCCAGCACCTTGAGCTTCTGCTCCTTGCACTGGATGAGTGCCTGCTCCAGCGCCGCCATGTCGAGCCGGTTCTGCTCGTCGGTCGCGAGGCGCCAGACGCTGTGCGCGCTTAGCCCCAGCAGATCCATCCCCTTGTCGAAGGAGTAGTGCATCAGGCGCGAGCCCAGGATCACGGCGCCGCGATAGCCCTGCTCATAGAGGGAGAACAGGTTGTCGCCACAGGCACGGTTGCGCGCCAGCCAGAGGGCGGTGACGTTGGCTATGGTGCCGCCGCTGGTCATGACGCCGAGGGCGGCATCCTTGGCATGCATCTGCTCGTCATAGAAGGCGTCGTCGGCGCGATAGATGAGGCGGTGCAGCTTGGCCAGCACCTCCCGCTCCAGAAAGCTGAGCAGGCGGGAGGACTCCATCTTCATCGGATTCTGGTTGAGCATCACCAGCAGGCGCGACAGCTCGGCGGTAAAGGCCGGCAGTGGCGCCGTCATGTGGCCCATGTAGCGTGGCGAGGTGAGATGGGAAGCGCCGGGCACCAGGCTGGCCAGCCGGGCCAGGTAGTCATCCATGGAGATGCCGATGGCCGGCATGCAGGATTGATCGAGCTGGTGGGTGAAGTGGTCGCGCTGGTAGGGGGCCTGACTGTCATCCGAGTGGTGGAAGGTCTCCAGCAGGGCCGTCACGGCCTGGCCGAAGGCCGGATCCGGTAGTGCAAACAGTTCAGTCAACTTCATCAGGTTCTCCAGACCGGGTTGCCAGGGAGTCACTGTGTGGTGAGCAGCCGTGGCGGCAGCAGCTAGGTGGGCATCGGCCGCAGAGCATACACCAAAGGCAAACGGGTGACAGCCATGAGCGCTGGCCAAATCAGATACCATCCTCTTTAAGCTAACACTTGTACTCTGAAATGACGGCGGCTAGAGTGAGCCCAGTTTGGGCAGGAGTATGCAATGAGCAGTGTGACGGATTATTCTCCCCGCGAGGAGTTGGCCAATCGCCTCAGCCACGGCTTGGGGCTGGTGTTCGGGATCCTGGGGTTGATCCTGTTGTTGAACAAGGGCTGGGAGCAGGGCACCCAGGCGCTCATCAGCTACAGCCTCTATGGCGGCAGCCTGGTGCTGCTCTATCTCGCCTCGACCCTGTATCACAGCATGGCGGAAGGGGCCGCGAGGCGCTGGTGCAAGGTGTTTGATCACTGCGCCATCTATCTGCTGATCGCCGGTACCTATACCCCCTTCCTGCTGGTGGCGCTCGATACCCCGCTGGCCCAGGGGCTGATGGTGGTGATCTGGGGGCTGGCGCTGGCAGGGGTGGTGTTCAAGCTGCTCTTCATCAACCGCTTCAAGAAGCTGTCGCTGTTTACCTATCTGATGCTGGGCTGGTTGTCGCTGGTGGTCATCTATCAGCTTTACATCCATCTGGAGGGGGAAGGCTTGCTGCTGCTCGGGCTCGGTGGTCTCATCTACAGCCTGGGGGTCATCTTCTATGTGGCCAAGCGCATCCCCTATAACCACGCCATCTGGCATCTGTTTGTACTGGGCGGCAGTGTTTGTCACTTTATGGCCATTTATGGTTATGTCGCCTGACTAGCCCTTAATTGGTATTTATTGCTGCTCAAAAGGATAAATTCGTGCGGTATCACACAGTTGGCGTCGGCGTTTGCTGACAAGCTAGGGACAGTTCAATTCGCAAAGGATGCACGAAATGAGTGATATCGCGCTTTCCATCAGCATGTTGTCGCTGGTGGCAGTGCTGGGGCTCTGGCTGGGAAACTGGCGAGTCTATGGCGTTGGCTTGGGGATCGGAGGTGTGCTGTTCGGTGGCATCATAGTGGGCCACTTCGCCGGCCTCTCGGGTCTCGCATTGGATGAACAGACCCTGCACTTCATTCAGGAGTTCGGGCTTATCCTGTTTGTCTACACCATAGGCATCCAGGTCGGTCCCGGCTTCTTCTCCTCCCTGCGCAGTTCCGGCCTCAAGCTGAACGGTTTCGCCGCCCTGCTGGTGTTGCTTGGCTGCGCGGTCGCGGCGGCGCTGCATCAACTGTTTGACGTGCCGCTGCCGGTGATCCTGGGGGTCTTCTCCGGCGCCGTGACCAACACGCCTTCCCTCGGTGCGGGTCAGCAGATCCTGGCCGAGCTGGGGGCCGTGCCCGGTTCAACCGGCTTGATGGGCATGGGCTATGCCGTCGCCTATCCGTTCGGCATCTGTGGCATCCTGCTCACCATGTGGCTCATTCGCATGTTTTTTCGCATCAAGATCGACGAAGAAGCAGCCCAGTTCGAGCAACAGGCCGGCAAGACCAAGGAGAGCCTGCAGACCATCAACATAGCGGTGCGCAACCCCAACATGCACGGCCTGATGCTGGGGGAGATCCCGAGCCTGGACGAAGCCGATGTCATCTGTTCCCGCCTCAAGCGTGGCGAGGAGCTGATGGTGCCGCGGCCGGACTCGCGCATCGAACTCGGCGACCTGTTGCACCTGGTGGGTGAGCGGCACGCGCTGCACAAGGTGTTGCTGGTGTTGGGGGAGGAGGTGGAGACCTCGCTCTCGACCCGCGGCACAGATCTGCGGGTGGAGCGGGTGGTGGTGACCAACGAGCAGGTGCTCGGCAAGAAGATCCGCGATCTCGACATCAAGCAGAAGTACGATGTGGTGATCTCGCGCCTCAACCGGGCCGGCATCGAGCTGGTGCCGACCAGCCAGACCAGCCTGCAGTTTGGTGACATCCTCAACCTGGTGGGTCGACTCGACGCCATAGAGGCGGTGACCAATGTGGTGGGCAACGTGCAGCAGAAGCTGCAGCAGGTGCAGATGCTGCCGGTGTTCATTGGCATAGGTCTGGGCGTGCTGCTCGGCTCCATCCCCTTCTATCTGCCCGGGTTCCCGGCGGCACTCAAGCTGGGTCTGGCGGGCGGCCCCCTGGTGGTGGCGCTGATCCTGTCGCGGATCGGCAGCATCGGCAAGCTCTATTGGTTCATGCCGCCGAGCGCCAACCTGGCGCTGCGGGAGATCGGCATAGTGCTGTTTCTGGCCGTGGTGGGCTTCAAGTCAGGTGCCGGTTTCATCGACACCCTGATCAACGGTGATGGCCCGGCCTGGATGATGTACGGTATGGCAATCACCCTGATCCCGCTGCTGGTGGTCGGTGTGCTGGCCCGCCTGTATGGCAAGATGAACTATCTCACCCTGTGCGGATTGCTGGCCGGTTCCATGACGGATCCTCCCGCCCTGGCGTTTGCCAACGGCATGCATCCCACCAGTGGCGCCAGCGCCTTGTCGTACGCCACCGTCTACCCCCTGGTGATGTTCCTGCGGATCATCTCCCCCCAGTTGCTCGCCATCCTGTTGTGGGCGGGTGCCTGATCATGACCCGGACGGGAGCACAGCGATGTGCTCCCGTCATCAAAATGCAACACATTGATCATCTTGATTTTATTAATTCCTTTCCCCGTCATTGACCCTTCTGTTTAACCGGCCGATCCAGCTTCAAATCAGTCTATCCATTCGAATTTTCTAACTGGTTTCTGGCGCCGTTCACGGGCACATTAGACGGTGGAATATTGCATGCCAATAGAGATTCAGGAGAGAACATGAGCAGCCACAATATCGCATTGGATCAGGACGTCGTCGTTACCCAGTTGAAAGGCAAAATCTATTTGGTCGCTGCAGATGGCAGCCAGAAGCCACTTGCTGAAGGCGATGTCCTGCCCAAGGATGCGGTGCTGATCACTCCTGAAGGCGCCAGCTTCAACGGCGGCAACCAGACTTTCACCCTGAGCCCGACCAACGAGCAGCAGGCTGAGGATGAAACGTCTCAGGCGCCCTTGCTGGCCCAGAATCAGGATGTGCCTGCCGGCAATCCCGATGACATAGCGGCCCTGCAACAGGCCATTCTGGGTGGCACCGATCCGACCAAGGCATTTGAAGCGGCGGCGGCCGGCGGTGCTCCTGCCGCAGGCGGTGGCAATATCGGCGGCGTGGCGGGTGCCAGCGGCAATGGTGGTTTCGTCACCATAGATCGCATCGGCGATGCCACCATAGCGGCGGCGGGCTTTGATACCGCCACCCAGGCCGACACTGGCGTGATTGGCGATGCGTTCGCGGGTGAGGAAGATCAGCTGATCGACTTGGTGCCACCGGTGATCACAGTCTCCGCCCCTGACAATACCAACGACACGACCCCGACCCTGACCGGTACCACTGATGCCCCCGCAGGCAGCACAGTGACCCTGCTGGTCACGGATGCCAATGGCAATCAACAGACCCTGACCACGACCGTCAATCCGGATGGCACCTTCAGTGTGGATGTCACCACACCGCTGGCGAACGGCTCCTATACGGTCACCGCCAATGTCACTGATCCTGCCGGCAACACAGCCACAGCCACCGATGATGGCAGCGTGGACAGCGCAGCCCCATCTATCACAGTGGATGCGCCTGATAATACCAATGACATAACCCCGACCATCACAGGGACCACGGATGCTCCCCCCGGCAGCACAGTGACTCTAGTGGTCACGGATGCCAATGGCAACCAGCAGACCCTGACTGCGACTGTTCAGCCGAATGGGACTTACAGCACGGATGTGATTTCTCCCCTGCCGGACGGTGACTATGACGTAACCGCTAGCGTGACCGACCCTGCTGGTAACACAGGCACAGCCACCGATGATGGCAGTGTTGAACCTACGACCATCAAGGATGTGGCGGTGAGCAACGCCGACGCGAAAGCCGACGAGGGTCAGGACCTGACCTTCCAGGTGACCTTGAGCAACGGCAGCGACCGCGCGACCAGCTACGACTTCAAACTGGAGGGCATCAGCGCGGCTGAGGGTGACTTCAACCGTGCGGGCGTGACCTTCAGCGACGGGGTGACCTACGACGCGGCCACCGGCAAGATCACCGTGCCGGCGGGCGTCACCGGCTTCACCGTGACCGTGCCGACCGTGAACGACACCGTTGACGAGCTGGACGAGACCCTGAAAGTGACCGTGGGTGGCAAAGATGCCACCGGCACCATCGTCGACAATGACGCGGTGCCGACCATCAAGGATGTGGCGGTGAGCAACGCCGACGCGAAAGCCGACGAGGGTCAGGACCTGACCTTCCAGGTGACCTTGAGCAACGGCAGCGACCGCGCGACCAGCTACGACTTCAAACTGGAGGGCATCAGCGCGGCTGAGGGTGACTTCAACCGTGCGGGCGTGACCTTCAGCGACGGGGTGACCTACGACGCGGCCACCGGCAAGATCACCGTGCCGGCGGGCGTCACCGGCTTCACCGTGACCGTGCCGACCGTGAACGACACCGTTGACGAGCTGGACGAGACCCTGAAAGTGACCGTGGGTGGCAAAGATGCCACCGGCACCATCGTCGACAATGACGCGGTGCCGACCATCAAGGATGTGGCGGTGAGCAACGCCGACGCGAAAGCCGACGAGGGTCAGGACCTGACCTTCCAGGTGACCTTGAGCAACGGCAGCGACCGCGCGACCAGCTACGACTTCAAACTGGAGGGCATCAGCGCGGCTGAGGGTGACTTCAACCGTGCGGGCGTGACCTTCAGCGACGGGGTGACCTACGACGCGGCCACCGGCAAGATCACCGTGCCGGCGGGCGTCACCGGCTTCACCGTGACCGTGCCGACCGTGAACGACACCGTTGACGAGCTGGACGAGACCCTGAAAGTGACCGTGGGTGGCAAAGATGCCACCGGCACCATCGTCGACAATGACGCGGTGCCGACCATCAAGGATGTGGCGGTGAGCAACGCCGACGCGAAAGCCGACGAGGGTCAGGACCTGACCTTCCAGGTGACCTTGAGCAACGGCAGCGACCGCGCGACCAGCTACGACTTCAAACTGGAGGGCATCAGCGCGGCTGAGGGTGACTTCAACCGTGCGGGCGTGACCTTCAGCGACGGGGTGACCTACGACGCGGCCACCGGCAAGATCACCGTGCCGGCGGGCGTCACCGGCTTCACCGTGACCGTGCCGACTGTGAACGACACCGTTGACGAGCTGGACGAGACCCTGAAAGTGACCGTGGGTGGCAAAGATGCCACCGGCACCATCGTCGACAATGACGCGGTGCCGACCATCAAGGATGTGGCGGTGAGCAACGCCGACGCGAAAGCCGACGAGGGTCAGGACCTGACCCTCCAGGTGACCTTGAGCAACGGCAGCGACCGCGCGACCAGCTACGACTTCAAACTGGAGGGCATCAGCGCGGCTGAGGGTGACTTCAACCGTGCGGGCGTGACCTTCAGCGACGGGGTGACCTACGACGCGGCCACCGGCAAGATCACCGTGCCGGCGGGCGTCACCGGCTTCACCGTGACCGTGCCGACCGTGAACGACACCGTTGACGAGCTGGACGAGACCCTGAAAGTGACCGTGGGTGGCAAAGATGCCACCGGCACCATCGTCGACAATGACGCGGTGCCGACCATCAAGGATGTGGCGGTGAGCAACGCCGACGCGAAAGCCGACGAGGGTCAGGACCTGACCTTCCAGGTGACCTTGAGCAACGGCAGCGACCGCGCGACCAGCTACGACTTCAAACTGGAGGGCATCAGCGCGGCTGAGGGTGACTTCAACCGTGCGGGCGTGACCTTCAGCGACGGGGTGACCTACGACGCGGCCACCGGCAAGATCACCGTGCCGGCGGGCGTTACCGGCTTCACCGTGACCGTGCCGACCGTGAACGACACCGTTGACGAGCTGGACGAGACCCTGAAAGTGACCGTGGGTGGCAAAGATGCCACCGGCACCATCGTCGACAATGACGCGGTGCCGACCATCAAGGATGTGGCGGTGAGCAACGCCGACGCGAAAGCCGACGAGGGTCAGGACCTGACCTTCCAGGTGACCTTGAGCAACGGCAGCGACCGCGCGACCAGCTACGACTTCAAACTGGAGGGCATCAGCGCGGCTGAGGGTGACTTCAACCGTGCGGGCGTGACCTTCAGCGACGGGGTGACCTACGACGCGGCCACCGGCAAGATCACCGTGCCGGCGGGCGTCACCGGCTTCACCGTGACCGTGCCGACTGTGAACGACACCGTTGACGAGCTGGACGAGACCCTGAAAGTGACCGTGGGTGGCAAAGATGCCACCGGCACCATCGTCGACAATGACGCGGTGCCGACCATCAAGGATGTGGCGGTGAGCAACGCCGACGCGAAAGCCGACGAGGGTCAGGACCTGACCTTCCAGGTGACCTTGAGCAACGGCAGCGACCGCGCGACCAGCTACGACTTCAAACTGGAGGGCATCAGCGCGGCTGAGGGTGACTTCAACCGTGCGGGCGTGACCTTCAGCGACGGGGTGACCTACGACGCGGCCACCGGCAAGATCACCGTGCCGGCGGGCGTCACCGGCTTCACCGTGACCGTGCCGACCGTGAACGACACCGTTGACGAGCTGGACGAGACCCTGAAAGTGACCGTGGGTGGCAAAGATGCCACCGGCACCATCGTCGACAATGACGCGGTGCCGACCATCAAGGATGTGGCGGTGAGCAACGCCGACGCGAAAGCCGACGAGGGTCAGGACCTGACCTTCCAGGTGACCTTGAGCAACGGCAGCGACCGCGCGACCAGCTACGACTTCAAACTGGAGGGCATCAGCGCGGCTGAGGGTGACTTCAACCGTGCGGGCGTGACCTTCAGCGACGGGGTGACCTACGACGCGGCCACCGGCAAGATCACCGTGCCGGCGGGCGTCACCGGCTTCACCGTGACCGTGCCGACCGTGAACGACACCGTTGACGAGCTGGACGAGACCCTGAAAGTGACCGTGGGTGGCAAAGATGCCACCGGCACCATCGTCGACAATGACGCGGTGCCGACCATCAAGGATGTGGCGGTGAGCAACGCCGACGCGAAAGCCGACGAGGGTCAGGACCTGACCTTCCAGGTGACCTTGAGCAACGGCAGCGACCGCGCGACCAGCTACGACTTCAAACTGGAGGGCATCAGCGCGGCTGAGGGTGACTTCAACCGTGCGGGCGTGACCTTCAGCGACGGGGTGACCTACGACGCGGCCACCGGCAAGATCACCGTGCCGGCGGGCGTCACCGGCTTCACCGTGACCGTGCCGACCGTGAACGACACCGTTGACGAGCTGGACGAGACCCTGAAAGTGACCGTGGGTGGCAAAGATGCCACCGGCACCATCGTCGACAATGACGCGGTGCCGACCATCAAGGATGTGGCGGTGAGCAACGCCGACGCGAAAGCCGACGAGGGTCAGGACCTGACCTTCCAGGTGACCTTGAGCAACGGCAGCGACCGCGCGACCAGCTACGACTTCAAACTGGAGGGCATCAGCGCGGCTGAGGGTGACTTCAACCGTGCGGGCGTGACCTTCAGCGACGGGGTGACCTACGACGCGGCCACCGGCAAGATCACCGTGCCGGCGGGCGTCACCGGCTTCACCGTGACCGTGCCGACCGTGAACGACACCGTTGACGAGCTGGACGAGACCCTGAAAGTGACCGTGGGTGGCAAAGATGCCACCGGCACCATCGTCGACAATGACGCGGTGCCGACCATCAAGGATGTGGCGGTGAGCAACGCCGACGCGAAAGCCGACGAGGGTCAGGACCTGACCTTCCAGGTGACCTTGAGCAACGGCAGCGACCGCGCGACCAGCTACGACTTCAAACTGGAGGGCATCAGCGCGGCTGAGGGTGACTTCAACCGTGCGGGCGTGACCTTCAGCGACGGGGTGACCTACGACGCGGCCACCGGCAAGATCACCGTGCCGGCGGGCGTTACCGGCTTCACCGTGACCGTGCCGACCGTGAACGACACCGTTGACGAGCTGGACGAGACCCTGAAAGTGACCGTGGGTGGCAAAGATGCCACCGGCACCATCGTCGACAATGACGCGGTGCCGACCATCAAGGATGTGGCGGTGAGCAACGCCGACGCGAAAGCCGACGAGGGTCAGGACCTGACCTTCCAGGTGACCTTGAGCAACGGCAGCGACCGCGCGACCAGCTACGACTTCAAACTGGAGGGCATCAGCGCGGCTGAGGGTGACTTCAACCGTGCGGGCGTGACCTTCAGCGACGGGGTGACCTACGACGCGGCCACCGGCAAGATCACCGTGCCGGCGGGCGTCACCGGCTTCACCGTGACCGTGCCGACCGTGAACGACACCGTTGACGAGCTGGACGAGACCCTGAAAGTGACCGTGGGTGGCAAAGATGCCACCGGCACCATCGTCGACAATGACGCGGTGCCGACCATCAAGGATGTGGCGGTGAGCAACGCCGACGCGAAAGCCGACGAGGGTCAGGACCTGACCTTCCAGGTGACCTTGAGCAACGGCAGCGACCGCGCGACCAGCTACGACTTCAAACTGGAGGGCATCAGCGCGGCTGAGGGTGACTTCAACCGTGCGGGCGTGACCTTCAGCGACGGGGTGACCTACGACGCGGCCACCGGCAAGATCACCGTGCCGGCGGGCGTTACCGGCTTCACCGTGACCGTGCCGACCGTGAACGACACCGTTGACGAGCTGGACGAGACCCTGAAAGTGACCGTGGGTGGCAAAGATGCCACCGGCACCATCGTCGACAATGACGCGGTGCCGACCATCAAGGATGTGGCGGTGAGCAACGCCGACGCGAAAGCCGACGAGGGTCAGGACCTGACCTTCCAGGTGACCTTGAGCAACGGCAGCGACCGCGCGACCAGCTACGACTTCAAACTGGAGGGCATCAGCGCGGCTGAGGGTGACTTCAACCGTGCGGGCGTGACCTTCAGCGACGGGGTGACCTACGACGCGGCCACCGGCAAGATCACCGTGCCGGCGGGCGTTACCGGCTTCACCGTGACCGTGCCGACTGTGAACGACACCGTTGACGAGCTGGACGAGACCCTGAAAGTGACCGTGGGTGGCAAAGATGCCACCGGCACCATCGTCGACAATGACGCGGTGCCGACCATCAAGGATGTGGCGGTGAGCAACGCCGACGCGAAAGCCGACGAGGGTCAGGACCTGACCTTCCAGGTGACCTTGAGCAACGGCAGCGACCGCGCGACCAGCTACGACTTCAAACTGGAGGGCATCAGCGCGGCTGAGGGTGACTTCAACCGTGCGGGCGTGACCTTCAGCGACGGGGTGACCTACGACGCGGCCACCGGCAAGATCACCGTGCCGGCGGGCGTCACCGGCTTCACCGTGACCGTGCCGACTGTGAACGAC
This sequence comes from Aeromonas bestiarum, assembly GCF_028751155.1. NCBI lineage: Bacteria > Pseudomonadati > Pseudomonadota > Gammaproteobacteria > Aeromonadales > Aeromonadaceae > Aeromonas > Aeromonas bestiarum. The sequence continues at coordinate 3,777,767 of NZ_CP064746.1, read as the reverse complement.
ACCGTTGACGAGCTGGACGAGACCCTGAAAGTGACCGTGGGTGGCAAAGATGCCACCGGCACCATCGTCGACAATGACGCGGTGCCGACCATCAAGGATGTGGCGGTGAGCAACGCCGACGCGAAAGCCGACGAGGGTCAGGACCTGACCTTCCAGGTGACCTTGAGCAACGGCAGCGACCGCGCGACCAGCTACGACTTCAAACTGGAGGGCATCAGCGCGGCTGAGGGTGACTTCAACCGTGCGGGCGTGACCTTCAGCGACGGGGTGACCTACGACGCGGCCACCGGCAAGATCACCGTGCCGGCGGGCGTCACCGGCTTCACCGTGACCGTGCCGACCGTGAACGACACCGTTGACGAGCTGGACGAGACCCTGAAAGTGACCGTGGGTGGCAAAGATGCCACCGGCACCATCGTCGACAATGACGCGGTGCCGACCATCAAGGATGTGGCGGTGAGCAACGCCGACGCGAAAGCCGACGAGGGTCAGGACCTGACCTTCCAGGTGACCTTGAGCAACGGCAGCGACCGCGCGACCAGCTACGACTTCAAACTGGAGGGCATCAGCGCGGCTGAGGGTGACTTCAACCGTGCGGGCGTGACCTTCAGCGACGGGGTGACCTACGACGCGGCCACCGGCAAGATCACCGTGCCGGCGGGCGTCACCGGCTTCACCGTGACCGTGCCGACCGTGAACGACACCGTTGACGAGCTGGACGAGACCCTGAAAGTGACCGTGGGTGGCAAAGATGCCACCGGCACCATCGTCGACAATGACGCGGTGCCGACCATCAAGGATGTGGCGGTGAGCAACGCCGACGCGAAAGCCGACGAGGGTCAGGACCTGACCTTCCAGGTGACCTTGAGCAACGGCAGCGACCGCGCGACCAGCTACGACTTCAAACTGGAGGGCATCAGCGCGGCTGAGGGTGACTTCAACCGTGCGGGCGTGACCTTCAGCGACGGGGTGACCTACGACGCGGCCACCGGCAAGATCACCGTGCCGGCGGGCGTCACCGGCTTCACCGTGACCGTGCCGACCGTGAACGACACCGTTGACGAGCTGGACGAGACCCTGAAAGTGACCGTGGGTGGCAAAGATGCCACCGGCACCATCGTCGACAATGACGCGGTGCCGACCATCAAGGATGTGGCGGTGAGCAACGCCGACGCGAAAGCCGACGAGGGTCAGGACCTGACCTTCCAGGTGACCTTGAGCAACGGCAGCGACCGCGCGACCAGCTACGACTTCAAACTGGAGGGCATCAGCGCGGCTGAGGGTGACTTCAACCGTGCGGGCGTGACCTTCAGCGACGGGGTGACCTACGACGCGGCCACCGGCAAGATCACCGTGCCGGCGGGCGTCACCGGCTTCACCGTGACCGTGCCGACCGTGAACGACACCGTTGACGAGCTGGACGAGACCCTGAAAGTGACCGTGGGTGGCAAAGATGCCACCGGCACCATCGTCGACAATGACGCGGTGCCGACCATCAAGGATGTGGCGGTGAGCAACGCCGACGCGAAAGCCGACGAGGGTCAGGACCTGACCTTCCAGGTGACCTTGAGCAACGGCAGCGACCGCGCGACCAGCTACGACTTCAAACTGGAGGGCATCAGCGCGGCTGAGGGTGACTTCAACCGTGCGGGCGTGACCTTCAGCGACGGGGTGACCTACGACGCGGCCACCGGCAAGATCACCGTGCCGGCGGGCGTTACCGGCTTCACCGTGACCGTGCCGACCGTGAACGACACCGTTGACGAGCTGGACGAGACCCTGAAAGTGACCGTGGGTGGCAAAGATGCCACCGGCACCATCGTCGACAATGACGCGGTGCCGACCATCAAGGATGTGGCGGTGAGCAACGCCGACGCGAAAGCCGACGAGGGTCAGGACCTGACCTTCCAGGTGACCTTGAGCAACGGCAGCGACCGCGCGACCAGCTACGACTTCAAACTGGAGGGCATCAGCGCGGCTGAGGGTGACTTCAACCGTGCGGGCGTGACCTTCAGCGACGGGGTGACCTACGACGCGGCCACCGGCAAGATCACCGTGCCGGCGGGCGTCACCGGCTTCACCGTGACCGTGCCGACCGTGAACGACACCGTTGACGAGCTGGACGAGACCCTGAAAGTGACCGTGGGTGGCAAAGATGCCACCGGCACCATCGTCGACAATGACGCGGTGCCGACCATCAAGGATGTGGCGGTGAGCAACGCCGACGCGAAAGCCGACGAGGGTCAGGACCTGACCTTCCAGGTGACCTTGAGCAACGGCAGCGACCGCGCGACCAGCTACGACTTCAAACTGGAGGGCATCAGCGCGGCTGAGGGTGACTTCAACCGTGCGGGCGTGACCTTCAGCGACGGGGTGACCTACGACGCGGCCACCGGCAAGATCACCGTGCCGGCGGGCGTTACCGGCTTCACCGTGACCGTGCCGACCGTGAACGACACCGTTGACGAGCTGGACGAGACCCTGAAAGTGACCGTGGGTGGCAAAGATGCCACCGGCACCATCGTCGACAATGACGCGGTGCCGACCATCAAGGATGTGGCGGTGAGCAACGCCGACGCGAAAGCCGACGAGGGTCAGGACCTGACCTTCCAGGTGACCTTGAGCAACGGCAGCGACCGCGCGACCAGCTACGACTTCAAACTGGAGGGCATCAGCGCGGCTGAGGGTGACTTCAACCGTGCGGGCGTGACCTTCAGCGACGGGGTGACCTACGACGCGGCCACCGGCAAGATCACCGTGCCGGCGGGCGTTACCGGCTTCACCGTGACCGTGCCGACCGTGAACGACACCGTTGACGAGCTGGACGAGACCCTGAAAGTGACCGTGGGTGGCAAAGATGCCACCGGCACCATCGTCGACAATGACGCGGTGCCGACCATCAAGGATGTGGCGGTGAGCAACGCCGACGCGAAAGCCGACGAGGGTCAGGACCTGACCTTCCAGGTGACCTTGAGCAACGGCAGCGACCGCGCGACCAGCTACGACTTCAAACTGGAGGGCATCAGCGCGGCTGAGGGTGACTTCAACCGTGCGGGCGTGACCTTCAGCGACGGGGTGACCTACGACGCGGCCACCGGCAAGATCACCGTGCCGGCGGGCGTCACCGGCTTCACCGTGACCGTGCCGACCGTGAACGACACCGTTGACGAGCTGGACGAGACCCTGAAAGTGACCGTGGGTGGCAAAGATGCCACCGGCACCATCGTCGACAATGACGCGGTGCCGACCATCAAGGATGTGGCGGTGAGCAACGCCGACGCGAAAGCCGACGAGGGTCAGGACCTGACCTTCCAGGTGACCTTGAGCAACGGCAGCGACCGCGCGACCAGCTACGACTTCAAACTGGAGGGCATCAGCGCGGCTGAGGGTGACTTCAACCGTGCGGGCGTGACCTTCAGCGACGGGGTGACCTACGACGCGGCCACCGGCAAGATCACCGTGCCGGCGGGCGTCACCGGCTTCACCGTGACCGTGCCGACCGTGAACGACACCGTTGACGAGCTGGACGAGACCCTGAAAGTGACCGTGGGTGGCAAAGATGCCACCGGCACCATCGTCGACAATGACGCGGTGCCGACCATCAAGGATGTGGCGGTGAGCAACGCCGACGCGAAAGCCGACGAGGGTCAGGACCTGACCTTCCAGGTGACCTTGAGCAACGGCAGCGACCGCGCGACCAGCTACGACTTCAAACTGGAGGGCATCAGCGCGGCTGAGGGTGACTTCAACCGTGCGGGCGTGACCTTCAGCGACGGGGTGACCTACGACGCGGCCACCGGCAAGATCACCGTGCCGGCGGGCGTCACCGGCTTCACCGTGACCGTGCCGACCGTGAACGACACCGTTGACGAGCTGGACGAGACCCTGAAAGTGACCGTGGGTGGCAAAGATGCCACCGGCACACATCGACGACACGCGGTGCCGACCATCAAGGATGTGGCGGTGAGCAACGCCGACGCGAAAGCCGACGAGGGTCAGGACCTGACCTTCCAGGTGACCTTGAGCAACGGCAGCGACCGCGCGACCAGCTACGACTTCAAACTGGAGGGCATCAGCGCGGCTGAGGGTGACTTCAACCGTGCGGGCGTGACCTTCAGCGACGGGGTGACCTACGACGCGGCCACCGGCAAGATCACCGTGCCGGCGGGGCGTTACCGGCTTCACCGTGACCGTGCCGACCGTGAACGACACCGTTGACGAGCTGGACGAGACCCTGAAAGTGACCGTGGGTGGCAAAGATGCCACCGGCACCATCGTCGACAATGACGCGGTGCCGACCATCAAGGATGTGGCGGTGAGCAACGCCGACGCGAAAGCCGACGAGGGTCAGGACCTGACCTTCCAGGTGACCTTGAGCAACGGCAGCGACCGCGCGACCAGCTACGACTTCAAACTGGAGGGCATCAGCGCGGCTGAGGGTGACTTCAACCGTGCGGGCGTGACCTTCAGCGACGGGGTGACCTACGACGCGGCCACCGGCAAGATCACCGTGCCGGCGGGCGTTACCGGCTTCACCGTGACCGTGCCGACCGTGAACGACACCGTTGACGAGCTGGACGAGACCCTGAAAGTGACCGTGGGTGGCAAAGATGCCACCGGCACCATCGTCGACAATGACGCGGTGCCGACCATCAAGGATGGTGGCGGTGAGCAACGCCGACGCGAAAGCCGACGAGGGTCAGGACCTGACCTTCCAGGTGACCTTGAGCAACGGCAGCGACCGCGCGACCAGCTACGACTTCAAACTGGAGGGCATCAGCGCGGCTGAGGGTGACTTCAACCGTGCGGGCGTGACCTTCAGCGACGGGGTGACCTACGACGCGGCCACCGGCAAGATCACCGTGCCGGCGGGCGTTACCGGCTTCACCGTGACCGTGCCGACTGTGAACGACACCGTTGACGAGCTGGACGAGACCCTGAAAGTGACCGTGGGTGGCAAAGATGCCACCGGCACCATCGTCGACAATGACGCGGTGCCGACCATCAAGGATGTGGCGGTGAGCAACGCCGACGCGAAAGCCGACGAGGGTCAGGACCTGACCTTCCAGGTGACCTTGAGCAACGGCAGCGACCGCGCGACCAGCTACGACTTCAAACTGGAGGGCATCAGCGCGGCTGAGGGTGACTTCAACCGTGCGGGCGTGACCTTCAGCGACGGGGTGACCTACGACGCGGCCACCGGCAAGATCACCGTGCCGGCGGGCGTCACCGGCTTCACCGTGACCGTGCCGACCGTGAACGACACCGTTGACGAGCTGGACGAGACCCTGAAAGTGACCGTGGGTGGCAAAGATGCCACCGGCACCATCGTCGACAATGACGCGGTGCCGACCATCAAGGATGTGGCGGTGAGCAACGCCGACGCGAAAGCCGACGAGGGTCAGGACCTGACCTTCCAGGTGACCTTGAGCAACGGCAGCGACCGCGCGACCAGCTACGACTTCAAACTGGAGGGCATCAGCGCGGCTGAGGGTGACTTCAACCGTGCGGGCGTGACCTTCAGCGACGGGGTGACCTACGACGCGGCCACCGGCAAGATCACCGTGCCGGCGGGCGTCACCGGCTTCACCGTGACCGTGCCGACCGTGAACGACACCGTTGACGAGCTGGACGAGACCCTGAAAGTGACCGTGGGTGGCAAAGATGCCACCGGCACCATCGTCGACAATGACGCGGTGCCGACCATCAAGGATGTGGCGGTGAGCAACGCCGACGCGAAAGCCGACGAGGGTCAGGACCTGACCTTCCAGGTGACCTTGAGCAACGGCAGCGACCGCGCGACCAGCTACGACTTCAAACTGGAGGGCATCAGCGCGGCTGAGGGTGACTTCAACCGTGCGGGCGTGACCTTCAGCGACGGGGTGACCTACGACGCGGCCACCGGCAAGATCACCGTGCCGGCGGGCGTTACCGGCTTCACCGTGACCGTGCCGACCGTGAACGACACCGTTGACGAGCTGGACGAGACCCTGAAAGTGACCGTGGGTGGCAAAGATGCCACCGGCACCATCGTCGACAATGACGCGGTGCCGACCATCAAGGATGTGGCGGTGAGCAACGCCGACGCGAAAGCCGACGAGGGTCAGGACCTGACCTTCCAGGTGACCTTGAGCAACGGCAGCGACCGCGCGACCAGCTACGACTTCAAACTGGAGGGCATCAGCGCGGCTGAGGGTGACTTCAACCGTGCGGGCGTGACCTTCAGCGACGGGGTGACCTACGACGCGGCCACCGGCAAGATCACCGTGCCGGCGGGCGTCACCGGCTTCACCGTGACCGTGCCGACCGTGAACGACACCGTTGACGAGCTGGACGAGACCCTGAAAGTGACCGTGGGTGGCAAAGATGCCACCGGCACCATCGTCGACAATGACGCGGTGCCGACCATCAAGGATGTGGCGGTGAGCAACGCCGACGCGAAAGCCGACGAGGGTCAGGACCTGACCTTCCAGGTGACCTTGAGCAACGGCAGCGACCGCGCGACCAGCTACGACTTCAAACTGGAGGGCATCAGCGCGGCTGAGGGTGACTTCAACCGTGCGGGCGTGACCTTCAGCGACGGGGTGACCTACGACGCGGCCACCGGCAAGATCACCGTGCCGGCGGGCGTTACCGGCTTCACCGTGACCGTGCCGACCGTGAACGACACCGTTGACGAGCTGGACGAGACCCTGAAAGTGACCGTGGGTGGCAAAGATGCCACCGGCACCATCGTCGACAATGACGCGGTGCCGACCATCAAGGATGTGGCGGTGAGCAACGCCGACGCGAAAGCCGACGAGGGTCAGGACCTGACCTTCCAGGTGACCTTGAGCAACGGCAGCGACCGCGCGACCAGCTACGACTTCAAACTGGAGGGCATCAGCGCGGCTGAGGGTGACTTCAACCGTGCGGGCGTGACCTTCAGCGACGGGGTGACCTACGACGCGGCCACCGGCAAGATCACCGTGCCGGCGGGCGTCACCGGCTTCACCGTGACCGTGCCGACCGTGAACGACACCGTTGACGAGCTGGACGAGACCCTGAAAGTGACCGTGGTGGCAAAGATGCCACCGGCACCATCGTCGACAATGACGCGGTGCCGACCATCAAGGATGTGGCGGTGAGCAACGCCGACGCGAAAGCCGACGAGGGTCAGGACCTGACCTTCCAGGTGACCTTGAGCAACGGCAGCGACCGCGCGACCAGCTACGACTTCAAACTGGAGGGCATCAGCGCGGCTGAGGGTGACTTCAACCGTGCGGGCGTGACCTTCAGCGACGGGGTGACCTACGACGCGGCCCACCGGCAAGATCACCGTGCCGGCGGGCGTTACCGGCTTCACCGTGACCGTGCCGACCGTGAACGACACCGTTGACGAGCTGGACGAGACCCTGAAAGTGACCGTGGGTGGCAAAGATGCCACCGGCACCATCGTCGACAATGACGCGGTGCCGACCATCAAGGATGTGGCGGTGAGCAACGCCGACGCGAAAGCCGACGAGGGTCAGGACCTGACCTTCCAGGTGACCTTGAGCAACGGCAGCGACCGCGCGACCAGCTACGACTTCAAACTGGAGGGCATCAGCGCGGCTGAGGGTGACTTCAACCGTGCGGGCGTGACCTTCAGCGACGGGGTGACCTACGACGCGGCCACCGGCAAGATCACCGTGCCGGCGGGCGTTACCGGCTTCACCGTGACCGTGCCGACTGTGAACGACACCGTTGACGAGCTGGACGAGACCCTGAAAGTGACCCGTGGGTGGCAAAGATGCCACCGGCCACCATCGTCGACAATGACGCGGTGCCGACCATCAAGGATGTGGCGCGTGAAGCAACGCCGACGCGAAAGCCGACGGAGAGGTCAGGACCTGACCTTCCAGGTGACCTTGAGCAACGGCAGCGACCGCGCGACCAGCTACGACTTCAAACTGGAGGGCTCAGCGCGGCGGCTCTCTCGCGGGCGTGACCTTCAGCGACGGGGTGACCTACGACGCGGCCACCGGCAAGATCACCGTGCCGGCGGGCGTTACCGCTTCACCGTGACGTGCGACCGTGAACGACACCGTTGACGAGCTGGACGAGACCCTGAAAGTGACCGTGGGTGGCAAAGATGCCACCGGCACCATCGTCGACATGACGCGGTGCCGACCATCAAGGATGTGGCGGTGAGCAACAACCCGCGACGCGAAAGCCGACGAGGGTCAGGACCTGACCTTCCAGGTGACCTTGAGCAACGGCAGCGACCGCGCGACCAGCTACGACTTCAAACTGGAGGGCATCAGCGCGGCTGAGGGTGACTTCAACCGTGCGGGCGTGACCTTCAGCGACGGGGTGACCTACGACGCGGCCACCGGCAAGATCACCGTGCCGGCGGGCGTCACCGGCTTCACCGTGACCGTGCCGACCGTGAACGACACCGTTGACGAGCTGGACGAGACCCTGAAAGTGACCGTGGGTGGCAAAGATGCCACCGGCACCATCGTCGACAATGACGCGGTGCCGACCATCAAGGATGTGGCGGTGAGCAACGCCGACGCGAAAGCCGACGAGGGTCAGGACCTGACCTTCCAGGTGACCTTGAGCAACGGCAGCGACCGCGCGACCAGCTACGACTTCAAACTGGAGGGCATCAGCGCGGCTGAGGGTGACTTCAACCGTGCGGGCGTGACCTTCAGCGACGGGGTGACCTACGACGCGGCCACCGGCAAGATCACCGTGCCGGCGGGCGTCACCGGCTTCACCGTGACCGTGCCGACCGTGAACGACACCGTTGACGAGCTGGACGAGACCCTGAAAGTGACCGTGGGTGGCAAAGATGCCACCGGCACCATCGTCGACAACGATGATGCTCCTATCACCTCTGGTGGTTATACCTATGGTGAAGAAGACACGCCGTTTACCCTAAAGTGGAGCGACTTCAACGCCAGTGATGCTGATACACCTGCGGCTCAGTTGTCGATCAAGATCACCTTGTTGCCGGCTGATGGGGTGCTGCAGTACAAGGATGCCAACGGTAACTGGCAGTCAGTGGTGAAAGATCAGGTATTTAGCAAGGTCGATATTGATGCCGGTCGTTTGCAGTTCCTGCCTGATCTGCATGAAGCCAGCGGTTCTGCTGGCAGTGGTGTGAACGCCGGTGCTGATGGCAACAAGCTGGGGGATTATGCGTCGTTCGGCTATCAGATCAGCGATGGGGTAAACAGTAGTGGCAATGCCACCTTCGTGGTTGATATCAAACCGGTTGTTGACGGTGTGATGCTGAAGGTCGAGTTGATCAGTGGCGGCTTTATACCGGGAGAAATGAAGGTTGAGCAGATTATTGCCGCGTTGCAAGGCAAGACGCCTGCTAGGTTGCCGACTGGCGGAGATGATTATCTGGTTTCCAGTAATGGTAACTGGGTTCAAGGCGGTGGCGGCAATGACACTATCAAATATGGTAGTGGCGGTAGCTTCTTAGCTGATGGTGGGGTTGATAATGACATTTTGATTGGTGGGGCGAGTGATGTTGATTATCTGATTGGTGGTGATGGAAATGACATCTTGATCGGCGGTAAGAATGCTGTTTCATCGGTCACACTACATGGCGATGCGGGTAACGATACGCTGATATCCCAAAGCCTGAAGGCCACAACCTCTTATTATGGTGGTGATGGTCTGGATGTGGCTTATATGCCGGGTTCGATGAAGGAGCTGAAGCTGGTGATGATTGGCTTACCACAGGGCTGTAATTACCGACTGGTGTATCAAGATCCGAGTAGCGGTGCTTTGACAAACCACGATTTTTACAGTGTCGAGACCCTATATCTGCAAGATGGCAAGTATGAGTTCAAGGATGGCAACTTGGCTAAAGTGGCTGATCTGGCGACCTTGAAGGTTGATGTCGATCTGATCGATACCGATAGCAGCGAACATTTTACCGATTTGACTATCAAGGGATTGCCTCAGAGCGCGGTGCTTTCAGGTGGTACTCTGCAGGCCGACGGCAGTTGGACGGTGCCAGCCAGCATGCTGGATCAGGATGGCAAGTTGTCACTGCAGATTGAGCTGCCGGTTGGTAGCCAGAATATCAAGGTTACCGTGGTTGCAGGTTCGCAAGAGTATGACATGAATGGTCAGCCGATAACGGGTGAAGCTAAATATGCCGAAGCGGATACCGGTTTTATGGTCAAGCCCACCAACCCGAATGGAGATAATACCGTTGAGGGGGGCCGCGGTGATGATGTATTGCTGGGGGATATCGGTGGCATCAAGACCTCGGTTGAACCGGGTAAAAACTACAATATCGCGCTGATCGTTGATACGTCGGGTAGCATGCAATGGGGATTGGATGGCAGCCAATCCCCTGCTACGGGTAAAGACAGAATGACGTTGACGATTGCAGCGCTGAAAGTGCTTGCCAATCAGCTTGCAGATCATGATGGTGTCGTTAACGTGACGCTAATAGGCTTTCATGAGTGGGCAAGTTCACTGTTGACGATTAACGATCTGTCCAAGAGTAATGTGCAGTCATTTATCGACAAGGTCAGCTCGTTGTCTGCTGGCGGTGCGACTAACTATGAGGATGCCTTTATCAAGGCGACAGCATGGTTTAACAGCAAGCCCGGTAGCAGTTCTGGATTGACGTTTGAGAATCTAACCTATTTCCTGACCGATGGTGATCCGACAGCTTATAACGGGAACAGAAATGCATCTGAATCAGATGCGATGCAAAAGGCTATCGATGCATTTTGGCCTTTGTCTGGACAGAGCGAGGTCAAGGCGATTGGCATCGGCAATGGTGTGACGAAGGAGAATCTGGAGTATTTTGACAATACCAAGGTGATTGGCTCAGGCAGTCAATATGAGGCCCTTCAGTTGCTAAATGATTTTTCCGACAATACGGGGCCGCTGAGTGCAAAATGGAGTAAGTCTGGCGATCAACTTGGTTCTGTTGTTATTGACAGTGGCTGGCTGAGGCTGATGGATATTGATGGTAGTGTTGCATCGGTATTTACAAGCGAAACGCTTAAGATGGCGGCGGGTACCGGCCTTCGCTTCGACTTGGTTAAGGGGAATGATCTCGATAGGGGTGACACCTTCTCGGTGCAACTGCAACGTTTGAACGGCACAACCTGGGTGAATGTCGGTACTGCGGTGAACTCGGCGGGCATCGTCAACAGCGGTTCGCTGGCGGAAGGGGATTATCGCTACGTATTCACCATCACTGATGTAGACCAAGGAAGGTGGGATGACTCGACCGCTACGCTGTGGATCGACAATCTGAGCGAGGTGACCTATCCGCCAGTTGGCCAGCCAGACATTATCACGACGGCAGATCAGTTGAAGGCCGTGCTGGTTGGCGGTTCGACCACCAATACACCTGCTGAAGTGGGGGCCGACGTACTTCATGGCGGAGCGGGTAACGATATCCTGTTCGGTGATGCCATCAACACCGATCATCTGCCTTGGGGGAGTGTGGGTAATCCTGCCAAACCGGCAGATTGGGTCGATGGTAAGGGACTTGATGGTCTGACCCAGTTCCTGACCTTGAAAAACGGTTATGCACCCAGCTCGCTTGAGCTTTACGAATACATCAAGGGGAATGCCAAGTCATTTGATGTGGCGAGCGATATCCGAGGGGGGAACGACAAGCTGCACGGTGGTCTTGGGGACGACATCTTGTTCGGCCAAGGTGGTAACGATGAGCTCTATGGTGATGACGGCAAAGATATCCTTTATGGCGGAACTGGCAGCGACAAGCTGGATGGCGGTGCCGGCAACGACACCCTGAGCGGCGGTCTGGGCAACGACATCCTGGTCGGTGGTCTGGGCAACGACATCCTCAAGGGGGATGCGGGGGCCGATACCTTCACCTGGCTGCAGGGGGATACAGCTACGGGCAGCGTCGCCAAGGATTACGTGGTCGACTTCTCCAAGGCGGAGGGTGACAAGCTGGATCTGAGCGATCTGCTGGATCACGATGGTTCTCGCAACCAGACCGATCTGAAGAGCCTGCTCTCTGTGTTCCAGGACAGCGAGGGTGTGCACCTGCAGGTCAAGGAGACCAGCACGGCCCCTGTGACTCAGGAGATAGTGCTGATGAACCACACGTTCGACAGCCTCACCGGCAGCGCGGCGTCCACCTCTTCCCAGGTGATCGACTACATGCTGAGCAACAATCTGCTGGATATCGACAAGTAATCCCGTCAGGGCAGCGCAACAAGCGGCAGAGCAATCTGCCGCTTTTTTTATGTCTGGTCATGGGGGAATGGTTGCTGATGGCCACGGATATCAAGGATGTGCCCCACACAGGCCGCCCTGGGCTCGATCGAGCGGCCAGTTTGCTATTGATAAGTGTGAAGAGAGTCCGGCCTTGAGCCGAATCTCGCTTTTTTTCATCAAGTTCCGTCATCATCTTGCCGACATAGGATAAGAATACGGGTCGTGTTGGGATTCTGACCCTTCTATACTATGGCGAGACTCGGGAAACGGACGTAAGGGCTTTATATGGCGAGCATATTGGATTCAGTGGATCAACGTACCCAGCTGGTAGGGGAGAACCGTCTGGAGTTGTTGATGTTCCGTTTGGGATCCCGACAGCTGTTTGCTATCAACGTGTTCAAGGTGCGGGAAGTGGTCAAGCTGCCCCATCTCAACAAGATGCCGGGGGCGCACCACAACATCAGCGGGGTGGCCAACATCCGTGGCACCTCGATCCCGGTGATCAATCTGCGCAGCGCCATCGGCATGCGCGCCATGCCCATCGACAGCGAGTCCAACCTCATCATCACCGAGTACAACCGCACCATTCAGGGCTTCCTGGTGGGGCAGGTGGCCCATATCGTCAACATGACCTGGAAGGACATACTGCCGCCGCCGCGCTCCGCCGGGCGGGCCAACTACCTGACCGCCATCACCCGCATTCCCGAGGACGGCGTCGACCAGATCGTCGAGATTATCGACGTGGAGAAGGTGCTGGCCGAGATCATCACCTACGACATCCGCATCTCGGAAGAGGTGCTGGATCGGGAGATACTGCCCGAGATGCATGGCCGCAAGGTGCTCATCGTCGATGACTCCAGCACGGCCCGCAATCTGGTGCGGGAAACTCTGGGTCAGCTGGGTCTGGAAGTGATCGAGTGCCAGGATGGCCTGCAGGCGCTCAATCTGCTCAAAGGCTGGTGCGATGCGGGCAAGAAGGTGACCGACGAGATCCTGCTGATGATCACGGATGCGGAGATGCCGGAGATGGACGGTTACCGGCTGACCCACGAGATCCGCAGCGATGCCCGCATGTCCGATCTCTTCATCACCCTCAATACCTCCCTGAGCGGCAACTTCAACGAGGCCATGGTCAAGAAGGTGGGGTGTGACCGCTTCATCTCCAAATTCCAGCCAGACCTGCTGGTCGGGGTGGCCCAGGAGCGGTTGCGCCAGATACTGGAACGCTGATGCTCATGCAAACAAAGATCCCGCCTCGGCGGGATCTTTGTTTTGGGCCGACAGGGCCTTTTCCTGCGTATGGTTATTGGGGTGTTATTGGGTCAGCAGGGGCTCGATAAAGCTGGCCACCCGGTCGCGGATCTGCGGCTGGGCCGCGGCCGTGGGGTGGATACCATCGTTCATCATGAGTTCAGGGCGCAGCGCAATATCATCCATGAAGAAGGGCATCAGCGGCAGCTGGTTGGCGGCCGCCAGCTCGGGGAAGATCTGCTCGAACTGGCGCAGGTAGCGGGCCCCGTAATTGCGGGGCAGCTGGATCTGGGTCAGCACGGTTTTCACCTGCTGCGCCTTGGTCAAGGCCACCATCTTGGTCAGATTGTCACGGGTGATGGCGGGTGCGAACCCGCGCAGCCCGTCGTTGCCACCCAGTTCGATCAGCACCCAGTCCGGTTGATGCTCCTTGAGCAGGGCAGGCAGGCGGGCCAGGGCTCCCTGCGTGGTCTCACCGCTGATGCTGGCGTTGACCAGCTGATGCTCGCCGCCCTGCTGCTGCCATTTCTGATTGAGCAGGGCAGGCCAGCTCTGCTCCGCCGGCATCTGATAGCCAGCGCTCAGGCTGTCGCCCAGCACCAGCAGGGTCTGGGCCTGCACCGATGAAACCAGGCAACACAAGGCGAACAGGAAACGTGTCATGCATTCAACTCCCATCATTCATTGTCATCAAGGATCCGGGCAAAGGGGATACGTGTGATGATGCCAACACCCGGCATGCATTGTCATTCAATGCCGGGGTGAGCAGGATAGACATCACGGGTTCACTCCCCACTTTTTGGCCCGGGCAAACAGGAAACGCATCATGAGTTCAACTCCCATCATTGTCGTCAAGGGTCTGGGCAAAACCGTTCGCCTGGGCCAGGAAAGTCTCACCATCCTTGAAGGGATCGACCTGCAAGTCAATACCGGCGAGACCCTGGCGCTGGTCGGTGCCTCCGGCTCCGGCAAATCCACCCTGCTGGGGCTGCTGGCCGGGCTGGATCTGCCGAGCCAGGGGGATATAGAGATCCTCGGTCAGTCGCTGGTGCAGCTGGACGAGGAGGGCCGTGCCCGCCTGCGTGCCGAGCAGGTGGGCTTCATCTTCCAGTCCTTCCTGCTGCTGCCCACCCTGAGCGCACTGGAGAACGTCATGCTGCCCGCCGAGCTGCGTGGCGAGACCCGTTGCGAGCCGAGGGCGCGCGAGTTGCTGGCGGCTGTGGGGCTCAGCGAGCGGCTGCACCATCTGCCGCCGCGCCTCTCCGGCGGCGAGCAGCAGCGGGTCGCCATCGCCCGCGCCTTCATGACAAGGCCCAGCCTGCTGCTGGCCGATGAGCCGACCGGCAACCTGGACAGCAAGACGGGGGAGACGGTGATCGAGCTCTTGTTCCAGCTCAATCGCGAGCACGGCACCACGCTCGTGGTGGTCACCCATGACCACGAGCTGGCCCAGCGTTGCCAGCGGCAACTGGTGATGGCGGCGGGGCGACTGGAGGCGGATGCGACAGCACCCGGTGCGGCCTCCCGAGTCAGGGAGCAGCTATGAGTCGGTGGCGATTGGGTGTGAAGCTGCTGCGGCGGGAAGGCTTCAGCGGCGAGCTGCGCTGGTTCGTGCTGGCGCTGGCATTGAGTGTGGCCTGCGTGCTGAGCGTGGCCCTGGTGGCGGACCGGCTGGATGCGGGGCTCAAGGCCTCGGGGCGTGACTTTATCGGCGCCGATCGGGCGCTGCGTTCAGCCACGCCGGCCCCGGCTGCCTGGCTCAAGCAGGCGGAAAAAGCGGGCCTGTCGGTGCAGACCACGGTCAGCTTCAACAGCATGCTGTTTCATGGCGATGCGTTGCAACTGGCCTCCATCCGGGCCGTGCCGAGCGATTTCCCCTTCTACGGCAAGCTGGAACTTAGCCCCCAGCGCGCGCCGGCGCCCGGCGAGATCTGGCTCTCGGCCCGGGTGATGCAGCTGCTGGAGGCGAAAATTGGCGATGAACTGGAGGTGGGCAACACCCTCCTCAAGGTGGCGGGTGAGCTGGGGCAGGAGCCGGATCAGGGCTTCAGCCCCTTCCTGCTGGCGCCCAGGGCCCTGATCCACAGCGCTGACATAGAGGCGACAGGTGCCCTGCTGCCGGGCAGTCGCCAGCAGTGGCGCTACCTGTTCAAGGGGGCCCGCGAGGACGTTGCCGGCTATGAGCGCTGGCTCAGGCCCAAGCTCAAAGCGGGGCAGAAGCTGATCAAGCCGGACGATCAGGGCTCCCAGGTGGGGCGTTCGCTGGCCAATGCCGAGCGCTTCTTCCGGCTAGCCTCCCTGGCCGGGGTGCTGCTGGGGGCGCTGGCCATGGGCATAGCGGTGCGCCACTTCGCCGAGCGCCAGACCAACATGGTTGCTCTGCTCAAGACGCTGGGGGCCTCCCGTCGCACGCTCTGGCAACTGATGGGCACCCTGCTGTTTTCCCTGACGTTGGCAGGGGCGCTCATCGGTCTGGTGGCGGGCAGCGCCATGCAGTGGCTGACCCTGCATCTGCTGGGCAACCTGCTGCCGGCGGATCTGCCACCGCCGTCGTGGCGACCCTTTGCTCTCGGTCTGGCGGTCGCCTTCTTCATCACCCTGCTGCTGGCCTTCGTGCCCTTCCTGCGGCTGCTCAAGGTGCCGCCGCTGCGGGTGCTGCGCCGCGAGCTGGAGGCGGGGATCCCGCCCTGGCTGGCGCTGCCGGTCGCCCTGCTCGGCCTGTTTGGTCTGGTGTGGGGCTTTACCGCCGATGTGACCCTGGCGTTGGGGCTGATCGGCGGCATGGGCCTGCTGATGGGTCTGCTGGCGCTGATCGCTTCCCTGCTGCTGCGGTTTGGTCGCCGGGTCAAGGGCCCCCATGCGCTGCGTCTGGCCATCAGTCACCTCTCCCGCGAGCGCGGCAGCGGCCTGTTCCAGCTGGCGGGCTTTGCGCTGGCGCTCATGCTGTTCGGTCTGCTGTGGGCGGTGCGGGTCGACCTGCTCGACGACTTCTCCGCCCGCCTGCCGGCGGATGCCCCCAACCGCTTCCTGGTCAACATAGCCGACCACGAGCGGGAGGGGATCCTGGCCGATCTGCACAGTGCTGGCGCCCTGACCTCGGATTTCTATCCTATGGTGCGGGGCCGGCTGGTCAGCATCGCCAGCGAGGCGGTGCGAGACAGCGACGAGGATGGCCGTGAAGGGGTGAACCGCGAGCTCAACTTCACCACCACCACCGGCTTGCCGCCGGACAATACCCTGACCGCGGGGCGCTGGCTGGATGGCCCCGGCCAGGTGTCGGTGGACAAGGATCTGGCCAAGCGGCTCGACATAGCGCTCGGCGACACCCTGGGCTTCACCATAGAGGGGCGCAGCTTCAAGGCGCAGGTGACCAGCCTGCGGGCCATCAAGTGGGACAACATGCGGCCCAACTTCTACATGATCTTCTCGCCGGACGTGCTGGCCCCCTTCTCCCAGACCTGGCTCGGCAGCTATCGGCTGCCGGAGCAGGGACGGGTGGCGGAGGTGGATCTGATCCGCAGACACCCTACGGTGAGCCTCATCGATGTGGACGATCTGATAGTGCGGCTGACGGCTGTGTCTGAGCAGGTGAGCCGGGCGCTGGGGCTGATGCTGGGGCTGGTGACTGTGGCGGCGCTGCTGGTGCTGCTGACCCAGACCCAGGCTAGCATGGCCCACCGCCGTCGCGAGTTGTTGCTGATGCGCACCCTGGGGGCCAGCAGCGAGCTGCTCAAGAAGATGCTGCGCTGGGAGCTGGTCGCCAGCGGTCTGCTGGCGGGGCTGTGCGCCGCCATTGTGGTCGAGCTCTGCTCCTTCGGTCTGCAATGGTGGTGGTTCGAGGGGCAGTGGCAGTTCCACTGGGCCATCTGGGCTGGCCTGCCCTTGCTGGGCGCCCTGCTGGTGACGCTGGCGGGGCAGGGCATGCAGCGCCAGTTACTGGCGGGCACCTTGAGCGATCGGCTGCGTGGTCTGGGTCAGGGCCTGCTGTAATCACAGCATCCTGCGCGGATGCCACCAGGCGCAATAACGGATCAGCCCGGCCAATGGCCGGGCTGATTGCTATCCGGTTGCCTGATTTGCAGGATCCAGTCAGCGGGGCGTGCTCAACAGATTGGCGAGGGCCTGGGGCAGCTCCGGGTAGGTGAAGTGAAAGCCGGCCTCTTGCAGACGAGCGGGCAGCACCTTCTGGCCGGTGAGTAGCAGGTCGGCCGCCTCGCCCATCAGCAGTTGCAGCAGGGGGGCCGGCACCAAGAAGAGGTGTGGTCGATGCAGGGCGCTGGCCAGGCTCTGGCTGAACTCGCGATTGCTGACCGGCAGTGGCGCCGTGCCGTTGAAGATGCCGTCGCACTCCTCGTGCTCCAGCAGGAACAGCATGGCGCGCACCAGATCCTGAATGTGGATCCAGCTCATGATCTGCTGGCCCGATCCCATGGGGCCGCCGAGACCGAGGCGATAGGGGGTCAGCATCCTGGGCAGGGCACCGCCATCTGTGCCGAGCACCAGCCCGATGCGCACTATGCAGACCCGGGTGCGGTTGCTGCGGGCCTCGCGGGCCAGGGTTTCCCATTGCTGGCAGAGTTGGTGGGTGAACTCGTCGTGGGGCGTCCGGCACTGCTCGTCCAGCGCCACATCCCCCTGCCTGCCATACCAGCCGATGGCGGAGGCATTGATCAGCACCCTGGGCGGCGTGCTGGAGAGCTTGATGAGATCGACCAGCTGTTCGGTCAGCAGCCAGCGGCTGTCACACAGCAGCTGCTTGCGTTGCTCGCTCCAGCGTCCGGCGGCGATGGGCTCTCCCGCCAGGTTGATGACGGCATCCACGTCGTTGAGGTCGTCGAGCCGATCCAGATTGTCGAGCAGTTTGACGTCGTGGCCGAGCAGCTCATAGGCGCGGCTGCCCTGACGGGTCAGTACCACCACCTCGTGGTTGACCTTGAGATGGGCCACCAGACGGCGGCCGATAAAACCGGTTCCTCCCGTGATCAGTATTTTCATGTCCAGACTCCCTGACGCTGTTGGCTCTACTCTAGTGGGCTGGCGCAAGATGAACAAGCAACTGTTTTTGCAAAGATTATAATCTTCACTGCGCAGAGGGGAGCCAGGCTTGGACCCTGTCAGGGGAGGCAAGGCTATCAGGCCCCAGAGCCGTTGAAGATGTGGCTGAAAGCCCTGTTTCGACGAGGTTCGGTGCCAATCAGGCCAAACTTTCTTGCTGTTGTTTGTATCAGAATGACTTGTCAGGGGGGCGGATAGTAGTAGACTTGCCCGCTTTTTCGCCGTTGCCGTGAGGATGACCATGCCATTTCGTCGTTTAAGGTTACGCCAGTTCTACACCCGGCTGGGGGCCTCCCTGCTGGCGAGTCTGCTCCCCGTGCTGCTGGGGGTGCTGATCATCTCATGGCAGACCTTCTCTGGTATGAAGCAGGATGCCGAGGATAGGTTGCTGCATGCCAGACGCATGTTTGACCGTACCCTGGACAATGCCCATCGAGCTGCGTCCATGGTGCAGGGCGGTGTGGGGCGACCTTGCGCCGAAGTGGTACAGGGGCTGCGGGATCAGGTGGCGACAGTGCCGGATGTGCGCACCGTCAACCTGGCCAGGGGAGAGACCATCTATTGCTCCTCCCTCTATGGCGCCTATAGCGGCCCCTTTGCGCTGGCCGACTATGCCGGTGGTCAGCTCGACCTGATGCGGGGCAACCCGGTGACGCCGGATCGGCCGCTGGTTGTCTATCGGCAGGCGGTGGGGGATTACAGCGTGCTGGTCGGGGTGGATGGCTACTATCTGCACAATATTCTCGACATGCTGAGCCGCAATTCGCCGCTGGCGCTGGTGGTGGGGTCGCAGGCCATGCTGGCCAGCGGCATGGTCAGCGAGGAGATCCCGCCTAAAACACGCGGCTATCTGGAACAGGTATCGGAGAAGTATCAATACCGGGTGGTTACTGACCTGTCCCACGACGAGTACGGCAGCCACATCTGGCACTACTCCAAGGCCAGCATCATCATCTATCCCCTGCTGGGCATACTGGTGGGATTTGGCGTGTTCTGGCTGACCGGCCGCTCGACGTCCCCCTCGCAAGAGCTGCGACGGGCGCTGGATCAGCGGGAGTTCATCCCCTATCTGCAGCCGGTGGTGACGGGCGACGACGCCCACTGGTGCGGCTGCGAGGTGCTGATGCGCTGGCAGCACCCCCGTCAGGGACTGATCTCGCCGGATCGCTTCATTCCGCTGGCGGAAGACAGCGGCCTGATAGTGCCCATGACCCGGCTGCTGATGGAGCAGGTGCGCGATCAGTTTGCCGGTGCTGTGCATACCCTGCCCAGGGGATTCCACTTTGGCTTCAACATCAGCGCCAGCCACTGCAAGGATCTGAGCCTGGTGGCGGATTGCCGCGACTTCATCAACGCCTTCAGGGAGAACCCCATCAAGCTGGTGCTGGAGCTGACGGAGCGGGAGCTGATAGTGGCGGATGAGGTGACGGACCGGCTCTTCGCCGAGCTGCACCAGCTGGGGGTCTTCATCGCCATCGATGACTTTGGTACCGGCCACTCCAGCCTCACCTATCTGCAGCAGTTCCAGGTCGACTTTCTCAAGATCGATCAGAGCTTCGTCGGCATGATAGGCTCGGATGCGCTCTCCAGCCACATAGTGGAGAACGTCATCGACCTGGCGACCCGGCTCGGTCTGCTGCTGGTCGCCGAAGGGGTGGAGAACGAGGTGCAGGCCGCTTACCTGAGAGCGCGTCAGGTGACCTTCCTGCAGGGCTATCTCTATGGCCGCCCCATGCCGATGAAGGAATTCGCCAGCGCGCTGAGCGCCTGAGTTGTCCGGCTCCGCAGAGGGTGGGACATAAAAAAACCAGCGACCGAGGTCGCTGGTTTTTTTCATGCCGTGGCTCGTCAGAGCATGCGGGCGAGGGCGCGGGTCAGTCGCTTGACCCCCTCCTCTATGGTGGCCTCGTCCACGCAGGAGAAGCTCAGCCGCAGGGTGTTCTGGATCTCGGGGCGCACATAGAAGGGGGCGCCGGGCACGAAGGCCACCTTCTCCTTGATCGCCTCGTCAAACAGCGCCATGGCGCTGACACTCGAAGGCAGGGTCAGCCAGAGGAACATGCCCCCTTCCGGTCGGGTGTAGCTCACGCCGGGCGGGCAGTGACGGGCCAGGGCGGCCTCCATGGCGGCACGCTGGCGGCCATAGACCTCCTTGATCTTCTCCAGATGGGCATCCAGCGAGTTGTCGATCAGGAAGCGGTGCAGCACCTGCTGGCTGAAGGCGTTGCTGTGCAGGTCGGTGGCCTGCTTGGCGATGGTGACCTTCTTGCGCAGCCAGTCCGGTACCAGCATCCAGCCGAGGCGGAAGGCAGGCACCACCGTCTTGGAGAAGGAGCCGAGCAGCACAGTATTGTTCGGCGCCAGCTTGGCGATGGGGGGCAGGTGTTCACCCTCGAAGCGCAGCTCGCCATAGGGGTCGTCTTCCACCATCAGCAGCTCGTGGCTGACCAGTCGCTCGGCCAGCGCCTCGCGGTTGGCACGGCTGTAGGAGACGCCGCTCGGGTTCTGGAAGTTGGGCACGCCGTAGAGCAGCTTGGCATTGGAGCCGCTGGCCAGCAGCGTATCCAGCGCCGCCAGATCCAGTCCCTCTTCCCCCAGCGTGATGGGCTTGAAGGCGGGCTGATAGACGGAGAAGGCCTGGATGGCGCCGAGGTAACCCGGCTCTTCGATGATGAGATCCTGACCCTCGTCGATCAGCACCTTGCCCAGCAGATCCAGCGCCTGCTGGGAGCCGCTGGTGATGAGGATGTTGTCCGGGTTGACGCGCATGCCGTGGCGGGCCAGATAGCGGTCGGCTATGTACTGACGCAGTGGGGCGAAGCCCTCGGTAGCGGCATACTGCAGGGCGGCGGCCCCTTGCTCGCGCAGCACGTCCTGGCAGGCCTGATCGATGGCCTTGACCGGGAACAGGTGCGGATTGGGCAGGCCACCGGCAAAGGAGATGATCTCCGGATTGGCGGCGACCTTGAGGATCTCGCGGATAAAGGAAGGCTCTACCTTCTCGAAGCGCTGGGCAAAAAACGGCTGCATAGGACTCTCTCTGGCATGGTGAGCGGTCGCTCCATTCGACCGCCAGGTTATCCGTTTGTATCAGATTTAAAAAATGAGGCAATGGCTGTAACAAAAATCGATAAAAAAGGGCAGGTTTGGCACCTGCCCGAATTTTATCGGCCGGGGGCGGCCGTGGAGCGCAAAAAGCCCTGAATTGATCCCGGGCCAGCGCGCGCCATTGACGAGTCGCCGGCGTTACAGACCCGGCTCCTTGAGGAAGCGGATCATCAGATCCGTATTGGCGCTGAGCTGTTGCTCCACCCGGCCCGGGAACAGCTCGGCCATCTTGTCGAGGCGGTCGTACTGGGTATGCCAGATCTTGCCCCACTGGGTCTCGCTGTCCCGGTCGCAGGCGCTCTTGGTGGCGTCGTCGTAGCAGTCCCACAGCGCCGGATTGGTGGTCTGGGAGTAGCCGTCATAGCCATCCGCTCCGTTGATGGTGAAGTTGGTGGCCTCCACGTAGGCGATGGGCACCCCCAGGCAGGCGAACGGCGCATGATCCGACCAACTGCCTGTCTCCCCTTCCGGATAGCCGGCGTAGCTGGGGTGGATGGCAAACGGGGTGGCGGTCAGCTTGGAGACGGCCAGCAGGCGATCCCGCACCTTGGGATCGAAGCTGTAGCGGCTCGGATCGGCGCAGTTGTACTCGGCCACGTCGGAGTGGGCCGAGTGAACGTAGACGATGTCGCCCCCGGCTATGGTGTCGTAGTTCACCATGGCCAGCAGGCGGGCAATGGCGGTGCTGTCGAGGCTGGCGGCATAGGCCTTGGAGCCGTTGAGGCCGTTCTCCTCCGCGCCGAAGAAGGCGAAGCGCACCGTGTAGGGCAGGGTCTGCCCCTTGAGCGCCTCGGCCACCGCCAGCAGGGCCGCGACGCCGGCACCGTTGTCGGTTGCCCCTTCAGAACCCTTCTTGTCGCCCGTGCTGTCGTAGTGGGCGCCGATCAGGATCACCTTGTCGCTCTGGCCCTTGAGCTCGGCGACGAGGTTCTGGGAGGTCTTGCTGGCCCCGCTCTTGGTGTAGGTGAAGGGCTGGTTTTGCACCTCGTAACCCCAGCCAGCCAGGTGATCCTGGATCCAGGCGGCGGCGCGGGTCTCGGCCTCTGAGCCCGTGGGTCTGGCCCCGATCCCTTCGGCGGTCGAGCTCAACTGCACCAGATACTCATAGGCCTGCTCGGCGGCGGTGGGGGCCTGCGAATCATTGGTGGAGGTGTTGCACCCTGCCAGCAGGGCTGTGATGGCAAACGCCAATGCTGTGTGTTTCATACTGCAATCCTTTGTTGTGTATGGTTTTATTTGCGCAGGCCAGCATGCGCCCGGCGCCTGGCAGATTCTGTGAACGGGGTGGCATTTGTCAATCCTTGTGGCGGAATTGGTCAGGGACGGGGGATTTGTTTCGCGAAACACTTGCGCCTTGGGCCTATCTTGGGATAATTCGCTACCCAGTTTCGTGCATTGATGAAATAACGCGCCATTCATCCACGAGATCCGTGACTCAGGGTGATGAAGCAACGAGCAATTCATTCATGTCGTCAGTGACCCTGGGTGATGAAATAACGAACAATTCATTCCTGTCGTCTGTGACCCAGACCGATGCAATAACGAGCAATTTGATTATGCCTGTGACCCAAGATGTATTTAACGAAGACGGCAAGTTCATGCGCAAGATCCGCAGCTTTGTCCGTCGCGAAGGCCGCCTGACCAAAGGGCAGGAGAAGGCTCTGGAAGAGCTCTGGCCGGTCATGGGTATCGATTTCGCGCCAGCGCCCCTCGATCTGGTCGCCCTGTTTGGCCGTGAGGCCCCTGTGGTGCTGGAAATAGGCTTCGGCATGGGCGCCTCCCTGGTGGAGATGGCCAAGAATGCCCCCGAGAAAAACTTCATCGGCATCGAGGTGCACTCGCCGGGTGTGGGTGCCTGCCTCGGCACAGCCCAGGAAGCGGGCGTCACCAATCTCAAGGTCATCTGCCACGACGCGGTGGAAGTGCTGGAGCACATGATCCCGAACGGCTCGCTGGCCTGCCTGCAGCTGTTCTTCCCGGATCCCTGGCACAAGAGCCGTCACCACAAGCGCCGCATAGTGCAGCCGGCATTTGCCCAGGATATCCGCCAGAAGCTGGCCATAGGTGGCGTGTTCCACATGGCCACCGACTGGGAAAACTATGCCGAACACATGCTGGAAGTGATGAGCGTCGCCGAGGGCTACGAAAACACCTCCGCCACCGGCAACTGGGTGGCTCGTCCCGACTGGCGTCCGCTGACCAAATTCGAACAACGGGGCCATCGTCTGGGCCACGGGGTTTGGGATCTGATTTTCAAACGCGTTAACTAATTTAACGAGTCAACTAACCTAAGGAGCTATCATGGCCAATCGTAGCCGCCGTCTGCGTAAGAAACTGCGAGTCGACGAATTCCAGGAAATGGGATTCGACATCAGTTTCAACTTCCCGGTCGGCACTGCCGAAGCGACCATCGATACAGTAGTCGATGCGATGATCGATGAGGTTGTTGAACCCCGTAGACTGGCTTTCGCCGGTTCAGGCCACCTGGCCTGGGAAGGGATGATCTGCACTCAGCAACTGGGCAAATGTACCGAAGAAGACCGCGCCGTCGTCAAATCCTGGCTGGAAAGCAAGGGGATGGAAGCCGTGGTGGTCACCGAGCTGTTCGACCTCTGGTACGGTGAACCGGCCTGAGACTCGGTCGCCTGTTGCAGGCGCCTTGTTGTGGGTAGATAGACAAGTCCCGCCGCTGGCGGGATTTTTGTCGGTGGGGATGGGATCTCCACACCCGTTTTAGTCATGGAATCCTTTATGGTGTTGTCATCCGAATTACTGGCCAGCATTCTGGCAGAGGTGCGCCCGCTGCTCGGACAGGGCAAGGTGGCCGACTACATTCCCGCCCTGGCCCGGGTGCCGGCCGACCGGCTCGGCATTGCCGTCTGTACCGTGGAGGGGGAGCTGTTCACCGCAGGTGACGCCTTCGAGCCCTTCTCCATCCAGAGTATCTCCAAGGCCCTGAGCCTGACCCTGGCCCTCACCCTCTATCAGGAAGAGGAGATCTGGGCCCGGGTCGGCAAGGAGCCCTCCGGCCAGCCGTTCAACTCCCTGGTGCAGCTGGAGTTCGAGCACGGCATTCCCCGCAATCCCTTCATCAATGCCGGTGCCCTGGTGGTGAGCGATCTGCTGGAGACCCGGCTCACGGCCCCGCGCCAGCGCACCCTGGAGCTGGTGCGTCGCCTCTGTGGCAATCCGGCCATCATGGCGGATCAGGTGGTGGCGCGCTCCGAATACCAGCACTCTGCCCGCAATGCGGCCATCGCCTATCTGATGAAGGCCTATGGCAACTTCGAGAATGAAGTGGACAAGGTGTTGCAGAGCTACTTCAATGCCTGTGCCATTCGCATGAGCTGCGTCGATCTGGCGCGTACTTTCCTCTATCTGGCCAATCGCGGGCTGCCGCTTGGCGAGAGCACGCCGCTGTTGCCGGCTCGCACCACCAAGCAGGTCAATGCGCTGCTCGCCACCTGCGGCCTCTATGACGAGGCCGGTGATTTTGCCTATCGGGTCGGTATGCCGGGCAAATCCGGGGTCGGAGGGGGTATCATGGCGCTCATCCCCGGTGAGCTCTGCATCTGTGTCTGGTCGCCCGAGCTCAACAAGGCGGGCAACTCGCTGGCGGGAACGGCGGCGCTGGAGCTGCTGGCCGAGCGGCTGGGCCGCTCCATTTTTTAACCCTGTTCACTATGAATCGAGACATCACCATGAAACGACATCTTCGCTTCCTGCAGGCCGCGCTGGCGACCTTACTGCTCTGGTGCGCACTGCCCGCCTTTGCCGCCGAATTGCCGCCGCTCTCGCTGGCCGACGCCAAGAGCAAGCAGGCGGTCATGCTGGACACCCGTGCCAGCCACTTCTATCAGGGCTGGCCGATGGAAGGCGAGAAACAGGGCGGCCATGTGGCCGGCGCCGAGAACCTCTCCGCCGACTGGAAATACAGCGATGACGAGTGGCCCAAGGCGCTCGAGATCAAGGGCCTGAAAGCCGATCGTCCGGTCGCCCTCTATGGCGCGCCGCGGGAAGTGGCCGAAGTGGCCCGCATGCTGCGCAAGCAGGGCATCAAGCAGCTGTTCGAGCTGCAAGGCTGGCAAGCCGCGCCGCGCGAGCATCTGGTGCGCTGGCAGCAGCTGGTCTATCCGCGCTGGTTGGCGGATCTGCAGGAAGGCAAGCCGGTCGCGGCGGCGCCGAAAGGGGACTGGAAGCTGTTCGAGGTGGATTGGGGTTCACCCAAGGCCTACCTGCTGAGCCACATCCCGGGGGCCGGCTACATAGATACCAACCGTCTGGAAGAGGAGCCGCTGTGGAACAAGGTTTCTGACGAGGCGCTCAAGGCGCTGCTGCTGGAGAACGGCATCCGTCACGACACCACAGTCATCCTCTATGGTCGCAACACCATGGCCGCTGCCCGCGCGGCGCATCTGATGATGTATGCCGGCGTGCAGGACGTGCGCCTGCTGGACGGCGGTCTGGATGCCTGGTTCGTGCAGCACCTGCGCACCGAGACCGGCCTGCCCAACAAATATGAGCCGGTGAAGGAGTTTGGGGTCGCCATTCCGGCCCATCCCGAGTACTACACCACCCTGAGCCAGGCCAAGGCGCTGCTCAAGCAGCCCGATGGCGCCCTGGTCAGCGTGCGTACCTGGGACGAGTTTGTCGGCAACACCTCCGGCTACAGCTACATCAAGCCGAAGGGCGACATCCCGGGGGCCAAGTGGGGTCGCGGCGGCGTGGATGCCAACAGCATGAGCGATTTCCACAACCCGGATGGCACCATGAAGCCGGCCGGGGAGATCCTCACTATGTGGGACGAGTGGAATATCGAGCCTGCCCAGCAGGCCGCCTTCTACTGCGGTACCGGCTGGCGCGCCTCCGAGGCATTCTTCTACGCCTGGCTGATGGACTGGAAGCGGATCAGCGTCTACGACGGCGGCTGGTATGAGTGGAGCTCGGATCCCAAGAACCCCATCGTGACCGGCGAGCGTCAACCCGCCAAGCCATGAGCCAATAGTGATCACGAGGCCGGACAGATGTCCGGCCTTTTTGTATCCGCTCGGGCCTGCGCCAGCCGGGCACTACACTTTGCGAGTGACAATCAGGTCGATGCAAGGAGTGACCTATGAGACGGATATGGATAGGCCTGCTGGTGGCAGGCGTGCTGGGGCAGGGCGCCATGGCCGCCGAGCGGGCCCGCTATCTGGTGCAGCTGGCAGCGGGTGCCGAGACGGCTGTGCTGGCCCAGAGCAAG
Organism: Aeromonas bestiarum; assembly: GCF_028751155.1. Lineage (NCBI taxonomy): Bacteria > Pseudomonadati > Pseudomonadota > Gammaproteobacteria > Aeromonadales > Aeromonadaceae > Aeromonas > Aeromonas bestiarum. The sequence continues at coordinate 3,750,907 of NZ_CP064746.1, read as the reverse complement.
GGAATGGGCGGCGAACTGGCATTGCAGCTACCTGAACAGCATGCGCTGGCGCTCTGGTTGCCCCAGGTGGCGGCCGCGGCCCTGGCCCGCAACCCCAAGGTGTTGTGGGTCGAGCCGGATGCCAAACGCTACACCAGCGCCGAGACCCTGCCCTACGGCATTCCCATGGTGCAGGCTCCACTGCTCAGTGACGCGGCGGCGGGAGAGGTGCTGGTGTGCATCATAGATTCAGGCTACAGCGGCGCCCACCCGGATCTGCCCCACGGGGCTCAGGTGCAGGGCAGTGACAACGCAGGCACCGGCAGCTGGAGCAGTGACGAGAACGGGCACGGCACCCATGTGGCGGGTACCATAGCCGCCGTGGGGGGCAACGACATAGGCGTGGTCGGGGTATTGCCAAACCAGAGCGTGCCGCTGCACATCATCAAGGTGTTCGGCGCCAACGGCTGGGCCTATACCTCCAACCTGGTGGGGGCCCTCAACGCCTGCAAGCAGGGGATGACCAGTCGCGGCTTTACCCGCATGGTCATCAACATGAGCCTGGGGGGCAATGTGCCCAGCAAGACGGAGGAGCAGGCCTTCAATCAGGCCTATGGCCAGAACGTGCTGAGCGTGGCAGCGGCAGGCAACGCGGGCAATACCAGCAAATCCTACCCGGCCTCCTATGGCAGCGTGGTGAGCGTGGCCGCCATCGATGCCAACAAGCAGCTGGCGTACTTCTCCCAACGCAACGATCAGGTGGAGCTGGCGGCCCCCGGCGTCGCCGTGCTGTCGACCGTGCCGACCGGCTATGCCAACTACAGCGGCACCTCGATGGCGACGCCGCACGTGGTCGGGGTCGCCGCTTTGGCCTGGTCACAGCGGCTGGAGTGCAGTAACGATCAACTGCGCCAGACCCTGCGCAGCAGTGCCCAGGATCTGGGTGCGCCTGGGCGCGACAACAGCTATGGCTATGGCCTGGTACAGGCCAGGGCCGCGGCGGATCGGCTGGCGCTCGGCTGCGGCCCGGGCACCGGAGGCAGTGGCAAGCCGGGTGGTCGTAAGTAGCTGATTTTTGACATGGATCCCGTTCCGGCAATCTGTTTTTCCGGGGCAATGGGGTTGAGCTAGGCTTCAGTCACCATCCTCGTGGTGAGGGTGAAGAGGGAGACGAGACAGGCGATGAAGCAACTGATGATGATCCTGGTGTGTGCACTGGGACTCGTGGCGTGTAGCTCTCAATACATCATGAGTACCAAGGACGGGAAGATGATCACCACCGACAGCAAGCCCAAGCTGGATGAGAGCACCGGCATGTACCGCTATTACGATACCGAAGGGCGGGAGGTGATGATCAAGAAGGACGACGTCACCCAGATCATGGAGCGTTGAGGCTCCACCAAAGAACAAGGGCTGCCCGCGAGCAGCCCTTGTTATTTTCGGCCTCAGCTTATCTGGGCCACCTGCCGATTGACCTGGCCCACGAACAGCTGATGGAAGCGGGAGTGGGAGTTGGCCAGCAGGCTGACCGGCGAGCCCTGTTCCACCACGGTTCCCGCCTCCATCACCACCACCTTGTCCACCGACAGCAGCGGCTCCAGATGGTGGGCGATCACCAGATAGCTGGCCTCGGGCCGGTAGCGATAGAGCAGCTCCGCCATCTTGCGCATGCCGCCGTGATCGAGATCCGACGTCGCCTCGTCCAGCACTATGAGCGGACGGCGTGACAGCAGGATGCGGGCGATCACCAGCAGCTGGGTCTCGCCGGCCGACAGCTGCAGCTTGTCGAGATCCTCGTCCAGCCGGCCGGCGCAGCGCTCGGCCAGACCGACCCGGGCCAGCGCCTGCTCCAGCGCCTCGTCATCCTGCTTGGTCAGCGGCGCCAGATTGGCGCGCAGGGTGCCGAAGAAGGTGAGAGGCGTCTGGGAGACTGTGTCGTAGAGATCGCGCACCGCCTCCGGTGCAAGCCGGGACAGTGGCTGATCGCCGTAATGGATCTCTCCCTGGGAGGCCGGGTACATGGCCTGCAGCACCCCGAGCAGCGAGCTCTTGCCCGCGCCGGTGCGCCCGCACACGCCGACCTTCTCGCCGGGGGCCAGTTCGAAGTTCACCTTGTGCAGGGCCCATTGGCTGGCTTGTGGATAGCGCAGCCCCAGGTTGTCAAAGCGCACCCCGGGATGGGGCGTCGCCAGCGCTTCCCCATGCTGGCGTTCGCTCTCGATTTCGCTGTACTCGCGCACCCGCTCCACCGCATTCATCACCTGCTCCACCTCGGCGAAGGTGCGAATGAGGGAGTTGAGCATGGCCGAGGCGGTGAAGGCGTAGGTGATGGCCACGGCCCCCAGCAGCGAGCTGTTGCCAAAGGCCACCATCAGCGCCACGGCGCCCACCAGGGCGGCAGAGAGCAGGGTCTGGTGCATGCCGAGCCAGCGGTTGATGGAGGTGGTGGTGTACCAGCTGCGCAGGTTGTTGTCATAGTGCAGCAGCACCTGATCCAGCGCGAAGCGCTCGGCCCCGGCCAGACGCAGGGCGGGGGCGCCGCGAATGGTCTCGCTGATGCTGATGTAGAGCGGCGAGCGCAGCACGGATGCCTGCCGCCGCAGCTTGAGCTGCACCGCCCGGTAGCGTCGCTGCAGCACGTAGAGTGCCCAGCCCACCAGAGGGGCGATGAGCAGCAGCAGCGGCATGTTGACGCCGATCACCACCACCTGCAGCAGCACGGAGATGAGCATGCCGAACAGCCCCATCAGCATGGACAGCAGTATCTCCTGCGCCTCTCCGAGATCCCGATCGAAGCGGTTGAGGATGCGCCCCTGCGGCACCTTGTCGAAGAAGGCCATGGAGGCGCGGCTGATGCGGCTCAGCATGCCGTCGAACAGGGTCCAGGCCAGCTTGAGCCCCAGCTTGTAGTTGATGATCCGCACCACCATGATGCAGGTGAGAGAGCCTGCTCCCAGCAGCACATAGATGCCGAGCAGCTCGCTCACCTCGGTGAGGCCGGCCTTGCCGCCGAGCCAGAGATCCGAGGCGATGCGCAGCCCCTCCTGGCCCAGGGTAAGCAGCAGGGCGATCAGGATGGCGCCGGGGGCGGCGAGACGCTGCCACATGAAGCCGAACAGGCCCCAGTCCACCTTGCCTTCCACCACCTTCTCTTCGTTGAACTGTTCCGCTTCCTGGGGGGCCACCATGGGGGCGGGGAGCGGATGCTGGATGAGGTCCGCCAGCTGGTGGGCATCGAGCTCCACCAACTGGCCCTGCTCTATGCGGATCACCCGATCGCAGTGGGCCAGCACGTCAGGGTCGTGGCTCACCAGCAGCCGGGTCGGTCCCGGCTTGAAGGCGAGCCCCTGCTCCAGCACCTGGGCCGAGACGATGGGGTCCAGCGCCGAGAGGGGGTTGTCCAGCAGCAGGATATCGGCCTGGGCATAGAGGGCGCGGGCCAGGGCGACCCGCTGCTGCTGACCGCCGGAGAGGCGGGTACCGAGCTCCCCCACCAGGGTCTGATCGCCGTGGCTGAGCAGGCTGAGGTCGGCGCCGAGGGCGCAGGCCCCCAGCACCCAGCGATAGCGTTCGCCGTGCCAGGGCTGGCCGAACAAGATGTTGTTGCGGATGGTGTCGTTCATCAGCCAAGGCTTGTGACCCAGGTGGGCGACCCGGCCGTGACGGCGTATCTCCCCCTCGAAACTGTCGTCAAAGCCGGCGATGAGGTGCAGCAGGCAGCTCTTGCCGGCCCCGGTGGTGCCCGTGATCCCCACCAGTTCCCCCGGCTGTATGATGAGGCTGGCCCCCTGCAGCACAGTTTTTTGCTGGTGCAGGGCGGTGACGTCCTGGATCCGCAGGCTGCCGACGGGCAGGCTGGCATCGGTCAGATCCCTGTGCTGCTCCGGGCTGTTGAGGAACTCGCACAGCCGGTTGAAGCCGGTGTTGAAGTTGATCAGGGTGCGGATGAGATAGGGCAGCCGCATCATGGGGATCCGCAGCACGGCGAACAGGGCTATGGTGGTGAACACCTGGGGCAGGGTCAGGCTCTGTCCCGACATCAGATAGGTGGTGAAGGTGGCGAGCGTCACCAGCAGCGGCGTGCTCAGCATCAGGCTCTCGTTGATGGCGTCGAGCTTGAGCACCCGACCCAGCACCCCCAGCTCCTGCTGGCGCTTGTTGTTGGCCGCCCGGGTGAAGAAGGCGCCGAGCCCGTTCTGGCGCACCAGCCGCAGCTTCTTGATGTATTCCGCCAGTATGCCGTTGCGCTCGTCCTGCTGGCGCTTGAGTTGCTGCTCCTGCTGGTTCATCCGCCGCACCACCCGGGTGGAGATGAGCAGCAGCAGGGTGAGCACCGCAAAGCCTACCAGACCGGCGCTGCCCACCTGCCACACCAGCAGGGCTATGGTGCCGAGCAGCTGCAGTGCCATGGTGAGCGGCATGGCGGGGTCCGCAAGAATCCAAGTAATGTCCCACACGTCCCGGTTGATGAGGTTCTGCACCCGGCCACCGGCCCTGTCGTCGAAGCTCTTGCCGCCGAGCTTCATCACCTTGGCGAGCAGGGCTTCGGCCAGCAGACGGCGAATGGGAACGTGCATCTTGAGCGCCAGCTGCAGCGAGTGCTCCGCCAGCATGCCGGCGGCCAGCACCGAGGCAAACAGGGCGAAGGCAAGCAGCAATTTCTGCTCCGTGGGGGCGCCCGCGCCGAGCTGGGTCATGCTGTGGTTGAGCAGCCAGGGGCTGGCCAGGGTGGCCAGCATGCCGAGCAGTTGCAACAGGGTGAGCAGGCCAATCCTCCCCTTGTAATGGCGCCAGATGAAGGCGGTGATGGGCCAGGGACGCACAGGCGCGCGGGCTGTGAGTCGAAGGAAGGCATCGGCCCTGCCATCGCGTCTGTCTTCCGGCAGCAGGGGATAGAGGTCGTCGAGGCCGACCTGGGGCTCTTTCAGCCCCTTGCGTTGCAGCGGGCCCGTCCAGTGATAGAAGAGGCGGCTCAGCCAGCCGGCCGAGATTTCCGGGTGATCCAATTGGTGTCCTTATTATTGTGCTGCTTCCAGGGGGCGGGGCGACTCATGGGTCGCCCTCGATATTATGGTGTTATGGCTGCGGGCTCGTCGCCCGGTCGGGATCAGCGATCCCGGTTCAAGCGGATGAGTCGGTCCAGGATCTGCTCGCCATCGACCCGCAGGCCGTTGTGCTCGTATTCATTGGTGATCCAGGCGCGGCTGTTGCCGAGGCCCTTGAGGGTCTCGCGGCTGTAGTCGAACTCCACATACATGTCTTCGGCATAGACGGCGCAGGCCACAGGCACTGTGTTGCGGACCAGTTGCGCCGGGTCGTAGAGCGGCCCCCAATCGGCCTTCTTGGCCAGCAGGTGGGCGGCTTCCTTCAAGGGGATCAGCTCGCGGAACTGCTCGAACATCCAGGGGAAGATCATCTCGCCGGTGAAGGCGAAGTCCTTGTCCGGCGCCCAGGCCAGGGCCGGGTACTCGCCTCTGACCCGCTCGGCCGCCCAGTTGCTGGCGGCCCCTTCGGCGTAGATGGACTCATGCAATATGGCGAACACCGGATTGGTGTTGAACGGCTGCATGGCTTGTACCTGATAGAGGAAGGCGGGGTTGAGCCGCTCGCCGATGAAGGCGTCTTCCAGCAGGTAGTAGAGCTCCTCGAAGGCGCCGCTGGCGCCGAGATCCAGCCCCTGCTGCTGCAACTGCTCCACCGTCAGACGCTGGCCGTTGGGCAGGCGTACCTCGTGGCGGTGCAGGTGATTGGCCAGCCGGTTGGCGATGGCCTGGGCATGGGGGAAGCGGGCGAAGAAGGCGCGGTTCTTGTCCGCCACCCGTTGATAGGTGGCGCGGTAGACCTCATCTGCACTGCGGCCTATGGGGGCTACCCCGCCGGTAAGGTAGACCTCGTGCAGGCTGTCCGGGAACAGGGAGAGATAGGTGAGGCTGCAAAAACCGCCGAAGCTCTGGCCGAGCAGGCTCCAGGGGCGGTCCGGGCTCAAGATCTCGCGAATGCATTCCGCGTCGCGCACTATGCTGTCGGCGCGAAAGTGGCTGAGATAATCCGCCTGCTGCCGGGCCGTGAGCTGGGCCAGCGCATCGGCGCTGATGGGGGCCGAGTGACCCGTGCCGCGCTGATCGAGCAGCAATACCCGAAATTCCTGCAGGGCCCGCTTGAGCCAGCCGCTGTCGGCAGTCGGGCGCGGGGCGCCAAAGCCGGGGCCTCCCTGCAGGAACAGCAACCAGGGCAGCTCGTCGTCCAGTCTGTCCTGGCGGCAGAGGGTACGACCAAACAGGGTGAGCGTCTCCTCGTCGTCCGGCTGCTGGTGGTCGAGGGGCACGGTGAAGAAGTGTGGCTCGCAATGGATGCCGTCCAGCACGTAACGCAAGGGGCTGCTCATCTTGGGTCTCCCTGAGGGTAGGAAAATCGTCGGCCTCATCATAGCCCTGGCATGGGTATGGGTCACGCCGGTTTTCCAAATTGTTAACATTGTCATGAGTCGGGACGCGGGCGTCTGGCTGATGAATTTATTGTCGACAAGGGAGTTGACGCTGGCTGGTGCTTACACAAAGATGGCTCGCCTGCCGAGCTGGGCAGGGGATACGCGCCGCAACAGGTTGAGGTGGGCTCGATGAAGCCTAAGTGGATACGATTCAGGAAAAGAGAAAAAGAGGTGGATCCGGAGGGGGTGTTGCAAACGGGCCTGTGGCTGTTTAGCGCCACCTGTGGGGCAACGCTGCTATTGGCGGCCTGCAACGGCAGCTGACCGGAATGAAAAAAGCCCGCTCGATGAGCGGGCTTTTCAAATTTGGCTCCTCCTGCTGGACTTGAACCAGCGACATACGGATTAACAGTCCGCCGTTCTACCGACTGAACTAAGGAGGAATTATTGGTGCCCAGAGACGGAATCGAACCGCCGACACGGGGATTTTCAATCCCCTGCTCTACCGACTGAGCTATCTGGGCAACGGCGCGCATTAAACCCTTTCTGCGTTCGGGTGTCAACCGCAGGGCGCAGATTGCTGCACCGTTCGCTCGATAACCGAACAATTTGCCCGCTTGTCATCCGTTTTTTCCCTCATTCGTGCCCTGTTGTGCTGTCTTGCCTGTTTGCTGCCATGAAAAAGGGGGCCTGAGGCCCCCTGAACGCCAGTGCCATGACTCAATGACGGCTGACGATGATCCTGCCTGTGCTCATGTCACGGGCCTGGCCTGTGACGCTGATCTTGAGGCCATACTCGGGCAGCAGACGACCTGCATCCGGGATCTCCTTGCTCTGGTAGCTGCGGGAATCCTTGAACACCCGGTTCGGGGTGATCCAGAAGTCGCGCAGCAAGGAGCCGCTCGGGTGCTTGAGGTTGAGCGGTTGCTGGAAGCCCAGGCTGAAGGTGGCATCGTGGATCTGGTAGCGAGTACCGGCCACGGCCCCATCGCTCCACATAAGGGTGCGCTGATCCGCATCCACCACCCCGAGGAAGCCCTCACCCGGATGGGTTCCCACCCAGTTGTTGGCCTGGCTGTTGTCCACGTACCAGAGCAGCATGCCCGGCTCGTAGCGCATCAGCTGATCGGCCACATTGATGTGGGCCAGCCCCTTGTCGACCCCGGCGTGGTTGCGCCACTCGGCCAGGTAGTAGTGATCCTTGGCCTCGTTGCCGTTGCTCTTCACGAAGCCGGTCAGGGTAAAGGCAGAACTGCCCTCGGCCCCGTCGCTCAGCAGCACCTCACCATCGGCAGCCACCTGGAGCTCATCCACGAACAGGCCGTTTTCGGCCACGCCGCCATCGCTCTGGTATTGCAGGGTCAGGGTGATCTGCTGACCGGCCCAGGGGGTCAGGTCGAACTCGGCATCGGTCCAGCCATTGGAGTTGCCCGTGATGCCGACGCCGAAGCCGACGCCGTTCGGATCGTCGCTGGTGGTCAGGTTGCCCGCAATGGGTTGGCCGTTGACCAGCACCCTGGCGTAGTCATATCCCTCTTCAATCTGATACCAGGCCTTGAACGCCAGGCTGGCGCTCTGCCTGCCGCTCAGATCCAGCCTGAGGCTCATGCGGTTGTCCAGGTTGTTGGCCTTGCCGCCGTGGTACTGGTACTGGCCGGCGTAGGGCGGGTTGAGCGGTATCTGCTTGGCGGGCAGGTTGATGCGCACCACGTCGTCGTTGCGACCCTTGTCATTGGCCTGATCCAGCATGTAGACATTGCCGCGGGGGCTGAGGTCGGCGAGCTGCACATTGCTGCCATGCAGCCAGTTGCCGCCGAGGGAGGCCTGCAGGAACTCCTTGGCCCAGGCGGAGAACCCGGTCGGCTCTGTGCCGCCTATGACCCCGGCCCAGGAGCCGGAGGACATGATGGACCAGGTAGCCACCGGCTCCCCCTTGCCGGTGTACTTGGTGTCGTACTCGTCCGGCAGCCCCAGATCGTGGCCATATTCGTGGGCGCAGACCCCGGCCGCCGCATCGATGGGCTGGATAGTGTAGTCGTAGGCCGCAAACTGGCCGCCGAAGCTGCCGTGCGGGCTGCTGGTGCCGGGGATGGGGAAGGGGGCACCCAGGTTCCAGCGGTGTGCCCAGATGGCATCCTCGCCGAGATCGCCGCCGCCAGCCTCTTCACCGACGCTGGAGTGGAAGATCATCAGGTGGTCGATGAGGCCGTCTGGCTCGTCCCGGTTGCCGTTGCCGTTCAGATCGTAGCGATCCTCCTGGTCAAACTGGGCCAGATCGATGGCGGGGTCGTTCGCTACCTGGATCAGCGCCTCCTTCACCAGGTCCCGTATGGTGTTCGGGGTGGCATTGGCACCGTAGTAGGCGGCATTCTTGCTGGCGGTATACCAGCCCGCCACCTGACCGCGCACGCTGTAGCTCTTGCCGGATTGCTGCTCGTAGAACTGGCGCATGGAGATGAACTTCTCGCCGTTCGGGCCGGCATAGCCCTTGTCGGAGAACAGCAGGTCGTTGTAGTGCGCCTGGGTGTAATCCGGGTAGTACATCTTGGTGAGTTCGGGGCTGACGCTGTTCTTAGGGTAATCGGGGAAGTCCACCAGGATGGCGAGGATCTTGTCCTTGCGCATCTTGCCCTGGTAGTGCTCCTTCTCGATGGCCTTGAGCAGCAGGGTCGGTACCCGATCGCCGGGACGGGCCGTGCCGTTGAAGCGGATCTTCTTGAGGATGGTCTCCCGCACCTTGCCCTCTTTCACCGCCAGGGTGCCACTGCTGCCGTTGTAGGCTCGTGACTTTTCGCGGTAGAAGCTGGCGAGGGCAGCCTGTTCCATCTCGGGAGAGGCCAGGGTCGGGATGCGGCCGCTCTTTTTGAGCATCTCCAGCACCTTTACCTCGTCCGCCAGAGGGGCATCGAACGGGCCATGCACCGGGGCGGCCATGGCGTGATTTCCAATCATAAGGGTTGAGCCCATGAGCAGGCTCATTATTGTTTTTTTAGGCATTATCTATGTGCTCCTTCACATGATAAAAAGGGAGCCCTGCTGGCTCCTCTTTCCGTACGGGCAGTGCTCCGCCCGCGTCCCTTGATACACCCCGGGCCTGGCCTTGTCACCGTGTTCAGGCTGGTTGATAGTACTGATATTAAAGTGCTTTTCGATTGCGTTATGCCGCTGACAACCTCTCTGATGAAGTTCCGTATGGGGCATGTTGTGGGCGGTGGCAGATTACACTTTATTAACCTTTTGTGATGGCACCCCATTTGGGGTGGCCGTGGCGGACCCGCTATCTTGGTTTGCCGCATTGAGCCGGATGCGCTCTGCGGGTATGCTTTGCCGCAACTATGCCGCCCGGGGTGCAGCGAGTCTGAACAGGCACCCTGTGGCCGACGGCATTTGACACCAACCAAGTACCATCTGGGGTTAATATGAGTCTTGATATGCAAGAGTGGCGTGCAGAGACCACCGCCATCGTCAACGAGTTGCTGGCCGATGGCAGCAACCCGGATCTGGAATACGAGATTGAGCACCACTTCGCCTGCCAGGATTTCGATCAGCTGGAGAAGGCCGCCGTCGACCTGTTCAAGGCCGGTTTTGAAGTGACAGATGCCGAAGAGATGGAGCTGGATGACGGCGCCCCCATCTTCTGCTTCGACGCCACCGTCGAGTGCAAGCTGGAGATCGAGACCATAGTCGCCGACATCGAAAAAATGCTGCCTATCCTTCAGAAATACGGCGTGGACTACGACGGCTGGGGCACCTACTTCCAGGAGTAAGCGCGCTTGAAGCCCAGCTGACTATCTGCCTGACAAGCAAAAGGCCACCCTCTGGGTGGCAACGCTGTTCACGAAGCGGAGCTGCATTGCGATCCACCGGAAAACGGGCCTTGGATATCTTCATCTCCCCGGGTCTTGATGGCCTGGGGTGTTTTTCGATGAACATACTACCAATGCTGCTCAGTAACTTCTCCAGTCGCCGTGGCGTATGGGATGGCGACAGCGCCCCTGCCATCACCGCCAGTTGGTTAGCTATAAATTGGCATGCACATTTGGCGGTTAACTCTTCCATATTGGATGCGCAGCAACAGGTTGGCACTGAAGAACCCTTTATCCAGTAGGGTCACCGAATCGTCAGCCCGCGATGTGATGAAATCGCTGGCCAGAGCGATTCCCCCTGAGGTACGGGTTGATGGCCGCATTGGCGAGCACATGCGAGCGGATATTCATCAACGTGATCAGCGCCGCATCGGATCGGGGGTCTGCTGGTCAGTTACGGTGTTACCCGAGCCGAAATGGGCTCTGAGCTCAGAAATATCCTGCGTTCTGAGCAGAGCACCATTGATGACGAAAACTTGCAAACCTTGCCACTGGTTCTGGAGATAGCGCTCTCGTCACCAGGCACCGGCGGTTTACTTGAATAACAACTCAACCGGCTGTTTGCCGAGTCACTGGCGGGCCTGAGACAGTTCACAGTCAGCGAGCATCGACCACAAGCCACAAGACCAGATAATGGCAGCGGCGCTGACGGGTAGTGGCCTTGGCAGATAATGTGGCGGCGGAGACCCGTTCATTGGGGATGCTTTCGGCAAAGATCGCCAACCGAGTGAGGGTTTCACCCAATGCCCTCATGACATAGTTCAAGTCGTTTGCAATTGACATAAAAAATGGCTATATCCCAATTACGTGTTACATGGGGCGCCCCAGCACCTCATACAGACAATCCCTGATACCCACTCCCTTATCGTAGCGCTCCAGCATCCTGCGCCAACCCAGATAATTCCTCAGGTAATGGGTTGCCACACCATGAAACCCTTCCATCTACTCTTTCAGCCGATGGTGATAGTCGTTCACGTGCTGGATATGGTGTGCTCCGACCACACGTTCACCTTGACGGTTACGCACTACCTGGTGAGTTACACCCTGTAATGTGCTGAAACTGGTATACACCCTGGCTCCATCGCTACAGCGCACCGCGGCGGGGGTGATGAGGGGGCCAATACCGCCCTGACCGTTTGGGCGTCCCTCTTATCCAGTTGGAAGTCTGCCAGATGGCCTGCACGGCCTTGCACCACTATCACAGGGATGTCTCCGGCCCGGTCCCACTGGTTCACCCTTTACCACCACGATGCCTTGGCTGGCGAGGTAAACCTCGCTGTCCCTTGAACGATTCGAGGAAGAAGGTTTCATCTCCTTCCACAATTCCCTCCTCTCGTGTTGCCTGATGGGTGGGCATGGTCTTCAAGAAGCGGTGACGCCACAAGAAGGCGGTGTTCTTGCACACGCCACTGCGGATGGCTGCTTGACGGACGGTGAGCCCGTTGATGAGAGCCTGGGCATAGTCTTCCCAGCACTCGGCCCTGCGCAATCTGGCCAAGGGGGGTGGTGAGGGCAGAACTGGTGCGCTAACACTGTTTGCCGCGGTAGCGACGCAGTCCTCGGCTCCAGTCCTTGGAGGCTAAGTGGGCAGCGTCAGCCTGACAGTGGGTGCAGCAGTTGGAAGCGGGTAGCTGATTGACCAGGGAGGTGATGGGGTGTGGTACGGTGAGTTCATGCTGAGTCACACGTCGCTGACGCAAGGTAGATAGACAACAGGTGTTGAAAGGCTTGGGTATTCATGATGGTGGCCCTCAAAGTGATGACCTACTTCAATATTAGCCTTCCAACACATAATTGTGATAGCACCTAAAAAAATCCGGAGCCGGGTTTTCCTACAATGGGAGGGTAGGTCAATAGACCCTTAACTGACTTACGCAACGTCTCATGTGTGGCCTTGTTGTTTGTTGCCGGGGAAGGGCTTAGAAGTTGTAGAGCAGGCCGGTACTGACGCGGCTGGACTGGCTGTCGTAGAAGCCGATGTCGGAGTTGGCCCTGGAATAGGCCGCAGTGAAGGTGGCGGCGAGGGCATCGACACCGAACAGCTTGTGCCAGAAGAAGGTGCCGTTGATGGCAAACTCGTCCGCATCGGCACTTTGGCCGAAGAGAGGGTTTGCCTCGTCATACTTGCGCTTGCCGGCATAGAGGTTGCTGACGATGGACCACTGGGGACCGCGTTGGGCGTAGGTTAGCTTCAGACCCGTGTTCTTGAAGCTCTCGGCGCTGCCGTCGAGGCGGGCTTCCTTGTAGACGATGGCGGGCTCCAGCAACTGGTTGCCGCCAAAGTGCCACTGGTAGGAGAGCTCCATGTCGTGCATCTTGCCGTTGCGATCCAGCATATCGGCGTAGTGGGTGCCGTGGCTCTGGTCATACTGCTGGCCGCTGCGCTCCTCATCCATGTCCACTTCCCGGGTGGTCAGGGTGCCGTAGAAGTTGCTGCCCCAGATCTTGTCCCAGGCAAAACGCACCCCTTTTGACTTTACATCGGTGGCGCTGCGATCCACCCCGGTGGCGAAGGGATCGCTCCACAGTTCGACCGGCATGACGTTGAACACCAACGAGGTGGCGACTATGCCCTTGTCACCCATCTCCTGACGCAGGCCGAGCTGCTGGGTGAAGTCGAAGCGCACCGCATCCTGGATCAGGTTGCCGAGGAAGATCTGGGTACGGGTATCGGCGAAGGTGTAGCGGATGTCGGCATTGAGCAGCGGCGTCAGGCCGCTCTCGCTGTCGGGGGCGCCGAGGTCATCGATGCGACTGTGGTTGTCATCGCCGGCATAGAAGTTGGACTTGTAGCTGACGGCGTTGACCCCGCCCAGCAGAAAGCCGGACCAGCCGGACTGCTTGGGGATCTCGCCCAGATCGGCGTGGGCGGCATTGGCTGCCAGCAGACCAAGACTCAGCAGGGTGAGATTGCGCATTGATGAGACTCCTGAAATATCAGATGGTTGAATTGAACAGCCGGACATTATAGCCACCCAGGCTTAACTCGGGCTGACCGAATGGACTCCGGCATGCTACCCCAGTGCAAGGAGGAGGTTAATCGATAATTTATCGTGCGACGGCACAAGAGTTCGGCGCGCCGTGCTGGTATTCTGTTCGGCGAATATGGGGGAGAAAACAACAAGATGAAACAAATCAAATCCTGGGCGCAATATTACGTCGACCTGATGACCAAGCTGGGGCTGGTGCGCTTCAGCATGTTCCTGGCCACCGCCATCATAGTGCTGGCCGTCTCCATCCAGATGGGTGTCACCCTGTTTTTGCGCGGCACAGTGGACGTTGTCGATCTGGTGCGCTCTGTCTTCTTCGGCCTGCTGGTCACCCCCTGGGCCGTCTATTTTCTCTCCATCGTGGTGGATCAGCTGGAGGATTCCCGCCAGCGGCTGACCCGCATGGTGCGCAAGCTGCAAGACATGCGCGAGCGGGATCTGGAGCTCAACAGCCAGTTGCAGGAGAACATCAGCCGCCTCAATGCCCAGATCGCCGAGACCAACCGGGCCGAGACCCTGCGCCAGCAGGCGATCGAGGATCTGGAGAACGAGGTGTTCCAGCGCGAGAAGGCCCAGCTGCATCTGGGTGAGCGCACCGCCCTGCTGCGCTCCTTCATCGACTGCTCCCCCGATCTGGTTTACTACCGCAACGAAGACGAACAGTTCTCCGGCTGCAACCGCGCCATGGAGGAGCTCACCGGCAAGGTGGAGGCCGAACTCATCGGGCTGACCCCGTTCGACGTCTACAAGCAGGAGATAGCCAACAAGGTGGTGGAGACCGACAAGCAGGTCTTCGCCAGCAACGAGCCGCTCACCTATGAACAGTGGCTGGAGTACCCCGACGGTCGCAAGGCCTACTTTGAGCTGCGCAAGGTGCCCTTCTTCGATCGCTTCGGCAAGCGGCTCGGCCTGCTCGGCTTTGGCCGCGACATCACCGAGCGCAAGCAGTATCAGGACAAGCTGGAGAAGGCGAGCCGCGACAAGACCACCTTTATTTCCACCATCAGCCATGAGCTGCGCACCCCGCTCAACGGTATAGTGGGGCTGAGCCGAATGCTGATGGATACGCCTCTCGATCCCAAGCAGCATCAGCAGCTCAAGACCATCCACCTGAGCGCGGTGACGCTCGGCAACATCTTCAACGACATCATAGATCTGGACAAACTCGACCGGCGCCGGCTGGAAATTGCACCGACCCCCATCGACCTGCCCGCCTTCCTCGACGAGCTGGAGACACTGTCGCGCATCCAGGCGGAGCAGAAGGGGCTCTATCTGCATTTCGACCGGGACGGCGACATGCCGCAATTCGTGATGGCCGATGGCACCCGGTTGCGCCAGGTGTTGTGGAACCTGGTGGGCAATGCGGTCAAGTTTACCGATGAGGGCGGGGTGACGGTACGTTGCCTCTCCCACGCGGCCGATGAGCCGGGCAAGCTGGCCCTGCACTTCGAGGTGGAGGATACCGGCGTCGGCATTCCTCGCGCCCAGCAGGAGAAGATCTTCGCCATGTACTATCAGGTGCAGGGCAAGAAGCACGCCACCGGCACCGGCATAGGGCTGGCGGTCTCCCGTCAGCTGGTACAGGCCATGGGCGGCCAGCTTTACGTGGACAGCGATCCGGGTGAGGGCTCCTGCTTCACCGCCGAGCTGGAGGTGGACTGCGTCGAGCCTCAGGCCGCCGACGCCGAGCCCGAGATGCCCTCCCTGGATATCCTGCTGGTGGAGGACGTGGAGCTGAACGTAACGGTAGCTTGCGCCCTGCTCAACAAGCTCGGTCATCAGGTGCAGGTGGCGCGGGACGGTGCCCAGGCGCTGGCCATGGCCAATCCCGATGACTTTGACCTGATCCTGCTGGATATCCAGCTGCCGGACATGACCGGCTTCGACGTGGCGGCCCAGCTGCTTGAGCGCTACGGCGACAGTTTGCCGCCCATGGTGGCGCTCACCGCCAACGCCACCGGCGATCGCCAGTACTATCGGGATCACGGCATGCAGGATGTGATCAACAAGCCGCTGGGCTCCAGGGCTGTGCGGGAGGTGATTGGCCACCTGTTTGCGGATCTCGCCGACGATGAGGCGGACGAGCAGGCCGATGCGGGCAGCCAGGATGAGCTGCTGGACTTGCCCTTCCTCACCGACTACGCCGATACGGTGGGCAAGCCGGTGCTGCTCTCCAGCGTCGATCTGTTCGAGAAGATGATGCCGGACTACATGGCGGTGCTCGACTCCAACATGATCGCCCGCGATCAGGCCGGCGTGGTGGAGGAGGCACACAAGATCAAGGGGGCGGCCGGCTCCATCGGTCTGCGCCGGCTGCAGCAGCTGGCCCAGCTGATCCAGAGCCCGGATCACCCCGCCTGGTGGGAGAACGTGGAGGACTGGATAGAGTCGCTGCGCCGCGAGTGTCCGGGTGATATCGCCAGGTTGAAACGCTGGCTGCTCTCATAGACGCGAGTCGCAGGCAAGGAGCCGCACATGTATAGCCGTTTGATTACCCCCGAGCGCATCCATCGCTGGGGCGACGAAGATCTGCTGGAGGCGACCGAGCTGGATCGTGCCCGCATAGTGCAGGCCGCGCCGGTGCGCCGCTTGCAGCAGAAGACCCAGGTCTTCCCGCTCGATGTGAAGGCCTCGGTGCGCAGCCGTCTCACTCACTCGCTGGAGGTGCAGGAGACCGGCCGCCAGATCAGCCGCCGCGTTCTGGCGGCGCTGCCGGCGGGCTCGGTGTGCGAGGGGGCCTTCATCAATCTGGTGGAGATGTCCTGCCTGCTGCACGATGTCGGCAACCCGCCGTTCGGCCACTTTGGCGAGCAGGTGATGAGCCAGTGGCTGGCACAGGCGCTGGATGATCTGTTTGCCGCTGCCCTTGGCCAGGCGCCCAGCCCCCAGTGGGCCGAACTGCGCCAGGATCTGCTGGTGTTCGACGGCAACGCCCAGAGCCTGCGGCTGGTGCACAGCCTGCACGAGTTGAATCTGACCCTGGGGCAGCTGGCCGCCCTGTGCAAGTATCCGCAGCAGCCCCTGCACGACGGTCAGCATCATGGCTGGGCCAGCAAGCGCGGCATCTTCTTCAGTGAACAACCCCTCTACCGTTCCCTGAGCCAGAGCCTGGGACTGGCGCCCGGTTGCCGCCACCCGCTGGTCTACATCATGGAGGCGGCCGACGACATCTCCTACTGCATCGCCGATCTCGAAGATGCGGTGGACAGGCGCATTCTCAGCCTGAGCGAGCTGCAACAGGCGCTGCGTCTGGCCGATGAGGGCGCCTACATGGCGGGCTTGCTGGCGGATGCCACCGCCTCTGACAGAGGCTTCTTCCCCCATTTTCGCCAGCATCTTACCCGTGATCTGATCGCGCTGGCCGCCCACACCTATGTGAGCGAGCACGACATCATACTGAGTGGCGCCTATCCCCAGGCGTTGCTGCACGGTCAGGCGCCGGCGGCGCAGGTGCTCGACACCCTCAAGCAGGTGGCCCGCGAGCAGGTGTTCATGCGGCCCGAGGTGGAGGCGCTGGAGCTGGAAGGCTATGCCGCCCTGCGTGGCGTGCTCTCCACCTATGCCTGCCTGCTGGCGCTGCCCGCCAGCCAGTTCGAGCGACTGCTGGCCGGGCAGGGGGGCAGCGAGCTGTTCTTCGCCCGCCGCCTGTTTCACCGCCTGTCGGCCCGTCATCTCAAGGCATACCGGCTGGCGGTGGCCAACCGGGATCCCCGTTTTGACAAGGGTGCCGAACAGGAGTGGTACTACCGGGTGCGGCTGCTGCTCGACTATGTGAGCGGCATGACGGATACCTATGCGCTGGAAGAGTTCCGCCTCTTGTCCGGGATCTGACTCGCGCCAGGCAAATCCTGTGCGTGCCGTCCGGGAGCGGATGTGTGCGGCTGACGGGCGAGAGACCTGTGTCTCGTCTGGATATTGATAGATGGCTCACTCCCCATATGGGGGGTGAGGTTCTTGTATAAAATTCGGTCTTTTTTTAGACTGTGGCAACTTGTTCAACTTTCACTCGGTAAGGAGACGGATATGCAACATTCAATGCTAAACGTTGCGTTCGACCGCTGCATCAGCAGCGCGAAGATTCGTGCTCTTTTTCTGCCGCGTGGAGGAAACAGGTAACACCTGCTTTTTCATCACCCGCGGTTGTCCCGCAGGGTGATGCCCCCTCTCCGGGAGAACCGCACGTTCAACTGGAGAGTATTATGTCTATCGAACTGACCCTGCTGCGCACCGTCGAATCCTTGGTTCAAAAACGGATCACCCGGCTGGAACGCCGCACCAGTTACCTGCACCTCTCGCCTGCCTTGCTGAAAGACATAGGTCTGGAAGGGCAAAATGTGCAGATCGCCCACGTCCGTGAGCAGGAATATCAAACCGGCTTCCGGCTTGGGAATCGAATAACCTGATGATGTGGGGCTTGGCCCCCTTCTTGCAGGAAAATGGCAGGCTCAGGCCTGCCATTTTTCGTATCCGGTTGAGTTTGGTTACGAATTTTCATTCGCACATTTTGCCAAAATCTCTATCATCGCTCTCCGATCTGTTCAGGAGTTGTCCATGTTGCGTCTTTGCTATCGCGCCTTCCTGTTGTGCTGGCTTGCCTGCTGGAGCCTTGCTGCCGTGGCAGAAACCGGCCTGGACAAGGATCGACTGGGGTTGTCCGAGCGGCTGTGGCTCGCCTCGCGCAGCGACCTGGTGGTCGGCATGCCCTCGGTAGCCTGGCCCCCCTATGTCTATGCCAATAGCCGGGGTGGATTCAGCGGCCCGCTCGACGATTTTGCCTCCCTGGTCGCGAGCCGGCTGGGACTGACCCTGCGCTACAAGACCTATCCCTACTATGCCGGAGCCCAGCAGGCCTTGCTCGATGGCGAGGTCGACATGCTGATCGGCGTGACCCCCAGCCACTCCCGGCAGCAACAGATGCGTTTTACCTCGGACCTCATGGGGCTGCCCCGTGGCATTCTGCTGGCGAAGGGAGATGACCAGCTGACCCTGCCGGCGGCCCGTCAACTGCGCTGGGTGTGTGAACACGGTTTCAGCTCCTGTGAGGAACTGGAGCAGCTTGGCATGGCGCACCTGGTGGAGGCCGACAGCAGCGACGAGGCTGTCTTCATGGTGAAGAAAGGTCTGGCGGATGCCTATCTGGCGGATCTGCCCGCCCTGGTTCGCTTGCAGCGCCTGCAACAGCAGGCCGGGTTCAAGGTGATCACCCCGGAGTGGGTGACCGATACCTCGCTGGCCATGGCGGTAGGCCCAAACAATCAGGGTCTGCTGGGCCTGCTGGAGCTGGCTCTCAACGATATCCCTCTCGATGAACGACGCCGCATTCTGGAGACTGGCGGCATAGTCGACTACGAACTGGCCAACGGCCCCCGTCAGATAGTGTTCAACCAGAGCGAGCTGGAGTGGCTGGCGCAGCACCCGACCCTGAGATTTGGCGTCGCCCCCGACTGGCCGGCGGTGAGCGAGATCGACGGCAATGGTCAGCTCAAGGGATTCCTCGCCGATCTGCTCAAGCTGCTCAGCATGCGCTCCGGTCTCAAATTCACCCTGGTGCCGACCAGCAGCTGGGCCGAGACTCAAGCGCTGTTCAAGGCGCGCAAGCTGGATCTCATTCCGGCCATTACCCCCACAGCCGAGCGGCGCCAGTACACACTGTTTACCCCGGATTACGCCTTCATTCACAGGGTGATCGCCGCCAGGCAGGGGGGCAAGGAGCTGGAAAACCTCAACGCACTCCAGGGCCACAAGGTGGGCATAGTCGGTGGTTCGGTCGAGGAGCTGATACTTCAGGAGGTGGGGGCCTATCCGGTGACGGTCAGCAGCGACACCAGGCTGTTGCCCCTGCTCGATCAGCATGAGGTCGACTATGTGCTGATGAGCATGACGACCCTGGAGCAGGCGCTGCAGAAGGGGTTCAACAATCGCTATCAGGTGGTCTTCTCCGGCAACGAGCTGCGGGTGCCTGTCGCCATGGCGGTGCACCAGCAAGATCCCATGCTGCAACAGATCCTGACCAAGGTGCTGATCTCCATCCGGCCGGAGGAACTGGCCAAACTGGAGCACAAATGGCTCTCCTTGAGCATACAGACCGGCATCAATCCGGCGACTGTACTGCTCTGGTCCTCCTTCGGGATCGGCGCCTTCCTGCTCAGCGTCTTGCTGTTCATCGGCTGGAACCGCACGCTGCGCCGCCAGATCGTCCAGCGCCAGCTGGCCGAGCACAAGTTGAACGAGCAGCTGACCTTCGTGCAGACCCTGCTCAACTCCCTGCCCAACATGGTGGCGCTGCGGGATCGCGAGCAGCGTATCACCCTCTGCAATCAGGCCTATCGGGATGCCTTCATCGGGGCCAAGGTCGGCGATGATTGCGACGATCTCGACGGCATGCCGCCCCAGGAGCGGGAGCGGGTGCTCAGGGAGGAGCTGGCGGTGTGGCAGCGCGGTGAGCAGCTGGAAGGGGCGGGTTACAGCCGCCGCCAGGATGGTGCCATGTTCCACGTCATCTATGCCAAGCGCCCCTATCGCTCCCCGAACGGCGAGATGCTGGGCGTACTGACGGTGCTCACCGATGTGACCCGCATCAAGGAGGCCGAGGAGCGGGCCCGCAAAGCGGAGACCCGGCTCACCCAGATCACCGACAGCATGCCGGGCATAGTCTATCAATACCTGTGGCAGGGGCCTGGCAAGGGCCGCTTCCTCTATGCCTCCCAGGGGGCGAGCGAGATCCTGGGCGCCAGTCAGCAAGATATTATGTCGGCCGAGTCGGGTGGCGAGGTGTTCGGCTTTACCGAAGAGGCGCTGCAGGACTTTGTCAGCAAGGTGGCCAATCATGCCGAGACGCTGGCGCCGCTCGATCTGGAGGTCAGGGTCGCGCGCCCCGAAGGGGATCGCTATTTGCAGGTACGCGGCAGTTTCGTGCCGCAAGAGGAGGGGGATCTGATCCTCAACGGGGTGATCCAGGACATCACGGCACTCAAGCGCCAGGAGCACGAGCTGCGAGAGGCGCGCGCCTATGCGGAGCAGGCGATGCAGGTGCGCAGCCGCTTCCTCGCCACCATGAGCCACGAGCTCAGGACCCCCATCTCCGGCATGCACGGCATGCTGGAATTGCTGCAGATGAGCGAGCTGAACGAAGATCAGCGCTACATGCTGCGCAACGTCATCACCTCCACCAACAACCTGCTCTATCTGGTCAACGATGTGCTCGACTTCTCCAAGATAGAGGCGGGCCAGCTGCAGCTGCATTATCAGGATGGTCGCCTCGCCTCCGTGATCTGCGACGTGATCCGCGGTCATGCCACCCTGGCCCATGGCAAGGGGCTGAAGGTGACGCTGGAGTGGGCGCCCGAGGTGCCGGATCAGGCCCGCATCGACGTCGTGCGGGTGGGGCAGGTGCTCTCCAATCTGCTCAACAATGCGGTCAAGTTCACCGAGCGGGGCGAGATCCGCATCCAGGTCAGCTATCGCGCCGAGCAACTGTTCATCGCCGTCAGCGATACCGGCATCGGCATCGCCGAAGAGAAGCAGGATCGCCTGTTTACCCCGTTCGAGCAGGTGGAGTCCGACATAACCCGACGCTTCGGTGGCACCGGGCTGGGGCTGGCCATCTGTCATCAGCTGGCCCAGAAAATGGGGGGCAGCCTGGCCCTTGAGAGCAAACCGGGTCAGGGAACCCGGCTGACGTTCGGTTTCCCGCTGACGGAGTGCCAATGGGATGCGCCGCCGCTGGCAGGCCAGCAATGGTGGCTGTTTGGCGAGGATGCGGCCCTGCAGTCTGCCATGCAGCGGCTGGGGGCCAGCTTGAATCGTCTGGACCCGCAGCAGTGGCAGCAGCCGGTGAGTGGTTTGTTATTGGCGGAAGAGGGCTGGCTCGAACAGGCGCTGGGCAGCGAGTGGTCGACGCGTTTGCAGCAATCCGCCCTCAAGGGCATAGTGCTCTCCCCGCTGGAAGCGCTGCGTGGTCGCATGGGTTCGGATGCCTGGTGGCGCCTGGGTCAATCCCCGCTTTACCCTGATCTGTTGCTGGAGACCTGCCACCAGTTGCTGGGGGAAAAAGCGATCCATCCGGTGCAGGCCCATGCCGCTCAGTTGCAGGGACGCGTGCTGGTGGCCGACGATCATCCCATCAATCGCGCCCTGCTGGCGCGCCAGCTTGCCATTCTCGGGGTGGATGCCGAGGTGGTGGACGATGGCGAGAAGGCGCTGCGCACCTGGCAGGGGCAGGACTTTTCCCTGCTGCTGACCGACTGTCACATGCCGGTGATGGATGGCTACAGCTTGGCCCGGACCCTGCGGGCGCAGGGGGAGCTGGCTCCCATCATAGGGGTCACGGCCGATACGTCGGAAGGGGCCGGCCTGCAGATGCAGCAGGCCGGCATGAACGACATGCTGTTCAAGCCCTACACCCTGGATACCCTGCGCCAGATGCTGGCCCGCTGGCTGCCGGTGGTCGTGCCGGTGGACGAGGCGGCGGCACAGCCGACTGAACCGGCCAAAGAGCAGGGGGAGTGCTGGATCTCGCTGTTCGGGGATGAGGAGGTGGCCCGCAGCATGGCGCGGGAGTACCTGGATTCCAACCGCCAGGATGGCGATGACATGATGCAGGCGGTGGCCCGCCAGGATACCCATGCTCTGGTGGAGACGGCGCACCGCATCAAGGGCGCTGCCCGCATGGTGGGGCAGTTGGCATTGGCAGAGGAAGCGGCTCGACTCGAAGCGGCGGCCCGTCTGAAGCAGCTGGAAGAACTCACCGAGTTGAGCCAGACAGTACAGGCGCTGATGAACTCTATTACACGCGAAATTGGACTATGGCTCGATGAACAAGACACAGCATGAGTTGGTGATCATGGTGGTGGAAGACCACGCGTTCCAGCGCAAGGCACTGATGCACCAGATCCGTGGGCTCGGTTATCCCTCCCTGCTGGAGGCTCAGGACGGGCTGGAGGCGCTGGCCATGTGTCAGCGTCATCAGGTCGACATCCTGTTTTGCGATCTGCGCATGCCCGGCATGGATGGCATGGCGTTGCTGCGCCGCCTCTCCCTCGGCGGCTTTCGTGGCGGCATCATTCTCTCCAGCGCGCTGGAAGATGACGTGGTCGAAGCCGTGCTGCGGATGAGCGCCGCCTATGGTCTGCAAGTGCTGGGGCGCATCGAGAAGCCCTCCAGCCAGCAGCAGATCAGCCAGCTGATCGGCGCCTGGCGGCCGCAACAGGAGCGAGCCCAGGAGGAGGACGGCCACAGCCTGACTCTGGATGAGTTGAGTCAGGCATTGGAACAGGATCAGTTGCTGCCCTGGTATCAGCCCAAGGTGAGCTTTGGCTCCGGCCAGTGGGTCGGCATGGAGGCACTGGCCCGCTGGCAGCACCCGGACTACGGCCTCATCTCGCCGGCTCGCTTCATTCCGCTGGCGGAGCATAACGGTCTCATCGACCAGCTGACCGAGGTGATCATCAGCAAGTCCCTGCGCGATGGCCACCTGTGGGAGCAGACCGGGCTCTCCCTCAACCTGTCGATGAACCTCTCCACCACCTCCCTCATCGAGGGGGATCTCTGCAACACCCTGATCAACCAGTGCCAGCGCTGGAGCATCAACCCCGAGCTCATCACCCTGGAGGTGACGGAGAGCTCGTTCGTGAAGGATCTGGGCAAGTCGCTGGAGGTGCTGACCCGGCTGCGCATGCACGGCTTCGGGCTCTCCATAGACGACTTCGGGACCGGCTACTCCTCCATGCAGCAGCTGGCCCTGCTGCCCTTCACTGAGCTCAAGCTGGACAGATCCTTCGTCGATCGCTGCTATGAGGACCCCTCACGTTTGGCCATAATAGAGTCAAGTATCGAACTGGCCCGCAAACTGGGGCTCAAGTCGGTCGCCGAGGGAGTTGAGGATGAACTGACCTGGCGACTGCTGGCCAGATTGGGGTGCGACGTGTGTCAGGGCTTCTTCTCCGCCCGGCCCATGCCGCGCGATGAATTGATGGGGTGGCATGACACCTGGCGCGAACGGTTACCGGGTCTGATCGGGGACTGAGTGCCGGGCAGCATGCCCGCAGTTGAACAAGGACGTTCATGAAAATTTCAAGCAAGTTATTGCTCAGCTTCTGTTTTATCAACCTGTTGGTGTTCCTCTCCTCCGCCCTGGTCTATCACCAGCTCGGCCGGATCGGGCAAGCCGAAACCAATCTGCTGGAGCAGGCGCTGCCCGCCCTGCAGCGGGATGAGGCGAGCCAGAAGGCGCTGGTGGCGACCGTCTCCTCCTTGCGCGGTTACCTCATCCTCGGCAAGGATCCGGCCCAGGCCGCCCGCCTCAAGCAGGAGTGGGAAGGGGCCTGGCAGGCCATCGAACGGCAGCCGTTCACACCGGCCCTCGCCCAGTCCCTCAAGGCGTTCAAGGGCAATCAGGAGAAGGTGTGGGCCATCGCCCATACCGAGGAGAACCTGCCCGCCCACACACTCATGCTGCTGGAGGCGGGCCCGCTGGCGGAATCGGCCCTCGATCAGCTGCAATCCTTTGCCAATGAAGAGGTGGCCACCCCGCAGGATCAGCTGCCGGGGGATCGTAGGCTGCTGCTCAAGCAGGTGGGGGATGCCTACAACGGCCTCTCCAATGCGCTCTCCGCCCTGCGCGACTTCCTCATCTCGGGTGATCCCGAATATCGCACCAAATATCAGGACTACTACCAGTTCCACCAGCAGCGCGTCGCCGAGGTGAAACAGCAGCAGGCCAACTTTACCGAGGCCGAGAAGGGCCTCTGGTCGCTGTTTGAAGATATGTCCGCCCCCTTCGCCGAGCTGGTGGGTCAGGTGATCAGCAAGCGTCAGGCGCCGGACTGGGATCAGGCCAACTACCTGATGGCGACCGATATTGAGCCTGCACTGACCCAGCTTGCCGGCCAGCTGGCGGCCCAGGTCACCCAGACCCGCGCCGAGGTGGACAGCATGGGCCACAAGATGGCCAGCGCCGGACAAACCATCAACCGTACCCTGCTGCTGGCCACCCTGACCGTCATAGTGCTGGGCACCCTGGTGGCCCTGCTGTTCAGCCGCCGCTTGACCCGGGACATCGCCAGCCTGGTGGTGCGGGCCGATCTGGTGGCCAACGGCCGTCTGCCGTCCCGCCCTCTGCCGGTGCAGAGCCAGGATGAACTGGGCGGGCTGACGGGCTCCATCAACCAGATGTCCCTGCAGCTGCGCCAGCTGGTCGGCGAGATCCAGGGGGCCGTGGGGCAGGTGGAGGGGGCGTGCGTTGAGGTCGGCGATACCACCCGGGCCATAGTCGCCGATCTGGCGAGCCAGAATCAGCGGGTGGATACGGTGGCGGCGGCGATCGAACAGATGTCGGTCAGTACCCGGGATGTGGCGGGCAACATAGCCGACGCGGCCCGGGCCGCCCAGCAGGCCGAGGTGCAGACACGGCAAGGGGGCAATGCCCTCGGCCGCATGACCGCCACCATGCAGGAGATAGCGACCATGATTGCCCAGGCCAATCAGGCCATGGGGCTGCTCAGCACCCAGAGCGAGCAGGTGGGGCGCGTCACCGAGGTGATCGCCACCATAGCCGAGCAGACCAATCTGCTGGCGCTCAACGCCGCCATCGAGGCGGCGCGAGCGGGGGAGCAGGGGCGCGGTTTTGCCGTGGTGGCCGATGAGGTGCGTCTGCTCGCCAGCCGTACCAGCCAGTCGACGGCCGAGATCAGCCAGACCATCGCCAGCATTCAGCAACAGACTCGCCAGACGGTGAGCACGGTCGGCAGCGGGACCCAGCTGGTGGAACAGGGCCGGGATGCGGTTGCGTCTGTGACGGAGACCCTCAGTGCCATGCTGCAGCTGGTGCAGGATCTGTCCGGTCAGCTGGGGGCGATCGCCACCGCCACCGAGCAGCAGTCCCGGGTTGCCCAGGAGGTGGCGGGCACTGTGGAGGAGATCGCCGGGCTCAGCCGGCAGTCGAGTCAGCGCAGCCGGCAGGGGGAGGAGATAGTGGCCAGACTGGCGCAGGATACGGGGCGGCTGACCTCCGTCATCAGCCGCTTCGAGCTGGATGCCTGAGGCGGAGCAAGACGGCAAAAAAACGGGGCAGGCCGATGGGCCTGCCCCGTTTTTTCAATCCAGCCGGCGGAAAGACTGGTTGTCAAAGCTGCTGGAGGTCTCCTGGTTCAGCAGGCTGACCAGCAGGCGTGAGGCCTTGCTCGCCATGGATGCCTGATGAGGCTTAGTCTAGCCGGCGGAAAGACTGGTTGTCGAAGCTGCTGGAGGTCTCCTGGTTCAGCAGGCTGACCAGCAGGATGGCGCGTTTCTCCCCATCCGGTTCCAGATAGATGGCCTCGAATCCGGCCAAAGGGCCAGATTCGATCAACACCTTGTCGCCCTGGGTCGGCAGGTTGGCGTAGCTGGCTCTCGCCTCGTCGCTGTCATCGCGGCTCATCAACTGATAGACCAGCTGGCTGCTGATGGAGGTCCACTCCTTGCCGAAGTGGATGATGCGGCTGATGCCACGGGTCGACTTCAGGGTGACGGGGGTGACCTCTTCCAGATCCACATAGATGAACAGATAGTTGGGAAACATGGGTTCCCGCACCGGGACACGCTTGCCCCGCCGCAGCTTCTCGATTTCGACCATGGGGTAATAGGATTCAATCCCCTGGGCTTCGAGATGGGCGCGGGCGCGGGCCTCTTCCTTTGGCTTGCAGTAGGCCAGATACCATTTTTTCATGTTCTGTTACGTTCGTGTTGCCGTGCTCCCGGTTATGATAACCGCGGCAATAAAAAAGGCCACGCTTGGCGTGGCCTTTTTTGCAGAGTGAGTGATTACCAACCTTTGACTATGCCGCCTTTGAACAGTTCGTCAGCAGTTTTGTACACTTCGTCGCTCTGGAAGGCCTGGACGAACTCCTTCACCTTGGCGTCATCCTTGTTGTTGCCACGGGAGACGATCAGGTTGACATAGGGGGAGTCCTTGTCTTCCACGAACAGACCGTCACGGCTTGGCAGCAGGTCGATCTGGGAGGCGTAGACTGTGTTGATGATGGCCAGATCCACGTCTTCCAGGGAACGGGGCAGCTGGGCCGCTTCCAGTTCAACAATCTTCAGCTTCTTCGGGTTGCTGGCGATGTCGAGCACGGTCGCTTCCAGGCCGGTACCCTCTTTCAGGGTCAGCAGGCCCTGCTTTTGCAACAGGATCAGGGAGCGACCCAGGTTGGTCGGATCGTTCGGCACCGCGATCTGCGCGCCCTCTTTCAGATCGGCCAGGGCCTTGATCTTCTTGGAGTAGCCGGCGATGGGGTAGACGAAGGTGTTGCCGACCGGCACCAGATCGAAGCCGCGATCCTTGACCTGGCTATCCAGATACGGTTTGTGCTGGAAGGCGTTCAGATCGATGCTGCCATCGTTCAGGGCCACGTTCGGGGTGGCGAAGTCGGAGAAGGTAACGACTTCGACGGTCAGACCGTACTTGTCCTTGGCGACCTTGGCCGCGGCTTCCACCAGCTGGGATTCCGCCCCGGCGATGGCGCCCACTTTCAGGGTCTTGTTCTCTTCTTTCTGACCACAACCGGCCAGAACCAGGCCAGCCAGCAGGGCAGCCGCAACGGATTTAATGCCAAATTTCATAAAAACCTCCTGTCAGAAATCGACGATTAACGATGATCACATGTGTTGACCAGGCGCTCACCTGCGCTCTGGATGAGTTGAACCAGTAAAACCAGAATGACGACGGTTGCCAGCATGACGGTGGGATCAAAGCGCTGGTAGCCGTAGCGAATACCCACATCACCCAGACCACCGCCTCCGATGGCACCGGCCATGGCGGAGTAGTTCACCAGCGTGACCAGGGTAATGGTGACGCTGTTGACTATGCCGGGCAGGGCCTCGGGCAGCAGCACCTTGGTAATGATTTGCAGGGGTTTGGCACCCATGGCCTTGGCCGCTTCCAGCAAGCCGTCCGGCACCTCCATCAGGGCTCCTTCCACCAGACGGGCGATGAAGGGCACGGCACCTATGGTCAGCGGCACTATGGCGGCTATGGTGCCTATGCTGGTGCCGACGATCAGCCGGGTCAGCGGAATGATGGCGACCAGCAGAATGATGAAGGGCACTGAGCGGCCAATGTTGACCAGGATGCCGAGCAACTTGTTCAGGGCCGGGTTGGCCAGGATCTGGCCCGCCTTGGTCACGTGCAGTGCCACACCCAGCGGCAGGCCGAGCAGGCAGCCAAACAGGGCGGAGGCAAACACCATCAGCAGGGTATCGCCGAGCGCTGTGACCAGCAGATTAATCATTGCTTCGGACATGACCCATTACCTCCAGCTGAATGCGATTGTGATCAGGGACTGCGTCTGGCAGCCCTTGAGGGCAGTGATGAGCAGATCAGTCATTGCTGCGGACATAACCCATGACCTCCAGCTGAATATGATTGTCTATCAGGAACTGCTGGGTGGCTTCGCACTGGGCCTCATCCCCGAACAGCTCCGCCAGCAGGAAGCCGAACTTGACGCCCCCGGCGTACTCGATATCGGCGCTCAGAATGCTGATGTCGATGTTGAAGCGACGGCTTGCCTCGGAAATCAGGGGCGTATCGACCGTGCTGCCGGTAAAGCCGAGCTTCACCAGCGGATAGCTGTTGGCCACCCGCTCGGCACTCATCCTGTCCTGATACTCCTGCGGCACCTCCAGATGTATGGTGGAGTGGATGAAGTCCCGTGCCAGCTGGGTCTTGGCGTTGCTGAAGAACCAGGCGACCTCGCCCTGCTCGATCAGGCTGCCGTCGCTGATGATGGCGACGTCATCACAGATCCCCTTCACCACGTCCATCTCGTGGGTGATGAGCAAGATGGTGAGCCCCAGTTTGACGTTGATCTCCTTGAGCAGGCTCAGGATCGAACGGGTAGTCTGCGGATCCAGGGCCGAAGTGGCCTCGTCACACAGCAGTACCTTGGGGGCCGGCGCCAGGGCGCGGGCGATGGCGACGCGCTGCTTCTGACCGCCTGACAGCTCGGACGGATAGGCGTGGGCGCGCGCTTCCAGCCCGACCAGGGCCAGCAATTCGTCGACCCGGGCCTGGATCTGGGCCTTGCTCCAGCCTGCCAGCTCCAGCGGGAACGCTATATTGGCGAACACGGTACGGGAGGAGAGCAGGTTGAAGTGCTGGAAAATCATCCCGATCTGGCGGCGGGCCTGGGTCAGCTCCCGCTCCGGCAGGGCGACCAGATCCTGGCCATCGACGATGACCTGGCCCTCTGTCGGGCGCTCCAGCAGGTTGACGCAACGAATGAGGGTACTCTTGCCGGCCCCCGAGGCGCCGATCACCCCGAAAATCTTGCCTTGTGGCACATGCAGGCTCACGTCACGCAGGGCGTGCACGGCATCACTGCCTTTACCGTAGACTTTGTTGAGACCGTTCAACTTAATCATGGATTCTTCCGTGCTAACAGCCTTAAAGCACAGGGCGCTACAGGCGGGTGAATTGGGCAGAGGTTCCACTGGGTTGCTCTGTCATCATGGAGGATGATGCTAAGATGTCTGGATGGCTGTGTCAACGCGTGTTTATACTTCTAGACGTCTAAAAAAGTGCTAAGGATTCCCGTCTGCCGACTAACGCGGACGGTGATCTCGCTCACATCAATATTGTATTTGGCAGTGTAGCTATATCGCCGAATATCACATGGTAAATGTGGTCTTATCTCCTTCTTTATTAGTCGCGAGTCGGGTTTGCCTGGTCATGCTGCTATCGCACCCGGATTGGCACAAATCATTCCACTTTGTTCTGATCGCTGCTTTCTTGGCCTGCGTCTTGATGCAGCGCAACAAGCGCCACGCTTGGACTTGGATTGCAATTGCCTGTTTTTTATACTGAAAGGACATGGTATGCGGGAGGGCAGAGCAATGCGATTTCAACAGATCAAGGACTTGCTGCTGTATCTGGAACTGGTTCATCACCAGCTCGGGCTCTGTTACGGGCGGCTGATGGCCGAGGTGGATGGCGAGCGCAGCCGCATGCTGCTGGCCTATCTGCAAGAGCGGGAGGAAGCGGCCAGGGCCCATCTGCACGACTACCTGGGCCAGCTGGGGGGCGGGATCAGGGAGACTTGGCTTGAGCGAGGGTTCAGCGAGGATCTGCTGCCTGACATCCAGCGGCTGTCACTGCCTGCCACGGCCCAGACTCAGGACATAGTGCAGCAGGTGTGCCGTCAGGAGGAGAAGCTCATCGGCGAGCTGGGCCACCTGGCCCGCGAATGCCCGACGGAAGAGACGGCCGCCCTGCTGAGTGCGCTGTCATTGCTGGAGCAGACCCGCCTGACCCGGCTGGTGCACGGGGTGCATAGACTCGACGATATCTAGCACAGAGGTAATAAGAGAGGCCCGGCATCTGCCGGGCCTCTCTCATCATCTGCCAGGCGTCCGGCTCAGCGAGGGGCCTGTTCCATGCTGAGCTCGGCGGCATGGAGGGCGGCGCCTATGATGCCGGCCTGATTGAGGTTGGCGGCCGCCACCAGGGGGGCCCGGGTCTCAATCTTGTCGATGAACTTGTCGAGCTTGGAGGAGCTGCCGCCCCCCAGAATGAAGAGGTCGGGAGAGAACAGAAACTCGAGGCGAGCTAGGTATTTGTTGAAGCGTTTTCCCCAGCGGCTCCAGGAGAGATCCTCGCGCTTGCGCACCGCATCCGAGCAGTAGTGCTCGGCAACCATGCCTTCCAGCATCAGATGACCCAGCTCGGTGTTGGGCAGCAGCTGGCCATTGACGAACACGGCTGTGCCTATGCCGGTGCCGACCGTGATGAGGATGATGACACCCTTGCTGCGATCCTTGCCGGTCCCGAAGCGCATCTCGGCCAGGCCGGCCGCATCGGCATCGTTGATCACATGGCAGGGCAGGCCGGTCACATCGGCAAACAGGTGGGCGGCATCGGTCTCAATCCAGCTCTTGTCGATGTTGGCCGCGCTCTTGGCGATGCCGTTGTGGATGGTGGCGGGAAAGCCGCAGCCCACCGGGCCCTTCCATTGAAAGTGTTCCACCAGTGCCTTGAGGGTATGTGCAACGGCGGCCGGGGTGGCCGGTTGCGGCGTCACCAGACGATGGCGCTCGCCAATCAGCTCGCCCGTTTCGGTATCGACCAGGCATCCCTTGATCCCTGAGCCACCGATATCCACTCCCAACATCTGCATCAGATTGTTCCTTTTATAGTGCCGACGGTTAACCGTCGGCAGAGCATGAAAAAATGACGTGTATCCGGCAAGGGGCAGATCACTTATGCGTGATCCGGCAGACCTTTTTCGATGCAACGGATCAACAAGCGGGTTTTTTTGCTGTCATCCTGCTGGCGCCGGGCCAGGGTCGCCAGCGCCCACGCTATGTGTTCGGCCACCATGGGCTCTGCCTCGTTCTGCGCCAGCTGCAACGCGGCTATGACGTCCGGGGTGGCCGGGCCGTTGCCGAGTGCCACCGCCAGGTTGCGGCGCCAGCGCTGATAGCCGATACGCCGGATCGGGCTCCCCTCAGTGTGCTTGAGAAACTCGCTCTCGCTCCAGCGCCACAATTCGAGCAGCGGCGGGCGGTGCAGGTTGGGGCGCGGGCTGAAGTCGGGCTCGGGGCTCACATCCGCATAGCGATTCCAGGGGCAGA
This sequence comes from Aeromonas bestiarum, assembly GCF_028751155.1. Taxonomy (NCBI): domain Bacteria; kingdom Pseudomonadati; phylum Pseudomonadota; class Gammaproteobacteria; order Aeromonadales; family Aeromonadaceae; genus Aeromonas; species Aeromonas bestiarum. The sequence continues at coordinate 3,720,038 of NZ_CP064746.1, read as the reverse complement.
TGAGCTGGCAGTCGTCACAACCATAGATGCGATTGCCCATCAGCGGTCTGAACTCTTCCGGAATGGGGCCGTCGTTCTCTATGGTGAGGTAGGAGATGCAGCGGCGCCCATCCACCACATAGGGCGCGACTATGGCGCCGGTCGGGCAGATATTGATGCAGGCCACGCACTTGCCGCACTGCTCTTTTTCCACCGGGGCATCCAGCGGCAGCGGCAGGCTGATCAGCAACTCTCCCAGAAAGAAGAAGGAACCCGCCGACTCGTTGAGCAGCAGCGAATGCTTGCCGATCCAGCCCAGCCCAGCCTTGGCAGCTAGCGGCCGCTCCAGTATGGGGGCCGAGTCGACGAAGGGGCGCCACTCTCCCGTGGCCTGACAGAGTTCCCGGCAGCGTTGTTCTATGCGATCGCCCAACTGCTTGAGGCGGTTGCGCAGCACCTTGTGGTAGTCGCGGCCGAGGGCATAGCGGCTGATGTAGCCGAGGGTCGGGTCGCGCAGGGTGGCGGCGAAGCCGGCTTCGAAGGGGAGGTAGTTCATCCGCACCGACAGCACCCGCTGGGTGCCGGGCAGCAGCTCATGGGGACGTGCGCGCATCATGCCGTGGCGGGCCATGTAGTCCATGCTGCCGTGATGGCCGGCATCCAGCCAGGCCTGCAACCTGGGCTCTTCGAGGCTGAGATCCGTGTCCGTGATGCCGATCTGGTCAAATCCTAGCTCGCTCGCCCATAGCTTGATATCGTGGGCCAACTGCTGCAAATCAGGCGTGCTCATGCTGCATCCGGTCCCAAAGGCGGGATGTCCTGGGTCAACCTGCGGTGAAACTCAGGCGTGCTCATGCTGCATCAGGCCCCACAGGCTGGATGTCCTGGGTCAACCGGCAGTGAAAATCAGCTGTGGTCATGTCGCATCGGGTGCCCGGCGCGTGTCAGCCAGGGCCAATGGATGAAAGTCAGGAGCCATCATGGTACAGGTCATCGGGGATGCTATCAGCGGGAAAGAGGTGCGCAGTTTACCACAATCACTGTGGCGGACTGAACAGATCCGCGCGCTGGAGCAGCGCTGGGCAGAGCGCGAAGGGCAGGAACTCTACGCCCTGATGGAGCGGGCCGGTGCTGCGCTGCGCACCTATGCGACCCACCATTGGCCGCAGAGCCGCAACTGGTGGATCTTCGTCGGCCCGGGCAACAACGGCGGTGACGGCTATGTGCTGGCCCGCCTCGCCAGGCAGATCGGTCTCGAGCCCCAGGTGATCGCCGCGAGGGATCCCGCCAGGCTGAAGGGAGATGCCAGGCGGGCCGCCGATGAGTGGCTGGCGCAGGGGGGGACTGTGCTGATGGCCGGCGCGAGCGAGCTTGATTCACTGCCGCCGCCGGATCTGGTGATAGATGCACTGCTCGGCACAGGTGTCCATACCCCCCTCTCGCCGCTTCTGACAAAGATCGTCGCAACAATCAATAGCTTGGGAGCGCCGGTGTTGGCGGTGGATCTGCCCTCCGGCCTCGATGCCGACACGGGTCGTGCCATGGGGGCCCTGGTCCGTGCCAGCCGCACCCTCACCTTCATCGGCATCAAGCAGGGCATGCTCACCGGCGAGGGGGTGGATGGTGTCGGCCGGCTCGATTGCGATCCCCTCGGCGTCACGCCGGAGGCTGGTCTGCAAGCGGCTGCCGAACGGATCGATTACCCCGGCCTCAAGCAGTGGCTGACACCGCGCCAGCGCTCGGCCCACAAGGGTTCCCACGGCAAGGTGCTGCTGGTGGGGGGCAATGTGGGCATGCAGGGCGCCATAGTGCTGGCGGGTCTTGCCTGCCTGCGGGCAGGAGCCGGGCTGGTACGGGTATGTCAGCACCCGAGTCATGGTTCCGTCAGCCTTTATCAAGCCGAGTTGATGAATACGCAGGCCGATGCGGATGAGCACTGGGCCTCGGTGCGACTGGTGGGGCCGGGACTCGGTCAGGACGAATGGGGTCGCCGCCATTTTGAGTCCTTGGTCAATGAGGGGACACAGCTGGTATTGGACGCCGATGGATTGAATTGGCTGGCGCTATGTCCCCGTCATCAGGATAATTGGGTGCTTACACCTCACCCGGGTGAGGCGGCCCGCCTGCTGGGCTGCTCCATTGCCGAGATTGCAGCAGATCGTTTTGCCGCCGTGCGGCGCTTGCAGCAAGTTTTTGGCGGTGTCGTGCTGCTTAAGGGGGCAGGAACGCTCATCTGTGACGGCAAGGGGATTGCGCTCTGTGACGAGGGCAATCCCGGCATGGCCAGTGGCGGCATGGGCGATCTGTTATCTGGTATAATCGCCGCCCTTTTGGCCCAGGGCTGGTCTGCCGTCGAGGCAACCCGGCTGGGCGCAGTGATCCACGGGGAAGCGGCCGATCTGGCCGCCGCAGACGGAGAGCGGGGCATGCTGGCATCGGACCTGCTGCCTTTTATCCGTCGACTGGTTAATCCCGACACCATAACAAGTTAAAGAAGAACATGGCAAAACAGTTGATGATGACACTGCCGGACGAGGCAGCAACAGTGGCACTGGGTGGCTGTCTGGCACACGCCTGCCAGCAGGCGACCACGGTGTTCTTGCACGGCTCCCTCGGGGCCGGAAAAACCACCCTGACCCGTGGCTGGGTGCAGGGGCTGGGCCATCAGGGCAAGGTCAAGAGCCCGACCTACACTCTGGTCGAGCCCTATGAACTGGCCGAGTGGCAGGTTTACCACTTCGATCTCTACCGCCTGGCCGATCCGGAAGAGCTGGAGTTCATGGGCATTCGGGACTACTTTGCCGCCAATACCCTCTGCCTGGTGGAGTGGCCAGAAAAGGGTGAAGGCTGGCTGCCGGCGCCCGATCTGGACATTACCCTGACTTATGTAAACGAGCAGCGTGAGGCTCTGATAGAGGCTCGCACTGCGATTGGCGAAGCCATTCTGGAACGGTTGTCATCTACGTGCGCTTGATCCTTGTTATTGCCCTCTCTCTGATGGCCTTACCCTCCTGGGCGAATCAGCTCAAGAGTGTGCGGGTGTGGCCATCGCCGGATAACACCCGGGTGGTGCTCGACATGAGCAGCGCCCCCAATTACAACTACTTCACCCTGACAGGCCCGGATCGGCTGGTGATCGACCTCAAAGGGGCGAACAACGTCACCAATCTGGCCCGCATCGAAAACAACAGCGAGCTGGTGCGCAAGATCCGCGAGAGCTCGCCGCTGGAGAAGGGCGGCCTGCGACTGGTGCTGGACTTGAGCTCCACCATCAAGCCGGTGGTGTTCCCGCTGGCGCCGGCTGGTCCCTATGGTCACCGGCTGGTGATCGACCTGCCCTATGAAGAGAAAGCCTCCGCCGCCGTGCAGGCTGCGCCTGTGGGCGGCAAGGGCCGGGGGGTGGTGATCGCCATAGACCCGGGCCATGGCGGGGAAGATCCGGGCTCCATAGGTCCGCGCCGCACCTATGAGAAGCGGGTCACCCTGGCTGTCTCCCAGAAGCTGGCGGCGCTCATCGACAGGGAACCCGGCATGCGCGCCGTGCTGACCCGTCGTGGCGACTACTTCGTCGATCTGAACAAGCGCTCCGAGATAGCCCGCAAGGCCAAGGCCGACCTGCTGGTGTCGGTGCATGCGGACAGTTTCCACAATTCCACCCCGCGCGGTGCCTCTGTCTGGGTGCTGTCGACCAACCGTGCCAATCGCGAGATGGGCAGCTGGCTGGAGAAGCAGGAGAAACAGGGCGAACTGCTGGGCGGGGTGGGCAAGGTATTGGCCGAATCCGATCCCAACCCCTATCTGGCGCAGACCTTCCTCGATCTCTCCATGGACAAGTCCCGCGCCGAGGGCTACGACGTCAGCCGCCAGATCCTGCGCTCCATGGGCAAGGTGGCCAGGTTGCACAAGAAGGCGCCGGAGCACGCCAGTCTGGCGGTGCTGAAAGCGCCGGACATCCCCTCTGTGCTGGTGGAGACGGGCTTCATCTCCAACCACGCAGAAGAGAAGCTGCTGGCGACCCCGGCCTATCAGGATCAGCTGGCTCGAGCCATCTTCGAAGGCATCCGCAACTACTACCGTGCCCACCCGACCAAGGGCGCCATGTTGACCGGCAAGGGGCAGGCCAGCAAGCCTGCGGCGGTCAGCAGACCCGTGGCGGTGAGCAAGCCTGCCGCCGTGAGCAAACCGGCGCAGGTGCAGTCGCAGCCCGTGGTGACCAACCGGATGCCGGCCACCGAGCCAAACCGCAGCAGTGATGGCGGCGCCCCGGTCAGCAGCGTCAGCAGCTCGTCCGGCGCCGGTGTGATCAAGCCCTATGTGGTGGCCGCCAAGGAGCCGAGCGTGCCTGTCAGCAGCGTGCAGAGCAACGACAAGGCCAGGATGATCCGCCATGTGGTCACCCGCGGCCAGAGTCTCTCTCGCCTCGCCGAGAAGTTCGGGGTGAGCCAGGCGCGCCTGGTGGAGATCAACAAACTCAAATCACGGGATATCCAGATAGGGCAGGTGCTCTATATCCCCCAAGAATAGAGACAGTGGGCAGCCAAGCCGCTCCCTGTTTTATCGCCTTTCCTGGCCAACCAGATTGCCGCAGGAGAGAGGGGGAGCGGCCCTGCTCAGTGGTGACTGGGTCTGGATCCCGCAAGACTAAAGGTCAGGAGCAAGCCATGCCGATCCGTATTTTACCGCCCATTCTGGCCAACCAGATTGCCGCAGGCGAAGTGGTGGAGCGGCCCTCTTCGGTCGTCAAGGAGCTGGTGGAAAACAGCCTGGACGCGGGGGCCGACCGGGTTGAGATCGACATCGACAAGGGCGGCGCCAAGCTGATCCGCATCCGTGACAATGGCTGCGGTGTCGCCAAAGATGAGCTGGTGCTGGCGTTGTCGCGCCACGCCACCTCCAAGGTGGCGACTCTGGATGATCTGGAAGGGATCTGCAGCCTGGGCTTTCGCGGCGAGGCGCTCGCCTCCATCAGCTCTGTCTCCCGTCTCACCTTCACCTCCCGCACCCAGGATCAGTCCGAGGCCTGGCAAGCCCAGGCGGAAGGGCGCGAGATGCAGGTCACCGTCAAGCCGGCGGCCCATCCGGTGGGCACCACGGTGGAGGTGGTGGACCTCTTCTTCAATACCCCCGCGCGGCGCAAGTTCATGCGCAGCGAAAAGACCGAATTCGCCCATATCGACGAGCTGGTGCGCCGCATCGCGCTCTCCCGTTTCGATGTCACCCTGATCCTGCGCCACAACGGCAAGGTGATGCGCCAGTACAAGGCCGCCAATACGGTGCCCGAGCAGGAGCGCCGCCTGGCCGCCGTCTGTGGCACCCCCTTCATGCACCACGCGCTGGCGGTGGAAAGCGAGCACAGCGACGTGCGCCTGTGGGGCTGGCTGGCGACCCCGCAGGGGGCCAGACCGCAAAACGATCTGCAATACACCTATGTGAACGGCCGCATGATGCGCGACAAGCTCATCAATCACGCCATCCGCCAGGCCTATGATGAGCTGCTGCCCGCCGACCGCTTTGCCGCCTATGTGCTCTATATCGAGCTGGATCCCCATCAGGTGGATGTGAACGTCCATCCGGCCAAGCACGAGGTGCGCTTCCATCAGGCGCGCCTCATCCACGACTTCATCTTTCAGGCGCTGTTCACCGCCCTGCACCGGGAGGCGGCCGCCAGAGCCGAACAGGGCGAGCCGCTGGCCGAGACCCTGGTCGAGCTGCCGGTCAGCGGGCAGATTGAATACCCGGGCCAGGCGCCCCGTCCCGAGTGGTACGGCGCCGAGCACAACTATCGGGCGCCGGCCCAGGAAGTGCGGGAAGGGGGCGGTGCAGGGCGGGCCGGCAATTATCAGCCACCCGAGCCCCCCAGCCGGGAGGCGATGCGTGGCATGGGCGCGCTGCTCACCACCTTGCCCGGTGCTGTGCCCGCGCCTGTCGTACCCGTCACCTCGGCGGTGACCGCCAACGCAGCCGTTCAGGCCGCGCCAGGCGTCTGGCGGGCGCTCACCCTGGTGGAGCAGGCCTATCTGCTGCTGGCGCGAGACGGCCAGCTGGCACTGCTCTCGCTGGTGCGGGCCGAGCGCCTGCTGCTGCGCAACTGGCTGCTGGAGGCCTGGGGGCAGGGACTGGCGGCGCAACCGCTGCTGCTGCCGGTCTCCTTCAAGTTGCCAAAGAACCTGATAGCGCTGGTTGAAGAGCAGGAACGTTTGCTCAAACGCATGGGGCTGGAGTTGAAAAACGGGGGGCGCGACACCATGATCCTGACTCGGGTGCCAGCCTTGCTGCGCCAGACCGATCTGGTGCGGTTATTACCCGAATTGTTGCAAATTATCGAGAGCGGATCTGACAGTGATGCGAGTCAGCTGGCTGAAGTATTATGCCAATGGCTGGTGGAGCAGGGGATAAGCCGCGAAAAAGTATATGATTTTTCAACTGCCAGTCGTTTGCTGACGGAACTTGTGACCGATTACGGTGACCAACTGGCAGACACGCGCATGGTGCGCCCCGTGTCGTTGGCGAGCGTGCTGGCCGAGTTTGCCGATGGCAACTGAGGGGCGGGATGACCGCCTCTTCGACCAATAGATAAGTTTTTGCAGGTGCGCCCGCTCCGGTGGCGACCATGCAAGGGGAGTTTTTCACGTGGCTGACTTGCCGACTGCAATTTTTCTGATGGGGCCGACGGCCTCCGGCAAGACGGATCTCGCCATCAATCTTTGTCAGGCCCTGCCCTGCGACATCATCAGCGTGGACTCTGCGCTCATCTATCGCGGCATGGACATAGGCACTGCCAAGCCGACGGCCGACGAGCTGGCCCTGGCACCCCACAAGCTGATCGACATGCTCGATCCTGCCTTGAGCTATTCGGCGGCGGATTTTTGCCGCGATGCCTTGCGGGAGATGGACGGCATAGTCGCCCGTGGCCGCATTCCGCTGCTGGTGGGGGGCACAATGCTCTATTTCAAGGCGCTGCTGGAGGGACTCTCGCCGCTGCCATCCGCCGACCCTGTCATTCGTGTCGGGATTGAGGAAGAGGCAGCTCGCCTCGGCTGGCAGGCGCTGCACGAGGAGCTGGTGCGCATAGACCCGGTTGCCGGGGCGCGCATCCATCCCAATGACCCGCAGCGTCTGAGTCGGGCACTCGAGGTCTATCGCATCAGTGGCAAGACGTTCACCGAGCTGACCCAGGTACAGGGGGAAGGATTACCCTATCGCGTGCATCAATTTGCCATCGCCCCGAGCGATCGCGCCCTGTTGCACCAGCGCATCGAACAGCGCTTTGACAAGATGTTGCAAAGCGGGTTCGAACAAGAGGTCAGGGCGCTCTATGAGCGGGGCGATCTCACCCCCGACTTGCCCGCTATTCGCTGCGTTGGCTACCGCCAAATGTGGGACTACCTGGCAGGGGAAGTGGAGTATGATGAGATGCGCTATCGTGGAATTGTTGCCACCCGCCAGTTGGCCAAGCGTCAAATGACCTGGTTGCGCGGTTGGCCTGAAGTCACCTGGTTGGAATCTGGTGAGTCTGGCAATCTGGCAAGGGTCGTTGCCCGCGCCGGAGTGGCTTGACACTCCTGTATAATCAGGTTGTTATATTGATATCCGGTGTTTAAAAACAACAAACTATAAGGAAAAGAAGATGGCTAAGGGGCAATCTCTCCAAGACCCGTTTTTGAATGCGCTGCGCCGTGAGCGGATTCCTGTTTCTATCTATTTGGTGAACGGCATCAAACTGCAGGGTCAGATCGAATCGTTTGACCAGTTTGTCATTTTGCTGAAGAACACCGTGAGCCAGATGGTCTACAAGCACGCCATTTCCACCGTGGTGCCGGCCCGAGCCGTCAACCATCACCAGCACGTCCCTGGCGCAGCTGGCGAAGAACAGGGTGAAGCCGAGGCGTGATATCCCGAGGCGAGACGACTCGCCAACCCAGATTCATCATGATTCCTGTCAAGGAGCAAGCGCTTGTTTGACCGTTATGAAGCCGGCGAACAGGCCGTTCTGGTACATGTCAACTTCAGCGATGAGGGTGAGCGGGAGGATCTGGAAGAGCTCAAGATGTTGGTGAGCTCGGCCGGGGTCAATGCGTTGGGGGTGGTCACCACCAACCGCAGTGCACCCAGCGCCAAATTTTTTGTCGGCAGCGGCAAGGCTGAAGAGATCGCGTCCCAGGTGCAGATGCTGGGCGCAGACGTGGTGATCTTCAACCATGCCCTGACCCCTGCCCAGGAGCGCAACCTGGAACGCCTGTTCCAGTGTCGGGTCGTGGACAGAACCGGCCTGATCCTGGATATCTTTGCCCAGCGCGCCCGTACCCACGAAGGCAAGTTGCAGGTCGAACTGGCCCAGTTACGCCATCTTTCTACTCGCCTGGTGCGAGGCTGGACCCACCTTGAGCGTCAGAAGGGCGGGATCGGTCTGCGCGGCCCGGGCGAAACCCAGCTGGAAACCGACCGCCGCCTGTTGCGTGAACGCATCAAGGCGATTTTGCGTCGGCTCGACAAAGTGGCCAAACAGCGGGAGCAGGGCCGTCGCGCCCGCAACCGCAATGAGGTGCCGACCGTTTCACTGGTGGGTTATACCAACGCCGGAAAGTCCACTTTGTTCAACCAACTTACAGCTGCCAGCGTGTATGCTGCCGACCAATTGTTCGCAACACTGGATCCCACCCTGCGTAAATTGGTGATCCGGGATGTGGGTGATGTGATCTTGGCGGATACAGTTGGATTTATTCGACACTTGCCCCATGATCTGGTCGCGGCCTTCAAGGCGACGCTGCAGGAGACCCGTGAAGCGGACTTGCTGCTGCACCTGGTGGACTGTGCCGATGAGCAGATGCAGGAAAATATCGATTCGGTGCAGCAGGTATTGGCCGAGATTGAGGCCGACGACCGACCCCAGCTGATGATCTGCAACAAGATCGACAAGCTGGCCGATCGTCCGGCGGGTCTGGAGCGGGATGATGAGGGACGCCCGGTGCGGCTCTGGTTGTCTGCCCAGACGGGTGAAGGCTGTGAATACCTGTTTACGGCCCTGACCGAGTTGCTGGCCGGCTCCATGGTGCATCACACCCTGCAGTTGCCCCCTTCGGCCGCCAGATTGCGCAGTGCGCTCTATCGTCTGAAGGGCATTGAACAGGAAGGTTTCAGCGAGGAGGGGGATTTTGTCCTGGAGGTACGCTTGCAGCTTGCCGACTGGAATCGCCTCGTGAAACAGGAAGGTGAGAATTTACAACGCTTTATCAGGCATTGATTCGTCGATGAAGATGAATGCTTACAGGCTTCATCAACGATTGATGGCCAGATAGAGTTGATATCCATCCGCTTGTATTAATGGAGATGCTGATGGCTTGGAATGAGCCTGGAAACAACGGCAAAGACCGTGACCCTTGGGGGAACAACGGCAAGAATCAGGGACCCCCTGATCTGGACGAGATGTTGCGCAAGGTAAGCCGCCGTTTTGGTGGTTTGCTGGGTGGTGGCAAGTCAGGTGGCGAGATGGGCCGTTTTGGTCTCTCTATCGCTCTGGTCGTGGCCGTGGTGGTGTGGGTCGTCAGCGGCTTCTACACCATTCGCGAAGCCGAGCGGGGCGTGGTGCTGCGTTTTGGGGAGTATTCCCATAACGTGGATCCGGGCCTGCGCTGGAAACCGACCTTCATCGACCGGGTGATCCCGGTGGACGTCGAGTCTGTACGCTCCCTGCCGGCCTCCGGCTTCATGTTGACCCAGGACGAGAACGTGGTGCGGGTCGAGATGGACGTGCAATATCGCGTGGTCGATCCCGAGCAGTACCTGTTCAGCGTCACCAATGCTGACGAGAGTCTGGGTCAGGCCACCGACAGCGCCCTGCGCTATGTGGTGGGTCACACCCGGATGGACGATGTGCTGACCACTGGTCGGGAAAAGGTCCGTCAGGAAACCTGGCAGGTGATCGACAGTATCGTGGAGCCATATCACATGGGTCTGCAGATCGTCGACGTCAACTTCCTGCCGGCGCGTCCGCCGGAAGAGGTGAAAGACGCCTTCGATGACGCCATCTCCGCCCAGGAAGATGAGCAGCGCTTCATTCGTGAAGCGGAAGCCTATGCCCGTGAAGTGGAGCCAAAGGCCCGCGGTTCGGTCAAGCGTCTGGAACAGGAAGCCGAAGGTTACAAGTCCCAGATAGTGCTGAAGGCCAAGGGTGAAGTGGCTCGCTTCAACGAGTTGCTGCCCCAGTATCAGGCCGCGCCCGAGTTGACTCGCGAGCGTATCTACCTGGAAACCATGGAAGAGCTTTATCAACAGGCCAACAAGGTGCTGGTGGACATGCCGGCGGGTAACAACAGCATGATCTATCTGCCGCTCGACAAATTGTCTGGCAAGGCGAATGCGGTACAACCGGTTCGTCCGGCTGGCACGCCGGTAGTTGAATCGACCACGCCGTCCAACGAAGGGGCCAACTCCACACCGACCCCGCTGCGCAGCGGTGACCGTTTCAGCTCAGGGAGAAACTAATAGATGAAAAAAATAGCTATTGGTGTCATCGCTGTGGCCGCCATGGTCTGCTTTTCTTCCATCTTCATCATTGATGAAGGCCAGAAGGGCATAGTGGTGCAGTTTGGCAAGGTGAAGCGGGTTGAATCCGGCGAGCCGCGGCTCTATGAGCCTGGTTTGCACTTCAAGGTGCCGCTCATCGATCAGGTTCGCAAGATGGATGCCCGCATCCAGACCCTGGAAGGCCAGGCGGATCGCTTCGTCACCTCGGAGAAGAAAGACCTCATCATCGACTCCTACGTGAAGTGGAAGATCGAGGACTTCTCCAAGTACTACCTGGCAACCGGTGGTGGCAACAAGATCCAGGCCGAAGACCTGCTCAAGCGCAAGATCAACAACGGTCTGCGTTCCGAGATCGGTAACCGCACCATCAAGGACATAGTCTCTGGTGAGCGCAGTACCGTGATGGAAGATGCCCTGATGAAGATGGCGCGCTCCTCCGAGCTCGGCATCAAGGTGGTCGATGTGCGGATCAAGCAGATCAACCTGCCGGTGGAAGTCTCCAGCTCCATCTATCAGCGGATGCGTGCCGAGCGGACTGCAGTAGCCCGTGAGCATCGCTCCCAGGGCCGCGAGCAAGCCGAAATCCTGCGCGCCGACATCGACCGCAAGGTGACCGTCATGATCGCCGATGCCGAGAGTAATGCGCGTCAGTTGCGTGGTGAAGGGGATGCCGAAGCCGCCAAGATCTATGCCGACAGCTACAAGAAAGACCCCGAGTTTTTCAGCTTCGTGCGTAGCATGGAGGCCTATCGCAAGAGTTTTGCCGGTGGCAACGACCTGATGGTGCTCAAACCAGACAGCGAGTTCTTCCGCTACCTCAAGTCTCCTCACGGCACCAAGCAGTAAGAGACAAGCAATAAGACCAAAGGGCCTGATGATTCAGGCCCTTTTGCTTGATGGCGCCAGACCCCGCCGATACGGGCGGCTTTTTTGTGCAAGGAGCGGGAATGCTGACATCCATCTTGATGGGATTGGGGCTGCTATTGCTGTTTGAAGGGCTTGGCCCCTTGTTGATGCCGAAGGCCTGGCAGCAGATGCTGCGGCTGCTCATTGATCAGCCACCCGAGCAGTTGCGCCGCATCGGTGGTTCGCTGGTGGTGGCGGGCGCCGTGATCCTCTGGATGCTGAGTCATTGAGTCATCTGGCGAGCTCAGGTTACCAGCAAAGCGCAGACAATAAAAAAGAGGCCCTGAGGCCTCTTTTTTCATCCAGCAGGAGTCGTTGACTCAGGCGCTGCGCTGTACCGCCATCTGGGCCAGGGTTTCCAGCGCCTGCTTGTGCTGGGAGTCCGGCAGGACGGCGAGTGCTGCGATGGCCTTGTCAGCCTCTTGCCGGGCACGCATGCGGGAGTACTCCAGCGCCCCTGTGCGATCCAGAATGGCCAGGATCCGGTCGAGATGCTCCATGCCGTTGCGGTGCTCTATGGCATCGCGCACCAGCTGACGCTCCTCGGGCGAGCCCACTTCCATGGCGCGCAGCAGCGGCAGGGTTGGCTTGCCTTCGGCCAGATCGTCACCGACGTTCTTGCCCATCTCATCGCTCTGGGAGCAGTAGTCCATCACGTCGTCGATGATCTGGAAGGCGGTACCCAGATACTTGCCGTAGTCGGTCATGGCCTGCTCGACGGGCTCGGGCTGATGGGTCAGCACGGCAGCGAGGCGGGTGGCGGCCTCGAACAGCTTGGCGGTCTTGCAGTAGATGACCGTCATGTAGCTCTGTTCCGTGGTATCCGGATCGTTGCAGTTCATCAGCTGCAACACTTCGCCCTCGGCTATGGTGTTGGTGGCATCCGACAGTATCTCCATCACCTTGAGGTTGGAGAGTTCGCTCATCATCTGGAAGGAGCGGCTGTAGAGGTAGTCACCCACCAGCACGCTGGCGGCATTGCCAAACAGGGCGTTGGCCGTCTCCCGGCCGCGGCGCAGGTCGGATTCGTCGACCACGTCGTCGTGCAGCAGGGTAGAGGTATGAATGAATTCTATGATGGCGGCGAGCTTGAGATGATCCTGGCCTTCGTATCCCAGTGCGCGGGCGGCCATCACTGTCAGCATGGGGCGCATCCGTTTCCCGCCTGCACTGACAATATAGAAACCCAGCTGGTTGATCAGGCTGACATCGGACTGGAGTCTCGCCAGGATCAGTTCATTCACCGCCGTCATGTCGGCGGCACAGAGCGCACGGATAGTCTGTTGGTCCATAAGTCTCGTAACGTGACGGCAGCAATAACTGCGGTTTTAGTAATGGCGGGGATTCTACACGATTTCACAATGGGTTACAGTTAAGCGTTTATTCACGGCGGCAGATATGCGCACAAAATAAACTTTTTGCTAAATTGGCCTTGCCTGAGCAAATCGATTTGCGTAGAATGCCGGCCCATTGTTATAGGTTTTTGCGCGTGTCTGGCCTTGAGCAAAAGACACGCCTTTACGGAGTTAATCAAATGTACGCGGTATTCCAAAGCGGCGGAAAACAACACCGTGTGGCCGAAGGTCAAATCGTTCGTCTGGAAAAGCTGAACGTTGAGACTGGCGCTACCATCGACTTCAACGAAGTTCTGATGGTTGCTGCAGGCGACACTTTTAAAGTAGGTGCTCCTTTCGTTGAAGGTGGCAAGGTTGTAGCTGAAGTTGTGGCTCACGGCCGTGGCGAGAAAGTGACTATCGTCAAGTTCCGTCGTCGTAAGCACCATCGTAAGCAAGCGGGCCACCGTCAGTGGTTCACTGAAGTCAAAATCACTGGCATCAGCGCTTAATTAGAGGAGTCCGATAGATGGCACACAAAAAAGCTGGCGGTTCATCCCGCAACGGTCGCGATTCTGAAGCTAAACGCCTTGGCGTTAAGCGTTTCGGCGGCGAAACAGTTCTGGCAGGCAGCATCATCGTTCGTCAACGTGGTACCAAGTTCCACGCTGGCACCAACGTTGGTCTGGGCACCGATCACACCCTGTACGCGAAAGCGACTGGCAAGATCCTGTTCGAAGTTAAAGGTCCGCTGAATCGTAAGTACGTTAGCATCGTTGCTGAGTAATTACGGACCGCAAGGATCCGAAGCCCCGCCAACAGGCGGGGCTTTTGTTTTTCTGACGCAGTTTACGAAAAAACGGAACGCAGATGTGCCTGGTGTTGCGCGAGGCATTCATCGCTAAGATGCGTATCGCCCGCAGGGGCCTGTACCACTATAATTGCGTATCGGTTTTTCGAATTAAGGTGACGGTTACCTATGAAGTTTGTTGATGAAGTCCAGATTCGAGTCGATGCCGGTGACGGTGGTAACGGTTGTGTCAGTTTTCGCCGGGAGTTGTATATTCCCAACGGTGGTCCGGATGGCGGAGACGGTGGCGATGGCGGCGATGTCTATCTGATTGCCGATGAAAACCTGAACACCCTGATCGATTACCGTTTCGAACGCTTCCATGCGGCCGAGCGCGGTGAGAACGGCCGCAGTGCCAACTGTACCGGTCATCGTGGCAAAGACAAGGTACTGCGCGTTCCTGTCGGAACCCGCGCCAGTGACGAAGATACCGGTGAGCGACTGGGCGACCTGACCACTCATGGTCAGAAGTTGATGGTTGCCAAGGGTGGTTTCCACGGTCTGGGCAACACCCGCTTCAAGAGCTCCGTCAACCGGGCGCCGCGCCAGAAGAGCAGCGGTACGCCGGGTGAAGTACGTACCCTGAAGCTGGAACTGCTGCTGCTGGCCGACGTCGGCATGCTGGGTCTGCCCAACGCGGGCAAGTCCACCTTTATCCGCGCCGTCTCTGCGGCCCGTCCGAAAGTGGCTGACTACCCCTTCACCACCCTGGTACCTAACCTGGGCGTGGTGCGTGGCGAGAACTCCCGCTCCTTCGTGATCGCTGACATTCCGGGTCTGATCGAGGGTGCCGCCGAAGGCGCAGGTCTGGGGATCCGCTTCCTCAAGCACCTGGAGCGTTGCCGCGTGCTGCTTCACCTGGTGGATATCTGCCCGGTAGATGGCTCCGATCCGGCCGTGAATGCCGTGACTATCGTCAAGGAGCTGGAAAAATACAGCCCCGAGCTGGCGGGCAAGCCGCGCTGGCTGGTGTTCAACAAGATGGATCTGATCCTGGAAGAGGAAGCGGTCGAGGTGATGGAGCGCGTCAAGGCTGCGCTGGCATACGAAGGCCCTGTCTACCAGATCACGGCCATCAGCAAGGAAGGCACCAAGAAGGTGTGCTACGACATCCTGGATCTGCTGGATACCATGCCGCGCACGCTGGTCGAAGATGCCAAGGACGCCATCGAGAAGGTGGAGTTCAAGTGGGACGATTACCACAAGAACCAGCTGGCCCAGGCCGAAGCTGAGGCCGCAGCGGCTTCCCTGGCCTTCGATGCGACCCTCGACGATGACGACGACTGGGATGATGACGAAGATGATGGCGTTGAAGTCATCTATGTTCGTGACTGATCACCCTGTCCTGCCTGATCGGTGTGGCATCCTGGCCCATCGATGAGAAAAACCGGAGTCTGGCAACAGACTCCGGTTTTTTTATGGGGCCCATCCGGCTGGCCCGATCCTCATATAGATATATTTCTTATGTCACTTATTGCCTGCCAACCGCAACTGATTATACTGCGCACCTGAATGCAACCTAATTGAAACAATGTGCTAACCATTAACAATGAATTGATATGCATATCTGTTTGAGGTCATTCTTATGGAAGGTTTGCCTGTGAAAATATTTATGCTTGGAATGATCCGTTAAAAGCTTGTTTGTGCATTTTATTGGGGTATTCTTGCGCCCGTTTTGCCGGGTGAGAGCATGAATATGCAGGTTTGCCTGGCTAAGGAAAAGTAACATTAAGGCTGTAGACCATGCTGGAAAAGACTCTGCAAGCACCTGCGCTCAATACCCGCCGCAATGTGCTGATGTTCCTGGTCCCGTCACTCATCGGGATCCTGCTGTTCATGACTCCCGTCATCTATGACGGAAACGTCACCATACCCGTCGCCGTGCTGGCGAAGTTGGTACAGATGGTGTTTGCCGATTATCTGGTGGCCATGGTCAGCGCCATCATCACCACCACCATGCTGATGACGCTGGTAGCCTGGTTGTTCAAGCCGGCGATCCTGGTCAGACGCCCCTTCCTCAACAGCCTGTTCAACGTCTCCCCCTTCTGGGCTTGCGTGCGGGTACTGGGCGGCATCTTCGTGCTGTTGACCTTCTTCGAAATCGGGCCCGAGGCACTGCGCTCCGGTGCCACCGGTGGTTTGGTGCTGCACGATCTGCTGCCTGTGCTGTTCTCTGTGTTCATTTTCGCCGGTCTGCTGTTGCCCTTGCTGCTGGACTTCGGTCTGCTGGAGTTCGTCGGCACCATGATGACCCGCATCATGCGCCCCGTGTTCCGCCTGCCGGGCCGTTCCGCCGTGGATTGCTTCGCTTCCTGGCTGGGGGATGGCAGCGTCGGCATTCTGCTGACCAGCAAGCAGTACGAAGGCAAGTTCTACACCCAGCGCGAGGCTGCCGTCATAGGCACCACCTTCTCGGCGGTTTCCATTACTTTCTGTCTGGTGGTGATCTCCCAGGTCCGGCTGGAACACATGTTCGTGCCCTTCTACCTGACTGTCTGCTTGGCCGGCGTGGTGGCTGCCATAGTCGTGCCGCGCCTGCCGCCGCTCTCCTGGAAGAAGGACGTCTATGCCGATGGCACCCCCCTGTGCCGTCAGCAGGAGTCAGTGCCTCATGAGCACAGCGTGCTGAGCTATGGCTATGAGCGGGCGCTGACCAAGGCCGAAAGCATGACGGACATGGGCGCGGTGGCGCGAGAAGGTGTGAAGAACGCACTCGACATGGTATTCGGCGTGTTGCCTGTGGTGATGGCCATAGGGACTTGTGCCCTGATGCTGGCCGAGCACACCTCCATCTTCAACTGGTTGGGGGCGCCCTTTGTGCCCTTGCTGGAGCTGCTGCAACTGCCGGATGCGGAAGCCGCCTCCAAGACCATCATGGTGGGCTTCGCCGACATGTTCATTCCGGCCGTGCTGGCATCGACCATAGAGAGCGACATCACCCGTTTCGTGATCGCCGCCATGTCGGTCACCCAGCTCATCTACATGTCGGAAGTGGGTGCCCTGCTGCTGGGCAGCAAGATCCCGGTCAAGCTGTGGGAGCTGTTTGTCATCTTCCTGCTGCGCACCCTGGTCACGCTGCCGGTCATCGCCGGTGTGGCGCATCTGTTGTTCTAGGGCAGTTGTGCTGGATGCAAAACGGTCAACCTGGGTTGGCCGTTTTTTGTGGTCGGCATTAGACCAAAGTGAGTCTTTTTAATAGTGGGGTTTTACATTAATGTAACAAGCTGAAAAAAGCGTGCCAGCCGAGCAGTAGGCAATTCAAATCGAACGTGGCCAGGAGTCACCCCATGACCTCACTGCTCAGCTACAGGGCCGGTCCTTGCGATCAGCCCCTGCTTCATCAGACCATAGGCGAATACCTGCAAGAGATAGCCGAACGCTTTCCCGAACGGCCCGCCGTTGTGGTGCGCCACCAGCAGATCCGCTGGAACTACCGCGAATACCTGACCCAGATAGACAGGCTGGCGTTGGGCTTGCTGGCGCTCGGCATCCAGCCGGGGGACAGGGTCGGCATCTGGTCACCAAACAACATAGAGTGGTGTCTGGTGCAGTTCGCCACCGCCCGCATCGGCGCCATCATAGTCTGCATCAATCCCGCCTACCGCAGCTACGAGCTGGAGTTTGCCATCAACAACGTGGGCTGCCGTGCCCTCATCTGCGCCAGTGCCTTCAAGGGCAGCGACTACCTCGCCATGCTCAATGAGCTGGCTCCGGAACTGGCCAGTGCGCCGCCAGGGCAGCTGGTCAGCGCCCGCTTGCCGAGCCTGGCGATGGTGATCCGGCTCGGGGAGGAGGACAGCGCCGGCATGCTCAACTTCGGTGCCGTGCTGGCGCTGGGGGACGAGCAGGATCCGGCCCGGCTTGCCCGGGTGGCGGCCGGCCTCAAGCCGGACGATGCCATCAACATCCAGTTCACCTCGGGCACCACGGGCAACCCCAAGGGCGCGACCTTGAGCCACGGCAACATACTCAACAACGGCCGCCAGGTGGCGCGGGGCATGGCGTTCAGCGAGCAGGACAGGCTCTGCATACCTGTGCCGCTCTATCACTGTTTCGGCATGGTGCTCGGCAACCTGGTCTGCATCAGCGTGGGGGCCTGCGCCCTGTTTCCATCGGAGGCGTTCGACCCTGTGGCGGCCCTGCAGATGGTGAGCGAGGAGCGTTGCACCGCCTTGCACGGCGTGCCGACCATGTTCATCGCCGAGCTGGAGCTGTCCGGCTTTGCTGAGTTTGATCTCTCCTCCCTGCGCACCGGCATCATGGCCGGGGCCATCTGCCCCGAGCCCTTGATGCGCAAGGTGCAGACCCTGATGCACATGACCGAGGTGACCATAGCCTACGGCCAGACAGAGTGCAGTCCCATCAACCACATGACCGCCATCGATGCGCCGCTGGACAAGCGGGTCACCACGGTCGGCCGCGCCCTCGATCACACCGAGATCAAACTGGTTGACCCGAGTGGCGAAACGGTGGCCATCGGCGAGCGGGGGGAGATCTGCTGTCGCAGCAAGGGGGTGATGCAGGGTTACTGGCAGGATCCTGCCAAGACGGCGGAGACCATAGACGAGGAGGGTTGGCTGCACTCGGGGGACATAGGCATCATGGACGAAGAGGGCTATGTGCAGATCGTCGGGCGCAGCAAGGAGCTGATCATCCGTGGTGGCGAGAACATCTATCCGCGCGAGATAGAGGAGCGGCTCTACGATCATCCGGCGGTGCAGGATGCGGCCGTGTTCGGGGTCGACAGCGAGCGCTATGGCGAGGAGGTGTGCGCCTGGGTCAAGCTCAGGCCCGGGCAGGAGGTCAGCGAGGAGGAGCTCAAGCACTTCCTGTCGGCCCGCATCGCCTACTTCAAGGTACCCAGGCATATCCGCTTCGTGGAGGAGTACCCCATGACGGTGACCGGCAAGCTGCAGAAGTTCAAGATGCGGGAGGCAATGAGCGATGAGCTGGCCCGCCAGCATGCCGAGGCGACGCGCTGAGGCTGTTCTGGCGCAACGAAAAAGGGCCCGCGGGCCCTTTTTCGTTGCTGGCTGCTTGCTAGCGCGGCGTGATGCTCAAGTCCGTGGGGCACTGAATGGTCAGCGAATGGACTGTACTGGCCACGCGATAAGGCTTGCCCGCCTTGTAGAGCTTCTTCTCCTCGTCATAGCTGCCCGTCGTGTACTGGGTGGAGTAGAGCGTCTGCTGACGGCGATCCGTCTCCTTGTAACCCTGGGGGCAGGTCTGGTTGGCCTGATTGAAACAGGCCGCCATGCTGCTGCACTCGATATAGAAGCCGTGCTGGCTGGCATCGGCCAGGTGCACCGGGGTGACGGTGGGCGGGGGAGGCGACAACAGGGAGCAGCCGGACAGCGCCAGTGCGCCCAGCATGATGAGATGTTTTGACATGGATAACCTGAACAGTGTGGTGTGACAAAGAGTGAGGGGGAGTCTTTTGCTCCCCCTTCGCTATAGGGGCACAGTTATAACCAAGCCGGTGCGCTCAGACCAGCGCACAAATGTAAGAAAATATGATCCCGCCCTACGTCAGCGCGGCCAGCAGGGCGGTTTCATCCACCTGATCCAGCTGCTCGGGGGCGAGGAAACGCTCGGCATAGTCGCGCCAGATGCCGCTGCCGACAAACAGGGCAAACAGCGCCGGGTCTATGTGCTGCTCGCGCACCATGCTCTGCATGATGGCCAGCGACTGGGCCACCGTCTTGCCCGACTTGTAGGGGCGATCGCTGGCGGTCAGCGCCTCGAAGATGTCGGCGATGGCCATGATGCGGGCCGGAATGCTCATCTGCTGCCCCAGCAACTGACGGGGATAACCCTTGCCGTCCATGCGCTCATGGTGACCGCCGGCGATCTCGGGCACGCTGCGCAGGTGGCGCGGGAAGGGGAGCCGCTCCAGCATGCGGATGGTCTGGATGATGTGTTCGTTGATCTTGTAGCGCTCCTCCTCGGTGAGGGTGCCGCGGCCTATGGCCAGGTTGTAGCGCTCCCCCCGGTTGTAGAGATGGGTGGGTACCTTGACCTTGAAACCCCAGGGGTTGTGCTCATCCAGGCGGTCGTGGACGGGGCGGGGAATGAGGTGGGCCGCCTTGTCGGCCAGCAGCGGCTCGACGCAGGGCAGCGGTGCGGTGGACTCGCTCTGGCGCAGCTTGAGTTCCTCCCGGCTGATGCCGAGTCTGTCATCCAGGGTGCGCAGCCAGGTGCGGCTGGCGATGGCATCCAGCCGTGTCAGCTTCTCCGGCGCCATCCACTCGCCCCCCAGGTTGCACTCGGCGACGAAGGCAAACTCCTGGTCCAGGATGCTCCAGAGCGGCGCCACCTCCGCTCTGGCCGCTTCCCGTTCGGACGCCGGCAGGCGGGCCGCCAGCACCTCTATGTAACCGTCGCGCTTGAGCACCTCGAAGCGGGTGCGGATCTCGTGGATCCGGTCGTAGAGGGTCTCCAGCTTGGTGGCCTTGTCGACCACGAACTCCGGCGTGGTGACCTTGCCGCAGTCGTGCAGCCAGCTCGCGATATGGATGGCCTCCCACTCCTCCTCATTGAGCCGAAAGTCGGCGAACGGGCCCTGCTGCTGGGCACAGGCAGCCTCGGTCAGCATCCGGGTCAGCTCGGGCACGCGCTGGCAGTGACCCCCTGTGTAGGGGCTCTTGGCATCGATCGCGCCGGCCATCAGCTCGATGAAGGACTCCAGCAGCTGTTTCTGCTCTTCCAGCAGGCGCTGGTTCTCGATGGCGGAGGCCGAGGTGCCCGCCAGCGCCTCGATCAGGCTGATGCGCGAGGCCAGCTCGCGGGCGGAGCAGTCGGGCAGGATCAGCAGCAGGCAGCCGATCAGCTCCTGTCTATGGTTGCGCAGGGGCTCGGCCACCAGCTGGCAGGGGCCGGGGAAGGGGCCCCAGCTCGCCAGATGCTGCCGCCAGCCGCGCTCGTCGACGGCCAGGGTGAGCCGCTCTGTCTGGGCCAGCTTGCCGAGCAGCGCCTCCTGCCAGGGGACTTGCCCGGCGGGCAGGGCTTGCTGTCGCCAGCTCGCCTGGACCGCCACCATGCTCTGCTCCTGGGCCAGGTAGAGGCAGCCCCCTTGGGCCTGCACCGCGGCTATGGTCTCCTGCAGTATGCGGCTGAGCAGGGAGTCGAAGCGGTGTTCGGCCGCCAGCGCCCGGCCCATGTTCATGAAGTTGCCCAGGGTCAGCCGCATGCCGGACATGGTACGGGCCAGATCGTCGATCTCGCGGATCGCCGACTCAGGTACCCGGCTCTCGCCGAAGTCGAAGTGCTGGATCCGCTCCGCCTCCTGGGTCAGGGCCAGCAGCGGGGTGGCGGTACGGCGGGAGACCAGCCAGATCACCGGCAGCAGCAACAGCAAGCCCGCCAGGGCCCAGCCGAGATTGACCAGTGCCTCGTCGCGGGCCTGCTGGTAGAGCAGATCGGCCGACACCAGCAGGGCGATATGGAAGGGGGAACCCTCGCCGAGGGGGGAAAGGTTGACCAGCCAGTCGCTGTCATCGGCGGCGGTCAGGTTCAGCTCCACCGGACTGCTCAGCAGGGCGGGTTGGCGGCTGATCTGCTGTTGCAGCCGGGTCAGCACGGGATGGGACAGCGCCGACAGCGTAGGTAGCTGGCTCAGCTGCTCGAAGCTGGGCAGATGCCTGGGATCGGCGGCCAGCAGGGTGGCGTATTCGTCGAACAGGATCACCTGGCTCTGCGCTGGCAAGCGCAGCTTGCCGATCAGGGCCGACAGCCCCTCGACGCTGGTATCCAGCCCGATCACCGCCCGTCTGTCATCGCTCTCCACCGCCAGCGTCATGCCTGGCTCCTTGGTGGTAAAGAAGAGATAGGGGCTGGTCGTGGCGATCCCCGTGCGCCAGCGTGCCTGCTTGTACCAGTCGCGGCTGCGGGGATCAAACTGGTACAGGGGCATGGCCCGGCGCTCGAGCAGGGTCAGCCGCTGATCGAAGTAGAGAAACTCCCCCTTGCCCTGATGCAGGCTCTGCACCAGCAGGGTGCTGGCGGCGGGCACCTTGTCCAGCTGGGCTCTGGCCCGTCCGGTCAGCTTGCGCACCAGAAAGAAGTCACCATCCTCATAGCCGGCGTAGACGGCCCCATAGCTGGGGCTGTTGGCCAGCACCTCCGCCAGTTGCGGCAGGTAGCCCAGGCGAGCATCCAGGCTGGTCATGGCCGCCAGCTGGCCGCTGCGCAGCAGGCTCAGCGACATGCGGGCCGGTCGCTCGTTCAGCTGGAGTGCGAGGGACAACTGCTCCCGGTATTGCAGGAAGTTCTGTCGCTCATGCTCCAGCCCCTGGCGCGCCCCTTGCTGGAACTGCAACGCTATGAGGGCGCTGCCCAGCAGGGTAAACAGCAGGATGAAGAGGGTGGCGATATGCACATAGAAGGGTTTACGACCTGGCCTGGCACTTGTCATGGACGCATCCTTGTCACACGGGCGATTGCAGAGACGATCAACTACCAGTGTGCCAACAGGATGACAGAAAACACAATAAATGATTGAGCGGTATCAGGATATGGCATCGGATGTGACGGCCCCTGGCGGGGCCGTCTTGGGGGTCACGCCAGTACGGCGGCGGGGACCAGGTTGACGGGGGCGTCTTTCACCTCGTGCCACACCTGGTGGCTGTCCTGGTACTTGTAGTTGGCAGTGCCTGACTTCCAGTCTTCGCTGAGCACCATGCGCAGCTCGAAGTTGGGCTGGATCACGGGGCCGATCCCGCCACCCTGCGGCCACTTGATGATGGGATAACCCTGGGCGGTTACCAGGATATGGCACAGCTTGGGCATGACACACATATAGGTGTACTGGCCCTTCAGTTCGGAGGCCATGTCCAGCGGTGGATTGGTTGCCTGGGTCAGGTGAGCGACGCCGTTCACCGTCTCCCCCGGGGTATAGACGGCCAGGTTCAGGTGCAGCAGTTGTGCCCCCGGCATGGCTTTACCAATCTCGAAAGAGGCGAGGAAGAGGCCGGTCTTGGTGTCTGTGATTGCATTCATGCCTGTATTCTCCTGCAAGAAGAGGGTGGGTGTAGCTCACAACCAGACGACGAGCCACAGCATGCTAGCGCCTGCGGCCGGAGAGGGTAACTGTGTAACTTGTCAGTTGACGCCCCACCGGGGCTGGCATAGCGCCATCCCACCTGATGCCAGGGCAGGATAAATCAGGCGTGCGGCCTGTGTGACGCTTTCGGTTGTCGGCCTGTCAGAGATTGGGAGGGGGCAATTCGCCGGCCCGATGCGTGATTCATTCAGGTATCTCGTGCTACATTGCCCTCCTTGTTACTGGTCTGTGAATCAATGGAGTGACCCATGTCTGCCATCCCCTATTCCGTGCTCGATCTGGTGCCCGTCCCCGAAGGATCCCAGCCGGCCGAGTCGTTCCGTCGTTCGCGCGAGTTGGCGCAACATGCCGAGCGCTGGGGCTACCTGCGTTATTGGCTGGCCGAACACCACAACATGCCGGGCATCGCCAGCGCCGCCACCTCTGTGCTGATCGGCCACCTGGCGGGTGCCACCAACACCCTGCGGATCGGTGCCGGCGGCATCATGCTGCCGAACCATTCGCCGCTGGTGATCGCCGAGCAATTCGGCACCCTGGCCTCGCTCTACCCTGATCGCATCGATCTGGGGCTGGGCCGGGCACCCGGCACAGATCAGCGCACCATGCAGGCGCTGCGGCGCCAGCGCAGCGGCGAGGTGGACGAGTTCCCGGCGGATGTGCGCGAACTGATGAGCTACTTTGGGGACGAGGCGGGAGCGGTACAGGCGGTGCCGGGTCAGGGACTGCACCTGCCCATCTGGCTGCTGGGCTCCAGCCTCTACAGCGCCCAGCTGGCGGCGGCCATGGGGCTGCCATTCGGCTTTGCCTCCCACTTCGCCCCCGCCCTGTTGTTGCAGGCGCTGGAGATCTACCGTACCCAGTACCGCCCTTCGGCGCGCTGGCCCAAGCCCTATGCCGTGGTCTGCATCAACATGATCGCCGCCGACAGCGAGCGGGAAGCCCGCTTCCAGTTCACCACTGTGCAGCAGCAGTTCCTGCGTCTCTACCGCGGTGACGCGGGCAAGCTGCCCGCGCCCGTGATCGAGCTGGGGGAAGAGTGGTCACCCCGCGAACTGATGGCGATGGAGCAGACCCTGGCCCGCTCCCTGGTCGGCGATCCGGAGCGGGTGCGTCACGGCCTCAAGGCGCTGCTGGCCGAGACCCGGGCCGATGAGCTGATGTTCAACGGCCCCATCGTCGATCACCAGGCCCGTCTGCGCTCGTTCGAGATTGCGGCCGAGCTGATGAATAGCCTGTAAGCTGGCAGGCAGGGCTTGTCACTGTGGCGGGTCGAGCCAGGTGCTTGGCCCGCCGATTGACAACAGTGCTCATAAAATTTTTTTTAACGTATTGATTTTAAAGGATAGTCAGGTTGATGTCGGGCATCTGTCGTGTCACCGCCCTCCACTCAGGCCCTATGCTGGCCCTGTCAATCACCACAAGGAGCTCATGATGATCGTCAGGAAGTTGAGATTGCAGCGGGGTTGGTCCCAGGATCAATTGGCGACCCTGACTGGCCTGAGCGTTCGCACCATACAGCGGATCGAACAGGGTCAGCAGCCCGGACTGGAGTCTCTCAAGGCCCTGGCCTCCGTCTTTGAACTTGATGTGGCTCAGTTAGACGGGACGCAACAACAGGAGCGCGAGATGAGAGGGAATGAAACCATGGGTCAGGATGCGGTACAGGTGTCGGCTGAGGAGCGGGCGGCCATGCGTTATGTGGAGGGGCTCAAGGGCTTCTACTACCACATCGCCAGCTATGTGCTGGTAATTTGCGGGCTGTTTGTCATCAACTACCTCAGCAATCCGGATTATATCTGGGCCTGGTGGCCGGCGCTGGGTTGGGGATTGGGGTTGATCTCCCATGCCATCAATCTGTTCCAGCCCTTCAAGTTGTTCGGGCCCGAGTGGGAACGGCGTCAGATAGAGAAACGGCTGGGACGCAAGTTGTAATATCTTCCACTGCGAGTTAAACGTGGTTTTAAATTTATTTTATGAATAGTTAATTAAATGGTTTATGACAAGTACAGTTAGATTTCTCCATTGGTTACAAAGGAGGGGACATGTTTTTTGTAAACATCATTGTTGGCACTCCGATATGGGTCTGGATCTTATTTGCCGTCTTGATAGTAAATGGGATCAGTGCATTAAATGATAGAGAGATGGAGATTCAACATTTGTTCGTTATGCCATTGTTTTTTCTCTTATGGGGAGGAATCAGTGTGAGCTATGACCTGGCCTTCTCGTTCTGGGGGTTAGTAGCCATGGTGGTGGGGTTAGTGCTCGGTTGTGGATGTGGTTGGTGTATCTTGAGTCGTGGTCCACAGTTAAAAAGTAAAGAGGGAAGTGATCTGATTATCTGGCCTGGTACTTCATGGGTTATTATATTTGTGATGATTGCTTTTATTACAAAGTACACGTTGAATGCTTTTCTTAATGTAGATCCAGAATTGAGGGGGTCATTATCTTTCAATCTTTTATTTGGCTTTTTAAGTGGGCTGATTAGTGGTGTGCTCTGGGGCAGAACGTTGAATTTATATTTCATTTTTAAACAAGAAAAACAATGTTGTTAATTGTGTGATTTTCAACAGACATACGTCATATATTAATTTATATATCGTGACTTATATGTTTTAAATACGTTTAAATTGGTGGGGGATGAATAGCTCTTTATATCTGAAGTAGAAAGCCCGACATCGCGTCGGGCTTATTACTACAAGTATTCACTGAGCAAGCTTATTTAGCGTGAGTGGGGCAGGGTGTCACTATCAGGGCATCGTCTTCATAACGCCACAGGGTGAGACTGTTGCCCCAGACGCAGCCGGTATCCAGCGCCTTGATATCCTGCTTGCCGGTGTTGCCCATCAGGGCCGCCCAGTGGCCGAACACCAGTATGGGGTCATCCACGTGGTGTTCACGCTGCTCGAACCAGGGGCGCAGGCCGGGTGTGGACTCCGTGGGGCCCTTCTTGCACTTGAACTCGAGCCGGCCGTCGAAATAGCAGAAGCGCATGCGGGTGAAGGTGTTGATGATGTAGCGGTAACGCTCGATACCGGCCAGATCCTCACTCCAGCCATCGGGCAGATCGCCATACATGTTGTGCAGCAGCCAGCTGTACTGATCGCCGCGCAGCAGACTCTCCACTTCACGGGCACAGTTGCGCGCCGTGCGGGCGTCCCAGGCGGGGGAGATGCCGGCATGCACCATCATGATGGGCAGGTCAGGGTGCTCCGCCAGCAGGGGGCGATGACGCAGCCACTCCAGCAGTTCGTCCCGATCCGGGGCCTCCATCAGGGCTTGCAGCTTGTCTTTCTTCTTGAGCGGCGCGACACCATCGGCCACCGCCAGCAGGTGCAGGTCGTGGTTGCCGAGCACTGTGACGGCGCGGCTTCCCAGTGACTTGACGAAGCGCAGGGTATTGAGGGAGTCCGGGCCGCGGGCGACCAGGTCACCGCAGAGCCAGAGCACATCGTTGCCGGGATCGAACTCGGCCAGATCCAGCAGACGGCGCAAGTCGTCATAACAGCCCTGGATATCGCCAACAAAACAGTTCGCCATGAAACCTCAGTTAATAATGTGGGGGACGGCCAGCGTAAAAGGCGCTATGGGCGCCTCGAACTGCTGTCCCGACGCATCTTGCAGGGTGTAGCTCCCTTCCATCACCCCCAGCGGGGTGGCGAGTGGCACGCCGCTCTGATAGCGAAAGGTCTCCCCTTCCGCAATCAGGGGCTGCTCCCCGACGACGCCGGGGCCCTCGACTTCCAGCATCTTGCCATTGGCATCCGTGATGAGCCAGCGCCGGTGCAGCAGCTGCGCCGGGCCGGGCCCCAGATTCTCAATCTCGATCAGATAGTGGAACTGGTAAGGGTCTTGGGTATCCGCCACATAACTGGGGTATGGGCGGATCACTATGTGCGGGTGTGCCACGGGATCAGGCCTGTTGCTGATCCGCCAGCCAGTTGGCGATCATGACGAACTGCTCCAGGGAGAGATTCTCCGGGCGCAGGTTGCCATCGATGCCAAGCTCGGTCAGCTGGGCGTCCGTGATGAAGTTGGCGAAGCTGTTGCGGATGGTCTTGCGGCGCTGGCCAAAGCCTTCGGTACAGACGCGGCTCAGGCAGCGGATGTCTTTGGCGACGATTGTCGGGTTCTTGTGCGGCACCAGACGGACCACGGCAGAATCCACTTTCGGTGCCGGTTTGAAGGCGCCGGGACCCACTTCCAGTACCGGGATCACCTGGCAGTAGTACTGCACCATGACGCTCAGGCGGCCATAGGCCTTGCTGCCCGGACCGGCGGACATCCGCAGGACCACTTCCTTTTGCAGCATGAAGTGCATGTCTTCTACCCGGTCGGCGAAATCGCACAGGTGGAAGATGAGCGGGGTGGAGATGTTGTAGGGCAGGTTGCCGAAGATGCGCAGCGGCCCCTTGCCTTCCCCCATCAGGGTGCCGAAGTCGAAGCGCATGGCGTCGGCCTCGATCACGGTCAGCTTGTCCTTGAGGGTCGGATGCTCACGCAGGCGCGCGGCCAGATCCCGGTCAAGCTCGACCACTGTCATCTTGTCCATCTGGGAGGCGACCGGTTCGGTCAGCGCGGCCAGACCCGGACCTATCTCCACCAGGTTCTGACCCGGCTGCGGATTGATGGCGGCCACTATCTGATCGATCACATAGCGGTCGTGCAAGAAGTTCTGACCGAAACGCTTACGGGCCGTGTGGCCCATGTGCACCTTGTTGCTCTGCACCTTACTGCTCATATCTTTTTTTCTCTACCATCTTGATGGCGTGGTTAATCGCGGTGATCAGACTGCCCGGATCCGCCAGGCCCTTGCCTGCCAGATCCAGCGCAGTGCCGTGATCCACCGAAGTGCGGATGAAAGGAAGTCCAAGGGTGATATTGACCGAACTGCCGAAGCCCTTGTATTTGAGTACGGGCAGTCCCTGGTCGTGGTACATGGCGAGTACCGCATCCGCATCCTTGAGGTATTTGTCCTGGAACAGGGTATCGGCCGGCAGCGGGCCGACCAGATCTATCCCCTCCTGGCGCAAGCCGGCCAGGGCGGGTTCGATCACGTCAATCTCTTCACGGCCGAGATGGCCCCCTTCCCCGGCATGGGGATTGAGGCCGCAGACGTAAATTCGGGGCTTGGCGATGCCAAACTTGGTTTTGAGATCCGCATCCAGGATGCGGATCACCTTACCGAGCCTATCTTCGGTGATCGCCATCGCCACGTAGGCCAGCGGGATGTGAGTGGTCGCCAGCGCCACCCGCAAGCCTTCCGTCGCCAGCAGCATCACCACATCGGCGGTGCCTGACTGCTGGGCGAAGAACTCGGTGTGGCCGCTGAACGAGACACCCGCCTGGTTGATGATCCCCTTGTG
Organism: Aeromonas bestiarum; assembly: GCF_028751155.1. Lineage (NCBI taxonomy): Bacteria > Pseudomonadati > Pseudomonadota > Gammaproteobacteria > Aeromonadales > Aeromonadaceae > Aeromonas > Aeromonas bestiarum. The sequence goes on along the minus strand of NZ_CP064746.1, from coordinate 3,692,021 downwards.
CACCGGGCCGGTCACCACGGCGGCGAACTCGCCGCTGAGGTTGCCGTCGCAGGCGCGCTGCAGGGTCGCCAGCACATAGGCACCATTGCCTTCATCGAGTTCACCCGGCACCACGGGGGCGCCCAGGGTGATCGGACAGAGGGTCAGGGTACCCGCCCGCTGCGGCTGGGCAGGGGCCTTGGCGTCATAGGGTTCCAGCTCGATGGGCAGCCCCAGCAGGGCGGCCCGTTCGAGCATCAGGGCGGGATCGGCGATCACCACCAGCTGGTGGGGCCAATCCTGCTGGGCTATCTGCAGCACCAGATCCGGGCCTATCCCGGCCGGTTCACCCGGCGTGACGGCGAGACGACGACAGCTCATCAGCTGCCGGCGCCTTCGATCTGGATGTAGGCCTCGTCACGCAGCTCGTCCAGCCAGGCCTGGGACTCTTCGGTGAAGCGACGGTTGAAGATCAGCTGATAGGCGCGCTGTTCCTGGGCCTTGTTGGTGGCATCCTGGCTGCGACGCTCTTCCAGCTGGACAATGTGCCAGCCGTGGGTCGTGCGGAAGGGGGCGCTCAGCTCACCCGGCTTGAGGCGGTTGACCATGTCGCGGAATTCCGGCACGTAGACGTTGGGATCAGACCAGCCCAGTTCGCCGCCCTGCACCGCAGAGCCCGGATCTTCGGAATACTTCTCTGCCAGACTGGCGAAGCTGGCCTTGCCGCTCTTGATGTCGTGCAGTATGCCGTCCAGCATGCCCTTGGCCTTCTCTTCACTCAGGATGATGGAGGGCTTGATCAGGATGTGGCGGGCGCGCACTTCGGTCTGTACGACCTGCTGCTGGCCCTTGGCATCGAACACCTTGATGATGTGCAGACCGGCGCCCGAGCGCAGCGGACCCACTATGTCACCCTTCTTGGCACCCTGTACCGCTTCGGCCATCAGGGTCGGCATCTCTTGCGGGCTCATCCAGCCCCAGTCACCCCCTTCCAGCGCCTTGGGACCGTTGCTCTCGGCAATGGCCAGCTTGCGGAAATCGGCCCCCTGCTTGAGGGCGGCCAGGATGCGCTCAATCTTGCTCTTGGCGGTGTTGAGCTGCTCGGCGCTCGGGTTGTCCGGCAGGGCAATCTGGATATGGCCGACATGGTACTGCTGTTGCTGCTGGCCCTGCTTGGCGAGTATGTCCACCACCTGCTTGACCTCCTGCTCGGAGATGTTGATGCGGCGGCGCACCTGGTTGCGGCGCACCTCGTTCATCAGTATCTCGCGGCGCACCTCTTCCCGGTACTGGGCATAGGTCAGCCCTTCGCGGGCCAGTTGGGCACGCAGTTGCTCCACCGTCATCTTGTTGTCGGCGGCTATGCTCTGGATGGCCTGCTCCAGCTGGGTGTCGCTGATCTTGAGGCCCTGACGATCCGCCAGTTGCAGTTGCAGGCTCTCCTGGATCAGGCGATCCAGCGCCTGCTTGCGCAGGGTGGCATCGTCAGGCAGGGACTGACCGCTCTCCTGGGCCGAGCTTTTGACTTTCTGTACCAGGGCTTCCTGCTGGCTGGCCAGCACCACGTCCTTGTTGACCACGGCAAGCACCTTGTCCATCAGCTCGGGGGCGGCGAAGGCACCCTGACTCATGGCTCCGAACAGGCCTGCAGTCAGCAGGGAAATCAACGTCTTCTTCATATCCATCTCTCAAGGCGTTTGCCAGACCGGTTACTGGTCTCGCAGGTTAAACGGACGAATGTAAGGCAGTGCTTCGGTATCCAGGGAGGTGCCCTTGGAGCCGGTACCCACGCTACCCAATCCTTTCATTTCAAACTGAATGCCCAGGCTGCGCTCCGAGGTCGGACGCATGGTCACGTTATCCGGGGTGTTGACCCACTCCAGGTTGAAGTTGATGCTCCAGCAACAGGAGTCATATTTCAGACCCACCTTGCGATCCACCTTCACCCCCTGATCGAGGTCCTGATAGTAGCCACCGTAGAGGTGCCACTGATCATTGAGCGGCGTGGTCAACAGCATGCCGACCTGGTTGAGGTCAGCGACCTGGTTGGTGTTGGACAGGTCGTAGTTGGCATCGCGTACGAAGCGGTAGTTCAGCTGGCTGATCAGCTTCTCGCGGCGATACTCGATGGCGCTGTTGGCCGAGCTGATCTCGCTCTGATCCATATCATATTGCGCACCAGCATGGGCAAACCACTGTTCATTGATCTTGGCATCCCCCTCAAACGACAGCGGAGAGCGGGTGTTGGTGGCCAAGGATTCGCTGGGGTAGAGCTTGACCCTGGGCGCAACAAAATCGAAAGCTTGGGCAACGGCCAGCCGAATTCGTTCATCGCCAGCCGCATCATAGACCCGGGTGGTGACACCGAGCGAGACGCGATTTGAGTCGCTGATGCGGTCCAGACCGGCATAACGGCGATCGCTGAACAGGCTGTAGTAGTCCTGACGCATGTTGGTGGAGTCATAGACGCCTATGTTGTCCTGATCCTTGTAGGGCACATAGAGGTACTGGAACTCGGGCTCCAGGGTCTGGTTGGCATCGTCACCAAACCAGTTCTGGTTGCGCTCGAAGGTCATGCCGCCCTTGAGGCGGAAGGAGGGCAGGGTCCGGGTGATGATCCCTTCCTCCAGGGTGACTCCGTTGCCGTTTTCAGGAGTAAAGCGGCTGACAAAGGTCTGGCTCATATTGTCCGGCACTTCCTGATCGTAACGGGTGTACATCAGCTTGTACTGGCTGTCGAGGTAATAGCCCGCCTCGTCGATCAGCGGCATGGTCAGGGTCGGGGCCGTGTAGACCCGGGTACCAGTGTAGGCGCTGCCCTGGTTCTGCTCTATGGCTTGGGCATTGTTGTAACCGAACTTGGTGATCTCGGTGTTCCAGGCCAGATCGTACCAGCTGCCTTGCTGATAGTAGTTGTGGTCGATGCGCGGCATCAGCTCGTGGGGCTGCTGGGCACTGGCCAGCAGTATCTGGTAGGTCCGCACCTCGGTATTGATGTTCCAGTTGGGCTGGAAGTAGCCGGCCATCAGGGATTGCTGCAACTGGTTCTCGACCTGGGTACCCACCTTGGGGGAGAAGTCGTTGTAGTAGTTGTAATCTCGATCCCGCACCTTGGTGTAGTCGACCGAGACCCGCATGGCGTTGTCGGCAAACAGCGAGGTGTGGCGGGCGTTGAGCAGGTAGCGATGACCGTCATCCAGGCCGGTGAAGCTGGGGTCGGTCGGATCATACTGCTTGTCGTTTGCCAGGTTCTCGAAATAGAGACTGCCGACGTGGGCTGGATCCGGCATGTAGCGGAACTCGACCTGCTCCATCAGGCCCCGTTTGTCCATGAAACGGGAGGTGATGGTAGCGTCGTAGTTGGGCGCTATATTCCAGTAAAACGGCTGGGTGATGTCCATGCCGTTGCGGGAACTCTGGGTATAACCCGGGTAGAGCAGACCCGTCTTGCGCTCATCCTTGATGGGGAAGTTGATATAGGGGAAGTAGAAGACCGGATAGTCATAGAGCCAGAGGCTGGCGTTCCAGGCTTCCCCGAACACCTCTGTCTGGTCTATGTCTATGCTGCCCGCTTTGAGGGTCCACACTTCCTGGCCCGGCGGGCAGGTGGTGTACTGGGCCCCTTCCAGGGTGATGTTCTGGTTGTTGTTGGTCATGGTGACCCGGTCGGCGGAGCCGCGCACCGGCGAACCATGCACCTGATACTTGCCCTCTTCCAGCTCGGAATTCTTGGTATCCAGGTTGGATTTCAGGGTCTTGTCACTGGTGACAGTGATCTGGCCATCGTTGTAATAGATGTTGCCGATGGCGATGACATCCCGGCTCTTCTGGTCGAGCTCGGCATAATCTGAGTCAAATTTGCGCACACCCTGGCGAACCTTGACGTCGCCCTGATAGACGGCGGTGCCGCCCTGCTTGGCCTCGAGCCGATCCGCATCCACTTCGACGGGTTGGGCGTTGGCATCCTTGTCCGGGGCCAGCCGCTCTATCTTGGGAACATAGTCATAGCAGAGCCCGTCCAGGATCCCGGTGGCGGGCGGCGGCGTCAGCGGTGCCGCCTGCACCATGGCAGGGGTCAGGGCTGGAACAAGGCTGATGGTCAGGGCGATGGGATAAGCGTACCCCAGTGTCCATTTTGTCATGTGAAAGACTCGCGCAATCCGTGGTAGCTACGGCTGATTCAAGACATGCATTTTACGACAGGATTCATCGAGTTGACATTGCATGTCATTGCTTTATGTTAGCCGGCAATGATAAAGCATTATTGCGGCCAGGGCTAACAGCCAAGTGCTGCTTTCCAATTTGGTCCCCGACTTATGTACGATCGCGATTCCCTGCTATTGCAATGGGCGCGCCGGATCTCCGGTGATGCCAACCTTCAGTTGACCCTGATTTCCGGTGACGCCAGTTTTCGCCGCTACCACCGTGGCGCCGGCCTGGTGTGGGTGGACGCCAATCCGAAAACTGAAAAAAATCATGAGTTTGTTCGTAATGCAGCCGCCCTGCATGCCATGGGGTTGCTGGCGCCCGAGGTCAGGGCTGTGGATTATGAGCAGGGCCTGCTGGCGGTGACGGATCTGGGGGATACCCAGCTTATCGGCTGTCTGGACGCGCACAACGTGCAGGCCTGGTATGGCAAGGCCATCGCCCTGCTGCCCCGGCTGGGGGCTGTGGATCTGGTGCTGGACCCCTTCGACGCAGCCTTCATGGCCCGTGAAAACAGCATATTCCCCGAGTGGTTGCTGGGTCATCACCTGCAATTGCAGCTCAGCGAGGCCGAGCAACGGCTGCTGGATGACACCTTCGCCTGCCTCACCGCCAACAACCTGGCCCAGCCGCAGGGGGTGATGCACCGGGATTTTCACAGCCGCAACCTGATGGTGTGTGGTGGCGACAGGCCCGAGACCAGCACCCTGGCCATCATCGATTTTCAGGACATGGTCATCGGGCCTCTTAGCTATGATCTGGTCTCCCTGCTCAAGGATTGCTACGTGCGCTGGCCGGATGCGGTGATCGAGCAGGGCATGCGGCAGGGCTTCGATACCCTGCAGCAGGCGGGACTGCTTGGCGAACTCGACTATGCCAGTTTCCGTCGTCATGCAGACCTGACCGGCATGCAGCGTCACCTCAAGGCGGCGGGCATCTTCACCCGCCTCTCCCATCGCGACGGCAAATCCGGTTACCTCAAGGACATTCCCCGCACCCTGGGTTATGTGGTGGACACGTGCCACCAGCATGGCGCCACCTACCCCGTGCTGGCCCGTTTCGGCCTGTGGCTGGAGCAGGTGGCGCTGCCCGGGATCAACCACACAGCGCAGGTGACACCATGAAGGTGATGATCCTGGCCGCCGGTCGCGGTGAGCGCATGCGCCCGCTCACCGACAGCCTGCCCAAGCCGCTGCTGGCGGTGGGGGGCAAGCCGCTCATAGTGCACCATATCGAGAAGCTCGCGGCGGCCGGGGTGACCACACTTGTCATCAACCACGCCTGGCTCGGCCACAAGCTGGTGGAAGCGCTCGGTGATGGCAGTGCGTTCGGGGTGCAAATTCAGTGGTCGGCAGAGGCGAGTGCGCTGGAGACCGCCGGTGGCATAGTGCAGGCATTGCCCCTGCTCGGCCCTGCGCCTTTTCTGGTGATCAACGGCGATACCTGGCTCGACCTGGACTATCGCACCCTGGTGACCCAGCCACTGGGGGAGGATCTGGCCCACCTCTGGTTGGTGCCCAATCCGCCCCAGCATCCAGGCGGGGATTTCTCTCTTAACGCGGGTCGGGTACAGGATGCGCCGGCCTTCACCTTCAGCGGAGTCGGGCTCTATGACCCCGCCGCTTTTGCCGACTTGTCGCCGGGTGCGCGCAAGCTGGCCCCCCTGCTGCGCGACTGGATGGCGCAAGGCCGGGTCGGTGGCACCATGCTGGCCGGCGAATGGCGGGACATAGGCACTGTCTCGCGGCTGCGCGAGCTGGATGACCAGCTGCTGGGGCACTCTCATTAACATCACGAGGTCTTGAACCATGCGTATTTGGGGTAAGGTGCTTGGCGCCTTCTTCGGTTTTCTGCTCGGCAACATCTTTGGTGCCCTGCTTGGCCTCTGGATCGGCCATCGTTTCGATCGGGGCATGGGTATTCGGGGGGCGTTCCAGCGTGGCCCCAGTCAGCAACAGCAGGCGGTCTTCTTCCACGCCACCTTCGCCGTCATGGGCCATATCGCCAAGGCGAGCGGCCAGGTCACAGAGCAGGAGATCCGGGTCGCGTCCAACCTGATGGATCGGATGCGGCTGGTGGGCGATCAGCGGGCCCGCGCCCAGGAGTCGTTCCGGCTGGGCAAGGAGGCCGGGTTCCCGCTGCAGGAAACCCTGGCCGAATTCCGCCGTGCCAGCCTGGGGCAGCGCGACATTTTGCGCTTCTTCCTGGAGGTGCAGTTGCAGGCCGCCTTTGCCGATGGCAAGGTCGAGGCCAACGAGCGCGCCATACTGCACACCATCGCCGATGAGCTGGGTTTCAGCCGCATCGAGCTGGCTCGGATCCTGGCCATGGCCGAGGCGCAGATGAACTTCTTCAACCGGGCTCACGGCGGCCAGTATCAGGACGGTGGGCACGGCGGGCAGCAGTACCGGCAGGAGGCGCCCTCCAAGGATCGCCTCAAGGATGCCTACCAGCTGCTTGGAGTGAGCGAGAGCGACAGCGATCAGGAGATCAAGCGCGCCTACCGCAAGGAGATGAGCAAGCATCACCCGGACAAGCTGGCCGCCAAGGGGCTGCCGCCCGAGATGATGGAGATGGCCAAGGAGAAGACCCAGGAGATACAGCAGGCCTGGGAGTGGATCCGCGAGGCGCGCGGTATCCGCTGAGTGCCGTTATCTGTCAGCCATAAAAAATGCCCGTCGATGACGGGCATTTTTGTGTGCGAAAGTCAGGCTTAGTGGCTGTCGACCCAGACGAACTTGAGCACGAACAGCAGGGCCACCACCAGCACGCAGGGGTTGATCTCGCGCCAGCGGCCTGTGCCCGCCTTCATCACGCAGTAGGAGATGAAGCCCACGGCGATCCCCTCGGTGATGGAGAAGCTGAACGGCATCATGACGGCGGTCATGAAGGCCGGTACCGCTTCGGTCAGGTCTTCCCACTTCACCCGGGTCAGCTCGGAGCACATCAGCACGCCCACATAGATGAGGGCTCCTGCAGCAGCGTAAGCCGGCACCATGGCGGCGACGGGGGAGAAGAAGATGGCCAGCAGGAACAGCACGCCGACCACTATGGCGGTCAGGCCGGTGCGTCCGCCGACGGCGACGCCTGAGCTGCTCTCGATAAAGGCGGTGACCGAGGAGGTGCCCATGAAGGCGCCGCCCACCGAGCTCACGCTGTCCACCAGCAGTGCCTGCTTCATGCGCGGGAAGTGGCCCTTGTCATCGGCCAGCTTGGCGCGGTTGGTGACGCCGATCAGGGTGCCTGATGAGTCAAACAGGTTGACCAGCATGAAGGAGAAGATGATCCCCGCCAGGCTGATGTCCAGCGACCCCATCAAGTCCAGCTGGCCGAATACCGGCGTTATGCTCGGCGGCATGGAGACGAAGCCCTTGAAGGTGACGTCGCCAAACAACCAGCCCAGGGTGGTGGTCACCACTATGGCGATCAGCACGGCGGAGTGAACGCCGCGGGCGGAGAAGATGCAGATCAGGAAGAAACCGAGCAGACCCAGCAGGCAGGGCAGGGAGGTGAGGTTGCCCACCGTCACCATAGTAGCGGGGCTCGCCACTACTATGCCGGCGTTGTGCAGGCCCAGCAGGGCGATCAACAGGCCGATGCCGGCCGTGATGCCGACCCGCAGGGTGAGCGGTATGTTGGCGATCAGCCAGTAGCGCACCCGCAGCAGGGTCAGGATCAACAGACCCAGGGCGCCCCAGAAGATGGTGCCCATGCCGACCTGCCAGGAGTACCCCATGCCGGCCACCACCACGAAGGCGAAGAAGGCGTTCAGCCCCATGGCGGGGGCCAGGGCGATGGGCAGATTGGCCAGCAGGCCCATCAGTATGCTGCCTATACCGGCGATCAGGCAGGTGGTGACGAACACCGCCTGGGTGTCCATGCCCGCATTGGAGAGGATCTGCGGGTTGACGAAGACGATGTAGACCATGGTCAGGAAGGTGGTGATGCCGGCGATGACCTCGGTGCGGGCCGTGGTGCCATGGCCTTGCAGGGCAAACAGACGCTCAAGCAATCCTTGCCCGGCGGCCTGTGTGGGGGCCTGGTGTGGTTGATTCATGTTGGATTCCAATAGGTGACGTGAAATAAGCAGCAGGGGAAAGGGCCATCCCATCCATGCGGGAGTGGTTGCCCTGTTTCTGGTGGTTAAGTGACCAGACTCGTCCTGATACCGTGACAGCGCGCACATTTTCACACAGGCGGCGCCGTTTACAAACCCCGGATCTGCGAAGCGGATCAATGAATAGAGCAAAAATTCAAACGTTTGCTATTTGAGCATGAAAAAAGGTTCTCGCTGGAGAACCTTTTTCGGGAAGAAGGGACTTAAAGTGTCTTGAAGTAACGCTCCACCAGCTGGGCCAGCACAGAGTCGAGTCTATCCTGCACCTCTCCCAGCTCCCGACCGACACGGCGCAGAAACAGGCTGGCCTGCTCCTCGGTCAGCTTGCGTCCCTCGATGAAGAACTCCTGCTCCGGCAACTGCTTGTCGTAGCGCGGGATCAGCACCCAGCTCACCAGGTCAGGATCGATGACAGAGAAAATCTTGGCGGCGGCGACACAGAAGGTCTCGATATGCTCCTTGCCATCCGGCCCCAGGCAGCCGGGCTCGACCCGGATCTGGATGGTGAGTTTCTTCTCTGTGGGGGTCTGGGTCGTCATCTTGCTACATCCATGCAAAGGCATCCGTCTTGGATTGTATGCCAAAAGGCAATAGAAAGGGGAGCCTGAGCTCCCCTTGTGACGCCGTCAACCTTATTTGGTGATGCGCTTGTACTTGGCGCGGTGAGGCTGGACTGCCTCGGCGCCGTAGGTCTTCTTCTTCCACTCTTCGTATTCGGTGAAGTTGCCTTCGAAGAAGGCAATATTGCCCTCGTCCTGGTAGTCCAGGATGTGAGTGGCGATACGGTCGAGGAACCAGCGATCGTGGGAGATGACCATGGCACAACCCGGGAACTCCAGCAGGGCGTTCTCGAGGGCGCGCAGGGTTTCGATGTCCAGATCGTTGGTCGGTTCATCCAGCAGCAGCACGTTGCCGCCGGTCTGCAGCAGCTTGGCCAGATGCAGACGGCCACGTTCACCACCGGACAGCTCGCCGACGCGTTTTTGCTGATCGGCGCCCTTGAAGTTGAAACGGCCGATATAGGCACGGCTCGGGAACTCGTAGGTACCGATGCGCAGTATGTCCTGGCCGTCGGCGACCTCTTCGAACACCGTCTTCTTGTCATTCATGCTGTCGCGGAACTGATCCACCGAGGCCAGCACCACGGTATCGCCCAGGGTGATGGTGCCGGAATCCGGCTGCTCCTGACCGGACATCATGCGGAACAGGGTGGATTTACCGGCCCCGTTAGGCCCTATGATACCGACGATGGCCCCCTTCGGAATGGCAAAGGAGAGATCGTCGATCAGCACGCGATCACCGTAGGATTTGCGCAGGTTGGCCACTTCCAGCACCTTGTCGCCGAGGCGGGGTCCGGGCGGAATGAACAGCTCGTTGGTCTCGTTGCGCTTCTGGTAGTCGTTGGTGTTGAGCTCTTCGAAGCGAGCCATACGGGCCTTGGACTTGGCCTGACGGCCTTTCGGGTTCTGACGAACCCATTCCAGCTCCTTCTCGATGGACTTGCGACGAGCGGCTTCGGAGCTGGCTTCCTGAGCCAGACGGGCATCTTTCTGCTCCAGCCAGGAGGAGTAGTTGCCTTCCCACGGGATACCTTCGCCGCGGTCCAGCTCCAGGATCCAGCCAGCCACGTTGTCGAGGAAGTAGCGGTCGTGGGTGATGGCCACGACTGTGCCTTCGTAGTCGTGCAGGAAGCGCTCCAGCCAGGCCACGGATTCCGCATCCAGGTGGTTGGTCGGTTCGTCCAGCAGCAGCATGTCCGGCTTTTCCAGCAGCAGGCGGCAGAGGGCCACGCGACGGCGTTCACCACCGGAGAGGTGCTGGATCTTGGCGTCCCAGGCCGGCAGACGCAGGGCATCGGCCGCGCGCTCCAGCTGGTTTTCCATGTTGTGGCCACCCTGGGCCTGGATGATGGCTTCCAGCTCGCCCTGTTCGCGGGCCAGCTTGTCAAAATCCGCATCCGGATCGGCGTAGGCCGCATAGACCTCGTCGAGACGGGCCATGGCGCGTTTGACCTCGCCGACCGCCTCTTCCACCGCTTCGCGGACTGTCTGCTCCGGATCCAGCTTCGGCTCCTGGGGCAGGTAGCCGATCTTGATGCCGGGCTGTGGACGGGCTTCCCCTTCGATCTCGGTATCTATGCCGGCCATGATGCGCAGCAGGGTGGACTTACCGGCACCGTTCAGACCCAGTACGCCTATCTTGGCGCCCGGGAAGAAGCTCAAGGAGATGTTCTTGAGGATATGACGCTTGGGCGGCACTACCTTGCCGACCCGGTTCATGGTGTAAATAAATTGAGCCATTGGCTAATTCTCTTCCTTTTCAGCAGGTTAATGTCTTGGCACTAACGGACTGATGTCGTGGTGGGGCCAGGTCGGCACGCCGCCAACCCGGTTCCAAAAAACCCGTCGATTGTAAACCAATGGACAGGGGTGGGCAAAGGTGGCGCCCGGTTGGCGCCCCCCCTTTGCCGAGGCTGTCACGTCTTGCTGCATCAGCCGCGCAATCTTGGCATCATGTGGGCTTCTTTTTGTCCCGGAGCCGTCATGACCGCATCCCCCCAGACGCCCTCACTGGCGGCCTTTCTCACCGCAATGGGATTGGACGCGGCTGTGAGTGATGCCCTGTGCCAGCGCTTGCCACGACTGACCCTGAGCGCCGGTCAAGTTTTGCTGGCGCAAGGGGCACGGCAGGAGGCGGCGTTTTATGTCGAACAGGGCATAGCCCGCGCCTGTCACTACACCCGGGACGGGCAGGAGCGTTGCAAGGAGTTCTATTTCGAAGAGGAACTCTGCCTGCTCTATGACAGCTGGCTGAGTGGCGCACCTGCTCGCTACCAGCTGGAATCACTCACGGCCCTGCAGGTGGTGCGGGTGCCGCTTGCCCTCTTGGATGAGCCGGCGTTTCAGGCGGTCTGCCTGGCCCTGCTGCGCCAGCAGCTGGGCTACAAGGAGCGCAAGGAGGCCTTTTTGCTGCTGCACTCCCCCGAGGAGCGCTACCGGGAGCTCTGCCACACCTTCCCCCACTGGCCGGCGCGGCTCACTCAGGTGCAGCTCGCCAACTACATCGGCATCAGCCCGGTCACCCTGTCGCGGATCCGCCGGCGCATTAACACCGGTTAATGCCGCCCCCTTGTCATCCCCTCATGCTGCGCCATTCAAAGGTGGTTGGAGGGATGGATGATGTCGCTGTTTTTGTGGTCGCAACTGGTGGTGAGCCTGGCCTTGCTGCTGGATCTATTGTCGTTTCAGCTGCGGGATCGCAGGGGGATCCTGGCTTGTCTGGCCCTCTCCTGCGCCCTCAATGCCTGCCATTTCGCGCTGCTGGGGCAGGGGGCGGCCGCCAGCCTCTTGCTGCTGGCCAGCGTGCGTTTTCTGGTCAGCATGCTGGCAACGAGCCGCGTCCTGATGTGGTTATTTATGGGGTTGGCCTGCGCCGCCGTGCTGGCGACCTATCAGGGGCCGCTGGCGCTGCTTGGCCTGTTGGGCAGCCTGCTGCAAACCCGGGCCGCCTTCTGCCAGGATGATCGCCTGCTGCGGCGCTGGATGCTGCTCGGCACCCTCTGCTGGTTGGCCAACAACCTGCTGGTGGGCTCACCGGTGGCGGCACTGATGGAGGGGCTCTTCATGGTCAGCAATCTGGTGGGTTACTACCGCCACCATGGGCGCAAGACGTGTGTTAGCTAGTCATATGCAGGTCCGTGTTGCTGGCTGGCCCAGTCAGGACCTTGATGGAAGTGCGGGATATTGCGGCTGGTTTGGGTTTGGCGGTGGATCTGGGTAGGCAAGGCAAAGAGGCCGCCATTGTGGCGGCCTCTTGGTGCTATCAGGCTTTGTTGAAGCCGTTGATGAGCGCCTTTGCGTAATCGATGACGAACTGCTGGCAGTGGATAGCCGTTCGGGGATCGAACTCCTTGCCATGGAGATCCGTATTGGAGATCACCAGAATGCCGACGACAAAAGCCGCCTTGTTGGCCCGGCTACCACTGTGGCGTATCAGGCTTTGTTGAAGCCGTTGATGAGCGCCTTTGCATAATCGATGACGAACTGCTGGCAGTGGATAGCAGTTTGGGGATCGAACTCCTCGTCATGGAGATCCGTGTTGGAGAGCACCCGGATCCCGACAAAGGGCACCTTGTAGGCCTCGGCCACCAGAGCGGCGGAGGAGGTCTCCATCTCTTCTGCTGCGGTGTTGTAGGTCTGGTGCAGCCAGTTGATGCGGGCCACCTGCCGGTTCCACTCGTCGGCGGTGCCTATGATGCCAGGGACCACGCGACCATGGCGATAGCGATCGGCCATGCCGAGGGCGCGGCCGACCAGCTCGGGGTCACCGGCAAACGAGCTGTGCTCCACCAGCTTGCCCTTGTCGCGCAGGCGCATGGTCACATCGAAGTTGTGCCATTTGCTCGGGTCGACCCCCTGCTCGGCCGGGGCAAGGTCGCTGCGATAGGCGCCCATGTTGAAGCTCCTGGTGCCTATGACGATATCGCCCCGGTGCAGCGCCGGATCATGGCCGCCCGCAGTGCCCTGGTTGATGATGAGGCGCGGCTGAAAACGCTCTATGGCGAGGGTGGCGGCAGCAGCGGCATTGGCCAGCCCCACCTCGGTGCGGGAGATGACCACAGGATAGCCAGAGATAGTGCCCTGCCAGTATGTCCAGGCCCCCACGGTCAGCTCCTTCTTGTCTTTCAGGGCGGCCACCAGGGTTTCTACTTCGACATCCATGGCCCCCTGGATCAGGATGGGGGCGGAGGCCGGGCTGGCCGCCGTGACGGCAGAGGAGAAGAGGGCAAACAGTGTGAGCAGACGCGAGCAGCGTTTGATGAAGTTCATGGGTTACCTGTTGGTCTTGCGAGGAAGCGCAGGATCCTACCGAAAGGCAAACGGTTGCGCAAACGCGGATGTGAATGTTGTCAATAAATGCCGCCGCTGGCGGCATATCTCAGGGTTGCTTGTGACCCGCGAAGTAGAGGACCCGCCGCACATATTGCTGGGTCTCCTGATAAGGGGGTATGCCCCCGTATTGCTCCACCGATTTCTCGCCGGCGTTGTAGGCCGCCGACATCAGGGTCCAGTTGCCGTCGAAGTGGGTATGCAGCCACTTGAGGTAGGCCACCCCACCCTTGATGTTCTGCTCGGGGTCGAAGGGGCGGGTGACGCCGAAGCGCTGCTGGGTCTCGGGGATGAGCTGCATCAGCCCCTGGGCGTTCTTGGGGGAGACGGCGCTGCTGTTGAGATTGGATTCGGCGATGGCGATGGCCAGCACCAGTCGCTCATCAATGCGGTGACGCTTGGCGGCACTGCGCAGCATGATGACCAGCTTCTGCTTGGCCGGGGACTGGCGGGCCAGATAGGCATCCAGGTTGAAGGGGGTACTGGGGATCTCGGCGAAGTAGCCGCCCCCCCCGCCGACCCCGGCGCCACACTGATCCCCCATGACGGCATTGCCGATGCGGGCGTTGTAGTAGCGAGTGGCCTGCTGGTTGCCAAGACGCATCGCCATGGCGAGGTAGGCGTTGGCCATCCTGGGGTTGCGCACCGAGCCCGGGCCTGTGGCGAGCAGACGGCCGATGCGGAAGTAACCTTCCGGATTGCCCGTCGTGGCGGCGGCGCAGTAGAAGTGGATGGCCTGGGTCAGGTTGCCCTGACTCTGTGCCACCTGGCCTTTTTTCAGTGCGCTGAGCGCCTTGGGCGCCTGTCTGAAATCCCTGCTTTGCGCCGCTGCCTGCACGGTACCGGCCAGCAACAGCGATAAAAAAAGCAGCAAAAACAGCCTGTTTTCGCTGAAGCTCGACATGGATTCTCTCCTGTTGGGGTACAGAAGATATAGGGGAACATGGCCCGTTCCGCCATTAATCCAGTGGATCCTGTTGTTATGGATCCACTCTTCCAGAGATCAAAACGGTATGGAACCAGTGTGAAATGCAGGCACGGCAGGAGCTGCGGCTGTGCCATCCAGGCGTTATGGGTAGAAAAAGAGAGTTGTTGCAGACACGACTCTAGTGGCTAGCATCGGCCCCATCGGCCCCATCGGCCCCATCGGCCCCATCGGCCCCATCGGCCCCATCGGCCCCATCGGCCCCATCGGCCCCATCGGCCCCATCGGCCCCATCGGCCCCATCGGCCCCATCGGCCCCATCGGCCCCATCGGCCCCATTAGCCCCATCGGTTCCGTTGGCGCCGTCAGTTCCATTGGTCCCGTCACTCCCGTTCTCACCCTCCATATTGCTGTCATTGGCAGCGGCATGGGTTGCGCAGTCCGTGCCTGCCGAGCAGGGGGATTGGGCCAGGGCTGGGACGACATGCAGGCCAGTGAGCAGTATCAGGAGGGATAACAGGGGGCGGATCTGGGTCATGGCTATTCCGGGCGGCACTGGCCGAGCAAAGGGTTGGGAGCAGAGGTTGTCAGTGGCGTTGCAGCTAGACGTCGAGATGATGCGTCTGCTCATCTTCTCTGGCGGCGGGCAACTGGCGGTACATCAGACCGATTTCACTCACCACCCAGACCGAGAGCAGGGCCAGCAGGCTGAGCAGGGGCAGCAGGGTATGGCTCTGTTGCAATGCACAGGCGGCGAGGGCGGCGCCCAGCAACAGCAGGGTTCGGATCATGAGGTGACTCCTTCTCATAATGGTGATCTGGCATGGCCCGGAAGCTGTTCCCGTATGACGCCACGCCCGGCAGTATACCGCGCCGTGCCTGCGCGTGTCTGTGTCCATATGTGGTGGTCACCGCGCGCATCCTGATGCGTCGGACGAGACAGGGCGATCTGATTCATTCATCACTCATCGGGCGCCAGGTTCATCTGCTCGCTCATGGTATCGATGAAGTGGCGGATCACGGGCGATGCGCTCTGGCAGGCCCTGAGCGGGATCAATCGGCGATTTGGTGGTAGGCCAGATACCAGCGTACGAACTCGGCGACGCCCTGCCTGAGCGGGGTGGCGGGGCGGGTGCCCGTGAGGCTGTGCAGGGGCTCGCTGTCGGCCCAGGTGGCGTGCATGTCGCCCACCTGCATCGGCAGCATCCGTTTGATGGCGGGCTTGTCCAGCGCCTGTTCCAGCGCCTCGATGAAGTCGAGCAGCCGCACCGGCTGGCCGTTGCCTATGTTGAGGAGGCGGTAGGGGGCGGCACTTTCGGCCTGGCTGCCCTGGCTGGCGTGCCAGTGCGGATTGGCGCGCGGCGGCAGCTCGGCGACGGCGAGTATGCCGTCCACTATGTCGTCTATGTAGGTAAAGTCGCGGCTGAGCAGGCCCTGGTTGTACACATCTATGGGCTCGCCGGCCAGGATGGCGCGGGTGAACTTGGCGATGGCCATGTCGGGGCGACCCCAGGGGCCGTAGACGGTGAAGAAGCGCAGACCTGTGGTGGGCAGACCGTAGAGCGCCGAGTAGGCGTGGGCCATCAGCTCGCCGCTCTTCTTGGTGGCGGCATAGAGGGATACAGGGTGATCCGCCGGCTGTTCGGTGGAGAAGGGCATCTGATCGCTCAGGCCATAGACGGAGCTGGAGGAGGCGTAGATCAGATGGTTTATGCCGTGCTGGCGGCAGCCTTCCAGCACTGTCAGCATGCCGGTGAGGTTGCTGTCGGCATAGGCAAACGGGTTCTCCAGTGAATGGCGCACCCCCGCCTGGGCCCCCAGGTGGATCACCCGCTCGAACCCGCTCTCGGCAAACAGGGTCGCCATGCCGTCCCGATCCGCCAGCTCCCGCTGTTCGAAGCGAAAATGGGGGAAGGAGACCAGCCGGGCCAGTCTGGCCCGCTTCAGGCTCACCTCGTAGTAGTCGTTGAGGTTGTCCAGCCCCACCACCTGATGGCCCGCCTCGCACAGCCGTCTGGCGACGTGAAAGCCGATAAAGCCGGCGGCGCCTGTCACCAGATATTTCATACGTGTTGTCCTGTGCTGATCATGGGGGCCTGTGGTCCTGAGTGGGGGCTGAAAAAGGGCTGGGCGCTTTGTACCAGAGCGCGGGCCCCGGCGCCACATGGAGGCGGCGCCAGGGTGGACGAGGGCTGGCTCGTCAGGCGCGGCATGCTGCATCTTGGTGCACTGACTGTCAATGGAGAATGACAGGCACCAAAACGGGGCGTTCCCCGTGGCTATTGTGATCCTGGTCGCAAAAAATAGACTGGACCCCATAACGAAGCCCTGCGGACAGGGCTCGCGTCCGCCACGGCGGACACAAGACACTCTATTTTCACTTCGCTATTGGATACAGGTTATGGACAACACCCCAGGCTCTGCGCGCTCAGCCCGTTCTGCGCATCCACTCTATGAAGATGTACTCGCCCTGCTGACTGCAGCCGGTTTCGTTTCCCTCGGCATCTTCCTGTTTCATCAGGTCGGCCTGCTCACCGGCGGCACCGCCGGGCTGGCGCTGCTGCTGCAACAGGTGACGGGGTTGAGCTTCGGCCTCTTGTTCTTCGGCATGAACCTGCCGTTTTACGCCCTGGCCTGGCTCAGGATGGGGCCGCGCTTCACCCTCAACACCTTCGTCTCCGTGGCCGCCGTCTCCTTCATGACGGATCACCTCAACGCCGTGCTGCAGATAGGCAAGATAGAACCCGTCTATGCGGCCCTGATCGGCGGCACCCTGATCGGCATGGGGCTGCTCATCATGTTCCGCCACAAATCCAGTCTGGGTGGCTTCAACATACTGGCGCTGTTTATCCAGGACCGCTTCGGCATCCGCGCTGGCAAGCTGCAAATGGGGCTGGATTGCACCATAGTCATCGCCTCCTGCTTCGTGGTGCAGCCCTGGATCCTGGCGCTCTCCGTGGTGGCGGCCATCATCTGTAACCTGGTGTTGACACTCAATCACAAGCCGGGTCGCTATCAGATCGCTTGACGAGTGAAGAATCATATGAGGCTGTTTGGTGGGTGATAAGCCTGCCCGCCTTGCAAACAAACAGAGCGCCTGATGGCGCTCTGTTGCTATCTGCCGCACGGCCATCACCGCATCACACCACCATGGGCAGGCCAGTCTCAGGGTGATGGATCACCTGGGCCGGGTAGTCATACAGGCGATCGATCAGGGCCGGGGTCAGCACCTCGGCCGGGGTGCCGTCGGCCATCAGTTTGCCCTGCTCCAGCATCACCAGCCGGTCTGCGTAACGGGCCGCCAGGTTGAGATCGTGCAGCACCACCAGCACGGCTGTGTTGCGGGCGGCCAGGGCGCGAGCCATGGTGAGCAGCTGGTGCTGGTACTTGAGGTCGAGCGCCGAGGTGGGCTCGTCCAGCAGCAGCAGGCGTGGCTGCTGGGGATCGTCCGGTGCCTGCCAGATCTGGGCCAGTACCCGGGCGAACTGTACCCGCTGCCGCTCCCCGCCGGAGAGGCCGGGATAGAGGCGGCTAGCCAGGTGCTCGACCCCGGCATGGGTCATGGCGGCCCGCACTATCTGGTCGCGCCGGCTGGCGGGCTCGCTGTGGGGCAGGCGCCCCATGGCGACTACCTCTTCGCACAGAAACGGAAAGTTGAGGGACGAGCTCTGCGGCAGCACGCCGACGCTGTGGGCCAGTTCCATGGTGGGCCAGGCTTGCCGCTCCCGGCCAAACAGGCTTATCTCCCCCTCGTGTTCCAGCTCGCCGGTCAGGCACTTGAGCAGCGAGCTCTTGCCTGCGCCGTTGGGGCCGAGCAGGGCGGTGAGCGTGCCGGCCTGCAGGCTGAGGTCGAGCCGGTCCAGGATGGGGCGGCCACCACGGGTGAGGCTGAGCTGGTGACAGCGCAGCAGGGGCGTTGATGCAGGCAAGATAGACCTCCGGTTAAAGCGTCCGGCGGCCCTTGACCAGCAGCCAGATGAAGAAGGGGGCGCCCAGCAGGGCTGTGATGATGCCGACCGGCAGCTCGGCCGGTGCCAGCAGGGTGCGGGCCAGCATGTCGGCACCCAGCAGCAGGGCGGCTCCCAGCAGGGCAGAGAGCGGCAGCAGCCTGACGTGGTTGGGGCCGGCCAGCAGCCGCACCAGATGGGGCACCACCAGACCGACGAAGCCGATCATGCCCGCCACGGCGACGGCCACGCCGACTCCGGCGGCGGTGAGCAGGATCAGGCGCCGCTTGAGGGATTGCACATTGACCCCCAGATGACGGGCCTCCCCTTCCCCCAGCAAGAGGGCGTTGAGGGGATTGGCATCGCGCATGAACAGCAGCAGCAGGACGATCAGGGTGGCCAGCGCCAAGGCCACGTCCACCGGCTTGCCCGCCGCCAGGGTGCCCATCTGCCACAGGCTCAGGTTGCGCAGCATCTGGTCGTCGGCCAGGTAGGTGAGCAGCCCTATCACGGCGCCGGACAGTGCCGTGATGGCCACCCCCGCCAGCAACATGACGGTGACGGAGGTGCCCCCCTCCCGGGTGCCGAGCAAATATACCAGCGTGGTGGTGAGCGCCCCGCCGAGGAAGGCGAGCAGGGGCAGCAGGCCTATGCCGAGCAGGCTTTGCCACTGCTGGCCGAGGGGGGCCAGCAGCACTATGGCCAGCGCCGCGCCGAGCGCAGCCCCGCCGGAGACCCCTATGATGCCGGGGTCGGCCAGCGGATTGCGAAACAGCCCCTGCATGACGGCACCACAGAGGCCGAGTATGCCCCCCACTGCGATGCAGAGCAGGGTACGTGGCAGGCGGATCTCCTGCACGATCAAGAGTTTGTGGGCCGCAATCCCGCTCTCCTGCCCGACGAACAGGGCACGCAGGCTCTCGCCGAAAGAGAGGGCCATGGGGCCGGTCGCCAGCGACCCGACCAGCAGCAGCGCCAGCGCACCGCCGGTGAGCGCGAAAAGCCAGGGCAGTGGCAGGCGCATCATGAACCCAGCTTGATCCACTTGGCGATCTGGTTCGCCTGCTGCAACGAGGTGAGGCTGAGGCCGCCTTGCAGGGCGTGGCCGTCGATGGCGTGGATGGCCCGGTTTTTCCCCGCCGGGGTGGCGGTGAGCGCGGGTACCTGGCTCAGCACGGCTTCCGGATCCTGATACTGCTGCCAGTCGCGGCCGCTCACCAGCACCAGATCCGGTTGCAGCTCGATCAGGGATTCGGTGGAGACGGGCTTGTAGTCGCTCAGCTGGGCCACCGGATTGACGCCGCCCGCCAGGGTGAGCAGGGCGCTGGCGGTGGTATTGCCGCCGGCTATGCTGGTGGGTTGCCCCTTGTGCAGCAGCAGGAAGACCACCTTGAGCGGCTTGTTCTGCTTCGCTTGCGCCGCCAGTTGCGCTGTCTGGGCCTGGATCTCGGCTTTCAATCGCGTGCCGGCGGCCGGGTCATTGAGCAGGCCGGCCAGGGTGTCGATGCGCTGGTTGAGGTTGGCGAGGGTCGGTGCGGTCGGCAGCACGTCCACCTCGACCCCGGCGCGGCGCAACTGCTCCAGCGCCGGCGGCGGCCCCATCTCGTCGCTGCCGATCAGCCGGGTCGGCGCCAGACTGAGGATCCCCTCGGCGGCGAGGGCGCGGTGATAGCCGACTCTGGGCAGATTTTTCGGTTCTGTGCTGCTGATGTCGGTGGCGATCAGGCTCTGTTCACCGCCTAGTGCCAGAATGAGCTCTGTGGTGGCCGGGCCTATGCTGACGATACGTTCCTGCGCGGCAGCAGACAGGGAAAGGGCTGAACAGCCGAGCAGGCTGAGTGCGAGGGCAAAACGACGGCCCATGCTAACCTCCGAAGGGTGAATGAAGTTGGGTTGCCGCCGAGAATATCAAGCCGGTGAAAAAAATGCACTGAGAATGAAAGCGATTATCAATTGCGTTGGCTCTGGTGCTTTATTAGAGTATTCGCCATGACAGGAGAGGGATGCAGCGCGCATCCCAAGGGAGAATCTATGAGCATTGCACAACGCATCCATGAGCTGCTGGAACAAGACCCCAGCGCCCATCCTTCCACCATTGCCAGCCAGCTGGCGGTCAGCGAGTGGGAGGTGGTACGCCACCTGCCTGCCGAGCTGGTGACCCTGGTGCCCGGCGAGCGGGCCGAAGCCCTGCTGGCGGATCTGGCGGATTGGGGTCAGGTGACCACCATCGTCGAATCCGATGGCTCCATCTTCGAGGTGAAGGCGCCGTTTCCCAAGGGCAAGAGCGCCCGTGGCTACTACAACCTGATGGGGCGCGATGGCGAGATGCACGGTCACCTCAAGCTCGACAACGTGGTCGGCATGGCGCTGGTCAGCAAGCTGTTCATGGGCAAGGAGGGGCACTCCTTCCAGTTCTTCGGCCACAGCGGCCGCTGTATTTTCAAGGTCTATCTGGGACGTGACGAGCAGCGCCAGCTGCTGCCAGCCCAGGTGGAACGCTTCATGGCCTTGCGCCACCAGTATCAAGAGGAAGTCAAAGCATGAGTGAACGTCAGGAGCGTCTGCAGAATCGCCTGCAACCGGAGATCCGCGAGTTTCGCGACGGTTGCCGCACCCTGCAGCTGGCGACGGTGGACAGTGAAGGCAACCCCAATGCCAGCTATGCCCCCTTCGTGCTGCAGGAGGATGGCTACTATGTGCTCATCTCCGAGATCGCCCGCCACGCCCGCAACCTGCAACAGGTGCCCAAGGTGTCGCTGATGCTGATCGAGGATGAAACCGGTGCCCGCGAGCTGTTTGCCCGCAAGCGGCTCACCTTCGACGCGCTGGCCGAAGTGGTGGCCCGCGACGACGTGCGCTGGGGCCAGGCGATCGCCGCGCTGGAAGGGCGCTTCGGCGATATCGTCAAGGGGCTCTCCAACCTCAAGGATTTCGTGCTGTTCCGCCTCAAGCCCGAGCAGGGGCTGTTCGTCAAGGGCTTCGGTCAGGCGTTTCGGGTCTCAGGTGACGAGCTGGTGGATTTCGTCCACCTGGTGGAAGGGCACAAGCGGGTCGACAACGGTGCCGAGCTGACCAGCCCGGCCGATGCGCCAGTCTGACGGCGACCACATCGCAATAAAAAACGGGCAGCCTGGGCTGCCCGTTTTTTATTGCGTGTCACCCCTGAGCGCTAGTCCTGCCAGGAGGCCTTGTTGGGGAAGGCATCCCGATCGGCCTGATTGGCCGTCTCGTTGCATTCGCCCCGGATCTTCCAGGAGGTCTGGCTGAGGACGATATAGCCATCGCGGCAATACTTCCGCTCGGCCAGGGTCTGGGTCAACTGTGCATCCTGCAGCGCATCACGCCGTTCCAGCAGACTCTTGCTGCGGCTGAGGCGACTGCCGTCGTTCTCCTGCAGCCGGGTGGGCAGGGTGTCGAGCGGCGCGGCTTCGAAGGTGAAGCGCTTGCTCCCCTCTTCGTTGATATGGGTTCGAAACAGGGGGGCCGGGCCATCCGGCTGCTGCCCCGGCAAACCGGAGCAGGCAGTGATTGCCGGTAACAACAGCATGAATGCAACGGCAGACAGTAGACGCACACAAGACTCCAATCGGGTGATCACTTCAAGAGAGGCAGATTAACACGCCAGCTCGGGCTGAATGGCCTCGAGCAGCTGATCCGTGGTGAGCAGGGTCACGGTTCTGCCCTTTGGCAGGCTCAGATGCTGCCACATCCAGTGGTGGTGCTCGATGATCTTCTCCGCGCTCAGGTGAGGGCGATCCGCCGTGGTGTGGGCATCCGTCAGCGCAAACACGTCGAACCCCTGGGCTGCGGCGCTGCGCAGCGTGGTGTCGACGCAAAAATCGGTGGCACAGCCGCTGATCAGCAGCCTGTCCACCGCCTGCTCCGCCAGCAGGAAGCCGAGCTCGGTATCGAGGAAGCTGTCACAGGCGGTCTTGCGTACCCGGCTGTCGCCGCGGCCCGGGGTGAGATCGGCGTGAAGCTGCCAGCCTGCACTGCCGGGTTCCAGTTCAGAACCCGGTGCGTCGTGTTGCACATAGATGACACGCCCCTGATTGGCCCGCACGTTGTCTGCCAAGCGGTTGATGTTGGCGATGACCTGCGCGTCCTGATGGCGGGGGTCGGTAAACAACCCCTGTTGCATGTCGATGACCAGTAACACATCCATATGAAATCCTTAGGCAATTTTCAGGGTTGCAGCCACTGGCTGCAGTCACGGCTTCGGGATTGATGCAGTGCGCCCATATCTTGCTTCATTTCATCGGCATTTAGCCAGCGTTCTGGCAGGGGGCTGATCCGCACCCGGATGTCGGCGGTCCGCCCGGCGGATGCCTGCGCATCGCCCTGCGGTTCTGTCTCTGGCACGACCAGCGCCACCTTGAGCGCCGGGTTGCGGCTGGCGATGCGGCTGGCGAGCCCCAGACCCCCCTCGATGTGGAAGTTGCCGGCGATGTGCATGATGCGCTGGCCCGGGTGGCTGCGCAGGTAGTCCACCATGCTCTCGGCCATGGTGTCGTCCCAGCTGGTCTGGGCGGCGAAGCGACGGGCATTGCCGTCGGCATCGCCGTGATGGAGCGAGGCCATGAATTTCTGGCGGTAAGGATCGTCGGTGAGCGTGAGTTCGCGGGCGAGCTGGCTGCGGCGACTGGCGGGCAGCGTGTCCAGCCAGGCGGGCCCTTCCTGGCCGACACAGCTCACCAGCGGTTTGGGGGCGTTGGCGGCGATGACCGGCAGGTGCTGCTCCTTGGCGAACTCCACCAGCGGGCGATAGTCGCTCTGGTAGTTGGGCCAGGCGTTGCCATCGCGAATGAGGGCGGCCTCGCCGATGCGTCCGGCGAGATAGGCGTCCAGCACCAGCTGATCGGCGCGGCTGAACTGCTCCATGGAGAGTGCCAGCCCGCGACCATCTGCCCGGGAGGTATTGGCCAGCCCCGCCAGCAGGCGGGCCTGCAGCAGGTGCACGGCCGGATGGGTATGCAGCTCGCCCACCAGCACTATGTCGGCGTCCGTCACCCTGGCCACCGCCTGGGTCAGCGTCAGTTCACCCTGGCCGGCATCGGGCTGGCCCGCGCTGAGCCGATAGTGGTAGAGGGTGCCGGCATCGTCATCGGGCACTGTCGTGCAGGCGGCCAGCAGCAGGGGAAGGGTGAACAGGGGCAGTAATCGAGTCATGGTATCTCACAACGAAGCAGAGCCAGAGCCATACAATGGCAGCATGGCGGGCCGGAAAACAGAGGGGAATAGTGTAGAACCTAATCACGACAAAAGAAAATGAGAATGATTCCGTTTATTATTGATCTTTGTTGCGGGCTGAGTAATATGCCAGCTGTTTGATAACAGTTCTCAATAAGGATTTGCAGTGGCCCATAACAACACCCTATCGCTGGTTGCCCTTGCCGTGGCAGCCGGTCTCGCTTCCCCGGTCTTCGCGGCGGACAAGAAAGCAGATGAAGTCATGGTCGTCAGCGGCTCACGGATGGAGCAAAAACTGGAGGATGTCTCCGGCCCCATCTCGGTGATCACGGCCGAACAGATTGAAGAGCAGGTGGTGAGCAACGTCGCCGACCTGTTCCGTTACGAGCCGGGCGTCACCGCCCTCGGCGGCGCCGGTGATGCCCAGACCTTCATCATCCGCGGCATGGGTGAGAACCGGGTCAAGATAGTGCGTGACGGCGTGCGCCAGAACGACGCCTACAAGAACGGCGGCGTGGGCCAGAGCTATTTCGACACCGACATGATCAAGCAGATCGAGGTGGCCAAGGGTCCCGCCTCTGCGGCTTATGGCTCAGATGCGCTGGGGGGCGTCATCGCCATCACCACCAAGGATGCCGGCGACTTCCTGAAGGGCCGCGACAGCTATCTGGACGCCACCACCGGCTATGCCTCCAGCAGTCACCAGAAGATGGCCGGCTTCACCGGCGCCCTGCGCAGCGGCGAGTTCGAGAACCTGCTGCGCTACACCTGGCGTGACGGCGGTGTGACCCAGAACTACGACGGCGACAAGAACGAATTCGACATCGCCAGCCAGGCCGTGCTGTTCAAGAGCAAGTGGAACCTGAGCGAGGATCAGTTCCTCAAGCTGACCGCCGACTACTTCAGCGAGGGGCAGGATCCGGATGCCGTCGATCTCACCAAGGCCGCCTCCGTCTTCAATCAGCCGATCACCGACAAGGACACGGACAACCTCTCGCTGGTGCTGGATCACGGCATCGCCCTGAACGCGCCCTGGGTCGATCGCATCGACAGCAAGCTCTACTACGCCCGCACCAAGCAGACCCTGGATCAGTACGCCTCGTCCAAGTACCCGGTCAAGCCGACCAACCCCTATGTGACCAAGAACTCGCTGGACAGCAACGGCTTCGAGCAGAAGAGCCTGGGCGCCCAGGTGAAATTCAGCAAGGCGCTGGCCAGTCAGCGTCTGGCCTGGGGCCTGGAGTATGAGCATACCGACAACGAGCGGACCCGCTTCAAGGCGCCGACCGTGCCGGGGGACTTCGTCGGCTACAACGAGTTGAGCTTCCCCTCCACCACCAGCGAGCACGGCGCCCTGTGGGCTTTCGACGAAATCAAGTTTGGCGAGCGCTGGGTGCTGACCCCGGGGGCCCGTTACGACTATTACCAGATGACGCCGGATGAGGATCCCGCCTACACAGGTGAGAAGCTCAAGCAGTTCTCCGAAGGGGAGTTCTCGCCCAAGCTGGGGCTGGTGTTCAAGGCGCACGAGGCGGCCAACCTGTTCGCCCAGTACAGCCACGGCTTCAAGGCGCCCATGTATGACAACGCCTTCTCCACCCTGAACCATCAGGCATACGGTTATCGCATCGAGCCGAACCCGAACCTCAAGCCCGAGAGCAGCGACGGCATCGATCTGGGGGTGCGCGGCAGCGCCGGCGGTTTCAGCTATGAAGTGGCGACCTTCTACAACAAGTTCGATGACTTCATCGAGTTGACCGAGATCGGTACCGAGGGCCGAACCGCGCTGTATCAGTACCAGAATCTGGACAAGGCGACCACCAAGGGGGCCGAGGCCAAGGCGGATTACTGGCTCAATGATCTGGTCAACGTCTGGGGCAATCTGGCCTACATCGAGGGCAAGGATGGCGATGGCAACTACATCAACAGCCTGAGCCCGCTCAACGGCAGCCTGGGAGTACGGCTGGAACAGCCCAACTGGAACATCAACACGGCGCTGCGCTTTGCCGACGACATGGACAAGGTGGGCAAGGATGCCAAGGGCAACGACAACATCAAGAGCGCGGGCTGGGGCGTGGTGGACATCTATGCCCAGTTCAAGCCGATGCAGGATCTGCAGCTCAACGTGGGTGTCTTCAACCTGTTTGACAAGGAGTACGTCAGCTACGAGAGCATCACAGGTCAGAGCGCCAGTGCCAACACCAGCAACCAGACAGAGCCGGGCCGCAACCTGAGCGCACGGGTCAAGTACATATTCTGATCCCACAGCACGGCAGTACATTGAACAGGGGGTCGTCAGGCCCCTTTTTCATGGGGTGAAACCGGCCCATGCCAGCTAAATGGCAGCCAAAAAGAAACCCGCCGGAAGCGGGTGGAAGGATTGCAACACTAACCAGGAGGAGGTGTTACTCAATAGACACCGGCCTTGCGGCAATAGTTCAATTTTATTGATGTTTTTCATTTCGGCTTGCGCCTGGCTCGCAGGATCCCCGTCCTAAAATCGGTTATCATTTGTGCCCCTTCTGCTCGTTGTCGAGGATCTATGCCCGCCTTCTCCTGGTTAGCCCTGTTCTTTGGCGCCTTCTACTTCGTCTATGGCGCCTACCTGCCGTTCTGGTCGCTCTGGCTGGAGGGCATAGGCGTGAGCGCCGAGATGATAGGTCTGCTGCTGGGGGCCGGGATGGCGATCCGCTTTGCTGGCAACCTCTTGGTGATGGGGCAGATCAAGGGAGCCGGGCACCTGCTGCCCGTTACCCGGCTGCTCTGTCTGCTGAGCCTGCTGGCCTTCCTCGGCTTTTATCTGAGTCACAGCCTTTGGTGGCTGGTGGGGCTGACCCTGGTGGCGAACTTCATCTACCCGACCCTGATGCCGGTGGGGGAGGCGCTGGCCACCCGCATGGTGGTGCAGGCGCACCTCGACTACGGCAAGGTGCGGCTGTGCGGCTCCTTTGCCTTCATAGTCGCCTCGACCCTGGTCGGGGCCCTGGTGGGCAATTTTGGCAGCGACTGGGTGCTGCACACCATGGTGGCAGGGCTGGTGCTGATGTTGCTGCTCAGCTGGCTGCCGCTGCATCCGGCGCCGCGGGACATTCAGGGGGAGCGGGCGAAAGCCTCCCTGCTCGATACCCTCAAGTCCCCCTCGGTGCGCCGCTTCCTGCTGATCTCGGCCCTGCTGCAGGGCAGCCATGCCGCCTACTACGGTTTCAGCGCCATGCACTGGAAGGCGGCGGGTTACAGCGGCACCACCATAGGCTATCTGTGGGCGCTGGGGGTGGTGGCGGAGATCGGCATGTTCGCAGCCGACAAGCGCTTCCTCAACCGGTTCGGCGCCCAGACCCTGTTTCTGGTGGGGGCGATCGGGTGCGTGGTGCGCTGGATCCTGCTCGGTGCCTCCACCGAGATCCTGGTGCTGGTGGCGGGCCAGCTGCTCCATGCGGTCACCTTCTGCGTCAGCCACCTCGGCGCCGTGCGCTTCATGACCCGCCAGCTGCCGGCCGAACAGCTGATCCCCACCCAGGCGCTCTATGCGGCGCTCGGCCTCGGCATGACGGTGGCTGCCCTGATGACCCTGTGCGGCCTGCTGTTCGAGCCGCTGGGTGGCGGCATCTTCTTCATCATGGTGCTGGTGGTGGCGCCCGTCTTCTTCCTGCGGCTGCGCCCTGGCGAGGTGGCGTCAGCCTGAACCGGATGGAAGATGAAGGCGCCAGCCGGAGAAAAGGGGAGCATATGCTCCCCTTTTTCATGGCACTTGCGTCACTTCTGCCCGCTCAGATAGCGGCGGATCAGGGATTGCCAGACCTCGTTGCCCAGGGTACCCGCCAGCAGTGCGCTGGAGGAGGCATCGAAGCGGCCGTCCTCTTGCCAGGAGAGGCGTGGCAAGAGTGCCGACAGGGTGCGGTGATGAGGTTGCAGGGCCAGCTCCAGTGCCTCCCAGAAGGCACTCCCCTTGAAGTAGAAGAGGGGATAGTAGGAGAGATCCCCCGCCTTGACCGCATCATTGGCCCGATAGAGGCCCGCATCGGCATGGGGCAAGCGGGTGCCATGCTGCGCCAGCTCGTCGGCGGCCGTGGTGCTGTCCAGGCGGAAGCGGCGCAGCGACTTGATGGCAAGGTATTCCGCCAGGCTCTCGGCGACCCAGGTCGGTCTGGCCCGGGTGTCGAGCATGTGCACCGCCTCGTGGGCACTGGTACGCAGCAGGCGCAGTGGGGCATCGGCGGTGGGCTGGTTGTCGCTGACCGGATAGTTGGCGACAGCCGCCCCGGCCCCGGCGGCGCCCCCCAGTGAGTGGGTACTGATGTCGCGTGCCAGCCACACCAGATGCCAGGGTTGGCGCGCGGGCGGGGCATCGAGCTGGAAGGCGAGGTAATCGACAATGGCCTCCAGCTGCTTTTGCAACTGTGGGATGTCCAGTGCGTCGGCCATCCGATCATGATGAATTTGCAGACGGGACCCTTGCCGTAACTGGGTTGTCACGGGCAGGGCGAAGGGCAGGATCAGCGGCGGCTCCTTCATGCCGGGCAGGGGGCTGCACCGGCCATCCGGCAGACAGACCCGGCCCGGTTCTGCGCCCTGTTGGCGTGGAAAATCGCCCCATTCGGTGACTAGCCAGCCGCCTTGCGAAAAGTAGAGGTTCTGCTGTGCCGAGGCATCAGCCCCGCTTGCCGGCACGGGCTTGAGCGTTATCTGCCAGCTCAGCTCGCGGCACTTGATGGGCTGATCCGGCGTGACTCTGGCGCCGCTCTCCAGACAGGTGAGGGTAGGCAGCGCCCGCTGTGCTGTACCACTCAGGGTACGGGCGGGCAGCAGGGTGAACGGCTGCGTCCCTTCCGGGGTGAAGCGAACCAGCAGGGTGTCGGGCCTGGCGCCGGCCACGAGCTGGTAGCTTGGGCCAGGGATGCCCTCGGTGGCCGCTCCCCAAAAGGGGAGCAGCAACAGACTCTGGATGAGGGTATCAAGGGTCATGGCGGTATTCCTGCGGGTTAGCGCTCCTGCTCATAGCCCAGCAGGTCGCCCGGCTGGCAGCCGAGCTCGCGGCAGATGGCTTCCAGGGTGGAGAAGCGGACCGCCTTGGCGTGGCCGTTCTTGAGGATGGAGAGGTTGGCCTCTGTGATGTCGACCCGCTGGGCCAGTTCACGGGCTGTCATCTTGCGCTCGGCCAGCAGGGCGTCGAGCCGGATTATGATGGGCATGGGATCCTCACACCGTCAGTTGTTGTTCGTCGGCCAGTTGTTTGGCCTCGCGCATCACCAGGGCCAGTGCCGAGACAATCAAGCCGGCCAGCAGCAGCCTGAAATCTGATGAGCCTATGCTGATGGTGCCATGCAATTCAGGCCCCTGCATGGTGAGGGCTATGTCGACGAGCGGCATTGTGATGATTTCTGCGACGAAGCTGGCACACAGCAGCAAGCCGAGCCAGCGATAGCGGCGGATCTGGCCGAAGGTGAACAGCATGGCGTGCCGATAGCCGCGAAACAGCTGGTGCAGTTGCCACAGGATCAGCATGAACACCAGATCGGGGAGCAGCATGATCAGGGTGGCCAGCAGGCGAGTGCCGAAGGTGAGCGGATAGTCGCTAAGCACAGGTGCCGGCGGGGTTAGCAAGGTGCCGAGGGCCTGATCTTCCTGAGTCTGGCACGCCGTTGAAGACCTTGTCACCGTTGTGGCCGAGCGCCTTTACCAGTTCGTCGTGCAGGCTGTCATTGCCGCCAAGCAGATGAGACCAGGTATCCGTCAGCGTCATGAGCGGGGTGGCCAGCAGGGCGAACAGCAGGATCCATTCGATCAGGCTGCTCATGCGTTCTAGCTTGTTGTATTTCATCCTAACTACCTCGTGATAGATGCCATGGGGCACAGTGCGGCATTTGCTTACTGTTTATCGATAACCTGGCGCCAATGTTTATCGTTTTTCGATATTCAGTCAAGGGATTTTTTATTGAAAAACGATAAGGCGTGATGCACAAGAAGGAGATGACATTTTCCGGGCACCTCTCTAGACTGGCAGCTGCCGCGCTTAAATATTCAACATGGACAAGAGGTTACAGATGCACCAGGGATGGCTGCTGATCGGGTTGTCGCTCGCCTATCTGGGGCTGCTGTTTCTGATCGCTTACGTGGCGGACAAGAACAAGCGCCGCCGCCTCAAGGGGCAACCCCTGCTCTACAGCCTGTCGCTGGCGGTCTACTGCACCTCCTGGACCTTTTTCGGTACCGTCGGTCAGGCCAGCGAATCCCCCTGGTCGCCGGTGCCCATCTACCTGGGCCCCATGCTGGTGTTCCTGTTTGGCTGGCGACTGCTGGCCCGCCTCATCCTGGTGGCCAAGCGCGAGCACATCACCTCCATCGCCGACTTCATCGCCGCCCGCTACGGCAAGTCCCAGCGTCTGGCCATGGTGATCGCCCTGATCGCCATCATGGGCATACTCCCGTACCTGGTGTTGCAACTGAAGGCCATAGTGACCGGGCTGGATCTGCTGATGGCCAACTCTGTGTCTGCCGGCCCCACCGGCAATACCGCCGGGCTGGCCCTCGGCGTGGCCCTGCTGCTGGCACTGTTCAGCATACTGTTCGGCACCCGCAACCTGGATGCCACCGAGCACCACAGAGGCATGGTGGTGGCCATAGCCTTCGAATCCGTGGTCAAGCTGCTCGCCTTCGTGACAGTGGGGGGCTTCGCGCTCTGGCTGATCCTGAGTAAGCCGAGCCAGGCGCGCACCCTGGTGGCCAGCGACTTTCTCGATGCCGTGGTGGCGGTGACGCCGGGCGGTCTGCTGGAGCTCGCCATCTACACCCTAGTCGCCATGTGCGCCGTCATCTGCCTGCCGCGCCAGTTCCACGTGACCGTGGTGGAGAACAACCAGGGCCAGGATCTGCACTGGGCGCGCTGGCTGTTCCCGCTCTACCTGTTCGTGATGGGGCTCTTCATCTGGCCGCTGGCGCTGGCGGGCAAGCAGTGGGTGGGGGCCGGCATGGCCTCGGATACCTATGTGATCAGCCTGCCCATGTCGCTCGGTTTCGACGGCATGGCGATGCTGGCGTTTCTCGGCGGCACCTCGGCGGCCACCGGCATGGTGATCGTCTGCACCATAGCCCTGGCCATCATGGTCAGCAACGATCTGGTGCTGCCTGTACTGCTGCGCCGCTTCTGGCAGCAGGGGCGGGACGAGCGGCTGGTTAGGCTGCTGCTGCAGGTGCGCCGGGGCGCCATCCTGCTGATCCTGCTGGCGGCCTGGGGGCTCTACCTCTGGCTCGGGGATCTCACCAGCCTGTCGCGCATCGGCTATCTGTCGTTCGGCGCCGTGGCCCAGTTCGCACCGGCCCTGCTGCTCGGCCTCTACTGGCGGCACGGCAATCGCAAGGGGGTCTATCTCGGCCTCGCCCTCGGGGTCAGCCTCTGGTTTGCGACCCTGCTGGCGGAGAGCGGCCTGCTGGCCGGTTCGCCGCTGGAAGCCCTGCTGGCGCCACCCGACTGGCCCGCGGTGCGCGATCTGAGCCTGGGGGCCTGGTGCATCTTCCTGAGCCTCTTGCTCAACCTGCTCGGCTATGTGGCGGGCTCCCTGCTGTCGCGGGCGGCGGTGAGCGAGCGACTGCAGGCGGCCAACTTCGTCGGCAAGCCGAGCCGCGACACCACGGCCCTCTATCAGGCGCGGGTCTCGGTCAAGGAGCTGGAGATGCTGGCGGCCCGCTTCGTCGGCTCGAGCCGGGTCAAGCGCGCCTTCGGCCGCTTCGCCGGAGAGCGGGGCGGTACTCTGGCGCCCCAGATGCAGGCCTCGGCCGAGCTCATCGCTCACACAGAGCGGCTGCTGGCCGGGGTGTTCGGCACCTCGTCCGCTCGGCTGGTGCTGGCCTCGGCCCTGCAAGGGCGCAACATGCAGCTCGAAGAGATAGCCACCATAGTGGACGAGGCCTCGGACGTGTTTCGCTTCAACCGCGGCCTGCTGCAGGGGGCCATAGAGCACATGGGGCAGGGGATTTCCGTGGTGGACAGGGAGCTCAAGCTGGTGGCCTGGAACCGGCGCTACATAGAGCTGTTCCACTACCCGCCCGGCCTCATCCAGATGGGGCGATCCATCGAGGAGATCATCCGCTACAACGCCGAGCAGGGGTTGTGCGGCCCGGGCGATATCGAGGCCCACGTGGCGCGGCGGGTCGCCTTCATGCTGCGCGGCAGCCCCCACATCTCGGCGCGGGAGCGCCCCGATGGGCGGGTGATAGAGATGCAGGGCAACCCCATGCCGGCCGGTGGTTTCGTCATGACCTTTACCGATATCACCCCGTTTCGCGACGCCGAGCGGGTGCTGCGCGAGGCTAACGAGCACCTGGAGGCACGGGTGGCCGAACGCACCCACGAGCTCTCCGAGCTGAACCGTCAGCTGCTGCTGGTGAACCAGCAGGTGGAGCGGGCCAACCACTCCAAGAGCCGTTTCCTGGCGGCGGTGAGCCACGATCTGACCCAGCCGCTCAACGCCGCCAAGCTGTTTACCTCTTCCCTGCTGGAGATGCTGCCGCCCCGGGATGAGACGGCCCGCATCGCCCGTCACATCGACGATGCGCTGGGGGCGACCGAGGATCTCATCACGGATCTGCTCGATATATCGCGGCTCGAGGCGGGCAAGTTCAAGGCTAAAAAGCTCGATTTCGCCCTGCACGACGTGTTCGACAACCTCAAGGCGGAGTTCGGGGTGCTGGCCCAGGCGGGGGGCATACAGTTCTCGGTGGTGGAGAGCAAGCTGGCCGTGTACAGCGACGTGCGCCTGTTGCGGCGGGTGCTGCAAAACTTCCTCACCAATGCGTTTCGCTACAACCCGGGCGGCCGTGTGCTGCTCGGTTGCCGTCGGCTGGGGGACAAGGTGCGCATCGAGGTGTGGGACAACGGCCCCGGCATCCCGGCCGACAAGCAGGAGGCCATCTTCGACGAATTCTCCCGCCTCGATCACTCCCGCACCGCCAAGGAGCAGGGGTTGGGGCTGGGGCTCGCCATCGCCCGCGGCATCGCCCTGGTGCTGGGCCACAACCTGACCCTGCGCAGCTGGCCGGGGGCGGGGTCCGTGTTTGCCATCACCCTCAACCTGGCGACCCGTCCTGTCGCAACGACGCAGGTGGCGGCCCCCGCCCTGCGGGACAGCCAGCTGGAGGGGATCCGGGTGCTCTGCATCGACAACGAGAGCGACATTCTCATCGCCATGCACTCCCTGCTGGGGCGCTGGGGTTGCGAGGTGGTCTGTGCCCAGAGTCAGGCTCAGGCGGAAGATCTCATCGCCGGCGGCTTCCTGCCGCAGCTGGTGCTGTCCGATTACCACCTGGATGACGGCAAGACAGGCTTGCAGGCGCTGCACATGCTGCGCCTCGCCCATGGCAACGACATAGGCGGCATCATCATCAGCGCGGATCGCAAGAGCGAGTTGCAGGCGCAGATCCGAGAACACGGCTACGGCTATATCAGCAAACCGGTCAAGCCGCTCAAGTTGCGAGCGCTGATGAACAGCATATTGCAGCCGGCCAAACTTGATGATGATCACGAAACAAGTAATTCATCTGATTTTTAATCTCGGCCCCTCAGGCGGCAAGATCGGCACTTTCTGACACGATAAGGTGCCTTCTCTTCTCGTTTGAGGCTCTTTTTAGATAAAAAGTGGTTTATTAATAACCTATCTGGGGTTTGCTCTCCCTCCTTTGACTCCCTTATAGTCAGGTCGCGATTATTTTTTGTCGCAAATCAAGTTGTGCAAAAGGCAAACCGGACGAAAGTCCGGGACGCAAAGCTTCCGGTCTAAGGGTCAGCAGTACCTAAGATAGCGGGGCCACCACAGGTTGTTTCGTCCATGGGCCAAGCCATGGCGCGATGTTGTCTGCGTTACCTGTCAGGTTGGCGTTGCCTTTTTCGTTATTTATTCCAAGAACGAAATAAGGATATTCAACTATGTTAAGTCCAAAACCCTCAGTACTGGCGTTGTTGGTCGGGGGTCTGTGTGCCTCCTCCGCCTTCGCTGCCGCCCCCGGCAAACCCACCATAGGCTGGGGCGAAACCAAGTTCGCCATCGTCGAAGTGGATCAAGCCGCCACCTCCTACAACAAGCTGGTCAAGGTACACGCCGATGGCGCGCCGGTCAGCGTGAGCTGGAACCTCTGGTCCGGTGATGTCGGCCAGACCGCCAAGGTGCTGCTCGATGGCAAGGAGGTGTGGTCAGGTGCCGCCTCCGCCGCCGGCACCGCCAACTTCAAGGTGACCAAGGGTGGCCGCTACCAGATGCAGGTGGCCCTGTGCAACGCCGATGGTTGCACCCTCTCCGACAAGAAAGAGATCCTGGTGGCCGATACCGACGGCAGCCACCTGGTGCCGCTCAAGGCGCCGCTGCAGGAGAACAACAAGCCTTACGCCAACAAATCCGGCAAGGTGGTGGGGGCCTACTATGTGGAGTGGGGCGTCTATGGTCGCAAGTTCACCGTGGACAAGGTCCCGGCCCAGAACCTGACCCACATCCTCTACGGCTTTACTCCCATCTGCGGCGGCAATGGCATCAATGACAGCCTGAAAGAGATCGCGGGCAGTTTCGAGGCGCTGCAACGCTCCTGCGCCGGGCGCGAGGACTTCAAGGTCTCCATCCACGATCCCTGGGCCGCCATCCAGATGGGGCAGGGCAATCTCACCGCCTATGACGAGCCCTACAAGGGCAACTTCGGCAACCTGATGGCGCTCAAGAAGGCCTATCCGGACCTGAAAATTCTCCCCTCCATCGGTGGTTGGACCCTCTCCGACCCCTTCTTCTTCTTCGGTGACAAGACCAAGCGCGACACCTTCGTCGCCTCGGTGAAGGAGTACCTGCAGACCTGGAAATTTTTCGACGGGGTGGATATCGACTGGGAGTTCCCGGGCGGTCTGGGGGCCAACCCCAACCTCGGCAGCGCCTCCGATGGCGAGACCTATGTGCTCTTGATGAAGGAGCTGCGCGACATGCTCGACGAGCTGAGCGTAGAGACGGGTCGCACCTACGAGCTCACCTCCGCCATCAGCGCCGGCGGTGACAAGATTGCCAAGGTGGACTATCGCGCCGCCCAGCAATACATGAATCACATCTTCCTGATGAGCTACGACTTCAACGGCGCCTGGACCAATACCGGGCTGGGCCACCAGACAGCGCTCTATGAGGCGAGCTGGGATCCCAACACCAAGTACACCACCGACAAGGGGGTCAAGGCGCTGCTGGGCCAGGGCGTGGATCCGGGCAAAGTCGTGGTGGGTGCGGCCATGTATGGCCGTGGCTGGACCGGCGTCAGCGGTTATCAGGGCAACAACCCCTTCACCGGCACAGCCACAGGCCCCATCGCGGGCAGCGAAGCGGAAGGGATCTGGGAGAAGGGGGTCATCGACTACCGCGGCATCGCCAAGGGCAAGATGGCCGGTGACTGGCAGTACAGCTACGACGAGGTGGCCGAGGCGCCCTATGTGTTCAAGGCATCCACCGGCGAGCTCATCACCTTCGATGACGATCGCTCGGTCAAGGCCAAGGGGCAGTACGTACTGGCCAACCAGCTCGGCGGCATGTTCGCCTGGGAAATCGACGCCGACAACGGCGACATCCTCAATGCGATACACGAGGGGCTGGGCAACGGCGAAGGCACAACACCGCCGGTCAACAAGCCGCCTGTGGCCAACGCCGGCACCGATCTCGCGGTGACCGGGCCGGCCGAGCTGGTGCTGGATGGTTCTTCTTCCCGCGATCCGGAAGGGGCCGTACTGAACCACAGCTGGGCCCAGATCTCCGGTCCCAAGGCGACCCTGAGCGATGCCACCCAGGCCAAAGCCAAGGTAAGTGTCGATGCGGTCAGCCAGGACGTGAATCTGGTGTTCGAACTGACGGTGACCGATGATCACAACCTCAGTGCCAAGGATCAGGTGGTTGTGACCAACAAGGCGCCGCAACCCAACCTGCCGCCTGTGGTGACTGTGCAGGACAAGGTCTCGGTCCAGGCCGACAAGCAGGTGAGCATCACAGCCAGCGCCACCGACCCCAACGGCGACACCCTCAGCTATCAGTGGAGCGTGCCGGCAGGCCTGACCGCCAGCGGTCAGAACAGCAAGACCCTGGTGGTGACTGGCCCTGCCGTGACAGTGGAGACCGGCTATGACCTCACGGTCACAGTGACCGACGGCGCACTGGATGCCCAGGGCAAGACCCGTCTCACCGTGACCCCGGTCAGCGGTGGTGGCGACTGTGGTGCCACGGATCCCGATGCCGCCAACTGGCCGGCCTGGAAGGCCGCAACCACCTACAACGGTGGCGAGAAGGTGAGTCACAACCAGCTGGTGTGGCAGGCCAAGTACTGGACCCAGGGCAATGAACCGAGCCGCACCGCCGATCAGTGGAAGCTGACAAGCCAGGTGCAGCTGGGCTGGGATGCCGGTGTGGCCTACAACGCCGGTGACCTGACCACCCACAACGGTCGCAAGTGGAAGGCCCAGTACTGGACCCGCGGCAATGAGCCCGGCAAGCACGACGTCTGGCAGGATGCAGGCGCCGCCAGCTGTAATTAACTTATTTGTCAACTAGCCTTTCTGTGAACCAACCGGGGCATGCTTGCATGCCCCTTCTTTTTCCCACAACAACAGCGAGCGTCATGATGACCATACACACTACCCGTATTGCCAGCCTGATCACCGCAGTGCTGGCAAGCGGTTCTCTGCTGGCCGCTACTCAGGCTGTCCCTGCCCTGATCTTCGACGGCACCCAGCCACAGAACGATCTGCAAGGTTCGCTGGCCGCCAGGGTGCAGTTTGCCCAGAGCCAGATCCTGCCCGCCCATCCGCGTGAGGGGGACAATCAGCCCCATCTCACCGCCCTGCGCAAGAGCCTGTTGCTGGTCAGACCGATGCAAGCCGACAGCACAGCTCCCATGGTGGTGATGGCCTATGATGGGACGGGTAAGTTGCTTGGTTCTATGGGTCTCAATCCACCCTCTCGACTACCCAAAACCGCCTACTACCTGGAGGGTTCCCCCGAAGAGGGGGTCGATTTCACCCCGGGCCCCGGTACCACGGGTGTCATCAACAGCAGCAGCGAACTGGCACAGCTGGGCGATCCGGGCGGAGCCTTCCTGTTGAGCAAGTTGCGACTCCATGCGCTTGTGTCCATCCAGACCGCAGACGGGCGCTGGGTGCGCAACATGTATCTGCCGACGGATGGGACCCTGGAAGGCAAGATGGTGCGCCTCGCCTCCAATGCCGGCTACGACTCGACCGTCTTTTTCAGTGGCCGCCAGGTGACCCTCTCCCGCGGCCAGAGCCAGCAGTTCAAGTTCGTGCGTGGCCAGTGGATCCGCGATGGCGAGCTGGAAAACAACGGTATCACCTACGCCAGCGATGCCTGGAGCGGGGTATTGCCCTCCAAATGGATAGTACCTGGACTCAGCTTGTGGTTCAGTCATAACCAGCTTCACGGCGAGCTGACAGACCTCAAGGTGGGGGCGCCGGGTGAGCTGCTGATCCACACCATAGACATCGGCATGTTGACCAGCCCGCGCGACCAGTTTGCCTTTGCCAAGGATAAAGAGGCTCAGCGGGAGTATTTCCAGACCATTCCCGCCAGCCGGCTCATCGTCAGCCAGTACGCGCCCCTGTCACTGCCGGAGGTGATGCTGCCGGATGGCACCCTGCTCACCGACTTCGATCCGAGCGAGGGGGGCTGGCACGAGGGCACCATGCGTCAGCGCATCGGCAAGGAGCTCATCTCCCTTGGCATCGACAATGCCAACTACGGCATCAACAGCACGGCCGGTGAGGGGGAGAGCAGCCATCCCTATGTGGTGGCCCAGCTGGCCGCCCACAACAGCCGTGGCAAGTACGCCAACGGGGTACAGGTGCATGGCGGCTCCGGCGGGGGCGGCATAGTCACCCTGGACGCATCCCTTGGCAACGAGTTCAGCCACGAGGTGGGCCACAACTACGGCCTCGGCCACTACGTGGGCGGCTTTGCCGGCTCTGTGCATCGCAGCGCCGACCAGATCAATGCCACCTGGGGCTGGGATGGCGACAAGAACCGTTTCATCCCCAACTTCTTCGCGACCCGCAGCGGCCAGAGCACCTGCCTGGAAGGACAATGCCAGGCCCCCTTCCATGACCGCACGTTTGGCCTGGATGCCATGGCCGGCGGGGCGCCGCTCTCCGGCTTCAACCGCTTCACCCTCTACACCCCCAACTCGGCCGCCATCATCCAGCGCTTCCTCGAGAGCAAGGCGGTGTTCGATGCCGGCTCGCCCACGGGTTTCAGCAAGTGGAACGAGAGCCAGGCCAGGATGGAGCCTTACCGGCACAGGGTCGATCTCTCCGAGCAGATAACTGCACCTGTGAGCGATCTGGGCGAGGTGAGGCTGGCGGCCCTGCTGGCCGAGTACGATCTGGTCAAGGTGGCCATGTGGGATGGCAACTGGACCCGCAACATTCAGCTGCCGCCGGCCTCGGCGGTCAATCGCGGCCGCGTCGTCAGCATAGATCACGACGCCGGCTACAACAGCACCCTCTTCGTCAATGGCCAGCAGGTCACCGTCTCGCGCGGCTTCAAGAAGAGCTACCGCTCGGACGGCAGCCGCTGGAACGAGGGGCCGCCGGCGGACTTGGCGGTGGATCGCAAACCCGTGGCCTTCGGGGTGCCGGTGACGACCCTGGTCGGTTATTACGATCCGCAGGGCCAACTGCCGAGTTACCTCTATCCGGCGCTGCACGGCGCCTACGGCTTTGCCTATGGCGATGACGGCGAGCGGCTCGGTAACAGTGATTGCCAGCTGCAGGTGGAGACCCGTGATGGCCTGCTGCGTTTCCGGCTCGCCAATCACCGCCTGAGCGCCAACGTGATGAACAAGTTCCACGTCAACGTGCCCACCGCCAGCGAGCCGCGCAGTGCCAGCCTGCTGTGCCGCAACCAGCAGCAGAACGAGGCCCAGCTCGCGCCGGCACCGGCCGGGCTCGGCTACACGGTCAACGGCATGCCGCTGGCGGCGCGCTGAGACGTTTTTTTCCTCGCGCAACGCGAGGTGCCACTGGCGGGGGCCAAGCCCCGCCTTTTATCTAGCAAGAGGTAAAGATGATGATAAGAAAGTCCTCTGTGGCCAGCCTGCTGGCCGGACTCTGTCTGAGCGGTCAGCTGTGGGCCGCCGCCCTGTATGACATCAATCAGGGATACGGTGGCGGCAGCCAGGTCAGTTTCAACGGCAAGATCTATGAAGCCAAGTGGTACGCCAATCCGGGCCAGAGCCCTGGGCTGCAGGTCGCCAACGAGTGGGACTCTCCGTGGGCCCTGATGGGTGACGGCGAGGCGACCCCGCCCGATGGAGGCGCAGGCATCACGCCCCCGGTGGAGGGGGGCAGCGGTGCCACCGAAGGCTCGCCCGTCTACCTGAGCCAGAGCGAGCTGGATGCCAGGGAGAAAGCGCTCACCGACTTCCCGGCCATGGCGGCAGTCAAGGCCTCCATCGCGACCCGCGACAACGCCGTGGTCGAGGCGGTGGCCCCCGGGCTGCCGCTCAATCCCGCCAACGTCAAGCGGGTCGAGGGGTTGATCAGCGAGTCGCAGTTCAACTTCCTGTTCCCGCTGCGGGCCCCGGAATACACCTATCGCGGCTTCCTGCAGGCGGTGGCCAAGTTCCCGGCCTTCTGCGGCGACTACAGCGACGGGCGCAACGCCGAGGCCATCTGCCGCAAGTCGCTGGCCACCATGTTCGCCCACTTCGCCCAGGAGACCGGCGGCCACGAGAGCTGGCGACCCGAGCCCGAGTGGCGCCAGGGGCTGGTGTGGGTGCGGGAGATGGGCTGGACCGAGCAGATGCGCGGCGGTTACAACGCCGAGTGTCGGCCGGATGTGTGGCAGGGCCAGCAGTGGCCGTGCGGCAAGTTCGAGAACGGCGAGTTCAAGAGCTACTTCGGCCGTGGCGCCAAGCAGTTGTCGTACAACTACAACTACGGTCCCTTCTCCGAGGCCATGTTCGGCACAGTGCGCACCCTGCTGGACAACCCGGAGAAAGTGGCGGACACCTGGCTCAACCTGGCCAGCGCCGTCTTCTTCTTCGTCTATCCGCAGCCGCCCAAGCCCTCCATGCTGCACGTGATCGACGGCACCTGGCAGCCCAACGCCCACGACCGGCAGAACGGCCTGGTGCCGGGCTTCGGGGTGACCACCCAGATCATCAACGGCGGGGTGGAGTGCGGCGGTGCGGCCGAGCATGCCCAGTCCCAGAACCGGATCACCTACTACCAGGCCCAGGCCCAGTATCTGGGGGTACCCGTGCCGGCAGACGAGGTGCTCGGTTGCAAGAACATGAAGTACTTTGACGAGGCGGGCGCCGGCGCCCTGCCCATCTATTGGGAGAACGACTGGAGCTATGTGCCGGGCAACCCCAACGGCGGCAAGAGCTACGCCTGCAAGCTGGTGGGCTACCAGACCCGCTTCAGTGCCTTCAAGGCGCGGGACTACAGCCAGTGCGTGCAGCACTTCTTCCCCGAGGTGGTGATCGAGGACAACGGCGGTGGCACCAATCTGCCGCCGGTGGCCAATATCAGCGGCCCGAGCGAGGCGCTGGGCGGTGCCACCGTGCTGCTCTCCGGCCAGGGTTCGAGCGATCCGGAAGGCAAGCCGCTCGGCTACGCCTGGACCCTGCCTGCCGGGGCCAGCGCTTCGGATCTGAGCCAGTCCACCCTGAGTGCCACCCTGCCGGCTACCCCGGTCAGCGACACCCGCTACGGCTTCGTGCTCAAGGTGACCGACGAGAAGGGGCTCAGCCGCAGTGCGACCCACGAGATCCTGATCAAGGGCAGCGGCGGTACCACGCCGCCCGATGGCAACCCGCCCTACAAAGCAGGTACGGCCTACAAGGCCGGTGACAAGGTGAGCAATCTGGGGGGCAACTACCAGTGCAAGCCGCACCCCTACACCGGCTGGTGCGCGGGCGCAGCCTGGGCCTATGAGCCCGGCAAGGGCACGGCCTGGGGGGATGCCTGGATCAAGCTGTGACGTCTGTATTCGTTCAATAAAAAAGGCCCGTCAGGGCCTTTTTTCATGGGAGGATGCGCCATCAGAGCGGCTTTTGCCACAGGCTCAGCAGCAGATCCTGTTCCAGCTCGTCCGGTCCCTGCTGGGTAAAGGCGTGGCGCTGTTCCCCGCTGGCGCGCCAGCCGAGGCGGCTGGTTTCCAGGATGAAGCTGCGCAGGGACTGATCCATGGTCATGGCGAACTGGCAACGCTCCTGGCCCAGGGGGGTGAGACCGCCGAGGGTGGGCCAGCTGAGGGGGTGTTCCATGCTCACAGGGTTGAGGCTGACCCTCAGCTGCCACTGGTGGCGCGGGCCCGGTTGCAGGTAGAGCAGGTAACCACCCGGTGCCAGCCAGCTGACCAGCTGTTCGGTCTTGACCTTGAGGTCGTTGACCAGCAGCACCTGGGCCGTACCCGGCAGGATAGGGGCGCGGGCCGGATCGGCGATGACGAACTGAGCGTCCGGCTGCGCCTTGTTGGCGGCGAAGATGGTGTTCTTGGCGATGTCGACGCCGGCAAATTGCCAGCCCGGCAGGCGCTCGGCCAGGGCGCGGCAGTAGTAGCCTTCGCCGCAACCCAGGTGGATCAGCTCGCGGGGGCCGAGCGGGGCGAGCATGGCCGCCATGGCATCCACCAGCGGCGCCTGGTGACCCTGTTCCAGGAAGTTGCGCTTGGCGCGCATCAGGGCGCGGCTGTCACTGTCCTTGGGGTTCTTCTTGCCGGGAATGAGATCCAGATAGCCTTCTGGAGCCGGATCGAAATGGTGCTTGTTGTCGCAATAGACCCCGCGGGATGCTTCGTGAAGATGCAGGGGACTGCGGCAAAGGGGACATTGAAGATGCATACACACTCGCTTGGTTGAGGCCGGGGAAGGGCGTGCAGGATTATAGGGGAGACGATCAGAAAAGGCTGCCGTGGCAGCCTTTTTTATCCAACGGCCCTGTGCTGAGCCGTCAGGGAACCCTGTCAGCGGGTGCCAAACACCACTATGGTCTTGCCGTGGGCGGAGATCAGCTCCTGCTCTTCGAGCATCTTGAGGATCCGGCCTACGGTTTCGCGGGAGCAGCCAACGATCTGGCCTATCTCCTGACGGGTGATCTTGATCTGCATGCCATCCGGGTGGGTCATGGCATCCGGCTGTTTGGCCAGATTGAGCAGGGTCTGGGCGATCCGGCCGGTGACGTCCAGGAAGGCCAGGTTGCCGACTTTCTGACTGGTGTGCTGCAGTCGAGTCGCCATCTGACCGGAGAGACGCATCAGGATTTCCGGATTGACCTGGATCAGCTGACGGAACTTCTTGTAGGAGATCTCGGCTACTTCACAGGAGCCCTTGGCGCGCACCCAGGCGGAACGCTCCGGATTCTCGCTCTCCTCGAACATGCCCATCTCGCCCAGGAAGTCGCCCTGGTTCAGATAGGAGAGGATCATCTCCTTGCCTTCATCGTCCTTGATCAAGACGGCCACAGTGCCCTTGACGATGTAGTAGAGGGTTTCCGCTTTCTCACCCGCATGGATCAGGGTGCTCTTGGCGGGATACTTATGAATGTGGCAGTGCGACAAGAACCATTCCAGGGTGGGATCGCTTTGCGGTTTGCCAATGACCATGAGAATTCCTCTGTAGTGTCTTTTTATGGACTCGTGCGTCCGGGCAAGCTGCCAACCTTGCCATTCCTTGTATTAGTCGCAGTAGGATAAGAGCCTTTGTCTGTGCTGACAAGGCTTTGAGGGCTTTTGCCAGATCCCCTTGTTGCCTGCTGCGCTATCCCGCCCATTTTAGGGAAGATGGCGGCATCAGATGTTGATTTTGATCTAGTTCGCCTGCAAGTTCGCGAAAATGGCTGACATGTGCCGCTATAGCTCCGTCTGGGGTATGCTATGTCAGTCAGATCTGTCGTCATATAAGAGGAAATGTGAGATGAAAGCCAAGGTCAGCTGGGTGGAAGGCATGAAGTTTGTCGGCGAGAGTGAGTCCGGTCA
Organism: Aeromonas bestiarum; assembly: GCF_028751155.1. Lineage (NCBI taxonomy): Bacteria > Pseudomonadati > Pseudomonadota > Gammaproteobacteria > Aeromonadales > Aeromonadaceae > Aeromonas > Aeromonas bestiarum. Next base: position 3,649,779 of record NZ_CP064746.1, on the reverse strand, counting down.
TCAGGTGACCCTGGACGGCGCCAACCCCGGCGAAGGTGCCAGCCCGATGGAGATGATCCTGCTGGCGGTGGGCGGTTGCAGCTCGATCGACGTGGTCTCCATTCTGGAGAAGGCGCGTCAATCCGTGACCGCTTGCCATGTGGAGCTGGAAGGGCAGCGAGTGGAGTCGGTGCCGCGGGTATTCGAGAAGATCCACCTCAACTTCGTCGTGACCGGCAAGGGGCTGGCGGAGAAACAGGTGGCCCGCGCCGTGGATCTGTCGATGGAAAAGTACTGTTCCGTTTCCCTGATGTTGGAAAAAGCGGTAGAAATTACCCATAGTTATCAAATTCTTGAAGCCTGATAGCCGTGACTCTTCCGATTGAATAACACCATGACATAAGGAAAGTGCAATGAAAAACATGATCGTGTTACTTCCCCTGCTGGGGCTGGCGGCCTGCAGCATGCCGCAACCGACCCAGTACCAGTACAGCCAGTACCAGTGCGGGGAAGAGTTGTTGGCCGTGACCTATGATGCCCAGGCCGACATGGTGCAGTTCCCCTATGCCGGCGTGTATCACAAGCTGGGCCGGGTGGAGGCGGAATCCGGTGCCAAGTATTCCGACGGTGTCACCACCTTCTGGAATCAGGAAAAGCAGGCCCTCCTCACGCAGAAAGGGATGACCCTGCTGACCTGTCAGCGCAAGTGATCGTCATGGTGTGATCGCAACGGCCTGCTCGCGCAGGCCGTTTTGTTTTATGGGGAAGGGCGTCGTATCAGCGGGTCGGCAGGGCGTTCAGCATCTGGCTGGCCAGTTGCTGGCTCAGTTGCTGACGCTCCCCTTCGGCGATGGCCACGTCGCTGGCGAGGGAGATGGCGCTGCTCCACACCGCCTGCTGGGTACGCCGGTCGAGCAGCACTATGGCCAGGGTACCCTTGCGATCGCCTGCCTTGGCCTGCAGCCCGGGCGTCATGCCGAGGCGGGCGAAGATCTCGCCATCGCTCAGATCCTTGCTGCCCGCGACGCCGATGGCAACCCAGACATCGGCCTCGGCGAGCGGCACGCTCTGCCAGCCCTTGCTGCCCAGCTCCTGGTTGACCGCCTGCTGCACCGGCTCCAGCCAGCCCTCGGCACTGTCACCCGCATACTGGAACTGCTCGGCCAGCGCATAGCGCGGCGTCGCCCCGAACGGCCAGCTGGCCGCCGGTCGCACCACCATGGTGCCCGACTCGACGGTCGGGGCGGCGGGGCCGCTGCTGCAACCGCCCAGCAGGGCGGCCAATACCACAGAGAGAAACGCTAACCGCATCATAAACTCCTTGGCTCAGGTGATCTTGCCGGTTTCGAGCAGTTGCTGGATCAGCGGGCGCAGGATCAGCTCCATCGCGAAGCCCATCTTGCCACCCGGGACCACTATGGTGTTCATCCGTGACATGAAGGCGCCATCTATCATCGACAGCAGGTAGGGGAAGTCCACCTGCTTGATGCCACGAAACCGTATCACCAGCATACTCTCGTCCAGACTCGGGATCACCTTGGCACTGAAGGGGTTCGAGGTATCCACGGTCGGCACCCGCTGGAAGTTGATGTGGGTGCGGGAAAACTGCGGTGTGATGAAGTTGATGTAGTCGTCCATGGAGCGGACGATCGAATCGGTCACCGCCTCGCGTGAGTGACCCCGCTCCGAGGTGTCGCGAATGAGCTTCTGGATCCACTCCAGGTTGACGATGGGCACAACGCCGATGAGAAAGTCCACGTGGCGGGCCACGTTGTGATCCTCGGTGACCACGCCGCCGTGCAGCCCCTCATAGAACAGCAGGTCGGTGTCGGCTGACAGGTTTTGCCAGGGGGTGAAGGTACCCGGCATCTGGTTGAAGGGCACCGCCTCGTCGAAGCTGTGCAGGTAGCGCCGATACTGGCCGCTGCCGTTCTGGCCGTACTCCTGAAAGAAGCTCTCCAGCAGGCCGAAGTCGTTGGCCTCGGGGCCGAAATAGCTGATGTGGCGCCCCTGTTCGCGCGCCTTGCGGATCGCCACGTCCATTTCCGGTCGGGTGTAGCGATGAAAACTGTCCCCTTCCACCACCGCCGCTTTGTACCCCAGCTGATGAAACATGGAGCGAAAGGCGTTGGTGGAGGTGGAGGTGCCGGCACCGGACGAACCGGTAACCGCAATGATGGGATGCTTGGCCGACATAGAATTCTCTCTTCCTTGGGAGTTCCGTTATAAAGGCATGTTCCGAGTGCGGTCAAGTGCGCCGCTTGTCGGTACTGTCTTGCAACAGGCAGCCTGGCGTGACACTTGTCACCGGGTACTCAGTGATGAAGGGGGAGCGCAGGGGGAGTCGCGACACAAAAAAAGGGCTGACGATGCAGCCCTTATTGAGATGGCGCTGGCGCGCCGTCGTTTCGTATAGCCGGGGCTAGCTGGCGCCTTGCTTGCTCGCCGGTTTTATCCCCACCAGCACGGCCCCCAGCAGGATGAAGATCACCCCCACCGCCTTGCCCGGCTCCAGCGATTCGGCAAAGCTCGGTATGCTGACCGCCAGCAGATAGACCAGCGCATAGCTGGTGCTGAGCAGGGGATAGGCGATGTTGAGCGGAGTGGAATGCAGCGCCGCCAGCCAGCAGAGCAGCGACAGGGCGTAGCAACCCACCCCGGCGAGGATGACCAGCAGCGGCAGCGGATGGGCCAGCATGACGGCGAGATCCGCCTGCCAGGCGGGCAACTGGATCACCCCCCACTTCATGCCGAGCTGGGCCAGGGTCACCAGCAGTATGCTGCCGAGCACATAGAGATAGCCCTTGAGCGCGGGCTTCCCCGTCACCTCAGGTGCTTTGCCAACCCCACTCATAGCAAGCCTCCCAGCAAGAGGGCGCCAATGATGATGGCGCCAGCCCCCAGCCAGTTGTGATAGGTGATCTGCTCGTGAAAGAACAGCCGCGAGCCTATCAGCACCAGCACCAGATTGATGCTGAGCATGGGGTAGGCCATGCTCAGCGGCAGCCGCTGCAGCAGGTAGATCCAGAGCAGCATGCCGCTGCCGAGAGCCGCCACGCTGGCGATCAGCCAGGGTGACAACAGCTTCTGCCAGTGGCTGCAGGGCTGACGCTGCCAACTGATGACCGCCTGCTTTTGCAGCATCTGACCGCCGCAGGTCAGCAGGCACACCAGCAGCAGCAGCAGTATGTCCATCACTGGACCCCGTGATAGATCAGCAGGGTCAGCCGATGACTCACGATCGTCTCGTCAGCGGGGGGAACTGGGCCCGTGTTGCCGTCCCGATCCGTCTTCATCAACAGGGCAACCTGACCTTTTTTGCGCGCCTCTGCCAGCAAGGCAGGGAAGTCGGCGCGCGCCACGTAGCGCCCCTTGGCATCCGGGTAGCCCAGACCGTAATGCACCTCGCCCTTGCTGTCGAACAGGGTGATCTCGCTGCGCCGGGTTTCCCAGGCGAGGGAGGACGCCAGCCCCACATCGTTGGCCAGCAGGGTGGTGGACTGCATCAGCACGGCCTGGTTGGCCTCGATGAAGCGCTCCGGCAGCTTGGAGTCGATCAGGGATTGCGGCAGTGCCCAGGGCAGGCCTATGGCCAGCACCATGGGGCAGAGCGCGCTCAGGGTCCAGCGGCGGCTGACATCCTTCAACTGGATGAAACCGAGCAGAGCCCAGCCGGCAAAGATGACCATGGCCACCGCCAGCGCCCCATGATCCTCTTCGCCGTAGACGGCGTGGCTGGGGGAGAAGGCCAGCACGGCGAGCACCGCCAGGCAGATGAGGCCGAACAGGCCGTTCAGCCAGGCATTGACCCTGAAAGCTCGCTCTTTACCTTCCTTGAGCAGATCGACGGCGCTGGCGGCCATCAGCATGGCCAGCGGGGCGAAGCAGGGCAGAATGTAGGTGAGCAGCTTGCCCTTGGCGATGCTGAAGAAGAGGAACGGCAAGATGACCCAGGCCAGCAGATAGAGGGTCTCCGGGCTTATCTTGCGATCCTGCCAGCCCTTGCGCAGAGCACCTGGCAACAGGCCGAGCCAGGGCAGGGTGCCGAGCAGCCCCATGGGCAGGTAGTACCAGAATGGCGCCTTGTGCTGGGCGTTGTCCGCCGCGAAGCGCTGTATGTGTTCAATCCAGAAGAAGTAGTGCCAGTAGTCGGGCTCGCGCAGGTGCACGGCGATGGCCCAGGGGGCGGTCAGCAGGACAGCGCTCAGGATGGCCAGCGGCCCGAAGCGCACCAGCTCGAGCAGACGGCGTTGATAGAGGACGTAGGGCACTATGACGATGACGGGCACCGCCAGGGCGATGAAGCCCTTGGTGAGAAAGCCCATGCCGCAGGCGAGGCCGAACAGCAGGTAGCCGCCGATCCGGCTGCGTAGCGATCCCTCCTTGCGGATGATGTAGAAGCTGACCATGGCCGCGTTGAGCCAGAGGGTGACCATGGCATCGAGCACGCTGTAGGTGCCTATGCCGTAGACGATCAACAGCGACAGATAGATGAGGCTGGCGAGGAAGGCCTTGCGCCGGCACTGCCACAGCTGCAGCGCGAACCAGAAGATCAGCACGGCGCTCAGGCCGGTGGCGGCAGCCGAGGCGAAACGCACGGCGAAGTTGGTGTCACCGAACAGCTGCTGGCTGATGCTGTTGAACCAGTAGCCGGCGATGGGCTTCTCGAAGTAGCGCAAGCCCAGGAAGTGGGGCACGACCCAGTCTCCTGTGCTCACCATCTCCCGGCTTATCTCGGCGTAGCGGTTCTCGTCGGGGCTCCATAGCGGCCGCTGGTCGAGCGGCAGCAGGTAAAAGAAGAGAAAGAACAGGGGCAGGGCCCACTTGGTCAACGTCATGACATCCTCTGTAGCATTGTGTGGTGAGCGCAATGGTTCATCATGCCGCCCTCAGGGGCCCGATGTGCTGCGTCATGGTTCATCCTGCCACTGTCTGGTGGCCTGACTTGTTGTGTCTGGTCTATGCGTCGGCCTTGCAGCCAAGCCAGCCCTCTCGCCCTGGCAGGGTGCCGCGTACCAGCCGCCCGGCGCCCAGCTGAGCGGGGTCGGATGGTAACAGATCCCCCAGCGGAACGAAGCGGATGCCGCGCTCCCTGGCTTCGCCGAGCAGGGCATCGAACTGCTCCGCCATCACGATCCCTTCCACTTCGGCGTGAATGGTGTAGACGTGAGGCGCCACCTGCGGCGGCGTGCAGAGCCTGCCCAGGATGAAAGCGTTGAACTGCGCCGCCGTCACCTCGGGGCCGACAACTTCATCGAAGGTGGGCAGATTGACCGGGATCTGCGGCGTACCGAGCCGCCCGTCCTGCAGCAGGGGCCGAAACAGGCCGCTGCCGCGACAGTCGCTGTTGTAGCGAAAGCCGAAATGTTCCTTGGCCTGGGTGGTGAGCGGGTCTGCCCGCCAGCCGGCGGCGGCGGAGCAGTCCACCTCCCGTCCCAGGATCTGGTTGAGCGCATCCACCCCGAGCCGGGTCTGGCGGATCAGTTCGGCCTCGCCCCAGCGTCCTGTGTTGGCCTGCCAGCCGTGGTGATCCCAGGCGTGCAGCCCCACCTCGTGGCGGGCGCTGTCGGTGTCGCGCATCAGGGAGCCCAGCTGTTTGCCGATGGACTTGCCGGGCCAGGCGGTGCCGGCCAGCAGTATGTCCAGCCCATAGAGGGATGCTGCGTTGGAGCGCAGCATCTTCAGCAAAAAGCGGGGTTTGAGCAGGCGCCACAGGTGGCGCCCCATGTTGTCGGGGCCGACCGAGAAGAAGAAGCTGGCCTTGACCTGATGCTTGTCGAGCAGTTGCAGCAAGCGGGGAACCCCGTCACGGGTCCCCCTGAAGGTATCAACGTCGATCCGCAGACCCACATCAATCATGCTCGACTCCCGTGGTGACCGCCCCTTGCAGGAAGAAGTCCAGGGTCTTGCCTATGGTCTCTTCCATTTCGATGGTCGGTTCCCAGTCGATCAGGCGGCGGGCATTCTTGATGCTCGGACGACGGTGGGAGACATCCTGATAGCCATCGCCGTAGAAGGACTTGCTCTCCACCATCTTGAAGCCGGCAAACGGCGGGAAGTGGTGGCGCAGCGGGTGTGCCTCGAACTTGGTGAGCAGCACCTCGGCCATCTGCTGGATGCTGGCCTCGTTGTCCGGGCTGCCGATGTTGATGATCTGGCCATCACAGCGGTTGCCCTTGTTCTCTATGATGCGGAACAGGGCCTCGATGCCGTCCTCTATGTCGGTGAAGCAGCGCTTCTGGGCGCCGCCATCCACCAGCTGGATCGGGGTGCCGTCCACCAGGTTCAGGATCAGCTGGGTGATGGCGCGGGAGCTGCCGATGCGGGCGGAGTCCAGGCTGTCGAGGCGCGGGCCCATCCAGTTGAAGGGACGGAACAGCGTGAAGCTGAGACCCTCTTTCTTGCCATAGGCCCAGATCACCCGATCCAGCAGCTGCTTGGAGACGGAGTAGATCCAGCGCTGCTTGTTGATGGGGCCGACGATGAGGCGGGATTCGTCTTCATCGAAGCTGTGATCGTCGCACATCCCGTACACCTCGGAGGTGGAGGGGAATATGATGCGCTTGTTGTACTTCACGCAGTAGCGAACGATCTTGAGGTTCTCTTCAAAATCGAGCTCGAACACGCGCAGCGGGTTGCGGGTGTATTCGATGGGGGTGGCGATGGCCACCAGCGGCAGGATCACGTCGCACTTCTTGATGTGATACTCGATCCACTCGGTGTGGATGCTGATGTCCCCTTCCACGAAATGGAAGTTGGGGTGGCCGATGAAGCGCTCCAGTGCGCTGGCGCCTATATCCAGCCCATAGACCTCGTAGCGGCCATCCTTGAGCAGGCGCTCGGTCAGGTGGTTGCCGATGAAGCCGTTGACCCCGAGGATCAGCACCCGGGTCAGGCGCTCCTTGCGCAGGGCATTGCTGGCCTTGGGGCCGAGCCGCATGCCGGCCACCAGACCCAGTTCACGGGCGAGCTGGGCGCCACGCACATAGAGGCCGCCTTCCGCCTGGCCGGCCACGATTTCCAGCACCCCTTCACCGCAGGCGATGCGCAGCGGATCCTGGCTGAGGATGGTGCCGGGCAGCTTGTCGCTGGTCTGCTCGAGATGATTTGCCTTCCACACCGTCAGTTTGCGATCGCCGGCGAAGCTGAAGGCGCCCGGATAGGGCTGGGTGACGGCGCGCACCAGGTTGTAGAGCGCCTGGGCCGGGTTATCCCAGTGCAGCTCGCCATCGGCCGGGGTGCGGCGGCCATAGTAGCTGGCCTTGCTCTCATCCTGCGGGGTGATCGAGATGTCGCCGGCGCGCAGTTTCGGCAGCTCGGCCTCCAGCAAGGTCCTGGCGGCGAGGCGCACCTTGCCGTGCAGGGTCAGCGCAGTGTCGGCGTCTTTTATCTCGACGGCCTGCTGGGCGACGATGGCGCCGGCATCGGGCCGCGCCGTCATCTGGTGCAGCGTGATGCCGGTTTCGGTCTCGCCGTTGACCAGACACCAGTTGATGGGCGCGCGGCCGCGGTAGGCGGGCAGCAGGGAGCCGTGCAGGTTGAAGGCACCGACGGTCGGAATGTCCAGGAGCGCCTGCTTGAGCATGTTGCGATAGTAGAAGGAGAAGAGGGCCTGGGGCGCCAGCTCCTTGATGCGCTCGACCCAGAGCGGATGGTTGACATCCTCGGGGGAGTAGACCGGCAGATCGTGCTCGGCGCAGAGCTGGGCCACCGAGCCGAAGAAGCGGTTCTCGCCGGGATCGTCGGCGTGGGTGAAGACGGCCTGGATCTCGTAGCCTGCCTCGAGCAGGGCCTCGATACCGGTACAACCGATATCGTGATAAGCAAAGACGACAACTTTCATTATTCAGCTTCCTGTTGCGAAGGAGTGGAGGCGCTGCGCACGACCTGATGGATGAAGTAGCGGGGACGGGCGCGCACGTCTGTGTACATGCGGCCTATGTATTCCCCCAGCAGCCCCATGCCCAGCAGCTGTACGCCGACGAAGGTGAAGAGAATGGCAAAGAGGGTGAAGACGCCATCGGCGGCCCAGTCTGCGCCCATCACGAAGCGCATCAGGATCAGCAGGATGGAGAAGGTGAAACCTATGCCCGCCACCACGCTGCCGACTATGCTGAGCAGCCGCAGGGGGGTGGTGGTCATGCAGGTGACCAGGTCATACATCAGGTTGATGAGGTGCATCAGGCCGTATTTGGATTCGCCGTGGGCCCGCTCGGCATGGCCGACTTCCAGTTCTATGGTGCGGCGGGCGAAGCTGTTGGCCAGGATGGGGATGAAGGTGCTGCGCTCCTGGCAGCAGAGCATGGCGTCTATGATGTGGCGGCGGTAGGCCCGCAGCATGCAGCCGTAGTCGCTCATGTGCACGCCGGTGGCTCTTTGCACCGATTTGTTGATGAGGCGGGAGGCAGTCTTGCGGAACCAGGAGTCCTGGCGGTTGCGACGCACCGTCCCCACCACGTCATAACCCTGCATGGCGGCCTCCACCAGACGGGGGATCTCCTCCGGCGGGTTTTGCAGATCCGCATCCAAGGTGATCACCAGATCCCCCTTGGCGGTCTCGAAGCCGGCCATGATGGCGGCATGCTGGCCATAGTTGCGATTGAGCAGCACCCCGACCAGCTTGCTGCCGTCTTTGGCGGCGGCCTCGCTGATGATTTCGGTGGAGCCGTCGTGGCTGCCGTCATCGATGAGGATCACCTCGTAATCCTGGGGCAGGAGCTCGCAGGCGGCCGTGACCCGGCTCAGCAGCACGGGCAGGCTGGCCTCCTCGTTGTAGACGGGGATGATCACCGAAACCAGCTTGATGTCTGTGTTGTTCACGTGTCGTTACTCCAATATGTCGATGAGTGCCGCGACCACACGGTCAACGTCGGCCAGCGTCATGTCCGGGAAGAGTGGCAGGGTGCACAGGCGCGATGAGTTCCACTCGGTATGAGGCAGGCTGAGCGTCGGGTAGCGCTCGCGGTAGTATTTCTGGGTATGGGCGGCCCTAAAGTGCAGCCCTGTGCCTATGCCGCGCTCCTGCAGCGCCTGCATCAGCCGATCCCGGTCCAGACCACAGCGTTCGGGGTCGACCCGTACCATGAACAGGTGCCAGGCGTGCAGATGGGAATAGGCGGGCACGGCGAGCGGCATCAGTGGCAGGCCGGCCAGTTTTTCCTGATAGCGGGCCACTAGCTCGGCCCGTCTGGCATTGAGCTCGGGCAGACGCGCCAGCTGCACCAGGGCGATGGCGGCGTTGATGTCGGCCAGGTTGTATTTGAAGCCCGGGGTGATCACTTCCGCCTGCGGCTTGCGGCCCAGGCTCATGCGATCGAAGGCATCCACCCCCAGCCCGTGAAACTTCAGCATGCGGGCCTTGTCCGCCAATTCCTTGTCATCGGTCACCAGCATGCCCCCTTCGGCGCAGGTCAGGTTCTTGATGGCATGGAAGGAGAAGATGGCGGTGCCGGTGGCGCCAATCCAGCGCTCCCGGTAGCGGGTGCCGACCGCGTGGGCCGCATCTTCGATGACGGGGATGCCGTGCTGGCGTGCCAGGTCGAGGATAGGGTCCAGATCGACGGGGGCACCGGCGTAGTGGACCGGTATGATGGCTTTGGTCCTGGCAGTGATGAGCGGCGCTATCAGTTCGGCGCTGGTCATCAGCGTGTCCCTGTCCACGTCGACGAAGACGGGCTCGGCGCCGAGCAGGGTGATGATGTTGATGGTGGAGACCCAGGTCTGGGAGGGGGTGATCACCTCATCCCCCGGGCCTATCCCCAGCGCCATCAGGGTGACGTGCATGCCGGCGGTGGCGGAGCAGAGTGCGACCGCATGCTGGCAGCCGAATGTGTCACAGAATTGCTGCTCCAGCTCGTGATTCTTCGGGCCGGTAGTGATCCAGCCCGATTTCAGCACCTCACAGACAGCACTTATCTCGGCATCGCCGATGGCGGGCCTCGAAAATGGCAGAAAATCTTGCATAAGCGATCCAACAATGAATATTAATCAGTGCCCAGCAGGCGGGGCAGCCCTAAAAATGATGCTCAACATATCGTATATAAAAGCGGGCCTGCAATGGGCCAGAAACAGCTGGTAACAATTAACTCATGCTGTCATCTTAGGTAATGTGGTAAATATTTATAACCCCCCAGATTCTTGTTTTTCCAAATTACATCATCTCTGACATTTTGGTTGTATCAATATGAATATTACTGTATTTGGAAGTGGCTACGTGGGCCTGGTCCAGGCCACAGTACTGGCCGATGTCGGCCACCAGGTTATCTGTGTCGATGTCGATGAACAGAAGGTGGCTGAATTGATGGCCGGCCAGGTTCCCATCTATGAACCCGGGCTGGAAGCCCTGCTTCAGCGCAATATCAAGAGCGGTGCCCTGGTGTTTACCACGGATGCCGTGCTGGCCGTCAAACACGGCGAGGTACAATTTCTGGCGGTCGGCACGCCGCCGGGGGACGATGGTTCCGCCGATCTGCGCCATGTGCTGGCGGTGGCCGAAACCATAGCCCTGCATCGCGATGCCCCCGTCGTCATAGTCAACAAGTCGACCGTGCCGGTGGGCACAGCCGACAAGGTGACGGCCAGGGTGAATGCCATCTTGCAGCAGCGGGATGTTTCCTTTGCCTTCGATGTGGTCTCCAACCCCGAGTTTCTGAAGGAGGGCTCCGCCATCCAGGATTGCCTGCGGCCGGATCGCATCGTGGTCGGCACCCGCAACGAGTCCTCCCGCCAGCTGATGCGCGAGCTTTACGAGCCGTTCAACCGCAACCATGATCGCATCCTGTTCATGGATGTGCGCAGCGCCGAGCTGACCAAGTACGCCGCCAACTGCATGCTGGCTACCAAAATCAGCTTCATCAACGAGATGGCCGGACTGGCCGAGCGGGTCGGTGCCGACATCGAGATGGTGCGCCAGGGCATAGGTTCGGATCAGCGTATCGGCTATCAGTTCATCTACCCTGGCTGTGGCTATGGCGGTTCCTGTTTTCCCAAGGATGTCAAAGCCTTGCTGGCAACGGCCCAGGAGCTGGAGTACGACACGCCGCTGATTCGGGCGGTGGAAAGGGTCAATGAGCAGCAAAAATCGCGGCTTTTTCAGCTGCTGTCAGAGTTCTTCCGATCCGAAGGGGAGACCCTGTCCGGCAAGACAATCGCCCTGTGGGGGCTGGCGTTCAAGCCCAATACCGATGACATGCGCGAGGCACCGAGCCGGGCCCTGATGGAGGCGCTCTGGCAAGCCGGCGCCACTGTGCAGGCCTATGATCCCGAGGCCATGCAGGAGGCCCAGCACCTCTATGGCAACTGTGACAAGCTGCGGCTGATGGGCACCAAGGAGGCCGCCCTGTTCGGTGCGGATGCCCTGGTAATCTGCACCGAATGGAACCACTTCAAGGCCCCCAACTTCGTCGCCATCAAGCAGGCGCTGAGATGGCCGCTGATCGTGGATGGTCGCAACCTGTTTGATCCGGGTCGCATGAAGGAGCATGGTTTTCATTACTACGGCATTGGTCGCGGCGAGTCGGTAACGAAATAAGGGATGGGCGCGCCGATATGAGCGCCCGCCATTGCATCGCACGCCTGTGATTTACCTATCATCAGGACTCTGCTTGCCATCGATTGCAAATATGGGGGCTGGTGGTGCCGGGCCAGCCATAGATGGACATGAACCCCGTATTGATATGGGGGAATTGTCTTGTCATATTGCGGCAATATTGTGATGAGATTCTCTGTTTCTTAATTATATTTCCGCTATGGATTTTCCCGCCCAGCCGGGAAGCATGAACACCCATTTATATCAGCGTGAACGACATCTATTTTTATTTGGTGTGATCAAGGCTGGCTCTCTATTCATTCAAAATAGAACCGGGATCGCTGAATAAATTCCGCCGCCCAGGCACATAATTTGCCCCAAATGGCCCTCCGATGACTCGGCGGGCCATTTTTATATCCGGGAAATGCGCGGATCCGGGGCGGGAACTGTCGGGTCCGTGGCGCCATCCTGCGGGTCGCGCTGGCAAGACCGAGATTGGGATGGAAATGGCAGGGCTATTCCGGTATATCGTCCACCGGTGCGCTGCTGAGGGTGGCCTTTGACACTATGTTCACGCTCTCGTGCAGCTCGCTGTAGACGATCACGGCCAGGCCTTGTTGCAACTGTTGTCTGACATCGTCGACCTTGTCAGCCAGACTGACATCATGCTCACCGTACTCGGTGCCTTCCCGCAGTACGAAGTGCTCGAGCAGGCTGTTGAGGGTATCGGAGTCCAAGTCTTGCCAGGGGATAATCATGGGTTCATCTTCAGTTACCAGAGAGTGGATATTGTCTATCTGTTGCCAGCAAGCGCAAGGGATTTATGGGGCTGTCAGCGGGTGTGCACATGCTGTCTGATGAACAACGCCGCCTCTCCACCCACTTCGATCAGCACCTGTGCGAGTCACGCCGCCTGGCCCTGAGCAAGGGGTTGCACTGGTTCTGGGCCGTCAACCAGCTGGCGATCCTGTTCCTGCTTGCCCGCTTCTATGTCTATCGCGATGCCCATCTGGTGATCGCCCGGGTGCTGCCCTGGAGTTACGAGGTGCAGGTTATCCTGATGACCCTGGTCTGCCTGCTGTTTCCGCTGTTCTGGCGCTGGCTGTCCCATCAACCCCTGACCGTCTGGCCGCCCTGTCTGCGGGCTGGCGCCCTGCTGTGGGGGATCGCCTGGGCGCTGCTCGGCTACGCCATCGCCCTGATCGAGCTGAGGGGAGGCTTCAGTCTGGCCTTCGATCTCATCAGCTTGCTGCTGATGACGGCGCTGGTGGCCCTCTATTGCGAGGTGAGGCTGTTTTACTGTTTCAGTGTGCCTCCCCTGCTTTTCCTGTTGCTGGAGGCCTTGTTCGTCAAGGTTCCTTTCCCTGCGGTGCACTGGCTGGCGGTAGGCTGCCTCATCATCATGCTGGAGACGGGACGTCGCATGCTGAACGGCTGGTTCGTGCTGGCTGTGTCTCGCGAGCATGAGAACCTGGCGCTGGCCCGTCAGCTCGATGGCATGGCCAAGCAGGATCCCCTGACGGGCTTGGCCAACCGGCGTCACTTTGCCAAGGTCAGCGAGCAGATCCTGGCCGAGGCGCAGCAGCGGCATGGCGAGTTTGCCATCCTGCTGCTGGATGTGGATTTCTTCAAACGTTTCAACGACCACTACGGTCATCTGCAGGGGGACAACTGCCTGATCGCGGTCGCCGATTGCCTGCGGGAGGCGGTGCGGCAGCCGGCCGATGTGGTGGCTCGCTATGGCGGGGAGGAGTTCGTGATCCTGCTGCCCGGCGCCGACGACGGGATCGCCGGACAGATTGCCAGGCGCATCGCCGCGGCCCTGGCCGTGCGCGCCATTCCCCATGCCCTGTCGGAGGTCTCTTCCTGCGTGACTGTGAGTCAGGGCATAGCCCTGTGGCGGGGGCAGGAGTCGGTTGCCGACATGCTGGTGCGGGCCGACGAGGCGCTCTATCGGGTCAAGGAGACGGGACGCAACGGCTACCTGCTCGCCCCCTGAGTCTGCTCCTTCACCCACTGGCTGATACGCTCCTCCAGCCAGAAGCGGGGGCGCCAAGGCGTGCCGTGCAGGAAGCCCACATGGCCGCCCCGTCGGCTCAACTCGTAACGCACCATGGGTGAGAGCTGCTCCGGCCGCGGGATCACGGCCTCTGTCATGAAGGGATCGTCGGCGGCATGGATCACCAGAGTGGGAATGGGGATGCGGGCCAGCAGCCCCAGGCCGGAGCAGCGCTGGTAGTAATGGTCGGCGCTGGCAAAGCCGTGCAGCGGCGCCGTGACCTGCTCGTCGAAGTCGCGCAGGGTGGCAATCTGTTGCACCTGCTGCGGCTGCCAGCGTTTGCCAGCCTCGGCCTGATGCCGGATCTTGTTTTGCAGGTTGTCGCGCATGGTGCACAGCAGATAGCTCTGATAGACCCGGGAGAAGCCCTGATTGACCCGATCGGCGCAGCTGTCCAGCCGCAGCGGTGCCGAGATCACCACGGCCGCCTGCAGTTCACGGGGGCAGGCCCGCGCCAGCAGATTGACCAGCATGTTGCCCCCCAGCGAATAACCGATGGCGATCAGTGGCTTGCCAGGAAAGCGCCGGCCCAGTTCGACGATCAGCGCCTGTGCATCCTCGATGGCGCCGGAGTGATAAGCCTGCAGCAGGCGGTTCGGCTCGCCGCTGCAGCCACGAAAATGCATCAGCACGGCCTCGTCCCCCTGTCGTTGCAGATGGACGAACAACCCCTTGGCATAGTGGGAGTGGATGCTCCCCTCCAGCCCGTGAAACAGCACCATTAGTGGTCGCGCGTTCTGGCTGATGTCGCCGCTCCAGGCGAGATCGACGAAATCCCCGTCTGCCAGTTCGAAACGTTCGGCCACGAAGCGGGCCGGCGCCCGTCGCAGCCACTTTGGCAATATGGTTTGCAGATGGGGATTGCGCGCCCACCAGGGGGCGTGGAAGTGACTCTCTATGAGCATTATGGGGTCCGAAACAGGCATCAGGGCAGTCAAAAAGTGCGGCGAGAAGGGGGCTTCTCGCCAGCTTGTCAGGCCAGCAGGCTGTCGTGGTGCTCGGCACCGCGCAGCATGGCCTGGATCAGTTCGTTGGCCTCAAACTTGGTCAGCGCCTCGTGGGCGCCCACCTGGTGGGCCCGCTCCACGCTGATCTCGCTGGAGAGCGAGGTGTGCAATATGATGTAGGCCCCCGCCAGCGTCGCGTCGCTCTGTACCTCGAAGGCCAGCTCGTAGCCGTCGAGCCCCGGCATCTCGATATCGCTCACCAGGATATCTATGGGGGTCTTCTGGCTGGCGCGAGCCTGCATCAGGGCCAGCGCATCCTTGCCGTTGGTGCACACCTCGTAGGGGATGTTGATGTAGTCCAGCGCCGCCATCAGCTGGCGGCGGGCGACGGAGGAGTCGTCCACCAGCAGGATCCGCATCGGCTTGATCCGCTCACGCTGCACGTCGGTCAGCACAGGGTAGAGGTGGCTGGGATCGTCCGGGTAGACCCGCGACAGGATCAGCTCCACGTCCAGCAGCTGGATCAGCTGGTCGTTGACCCGGGTCACCCCGGTCACGAACACGTTATGGCCGAGCGCGGCGGGCGGGGATTCGATGTCGCGCCAGTTGCACTCAGTGATCTTGTCGATGCCGCGCACCAGAAAGCCCACCAGGGTACGGCGGCAGTCGGTGATGATGATGAAGCAGTTCGGCATCTCCTCCTTGCTGATCGGGCGATAGCCCACCGCCATGGCCATGTCGATCACCGGGATTGTGGTGCCCCGCATGCTGGCGGCGCCGAGCACGGTCGGGTGCGAGTGCGGCATGGCCGTGAGCTGGGTGTAAGGCACTATCTCCTTCACCTTGAGGGTGCCGATGGCGAAGGATTGTTTGGCCGAGAGATGAAACAGCAACATGCCCTGGGATTGGTTGGCTTTGCTTTTCATGGCAGATGTCCTGTGAGTCAAAACGGTATCAGTCAATTCAGGCCCCTAGCATAAAGGATTATAGGAGAAATGACCCTCCCGTTATTAGCGGCCGTTTGCCGCAAAACTGGACTCATTTTCCCCATTTTTCGCCTGGCCGGCCCGGTTTTCGGCCCGTAGGGTCAGGCGGCTTGCTGTGCATCCAGGCTGGCGCCAAGCCAGCGTTGGCAGGCCTGGGCGAGGGCCTCTTCATCCCGGTAGCCGAGCTTGCTCACCACCTGTGCCCGCTTGCTGCCGCTCTTGAGCAGGCGTACCGCCTGCAGCAGCTGCCACTGGGCGCTCAGGGTATCGGCCGCGAGGCCCGGATCCGTGATCCCGCGCTGGGAGAGACAGGCCTGCCAGGCGGCGTCACTGCCCGCTTGCTGGCTGATCAATGCGCGCCAGGCGCCTTGCAGCGGCTGATCCGCGTGTTGCGACAGGGGGCAGGCCTGCAACTCGTCGAGTATCACCTGCAGGCGATGACCATAGGCCCCTTGCCAGTCGCGGGGACGCTGCCACTGGGCCAGGCTGTCGAACAGGGCATCCAGCAGCGGGGTCGGTTGCAACCAGCCCGCCTGGGCTGGCTGGGCAACCCGCAGGGAACAGGTCAACAGATCATGGTGGCAGCCCGCCAGCGGGCTGAAGGCGGCGAGGGCATCGGCGCAGAGCCAGAAGCTGTTGCCCGCCGTCAGCAGCAATTCATGCTGGCCGAGTCGCAGCAGTGCCGCGCCCCGGGTTATCCGCAGCAACTGGCCCACCGGCGTGCGTTTGCGGCCGCCGACTTGCAGGTACGGAGAGGAAAAATGCTGGCATTCGATGGCGTGATGCATGTAAAAACCCTGATATGATGCTGCCTGGAGGTAACAAGAATGGAAACCAGACGTAAAAAACGCTTCATTGCCGGTGCGGTTTGTCCGGCGTGCGGCAAAATGGACACCATGATGCTGTATATGGAGCATGGAGTCGAGAAGGTGACCTGTGTCGACTGCGGTGATACCCAGGTGCAGACCCAGGCCGAGGTGGACAAGGTGACCCGGGAGACGGAACAGGTGATAGGTGTGTTTCGTCCCGAATGAGGGTCCAGCCGCAATACCCGGGGGTGAGGTGCGGGTCAGGCCCATGCCGCTTCACATTGATGACTTTTTCATCACGACTGAGCCGGACCTGCCATATGCTTGGCCGCCTTTTTGAGGTATTCTGGGCCCGTTTTTTTCTATCCGCAGGATCCCTGACATGAAAGTAGCTCCCCTGAGCGTGGTTACGCTGGAATACACAGTCACCGACGAACACGGTGAAGTCATCGACACCACTGTCGGTAAAGAGCCTCTGGTGTATCTGCACGGTACCCGTTATCTGGTCTCCGGCCTCGAAGCCGAGCTGGAAGGCCGTAGCGTGGGCGAGGCGTTCGACGTCACGCTGGCACCGACCCAGGCCTATGGCGAATACGACGAAAGCCTGGTGCAAGAAGTACCTGGCGAGCTGTTTGACGGCATGGAAGTGTCTGAAGGGGATACTTTTGTGGCCGAGACTGACGATGGCCACCGCCCGGTGACCGTCATCGAAGTGTCCGAAGAGTTCGTCAAGGTGGATGGCAACCATCCGCTGGCTGGCGTGACCCTGGGCTTCAAGGTCGAGATCAAGGACGTGCGTGCCGCCACGGCTGAAGAACTGGCTCACGGCCACGTTCACGGTGCCGGTGGTTGCGGTCACGATCATGGTCACGACCATGACCACGATCACGGCCATGAGCACGGCGGTTGCTGCGGTGGTGGCCATGGCCACGATCACGGTCATGACCACGGCGACGAGCAGGGTCATGGCGGTTGCTGCGGTGGCGGCGGCTGCGGTGGCAAGGGTCACCAGCACTGATCTGTGCCCCGGGCATAGCCCGATAAAAAAACCCGCGTCTATCGCGGGTTTTTTTATGGCCGGGTGGCGGAGGGCGTTGCGGCTCAGTAGTGCGGGGGCGGCGTCTCTTCGGCCATGCTGGCGATCTGGCTCGGCTGCACGCTCTGCAGCTTGTCCACCAGCAGCTGGATCTGATGCTTGAGCCGATCCAGCTCGCGGCCCTGGGTGGTGACCTCGTCGTTGAGCTGCTCCACCGTGTATTCGGCGAAGGCGAGGCGGCTTTCCAGGGTTTCGAGGCGATCGTTAAGTTGCTGACTCATGGGCCTTTGGGTCCTTACTTGATAGTCCAGATTTCGGCCAGGCCACTGGAGCTGGCGCTGACAAGGTGGCTATTGTCGCGCAAAGCCACGCCGTAGACCACTGCGCTCGGTGGTTTCACTCTGGGATGGGGCGAGACGCGCCAGCTTTGCAGCAGGCTGCCATCGCTCACCCGCCACAGGGAGAGCTGACGGGAGGGAGCGCCCGTGATAAGCCAGTTGCCGTCGTTGGCAAAGCGCGCCGTGGTGTAGACCTCGAAGCGGTGATCAAACTGCAGCCGGCTCACCTCCTTGCCGGTTTTCAGATCCCAGATGCTGGCCTGGCGGCTGTCGGCGGTGAAGGCGAAACGGCCCTGGGGATCCAGCCTCGCCATCACCACCCGGCCGGCGTGGTTGAATCGCCACACCACCTGGCCGGAACGGGTATCCCACAGATAGGCGCTGTAGTCGTTGCCGCCGGTGAGGGCGTAGCGGCCATTGGCGGAGAGATCCACCGTATTGACCTGCTCGGTGTGACCGAGGAACTGCAGCCTGCGGCCGGTGCGGGTATCGACCAGCTCCGCCTTGCCATCTTCGCGGCCGATCAGCACCTGACGGCCATCGGCCGACAGGGCTATGTCCCTCAGCCTGGATTCAGGAAGCGAGTAGTAGCCTTGGGATTGACCATCTTGCAGACGCCAGATGGCGAAGGTATCCAGGGTGGCGGTCACGGCATGGCTGTTGTCTGCCGAGAAGCGGGTGATGATGACGAAGTTGTCCTGATTGTCGGACTGGCGCCAGCGCCAGCGCTCCTTGCCCTGTTCCAGGTCCCACACCACTGTGCCCTGGCTCAGGCTGGAGACGATGGCCTGCTTGCCGTCGCTGGTGAGATCGGCGCTCAGCAGTCCCTGATGGGCGAGGGTGACTTGCCGGCCCGGCAGTGAGCTCTGTTCGCAACCTGTCAGTATCAGGCAAATACCGATGAGATAAATGGCACTTTTTATCATTTTTCCTGTCTCATGCTTTCGTTACCTGCGATCACGGCGTTAGTATAAGGCGCTTATCACGATAAACCTCTCATTTCACGAAGGAACCGAGAGCGGTATTTAGAGTTTTGGAGAAACTGATGAACAATTTTCTGAAGGTGTCCCTGTTGGCTGCGGCAGTTGCCGTGAGTCTGACTGCTTGCCAAAAAGACGAGAAGACTGCTGCGAATACCGCAGAGGTCAAGGCAGAAGCCAGCAAGCCGGCAGAGGCCCCCAAGGCTGATGCCAAGAGCTTTGAAGAGCAATCCGGCTATGCAATTGGCCTCTCCATGGGTCGTTATATCGCCAATACCCTGGAACGTCAGCAGGAACTCGGCATCAAACTGGACAACGGCGTCATCCTCAAGGGTGTGACCGACGGTCTGGGCAAAGAAGCCAAGATGACTGACGAGGAAATCCAGAAGGTTCTGCAGCAGTACGATGCCAAGATCAACGAGTTGACCAAGGCCAAGGCTGACAAGGATGCCGTGGATAACCAGAAGAAGGGTGAAGAGTACCTGGCTGCCAACGCCAAGAAAGAAGGCGTGAAGAGCACCGAATCCGGCCTGCAATACCAGGTCGAGAAGATGGGTACCGGCGCCAAGCCGAAGGCTACCGACATCGTCAAGGTTCACTACACTGGCACCCTGACCGATGGCACCAAGTTCGACAGCTCCGTCGATCGCGGCGAGCCGGCCACCTTCCCGCTCAACCAGGTGATCCCGGGCTGGACCGAAGGCGTGCAGCTGATGCCGGTGGGTTCCAAGTTCAAGTTCTTCCTGCCGTCCAAGCTGGCCTATGGCGAGCACGGTGCAGGCTCCATCCCGGCCAATGCCGTGCTGGTGTTCGATGTTGAGCTGCTGGCGATCGAGAAGCCGGCTGCCGATGGCGACAACGCCAAGAAGTAAGCGCTCATCGTTGAAAAAACGGCTCCTTAGGGAGCCGTTTTTACTTGTATCTCCCCGCGAATGGCGGGATAAAAGAGAGAGTCGCCAACTGTGCTAACATGGCGTACAAGACCCGAAATAGACAACAAAATCAATTGCAAGGATGGCTCCCGTGGCTGAAAGCAAACCTCGAGTCCTGTTGGTGGAAGATACCCGCAGTCTGGCGGTGGTCTATGAACAGTATCTGGCCCAGGATGGCTATGAGGTAGTGCTGGCCGATTGTGGTCAGCAGGCGTTGGCGCAACTGCTGACCAGCCCGCCGCCTGTGGTGCTGCTCGACCTCGAACTGCCCGACATGTCCGGCATGGACATTCTGCAGCAGATCACCGAGCAGCAACTGCCCTGCTCGGTAGTGGTGATCACCGCCCACGGCTCGGTGGATGTGGCGGTGGAGGCGATGCGCCTCGGCGCCTTCGACTTCCTGACCAAGCCGTTCGACGGCAAACGGCTGTGCGCCACCGCCCGCAATGCCCTCAAGCATCAGCAGCTGAGTTCGCTGGTGGCCCAGTACCGGGAGAACTTCGAGCGCAGCTCGTTTGCCGGTTTCATCGGCGCCTCCATGCCGATGCAGGCCGTCTATCGCATCATAGAGAGCGCGGCGCCGAGCAAGGCGACCGTGTTCATCACGGGGGAGAGCGGCACCGGCAAGGAAGTGTGCGCCGAGGCCATTCACCAGTGCAGCCCCCGCAGCGAACAGCCCTTCATCGCGCTCAATTGCGCCGCCATTCCCCACGATCTGATGGAGAGCGAGATCTTCGGTCACGTGAAGGGCTCCTTTACTGGCGCCCAGGGGGATCGCAAGGGGGCGGCCAGTCTCGCGGACGGTGGCACCCTGTTTCTGGACGAGATCTGCGAGATGGATCTCGACCTGCAGAGCAAGCTGCTGCGCTTCATCCAGACCGGCACTCTGCAGCGGGTCGGCAGCGGCAAGCTGGAGACGGTGGACGTGCGCTTCGTCTGCGCTACCAACCGGGATCCCCTGGTGGAGGTGAAGGCGGGGCGTTTTCGCGAGGATCTCTACTACCGGTTGCACGTGATCCCCCTCAGCCTGCCGCCGCTGCGCGAGCGGGGCGAGGATATACTGCTGCTGGCCCGCAACCTGCTGCAGAGCTACGCCAGGGAAGAGAACAAACGCTTCAAGGATTTCGATGCCGAGGCGGCGCGGGTGCTGCTCGATTACCCCTGGCCCGGCAACGTGCGCGAGCTGCAAAACGTGGTGCGCAACATAGTGGTGCTCAACGATCGCGAGCTGGTGAGCCCGGACATATTGCCGCCGCCGCTCAGCGGCCGCAGGGGCCTGACGGCGGCCATGGCGCCGGTCAGCACGGCCAGCAGCAGCGCCGCACCTTTGCTCAATACGCCGATCCGCCCGCTCTGGCTGGTGGAGAAGGAGACCATAGAGCAGGCCATCGCCAGCTGTGACGGCAATATCCCCAAGGCGGCGGCCCTGCTGGAGATCAGTCCCTCCACCATCTATCGCAAGAAACAGAGCTGGGAAGAGGCGAGCCTGGTCTGAGTGGCGGGGCATGGTCAATGCTCCGATTGGGCCGCCGGTGGAGAAGGAGACCATAGAGCAGGCCATCGCCAGCTGTGACGGCAATATCCCCAAGGCGGCCCTGCTGGAGATCAGCCCCCCCAATCCTCCCATCTATCGCAAGAAACAGAGCTGGGAAGAGGCGAGCCTGGTCTGAGATGGGGGCTGATATGGTATTCGTCACTCTGGGAGTGAAGTGTTCGGGGCGGCCAACTGGCCGCCCTGCTGCTTTGCTAGAGGCTGTTTGCTAGAGCTTGGCCAACTGCTTGAGCCTGGCCAGTCGCTCTGCCTCATTGGCTCTGAACCAGCCATCCCGTGACAGCAGAAACCAGGCGCGGGCGAAATATTCGGCCGCCGCCGGATCGTCCAGTACCAGCGCATTTTCCCCCAGCTCCTCGAACAGATAGCCATCCTCCGGCTCGCCGGCTTCCACCATCTCCGCCTGCAACTGCGTCAGTTCGGCCAGCGCCTGCTCGTGCAAGCCTTGCGCCCGGGTCAGCCGCGCCAGACTCCAGCGGGCGATGAAGGCCTTGGCCGGGTTGTGGTGCTGTTCGTGCCAGGCCAGGCATTTTTGCTGACACTGGCGGGCCTCTTCCAGGCGGCCCAGTTCGAACAGGGTCCAGCCCTGATTGTTGTAGAGGCTGGGCAGCCAGCCGCGCACTTTTTTATCCTGGCTGCGCTCCGCCAACTCCATCGCCAGCTGGTGCCAGCGGCTCTGCTCCTCCAGCGGTGCGGCTATGGCCACCATGTGGGCCGCATCGATGGCGAGATAGAGCTCCTTGCTCTTGAGCCCCTGCTGCCAGGCCTGCTCGAACAGGGTTCTGGCACTGGCCTTGTCGCCGGCGGAGTTGAAGGTGCGGCCGCGCTCCAGCAGGACGCGAAGGCGGGCTCGCGGGGTGGCATCGGTGAGGCGGGGCTCTATTTCGTCGAGCAGCTGGTGCGCCTCGGCAAACTGGCGTTGCAGCGAATGGGTGCGGGCTATCTGGGTGAGCAGCTCCAGTTCGAGTTGCAGGTCGGCGGCGGCACGCGCCTCGGGCAACAGAGCATGGAAACGCAGGGCGCTGGCGGCGGGATCCTTGTAATCCCACTGCGCCATGAAATCGGGCGGATTGTCCATTTGGCCTCCTTGCTGGCTATCCTTCCACCAAGATGCCTGCCGGCCATTGTTTGTACAAGGGGCGCTCGTCACAGAGCGCCCCTTGGGTCATGCAAAAGTGTTCAGCACATTATGTCAGTAGACCATGGCCAGGCTCATCAGCATCAGGCCGAGGGCGGCAAAGGCCCCCTCCTTGATCGCCAGACGCGGCACCAGTGCCTTGGGCAGGGCCGGAAACAGGCTGAGTGCGAAGCCGAGCCCCGGCATCAGCCAGTGAAAGGCCGGGTTGCGCAGGCTTGGGTCTGCCGCTCCGTTGATGATGATCAGCAGGATAAACAGGGTGAAGGCGGGCAGGATAAACCAGCGGGCGCTGCCGGCGGCGACGGCCCGCAGCGGCGAGATGCGATAGAGCACCAGAGTCACGATAAACAGCACCAGAGGTGCCAGCAGATAGAGCGGAGCCGGGTTCATGGCGGGTGTTCTCCAGACGGTGGGTAAATGGGGTCGGGGTTCAGTCATCGCACATGACCGGCGGTATGGGATCAGCCCTGGCCGGCGAGGCGCCGTGGCGCGGGTTCAAGCTTTGGAAGCGATTCCGGGCAACGCCTTGCCATCGGGGGATCAGTGCAACCAGAACCAGGCGGCGGCAAAGCCCAGCCAGCTCAGCAGCAAGAGGAGCCAGGGCAGGGGGTGCTGGCGGGAGACCTCGACAAGTTCGATCTCGCTCTCCTCTACCTGTTCGGTGTGCGGTTGCTGCTTCGCCTTGCTCTGCAACTTCTTCTGGCGACTGGCCTCCCGGGCCCGCGCCTTCATCTGTTTCTTGTACTCGTCTATGCCTTTCTGGATCCCCTGGGCGATCAGCTGGGTCTGCTCCTTGGTCTGTCCCGGCTTCTGGTTGGCGCGGGCGATCTTCAGCGCATCCTGCTGGGTCTCGGGGGATATCTTGTCGTACTTCGCCATCAAAGGGTCTCCTCGGCATCGATTGGCGGGGAGTATGCCATAAAAACGGCGCCCTCAGGCGCCGTTGTAGCAGGTTGTGAGCCGGATCAGGGCTTGTTGTAGGTCACGGTCGCATAGGGCAGCGGATTGAGGGTGCCCTGGGACTCGGCGTACTCCATGAACATCTCGTTCTCACCGACGCCGGAGTCGACATAGTCACCCTTGTTGGGCAGCTCTTCGCGCTTGAGCAGGCCGTTGTAGCCATCCTTGCCGGAGGCGATATAGGTGTTGGCACCGACCCGGTACACCTTCTCGTCGTCCAGCGGCAGCCACTGGCCGTTGGCATCCAGCAGCTCCAGCTTGGTGATGCGGGAACCCTTGGCCAGTTTGCCGTCATAGCTGTAGCTCAGGTGGCCGACGTAGGGGAAGGCACCGCTGGAGGCGCCGATCCCGGTCTCCAGGCCGATGGAGTAGTCAACGGCGTACTCCAGGGTGGCGCGCACGTCCTTGCCCTTGAGGTTGAAGGCGGCGATCTTGTTGCCAAATGGCAGCAGGGTGCCCATCACGTAACCGACCGAGAGGGGGCCCGCGTTCACATCGGCGCGCACACCACCAGCGTTCTGGATGGTGAAGTCGACCTTGGTGTTGAGCTTGTTGAGCTTCCAGTACAGGGATTCGGCCACCAGGGGATCGATCAGACCCGCGCCATCCGGGGTGAGCGGCACGCGCACGTGGGGCAGCTTGGTCGGCACCTCGGCGATGATCTTGGCCTCGAGCTCGGCCACGGCTGGCTTGTACTCTGTGTCGATCACATCGCGCATGGCGGTGTTCTCCGGCACGATTTCGATGACGGGTGACTTGGTGATGAAGTCAACCACGTTGGTCTGCTCGCTGCCGGTCAGGGGTACCTTCTTCTTGGCCACTTCCTTGGTGAAGTCGTCGCCCGTCATCAGGGTGTTGCGACCCTCGCACTTGGTGATCTGGCCTTCCTTGCTCAGGGAGACGTTGACCAGGCCATAGCCCTTGGCCCATTCGCCAGCCTGCACGATACAGGTCTTGCCGCCGTCCGGATTGTTGATCAGCTGGGCATAGGTGTTGTCGTCGGCCGGGTTCTGGTTGTGGGCCGTGTAGCCGACGCTGTTGATCTCGTTGATGTCGCCGAGGAAGGTCTGGGAGTGACCGCCGACGATCAGGTCGATACCGTTGACGGCCTTGGCGACGGCCTGGTCATTTTGCAGCCCGATATGGGTGACCATGATGATCTTGTTGGCGCCTTTTGACTTGAGGGTGTCGACCATTTTCTGGGCGGTCTCAATCATCGGCAGGAATTGGGTATCGGTATCCGGTGAAGAGATGTCATGCATATTTTCCAGCACCAGCCCGAAAATACCCACGCTCTCGCCATTTACTTCCTTAATGACATATTCATGAATATTTTCACTGTCTTTCAGGGTGGCGCTACTGGATTTCACCATATTGGAAGCCAATACAGGGAAATTCACCCGTGAGACGAAATCTTTAATAGCCTGGTTGCCCAGATCGAATTCGTGATTGCCCAGCACCATGGCATCTATGCCCATGTCGGAGAGCAGGCGAGACTCCTCTTCCCCCTTGAACTGGGTGAAGTAGAGGGTGCCCTGGAAGGCATCGCCACCGTTGAGCACCATGAAGTTGCGACCTTCATTGGCAGCCTGGCTGCGCAGCTCGTCCAGCTTGAACTTCAGGCGGGGATAGCCGCCTAGCTTGGCGTTGAACTTGAACAGCTCCTGGCCGGTGGGCTGGATGGCCAGCGCATTTTCGGTCGGGTCCAGGTGGGCGTGGGTATCATTGATGTGGGCAATGGTCAGATCCAGCGGAATATGTTCCTTGCTGCTGTTTTCTGAATTGCAGGCGGTCAGCCCGAACAGGGTAATAGAGACGGTGACGGCCAGTAGCGTCTTCTTCATCGGTAATAATCCTCTTGTTGTTATTGTCCTGTATATCGTTCCTGCATGACAGGAGTGTGGCGATTCTAGGCAAAAAGCAATAATTGGAAATAAAGAGAGCTGATTCCTTTGAGCTACTGCACATTAATAAAGCGAACAAACGTTTGCGAGATTGCGCAACGCCCTGACTACAGACTAATGACAAGTTTCACATCGCCCTATCTGTGGCTGGCTGTATCAGGGATCAGGCACTGCCGGGCCGGGCCGCCGGCTCTGTGGTGACGGCGGGCAGCAGTCGCAGAAACTGCGCCGGGGTGAGCGGGCGACCATAGAGATAGCCCTGCAGGTAGTTGACGTTGCGCTCGGTCAGGAAGTCCGCCTGCTCCTGGGTCTCGACCCCTTCGGCTATGGTCTCCAGCCCCAGCCGGGTGGCCAGGCTGATGGTGCTGTCAAGAATATGACGGGAGAGGGCATTGGTGCCTATCATGGCGACGAAGCTCTGATCGATCTTGAGATAATCGACGTGAAACTGCTGCAGATAGGTGAGGCTGGAGTGGCCGGTGCCAAAGTCGTCCAGCCCTATCTTGACCCCCATCTGCCGCAGCTCGCCAAACAGCCGGTCGGTCAGCTGGCTGGGGGGGATCAGCTCCCGCTCGGTCAGCTCCAGCACCAGGGTTATCGGATTGCCGGCGAAGGCGGCGAGGAAGACGCGGCAGTCATCGATCAGGCTCAGATCCTGGCAGTGCTGGGCGCAGATGTTGAAGCCGAAGTGAAAGCGGGTCGGCAGCTGCGCCGCGTGGGGGGCGAACTGCAGGCGCACCTGCTGCATCAGGGTCTGGGTCATGAGTATGATGAGGCCGCTCTCCTCCGCCAGCGGGATGAAGAGATCCGGCCGGATCAGCCCCTGGCGGTGGTGTTGCCAGCGCATCAGCACCTCGCAGCCATGCAGCTGGCCACTCTTGCTGAAGACGATGGGTTGCAGATAGGGGATGAACTCCTGCTTGATGATGGCGCGCTTGAGTTCCAGGGTCGGGGTCGAGATATGGCTCCACCAGCGGTAGGTGGCGAGGCCGGCCAGGCCGCCCAGCGTCAGGATCAGTATGATGAGGGAGCCCTGCTTTTGCAGGGTCAGGGCCAGCACGGCATGCAAGGGGAATCCCTGGTTGAGGTTGTAGTCGAATGCGGTCGAGTTGAGCCGATAGTTGAATCCCCGCAATCTTGGAGGCTGGCCGTCGTGGATCTTGCCCTGGAGGTCGAGCCACTGTTCGCCGATCTGCACCCAGCTATGGGCGCCGGCGAGCCGCCACTGCAAGGGTTTGCTCAGGTGGTAGGGGTTGATGGCGACCATCACCGAATGCTCCCCTTCGCTCAGGTGATAGAACAGCAGAGAGGGCTTGCGCCCGAGCCGGGTGACGGCGCTGAGCTTGAACCGCTCGTGCTGGCCGTCTTGCAGCTCATCGCTCAGGTCTATCTCGTCGAAGATGGAGGAGCAGTAGAGGCGGCCGTGGCGGGAGAGGTTGACCGAGCGCACATAGGGAGAGGTGGCGACCAGCACCCGCAGCTCGCGGGCAACCTCGGCACAGGGCCGGCTCGCCAGCGGCAGGGCGGCCCTTGCCGCCTGGGTCGAGTGGCGCAGGGCGCTGTCGATCTGCACCATGGCGCGCTCGGCGGCGGTCTGTGCCTGCTGGCGAGTCAGAGACCAGGTCTGCCAGTAGAGGGTGGCGAGGGATATGAGGATCAAGGAGGCGCAGCACAGCAGGCTGGCCAGCAGACGAGGCAGGTTGCTGTGACGCAGAAAAGAGAGAGCCATGGACCACGCCTCGGTGAACGGAAATTGAACAAAAAAAGGTCGGTCATACTACACAATCAGGCACCATTCTCATAGCCACCACGGGGTGTCAATGGCAGGGGTGTCCAGGGGGAGGGAGGCGGAGAGGGGAGATGGGGACTCAAAAATAACAGAGGCGGCCCAGGGCCGCCTCTGTTGTCATCGCAGACAAGGGAGTGCTTACAGCTGCTCGATGCCGACTATGTGCCAGGGCGCATTGTCCTTGGCCAGGTTGCGTTCGAGGTGCCACACCTCCTTGATGTCCTCCTCGACCTGCTCCTGGCGATCCATGTAGCGGCCGCTGAAGCGAACGCTGACCTGGGCCCAGTCACTGCCGTAGTCGGCACGTACCAGCTGGGTATCCACATACATGACTTCGGTATGCTGCTCACCGGTCAGCTCGGCACGTTCGGCTTTGAGCTGCTCGAACAGCTCGGGGCTTACGTACTCGCGTACCTTTTCCAGATCGTTTTTATTCCAGGATTCTTGCAGGGTGCGGTAGTGATCACGGGCACCTGACAGGAAACCGTTCATGTCAAAACCTGGCGGCAGACGGAAGGGCACGTCGCTGTCGGCAAAGCCGGTCGCTTGCGGCGCACTGTTGCTCTGCTCGAACTGCTGGGGGGCGGCCGATGGCGGCTGATAGCCGGCGTAGGCTGCCTGTGGCTGGAGCGAGGCCGCCTTGCTCCTGCGCATGGCACGGAACAGGAAGACGGCGCCCAGCGCCAGGGCGGCGATCAGCAGCATGTCCATGCCTTGCAGACCTTCGAAGGCGCCGCTACCCAGCAGGTAGGCGAACAGGCCACCGGCCAGCAGGCCGCCGAGCAGACCGCCCATCATGCCACCCTTCTTCGGTGCGGCCTGAGCCCCGACCGCCGGGTTCTTGGTGTCGACGGGCTTGGCCGCCGGTTGGGCCGGAGCCGTCTTGTAGCTCTTGCCAAAGGATTTACCGCCGCCAAACTTCTTGGCTTCGGCAATGGGTGCCCCCAGGCCAATGGCCAGGATCACGGCAAACAGGGTCAGCATCTTTTTCATTTTGACTCTTTTCACTCTCATCAGTGGGTGGGGCATGCTCTGCTTTGGCAAGCTCAGCGAGGCGCATGGCAGGCTGCCTGTCCCTCGTTGTATTGCAGCTTGCGACTATGATTAACATGGTTGGCATGAATTATTCATGAACAGATTGTCCCGATCGGGGGCATCAGAGGAGCAGCGCAATGAAAAGTCGACGACCGAGCCGCAAGGAGCGCAAGCTGCGCAACAAGGCGAGAGCCAAGCCCCATGACCAGACCCTGGTCTGGCCCTTCCTCATGGTATGAAGCCGGGGTGAGCCCCTGGCACAGTTCATCGGCAAGCGGTGCCAGCCACCATCAGGAGGAGGGTTGCACCAGACAGAAGTGAATAGCGTGCATTAGCACTCGCGATGGCGGGGTTTCTTTTGTAAAATTCCCGTCCCCTTCCCGCTGCGGTTTTTATGTGTATGGCAGAGCAAGTGACGGCGAAAAAAGACGCCAAGACACAACAGCTGAAAGTCCCTCCCCACTCTTTTGAGGCCGAACAGTCCGTACTGGGCGGCCTGATGCTGGATAACGACGCCTGGGATCGGGTCGCCGAACGGGTGATCGACAAGGATTTCTACAGCCGTCCTCACCGGCTTATCTTCCAGGCCATGACCCGCCTCTCCAATGTGGGCAACCCCATCGATCTCATCACGCTGCAGGAGGAGCTGGAACGCTCGGAGCAACTGGAAGAGTCCGGTGGCTTCGCCTATCTGGTGGAGATCGCCAAGAACACCCCGAGTGCCGCCAACATCAATGCCTACGCCGAGATCGTGCGTGAGCGGGCGGTGGTGCGGGAGATGATCTCGGTCGCCAACGAGATAGTCGAAGCAGGCTACGAGCCGCAGGGACGCACCTCGGGCGATCTGCTCGATCTGGCCGAAAGCAAGGTGTTCCAGATCGCCGAGCAGCGCACCAGCGCCAACGAGGGGCCGCAGCCGCTCAAGCTGATCCTCGAGCAGACGGTCGACAAGATTGAAGAGCTGTTCAAGACCCCCCACAACGGGGTGACCGGGGTCTCCAGCGGTTACGGGGATCTCGACAAGATGACCGCCGGTCTGCAGCGCTCGGATCTGATTATCGTGGCGGCCCGTCCCTCCATGGGCAAGACCACCTTTGCCATGAACCTGTGCGAGCACGCGGCGCTCACCGCCGACAAACCGGTACTCATCTTCTCGCTGGAGATGCCCTCCGAGCAGATCATCATGCGTATGCTCGCCTCGGTCGGGCGCATCGACCAGACCAAGGTGCGGACCGGTCAGCTCGACGACGAAGATTGGGCGCGCCTCTCCTCCACCATGGGGCTGCTGCTCGAGAAGGGCAAGATGTACATAGATGACGCCTCCGGCCTGACCCCGACCGACGTGCGCTCCCGTGCGCGCCGCATCGCCCGTGAGCACGGCGGCCTCTCCATGATCATGATCGACTACCTGCAGCTGATGCGGGTGCCCGCGCTCTCCGACAACCGGACCCTGGAGATAGGTGAAATCTCCCGCTCCCTCAAGGCGCTGGCGAAAGAGCTGCAGTGCCCGGTGGTGGCGCTCTCCCAGCTGAACCGAAGCCTGGAACAGCGCGCCGACAAGCGCCCGGTCAACTCGGATTTGCGGGAATCCGGCTCCATCGAGCAGGACGCGGATTTGATCATGTTTATCTACCGTGATGAGGTGTATCACGATGACAGTCCCGACAAGGGGATTGCCGAGATCATCATAGGCAAGCAGCGTAACGGCCCGATCGGAAGAGTACGGCTTACCTTCCAGGGGCAGTTCTCCCGGTTCGACAACTATGCCGGCCCGGCGTTTGATGACGATTACTAAGTAGGGAGGGGCCGGTCTGCGCACCCATATAGGTGACTATGCCCCCCAGATCCAAGACACAGTTTTCCCGGTTCGACAATTATGCCGGTCCGGCCTTAGACGATGACAATTAAGGGCTGACACCACACGGTGCCTGGCGCATTCAAGCGCCATCATGCCCTCGTAAGGGAAAACAGATGAAAGCGGCAATTGCTCAAATCAATACAGCGGCCCTGCGCCACAACCTCGCCGTGGTCAAACGGCACGCCCCCGATTGCAAGATCATCGCCGTGGTCAAGGCCAACGCCTATGGCCATGGCCTGCTGCCGGTCGCCCGCACCCTAGTGGATGCCGACGCCTATGCGGTGGCCCGCATCGAAGAGGCGCTGATGCTGCGCTCCTGCGCCGTGGTCAAACCGATCGTGCTGCTGGAGGGCTTCTTCTCGAGTGCCGATCTGCCGGTGCTGGCGGCCAACAACCTGCAGACGGCGGTGCACACCTGGGAGCAGCTCGAAGCGCTGGAGCAGGCAGAGTTGCCCGCCCCCGTGGTGGCCTGGCTCAAGCTCGACACCGGCATGCACCGGCTCGGGGTGCGCGCCGATGAGATGCCCGCCTTCATCGCGCGTCTCGCCAGGTGCAAGAACGTGGTGCAGCCGTTCAACATCATGACCCACTTCAGCCGCTCCGATGAGCTCGAACAAGCCACCACTCGCGAGCAGATCGACTTGTTCAGCAAGTTGACCGCCCCGCTGGCGGGCGAGCGGGCCATGGCGAACTCGGCGGGCATTCTGGCCTGGCCCGATTCGCACTGCGACTGGGTGCGCCCCGGCGTCATCTTGTATGGCGTATCCCCCTTCCCCAATACGGTGGCGGCGGATTACGACCTGCAACCCGTGATGACCTTGAAGACCCAGCTCATCGCGGTGCGGGATCACAAGGCGGGCGAACCTGTGGGCTATGGCGCCAACTGGGTGTCGGATCGCGATACCCGGCTCGGCGTCATCGCCATCGGCTACGGCGATGGCTACCCGCGCATGGCGCCAAACGGCACCTCTGTGCTGGTCAATGGCCGCATAGTGCCGCTGGTGGGCCGCGTTTCCATGGACATGACCACAGTGGATCTGGGGCCGGGCGCCACCGACAAGGCCGGTGACGAAGCCGTGCTCTGGGGCGAGGGGCTGCCGGTGGAGCGGGTCGCCGACGAGATTGGCACCATCCCCTACGAACTCATCACCAAGCTTACCTCCCGGGTCTTTATGGAATACGTCTAGGCACGGCCGGCACCAAACGTCAAAAAGCCCCGCATGCGGGGCTTTTTCTATGACGTTGTTGCGACCTGCCGACCGTTTATTGCCGGTGCATCCGCACAAACCTCTCCAGCAACTGCTCTTTGGTCTCCACATGGGCGGGATCCCGGATGATGCAGTCAATGAGCCGCAGACGCTGATGCTACTGCCGGTGCATCCGCACAAACTTCTCCAGCAACTGCTCCTCGGTCTCCACATGGGCGGGATCCCGGATGATGCAGCCTATGAGCCGCAGACGCTGATGCTACTGCCTGTGCATCCGCACAAACTTCTCCAGCAACTGCTCTTCGGTCTCCACGTGGGCGGGATCCCAGATGATGCAATCGATGGGGCAGACGCTGATGCAGGTCGGCTTCTCATAGTGACCGACGCACTCGGTGCAGCGACTGGGATCTATCTCGTAGATCTCCTCCCCCAGGCTGATGGCCTGGTTCGGACACTCGGGATCGCACATGTCGCAGTTGATGCACTTGTCGGTGATGAGCAGGGACATATCAGGCCGCCGAGTGCGGCTGACGGGTATCCTGGCGATCGCCGAGGTTGCGCAGCAGTATGCCGTAGTTGATGTCGATCTCTTTGGGAACAGGCACATAGACCACATGGCCGTTGCCCGGCGCCGTGTCGATGAGCTCACCCTTGCGGTTCTGCATCTGCTCCAGATTGAAGCTGACGTTGCCCTGCGGCGTCATCAGCTCCAGGCTGTTGCCCACCAGGAACTTGTTCTTCACTTCCACTTCCACCATGTCGCCCTGGCGACCGGTGATCTCGCCGACGAACTGCTGGGTGTCGGAGACGGAGTAGCCGTAGTCGTAGTTCTGGTACTCGCTGTGGTTGTGACGGCGCAGGAAGCCCTCGGTGTAGCCACGGTGGGCCAGGTTCTCGAGGGTGCCCATCAGGGTCGGGTCGAACGGACGACCGGCGACCGCGTCGTCGATGGCCTTGCGATAGACCTGGGCGGTGCGGGCGCAGTAGTAGAAGGACTTGGTGCGGCCCTCGATTTTCAGCGAATGCACGCCCATCTTGGTCAGGCGCTCCACGTGCTCGACGGCGCGCAGGTCCTTGGAGTTCATGATGTAGGTGCCGTGCTCATCCTCGAACGCCGTCATGTATTCGCCGGGGCGGTTGGACTCTTCCAGCAGCACCAAGGCATCGCTCGGCTTGCCGAGCCCCAGGGTGTTGTCCGGGCGCACGGCGATGGGCTCCTGACGGTGCACAATCTGGCCCACGTCATCTTCCTTGCCCTCGTGCACCTTGTACTCCCAGCGGCAGGAGTTGGTGCAGGTACCCTGGTTGGGGTCGCGCTTGTTGATGTAACCGGAGAGCAGGCAGCGGCCTGAGTAGGCCATGCAGAGGGCGCCGTGGACGAAGACTTCCAGCTCCATTTCCGGCACCTGCATGCGGATCTCTTCGATCTCGTCCAGGGACAGCTCGCGGGAGAGGATGGCGCGGGTCAGGCCCATCTGATGCCAGAATTTCACCGTGGCCCAGTTGACCGCGTTGGCCTGCACCGACAGATGGATCGGCATGTCCGGGAAGGCTTCGCGCATCATCATGATGAGGCCGGGGTCTGACATGATCAGCGCATCCGGCTTCATGTCCACCACGGGACGCATGTCGCGGATGAAGGTCTTGAGCTTGGAGTTGTGGGGCTGGATGTTGGCCACCACGTAGAACTGCTTGCCGAGCGCGTGGGCTTCGTTGATGCCGAGCTGCAGGTTCTCGTGATCGAATTCGTTGTTGCGTACCCGCAGGCTGTAGCGCGGCTGGCCCGCATAGACGGCGTCGGCGCCATAGGCATAGGCGTAACGCATATTCTTGAGGGTCCCGGCGGGGGAGAGCAATTCTGGTCTGAACATGTTGGACTCTTAGTATCTGATTGCAAATCAGGACGGCGCCACCTGATGGCGCCGGATTGGTTGAGCCGTGGTACGAGACGGCGCTCGCGTCACAACTACCCGATGGCGTACATCATTATGCAGGATCACAGGGGATGCACCTGATATACGGGGTGCGAGATTGTACTCGCCCCCACGCCATCATGCAATTTGGCAGGCAATGGTTGCCGGCGCGAGCCGCGAATGAATGTCCGGCCCGATCAGGCCCAGCGGGAGAGGGGGGAGGGCATGGCGTAGGCGTAGCCTTGCT
The DNA here is from genome assembly GCF_028751155.1 of Aeromonas bestiarum. Taxonomy (NCBI): domain Bacteria; kingdom Pseudomonadati; phylum Pseudomonadota; class Gammaproteobacteria; order Aeromonadales; family Aeromonadaceae; genus Aeromonas; species Aeromonas bestiarum. The sequence goes on along the minus strand of NZ_CP064746.1, from coordinate 3,616,582 downwards.
GGTAGTCGCAACCTAGCCGGTTGGCTATCTCGATATGTTGCAGTGTCTCGACCCCTTCACACACCACCTTCATGCCGAGTCGCTGCAGGTACTCCACCAGACCGGTCAGCATCTTGAAGGCGTGGGGCGTGCGCGCCGCCTGCAGCAGCAGGGAGCGATCCAGCTTGATGATCTCGTAGGGCAGCGCCATCACCCGCTGGAAGTTGCACTCCTGGGTGCCGAAGTCATCGCAGGCGATGTGGGCGCCATGAGCGCGCAGCACCTCGATCAGCGCCCTGTGCTTGCTGTGCAGCGGGGCGTGTTCCAGCACCTCGAACCAGATCTCCATGCCCACCTTGTGCGCCTGGATCAGCACCAGCAGCAAGAGGTTCTGATAGGTCGGGCTGCACAGCGTCGGGTTGAGGTTGATGGAGAGCAGATAGGGGCCAGCCTTCGCCAGGGTCGGCAGATCGCGCATGATGGCCCTGAGCATGACGATGTCCAGATGCAGGGATTCATCCTGGCTGAGGGAGAGAAAGTCGATGCCCTGATAACTCTGCTGCGCCGGCTCCCAGCGCCGGGCCAGTACCTCATAGCCTTTGACCTGACGGTCGCGGCCTATGATCGGCTGGTAAAAGGGCACGGCCACCTCGGCCACCGCCACGGTTGCCATGTCACTCATCGGATACTCTTCTTTGAACGCAAACATGGCACTCACCTGATAGACGGATATGGCTGCGCATAATACAGGAGGGACAGGGGGATGCTATGTAGGAATCCTCTGATAATTCGGCTGAATTTGCCAAGTCAATATAGGACTATTCTGATTAACTTCCCCCCTGGTTCTACATAAACTGTCTCCAATGATATGCAGCCAGTTTGTCTGTTGTTAATCAATCATCGTAACAAGACAAACATCTGCATGTAAAAACCAGTCTGGAATCGTCATGAAGAAAATATATTTTATCCTGTCGCTGATATTCAGCGGCAACGCGCTGGCATCGGCCGAAATCAGCATAGGCACGCTTTATGACTATATGTCTGGTCAGCAGAGCACTTATTTGAAGCGCATTCGTAATCAGGGTGACGCCACCGCCTTCGTCAAGGTTGCCATTCACGAGATCAGCTACGACGCGGCGGGTCAGCCGCAGGAGTCGGCCGAGCTGACCGAGGGACGCCGGGCGCTGATTGCCAGCCCGTCCCGCATGATTATTCCGGCCAACGGGGTGCAGGCGACCCGGCTGCTGTTTATGGGAAAGCGGGACAAGGAGCGCTATTTCAGGGTCCGCTTTATTCCGGTATTGCCAAAACAGGAGGATGGGTTCGATCTGGATGCCAATACGGTTCAGGAGAGTCAGCCGCAAGTCTCGGCCGGGGTAAATATATTGACCGACTTTGGCGCCATTATTTTTGTGATGCCAAAAGAGAGCCGGTTTGATACCCGTTTGATAAAGACAGACACCATGACGACTGTCGTGAATAAAGGTAATGCAATGATAATGTTTGACGGTTTATTTTTATATTTACTCCATATCAAGGTATCCACTGCAGTTCATGATGTTTAGAAATGAAAACTTGATATTGAATGACATAATATGACCCTTAACCTCCTACACGTCGGATCCGTTTGGTTATTATTCTGGCTGGTGTTTAGCGGAAGAGAGCATCAAATGGTGACAACCTGGGTTGCCGGTGAGGTTCTGACTGCACGGCTTGTGCCAGCCAGGCCCAGTCGAGCAGGGGTTTATCCGCCTTGAAGCGCTGGTAAGCCAGTCCCTGATCGACGGTCAGGAACAGAGTCGTCGGCAGGCCGATGCGATTGGTGTAGCGCACCATGACTTCGCCTCGATAGCTGGCCAGCCGCTGCCGCAACTGTGGTAGCGTCAAGCCGTTTGCCTGTCCCGTCTCATCCCAAATCTCAAACATGGCGATCCATGACTCCGAACTGTGTGAGCACTACTGTTTCCAAAAAGAGTAGCTGATGCAATTGTCAGATCTGACAGTGTCAAATGGAGTCATTTTTACAAAGCAAAAACCCGGCTCTGGGCCGGGTCTTTTAAATGATGGTGGAGGGAGAAGGATTCGAACCTTCGAAGGCAGAGCCGTCAGATTTACAGTCTGATCCCTTTGGCCGCTCGGGAACCCCTCCACAGGGGCAAAGCATAGGTTATTCAGCCATTGCAATCGGGAAAATGGTGGAGGGAGAAGGATTCGAACCTTCGAAGGCAGAGCCGTCAGATTTACAGTCTGATCCCTTTGGCCGCTCGGGAACCCCTCCACGGGGTATTTCCTGATTGTCACTACTTTTGCACTTGAATGGTGGAGGGAGAAGGATTCGAACCTTCGAAGGCAGAGCCGTCAGATTTACAGTCTGATCCCTTTGGCCGCTCGGGAACCCCTCCCCAAGTGCGAGGCGCATACTATCAGATCCGGCAGCTTTGTGAACCCCTTCTGGTGATATCTGGCGACAAAAAAGTGCGAGTCGGTCATTTTTTGATATCTTTCGCTCATTTTTCATCCTTATCAACGACTTCTATGTCGATTCCCGGCATGAATACGACGAGAGACCCGTGCCGGCAGGCACTGATGGGGTGGGCGGGGCTGTGTATGACTCCTCAGCATTTTCTACTGAAAATATGGTCTCATCTTGTAACTGTGATGGTTGACCGGTTCACGGATGGACATTGCTGCTGCACCATTTTACTCTCACCATGTTATTCAACTGTTAACATGGATTGTGGACTCTTCTATGCAGGCTCTCGATATCGCCGTGTTGCGCGGCCAGTTTCCCGCCCTCAATCAACTGGTTGATGGCAAGACCCCCATCTTCTTCGACGGCCCGGGCGGCGCTCAGGTGCCTCGCCCCGTGCTCACGGCCATGACCGACTATCTCGGCCACTTCAACGCCAACCTGGGTGGCCCCTTCTTCTCGGCCCGCGCCACGGAGCAGCAGGCACAGCGAGCAAGGCAGGCCGTGGCGACCCTGCTGGGAGCGGATCGGGCTGAAGAGATCGTCTTTGGTGCCAACTTCACCACTCTGACGTTTGCGGTCAGCCGTGCCCTGTCTCGGGAGTGGCAGGCGGGGGACGAGATCATCGTCAGCGCACTGGATCACTACTCCAACGTGTCGAGCTGGCAGCAGGCGGCGGCCGATCGCGGCGTTGTGGTGCATCAGGTGCGGGTGGATGTGGCGAGCGGCGGGCTCGACTATGCGCATCTGCTGACGCTGCTGGGCCCCAAGACCCGGCTGGTGGCGGTGACGGCGGCATCCAATACCACGGGCACCCTGGTCGATATTCCCCGCATTGCCGATGCCGTGCACGGGGTCGGGGCTCTGCTGTATGTGGATGCGGTCCACTTTGCACCCCACGAGCGCATCGACGTGCAGGCCTGGGATTGTGATTTCCTCGGCTGCTCCGCCTACAAGTTCTTCGGCCCGCACCTCGGCATCCTGTATGGCAAGCACCGTCATCTGGAGCGGTTCACGCCCTACAAAGTCGAACCGGCCAAGAATGTGGCGCCCTACAAGTGGGAGACCGGCACCCAGAACTGGGAAGCCCTGGCCGGGGTGGAGGCGACGGTCGAATATCTGGCTTCGCTGTCCGGGCTGGACGCTGCCGAACATGATCTGGAGGCGCGTCTCGATCTGGCATTTGCCCGCAGCCGGGCCCATGAGCAGCAGCTCGGCGCCCATCTGCTGGCCAGGCTGGCCGAACGGCCCTGGTTCACCCTGCACGGCATCAACGACAGCCTGGGGCGCACCCCGACCTTCGCCATTACCTCGAGCCGCCATACGCCGACCGAGATGGCCGAGTATCTCGGCCAGCATCAGGTATGCAGCTGGGCCGGCCACTTCTATGCGCTGGCGCTGGTGGAACAGTTGGGGGTGAGTGAGGGAGTGTTGCGGGTGGGCTGCATGCACTACAACACGCAGGCCGAGATCGATCGGCTGTTCGCGCTGCTCGACGACATGCCGCATTAAAACAGCACAGCCCGGGGATGCCGGGCCGTGTCGCCTCATATGGCTGCTGCCTGCTAGCGACCCACTATGGCATGGTGAATATCCTGCAGTGGCAGTATGTGGCGGGCGGCCCCGAGCTTGATGGCCTCCTTGGGCATGCCGAACACCACGCAGGAGGCCTCATCCTGAGCGAAGGTGTTGGCGCCTGCCTCCAACATCTCTCTTAGCCCGCGCGCACCATCATCCCCCATCCCCGTCATTATGATGCCGGTGGCATTGCCACCGGCAAACTTGGCCACGGATCGAAACAGCACGTCCACCGAGGGGCGGTGACGGTTGATGAGGGGGCCGTCCATCACATCGACGTGATAGTAGGCACCGTTGCGCTTGAGCAGCATGTGCTTGCCCCCCGGCGCTATGAGCGCCAGACCCGGAATGACCCTGTCATTGCTCTTCGCCTCCCTGACTTCGATCTGGCATATATTGTTGAGCCGCTCGGCGAAGGAGGCGGTGAACTTCTCCGGCATGTGTTGCACTATGACGATGCCGGGACAGACGCGGGGCAGGGTCGTCAGCACGGCTTCCAGCGCCTGGGTGCCGCCGGTGGAGGTGCCGATCGCCACGATCCGCTCCGTGGTCTGGGCCATGGCATGCTGGCTGGCCGCGGGCATGATGGCGTCGGCGTTGAGTTTGGCGGCGACTGTGGCCACAGGCGCCTTGCCCAGTCGTTTGACATTGGCCTGGGCGGCGGCGCGCACCGCCATGGCCAGCGCTTGCGCCGACTCCTGCAGAAAGCTTTTGAGGCCGACCGTGGGCTTGGTGATGATGTCCACTGCGCCGGCGTCCATGGCCTGCAGCGTGGTTTCCGCCCCCTTCTCGGTGAGGGAAGAGCAGATCACCACTGGGGTGGGGTGCTCGGCCATGATCTTGGTGAGAAAGGTGATGCCATCCATGCGCGGCATCTCCACATCCAGCACTATCACGTCGGGCCACTCTTTTTTTAGCTTCTCCAGTGCAAACAGCGGGTCAGACGCGGTGGCAATCACCTTGATATCAGGCTCCTGTTCCAGAATGGCCTGCAATACCTGCCTGACCACGGCGGAGTCATCCACCAGCATGACCTTGATCTGTTTCATAGCCCAGTTCCCTTAACGATGCGGCAGCCGGTGATGGCGTACCCAGACATTGCCGTTGGCCAGTTCAAAAATCAGGCTTCTGTGTCCTGCGTGTCCGAGATGATGAGCCTTGATCGACAACCCCAGGTGCTGCGTCAGTTGCCAGGCCGCCTTGATATTTTTAATGGCCACATTCATGGTGTTGAGTGTCTGCTGTTCGATAAACATGTTGCCGCCGCCGAACAACTTGACCTCGTATTCGTGAATGGGGGCGGGGTACTTGCTTATTTCATTGATAAACAACTGGATTGCCTCATCCGCATAGCGGCCATCCAGCCCGTCATCGTTGTGGCCACGGCTGGGCAGCATGTAGTGGCACATGCCACCCCGTTTCTGCTCAGGGTGCCACATGGTAATGGCCACGCAGGAGCCCAGATGGGTGCGGATGATGGTATCGTCCTGACCAAAAAAGAACTCTCCTGGTTGCAGCACTATCTCTTTCATCTTGAAACCCTCAGGGTTTCAGGTAGATGGAGGGCGACACCAGTTGCAAACCGTGGGGCAGACCGTTCAGGCTCTCCGCATGGCTGACGATGAGGTAGCCTCCCTTCTTCAAGCGTGGCACCAGGCGCTGCAGCACCTGCCCCTTGGTTTCCCGATTGAAATAGATCATCACATTGCGGATCAGAATGATGTCGAACATGCCGATGTCGGGCAGCTCCTGATTCAGGTTGATGTGATGAAATTGCACCTTGTCCCTGAGTTTGCGATCGATGATGAAGGTCCCCTCCTGAAAGCCGACGCCCTTCAGGCAGTACTTCATCAGGAAGGAGAGTGGAATATTATGGGCCCGCTCGATGGGATATTGCCCCGATCTGGCCTGCTCCAGCACCCGGGTCGAGATATCCGAGGCGATCACCTCCCAATTGCCCTGGCTCAGCGTGTCGGCCAGCGTCATGGCCAGGCTGTAAGGCTCTTCGCCAGACGAGCTGGCCGCGCTCCAGATGCGCACCGCCCGCTCTTTTGGCAGCCGTGCCAGCACCTTCTCGCTGAGAAATTCGAAGTGCTTTGGTTCCCGGAAAAAGTAGGTCTCGTTGGTGGTGAGCAGATCCAGCGCGATCTGCAGCTCTGGCCCCCGGTTGTTCATGATCAGGCTGAAATAGTCGCCATAGCTCTCCAGTTCGTAGTGACAGAGCCGTTTTGACAGCCGGCTGGCAACCAGCGCCTTCTTCGCCGGTGACAGATCTATGCCCGCCGTTTGGTGGATCCAGCGTTGAAACTGCGTAAATTCATCATCATGCAACTGGGTCTGATACACGGACGGACTCCCTGTGGTGATAGGGGCGTACCGGGTGAGCATGACTCACCCGGTACCTTGCTTAGAACCGGACAAAATCAGCGTCGTTGTGGGGGCGAGGGGATCCATTGAAGCCATCTTGTCCATTGCCGTCGGTGATGAAGCGCCCTCGGGTCGCGGTCCGGGGGGCAGTGGTCTTCTGACCCGTGCCGCCCTTGTGTTGCTCCAGGGTAAAGAACTCCATGGCCAGTTGCAGTTGCTCGGCCTGGCTGCTCATCTCCTCTGCCGTGGCCGCCAGCTCCTCGCTGCAGGAGGCATTCTGCTGAGTCACCTGGCTCAGCTGATTCATGGCGATGTTGATCTGGCTGACGCCGGTGGATTGCTCGGCGGAGGCGGCGCTGATCTCCTGCACCAGATCCGAGGTCTTGTTGATGGAAGGCACCATCTGATCGAGCAGGCGACCCGCTTTTTCCGCCATGTCGACGCTGCTGGAGGCCAGCTCGCCTATTTCCTGAGCCGCTACCTGGCTGCGCTCCGCCAGTTTACGAACCTCGGCGGCGACCACAGCGAAGCCCTTGCCGTGATCCCCCGCACGGGCGGCTTCGATGGCGGCGTTGAGGGCCAGCAGATTGGTCTGGTAGGCGATGTCATCTATGATGCCGATCCGTTTGGCAATCTGCTTCATGGCATCGACCGTGAGCTTGACTGCCTCACCCCCTTCCACCGCCTCCTTGGCGGCCTTGCTGGCCATGCCGTCCGTGACCTGGGCGTTGTCTGTGTTCTGGTTGATGCTGGCACTCATCTGTTCGATGGAGGCGCTGGTCTCTTCCATGCTGGATGCCTGCTCACTGCTCGACTGGCTGATGGATTGGGCGGTGGCGCTGACTTGTTCCGAGGCGCTGGAGAGGTTGTCGGACGCGCTCCTTACCTCGGTCACTATGTTGGTCAGCGAGATGATGGTTTGATTGAGGGAGTCCTTGGTGGTGCCAAATACCCCGGGGTAGTCGGCCACGATCGTCTGGGTCAGGTCTCCCCGAGCCAGACATTGCACCACCCGGATCACGTCGTTGAGACTGGTGTCTATCACCTCTGCGATGCGGTTGATGCCTTCTCCCAGAGTCTGGAAGAAGCCACTCTTGCCCACCAGATCCATGCGTCTGTGCAGCTCCCCGTTGATCACCGCCTGCACTATTTCCGACATCTCCCGCTCGATCGCGACCTCCTTGGTGCGATCAGACCACTCGACCACAGAGCCCAGCCGCTCGCCATCGTCGCTGAACACAGGGTTGGCAATGAGCGAGAAGGTGCGTCCACCGAGCAGGATCTGGGTCTTGTAGGTGTTGTTCAGCTTGGCCAGCATGCTGCGCTGATGGCCGGGATTCTTGTGGAAGCTGTCGATGTTGGCCCCCATCAGGGTGGACGAATTGAAGCTGAAGAGTTCCTTCCTGATGTCGGACTCAGCCAGGCTCAGCATCTCTTTGACCGACTCGTTCATATAGATGATGTTCAAATCTGTGTCGGCAATCATCACGTTGGTAGTGGCGCCATCCAGCGCCCTCTTGACTCGCAGGCTCTCGGCGGCGGCGAGCTTGGCCGCGGCGTTGGCCGCTTTCACCTCATTCTCGATGGCGATCTCCTTGGTGCGATCGGCCCACTCCACCACTGAACCGAGCCGCTCCCCGCTGTCGTTGAAGACAGGGTTGGCGATCAGGGAGAAGATGCGGCCACCGACCGAGATCTGCGCGCGGTAGGTCTTGTCCAGCTTGGCCAGCATGCTGCGCTGGTGGGACGGATCCTTGTGAAAGGTATCTATGTTCTTGCCCATCAGATGTCTGGTGTCGAAGTTGGGCAAATCCTTGCGGATGTCGGATTCCGCCTGCCCCAGCATGGCGAGCACGGCTTCATTCATGTAGACGATGTCGAGGTTGGTATCGGCGATCATCACATTGGTCGAGGCGCCATCCAGTGCCTTGCGCACCCGCAGGTTCTCGTCATACAGGGCCTGGTTTGCGCTGATGGCCGCCAGCCCGCTGCTGAGCCGCTGGCCCAGCAGCGTGATGACCTGGTTGAACTCCTGACAGAGTTCCCGCAGCGGGCCGTCCAGTGTGGCCAGTTCCAGCAGGGTCGGCTGTTCACCCTGCGCGATCCCCTGCGAAATGGTGCGAGTGGCGCCGATCAACTGGGTCAGTTGTGCTTGTTGCAAGGTATGAGCGCTACCGTTGCCGAAGAGATTGCCAAAGAATGATTGAGTCATGGGCCTTATCCTTGTGCGACATGTCATTGCTGTGTGGTGTGAGCGACACTCTCGTTGTTGTTGACGCCGGGGTTATGGCGTTGGCTGTTTCTGTTCAAGCAGCCGTTCCTGCTGCTGGGTCAGTTCACTGAGCTGTGTCATCTCGTCGATGGAGAGCACCTTCTCGGTATTGATGAGGATGACGAATTTGCCGTTCACCTTGCCCATGCCGCTGATGAAGTCGGCCCGGATACGGGCGCCAAAACTGGGTGGCGGCTCTATCTCGTTGCAGGGAATGGTCAGCACTTCCGAGACCGAATCCACCACGACCCCTATGTCCTGATTGCCGTGCTCGGGATCATCCGGGTGCATTCCTTCGATGATGACGATGCAACTGCGACGGGTGATGCTGGAGGGGGCATTGCCAAAGCGGGCGTTGAGATCCACCACCGAGACCACGGCACCCCTGAGGTTGATCACGCCGCGGATGAAGCTCGGCATCATGGGGATGGGGGTGATGTTGCCGTATTCGATGATCTCTTTGACCCCGAGAATGTTGATGGCAAACATCTCACCCTTGATCAGGAAGGTCAGGTACTGGGCATCGCCCTGATTGTCATGAGCCAGCGTGACTGGCTGTGGGACCACTTCGGTTGACATGCTCATGAGTCTCTCCGGTTAAAAGCGGACAAAATCGGCTTCGTCAACCTGGGGTTGCGGTGCCGTGTTGCCGTGCAGCGGGTGTTGGGCAGGCATGACAAACTTGCCTCTGGGGGGGGCGCCCCTGTGCGTGCCCTCGCTGAATTTTGAGGGCCTGACCAGGTTCTCCAGCGAGAAGAAGTCCATGGTCTGCTGCAGTTCGTTGGCCTGGGAGCTCATCTCCTCGGCGGTGGCTGCCAGCTCCTCGCTGCTGGCCGCGTTCTGCTGGGTCACCTGATTGAGCTGGTTCATGGCCATGCTGATCTGGTTCGCTGCACTGGCCTGCTCGCCGGACGCCGCGTTGATCTCCTGGACCAGATCGGATGTCTTGCGAATGGAAGGCACTATCTTGTCGAGCAGGCTGCCCGCTTTCTCTGCGGTATCGACGCTGCTGGAGGAGAGTTCCCCTATCTCCTGGGCCGCAATCTGGCTGCGTTCGGCCAGTTTGCGCACCTCTGCGGCCACCACCGCAAAGCCCTTGCCGTGTTCACCGGCGCGGGCCGCCTCTATGGCGGCATTGAGCGCCAGCAGATTGGTCTGGTAGGCAATGTCATCGATGATGCTGACCTTGCGGGCGATCTGCTGCATCGCGGCCACCGTCTGCTGTACCGAGCGGCCCCCTTCGGTCGCTTCGAGGACGGCGCTGCTCGCCATGTTGTCGGTCACCTTGGCGTTGTCCGTGTTCTGGTTGATGCTGGCACTCATCTGCTCGATGGAGGCGCTGGTCTCTTCCACGCTTGCGGCCTGTTCACTGGTGGCCTGACTCAGGGACTGGGCCGTGGTGCTGACCTGGCTGGAGGCATTGGTGAGGTTGTCGGCGGCGTTGCGTACCTCTTCAATGATGGCCGTCAGGGCGTCTATGGTGCTGTTGAGACCATCCTTGGTCTGACCAAAAATCCCCGGGTAGGGTTGGTCTATCTTCTGGGTGAGATCCCCCCGTGACAGGGCGGTGGCGATGCGCATGACATCCTTGAGGCTGGTATCTGTGACGTTGGACAAGCGGTTCAGCAGTTCTGACAGGCGCTTGATATAACCCTGCCGATCGTCCAGCGCTATCTTGTAGCTGAAATCCCCTTGCTCGACGGCTGCCGTGACCAGGGTTTCGATGTCGTTGATGAGGGCCGTCAGCTTGTTGACCATGTTCTGCATGGCCATCAAGAGTTGGCCCGCTTCATCGTTGGCCCCTATGGTGATGGTGACGTCGAGGTTGCCCTCCGCCAGATGGTTGGCCACCTGCAGCGCCTGATTGATGGGGGCTATGATGCTGCGGATGAGCACTATGCCAAACCAGGCCGCGGCCACTATGCCCGCCGTGACCACCACCATCATGGTGAGCAGCATGGCGTCGTACCAGGATTGGGCCTGTTCATATTCGGCTTTGGCCACATCGAGTTGCAGACTGACCAGCTCGGTTATCTTGTTGCCGATGGGATCGATGGAACCGTAAAGCTTGCCGTCAAAATCATTGAGGCTGCCGGCGATGACGCCACGCTGGGCCGCGAGAAACTGCTCCAATCTGGTGATGTCGCGATCCGCCGCGCTGAACAGGGTGCCCGCCTCGGCCGACAGTTTCTGCTCGGCTGCGGTCAGCTTGGTGGACTGATAACGCTGCCACTCCTGCTTGATCTGCTGCTGGGCCCGCTGGATCTGTTGCAACGCCTCTTCGGCGCTGATGAGGCCTGCATTGGCCTTGTTGACATTGTCGATGACGGCGACGGCGTAGTTGTCTGAGATGGTTTTCAGCTGTTTGAGCGGCACCACGCGGTCGTTATAAACCCGTTGCAGGCCCTGGTTGCTGCTCTGCATGTTGTAAAGTCCCAGCCCGCCGACGCCCAGCAGCAGCACGCATAGCAGGCAGAGCAGTATGGTGAGTCGCATTTTAATGGTGGAGTTTCTGAACATGGCGGGCTCCTGGCGTTAATTGACTCTTGGTTGAGTTTGCTGGCGAGGAAGGGCGTACTGGCTCAGCTGGCTCAGTTCCTGATCGATGGCATGTTGAATGAGGGAGGGAATATCCAGGATGAGGGCAACCTCGCCGCCGCCCAGAATGGTGGAGCCGCTGATCCCTTGCAGGCGTTGAAACAGCTTGCCGAGCGGCTTGATGACGGTCTGAAATTCCCCCAGCAATTCATCGACCACCAGCCCGGACTTCTTGCCGCCGTGACTGACGACCACTATGTTTTCCCTGCGTCCTCTCGCCCCTTCGACATCGAAGTAGTGCTGGAGCCGGACGAACGGCAGCACCTCGCCGCGCAGGTTGAGGTAGTTGCGCCCCTGAGTATCGGCCAGGGCACTCTGGGTCAGCTCCACGCACTCGATCACCATGTCGAGGGGGATGACGTAATGGGTGGTGCTGACCCGGACCAGAAAACCGTCGATGATGGCCAGGGTCAATGGCAGCCGGATCTGCACCCGGGTGCCTTGTCCGGGCTTGCTGTCCAGCTCGACGCTGCCGCGCAGGGCCTGGATATTGCGTTTGACCACGTCCATGCCGACGCCTCTACCCGAGAGATTGGTGATGGTCTCTGCGGTGGAGAAACCGGGCTCGAAGATGAGCTGGTAGATCTCCTGATCCGTCAATACCGCATTGGCGGCGACCAGGCCCCGCTCTTGCGCCTTTTGCAGAATTTTTGCCTGGTTGAGGCCGGCGCCATCGTCCTTGATCTCGATGACGATACTGCCGGAGTCATGATAGGCATTGAGGGTCAAGGTACCCCTCGCCGGTTTGCCGGCGGCGAGGCGCTGCCCCGCCGACTCGATGCCGTGATCCATGGAATTGCGAACCAGATGCATCAGGGGATCGCCTATTTTTTCCACCACGGACTTGTCGAGTTCGGTGTCACCGCCTGTGATGACCAGTGCAATGTCCTTGTTCAGCTCGTGGCTAACGTCACGCACGACGCGCTGGAAGCGGTTGAAGGTGTCCCCGATGGGCACCATGCGCAGGCGCAGGGCGCCATCCCGGATCTCCTCGACCAGCATGGCGATGGTGGAGTTTGCCTCCTGCAGCTGGCTGTCCCGTGAGCGCTGGGCCAGCAGGCTGGCACCCGAGCTGGCGACCACCAGCTCGCCGACCAGATTGATCAGATCATCCAGCTTGTCGGCATGCACCCGGACGTAGCGCCCCTCCTTGGTTTTATTCTCCTTGTTCTGGTGTTGTTTCTTGAGCGCCGCATCCACGACCACCTCGTTGACTGCGCCCTGGGCAATCAGGATCTCCCCCAGCTTACTGCTGTCAGTCTGCGGGCTGTCATGCTGGGTTTGCAGGCCTAGCGCCAGCTCGCTGGCGGTCAGTGCCCCGGTTTTGACCAGCAGTTGCCCCAGCATGTCGTTGTCTTCTGGCAGGTCATGGATGAGCGCTATGTACTCGGCCAGCTTGCTGTGAGGGGGCAGTATGGTGATGCGGCAGTCATCGCGAACGAATTCGAATACATCGCTCAGGGCTCCCTTGTCTGCCTGGGTGTCGACATCGAGCTCATAACCGAGGTAGCAGCTCTCGGGATCGAAATGTTCCCAGTCAGGCAGGGCGTCGTGAAGGGTTTCGATGGCGCAGAGGGTGCCCATGGTGCCGAGGTAGCGCAGAAACGAGGCGGGATCCATGCCATTGCGCAGCACATCCGGGCCAAAGCGCAGGGATATGTGCCACAGCGAGGTGGCGCTGACATGACCCTCTTCCTTGCTGACCGGCTCTGAGTCTGCGGATGGGGTACATTCCGGCAACCCGGTCTGGCGTGCCGTCTGATGGCGCGCCAGATTGAGCCGCAACTGGGAGTCCAGTGCCTGTTCGTCATCCCCCAGTGATGCTCCCTGCTCTGCGACCAGACGGACCAGCCGCTCGATGTGATCCCGGCTCTCCAGCAGATCCTTGATAAGCGTCGTGGTGATCGCCAGTTGCTGATTGCGCACCTGATCGAGCAAGTCTTCGACTATGTGGGTGAAGCTGACGATGGGCTGCAAGCCAAACAGGCCGGCGGAGCCCTTGATGGTGTGTGCCGCCCGGAAGATGGCGCCTATCAGCTCGCTGTTGTCCGGGTCGTTTTCCAGCGTCAGCAGGGCGGATTCCATCTCTTCCAGCAGTTCGCGTGCCTCGGCTATGTAGGTTTGCAGGGCCTGATCAAGATTGATGCTCACGAATGACTCCTTGTCACTGGGACTGCCTAGGCGTGATCAGCGTGGGGCATGAGGGTGGGATCGCCAAAGAAGGCCGTCAGCTGGCACAGCTCCAGCGCGTCCAGCACCGCATGGCTGTGCATGATCAGGTGCAGCGGATAGCCGCTCTGTTGCGCCGTTTTCTTGGCAGCCAGCAACAGCTGCAAGCCGGCGCTGTCCATCTCGGACACCTGGGACAGATCCAGCTCCAGCGCTTGCTGGCGGTAGAGCAGGGGGGTGAGTGCCAGCTTGAGTTCGGCGGCTGTGTAGATGGTCATCTCCCCCGATACCTTGACCAGCGTCTTGTGTTCACCCGTCTCTATGTGCAGCGGCATGGGTGGCTCCTGACTCAGGGCATGATGAGCTTGGCGACGGCCGCCAGCATCTGATCGGGCTGAAATGGTTTGACCACCCAGGCTTTGGCCCCTGCCGCCTGTCCCTCCTGTTTCTTGCAGTCCTGGGATTCCGTGGTCAGCATGATGACGGGGGTGAACTTGTAGCTGGCCAGTTTCTTGGCCTCCTTGACGAAGCTGATGCCATCCATGTTCGGCATGTTGACGTCGCTGATGATGAGATTGATCTTCTTGCCGTCGAGCTTCCTGAGGGCATCCTTGCCATCGCAGGCTTCCATCACCTCGTAACCGGCTCCCTTGAGCGTCATGCCGACGACTTGGCGAATGGTTGCCGAGTCATCCACGATCAGGACTGTTTTGGCCATATCTGTCTCCTAGAAAAAAGTAACGTCTGCACTGCTGGAGGAATTCATCATGGGTTGCTGGCGGCGGCCATGATGAATGTTGCGTTGTTCATCAGTGGCATAGGAGAGTTCCATGTCTGCCAGCCAGCTCTCCGCATCTATCTGGATGGGGCCGGACTGGTGTGTTCTGTTGCGTGAGGAAATCAGGTGGTCATTGAGGCTGTCCATGTTCTGGCGTACATGGTTGAGGATTTGACTGACCCTATCCTGGAACTGTAACGAAACGATGACATCGGAGATCTCGCGGTGGATCCCCGAGCTTTCGCTCTGCAGCAGGGCGGCCGACTCAGCCAGGCTGGTGGTGGCCATGCGAAAGCGCTCCAGCACCTGCTCGATGGCGTGCTCCGAGTCACTGACGGCGGCTTGATCCCGTGCGGCTGCACTTTCTGCTATCTGGAAGGCGCGACCAATGCCGGTGTTGATGGTGTCGACCTTGTCCGTCATCTTCTGGGCCGTTTCGCTGGAGAGGCGCGACAGGGTGCGTACCTCATCGGCCACCACGGCGAAGCCTCGCCCTGCCTCACCGGCCCGAGCCGCTTCTATGGCGGCATTGAGCGCCAGCAAGTTGGTCTGGGAGGCAATCTTGGCCACGTCGAGCGCCATGGTATTGAGCTCTATGGTGTAGGCGGTAAGCGTCTTGATCTCCGCCAGCATGGCATCGCGATTGGCTTGTGCGGAGTGCATGATGGCGAGCACCTGGTTGAGCTGGGCCTGGCTCTCGGCCAGTACGGCGGCCATGCCCGCGGATTTTGTTCCTCCCAGATCGCCGGCGGCATCGTGAGAGGCGGCTACCGCCTCTTCCAGCTTGGTGGTGAGCCCGGCGAAGCGCTGGGTCAGATCGATCATGGCTCCTTCGGTCTGCTGACGGGAGTTTTCAATCTGCTGTGACCAGATGGGGACGGCTTTCTCGCACACTTGTTCGAGCCCAATGATGGAGTGGCTGAGCTGGGCGGCAGACCAGGTATGGGCAGTCTCCTCGTCGTGATGGCTCGCCGCCGGCTTGCCGTGATAGTGATGGGAGCACCAGAGGGCTGCGCCCAGTGCCAGCACGCCGTTGGCCAGCAGATAAGGCAGCGGGCTACCTGCGAGAGTCAGCAGCAGGGTGCTGAGCAGGCCTGTGCCCAGACAGCATGCCCAACTCACGGGGTCCCAGAATGCAATGGTCTCTGCCGTTTTGTGATCTGTCATACGCAAACTCATCCCTGCACGTGAGTCGGGGGCGGGAACAAGCTGCTATCCCACTGGTGACAGAGAGGATGATCCACGCCCGAACCCGTTAGTTACAAATGGCTCAGTAAGGTTAGCGCAAAAAAATAACTTGGTTACAAATCGGTCCTGTTCGGGGGGATCTACTGATAAAACTGGAATATGGAGGCAGCAGACGGGGCTCTGGCTAGACGAGAGCGCGGTGAAGTGGCGGATAACGAAGCGTGGGATAGCGTGGAGGCAAATGCAGATAAAAAAGGAGCCTGATGACCCAGGCTCCTGCTGAGGATTAGGCCTCGTTGGCGTGGGCCTTCTGGCACCCTTCGACCGCATGGGCAATCAGCTCAAGCGCGCTCTTGTCGCACGGGGGCAGCTCGGCATCGCACGAGTTGATGGGGGTGACGCGATCGCCCCACTTGATGATGGCGGCGCCCCAGGTCAGACCGGCACCGAAGGCGGCGGTCAGCAGATAGGAGTTCGGCTTGACGCGGCCCTGCTCCAGCGCTTCGCACAGGGCGATGGGCACGGTAGCGGCGGAGGTGTTGCCGTAGTTCTCGATGTTGACCATCACCTTCTCCATGGGCGCGTTCATGCGCTTGGCCAGGGTTTCGATGATACGGATGTTGGCTTGGTGCGGCACTATGAGATCGACCTGCTCCGGGGTGATGCCGGCCTGGCTCAGCACTGTGCCGGTGGCTTCACCCATGCCGCGCACGGCGCGCTTGAAGATCTCCGGGCCTTCGAAGTTGAAGGTGAAGAGCCCATCCACATCGGCAAAACGCACCCGATCGGTACCAAAGTTCGGGACGTGCAGTATCTCCCGCGCTTCGCTGTCACAGCCGAGCTTGTTGGCAATCAGCCCGCACTCCTGCTCGCTCGCCTCTATCACCACGGCCCCGGCGCCATCGCCAAACAGCACTGCGGTATCGCGGCGCGCCCAGTCCAGCAGATAGGTCAGGCGTTCGGCACCTATCACCAGCACCTTCTTCATCATGCCGGTCTGCACCAGGGAGGTGGCGACGGAGAGGGAGTAGACAAATCCGGTACAGGCGGCGTTGAGGTCGAACACGGCGGCGTTGACGGCACCGAGCTTCTTCTGCACCGCAGAGGCGGCATTGGGCAGCAGGTTATCTGGAGTCGCGGTCGCCAGTATGATGCCATCGAGATCGCTCGCTTCCAGGCCTGCACAGGCCAGGGCGCGGCGACCGGCCAGGGTGGCGAGATCCGAGGTGCTGACGTGGGAGATCCGGCGGGCCTTGATACCGGTACGCGGATAGATCCATTCATCCGACGTATCCATGATGGTGCTGAGGTCATCGTTGGTCAGCACTGAGGGGGGCAGACATTTGCCCCAACCGGTGATATTGGCGTATTTCATCTTGTTACCGCTTCTCAAAGTGGATCGCCCGCGGGCGGAAAATCGCGCAATTATGCCGCACGGAGCAACCACTGTCATCTTGTGGTCATGGTTATCTGGCAGGGAAGAGGCGTAAAACCGCCGAAAATAGCGGGAAATTTTGCTTAAAATCGAGGACTCGCCTGCCCTAAGATAGGGCTTTCCACCATCCAACGGGGCCGCCCCTTGCACAAAGCCAACCTCAACTTGCTGCCGACCCTCAAGGTGTTGCTGGAGACCCGCAACATCAGCCGGGCGGCTGAGCTGCTGCACCTGAGCCAGCCCTCCATCAGCAAGCAGCTAAGCCAGCTGCGCAGCGAGTTTGGCGACGACTTGCTGGTGCGGGAGGGGCAGCGCTGGCTGCTGACGCCACGGGCCGAGACGCTGGCGGCGGCCTTGGCGGATTCCCTCGGTGCGCTGGATCGGCTCTACGAGGCACCGGGTTTCGACCCCGGTCGCTGCGAGCGGGTGTTTCGGCTTGCCTCGTCCGATTATGTGGCCCAGCACATCCTGCCCGATATCTGCGCCGCGCTGGCCAAAGAGGCGCCGCTTGCTGCGCTAGAGTACAGCCTGTGGGACAAGCGCCAGCTGCCCCAGCTGTGGCAATCCGAGCTGGATCTGGTCTCCACCATCACGGAGCTGGTGCCGGAGCAGATCCGTGGCCTGCATCAGGGGGAGGACAGGCTGGTGGTGCTGATGGGCCGTCATCACCCCTTGGCGGGCAAGCCACTCAGTCTGGATGACTACCTCGCCTGGCCCCATCTGCAGGTGAGTGGCGGTGGTGACAAGGACAGCCCGGTGGAGCAGGTGCTGGCGCCGCAGGGGCTT
Source organism: Aeromonas bestiarum (assembly GCF_028751155.1). Classification (NCBI taxonomy): domain Bacteria; kingdom Pseudomonadati; phylum Pseudomonadota; class Gammaproteobacteria; order Aeromonadales; family Aeromonadaceae; genus Aeromonas; species Aeromonas bestiarum. Next base: position 3,598,962 of record NZ_CP064746.1, on the reverse strand, counting down.
AACCGGCGCTGGTTTGCCAGGGTGCCCTTCTTTCAGGCCGCGGTGGAGGTGTTGCTGCGCACCGACTGCCTGATGACCACCCCGGCCCATATCGCCTGGCAGCTCTCCCGCGAGCAGGATCTCGCATTTTGTGATCTGCCGTTTGCCACCCGCACCCAGCAGTATCATCTGCTGTGGCACCAGCGCCATCATCAGGATCCGGCTCACAAATGGTTTCGCGAGCTGGCCTACCCCTTCTTGCGCGAACACCTGCAACGCACGGTCGCAGAGAGCCGCAAGCTGTTGGCTGGCGTCCGCTAGCCGCAGTCGGTTGTGCCAGCCTATAGCCATTGGCTATGGGATCTATTCATAACTTTCACTTCTGGCATAACTGGTCGCCCCTTACCCTGAGATCCGCTGCTGATATTCGGCTTACAGGTAGGGAAAGATATGGAATTGACGAGTTGGCTGGCACTGGCCGCAATCTGCGTGATGGGGGCCATCAGCCCGGGGCCGAGTCTGGCGCTGATCATCCGCAATACGGTGCAGGGGGGGCAGGGTCACGGGGTGGCAACCGCGCTGGGTCACGGCCTTGGCGTTGGCATCTATGCACTGATTACAGCGCTGGGGCTCTCCGTGCTGATCACCAAGACCCCGCTGCTGTTTGATCTGATCCGTTACGGCGGCGCCGCGTTTCTCGCCTGGCTAGGCATCAAGGCGCTGCTTGCCAGGCCCGCCAGCGAGTCGGCCGAGGAGGTGGTCCACCAGTTGCGTGGTCGTCAGGGGGCCTTTGAAGGCTTTATGGTCGCCTTTCTCAACCCCCAGCTTGCCATCTTCTTTATCGCCCTGTTCAGCCAGTTCGTACGGGCCGACACCGGCTGGAACGAAGGGGGTATCATGATGCTCACCGCAGGTGGCATAGATGCGCTCTGGTATGTGCTGGTGGCGCTGGTGCTCTCTCGCGGCCCAGTTCTTGCGTGGCTCAAAGCCAAATCCTTCGTGATCGACAAGGTGAGTGGTCTGGTGCTGCTGGGGCTGGCGCTCAAGGTAGTGCTCTGAGGTTCGTTTGTCAGCGGCTCGCGCCATGAGGGCAGGGTCGCTGAACACATACCCGGCTCCACGGGCGGGACTGCGATCTCCGGACTTTTAATCCTGTATCTTGCGGTGATCTTAAGCGGGATCAAGGCAAGCAAAGGGCGACTGACCTAGAGTGACGGGCATTTTCTGTCTGCCGATAGACTCAGAGACCATGCACCCACAGACCCATAGCCACGCACTGAACCGCCTCGAACTGCTGGCGCCAGCCAAGAACCTCGCCTACGGCATCGAAGCCATCAACCATGGCGCCGATGCCGTCTACATGGGCGGCCCCGCCTTTGGTGCCCGCAGTGCGGCGGGCAACTCCCTCGACGATATCGAAGCACTGGCGCGCCACGCCCACCGCTTCGGCGCCCAGGTCTTCGTTGCCTTCAACACCTTGCTGCACGACAGCGAGCTGGAGCAGGCCCGGCGCCTGACTCACCAGATTTACGAAGCGGGGGCCGATGCGCTCATAGTGCAGGACATGGGGCTGCTGGCACTGGACTTGCCGCCCATAGCGCTGCACGCCAGTACCCAGACCGACAACCGCACGCCAGAGAAGGTGAAGTTTTTGCAGGATGTGGGCTTCTCCCAGGTGGTGCTGGCGCGTGAGCTCTCCTTGGCACAGATCCGCGAAATAAGCGCGGCGACCAAGGTGCAGCTGGAGTTCTTTATCCACGGCGCGCTCTGCGTCTCCTACAGCGGCCAGTGCAACATCAGCCATGCCCGCACCGGCCGCAGCGCCAATCGCGGCGAGTGTGCCCAGCTCTGCCGCTTGCCCTGCTCGCTGCAAAAGCCGGACGGCGAAGTGCTGGTGGAGGGCAGTCACCTGCTCTCCTTGAAAGACATGGATCAGACCGACAACCTGGAGGCGCTGATCGCGGCGGGCATTCGCTCGTTCAAGATCGAGGGACGCCTCAAGGGGCTGGATTACGTCAAGAACGTCACCGCCTGGTATCGCCAGAAGCTCGACGCCATTCTCGAGCGTCGCTCCGATCTGGTGGCCGCCTCGGCGGGGCGTTGCAGCTACAGCTTCGAGCCGGATCCGAAAAAGAGCTTCAACCGTGGCTCAACCGACTACTTCCTCAATGGCCGTCAGCAGGGGATCGACTCCACCCTAAGCCCGAAATACGTTGGCGAGACGCTGGGTCGCGTCACCAGGGTGACCCGCGATGGCATCGAGATCGACGGCAAGCCGGTCACCCTCAACAACGGCGACGGTCTGGGCTTCTTCAAGCCGAACAAGGAGCTGGTGGGGATGCGCCTCAACAAGGTGGAAGGCAAGCAGTTACTCCTGTCGGAGCGCATGCCGGGCTTGACGGTGGGCACAGAAATCTACCGCAACCACGATCAGGCATTCAGCAAGATGCTGGAAAAGGCGAGCGCGGATCGTCGCATCCGGGTCGATATGCAGCTCTGTGAGTGCGATGAGGGATTGCGCCTCACGCTCACCGACGAGCAGGGCATCAGCGCCGCGGTGACGCTCCCTTGCGACAAGCAACCGGCCGACAATCCGGAGCGGGCGCTGCAACAGGCGCGTGACCAGCTTGGCAAACTCGGCAATACCCTGTTTGTGGCCCGCAAGATTGAGTTGGCAGTAACGAGGCCGCTATTCATTGCAGCATCACAGCTCAACGGGCTGCGCCGGGATGGCATAGCCGCGCTGGAGGCCGCGCGTCTGGCCAGCTATCAGCGCCCCGAGCGGCGCATAGCCCTGCGCGATGTCAGCTATCCGCTGCACCGCCTCTCCTACCTTGGCAACGTGCTGAACTCGGCCGCCGAGCAGTTTTTCCGCGAGCACGGGGTGGAGCGCATCGCCCCCGCCTATGAGGCGAACAAGGAGGAGGGGGAAGTGGTGCTGATGACAACGAAACACTGTATCCGCTACAGCCAGAACCTCTGCCCGAAAGAGGTGCCCGGTCTCAAGGCCGAGCCGCTGGAGCTCAAGATGGGCAAGGACATCTTCCGCCTGCGCTTTGATTGCAACCGCTGCGAAATGCAGGTGATGGGCAGTCTCAAGCGCTGACTGCGGCCTTCTGCGGGGCCACTCCTGGGTGCTCCCTTTACACAAGGGGGCGCCCAGAGCCCAGCATCCAGTGCCAGAGTGGGTCATGACTTGGCGGAGGGAATGTGTTCTTATCAGGATTTGTTGCGAAGGCTGGCTGCCATGCCTCTTCGTGAGAGGCCCGACGGCCTCTTCGAACTTATGTGGACGCGTATCACTCTTGGGATGAAGTACAGAAGGATCTATGCTCGCACTTTCGATAGTCAGTCCACACGGGACAAATATTGCATCAGGTAAAAAGACATTGGAAGTTCGCTCCTGGTGTCCCCCATCCCTCCCTGTTCGCGATCTTCTGATCGTTGAAAATACAGTGTTTTTATCTCTTGATATGCCCGTCGACCCTGATGGTAAAGCCGTTGCGATCGTCGATATTGATGAGATTCATGAATGGCAACCCGATGAAGTTGCCGCGGCTTGCTCTAGTGGCTGGGAGCCCGGCTACTGGGCTTGGCACCTTGCCAATGTTCGCCCCATTGTGGATGGCCCCGTTGTGCCCGCCAGACGCAAGCTCTATGAGATTGACCCGCAGAGCCTGACGGCGGGCATGAGCTATCAGGTGGCCGACAACGCCGAGCCCCATAGATCCTTCACCGAGCAGGGCGCCCGGCTCTTTATCGTCGATTGAGCCGTTCACCTTCTTTTGCTGCCACCGAGGCCAACCACCATGCTCGAACTCAGACCCAACTGTGAATGCTGTGACCAGGATCTGCCCGCCGACATGGGTCTTGCCTATATCTGCTCCTTCGAGTGCACCTTCTGCGCCGATTGCAGCGAGCACTATCTGCAACTGATTTGCCCCAATTGCGGCGGCGAACTGGTCAGGCGTCCCCGCCGCCCCACGGCCAAGCTGGCGGCCAATCCCGCCTCCATCAAGCGCATCTTCAATCCGGCCCTGAAAAACCAGCCTTAAGAAAAAGGAGTGGCAGTTCGAGCATCCGGTGCTGATGGGCGCGGCTGCATGCCCGGGCCTTGTGTTTGTCTCTTCTTCCCGCATGGGAGAAGGGGGGAGGGTCAATACGAAGGGAGCGGCTGGAGTGTCTGCAATGTCTCTTTACGAACGCCTGATGAGGCTTGGCTAATCAAGCCTGTCTTGCTGTGCCGGTGGGCGAGTGCCCACCGGTAGATTCGGTTGCAACCATGGTAAGTTGCCAACGACACACTATGGCTTGGCGAATTGATCGGCGCTGAGCACCTCGATGCCCACGAAGGGTTGCTCGCCCTCGACCCAGGCATCGTGCCCCGGCGGTATGGTGTAGGACTCGCCGGCGTTGATGGTCTTGAGGGTGCCGTCCGTCAGGCGGACAGTGAGCGCCCCCGAGACGGCGTAACCCACGTGCGAGAGCTGGCATTGCTCCGTCTTGACGACAGGTTTGATGCAGTCAGACCAACGCCAGCCGGGGGCAAAGTTGAACCGCCCTATGGTGTAGCCATTGAGTTTAACGACCTCGACCCGGGTCTTGTCGGGAGTGCGCACCTCGTCGGGGGCGCCGTGGGACCTCACCTGGAATTGAGTGACTGTGACTGGAGTGGACATGTTTTCTCCTCGTTTCAAACGGATTGCAGCCGATGGCTGCGATCGGATTGCCAGGAAACACGCCGTGATCTCGATAGTCAGCAAGCTGCCAACGCGCAGCGTCATCCCGGTCTTCGAAGTATTCGCCCAAACTCCCGTCGGCGCTCTGGTTTGCTGCCCTTATGGGCAAGTTTTCACCCCCTTCCTGCCCCGCGCTGCACTGGAACGGCCAGCCTTGCCGGGTCTATCGAAAAACATGGTTGTTCTTCAATAGCTTGGCTGATGAGGGCGAGATGAGCTGGCATTGGGTTACGTCTGGCGCCGAGTGCGGCCAGGGCCTTCCTGGCAGGGCCAACGGCAAGGGCCGGGCGGCCCCTGGCGTGGCGGCAGGAATCCTGGGCTCAGAGCGCGATCCCCTCGAGGCGCAGCAGCTCCTGCTTGATGGGCAATCCCCCCGCATAGCCGGTCAGGCTGCCGTTTTGGCCTATCACGCGATGGCACGGCACTATGATCGACAGCGGATTGCGGCCGTTCGCGGCGCCGACCGCACGGCTCGCACTCGGTTTGCCGATGGTGCGGGCAATCTCGCCGTAGCTGCGGGTCTCGCCATAGGGGATATCGCACAGCGCCTGCCAAACCGTTTGCTGAAAAGCCGTGCCATTGGCGGCGAGCGGCAGCGTGAAGCGCTGCAGGCGCCCGGCGAAATAGGCGTCAAACTCGGCAAGATAGGGGGCGAGCGCCTCACCGTCTTGCTGCCAGCCGCTCATGTCGGGCAGCGCCCGCAGGCCTGCCACAAAGTCCACGTGTACCAGGCCGTGCGCGTTGATGGCGACCAGTAGTTCGCCGCAGCTCGTTGGCAGCATGTCATAGCGGATCATGGGTTATCTCCTCGTCATGGCTTTGGGGCGCCTTGCTCCCCGTTGTGGGTGACAGCGGGTTTGCGATGGCACTCGCTGTGGTGGTCAATGGCTGCTTGATCAGCAGGGCCGGTTGTTCGCTCATGGCGTGCCACAGCCAGCTCGCGGCATAGCCGCGCCACGGTTGCCACGCCGCGCTTTGCGCCAGCACCTCTTTCACCGGCAGCTTGTCGCCGCCCCCCAGCGCCTTTTGCAGCACGAGATCGGAGGCGGGGAAGGCGTCGGGATCCTGTCCGCAGCGCAGCCGCCAGTAGGCGACCGTCCAGGGACCTATGCCCGGCAAGGCCAGCAGTTGCTCGTCGCTGGCCGTGGTCAGGGAAAGCGCACCGCTCGCGAGCGCAGCGGCGAGCCCCTGCAGCGTGCGAATACGGCTGCCGGGCATGCCGATGCCGTCGAGATCCAGCGTGCACAGCTGCGCCGGGGTGGGCAGCTGCGCTACCCCGAACTGCGCCTCGGTACGCGCCACCAGTCGCCCCATGATGGTGATGGCGCCCTTGACCGACACCTGCTGGCCGACGATGGCGCGCAGCATCACCTCGTACTCATCCCAGCCGGCGGGCAAGCGCACCCCGGGCCAGCGCGTCTGCAGGCGCGCCAGCAGCGGATCCTGCCCAAGCCGCTCACCGATGCGCTGCATGTCGGCGTCGAGATCCCACATGCGGCGCACGCGATACAAGAGATCAGGCAGCGCCGCGGGCGGCAGATCATGCACTGTGAGCCGGATGCTATGGCCCTTGCCTTGCTCGATGCGGATCCAGCCCGCGTGATCGCCGACGCTATGGCGCCGCTCATATGCATCACCATCGACCCGCTCCAGCCCGGGGATGGCCCGCAGCCGGTAAAACGCCAGCATGGCCGCCACGTCATAAGGCGGGCGATAGGACAGCAGCAGCGTGAGCGCCGCGCCGCTCTCGGTGACGTCGGCCCTTCCTTCACGATGGCGCAGCGCCCGGGGCGCCAGGCCATACGCCTGGCTCCAGGCATCGTTGAAGCGGCGAATACTCGCAAAGCCCGCCGCAAACACTATGTCCGTGATGGGCAGTGCAGTTTCGGTCAGCAGCCGTTTCGCGAGCAGCAGCCGGCGCGTCTGCTCCACCTGTTTCGGTGACGCACCGAGATGCTGCTCGAACTGGCGGCGCAGCGTGCGCTCGCTTATTCCGGCCTCTGCCGCCAGTGCGGCGAGCGAGCCGTCCGCCAGCTCGCCGCGATCGATCCGCGCCAGCAAACGGGCGAGTTCGAGCGGCAGATCGCCGCGTGCGGCGGGGGCCAGCTCGGGGCGACAGCGCAGACACGGGCGCAGGCCATGTTGCTCGGCCGCGGCAGCGCTTTGGAAGTAGCGCACGTTGTGCTCGTGCGGCGGCCGCGCGGGGCAGACGGGGCGGCAGTAGATGCCGGTGGAGAGCACGCCGGTAAAGAAGCGGCCATCGAAACGCGCATCGCGGGCGAGCCGGGCGGCGTGACATTGCTCGCGGCTGAGGCTCGGGATCCCCTCATCCTGATGGTGGTCACTGGCTGGTGGCGAGTTCATGGTCCTGGCGCTCCGTTCTGGGTGCATGGATGAGAGAGTAGGGGGGAGGGAAGGCGGTGACTAGCCAGAAACGGACAGCAATTGAAATAAAAACGTCGCCGGGAGAGCCCCTGTGGCGAGGTTGAAACCGGTCGAACCGGGCGGGCAAGTGTGAGAATCTGGGGTGACAACATCCAAGGAGGATAGCACCATGCCAGGACCCGCCCGCGCCGGCGCCCTGATCTACGCCAGGGATCTCGGCCTGCTGACCCACTTCTACCGCACCCTGCTGCAGATGGACATTCGCAGTCAGGATGACGCTTTTGTCGTGATGGAGAACGACGATATCCAGCTGCTGATCCATGCCATCCCCGAGTCGATTGCCTGCGATATTGATATCCAGGTGCCACCGCAGCTGCGCGAACAGGGGGCGATAAAATTGTTCTTTACCGTACCAAGCCTCGCCTGGGCCGAGGCCAGGGCGGCCGATCTCGGTGGCGGCCTGTTGCCGCAGCAGTGGCCGGGGCCTGGCTTCGTGCTGCGCAATGCGTTTGATCCGGAAGGCAATATCCTGCAATTGCGCGAGTTTTTGAGTGCCCCGGATCCCCTCTGAATCCGGTTGTTTGCCAATGAAAAACGGGGCAGTCAAGCTGCCCCGTTCCCCTCTTCACTCGCTGGCGCAGCAGCTGTTATTTCAGGTAGCGCTGCTCCAGATGCTGGCGCAGCCAGCGCGGGTTCAGCGCCTCGCCGGTCGCGCGGCGAATGAGCTCGTCCGTGCTGTGCTGGCTGCCCTGTGACCAGATGTGGCGACCAAGCCACGCGAGTATCTCCGGCAGGCGGCCCGCCTCGATCACGCTGCTCATGTTGCCCAGTTCCCGCTCCAGCGCGAAGCGCAACTGCGCCGCATACATGGCGCCGAGCGTGTAGCTCGGGAAGTAGCCGAACGAGCCATCCGTCCAGTGAATGTCCTGCATGCAGCCGTTCTGGTAGTTGCCCTTGGTGGAGAGGCCGAGCCACTGCTGCATCTTGGCATCCCACAGTTCGGGCAGATCGGCCACCTCGATGTGCCCTTCGATGAGGTCGCGCTCCAGCTCGTAGCGCAGGATCACGTGCGCCGGGTATGTCACCTCGTCCGCCTCTACGCGGATAAAGCCGGGCTCGACCCGGTTGTAGAGCTTCGCCAGGTTCGCCGGCGCAAACGCCGCCTGCTCGCCAAAGTGTGCGCGGATGCGCGGCACCAGCAGCGCCAGGAAGGCGGGATCGTGGCCGAGCTGCATTTCGCAGAACAGGCTCTGGCTCTCGTGAATGCCCATGGAGCGCGCCTCGCCCACCGGCTGGCTCATCAGCTGGCGCGGCAGCCCTTGTTCGTAGCGCGCGTGACCCGTCTCGTGCACGATTCCCATCAGGCTGGAGACGAACTCCCGCTCGTTGTAGCGCGTGGTGATGCGCACGTCGGTCGGCACGCCGCCGCAGAACGGATGGCTGCTCACATCGAGCCGGCCGTGGGCGAAATCAAAGCCGAGCACGCCCATCACCTCCTGGCCGAGCGCCTGCTGGCTCGCGATGGGGAAGGGCCCCTGCGGGATCAAGATGGCGTCATGCTTCTGCTGTTTACTCACCTGCTGTATGAGGGACGGCAGCCAGCCGGTGAGATCGCCGAAGATCTGATCGAGCCGCGCACTCGTCATGCCGGGTTCGTACAGCGCCAGCATGGCGTCGTAGGGGCGTACACCGAGGGCCTCGGCGCGAAGGCGCGCCACTTCCCGCGACAGCGTCACCACGTCCTTGAGATTCGGGGCGAAGCCTGCCCAGTCGTTGTTTTTGCGCTGGCCGCGCCAGGCGTGCTCGCACTTGCTGCCGGCCAGCGACAGCGCCTCGACCAGATCGCTTGGCAGCAGGCTCGCATCCTGCCAGTGGCGCTTTATCTCGGCGAGGTTCGCGTGCTGGATCTCATCCAGTGGTTCGCTCTCGGCCTTGGCGATCCAGTCGCCGAGCTCGGGGGCGGTACGCTTTTGATGGATCAGCACGCCGAGTTCGGCCATGGCCTCGGCACGTGCCTCGTTGCCGCCCTCCGGCATCATGGCTGCCCGATCCCAGCCGCAGATGGCGCTGAGGTGGGAGAGCCGGTGCAGCTGTTGCTGATGTTGTTCAAGTTTTTGATATGACATGGGATTGTCCTTGTTATCGTCCCTGATGGTATGCCCCGTACCTGGCATGATCGGGGCCGATCGATGCTAACACTGCCCTCGTGCGTTTTACCACCCTGGCCTGGGATGACTGACCAGATGACAGGCGCTGGCTAGCCGAGCCGCTTCTGGTGTCGCTCGCGGTTCTCCGCCTTCTTGCGTTCGCTTTTTCGCAGCAACACATAGAGGGCGCCACTGCCGCCGTGGCGGCGCTCGGCGCTGTGCATGGCCATCACGGCCGGCAGTTGCGGCAACCAGGTGCTGACATGGCTTTTCAGCTGGGCGCGCGGTGTGCTGCGCTCCCCCTTGCCGTGCAGGATCAGCAGGCAGCGGATGTCCCGCACCTCGCAATCTGCAATGAACTGCACCAGGCTCTGGCGCGCCTCGTTGAGCGTCTTCTGGTGCAAGTCCAGGCTCGCCTGCAGCTCGTATTTGCCGAGCCGCAGCTTCTTGTAGACCCCCTCCTGCACACCGTCGCGCTTGAAGCCGACGATGGCGTGGGGATCGAGCAGCTCGACCGCCTCCATGCTGAGGTGATCCAGGGTCAGTTGCTCGGCGGTCGCGGCCTGGCGACGGGCCAGTTGCGCCTCGGTCGGGGCGGATGTGCCCGTGAGGGAGAGGGTGTTGTCGCTGCGAATGGGCCGCACGTCGGCCACTTCCTGCAGAAACAGTGAGAGTTCGTCGTCATGAGACACGGCAGGCTCCCCGCATTGGAATGAGCGGGCATTATAGCGGGGGAGTCGGGGTCAGAAAATGGGGGTAGCCAGTCAGACGGCCCTGTCAGTCGGGCCGGGCAGGCGACAACAGGCGATCGGGGGATCGCCTGACGAGATGTGTTACTGCTCCTCTTTCGGCGGCTTGGCGTTCATCACCTTGTAGATGAAATAGGCCGCGTAGGAACTGATCAGCAGGAAGGTACCGATAATCACCAACATGGACATGAGCCCCACGCTGTTGCCGAACATCAGGTTCATCCAAAATTCCATCTCATGCACTCCTGTCATCCCATTGATGACAGGCATGATAGATACCTCTTTGGGAGTGACGAGATGATCTCGATCAAGTCCCGCGGTGGTTATTTAACCGGCAGCCGGATCTGTGAGCGGCCTCGCACTCGGCCAAGCCGCTGGGCAGATCAGGCGCACGGATGGGGCATCACTTGGCGGCCGTGCCTGGGCCAGGCGTTGTGAGCGGTGTGATGCGCCACCCCTGCTGCTCCAGCAGGGCGATCAACCCCTGGTCGCCATAAAGGTGCAGAGCGCCTACCACGATAAAGCTCTCGTTCGGCAGGGTCGGCCACTTCTTCAGCCAGTTGCGGTTGCGCTCCGCCAGCAGGGTCTGCTCCAGCCAGGCTTGCAGCTTGGGCGGCGCCATCTCGGCTTTGAGCAGGTTGACCAGGGCGGCCTGATCCCCCTCCTGCCACGCCTTCATCACGTCGCGAAAGCCGGTTTCAAGCTGGGGCAGCTCATCCAGGGTGCTCTCCATCATCAGGGTCTGGTTGTCACCGACGCTGGCGAGGTAGCCGAGCTGTTCGAGCAGGGTCTCGAAGCCGATGATGGGCTTGCCGCTCTCGGTGGCGCGCTTGGCGAAGTGTTGATCCACCCCGAGCGCGCTGCTGAAACCGGTACGTTCCAGCGCCGCCTGGGTCAGGGTGATGGCCGCAAACCAGGGGCGCAGCGGGGAGAGCATGTTTTCGGTCAGGCCATTCTGGCCGGCGGCTATGATAGTGCGCCGATACAGATCGAGCGGCACGTGATCCTTGAGGGTCTTGCCATCCACCAGCCGGGTGATGGCGCCCATCTCCTGCCACTGCGTCTGGCTGATGTGGGTCAGGTCGGCCTCCATCACCAGGGCGCGGCTCTGTTGCCAGGCGCGCTCGACGGGATCGGGCAGCGGATAGAGCGAGGGTTTGCCCGCATGAATGGAGCCCAGCAGCCAGTGCTGCTGGTCACCCTTGCTCACCCGATAGAAGGCGGGGTCGGCAAAGGCGGTCAGCGGCAGCAGCAGGCAGAGCAGGAAGGAAATCAGCGTGCGATGAAATCTCATGAGGCACCTTATGTTGGCGGGATGGCTTCTCTTCATAACAATAAGCCCTATGATAAGTCCTCATTCGTCACAGCCAAGAGGTTTCCCATGCCCCATCTTCGTTTTCGGGCCGTCTCCGTCGATACCCTGCAGCAGATAAGTACGCCCCTGCTGGCGGATCTGTGCGCCCTGACCGGCGGCAAACCGGAGTTCGTCACCATGGAGTGCATAGACAGCCACTGGGTACGCGGCGGGGTGATCGAAGCCGGTTTTCCGTTCGTGGAGCTGGTCTGGTTCGAACGACCGCAGGAGCTGCAAGACGCCGCCGCGGCGCTCATTACCCGCCATCTGAAGGCGGCGCTGGGGGAGCAGACCTATGTGGTGGTGCAAGTGCTGCCCATCGTCAAAAGCCACTACTACAGCGACGGTCAGCACTATTGAGGCGAGGGTACACAGGGTTGATGCGTCGGGTTACGCCGTTACGCGGCCAACCCGACCCGGGTTGCTGGATGCCCATAGCCTCCAACGGGATCAGGCCGACTTGGCCAGGATCCTGTCGAGCCAGCGGCTTGGCAGCAGGCGGCGCAATACCGCAAACAGCCGGGTCGGAAAGGTGACAGGGTAGCGATGCTTTGGCCGCTTGCTCTGCAGCGCATGCAGCAGCGGCGGTATGCAGGCTTCGCTTGGCAGCGTGAAACCGCTGGTGGCCCCCTCTTTTTCCAGCCGGGTCAGGGTCTGGCGATAGGCGCCCTGATGGCGGCTCTGGGCCGGATCTATATGGCGCACGAAGGCGGCGCGGGCATTGGCGCGAAAGCGGGTATCGATGGGGCCCGGCTCGATCAGGCTGATGTGCACGCCGCTGCCGTCGAGTTCCAGGCGCAGTGTGTCTGTATAGCCTTCCAGCGCAAACTTGCTGGCGTTGTAGGCGCCGCGATACTTCATGGCCACCAGCCCCAGCACAGAGCTGTTCTGCACTATCCGTCCCTCTCCAGCCGCCAGCATGGCCGGCAGTATCTGGCGGATCAGGTGGTGCCAGCCAAACAGGTTGGTGTCGAACTGGGCACGCAGTGCCTCCGTGGGCAAGTCCTCCAGCGCGCCGGGCTGGCCATAGGCACCGTTGTTGAACAGGCCATAGAGACGGCCCCCCGCCAGGGCCAGCGCCTCTGCCGCCCCCCGCTCTATGCTGGCGGTGTCAGCGAGATCCAGTTGAACCGCCAGCAGACCCTGCTGTTGCAACTGTGCCACATCGTCGGCCTTGCGGGCGGAGGCGATCACGCTGAAGCCGTGAACCCCGAGCGCCTTGGCGGCGGCGAGGCCGATGCCGCTGGAGCAGCCGGTGATGAGCACGAAGGGGTAGGGCATAAAGGTCATCCTTGTTGGCGACCAGAGCCTGGCCGAAGCGGGCATGGTAGCCCGAGCGCGACAAAAAAGAAAACCGGGCCATGTGGCCCGGTTTGCTGAGGTTCTACCACCTGCTTACAGTATGGTGAACGGCATTATGATGTGGAACTTGACGTCATGCTCGGAGGCGAAGATGTTCGGGTATTCGGTCCAACCGCCGCCCTGGCTGATGTCGTTGTTGTAATCCGTGTAGTGCAGTTTGAACAGGGTGCCTTTCAGCTTGCCATCCTGCACCGTGTACATGACGTCGAAGTTGGCTGCCCATTCGGTATCTTCACCGTTGGTGGCCTTGGTGCCGTCGCCTTTCTGGATATCCCAGCCGTAGGCGCCGGAGACACCGACGGACCAGCCTGGTGCACCCACCAGATCATCCAGGGAACGGGTCACGCCGAAGAACAGCGCTTTCTCGTTGTTCGCGTTCCAGTCGGAGCGGGAATCCCACCAGATTTCGTTCGCGCCCTGAGAGTTGCCGTAGCCACGGGTCAGACGGGGCAGGTAGTTGCCTTCATTACCCTCGGCCTTGGTCCACAGACCTTCCAGACGGAAGCCGTACGGGCCTGTGCCCCAGGCGGCGGTCAGCGCTTGTTGCCATGCCATGCCGTCATAAGTCTCGATGTCGGCACCACCCTTCTGATAGGTGTCGGTTTCGGAACCGTAGAACTGATAGCTGGTGGAGAGGCCGTTCAGCACGTCGAATTTATGGGCCAGCTTGAAGTGGTAGCTGTCCATGTATTTTTCGGAGTTACCGTAGGAGCCGGTGATGGCGGTGCCATTTTCGAAGGTATAACGTGCGGCTACACCCTGGATGTAGTCGATGACGTTTTCATCGGCGAACGGATCCATCCATGCCTTGGCGCGGGAGAACTTCTGGGTTTCCTTGTACCAGGGGGACTTGTACTCGTCGGCGATGGCGTAGGTCAGGTAGAGGCCACCGAAGTTACCCTCGATCTGGCCACCACGGTAGGTACCCGGCTGATAGGACCAGTTCACACCGATCACGCCCGGTACGTAAAGCTGGGTCAGACCGCCCTTGGCGGTGATGGCACCGTCCAGTGCTTTCAGTTTCAGTGAGGCGTTGGCCAGGCTGAAGCCACCTTCGGGGGAGCCATCCTTGTAGTTTTCGCCCCACTTGTTGCCGGCGAAGGAGAATTCGTTCTCCTGGTTGACCGCATGGTTCTCGGTCACGGCCAGGTCATAGGCACCGAAGCCACCCACGTCGATACCGACGATGTCCCAGGCATAACCCGAGTTGAAGTTAAGGGAGGCCTGGGTAGTGGCATGGCTCAGGTTGGACTGGTATTTGCCTTCTTTCTTGGCGGCAGTCGGGTCGCCATCGATACGCTGACGATCACGCTGGAAGTAGAAGAGGCCACCGTTGAGTTTGCCTTCTTCATAGAATTTGCTGGCGGCGGCAGCATAGGCAGGACCGGCTTCGTCGGCAGCGAATGCCATACCGGGGGCGACCAAGGCGGCAACAACGGCTGCGCTCAATGCGGCACGCTTGAAGATCACTTTTTCCATTTTGTATTGCTCCTGATTTTATGGACTTAGCTTTTTTGTCCGGCAGTCAGGCGATGGCCCGCCGCTCGGTATTGGCATTGCAATCAAAACCCCGTAGGGCAAAAAATTTCTGGTAGCTCGTCTGCGGCCGCGACGTCTTGGCACATCTGCGGTGGGCAGTTCTGTTCATCACATCATTTTATTTTTTGTGTTCCGATTCTTGGCTATCGGACAATTCCAAGAGTACGTTCGCGGTGCGAAATATCAATGAAAAGTTCCCACCAAGTTTCAAAAATATGACCGAGTGCAAATAATCATGGATCTTGTTGTGGACACTCCCAGCCCGCTCATATCGGCGCTGATAGCGTTTTCAGGTGAAATTGACCAGCGACGCGGGCGGATCTCTCACAAGGGGCATAACTTTTTTCGTTAACCTGTATGCAACAGATAATTTTGTGGCACAAAAAAAGATATGCCCCCGCGTTGGGGGCGGGGGCAGGGGACTCGGAAGGGGAGCTGGACGGGAGATTCAGGCCTGATGGCCGAGGATGCGCGGGATCTGGCTGGCCTGGTGATGGATGTGCTCCGACACCTGCACCGAGAGGCGGCTGCCCTGGTGGGCGTGCTGGCTGATGCGCGCGATGAGATCGGCGAAGCTGGCCAGCTTGTGTTCCTGGCTCTTGGCGTTGTCGGCCCCCTGCAGCGCTATGACGGCTGTGCTGCGCGCCATCTCCCGCACCGCCTGGGTGGTCTGGCGCAACTGCTCCGCCTGCTGGCGCTGGGCGGCAGCCTCCGAGGTGATCCGCGCCAGCACGGTGCCGAGCAGATCTCCTGCCTGGGTGA
Source organism: Aeromonas bestiarum (assembly GCF_028751155.1). Taxonomy (NCBI): domain Bacteria; kingdom Pseudomonadati; phylum Pseudomonadota; class Gammaproteobacteria; order Aeromonadales; family Aeromonadaceae; genus Aeromonas; species Aeromonas bestiarum. Next base: position 3,583,946 of record NZ_CP064746.1, on the reverse strand, counting down.
GCCGCATCAGGATCTCGGTGATCTGGCCAAGGGATCGCTGGGTGTCGGCGGAGAGGTGGCGCACCTCGTCGGCCACCACCGCAAACCCGCGCCCCTGCTCCCCCGCCCGGGCCGCTTCTATGGCCGCATTGAGCGCCAGCAGGTTGGTCTGTTGGGCTATGTGACCTATCACGTCGACGATGGCGGTGACATCGTCCACCGAACGCTTGAGCTGGGTCAGGGCGCCACTGCTCTCGTCGATGGCAAGCCCGGTCTGGGCCGTGGCCTGCAACATGCCCCCCACCAGCTGCTCGCTCTGGCTCATGGAGTGCTCGTTGTGCTGGGCGTGCTGTGCTATCTCGGCGGCCACCTGATGCACCTCGCCGGCCAGCTGGTTCAGCTCGTTCATCATCAGATCCCCCTCGTCCACCGCCTGTTCCGTGGTGCGCGTGCTGTGGTGGATCTCTTCGACCTGATTGACCATGCCCTGCAGGCTCAGTGAGACCGCCGACAGCTGCCCCTCCTTCTGCTGTTGATCCTGTTGCAGGCGCATGATGAGGCGGTTGTAACTGGCGACTATGTCGCCGAGCTCGTTGCGCTCGCGCCCCTGGGGCAGGGTCTCGGCCTGACCCGTTTCGTCGAGTTGCAGGAAGGCGGCGCGCAGGCGCAGCAGCGGCGTGACCAGCCAGCGGCGCTGCACCAGGGCAAACAGCAGCGCGACCAGCACCAGACAGAGCGCCAGGCTGCCGAGTATGGCAGCCAGCCGCTGGTTGACCGCCTGCCGCCCGGCGGCAAGCTCGGCCCCCATCTGGCCGGTGGCCTGCAGCATCTGGCTGATGTCCTGCTGCACCGCCTGGCGGGCAGTCTGCTGCTGTTGCAGCGCCTTGCGGCTGTTTTCCAGCTCTTGCGGGTAGCGCGTGAGCAGGGAGAGCAGTTCGGCTTTGGGCAGATCGCCCAGCTCCTTGCGCTCTGGCTCACCCAGGGTGAACTCGTCGGCAGGCGGCGCAGCAAACAGGCCGAGCAGCGGCAGGGCGGCCAGTTGCTGCGCCTGCTTTTGCATGGCAGCCAGCTCGAACGTCAGTCCCTCCAGCAGCTTGGGGCTGGCCTGTTCCATGTAGTTCTGGCGCAGGTGGCCGAGTCCGGGCAGGGCCGCCAGTATGTCGGCGGCGCCCTGGCGGTATCGATCCGCGCTGGCCGGATCTGCGCCCGTCGCCCCCTGCTGGCCATAACGCAGCAGCGCCCTGGCCTGGGCGGTCAGCTCGTTTTCGGCGTTTTGCAGCAGCCACTGGCTGTTGCCGGAGAGCTTGCCCGCCGCCAGATAGTCGCCGTCGATGCGAGTACCCATCCGTTCGAGCAGGGCGCGCAGCGGGGCGGTCAGCGCAGCATCCTGCTGCGCCAGCTGGGCGAGCGCCTGCTTGCGTAGCGCCTGGGCCTCAGTCAGGCGCAGGGGATCGCCGCTGGCGAGGTAGTCGCGCAGGGTGCCCTGCAGTGTGCCGGTCAGCCGCTGCTGCAGCCGTTCATGTTGATGCTGGGCCTGTTCGGCCCGGTTCAACTGCTGCCAGCCATGAAACAGGGCGCCGGCTTGCACGGCGGCGACCAGCAGCAGTACCAGGGAGGAGAGGGAGGCGTAATGGGCTATTTTCACGTCAGGATTCCTGCTTGAGCCACGGGAATGGAAGTCGGCGTGAGCTTAAGCAGGAGAGATGGCGTTTTTATGACAGCCGCTGCATGACGGTGAGGTCATGACAACGAAGGCGCGGCGGGCTCCTTCTGCTTGCCGGCGGCAGGCGACTTGCCCAGCATGCCGAGCAGAGCGCCTCCCATGATGAAGGCCCCGGCCAGCAGGTGACGGGGCGTCAGCTGTTCGCCATTGAGCAGCACCAGCAACAGGGTGCTCAGCAGCGGGGTCAGGTAGGCCAGCGCCCCGATGCGACGGGGATCTCCGTCTCGCAGCGCCAGATACCAGGTGACGAAGGCCGCCCCCATGGGCCCGAGCGCCAGCCCCAGGATCAGCCACCAGTCGCCGGCGGGGATCTGTTCGAGGGGCCGCGGCCCTTCCAGCCAGAGTGCCAGCAGCAGTGCCAGCAATCCGGCGGGCAGGCAGGCCGCCGCCGTCACCACTGCCGGGGCGGGGGGAAGCCGGCGGGAGAGCACAGAGTAGGCGCCCCAGATGATGGCGGCGCCGAGCGCCAGCAGGTAGCCGGGCAGATAGGCCTGTTGCAACTGCAACTCGCCGTTGACCATCACCAGCACGGAACCCGCCAGCCCGAGCGCGCCGGCCAGCAGGTGGCGGGCATGGAGCGGATGACCCGGCAGCAGCAGGGGGGTGAACAGTATGATGCACAGGGGCCAGAGGTAATTGATGAGGTTCGCCTCCAGCACGGGGGCGTGGCGAAAGCTCATGAACAGCAGCAGATGGTAGAACAGCAGCGCCGCCACAGTGACCAGCCAGGTGATGGGGCGAGCCCGCCACTGGCGCCAGAACGGCAGGGCACCGGCGCCGCAGAAGAAGAGCACCAGCCCTACCAGCACCAGAGGTGACACGCTGGTGATCCGGGAGGTGAGCGCCGCCAGCGAGGCCCACAGCAAGATGGTCAGCAGCGCAAAACCGGTGGACCTGTCCCACCAGGAAGAAGCAGACATCCAACACTCCTTTGTAAGATGAATAAAAAGAGGGCCAGTCTAGCAGACCGGCCCTCCCTGAGGTGCAGTGGTTTTTAGCGCGGCATCGCCATAAGCCCCGCTGGCAGGGCCTATACCGGCCGCTTGCTACAGACCGAAGGTTTCCTGCAGCGCCTGCATGTCCTGTGGGCTGACCCCTTCCGGCTCGAAACCGCTGGCGAGACACATCAGGTGCAGCTTGGCCCCCTTGTTCGCCACATCGACGAAGTCAAAGGCCATCAGTGCATCCGTCCCTGTGGCCACGGCACCATGTTTTTCCCAGATGGCCACATCGTGCTGGCGCAGGGCTGCCGTGGTGCCATCCGCCATGGTCTGGCTGCCGGGCATGCAGTAGGGCACCACACCTATGCCGCGTGGCACGAAGGCCCGCACCTCGGGCAACATCTTCCAGCAGGCGTGGGTGTAAGCGGCGCTGTCGCGGGCATAACGGGGATGGTGAGAGAGCGCAATCAGCTCGAGCGGATGTGTGTGTACCACGCAGCGATCGGCTGCGCCCCGGCGCTGCTTGTCCATGACGATTTCTACGTGGGAGATGAATTCGCTGGTGGGCTGGTAGTCGTGCAAGCCACGGCCTCCCCACAGGATATGGTAACCCCGGGCCTCGTCATCGATCCGCAGGACGCAGCCCGCGAGCTCCGGGCTGCGCAGCTCGCGTATGCGTTCCCCCGTGCCCTTGACGAAGAAGACATGACCGGCGCTGTCGGCCGGGAAGGCGCCTTCCCCCCCTACCATGGACAGGGGGCAGTGGGGATATTGGCTCAGGTCGGCGGGTGCCTGCCCAAAGATGTCGGTGAGATCGACGGAAATGTTGCCGCCGTTGCGCTCGGCCCACTCTCGTTGCCACAAATAGGCGGATACCTCGACGACCTTCTCGATTTCAGCCCGCACGGCTGCGTTGAATTCAATCTGCTGCATCATTCCCTCTACCTTGCGTTGAAGAGCCATTGTGAGTGGGGCCACTGTAACCAGTGGCGCGGCGTTGAGCCTCAACGGGGGCGCCAAGCCAGGAGTGGAGTTGGCCGGATTTTCAAGAAGTGCACAAAGGGGCGGAGGGCTGGATGCCAATGGGTGTATGCAGGCTGTTGAAAACAGAGAGGCCGCCCGGGGGCGGCCGCTTGTCGTGCTGGGTTCGGGGTCAGAACGCGGCTTGATAGAGGGCCAGCAGCTCTGCCTTGCTGGCCACCCGGGGGGCACAGCCGGAACAGGGATCGGCGGCGGCGGCATCGACCCAGCCGGCGAGATCCCCAGGCTGTATACCGAGTTCATGCAGGCCCCCGGGAATACCCACCCGGGCGGAGAGTGCGCGAATGGCCTGGATGGCGGCAGCGGCGGCACCAGCCTTGCTCATGGCACTGGTATCCACCCCCATGGCGGCGGCTATGTCGGCGAAGCGATCCTCCCTGACGGCCAGATTGAACTCGCAGACCACCGGCAGCAGGATGGCGTTGCACACGCCGTGCGGCAGGTTGTGGGTGGCGCCGGGCTGATGAGCGAGAGAGTGCACATAGCCAAGCCCTGCGCTGTTGAACGCCATGCCGGCCAGGAACTGGCCGTGGGCCATCATCTCGCGAGCGATCAGATCCTGACCGTTCGCCACCGCTTGCGGCAGATATTCGGCAATTACCCGGATGGCGGCGAGGGCCGAGTGATCGGTCAGCACATGGGCACCGATGGAGACATAAGCCTCGATGGCATGGGTCAGGGCATCCATGCCGGTGGCGGCGGTAACGGCCGGGGGCAGTCCCACCATCAGGGTGGGATCGTTGACTGCCACTGTCGGTATCAGTGCCGGGTCTATGATGACCATTTTGACCTTGCGCCGGGTGTCGGTGATCACCGCATTGCTGGTCACTTCGGCGGCCGTGCCCGAGGTGGTGCTGATGCAGGCCATGAAGGGGCCCGTGTGAACGACCTTGCCGATGCCTTCGAAGTCATGGATCTGTTTGCCCGGGTTGGCAACCAGGGCGCGCACCGCCTTGGCGGTATCCATGGCGCTGCCACCGCCAAAGCCGATGAGAGCATCGCATTGCCCGGCCTGCCAGTTTGCCAGCGCCGCACTGACCACCCGATCGGTCGGGTTGGGCTCTACGCCGTCATAAACCTGGGGGGTGAAGCCATGATCACGCAGTGCGCCGAGCAGGCCGTCCAGCAGACCAAGCGAAATCAGGGCTCGCTCGGTCACGATCAGCGGACGACGGGCGGGCTGGTTGCACATCAATTGCACCAGATCGTGGATGGCTCCACTGCCGGACAGGCTGATCTGGGGTAGACACAATGCAAAGGCCATCAGATATCCCTCTTCGTTGGATGAAATTAAGGGGATATTAAGCTTGTTGTGGCGGACGGCCTTTAACCTTTGGCCAGCGAGGGAAATATAGTGGCCAAGAATTGAAGTTTATTTATAACGTTTTCTGTATTGCAGTGGCGTCAGCTCAAAGGCATGGTGAAATTTGCTCGAGAAATAATTGCCATCATTGAATCCACTCTCAAAGGCAATATCGGTAACCGATTTATTGGTATGGCTGAGCAACCAGGATGCATGGCAAAGTCGCACTCGTCCGAGATAATTGTTGGGGGTCAAGCCAGTATGTTCCTGTATTTTTCGGTTCAGGGTGCGTAGCGGAATGGAAAAACGTTCAGACAGTTCGCTCCAGTCGATCTCTTCCTGATAGTTTTCATCGAGATAATTAATGAGGGCCAACAGCCTTTCCTGATCTCCTTCCCCCTTGCCGCCCGCTTCCCCTCCTTGCTGACGGGTACGCCAGAGCAGCACGGCCAACTGGGAAAACAGTGCTTCGATCATCACCGGAGAACAGGCATCTCGCCGGCTGTTTTCTGCCGCTATCTGGTTCAGCAGCAGCTCGCTCTGCGGTTGCAGGGAAGGGGGCAGTCGCAGTCCGCCACTGGCCGGATGGCAGCTGGTTTGCAGCAGGGTTTGCAACTCGTCTGCGAAGTGGAATCCCTCCGGCCTGAACAGCACGTTGGTCAGGCAGAGATCCTTCATCTGATCGAACATGTGGGCATCGTCTTCGCGCAGGTAGAAGACACTGCCGCGGCGGATATGCACGGCGCTGCCGTCCGTGATGTGGATGGCACAGCCAGATTTGATCAGCACGAGTTCATGAAACGAATGACAGTGCTCCGGAAAGGGTTCCTGCGGAGCGCGTGGCAATACGCTGATGACCTTGTTGTGGTCAAAAAAATCGGTCTGCTGCAGGCGAAACATGGTCGATCTCTTCATGAGGTGATGAGCAGTGAATATGCGCAGGCGCCGGCTCCGGTCAATCAAATAGCACGGGTTTCGTGAGGGTTTTCACAGTTACCTCGCATTTATTTATCAACAAGTCTCGATTGCTTCCTTTTGCGCGGTGGCGTTATTTGACCTCACTCACACAATTGTCATTCAGTTTCTATTTCTCGATTTTTATGCCAGCTGAGCATATTTATTTGGCCACAACAGAAAGGTTGCCAACCATCAGGGAACCTAGAGTGACGACATCGAAATTTATGGAGTCGGTTCGATGTCAGTCAATATTGCGGCAGTGGATTTAGGCGCCTCCAGCGGGCGGGTAATATGGGCCAGTTATGATCCGGTCAATGACAATATCACCATGCAGGAGATGCATCGCTTTACCAATGGCATGGTGCATAGCAATGGGCATGATTGCTGGGAACCGGAACGGCTCTTTTCCAATATCTTGCTCGGGCTGGAAAAAATTGATGCCGCGGGCATTGCGCTCGATGCGGTGGGTATCGACTCCTGGGGGGTCGATTTTGTACTGCTGGATGCGGCGGGCCAGATGCTCGGTGACGCTGTGGCTTATCGCGATGCCCGTACCGACGGCGTGCCGGAGCGGGTCTGGCAGCAGTTGTCCCGCGATGAGATCTATCGTCGCAGCGGTATCCAGTTCCTCAAGTTCAACAGCCTCTATCAGATCCGGGCCCTGCTCGATGAAAAACCGGCCTGGTTGGACAAGGTCACCCGTCTGCTGCTGATCCCCGATTACCTGCACTATCGGCTGACCGGCCAGTTCAGCTGTGAATTTACCAATGCCTCCACCAGTCAGCTGGTGAATGCCCGCAGCAGGGATTGGGATCCCGAACTGGTCGGGTTGATCGGCGAAGGGGGCAAGTGGCTGCAGCCGATCGCCGCCCCCGGCACCCGGCTGGGTCACTGGATCAGCCCCTCCGGCCGTCAGGTCAGCGTCATCCTGCCTGCCACCCACGATACCGGCTCGGCCATAGTCGCCACCCCGTTGAGCGGACGCGGCGCTGCCTATATCAGCTCGGGCACCTGGTCGCTGGTCGGGGTCGAGCGCAAGGCTCCGCTGACCGATGCTGCCGCCCTGGCTGCCAACCTCACCAATGAAGGGGGAGTGGAGGGAACCTGGCGTCTGCTCAAGAACGTCATGGGGTTGTGGCTGGTGCAGGGGCTGCAGGCGCAGTGGCCGCAGCTGGGCTTCGCAGAGTTGGTGGCGCAGGCGGAACAGGCCGAGCCCTTTGCTTACCTCATTCACCCCAACGACGAACGTTTTCTCAATCCCGCCTGCATGCGCAGCGCCATCCAGCATTTCTGTCAGGAGACGGGACAGGGCACGCCGCAGAACTCGGGCGAGCTGGTGCGCTGCGTGCTGGACAGCCTGGCGCTGTGCTACGACCAGGTGCTCAGGGAGCTGGAGAGCGTCACCGACGAGCCCATCACCAGGTTGCATATCGTAGGCGGCGGCTCCCAGAACCGGTTGCTCAACCAGCTTTGCGCCGACATCTGCCAATGCACAGTGCTCACCGGGCCTGTGGAGGCCTCGGCGCTCGGTAACATCGGCTGGCAGCTCAAGGGGCTGGGCCTTTTACAGGATCTGGCGGACGTGCGCCGCCTGATCCGCCACAACACCCGCATCGACACCCTGCATCCGCATGAGGTCCCGCAGCTGGACCATTACCGGACGCGCTTTGCCGCGCTCTGCGCGCACACCCATTCAGACACGTTAATCGAGGAAGTTGTATGAACCCGAATATTGAAACCGCCTTTGCCCTGGCCAAACAGCAATATGCCGCCCTCGGCGTCGATGTGGATCAGGCGTTGACTACCCTGGCCACCATTCCCGTCTCCATGCACTGCTGGCAAGGGGACGATGTCGGTGGCTTCGAAGCGGATGCTGGCGCCCTGACCGGCGGCATTCAGGCGACCGGCAACTATCCGGGCAAGGCGCGCGATGCCATCGAGCTGCGTCGCGACCTGGATCTGGCGATGTCACTGATCCCGGGGGCCAAGCGGCTCAACCTGCACGCCATCTATCTGGAGGCGGAGGGCCCGGTTGCGCGGGACAAGATTGAACCCAAGCACTTCGCCAACTGGGTGAGCTGGGCCAAGGAGAGAGGCGTGGGTCTGGACTTCAACCCCAGCTGTTTCTCCCATCCGCTGAGCGCCGATGGCATGACGCTGTCACATCCGGATCCCGAAATCCGCCGCTTCTGGATCGATCACTGCAAGGCGAGCCGTCGTATCTCGGCCTCCTTTGGTCAGGCGCTGGGTACGCCGTCCGTGATGAATATCTGGATCCCGGACGGCATGAAGGATCTGCCCGCCGACCGGCTCGGGCCGCGTCAACGGCTGATGGCGGCACTGGATGAGGTGCTGGCCGAGCGGATCGACGAGGCGCACCACATAGATGCCGTGGAGAGCAAGTTGTTCGGCATAGGCGCCGAGTCCTACACGGTCGGGTCGAACGAGTTCTACCTGGGTTATGCCAGCTCCCGTGACATAGCCCTGTGTCTGGATGCCGGCCATTTTCACCCCACCGAGGTCATCAGCGACAAGATCAGCGCGGCCTCCCTGTTTGTCCGGCACCTGCTGCTGCACGTCAGCCGCCCGGTGCGCTGGGACAGCGACCACGTGGTGCTGCTGGATGACGAAACCCAGGCCATCGCCAATGAAATCATCCGCAATGAGTTGCTGGCGCGGGTGCATATCGGCCTCGACTTCTTCGATGCCTCCATCAACCGCATCGCGGCCTGGGTTATCGGTACCCGCAACATGAAGAAGGCGCTGTTGCGTGCTCTGCTCGAGCCCATTGAGATGCTGCGTCAGGCCGAATGCAAGGGGGATTATTCGACCCGGCTGGCCCTGATGGAGGAGACCCGCAGCCTGCCGTGGCAAGCCGTCTGGGACTACGCCTGCGCCCGTGAAGGGGTAGCGGTGGGCGTCGACTGGCTCGATGCCGTCAAGGAGTACGAGGTGCAGGAGCTGCTCACTCGTCGCTGAGTTCACCCTCTGCTGACGCCCGCCATGTGTGGCGGGCGTCAGAAAAACAACAAAAACAGCGCGGTTGTCATCAAGGACGCTTCCCTCCATCGGGAAGCAAAAACACAATCAAACCTCAAGCAAGGAACATCTCATGTCTGCAATCGTATCGGGAATCGGTTGGCATCTGGTTGGCGCCGCCTCGGCGGCCTCCTTCTATGCGCCCCTCAGCAAGGTCCGGCGCTGGTCGTGGGAAACCACCTGGGCCTTCGCCGGCCTGTTTTCATGGATCCTGTTGCCCTGGCTGGTCACCTCCACGCTGATCGATGACTTCGGCGCCTTCTACAGCGTGGTGGACAGCAAGGCATTCTGGGGCATGTTTCTGTTTGGTGCCATGTGGGGGATAGGCAATGTCAACTATGGCTTGACCATGCGCTATCTGGGCATGTCTCTGGGCATAGGGATCGCCATCGGCGTGACCCTGGTGGTGGGCACCCTGATGCCACCCATATTGCGTGGAGAATTTGGTCAGCTGCTCACCACGGCCAGTGGCCAAATCACCCTGCTTGGTGTCTTTGTCGCATTGATCGGCATAGGCATAGTCACCTGGGCTGGGCATCAGAAAGAGATTGCTCTGGGCACGACTACCCGGGAGTTCAACCTGAAGAAGGGGCTGCTGCTGGCGGTGATGTGCGGCATCTTCTCCTCGGGATTTGCCTTCGGTCTGGAAGCCGCTGCCCCCATCCGGCAGGCATCGCTGGCGCTTGGCATCAACCCGCTCTACGCCGTGTTGCCGAGCTACGGCATCATCATGGGCGGTGGGGCCATCGTCAACATGGCCTACTGCTTCATCCGGCTGGCAACGCGCCCCGAACTGTCACTGCGCAATGATCTGGCCCAGCCAGCGCGGAGTTTGCTGCTCAATGGCTTGCTGGCCGCGGCCGGTGGCATCATGTGGTATCTGCAGTTCTTCTTTTATGCCTGGGGCGAAGCCAGCATCCCCGAACACCTCTCCTTCGTGAACTGGATGCTGCACATGAGCGGTTATGTGTTGTGTGGCGGTATCGTGGGGCTGTTGATGGCGGAATGGAAAGGGGTCGGCACTCGTCCGGTACGGATCCTCTGCATCGGCATGCTGGTGATAGTTGGTGCCGCCAATCTGGTCGGCATGGGCATGGCATAAGGAGCGACAAGATGATCCGCAAGGCGTTCCTGATGTCGGTGCACCCGGGCTGCGAGGTGGAATACCGTCGCCGTCACGATGAACTCTGGCCCGAGCTGGCCGCAACCCTGAAGGCGCACGGGGCCAGCAACTACAGCATCTTTCTCCACCCGGAGAGCTGTCAGCTGTTTGGTTACGTCGAGATTGAAGATGAGGGGCGCTGGCGCGAGGTGGCCAGCACGGCCATCTGCCAGCAGTGGTGGGCTTATATGCAAGAGATAATGCCATCGCACCCCGACAACAGCCCGATCAGCATGGAGCTCTCCTCTCTCTTCCATCTGGCCTGATAGCGGAATGTGTCATCCGGCCCAAAAACGACCAAGGGGCTGGCACCATTATGATGCCAACCCCTTGTTTTATATGGTGCTCCCGACTGGAGTCGAACCAGTGGCCTGTCCCTTAGGAGGGGACCGCTCTATCCTACTGAGCTACGGGAGCCTTGTGGCGGGCATTATACAAGAAGCCGCTCCCTTTTAAACCCTTGATTCTTATTCCAATACTGCCAAATCCCCGATCTGGATGTTAAACGGCGAATATTTGTTCTGAGTGCTGATGATGGCGCCGTCCTCGAATACCTGTACCACTTCGAACAGGCCGTCGGCCGGGTTGCGCATCATGCGTGACTTGCCATAGGGGTCGATGAAGTCGGCGCTGTGCTGGATGCGGAACTGATCCCCCAGCCTGACGCCGTTGCGCCGGCCCAGATTGATGTGGGGGCCGCGTTCGTTCTGGCCTATCACCCGGGCGGTGACCGGGGCACAGTTGAGCTGGGCCACCAGATCCTGCACCGCCTCCTGCAACTGATAGTTCACCTCCTGGCCATAGCTGGACTGCCAGAACTGGCCGCTGCTGCTGCCTATCTGATCCCGCTTGCCGAAGGTCCAGTTGGCGCGGCCCTGATACTCCTTGCGGCTGAGCAGGCTGCCGTTGATGCCGTCGAACAGGTAGAGCTGCATGCGAAAGTTGCGGATGGGGTCTTCGTACCAGCTGGTCAGCTGGTTGCCCTGCGGCTCGATGGAGAGGTCATCTATGCTGCCGAGCACCAGATACTGGCTGTCGGTGCGCAGGCTGAGGGCCTTGATCTCCTCGAGGGCGCTGCGATCCCCCTGTTGCAGGTGGAGCGGGTCTATGCGCAGGTTTTCGTCCAGCCACTGGCGCACGGCCACCCCTTGCGGCGCGTTGGCCAGGGTCTCGAACATGCGACGGGACAGGTTGGCGGGCATGTCGTCGAGGGCGCCGTAGCTCGCCTGATCCGGGTAGCGCAGCCGCAGCCTGACCAGCGTCAAATCCTTGGCGTAATGCTGGGTCTGGCAGATCTGGCGTTCGGCCTGGATATCGGCCTGTACCGTGATGTACATGCGGCCGTTGCGCACCTCTTCCCGCTTGAGCCGGTACTGGCGGATGTCGCCGCCGGAGCGGATCTGGATCTGCTCGGAGCGCAGGCTGCCGTTCTCCAGACGCTGGATGCTGGAGACGGCGGCGCCGCTCGCCAGCAGGGCCTGGCGCAGGGCGTCGCGGGTCGCCTGTTCACGGGCATAGACCTCGTCGCCCCCCAGGATGGCGGCACTGCCCTGGGCTTCGATAAGCTCTGCCTGGACCGACAGGCTGGCCAGCAGCAGGGTTAACAGCAGCGGTAATTTCATGACAAACACCTTGAATATGCGGGTCGGCACTTTCACCCCTGTCGAAGTGATGGCACCGGCCGATACAGACCACAGAAATGTGCCGGTTGCACAGCACACCGCAAATAATTAGCAAGATCCATGCCTCATTCCCGACTCAAGCTTTGGCCAGCCGAACCGATAACGAATCAGGTGCAGATACAGGAAAGGTATCCATGAACAAACTCTTTACGGCGTTGGCCCTCGCGCTGGCTCTGACCAGCTGTGGTTCCGACCCCATCAACCGGGAACAGGGTGATCCTCGCCAGGCCGCTGCTGGCATGGAGCTCAACTGGTTGGTGGCGCGCATGACCGATCAGCTGATGGAGCGCAAGTCGCTCACCACCCTGACCGAGCCCATCGCCGTCTCCTCCTTCGTCGATCTCGATACCCTGCAGGACACCAACTGGATGGGGCAGCAGATCGAGGAGAGCTTTATCTACGAGCTGAACCGGCGCGGGGAAGTGGTGGTGGATTTCAAGATGACCGGCAGCATCAAGGTGACCCCGCAGGGTGACTTCGTGATGAGCCGCAACTACCGGGATCTCTCCCCCCGGTTGCCCATCTCCCGCATCCTGACCGGCACCTTCAGCCGCAATGGCAAGGGGATCCTGGTCAATGCCCGCATCATAGATCTGCGGACCAAGATGGTGGAGACCACAGCCCAGAGCCTGATCCCGCAACAATACCTGTTCGGCGCCAACAACTCGTTTGGCCGGGCATCCATCAATCGCGGTTACCTGATGCGCGACAGCCAGGCTCGTCCCGGCGGCCATCTGGTCAATCTGACCCCCTGACAAGGAGTGAGCGCAATGAAGATCCTGTTCGGATGCCTGCTGGTCTTGCTGCTGACCGCGTGCAGCGGTGGCAATCGGGTGGTCAACTACGGCGGCGGCAACAACAAGCCCGATGACTTTCCGGTGCTCAAGGCCGTGGGTTACGCGGTGATCGACATACAGCCGGGCCCGTCCCAGTCCGAGAAGATGTTGCAGGCCATTCGCGCCTCCAAGATGGATGCCTACCGCGAACTGGCGGAGCAGCTCAATGGCCAGCAGGTGCGGGGCCAGAGCAGCTACAAGGACTTGACCCAGACCTCCAACTCGCTGGACGTGTCCGTGGCCGGCATGGTGCGTGGCGCTCGGGTGGTGGCCTCCTATCCCCGTGGCAATACCTATGCCACCGAGATGGAGCTCGATACCCGCGCCCTCTACAACATCAACCAGTTGATGGCCGGTCAGTTCTGACGGCGAGGCAGAAAACAAAAGGCGAACTGAATCGCCCCAGGTTTTCTAGACACTCTGTTGTTGAACATTGAACTGCTTTTAGAACTCTACCGGCGACAGCCCATCATTGGAACCATGGCGCCTGATTGGGTTGTAAAACAACTCGATATAATCAAATACATCGCTGCGGGCTTCATCTCTTGTCAGGTAAATCCTGCGCTTGATCCGCTCCCGTTTGAGCAACTGAAAGACGCTCTCGGCGACAGCGTTGTCGTGACAGGTGCCACGTCGGCTCATGCTGCAACTCAGGTTGTGGGCCTTCAGAAAGTCCTGCCATTCACCACCGGTAAACTGGCTGCCCTGATCCGAATGCACCAGTACCGGCTGCTTTGGCTTGCGCCGCCAGACGGCCATCAATAACGCATCAACCGTCAAGTTTGCCGTCATGCGTAGCTTCATTGCCCAGCCGATGATCTGGCGAGAAAACAGATCTAGCACTACAGCCAGATACAGCCACCCTTCTTGAGTACGGATGTAAGTAATGTCGGTCACCCAAGAGATGTTAGGGGCGGGGGTCTTAAACGGACAAGCCAGCATGTTCCGGGCTCTTACCCCCATAATGCCCCTTACGGCGCTGATAGCCAGTTTGCGAACGCAGTCTTTCTCGCCTCATTAATTTGGCCACACGGTGCTTGCCGCAGACTTCCCCCAAGTCACGAATGTCACGATGGATCTTGCGATAACCGTAGACTGCACCACTTTCCAGCCAAGATTGCTTGACCAACTCCGTTAGTCGTTTGTCCTCCTGCTGGCGTGGCGATGTAGGCTGTTTCAACCACGCGTAGAAGCCACTTCGGTGAACCCCCAGGGTCTGGCACAGGGTAACGACACTGTACCGGTCGAGTCGGGAGGTTATGAATGCGTACCTTTCCTTGACTCGCTGGTAAAGTACGCGGTGCCCTCCTTTAAAATGTTGCGCTCATCGGTGACTTGGCGCAGTTCGGCTTTCAGACGGCGGATCTCGGCTTGCAAGGCTGACTCTTCATGCTGCTGGTCAGCGGGCTTACCGTACTGCTTGAGCCATGCATACAGGCTGTGGCTGGATACCCCGATGGCTCGTGCAACGTCAGCCACCGGTCGCCCGCGCTCGGTGACTTGTTTAACAGCTTCGATCTTGAATGTTTCTGGATAACGCTGACGGGTCATAACACCTCCAATAGTTGCCTCATTTTAAGGCTGCGAGGTGTCTAGGGAACTGGGGGCGATTCAACTTCAAGATTAGCCTTCCAACACGTAATTGGGACAGCACCCATTTTTATGGACTATTCAATGGCGGCCAAGGATCAACCCTATCAGATGTTGCAGGCTTTTCTGGCGGGGATGGCGACGGGTGGCGAGGCTGATGCGGGTGGTGAGCGGTTCATCGGCGATGGGGTGATAGCTGACGCCATGGGGGTGCAGCTCGCTCACCGATCGCGGGATGATGGCAACCCCGAAACCGGCCTGCACCATGCCGACGGTGGAGATCACCTGCGGGCTCTGGCTGCCGAGACGGGGGCTGAAGCCGGCCCGCTGGCAGCGCTGGGTGATGGCATCGTACAGGCCGGGCCCGAGCTCGCGCGGGAACAGGATGAAGGGGTCCGCCGCCAGGGCCTCGATGGCGATGGCGTCGCTGCCTGCCAGCGCATGTTGCGGGGGGAGGGCGATCAGCATCTCCTCCTCGTCGATGAGGTGGTGGGTCAGTGCCGAGCTGCTGCTGCAGGGCAGGCGCAGGATGGCGGCATCCAGCTCCTCGCTCACAAGATCGCGCACCAGGTTGGGCATGCTGTTCTCGATGGGGTGCAGGCTCACCTCGGGCCAGGCCTGGCGAAAGTCGTGGATGAGCCGCAGCACGCTCGGGTGCAGCACTGTGGAGCCGGCAAAGCCGAGGCGCAGGGAGCCGAGCTGGCCGCGAGCGATACGCCTGGCCTTCTGCATGGCCTGCTCGGTTTGTGACAGTATCCCCTTGGCATCCTGATAGAGGCTCAGTCCCGCCTCGGTCAGCTCCACGCTGCGGGTCAGCCGGTGAAACAGCGGCGTGCCCACCTCCTGTTCAAATTTGCGGATCTGCTGGCTGAGGGGTGGCTGGGCCATACCCAGCGCCTCGGCCGCCTTGGTAAAGCTCTGCTTCTCTGCCACGGCTACCAGGTAGCGCAGGTAACGAAATTCCATATCTGGTACGTCTCGAAGCTGATGGGTTTGGATATTGGTATCAAACTGTGATCTTGATCACTATTGAATCCTGATTTGCCAACCTAACAGGATTGGAGGTTAAATCCAAATGGAAACCTATACACAGTGTGACTGTGCCATCGAGATCAGCCAGCAGTTTGCCCGCTGGCAGGCCCGTCAGGGGGGCGGCGAGGTCTATCAGAGCTCCTTGATGAGCGCCCTGCTGGCCGGCGTCTATGAGGGCGAGACCACCATGGCCGATCTGCTGCGCCACGGTGACTTCGGTCTTGGCACCTTCAACCGGCTCGATGGCGAGCTGATTGCGTTCGAGCGCCAGATCCACCAGCTCAAGGCTGACGGCTCGGCCCGTCCGGCCCAGGCAGGCCAGAAAACCCCGTTTGCGGTGATGACGCATTTTCGCCCCTGCCTGGAGCGCCGCTTCGATCACCCCTTGAGCCGCGACGAGATCCATCAATGGATCGATCAACTGGTGGGTACCGACAACGTCTTCGTCGCCTTTCGGCTCGACGGTCTGTTTGAGCAGGCGCAGGTGCGTACCGTGCCCTGCCAGACCCCGCCCTACAAACCCATGCTGGAAGCCATAGAGGCCCAGCCGCTGTTTTCGTTCAGCCAGCGGCGCGGCACCCTGGTGGGCTTTCGTTGCCCGCCCTTCGTGCAGGGGATCAATGTGGCCGGCTATCACGAACACTTCATCACCCAGGATCGCCAGGGCGGTGGTCACATCCTCAACTACGCCATGGGTCACGGCCTGCTGCAGCTGTCTGTGGTCCAGCACCTCAACATAGAACTGCCACGCAATCCGGCCTTTCAGCAGGCCGACCTCAATCCCGCCGATCTGGACCGCGCCATCCGCGCCGCCGAAGGCTAATCCCTTCGCTTACAAGGAGTCATTATCATGGAAAATCAACACTGGGGCTGTGGGGCCGAACTGGTGGTGCGCCACCTGGAGGCACAGGGCGTCAAGCAGGTATTCGGTATTCCGGGGGCCAAGATAGACAGGGTGTTCGATGCGTTGGAAGACTCCCCCATCGATACCATAGTGGTGCGCCACGAGGCGAACGCCGCCTTCATGGCCGCCGCCGTCGGCCGGCTGACCGGCAAGGCCGGGGTGGCGCTGGTGACCTCGGGCCCGGGTTGCGCCAACCTGATCACAGGCCTCGCGACCGCCACCTCGGAAGGGGATGCCATGGTGGCGCTGGGGGGCGCGGTGCGACGGGCCGACGGCCTCAAGCTCACTCACCAGAGCCTGGACACCGTCAGCCTGTGCCGCCCCGTCACCAAGTTCAGCGCCCAAGTGGGCACAGGATCCGCCCTTTCAGAGGTGATGGCCAACGCCTTTCGGTCCGCCGAGCTGGGTCGCCCTGGTGCCGCCTTCGTCAGCCTGCCGATGGACATCATCAACGAGCCGACCGATGGCGCCATCTTGGTGCCCAGAGCCATTCCCGAACCCGGTGCCGCCGATGAGGCGGGCATCGACAGGGCGCTGAGCCTGCTGGCGCAAGCCCGCAAGCCGGTGGTGCTGCTCGGCCTGCTGGCCAGCCGGCCGGAAAACTCCCTCGCGGTGCGCGCCTTTTTGGACAAGAGCCGGTTGCCGGTGACGGGCACCTATCAGGCGGCCGGCGTGGTGGATACCCACCATTTCGATGACTTTGCTGGTAGGGTGGGGCTGTTCAACAACCAGCCGGGGGACAGGTTGCTGCAGGGGGCTGATCTGGTGATCTGCATCGGTTACAGCCCCATCGAATATGACCCTGTGCTGTGGAACGGCACGGGGGAGCGGCAACTGCTGCACATAGATGCCCTGCCGGCGGAGATCGACAGCAGCTACTGCCCGGCGGTGGAGCTGGTGGGCTCCATCAGCGCCAATCTCTATTGCTTGACCAAGATGTTGAACCAGCCGCTGGCACGGGATCCCGCCATCGCCGCCCTGCTCGGGGAGATCCGGGCCCAGCGCCATCAGCTGACCCAGCATGCCCAGCATCTGGGGGGCATGCCCATCCATCCGCTGCGGATCGTCAAGGAGCTGCAGGACATCATAGGGCAGGACATGACCCTGTGCGTGGACATGGGCAGCTTCCACATCTGGATTGCCCGCTACCTCTACAGCTTCCGGGCGCGCCAGGTGCTCATCTCCAACGGTCAGCAGACCATGGGGGTGGCGCTGCCCTGGGCCATAGGTGCGGCCATGGTACGGCCGGGGGAGAAGATCATCTCGGTGTCCGGCGATGGCAGCTTCATGCAGTCGAGCATGGAGCTGGAGACCGCGGTGCGGCTCAAGTCCAACATAGTGCACATCATCTGGGTCGATAACGGCTACAACATGGTGGCGATGCAGGAGGAGAAAAAATACCGCCGCAGCTCGGGGGTGAGCTTTGGGCCCATCAACTTCAAGGCCTATGCTGAGTCCTTCGGGGCGGCCGGGTTTGCGGTCACCAGCGCCGAGGATCTACGGTCGACCCTGCGCGCCGCCATGGCGGTCGTGGGACCTGCCGTGGTGGCCATACCGGTGGATTACAGTGACAACCACCTGCTGATGGAGCAGCTCAGGCCCGAAATGCTCAGTTGAGCCGGAGTTGAACCGGCTGACAGCTTGCAGTCCGCCTCAAAGCAGAGCGCCCCTTGCCAATCGGCAAGGGGCGCTCTGTCATTGCAAGAGGACAATTTACTCAGGGCATGAGCGAGGGGGGCAACACCATGGGGCCGGCCACCGCACGGGCAGCCTCGTCCCCGCGCAGCACCCGCACCAGCTCGAGGGCGAACTCGATGGCGGTGCCCGGCCCCTGGCTGGTGATCAGGTGATGGGCCTGATCGGTCACCACCCGCGCCGTGCTGAGCTGCTCCGCGGGCAGGCGGGCCTGAAAACCGGGATGGCAGGTGGTGCGGGCTTCCCCCAGCAGATCGTGGTGTTGCAGCACCACGGCGGGGGCGGCGCAAATGGCCGCCCGCCAGCGGCCGAGCGTCGCCTGCTCCCTGAGCAGGTCGATGGCGAGCGGCGTATCGCGAATCGCTTCGCTGCCGGGCAAACCGCCCGGCACGACTATGGCCTCGAAGTCACGGCTGGTCAGCTCGTCGATATGATAGTCAGCGACTAGCTGCACCCCGCGGGAGGCGCGGATCTGGCGCAGACCGGCCGGACAGCAGGAGGTGAGCAGCACCTCGATGCGGGCGCGCACCAATGTGTCGACGATGGCGACCGTTTCTATCTCTTCCGAGCCGGGGGCTACCAATACCAGTACTGTCATGCTGCACTCCTTAGTTGCCCGCGATCTCGCCGGGCTCAGCTCTTCTCTTTGATGGCCTGATAGAGGCCCTGATTGACCGGCACCGCGATGCCGTGCCGGGCGGCCCTGGCCAGCAGGAAGCCGGTGATGGCCTCGATCTCGGTCTCCCGGCCCAGCTCCATGTCCTGATACATGGAAGAGTAATTGTCGGCAGTGAGCTCCACCACAGTCATGGCGCGGCGCAGCAGCTCATCGCTGCTGGTGGGCTGGCCTTCGGCCTGCATCACGTCCGCCACTTCCACGCAGATCTGTTGCAGGACATCGGCGAAGCGGGGGCCGGCCAGCTCACCATTCTTGAGTTTATAGAGCGCGGTCAGCGGATTGATGGCGCAGTTGATGGCGAGTTTTTGCCACTGGCGAGCCAGGATCTGCTCATCCCAACCGGCCTGACCGAGGGCGGCACCGAGATCGTCCGCCAGGGCGGCATGGGCCTTGGCTGCCTCATTGACCGGGCCGAGCCAGGTTTCACCCTTGCCGGTATGGCGGAACACGAAGTGGCCGCTTTGCATGGCGCCGTGGCTGGTGACACCCGCGATGACAGGGTTATGGGGGAACAGCTGGACCACCTGCTCGGCTATGCCCATGCCGTTGTGCAGCAGCACTATGGGCACGCCTGCCGCCAGCTTGCCCACCAGCGGCGTCAGGGCCGACACCACCTGACCAGCCTTGGTCATCACCAGCAGACGCTTGATCTGGCCGGGCTGGCTGATGAAACCGCGTTCGATGGCGATCAGCTGGGTATGGCCCTCCAGCGAGGTGAAGTCGATCCCGGGATGCAGGGTCGAACGGTGACGATCGCGCAGCAAGACGCGGGTCGACTGGCCGCTTTGAGTCAGCAGGGAGGCGAAGACGCCACCCAGGGCGCCGCAGCCCAGCAGTGACCATTGGGGGGAGGAGGGCAGTCGGGAACTCTGTAATCCGCTTGGCATGGAGAGACTCAATCAAGGTAGGGGTTGCATTCCAGTCAACCGCCCGCCGGGGATAAGTGAAGATGTCGCGTGGCGGACACTAACGGGTCTCGCCATTCCTGTGCGCAGGGGATTCTAGCAGAGCAACCCCATCGAAATCAGCAAATTTGCCGGTTTTCTGGTAGATTTGCCCCCTTATAGCGCAACATGAGGAGCCCTGACATGCCGTCATTCGATATTGTCTCTGAAGTCAAAATGAACGAGGTGTTGAACGCCGTCGATAACGCCAATCGTGAACTGGCGACCCGTTTCGATTTTCGCGGTGTTGAAGCCAGCTTCGAGCTGAACAAGGAAGAAGTGAAGCTGGAGGCCGATGCCGACTTCCAGCTCAAGCAGATGGTCGAGATCCTGCGCGCAGCCCTGCTCAAGCGCAACATCGAGAACAGCTCAATGGACGTGGGTGACAGCGTTCACTCCGGCAAGCGTTTCCACCTGAACGTCAAGTTCAAGCAGGGGATCGAGAAAGAGATCGCCAAGAAGCTGGTGAAGCTGATCAAGGATTCCAAGATCAAGGTGCAGGTCGCCATTCAGGGTGATGAAGTGCGCGTCACCGGCAAGAAGCGTGACGATCTGCAGGAGGCCATGGCGCTGGTACGTGGTGCCGAGCTGGGTCAGCCGATGCAGTTCCAGAATTTCCGCGATTGATGACGGGCGGGAGGGTTCGGCCCTCCCCCTTGTGCGACCGCCACGCGGTGCAACAGTAAAAGGTTCGATGACAGAGCCATAAAAAAACCGGAGCAGCTGCTCCGGTTTTTTGTATCTGCATTACCCGTTCTATCAGAACTTGTAGGTAACGGAGAAGTAGTGGCTGAAGCCAGAGCTCTTCCAGGGGGTACCGTCGTAGGCGGTAGAGCCATCTTTGGTGCCGTAGGCATCCATGAAGTACTTCAGGCCGTAACCGACAGCGTAGCGGTCAGAGTGCCAGTAGATACCGTGGAAGGTCGCCAGGTTGTCGCTGGTACGGTCGGCACGGTCGTGGGTGTCCAGATCGAAGGCGTAATCCAGGTAGCCCTGGTAGGAGACGAAGCTGCCGTTGCTGAAGGTGTAGAAAGGCTTGAACCAGTTCATGGCGAACCAGTAACCGTTCCACTCACCTTCTTCTTCGGTGAAGAACTGGTTTTCGGTGGCGTGGCGGGCATACAGGTTCATACCCACTTTACCGAACCAAGGCACCTGTACGTCAGCACCCAGACCGATCATGTTTTCCATCTGGTTGTCGCCGATGTTGTTCAGGGAGGCGATGTACACCTCTTGCACCGGGCCGAAGGAGAGATCTTTACCAGTCAGCGCATCCAGAGACATACGCGGCGCAAACTTCATGAAGAGGTTCTGACCCTTGTGCTTGTCGCTGTGACGGGAATCGAAGATGTCGAACACATCGACGTAACCGTACAGGTCAAACAGACCGGAACGACCGCCAAATTCCATTTCGAAGTAGGTGTCGTTGTAATCTTCTGCACCAGTGGTGAAAGGACGTTGGTCGATGGTATGCATGACGTTGAACTGCATCCACTTGTAATCGTTCTTGTGGATGTCACCGCTGTAGTCAGCAGCGAAGGCCGGGGTGGCGGCAGCAGCCAGCAGACCGGCAGCGATCAGAGTCTTGGTAAATTTGGCCATTTTATTGGTCTCTTGTGCGTTAGTTGAGGTTTTCCGTAGCCTGCCCACAAGGAGCGGAAGGGATTCTAGCCAAATAAATTCATCGGAGAAACAAGAGCCGGGGAACTTTATTCGGAAGTGTGAATCTAATCACCCCCAATTTCACGCAAACGCTTGCTATTTATCCTGTTGCGAGAGCAAGTCTCTTCCTCGTTTGGCAACCAGCAAGATCAGGATCAACACAGGAATGCCGAGCAGGCTGGTGCCGATAAAGAAGCTGCTGTAGCCGAACTGTTCGACGAAACGCCCGGAGAAACCCGCCAGCAGCTTGGGCATCAGCAGCATGACGGAGCTGAACAGGGCGTACTGGGTGGCGGAGAAGGCCACGTTGGTCAGGCTCGACAGATAGGTCACGAAGGCGGCCGTCGCTATGCCGGCGCTGAGGTTGTCGACCGAGATGATCAGGGTCAGCAGCTCCAGGTTGTGGCCCACTTCGTTGAGCAGGGCGAACAGCAGATTGGTGCTGGCGGTGAGCAGGGCGCCGAGGAACAGGATGCGCAGGGTGCCAAAGCGCATCACCAGCACGCCCCCCAAGGCGGCCCCCACCAGCGTCATGATGACGCCATACACCTTGGTGATGGTGGCCACTTCCGTCTTGCTGAACTGCAGGTCCACGTAGAAGCTGTTGGACATCACCCCCATCACCACATCCGAGATGCGATAACAGGCGATGAGCCCCAGGATCAGCATGGCCGAGCCGCCGTAACGGCGGAAGAAATCGGCAAACGGACACCAGATGGCCTCGTAGATCCAGGCGCCGATGCCGGCCAGCGAGGTGGGCCAGCCACGGGAGAGCAGCAGCGCCTTGCGCGCCTCCTGCTGATCGTTCTGACCGGCGAGATCTATGTCCGGTTCGTGGCAGATCAGGGTAGTGATGACGCCGAGGGACATGAGCCCCGCCATCAGCAGATAGGTGAGTTGCCAGCCACGGTAGTCATAGCCGCTGTTGCTGCCGAGCCAGGCCGCCAGTGCCAGTGCCCCCGCGCCGGCCATGATCATCGCCAGCCGGTAACCCGTCATGTAGGAGGCCGCCATGGCCGCCTGCAACCGCTCCGGCGCCGACTCGATGCGATAGGCGTCGATGACTATGTCCTGCGTCGCGGAGCAAAACGCCACCAGCAGGGCAAACAGGGCGAGCTGGGCGAGCTGGGTCTTGGGATCGCAATAGGCCATGCCCACCAGCGAGAGGGCAATCAGCAGCTGGGAGAGCAGCATCCAGCTGCGGCGCCGCCCCAGCCAGCGGGAGAGCAGCGGCAGCGGCATCCGGTCAACCAGCGGCGACCACAGCCATTTGAAGCCATAGGCCAGCGCCACCCAGCTCATGTAGCCGATGTCGGTCAGGCTGACATCGGCCTCGCGCAGCCAGAACGAGAGGGTGCCAAACACCAGCAGCAGAGGCAGGCCGGACGAGAAACCCATGGCAAACAGTATGAGGACCCGAGTCTCAAGGTAGACGGCGAGCGAGTCTCGCCAGCTCGGTGTGCGGACAGTGTTCAAATACCTGACTCCTCTGGGAAAATTGCGCCATTTTGTCAGGTTCGGGGGGGATAGCCAAGGCAAGCCGAGCGTGGCGGGTCTGGATTCAGGGGCGCGAACCCATGCAGTGGCGCGGGCAGGGGCCTTCTGTAGTCAGATAGTTGGCGCATTCCATCAGCTGCAGGCGCAGCCAGACGTCGGCGATGATCTGCTGCTCATCCCACTGATGCAGGCTGTGCAGCAGGTGCCAGAACACCCCTTCCCGATCGGTGGCCGGTTGTTTGTCTGCGGGTATATGGGGCAAGTCTTGCCAGTGGGAGAGGAGCTGCCAGCTCAAGTCTTCCAACTGCTGATAGGAAATTTCTCGTGCCAGAAAATGACGAACCGCCAGGGCCAGCGGGATTGTGTGTTGGGCTAGGTACTCGTTGCAGGTCACCGGAACCTCCTTCTCCTCATGTGGGCCATACCCCGGGAACATGGGGCAAGGCTAGAGTATAGAAAGGGACGCCGGTGACCCGGGCAAAGACGCGGCGGAATGTGATCCGGCCCGCGTTATTTCTCCGCCAGCAACACCACCTTCTTCAGGATGATGGGGCTGGTGGGCACGTCGTTGGCGCGCAGGATGGAGCTGTAACCCGTCTGCACCTGGGCCAGCTTGTCCAGCACCTCCATGCCCTGCACCACCTGGCCGAACACGGTATAACCGGCGCCGGCATTGGCGTTGAGGTTGTTGTTGTCGGTCAGGTTGAAGTAGAACTGGCGGGTGGCGCTGTCCACGGCCTGGGTGCGGGCCATGGCGATGCTGCCACGCTTGTTGGGCAGACCGCCCTTGGACTCGTTGACCACGGGATCCAGGGTCGGCAGTTGCTGGAACTGCTGGTTATAGCCGCCCCCCTGCACCACGAAGTCCTGGATCACCCGGTGGAACAGGCTGCCGTCATAGCTGCCGTCAGCCACGTAGCGCAGGAAGTTTTTCACCGTCTGCGGCGCCTGCTTGGAGGCCAGCTCCACCACTATGTTGCCGTGGTTGGTCTCCATCCTGACCTTGGGGCCGGCGAACGCCAGCGGGGCGATCAGCATGGCCAGTAACCAGAGTTTTTTCATTTGACTCTCCTCGCTCAGCTCGGCTGACCCTTGAGATAACCACGCAGGGCATTGTCCGCCATGATCTGTTGCAGCAGGCTGCCCAGCTGCTGGTTCAGGATGGATTCCAGCTCGGCCATGGTCGGTTCACCCGGGCCTTCCTTGCTGGAGGACATGTTGAACTGCTTGGTCAGCTTGCTGCCCTGGAAGTCGGCCATCACCTGCAGGCTGACGCGGGACTTGGTGACATAGGTGAAGGTTTTCTCTTCCACCGTGACCGCGGCGCTGGAGATGGCCAGGGTCAGGTTGGTGGTACCGCTGTTGCCCACTTCCAGCCCCTGGCTGCGCAGGCCTTCGGCCAGTTTCTCGGCCAGCAGGTTGTTGAGCGGCTGCTCGCTGTTGACCAGCACGGCGGCCTTCTCTTTCTTCTTGATGGAGAAGACGTAGGCGGCTTCACGCTTGTCGACCCCTTCCAGGGTGATGCGGTTGCCCGAGTAGTACTGCTGATTGGAAGGAATAACCTGCGGGTTGAGCAGGGCGGTTTCCGGCCAGTGAGTCGCACAACCACCCAGCGTCAGGGCGGCCAGCAGCAAGAGTGACTTTTTCATCATGGGTTTCCTTTAGCTTTCTGTTTAGCGTTTGATGGCTTTCAAAATAACGAATTTGCTGTTTGACGCAACGACTTGTGCATTGGCAAACAGGCGCTTGAGTTTGTTGTGATAATCCAGGTGACGGTTGCCTACTATCCAGAGTTCGCCCCCCTGGGGCAACACCCGGTGGGCATCGCTGAACATCTGCCAGGCGATATGATCGGTGATCGCCTGCAACTGATGGAAGGGCGGGTTGCAGAGGATCCGATCCGCCGAGCCGACTTCCACCCCATCGAGACAGTTGTTGACCATGAAGCGGGCGCGGGGCAGGGCATCCGGCAGATTGTGTTCGACGTTGAGCCGCGCCGAGGCGACCGCCATGTGGGATTCGTCGATGAAGGTCACCTCCACCTCGGCATCCCGCGCCAGCAGCGCCAGCCCCAGCACACCGTTGCCGCAACCCAGATCGATCACGCGTCGTGCGCTATGGATCGGAAGGTTGTCCAGCATAAAGCGGGCGCCTATATCCAGGCTGGTGCGCGAAAACACATTGGCATGGTTATGGATGAGCATGTCGGTGCCCTCCAGCGGCCAGACCGAGGGAAAGGGATTGGCCAGCACGGGGCGTTCGGCGGGCATACCGGCCGGGGTGCAGTGAATGAGGCGTGCCTTCTTCCAGGCCAGCGAGGTGCGGGTCGGTCCCAGGTATTTTTCAAACAGCGCCAGAGTGGAGCTGTGAATGTCCTTGGCCTTGCCGGCGGCCAGGATGCGGGTGGCCGGGGTTGCCACCTGGCGCAGGGCCAGCAGTTGCTGCTCCAGCAGCGCCTGATACTTGGAGACCTTGATCACCACCAGTGCGGGGGCTGCAGGCAATGGCGCCAGCGCATCCTGCAGCGTGATGGCATGGGGATCCAGCCCGTTCTCCGCGAGGTTGGCCAGGGTGGCCCGCTCGCTGATATGGGAGTCGCTCACACAGACGGGGGCATGGCCGTGCAGGTAGGCGGCCAGGGCCCCGAAGCCGTCATTCATGATGATGACAGGGCCGGTCTGCTCGAGTGGCGCCTCTGCCAGGGTATTGATCAGGTACTCGTCTGCTGCATCCCAGGCCTGCAACGGATCCTGGCTCTGGCGTGGATAGCGATACAGGGTCAGACGACAATGAGCCGTGTCGAGAAGGGTTTGCATAAGCGAAGCGTCCAGATGATTCATAAAACAGGCGCCGGCGGGGCGCAAAGTGGCGCTATTCTAGCGGGGGCGGAGAATTTCACCAGCCCGGCGGCACCGGGTGAGGGGCAAAACCGCGCCCCTTTTCCCGTGCCGGACGATTTCGTCATACCGCCAACCCTGGCTACAATGGCCGGATATCCATTTTGGGAGTTTTGCTCGTGACCATGCAACAACAGATCGAGGCCAAGCTGGCCGCTGCCTTGTCCCCCAGCCACCTGGAGGTGATCAACGAAAGCTACATGCACAGGGTTGCGCCGGGCTCAGAGAGCCATTTCAAGGTGGTGGTGGTGAGCCAGGCCTTCGAGGGTCAGCGACTGCTGGCCCGCCATCGCCAGGTCAATGGGGTGCTGGCCGACGAGCTGGCGGGTGCCATTCATGCACTGGCGTTGCATACCTATACGGAGCAGGAGTGGCAGCAACGGGAACAGGCGCCGACGACCCCGAGTTGTGTCAGCAAGAATGGCCCGGCCTAAGGCTATTGACGAGTTGATTACTCAATCCTCGATTAGTTAACAATTAATAAACGTTTTTTGGCGACGCCCCGAGTCCTGGCTCGTGGCGTCGCTCTCCCGCCCAGACATCAAAATTTCTAATCTATTTTTGAACATAAACGCCATTACCTATTTTGAGGTATTAATGGCTAACTCGAGGCAAATCCTGAGGTTTAGTGAAGAAATCGGCGTGATTAAATTTCGATGATTTTGTGATAGAGCGGGGATTTTCCCCATTTTGCATGGCAGTAAACTTGCCATAAGTGCTAAACTCAGGCGCTTTTGAATGACCCTGTATGTTGCTGATTTGTTTGTTTCTTCGACATTTTTTCGCAACATGAACGGGCTCATTCAACAACTCGTCGTGATGTATTTCTCGGCGCTAACCAACCTGTCTTCCCTTAACGGTAGTGCAAGTGAGTATGATTACAATTAAAAGAGGACTGGACATCCCCGTGCTGGGTGCTCCGGAGCAAGTAATCTACGATGGCCCGGCCATCACCCGTGTTGCTACACTCGGCGAAGAGTTCGTGGGGATGCGACCTACTATGTTCGTCAAAGTAGGTGATCGCGTCATTAAAGGTCAGGAGCTCTTCGAAGATAAGAAGAATCCCGGCGTTAAATTCACGGCCCCCGCCACCGGTGTGGTTTCTGAGATCAACCGGGGTGCCAAGCGCATTCTGCAATCTGTCGTCATCGAACTCGATGGGTCCGACGAGCAGGTGACCTTTGAACACTTTGCGTCTGCCGAGCTCGCACAGCTCGCGCGCAGCAAGGTGCAAGAGATCCTGGTCGCGTCAGGCCAATGGACTGCGTTGCGTACCCGCCCATTCAGCAAGGTGCCGGCCGTGGGCTCAACCCCGCGCGCCATCTTCGTCACCGCGATGGACTCCAACCCGCTGGCCGCCAATAGCGACCTCATCATCAAGGAACAGGCTCAGGCTTTCCTCGATGGTCTGGCGGTATTGACTCGTCTGACCGATGGCGCCGTCCATGTCTGCAAGGGCGAGGCCAGCCTGCCGCACGCTTCCCTGGCGCAAGTCAAAGAGGAAGTGTTCGTCGGCCCGCACCCTGCCGGCCTGCCTGGTACTCATATCCACTTCCTGGATCCGGTCAGTGCCAAGAAGGTGCAGTGGTACATCAACTATCAGGATGTCATCGCTTACGGCAAGCTGTTCACCACAGGCCAGATCTTCACCGACAAGGTGATCTCCTTGGCCGGTCCGAACGTGGTCAAGCCACGCCTGCTGCGCACCCGCATGGGCGCCTGCATCAGCCAGCTGACCAACAACGAGCTGCGTGCGGATGAAAACCGCGTCATTTCCGGTTCCATCCTGAGTGGTGCCAAGGCCGAAGGGGTGCATGACTACCTGGGTCGTTACCACAATCAGGTGAGCGTGCTGGGCGAGGGACGTGAGAAAGAGTTCCTGGGTTGGGTCAATCCCAGCGCCAGCAAGTTCTCCATCACCCGTACCACCCTCTCTCATCTGATGAAGGGCAAACTCATCAACTTCACTACCACCACCAACGGTAGTGATCGCTCCATGGTGCCTATCGGCAACTATGAGCGCGTGATGCCGCTCGACATCCTGCCGACCCTGCTGCTGCGGGATCTGGTCTCCGGTGACATCGACAGCGCCCAGGCGCTCGGTTGTCTGGAGCTGGATGAGGAAGATTTGGCGCTCTGTACCTTCGTCTGCCCCGGCAAGACAGAATACGGCCCAGTCTTGCGTGAGTGCCTGACCAAGATAGAACTGGAAGGTTAAGCGATGAGTTTCAAGCAACTTCTTGAAAATATGGAACATCACTTCGAGCCGGGCGGCAAGTACTCCAAGTACTATGCCCTGTTCGAGGCGGCGTACACCCTGTTTTATACCCCCGGGTCCGTGACCCGCAATGCTGCCCACGTCCGTGATGCGATCGATCTGAAACGCATGATGATCATGGTGTGGCTGGCCGTGTTCCCGGCCATGTTCTGGGGCATGTTCAACGTCGGCAATCAGGCGATTGCCGCCATTGCCCATCTGGGCACGGCTGCCGGTGCCGACACCTGGCAATATGCGCTGGCGCAACTGCTGGGAGCCTCGCTGGATCCGGCCGTGGCCGGTATCGGCAGCAAGATGCTGATCGGTGCCACTCACTTCCTGCCCATCTACCTGACCGTGTTCCTGGTCGGCGGTTTCTGGGAAGTGCTGTTCGCCATGGTGCGCAAGCACGAGATCAACGAAGGCTTCTTCGTGACCTCCATCCTGTTCGCCCTGATAGTGCCGCCCGAGCTGCCCCTGTGGCAGGCCGCGCTGGGTATCACCTTTGGTGTGGTGCTGGCCAAGGAAGTGTTCGGTGGTACCGGCAAGAACTTCCTGAACCCGGCCCTGGCGGGTCGTGCGTTCCTGTTCTTCGCCTACCCTGGCCAGATCTCCGGTGATGCCGTCTGGGTTGCCGTTGACGGCTACTCGGGCGCGACCGCGCTGAGCCAGTGGGCCCAGGGCGGCCAGATGGCGCTGATCAACGGTGCCACCGGTCAGGCCATCAGCTGGATGGATGCCTTCCTCGGCAACCTGCCGGGTTCCATCGGTGAAGTCTCCACCCTGATGATCCTCATCGGTGCCGCCATGATCGTCTACATGCGGATCGCCTCCTGGCGCATCATCGCCGGTGTGATGATCGGCATGGTCGCCACCTCCCTGCTGTTCAACGTGATTGGTTCAGACACCAACCCCATGTTCAACATGCCGTGGCACTGGCATCTGGTGCTGGGCGGCTTCGCCTTTGGTATGGCCTTCATGGCGACCGATCCTGTCTCCGCCGCCTTTACCAACAAGGGCAAGTGGTGGTATGGCGCCCTGATTGGCGTCATGGTGGTGCTGATCCGTGTCGTGAACCCCGCGTTCCCGGAAGGCATGATGCTGGCTATTCTGTTTGCCAACCTGTTTGCCCCCTTGTTTGACCATTTCGTGGCGCAGGCGAACATCAAGCGGAGGATCGCTCGTGGCGTTTAATAAAGACTCTACTGTCGGCACCCTGACGGTTGTAACCGGTCTGTGTCTGGTCTGTTCCATCGTGGTCTCAGTGGCTGCCGTGGGGCTGCGTCCGGCTCAGCTGGAAAACAAGGCGCTGGACAAGCAAAGCAACATACTGTCCGTCGCCGGTGTCGATGTCAGCAGCGTGGCCAAGCGTGATCTGGCCCAGCTGTACGGCGACAAGATTGAAGCGCGTCTGGTTGACCTGACCACGGGTGAGTTCGTTGACGGCGATGCTGACAACTTCGACACCAAGCTGGCAGCGAAAGACCCGGCCAAGAGCATTCGTCTGGCATCTGCCGACGACAAGGCCGGTCTGCGTCAAATCTCCAGACTGATCCCGGTGTTCTTCGCCAAAGATGCCGAGGGCAAGGTCGACAACATCATCCTGCCGATCTACGGCCAGGGTCTGTGGTCCACCATGTATGCCTTCGTCGCCGTGGCGGCTGATGGTCAGACCATCAAGGGCATCACCTACTATGACCACGGTGAAACCCCGGGTCTGGGCGGCGAGATCGAGAACCCGGCCTGGCAAGGTCTGTTCATCGGCAAGAAGCTGTTCGATCAGGACGGCATGCCGGCGTTGCGCGTCATCAAGGGCCATGCTCCGGCAGGTTCCGAGCATGAGATCGATGGTCTGTCCGGTGCCACCCTGACAGGTAACGGTGTACAGCACACGTTCGACTTCTGGATGGGACCCAAGGGCTTCGGTCCTTTCCTGGCCAAGATTCGTGCAGGAGAAATCAACAATGGCTGACAAGAGCGAAATGAAGAAGTTGCTGTTGACGCCTGTGCTCGGCAACAACCCCATCGCACTGCAGGTGCTGGGTGTCTGTTCCGCGCTGGCCGTTACCAGCCAGATGAAGACGGCGTTCGTGATGACGCTGGCGGTGACCGCGGTCACCGCCTTCTCCAACCTGTTCATCTCCCTGATCCGCAACCAGATCCCGAACAGCGTGCGGATCATCGCCCAGATGGCGGTGATTGCCTCGCTGGTTATCGTGGTTGACCAGGTGCTCAAGGCGTATGCCTATGACATCTCCAAGCAACTGTCGGTATTCGTGGGTCTGATCATCACCAACTGCATCGTGATGGGTCGTGCCGAAGCCTATGCCATGAAGAGCGCCCCGCTGCCCTCTTTCCTGGACGGTATCGGCAACGGTCTGGGCTATGGCGCCGTGCTGCTGGTCGTGGCGACCGTGCGCGAGATCCTGGGCTCGGGTACCTGGTTCGGTATCGAGCTGCTGCCGCTGGTGAACAATGGTGGCTGGTACGTGCCTAACGGCCTGTTGCTGTTGCCGCCGAGTGCGTTCTTCATCATTGGTCTGATCATCTGGGGCGTTCGCACCAGGGATCCCAAGCAGGTGGAGGCGAAGGATTAAGGTATGGAACACTATCTGAGTCTGTTGATTCGTTCGATTTTCATCGAAAACCTGGCCCTCTCCTTCTTCCTGGGGATGTGTACCTTCCTGGCTGTGTCCAAGAAGGTCAAGACCGCCATGGGTCTGGGGATTGCCGTTATCGTGGTTCAGACCGTTGCCGTTCCGGCCAACAACCTGATCTACAACTACGTCCTCAAAGATGGCGCCCTGGTCTCCGGCCTGGATCTGAGCTTCCTGAGCTTCATCACCTTCATCGGTGTGATTGCAGCCCTGGTGCAGATCCTGGAAATGGCGCTGGACAAGTATTTCCCGGCGCTCTACAACGCGCTCGGCATCTTCCTGCCGCTCATCACGGTGAACTGCGCCATCTTCGGTGGCGTCTCCTTCATGGTGCAGCGTGACTACAACTTCGTGGAGTCCGTGGTCTATGGCGTGGGGTCGGGTGCAGGCTGGATGCTGGCCATAGTCGCGATGGCAGGGATCCGCGAGAAGATGAAGTACTCCGATGTACCGGAAGGCCTGCGTGGTCTGGGCATCACCTTTATCACCGCGGGTCTGATGGCGCTGGGCTTCATGTCCTTCTCTGGTATTTCCCTGTAATCGGAAAGGAAATATAGATGGAAATTATTCTGGGTGTGGTCATGTTCACCGTGATCCTGCTGGCCCTGGTAGCAGTCATTCTGTTCGCCAAGTCCAAGCTGGTGACCGCAGGTGACGTGACAATCAGCATCAACGGCGATCCGGCCAAGGCTGTCACCAGCCCGGCGGGTGGCAAGCTGCTCGGCGTACTGGCCGGCAGCGGTATCTTCGTCTCCTCCGCCTGTGGCGGCGGTGGCTCCTGTGGTCAGTGCAAGGTGCGGGTGAAAGCCGGCGGCGGCGATATTCTGCCGACCGAGCTGGATCACATCAGCAAGGGCGAAGCCCGTCATGGCGAGCGTCTGGCCTGTCAGGTCACGGTGCGTGGTGACATGGACATCGAGCTGCCGGAAGAGATCTTCGGGGTGAAGAAGTGGGACTGTACCGTCATCTCCAATGACAACAAGGCCACCTTCATCAAGGAGCTCAAGCTGCAGATCCCGGATGGCGAGAGCGTCCCGTTCCGCGCCGGTGGTTATATCCAGATCGAAGCCCCTGCCCACCATGTGCAGTACAAGCACTTCGATATCCCCGAGGAGTATCGCGGGGACTGGGATCGCTTCAAGATCTTCGAACTGGAGTCCAAGGTCAACGAGCCGATCATTCGTGCTTATTCCATGGCCAACTATCCGGAAGAGTTCGGCATCATCATGCTGAACGTGCGGATCGCGACTCCGCCGCCGAGCAACTGGACTGCGCCTCCCGGCCAGATGTCCTCCTACATCTTCAGCCTCAAGGCTGGCGACAAGGTGACCATCTCGGGTCCGTTTGGCGAGTTCTTCGCCAAGGACACAGACGCCGAGATGGTGTTCATCGGTGGTGGTGCGGGTATGGCGCCGATGCGCTCCCATATCTTCGACCAGCTGCGTCGCCTGAAGACCCATCGCAAGATGAGCTTCTGGTACGGTGCCCGTTCCAAGCGCGAGATGTTCTATGTCGAAGACTTCGACATGCTGGCCGCCGAGAACGATAACTTCCAGTGGCACGTTGCCCTGTCTGATCCGCAACCGGAAGACAACTGGGATGGTTACACAGGCTTCATCCACAACGTCTTGTTCGAGAACTATCTCAAGAACCACGAGGCGCCGGAAGATTGTGAATTTTACATGTGCGGGCCTCCCGTCATGAACGCTGCCGTCATCAACATGCTGAAAAACCTCGGTGTTGAAGACGAAAACATCTTGCTGGATGACTTTGGTGGTTAATCAATGCACAGTGTTGTAAAGACCTGGCTAGCCTTCGGGCTAGCCTTTTTCTTGACTGGGTGCGGTCAGGAAACGGTCCAATCCAAGCCGGAGATCCACATCACCGGCAGCACCATGGGTACTTACTACTCCATCAAGGTGGCGGACAACGTCATCACGGATCCGGCCAAGTTCCAGGCCGAGGTCGATGTCCTGCTGGAGCGGGTCAATGACCAGATGTCGACCTATCGTCCCGACTCCGAGCTGTCGCGCTTCAACCAGCACCGCAGCTCGACCCCAGTGGTGGTCTCTCGCGATACCGCGCGTGTGGTGACTGAATCCCTGCATCTGGGCCGTGAGAGCCGCGGCGCGCTGGACGTGACCGTCGGTCCCCTGGTCAATCTGTGGGGTTTCGGGCCGGATGCACGTCCGACCAAGATCCCGTCCGAGGAGCTGATCACCCAGACCCGCCAGAAGACAGGGCTGGGCAATCTGCACGTGATCACCTCCGCCGATGCGGATACCTTGCAAAAGGACATTCCGGATCTCTACGTGGATCTCTCCGCCATCGCCAAGGGTTTTGGGGTGGACAAGGTGGCCGAGTATCTGGAAGCCATGGGGTCTCACAACTATCTGGTGGAGATCGGCGGTGAGCTGCGCATCAATGGCGTCAACGGCAAGGGTCACCCCTGGCGCGTGGCCATCGAGAAGCCGACCGCCAATGCCGGCTCGGTACAGGAAGTGATAGTGGCCGGTGACAACGGGGTTGCCACCTCGGGTGAATACCGCAACTATTACGAGATGGACGGCCAGCGCTTCTCCCACACCATAGATCCCATGACGGGCAAGCCCATCCAGCATCGCATGGTGTCGGTGACAGTGATCCACCCCTCCTGCATGACGGCAGACGGGCTGGCGACCGTGTTCATGGTGCTCGGGCCCGAGAAGAGCCTGGCCTATGCCAAGGAGCGCGGGTTGGCTATCTTCGTGATCACCAAGACGGCCGATGGCTTTGAAGAGGCGTATTCAGATGCCTTCAAACAGTATCTGGTTAGAAAGTAAGAGGCAGTAGCATGCAGATTTTCTTGATCACCTTCGGGGTGTTTCTGGCGGTCGTGGTGGCCATGGCCATAGGTTACATCTTCCAGAAGAAGACCATCTCAGGTTCCTGCGGTGGGCTGGGCACGATCGGCATCGAGAAAGAGTGCGATTGTCCGGAGCCCTGTGACAACCGCAAGAAGAAGATGGCCAAGGAAGAGGCCCGTCGCAAGATGCTGATCGACAACCGGATCATCTGAGCGGGTTGGGGGCCGAAGTCGTATTCGGACCCATGCTGGATAACAGGCGGGCTGACCTTGTGGTCAGCCCGCTTTTTCTTTTGCCGGCGGTGTGCTCAGTAGTCGTATTGGCGACAGGCTTTCTTGTTGAACTCGGCCTGCCAGCGCGCCAGCTCTTCCCGTGTGCCCAGCTCGTCACCCTGCTTGATGGCCTTTTCCAGTGCCGCTATGCGGTCATACAGCCAGCTGCATTCGGCAGTCGGGTTGTCCTTGCTGCTGCCAGGCTGCGACAGCAGGCAGAACCCCAGCCCTAATCCCAGCCAGAGTGCTTTCATCTCGTCCTCCTTGACCCATGGGGTGGTGAATGGTGCCTTAAGAGTCTATGCCTGTTCGTCGTTTCATGCCGATGGCAGAAACGGCAGCGCTGGGTTAGCATAGGCAGGTTACCTGTTTATCCGTACAGTGGTATGCGCAAAATCATTCACATCGACATGGACTGTTTCTACGCGGCGGTAGAGATGCGGGACAACCCGGCCCTGCGCGAGGTGCCGCTGGCCATCGGCGGCTCGGCAGACAGGCGCGGCGTCATCTCCACCTGCAACTATGTGGCGCGCCGTTTCGGGGTGCGTTCCGCCATGCCGAGCGGCCTGGCCAAGAAGCTCTGCCCGCCGCTGGTGCTCATCCCCGGCCGGATGGCGCTCTACAAGGAGATCTCCCGCCAGCTGCGCGCCATCTTCCTGCGCTACACCGAGCTGGTGGAGCCGCTTTCCCTCGACGAAGCCTATCTCGACGTCACCGACAGCCCCTGTTGTGGCGGCAGTGCCACCCTGATGGCGGCCGAGATCCGCGCCGCCATAGTGGCTGAGCTCGGGTTGACCGCCTCGGCCGGGGTAGCGCCGAACAAGTTTCTGGCCAAGCTGGCCTCGGAGCAGCGCAAGCCAGACGGCCTGTTCGTGATAAAGCCGAATGAGGTGGATGAGTTCGTGCGCCAGCTGCCGTTGGCCAAGCTGCCGGGAATTGGGCGCAAGACGGCTGATCGGCTGGAGTCCCAGGGGCTTTACTCCTGCGAGGATGCGAGAGTGCTCAGCAGCGAGGAGCTGATCGCCCGATTCGGCAAGCTGGGAGAGATGCTGACGGGGCGGATCTGGGGCCATGACGATCAGCCCGTGCAGGCCCAGCGGGTGCGCAAGACCATAGGCGTCGAGACTACGCTAGCCAGCGACGTGCTGGATGAGGCCGCCTGCTGGCAGGTGCTGAGCCGGCTCATTCCCGAGCTGGAGCTGCGCTTTGCCAAGGCTTGCCCGGCGGAGGCGCTGATGGGGCAGGGGATCAAGCTCAAGTTTGCCGATTTTCAGCAGACCACAGTCTATCGCCGTGGCGGCTATCAGCCCGAGCTGTTTCACGATCTGCTCCATGAGGGGCTGCTGCGGGCACAGGGCAAGCCCATTCGTCTGCTCGGGCTGGTGGTCGGGCTGCCCCGTGACGGAGAAGTTAACCAGCTCAGCCTGGATTTCGCCTGATAGGTTAAGTTTTTGTTTCCAAAACCGATACACTGAGCACATCTGTATGAAGTTAGGAATGGTGGCATGAGTTCTCTTTCTGTTCAGGGGCGCATTACCCTGATCGCCGGTTGTTGTTTGTTGGCCAGTGCCGGTGCCCTGGTCGCCTCTTCTCTCTATAGCGCCGCCCGGATGCAGGATCAGGTGCTGACCTCCACCACTGAGGAGGCGCAGCGTTCGGCCGAAAACTGGATGAAGGCGATGGGATCCGAGCAGGCGGCCAAGGTCACCAGTTATCTGGATGAAGCCTATTTCCGCACCACCCTGCTGGCACAGGGGATCCTGTTCCAGCGCAAGAATGCGGCCGACAACTTCGGCTCCTCCGAGACGCTGCGTGGCGCCGTCAATCAGCAACTGCACGATGCAGCGGCCTCCTCGGCCAATCTGCTCGGTGTCTATGCGGTGTTCGAGCCGGATCAGCTCGACGGGGAGGACAGCAACTACCATGGCTCCAGTGCGCTTGGGGCCAACGACAAGGGGCGCTTCTCCACCTATTGGGCCCGGGTCGACGGCAAGATAGAACCCGAGGTGCAAAACGAATCCGTGTTGGCAGACGAGAGTCCGACGGCGGCCGGCGGGGTGGAGAACGAATGGTATCGCTGCAGCATCCGCAGCAAGGCGCTCTGTCTGCTCGAACCTTATCTCGACGATGTGGGGTCGCAGAAGGTGCTGATGACCTCGGTGACAGTCCCCCTGCTGGAGCAGGAGACCCTGCTCGGCATGGTCGGGGTCGATATCTCGCTTGCCACCTTGCAAAACCTGGTCAAGGAGATGGATCAGGCGCTCTACGACGGTCAGGGCAAGGTGCTGCTGGTCAGTCACGAAGGGCGCGCCGCCGGGGTGGATGGTTTTGACGTGACCCTGGGCAGCCCGCTGGGCCAGCAATACCAGGCGCTGGCCGGCGATCTGACCGGCTGGCTCGGCCAGGGGCAGACCATGACCCGCTGGAGCCCGGACGGTTCTTTGCTGCAAACCTTCGTGCCGGTCAGGATGCGTGGCACGGCGCAAACATGGGGCATCTATATCGAGCTGCCTCGCAGTGTGGTGCTGGCCTCGGCCC
The DNA here is from genome assembly GCF_028751155.1 of Aeromonas bestiarum. Lineage (NCBI taxonomy): Bacteria > Pseudomonadati > Pseudomonadota > Gammaproteobacteria > Aeromonadales > Aeromonadaceae > Aeromonas > Aeromonas bestiarum. The sequence continues at coordinate 3,547,813 of NZ_CP064746.1, read as the reverse complement.
GTCAGTTGCAAGAGGATCTCTCCAGCCAGGCCAATCGCAGCGTGGCCACCCAGCTGGTGATAGGCGGCGTGATCTCGGCGATCGGGCTGCTCTGCATCTGGCTGATGGCTCATCAGATAGTGGCGCCCATCCGCGCCGTGGTGGCCCGCCTCAAGGACATAGCCACCGGGGAGGGGGATCTGACCCAGCGCATCGACTTGCATCGCGATGACGAGATAGGTGAGCTGGCCAAGTGGTTCAACAGCTTCCTCAACAAGTTGCAGACCACCATCAGTCAGGTGATAGACACGGTTGCCGGCACCCGTGCCAGCGCTGAGCAGGCGGCCCAGGTTGCCGAGCGCACCAGCGCCGGCATGCAGGCCCAGTATCAGGAGGTGGATCTGGTGGCGACTGCTTTTGAGGAGCTCAGCGCCACCGCGCTGCAGGTGGCGGGCAACGCCAACTCGGCGGTGGCGGCAGCCAACCAGGCCGATACCTCGGCGCAGGAGGGCAAGTATGTGGTGGCCGATACCCAGGAGGCGATGCGCAAGCTGATGGCGGTGATCAGCGACGCCAAGCCGGTGGTGGAGCGGCTCTCCGCCAACAGCGAGAACATCAACGACATCCTGGTGGTGATCCAGGGGATCGCCGAGCAGACCAACCTGCTGGCGCTGAACGCGGCCATCGAGGCGGCGCGGGCCGGTGAGCAGGGCCGCGGCTTCGCCGTGGTGGCCGACGAGGTACGCAATCTGGCGGGGCGTACCCAGAACGCCATCGTCGAGATCCAGACCCTCATAGGGCAGTTGCAATCCGGTACCCAGGCCGTGGTCAAGGCGATCATGACGGGCCACAGCCAGGCGGATGTGACGCTGACAAAGGTGGATCTGTCGGTCAGCGTGCTGGAGCAGATCATCCATGCGGTGGCGACCATACATCAGATGAACGAGCAGATTGCCCGGGCGGCGCAGGAGCAGAGCGGGGTGGCGGACGAGATCAATCGCAACGTCAGCAACATTCGTGATGTGAGCCACACCATACGGGCCGAGGCGGCGACCTCCGCCGAAAACGGGCGCGAGTTGTCGGCGCTGGCGGACAAACAGCAGCAGCTGGTGGGGCAGTTCAAGGTATAGGGATAAGAAAAAAGGCGCCATCCAACCGGAGGCGCCAAACACATTCAGATGACAGACTGGGTTAAATCGGTCCGATTTAAGCCCCTCTTCCCGCAGAGGAAGAAACACAACACCACAATCGCAGACCACTGACTCACAAAAATCACATGTAAACCAACATGGAAGAGAAAAAGTGAGCCATATGACAACGGATTGCGAAGCGAATTATGTTTATTCACTGGTCGGCCCGCAACCGACAAATTATAATGCGGCCCATTAGAAAAACTCATCGTCGGCTGGTCTCATGTCTCGTCGTTTACCCCCGCTCAATGCACTGAAAGCATTCGAAGCCGCGGCTCGTCACTTAAGCTTCACCCGGGCTGCGGAAGAACTGTTCGTGACCCAGGCTGCCATCAGTCACCAGATCAAGGCGCTGGAGGAGTATCTCGGCATCAAGCTGTTTCGCCGCAAGAATCGCTCGCTGCTGCTGACCGAAGAGGGGCAGAGCTACTTCCTCGACATCAAGGACATCTTCAGCTCCATCTCGGAGGCGACCGACAAGCTGCTGGCCCGCAGTGCCAAGGGGGCGCTCACCGTCTCTCTGCAGCCGAGTTTTGCCATCCAGTGGCTGGTGCCCAGGCTGGTGAAGTTCAGCGAACGCCATCCGGACATAGATGTGCGGATCAAGGCGGTGGACATGGACGAGGGGTCGCTCACCGACGATGTGGACGTGGCCATCTACTACGGCCGTGGCAACTGGCCTGGGCTGAGATCCGACAAGCTGCACACCGAATACCTGATCCCCGTCTGTTCGCCGCTGCTGCTGACTGGCCCCAAGCCTCTGCGCACCCCGGATGATCTGACCCGTCATACCTTGCTGCACGATACCTCCCGCCGTGACTGGAAGGCCTGGTTTCGCCAGCTCGACATAGATGCCCCCAACGTCAATCAGGGGCCCATCTTCAGCCACTCGACCATGGTGATCCAGGCGGCGATCCACGGCCAGGGGGTAGCGCTCGGTCACAGCGTGCTGGCCCAGCCCGAAATAGAGGCCGGTCGCCTCATCTGCCCGTTCGAACAGGTGCTGGTGAGCAAGAACGCCTTCTACCTGGTGTGCCAGGAGCAGCAGTCGGATCAGGGCAAGATAGTGGCCTTCCGCGACTGGATGCTGGAGCTGGTGGAGCAGGAGGAGGCCCGTCGCCGGGCACGGCTCGCCGATGCATGAGGCACTGAGGTGATTGCGTGAGAGAGGACGTCATGACTGAGGTGATAAGGGAGGGGGCAAGCGATGCCCCCGTTCGCATTTTGCTGGCTCACGGCGCTGGTGCCGGCATGGAACACGCCTTTCTCGCCGAGCTGTCACGCCTGCTGGCGGGCACCGATATCGAGGTGGTGCGTTTCAACTTCCCCTATATGAGCAAGTGGGCTCTGGATGGCAAGCGCAGGCCGCCGGACAGAGCGCCCGTGTTGCTCGACCATTGGCGTCAGATGACCCGCGAGTTTGCCCACCCAAGACTGTTTCTGGCGGGCAAGTCCATGGGGGGACGCATGGCGGCAGAGCTGTATCGCGAAGGAGAGGACGAGATGAATGCTGCAGGATTGCTCATTCTCGGGTATCCTTTCCACCCCCCGGCCAAGCCCGACAGCTGGCGGGGCGAAGTGCTCAAGCAGATCAAGACGCCGACCCTGCTGTTGCAAGGGGAGCGCGATACCTTCGGCACGCGCGCCGAACTGGCAGATTTTCCCTTCTCACCCCACGTATCGGTCCACTGGCTGACCGATGGTGACCATGGCTTCAAACCGCGAAAGGCGAGTGGAGTGAGCGAGCAGGAGAACCTGCAACAGGCGGCCGATCGGATAAAAAGCTTTATCGCCGCCACTCGGGTTGAGGCCTGACGGTGGTGAGCGCGACAAGGAGGAGCCAAGGATGCAGATCCAGCGAGAGTTTCAGCGGCATTGGTTGGTGTTGGCTGGCCTGTTTGGCCTGACGGCAACCCTGCTGGGGGCCTACGGTGCCCACGGCCTGGCGGCGAGCGGCATCACGCCTTCGCTGCTGGCGGCGTTCAACACAGCCGTGCAATATCAGTTTTTTCACGCACTGGCCCTGCTGGTGCTGGGTTGGTGCGGTGTGCGCAGCAAGGTGATCACCTTTGCGGGCTTCGCATTTGTGCTGGGGATCCTCGGATTCTCCGGCAGTATTTACGCCATGGTGCTGCTCGGCAGCAAGGGGCTGGGGCTCATTACCCCGGCCGGTGGCCTCTGTTTTATGTTGGGATGGGCGGCTCTGATATGGGCTGGCTGTCGTCTTGGAGGAAAAAATGAATAATCTGCTGCTTTATTGCCGCCCCGGTTTTGAGAAAGAGGCGGCGGCAGAGATCACCGAACGTGCCAGTAACATGCAGTGTTACGGTTTCGCCCGGGTCAAGGACGACAGCGGTTATGTGATATTCGAGCTGTATGACGAGGAGCAGGCCGATCTGCTGGCCCGCAAGCTGCCGTTCAAGGAGCTCATCTTCATCCGCCAGATGCTGGTGGTGACCCATGAGCTGAAGGATCTGGATCTATCCGACCGGATCTCTCCCATCCTGGAGGCGGCCGCCAGCTATACCATCTGCGGCGATCTGCGGGTGGAGACAGCCGACACCAACGAGGCGAAAGAGCTGTCGGCCTTCTGCCGCAAGTTCACAGTGCCGCTTCGTCAGGCGCTGCGCAGCAACGAGTTGCTGACCAAGAAGGAGACGCCGCACCGTCCGGTGTTCCACGCCTTCTTCATGGCCAACGATCACCTGCTGATCGGTTACTCCTACTCGTTCAACAACTCCGAATTCCACATGGGCATCCCGCGTCTGCGCTGCCCGCCGGATGCCCCGAGCCGCTCCAGCCTCAAGCTGGAAGAGGCCTTCTACGTGTTCGTGCCACGGGAAGAGTGGGACCTGCGCCTCACCTCCGGCATGAAGGCGGTCGATCTGGGTGCCTGCCCGGGTGGCTGGACGCATCAGCTGGTACGTCGCGGCATGATGGTGACCGCGGTGGATAACGGCACCATGGCCCCCTCCCTGATGGATACAGGCCAGGTGAAGCACCTGCGTGACGACGGTTTTGTGTGGCGTCCCAGCAAGAAGAATATCTACTGGCTGGTGTGCGACATGGTGGAGAAGCCGGCACGGGTTGTTCACATGATTGCCGACTGGTTCCGCGAGAACGACTGCCAGGAGGCGGTGTTCAACCTCAAGCTGCCGATGAAGAAGCGTTACGCCGAAGCTGTGCACAACATAGAGGTGTTGCGCGGCCTGCTCAAGGAGATCGACAACGCCTTCGTCATCCAGGCCAAGCAGCTCTACCACGATCGCGAAGAGATCACGGTACACGTCTACAACAAGTACTGGGTCTCCAAGCTGGAAGCCAAGGACTGACGTCCGGCGCCTTGCCGTGAACGGAAAACAGGACCGACAGCAGAGATGCTGTCGGTCCTGTCGTTTATGCAGACCTAGAAGCGATAGTCAAAGCGCAGGGAGGACTCGCCGTCGGTGAGCTTGAGCTCTATGTCGAGGGGGATGGAGCGATCGGTCGGGCTGAACTCCAGCTTGACCCCGTTGCCGCGTAACTTGATGGAAGTGTTCATGCCACCGGCCTTGAACTTGATCCTGGGTTTGTGCTGCTCGAAGGAGAGGCTCACGCTCTTCTCGGCGGTCAGGTTCAGCTTCTGATAGGGGGTGACCTGGCTGTTGCCATTGCTGTCGGTCACTATGTCCACCCCGAAGGAGAGCGGTTTGGGCGCCTTGAGCAGCTCGTTGGTATCCATGGTGGAGCGCCAGACCTGGCTGGCTTGCTGGGTGCCGGATGCCGGTAGTTCTTTCCAGGCATTGTCGACCGGTCTGTCTACTGCCATGACACTGCTGCTGATGAGCAACAGGCTGAAAATAGCGCGCATAATGGATCTCCTTATCCCTTATCTATTGAACATAGTAGCCAATCGATGAGGGGGATAGCGCGCCGCGAGATAAAACAAAGGGAGCCGAGGCTCCCCTTTAAAATCAATACATTAGACTAGATTACAGCCGTTCTATGATGGACTGGGTGAACTCGCTGGTGGAGGCCGAGCCCCCCAGATCCCGGGTGACCCGATCGCCGGATTCTATGGTGGCGCGCACCGCTTCCCGAATGCGTTCAGCCTTGTCCTGCATGCCCAGATATTCCAGCATCTGGATGGAGGCGAGGATCACCGAGGTCGGGTTGGCGATGTTCTTGCCGGCGATATCCGGTGCCGAACCGTGCACAGCTTCGAAGATGGCGGCGCCATCCCCTATGTTGGCGCCCGGCGCCATGCCGAGGCCACCCACCAGACCGGCGCACAGATCCGAGAGGATGTCGCCGAACAGGTTGGTGGTGACCATGACGTCGAACCGCTCCGGGTACATCACCAGGTTCATGCAGGCGGCATCGACGATCATCTCCTCGCTCTGGATATCCGGATAGCGGGCCGCCACTTCACGGGCCACTTCCAGGAACAGGCCCGAGGTGGACTTGAGGATGTTGGCCTTGTGGATGATGGTGACCTTCTTGCGCCCTTCCTGACGGGCCAGCTCGAAGGCGAACTTGACGATGCGCTCGGCTCCGTCGCGGGTGATGATGCTCATCGCCTCGGCGCTCTGGTTGTCATCGCTGCGCTTCTGGCCAGCGCCCGAGTACATGCCCTCGGTGTTCTCCCGTACCGTGATGATGTCGATATTGTCGTAACGGCTGCGGGTACCCTTGAAGGAGATGACGGGGCGGACGTTGGCGTAGAGGTTGAATTTCTTGCGCAGGGAGACGTTGATGGAGGTGAAGCCGCCGCCGACCGGGGTGGTGAGCGGGCCTTTCAGGCTGACCTTGTTCTTCTCGATCAGATCCAGGGTGGCCTGGGGCAGCAGCTCGCCGTGCTTCTCCAGCGCGACCAGACCGGCATCCGCATACTCGTATTCGAAGTCACAACCGGCGTGGGTCAGGATCTGGATGGCGGATTCTATGATGCTGGGGCCAATGCCGTCGCCCGGGATGACGGTAATTTTTCTTTTTGACATGAGAGGTATCCACTTCTAGGGAAAAGAGGGGGAGGATTCGGCGGTTTTATACCATTTCTACACCTAACCCTCCATGTTTCTTTACATTCTATCTGCTTTTGTCAACAGCAAGGGTGAGTCCCGTCATGATTGGCAGGATTGCTGGGGCATGGAGGGAGGCCCGTCAGGCCTCGCTGTCTGGCACGGGAGGATAGCGTATCTCCCGCAGGTTGAACCCCAGCGGAATATCCAGCTGCAGCTGCACCAGCCGCTGGGCCAGCAGGGCCTCATCCTGGTGCTGGCGCAGCTTGAGCAAGGGCTTGCCGGCGTCCTCCTGCTGACAGGCTGCGAGCAGTGCCGACAGGCTGCCATGTTGTTGCAGCAACTGGGTCGCTGTCTTGGGGCCTATGCCGGGCACCCCCTTGATGTTGGAGCCACCTATACCGGTCAGGGCCCAGAAATCCACCAGTTGCGCCGGCGCTACCCCGTATTGCTGCTCGACGAAGGCGGCATCCAGCCAGCGCTTGTTGAAGTAGTCGCGGATCTGGATCTGCGGGCAGATGAGCTGACAAAACCCCTTGTCGGTGGAGATGATGGTGGCCCTGGCCCCGTGCTGGGCAATGCCGGTGGCCAGGGTGGCGATCAGGTCATCCGCCTCGTCGGTCTGGGAGAGCAGGGCATCCACGCCACACTCCCAGAACGCATCCTGCAAGCTGTTCAAGCCTTCGCGCAGCTCGACTGGCATGGGGGTTCGCCCCTCCTTGTAGGCCGGATAGATCTCCTTGCGCCAGCTGTGCACCTCGCCGTCAAATACCGCTATGGCGTGGGTCGGCTCGCTGCCGGCCAGCAGCTTGCGGCAGGTGTTGATGAGGTTGGCACGGGTGGCGATCAGCGCCTGGGCCGGGGTCAGCGCCTGCTGGGCTTGCACCGCATGCAGACGACGGATGAGGTTGAGGGCATCTATGATGAGCAGGTGCGGCCTGATAGTTGACATGGGGCACTCTTGGCGGTCGAGACGCGCCATTGTAACAAACAGGCCGGCCTGATGGGGGATTGATGGCATTTGCATGCCAGAGGCAGGTAAAAAAGGGGCGCCAATGCGCCCCTATTTTCGTATTGCGATGCCAGCCTTAGCGCACTATCTCGTAGCAGGGCACGTACTGGCTGCCCGGCAGCTTCATCCGTTGCTGCTTGACGAAGCTCTCCAGCAGCTTGTCCATCAGGTGCATCAGCTCCTTGTCGCCGTGCAGCTTGAAGGGACCCTTCTTCTCGATGGCGCGAATGCCCCCTTCCTTGACGTTGCCGGCGACTATGCCGGAGAAGGCACGGCGCAGGTTCGCCGCCAGCAGCTGGGGCGGCTGGTTGCGGTGCAGATCCAGGCTGGCCATGTTGGCGTGATCCGGCTCGAACGGCAGCTGGAACTCGGGCTCTATCTTGAGGGACCAGTTGAAGGAGTAGGCATCGCCGACCGACTTGCGATATTCGCGGATCTTCGGCATCGCCTCCTTCATCACCCGGGCCACTTCCGGCGCATCGCCGACGATGATCCGGTAGAGGCTGGTGGCAGGCTCGCCCAGGGTCGCCTTGACGAAGTCATCGATGGCGCGGAAGTAATCGGCGCTCTCCTTCGGCCCGGTCAGGATGATCGGCATGGGCTGCCGCTCGTTGGCCGGGTGCATCATGATGCCGAGCAGGTAGAGCAGCTCTTCGGCTGTGCCGACTCCGCCCGGGAATATGATGATGCCGTGGCCTAGACGGACGAAGGCCTCCAGCCGCTTCTCTATGTCCGGCAGTATCACCAGCTCGTTGACGATAGGGTTGGGCGGCTCGGCGGCTATGATGGACGGCTCGGTCAGACCTATGTAACGGCCGTTGCGCACCCGTTGCTTGGCGTGGCCGACGGCGGCGCCCTTCATGGGCCCTTCCATGGCACCCGGGCCGCAGCCGGTGCAGATGTTGAGCTCACGCAGCCCCAGCTCGCTGCCCACCGCGCGGGTGTACTGGTACTCGATCTCGTTGATGGAGTGGCCGCCCCAGCAGACCACCAGGTTGGGATCCGCGCCCGGCAGGATCGCCTTGGCGTTGCGCAGTATGGCGAACACCACGTTGGAAATGTGGGTGGAGCTGGTCAGGTTGACCAGCCGGTTCGACTCCAGCTGGGTCGAGACATAGAGGATGTCGCGCAGCACGGAGAAGAGGTGCTCCTGAATGCCGCGGATGATCTCGCCATCCACAAAGGCGTGTTCGGGGGCATTGAACAGTTCGAGTTTGACCCCGCGCTCGCGCCGGATCACATGAATATCAAAGGATTTGAAGCGCTCCAGTATCTCTTTGGAGCTGTCGGTATGGCTACCTGAGTTGAGCACTGCCAGCGAGCAGTTGCGAAACAGTTGATAGATATCGCTGGAGGCTGTTTGTTTGAGGCGATCCACCTCGAGTTGTGACAGCAAGTCCATGCTGCCGACAGGATTGATGTGCGTAATCATAGGTTCCCCTTTCACTCGCTTGTTATCGTTGTGCTTTTCCCTGGGGAGAAAACGGGATGCCCTGTGGCACCCCTTGAATTTGATAGTAGATGTAAGCGGTGGGGCAGGGGAATAGGGGAGAAGTGCGTTTGCTGATTTTTTAGCCTGCCATCAGGCCAGGTTGACCTGATCCCGGCCCGAATTCTTGGAGCTGTAGAGCGCCTTGTCGGCCCGTTCGAACGCATCCGTGGTGTGGTCCCCTTCCCGAAACAGGGTGGCGCCGATGGAGATGGTGATCTCGACCCTGGCATCGCGAAAGCGGAACGGGATGCTCTTGATGGTCTGGCGCAGGGTCTCCAGCGGCTTCTGGTACTTGTCCGGGTTGATGTTCGGCAGCAGCACCACGAACTCCTCGCCGCCGAAGCGGGCGATGAAGTCGGTGTCACGCAGGGCCCCCTGCAGCGCCTTGGCTACCACCTTCAACGCCTTGTCACCGGCCATGTGGCCGTAGTTGTCGTTGATGTTCTTGAAGTGATCTATGTCGATGATGGCCAGGCACAGCGGCGTGCTGTAGCGCAGCCAGCGCTTGTATTCGAGTTCGAGCCGCTCGTCGAGGGCCGCCCGGTTGTGCACCTGGGTCAGGCTGTCGAGGAACAGCTTGTGCTTCTGGATGGTGAGGCGCTTCTTGTATTCGGCGGTCTCCTCCTTCATCAGCCGCAACTTGGCCTCCATGGTGGAGAGGCGGGTGAGCAGGTGGCGCTCGCGGGCGGCCATGGCTTCCCTGTCCTGCAACAGCAGGTTGATGGCACCCATGTGGCCCGAGATGGCGCCCTTGAGCTCATCGAGGGAGTCGTGGCTGGCCAGGGTATGGTCGATGGCCTTCAGCTCCTTGTCGATGGCCTGACGGGTATCCTGGGTGGCGCTTTGCAGGGCGCGTCCCTCGTCGAGGGATTCGGTGAAGCTGAAATGCACAGCCGAGAGGCTCTCGTTGAGGGTGCTGAGAAACGCCTGGGAGGATTTTCGCTCCTCGCGGGTGCCCTCTATGATGAGCTCGATGATCTGCAGGCAGATCTCGGCCAGCAGCGGCGGCGTGATGCCACTCAGCAGCTGGCGACGGATATCCGCCAGGCTCTCGCCGACGGCACCGGCAAAGTCCAGCTCGGTGATGAGCCGCTGCAACTCGTCGGCTATGTGGGCGTGGGTCTTGGCATCAAACGGGATGGTTGGCTCGGGGGACGAGAGCTCGGCTATGGCTACGGCCGGCGTGCTGGCAACGGGGGCCTGCGCCAGCAGGGGCTGGGTCGGCAGCAGCTGGATCTTGATGGCCTGCTGGTAGAACTCCAGCAGCCGGATCACCTTCTTCTGATGATCGCCTATGCCATAGCCATCCGGGCTCGCCAGAAACTCCTTGAGGGACTTGCGGGTATCCTCCGGGAAGCCCTTGATGGACTTGAGCTGCTTGGAGCCAAGGTCGATGGCGGACTTGGTCAGGGTGATGGACTCTTCCAGCGCGTTGCCGTGTTGCTGCAACAGCTTTTCGATGACGGCGAGATCGGCGTCGAGGGCGGAAAGCGGCGGATTGCCATCGAGTTTTTGCTTGAGTTTGGCGAGCTTGTTGTCCAGCTCGCGATCGTGGCCGCGACAGGCCTGCATCAACTTGCCGATGAACTGGATGCTGCGGGCGCGCTCGGTGTCGGAGAAAGAGACGATGCCGTCGAGCTCCAGCTGCTTTTGCTGAAGGGATTCCCTGAGTCTGGCCAATTGTCCTGCTACGGCAGCGATATCATTCATTATTCAGGTCGCCCTGTTGTCATTATCGTTTTTGTGTTGGATAGCAACGGCGGTCGAACCCAGTTCCAGACCCAGTTGATTATCTATATCGTCATTGGTCATCCGGCGCTTTCGTCCGTGAAAGTCGAAGCCAATTAACCCATTGCTTTTCATGAGAAGAATTTACTTTTACCAGTCCCTTGTCAATTGCCATCAAGCAGCATTGCCACACATCCCCATTAAAAAACGCGGCCTGTTGGCAATCGATGGCGGCCAGCTCCAGCCAGACACTTTGCTGGTGTTTTTCACTGAGCTGAATGGCTCCGGCCAGTGCCAGATAACAGAGATCGAACAGGCCGTGGTGATCGAGGGCGGTCGCCGCCTTGGGCAGGAAGGGGTGGCTGACGATGCCGAGGCTGATGTGGCGATCCAGCGGGTGCTGGCAGGGGAAGACGGCAAAGGCCGCGAGCAGATCCTGGGCCAGCCGGTGCAGATCCTCCACATGGCGCTGGGGCACCACGTAGAGCAGGTGGCCTTCACGCAGATCGTAGATGCGCCCATCCTGCGGCGTCAGCCCGTTGACATAGCTGCCGAAGGCCTGCTCTATCTCGCGGCTCACCTGATAGCCGTGCTGCTCCAGGCTGTTGACCAGGAAGGGCACCCGAAACAGCAGATAGTGCAGCTTGTCGTCAAATTCGCTGGTGGGCAGCTCGCTCAGATACCAGCGCTCTGATTTTTGCTGGCGTCTGGCCATCTCGCGCGGCCAGCGGCTCATCAGCCGCTGCCAGTTGGCCAGGCCGGTGCGCGGCTCGATCAAGATGGCTTCACCCAGCTGCTTGCCTTGCAGGCGGGCGACCCTGAGCTTGAGCCAGAGGGTGAAGAACAGATAGATGAACAGGGTCAGCAGCAGGCCCGTGATGACGCTCGACCAGAGGTAGCGATCCTGCTGGTGCCGGCTGGTATCGAGCTGTTGTTCCAGCTCCTTGATCTGCTGCTCCCGCTCCACCTGGACATAGTTGTCGCGGATCGCCTCCTGCTCCAGATCGACCTGCTGCTGGCGCACCTGCTCGCTGCGCTGGTGGAAATTCTTGTAGCTGTCCAGCGCCTGCTTGAGGTAGCCCTTCTGTTCGTAGGCCACAGAGAGCAGGCGGAAGATCTCGAACTGGCGCTGGGCATCGCCGATCTGGTTGGCCAGCGCGAGCGCGTTTTCCAGCTGCAGGATGGCGATGCCGCCCTCCTTCTGCTTGAGGTGCAGCTCACCCAGCAGCAGCAGGGTGTCGATCAGCGGCTCCTTGTCGTCGCCCAGCTCGTGGGACTGGCGGGCCGCTGTGAGGTAGTTGCGGGCCAGGGTCAGGTTGCCGGTTTGCAGATAGGTCTTGCCTATCTCGTACTTGAGATTGGCGATGCGGGTGCGATTGTTGCCCTCGTCCAGCAGGTCCAGCGCATTGAAGAAGTAGACCAGCGCCATGTTCATCTCGCCCTGATCCCGGTTGAGGCGGGCGAGCACGATCAGCGCATCGCTGAGCAGGGAGGGGTTGCCGAGGGCATGGAAGTAGTTGGCGGCCTCATTGGCGTATTGCAGCGCCTTCTGTGGCTCCTGCTCCGCCTGATAGAGGTTCACTATCTGGTTCGACAGCAGCCCGAGGAAGAGGGGATCCTGCAGTCCCCTGGCCTGTTGCTGGGCGTCTATGTAGTCACCGAGCGAGAGCTGGGGCTGCCTGAGGGCATGGTAGAGATCGCCGCTCACCGCGCTGACCCAGGCACTGGCCAGCGGCTCCTTGGTCTTGTTCGCCCAGCGCCGAGCCTCGGCCAGCTGGCGTTTGGCCTCGTCGAACTGGTGCGCCTCTATGCTGGCGTTGGTGCGCAGCAAGCGGCTGTAGACCTGCAGCTGGCTCTCTTTGAGGCTGGGATTGCTGAGCAGGGTCTCCAGCTGGCCGAGCAGGCCGGCGCTGGCGCCATGGGAGTGATCCTGCAGATTCTGGCTGCGGATCTTGAGATAGAGGCCGTGAGCCTGCAACTCCAGTTGCTGCTCCTTGGCGGCCATGGCGATGCCCTGATCGAGCGACTTCTGTGCCGCCTGGAACTGGCCCAGTTGCAGCAGACACTCCCCCTTGAGCAGGTGAGCACCTGTGGCCTGGGCGGCCGTGCCATAGCTCAGCAATGGCTCGCGATAGCCGTACTCCTGGCGATTGCTGATGATTTGCTTGGGATTATTGGCTGTGCGTGTCAGGAAGGCCGAGGTGATCTGGACACATCTGGCAGGATCGGTGAGCACCAGGGTCTGGGCCTGCTGCAGATCGATAGACAACTGCTCCTTGGCCAGATCCAGATCAGGAGCAGACAGGGAGGACATCATCATTGCCAGAAAAAACAGTTGATTCATTGGATTAAGGACAGCACAGGGGTGTGGGCATGTTATCCAAGCCCCCCCCTGCCCGTCCAGCGTTTACTGGCGGGGATGGGGGAAGGGGTCTGGTATCCAAGCCCCTTGTTGTCAGCCGCGTCCAGCGTTGACTGGCAGTGACAGGGGAAGGGGCCTGGTATTCAAGCCCTTCCTGTCTGCCGCGTTCGACGTTTACTGGCAGGGATAGAGGAGGGGCTCGGTATCCAGGCGCCTTCCCGTCAACTGCCCCGGCGTTTACTGGCGGATAAGGCGCAGGTTGGTGGGGGGAACTTCCCAGTCGCTGCGGAACGGGTTGATATCCAGTCCGCCACGGCGGGTATAGCGGGCATAGACGGTCAGCTGGCTCGGGCGACAGAAGTGTTTGAGATCGGTGAAGATCCGCTCGATGCACTGCTCGTGGAACTCGTTATGCTGGCGAAACGAGATGAGGTAGCGCAGCAGTTTTTCCCGATCGAGGCGCGGGCCGCGATAGTGGATCACCACGGATCCCCAGTCCGGCTGGCTGGTCACCAGGCAGTTGGACTTGAGCAGGTGGCTGTGCAGTGTCTCTTCCACCTCCTCGTTGCTCGCTGCCCCCTGCAGCAGCTCGGCATCGAACTCGTAGCAGTCCACCTCTATGTCTTGCTCGTCGATGCACTCCCCCGGCAGGGTCGCAATGTGGTGGGGCGCCTGGGTCAGCGGGAACAGGGTGACGCTCACATCGCTGCCGGCGCAGGCACTCAGATCCTTGACCAGCAGCGCCTGTACCGCTTCCAGCGAGTCGCAACGGGTCTGGTTGAAGGAGTTGAGGTAGAGCTTGAACGACTTGGATTCGATGAGGTTGGCGCTGGTCGCCGGGACTGAGACCTCGCCGACGGCCACCATGGGCTTGCCTTTGGCATTGAGCCAGGAGAGCTCGTACAGGGTCCAGATGTCACAACCCTGGAACGGCAGCGTGCCGGTCAGGCCGAGGTCGTCGCGGTTCAGGCTGCGCGGTACCGGTTGCAGCAGGGCCGGGCTGTACTGGCTGATGTAGGCGGACTGCTGGCCCAGGCTCAGCCCCTGCAAGGCGCTGGCACCTGCGTATCTTTCTTGTTTGCTCATGTGTTTGATGATCCGGACGTTGAATGGGCCATTGCGCTGGCAGCGGCTGGGGCCCTTGCCCCAGGTCGGCGTTGCGGGAGGATAGCCACCCAGTGGCGACGTCTCACGCTTCACCTTGTCTGCTCACGGCTTTGATGGTGCAATAGCGGACTTTGGCAGCAATTGTGGGGAATTTCGATGTCGGATCAAGTCTTGTCTGCCCTGGAACACTTTTTTTTACGCTGGCAGCGTGATGGCGAGGCGAGGCGGGGACTGCCCCTGTGTGAATGGGAGGCTGACTGGCGCTCCCCTTGCGAGCTGGATGAGCCCAGAGAGGGACGGGTCGCCTGGCGTCCGCAGCAGCGCAGTGAGCCCGCAGACTTCACGGCCATGGCCGATGCGCTGGAGCTGGTGCTGCATCCCGCTGCCCTTGCCCTGTTTGGCCACTGGTTCAGCCGCCCCATCCCCTGTTCCTACAAGGGGTTGCGCCTTGAGTTGATCCTGCCGTGGAACGAGGCGGATCTGGACCTGCTGAGGGAGAACCTCATCGGCCACCTGCTGATGCTGCGCAAGTTGAAGCGTGCGCCATCTATCTTCATCGCCACCACCCGCAACGAGATGACGCTTATTTCCCTTGATAACGAGAGTGGTCAGGTGTGGCTGGAGTGGCTCGACTCGGGTCGCCGTCTGGCGCTGGCGCCCTCCCTGCCCGATTTTCTCGCGCGGCTGGAGACGTTGCCGCAATAAGGGGCCTTGCACAAACCCGAACGAAAAGAGCCTTGCCGCTTGGCAAGGCTCTTTTTCATTGTCCCTTTATCACGGCTGGCGTGGCACCTAGTCCTTGAAGTCCCAGGAGAGGTTGGAGACCAGCCGGCAGGGATCGCACTTGAAGTCGAAGATCTCGTGCAGCGGTTCGGTTAGCGCCCATTCACCGCCACAGCCGGGGCAGGGGCGAGCCTTCTCTTCGGCGGCGCTCAGCCCGCCGACCCGGTAGAGGTAGTAATAGGTAGGAATGCCGCTCAGGGCTTCCAGCCGCTTGCCGAGATCGCTGCCACGGCGTTGCAGACGGCTGCCTACCTCGCCGATTTCGTGCAATGCCGCGTGTTCGGCGATGGAGCCGTTCATCTGCAGCTGATCACACGCCTCCCAATCCTCTTGCCACTTGATGATCTGCTTGTGGTCGCCGTTGGCGATGGCCGGCAGCCGGTAGAGCGGTATGGGGGCGAAGTGGTCGCCACAACGCAGTGGCGAGCAGGTGTGCAGGAAGCTGGTGTAGAGCAGCATCCAGCTCGGCCGCTCGTCGGTGTGGCCGCAAGGATCCGTGCTGTCGGAGAGCAGATCCACCCCTTGCAGCTGGAGTTTTGGCGCGAGCAGTCCCGCCTGATTGAGCTGCTGTTCAGCCAGTGCCACCTGTTCGCTCTGGTTGTCCGGGTGCAGGCTGTCTTGCTCGGGGCAGACCACCCGGCTGATGAACTGACCCTGCTGCATGCTGGTGGGAAACTCCCGGCCAAGGATCTGGCCCTGATAGCGCAGCATGTCCAGGTAGTTGACTATGGCCCGCTCGGCCTCACCGAGGGAGGTATCGCGATAGCATTCAAAGCTGAGTTCGAGAATGTACATGGGGGCTCAGTCCGGCTGGCGTTGAAGCAGCAGGGCGGTCAGGCGATCGACCTTCTGCTCGAGCCGGTTGAGCTGCTCGCTCAGCTGCTGCAGGTTGACGGTATCGGCCGCCATCTCGGGCTTGGCAACCGCAGGCGTGGTGGTTGCGGATGGCTCGGTGGGCTGGGGTTGCTGTTTCCACTGGCTCAGCACTTTCAGCAGCTCGGCCATGGGCACGGGCTGGCTGAGGCGAGCCTTGACCATGGCGGTGGAGGGGGCGATCCCCTTCGCGGCCAGTTCGTTGGCAATGCGGATGATCTCTTGGGCGGACATGGGGGCTCCTGCGCAGGATGACGGTGATACGGGCTGGACGGGGCACAGAGCTTAACCAAACCGCCTTCGTCTGGAAAGCGGGCTGGCGAGAGGAGGAGGCTCAATCGGTCTGGCGCAGCAGCACATCCAGCTGATCGATGGCTTCCGACCAGTCCGAATCATCCCAGAGCGCATCGCGCAGGAAGTTGGCCTGGGACTGGGTCCAGAAAGCGGCCTCGGGCAGCAGGGTCTGATTGTCCAGCCTGTGTTCGTGAATGAAGCGGTGCAGGTTCAGCTCGTCGTTGGCCAGACCCAGCTGGGCAAACAGGGCGGACAGGTCGTGGGTCAGGAATTCCATCTCATCTCTCCCAGGGGACATTCCTGAAAATTATAGGCCCGGATCCGTGCCGGCTTGCTATTGCGATGGCATGGGCACGATGCGGGGTAGCTGGCCTGAGGTGGTCTGGGGCCAGCGGGAGTCGCGCTGGCTGGCTTACTGGGATGGCATGCGATGGGGTGGCAGATCGACGCCGACTATGTGCAGTCCCTGCATGCGCAACTGTCCCTGATAGTGGCTCTCGCCATCGCTGGAAAATTCAAACTCGTAGTAGGTCAACAGTCGCAGTGGCTGATGGGCCAGCGCACGGTGGCTGCGCGCCAGCGACAGCAATTGCAGATCGTGATGCTGGCAGTAGCGGCGCATGTATTGCCAGGCGAGTTCGGCCTGGCGGCGCTGATGCCAGAAGGCAGCGCCGATGAGGATAAGCAGCAAGATACCGAGCATTTCACCCATCGAGGGCTCCTTCCTTGTGATGTGGCCTTGTGTGGACCGAGTGGCGAGCCACCCGGCCGTTATTCCATCAGATGTTACGCCGCGGCAAACAGACGGCCTATGGCCTGACCGAGCGCATCGCTGCGCGCCGGATCCCGCAATCTGGCCAGCATATCATCGCGCAGGGCCGGCAGGGTCACCAGTTCGGCAAACACCTGATTGAAGAACTGGGTCGGTTGCAGCGCCAGCTGCTCCAGGAACAGGCCGAGCAGGCTCGGCTCCTTCAGATCGGGCCAGAGGCGACCGGCGATGGCCAGCAGCAGGGCCGGGCTCGGCTGGGTTTGCAGCAGGGTCAGCAGCTTGTTGGTGCGCATGGCATTGCCGTTGCAAGTGGCCAGCGCCCGGCACAGGTAGGCCAGGGTTTCCGGGTTGGGCTCGGCGCTCTCCTGCTCCTTGCCGATGCGCTCGAACAGGGCACCTTGCACGGCCGGTGGTAGCGGGACATTTTCCAGGCTCTGGCAGAGGGCGTAGAGCGGCGCCTGGGGCAGCCTTGGCAACGCCTTGCACACCAGCGCCAGATTGCGCTCGTCCTGCAGCCGCTCGGCCATGTCGGCGAAGCCTTGCAGGCCCAGCGCCTGCCAGCCTTCGTCACTCGGTGCCGCCAGATAGTGGCACAGGGCGTCGTAGTAGGCGGAAGGGGCCTGTTCCAGCTGGCGGGCCAGCTTGGCATGCAGGCTGGCCATCTTGGCCTCGGCCGGGCGGAAGGTGTAAGGGTTGTCGGCCAGTCGCTGGGCCTTCTCTTCATCCAGATCGCCGGTCAGCTTGTAGCCCAGGGTCTCGACCACCTGATCCATGAAGAGCTTGGGGCCGCTGCCGATGAGCAGACCGCGCTCATCGAGCGCAAACTTGAGGAACCAGAGATAGTGCCTGGACTCCGCCGGCTGGAAGAAATGGACGCCGAGCCAGGCGTGCTGTTGCAGGGGCCAGGGATAGGGTTCTTGCTGCTGCTCGATGCGCACGAAGGTATCGCTCGCCAGCGGTCGCACCTGGCGACCCATGTCGAACAGTTGAAACTGGGTATCGGCCTGGGTCAGAAACTCGGTCAGCGTGTTGATGGTAGACATGATGTGATCCGGCTAAGGGTGATGCGGGCCGATTATAAAGCGGTTGTATCAGATAGCCAGTAGGGGTACCAAGAGCGCTTTATTACAGGCGCTGCGGGTCAAGCTGTATAAAGCGGTTGCATCAGATAGCCTGTGGGGGTGCCAAGGGGGTTTGTTACAAGCTGAGAAGGGCGCTGCGGGTCAATCTGTATAAAGCGGTTGCATCAGGTAGTCAGTGGGGGTGCCAAGGGCGTTTTGTTACAAGCTGAGAAGGGGGCTACGGGTCAATCTGTATAAAGCGGTTGCATCAGATAGCCTGTGGGGGCTCGGCTCTGCGTCCAGCCTGCCAATGGAACGTGGCAGAAGGGGAGGGGGACGGTGTATAATCGCGCCCTTTTTTGATGAGCCCGGCCAGCCTGTGCCCGTTTTACCGGGGAGGTTGACCGGTATGTGGTCATGAGCAAGAGGACGACGAGATGAATCAATATTTGCTGGTAGCCGGCCTGTTGGGTGAACTCACCGCCGAGTTGCAGCGCCTGGCGCGCTGGCAAGATGAGCATCCGGGTGAAGAGGCCCTGGCGAGCGAGCTGCCGTTCTGTGTCGATACCCTGAGCTTCGATCAGTGGCTGCAGTTCGTGCTGATCCCGCGCATGGAGCAACTGGTCATGCTGCAAGCACCGCTGCCCACCAGCGTCTCCCTCTATCCCATGGCGAGTGAAGTCTACAAAGAAGAGCTGGCCGACGTGGAAGCCCTGCTGCGGTTGATCGCTCGCTTCGATCTGCTGCTCTCCGGCAAAGTGGTTGAGCAATGATGAGTGAGCAGGCAAAGGAAGAGAACGCCTTGCAACTGACCCTGCCCTATCAGAAGGAAACGCCGGCTGGTGGTAGCCCCAATGGTTGCCGTACTAACGACGGCGGCGCGATGAAGCTGACTCTGCTCTATCAGGATGACTGGCTGGTGGCGGTCAACAAGCCGTCGGGCCTGCTGGTGCACCGCAGCTGGCTCGACAAGGCCGAGACCCGCTTCGCCATGCAGATGACCCGGGATCTCATCGGCGGCCGCCACGTCTACCCCGTGCATCGCCTCGATCGCCCTACCTCGGGCGTACTGCTGTTTGCGCTCGATCCTGCGGTTGCCCGCACCCTGACCGAGGCGCTTGCCGCCCGTCGGGTGCACAAGGAGTATCTGGCGCTGGTGCGGGGCTGGGCCCCGGAACAGGGGGTGATCGATTACCCCCTCAAGGAGCAGCTGGACAAGATAGCCGATGCCATGAGCTCCCCGGATCGTCCGGCTCAGGAGGCGGTCACCGCATTTCATCGCCTGCACCAGGTCGAGTTGCCCCATGCGGTTTCCAAGAAGCACCCCACCAGTCGTTACAGCCTGGTCAGGCTGTTCCCGAAAACCGGTCGCAAGCATCAGCTGCGCCGCCATCTGGCCCACCTGTTCCACCCCATAGTGGGGGATACCAGCCATGGTGATGGCCGCCACAACCGCTTCTTTCGCGAGCAGCTGGGGTGCGAACGCCTGCTGCTGGTGGCCCGCAGACTCAGTTTCGAGCACCCGATCCTCAAAGTCCCGCTGCGGATCCAGGCGCCGCTGGGGCCGGACGTCTTGCAGCTGTTTGCCGAGCTGGGCTGGCCCGCCAGCGAGAGCGACTACTGATCTTCACCTGGCCTGCTCACTCACGGCCGGGTGTTGTCTTCGACCGGGTTGTGGCATGCTGTAAAACCACGCCAGTCAAAGGAATCCGTTATGGCTCAGATAGATATAGTGGTGGGAACCGTTTATGGCGCGGCCATGCTGGTTGCCGAGACGCTGTCAGCGCAGTTGCAGCAGGCCGGACATGAGTGCCAGATCTTCGATGAAGCCGTGCTGGAAGACCTGGACGCCTCCCGCTTCCTGCTGGTGATCACCGCCACCACGGGGCAGGGCGATATTCCGCCCAATCTGCAACCCTTAGCCGCCGCCCTGGCCGATCGGGCTCCCTATATGAAAGGGTGGCGTTATGCGCTCATCGCCATGGGTGACAGCAGCTATGAGCACTTTTGCGGTGCCGGCCGTCAGCTTGACGGCCTGTTGCAGGAGCTGGGGGCCAGGGCTCTGTTGCCCCGTCTGGAGATAGATGCCACCGTCGACGATGAACCGGAAAAAGTGGCGCTGGCCTGGCTAACCGGCTGGGAAAATACACTCTAGTTTTCCCCTCCTTGTGTTCTTTATTTGTCCCCCGTTGGTTTGCCCATGGGGGATGTTTATTTCCGGGCCAGACCAGTCTCAACTGACCATATTTCCCACTTTTTATCCGGTTATTTTTCTGGCATCCCTTCGTTTGGCCGAGCATTTATTTCTGTTATGACCGACATGCAAGAAAATTAAAAGTTCCGCATTGAAAGCGATTTCAGTCATGTTTTTGTCATTGATTTGGGTATTTTCAACTTAATCAGCGAAGCGAATTAATGTTTGATAGCGATTTCAAGCCATGTTTTTTGCTTGTTCGTGTTTTTAATTGGTGAGTTATTGCTGGTTGCTTGCTTTAAATGTCCTATAAAACCCTCTTGGGTGTTGGGTGGGCGATTTGTCGCCATTTTGTGAATCAGCTCATGTTTGTCCCGAAATTGGCTACCTATAATCGGCCTCGGTTATCACCTAAACGTTTTTATGGTGGTAAGAACTTGAATATCAGGATCACACCCTCTCAGCGGGAATAAGGAAAATGAAAATGAAAGCAAAGTGGCTCCCGATCGCTGCAGCAGTAACCGCAGCCCTGGCTTCCCAAGCCGCCTTCGCCGTTGATTTCCACGGCTACTTCCGTTCAGGTGTTGGCGTTTCCGGTGACGGAGACATGGTTAAATACAACGTGAACAAGGTTGGTCGTCTGGGTAACGAAAATGATACCTACGGCGAAGTTCAGCTGGGTCAGGAAGTATTCAACAAGGATGGCAAGACTTTCTACGTTGATTCCATGTTCGCCATGGCTTCCAACGGTTCAAACGACTGGGAAGGTACCGGTACCGTTTGTAACTTCGATGCCAAACAGTGCAACGGTGATTCCGATTTCGCCCTGCGCCAGTTCAACGTCCAGGCCAAGGGCCTGCTGGGTTTCGCACCGGAAGCCACCCTGTGGGCCGGTAAGCGTTACTACCAACGTCACGACATCCACATCTCCGACTTCTACTACTGGAACATCTCCGGTGCCGGTGCCGGTATCGAAGGCATCCAGGCCGGTCCTGGCAAGATCTCCTTCGCCTGGGTTCGCAACGACCGCAGCGCGGCCGATGTGTTCGGTCAGTACAACCAGATTGGAACAGACCCGACTACCGGTAATCCAATCTATCGTAAAAACGAAGACCTGAACGTCAACACGCTGGATCTGCGTTATGCCGGTATCCCGCTGTGGAGCGAAGCGTCTCTGGAAGTTGGCGTAGACTACGCACTGGTTAACGAGACCGAAGCGCAGAAACCGCTGAAAAACAACAACATGAAAGACGGCGTCATGCTGACTGCCGAACTGACCCAAGGCATCCTGGGTGGCTTCAACAAGACTGTGCTGCAGTACGGTACTGAAGGTTACTCCAAGACCATGGCCTTCTACGGTGACGGTTCCTGGTACGGTGCCGAAGCCAAAGACGGTGCTGATGGTTTCCGCATCATCAACTGGGGTGTTGTTCCCATGGGCAACAACTTCGAGATGGGTCACCAGCTGGTCTACGGTGTAGGCAACGAGATGTGGGATGGCAACGACAAGGTTGAAGCCATGTCCGCCGTTGTTCGCCCCATGTACAAGTGGGATGACTTCAACAAGACCATCTTCGAAGGCGGCTACTTCAAGGACAAGACCAAGTCCACCAACGGTACCTCTGTTGATGACTCCGGCTACAAGCTGACCCTGGCTCAAGCCTGGTCTGCCGGCTCCAGCTTCTGGGCTCGTCCTGAAATCCGTGTGTTCGCCTCCTACCTGGCCAACGACGAAGATCAGAAAGTCTTCGAAAGCGGCACCTCCAAAGACACCTACCAAGTGGGTGTGCAAGCGGAAGCTTGGTGGTAAGCACTTCTTTCAGTTAAGTTAGTCACTGCCCCCGTATGGGGGCAGTTTTGTTTCGCCGGGTAACGGCAACCGGGTTATGGAGATAAGAAGAATGAAACTGGTAAAGATGTCTATCGCAGCCGTGGTTACTGCGCTGTTGGCCGGTTGTTCCGGTAGCATGTTGATCCCCGTGCAGGATCACGCATCCATCCTGAGTAATGCCGAACAGGCCAAGCAGGCGCTCTCACAGGCAACCAGCTGCTGCGCTGCTTTCAACGATTTCAATTATGTGAGCCTGCCGGAAGGCGATACCTTGCTGGCCCTCGATGGCAAGCAACCCAGTTTTCAGTTTGACGAGGGGATGAGCTACTTTGCGGCTTATCGCCTGCCAGCCAACACCGGCAACCTGGCCATCAAGGTCGCCTCCCAGGTGAGCAAGACAGTGCTGGTGCCTCAGGTCATCATGCTGGATGCCCAGTTCAAGGTGACTCGTGTGCTGGGTGAGTCGGTATTCAGCTACCAGCCAGCCCATCTGCTGGACAACGATCGCATCGAAGGCAAGGTCTTTGTCGATCGCAGCATGCCGGGCAACCCGGCGGCTGAAACCTACATGATTGTCTATGCCCCGGCCAACCAGCTGGCGGGCAGTACCACCATATTGCATCCCTCCAAGGCGTTTGCCCGTGCGAATGGCACGGTCGAGCCGGATATCAAGGATCCCGTGATCCCGCACTCCCCATGGGGCCTGGTGCAGATCGAAGTCGTCGACATGGCCAAGGGGCAGGGTCTTGAGGCCGTCTTCAAACCCGAGTACGCAGACAAGGTGGCGATGAGCCAGGCCGCACCGGTGACCGCTGCCGTGGCGGCTGGCACTGTGACGGCTGCAGCCGTTGCTGCGCCCAGCAAACCCGCACCCGCCATGCTGACCGAAACCGAGGCTTTCTATCAGTCCCAGATCGAGAAAGCGGTGAAAGCCGGTGATATCGACAAGGCGATGCAACTGGTCAATGAGGCCGAGCGTGCCGGCTCGACCAAGGCGAAATCCGTCTTTATTGACGCGGTCAAGCGTTCGCAGAAAGGCTGAATATTGCCCAGTCTTTAAAAGATAATATTTATTTGAGGCCTCCCTTGTTGGAGGCCTTTTTAATCGGTAGACTAAAATAGAAAAAACAGCAAATGGTTACATTAAGTTACAATGCGTTTCTTTCGGCATTAATATGATTGGTTAAAATACAATGCGAAACAGCACTTTTCATATTTATGGCGTAGCATGAAAATGCCGAAATATATCTGTAATCTCCCCGAATTTTCCCTCTGAATTATCTTGTGATCTCCCCTCCAAATTTTTTATTCCCTTGCGCCTGATGGAAGAAATTTCAGATCTGCTGGGTTATATTCAACAGGTCAAAATAAACACCCCCCAATCGAATTCATGCCGATGAAGATGATGCTCGTGATC
The DNA here is from genome assembly GCF_028751155.1 of Aeromonas bestiarum. Taxonomy (NCBI): domain Bacteria; kingdom Pseudomonadati; phylum Pseudomonadota; class Gammaproteobacteria; order Aeromonadales; family Aeromonadaceae; genus Aeromonas; species Aeromonas bestiarum. The sequence continues at coordinate 3,524,718 of NZ_CP064746.1, read as the reverse complement.
GTCTATCAATTGGACTGAACCGTTTACGGGAAGACAATTCATTCAGGAGCGCACACATGTTTAAAAATGCTTTCTCTAATCTGCAAAAGGTCGGTAAGGCGCTGATGCTGCCAGTATCGGTCTTGCCAGTTGCAGGTATTCTGCTGGGGGTGGGCGCCGCTCACTTCAGCTGGTTGCCAGAAATTGTCTCCCAATTGATGGAGCAAGCTGGTGGTTCCGTATTTGGTCAGATGGCCCTGCTGTTTGCAGTGGGTGTTGCCCTCGGCTTTACCAATAACGACGGCGTATCCGGTCTGTCAGCCATCGTTGGCTACGGCATCATGACAGCTACTCTGAAGGTGATGGCACCTGTGATGGGTGTTGAAACCATCGAGACCGGCGTACTGGGCGGTATCCTCGCCGGTGGTGTGGCTGCCTGGGCGTTCAACCGTTTCTACAAGATCCAGTTGCCAGAGTATCTGGGCTTCTTCGCCGGCAAGCGTGCCGTGCCCATCATCACAGGTTTCGTGTCCATCGGTCTGGGTGTGATCCTGTCCGTGATTTGGCCGCCAGTTGGTTCCGCCATCGGTGCCTTCTCCGACTGGGCTGCCAACCAGAACCCGGTACTGGCCTTCGGTATCTACGGCGTAGTTGAGCGCTCCCTGATCCCGTTCGGTCTGCACCACATCTGGAACGTGCCTTTCTTCTATCAGGCGGGTACCTGTGTCAACGGCGCCGGTGAAACTGTTCACGGCATCATGACCTGCTTCCTGACTGCCGATGACGCTTCCCGCGCTGCCGGTAACGGCTTCGGTCAGCTGGCCGGTGGCTACCTGTTCAAGATGTTCGGTCTGCCTGCTGCTGCGTTTGCCATCGCTCACGCCGCCAAGCCGGAAAACCGCGCCAAGATCGTAGGTATCATGGCCTCTGCCGCCCTGACCTCTTTCCTGACCGGTATCACCGAGCCGATTGAGTTCTCCTTCCTGTTCATCGCTCCTGTGCTGTACGCGATTCACGCCGTACTGGCTGGTCTGGCCTATGTGCTGACCAACTCCCTGGGCGTGGTACACGGTCACACCTTCTCCAACGGTTTCATCGACTTCGTGGTGCAATCACCCCGTGCCGACAACATGTTGCTGCTGGTGGGTCTGGGTCTGGTCTACGCGGTCATCTACTACGTAGTGTTCAGCTTCGTAATCCGTGCCATGAACCTGAAAACTCCGGGTCGTGAAGACGAGACTGCTGAAGAGACAGTCAGCCAAAGCAAGGACGAGATGTCCGCTGCCCTGGTCACTGCCTTCGGTGGTAAAGAGAACATCGCCTCTCTGGATGCCTGCATCACCCGTCTGCGGGTTGGCGTGAAAGACGTGGCCAAGGTTGACCAGGCTGGTCTGAAGAAACTGGGTGCTGCCGGCGTGGTCGTAGCTGGTTCCGGCGTACAAGCCATCTTCGGTACCAAGTCAGACAACCTGAAAACCGACATGGATATCTGGATGAAGAGTAACTAATACAGTTGCCTGAATCCCGAAGTTCAGAAAAGGGAGGCGCAAGCCTCCCTTTTTGCTGGGCGAGTGTCAGGGTGATGGCGGGCAGGGACCGGGTCCATCGAGTTGCTCATCCAGTTGCACCCAAAGGAGTGGGGGTGAGCGGGGAGTTTATGGCCTGCTTCCCTCACCACATGTTGGCCCGCCCATGGCATGCGGATCCCGCACAAAGAAAAGGGGCGCCTGACGGGCGCCCCTCGTTGCTGCCGGATCGGGCTTACAACTTCTCCAGATCCCGTTCTATTTCACTGATCTTGTTCTGCACCACTTTTTCCAGATGGCGCAGGTCACGCAGTATCTTCTGCTTGATGTCCGGATCGGCCTGGACGTGTACGCCCTGGGTCAGGTTATCCAGCTCATCCACCACGTACTTGAGATTGGCGTTGATCTCGGTGACATCCTTGTACTCATGGGTACCCGAGTCGACCAGCATGGTCTTGCGCTGGCGGGGATATTTGAATTTGACACTCTTGGCGAAGAACTCGCCTTTCTGCTTCTTGAAGTAGATCTTGAGGATGTCGTGATTGGCTTCCTGGCGCAGGGTATAGCTGTCCACTGAGGTGGGTTCCTGGATCCCCAGGCTCTTCAGATTCTCGTACATCGGGCTTCCTCGGTTTGAAACGATCCTGACCCATCTATCTTAACCGAGTCTGTGTGGCTTGCCTGTGACAGGGGCGCCAAAATCAAAAGGGGCCCAAAAGGCCCCTTTTGCCATGATGGCTGGTCGATCACTAATCGATGGCGCGCAGCAGGGCGCTGATACCGACAGCCTGGGCCGCGGGACATTTCTATCATCTGGATGTCGATGCAATCATAAAAAGGGCGCCTCGAGGCGCCCTTGCAGCAAGCAGTTGGCCATTACTCGTCGATGGAACGCAGCAGGGCGTTGATCCCTACCTTGGCACGGGTCTTGGCATCCACCTTCTTGACGATCACGGCGGCGTACAGGCTGTACTTGCCACACTTGGAGGGCAGGGAGCCGGAGACGACCACGGAACCCGCAGGTACGCGACCGTAGTGAATTTCGCCGGTTTCGCGATCATAGATGCGGGTGGACTGGCCGATGAAGACGCCCATGGAGATGACGGAGCCTTCCTCCACGATAACCCCTTCAACCACTTCTGAGCGGGCACCGATGAAGCAGTTGTCTTCGATGATGGTCGGGTTGGCCTGCAGCGGCTCCAGTACGCCGCCGATGCCGACGCCGCCGGAAAGGTGTACGTTCTTGCCGATCTGGGCGCAGGAGCCCACTGTGGCCCAGGTGTCGACCATGGTGCCTTCGTCAACGAAGGCACCTATGTTGACGTAGGAGGGCATCAGCACCGTATTGGGGGCGATGAAGGAGCCTTTGCGGGCGGTTGCCGGCGGCACCACGCGCACACCCGCTTCCTTGAACTGCTCGGCTGTGTAGTCGGAGAACTTGAGGGGAACCTTGTCGTAGTACTGGGCATCGTCGCCCTTGATGATGCCGTTGTCATTGATGCGGAAGTAGAGCAGTACCGCTTTCTTCAACCACTGGTGTACCACCCACTCGCCGGCAATCTTCTCGGCGACACGGGCCTTGCCGGAATCCAGCAGGTCGATGGCTTGCAGGATGGCGGCCTTGGTGGCGGCATCGACTGAGCCGGGAGTGATGGAATCACGGCGCTCGAAGGCCGCTTCGATGATCTGTTGCAACTCGGTCATGACAGGTTTCCTTTAAAAAATTCCGTTTGTTGTATCACACTTTTCCAATTGTTTTTAAGGGCTCAAGCCGATTTCTTCGGGGGAACGCTGATTTATTGTGCTTGAGTGGTCCAACCATTTGTTCTGCTTGATAAATCAGGATGCTGAAAGGCGCCTTGTGAGGCCTTTCGCCGGCTTGTCGCTGCCCTCATCGTCGGCCGACTCCTGGGGATTGAGCTGATTCACCAGCCGCTCCTCCAGCGCCAGCTGCTCGTTCTGGGTCAAGGGCTCGCCCGCGAGAGTGGTGAGACTGAAGAAGTCCTCTACCCGCTCGCCTATGGTGGTGATCTTGGCGGCATGGAGCGACAGGCCGCACTGCTGGAACACGGCACCGATGCGGGCCAGCAGGCCAGGGGTATCCAGCGCCGTCAGCTCCAGCAGGGTGTGGCGGGTCTCCCCCTTGTGGGGCAAAAACACCGCCCGGGTTGGTACGCTGAACTGGCGGTGGCGCCGTGACAGCGGCTTGTTGCGCAGCACCAGCTTGCCCGGCTCCTGCAAGGCCTTCTCCAGCGCCTTCTTGATGGTGGCGGTACGGTTGGGGCTGATGGGCTCGCCGCTCGGCTCCAGCACCACGAAGGTATCCAGCACATAATCGCTGCGCGAATTCATGATCTGGGCATCGTGGATGTTGAGGTTCTTCTGATCCAGCGCCGAGGCCACGGTGGCGAACAGATTCGGGGTGTCGCGGCAGTAGATGAACACCTCGCTGCCCCCCCGGGTCGGATGCTTGCCGATGATCACCAGCGGGGCCGGGTTGTCACCATGCTCGATGATCTTGCGACAGTGCCAGGCGATCTGCTCCGGGCTGTGGCGCAGGAAGTAGTCGGCCTTGAAGTCGCTCCACAGCTGGTTGATGGCTTCTTCCGGCACGTCCCGCTGAGCCAGGATCTGCTTGGCCTGGCGCTGGTTCTCGCGAATGCGCAGCCGCATGTCGGGCGGGTTTTCCAGCCCCTGGCGCAGCGCCTTCTGGGTGGCGAAGTAGAGTTCGCGCAGCAGGGTGCCTTTCCAGTCGTTCCAGAGGGTGTCGTTGGTGGCGCAGATGTCGGCCACCGTCAGGCAGTAGATAAGGTCGAGATGCTGCTCGTCGCGCACCTTCTGGGCAAAGTCGGTGACCACTTCGGGGTCGTAGATGTCGCGGCGCTGGGCGGTGACCGACATCAGCAGGTGGTGGCGCACCAGCCAGGCGACCAGCCGACTCTCGTAGCGATCCAGGCCGTGCTGCTGACAAAACTCCAGTGCATCGACGGCGCCGAGTTCGGAGTGATCCCCGCGCCGGCCCTTGGCGATGTCGTGAAACAGGGCGGCGATGCTGAGCAGCTCCGGCTTGCGCAGCCGGGTGAACACCTCGTGGCAGAGCGGGTGGGTCTGACGGCTGGCCGGATTGGGAAACTGGTGGATGTTCTTGAGCAGCCGGTGGGTGTGCTCATCCACCGTGTAGGCGTGGAACATGTCGAACTGCATCTGGCCGACGATGAGGTTCCACTGGGGCAAATAGGCCGCCAGGATCCCGTATTTGTGCATCAGGGAGAGCGGCTGGCCTATGCCGTTGGGATGGCGCAGCAGCGCCATGAACAGGCGGCGGCACTCGGGCAGGTCCTGCAGCCAGCAGTTGAGCTTGCGGCGCGCCTCGCGCAGCTGGCGCAGGGTGGCGGAGTGGATGCCGGCAATCTCGGGATGCTGGGCTATCTGATAGAAGAGCCGCAGTATGGCTGCGGGCTCGCGGCCAAACAGCTCGGAATCCACCGCATCGATGAGGCGACCCCGCAGCTGGAATTCGTCGGAGAGGCGGCGCACATCCATGGCGGTGTTGCCGAGAATAGCCTCGTCAAACAGCTGCAGCAGCATCTCGTTGAGTTCCGAGACCCGCCGCACCGTCTGATAGAAGCGCTTCATCATCTGCTCGACCGGGCTGTTGCCTTCCCCCTCGAACCCCAGCATCTGGGCCACGGTGCGCTGGCGGTCGAACAGCAGCCGGTTGTCGCCCTTGTTGATGGCCATGTGCAGGGCGAAGCGCACCTTCCACAGGAAATTCTGGCAGTCGAGCAGCTCGCGATATTCGGCCCGGTTGAGAAAGCCGTGGCTGGTCATCTCGAACAAGGTGGTGGCGCCGAAGTGGCGGCGGGCGACCCAGGCCAGGGTCTGGATGTCCCGTAGTCCGCCGGGGTTGCTCTTGAGATCCGGCTCCAGCTTGTAGGCGGTCCCCTGAAATTGCTGGTGGCGCAGGGCCTGCTCTTCGCGCTTGGCCTGGAAGAACTGCTCGCTCGGCCAGAAGAGCTGGGGGCCGGTCGCCTCCTTGAGTTGCTGGAAACCCTCTTGGCGGCCCGTGATATAGCGCGCCTCGATCAGGTTGGTGGCGACCGTGATATCGGCGCGGCCCTGCTCTATGCATTCGGCCACGTTGCGTACCGCCTGGCCCACCTCCAGCTTGAGATCCCACAGCAAGGTGATGAATTCGCCGATGCGCAGCCCCAGCACCTCGTCCAGCTCGTCCCCTTCGTAGAGGATCAGCAGGTCTATGTCGGAGTGGGGGTGCAGCTCGCCCCGGCCATAGCCGCCCACCGCGATCAGGGTGAGCGCCGTCTTGTCGAAGCCGAACTTCTGCCACAGCCGGGTCAGCAGCTCATCCATGTATTCGGAGCGGGTGGCCACCAGTTCTATGATGTTGTCACCGGCATCGAAACGGGCGTGCAGCCAGCCGAGAAAACGGCTCAGATACTCTTTGCAGTTCTCGCGGGTGAGCTGATCGTCGGGTAACAGATGGGGGGAAAGCAGGCTGGCATCCATGGCATCTCACACTCTCGGTCTGGCCGGGTAAAGATCAACCCCGGCGTGTGGCCGGGGTTGAATGTCAAACGTGGCGGATAACGCGGTCGATGGTGTCATCGGGGCGCAGGGTGAGCACCTCGCAGCCATCCTCGGTCACCAGCAGGGTGTGTTCCCACTGGGCTGAGTCGCCGCCATCCTTGGTGGTCACGGTCCAGCCATCTTTCGGGTTGATGCGGCAGTGATACTTCTTGCTATTGACCATGGGCTCTATGGTGAAGCACATGCCCGGCTTGAGCTCCTGCTTGCCGCCGTTGCGGTAGTGCAGGATCTGCGGTTCTTCGTGGAATTCGCTGCCGATGCCGTGGCCACAGTAGTCGCGTACCACCGAGAAGCCGGCCTTCTCGACGATGGGCTGGATCAGGGCGCCAATCTCTGTGATGCACATGCCTGGGCGCACCTGCTTGATGGCGGCGTACAGGCTCTCCTGGGCGACCTTGCACAGCTGGCGACGCAGCGGTGTGGTCTCACCCACGATGAACATGGCGGAGGTGTCACCGTGATAGCCATCCTTGATGACTGTGATGTCCAGGTTGATGATGTCCCCTTCCCGCAATTTCTTGTGGTTGGGGATGCCGTGACAGATGACGTCGTTCACCGAGGTACAGATGGACTTGGGGAAGCCGTGGTAGTTGAGCGGGGCCGGGATCGCCTGCTGCACATCGACAATATAGTCGTGGCACAGGGTGTTAAGCTCGTCTGTGGTGACGCCTGCCTTGACGTGGGGGGCTATCATGATCAGCACATCGGCGGCCAGCTGGCCGGCAACGCGCATCTTTTCAATCTCTTCCGGTGTCTTGATTTTAATGGACATGGGATCTCTCTTGGGGCCTGACTGCGCATCCTGTCGATGCCCAACAATCAGGTAATGAAAAATAGATGCGTTTGCAATCAGGCCAAAATTTTATCCCCAACCCCCGTTTACTTCCAGTGTGATTGTCATCACAACGTCAAATCCTCTGCCCGGCATCCACTACAGGGATCCATTTTTAGCACCCCGGCCGGTGGTGTCCTGACCAAAGTTATGGTATAAAGCGCGCCGGAATGGGGAACTTGCGTCCGCATTTCATCACCCTTACTCAATAACACACACACATCGACACCTGTACCGGGGTGCCCCTTTGGGGTCGGTTACATGGGATGTGTGGAGGCCTAACCCCAATACAGAGGTATAAAATGGCTAAAGTTTCTATGCGCGACATGCTGCAAGCCGGCGTTCACTTCGGTCACCAGACTCGTTACTGGAACCCGAAAATGAAGTCCTACATCTTCGGTGCCCGCAGCAAGGTTCACATCATCAACTTGGAAAAAACCGTTCCGATGTTTGACGATGCCATGAACTTCATCAGCTCCGTAGCTGCCAAGAAAGGCAAGGTACTGTTCGTAGGTACCAAGCGTGCCGCGTCTGAAGCCGTAAAAGATGCCGCTGATCGTTGCGACCAGTTCTATGTCAACCACCGCTGGTTGGGTGGCATGCTGACCAACTGGAAAACCGTTCGTCAGTCCATCAAGCGCCTGAAAGATCTGGAAACCCAGAGCCAGGACGGTACCTTCGAAAAGCTGACCAAGAAAGAGGCGCTGATGCGTACTCGCGAAATGGACAAGCTGGAGAAGAGCCTGGGTGGTATCAAGAACATGGGCGGCCTGCCTGACGTGCTGTTCGTTGTCGATGCCGACCACGAGCACATCGCTATCAAAGAAGCCAACAACCTGGGTATCCCGGTAGTTTCCATCGTTGATACCAACTCCAACCCGGACGGCGTTGATTACGTCATCCCGGGTAACGACGATGCTATCCGTGCCGTACAGCTGTATCTGAATGCTGCTGCTGACACCGTACTGGAAGCTCGCGCTCAGGACATCGTTGTTCAAGCCGAACAAGATGGCTTCGTTGAAGCTGAGTAATTGATAAGGACTGAAAAGCCCTTATTAACCAAGCTGATGTAATTGGTTAGCAGGGGCCCTTGTGGCCCCTGTTTCTTGTCAATTCAAGACCGAGGATACTGGACATGGCTAACGTTACTGCCGCCCTGGTAAAAGAACTGCGCGAGCGCACCGCCGCTGGCATGATGGATTGCAAAAAAGCACTGGAAGAAGCTGCTGGTGATATCGAGCTGGCAATCGAGAACATGCGCAAATCCGGTCAGGCCAAAGCCGCCAAGAAAGCAGGCCGTATCGCTGCTGAAGGCGTGATTTTCGCCCGTACCGAAGGCAACATTGCTGCCATGATCGAGCTGAACAGCGAAACCGACTTCGTCGCCAAAGATGCCAGCTTCATGGCAATGGGCCAGAAGATCGCCGATATCGCCGCGACCCAGAAAATTGCTGACGTCGACGCCCTGAAAGCGACCGATTTCGGCAACGGTGAGTCCATCGAGCTGACCATCACCAACCTGATCGCCAAGATCGGTGAGAACATGAACCTGCGTCGCGTGATGCTGGTTGAAGGTGACAACCTGGGCACCTACGTTCACGGTTCCCGCATTGGTGTTATCACCAAGCTGACCGGTGGTTCCGCCGAGCTGGCCAAAGATCTGGCCATGCACGTTGCAGCCAACAGCCCGCAATTCGTCAAGCCTGAAGACGTGTCTGCTGAAGTCGTTGCCAAAGAGCGCGAAATTCAGATCGACATCGCCATCAACTCCGGCAAGCCGAAAGAGATCGCCGAGAAGATGGTTGAAGGCCGCATGAAGAAGTTCACCGGTGAGGTTTCCCTGACTGGTCAGCCGTTCGTGAAGGATCCTTCCATGACGGTTGCCGAGCTGCTGAAGAAAGAAGGCGCTGACGTTGTCTCCTTCACCCGTTTCGAAGTGGGCGAAGGCATCGAGAAGCAAGAGACCGATTTCGCTGCTGAAGTGGCAGCCCAAATCGCGGCCGCTCAGAAGGCCTAACCGAACCGGTTTTTCCGTTTCCCCAGACCGCGACTTATGTCGCGGTCTTTATATGACCAGGAATCAGTGACATGAGTACCAATCCCAAGCCTGCATACAGACGTGTTCTTCTGAAGTTGAGTGGTGAAGCCCTGCAAGGATCCGAGGGTTTTGGCATTGATCCGGCGGTGCTGGAGCGGATGGCCCAAGAGATCAAAGAACTGGTTGAGCTGGGTGTTCAGGTCGGTCTGGTCATCGGTGGCGGCAACCTGTTCCGTGGTGCCGGTCTTGCCAAAGCGGGCATGAACCGCGTGGTGGGCGACCACATGGGTATGCTGGCCACCGTGATGAACGGTCTGGCCATGCGTGATGCCCTGCATCGTGCTTATGTGAATGCCCGTCTGATGTCTGCCATCTCCCTGCAGGGCGTCTGCGATTCCTATAGCTGGGCCGAGGCCATCAGCCAGCTGCGCGCCGGCAAGGTAGTGATCTTCTCTGCCGGTACCGGCAACCCCTTCTTTACCACCGACTCCGCGGCCTGCCTGCGCGGGATCGAGATCGAAGCCGACGTGGTGCTGAAAGCCACCAAGGTCGATGGCGTATTCACGGATGATCCGGTCAAGAACCCGGATGCCGTGCTGTACCATGAATTGAGTTATGATGAAGTTCTTGAAAAAGAACTCAAAGTGATGGATCTTGCTGCTTTTACTCTGGCCCGTGACCATGATCTGCCGATCCGCGTGTTCAACATGAACAAACCGGGTGCGCTGCGTCGGGTTATCATGGGTGAGCCGGAAGGCACCCTGATCCACCACATCGGCAAGTAAGACAAGAGATCAGGCTGGAAGGCGCTCTTATTCATTACGCCAGCAAATAAATATGATAGACACGAGCCGCGTGGCGGCTCGTTCGCCAAAAGGAAAACCACTGTGATCAACGAGATTAAAAACGACGCCAAGGACCGCATGGCCAAGAGCGTAGAGTCGCTCAAGACCCAGATGTCCAAGATCCGTACCGGCCGCGCTCACCCGAGCCTGCTCGACGGTATCCAGGTTGAGTATTACGGTGCTGCCACTCCTCTGAAACAGTTGGCCAACGTGGTGGCAGAAGATGCTCGTACCCTGTCCATCTCCATTTTTGACCGCTCCATGATCCAGGCGGTAGAGAAGGCAATCCTGACCTCAGATCTGGGCCTGAACCCGTCCAGCAACGGCCAGACCCTGCGCGTGCCGCTGCCGCCGCTGACCGAAGAGCGTCGCCGCGATCTGACCAAGATCGTCCGTGCCGAAGCCGAAGGTGCCCGTGTGGCCGTGCGCAACATCCGTCGCGATGCCAACGCTGACTTCAAAGCGCTGCTCAAGGACAAAGAGATCTCCGAAGACGACGACCGTCGTGCTCAGGAAGAGATCCAGAAACTCACCGATGCCTTCATCAAGCTGGTGGATGACGCCCTGGCCGCGAAGGAAAAGGAGCTAATGGAAATCTAAGCCTCTGACAGGTATATTACGAGCGCCGTGTAGTGCCCCTGCACGGCGCTTTTGTCTTTGTGGGAGAAATGAATGTCGCTTTTGGCAGCGTTAGATGATTGTGCCAACTCGTCCTTGCCTCGTCATGTGGCCATCATCATGGATGGCAACGGACGCTGGGCTCAGAACCGTGGCAAGATGCGGGTCTATGGTCACAAGGCGGGCGTGAAGTCTGTTCGTGAGGCGGTGACCTTTGCCGCGCGCGCCAAGATTGAGGCGTTGACCCTGTTTGCCTTCTCCAGTGAGAACTGGCGGCGGCCGGAAGGGGAGGTCAGTGCCCTGATGGAGCTGTTCCTGACTGTGCTGGGCCGTGAGGTCAAGAAACTGCACAGCAACGGGATCCGGCTCAAGGTGATCGGTGATACCGCCCGCTTCAGTGAACGCTTGCAGGCCAAGATCGCCAAGGCCGAGGCCCTGACCGCCGACAACCAGGGGCTGACCCTCAATATTGCCGCCAATTACGGTGGTCAGTGGGATATCGCCCAGGCGGCTCGTAAACTGGCCCGTGCCGTGGCGGCGGGCGAGCTGGACGCCGATGCCATCGATGAGTCCCTGCTGGCCGGGCAAGTCTGCATGGCCGACCTGCCCCCCGTAGATCTGTTGATCCGGACCGGTGGCGATCATCGCATCAGTAATTTTGTGTTATGGCAGCTCGCCTATGCCGAGCTCTATTTTACCCCGGTATTGTGGCCCGATTTCAACGAGGCCGAGTTCAGTGAGGCCGTTGCCTCTTTCGTTGCCCGCGAGCGTCGCTTCGGGTGTACGGGTGAACAGATACGGGAATTGATCGCCGAGCATCAGACCGGCTAAACCCCCTCCCAAGAGAGAGGTTTCTTTTGCTAAAACAACGAATTATTACCGCATTGCTACTGGTTCCCCTGGTGTTGGGGGCGCTATTCTTTCTGCCGTTGAAATTCTTTGCCCTGTTGGCAGCCCTGGTGTTTCTGTTGGCCAGCCGCGAGTGGAGCGGCTTCGTCTCTGCCCAGCCGCAGCAATGGCTGCCGCTGGTGTTCTGTCTGTTGCTCGGTGCCAGCCTGTTCTGGCTGCCGGTCGAGCAGCTGTGGACCCCGCACTTGCATCCGCTGGTGATGGGCGTGCTCTGGACCGCGGTCAGCTGGTGGCTGCTGGGGCTGCTGCTGGTATTGCGTTATCCCCAGAGTGCCAAGCTGTGGAAAGAGTCCATCTGGCTCAAGTCCCTGTTCGGTCTGGTGACCCTGGTGCCCTTCTTCTGGTCCTTGGTGGCCATCCGTGGTTACAACTTCTATCACGACCCCATGATGGGGGCCTGGATCCTGTTGTTCGTCATGGGGCTGGTCTGGGCGGCAGATTCTGGCGCGTACTTTTTCGGCAAGGCCTTTGGCAAACACAAGCTGGCACCGGCCGTCAGCCCCGGCAAAACCATCGAAGGCATGGTTGGCGGCCTGTTTACCGCCAGCCTGCTGGCCGTTGCCGTGACCTGGTTCATGGGCTTCGTGCCCGCCAAGATGGCCATAGTGCTGTTCTGCTCCCTGCTGGCTGTGCTGGCGTCCGTGCTCGGCGATCTGACCGAGAGCATGTTCAAGCGGGAGGCGGGCATCAAGGATTCCGGCACCCTGCTGCCCGGTCATGGCGGTATTCTCGACCGGATAGACAGCCTGACCGCCGCCCTGCCGGTATTCCTGCTCAGCTACCTGTTGCTCAGCCAGGAATTCTGATGCCTCGCTCGCTGATGATCCCGGGAGCATCCGGCTCCGTCAGTCTGTTACTCGTTCAGGAGTCTTGATGCATAGTCTGATGATCTTGAAGGCTTTCGGCTCCATTCATTCGTTAGCAAGTCGGGAGTGTTGATGCATAACCTGGTGATCCTGGGAGCTTCTGGCTCCATCGGTCAGAGCACCCTCAAGGTACTGCGGCAGAATCCGGGCCGTTGGCAAGTTCTGGCGCTGACGGCGGCCCGCAGCGTGGATGCCATGCTGCGCGATTGTCTCGAATTCTCCCCCCGTTTCGCCGTCATGGTGGATGAAGACGCGGCCGCCATGCTGGCTGGCCGGCTCAAGGCCCATGGCAGTGTGACCCGGGTACTGTCCGGTCAGGCCGCCCTGTGCGAGGTGGCAGCCCATCCCGATGTTCACAGCGTGATGGCGGCCATCGTCGGTGCTGCGGGCCTGGCGCCCACCATGGCAGCGGTGCGTGCCGGCAAGCGCATCCTGCTGGCCAACAAGGAGGCGCTGGTGATGTCCGGCGCTTTCTTCATGGAGGCGGTGCGCGAGCATGGCGCCGAGCTGCTGCCCATCGACAGCGAGCACAACGCGATTTTCCAGTGCCTGCCCGAAGCCATTCAGCGTCAGCCCGGTTTCTGCTCCCTGGCAGAAGCGGGCATCAGCAAGATACTGTTGACCGGCTCCGGCGGCCCGTTCCGCTATACCGACATTCAGGAACTGGCGCGGGTCACGCCGGCCCAGGCGATCGCCCACCCGAACTGGTCCATGGGGGCCAAGATCTCGGTGGACTCCGCCACCATGATCAACAAGGGGCTGGAGTACATAGAGGCGCGCTGGCTGTTCAATGCGGCGCCCGAGCAGATCCAGGTGGTGATCCATCCCCAGTCCGTCATCCACTCCATGGTGCAGTACAAGGATGGCTCAGTGTTGGCCCAGCTTGGTAATCCGGACATGTGCACCCCCATAGCCCACGCGCTGGCCTATCCGGCTCGTGTTGAGTCTGGGGTGGAACCTTTGGATTTCTTCAGTGTCGGAGAATTCAGCTTTATCCGGCCCGATTATGAGCGTTATCCCTGCCTGGCGCTGGCCATGAGCGCCTGCCAGCAAGGGCAGGCGGCGACCACGGCGCTCAATGCCGCCAATGAAGAGGCCGTTGCGGCTTTCCTTGCAGAGCGGATCGGTTTTATGGATATTGCCAGAGTCAATGAGGCCATCATGACGGCGCTGGGCAGTTCCGCCGTGGGCTCACTGGATGATTTGATTGCGCTGGATGGTGCGGCCCGTGCCCGTGCTCACAATTTGATTGAGGAGCTTAGCTGATGAGTGGTATTTCGTGGCATTGTGCTGCCTTCATCCTTGCCTTCGGGTATCGGACCATGCATGAAATCGAGGTGGCTGACTGATGAGTGCTGTGCTGTGGAATGACAAACATGCCTTGATGACTGCCTCTTTCAGTTGTTCGAATGGGTATGATATCGAGGTGATCGGCTGATGGGCGGCGTGTTGTGGAACATAGGTGCCTTTATCGTCGCCCTCGGGCTGCTGGTTGCGGTTCATGAATTCGGCCACTTCTGGGTGGCCCGCCGCTGTGGCGTCAAGGTCGAGCGCTTCTCCATCGGTTTTGGCAAGGCCATCTGGCGCCGGGTCGGCAAGGATGGCACCGAGTATGTGCTGGCGCTGATCCCGCTCGGCGGCTACGTCAAGATGCTGGATGGCCGGGTCGATGAGCTCAAACCCGGTGATGAGCAGCATGCCTTCAACCACAAGAGTGTCTGGGCACGCATGGCCATAGTGGCGGCGGGCCCCATGGCGAACTTCGTGTTTGCCCTGTTTGCCCTCTGGCTGATGTTCATGATCGGCGTTCCTGCCGTCAAACCCGTGGTGGGGGAGGTGCGCCCCGCCTCCATAGTGGCGGCGGCCGGGATCGAACCCGGCATGGAAATCGTCGGTGTCGGCGACAAGGCGACCGGTGACTGGGAGAGCGTGACCTATGCCCTCATCAGCCACCTGGGCGATGATGCCGTGCAGCTCAAGCTGAAGCCAGCCAACACCAGCTATGCGGTGGACAAGACTCTCCAGCTGGCCGGCTGGCAGTTTGACCCGGACAAGGAGTCACCCATCGGCAGCCTGGGGATAGTGCCCCTCGGCGGCAAGGTGTTGCCCGTGGTCGAGGCCATAGTGCCCAAGAGTGCCAGCGAGAAGGCCGGCATCTTGGTCGGTGATCGCATCAAGCGGGTGGGTGAGCAGGAAGTCACCGAGTGGGCCCAGTTCGTGCTCCAGGTGCAGCAGTCTCCGGAGCAGCCACTGCAACTGGTGGTGGAGCGGGCGGGCAGCGAACTGACCCTGACCCTGACCCCGGATGTGAAAAAAGTGCGGGGTCAGCTGGTCGGCTTTGTCGGCCTGTCACCGCAACTGGTTCCATTACCGGATGAGTATCGAATTCTGTTACAGTATGGGCCTTTGCAAGCCCTGTGGCAGGGAGCCCAGAAGACCTGGAGCCTGACCACACTGACCTTTGACATGATTGGCAAGCTGATTGGTGGCATCGTCTCGCTGGATAATCTGAGCGGCCCCATCTCCATTGCCAAGGGCGCAGGCAGCAGTGCCGATTACGGTCTGGTCTATTTCCTCGGCTTTCTGGCGCTGATCAGCGTCAACCTGGGGATCATCAACCTGTTTCCCCTGCCGGTGCTGGACGGTGGCCATCTGGTCTACTTCCTCATCGAGGCGGTCACCGGCAAGCCGGTATCAGAAAAAATTCAGGAAGTGGGTTTCAGGATCGGCGCCGCCATTCTGATGTTACTGATGGGCATTGCGCTGTTTAATGATTTCGCTCGCCTCTGAGGCCAGAGCATCAACAAGGACACATAAGAACAAAATGGCTGTTAAAAAAGCATTGGTGTTGAGTTGCCTGCTGGGTGCCAGTTTCCTGGCCCAGGCGGCCCCTGCCTCTTTTGTGGTGCAAGATATCCAGGTCGACGGCTTGCAGCGAGTGACGCTGGGTGCCGCCCTGTTGAACCTGCCGATCCGGGTTGGCGATACCGTCGATTCCGTGACCCTGGCCAACGCCATCAAGAAGCTCTACTCCTCCGGCAACTTCGAGGACGTGAAGGTTTACCGTGACGGTCAGGTGCTGCAAGTGGCGGTCAAGGAGCGGCCGACCATCTCCAGCATCGAGTTTTCAGGCAACAAGGATATCAAGGAAGAGCAGCTGACCCAGAGCCTGGAGTCCTCGGGTATCCGGGTGGGTGATCCCCTGGATCGCACCGTACTGAGCTCCCTCGAGAAGGGGCTGGAAGATTTCTACTACGGCGTGGGCAAATACTCCGCCAGGGTCAAGGCCATCGTCACCCCGCTGCCACGCAACCGGGTCGACCTCAAATTCACCTTCGTGGAAGGGGAAGCGGCCAAGATCCAGCAGATCAACATAGTCGGCAACAATGTCTTCCCGGAAGAGAAACTGCTGGCCCAGCTCTCCCTCAAGGACGATGTGCCCTGGTGGAACTTCACCGGTGATCAGCGTTACCAGAAGCAGAAACTGGCCGGTGACATCGAGACCCTGCGCTCCTATTACATGGATCGCGGCTACATCCGCTTCGCCCAGGAGTCGACCCAGGTCTCCATGACCCCGGACAAGAAGGGCGTCTACGTGACCCTGAACGTCAAGGAAGGGGATCAGTACAAGGTCTCCGGCGTTCAGCTCAAGGGCGACATGATAGATCGTGGCGGCGAGATGAAGGGCTTGATCCCTATCGAAGCCGGCAGCATCTACTCCGCCAGCCAGGTCACCCATACCGAAGAGGTGCTCTCCAAGTTCCTCGGCCGTTACGGCTACGCCTACCCGAAAGTGGTCACCTTCCCCCAGGTCAATGACAAGACCAAGGAAGTGGAGCTGATCGTCAACATAGAGCCGGGTCCCCGTGTCTATGTGCGCAACATCAACTTCAGCGGCAACGTCACCACCAAGGATGAAGTGCTGCGTCGCGAGATGCGTCAGATGGAAGGCACCTGGCTCTCCTCCGACAGCGTCGAGCAGTCCAAGACCCGTCTCAACCGCCTCGGTTACTTCGAAACCGCGGAAGTGGACACCAAGCGGGTGCCGGGCAGCGATGACCAGGTCGATCTCGACTTCAAGGTCAAGGAGCAGCCAGCGGGCTCCATCAATGCCGGCGTGGGCTATGGTACCGAATCGGGCCTGAGTCTGCAGGCGGGCCTGCAGCAGGACAACTTCATGGGGACCGGCAAGAAGATCGGCATCTCCGCCAGTACCAACAAGTACTCCAAGAGCGTCGACCTCAGCTACAACGATCCCTACTTCACCGTGGACGGAGTCAGCCTGGGTGGTCGTCTCTACTACAACCAGTTCAGTGCGGCCGACGCCAACATAGTCGACTACGAGAACACCACAGTCGGCTTCCGCCTCTCCAGTGGCTTCCCGGTCAACGAGAACAACCGCCTCGACTTCAGCCTCGGCCTTGAGAACAACAAGCTGTCCCAGCCCAACCCCTATCTGCAGGTGGATGAGTTCTGGAAGGTGTACAGCAAGAACAAGGATGGCGACAACCGCATGGTGTTCAACACCGTCGACGTCACCGCCGGCTGGACCCGTTCCACCCTCAACAAGGGCATGTTCCCGACCGCCGGTGACCGTCAGCGTGTGAATGCCAAGGTGACGGTGCCGGGCATGGATCTGCAGTACTTCAAGCTGAACGCCGAAGATGCGCACTACTTCCCGTTCGATGCGGATCACAAGTGGGTGCTGATGGCCAAGGCCCGTGCCTCCTACGGCAACGGTTACGGCAGCAACGGCAACTATGACCACGTACTGCCGTTCTTCGAGAACTACTTCGCCGGTGGTTTCGATACCCTGCGCGGCTTCAAGAGCAATACCGTGGGTCCGAAGGCGCTCTACTACTACAACCTGAGCGGCAACGATGTCATCCAGGGCACCGACAGCTCTGTGGGCGGCAACGCCCTGGCGGTGGCGTCCCTCGAGATGATAGTGCCGACGCCGTTCGCGTCAGAGACCTATCAGCCCCAGCTGCGTACCAGCTTCTTCATCGACGCAGGTTCCGTTTGGGATACTACCTTCGACTATGCCCAGTACCAGAACCGCTGCTTCAGTGGTTGCAACTATCTGAGCGATTATTCGGATCCGACCAACTACCGCGCCTCGGCCGGTCTGTCGCTGCAGTGGCTCTCCCCCATGGGACCCCTGGTGTTCGCGATTGCCCGTCCGCTCAAGCAGTACGAGGGCGATCGCACCGAGTTCTTCTCATTCAACATCGGCCGCACCTTCTAAGGACGGACGCACCCCCACCCAGGCGGTGGGGGTATTCAATGATGGGACGCGCAGCTTGCGTGCCTCACCAGGTAACAAGTCGGTCCGGGTACCACTTGCATAATCAGGTAAATCAGGTAGCCCTCACATGAGGGAACAAGGAGTAAGTGTGAATAAAGCGTTGAAAGTAGCTGGTTTGAGTTTTGCACTGATGGCTGCCGGCATGGGCTCCGCCTTGGCCGAGACCAAGATCGCCGTGGTCGACATGGGCGAAGTATTCCAAAAGCTGCCCCAGCGTGAAGCAGTCTCCAAGAAGCTGAAAGGTGAATTCGAGCCGCGCATGCGTGAGCTGCAGAAGCTGGAATCCGACGGTCAGGCGCTGGTCGAGAAGTTCAAGAAGGACGAAGCCTTCATGAGCGCCGAGCAGAAGAAGCAGAACCAGGAGAAACTGGCCAAGCTGCAGATGGAGTTCAACCAGAAGCGTCAGGCGTTCGAACAGGACAACGGTCGCCGTCAGTCCGAAGAGCGCGGCAAGATCCTGACCAAGGTACAGGCTGCCATCGATTCCATCGCCAAGAGCAATGGTTATGATCTGGTGCTGGAGCGCAATGCCGCCCCGTATGCCGCCAGCAAGCTGGACATCTCTGCCCAGGTTATTTCTCAGGTAAGCAAGAGCAACTAATTGATGGCATTCACTCTCGCACAGCTGGCCCAGCAACTGGGGGCCCAGGTCCATGGCGACGGAACCCTGGAAATCCGCAAGGTAGCGACACTGGAAAAGGCCGGGGAGGGGGATATCACCTTCCTGTCCAATAAAAAGTACCGGCATTATCTGGAGCAGAGCGAGGCCACGGCCGTGCTCATTACAGAAGCGGATTTGCCTTTTTGTCCCACCAATGCCCTGGTGATCAAAGACCCCTATGTGGGGTTTGCCCGGGTAGCCCAACTGCTGGACACCACGCCGCAACCGGCCACGGATATACATCCGAGCGCCGTCATAGCGGCCGACGTGCAACTGGGCGAGAGAGTGGCCATCGGGGCCAATGCGGTGATTGAATCCGGCGTCGTGCTGGGGGATGACGTGCGCATAGGTCCAGGCTGTTTTGTTGGCAAGAATACCCGACTGGGAGCACGCTCCCGGTTGTGGGCCAACGTCACCCTGTATCACAACATCACCATGGGCACCGACTGTCTGGTTCAAGCCGGCACAGTGATCGGCGCCGATGGGTTCGGTTATGCCAATGAGCGTGGCGAGTGGATCAAGATCCCCCAGCTCGGTGGCGTGACCATAGGCAACCGGGTCGAGATCGGAGCCTGCACCACCATAGACCGGGGTGCGCTGGAAGATACCCGCATCGCGGATAACGTCATCATCGACAACCAGTGCCAGATCGCCCACAACGTCGAGATCGGTTACGGCACCGCCGTGGCGGGCTCAACCGTGATGGCTGGTAGTCTCAAGGTCGGCAAATACTGTATCATTGGCGGCGCCTCCGTCTTTAACGGGCACATGGAGATCTGCGATCAGGCCACCATTACCGGCATGGCCATGGTGATGCGACCCATTACCGAGCCCGGTGTCTACTCTTCCGGCATCCCCCTGCAAACCAATAAAGAGTGGCGCAAGACCGCCGCCCGGGTGATGCGTATCGAAGAGATGCACAAGCGGTTGAGCAAGCTTGAGAAGAAGCTGGATCAAGAATAATCACGATTGGTATAGGGTACTGTTTTGACTACTGAAAAGAAGAGCCTGGGTATCCAGGAAATCATGGATCTGCTGCCCCACCGTTATCCCTTCCTGATGGTGGACAGGGTGGAAAGCTACGAGATCAGCGATGAGCGCAAGACCCTGCGCGCCATCAAGAACGTCTCGTTCAACGAGCCGATCTTCCAGGGGCACTTCCCGGCCAAGCCGGTGTTCCCTGGCGTACTGATCCTGGAAGCCATGGCGCAGGCCACCGGTATCCTGGCGTTCACCATGGTGGGCAAGCCGTCCCCCAACGAACTCTATTACTTTGCCTCAATCGATAACGCTCGTTTCAAGCGTCCGGTCGGCCCCGGCGATCAGCTGGTGCTCGACGTGGTGTTCCTGAAAGAGCGCCGCGGTATCGCCAAGTTCACCGGTGTCGCCACCGTCGATGGTGAAGTGGTCTGTACCGCCGAGCTGATGTGCGCCAAACGCGAGGTTTAATACACGTGATCGACCAGACTGCCATCATTCACGATACCGCCATCGTCCATGAGTCTGCCGTGATCGGTAAAGGGGCTGAAATCGGCCCCTTTTCTGTCATCGGCGCCGAGGTTGAAATCGGCGAAAACACTTGGATAGGCTCCCATGTGGTGATCAAGGGCCCGACCAAGATAGGTCGTGGCAACAAGATCTTCCAGCACACCTCCATAGGTGAGGATTGCCAGGACAAGAAGTACGCCGGCGAGCGCACCTTCCTCGAGATCGGCGACAACAACGTCTTTCGCGAGAACTGCACAGTGCACCGCGGCACCATCCAGGATCAGTCCCTGACCAGGGTGGGCAGTGGTAACCTCTTCATGGTCAACGTGCACGTGGCCCATGACTGCATCATCGGTGACAACTGCATCTTCGCCAACAACGCGACCCTGGCGGGCCACGTGGTGATCGGCGATTTCGTGATCTTTGGCGGTCTCTCCGCGATCCACCAGTTTGGTCGGGTTGGCTCCCACGCCTTCGTCGGTGGCTGCGCCGCCCTGAACAAGGATGTGCCGCCCTACGTGATGGCGGCCGGCAACTATGCCAAGCCGTTCGGGGTCAACTCCGAAGGCCTGCGTCGTCGCGGCTATAGCCCTGAGGCCATCTCGGCCGTCAAGCGTGCCTACAAGGAGATCTTCCGCTCCGGCAAGACCATCGAAGAGGTATTGCCCGTGCTGATCGAGATGGCGGCCAGCGAACCGGCCGTTCAGCTCTACGTGGATTTCCTCAAGGACAACGAGCGCGGGATCATCCGTGCCTGATCCCGTTCGCATCGGTATCGTCGCCGGAGAGACCTCCGGCGACATCCTGGCCGCCGGGCTGGTGCGTGAACTGCAGCGCCGCTATCCGGATGCGCAGTTTGAAGGGATCGCCGGGCCACGGATGCAGGCTCTGGGCGTCAAGGCCCTGTTCGAGATGGAAGAGCTTTCCGTCATGGGGATCACAGAGGTGCTTGGCCGTCTGCCCCGCATCCTCAAGGTCCGCCGCGAACTGCTGCGCCATTTTATCGCCAATCCGCCCGACATCTTCGTCGGGGTGGATGCACCGGATTTCAATATCGGGGTGGAGCTGAAACTGCGCCGCGCCGGTATCAAGACGGTTCACTACGTCAGCCCCTCGGTCTGGGCCTGGCGTCAGAACCGCATTCACAAGATCAAGGCCGCCACCGACATGGTGCTCGCCTTCCTGCCGTTCGAGAAAGCCTTCTACGACCGCTTCGACGCCCCTTGCCGCTTTGTTGGCCACACCATGGCGGACGATATTCCGCTGGTGCCGGATCAGGCCGGGGTGCGCCAGGCGCTGGGCATTGACCCGAGCCGGCGCTGGCTGGCTGTGCTGCCGGGCAGTCGCAGCGCCGAGGTGGGCTTCATGTCACCGGTATTTCTCGAGGCCTGCAAGCGGCTGACGGTGCGTTACCCGGATCTCGGCTTCATAGTGCCGCTGGTCAACGACAAACGGCGCGAGCAATTCATGGCCATCAAGGCCGAGCTGGCGCCGGATCTCGACATGGTGCTGCTGGAGGGGCAGGGGCGCGAGGCTATGATAGCCGCCGATGCCGTGCTGCTCGCCTCCGGTACCGCCGCGCTGGAAGCCATGCTGGTGAAAAAGCCCATGGTGGTGGGTTACAAGCTCAAACCCTTCAGTTACTGGCTGGCCCAGCGGCTGGTGAAGACCGCCTATGTGTCCCTGCCCAACCTGCTGGCCGACCAGATGCTGGTGCCCGAGCTGATCCAGCACGAGTGCACCCCGGACAATCTGGTGGAAGAGGTCAGCAAGCTGCTGGAACACGACAACCGCGAGCTCATCGCCACCTTCACCCGGCTGCACCAGCGCATTCGCTGCAACGCCGATGTGCAGGCCGCCGATGCGGTGGCCGACCTGCTCGGCAGATAATATTTCCGGGCGGCCGATTGGGCTGTGCTAATCGACCCCATGTCAGGCCCTGCGGGGCCTGTTTTGATTCAAGGCTGCAAGATGATGATCGATATTCCCGAAGACAGGCTGGTTGCCGGTGTGGACGAGGTGGGGCGTGGCCCCCTGGTGGGTGACGTGGTCACGGCCGCCGTGATCCTGGATCCCGCCAACCCCATTGTCGGGCTGGCAGACTCCAAGAAGCTCTCCGAGAAGAAACGGCTGGCGCTGTTTGACGAGATCAAGGCCAAGGCGCTGGCCTGGGCCATAGGTCGTGCCACGCCCGAGGAGATAGACGAGCTCAACATACTGCACGCCACCATGCGGGCGATGCAGCGCGCCGTGGCGGGCTTGCCCATCACCCCAGATCTGGTCTTTATCGATGGCAACCGCTGCCCAAGCTTGCCGATGGAGGCGCGCGCCGTGGTCAAGGGGGATAGTCTGGTGGCCGCCATCAGCGCCGCCTCGATTCTGGCCAAGGTGACCCGCGACGCCGAGATGACCGAGCTGGACAGCCGTCATCCCGAGTATGGTTTCGCCCGTCACAAGGGCTATCCGACCCCTGAGCACCTTGCCATCCTTGCCGAGCGCGGCCCCTTGCCCGAGTATCGGCAGAGTTTCAAACCGGTGCGCCGTGCACTGGGGATCGAGTAAACCATGCAGAGCTGCCGGCATCACGACATGCACGCCACTCTGTGCAACGAGAGGGTATGACGATGGCTGAACCCCGTTTTATCCACCTGCGGGTCCACTCCGACTTCTCCATGGTCGATGGCCTGCAGAAGATTGCTCCCATAGTCGGGGCGGCAGCGGCCAACAACATGCCGGCGCTGGCGCTGACCGACCAGATGAACATGTGCGGCCTGGTGCGCTTCTACGGCGCCGCCCACGGCAAGGGCATCAAGCCCATCGTCGGGGCCGACTTCTGGGTGCAGAGCGAAGAGCTGGGCGACGAGCAGTTCCGCCTCACCCTGCTGGCCATGGACAACGATGGCTACCAGAACATTACCCTGCTCATCTCCCGCGGCTATCAGCGCGGCCACGTGCAGGGGCGTCCCGTCATCGACAGGGCCTGGCTCGCCGATCACGCCAAGGGCGTGATAGTGCTCTCGGGCGGGCGCGAGGGGGATGTGGGCAAGTTCCTGCTCAAGGGCAACCGGCAGATGACGGAGTCGTGCCTCGCCTTCTACCGGACCCACTTCCCCGACGCCTACTACCTGGATCTGCTGCGCACCGGTCGACCCGACGAAGAGGTCTATCTGCACATGGCGGTGGCCATCGCCACCGAGTTCGAGCTGCCGGTGGTGGCGACCAACGAGGTGGTGTTCCTCAACGCCGAAGACTTCGACGCCCACGAGATCCGGGTTGCCATCCACGATGGCTACACCCTGATGGACAAGCGCCGGCCGCGCCGCTACAGCCCGCAGCAGTACCTGCGCAGCCAGGAGGAGATGGCCGAGCTGTTCGCCGACATCCCGGAGGCGCTGGAGAACACGGTGGAGATCGCCAAGCGCTGCAACGTGACGGTGCGCCTGGGTGAATACTTCCTGCCGAACTTCCCGACCGGCGACATGACCACCGAAGACTTCCTGGTAATGAAGTCCAAGGAGGGGCTGGAGGACAGGCTCGCCTTCCTGTTCCCTGATCCCGAGGTTCGCGTCGCCAAGCGCGGCGAGTACGACGAGCGCCTCGACATAGAGCTCAAGGTGATCAACCAGATGGGCTTCCCGGGTTACTTCCTCATCGTGATGGAGTTTATCCAGTGGTCCAAGGACAACGGTATCCCCGTCGGGCCGGGCCGGGGCTCGGGTGCGGGTTCGCTCGTGGCCTACGCCCTCAAGATCACCGATCTCGATCCGCTGGAATTTGACCTGCTGTTCGAACGCTTCCTCAACCCCGAGCGGGTCTCCATGCCCGACTTCGACGTCGACTTCTGCATGGACAGACGGGACGAGGTGATCGAGCACGTCTCCGAGATGTATGGCCGGGATGCGGTCTCCCAGATCATCACCTTCGGCAGCATGGCGGCCAAGGCGGTGGTGCGGGACGTGGGCCGGGTGCTGGGCCACGCCTACGGCTTCGTCGATCGCATCTCCAAGCTGATACCGCCGGATCCGGGCATGACGCTCGCCAAGGCGTTCGAGGCCGAGCCCAAGCTGCCCGAGCTCTACGAGCAGGACGAGGAGGTCAAGGACCTCATCGACATGGCCCGCCGGCTGGAAGGGGTGGTGCGCAACGCCGGCAAGCACGCCGGTGGCGTGGTGATAGCGCCGACCAAGATCACCGACTTCGCGCCGCTCTATTGCGATGACTCCGGCAATCACCCTGTCACCCAGTTCGACAAGAACGACGTGGAATACGCCGGCCTGGTGAAGTTCGACTTCCTGGGGCTGCGTACCCTGACCATCATCGACTGGGCGCTCGGCATGATAAACCCGCGCCTGGCCAAGGAGGGCAAGCCGCCGGTCGACATCGCCGCCATCCCGATCCACGACAAGAAGTCGTTCGACCTGCTGCAGCGGTTCGAGACCACGGCGGTATTCCAGCTCGAATCCCGCGGCATGAAGGACCTCATCAAGCGGCTGCAGCCTGACTGCTTCGAGGACATGATAGCCCTGGTGGCCCTGTTCCGGCCGGGCCCGCTCCAGTCGGGCATGGTGGACAACTTCATCGAGCGCAAGCACGGCAAGGAGGCCATCTCCTACCCGGACGAGAAGTGGCAGCACGAGAGCCTCAAACCAATCCTTGAGCCCACCTACGGCATCATCCTCTATCAGGAGCAGGTGATGCAGATAGCCCAGGTGCTGGCTGGCTATACCCTCGGTGGGGCGGACATGCTGCGCCGGGCCATGGGCAAGAAGAACCCGGCCGAGATGGCCAAGCAGCGCTCCGGCTTCGAGGAAGGCGCCGTCAAGAACGGCGTCGACGGCGAACTGGCGGTGAAGATCTTCGATCTGGTGGAGAAGTTTGCGGGCTACGGCTTCAACAAATCCCACTCCGCCGCCTATGCGCTGGTCTCCTACCAGACGCTCTGGCTCAAGACCCACTTCCCGGCCGAGTTCATGGCGGCGGTGATGACCGCCGACATGGACAACACCGACAAGATAGTGACCCTGGTGGACGAGTGCCAGCGGATGGGGCTCACCGTCATACCGCCGGACGTGAATACCGGTCGTTACCGCTTCAGCGTCAACGAAGACGGCCACATCGTTTACGGTATCGGGGCCGTGAAAGGGGTGGGGGAAGGCCCCATCGATGCCATTCTCAGCGCCCGGGATCAGGACGGGCCCTTCCGCGATCTGTTCGACTTTTGCAACCGGGTCGACATCAAGAAGATCAACAAGCGGGTGATGGAAAAGCTCGTTCTCTCCGGCGCCATGGACAGGCTCGGCCCGCACCGCGCCGCCCTGATGGCGACGCTGGAGGAGGCGATGCGTGCCGCCGAGCAGCACGCCAAGGCGCAGGCGGTAGGCCAGGTCGACATGTTTGGTGTCTTGACCCAGGAGATTGACGACGTCAAGAAAGCGTTCGCCAACGTGCCGCACTGGCCTGACAAGATCTGGCTGGAAGGGGAGCGCGAGACGCTCGGCCTTTACCTGACCGGCCACCCCATCAACCAGTACAGCGGCGAATTGCGTCGCTACACCTCGGGTCGCCTGTGCGATCTGCACCCCACCTCCCGCGATACCGTCACCACGGCGGCTGGGCTGGTGATCGCGGCCCGCAGCATGGTGACCAAGCGCGGCAACAAGATGGGGATCTTCACCCTGGACGACAGATCCGGCCGTCTGGATGTGACTCTGTTCAGTGAGGCGCTGGAAAAATATGAAGAATTGATGCAAAAAGACCGTATTTTGGTGGTTTCTGGACAGGTCAGCTTTGATGACTTCTCCGGTGGCCTTAAAATGTCGGCCCGTGAATTACTGGATATCAACGATGCGAGGGAGCGTTTTGCCAGGGCAATCCGCATCTCCCTCGATGAACAGCGGATTGATGATCGCTTTTTCCCGCGTTTGTGCGAGATTTTGGAACCCGCCCGTGCCGGAGTCTGTCCGGTTCAGGTAAACTATCGTCGCCCCGGCTCCCGGGTGCGATTGACGCTCGGTACCGAGTGGCGGGTGACGCCCACCGATCAACTGATAGATGACTTGCGAGTCCTGCTTGGACGAGAGCGGGTTGAATTGGTTTTTGATTAGAGGATCTATAGGCCCTATGAGTCTTTTTCTGGATTTTGAACAGCCAATTGCCGAGTTGCAGGCGCAGATTGATGAACTCCGTCATGTGAGTGAGCACAACAGTGCTGTCGATCTCAATGAAGACATTCGCCGGCTGGAGAAGAAAAACGAAGAGCTGACCAAGAAGATCTTCGGCGATCTGGGGGCCTGGCAGGTATCCCAGATGGCGCGTCATCCTCAGCGTCCTTACACCCTCGATTATATCGAGCACATCTTCACCGACTTCGACGAGCTGGCTGGCGATCGCGCCTATGCGGATGACAAGGCCATCGTCGGCGGCATCGCCCGTCTCGACGGCGAACCCGTGATGGTGATTGGTCAGCAGAAGGGTCGCGAGACCA
Organism: Aeromonas bestiarum; assembly: GCF_028751155.1. NCBI lineage: Bacteria > Pseudomonadati > Pseudomonadota > Gammaproteobacteria > Aeromonadales > Aeromonadaceae > Aeromonas > Aeromonas bestiarum. The sequence goes on along the minus strand of NZ_CP064746.1, from coordinate 3,498,556 downwards.
AGGAGAAGATCAAGCGCAACTTCGGCATGCCGCGTCCGGAAGGATACCGCAAGGCCCTGCGCCTGATGGAGATGGCCGAGCGCTTCAAGATGCCGATCATCACCTTCATCGACACCCCGGGCGCTTACCCCGGCGTGGGTGCCGAGGAGCGTGGCCAGTCCGAAGCCATCGCCCGCAACCTGAAGGTCATGGCCGGTCTGACCGTGCCCGTGGTCTGCACAGTAATCGGTGAAGGCGGCTCGGGCGGCGCCCTGGCTATCGGTGTGGGGGATCGCGTCAACATGCTGCAATACTCCACCTACTCCGTCATCTCGCCGGAAGGTTGCGCCTCCATCCTGTGGAAGAGCGCCGACAAGGCACCGGTCGCCGCCGATGCCATGGGCATCACGGCCCAGCGCCTGAAGGAGCTGAAACTCATCGACAGCATAGTCGAGGAGCCCCTCGGCGGTGCCCACCGCAATGTGGAGCTGATGGCCAAGCGCCTGAAGGATCGCATCCAGCAGGATCTGAACGCCTTGCGTCCGCTCGAGACCGATCAGCTGCTGGAGCAGCGCTACCAGCGCCTGATGGGCTACGGCTACTGCTAAGCACCGGCTTCATTCCTACATGCCAGAAGGCCCCCGCACTGCGGGGGCCTTCTTTTTTGGGGCCGGGATAAATACTCTTCATATGGATACCAGTTGGCACGATGTTTGCCGAAAACCCCCGTGTCGGATCAACTGAGCGGCGGTTAGTGGCCAAAAAAAGTGGGATCCCGCTCCCGTTTTGCTTAAAGTGACCGCTTCCGATCGGCCCGATTGGAATACCCGCAAGGATGCCCTTCAGACGTAAACAGGATTGACCCTCAGGCATGTTCACTGTTTCGGCGACACTGCTTTCCCGGTTCCGCCCGCCTCTGGTCTTGCGTCACTCTCATCGTGCATCGTCTTCATCTGCAGCGAGTGAATCATGAGCGAATCGGTTTTTGAGATCCATGACTGGACCCTGAGCGTTGACGACAACATGCTGTGTCGCCCCGATCGCGAGGTCTACCTCGAGCCCAGGCTGGTCAATCTGTTGCGGTTTCTGGCGAGCAATGCCGGCACAGTGTTTGCTCGCGACTCCCTGATCAACGAGGTGTGGGACGGGGCCGAGGTCACCGATCAGGTAGTCACTCAGTCCATCTTCGAGCTGCGCAAGATCCTCAAAGATGGCCGCTTTGATGCGACCGACTACATCATCACAGTGCCCAAGCGTGGCTACAAGCTGGTGGCGCCGGTACGGCCATTGCAACCTTTGCAGGTGGTTTCCGTGGTGATGGCGGATGCCCGGTCAGCCCCGACGGCCAACTCGACCCTCTCCGACCTGAGCCCGCCTGCCGATGACGAGGATGAGGAAGCGATCAGTGGTGTGGCCCCCTTCCCGGCCGGCCCCCTGACCCGCGCCATCTCGACCCGGGCCCAGGACGGCCGCAGCCGCTGGAAGATGATCAGTTTCGACATCTTCGTGGCCGTCATCCTGGTCACCATCGTCAGCCTGCTCAGCTACCAGCACACCAGTCCCCAGGTGCACTCCATGCTGGATCCAAACCTGCTGGTATTTCGCTTTCACTCCGGCATGGAGGGTGACAACGAGAACGTGCGCCTGGCCGATGGCATCACCCGTGCCCTGATGGGGGAGGTGGCGGCCGCCACGCCGCTGCGGGTGCAGTACGGTGCCAATACCCTGATGGGCGGCATACTGCCCGGCAAGGAGCTGAGCGTGCGGGTTTCCCGTCAGCCCGGCGGCACCTATCTGGATCTGGAATACCGCAACATCAACACCAACCGTGTGCTGTTCAGCCACCAGTATCAGCTCAGTCGCCACAACGTCCACGCCGTGCTGCAGGCGAGCAGCCAGGATCTGCTGCGCGCCCTCGATCAGCCGGACGCCTTGCCCGGCATGGGCTGGCCCACCGACGATGCCGCCCTGATGGCCATGATGGAGGCGCACTACTACACCAACAGCCAGGATACGGTGGCGCTCAAGCGCGGCATCGATCTGCTCGACAAGTCCCTCGCAAGCCAACCGGATCAGCCGCTGCTGCTGGCCGAGCGCTATCTGGCGGGAGAGGCGCTGGCAACCCTGGCCGGTCAGTCCGAGAGTGAGCGACTGCAGGGGATAGGCACCCATCTGGCCAGTCTGGTGCAGGACGGCGGCCTGCTGCCGGCGCGGGTATGGGAGGCGCTGACCCTGCAGGCGATACTGGACGGCCAGCAGCAGCAGGCGAATCGCCTGCTGGCGCAGGCAGCCAGCCGGGGCCGCTCAGTGCTCTATCACATACTGCTCGGCAAGCTGGCTGAGCTGGATGGCCGCCCCGAGGCGGCGGGGGATGCCTACAGTCAGGCCTTCCTGATGGAGGCGACCGAGCAGACCTATCTGCTCTGCCAGCGACTCGGTTTCTACAGCAACATGGAAACCCTGACTCCCGCCCTGTTCAACGCGCTGGGCCAGAGCAAGGTGAAGTTGTTCTGAGGCGTGGCAACATGCCGCTTCGCTGATCGCAGAGGTTGCGCTCAGTCAGACAGGCTGCCTTGGGGCAGCCTGTTGCTTATGTGCTGTCTGGTGTGCCGCAGCCCGGCAATGACCAGCCTTGGGTGACCTGGCGGCCAGCCGCTCTCTTTATTCCTGTCCCTATCCCTGCCACTGGCTCAGGGCCATGGCATCTTTGTCTATCCCTCAGGGTTCTGCTGTTACCCCTGTGCAGATGGCCGATCCAGGGCCAGCTCCCTTCTTCATTCCGCTCGCGGCTGTGTCGTCCTGATGCTTGCCCTCCCTTCGGATTACCCAGTCAAGGGCGGCCATTGCCGGGAGGCGTCCGCTCCGCATGGCGAGTCGGGTCTGGGAGGATGGCGAGGTTTCAACCAGCGGCCTGGCCGAGGTTTCAGGGCAAAGGGGGTTGAATGGGGCACCTCGTGGCCGCAAGGGCATCATGAAAAATATCAAGGTGTATCGAATGAGGCCTGGCAGGCCTCTCAAGCGGGGGCGGGGATATCAAGGATTTATCAAGATGGCTTGGCGCCTTGCATCCAACATTATGTTTTTAATCGGTTTTTATTGATTGATGTCGCGGGGTGAAAAAAGTTCACTCATGTTTTTATCCCTTAGCGGGTCTTTATGTTTTCCGGGGCACAGAGGCCTAGTCTGTGGCCATTCGTTGGCGGGACGCTCCGCCAAGCGTGTGTTTGATGACCTTTTATCGACCCGGAGATCTTATGTCCCTAGATACGAGCAAGAAGATTGGCCTCATCGCCTGTACAGGTGTGGTGGCCGGCAACATGATGGGGAGCGGCATAGCGCTGCTGCCCTCGGCCCTGGCCACTATCGGCTCCATCTCTGTATTCAGCTGGGCCATCTGTCTGGTTGGCGCCATGGGCCTTGCCTTCGTGTTTGCCCGCCTCGCTACCAAGAATCCGCAAGAGGGTGGCCCCATCGCTTACGCCGGCGAGATCTCTCCTGTGTTCGGCTTCCAGACCGGTGTGCTCTATTACCATGCCAACTGGATTGGCAACCTGGCCATCGCCATTACCGGCGTCTCCTACCTGTCGGTCTTCTTCCCCATCCTCAACAACCCTATCCCGGCAGCCCTGGCTACCATAGCGGCGGTCTGGATCTTCACCTTCGTCAACCTGCTTGGCGGCAGCTGGGTGAGCCGCCTCTGTACCCTGGGGCTGGTGCTGATCCTGCTGCCTGTGGTCGGTACCGCCGTGATGGGCTGGGGACATTTTGATACCAGCGTCTACAGCCAGAACTGGAACACCACCAGCGGCAGCGACCTGCATGCTGTCATCAGCGCCGTGCTGATCTGCCTCTGGTCCTTCGTGGGTGTTGAATCCGCCGCCGTCTCTTCCGGCATGGTGAAGAACCCGAAACGTACCGTGCCGCTCGCCACCATGCTGGGTACCGGTATTGCCGGCGTCATCTACATACTCTCCACCCAGGTGATCAGCGGCATGTTCCCGGCCGGTGAAGTGGCAGCCTCCGGCGCCCCCTTTGCCATGGCCTCTTCCGCCATCTTCGGCAACTGGTCTGCGCCGTTCGTCTCCGCCTTCACCGCCCTGGCCTGTTTCACTTCGCTGGGCTCCTGGATGATGCTGGTGGGCGAGGCGGGCAAGCGCGCCGCCCACGATGGCAACTTCCCGAAGATCTACGGCGAGCTGGACAAGAACGGCGTCGCCAAGAAGGGGTTGATCCTCGGCTCCCTCAAGATGACTGCGCTGATGATCGGCCTGACCGCCTTCACCTCCCAGTCCGCTCACGCCGCCGACCTGTTCAACGTGCTGACCACGGATGCTGTGCTGCTGACCATGCTGCCTTACTTCTACTCCAGCATTAACCTCATTCGTTTCGAGGGCATGACCTCCCGCAGCATAGGCACCATGATCTTCTCCGGCGTCGCCTGCGTCTTCTGTCTGGTGGCCCTGATGGGCGCCCAGGGCTCCAACCTCACTGCCACCTTCGTGGTGTCGCTCATCATCCTGATGTTCTACGCCAAAAAACAGGGCCTGCGTCAACACGACGCCCTGCTCAAAGAGCAAGCCAGCCACTGATTCCGTTTCCCTTTTCCGAGCGCTCTTCACTCACCATCCCTGATGGAGAGCGCCCCTCTACGTGTGGAGTATCACGATGAATATCATTGCCATCCTCAACCACCTGGGCGTGTTCTTCAAAGAAGAACCCATTCGCCAGCTGCAAGCCTCCCTCGAGCGTAAAGGCTTTCAGGTTGTATACCCGGTCGACGTGGCCGACCTGCTGAAGCTGATTGAGAAGAACCCCCGCGTCTGCGGCGCCATCTTCGACTGGGACAAATATTCCCTCGGCCTGTGCAAGGAGATCCACGATCGCAACGAGAAGCTGCCGATCTTCGCCTTCGCCAACGACCAGTCCACCCTGGACATTCACCTGACCGACCTGCGTCTGAACGTGCACTTCTTCGAGTACCGTCTCGGCATGGCCGACGACATCGCCCTCAAGATGGGCCAGGCTACCCAGGAGTATCAGGACGCCATACTGCCGCCCTTCACCAAGGCGCTGTTCAAGTACGTGGAAGAGGGTAAATACACCTTCTGTACCCCGGGTCACATGGGTGGTACCGCCTTCCAGATGAGCCCGGCCGGCAGCATCTTCTATGACTTCTACGGCCCCAACGCCTTCAAGGCGGACGTCTCCATCTCAATGCCGGAGCTGGGTTCCCTGCTGGATCACTCGGGTCCGCACAAGGAAGCCGAGGAGTACATCGCCCGTACCTTCAACGCCGATCGCTCCTATATCGTCACCAACGGCACCTCCACCGCCAACAAGATAGTCGGCATGTATTCCGCGCCGGCCGGCAGCACAGTGCTGGTGGATCGCAACTGTCACAAGTCCCTGACTCACCTGATGATGATGAGTGACGTGACCCCGCTCTACTTCCGTCCGACCCGCAATGCCTACGGCATTCTGGGTGGCATACCGCAGAGCGAGTTCAGCCGCGAGACCATTGCCGCCAAGGTTGCCGCCACCCCGGGCGCCCAGGCACCACGTTACGCCGTGATCACCAACTCCACCTACGATGGCCTGCTCTACAACACCGGCTTCATCAAGGAGAGTCTGGATACCCCCTACATCCACTTCGACAGTGCCTGGGTGCCCTACACCAACTTCAGCCCCATCTATGAAGGCAAGTGCGGCATGAGCGGCGACGCCATGCCGGGCAAGGTGTTCTACGAAACCCAGTCCACCCACAAGCTACTGGCGGCCTTCTCCCAGGCCTCAATGATCCACATCAAGGGTGACGTGGAGGAAGAGACCTTCAACGAAGCCTTCATGATGCACACCTCCACCTCGCCGCAGTACGGCATAGTGGCGTCCACCGAGATCTCCGCCGCCATGATGCGGGGCAACACCGGCAAGCGGCTGATCAAGGACTCCATCGATCGCGCCGTCTCCTTCCGCAAAGAGATCAAGCGTCTGCGTGATCAGAGCGAAGGCTGGTTCTTCGACGTATGGCAGCCGGACAACATAGACACAGTCGAGTGCTGGAAGCTGGATCCGAAAGATGACTGGCACGGTTTCAACGGCATCGACGATGACCACATGTACCTCGACCCCATCAAGGTCACCCTGCTGACGCCGGGCATGGGTCGTGATGGCAAGCTGCTGGACAACGGCATCCCTGCCTCTCTGGTCTCCAAGTTCCTGGACGAGCGCGGCATAGTGGTGGAGAAGACAGGCCCCTACAACATGCTGTTCCTGTTCTCCATCGGTATCGATCAGTCCAAGGCGATGCAGCTGCTGCGCGCCCTGACCGAGTTCAAGCGCGGCTATGACCTGAACCTGACCATCAAGAGCATATTGCCGAGCCTCTACCGTGAAGACCCGAGCTTCTACGAAGGCATGCGCATTCAGGAGCTGGCCCAGAGCATCCACGATCTGACCTGCAAATACCGTCTGCCGGAGCTGATGTTCAAGGCGTTCGACGTGCTGCCTGAGATGAAGATGACGCCGCACGCTGCCTGGCAGCAGGAGCTGGCCGGCAATCTGGAAGAGGTGCCGTTGCGTGACATGGTGGATCGCATCAGCGCCAACATGATACTGCCCTACCCGCCGGGAGTACCGCTGGTACTGCCGGGCGAGATGGTGACCAGCGATTCGCTGCCGGTGCTGGAGTTCCTCGAGATGCTGTGCGAGATCGGGGCTCACTACCCGGGCTTCGAGACCGATATCCACGGCCTCTATCGTCAGGCCGATGGCAGCTACACCGTCAAGGTGCTGCGTTAATCGAGAGTGACAACAACGGGCCGAGAGGCCCGTTTTTCCCTGTGTTTTTTATCCATTTTTGCGTGAGTCGCCATCATGAAGCGAATTCTCTCCATTCAATCCCACGTGGTGTTCGGCTGCGCCGGCAACGGTGCCGCCGTGTTTCCCATGCGCCGCATGGGCATGGAGGTGTGGCCCGTCAACACGGTGCAGTTCTCCAACCACACCCAGTACAGCGAAGGTTGGCAGGGGATTGTGATGCCCGGCGGCCATATCCGCCAGCTGATGACGGGGCTTGCCGACATAGGCGTGCTGGGGCAGTGCGATGCGCTCTTGAGCGGCTATCTCGGCTCGGCCGAACAGGGGGAGGAGATACTGGCGGCGGTGGCCCACCTCAAGGCGCTCAATCCGAACGCCCTCTATTTCTGTGATCCCGTGATGGGTCACCCCGACAAGGGTTGCATAGTGGCACCCGGTGTCAGCGAATTCTTTAAAACCCGGGCCTTGCCCCAGGCCGACATGCTGGCCCCCAATCTGCTGGAGCTGGAACGGCTCACCGGCCGCGAGATAAGCAATGTGCCCGAGGTGCTGGCGGCTTGTCAGCAGTTGCGCGAGCAGGGGATCAAGCTGGTGATGGTCAAGCATCTGGGGCGGGCCGGGTTAAGCCTGGACAGGTTCGAGATGGTGCTGGTGTGCGATGCGGGCGCGTTTCACATCTCGCGCCCGCTCTATGAATTTCATCGTCAGCCCATAGGGGTGGGGGATCTGCTCAGTGCCACCATGCTGGCCAATCTGCTGGCGGGACATGATCCCGTGCTGGCGTTTGAGCGCACCAACGCCAGCGTGGATGCGGTGCTGGCCCAGACCTGGCTGGCGGGCGCCTACGAGCTGCAACTGGTGGCAGCCCAGCAGGCGATGGCAGAACCCGGGGTGCGCACCCGCGCCACCCGGCTTTGAGTCTGCGTAATGGCTAGCCGGCGCGGCGGGCCAGCTGGACTCCCTGACGGGCGCCGATCGGCTTGGCGTGGTGCGGACGCTGGGGTGTGCACGCCAGCTTGAGGCGACGCCACTCCCGCCACAGCAACCAGCACAGCGGCAGGGTCAGCAGCAAGACTGTGGTGGGCTGGGCCATCAGCACCCCCTCGCGGCCCCACCAGAGCGGCAGCAGGAAGATCAGCGGCAACAGCAGCAGTGTCTTGGCCGCCGAGATGATCAGCGCCTGCTTGGTGCGGGCCATGGACTGCAGCAACACTATGCCGAACATGATGATCCCCTCCAGCGGAATGGCGCCGAGGTTGAGGGTCAGGCTGCTGACGGCCGCGGCAAGCAGCTCGGCATCCTGATTGCCGATGTAGAGCATGGCCACCTGGCGCGGCAGCAGCTGGATCAGCAGCCAGACCGCCATGCCATAGATGAGCGTGATCTTGAGCCCCATCTCCATCAGGAATTTCAGATCCCGATGGCGTTTGGCCCCCGTCGCCTGGCTGATGAGCGGCTGGATGCCGAAGGCCAGACCCTGCAGGATCACGATGAACACGGCCTCGGTGTAACCAGCCACTGTGAAGCCGGCCAGATCCTTGATTGCGCCATACGCCATCAGCTGGCTGTTGTGCAGCAGCAGCAGCAGCCCCAGATTGAACTGGGCGATCAGGCTCGGCAGACCGGTGAACAGCAGGTTGGGCATGGCCGGAAAACTGGGCACCATGTGGCGCCATGAGAGGCGCAGTTTGGCATGACTGGTAAAGAAATAACCCAGGCCAAGCAGACTGACGATCCCCTCGGTGATGAGCGTCGCCTGAGCCGAGCCCACCAGCCCCAGCCCCAGCCGGCCGACCATGAGGTAGTTGAGTACTATGTTGAGGATGGCGCCACTGCTGACCAGGATCATGGCCAGCCTTGGCTTGCCATCGTTGCGCAGCAGGTAGGGCACCGCCAGGTTGCAGGCCAGCAGCAGGGTGCCGCCGCCGATCCAGGTGAGGTAGTCACTGGCCTGTTTCCAGGTCTCTGTGCCTTGCTCAATCCCCAATGCCAGCAGTATGTCGATGTGCCAGTAGTAAAGCAGCAAGGGCGCCAGGGCCCCGAGCAGCCCGAGCAGCCAGAACGCATTGACCAGCGCCTGTCGGGCCAGCCGGATATTCTTTGCCCCCTGATGCAGGGAGATGGCGGTGGCCGCCCCCATGCTGATCATGGCGGCGAGCCCGATCAACACCATGATGACGGGATAGACCAGGTTGATGCCGGCAAGGCCGGCGGCGCCCACGTAGTGGCCGACGAAGATGCCATCGACCAGGTAGTAGGCACCGGAGACCAGCATGGCCATGATGGAGGGGAGGGCATAGCCCCAGAAACGGCGAGTCATCGCCCGTTGGCGCAACATGAAGTAAGCAGACATATCTGTTCTCTTGGGGAGTTCGATTATCGAGCAGACAGTCTAGATTAATACCTTTTTGTTGATAATCCGGTTTTTATTTGATGAATTGATGAGTTACACTCAGCAATCATCGAGTTTGATAGTGTGCCTTGAGCATGTCTATCAGGGCGCGCAGGCCGCTGCCCAGCTGGTGCCGGCTGGGATAAAAGAGTGAAAATCCCACGAAGGTAGGGCACCACTGCTCCAGCACGCTCACCAGTGTTCCCTGTGCCAGCTGCTTGCTCACCTCCTCCTCCAGGCAATACGCCAATCCCAGCCCCGCCTCTGCCGCCCCCAGATAGAGTGCCGGCGTGCTGGTGGTGAGGGGCCCGGTCACCTCTATCTCCAGCATGGAACCCTCTTCCCCGGCAAACGCCCAGCGGTAGTGGTGGGAAGGGGTCAACCGGTAACCTATGCAGGCATGGCGCGACAATTCGCGAGGGTGTTGCGGGGTGCCGTGCCTGGCCAGATAGGCGGGGGCTGCCACCACCAGATAGCGCTGGGGCGGCCCGAGCGGCACACCTATCATCTCCTTGGGCAGCAGGTCGCCATAAAAGAGGGCTGCGTCATAGCCATCCTCGATGAGGCGCGGCATCAGCTCCTGCTCCACCACTTCCACCTGCATGCGCGGGTAGCGCACCATGTAGTCGATCAACACCGGGGCCAGCAGCTCATCGATGGCGCCCCGTGGCGCACTGATCTTCAGCCGCCCCACCGGCTCGTCGCTGTGATGCGCCAGTTCGTCGAGGGCGCTCTGCAGGTGGTTCAGGGTGGGCAGCAACTGTTCGAGCAGGCGCTGGCCCGCATCGGTCGGCACCACGGCGCGGGTGCTGCGATTGAGCAATCTGACACCCAGGCGGGTCTCCAACCCTTTCAGGCTGTGGCTCAGGGCGGAAGCCGACACCCCGAGCTCGAGGGCGGCCTTGCTGAAACTCTGGTGACGGGCGACGGCGGCAAATACTGCCAGTTCAGCGAGGTCGGTACGGGTGATGGCCATATTAATTCAACGGGGAAATGTTGATGAACAGGGTACGACAGGGCACTGCGGTGCACAACTTGAGCAACAAACAGGCAAATGTAAGCAGTTTGTTGTACCCCAAAGGATATAGATACGGGTGAAACTACCTGGAATTGTTAATGGTTGTTCACAAAATTGGGCTGGCAACGTGATCTCTGACGCCAGAAAGGCGATTCCAGTCAAACTTTGGTTGATTAATTCAAAAAAACACTGTGCTCGGTAAGGGGATTTAATTAGAGTCAGCTCATCAGAACAAAGGTGCGTTAATGAGTTGTAACGGTTGACGTGCTTGCGGCCCTCGGGCTGATGACCCACAGACCTGTTTGTTGCAGTTTGGTTGCTACATGGAGTGGCGAGCAAGTTGCCGAGTCGGTGGGATGAGAATAACAGGGATGGACTGCAGGAGTTCCAGGGAGATGGAACAGGGCATTGCGCCCGGTTGACTAGATTTTTTCTATTTTCCTTGATGACAGGAACACCCCTATGTCTGACATGAACATTGCAGTTGAAGGCAGCTTAGCCAGTAACGCGTCTTCCCGTGGCATCAACAAGGCCGACCTGGTCTGGATGCTGGGCCTGTACGGTACCGCCATCGGTGCCGGCGTCCTCTTCCTGCCGATCAACGCCGGTGTAGGTGGACTGTGGCCGCTGCTGGCCATGGCCATCCTGGCCCTGCCGTTGACCTTCTTCGCACACCGCGGCCTGACCCGCTTCGTGCTGTCCGGCTCCACTCGCGACGGTGACATCACCGAAGTCGTGGAAGAGCACTTCGGCAAGACCGCAGGCAAGTTCATCACCCTGCTCTACTTCTTTGCCATCTACCCGATCCTGCTGATGTACTCGGTTGCCATCACCAACACGGTCGAGAGCCTGATGGTTCACCAGCTGGGCATGACTGCACCTCCCCGTGCCATCCTGTCGCTGGCGCTGATCCTGGGTCTGATGGCGATCGTTCGCCTCGGCGGCCAGTTCATCGTCAAGGCGATGAGCGTACTGGTGTTCCCGTTCGTGCTGACCCTGATGGGCCTGGCGCTCTACCTGATCCCGCATTGGAACGGTGCCATCATCACAGAAGCGCCGGCACTGTCTGACGCCTTCAACGGTGACTTCATCAAGACCCTGTGGCTGGCAATTCCGGTAATGGTGTTCTCCTTCAACCACTCCCCGATCATCTCCTCCTTCGCGGTGGACAACAAGGGTCGTTACGGTGAAGGCGCTGAGAAGAAGTGCGGCAACATACTGCTGGGTGCCCACGTCATGATGGTCATGACCGTCATGTTCTTCGTGTTCAGCTGCGTACTGAGCCTCTCCCCGGCTGACCTGGCTGCCGCCAAAGAACAGAACATCACCATTCTGTCCTACCTGGCCAACCACTTCGACAACGCCTTCATCGCCACTGCGGCTCCGCTGATCGCCATGGTCGCCATCAGCAAGTCCTTCCTGGGTCACTACCTGGGTGCACAGGAAGGCATGAATGGTCTGATGGCCAAGGCGCTGCGTGAAAAAGGCAAGAAGGTTGATTCCAAGCAGCTGAACAAGGTGACCGCGGTCTTCATGATCCTGACCACCTGGGCGATTGCCACCATCAACCCGAGCATCCTCGGCATGATCGAAGATCTGGGCGGCCCCATCATCGCCATGCTGCTGTTCCTGATGCCGATGTACGCCATCACCAAGGTACCTGCCATGCGCAAATACGCTGGCAACATCAGCAACGGCTTCGTGACCCTGATTGGCCTGATCGCCATGTCCGGCATCATCTACAAGCTGATTGCCTGATAACTCCGGTTAGTCTGTTGAAAGAAGAAGCCGCCTCGAAAGAGGCGGCTTTTTTTATGGCTATTTGTTGTCGATATTTTCCGATTGCCAGAGGGCAAAGCCCTTGCTGGCAGCCGAGGTGGGCAGGTCAATCTGCATCAGGTCATTACCGATGACGAAGGGGCCCGCGTAGTGGGCGCGTAGCTCCTGCGCCAAGTCCTTGACCCTGATCTGGCCGTTGAGACCGATGTGGCTGAACACCGTCAGTGCCGGTTTAGCCTCGTTCATGACACGAGCCGCCTGCTTGGGGGACGCGAGGTGACCGGCGATCGCCTTGTAGCCCGGGTTGGCCTTCATCTGGTCATCAGAGGTCATGGAGACGCAGTGCACCAGCAGATCGGCCCCTTCGGCCTGCTTCACCACCTCCGGGCTGTAGCGGGTATCGCCGGAGAGCACCACGCTGTGGCCGTGGTAGTCGATGCGATAGCCGAAGGACGGTTTGATGTTGACCCCGTGGTCGTTGTCAAAGGCGGTCACCTTGACCCCGTCCTTGTCGTAAATCACTCCGGCGGTCACCTCGTGGCTGTTGATCTTCACCCCGTCCAGCGGCGTTCCCTCATCCTTGACCCGGGTGGCGATGTCGGTGGCGTAGGCCTGTTGCAGACCATGAGCGAGGGCTGTGGTGCCCTTGGGGCCGTAGAGTTCCATCGGTACGTGGCGCTGGCCATAGGCTGGTTGCAGCCAGCCGGTCAGCCAGAGATCCGCCAGCCCGTTGGTGTGGTCTGAGTGAAAGTGGGTGAGGAAGAAGGCGTTGACCCGGCCGATGGGGATATGCAGTTGCCACAGGCGGGTGGCGGAGTTGCGGCCAAAATCGAACACCAGCTTCTGGCTACCCGCCTCGATGAGCGTACTGTAGCCGCCGCGACTGATCTGGGGCACAGGAGTGCCGGTGCCGAGCAGGCTGACGCGGAAGATATCGGGCTGTGCCTGGGTTGCAGTAGCAGGGACGGGGGCACTCTGGTGCGTGTTGACAACGCTGCTGTCGGCAGCCTGGCTGGCGCCGGTGGTGAGCAGACCGACCAGCAGTGCGGCCAGATAGGTGCTTTTCATGGGAAATTATCCTGTGGGGAAGGGTACTGCATCACTGTATTGGTAACTAAAAGTTGAATAAATTGGCTAAAATCCATTTCTTACTAAACTGGTTGTTGTGAATTAGTGGCCTGGTAGCGGGCCAGGTTGCTTTGAAAAAGGGCAAAGGAGGGTGTTTGGATCGATTGACCAGCATGCGCATCTTCACCCGGGTGGTGGAGCTTGGCTCTTATAGCTCGGTGGCGAACGAACAGGGGATCAGTGCCCAGATGGTGGGCAAACATGTACAGGGACTGGAGCTGTGGCTGGGGGGCAAGCTGTTTCACAAGACCACCCGCCAGCAGACTCTGACCGAGCTGGGGCAGCTCTTTCTGGCCCGCTGCCAGCGGGTGCTGGAGGAGATGACACTGACCGAGTCGCTCACCCAGAACCTGCTGGCCGAGCCCGCCGGTCGGCTGCGCATCGCAGCCCCCCTCAGCTTTGGCCACCACCGGCTGGTGCCGCTGCTGCCCGCCTTCCTCGACCGTTACCCCAGGCTGGATGTGGACTTGCAACTCACCCCGCGCTGGGTCGATCTGGTGGAGGAGGGGTTCGACGCCGCCATTCGCACCCTGCGCCCGCAGGATGAGGCGCTGATTGCCCGCCCGCTGCTGAGCCAACACCATCGCCTCTGCGCCGCTCCCGACTATCTCGCCTGTCACGGCGTACCGGACCATCCCGCCGATCTCGCCCGTCACCAGTGCCTGCATGGCAATTGGGGGGAGCACGAGCGCTGGCAGTTTGTCGGACAGGATGGTCGGGTCGAGGAGGTGCGGGTGGCATCGCGCCTGCGCATCAACCACTGGCCGGCACTGTTGACTGCGGCACTGGCGGGGGCGGGCATCACCTTGCAGCCAGTCGAACAGGTGCGCGAGCATATCGCCACGGGGCGTCTGCTGCCCCTGCTCCGCCACTATCAGACCCCTGCCAAAACCCTCTACTTCATCTACCCGGCTGCACGGCGTCAGGTGCTCAAGATAGCCCTGCTGGGAGATTTTCTGGCCGAGTCCCTCCAATCCGAATTGGACGCTGAATAAAGGTCTGCATATTCATTCCTCGGATGCTTAACAAAGGGGCGGGGGAGGCCTAACATGGCGGGGTGTTTTTCCAGTCAGGACAAAAGGATATGTCTGCGTTGAAAAAAGAGCTGGGGCTCTGGCAGGGAATGGGGCTGCTCGCCACCTCACTGCTGGGTACCGGTATCTTCGTGGTGCCGGCGACCGCGGCGTCGCTGGCGGGGGGAGCCTCGCTCTGGGCCTGGGTGTTGCTCATAGTGCTGGTGCTGCCCATCGCCTTCACCTTCGCCCGGCTCGGCCGCCGTTATCCCCATGCGGGCGGGGCGCCGCACCTCATCGGGCTCGCCTTTGGCAACGGCGCCGAGCGTTTCTCCGCCTTCCTGTTCCTGGCTGTGCTGCCGGTGGGCTTGCCTGCGGCCCTCACCATAGCCGCCGGCTTCTGGCACGCGCTGTTCGATCTGGGGGAGTGGACCCTGTGGGCCATCCAGCTGCTGACCCTGCTCGGGGTGTTTCTGCTCGGGCTGCGGGGGGCGCGCTCCTCCGGCAACCTGCAGTTGCTGATTGCCCTGGCCATATTGGGGTTGACCCTGCTCATCTGGTTCAAGGGGGATCTCAGCTGGCGCGACGCGGCCCAGCCACTGCCGACGGCAGCTGAGTGGCCCGCCATGGGCACGGCGCTGGCGGTGATGTTCTGGTGCTTCGTGGGGCTGGAAGCCTTCGCCCACATGGGGGAGGAGTTCAAGCGGCCACAGCGGGACTATCCGCTGGCCCTGCTCGGCGGCGTGCTGCTGGCGGGGCTGATTTACTGGGTCCACTCGCTGGTGGTGCTCAAATATGGTCTCTATGGCGACGAGGCGACCAATGCCACCGCCATCCCGGCCCTGCTCTCCCTGCTGTTCGGCCCTACCGCCAAGTGGCTGGTGGCCATTCTGGGCTACCTCTCCTGCTTTGCCAGCATCAACATCTACCTGCAGGGATTTGCGCGCCTCATCTGGAGCATGGCGCGGGAGGGCAAACTGCCAGTCTCCCTCTCTCGCCTCTCGGCCAGGGGGGCGCCGCTCAATGCCCTGTGCTGGGTGCTCGTCATTTGCCTCGTCTCCATCACCTTGATCCTCTGGCTGCGACTGCCGCTCGATGAGCTGATCCGCTACGCCAACGGCAACTTCGTGCTGGTCTATCTGCTCTGCATGGCGGCAGGCTGGCGCCTGCTCGGCGGCATGGGCAAGGGGCTGGCGGCCTTGAGCGTGCTGCTCTGCCTCGCCGTGCTGGTGGCGCTCGCCTCCCAGGTGCTCTATGCGGTGCTGCTCACTCTGGGGTATGGCTGCTTCTCGTTGTGGCGGCGCAGACGTCGCCGCACTCTGGCCACCGACAACATCTGCGCCATCAAGTAACCGACCCGATAAAAAGCCCCGCAGTGCGGGGCTTTTTGCTGGCGATCAGATGCGGTTGTGCTCACGCGTCTGGCAGGTCGCTGCGCAGCAGGGCGTAGTGCCGCAGGGAGATAAACTGCTCCCCCTTCCACTCGCATTCCCGAGCCGTCCCCTCGTAGCGAAAGCCGGCCCGCTCGAGCAGGCGAGCGGAGGGGAGGTTTGGCTCCTCCACCACCGCCAGCAAGCGGTGCAGCTCTGTGGTGCGGTAGACGAGGGCCAGAAACTGCCGCAATGCCGCCTGCATGATCCCCTGGCCCCAGTACTCGGGATAGAGCCAGTAGCCGAGCTCGGCCCGTTTGTGCTGCGGGTCGGCATCGTTGTAGCCGATGGCCCCCAAGGGATCGCCGGTTTGCTGGCAGCGGATCAGGAACCAGGTCCCGCTCTGGCACTGCGCTATCTCGGCGTACCAGCGCATCTGGGCCTGGCACGCCTCCATGGTGTCATAGCTGATGCCGTAGCAGGCGATGACCCTGGGATCCGACAGACCGCGGTAGATGTGGGGCAAGTCGGCATCCATGACGGGGTCTAGCCTGATCCCGGGTTGTTGTGGTGACGGCATAATGTGCTCCTTGCGGCCAGCCGTGGCCGGCCGCGTGAGTTGAGTGAAAGGGTGGAATAAAAGCGTGGATCGCTGCTTGTCTCAGGGTTCGGAAAGACCCAGCAAGTCGGCAAGCCTGCCCAGCTCATCGCGCCAGCCCTGTTGCAGGCGCGGGGTTTGATGTTTGGGCTTGCGGGCGAGATCGGCGGCAAGCAGGGCATCCAGCTCGTACCAGCGCGCCAGTTGAGCCTCATCATCGTGCTCCGGCATGGGCTCCTTCCCCCTGGCCTCATTGGCCTGGGCGTCGGCGGCGGGTCGATCGGGCGCATCGCCGAGCAGTTCGGCATAGGCCCGCTCGGCGCTGTGGGCCTCGTGGATCCGGCCCTGCCTGATCACCCAGAAGCGGTTGCAGCTGCGCTCGATCAGATCCCGGTCGTGGGAGACAAGCAGCACGCCGCCGGCAAAGCCGGTCAGTGCCTCGGCCAGCTCCTCCTTGCCTGCCAGATCCAGATGGTTGGTGGGTTCATCGAGCCAGAGCAGATGGTGACTCGCCAGCGACAGGGCGAGAAACAACAGTCTGGCCCGCTCGCCCCCGCTCAGGGTCGCGACGCGCTGACCGTGACGGGAGTAGGGGAAGCCCGCGCGGATCAGTGCCTGGCGTAGCGACACCTCCGGCAAAGGTGCCAGCGGATAGAGGGCATCGGTCAGGGTGGCGTGGTCGTCCAGCTGCTGCAGGGACTGATCGTAGTAGGCGATGCTGGCGCCAGGGTGGCGATACCAGCCCTCAGCCGGTCGTTGGTCGCACACCTCGCCCCAGCACTGGCGCAGCAGGGAGGACTTGCCCGTGCCGTTGGCGCCGAGCAGGGCGACCCTGTCGCCGGCGCGCAGCCAGAGATCCTCGGCCCGCAGCAGCGGCGGCAGACCGGGGGCTGGGCGCACGTCGAGGGCGTCGAGTCGCAGCAGGGCATCGGCGGGCAGCGCCTGCCCGTGCAGTTCGAGGCGCCAGGGCGCGTCCACCCCGACCACGCTCTGCTCCTCCTGCAGCCTAGCCACCCGTTTCTCCATGGACTTGGCCTGGCGCACCAGCTTCTCGTTGTCATGCTCCCGTCCCCAGATGGCGAGGCGCTTGCTGCTGGCGCTCAGGCGGTCGATCTCTTTTTGCTCGTCGGCCCGGCGCAGGCGGGTTTGTTCGTCCTCTTCGGCCAGGGCCGCCCTGGCCTGACTGCAGGGCAGGGCGAAGCGATGAAGCCGCCTATCCCGCAGGATCAGGGTCTCGCGGGTCACCCGATCGAGCAGGCGACCATCGTGGGAGACCAGCACGAAGGCGCCACGCCACGCCAGCAGGAAGCGTTCCAGCCAGAGCAGGGCGGGCAGATCCAGGTGGTTGCTGGGTTCGTCCAGCAGCAAGAGGTTGGGCTGGTGCAGCAGGGCGCGGCCTATCTGCAAGCGGGTGTGCTGGCCACCGCTCAGCGCGCTGACAGGGAGGTCGGCCTGCTCGGCCAGTTGCAGCTCGGTCAGCATCTTGTCCACCTGCCAGGCCTGGTCAGCCTCGTTGGCCAGCGCATCCTGCAGCACGGCGCGGGTGCTGAGCGCTTGCAGTTGCGCGGGCAGATGCTGGGCCACGAATTCACAGCGGCAGGGGGTGGCCTTGTGTATGCGTCCGTCATGGGGCTGGCGCTGACCGGCCAGCAGGGCGAGCAGTGTGCTCTTGCCACAGCCATTGGCGCCTATGAGGCCAATGCGATCACCGCTGCGGATGCTGAGGTCCAGGTTGTCAAATAACGGAAGGTGCCCCGCACTCATTTGCAGGGAATGGGTACTCATCAGGGTTGTCATGCTCTTGCTCTCTTAAATCTCGGGATCGAAGATCCCTGTCATCAGAAGCGCTGGCGACAACGGCAGAGTCGAGAAAGGTCTCGGTTTGGAAGGGAGTCGGCTTTGCTCGAACCCGCTATCGCAGCGCGATGGTATGCAGGCAAGAGCACGCGAATGTGCCGAACAGGCGAGCCGAGAACATCGGACACGCTTGGATAACCATTTTTTACCTCCTTATTTTTCGCAGTGGCAAGGTGGGGCGATTATAAACGCAGAAAAAATAACCGTCCATCGGGGCGCAGGCCCCTAGCCGGGCGGCAAGGAGGCGGGAAAGGATGTCAGCGTCTGTCACCGACCAGGCGGCAGCCCCGCGTTGCGGGGCTGCCTCATGCGTGTGATTAATTAATCGCGGGGGGTCTTGAGCGCCTGGATCACATCTTCCGTGGGAGCCAGCTCTTCCACGTGGTTGAAGCTGTCGAGCCCCTCTTGCGGATGTATGGTGAAGGCGTCGGCGCTCAGGTAGCTGCCGCTGCCGGCGCTCTCCATGATGACGATGAGCTCGGGCTGCTTGTCACCGTTGAGATCCTGCAGTTTGAGCTCCTTGATGGTGCCATCGCGCGCCAGCACCTTGCCGTCGATGAACTGATCGAGGGGGAACTGGGGGTTGGCGCCTGAGTAGAGGCGCACGTCGTAGCTGCCGATGGAGGCGGGTTCACCCCGTCCCTCGCTGACGGTGATCACCTGGCCGGAGGGCAGCGTCAGCTGTTTGAAGAATCCCTCCGCCGCCTGGCCAGTCAGTGGCAGGGTGAGCAGGCCGAGTGTCATGAATAAGGCTTTCATCGTTGTGACCCTTGTTGCTGCGGTGACGGGCGGCACGCCTGCCCGTCACGGATGTGAATGTGTGGGCCGGGTTCGGGGCATGCCTCTGCCCGGCTCTCTTTCTCTGCCTCGCCGGAGGCGGTCATTACCAGATCTTGACCCGTTTGGCCGGGGCCAGATAGAGCTTGTCACCCGGCTGTATGTTGAACGCCTCGTAGAAGGCGGGGATGTTGGGCACCACGCCGTTGACCCTGTACTCGGGCGGAGAGTGGGGATCCGAGGCGAGCAGCATCTGCATCAGCTCGGGGCGATACATGCCCTTCCACACCTGGGCCCAGCCGAGGAAGAAGCGCTGCTCGCCGGTGAAGCCGTCCAGCACGGGGGCCTGCTCGCCCTTGAGCGACAGCTCGTAGGCCTTGTGGGCTATGGTGAGGCCACCCAGATCGCCTATGTTCTCCCCCAGGGTGAACTGGCCGTTGACGAACTGGCCATTGATGGGCTCGAAGCGGTTGTACTGGGCCACCAGCCGGCTGGTACGGAAGCGGAACTCCTTGAGATCCTGCGGCGTCCACCAGTCGCGCATCAGGCCGTCGCCGTCGGACTTGGCTCCCTGATCATCGAAACCGTGGCCCATCTCGTGGCCGATCACCCCGCCGATGGCGCCGTAGTTGACCGCATCATCCGCCGTCAGGTCGAAGAAGGGGGGCTGCAGTATGGCGGCCGGGAAGACGATCTCGTTGTTGCTCGGGTTGTAGTAGGCGTTCACCGTCTGCGGCGACATGTGCCATTCGTCTCTGTCTACCGGCTTGCCGAGGCGTGCCAGGTTGTCGGCATACTCGAAGGCGTGGGCCCGCTGCAGGTTGCCCAGCAGATCGCCCTGGCGGATCTCGATGGCGCTGTAATCCTTCCACTTGTCCGGGTAGCCGATCTTGGGCCTGAACTTGGCCAGCTTCTCCAGCGCCTGGGTCTTGGTGGCCGGCGACATCCAGTCCAGCTCCTGAATGCTCTGGCCGTAGGCGGTGCGCAGGTTCTCCACCAGCTGCTCCATGCGGGTCTTGGCCTGGGGCGGGAAGTAGCGCTCCACGTAGAGCTGGCCCACCGCCTCGCCCAGGTGATCGTCCAGCACGCCGAGGGCGCGCTCCCAGGGGGCGCGTTGCTTGGGTGTGCCGCTCAGGGTGGTGCCAAAGAAGGCGAAGTTCTGGGCGTCGGTCTGGCTGTCGAGATAGGGGGCGTAATCCGTGATGAGCTGCCACTTGAGGTAGGCTTGCCAGTCACCGATCGGGGTCTGCTGCATCAGGCCATCGAGGGCGGCGAGATAACTCGGCTGGCCTATGACCAGGCTGCTCTGACCGGCGAGGCCGGCCTGATCCAGGTAGCCATCCCAGTCGATATGCGGAGCGAGGCGCTTGAGTTCGCTCTGGGGCGCCTTGTTGTAGTTCTTCTCCCGATCCCGCAGGGCCACGTTGTCCCACTGGATCTGGGCGAGTTTGGTCTCAAGGGCCAGGATGCGCTGGGCCTTGGCCTTGGCATCCGCCTCACCGAAACGGGTCAGCATGCCGGCGATGTGCTGCTCGTATTTCTGCCGCAGCGCCTGGCTGTTGGGGTCGGTTTTGAGGTAGTAATCCCGATCCGGCAGGCTGAGCCCGGATTGATAGAGGTAGACCGCATAGCTGTCCGGTGCCTTGGCATCTGCGTCGATCCAGAAGCCGAACGGGGCGCCGCCGCCAGTGCGACCGCTCTGGGCAAAGGCCCGGGCCAGCCCGCTCCGATCGCGGATCTGATCGATCTCGCTCAGCAGGGGCAGCAGCGGCGTGGTGCCCTTGGCATCCCGGCTGCCCTGATCCAGATAGCTCTGGTAGAGATCGTGGATCTGCTGGGCCGGGGTGCCTGCCGCCGCCTTGCCGTCGAGCCCCTCGACCAGCACCCGCACGTCCGCCAGCGACTTGTCCCGCAGCATGTAAAAGGCACCGTCGGCGGGCCTGTCGTCCGGGATCTTGGCGGTGGCCAGCCAGTGGCCGTTCACGTAGCGGAAGAAGTCGTCACCGGGTTTGACCCGGGTGTCCATGTTGGCCAGCGCGAGGCCGGAGTGTTTGTCTGCTGTGTCCGGCGCCTGACTACAACCGGCCAGCAGGGCCAGTCCGATGAGGCCGGCCAGCATGCTTTTTTTATTGTTCATCTTGTTGGATTCCAATTCGGGTTATTCAGCTTCCTGGCCCAAACAGGGCAGTTCTTCACTCTAACAGTCGGGTTGCAGCTTGATAAGCCCGACTCTGCTAAGATCGGCCTGGTCGTTTTGGGGAAGCCTATGATTTCTCGTATTTATTCTCGTTTTTGTCAGACCCTGCCCGCGCCGGAAGGTTCCCGGGGCCTGTTGGTTGCCTTCAGTGGCGGGCTCGATTCCACCGTGTTGCTGGTGCTGGCGGCGCAGTTTGCCCGCGAGCAGGGGCTGGTGCTGCGCGCCCTGCACGTGCATCACGGCCTGAGCCCTCATGCCGATGCCTGGGTAGCCCATTGTGAAGCCGTGTGTCAGCAACTGGCGGTGCCGCTCATGGTCGAGCGGGTGCAGCTGGTACGTGGCAATGGCGAGAGCCTGGAGGCCCAGGCCAGGGAGGCCCGCTATCAGCGGCTGGCCGCCGGCCTGGGGGCCGGGGAGTGGCTGCTCACCGCCCATCATCAGGACGATCAGCTGGAGACACTGCTGCTGGCCCTCAAGCGTGGCGCCGGCGTGCGCGGCCTGGCGGGCATACTGCCGAGTCAGCCGTTTGCGGCCGGCCTGCTGCTGCGCCCCTTGCTTGAGGTCAGCCGGGCCGAGTTGGCCGAGGTGGCCCAATCGCTTCCTTACGGCTGGGTGGAGGATGAGAGCAATCAGGATGTGAGCTATGACCGCAACTTCCTGCGCCAGACGCTGATCCCGCAGCTCAAGGCGCGCTGGCCCGCCATGGCCCGCACTGCCGCCCGCAGCATGGCGCTGTGCGCCGAGCAGGAGACGCTGCTGACCGAGCTGGCCGAAGCGGACTGGCGGCTGGCCGGTGAGGGGAGTGCCCTGAATATCGAGCCGTTGCACGGGCTCTCGGTGACCCGGCGCAACAACCTGCTGCGCTACTGGATCCGCCGGCTGGGGGGCGAGATGCCCTCCCGGGATCAGCTGGCTCTGCTGTGGCAGGAGGTGGCGCTGGCGCGCGAGGATGCCAATCCGCAGTTCAGCTTGAAGAGTCTGGATTGCCGCCGCTTTCAGGGCCGGCTCCATCTGGTCAAGCCTGGGCTGGCGCCCTGTCACGCGCAGCTGGCGGTGGCGGTTGGCGAGTCGGTCGCCTTGCCGGACGGGCTGGGACAGGTGCAGCTAGCGCTGCGCCAAGGCGGTGAGGGGTTGAGGTTGCCCACCGCGCGGGAGCCAATGTCGGTGCGTTTTCAGGTGACGCCCGGGATCATGCTCAAACCCGTGGGGCGCAGCGGCAGTCGGCGCTTCAAGAAGTTGCTGCAAGAGTATGGGGTGCCCTCCTGGCAGCGGGGGCGCATCCCCATCCTCTATTACGGCGAGCAGGTAGCGGCGGTGGCCGGACTCTTTATCTGTGACGGATTCATGACGCGAGCCGCTGGTCTGGAGTGGCACTGGCTGCCAGCGGCGGACAGCTGGATCCCTGAGTGAATCGGGTTCGCCATCAAGACAAAAAAGCCGGCATTGCCGGCTTTTTTGCACTCGTCCCCTGACAGCTTCAATCCAGCAGGCCGGCCTTGCCCGCTTTTTTGCGGGCGTAGAGGTGAGCGTCCGCCGCCTCGTACAGGCTGTGGACCGCCACCCCGGATTGCCAGCTGGCGGCCCCCAGGCTGCAGCCGACCGAGAAGGTGCTGAGCTCCTTGTGGGTCATCAGCATGTGTTGCAGCCGCAGCCAGACGGGGCGCCAGGCCTCGGGCTCGGCGGGTTGCAGCAGCAGCGCAAATTCGTCGCCACCGAGGCGAAACGCCTGATCCGTGCTGCGGATGCAGCTCTTGAGCAATTGGGCGAAGCGGCTCAGCACCAGATCGCCGATCGGGTGGCCCCAGGTGTCGTTGATCTGCTTGAAGTGGTCCAGATCCAGCAGTACCAGCACCAGACCGTGAGACTCCCGGCTGTGCTGCTCCACCGCGCGGCCTATGGCCTCATCGAAGTAGGAGCGGTTGCCGAGCCCGGTCAGGTGATCGAGCCGCACCTGCTGCTCCAGTTGTGCCAGCCGCAGATAGAGGGGCAGGGGCATGCAGAGCAGTTGATGGTACTGCTGCAGGATCCGCTGCTGGCTGCCGCTCAGGACGTGTTCCAGGGTGTAGTGCAGCTGGCCGAACAGCTGGCCATGCTGGCCGCGCAGTTCAAACGGGTAGCTGTACAGCGTCAGGCTGGCCTGGGGCGGTTGCTGGATCAGCCGAAGCGGCTGGGCGTGATCGAAGTAGAGGCTGTGTATTCGGACAATTCTTGCCGCACGATCGGCAAAGGTTGCCAGCAGGCTGTCGAGATCCGTCTGTACCAGCAAGAGCTCGAGCAGCTGGTTGCGATCCTGGCTGGCCAGCGGCGTGAGCCGCTCCATCTGGCGAACCCACTGCTCTATGCCATGCCCCAAGCCATTCAATGACGATGCGTTTTCCACGGTACAGCCCTCATACATCCTACTTCCTGCCACTTCCATGCAATCCTTGTGCCCAAAATATGTTCGATGTGAACAAGGGCGGCTGGCTAGGCTTAAGTGGATAAAAAGGGAGGGAAAATTGTATACAGACGTCTTGATCCTGCTGTTTGCCGCCGTCTTGCTGGTGGCGATTTTCCGGCGCCTCGGCCAGCCGGTGATCCTCGCCTACCTGCTCGCCGGGGTAGTGCTCGGCCCCTATGGCGCCGCCGTGATCACGGGGCAGGCGATCATGCAGACCATAGCCGAGCTCGGCATCGTCTTTTTGATGTTCTCGCTCGGGCTGGAGTTCTCGCTGCCGCGGCTGATCGCCATGCGGATGCTGGTGCTGGGGGTGGGCGGTTTGCAGGTATTGTTCACCTCCTCGCTGTTCTTCTGGCTCGCGTGGTGGTGGGGGCTGAGCCTGCCGCAGGCGCTGGTGGTCGCGGGCACCCTGGCGCTCTCCTCCACCGCCGTGGTGATCAAGCAGCTGGGAGAGCAAAAACAGCTGCACACCCGCCGGGCCCAGCTCGGGGTGAGTGTGCTGCTGTTTCAGGATCTGGCGGTAGTGCCACTGCTGGTGATGATCCCCATACTGGCCAGGCCCGAGATCCAGGGCGGCGCCCTGCTGGCGGAGATAGCCTGGGCCACCCTCAAGGGGCTGTTCGCCCTGTTCAGCCTGCTGGCGGTGGGCAAGTGGCTGCTGCCGCTGCTGTTTCACGAGGTGGCGCGGGCCCGATCCGACGAGCTGTTCGTGTTGAGCGCCCTGCTGGTGGCGCTGCTGGCCGCCTCGCTGACCCAGTGGATGGGGCTCTCCATGGCGCTGGGGGCGTTTCTGGCGGGCATGATGCTGGGCGAATCCCACTATCGCCACCAGCTGGAGGTGGACATACGGCCGTTTCGAGACGTGTTGATGGGGCTCTTCTTCATCACCATCGGCATGACCATGGACTGGCAGCTGGTGGCACGGGCCTGGTGGCAGGTGATCCTCAGCGTGCTCGGCCTCATCTTGATCAAATCCCTGCTGGTGCTGCTGGCCGGACGCCTGATGGGGGAGCGCAAGCGCGATGCCATGGCGACGGGGATCATGCTGAGCCAGGTCGGCGAGTTTGGCTTCGTGCTGCTGGCGCTGGCCAATCACCACGGCCTGCTCGACCATCAGCTGATCTCCCTGCTCATCGGCATAGGGGTGACCTCCATCGCCATGACCCCCTGGCTGGTGCAGCGGGCCCACGGTCTGGCCCGCTCGCTCATCGACTCGACCCTGCTCTCCCGCTCCGAGGTGGCGCAGTCGGGCCTCAGCAAGCATCAACACGTCATCATCGCCGGTTTCGGCCGGGCCGGGCAGACCTGCGCCCGCTTCCTCAAGCTGGAAGACATCCCCTTCCTGGCGCTGGATCTCGATCCCGAACGGGTGAGCGAGGCCAAGTCGGCGGGGGAGCAGGTGGCGTTTGGCGATGCGAGCCGGCGCGATATCCTGCTGGCCGCCGGCCTGTTGCGGGCCCGGCTGGTGATCATCACCTTCGACGATCGCAAGCGGGTCGAGGCCATGCTGGCGCTGATCAGGGAGCTGGCGGTGGATGTCAGGGTGCTGGTGCGCACCCGGGATGACAGCTTTCTGGAGGCCTTCAAGCAGGCGGGTGCCCATGAGGTGATCCCCGAATCCCAGGAGGGGGCCCTGATGCTGGTCTCGCACCTGCTGCTCAACTGCAACGTCCCCATAGGCCGGGTGATCCGGCGCATGGAGCATGAGCGCAGCAGCCAGTATCGCTTCCTGCACGGCTTCTACTGGGGGGATCAGAGCGCCGGCAATCTGGAGACGGACCAGCTGCTCGAGCGACTGCATCCCGTGCTGCTGCACGATCAGGCCTGGGCTGTGGGGCGCACTGTGCAGGCGCTGGCACTGGAGGAGGTGCGGATCAAGGAGGTGCAGCGCGGCGAGCAGAGCCTGGAGCCCAGACCCGAGCTGACGCTGGCGGTTGGGGATCGGCTGGTGCTGTTTGGCAATGCGGTGGCGATGGAGCAGGCCGAGCAGCGGCTGCTGGAGGGGCGTTAGCCCGGCTGTCCCCCGGGTTGGCTGCGGTTCATGCCTCCTCCCGCGCCATCTGCTCTATGCCCAGAAACTGTTCGACCCGCTGGCGCTCATTGAGGGTGTCCCGGTAGCCCAGCTTGATCAGCTGTTGGCAATAGCCGGGGTAGAACATCAGGAAACTGGCCAGGCTGCTGGTCTCATCCCCCGTGACCCCCAGCACCCGCAGCAGGCGGCGCAGGTGCACCGGCAGCTTGCGCAAATAGTTCAGCGCCATGATGTCGAGATCCTCGCTCGGCTTCAGCACGCAGGTCTCCACCCGCTTCAATTTCAAACGGTTGCGCTCCCGCTCAGGAATGAGATCCAGGGTCTGGTTGATGCGCCACAGCCGCTCAAGATCCGAGTTGAGGGTGTCGGTGAAGACGGTGTCCAGCAAGTGGCTGGCGATGTTGGAGCTGGTCAGGTGACCGTGATGAAAGGTCGGCGCCGAGTGGGCCGGCGGATCCAGGGTGATCAGCAGGATCCGCTCCGCCCCCAGGTGGATGGCGGGGCTGAGCGGGCTGAGCTGGTGGATGGAGCCATCGCCGTAGAATTTGTCGCCTATATGGGTCGCGGGAAAGACAAACGGCAGCGCCGAGGAGGCCAGCAGGTGATCCGAGGTGAGCAGGGTACGCACCCCGCGCCGTCTGGCCCGCTCCCATGGCAGGTGTTCGGCCCGCCCCTGGAAGAAGGTGGTGGAGAGGCCGTCATCGTAATCGGACGCCGTGATGGCGAGCGCCTCCAGGCTGCCGTAGAGGATGTTGTCATCGATGCGGTGGTAGTCGATGAGCTGATCCAGCAGGCGGCGCAGCGGCGCGTTGTCGAACAGGTGAAAGGCGTGGTTGGTGTGGGGATTGATGAGGCCTGCCGAGCCCTCGTACATCAGCCGCCACAACAATCTACCGGGATGAAAGTCAAAGATGTGATGGGTCTCGAAGCGGCGCCAGACCCACTCCAGCTTGCGTACCCCCAGATGAAAACAGGAGGCATAACAGGCCAGTGCGGTGACATTGATGGCGCCGGCCGAGGTACCGCATAGTATGGGAAAGGGAATGCCGAGATTGCGGGGATAAAACTCGGCGATGGCCTTGAGGGCCCCGACCTGATAGGCGGCGCGAGCACCACCACCGGTTAACAGAAGAGCTGTGTTGGGTCTGGCCATGACGCTACCCCTTATGTTGTTGGCGGCAGCAGTACACCCTGCTCATGATACTGCGCCTTATGCTTGCCACTGGGGGTGTTGCCACCGAGCAATTTAACTATAAGGCGCTGTATCGAATATAAAAACAGGGTTGCTCACCATTTTTTTGCAGGCTGGTTTCGACCCCTGTCATCCGGCCGTCTGCGACGTGTTCAGCCGATCGAAGGCGGCAAACACGGGGGCGCTGGCGAGGATGCGACCGTGACCGAGGCCGCGGGTGCTGACCAGCCGGGTGCGGCCGTCCCGGCTTGCTCGCAGGGAGTCGTCGTGGGGGGCAAACCTGTCCTCCTCGTCGTGCACTATGGTGGTGGCCCCTGCGCGGCTGGCGAGGCGTCCCAGCGGATCGACAGTGCTGAGAGGGTGCTGGTACTCCTGCTCTATCTCTTTCACCACGGCATCGAACAGCCGGATGGAGTAGCCGGAGCGTGCCACCATGCCGTAGAGCTGGGGCACATAGTCGAGCACGGGCGAGATGAGCAGCAGCGGCAGCCGGTCCAGGCCTGGCACCCTGCTGGAGAGGGTGACAGCGCCCCCCATGCTGTGGGCTATGAGCCCCTGGATGGGGCCAGACTCGTCGCTCAGTTTGGCCACCAGCTCGTCGAAGGCGCGCACGAAGCGGGGCAGGTGGCCGGTATGGCCGGCGCTGTGGCCGTGAGCCGGATGATCATAGGCGATGGCGGTAAAGCCCTGGGCGGCGATGTGACTCATCAACGGATAGAACTGGCTGGCGCTGCCGGACCAGCCGTGCATCAGCAGCCAGACAGGTCCCTGGCCGAGCCGGTAGCTCATCAGCACACCTTCGCTGGTGTGAACGGCCTGTTTGACCAGGCCCGCAGGCGCCGCCGCGTCCCGCTGGTTGCGCTGGGGGGTGAGCAACAGCTTGCTGGCGGTGCGTCTGGCGTGGGCCGGGGCGAGTCTGTGGTGCAACCGGGTGCCGAGCCCCAGCAGCCACTTGCTCGGGCTGAAGCGGCGGGTGTTGAAGTAGATCTTGCTGCTCATGATGCTCCTGTCTGTTTTATGTTCGAACGGTCGTGCTTTTTTGTGGGTTTTTAAAAGGGCAGTTGAAAATCAGCGCCAGCTGGTCAGCAGATCCTCCACTTCGGGCCAGAAGTGGCGGGCCGGATCCTGACACAAGTCCAGCGCGTTGAACACCTGATCCCCCAGATAGAGGCCGTACAGTCGGTAGACGGCGCGCCAGGGATCCATGTCGCCGCGCCACTCCCCCTGCGCCTGACCCTGCACCACCTGGCGGGCCAGGTAGTCGAGCCAGAAGCGTACCAGCTTGCGTGCAGCCTGCTGCACCTCGCCCTCCTGGGCCGAGGTCCAGGCATCGAGGAACATGCAGCGGCCGGCGAAGCTCTGGTTCCAGGCCAGCCAGGCCTGCAGCAGGGCGATCAGCTTCTCCTGCTGGTTGCCGTGCTGCTGCTGGCGTACCGGCTGGATCACCCGTTCCCGAAACACCTCGGCGGCGTACTCCAGCACGGCGATCTGCAGGTTGTCGCGGGATTGGAAGTGAGCAAAGAGGCCGCTCTTGGACATCTCGCAGGCGCAGGCAAGGGAGCCTATGGTGAGGCTCTCCAGCCCCTGCTGGCTCGCCTGCTCAAATGCAGTCTGCAAAATGTTGTCGCGGGTCAACCGGCCCTTGCTCATCGCACTCTCCTCGTTGGCCCTGCAGCATAAAGTACGACCGTGCTATTTGTCGAGCGGCGGATCCTCATGCAAGACGAGATGAGCGGGGTCAGTCGTCCTTGATATCCATCTGCTGCAGGGCTATCACCGCCTGGGTACGATTCTTGACGCCGAGCTTGCGAAAGGCGGGAGTGGATATGGGCCTTGATGGCGATAAAAGGGTCAGTCGTCCTTGATATCCATCTGCTGCAGGGCTATCACCGCCTGAGTACGATTCTTGACGCCGAGCTTGCGGAAGATGGCGGTGATATGGGCCTTGATAGTGGCCTCGGAGACGTTGAGCTCCCAGGCGATCTGCTTGTTGAGGCTGCCATCGCGCAACATCACCAGCACCTTGTATTGCTGGGGGGTGAGGCTGGCGAGCTTGCTGGCGAAATCGGGGCCATCTTCGGACTCTGGATGCAGCGAGATGCCGGCCGGCACCCAGTTATCCCCCCCGATCACCGTATTGAGGGCGTTGACCAGCTCCTTCATGGGCACGGATTTGGGGATGAAGCCCAGTGCACCGAGCCGCAACACCTGCTGGATGATGGCGGGATCCTCCGAGGCGGAGACCACGACTATGGGCAGATCCGGGTGCTGGCCGCGCAGGTGGGCGAGGCCGGAGAAGCCGTTGGCGCCCGGCATCTTGAGATCGAGCAGCAACAGGTCCACCTCAGGGTGTTCCCCCAGCAGGCTGGTCAGGCTGTCGATGGAGTCCGCCTCCAGCAGCTGGGCGTCGTTGATGGCCATGTGCACCGCTTGATAGAGGGCGCCCCGAAACAGGGGGTGGTCATCTGCGATGACGATGGTAAATTGGCTATCCATTGCTCACATTGTTGCTAACTGATTGTTTTGGAAAATCAAACTAGCATCGCTCCCCGAGGGGGTCAAACCCGCAGGCGTGCAAATGTGAAGCGACCGTCGGATGTCGTGCCATTGGGGCAGATGGGATGGTCATGAGCAACCCATGCAGGAGGCAAGAGATGGGATCCTTGGTATTGACGGTGGGCACTGGCTCCACCTGGGCGATGCGCGCCGCGCTGGTGCTCGCCATGAGCGGACTGGAGTGGCAGGAGCAGGTGTTTGATCTGGAAGATGCCAAGGCGTTGGCGCGGCTCAAGCGCGTGGGGCCCGCCGGCCTGGTGCCCTGGCTGGATCACGATGGCGTGCGGATACACGACTCGCTGGCCATCGCCGAATACCTGCACGAGCTCTGTCCAGAGCGCCAGCTCTATCCAGCTTCCCGCGCCGAACGGGCACTGGCCCGCAGCCTGTGCGCCGAACTGCACGCGGGCTTTGGCCAGATCCGCAGCCAGCTGCCCTTCTTCCTGGGGGCGCCGACCCGCAGCGAGCCGCCGGTGGAGGCCATAGGCGAGCTGGCGCGCTTGCAGACCATCTGGTCTCAGGCGAGGGGGCCTTTCTACTTCGGCGAGGCGGGTATCATAGATGCTTTCTACGGGGTGATGGCTTATCGACTGGCCAGCTACGGCATCCAGCTGCCCGGTCAGGCCGGCGTCTATCAACAGGCCTTGCTGGCCTGGCCCCTGTGGCAGGCGCTGCTGGTCAAGGTGCGGCTGCAGTGGCCGGTGGCGGCCCGTCAGCCGGCGTAAGACGACCCAGTGGAATGTTCGATGACTGACATGAA
The DNA here is from genome assembly GCF_028751155.1 of Aeromonas bestiarum. Classification (NCBI taxonomy): domain Bacteria; kingdom Pseudomonadati; phylum Pseudomonadota; class Gammaproteobacteria; order Aeromonadales; family Aeromonadaceae; genus Aeromonas; species Aeromonas bestiarum. Next base: position 3,468,652 of record NZ_CP064746.1, on the reverse strand, counting down.
GAGGGGAGCCACTTGTCCCCCTCTCTCTTGTGGCTAATCTGGTCCAGACGTTATTTCTGCCGACCGGCAAACACCACCACCACCTTGTCGTTCCCCTTCTCCCGCACAAAGCTGTAGGGCGCATCGGACAGCTTCTTGTGGCTGCCTGCCGCCACCGCCGGGTGCGCGGCGCGGAACTGGCCGAGTCGCTGCCAGTGCTTGACCAGCTCGGCCTTGTCGCCACTGGCCAGCTCCTGCCAGTTCATGTCAGATCGCACGCTCTGATCGAACACGCCGCCATCCTTGGCCAGACCCCGGCCAGACTCGTCCCCGTAGTAGAGCTGGATGCCGCCCGGCAGCAGCATGAAGCTGTTGGCCACCCGCCGCTGCAGCGGCACGTCCTGATAGTCGCCGAAGAACAGCTTGGTGTCGTGGGAGCTGATGTAGCTCAGCACGTTGAACTCAGGATCCTGGTTGATGCGGCTGGCGTAGCTGGCATAGGTGGGATCGCTGCCCGCCATGCACTGGGCCTGGGGTAGGGCGAACTCGCGCTGGTAGTCGAAGTTGATCAGTGAATCGAAGCCATTCTGGTACCAGAAATCCTTGGCGACCCCGTGATCCCACACCTCGCCCACCATGTAGAAGGGCAGGTCATCCAGCGCCTTGGTCGGGTTGGCCTGTTTCCACTCCTTGAGCGCCGCCGTGCCTGCCTGCTTGAGCCTGGCCCAGACGGCGGGCTCCAGGTGCTTGACTGTGTCGGCCCGAAAGCCGTCTATGCCGAAGCGGCGCACCCAGTCGGTGTGCCAGGCAATGAGGTAATCGCTGACGCTGGCATTGGGCAGTGGCTTGGCCCTGGTGTCCTGCTTCGCTGCCAGCAGCGGCGGCAGCCCCACCGATTTGGTTGATTCGGTCAGAAAATCGGGTAACCCCGCCACTGTGCCGGTGACGTCGTCGGTCCCCGGTTGCGGATAACCGGGCAGGCCGGCCCGCACCCAGTCAGGGCCCCACCACTTGCTCCAATCGCTCGATTGGTAGTCGATAAACTGGTTGTAGCCATGCCAGTTGAGGCCGCCGCTCGGCCGCCACTCGTTCCAGCGGGTCGGCAATTTGCCACTGTTCTGGGTCAGATCGGTGAGCCCCAGATCCTGCAGGTCGGCCAGGGTGGCGTAACCGGCGTGGTTCATCACCACGTCCAGTATTATCCGCATGCCGCGCTTGTGGGCCTCGTCCACCAGGGTTTTCAGGCTCTCCTCGTCGCCGTAGTTGGGATCGATTTTGGTGAAGTCGAGTGCCCAGTAGCCGTGGTAGGCGTAGAAGGGGAAGTTGCCCTGCTCGCCGCCGCCGATGAAACCGTGCACCTGCTCCACCATGGGGGTGATCCAGATGGCGTTCATGCCGAGGTTCTTGATGTAGTCGAGCTTCTCGGTCAAGCCCTTGAAGTCGCCGCCGTGCCAGGTGGCCACCTCGTCCTGGCCATCCTTCTGGCGGCCGAAACTGTGGTCGTTGGCCGGGTCGCCGTTGTTGAAGCGGTCGGTCAGCAGGAAATAGACGCTGGCCTGATCCCAGCTGAAGGGTTCCGGCTTGGCCGCCTTGACCGGTTCGAGCAGCATCAGGCCGCCGCTCTCTTTGGTCGGGGTCAGGGTCAGCTTGCCCCCCTTGACCAGAGCCTCCTGTCTGGAATAGGCATCCCGCAGCCGGGTGCCGTCGGGCCAGACCCCCTTGAGCGAGACGGTGACGGGGCCGCCATCCCACTGGATGCAGGGCTCCTCGGGGGGCTGGCGCTTGAACTCACTCTTCTTGGTGGCCCGCAAGACCTTGAGGCTGGGGGTAGCCGGGTTGAAGGTGAACTGATAGTCCCCCGCCAGCATCACCCGCAGGGTAAAGCTTTGATCCTTGGTGCATTTGTCCATGGGTTGCGCCGTACCGAAGGGGAGTGGCTTGCTCTCGCTCGGGCCGAAGCTGGTGCCGCAGCTGCTGTCCGGGTCGCTGATCCGGATCTGGTGGCTGCCCTTGGCGAGGGTATGGGTCAGCTCCACCGGGCCCTTGTCCAGACGCAGCGGCGTGGCGACCGCTTTGCCATCCACATAGAGATGCACCTCGGGGGCGGCCAGCACCTGGCCGGTCAACAGGGGGCCGGCCAGCAGGGCGAGCCAGAGGGGAGAGAAGCGGGGAGCGCGACGCATAAGCCATTCCTTGAGCAGGGGTAAGCGGACCAGATTCCGTCAATGGGGCTCATTCTAGGGGGCATGGTGGCGGGCATGGACAGGCAAAGCGCCGATTTGTGACCTCAGTTCAAATGGTTACGTTTTCAGAAATGGCAAAGTGTGACACCGGAACGGCAGCCATAAAAAAAGCCGGTCAGTCGACCGGCTTTTTTGGTGCAAGTGATTACATCAAACGGTGAAGAACTTGAAGTTGACGAAGGCCACCGCGATGAAGGAGGCCACCATGCCGCTGACGCAGAGCACGGCCGGGCGAATGGCAGGCCAGCGATGGGTCAGCAGGACAATGGCCAGCATGGTCGGATAGAGGCCGAACATGTAGCGCGGCATGGCGTTGAGGCCTGTCATCAGCGGTATGGTGCAGCAGATGAACATCAGGGTCGCCTCGGCCCAGCGCTTCTGGCTGAACAGATAGAGGTTCAGGGCCCAGCCGAACATCACCATGATGGAGAGGTAGGATTTGCGCCCCCCCAGCTCGAAGCCGCTCAGCCACCAGTCCAGCGGACTGTCCATGTAACGGCCCCAGGCCACCTGAATGTGCTTGAAGGCCAGCGCATCGCCGGTGAGGTGATAGAGGTAGACCATGTAGGCAAACAGGCCGAGCGGGATCATCCAGAGGGTGAACACCACCTTGAAGGCCCGCTCGGTGAAGCGGAAGAACTCGCGCCAGCCGTAGGCCTGCAGGGCCAGGATCAGCACGGGGAACACCATCATGACCCCCAGGTTGCGGGTGCCCGAGATGAAGACGCCGAGCAGGGCCACCATCAGCCACTGTTCCCGATAGGCGAACAGGAACATCCCCAGCATCAGCGCCATGAACATCGACTCGGTATAACCGGAGACGAAGTAGGCGGAGAAGGGGGAGAAGGCGAGCAGCCAGACGCCGAAGCGGGCTGTCTCGTCACCCAGCTTGAGCTGACGCAGCACCAGCAGCATCAACGGCAGGCTGGCGAAGAAGGCGATGTTGGCCACCAGCATCAGGCCGATAAGACTCTCGACCTTGAGCAGGTTGGAGAGCGCGCCCGACAGCATGGGGTAGAGCGGCATGAAGGCCCAGTTGGCCGCGTTGCCCTTGCTGAGCCAGCGGGGGTAGAGATCGTAGCCGTTCTCTATGATGCGCTGGAACCAGACGCAGTCGAACTGGCAGTAGGCTTGCAGCGGACCTATGTCGGTGGCGCCGTAGAGCTGAACGCCAAAATAGCCCATGCCATAGAGCGCTACTCGGCTCAGTACGAAGGCGGCGATGATCATCAGCCAGTCGCGGCTGCTGATGCGCAGTGACGGGCGGTAGGGGCCCACGTTGTCAGGGGTCATAGTTGTCATGTCATTCATCAGGCAAATACCCAGATCCTGGAGAGGAGGTAGGTGAGCACGGTGACTGTCAGGGTGGCGATCACCACAGGCAGCAGACCGGAAAGACCCGCAAACAGCAGACCGCTCAATATCAGGTTTCTCACCGCCAGCGAGAAGAGTGCGACCAGCAAAAATTTGCCGATGGCACCCTGTTTCTGGAAGGTGATATAACGATGGCCAAAGAATGAGAACCAGAAGGCAATCATGAAGGCGATGGTGGTAACCCAGTGCTCAGAGATGGCAGGCCAGGTGTGGAACAGCGCGATAGAGGTGCCAAGGTCGACGAGGGTTGCCCCCCCGCCGACCAGACCGAACCGAAACAGGCGCCAGAATTCCTCGCGGGAGATCATTGAGGCGCTTGCTCCTGCTGGTCGTCAGCGGCCTTCACTGTGGCCGCCTTCTTGCCTGCGATCTTCTTGCTGCCGGTGGCTGCGCCGTCCTGCGGTTGTGCTTCATCCTGCTTGGCATACTGGCCGTACACACCTTCGATGAGGTAGACGGGGCGTTGCTTCACTTCCACGAACATACGGCCTATGTACTCGCCTATGATGCCAAGCGACAGCAGCTGGATGCCGCCGAGGAAGAGCACCACCGACATCAGGGAGGCGTAACCCGGCACGTCTATGCCGAAGAAGACCACCTGGGTCACTATCTTGAGGATGTAGAGGAAGGCGACGAAGGAGACGCCGACACCGACGTAGCTCCACACCCGCAGCGGCCAGCTGGAGAAGCTGAGCAGACCGTCGAGGGCGAAGTTCCACAGCTTCCAGTAGTTGAACTTGGTTTCACCGGCGTGACGGGCGGGGCGCTCGTAAGGCACGCCGACGGCACGGAAGCCGGCCCAGGCAAACAGCCCCTTCATGAAGCGGTTGCGCTCCGGCAGTTGCTTGATCGCCTCGACCACACGGCGGTCGATCAGGCGGAAGTCACCGGCGTTCTCCGGCAGCTTGGTGCTGGTGGAGAGGGCGTTGAAGAAACGGTAGAAGCCACCGGCGGTGAGGCGCTTCATCGGGGTATCGGCGCTGCGATCCACCCGGATGCCGTAGACGGTGTCATAGTCACCTGTCTGCCACAGCTTGACGAATTCGAGGATCAGGGCAGGGGGATCCTGCAGATCCACGTCCATCGGCACTATGGCGTCGCCCTTGGCATGATGCAGGCCGGCGGTCATGGCCGCTTCCTTGCCGAAGTTGCGCGCCAGGTTGACCAGGGTCACCCGGGGATCGCGGGTAATGGCCTGCTCGATCACCTCACGGGTGCGGTCACGGCTGCCGTCGTTGACGAACACTATCTCCAGCCGATCCTTGAGGGGCGCCAGTTCGTTATCTATCGCGTTGATGAAGGCATCTATGCTCTCTTCCTCGTTGTAGACGGGAACGATCAGAGAGAGTCGAAAATCGGCATGCGACATGAAAACTTCCTTATTTGGAAAATTATTTTATAAAACAGCGTATTGGATAATACGTCTTACTGGGCGACTGTCAGACGTACCGACTGGACATTGAGAGGTGTCGGTGCGGACAGTGCCAGGAAGTTGGGACGCTTGGGATCCGATGTCAGCGATTCGCCCGGCAGATTGAGCCGGATCTCGTTGATACCGGCCTTGGCCAGCTTGATGGTGGTGGTAAAGTCATGACCCAGTGCCACCTTGAGCAGTGCGCCGGCTTGCGGGCTGTTGACCCGGGCCTGGATGGTCAGCTGTTCGGGTTGTGTCTGTTGCCTTGGCAGCACGAAGTAGAGGCCACCCTGGCCACTGAGTTCGGTGCCGTCCGCGCTCGGCTTCTTGGCCCAGCCTTCGCTGGAGAGGAAGCGGCTCGGCTTGGTCAGATTGAGCTCGTTGCCGGGCTGGTAGGTCATGCTGGAGTTGTGCTCCCAGAAGCGGGTCTTGCCTTCCAGGTAATAGAGTTTGTAGGCCAGGCTCACGTTGGGGTGAGCAGCCAGATAGAGGGTGTAAAGGTAGAAACCACTCAGGGCCATGATGGCCGTCAGAAAACCGAACTTTTTGTACGTCATATCACTCTCTACGCCTCACGATTGGTAGGCTGATTTCGCGCATATGCTAATCCAATTGCAAAAAAAGCATAGTGGATCACAAAAATATATTTGGTCACATATTAACCCCTTTCCAGTCAGTGCTCCAAATGTTCCTGCTTTGCCCTTTTTATCGCCTGATCCAGCCTCATGCCGCGCGGGGGCTGGGCTCATTTCCGGGCTGAGTCCCTGCTGCCGCGGCGGGCCCGTTCAGACACTGTGCTGGCAGTCGCGATCGCTGTGGCAGGATCTGTCGCCATTTTACCAAGGCCGATTTATGATGACCTATCGCCAAGTCAAGGATGACCCATGAAGCTGAAACTCTGTTGCTGGATGCTCTGGTTGCTGACCCCGCTGGTGTCGGCAAACAGCCTGTGTCCCTCTCCATTGCGGGTCGGTTACGACAACTGGCCCCCCTATCACTATTACGCCAGTGCGACGGCGACCGCGCCCAAGGTGCTGCAGGGTTTTGCGGTCGAGGCGCTCAACGCCATGCTCAAGCGTCTGGACTGCCGGGCGACCTATGTCGAGCTGCCCTGGAAGCGGGTGTTGCACGGCCTGGAACAAGGCTCGCTCGATATCGCCATGGAGGCCTATTTCAACGACGAGCGTGGCCGCTACGCCTGGTTCTCCGATGCCTACAACCCGGGGCGCAGCGTGCTCTGGATCCGCAAGTCATCCTCCTATTCCGAATCCGATCTGGCGACCTGGCTGGCCAATGGTCACACCCTGGGGGTCACCAAGGACTACTACTATGGTGCCGAAACCGCCGAACTGGTGCGCCGTTATGCGGCCCAGGTCAGCGTGGTCAACGATCGGCAAAACTATGGCAAGCTGGTGCTCGGCAGGATCGACGGTTTCCTCGGGGATATTCTGGCGACCCCCTGGGGTCTGAAAGAAGAGGGGCTGGCCGATCTGATCGTGCCTCACACCATGCCCGTCTATGAGGCACCGACCTTCTTCATGTTCAGCAAGAAGCGGCTGTCACCCGCGTTTGTCAAGGCGTTCAATCGGGAGTTGGCTGAATTTAAAGCAACAAATGAGTATGACATTATCTGGCGGCGCTACGCGCCCGCCAGCTAGTAAAGTCGTTGGCATTCACGCATCATGAGCGCCTTGACCGCCGGGTCTGACAGGCTGAAGTGAACCGATCTTGAGGTAAGCATGGGGAAGAAGTATTGGCTGGCATTGGCAAACCTGATCTGGCTGGGCTGTTGGCCTGCGGCCATGGTACAGGCCAGCGAGGGTCAGGTGGTGGTGACCAATGCTGCGGTGCAGCACGACTGGTACCAGAACAGCACGGCGGAGCAGGCTCGCCACGAGTTGGAGCAGCAGTTGCAGGAGGCCGTGCTGGCCCAGCTGCACCCGGATTTCTTCAGCCTCTGGAAGAAGCTGCAGGCCAAGCCTGCCGATCAGCGCGGCGCCATTTATGACGAGGTGTTTGGCAAGTTGGCCCGCTTCCAGCAAGCCTGGCGTGCCATGGATCTGGTCTCCCGCGAGCAGATGCAGACCCTCAAGCTCAATCTGAACAAGCCGCTGGCCCACGAGCCTGCCGGCGACAACCTGCTGGAGCAGGTCAAGCAGCTCAGACCCCAGGTTGCCGAGTACGACGGGGTGCGCGAGGAAGTACGCAAGCTGCTGGCCATGCCCATGGCCAAACGCTGGCCGACCCTCACCATGCCGACCCTGCGGGCGGGTGAGACCTCGGCCGAACTGGGGCAGATCCGCACCATACTCAACGAGTTGGGCGATGCGGCTCCCCGCCATGACGACGCCACCTATGACGCCGACACCCAGCAGGCCATCAAGCAGTTCCAGCACCGCCACGGCCTGACCGCCGACGGCATCATAGGTCGGCAGACCCGCAGCTGGCTCAATACCGGGCCCGAGGTGCGCGCCAGCCTGTTGCTGCGCAACCTGTGGCGTCGCGATCTGGTGGATCAGCTCTCCGGTGCCCGCTACGTGCTGGTCAACATTCCCGACTATCGACTGAGCGTGGTGGAGTCCGGCAACGAGGTATTCACCAGTCGGGTCATCGTCGGCAAGGAGCAGCGGGCGACCCCCATCCTGGCCAGCGAGATCCGCTCCATCGTGCTCAACCCGGCCTGGCATGTGCCGCGCTCCATCCTGAGCAAGGACATTCTGCCCAAGCTGAGCCGGGATCCGGCCTACCTCAACCGCGAGCAGTTTGAGGTGATCGACGGCGAAGGCAACCCGGTGCAGTTTACCGAGGAGGCCTGGCAGCAGGCGCTGGCGACAGGCTTCCCCTATCGCCTGCGGCAGAAGCCGGGGGATCACAATGCGCTGGGTCGCTACAAGTTCTACCTGCCCAACAACGAGGCCATCTACCTGCACTCCACGCCGCGCAAGGCGCTGTTCGAGCAGGGGGCACGCGCCTTCAGCTCGGGTTGCATCCGGGTGGAGCATGCGGACGATCTGGCCGAGCTGCTGCTGGCGGACTCCCGCTACCAGCCGGACAAGGTGGCCAGCATATTGAAAGAGACCCAGACCAAGTGGCTGCCGCTGACCACCCCGATCCCTGTGTTTACCGTCTATTGGAGCAGCTGGATCGACGAAGAGGGTCGCCAGCAACTGCGCAACGACATCTATGGATTTGATCGAGTCAGCTTCCAGAGTCGCTTGTTGTGATCCTCGCCACAGAGCGAAAAGCCCGGCCCCTGCCGGGCTTTTCTATTGAGCCCCGGTGGTTTGACATGAGGGGGCCCGGCAGGTAGTTTCGAGCCCCTGTATCAAATTCATTCACCTGTTTCACTTCAATCTGCGATGGACGGACAACGGATGCTTGAACAAGAGATAAGCCGACGTCGCCTGCTGCTGGGGGCCGGCTGCCTGCTGGGGGGAGCCATGCTGTCATCCCCGGCCATGGCGAGTCGCAGTACGGCGGGACGTGAACTCAGTTTCTTCAATCTCAATACCGGCGAGCGAGTGAGCGCCAGTTATTGGGAGGATGGCCGTTACCTGAAAGACGGGCTGGCCGAGCTCAACCATATTTTCCGCGACTACCGTCGCAACGAAGTCTTCAACATAGACAAGAAGCTGTTCGATCAGCTCTATCTGTTGCAGCACAAGCTGGGCCGTCACGGCGAGATCCAGCTCATCTCGGGTTATCGCTCCCCCGTGACCAACCGCCAGAAGCGCAGCAGGAGCCGAGGGGTGGCCAAGCACAGCTACCACACCCTGGGACAGGCGGTGGATGTGCGGATCCCGGGCGTACAGTTGGCACACCTGCGCAAGGCGGCGCTCAATCTCAAGGTGGGCGGGGTCGGCTACTATCCGAGCGACAACTTCGTGCACCTCGATACCGGGCCTGTGCGCAGCTGGTAATCGTGGGCGGCCTCAACTTGGGGTGTGGCCGCGCGGATGGCGGCTGGCAAACAGGGTGGCCGAGCTGGTAGGCTCTGGACACTATCCAGAGGAGAACCAGATGAAACATATTTTGCTCGGGGGCCTGATCGCCCTGTTGTTGACCGGTTGCAGCAAGCTCAATCGCGAGAACTACGACAAGTTGCAGATGGGGATCAGCTATACGCAAGCAAGCAGCATACTCGGCAAGGCGGAGCGCTGCGACGATACGCTGGGCACCACCAGCTGCATCTGGGGCAACGAGGGCAAGAACATCAAGATCCGTTTCATCGCCGACAAGGCGACCTTCTTCAGCTCGGAAGGGATCAACTGAGGCAAGCGCCCGGTTATCAATGCAAAAAAGCGCCTGTCAGGCACTTTTTTGTTGTCGGCGATCCGTACCGCCTCGCCAGAACCTGGCGCGCTCAGTGCGTCGCGTACTGGTAATGGAAGGTGGGCAGCCCCCACTTGAAGCGCACCGCCAAGAGGCGCAGCACGAAGCCGATGCCGATGGCACCGAAGGCGGCCCAGTCGTTGGGCAGGCCCTGATCCAGTGCCAGGCAGTAGAGGGCGGCTGTCACCAGCGAGATGGCGGCGTAGAGCTCGCGGCGAAACACCAGCGGAATGCGCTGGCAGAGCAGATCCCGCAGCACGCCACCGAAGGCACCCGTCACCACCGCCATGATGCAGGCGATACCGGCCCCATGGCCCATCTCAAGCGCACGGGCCGCCCCGAAGATGGAGAAAACCACCAGTCCCAGCGCATCGAGCGCCATGAACAGCTTGCCGAGATAGCGCATCAGCGGCGCCGAGATGACAGCCGCCATGGCCGCGCCGGCCACCAGCAACACATATTCCGGATGCTCGATCCAGAGCAGCGGATAGTGACCAAGCAGCACGTCCCGTATGGTACCGCCGCCTATGGCCGTCGCCGAGGCGATGATCACCACGCCAAACAGATCCATCCGTCGCCGACCCGCTGCCAGCGCGCCAGTCATCCCTTCGGCCACCAGGCCCAACAAGAAGAGTGCATGTAACATGAGATATCCCAGGGTGCGAGAAAGGCCAGCATCCTATCAATTCAGGCTATAGGCGACAAGCAATGAAGGCCATGCATTATTTTTTATAATGCAAAAACGAAAACGGGCACCGCCAGGGTGCCCGTTTGCCGCGCGGTAAGGGATCAGCGTTTGAGCTGTTCGGCGCGGTAGTGATCCACCCACATGGCGGTGGCGCCACAGATGGCCACCGGCATCACGAACAGATTCACCACCGGGATGGCGGAGAAGAGGGTGACCAGGGCGCCAAAGCTCAGGCACTTGCCGCGGCGCTGCTTGAGGGCATCGCGCATGGTGATGAAGCTGATCTTGTGGTTGTCGAACGGATAGTCGATGTACTGGATGGCCATCATCCAGGCGCTGAACAGGAACCAGAGCACGGGGGCGAGTGTCTGCCCGACCACAGGGATGAGGAACAGGATCAGGCAGCCGATGGCCTTGGGCAGGTAATATTTCAACTTGGTCCATTCGCGGCCGAAGGTGCGGGGCACATCCTTGACTATGTCCAACATGCCGGTGTCGCTGACCACCTCGCCGGTGAGGGTCTGTTCCACCTTCTCCGCCAGCAGGCCGTTGAAGGGGGCCGCTATCCAGTTCGCCACCGAGCTGAACAGGAAGGAGAAGACCACCAGTATGGTCACCAGGGCTATGGGCCAGAGCAGGTAGTCCAGCCAGTCGAGCCAGCTGGGGATCTGCTGGTGCAGCCAGCCGAACAGGCCGTCCAGTTGCAGCAAGAGGGCGTAGAAGGCCCCCGCAAACAGCACGAAGTTGACCAGCAGGGGGATCAGCACGAAGGTGCGGATGCCGGGCTGGCGGATGAGCGAAAAGCCGCGCAGGAAGTAGTCCGCACCGCTGATTGAGTCTTTGACCATAGGGGGTGATTGGCTCATCTGAGCTCCATCTGTTCATGGGAAACTGCCAGCATATTACAAACAAGGTTTGGATTTGGTAAAGTCGCCTGCCCGCCTCCTCTTTATTTCGTTACCCACATAGGCCCCCATGCGTCTGAAATTGATCAAACTCGCCGGTTTCAAGTCGTTTGTCGAGCCGACCCGCATCGAGTTCTCGGCCGACATGACAGCCGTGGTGGGGCCCAATGGCTGCGGCAAGTCCAACGTCATCGACGCCGTGCGCTGGGTGCTGGGGGAGAGCTCGGCCCGCCATCTGCGGGGCGAGAACATGACGGACGTCATCTTCAACGGCTCCATCAACCGCAGCCCCCACGGCCGCGCCTCGGTGGAGCTGGTGTTCGACAACCCCCACAACCGGGTCCCCGGTGAATTTGGCCGCTTTACCGAAATTTCGGTGCGCCGCGAGGTGCTGCGCGACGGCTCCAACCATTACCAGATCAACGGCCAGAAGTGCCGCCGCAAGGATGTCACCGACCTCTTCCTCGGCACAGGGCTGGGCCCGCGCAGCTACGCCATCATAGAGCAGGGCACCGTCAGCCGGCTGGTGGAGTCACGCCCCGCCGATCTCAAGCTCTTTATGGAAGAGGCCGCCGGTGTCTCCCGTTACAAGGAGCGGCGCCGGGAAACCGAGCAGCGCATCCGTCATACCCAGGAGAACCTGGAGCGGCTCGGCGACATTCGCGGCGAGCTGGGATCGCGCCTCGAACATTTGAAAGCCCAGGCCGAAACCGCCGAGCGTTACAAGCAGCTCAAGGGCCGCAGTCGCGCCGCCAAGGCCGAGCTGATTGGCTCCGAGCTGTGGGCGCTGGAGACCCGCCTCGGCGAAGCCAAGGCCGAGCTGGCCCAGGCCGAGCAGGCATTGGCGGCACTGGATGCCAAGCGCACTGCCGACGAGGGGCGCCACGTCAGCCTGTCGGTGGCCCGCCAGGAGGCCCAGGCCGAGCAGGCGAGCCGCCAGCAGCAGATTTTTCTCGGTGGTCAGGCCATCGCCCGCCTCGAACAACAGCAGCTGCACCAGACCGAGCTTGGCCGCGACTGGCAGGCCCGGCGTCAGGCGCTTGGCGAGCGTATCGAGGCGATCAAGGCCCAGTTGGCCAGCCAGCAGGAGCAGCTGACCGACGGCACCCTCAGAGAGGAGGTTGAATCGGCGCTCCTCGAACAGTGTGAGCAGTTGCTCACCGACCAGCAGGGGGCGCGCCTGGCTGCCGGCGAGCAACTGGAGCAGGCCCGGCAGCGACAGCAGCAGTGGCAGCAGCAGCTCGGCCAGTTGCAGGGGCGGCTCAACCAGACCCGGGCACAGGTGAACGGTCTGCAGGAGCTACAGGCCAAGACCCGGCTGGCCCGCCTCAAGCTGGAGGATGAACAGGCCGGCCCCCTCGGCGGGGAAGGGGAGAGCCTGCAACCCGGACTCGATGCCCTGACGGCCGAGCTGGCGCTCTCCCGCGCCCGGCTCGCCGAGCTCGATGAACAGTGGCAGGCCAGCGTGGCTCGCCATGAAGAGTGCAAGTCAGAGCAGGGCCAGCAGAGTGGCCTGCTGCGGGAACTGGAGGCCCGCCTCACCACGCTTGACCAAATTCTGGGGGAGCAGATGGTGGGCGCCACCCTGGCGGATCGGCTGCAGGTGGCGCCCGAGTGGGCCCAGGCGCTGGACAAGGTGCTGGGGCGCTGGCTCACCGCCCAGCCAGGGGACGAGTGCAACCTTGAGCAGAGCGGACTCTGGATTGGCCCGGCCCTGCCCGCGGTTGCCGGTACCCTGGCGGCCCGGCTCGAGGGCGATCACATTCCCGCCTTTCTCAACGCCATCTGGCTGGCGGAGAGCCGGGAGGCGGCATTGGCCCGCCAGTCGAGCCTTGCAGCCGGTGAGTCGGTACTGACCCCGGCGGGAGACTGGTTGGGTCCCAACTGGGCCGACCTCGGTCAGGGTGGGGCGCTCGGTACCCTGGCGCTGCTCGGTGAACGTGAGCGGTTACACACAGAGCTGACGGCAGGCCGGCAGGCGCTTGGCCGGTTGGATGAGCAACTGGGCGTGGTCGATGCCGAGCGTGCCCGGCTGCACAGTGCCCATGAGCTGGCCCAGCGCACCCTGCGCGAGCAGGAGCAAAAATGGCAACAACTGCGCGAAGCCTGGAGCCTGCAACAGGGCCAGCGCCAGGAGCGACTACAGCGGCTCGGCCAGCTTGGCGAAGAGCTGATCAGGCTCGACCAGGAGCAGGCCAAGGAGGCGCAGCGACTGGCCGCCGCCCTGCAGCAGCTCGAGCTCGATGAAGCGCGGCTCGGCGAACTGCAGGAGCAGGGGGAGCCGCTGGCTCAGGCGCTGCAACTTGCCCAGGAGCGAGTCACCAGTACCGAGCGGGCGGTGGAAGAGGCTCGCCTGCGCCGGGAGCAGCAGCAGGCCGGCTGCCAGCGTTTGCAGCTGGAGCTGCAGAATCAGCGCCAGCTCATCACGCTGCGTGAGCAGGAGCTGGCCAGGCTCGGACTGGAATTGGCCGAACTCAAGGCGCCGGGAGCTGTGCCGGGTCAGGATCTGTCGCCCCTGCTGGCCGAGCAGCGCAACCTTGAGGCGCTGCAACTTGCCTGCCATCAACGGCTGGCAGAGTTGGAGCGCCAGCTGACCGAGCTGGAGCAGGCCCGCAGCGCCGATCACAAGCAGCTGGTGACCCTGCAGGAGAAGCTGGCCCAGCTCAGATTGGAGCGCGAGCGCAACCTGACCCGCCGGCAAGGGCTGCACGAGCAGTTTGAAGAGCTGGGTGTGCGGCTGGTGGATCTCGATCAGGCGGTGCTGATCGCCGCCGATCGCGGCAAATTGCGCCAGGAGATCCAGACCCTGGAGGCTCAAGTAGAGGCGCTTGGCGCCATCAACCTGGCGGCGCTGGAGGAGTATGAAGAGGCGAAAACCCGTTCAAGCTACCTGGAAAACCAGTGCCAGGATCTGGAACAGGCGCTGGAAACCTTGAGCCAAGCCATTAAAAGAATTGATAAAGAAACACAAATACGCTTCCGAGACACTTTCGATAAGGTCAACGAAGATTTAAAATCCCTCTTTCCAAAAGTGTTTGGGGGTGGCAGTGCCTGGCTTGAGCTGACCTCGGATGATCTTTTGGAGGCCGGAGTGAGCATCATGGCAAGACCTCCGGGTAAGAAGAATGCTACCATTGCCCTGCTTTCCGGGGGGGAGAAGGCGTTAACCGCACTTGCGCTGGTTTTTGCCATCTTCAGACTCAACCCAGCACCATTTTGTCTGCTGGATGAGGTGGATGCACCGCTCGATGAAGTGAACGTCGGTCGCTTCTGTTCTCTTGTCAAAGAGATGTCGAGCACAGTACAGTTCGTTTACATCAGTCATAATAAGGTCTCCATGGAGATGGCTGAGCAGCTGGTTGGCGTCACGATGCAAGAGCCCGGGGTTTCTCGCATTGTGTCGGTCGATATCGGTGAAGCCGTCGCTTTGGCTGAGCAAAACTAGAAAGAGAAGCAGCTAATGCAGGAATTGCGTTACATCTTGGTTGCCCTGGGCGGTATTGCTATTGCGGCATTGCTCATTCACGGGTTGTGGAGCAACAGAAAGAATCGTCAGGCACCGATCAAAGAGAAACCTCTGGGCCGGATGGAATCCAAATCACGGACTCGTGACAATGACGCCTTCGACAGCGATGGCATAGGTCAGGTGCGTGTGGTCAGCGGCAGCCGTCGTGCCGAGCCCAAGCTCCACAGCGATGAGGCTCGCCAGCCGGATGTCAGCCGTCGTGCGCCCGTCCCCGCCTTCGATGATGAGGATGATGACGCCGAGCTGCCACCGCCCGTGGTGCGCAAGCCTGCCGCTCGCCCGGTTGCCCCGCCCCCCGTCTACGAAGAGGACGAGGAGGAGTTCGAGGAGCCCCTGGCCGAGACAGCAGAGGAAGCGCCTGCCGCGCCGGTGCGCAAGCCTGCCCAGGTGATCCGTCGTACCCCGGTACACCGTTCCCGTCCCCAGCGCGAGCCGCTGCTGCAACCGCTGGATGATGAACCCCTGGTCGAACCGGCTTATGCCACAGCCCCGACATTCGGTGTGCGTGAACCGGTTCAGGCGCCGGCCCCCGAATACAAGCAGGCCCGTTATGCAGTCCCCGAGCCTGCCTACGAGGAGCCCGTGTATGAAGAGCCCGTCCGCGAGCCGCTGCTCGATACCCCGCCGGTCGAGAAGATCTGGCAGGATGTCTATGTCATCAACTTGATGGCGCGCCCCGGTCACGATCTGCAAGGGGCCACCCTGCTGGCCTCCCTGATGGCGTTGGGCTTCAAGTTTGGCGAGATGGACATCTTCCATCGCCACGAGGATCTCAATGGCAAGGGTGAAGTGCTCTTCTCCATGATCAACATGGTCAAACCGGGCACCTTCAATCCCTACCGGATGGAACAGTTCGACACCCCGGGTGTCTCCCTGTTCATGCAGTTGCCGCTGCGCAGCAATGCCGCCTTTGCCTTCGAGCACATGCTGCAGGCTGCCGACCAGCTGGCCAGCGATCTGGATGCCATGCTGACTGACATGGATCGCAGCCCGCTGAGCGACGAGACCATAGCCCGTTACCGGCACGAACTGGCTGCCTACGAGGCCAGTCGCGACTAAGACTCCACGCGGGTCGAGTACATCAAGAGTGCGGTACCCAGGTGCCGCATTTTTGTTTGTGCGGTTAACTTATTATTCCAACCACAGTCCGAGACTTCTCCATGAGCGAAACCCTCTCCCGCCACCGTCAACTGTGTGAGCTGCTGATTGAATACGGTCATCAGTACTATGTGCTGGACGAGCCGACCGTGCCGGACGCCGAATACGATCGGCTGATGCGCGAACTGATCGCGCTGGAAGCCGACCATCCCGAGCTGAAGACCCCCGCCTCCCCCAGCGTGCGGGTCGGTGGTCAGCCGCTGACCGCCTTCAAGCAGGTGCGCCACGAGATCCCCATGCTGAGTCTGGACAACGTATTCAGCAGCGAGGAGCTGCAGGCGTTCGAGCAGCGGATGAGGGATCGCCTGAAGCGGGAGATAAGCTTCACCTTCTGTTGCGAGCCCAAGCTGGACGGTCTGGCGGTGAGCCTGCTCTATGTGGATGGCCAGCTGGTGCAGGCTGCCACCCGGGGCGATGGCACCACGGGCGAGGAGATCACCGAGAACGTGCGCACCATCAAAGCTATCCCGCTCGTCCTGCGGGGCGAGGGCTGGCCCACCCGCTTGGAGGTGAGGGGTGAGGTCTTCATGCCCAAGGCCGGCTTCGAGGCGATGAATGCCAGGGCGCTGGCGGCAGGGGAGAAGGTGTTCGTCAACCCGCGCAACGCCGCCGCAGGCAGCCTGCGCCAGCTCGATTCGCGCATCACCGCCAGCCGTCCCTTGAACTTCTATGCCTATGGCGTCGGGGTGGGCGGCGATCAGCTGGGGGATTCCCACTTTGGTCGCCTGTGCCAGCTCAAGGCGTGGGGCCTGCCCATGAGTCAGGAGGTGAAACTCAAAGAGGAGGCGGCCGGTTGTCAGGCCTTCCACGATGACATCCTGACCCGCCGTGGCGAGCTGGCCTACGAGATCGACGGCGTGGTCTACAAGGTCGATGCCATCCCCCTGCAGGAGGAGCTGGGCTTTGTGGCGCGGGCCCCGCGCTGGGCCACGGCCCACAAGTTCCCGGCCCAGGAGGAGATGACACTGCTGGAGAACGTCGAGTTTCAGGTCGGCCGCACCGGCGCCGTGACCCCGGTCGCCAAGCTCAAGCCGGTGTTTGTCGGCGGCGTCACCGTCTCCAACGCCACCCTGCACAACGCCGACGAGATTGAGCGCCTTGGCGTCATGATCGGCGATACCGTGATAGTGCGCCGGGCCGGGGACGTGATCCCGCAGATAGTCGCCGTGGTGGAGGCGCAGCGTCCCGTTGATGCGTGTGTAATTGAATTTCCGGCCAACTGCCCAGTTTGTGGTTCGGAGGTTATTCAGGAGAAAAAAATTGTTCAGCAAAAGACCAAAATTTTCGAAAAGATTTTGGCAACCCGTAAATGTACTGGTGGTTTAAATTGTTTGGCACAAGTCAAAGAATCGTTAAAACATTTTGTTAGTCGTAATGCGGTTGATATTGAAGGTGTCGGCGACAAAGTTATTGAACAGTTAGTAGATAATGGTTTGGTTAAACATCCCGCCGATCTATTCAGGCTCGGTGTCGACGATTTTTTAACGCTGGATGGTTTTGCTGATATCTCGGCAAAAAATTCATTTGATGCGATCCAAGCTAAAATTGGCACCACTTCTTCAATTGATTTTCTGTTTGGACTTGGTATTCCATCTGTAGGTCAGGTGGTAGCAGAAAGATTGATTGTTGAGTTAGGGTGTTTGGATAATATAATGTCTGCCCCAAGGGGAATTATTAGCCAAATTAATGGTATTGGTTTGGATATTGATGCAGAAATTTCAGACTATTTCAATACAGCTTCAGTCAGTAATTCGGTAATGGAACTGGCAGATGTAATGTGTGTCGAAAGAAGTGGAGTACCGATTTCTACAACGTTTAAACGAAATTTCTCGATAGCAAAGATCATTGAAGGCTTAAATATTGATGGAATTGCTAAAACATTCTCTGAGGCTATTTCTAAAGAAATTACTTTAGAACAGTTGTGTAATGGCGTATATCATGGTGACTTGGCTGGCATAACTACACCTGCTGGCACAAGTATTAGTAAGCAAAAGATTGATGCAGTGGTTGATGGTGTTAAAGAAAATAAAATACTACTGGAATCTATAAAACACTATGTCGATAAGCATTCATTATTGAATGTTGATGCCTTGTTAGATATTGAACCAAAAAAATCAGATAGCTTTATTGCGGGTAAGTCGTTCGTGATTACAGGCAGCTTTACATTCATGTCCAGAGATGAGTTAAACTCGAAATTAAAGAGCTTGGGTGGCGAGTCAAAAACTTCTGTGTCAAAAAATACGAATATGTTGATCATGGGTGAAAAGGCTGGCAGTAAACTGAAAAAAGCGACTGAGCTCGGTGTAAAAATCATTGGTGAGGATGAGCTGCACTCACTACTGGAGGCTGAAAATGCATTATAAATTTTCCATCAAGGGAAGTGAGGGTGATTTATATACAGTTCTTCTTAAAGAAGATGATGGTGTATTCAATCTAACCTGTGATTGTATTGCTGGCTCTTATGGAAAAAAGTGCAAACATAAGACAAGCGTGATTGAAGATATATCGAGTGGCAACATCAGTGATGTTTCTCAGTCTGACTTTATGGGGTCTGAACCGTACTCCCATTATCTCTCCTTGAAAGAGAGCGAGGCTGAGCTTGAGTTGGCAAAGAAAAACGTAAAGCGTATGACTGCCCGTCTTGAAAGACTTATGGCTGGATAATATCTCCGCATAGCTGCAGACCCGGCCTTGGTGCCGGGTTTCTTTTTTTTGGGGGGCAGTGAATCACTCACGCCAGAGGATCTTGTAGCGCCACTTGTCGGGCAGGGTGAGCTGCCAGCGGGCCAGCTCCTGCTTGCTGAACACATATTCACCGCGCAGGGCGGCGCGCGGTGCCAGGGTTTTGGGCTGGGCCCCCGCCAGTATGGCGTTGACCAGCTCGGCCGCTTTGGCCCCCTGATCGCGTCCATCCAGCACCAGGCCGCCGATGGCCTTGCCCGGGCCCACGGTGAACTCCCAGAAGCAGAACAGGGGCACAGGGCTGTGGGCGCTGGTCCACTCCAGCACAGTCTGCTCGCTCACGTGCTTGCCATCATCGTCCACCAGCGTGTGGTAGAGGCCGATAAAGATGGCCTCGTAGCCATTTTTTTTGGCGTTGAGCACCGCCTCCTGCCACAGGCTGTAGTCACCTATGAGCTGACTGTTGACCCGGGTCTGGCCGACCCGCAGATCGGTCTGGGTCTTGAACTCGTCCTCGATGGCGGTGAGCGCCACGTTGCTTGAATCAAACAGCACCAGTGCCTTCTCGATACCGCCCATCAGCTGGCTCATTTCGCTGATGTTGCGTTTGAGCAGGGGGCGCTCAAGCACGCCCGTGATCTTGGGGTGACCGACCAGCCCCTTGTGGCGCGGGTTCTCGTTCATGCCGAGAAACACCACGGGAGTGCCGAGGGAGGCAATCTCGTTGGCCAGATAGTTGATGGCGTTGTCGTCACCGAGCACCACCAGATCCGGCTTGACCTGCTGGTAGAAGGCCAGCGCCTGTTCGGCAATCTTGTCGAAATCGCCATTGGGGTGGCGCTTGGTGTCCATGTAGAAGTGGCTGATGTGATTCTTGCCGCTCAGATGGGCTTGCAGGCTGGCGTTGTAGCTCTGATCCCACAGGTATTCGGGGTGATAGCTGCTGATCACCAGGATCTCGGCCGCCCACAACCGGCAGGGCAGGAGGCACAGCAGCAGTAGCAGGGTCTTGGCCATGTGTGGTCCCGTTGATAGCAATGATATTCCACTCATTATGCCTATTTTGCGCCAGACGTGCCCTCGTCAGCCACTGTCGCAGGAGGGGATTTTTTTCTGTCACTGCCCCGTCGAACGCCAGCCCGCACCAGGCTTGGGAATGGCCTTGTATGGGGCTGTTTTTCACTGGTCGGGAACTGCGCCACTCGCCTCAAAACCTGTTCTGGATCAAGAAATGAGGCCGCGCTTTGGTGCCTAATAGACACCACATATAGGGACGCATTCATATAAAACACCTATATGTTGTGTTATTAAGCTGTGTACAAGCTGTTCTCTTCTCATCGTCAGCCCAGGCTTGTCAAGCCTCGGCTGAATTTATTTGCGCCCAGGACGAGGCGTGGAGAAGGGCACCAAACAAGGGTAAGCCGAAGGCGATAGCCTGGCCTTTTAAACGGGGAAAACGCATGAAACCGGTTGTGATCAAACGTGATGGATGTCGCGCACCATTCAATGCCCAGCTGATTGCCGAGGCAGTGGGCCGAGCGGCAGAGGCGGTCAGTCAGGCCAATCCGACCCTGGGTGAGCGCGTTGCCGCCGCCGTCACTCAGGAGCTGGAAGGGCGTGGCGAGGTGGATATCCACGAGATCCAGAACCGGGTCGAGAACCACCTGATGGCTTCCGACGACAAGGCCATCGCCCGTGCCTATATCGAATATCGTCACGACCGGGATCAGGCTCGCGAGGCCCGCGGCCGGTTGGCCCAGGAGATCCGTGGCCTGGTGGAGCAGACCAACGCGGCCCTGCTCAACGAGAACGCCAACAAGGATTCCAAGGTGATCCCGACCCAGCGCGATCTGCTGGCCGGTATCGTCGCCAAGCATTACGCCACCAGCCACATGCTGCCCCGCGACGTGGTGCAGGCTCATGAGAGCGGCGATCTGCACTTTCACGATCTCGACTACTCTCCCTTCTTCCCCATGTTCAATTGCATGCTGATCGACCTGAAGGGGATGCTGACCCACGGCTTCAAGATGGGCAATGCGGAGATAGATACCCCTAAGTCCATCAGCACGGCCACCGCCGTGACCGCCCAGATCATCGCCCAGGTGGCGAGCCACATCTATGGCGGCACCACCATCAATCGCATCGACGAGGTGCTTGCTCCCTATGTAACCATCAGCTGGCAGAAACACAGGGAAGTGGCCGAGGAGTGGGGGATCAAGGACGTGGACGCCTACGCCATGGCCCGAACCGAGAAGGAGTGTTACGACGCCTTCCAGTCGCTGGAGTATGAGGTCAATACCCTGCACACCGCCAACGGCCAGACTCCCTTCGTCACCTTCGGCTTCGGCCTTGGCGACAGCTGGGAGTCCCGCATGATACAGGGCGCCATCCTCAGCAACCGCATCGCCGGCCTTGGCAAGAACAGAAAGACCGCCGTGTTCCCGAAACTGGTGTTCGCCATCAAGGATGGTCTCAACCACAAACAGGGTGATCCCAACTACGACATCAAGCAGCTGGCGCTGGAGTGTGCCTCCAAGCGGATGTATCCGGACATCCTCAACTACGACCAGGTGGTCAAGGTGACCGGCTCCTTCAAGACCCCTATGGGCTGTCGCTCCTTCCTCGGGGCTTATGAGGAAAATGGCGAGCTGATCCACGAAGGGCGCAACAACATAGGGGTGGTCAGCCTCAACCTGCCGCGCATCGCCCTGAAATCCCGCGACGAGGCGGATTTCTGGGACAAGCTGGATGCCGCTCTGCGAGTGGCCAAGACGGCGCTCATGTATCGCATCGAGCGGCTCGACGGTGTCAAGGCGCGGGTCGCCCCCATCCTCTACATGGAAGGGGCCTGCGGGGTGCGGCTCAAGGCCGACGACAACGTCAGCGAGATCTTCAAGCACGGCCGCGCCTCCATTTCGCTCGGCTACATAGGGGTGCACGAGACCATCAACGCCCTGTTTGGCACCGATGTCCATCTGTTCGACAGCGACACCCTGCGCCAGAAGGCCATCGCCATCATAGCGCGGCTCAAGGCGGCGACTGACGAGTGGAAAGAGGAAACCGGCTACGGCTTCAGCCTCTACTCCACCCCGAGTGAGAATCTCTGCACCCGTTTCTGCCGCATCGACGCCAAGGAGTTTGGCGTGGTGGCCGGTGTGACCGACAAGGGTTACTACACCAACAGCTTCCACCTCGACGTGGAGAAGCAGGTGAACCCTTACGACAAGCTGGACTTCGAGGCGCCCTATCCGCCCATCGCCAGCGGTGGCTTCATCTGCTACGGCGAGTACCCCAATATCCAGCACAACCTGGAAGCGCTGGAGAACGTCTGGGACTACAGCTATGACAAGGTGCCCTACTACGGCACCAACACCCCGATTGACGAGTGCTACGACTGCGGCTTCACCGGCGAGTTCGAGTGTACCTCCAAGGGCTTCACCTGCCCGCGCTGCGGCAATCACGATCCGGCCAAGGTGTCTGTGACCCGCCGGGTGTGCGGTTACCTCGGCAGCCCGGATGCGCGCCCCTTCAACGCGGGCAAGCAGGAAGAGGTGAAACGCCGGGTCAAACATATGTAAAACGGAACCATCTGAAGTTCTTTCATGTAGCAATTTGTTAGGAGATGCTTGTATGAGTACTTATGAATTAGTCAAATACGCAATTCTGAATAAAAAACAAATTATTGCTGAATACCAAGGTCACTATCGTGAAATGTGCCCTCATGCTATCGGTACCAAGAATGGCCACCAGCAAGCACTTTTCTATCAGTTCGGTGGTTCAAGTAGTAAAGGGGTTGTGACTCCGGACTCTATTTACAATTGGCGCTGCTTGCGGCTGCAAGATTTAAGGAATGTTCAGGTTCGTGATGGTGAATGGTTTACTGCGGCAAATCACTCCCAGGCTCAGACATGTATTGATGTGGTCGAATGTGAAGTGAAGTTCTAGATGCACTACCACCAGTACTACCCGGTCGATGTGATCAACGGCCCCGGCACCCGCACCACCCTGTTCGTGTCGGGCTGCGAGCACCAGTGCCCGGGTTGCTACAACCAGAGCACCTGGCGGCTCGATGGCGGCAAGCCGTTTGATGAGGCGATGAGCGATCGCATCATTGGCGATCTCAATGACACGCGCATCAAGCGGCGAGGTCTGTCGCTCTCCGGCGGCGATCCGCTGCACCCGGCCAACGTGCCCCAGGTGCTGGCGCTGGTGAAACGGGTGCGGGCCGAGTGCCCCGGCAAGGACATTTGGTGCTGGACCGGTTATCTGCTTGGCGAGCTCTCGCCGGCCCAGTGCGAGCTGGTGGCCTTGCTGGATGTGCTGGTGGATGGCAAGTTCGAGAAGGGGCTGGCGGATCCCGGTCTGCTCTGGCGCGGCAGCAGCAATCAGGTGATTCATGACCTCAAGGCCTGGCGCGAGCAGCAGGAGAAGCGGATCCCCTGTTTCACTCAGCCGTGAGCGGCCCTTTGTTTCGTTTGCAGTTGAGGCCAAGGCTGTTTATGGTGAGCCCATCCCGAACCGTGAAACATCTTTGACGAGGAAGTGAGAGATGAACAATCTGCTCAAGATCTTGCTGGCCATTTTTCTGCCCCCCGTGTGCGCCTTTATCCAGGTAGGCTTCAGCCTGCACTTTTTCATCAACATAGTGCTGACCCTGCTCGGCGGCCTGCCCGGCATGGTGCATGCGCTCTGGCTGGTGGTGAGCGACAAGCGCGGCTGAATCAGGCCCTTCGTTGCATGCTGAGCCAACCCGACCGGGTTGGCTTTTTTTATGCTGCTCAAACGGGTTCCGATTGTTACAGTAATGGGCCGGCAACCATGCCGGGGAGGGGTTACCCCTCTGATTTGACTCAACAAGGAGTGTTGAATGGGTTTGAAGGTCTTGCTGCTGGGCACTGTGCTCGGTCTGCTGGGGGGCTGTGCCAGCCCCAGTCCCACCATGAAACTGAACCAGCCGCCGCTGGAGGTGACCATGGCGGAGCTTGGCAAATACTGGGTGCAGGATGGCGAGGTGCCCCCGTTTGAACCTGTGGGCGGCGCGCCAGCCAAGCGGCCCGTCAAGGGCCATGTGGAGATCCGTTATCTCATCGACTCCAACGGCAATCTGTTCAGCCCACAGATCCTGGCCTCGGAGCCGCCCGGCGTGCTGGACCTGATCGCCCTGTCGGCGCTGGCCAAGACCAGCTATCGAGTGTCGGAGCAGAACCCGCAGGCCATTCCGGTGCGAGTGGTGGGTCGCTACGAGATTGAAGTGGAATAATGAACAACCCCGGCCTGGCCGGGGTTGTTGTTTACTGCTGCTTGCAGTCGTTGTAGACGCTCTGCCACTCGCCATCCTTGTCGCGCATCTCGACGAATCCTTCCTCCCCCTTGTTCCACCAGACGGCCTCATGCTCATCGGTATAGCGGGCGCCGGAGGCGGAGACTGTCTGCGGCAGGGTGTAATCCTTGCCATCGGGCAGTGCCAGCTTGACGAAGTTCAGGCTCTGGTCGGAGAGGGCGAAGTAACTCACCTGCACCTTCTTGCCCTGCTCACACTGATAGGTGACGGGATCGCCGCCGGTCACGCTCAAGGTGGTGGCCCCGCGTTCGCAACCGCTCAGCAGGGTCAGGGCCGTGATGCCCAGCAACAGAATATTGGTGTGTTTCATCTTGAACTCTCCATCGGTGTCATCCGGGCTTGAGCCTACCAGCTTGTGCCCAAGTCGCAATCATCCCGGAGGCGGATTGCGTCGGTAAGTGTCCGGGTGAATCGCATGGTCATACCAACGCAGCCTGCCGGATGACGGGTGTGTCGAGGGGGCATCTCATGGCGCGCTCCAGGATATCCAGGATGTCGCTGTCTATGGTCTCGTCAAACTTGCGGGCGAACAGGTGCTCGCTTTGCTGCAGGGCCTCGGCGTCGTGCACCGTGTAGTCGCGCGGGCGCAGCTTGATGTCCCCCATGGGGATCCAGTCAATGGCTCGCTTGTCATCGTTGACTATCTGGCCCTGATAGCTGGTGTTCATGATCACCGTCTGGAAGAAGCCCTCGTCGGCGATCAGGGTGTGGCGGTAGAAATCCTTGAAGCGGTCGACCTCCGGGCTGTGGCTGACGAATTCGCAGAAGGCCCGGCTCAGGATCATCCACTGATTGCCAATGTAGGGGGTCACACCCGCCAGATAGGGACGGGTCTTCACCGGCTCGCACACCAGCTCAGTCGCGGTTTCGGTCACATAGTGATCGATGCGGTGCAGGGTGTCCGGTCTGTGCTGGCGCTGATCCGCGACCTTGAGGAAATCCTTGCCCTTGTGATCGCGCAGGAAGTCGTGAATGTCGTGCTGGGAGCGCAGCGGGAAGTCCTGGGCGCTCAGATTGATGAAGAACTCCCACTCCTTGTTTTGCTCCAGCAGCGCCGCTATGCCGCGCAGCTCCGCATCCACCAGGCTGTAACCGCCCCAGAGCGCATTCTTGCTGGGGAGCATGGTGGCGTTGGGGTAATCGGCCAGAAAGCGGGCTATCTCCTGCTGCAGATCCGGGCCCGAGCGCTTGTCCACGTGGATCAGGTAGTGGTTGCTGTCGTGGTAAATCGCCTTGAACAGGCGCTTGAACTGACCGGGATAGCGATGAACCAGAATGAGGTAGGCAATCATGTCAATGTGTCCTGTGTGGGCGGCAGGGCTGCGCCAAACAGAAAATCGCCTCAGGCCGCTGGCTTGAAGCTTGTTCTCGTCGGGATGGCCGCTGTCGCAGTAAAAATAGAGTGGATAGCAGATAACAACAGTGAGAACAGGCTGCGATGGGGAGGGGATGCGCCTTATGGCATCGGGTCAATACAGCTGGTCTGGCGACGTCAGGTTGGGAGTGAGAGGTGGGCAAGGGCTGCCCTGGCTGGCGACTCTTTTGCATGACAAGCCTGTCATCAGGTGCAGAGCGCAATCGGCCGACGAGTGAGGGGCCACAGTAGCACGGTTCGGGCCTGCGTCGTCATATATCGCCGGTGGCGCAGCAAAACTGTTCAATGGAGTCCAAGCCTGGCTTCGAAGTCCCGTACCAGCGCCTCGTAGGTGCCATTGTTTTTGATCTTCTGCAGCCCCTCCTCGAAGCGCCTGGCCATGGCCTCTCCCTGGGGATGGGCGCGCGAGAAGGCGAGCCAGAAGCCGTCGGTGGAGAGCTTGCCCACCTTGACCACCCGGCCGGTCAGCTGCTTCTGCTGGATCTTGAGGTAGCCCGGCATCTCGTTCATCAGTATGTAATCGACCCGGCCGCGCACCAGCATCTCGATGATCTGGGTGTCCGACTTGGCCTGAAAGCGGGTGATCCTGGGGTTTTCCATGAAATCGGTGGGATAGGTGTAGCCGAGGGTGATGCCCACCGTTTTCTGTTCCAGCGAGGTAAGTTTGAGATTCCGACGAGGCTCGCTGGCCAAGGCGAAGATGGCGAGATCCTCCTCGAACATGGGGGTCTCGTGCCAATAGTACTGGTAGCGGTTCTCCTCCGTGATGGTGGCATCGAAGCAGCCAAGCACCTTGTCACTTTTGGCCTCGTGCATGCAGCGGGCGAAGGGAATGGTGCGAAACTCGACGGCTATGCCCTCCACGGCGAAGATGGCCTTCACCAGATCCGGTGCCAGCCCTTCTGGCTGGCCAGTCTCCTTGTTCAGCTCGCAATAAGGAGCCCAGTCATCCTCGGCGGCGATCAGCACAGGGGCGGCCCAGGCGCTGCTTATGCCCAGCGAGAGGGCGACTGCCAGCCAGCCATTGTGAACTCGTGCCATTGTGCCTCTCCGCCTTGTGACTACCCTTGCAAGCATAGTTGCTGTTGTTGTCCGACCAGCGCGGCTGGCCTGCAAAATGCGGACAAAAAAACGCCCCGGTAGGCATAGCGGGGCGAAAAACAGCACATCCTTGAGCTAACAACAGGGAGTCAATAACCGAACCGAGTCGCCTCGAAGCGGTTAAGCAGTCGGTGGATGAGATAACAGGCCAGCAGGGTGGCGACGATGGCAAACAGTATGCTGCTCACCCGATAGAGGGCGCTGAACACCAGATCGTTGCCCGGGGTCAGGTACTGGCCAAACAGTATGCCGAGGGTGGTGAGGGCGCCGAAGCCAACCCCGGAACCGCTCGCCTCCTTCACGTGGGCGTGGCTGAACAGCATGGCGCCGAGCCAGAGCATGGGGGCGACCAGCAGGAGCAAGCCGGACCAGTCGTAGAGCACCAGCTGGCTGAGCAGGCCGAAGGTCACGCCGAGCAGTGTGCCCATGGCCCGCTTGCGGGCATAGCTCAGCGCGCCGTTCCAGTGCATGGGAAACAGCAGCAGCAGGGTGGTGGCCTGGGCAGACATGGAGTCCCGCAAGTCGAAGATCTGGAACACCATGAAGGAGAGGGTGGCTATGCTGGCGCCGAGCAGGGCCTCGTGCCGCATCCTGTGTGGCGCCTTGGGGGTCGCCGCCGGCTTGGGCCGCTCCTCCACATCCGGGATCAGCGCCGTCATCAGGTAGGCGATGAGCACCGACAGTGTGCTGGCCCACAGGTTGCTGAAGATGAGGTCGTTGAGATCGGTCTGCGGATAGCTGGCAAAGTGCAGCATTATGCTCAGGCTCAACACGCCATTGGCGCCGAACAGGAACAGACTGCCCCGCGACATGGCAGCGAAGCGATAGAGAAACAGCAAAAAGGCGATGGGGATCATCAGGCCGGGATGGCCGCCAAACAGCCCTCCCAGCAGACCCACTTCCACACCGCAGATGACGGCGGCCGCGATCAGCTGACGGGCGGCATGGCCGTTCATCACTGGCACCATGCCCAGCAGCAATACCGGGGTCACGGTATAGAAGACCCCATAGTTCCAGCCGAAGGTTTTACAGAGCAAGAACCCCAGTGTGCAGCCAAAGGCGATGCGCAGACATTGGCGCAGCTCGTTGGCGGTGAGGGGCCTGTGCCACAGGTTCATGGTCGCCACCTTAGTAGATGTAGTGCAGCAGGCTGAGCAGGCGGATCTGGCCGCGGGCAAACAGGGCGCTCAGCGCGTTGTCCGGCAGCAGCTGGACGGTGGCGCGGGCACCGGCCGGCAGGTGTCCTGGCAACTGCTCCAGTGTCAGGTGCAGGCGCAGCCGCTGGGCATCGCGCACCCAGCGATCCGATTCGGTGGGGCTGGCCAGCAGACCGTTGGCATCGAACTGACCGGCGCTGACACCGGCATCCAGGCTGGTGACCCGGGCCGGATAGAGCTTGCCCGGCTCGCCATCGAAGGCGACCAGTGCCTGGCTGTCCTGAGCCACGTGGCGCAGGCTCTTCTCGCGAAAATCGGCGATCACGTCCACCTGCTCGGAGACCAGTGCCAGCAGCGGGGCCCCCGCCGCCGCGAAACTGCCCGGCTTGAGTTGCAGGTTGGTGATGATGCCATCCTGGCTGGCGTGTACCTGGCTGTAGGCGAGGTTGAGCTCGGCCTGGGCGAGGTGGTTGCGCGCCTGACGCAGCAACAGGTTGTCATCGCCGGACAAACCGCGGTTTACTCTGGCCTGGGTCATGCGGGCCTTGCTGGCCATCAGGTTGGCCTGGGCGGTGCGAAATGCGCTGTCGGCATCATCTTTTTGTTGTTCCGACACCATGTGACGGCGATAGAGGGCGTCGATGCGTTCGGCTTCCCGCAGCTTCTGGGAGGCCTGACTCTGCAACGAGTTGAAGTCGGCGGTCGCGGCGTTCAGGGTGGCGTCGAGCTGACGGTTCTGCTGCTCGGCCTGATCCAGCGCGAGCCGGGCCTGTTCGACGGCCAGTGCAAAGGGGGCGGGATCGAGCGTGAACAGCAGATCCCCCTGTTTGACATGCTGGTTGTTGCCGACGGCGACCTGCGCCACCTTGCCACTGACCTGGGGGGCCATCTTGGT
Source organism: Aeromonas bestiarum (assembly GCF_028751155.1). NCBI lineage: Bacteria > Pseudomonadati > Pseudomonadota > Gammaproteobacteria > Aeromonadales > Aeromonadaceae > Aeromonas > Aeromonas bestiarum. Next base: position 3,440,482 of record NZ_CP064746.1, on the reverse strand, counting down.
CACGACACGGGTGGCCATGGCTTGCGGGGTGAGCGGCATCTTGAGGTCGGCCAGCAGGAAGTAGCCAAATACCAGTATGAAGGACCCCATGGCCCATTTTATCCAGCGTTTGAATTGTTGATCCGGGGTCATCTTATTCTCTCTCTTCACTCTGTGAACCTATCTTGCCGAGGGCGTTGGCGGAGATCCGGTGCACTATGTCTTCAAATTGCGTCAGCTCTTTCTGGCTGATGCCGGCGAGCAGATCCCGACGCACCCCTATGATGCGATCCTCGATCTGGTCGAGCAGCGCCTTGCCCTCTGGCGTCAGGGTGACGATGCGGGCCCGTTTGTCCTGACTGCAACTGTGGCGCTCAATCAGCCCCTGCTCTTCCAGCAGACCCAGGGTGCGCATCAGGGAGGGCAGCTCTATCTCCAGCGCCTCGGCGAGCGTCTTCTGGCTGAGGTGACCACCGAGCTGACTGAGTTTCCACAGTGCGGTCCAGCGTGGATGGGTCAGGCCCAGGGGCGCCAGCTCGAGATCGGCCACGGTACGCCACAGTCGATGCAGACGCCCGACGCGCTCGGCGAGGGACAACTCGCGCAACATTTCCAGATCCTTCATCATTCGTGCTCTCCACTTACTTAGCCTGCTAAGCATTGTAGTTATTTAGCAGGCTAAGTAAATAGTGTGATCGGGATCTTGTTTGGAAAAACTTCAGACAGGTTTCTTATGGCGCTTTTTTGATGAGTATTGAGCCTCATAAGAGGCTTTTTTGGTTGGAAATGAGCGAAAAGTGCGTGAAATCCCATGGCATACCCTGGCGGGATAAATAAACGTGGGCTGGTTGGTGGGATGAAAATAAGGAAAGGGTCGCGCCTGCTATTATTTTTGGTCAACAAGGTGTCATATAAATTCGGCAGCCTGTTTTTTATCCACTAATATTGATGGGTCAGCTAAACAGGGAGACGATAGCTGTGGAACGATATGAATCGGGTGACCCCCATTTTTCAATCGAGAGCCTGCTGGCCGATGGAGAATATGTTGCCGACGCGCATTATGGCCTCAGTCTGGAAGCGAGCGATATCTGTCATGAATTTGACCCTGCCAATATTCCACTGTTATTAGCCGAATAGCGAAAACAAGCAGGCTGAAATGAGGCACTGGCTATTCAGGTATGCCCGATCCTTGGGGCATGCCCTGTCCCGTCTGCCTCATTGATCGCACTGGAAGGCACAGTTGTCGCGTCGCGCCTGCGATGCAACCCACATGGCATCCCTCGCGGAACCCTCTCTTGCCGGTGACGCTTGGGGCCTGGTGATCCGCCGGCCTCAGCTCATGGGAGAACATTGGCGCTATGCCAGCCTTGTTGCCGCTTTGATATGAAGACGCAGCCTATATATGGGGCTGTCATCATCCGAGCGCGATCCGGTTATTTCTTGCCTGTTGGTGAGTGAAATTTAATCAATGTTTAATGTTTGTCCCGCCAGGTCGTGATGTCATGCCGACATCACTCTTTATTTCTGCATCTGGCTAGCGCAGTTCATTGCTCGTGAATAACGCTGGCGGGGGCAGTTTATGGCTGTTTTTGGGTCATAGCGTTTAAGATTTTAATGTTTTTATATGCCTTTGCAATCGGGCTAACCGACAGGGAAGGAGAGGATCACTAGAGTAGCGCCACACCACACGCTGGAGCATAACAATGAAAAACCTCTCTACCTCACAAACCCGGCCCGCACTGTTTGGCGACCGACAGATTGCCGGCATGCCCATGATGATCTTCCTCGGGCTTGCCACTTGCGTGCTCTTCTCGGGCTGGAATGGATCCTTGCCGCTCGGCATGGTCGGCGCGCTGGCGCTGATGTTCGTGCTCGGCACCCTGCTGACCGAGCTGGGGGAGCGCATCACCCCCATACGTGAATACCTGGGGGGCGGCACCATACTCGCCATCTTCGGCGGCGCCGCCCTGTTTGAATACCGGATCCTGCCAATCGAGGCGGGGCAGGTGATCATCGGCTTCATGAAGGAGGGGGGCTTTCTCAACTTCTTCATCGCCAGCCTGGTGACCGGCTCCGTGTTCGGCATGAGCAGTGCCCTGCTGAAAAATGCCGCCATGCGTTACCTGCCGGTGATCCTGGGGGGCGTGACCCTGGCACTGCTCAGCGTCGGCCTGGTCGGCTCCCTGATGGGCTATGGCTTCAAGAATGCGGTGCTGCTCATCGGCCTGCCCATCATGGGCGGCGGCATGGGCGCCGGCGCCGTGCCGCTGGTGGAGATCCTCTCGGGCCCGATGCAGATGTCCAGCGCCGATCTGCTGTCACGCATGGTGCCCGCCGTGGTGATCGCCAACACCCTGGCCATTCTGGTGGGCACCCTGCTGGCCCGTCTCGGCCGTCGTTACCCCTCCCTGACCGGCAACGGCCGGCTGATGATCAAGGAGAGCAGCCAGACGGTGGCCGAAGAGCAGGTTCAGGCACCGACCTTGGAGAGTCTCGGCATGGGGCTCTTCATCAGCTCCAGCATGTTCGTGCTGGGTTCTCTGCTCGGTAACTTCATTCCCATGCACCCCTTCGCGCTCATGATACTGGCGGTGGCCATCATCAAGGTGAGCGGCCTGCTGCCGCGCCGTTACGAGCAGGCGGCCGCCGACTGGTACCAGTTCGTGGTCGGCAATCTGACGCCCTCCCTGCTGGTGGGGATAGGGGTTGCCTACACCAGCATCCCCGAGCTCATCAGTGCCTTCTCCATCAGCTACTTCGTGCTGGTGCTGGTGACCGTGGTCGGTGGTGCCCTGGGGGCGGCCCTGGTAGGGCGCATGATAGGTTTTTATCCCATAGAGGCGGCCATCACCGGCGGTCTGTGCATGGCCAACATGGGCGGCACGGGCGATGTGGCCGTGCTGTCGGCGGCCCAGCGCATGAAGCTGATGCCGTTTGCCCAGATCTCTTCCCGTCTCGGGGGCGCCGTCATGTTGATCCTGGCCACCCTGCTCATCTCGCTGCTGGCATAAGGAATAGACAATGAACGACATCATGATGGGCACCAGCCTGCCCTATGCCGAACGCAAGCGACAGGGGCTGATGGGGCGCATGCCTCACAAGGAGGAGTCCCTGGCCCAGCAACGGCGCCGCATCTACCGCCTGGTCTCTGCCATGCAGAGCCCGTTCGATCAGCACCTGCTGCTGCGCCAGCTGCAGGAAGACAACCCGGTACTGTTTTACGATCTGGTGCGCCACCACCTGCCGGAGCTGCTGCCCATCATCTACACCCCTGTGGTGGGGGAGGCCTGTCAGCGCCACAGCGACCTCTATCTGCGCAGCCACGGTCTCTACCTCTCCTGGCACGACAGGGACGATCTGGACGCCATCTTCGCCGCAGTGGATCAGGAGGTGGATGTCATCGTCATCTCCGACGGTGAGCGGGTACTGGGGCTCGGCGATCTCGGCATCGGCGGCATGGGGATCTGCATCGGCAAGCTGGCGCTCTACTCGGCCGCCGGCGGCATCAACCCGGCGCGTACCCTGCCGCTGTGCGTGGATGTGGGCACCAACAACCCCGAGCTGCTGGAGGATGACTCCTACCTCGGCTGGCAGGCCAACCGGGTGGATGGCGAGTCCTATTACCACTTCATGGATCGGGTGGTGGCGGCCATTCGCAAGCGCTGGCCCCAGGTGGTGCTGCAATTTGAAGACTTCGCCGGCAAGCATGCTGCCAACCTCTTGGCCCGCTATAGAGACGAGCTGTGCATGTTCAACGACGACATCCAGGGCACGGCGGCGGTCGCCTCGGCCTGCGTGCTGGCGGGGCTGCAGCAGGCGGGCAGTCGGCTGGCCGACACCCCTGTGCTGATCGTCGGCGCCGGCTCGGCGGGTTGCGGCATCGCCGCCATGCTGGCCCAACTGGCGGGCGGCCCGGAGCGGGTACAGTTATTTGATCAGGATGGGCTGGTCTGCCTGGATCGCACCAACCTGACGCCGTCCCAGCGGCCGTTTGCCCGTCCGCCACAAGAGGCCTGCGCCGAGCTGCCTGCGCTCATTGAGCGGCTGCGCCCCGGGGTGCTGATCGGGGTGAGCGGCCAGGGCGGTCTGTTTGACGAGGCTGTGCTGACGGCCATGGGCGCCGCCTGCGAGCGGCCGGTGATCCTGCCGCTCTCCAACCCCACCCACAGTGCCGAAGCGACGCCGGAACAGGTGTGGCAGGCCACCGGTGGGCGTGCCCTGCTCGCCACCGGCAGCCCCTTTGCTCCTGTGACTGTGGCGGGGGAGGCGCGGGTGGTCTCCCAGTGCAACAACGTCTATGTGTTCCCGGGCATTGGTCTTGGGGCCTGTGCGGTCAAGGCGCGCCGCATCAGCGATGGCATGCTGCAGGCGGCGGTGCGGGCTGTGGGCGCCTATCCGCTGGCCGAGGGGCGCCTGTTGCCCCCCATAGAGCAGGTGGGGGAGGTGGCCCGCGCGGTCGCCAGGGCGGTAGCCCTCACCGCCCGCGAGGAGGGCCTGGCCGATTTTAGTGGTGATCCTGCGCCACTGATTGACCAGACCTGGTGGCGCCCGCACTATTGGTCCGCTTCCTGATGTTGCAAGGCTAATCGATGAAACTGCGCCACCAACTGGTTACTCTCTCCCTCGGGCTTTCCCTGCTGCTGATCCTGATCCTGGGCGGCCTGCTCGCCCTCTTTATCCGCCACCTGCTGGAGAGCAACCTGCAGGAGAAAGGCAGCGATCTGGCGCGGGTGCTGGCGGCGGACAGCCGGGTGGTGCAGGCCCTGCAGCTGGGCAGGGATCCCGGTCTGCGGGACTATGTGCAGGGGATCTGCAGCCGCACCGATGCCGCCTACATGGTGGTGACCGACGAGCATGGCCGTCGCCTCAGCCATCCCAGGCCCGAGCTGGTGGGGCAGAAATTCCGTGGTGAGGACATCTGGCCGGCCCTCAATGAGCGGGGCAGTTATTGCTCCAGGGACGAGGGCACCCTGGGGCCCGCCATTCGCTGCTTCGCCCCCGTGATAGGGGCGGACGGGCGCGCCATGGGGGTGGTGGCGGTCGGCTACCTGATGCGGACTGTGGAGGGCATCTATCTGGAGCGGATCACCCTGCTCGTCAGCGCCATCGGCGCCGTGCTGGGCTGTGGCCTGCTGCTGGCGCTCTGGCTGCAACACCTGCTGCGTCGCACCCTGCTGGATCTGGAGCCCGAGGCCATCGTCAACCGCTTCGTGCTGCAGGAGCTGGTGCTTGAGCACATCTCCGAGGGGGTGATCGCCATCGACAGCGGGGGCAACATTCGCATGCTCAACAGCGCCGCCTGTTATCAGCTGCGTCTGCCGGGCACAGGGCGGCACTCCCTGCTGGGCCAGTCGCTCGCCGAGCTGTCGCCGCCGCTGGCCCCGGCCCTGACCCAGCTCGAGACCGAGCTCGGCTTCACGGTGCACGGGGAGTCGTTCGTGGGACGCTGGCAGGCGGTGGAGGGCAAGGTGCCCGGGCGCCTGCTCATCTTCAGCCGCCCCGAGGTGACCGGCAGCCTCGGCATGCAGGTGACCCATCTGCGCCAGTATGCCGAGATGCTGCGGATGCAGACCCACGAGTTCGCCAACAAGCTGAGCAGCCTCTCCGGCCTGCTGCAGCTCGGCCATGTGGATCAGGCGGTAGAACTGATCCAGCAGGAGAGCGAGGCTTGCCAGACCATGCTGCAGGGTCTGCTGCGGGCCATCGAGGACAAACCGGTGGCCGGGCTCATCCTTGGCAAGTTCAGCCGGGCGCGGGAGCTGGGGGTGGAGCTGGTGCTGGATCCCGACTCGGCGCTGGCGGAGTATCCGGCGGCCGTGTCGGCGGATCTCATCACCCTCATCGGCAACCTGCTGGACAACGGCATTCGCGCCGCCTGGGCGCGGCGCAAGCTGTGTCCGCCGCGGGTGCTGATTTCCCTCAACGACTTTGGTCGCCGGCTGGTGATTGAAGTGGAGGACAGCGGCGAGGGGGTGGACGAGGCGCTGGCGGATCATCTGTTTGATTACGGTATCAGCCGCCAGACCGGCGATCACGGGGTCGGCCTCTTCCTGGTCAAGGAGACGGTGGCCAGGCGAGGGGGTGTGATAGAATGGCGACGCACCGCCGAACAGACAACTTTGTTCGGTATCTACTTGAATAAAAACCAATTGGTGTGATCTATGGAGCCCATTTTCACTCTGGTGATCGAGGATGACGAACGGATTGGATCCATTCTGGCCGAGCTGGTCTCCTCCACCCCCGGATTTTCCCTGCTGGGTCGGGCCGAGAGCCTGACCCAGGCTGACCTCATGATGCGTGCGACCGAGCCACAGCTGCTGCTGGTGGACATCTCATTGCCCGATGGCTCCGGCCTGGAGTGGGTGAACCGGCTGCGCAGCCACAACCGCGAGGCTTACGTCATCATGGTGACCGCCTCCTGCGACGTTGAGACCATACAGCAGGCCCTCAACCTGGGGGTGCAGGATTACATCATCAAGCCGCTGCGGCTGTTTCGCATCCAGCAGAGCCTGGACGAGATCCTCACCCTGCACAGGCGCATCTGCGAGCGCGGCTCCCTGGAGCAGAGCGATCTGGATCGGCTGATGGGCAAGGGGCGCCCCCAGGCCAGGGAGGTACGCGATACCCCAAAGGGGATCGACGCCATCACCTTGCGCCAGGTGCTGGAGCTGCTGGCCGGCGAGCCGGACACCGCGTTTTCCACCGATACGGTGGCGCTGCGCCTCTCCTTGAGCCGCACCACGGCGCGCCGTTATCTGGAGTATCTGGAGTCGGAAGACAGGGTCGATGTGGATCTCAACTACGGTCAGCGTGGCCGGCCCGAGCGGCGCTACCACTGGCGCCGGGGCAACTGATCCGCTCGCCGCAAGCAGATGTATGCCGAGTTGCCGGGGTAAATTCACCGTGAAACTTTCGGCTTATGGCAGGAGTTGGCAAGTTAAAAGTACATGTAGCTGTTGAAGCCTAATAGCATTGAATCAATAGGTTATGCTGAGTCCGATGCCTCTGGCATTTCCTTCCATGAGGGTGGGGTAAAAAGCCATCTGTGGGCCTTTAGGTGAGGTAAACAGGTAGCTGAACCCTGTGGCGATCGCCGCCCCGGCAATCACATCTCGCCAATAGTGGTTGTCTGAGTGAACCCGAGACCAACCAACCGCGCCAGCCGCAGCATAGGCTGGCAAGCCATAGCTCCAACCATAACGGACTTGCAGATAGCTGGCGCCACTAAATGCCCATGCAGTGTGGCCAGAGGGAAAACTTTTGCTACCACCATTTGGACGGGTTGCATCAACCGTATTTTTGAGCACTTCAACTGTTGCGGTTGTGGAAAGGAGAGCGTATCCAAATTGCTTTAGCCCTTCATCATCACCCTGATACCAGGAGACTCCCGCAGCAATCGCAGGGATCGCAAACTGTCCAATATCACCATATGTTTCAAATGTACTGGAAGCATGCGAATAGCTACTGAAGCCACAGATTATTGCTGCACAAAAAACGCTTTTTTTCATAAAAATTCCATTTTTATTGCTATCCTCGATAGGAACCCTACCAGTAATAATAACAACGTCAAATGACAAACTTGATAATTATGAATTGGCGCAAGATTAGTGCTAATAATCTACAGTGTTTTTGTTGACATGTGTCTATTTATTGAGTTGCTCAGTTTGTTTTTTGTTCTTCTGTATGTAAAGTAATCATTTTGCAAGGTTTACGATGACAATATTAACTAAGTTAAGTATCGTGCAGACATAACAAATGTTCTCTCTGTACGACACTACCTATTATTTCTTTGGAGTAATCAAGCCCTCCTTCCAAAGAGCTAAAACCACATCCATCTGGCCATTATGCACAATTTCTTTTCCAACCTTTCTCATTACAACATCCCAAAGTTGTACTGCACTAAGTAATTCAGTATGTTGAGTTTCATAGTGTTGAAGAACACGTATGGCTTTGACAGCATAGTTTCCATTTTGAATCGCACGTGAATAACGCCGTCTAGATATGCCTCGAACCAGGCCTTCACTGCACAATCCCAAGAATGCTCCTTTTGGACACCCCTTTAACTGAGCTGACTGGCTTGAGGGATAGTGTTCTTGTGCTGCAAGTACCCAGGCGTCACAGGGATTATATTGGTCATCTGATTTACACATCAACACTGCATTAATTGCCACTTCCCCATAACCCATCCAATCCTCCTATCAAGATGAAGGGGCCTGAGGCCCCAGGGGTGATATGCTGATCGCATCCTAAAATCTATTTTTTATGAACTAAGCGCTGGCCTTGGCAGATATCAGTCGACTCACATAGCATTTTTCAACCATGCTTAGACATTCGATGTGATAGTGACTGATAAATAACCAGAATGGTGATGCAGGCAAAAAAAACAAAACTAGTACTGGTGACACCAAATCCCAAACCTCCATGTTTTTCAGATTGTGATAGCCAGTCACCTATTGAAGCACCAAGTGGACGCGTCAGTACATAAACGATCCAAAATGCTAACACGGTATTCATTCTGAACCAATAATGAGCAATTGCGATGGCTGCGATCAGCGATCCGAAAAGCAATGTGGCATTCAAATACCCTATGTTCAGTCCCTCTGACACCCAGTCGCCTGCAGCTGTGCCCAATGCGAAGGTAACGAGAATGGCTGCCCAGTAAAACAGTTCGCGTTTGCGGGTATCGATAGAACGGATGGACAAGGTTTTTTCTTGTGCATACCAAACCCAGAAAGTGCCCAATAGCACAACCGTAAACACACTGGTAGATATTTCCAATGGTACTCTAACCTGGTCGGTCAGATTATCCGTCACCAAGGTGCCGAAAATACTCACGAGTACAACAGCTAGCCAATATTTCCAGGGGGTATAGCTGGTTGCTCGAACTTGTATCAAGAGTATCGCGATTAGGAGCACCCCCATAAGCAAGGAGGTAACTGTTAAGCCCAAATGCAGGTTAAAGATCAAGAAGTCTGCAGCAGTCTCCCCAACGGTCGTCGACATCATTTTGATCAACCAGAATGTTAAGGTGACCTCTGGCACTTTGTTGAGCAAGTTGACTGTATTTGTACCCATAAAGCACCTACTGATGGTTAAGTGTCCGTTTGTTCTTCTTGAGTCTACTCCGGTACCCTTAAGATACAGTTAAGGGAGCTTACGCTCCCTTTTTTGTGTCTATCGTTGGCGCGAAAGCCGGTGTAGCAGGCTGTTCAGGCCTCTTCCAGCAGGGCGGGGCGCACCCTGGGTTTGAACTGGGAGAGCATGACGCCGGTCAGGATCAGGCCGCCGCCGAGCAGGTGATGGCCGTGGATTGGCTCCCCCAGGGTGATGACGGCGATCAGCGCCGTGCACAGCGGCATCAGGTTCATGAACACTGAGGTGCGCTCCGCCCCCATGCAGGCGAGGCCGCGCATCCAGCAATAGGCCGCCAGCAGGGAAGAGGCTATGCCGGCAAACAGCACCAGACCCCAGCCCTCGGCGGGGACCGCCAGGGAGTCTGCGCTGAGGGCGACCGGGATCAGCAGCAGCACAGCCAGCAGGATCTGCATGTAGAGGTTGAGCCAGGGGCCGAACGGCAGTTGCCAGCGGCGGATCAGCAGGCCATAGAGGGCGTAGCTGGCGGAGCCGAGCAGCATGAGCCCGTCCCCCTGATTGATGCCGTTGTGCAGCAGGGCCAGCGGCTGGCCCTGGCTCAGCAGCCAGAGCACCCCGAACAGCGAGATGCTCATGCCGAGCAGGGCCTGCTTGCCCGGCCGCTGGCCGAAGAAGAGCGCGCTCTGCAGCAGGGTCAGCAACGGGATGAGTGAGCCTATGACCCCCATGTTGGTGGCCGAGGTGGTGTGGGCGGCGTAATAGGCGAGGCACTGGTAGAGCACCATGCCAAGGGCCGCCAGCACCAGCAGCTTGCCGAGCCAGGGGCGAATTTCGCCACGGCGGCGCCACAGCTGCGGCAGGCAGAAGGGGGTCAGCGCCAGGGCGGCGATCACCCAGCGGTAAAAGGAGATGGCGGCGGGATCCAGCACATCGGCGGCGGCCTTGGACACCACTGTATTGGTGGCCCAGATCAGCACGGCCATCAGCGGGAACATAAGCGGGAAGAAGATACGCATCAAAGGCTCCTTATTATCGAGATGGCCAGTCTACCCTTGTCTTTCTGTTATCAAGTAACGTAAAAATGACAAATTATCCCGTGCAAAGGACAATCCGCCCGTTATGGCCATACGTCACTACCATCCGACGGATCTGCATCTGCCCGAGCCCAATCCCCTCTATCTGCGCTATCAGCAGATCCAGGCCGAGAGCGCCTGTGCGTCCCACAGCCACCCCTGGGGCCAGCTCAGCATGATAAGCCTGGGGGTGTTGGAAATCGTGCTGGAGGATCACCGGCTGGTGGCGCCCGCCGACTACCTCATCTGGGTGCCCGCGAACCTGGAGCACGCCTCCTACAACCAGCAGGCCCTCGACTACACCTCCATCTATGTCAATCACGCCCTGGCGGCCAGATTGCCGGCCGAGCCCTGCCTGCTGCAGATAACGCCGCTCATCCGGGCCATGCTGGCGGATTTTTGCGAGCGCAAGCTGGGCCACATGCAGGATGAGTGGGACGTGCGCCAGGCCGAGCTGCTGGTGGAGAAGCTGACCCGCACCCGCTGCCAGGACAGCTACCTGCCCATGAGCCAGGACAAGCTGCTGGCCCCCATGCTGGCGGCGCTGCACAGCGATCCCGCCGATCCGCGCACCCTGGCCCAGTGGGCCGAACAGTTGCACAGCACGGAGCGCACCCTGGCCAGGCGCTGCGTGCGGGAATTGGGGATGAACTTCGGCCAGTGGCGGGCCCGGCTCAAGCTGCTCAAGGCGCTGGCCTGGCTCAAGGGGGAATTGCCGGTGCAGGAGATTGGCTGGCGGCTCGGTTACGGCTCCACCTCGGCCTTTATCGCCATGTTCAATCGTGAGCTGGGCTGCTCGCCCCAGCGCTATCGCCAGCAATTGGGTATCGGTGCCGGGCAGGCGGCGCTCTAGTAGCGACCACTCTAAGCAATGAAAAGGGCGCCCGCAGGCGCCCTTGTCATGAGAGGTGGAGGCTTAGAAGAAGCCGAGGGGATTGATGTCGTGGCTCACCAGCAGGTTCTTGGTGTTCTGGTAGTGATCCAGCATCATCTTGTGGGTCTCGCGGCCTATGCCTGACTTCTTGTAGCCGCCAAAGGCCGCGTGGGCCGGGTAGGCGTGGTAGCAGTTGACCCAGACCCGGCCGGCCTGGATGCCGCGCCCCATGCGCCAGGCCAGGTTGCTGTCGCGGGTCCACAGGCCCGCCCCCAGCCCGTACTGGGTGTCGTTGGCAATGGCCAGCGCATCCGCCTCGTCCTTGAAGGTGGTGACCCCGAGCGCCGGCCCGAAGATCTCCTCCTGGAACACCCGCATCTTGTTCTGGCCCGAGAAGATGGTGGGCTGGATGTAGAAGCCCCCCTCCAGCCCGCTCACTTTGGCCGGGCCGCCGCCGATCAGCATTTTGGCCCCCTCACCACGGCCTATCTCCATGTAGCTCAGGATCTTGTCGAACTGCTCGCGCGATGCCTGGGCACCGACCTGGGTGGCGGTGTCGAGGGGGTTACCCTGAACGATTGTGCGGGCGCGGGCCAGCACCCTGTCCATAAAGTCGTCGTAGATCTTCTCGTGTACCAGCGCGCGGGAGGGGCAGGTGCACACCTCGCCCTGGTTGAAGAAGGTCATCAGCATGCCTTCCACCGCTTTGTCGATGTACTGGCTCTCATGCTGCATCACATCGGCAAAATAGATGTTGGGGGACTTGCCGCCCAGCTCCACGGTGGAGGGGATCAGCTTGTCGGCGGCGCAGCGCAGTATATGAGCGCCCACCTCGGTGGAGCCAGTGAAGGCCAGCTTCTGGATCCTGTCGCTGGTAGCGAGCGCCTGGCCCGCCTCGGCGCCGAAGCCGTTGACCACGTTGACCACGCCGGGGGGCAGTATGTCCTTGATGAGATCCATCATCAGCATGATGGTGACCGGGGTCTGCTCGGCGGGCTTGAGCACGCTGCAACAGCCGGCCGCCAGCACAGGGGCCAGCTTCCAGGCCGCCATCAGCAGCGGGAAGTTCCAGGGGATGATCTGGCCGACCACGCCGATAGGCTCCTTGAAGTGGTAGCTGACGGTGTGCTGATCCAGCTCGGCGGCCGAGCCCTCCTGGGCACGGATGCAGCCGGCGAAGTAGCGGAAGTGATCCACCACCAGCGGCAGGTCGGCGGCCAGGGTCTCGCGCACCGCCTTGCCGTTCTCCCAGGTCTCGGCGATGGCGAGCACCTCTATGTTCTGCTCGATGCGATCGGCGATGCGCAGCAGCAGGTTGCTGCGTTCGGTGACGCTGGTCTTGCTCCAGCTGGCGAACGCCTTGTGGGCGGCATCCAGCGCCAGCTCTATGTCGGCGGCGTCGGATCGGGCCACCTCGCAGAACACCTTGCCGTCCACCGGCGAGATGTTTTCGAAGTAGCGGCCGGCGCGCGGCGCCACCCAGTCGCCACCGATGAAGTTGTCGTAACGGGACTTGAAGCTGACCAGAGCGCCTGCCTGGCCGGGAGCGGTATAAATCATCTCATCATCCTTATGTGTGTGAAGGTCCTGCCCGGCTGCACGCGCTGGCTGGCCGGGGTGGTACGCAGGGGGTATCGCAAGGGCCATGCCAAAGGGTCTGACCAGCGGGTAAAAGGTTACAAAAACGTTACCAAACGGGGTGCGGCAGCGTATCTTGATTAACCAATGACCCCGGCTGTAACGATGACGCTGTGCCGTTTCTGGACAGTGGCCGTGACAGTCGTGCCGTTTGTGAACAGGAGGCGTGATGAGCGAGTCATCCACATTTGCCGGCCCCATGCGTGCCGTTTGTGAACAGGAGGCATGATGAGCGAGTTACCTCAATCCAGTCTCAGCCCCAGTCCGATCCAGCGTTCCTGGCAGCGCTGCCTGCATCAGGGCCTGCATCGCCAGCAGAGCGCCGAGCTGGATCTGCTGCCCCAGGGGGAGCTGTCGGCCCGCCAGGAGCAGCACAGGACGCTGATCGCCTGCTTCCAGCGCTTCGTGCTGCCGCTGTTTGCCCAGCTGCTGGCGGGCAGGCCCTGTCGCCTGCTGCTGTGTGACGGCGAGGGGGCCATACTGGCCGCCAGCGGTGACGACGGCTTCGCTCGCCACGCCGAGCGCATCTTTTTGCGCAGCGGCGCCCGCTGGGGGGAGGCGAGCAAGGGCACCAACGCCATCGGCACAGCGCTGGCCGAGCAGAGCGAGGTGCAGGTGCTGGGGTCCGAGCACTTCTTCGCCCAGCACAGCTTCCTCAGTTGCAGCGCCAGCCCCCTGCTCGGGCCGGACGGGCAATTGCTCGGGGTACTCGACATCTCCACCGATGCGGCCCACCACGACGGCGACATGCTGGGCACTGTGCGGCTGCTGGCCATGACGCTGGAAAACGCGCTGCTGGCGCGCCAGCCGGGCTGGCTGGTGGATCTCGATCCCCAGAGTCTCTGGTCCGCCCGTCTGCTGCTGGGGGAGGCGGGCGAGCTGCTCGGTGCCAACCGGGCCGGCCGGCTCTGGCTCGGCCAGCACCCCTTCGATGGCCGGCAGTTGCTGCGTGAACGCCGTGGCCTGCGGCTGGTGCCAGAGCCGGTTGTGGCGCCCCGGCAAATCGAGCAACCAGGGTCGGCACAGGTGCCGCTCAAGATGCTGGAACGGGGCATCTCGCTGCTCATCGAGGGGGAAACCGGCAGCGGCAAGGAGCACCTGGTGCGCGCCCTGCACCGCCAGTCGAGTCGGCAGGACAAGCCCCTGGTGTGCGTCAACTGCGGCGCCCTGCCGGCCGATCTGGTGGAGGCCGAGCTGTTTGGCTACGTGGGCGGGGCCTTCAGCGGTGCCCGCAGCCAGGGCAGTCAGGGCTATCTGCGCGCCGCCCACGGCGGCATCCTGATGCTGGATGAAATCGGCGAGTTGCCGCTGCTGGCCCAGACCCGGCTGCTGCGGGTGTTGCAGGAACGCAGCGTGACCCCGGTCGGCAGCCACAGACCCGAGCCTGTGGATTTCTGGCTGGTCAGCGCCAGCCACCGGGATCTGGCGGCCATGGTGCAGGCCGGCACGTTTCGCGAGGATCTCTATTACCGGATCTGCGGCTGGCGCCAGTCGCTGACACCGCTGCGGGCCTGGCCACGGGGCGAGCGCCTGGGATTGATCCAGCGGCTGCTGGCGGAGATGGACTCGGCGCTGCGCCTGACGGGTGATGCTGAGCAGCAACTGCTGGCTCACCCGCTGCCCGGCAACGTGCGCCAGCTCAAGCAGGCGCTGGAGGTGGCCTGCGTGCTGGCGGAGGGACAGGGCTGGATTACGCCCTCGCACCTGCATCTGCCCGCCGTATCGGCAGCACCCTCGTCGCAGGCGGGTACCCACACCTTGCGCCAGCAGAACCGGCTGCGGGTGCAGCAGACCCTGGCGGATTGCGGGGGCAACGTGAGCGAGGCGGCGCGCCAGCTCGGCATCAGCCGCACCACCCTCTACCGGACCCTGCGCGAGGGACCATGAGGGTGTTGTTGCTCACCATTTCCCTTGTGTAAGATGGGCCCATCAGGGCCCTTTTTATTTATTTCTCGTTATTTTTCCATGGCATGGAGTGCTCTATCCTGTGTTCACATCTGATTGGCAAGCGCGCGTCTCTCCGGGGGGCCGACCTGGCACCTCCCGGTTGACGCAGGACGGCCGCACCCGGGTGGTGCGCCTGATCCCGGGGCGAGCTCGGCCCTGTCCGCCGGTATCCGGCTGAGAAAATACCCTATGGCGCCCGTGTCGGCGCGTGTAATAACCAGGGATCCTGGCGCGCCGGATCCCCTGATATAGAGTCAGAGCCCCTAGTCGGGCGGAGCCTATATGACCCCTTCCTATTCTCGTCTGGCTAATGTGCTGTTCTGGGTATTGTTGGGATTGAGCCTGCTGGCGATCCTGCTGTTTGAATTCGGGCCCGATCGGCGGCTGGACATGGTGAGCAATGCCCGCCTGTCCGTCACGGCGCAGGATGACAGGGTCCACGGCGGCCAGTCTGTCACCACACTGCTGTCGGCCGGGGGCGGCTCGGCGCACCATGATGCGGTGGCGGAGAAACCCGCCATCGATTGCCAGCTGCGCGCCGGGTATGCCTTTCCGTTCTGCGAGCTGGTGCTGACCCTGACCGAGCCAGAGCGGGGGATCGATCTCTCCCGCTTCGACTGGGTGCGTATCCGGCTCAGGGTCGAGGGGGAGGGGCCCCAGATCTGGCGGCTCTACCTGCGCAACTATCACCCCGCCTATTCCAGGGCCGGGGATGCGTCGTCCCACAAGTTCAACGAGGTGATCTTCCGCCCCGATGATTACGGCCGGGTGCAGGATGTGCCGCTCAAGGTGTTCACCCCGGCCACCTGGTGGGTGCAGCAGTACAAGATACCGCTGGCGCAACAGGGGCCTGATCTGAGGCATGTCTATGCCGTCGAGCTGGCCTCCGGCATCGGCATGCAGCCCGGCCACTACCGGCTGGTGCTGGAACAGATGGAGTTTCATGGTCGCTGGGTGCAGCCGGGTTCCTTCTATCGTCCCCTGCTGTTGAGCTGGCTGGGCTATTGCCTGCTGCTGTTTCTGGTGCAACACCTGCTGATGCGGGATCGATTGCGCAAGGCCCGTGCGGCCAGGCTGGCGGCGGAGGCGCTCAGCCAGAGTCTGAGCGAAAAGACCCGGCGCACCGAGGAGGAGGCCAGGTACGATCCCCTGACCGGCGCCCTCAACCGGCTCGGCGGCAACAAGCTGCTGGCCGAGCTTGGCGAGATGCCGCTCTCTTTCATCTACATCGACATAGACCACTTCAAGCGGGTCAACGATGGCCACGGCCATCCGGTGGGGGACGAGGTGCTCAAGCATATGGTGAGCGAGGTGCTGCGCCACTGCGATAGCCTGTGCCGGCTGGTGCGCTGGGGCGGGGAGGAGTTCGTGCTGGTCTGCCTGCACTACGAGCAGGCCCGCGCCGAGGGGCTGGCAGAGCGGCTGCGAGTCGCCCTGGTGGCCTATCCGCACTGGCCGCTGGCGCTGCCCATCACGGCCTCGTTCGGGGTGGCGGAGCGGCGCGGGGATCCGCTGGAGCAGGCCCTCAAGCGGGCCGACGAGGCGCTCTACCAGGCCAAGAAACGGGGTCGCAACCGGGTCGAGGTGGCCTAGTTAGCAGGCCTGGTCAGTGGTGAAGCGCCCGCTCTGCGAGCGGGACATAGCGGCTGGAACCCAGGTCTTCCAGCCGCTATGATGCGCGCCAGCCGGGGCGTGAGCCCCCTTCATCCATCTGTTGAGGAGTATTTCCATGTCACAACACATAGGCGCCTTGGCCCTGCTGGTGGCCGACTATGACGAGGCCATCACCTTCTTCACCCAGGGGTTGGATTTTGCGCTGCTGGAAGACACGCCCCTCGACGAGCCGGGCAAACCGGGCAAGCGCTGGGTGCGGGTGGCGCCTGCCGGCGCGCCAGGCTCAGCGCTCTTGCTGGCCCGTGCCGCCACGCCGGAGCAGCAGGCCGCCATCGGTCAGCAGGGCGGTGGCCGGGTCTTTTTGTTCCTCGAGACCGACGACTTCTGGGGGGATTACCAGCGCATGCAGGCGTACGGTGTTCATTTTTGTGAACAGCCACGTAGCGAGCCATACGGCATGGTGGTGGTGTTCGAGGACATCAGTGGCAACCGCTGGGACCTGCTGCAACTCGCTGCTGCCAACTGAATCTGAAAACGTTTATCATCCCGCCTGTCATAAAGTCATAAAAGTGTCACAGAAAGTTCTAATAATTGGCGCACCCATCTTCACACAGGAGAGAGAAGGGATATGGCTAAGCGAATTCTGGTGGTCGAGGACGAAGCACCGATCCGCGAAATGCTCTGCTTCGTGCTCGAGCAAAAGGGATATGAGACGGTTGAAGCTGAAGATTACGCCGATGGACTGGCGAAGGTGCGCGAGCCTTACCCCGAACTCATCGTGCTGGACTGGATGATGCCCGGTGGCAGTGGCATCCAGTTCATCAAGCAACTCAAGCAGGATGAGGTGACCCGCCAGATCCCGGTGGTGATGCTGACCGCCCGCGGCGAGGAGGAGGACAAGGTGCGTGGTCTGGAGGCGGGTGCCGATGACTACATCACCAAGCCGTTCTCGCCCAAGGAGCTCACCGCCCGTCTGCATGCGGTGATGCGCCGCGTCTCTCCCACCTCGGTGGACGAGGTGATCGAGGTGCAGGGGCTCAAGCTGGACCCCGTTTCCCACCGGGTCAGCGCCGAGGAGAAGGCGCTCGACATGGGGCCGACCGAATTCAAGCTGCTGCACTTCTTCATGACCCACCCGGAGCGGGTCTACAGTCGCGAGCAGCTGCTCAACAATGTCTGGGGTACCAATGTGTACGTCGAGGACAGAACCGTGGATGTGCACATCCGTCGCCTGCGCAAGGCCATTGAAGAGACGGGGCACGATCGCTTGATCCAGACGGTGCGCGGCGCAGGCTATCGCTTCTCAACCCGTCTGTAGAGGACGTTATGTTGCAACCTTACGCCTGGCGGCGACAGTTGTGGCGGATGGCGTTTTTTTATGCGCCCTTCGTCTTGGTCGGCTGGTTGACGAATACCCTCACTCTTTGCCTGCTGGTGGCGACCGTGCTGCATCTGGGCTGGCACTATCGCTTCCAGAAGCGGCTGTCGGACTGGCTGTGGCACGATCGCAGCCTGGTGCCCCCCAACGGCAGCGGCAGTTGGGAGTACATCTTCAACGGCATCTACAAGTTGCAGCAGCGCCACCGTGCCCGGCGCCGCGAGCTGGCGGGCCTCATCCGCCGCTTTCGGGAAGGGGCAGAGGCTCTGCCCGATGCCGCCGTGGTGTTTCGCACCGACGGCAGCATCCTCTGGTGCAACCGGCTGGCGGAGCAGCTGCTCGGTTTTCGCTGGCCGGAAGACGCCGGTCAGCACATAGGCAACCTCATTCGCAATCCCGCCTTCGGCGCCTATCTGAACAAGGGGCAGTATGACGAACCGTTCGAGATGACCTCGCCCATCAACGAGGAGAAGTTTCTCGAGTTTCGGATCATGCCCTACGCCGAGGATCAGGCCATGCTGGTGGTGCGGGACGTCACCCGGCTGCGCAGCCTGGAGAAGACCCGCAAGCACTTCGTCTCCAACGTCTCCCACGAACTGCGCACGCCGCTCACCGTGCTCAAGGGCTATCTGGAGATGACCGAAGAGCCGCCGCCCCCCGCCCTGTGGGCCAAGGCGCACAGGGTGATGATGGAGCAGACCATCCGCATGGACAATCTGGTCAATCAGTTGCTCACCCTGTCGCGCATCGAGGCGGCCCCCTCGGTGGATCTCTCCCACCTGGTGGACATGCCCGCCATGCTGGGGCTGCTGGAGCAGGAGGCGCGGGCGCTGTCGGGGGAGCGGGCGCACCAGATCGAGTTCAGCGTGCAGCCCAATCTGTTCGTGCGCGGGGATCAGGATCAGCTGCGCAGCGCCGTCTCCAACCTGGTCTACAACGCCATTCACTACACCCCGGCGGAGCGCAAGATCAGCGTGGAGTGGCGCAAGCAGGGGGCCATGGCGCTGTTTGTGGTGCAGGACGAGGGGGAGGGGATCCCGCCCGAGCATCTGGCGCGGCTCACCGAGCGCTTCTATCGGGTGGACCGGGCCCGCTCGCGCCACACGGGTGGCTCCGGGCTGGGGCTCGCCATCGTCAAGCACGCCTTGAGTCATCACGATGCCCAGCTCGATATCGAGAGCCGGGTCGGCCTCGGCAGCCGTTTCAGCTTCCTCATTCCGGCCCGCATGGTGGTGTTGAAATAGTCTTTTTCGGCAATGGGTTAGCAGTGCAGAGAGGGCGGCGACAGCGGCCCTCTTTTCATTTGCTCACAAGCCTCGCCATGTCATTAAAGTGTCACATTAAATCCATAAATTTGTCACTGCCAGGTCAGATACTGGCGCCGTCTTGAGAACGGACCTGTCGCCGACTTGGCGCAGGCAGAGTACGAAACGCGACCAGCCGATCGCTGTGCTCGGGATGCTACCACTTTCGGCCTCAGATTGACGATTGCCTTCTGCCACCGCTGGACTGGGGGAAGAGGGCATGAAATGACACTCAGCGAATCGCTCGGCGTGACCGACGGTGCGCCAAGTTAACCCGTGTTTTGATGGACTGCGTTCTGCAACCTTGGAGAGATTGGATGAAACTCAACAAACTGGCTGGTGTAATCGGATTCACCGCAGCTACCCTGTTTTCCGTCAGCACCCTGGCTGCCGGTGTGGATAAAAACCTGCCGGATTACACTCCGACCAGCGGCATCTCGGGCAACCTGTCCTCTGTCGGCTCGGACACCCTGGCCAACATGATGACCCTGTGGGCCGAAGAATTTAAGCGCATGTACCCCAACGTCAACGTGCAGATCCAGGCTGCCGGCTCCTCTACCGCCCCGACAGCACTGACCGAAGGTGTCGCCCAGTTCGGCCCCATGAGCCGCGCCATGAAGTCCGGCGAGGAAGAGGCGTTCGAGAAGCGCTACGGCTACAAGCCTACCGCCATCCGCGTCGCGGTCGATGCCCTGGCCGTGTTCGTCAACAAGGACAACCCCATCAAGGGGCTGACCATGCCGCAACTGGATGCCATCTTCTCCAGCACCCTCAAGTGCGGCGAAGCCAAGGCCGCCACCAAGTGGGCCGATCTGGGTCTGGATGGCAACTGGTCCTCCAAGGATCTGCAGCTGTTCGGTCGCAACTCTGTGTCCGGTACCTACGGTTACTTCAAGGAACACGCCCTGTGCAACGGTGACTTCAAGAGTGGCGTGAACGAGCAGCCGGGTTCTGCCTCAGTGGTGCAGTCCGTCTCCTCTTCCCTGAACGGTATCGGCTACTCGGGCATCGGTTATGTCACCTCGGGTGTGCGCGCCGTACCGCTCTCCAAGGATGGCAAGACCTTCATCGAAGCGAGCGCCGACAACGCCATTACCGGCAAGTACCCGCTGTCGCGCTTCCTGTACGTTTACGTGAACAAGCACCCGAACAAGCCGCTCTCCCCGATGGAGCAAGAGTTCCTGAAGATGGTGCTCTCCAAGGCGGGCCAGAACATAGTGGCCAAAGATGGCTACGTACCTGTACCGGCCAAGGTGGTCGAAGCCGACCTGAAGAAACTGGGCATAATGTAAGCCGGTTTCCTCTGCAACACGGGCCCCGCGGGGCCCGTTTTCTTTTTGAGTGGATCTACAATGACGACATGTGACCGCTTTCGCCGAACAGCGTGATCTGTCGACTTGCGCCGGACGCCCGCATTTCCGAAAATAGGGCATCTTTATGGTGAAGGACACCTCCATGACATCTCCCCTGTTCAAGCTCGGCCTGGCGGCACTCTGTTCCACCCTGCTGGCCAGCTGTGCCCAGTCTCCTACCGGCCGCAGCCAGATGCTGCTGTTCTCGCCCCAGCAGATGAGCCAGCTGGGGGCCGACTCCTTCGAGCAGATGAAGAAGCAGGAGAAGGTGAGCAAGGATGCCAGGATCAATGCCTATGTCTCCTGTGTCGCCAAGGCGGTGACAGCCCAGGTGCCGAGCCAGTACGGCATCACCAGCTGGGAGGTGGTGGTGTTTGACTCCAAGCAGGTCAACGCCTTCGCCCTGCCCGGCGGCAAGATCGGGGTCTACAGCGGCCTGCTCAAGGTTGCCAAGAATCAGGATCAGCTCGCCACCGTCATAGGCCACGAGTTGACCCACGTGCTGGCCCAGCACTCCAACGAACGACTCTCCCGCAGCCAGCTGACCGGTCTCGGTCTGGCGGCGGCCGACATCGCCATGGGCAGCAGCGAGTATCGCGGCGCCACCATGGCGGCGCTGGGGCTCGGGGTCGAGGTGGGGGTCATGCTGCCCTATGGCCGCGAGCAGGAGAGCGAGGCGGACCGCCTCGGTCTGGATCTGATGGCCCGCGCCGGCTTCAATCCCGCCGAGGCCGTTCCCCTGTGGCAGAACATGAGCGCGGCCGCCGGTGGCAAGGCGCCGCCGCAACTGCTCTCCACCCACCCCAGCAACGAGACCCGGATCGCCGAGCTGCAGGCCCAGCAGGCTGAAGCTATGCCGCTCTACGAACAGGCCCGCGCCTCCGGTCTGGTGCCCCAATGCAAGGCATGAGCTTGCGCATGGCGCGGCCCGATGACGCGCCTGCCATGACGGTGATGCAGCGGGCCAGCTGGCTCGCGGCCTATGGCAAGGTGCTCGGTGCCGACATGCTGGCCCAGCTTTCGGTGACCGAGCACCTGCAGATCTGGCAGAGCCGGCTCGCCGAATCCGGCCCCAGGCCCATGCTGCTGTGCCAGGACGAGGTGGTCATAGGCCTGCTCTACTGGCAGCTCGTGCTGGATGGCACAGAGCCGAACGCCCTGATCCGCGCCTTTTACCTGCATCCCGATCACTGGCGCCAGGGCCATGGCAAGCGGCTGTGGCAGGCGGTGGCCATGCAGATGCGTCGCGCCGGCTGCGACAGCGTCAGATTGTGGCTGCTCGATGGCAACCGGATCGGCGAGGGGTTTTACCTGAGGCGCGGCTTCGTCTTCGACGGCCAGGCACGCACCCTGATGAGCCTTGGCCAGGCTTGCCTGCAACGGCAAATGTTCCGTTTGCTTTGATCTCTCTCCCATTTTTCGCCCCCGGTCACTTTATTTTTTTTGCGAATTAATACAATGTGCTGCTCTGGACAGGCTGAGGTGAGGTGACTCACCGACAAGGGAGTGTGGGCATGTATTACGGCTTTGATATTGGTGGCACCAAGATAGCGTTCGCCGTGTATGACGGCGCCTTGAACCTCTGCCATGAGGAGCGCATGAGCACGCCCGGCAACGATTACGAGGGGCTGCAGCAGCTCATCCGTGACCGGGTCGAACAGGCGGACGCCCGTTTCGGCGCGAGAGGCGCAGTGGGCATCGGCTTTCCCGGCATCCTCAATCGGCACGATCACAGCATAGTGGCGGCGAACCTGCCCTCCATCAATGGTCGCCATCTGGGCGCCGATCTGGCCGAGCTGCTGGGTCGACCGGTCAAGGTGGACAACGATGCCAACTGCTTCCTCTGGTCGGAAGTGCACCAGGGGGCGGCGGCCGGGGCCGACAGCGCGCTGGGGGTCACCATAGGCACCGGCATCGGCGGCGCCGTCTATCTGGCGGGCAAGCTGATCCAGGGCCGCAACTGGCTGGCGGGGGAGATAGGTCACTATCCGCTGCCGGCCACCATGCTGATGAAGTATCCCGACCTGCCTCGTCCCCGTTGTGGCTGTGGTCGCCTGGTCTGTTTTGAAACCTATGCATCCGGCACCGGGCTGGAGCGGCTCTATCACCATTTTCATGGCCAGCGTGCCAGTGGTCACCAGATAGTGGGGCGCTTCGAGGCCCATGAGCCCCATGCGGTGGCCACGGTCGACTGCTGGCTCGAGATCATGGCCGCGGGGCTCGCGACCGCCATCTCCGTGGTTGATCCCGAGGTGGTGGTGCTGGGAGGCGGCTTGAGCGGCCTGCCTGCCCTGTACCAACAGCTGCCGCTGCGCCTGCCCGGCCATCTGCTGCCCGGTGTCGCCCTGCCCGAGATCCGCCAGGCCCGCTTCGGTGGCGCCGGCGGGGTGCGCGGCGCGGCCTTGCTCAATTTATGAGATCAGATGTGCTGTCTGATCTCTCCAATAAAGGAGTCATCATGACCCGTCTTGAAATTTGTATCGACAACCTAGAATCCCTGTTCACCGCCCAACAAGCCGGCGCGGATCGCATCGAGCTCTGCTCTGCGCTGGGGCTGGGTGGCCTGACCCCTTCTTATGGCTTCATGCAGCTGGCCGCGCGCCACGCCAGCGTCCCCGTCTACGCCATGATCCGCCCCCGCGCCGGGGACTTTTGCTTCAGCGCCGCCGAGTTTGAACTGATGCTGCTGGATATCGCCGCCGCCCGCGCCGCCGGGTTGCAGGGGGTGGTGATCGGCCTGCTGGATCAAGAGGGGCGGGTGCCCGCCGACCCGCTGCGCCAGCTGGTGGACGCGGCCGGGCCGCTCGGCGTCACCTTCCATCGCGCCATCGACCTCTCATCCGACTGGCGGCTGGATCTGGAGACCATAGTCGCGGCCGGCTGCGAGCGCATCCTGAGCTCGGGTCATGCGCCGACCGCGCTGGCGGGGCTGGAGACACTGCAGGCCATGCAGCAGGCCCTGGCGGGCCGTGCCAGCCTGATGCCGGGTGCCGGGGTCAATGCCGACAACGTGCGCACCATACTGGAGTTCACCGGGGTGAGCGAGGTGCACATGTCCGGCATGGGCTGGCGTGGCGGCATGGTGCCCCATGGCGTTAACATGGGCACCTCGGACGATGGTCGCGTCAATATCACCGACGGTGCCAAGGTAGCGGCGGTGCGGGCTTTGCTGGATCGCTCCTGAGCAAGGGAAGCGGTGCGGCGGCATGGTGTCTCTCCATACGGGGTCAACATGGACACCTCTGATGACGGCGGGGTCAATATCACCGACGGCGCCAAGGTAGCGGCGGTGCGGGCTTTGCTGGATCGCTCCTGAGCAAGGGAAGCGGTGCGGCGGCATGGTGTCTCTCCATACGGGGTCAACATGGGCACCATCGGACGATGGTCGTGTCAATATCACCGACGGGACCAAGGTAGCGGCGGTGCGGGCCCTGCTGGATCGCGCTGATACCACAGCAAGTGAGGTTTGAGTCCAGAGGTTCAGTACGCCATTGTGGCTGACAGGATCGCCGCCGATGGGCGGCGATCCTGCTCTTCTTGTGTGAAGTTCCTCCCACGGGCGGGGAAATCAGGGTCGCCGCCGGCAGCACCTCGCCAAAAAGTCTGATATTATCCCGCCTCTTTATTACTTGGATCTGGAGCAACATCTCAATGTCCCAATACGACTCTATCGAACAGAAGGCCAGCTATGGCATCGGCCGCAACATGGGTGATCAGCTGGCGCAGCAAGCCTTCGCCGGTCTGGATATCCCGGCCCTGCAACAAGGTCTGGCAGATGCCCTGAATGGTCTGGAGTTCGCGGTCAGCCGTGACGATATCAATGATGCCTTCCAGGTGATCACAGCTCGCATGCAGGAAGAGCAGGAAGCCGTTGCCAAGGCTGCCGCCGCCGATGGCGAAACCTTCCTGGCCGACAACGCCAAGCGTGCCGACGTCAAGGTGACCGATTCCGGTCTGCAATACGAAGTCATGGTAGAAGGCAACGGCGCCGTGCCGGTGGCCGGTCAGTCCGTGCGCGTGCACTACCACGGTACCTTCACCCACGGTGGCGTGTTCGACAGCTCGGTCGCCCGTGGCGAGCCGGCCGAATTCCCGGTGACTGGCGTCATTGCCGGCTGGGTTGAAGCGCTGCAGCTGATGCCGGTTGGCTCCAAGTGGAAGCTCTACATTCCGCAGGATCTGGCCTATGGTGCCCGTGGTGCCGGTTCCATCCCGCCCTACTCAGCGCTGGTATTCGAAGTGGAGCTGCTGGACATTCTGTGATCCGGCTGGCTTGACCACGCAAAGTAAACGGCGACCCCAGGGTCGCCGTTTCTGTTTGAGGCGCCCCCGTCTGGCGAGCCCTCGTCGATAGACAATGTGCCTTTGCGGGGGATTTGGATATAGTCAGGGCTTGGCGTTCCCGGTCACTCTGGAAAACACGCATGGCTGCCATCATAGAAGTCATTGATCTCATCAAGCACTTTCCCGGCGTCAAGGCGGTGGATGGGCTCAGCTTCGCCATTCCCGCCGGTTGCTGTTTCGGCCTGCTCGGCCCGAACGGAGCAGGCAAGACCACCACCATAGAGCTGCTGGAGGGGATCCTGACCCCGGACCGCGGCCAGATCCTGTTTCACGGCGCCCCCCGCGGCCCCGATTACCGCTCCCGCATCGGCATCCAGTTTCAGCACACGGCGCTGCAGGATTTTCTGACGGTGCGCGATACCCTGCACCTGTTTGCCAGCCTCTATCCCAATCCCTTGCCTCAGGCGCAGCTCATCGAACTGTGCGCCCTTGGCGAGTTCATCGACAGAGACAGCCGCAAGCTCTCCGGCGGCCAGCGTCAGCGCCTGCTGCTGGCGCTGGCCCTGCTCGGCGACCCCGAGCTGCTGTTTCTGGATGAGCCTACCACTGGGCTGGATCCCCAGGCGCGCCACCACTTCTGGCAGCGCATCGAGGCGATCAAGGCCCAGGGCAAGACGGTGGTGCTCACCACCCATTACATGGACGAGGCGCAGCAACTGTGCGATCGCATCGCCATCGTCGATCACGGCCATCTGCTCAGTCTGGATACCCCGGCCGCCCTGCTGGCCCGCCACTTCGATGGGGTGCTGGTGCGTCTGCCGGATCATCCGGTCCTCGCCAGCCTGGGCTATCCGCTCTTGCCTCACGGTGATCAGGTTGAGCTGACGTGCCCAGATGTGGCGCTCCTGTTGCCGCAACTGCTGAACCTGGGGGTGCCGCTGACCGGCATGCAGGTGCGATCCCCCAACCTGGAAGATCTCTTCTTGCACCTGACCGGCCATAGCCTGAGGAGTGGCGCATGAACGCAGTCATGACGTGCCGTGTCGCGGCGCGCTGCTATCCGCGTGCCTTGCGGTGGCCGAGGAGCGGAACATGAAGGGGGCCAGCAAGCGGATCGGTGCGCTCTTTTATGCCCGCAACCTGGAGTTTGTGCGCGACAGGGCGGCCCTGGTGTGGAACCTGGCCTTCCCGCTGCTGCTGGTGGTAGGTTTCTCCCTCATCTTCTCCGGCCCGCCCAAGCCGCTGGTGCAGATGGGCGTGGTAGGTGAACTGCCCGTGACCTACGCCCCCCTGAAGGCCATTCCGCTGCTCAAGCTCATCCCCTATGACGACGAGCGCAAGGGTCAGCTCAAGGTACGCCATCATCAGCTGGATCTGCTGCTCTCGCCCGGATCGGACCGTTACTGGGTCAACCCGGACGCCGGTCAGGGCGCCATGGCCGAATACCTGTTGCGCCAGGCGATCTCCCGGCCGCTGGTGAAGGAGACCCTGAGCGGGCAGGCGATCCGCTACGGGGACTGGCTGCTGCCCGGGGTGATCGGCATGAACCTGATGTTTTCCGGCCTGTTCGGCGTCGGCTTCGTCATAGTCCGCTATCGCAAGAACGGTGTGCTCAAGCGGCTGAGGGCCACGCCGCTCTCTGCCGCCGAGTTTCTCTGCGCCCAGTTGCTGTCGCGTATTGTGATCACCCTGGTGGTGAGCCTGCTGGTGTTTCTGGTAGCGTACTGGCTGCTTGGCGTGCCCCTGCTCGGCTCCGGCTGGTTGCTGCTGCTGATCGCCCTGGCGGGCGGGGCGGCCATGGCGTCGCTGGGCTTGCTCATCGCCGCCCGCATCCAGAACGAGGAGCTGGCGAGCGGCCTGCTCAACGTCATCAGCATGCCCATGATGTTCCTCTCCGGGGTCTGGTTCTCGCTGGAAGGGGCGCCGGTCTGGCTGCAACAGCTGGCGGCCTGGCTGCCACTCAGCCAGATCATCACGGCGGCCCGCGCCGTCATGCTGGAGGGAGCCGGCTGGGCCGAGGTGGCCGCGCCGCTGGGCTGGATCCTGTTGTTTACCCTCTGTTGTCTCACCCTGGGCAGTGCCCTGTTTAAATGGAATAGCCAATGAAGCGACATCTGAATCTGGGGGCCGTCCTGGCCCTGCTGTTACTGAGCATACCGGCTAGCGCCGATGCGATGCGTTGCAAGAATGCCCTCATCACCGAAGGGGACAGTACCGCCGAGATGCTGCTCAAGTGTGGTGAGCCCATGTTGCGCGAGGAGCTCAGCCGCAACGAGGAGAACCAGTTTGGCAATCTGGTGCAGGTCAAATATGGCGAGCGCTGGACCTACAACTTCGGCAAGAACGAGTTCATGCGCTTCGTCACTGTGCGCAACGGCATAGTCACCGACATCGAGAATGGCCCGCGCGGCGAATGAATCCGCTTGTCCCCTCAGGTTTTCACCCCTTGTTCGACCGGTCAGGGGCGCTTCGATGAAGGGGGTCTGGCCGTGATGCCAGCGCCAGGATCGGGCTGTCCAGGAGCGGGCAGCCCGATCAAAACCCGATATTAATGAAATAGTTAACAACCTATACGCTGCCCCATGCTTGTGCAGGCCCATTTTGCCTAAAAAATAATCCACCCGGTATGGGCGGGTCATTTCAGTATGCTATTTTGTCGATAAGGGTCTATTTTTTATTCATAAGGTGTATATCGACCCATTCAAACATTTTGTGCTGCTGCACCAGAAACGGGCTTGGTTGCACCGATTGACAGGTTTTTGGCTGGCTGGATAAGCTGCGAAAAAGCAGGAAAAGCTGTGGCATCTTGCAGGGTTTGGGTGCCAATTTGAATCAAACCACAGGGAAGAGTGACATGAAGCAGATACACAAGGCGGGTATGGTGATAGTGCTGTCGCTGGCGGCAGCGAATGCCTGGGCAGACGGCACCCTGGATGCGGTCAAGAAGAAGGGGTTCGTGCAGTGCGGGGTCGGCGATGGGCTGCCCGGTTTCTCCAACCCGGATGCCAAGGGCACCTGGACGGGTCTGGACGTGGACGTCTGCCGCGCCGTGGCTGCCGCCGTGCTGGGGGATGCCGGCAAGGTCAAATATGTCTCTCTCACCGCCAAGGAGCGCTTCACCGCCTTGCAATCGGGGGAAGTGGATCTGCTGTCGCGCAACACCACCTGGACTTTGACCCGGGACGGTTCGCTTGGCCTGACCTTCGCCGGGGTGAACTACTACGACGGCCAGGGCTTCCTGGTCAACAAGTCCCTCGGGGTCAAGAGCGCCAAGGAGCTGGATGGTGCCGCGGTCTGCATCCAGTCAGGTACCACGACCGAGCTCAATCTGGCGGACTATTTCCGTGCCAACGGCGGCATGAAATATACCCCTGTGGTGTTCGATACCTCGGATCAGACCGTCAAGGGGTTCGAAGCGGGTCGCTGCGACGTGCTGACCTCGGATCAGTCCCAGCTCTACTCTCTCAAGATCAAGCTGACCAAACCGGATGAGGCCGTGGTGCTGCCTGAAGTCATCTCCAAGGAGCCGCTGGGCCCGGCGGTGCGGCAGGGGGATGATCAGTGGTTCAAGGTGGTGCGCTGGAGTCTCTACGCCATGCTCAATGCCGAGGAAGCTGGCGTGACCAGCGCCAATGTGGACGAGATGCTCAAATCCACCAATCCGGACATACGCCGTCTGCTGGGGCTGGAAGAGCCCAAGGGCAGTGTGCTGGGGCTGGATGACAAGTGGGCCTACAACATAGTCAAGCAGGTCGGCAACTATGGCGAGTCGTTCGATCGCAACGTGGGGAGCGGTTCGCCCCTCAAGATAGATCGCGGCATCAACGCACTCTGGAACAAGGGTGGCCTGATGTACGCCCCCCCTATTCGCTGAGTCAATGATCGCCCGGGGGGCCTGGCCCCCCATTTTCCCCTTGCCCTGGCTTTGTCGGAGTCATCCTCATGGCGCTGCACGCATCAAACCACAGGAAGGAACAGGGCCGCTGGTGGTATGACGCCAAGGTGCGGGCGCTGATCTTCCAGTGCCTGACCATAGCGGCCGTTATGGCGTTCCTGTTCTACATCATCAACAATGCCCTGACCAATCTGGCGACCCGTGGTATCACCACAGGCTTCGATTTTCTGGGCAACACGGCCGGGTTCGGCATACTGCAGAGCCTGATCCCCTACGACGAAACCTATACCTTCGGCCGCACCTTCGTGGTCGGCCTGCTCAATACCCTGCTGGTGTCGATGCTCGGCATTCTGTTTGCCACTCTGCTCGGCTTCGTGCTCGGGATCGCTCGCCTGTCGAGTAACTGGCTGGTGGCCAAGATTGCCACCGTCTATATCGAAACCTTTCGCAATATTCCGCTGCTGCTGCAGATCTTCTTCTGGTACTTCTCTGTGCTGCGCACCCTGCCATCGCCGCGCCAGAGTGTGGAGCTGGGTGAGCTTGCCTTCCTCAATGTGCGCGGTCTTTATCTCCCCAGGCCCCTGTTCGAGGACGGCTTCGGCTATGTGTTGTGGGCCCTGCTGCTGGCCTTGTTGCTGAGCTGGGGTCTGCGGCGCTGGTCGCGTCGGCGCCAGGAGTTGATCGGCAAGATATTCCCGGTCTGGCGCTGCTCGGCAGGGCTGGTGATCCTGCTGCCCTGCATTACCTTCCTGCTGGCGGGGAGTCCGCTCTCCTGGAGCATACCTGTCCTGCAGGGGTTCAACTTCCGGGGCGGATTGACAGTGCTGCCCGAACTGGCGGCCCTGCTGCTGGCGCTGACCATCTACACGGCGGCCTTCATCGCCGAGATAGTGCGCTCCGGCATTCTGGCCATCAGCAAGGGCCAGACGGAGGCTGCGTCCGCGCTGGGGTTGTCAGCCAGCAAGACCCTGCGGCTGGTGGTCATTCCACAGGCGATGCGGGTCATCATTCCGCCGCTGACCAGTCAGTACCTGAACCTCACCAAGAACTCCTCGCTGGCCACCGCCATCGGCTATCCGGATCTGGTCTCTGTGTTCATGGGCACCACCCTCAACCAGACAGGGCAGGCCATCGAGGTGATCGCCATGACCATGGGCGTCTATCTCATCATCAGCATCTCGACGTCAGTCCTGATGAACATCTACAACCGCAGAATGACGCTGGTCGAGCGCTAGGGAGTCGCCATGTTCGTGAACGAGTTGCAAGAAGCGCTGCCGCCGCCCAACCGCCGCCGGGGCGTCCTCGCCTGGCTCAGGCAGAACCTGTTCCCCAACTGGTGGAACGGCCTGCTGACCCTGGTGCTGGCCTATCTGTTGCTGCCGGCTCTCTGGTCGGCGTTGGACTGGGCGCTGTTCTCGGCCAGCTGGCAGGGGAGCAGCCGCGCCGACTGCGTGCAGGGCGGTGCTTGCTGGATCTTCATCGAGAGCCGGCTGGGGCAGTATCTCTACGGTTTCTACCCCGGGGATCAGTATTGGCGCATCAACCTGGCCTTCGTCGGGCTGGCCGTACTGCTGGCCTTGCTGATCTGGCCGCGCACCCCGCGCAAGGGCTGGTTGGCGCTCTTTACCCTGCTGGTGTTTCCCGTCATCGCCTTCCTGCTGATCCACGGCGGGGCCGGTCTCGAGGTGGTGGAAACCAACCGCTGGGGCGGCTTGATGCTGACCCTGGTGCTGGCGGTGGTGGGCATAGCGGTCGCCCTGCCATTCGGCATCCTGCTGGCGCTGGGGCGTCGCTCCCACATGCCGGTCATCGCCAGCCTCTCCACCGTCTATATCGAGTTCTGGCGCGCCGTGCCGCTCATTACCGTGCTCTTCATGGCGTCCGTCATGCTGCCGCTGTTCATGACCAGCGAGGTGGAGCTGGACAAGCTGCTGAGGGCGCTCATCGGCATCATATTATTCCAGGCCGCCTATGTGGCGGAGGTGGTGCGAGGGGGGCTGCAGGCGATCCCCAAGGGGCAGTACGAGGCGGGTGAGGCGCTGGGACTCTCCTACTGGAAGGTGATGGGCCTCATCATCATGCCGCAGGCCCTCAAGATCACCATTCCCTCCCTGGTGAATACCTTTATCTCCTTGTTCAAGGACACCAGTCTGGTGCTGATCATAGGCCTGTTCGATCTGCTCGCCATCTCCAAGGTGGCGCTGGCGGATCCGGCCTGGCTGGGCTTTTCCACCGAGGCTTATGTGTTTATTGCCATGATCTTCTGGATGTTCTGTTTCGGCATGTCCCGTTACTCCATCTATCTGGAGCACAAGCTCAACACGGGTCACAAGCATTAGGAGTGGTTTCAAGATGACAACGGATACCCTGGCGGCACTCAAGGACGCCAATCACCCGCAGCATGACGCCTTGCCTATGCTGCAGATGGAACAACCACCCATAGCGGGAGTGACTTCAAAATGACAATGGATCCTGTGGTTGCCCTCAAGGACGTCAACAAATGGTACGGCGATTTTCACGTGCTGCGTAACATCAACCTGCAGGTCGGCAAGGGGGAGAAGATAGTCATCTGCGGCCCTTCCGGTTCGGGCAAGTCCACCATGATCCGCTGTATCAACCGGCTGGAGGAGCACCAGAGCGGTGACATCCTGGTCAAGGGCACGGCGCTCACCTCGGATCTCAAGAACATAGAGATGGTGCGCAAAGAGGTGGGCATGGTGTTCCAGCACTTCAACCTCTTCCCCCACCTGACTGTGCTGGAGAACTGTTGCCTGGCGCCCATCTGGGTCAAACAGCTGCCACGCAGGGAAGCCGAGGAGATCGCCATGACCTTCCTGCGCCGGGTCAGGATCCCGGAGCAGGCCCTCAAGTACCCGGGTCAGCTCTCCGGCGGCCAGCAGCAGCGGGTGGCCATAGCCCGCAGCCTCTGCATGAACCCTCAGGTCATGCTGTTTGACGAGCCGACCTCGGCGCTGGATCCCGAAATGGTGCGCGAGGTGCTGGATGTGATGGTGGAGCTGGCCCATGAGGGCATGACAATGCTCTGCGTCACCCACGAGATGGGGTTTGCCAAGCAGGTGGCGGATCGGGTGATCTTCATGGACCGCGGCCAGATCATTGAGGAGAACGTGCCGGATCAGTTCTTCGACCATCCCCAGTCGGAGCGCACCAAGCTGTTCCTCTCCCAGATCCTGCAGCATTGAGTACAGACCCGGCGTGATAATGTCCGATAAAAAATGGCCCGCACGCTCGGTGAGCGGCGGGCAAAGACGTGTATGGAAGCAGACTACAAACAGAAAGGACTATGGAAGTTACCCCAACAGCAGGTTGACGTGACGCAGGCCGCGAACCTCCAGATTGATCTGCCGGGCCAGACTCAGGGTCTGACGGCAGGTCAGGCTCTCCAGATTGATCTCTCCGCCGCTGAATTCGAACCGCCCCAGCGCCTCCACCATGAAGCTGCCGTGATGGAAGCTCTTGATGTGGCGGGCAATCTGGCGGGGAGACAAGTTCTTGAACACCTTCATCACAAAACACCTGTTGCTTGGACAGGGCACACTATGCCGTCGCCGGATGACACTGATGTGACAGTTGGTGGAGGTTTGTA
Organism: Aeromonas bestiarum; assembly: GCF_028751155.1. Lineage (NCBI taxonomy): Bacteria > Pseudomonadati > Pseudomonadota > Gammaproteobacteria > Aeromonadales > Aeromonadaceae > Aeromonas > Aeromonas bestiarum. The sequence continues at coordinate 3,408,444 of NZ_CP064746.1, read as the reverse complement.
TGAATCCTTAATTCGGCATCGCCGCATGGGAAAATCTGCTGGTACGGGTTGAAAAAGTGCTGCCATGACAAGCCCTTGCCCCGATATACTGCGGGCAGTTGAACGACATGAGCGAAAGGGCCTGCACGTGGAATGGGTGGATGTGGTGGATGCGGATAACCGGGTGATCGGCGTTGCCGAGCGGGCCAGGGTGCGGCGGGAGAACCTCTGTCACCGGGCAAGCTATATCCTGGTGCTCGACGAGGAGGAGCGCATCCTGGTGCAGCGTCGCACCCTCAGCAAGGATTTCTGCCCCGGCATGCTGGATGCCTGCGCCGGCGGCGTGGTGACCACGGGCGAGCAGATGGAACCCGCTGCCCGCCGCGAGCTGGCCGAGGAGCTGGGCATTCAGGGCATTCCCCTGCAGGACTTAGGGTCCTTTTATGCCGAGGGGGAAGGCTACCGGGTCTGGGGTGGCCTCTACAGCTGTCATTATCAGGGGCCGCTGCGCTTGCAGGCCGAAGAGGTGAGCGAGGTGCACTGGATGAGCCAGGCCGAGATCGCCGCCCGCGCCGCCGAATTCACCCCAGACTCCCTGCTCGCCATCGCCACCTGGCAGGCGAGACGCTGACACTTCTCAGATGTTCTCCTCGCCAGAGACAAGACGGGCAGCCTGATGGCTGCCCGTTTTGCATTGTCACACCAGCTTGAGGCGCCGGTTGGTGCGCCCGCACGAACTGGCCCCCGCCAGCCAATGACCCTGCCATTCGGTGACGAGGCGCAGCAGGGGATACTCCAGATCGAGCCGGGTCACCACCAGCTGGCCGACGGTGTCGCCTATGACGGGCTCTGCGCTGGCGAGATCGATGATCTCTATGATGCAGCTCTCGTTGACGATGAAGCCGTGACCGGGCTGGCTCTCGTAGGCGATCACCCCCACATCCTGCAACAGCAGACAGTTGAGCGCCCGTATGCCGTGAACGGCCTGCAGCGGCGCCGTGTCGGGGTGAGAGGCTTCACACAGCAGGGCGCAGTGCAGGCTGTCGCTCGGGATCCCGGCCAGCTCCGCCGCCTCCAGCAGATCCAGCAGCGCCGCCAGCGGCCCGACAAAGCCGGTCGGCTGGTAGCGTTGCAGCGCCTCCAGCTGGCGCCGGGTATCGTGGGGGCCGCAAGGTACCACGGGTGCCCCCAGCTGGCGGGCACCGTTGTCGAAGATGAAGGCGGTGGGACTGATGTGGTAGTCGTGGCCGTTGAGCAGTACCTCCCCGGCCTTGAAACCGGCGGCAAACAGAGCCCGTGTCGCCCCCCACCAGTCGGCGCCCGCATATTCGGGAATGGCCAGCTGGCCCGGGCAGGCGAAGACCCGTAGCGCCTGGCTGGCGGGGCGGCCGGTGAGACCGGCGAAGGGAGGATGGGCCTGCTGGGCGGCAAACAGCTCGGCGGCGTCGAGCAGGGGCAGTGTGGTCAGCTCGCCCAGATCCTGCAGGCGACGCTGGCGATAGGCGCTGGAGTAACCGGCGCAATACTGGCTGACATGGGTGAGCAGGTGATTGAGTTGATCCAGTTGTTGCTGCTCTCGCAAGGCGGAGGGGCGAATTTCCAGTCCATCGTAATAGTTCTGCATGAGGCCTCCTTGGTCGGCTGATCCTGCTCAAGGTTAGTTCAAATGGCGGCGCTGATGGGGGTGTGTTTCGCAGGCATGGGCTGGGGTAGACTGTCGCTCCCTACCTCTACCACGGACGAGAGATCATGATAGCGATTGGCCAATCCCTGCCTTTGGGCGAATTCACCTTCATCACCCAGGAAGGCAAGCAGGTGCAGGATAGCCAGGCCCTGTTTGCGGGCAAGAAGGTGGTGCTGTTTGCCGTGCCGGGCGCCTTTACCCCCACCTGCTCCAACGCCCACCTGCCCGGTTATGTGGTGCTGGCCGACCAGTTCAGGGCCAAGGGCGTCGATGCCCTCTATTGTCTGTCGGTCAACGATGCCTTCGTGATGAAGGCCTGGCAGACGGCCCAGAATGCTGACGCCATCACTATGCTGGCCGATGGCGACGGCAGCTGGACCCGGGCGCTTGGCCTTGCCAAGGAGACGGGGGCCTTCGGCGGTATCCGCGCCCAGCGCTTTGCCCTCATCGCCAACGATGGCGTGGTCGAGCAGCTGTTCGTGGAGGCGCCGGGCAAGTTCGAGGTCTCGGATGCCGGGAGCCTGCTGGCGGCGCTGTAAAATATCAATCGGCGTTTGATTTTCCCTTGAAATGGGAAGTCGGCCCGCTACACTGGGCCCACTTCTGGACAGAGCCAGGCACAGTGCCTGGCTCTGTCGTTTGCAGGCGATGGGATGGAGACGTTATGACCCTGGCTGTTGTTGCCCTGATTGCCGGACTGGCGCTGCTGGTCTGGAGTGCGGATAAATTTGTGGACGGCGCCGCCGCGACCGCCCGTTATGCCGGCATGCCGCCGCTGCTGATCGGCATGGTCATCATCGGCTTTGGCACCTCGGCCCCCGAGATGGTGGTCTCCGCGCTGGCGGCTTCCCAGGGCAACCCCGGGCTCGCGCTCGGCAACGCCTATGGCTCCAACATCACCAACATCGCCTTGATCCTGGGTCTGACCGCCCTGATCAGCCCCATCGCTGTGGCCTCCCAGGTGGTGCGCAAGGAGATCCCGATCCTGCTCGGCATCACCCTGCTCTCCGGCGCCCTGCTGCTCGATGGTCGGCTCGATGGCACGGATGCCCTGATCCTGGGGGCCACCTTTCTGGGATTGATGGGCTGGTCCATCTGGGCCGGCATGCGGGGCAAGGGGGATGCGCTCGACACGGACACCGAGGATGACATCAGCAGCGAAGGCATGTCCCTCAAGCGCGCCATCCTCTGGCTCATCGTCGGCCTGGTACTGCTGATCGGCGCCTCCCGCCTGCTGGTGTGGGGCGCAGTGACCATAGCCCAGGCGCTCGGCATCAGCGATCTGGTGATTGGCCTCACCATAGTGGCTGTCGGCACCTCGCTGCCTGAGCTCGCCTCGTCCCTTATCGCCATTCGCAAGAATGAGCACGATCTGGCCCTTGGCAACGTGCTCGGCTCCAACCTGTTCAATACCCTGGCGGTGGTGGGGATCGCGGCTGGCATCCACCCGCTCGATGTGGCGCCCGAGGTGCTCAGCCGTGACTGGAGCATCATGATGGGGCTGACCCTGTTGCTGCTGGTGATGTGTCTGGGCCGCAAGGGGCAGGGGCGGATCAACCGGCTGGAAGGGGGCCTGCTGCTCGCCTGCTTCGTTGCCTACACAGGCTGGCTGCTGGCCAGTCAGTTTATCTGACCGATACAGGTGAAATGAAAGAGGGGAAGCTTGCGCTTCCCCTCTTTGTTATCTGCGTCGCCCTGGCGCGTCAGGCGACCGCCACCAGCTTCTGCCCTTGTTGGCTGCTGTCCAGAATGAGGATGCTCGCCTTGGGGAAGAAGTTGAAAGTCGAGGCCGAGGCCCAGGTGTAGGCTCCCATCACCCGGCCCACCACCAGCTCGCCGATGGCGAGATCCGGCAGCATTATGCCCTCGCGGATCACGTCCACGCTGTCGCAGGTGGGGCCCGAGAGCACAGAGTTGTGCAGCTCGCCACGGGCCAGCGGCGTGCTCACCGGGTAGGTGACGTGGTCATAGAGCTGGCCGTTGTAGCTGCCGTAGAGGCCGTCATCCAGGTAGTACCAGATCTTGTCACCGCGGTGGGCCTTGCCCATCACGCTGGAGACCGAGGTCATGGCCGGTGCGCTGATGAAGCGGCCCGGCTCGGCAATCTTTTGCACCGTGGCCGGCAGCTTGGCCAGCGCCTCGCGGATCGGGGCGCAGAAGCCATCTATGTCGAACTCGCCACCCTCATAATCCACCGGGAAGCCGCCGCCGATGTCCAGCACCCAGGGCTTGAGCCCCAGCTCCCAAGCCTGCTCCATGATCTCGCGGCAGGCATCGATGGCCTGCACATGGCGACGGGCGTGGGGTACCTGGGAGCCGACGTGGAACGACAGCCCCATCACCTTGATGCCCTTGGCGTGAGCCAGTTGCAGCAGCGGCAGCGCCTGCTCCGGGGTGCAGCCGAACTTCTTGGAGAGGTCGACCTTGGTCTCCGGGTTCGGGAAGCTGACCCGCAGCAGCAGCTTGACTTCGTCCTTGTAGGGAATGAACTTCTCCAGCTCCAGCGGGTTGTCATAGACAAACACTGTACAGCCGAACTCGAGCGCATAGCGAATGTCGCTGTCGCGCTTGATGGGATGGGTATGAATACAGCGTCCCGGGCGAACCCCCTGGCTGCGCACCAGATCCACTTCGCCATTGGTGGCCAGATCGAAACAGGCCCCCTCTTCCTTCAAGACAGAGACCACTGCCTCGTGGGGCAGGGGTTTGAGTGCATAGTGCAATCGCACATCGGGCAGGGCGGCCGCCAGGGCCCGATACTGTTTGCGGACGGCTGCCTTGTCGAGCAGCAGCAGGGGGGAGCCGAATTGTTCAACCAGCTGACGGTAGTCTTGTGCGATCAGGGTCTCGTTCATTCTCTTTTGAAAGTCCTTAGGGGGCAGATTTGCCCTAGCCTTGGTTTGTTGAGACGGCAGCGGCCGGCTCAGGCGAGTGGTCCGGAGGGACCAACCAGACACAATGCATAACTCCATCGCAAAGTGCTTAGTTATGCGCGGGATTATCGGCCTATTGCGTTTCTGTGCAAGCATTTTGATTGGATATGTTGGCAAGTTTTTCTGGTCGAGACGAAAGATCATCTTGATATGCGACCTGGTGGCGCAGCCTTATCGAGGGTCGCCCAAAATGGCTTAGTTAAGCTATTGATAGTTAACGAACAAATAACATATCTCCCCATGGGGGCCGAGGCGGGAAAAAAGTGGCGCAGCGGGCCGGCCGAGTGGGAGACAGCTCACATTTTTTGGATTAACATGCCCGCTTCCTAATCCAAACTAGTTCGGATGAAGGTAGCAGGAGAGCGATGGGGGACCATCCACCGAAGAAGTGAATCTTTCAGGTACCGGGCAACCGGTGTGGACTGCTACTGGACGATACTCTGGAGAGACCCGTTAAATCGGGCGCCGAAGGAGCAAGGCACCATGACGACCCGCAAGGGCAGGCTGGCGCCGGAAACTCTCAGGCAAAAGGACAGAGGGGATGGGATGGTTGTACCTGGGCTTGGCCCGCATCCGATCGCCTCTGGCCGATCGCGACACCTATGGGAAGATCATCCTTCTCCTCCTTAATTTTTGTTTTTTAAGGAGGATGCATGTCATCAATTCAATCGGCGTTAACCGCCATCGATAGCTTTATCTGGGGTCCGCCCCTGCTTGCCCTGCTGGTCGGGACAGGTTTCTATCTCACCCTGCGTCTGGGTCTGCTTCAGGTAGTGCGCTTGCCGCTCGCTCTGCGACTGGTGTTTGGCCGCGATCAGGGCCAGGGCAAGCAGGGGGATGTCTCCAGCTTCGGGGCGCTCTGCACCGCGCTCTCCGCCACCATAGGCACCGGCAACATAGTCGGGGTCGCCACCGCCATCAAGCTTGGCGGCCCGGGCGCCCTGTTCTGGATGTGGATGGCGGCCCTGTTCGGCATGGCCACCAAGTACGCCGAGTGTCTGCTGGCGGTCAAATACCGCGAGCAGGATGCCAACGGCCAGATGGCGGGCGGCCCCATGCACTATCTGGAGAAGGGACTCGGATCCAAGCCGCTGGCCAAGCTGTTTGCCCTGTTCGGCATAGGGGTGGCCTTCTTCGGCATAGGTACCTTCCCCCAGGTCAACGCCATCTCAGACGCCATGAGCCTCTCCTTCTCTGTGCCCCGCGAGGCGACCGCCGTGGTGCTGACCCTGATAGTGGCGCTGGTGACCCTGGGGGGCATCCAGTCCATCTCCAGCGTGTCGAGCAAGGTGGTGCCCTTCATGGCCATCTTCTACATACTCGCCTGTGGCGGTGTGCTGGTGAACAACGCCGGTGCCCTGCCCGAGGCCATGGGTCTGGTGATAGGCAGCGCCTTTACCGGCCACGCCGCGACCGGTGGCTTCGTCGGCGCCGGCATCATGCTGGCCATCCAGTCCGGGGTGGCGCGCGGGGTCTTCTCCAACGAGTCGGGGCTGGGCTCTGCCCCCATAGCGGCGGCGGCGGCCAAGACGGATTCCTGCGTGGAGCAGGGGCTGGTCTCCATGACGGGTACCTTCATCGACACCATCATCATCTGCACCATGACGGGCCTGACCCTGGTGGTGACAGGGGTGTGGAGCGGGGACTTGAGCGGCGCCGCCATGACCAGCCAGGCCTTTGCCCAGGGGCTGGATGCCCACATAGGCCAGTATCTGGTGAGCATAGGGCTGCTGTTCTTCGCCTTCACCACCATCCTCGGCTGGAACTACTACGGCGAGCGCTGCACCGAGTACCTGTTCGGGGTCAAGGCGATCAAGCCCTACCGCCTCATCTATCTGGTGCTGGTGGCGAGCGGCGCCTTCCTCCATCTGGACATGATTTGGCTGCTGGCCGATATCGTCAACGGCCTGATGGCGGTGCCGAACCTTATCGGTCTCATCGGTCTGCGCCACGTGGTGATCGCCGAGACTCGCGCCTACTTCAGCCGGGATCTGGACGGTGAAGCCGAGCCGGAGCCGCAGACGGCCTGACCTTATCCGCGTTGGAAAAAGCAAAGCCACGACTGCTGTCGTGGCTTTTTTTATGGTGCGTCAGGCTCTCATCCTTGCTCAGAGGGAGGGCATCTGACTCTCAGTCAACAGTCGTGCCAGCCGCCCTCGCACGTTATCTACCAGAGCCTCCTCACTCCCCCGCCAATGGATCTGCTGTGCCAGCGTGGTGGAGGTGCCGGGTGCAAAACGCAACTCCCCGCGCGCCAGCTCGTAGAAACGGCTCGCCATCCGGGTGCCCTCGTCCACATCCCCCGCCACCAGCAGCATGGCCTGCGCCAGCACGGCGCCGTGGTGATCCTGGCCCGGTGCCAGCCAGCGCTGGGCTGTGCCAGTGATCTTGCGACCCCCGATCACCAGATTGTACTGGCCGTCGCAGAAGGAGCCGGGCACGAAGTCATAGTTTCCCTCAAGGCCGAACTCCGCCAGCAGGGTCAGCAGGGGGGCGCCCAGCAGATGGTAGTAGTGGCCAAGATCCGTGGTGGTGCGGGGCAGCAGCAGGGATAGGTTGAGTATGCCGGCGCCGTGGGGCACGGCTGTGCCGCCGCTGTCGCGCACATGAACCGGCCAGCCTTCGGCGGCAAGCCGCTCGCAGGCTTCCTGATAGCGGGGCAGGCGCATGTCCTTGCGGGTAACGATAAGGCACTGGGGCGCCTGCCAGAGGTGGGCGCAGGGCTGGCCGTCACGGGCACAGTCCCGCAGCCAGTGCTGCTCTTGCGCCAGTATCTGTGCGGGGGAATTGGTGTCGGGGAGGGGAGAGAGCAGGGTATAGGGCATGACGGCATCCTTGGGCAAAGGCTGCCCAGCACACTACCCGCGGCGGAGAAGGAGGTAAAGCCCCGCATGGCGGGGCTTTGGTGCAAGGATGGCGGAGTGTCAGGCCTGTGCGGCGGTGCGTTTGGGCAGCAGCAGGTTCATGACGATGGCGGTGAGGCCGCCGGTGGCGACGCCGTAGGAGAGCACGCTTCGGGCCAGGTCCGGCAGGTGTTGCAGCACCTCGGGCACCTGGGCAACCCCCAGTCCCATGGCGAGCGACACCGCCAGTATCATGAGGGCGCGGCGGTCGAGCTCCTCGCGGGAGATGATGCGCACCCCGGCCGCGGCGATTGTGCCGAACATGACTATGGTGGCACCGCCCAGCACGGGCTCGGGTATTTGCTGCACCAGGCTGGCCACCGCCGGGAACAGGCCGAGCAGGGCCAGCATGGCGGCGATGAAGAGGCCGACGTGGCGGCTGGCCACCCCGGTCAGCTGGATGACGCCGTTGTTCTGGGCGAAGGTGGACATGGGGAAGGTGGAGAAGAGCGCCGCCAGCATGGAGTTGGCGCCGTCGGCCAGCACGCCGCCCTTGATCCGCGCCATGTAGACAGGGCCTTCCAGCGGCTCGCCCGAGATGTCCGAGGTGGCCGTCATGTCGCCGATGGCTTCCAGCGCCGTCACCACGAAGATGATGGCGAGCGGTACGAACAGCTGCCAGTCAAAGCCGAGCCCGTAGTGGAGCGGGATCGGCACCATCACCAGGGGACCGTCGAAGGTGGGGGCCGTGACCTTGCCCAGCAGCAGTGCCACCGCATAGCCCGCCAGCATGGCGATCATGATGGCGGAGAGGCGCAGCCAGGGATTGCGGCTGCGTTGCAGCAAGACGATAAGGCCGAGCACCAGCAGGGAGAGGAAGAGGTTGCTGTGGCTGGCGAAGCTGCCATCCGAGAGGGCGGCATAGCCACCCCCCATGCTGATGAGGCCCACCTTGATCAGGGTCAGGCCGATCAGCAGCACCACTATGCCGGTCACCAGCGGGGTGATCACCCGTTTGACCAGGTGCAGGAAGCGGCTTATCACCACCATGGTGAGGGCGGCCACCAGCATGGTGCCGAACAGGGTGCCCAGCAGATCCTCGGTGGGCATGGCGGCCTGCTTGAGGGCGAGGCCGGAGGCTATGATGGGGCCGAGGAAGTTGAAGCTGGTGCCCTGCACCGACAGCAAGCCGGAGCCGATGGGGCCGAAGCGACGGGTCTGGATGAAGGAGGCGATGCCGGACATGACCAGCGACATGGAGACGATGTAACGGGTGTCGGCGGCAGGGAGGCCGAGGGCATTGGCGATGATGAGGGGCGGGGTAATGATGGCGACAAACATGGCGAGCATATGCTGCAGGGCGGCGAACAGGGTCTGGGGCAGGGGCGGGACATCGTCAATGCCGTAGACCAGTTCGCTGTGGGCTCGCCTGGGAGGATGGGCCTCTGGGGTTGCGCGGACGGCGGCAGCCTGTTCCATAAATACCTCGAATGTGTGGGGGAGGGGGGAGAAAATTGGGCGCTATTTTAGTGATTGAGAGCGGGCTGACCAGCGCTAATTCGGGCTGAAACCGGTTTATTTTTCCATGGGTTGAAACGTTTGCGCGTGGCGATTATGATCCGCCGGTTTGTGTGACGGCGCTCGCCCTGAAATGGCGCCGGTTGCATAGGATTTTGAGCCCGTGCGGCGTAGAATGAGCCCTCTGTCGATATTTGGAGGCTCTGGATGCTGAAGTTGTCGGAGTTCTGGAGTGCCCGTGCCCACTCCGAAGATTTTACCCTGACCCGCATGGGCTTCATGACGGTGCGTCTGCGCCTGCTCACCTGCCTGCTGATGGCGGGACTGCCCGCCTGGGCCCTGGTGGACTGGTTGACCCTGCCCTCCGCCCAGTTCGATGAACTGCTTCAGGCCAGGATCTTCTGCCTGCTGGCCCTCTCTCCGCTCATCCCCTTCTCCTACCTCATCCATTTCAGGCGCGAGCGCATGAAGCTGGCGCTGGGCTATCTGATGGCGGTGATGATGCTGTTCTCCCTCATCTGCCTGCACAGTTTCGGCGCGGATCAGGAGCTGCAGGCGGGCTACATGGCCTTCCCCTATCTGCTCGTCAGTCTGTTTGCCATCTTCCCCATTCCGCTCTCCCTCGGCCTGCAGCTGGCGGGGGGCATCCTGGTCACCATGCTGGCGGGCAACTGGCTGCTGGTGGGACAGCCGCTCTGGAGCGTGCAGACCCTCAACCAGATCTGGCTGCTGGCGCTGTTTGCCCTGGCCAGCAGCTGGGTGCAGTGCGGTCAGCTCAACATGCTGCTGCAGCTCTATCGGGAGTCCACCACGGACGAGCTGACCGGCATGATGAACCGCCGCCTGCTGATGAAGCGGCTGGAGAAGGCCAGGATGAACATGATCCGCAAGCAGTCGCCCTTTGCCGTGCTGTTGCTGGATCTGGACAGATTCAAGCGCATCAACGACACCTTCGGCCATCTGGCGGGGGATGCGGTACTCAAGGAGGTGGCGGCGACTCTGGCGGAGCAGCTGGAACCCGGCATGGTGCTCGGTCGCTATGGCGGCGAGGAGTTTGCCATCCTGTTGCCCAACTGCGGCGATCTGATCCAGGCGAAGCGGGTGGCGGAGCGGCTGCGGGTGGCGGTGGAGGCGCGGCTGGTGAAGAGCCCTACCTCGGATGAGCTGCTGGAGGTGACTGTGAGTATCGGCCTGACCCTGGCCCAGCGCGGCGAGGGGGTCGAGGATCTGCTCAATCGGGCGGACGAGTGCCTCTACATGGCCAAGATGGCGGGGCGCAACTGCGTGGTGGGGGAGCTGGCTGGCAAGCCGGCCGCCATACAGACAGATGCCGCCTGAGGGCGGCATCTAGTAGTCACGGGCAAGGGAGGGATCAGCTCAGCTGGTACTTGCCGGAGAGCTGCTGGGCCAGCAGCTTGAACATGTTGAACACCGCCATTGTCTTGCCGGTCGGGGTGCCATCTTCGGCCAGGAAGAACTCCCCCTTGAACACCAGAATATCCCCCTTCTGCTCCACCGAGTCGGCACGCATGCCGTGGATGAAGTCTTCGTGGCTCGTGATGATGCCGTTGGCCATCTCCAGCAGGGCAGTCTCGGTGATCAGCTCTTTCTGTGATTGCATGCTCGTCTCCTGAAACGACTAGGGGACAGGGCATTGGACACTTGCACATGGCGGCGCCCTGTCTCTGATTGAAGAGGGGGCCAGCATACTGCAAACGGGGATTTTCTGTCATTGATATGACCCCGCATTTTGCCGCTTCCTGCGTCCCCTTATCCTATCACCAGATTTCTGAGCCAGCGGCGCTGGCGGATCCTGCGTTGCACCAGCAGCACCTTGCACAGCTCCTCCAGCAGCACTACGGCCACCACCCAGGAGAGAGGCCAGCCGAGCAGGCTGACCGCCACCCAGGCGAGCGGCAGGCCGATACACCACATGGCGATGATGTCGATGACTATGCTGTAGTTCACGTCGCCGCCGGAGCGCAGCACCCCGATAATCCCCACCATGTTGAACACCTTGAGCAGCATGCCCAGACACATGATGGCGAGCACCTGACCCGCTTCCCCCATCAGCTCGCCCGGCAGGTTGCCGACCCACTGCAGCAGCTGGGTCTGCATCAGCCAGACCGCAATCCCCACCAGCAGGGCGCCGATGGGCGCCAGCAGCAGGAACAGCTGGGAGTGCTGCCAGGCTATGTCGTACTCCTCGGCCCCGAGCCGGTGGCCGAGCAGGGTGGAGCAGGCCACCGCCAGCCCGAAGAAGAGGGAGATGAGGATGCTCTCGAGCGTCCCCAGCGTGGTCATGATGGCCAGCGAATCCGTGCCCAGATGGGCGTAGAGAAAGCCGTAGAGCAGCATGCCGAAGGCCCAGAGCCCGTCGTGGAACAAGAGCGGCAGGGCGATCAGGGTGAAGCGCACCACCTCCTTGCGCCGAAAGGCGTCCCACCAGTCCTGTCTGCGCGGGATGAGGCGGGGCTCCTGCCGCCACACATAGGCAAGCAGCAGCGCCGTCTGCAGCAGCCGTGAAATCGTGGTGCCCCAGGCCGAGCCCGCGACCCCCATGGCCTCGAAGCCGAAATTGCCGAAGATGAGGGCGTAGTTGAGGATGACGTTGGCGATGATGGCCATGATGCCGATCCGGGTCGGCGCCGCCGCGTTGCCCACCGAACGCAGCGCCGCCTCCAGCGGCACGACTATGGCGGTGCAGAGGATGGTGGCACCGGTGATCATCAGAAACTGGTCGGCGAGGGCGCGCAACTCGGGTTCCTGGCTGGCAAAGCCGAGCACGCTGCCCGGCGCGAGCAGATAGATGAGGGCAAACGGCAGGCTCACCAGCAGGGCCCCCACCAGCGCCAGCGCCAGGGCGCGGCGCACCCCGGCCAGCTCGCCGCGGCCGTAATATTGCGCCGCCAACACCGAGACCCCGCCCGAGAGTCCCGCTATCACCAGCAGATTGAAGAAGAAGACCCGGTTACCCAAGCCGACCGCCGCCACAGCCGTGGTGCCAAGCTGGCTCACCATCATGATGTCGATGAGGCCGAGCAGGGAGAACATCATGGATTGCAGCGACACTGGCAGGGCCAGCCGCCACAGTCGCGTCATGAACTCGCGATCGGTGGTTTGTTTTAAAATCGCTTGCCAATAATTCATTTATGTTAACCGGGTATGTGAAAAGCAAGGTTTGTCATGGGTATGATAGGGGCAGTGGCGAGTGGTTCCACTGTGAGCCCCTCTCGGGTTTCTTGTTCAAAACTATCATGTTGAGGCGTTATGCCATTTGTCAGCGAGTGCCTGGAAATAGCCCCGGCCTGCGAGGAGCGGATGCTGGGCCGTGAGGGACTGCCCCTGCTCGGCGAGGCGGGCATCTTTCTGACCGGGCTTTCGAACATCCGCGATCACTATCTCATTCGTCGCAACAGACCCGAGTTTCACATCCTGATGGTGAGCCACGACGAGGGGGGCGCCCTGCTGACCGACGAGGGGGAGCAGCCGATTCCGGCCGGTTCGCTCATCTTCCTGCCCGCCGCCGTGCCGGGTGGCCTGCGGCTCATTGGCGATCACTGGCAGACCAGCTGGATTTTGCTCGATGACGTGCCGCGCTGGCACCATCTGCACCGGCTCGGCCACCGTATCTGGCAGGGGGATGAGGGGGATCAGCTCTATCACCTGCTCAGCCTGATGCAGGGGGAGGGAGTGCGTTCGCCCCTGCAACCCCAGCTGCTGAGCCTGTTGCTGGCGCTGCTTGAGCGAACCCTGCAAGGGGAGGTGCGCGGCACCCCTGAGCTGAGGTTGCAGGCGCTTTTTCGGCGGGTGGAGGCTCGCCTCGACGAGCCCTGGAGCGTGGCGCTGCTGGCCCGGCAGATGGCCTGCTCCGTGCCCCATCTGCATCGGCTCTGCCAGCAGGTGTTCGGCATGGGGCCCATGGCCTGGCTCACCGGGCTTCGGATGAACAAGGCGCGCCAGCTGCTGCTCTACACCAACTGGCCGCTCGGCGAGCTGGCCAGCCGGGTCGGTTACAGCGATGGCGCCAACTTTGCCAACCGCTTTCGCCGCCTCACTGGTCAGACCCCCGGGGCCTTTCGTCGCCAGGGTCGCAAACCTTTTGCAACGGATGTGCAAACTCTTTGAAATTAATGGCGCAAGCCCATAGGATCGGCGGGTTCCTTTGTCCAGGCCATCGTTTAGGTACCCGATCCATGTTTGAAGATAATAACCAGAAACGCCCCCTCTACATTCCCTACGCCGGTCCCGCCCTGCTGGAGACCCCGCTGCTCAACAAGGGCAGCGCCTTCACCAGCGAAGAGCGCAGCAACTTCAACCTCGAAGGCTTGCTGCCCCAGAATATCGAGACCATCGAAGAGCAGGCCGAGCGGGCCTACCGCCAGTTCATGGCGTTTGGCAACGACATGGACAAGCACATCTATCTGCGCAACATCCAGGATACCAACGAGACGCTCTTCTACCGTCTGCTGCACAACCACCTGACCGAGATGCTGCCGGTCATCTACACCCCGACCGTGGGCAAGGCGTGCGAGGAGTTCTCCAACATCTACCGCCGCGCCCGTGGCCTCTTCATCTCCTATCCGGACAAGGACAGGATCGATGACATGCTGCAAAACGCCACCAAGCAGAACGTCAAGGTGATCGTGGTCACCGACGGCGAGCGCATTCTGGGTCTTGGCGATCAGGGCATCGGCGGCATGGGCATTCCCATCGGCAAGCTGTCGCTCTACACCGCCTGTGGCGGCATCTCGCCGGCTTACTGCCTGCCGGTGGTGCTGGACGTGGGCACCAACAACCAGCAGTTGCTGAACGATCCCTTCTACATGGGCTGGCGCAACCCGCGCATCTCGGGTGAAGAGTACGCCGAGTTCGTCGACGCCTTCATTCAGGCGGTCAAGCGCCGCTGGCCGGAGATATTGCTGCAGTTCGAGGACTTCGCCCAGAACAACGCCATGCCGCTGCTCAACCGCTACAAGAACGAGCTCTGCTGCTTCAATGACGACATTCAGGGCACAGCCGCCGTGACGCTCGGCAGCCTGATCGCCGCCTGCAAGGCCTCCGGCGCCAAGCTCTCCGAGAAGCGGGTCGCCTTCCTCGGGGCGGGCAGCGCCGGTTGCGGCATCGCCGAGCAGATAGTGGCGCAGATGAAGGCCGAAGGGCTGACCGATGCCCAGGCCCGTGGCCGGGTCTTCATGGTGGACCGCTTCGGCCTCATCACCGACAAGATCCCCAACCAGCTCGACTTCCAGCGCCGCCTCTCCCAGCCGGTTGATCGCATCGCCGACTGGCCGGTGGGGGACAACATCTCCCTGCTGGAGGTGATGGAGCACGGTCGCCCAGACATACTGATCGGGGTCTCTGGTCAGCCGGGTCTGTTCACCGAAGAGGTGGTCAAGACCATGCACAAGCATTGTGCCCGTCCCATCATATTCCCGCTCTCCAACCCCACCTCGCGGGTCGAGGCGACCCCCGCCGATCTCATCCGCTGGACCGACGGCCAGGCGCTGGTGGCCACCGGCAGCCCGTTTGCACCGGTGGAGTACAAGGGCAAGCGCTACGTCATCGCCCAGTGCAACAACTCCTTCATCTTCCCGGGGATAGGCCTTGGCGTCATCGCCGCCGGCGCCACCCGGGTGACCGATGCCATGCTGATGTCGGCCAGCCGGGCGCTGGCGGAGTGTTCGCCGCTGGTGAAGGGGGCCGAGGGCTCGCTGCTGCCGGATCTGGCGGATATCCATCAGGTCTCCCGCTACATCGCCAAGATGGTGGCCAAGACCGCCATGCTGCAGGGCAAGGCGGTGCAGACCCCGGACGAGGTGATAGAGCAGGCCATAGAAGCGAACTTCTGGCGACCAGAATACCGCCGCTATCGCCGCACCTCCTTCTGATCCTTCGCGCAGAGGAAAAGCAAAAGGGATGCCTCGGCATCCCTTTTTTGTGCACCTTGCACAGGTTTCCCCTTCCGGTGCTTCTCACACGTCTGGCTGCTATCTTCGTTGTTTGGCGCGGCTTATTGCACTACCGGCTCTGCGACGGGGGCCTCGGGGGCGCCCTGGGTGCCGGTGACCCGGACCTCTACCCGGCGATCCGGCCCGAGGCAGTCGATGAGCGCGGCCCTGGCCTTGATGGCATCACACTGGCTGCCGGTGACAGGGTTGCTCTCGCCATTGCCCTGGATGCTGACCTTGTCGGCGGGCAGACCCTTGCCAATCAGGAA
The DNA here is from genome assembly GCF_028751155.1 of Aeromonas bestiarum. NCBI lineage: Bacteria > Pseudomonadati > Pseudomonadota > Gammaproteobacteria > Aeromonadales > Aeromonadaceae > Aeromonas > Aeromonas bestiarum. The sequence goes on along the minus strand of NZ_CP064746.1, from coordinate 3,393,267 downwards.
GTTGGCGACCGTGCTTGCGCGGGCCTCCGACAGTGCCTGGTTGTTGGCATCCGAACCGATACGGTCCGTGTAGCCCATCACCACTGCGCTGCCATCCTTGGGCTGCACGTCGACTATCTGCTGATAGAGCGACTCCAGTGCCTGCATCCCCTCGGGTTTCAGATCCGCCTTGCCAAACGCAAACAGCACGTCCGAGCTCAGGTTGAAGGTCTGATCCACAGGCTCGGGTGCGGGCGGGGGCGGTGGGACGACAGCAGGGGCCGCGACAGGTTCGACCGGTTTGCTGCGGTTGGGGTGGATCACCAGCTCCAGGGTGGCTGTGCTGATATCGCTGACCCAGCGCTGGGTGCCGCTGTTGAGCTTGTCGTTGTCGGGATCGTCGCCGACCCGGACCATGTAGCGGTAGCGCGCCTGGATGTCGACCCAGTCGTGCAGCTTGGCGGTCAGGCCAAGGCCGGCCAGCGGTGCCAGGTTATTGTCGCCGCCGTTGATGGACTTGACGTGGTAGATATAACCGCCGCCCTCGGCAAATACCGAGAAGATGTCGCCAAGCGGCAAACGGCCTATCACCGACAGTGTGGCCCCCTGGCTGCTGAAGTCATTGCCCTGCACGTCCCAGTCGCCGGTCGACAGGTAGCCGAGCTCGGCGCCCAGATTCTCGGTGAAGTTGTAGCCGCCGAACAGGGAGAGTGCGGTGGCGTCCTTGCTCGCATCCTTGCCAAAATCACCCAGATCGTGGGCGATGGCCCAGCCGCCACCGACCCCGGCATACCAGTCGTTGTCCGGCGCCGCCTGCGCGCCCGTGGCCGCCAATGCCAATGCAATCCAAACAGGTTTCAGTCTTATGTTCATCGCGTATCCTCGTCGATGTTTGGTGTCGTAGGGCTCCAGCCCTGTTGTGTACAACCACCACTATTTATAGGCGATACAGGGTTTTTAACCACTTAGGTGGTACTTGGAATTGCAACGAGCGGGACGAGGTCACAAAACGGGGAGGATGAGCGGTGATCCCGAGGCAATAAAAAAGGAGGCCATCAGGCCTCCTTCCTATGCCACCTGAGTGACTTACTGTTTCACTTCCTGTACGCCGGTGACGCGCACTTCAACGCGACGATCCGGGGCCAGGCAGGCGATCAGCTGTGCCTTGGCCTTGATGCCATTGCACTGGGTGCCGGTGACCGGGCTGGCTTCGCCACGACCTTCGATGGCGACCTTGCCGGCAGGCAGACCCTTGCCGACCAGGAAGTCGGCCACGGTGCGGGCGCGGGCTTCGGACAGCTTCAGGTTGTAGGCGTCAGAACCGATGCGGTCTGTGTAGCCGACGACCACGGCGCTGCCATCTTTCGGCTGCACGTCGACGATCTGCTGATACAGGGTATTGAGCGCGGCAACCCCTTCCGGCTTCAGGGTGGATTTGCCGAAGGCAAACAGCACGTCCGAGCTCAGGGCGAAGTTCTTGTCGACGACCACGGGCTCAGGAACCGGCTCGGGCGCCGGTGCCGGGACAGGGGCAACATAAGAGGTGCGGTTCGGGTGCATCACCAGTTCCAGGGTGGCCACGCTCATGTTGGTTTCCCAGGTCTTCTGCTCATCACCCAGGTTCCACATGTAGCGGTAGCGGGCTTGCACATCGATGAGGTCGGAGAGCTTGGCGGTCAGGCCCAGACCGGCCAGCGGCGCAGTGCCGTTGTCGCTGTTGCCGTTGCCGTTGACGTGGTTGAAGTAGGCGCCGCCTTCTGCAAACACGGAGAAGATGTCGTTCAGCGGCAGACGGGCAAGACCGGACAGGGTGGCACCCTGGGTCTTGAAGTCAACGCCATCGACGCCACCCTTGCCGGCGTAGAGGTAGCCCAGTTCGGCACCGAAGTTTTCGGTGAAGTTGTAGCCGCCAAACAGGGAGAGCGCGGTGGCGTCCTTGTCAGCGTCCTTGCCAAAGTCGTTCAGGTCGTGGCCATAAGCCCAACCTGCGCCGATACCTGTGTACCAGTCGTTGGCTGCCTGAGCGGTGGAAGTTCCCATGGCCGCGATGGCCAGAGCAATCAGGGCGGGTGCCATTTTCATTTTCATCGTTTTATCCTCGTTGAGTTTGCCGTGCTAGGGCGTACTGCGCACTCTTCAGTTATACCGGTCACAAGTGACAATTCAGCTGCGACCTCCATGGTGAACCACGGCTGGCTTGAATGAAAAAAGAGATGGTTCCTGGATACTCATGAAGTCTTGGCTTCATGGACAACTAACCGGACAAGAAGCACTTTTAATAGTTCATCCAATACCTTACAAGCGGGGTTACTGTATTCTTTTGACTCGCTTTGATCAAGTTTCTGTACAGATATCCAGCGGTAGTGCGGGTTGGAGCAAAAAAGCAGGCCGTGCGGCGGGGGAGAGGGTTTGACAGAAAGTGTCGCGTCTTGCTGCGTTTACCATCAATCAATGGCAAGCGGGAAAACAAAAGGGGATGCCGTGGCATCCCCTTTTCGCATCATCTGAACAGAGTCAGATTATTTCTGAACTTCTTGTACGCCAGAGACGCGAACTTCTACGCGACGATCCGGGGCCAGGCAGGAGATCAGCTGAGCTTTAGCCTTGACGGCGTTGCACTTGGTGCCAGTAACCGGGTTGGCTTCGCCACGACCTTCTACTGCAACCTTGCTGGCAGCCATACCCTTGCTCACCAGGAAGTTGGCAACGGTACGGGCACGGGCTTCGGACAGCTTCTGGTTGTAAGCGTCGGAACCGATGCGGTCGGTGTAACCAACGACAACAGCGTTGCCATCTTTCGGCTGGAATTCAACGATTTGCTGATACAGACCGTTCAGGGCTGCAACGCCTTCCGGCTTCAGGCTGTCTTTGCCAAAGGCAAACAGCACGTCGGAGTTCAGCGCGAAGTTCTTCTCAACAACCTGCGGGGCAGGAGCCGGAGCTTCTTCAACAACAGGAGCCGGAGCCGGCGCTACGTAGGAAGAACGGAACGGGTGGTATACGGCTTCCAGGGTCGCAACGCTCTGGTTGGACTTGTAGCGGTCACCGTTGTCGGCGTGCAGGTCAGCCACGTCCCACATGTAGCGGTAGCGAGCTTGCAGATCCAGCGCGTCGTTGACCTTGTAGGTCACGCCCAGGCCAGCCAGCGGGGAAACTTTGGTGTCACTTACACCCAGACCGTCGGTGTGAGCCCAGTAGGCGCCGCCTTCAGCGAAGGCAGAGAAGTCGCCGCCCAGCGGCAGACGAGCGATACCGGACAGGGTGGCACCCTGGTTCTCGTAACGGTTGCCATCGGTATTGCCACGGCCTGCGTACTGGTAACCGAATTCGGTACCGAAGTTCTCGGTGAAGTTGTAACCAACGAAGGCGTTGGCAGCAGCCGCGTCTTCTTCGCCAGTGTTCACGCTTTCGATCTTGTTCAGACCGTTGAAGTGTGCAGCACCGACACCGGCACCGAAGTAGATGTCGTCAGCGGCGTGAGCTGCAGTTGCACCCATGGCAGCCATAGCGATGGCGATCAGGGAAGGAGCCATTTTCATCATAAAAAAATCCTCGTTGAGATGGCACGTTGTTCACGTGCTTCGCACTTTTTAATTTATGTAAGCTGCAGGCTCTGCCGAACAACAGCGTTGAGTCTGGCAGGGATCCCGGTTCCATCCGGGAGGCACACATTCCTGGTGCACAAAGCGAGCGGGTGGCAGCGTAAGCAATGCCTTCAACCCTTCACGAACAGCCGATGTCATTCCGATGACGTGGCGCACTCTATGCCGATTTCAAAACATGATCAAGCTCACACATAAGCCATATGGCAAATTGTGTCGTGTGGATAACTGGCTGTTTATCCAAATTAATTAGTGATCCAAATAGGCTCTGTGCAGCTTCTTTTCGAGTTTCATATAGGCCTGAACCCAGTCAGATTGCGCCATGGAGGGGGATTCCCTCGTCTGGAACACCGCCAGATAATCGGCCTCGGTTGCTTCGCACAGTAAGGGTGTGAAACTGAGCAAAAAATGACGGGCAAGGTAGGGATCGAGGGGCCAGATGTTGAGGATGGCCCGTGCCACGGGCTGAACCGCAGCTGAACAGCGAAAATGGCGGTGACCCGCTTCCAGCCAGAGTGCCATCTCGGCGAGCCCGCTTTCGGGTACCAGACCGCCGTCGCCCTGCTCGTTGGCAAGGGCAAGGCGTTGGCCATTGCCGAGCAGCAGATGTCCGTCTTGTTGCAAGACGCCATCGTGACTGCGCAGGGTCAGCCCCGCCACTGGCTGTTCGAGAAACAGGCTGCTTTTGTCATCGAGCGCAGTCAAAACCGCTGCCGCCTGCTCATGCATGGCGGCAGGCAACCAGAAGGCTTCGGCGCGTGTCTGCTGGCCTTGCATCAACTGGCGGGTGAGTTCTGCAGGTGTTGAAACTGGGTGTAAACAGGAGATTATGCCGGGGAGCGCCATGAGTTCCTACTCTTTAGGGATAGCTGGCGGATTATACGAGTTATTCCTGCAGCAACAATAAAGGTTTCTTTTCGAGACTGTTTACCTGAGGCGGTTGAGCGATTACCATCCCCGATGTTTGCAAGGGTTGTCGTCGAAAGACGCTGATTAAAGATAGAGGCTCGACCATAACGAGTCCGTTCAAAACTGATACACTTGACTACGAGTCGTCGCGAAAAATAAAGGTGGAGTCAATCCGCCGTACGGAGTATGGAACAATATGAATTCAAATATCGTAACTGTTGGTAAGAAGATCCGTCAGATCCGTGAAGCGGTCGGTTTGAGCCGTCCCAAGTTTGCCGATCTGCTGGGCGTTCCCCCGACCACCCTGAAGAACTATGAACTGGGTTATCGTGAAGTAGGTGGCGCCTTTCTGGTGGCACTGGCGCATCACCCTGAGCTGCACAAGTTCACCCTCTGGCTGCTGGCTGACAAGAAAGTCGCCGAAATTGGCCAGATCGGTCCGGACGATATTGCCAAGGCTTGATTTAATTGGGCTTTGACAAAAATGCCGCCATTGAGGCGGCATTTTTTTATCCATCAAATAACTACTTCATTTAATTAAATTTGGCTAAGTGTGCTCTCACCAAGGCTTTTCACGAAAATACCTTGGCAAGTCGGATTAATCCTCAGAAAATTCCTGCCCTAAAATCAGGGTTATCCTTCGCATGATGCGCACAGTGAGACAAGCATGAGTCAAATCCTTCCCCAGGCCAGAGATGGCTTTACCAGTAAATTCGGTGTCCTTGCCGCCACCCTGGGTTCAGCCGTCGGGCTGGGCAATATCTGGAAATTTCCCTACCTGACGGGTGAAAACGGCGGCGCCGGTTTTCTGCTGGTCTATGTGATTGCCACCCTGCTGGTGGGGCTGCCGGTGATGATTTCCGAGATCATGCTGGGTCGCAAGGGCAAGGCCGATGCGGTGACCACCCTGAGCAAGCTGGGTCCCAAGGGACAGCCCTGGTGGCTGATCGCCCTGATGGGAGTGGTCGCGGCCTTCCTCATCATGTCCTTCTATTCCGAAGTGGCGGCCTGGGTGTTCGCCTATATCTTCAAGGCCATCAGCGGCGAGATACTGTCGACCGACCCTGCGGTCACGGGCGCGGCCTTCAATGCACTCATCACCAACCCGCTGCAGAGCCTGCTCTGGCAGTGGCTGGTACTGGCGCTGATGGGAGGCATACTGCTGATGGGGGTCTCCAAGGGGATCGAAGCGGTCACCAAGAAGCTGATGCCGGTGCTCTTCATCCTGCTGCTGGTGATAGGCATTCGCAGTCTGACCCTGCCAGGGGCGAGCCAGGGTCTGCATTTTCTGTTCTCACCGGACTTTTCCAAGATCACCGCCGGCGTGGTGCTGACCGCCATGGGGCTGGCCTTCTTCAAGCTCTCCATTGGCATGGGTTGCATGATGACCTATGGCAGCTACTTCCGGGATGATCAGAACATTCCGCTCACCACCTTCCGGGTGATGTGCGCCGATCTGTTCGTCTCCATGCTGGCGGGGATTGCCATCTTCCCGGCCGTGTTCGCATTCGGGTTCGAGCCCTCCGCCGGCCCCTCCCTGCTGTTCATCACCATTCCGGCTGTGTTTGCCAGCATACCGTTCGGTCACCTGTTCATGGTGCTGTTCTTCGTGCTCTCCGCCATCGCGGCGACGGGCGCCATGCTCTCCATCCTGGAAGTGCCTGTCTCTGTGGTGTCCGAGCGTTTCCACATGAGCCGCCCCAAGGCGACCCTGCTTAACCTGCTGGTGCTGGGGGCGGTGGGTTCGACCTGTGCGCTCTCCAACAGCTCGCTGGCGGAGGTGCAGATTGCCGGCAAGACCTTCTTCGACCTGTTCGACTTCGTCTCCTCCAACGTATTGATGCCCCTTGGCGGTATCTTCCTCTGCCTGTTCGTGGGCTGGGTGTGGGGCTTTGAGCGGATGAAGGAGGCGCTGACCAACGGCGGTGAACTGGAGCTGGCCATCCTCAAGCCGCTGTTCTTCATCATTCGTTATGTGTCGCCGCTGCTGATCCTGATCGTCATGCTCAAGGGGCTGGGGCTGTTCTGATGGCTTGCCTGCCGCAAGAATGCAAAAAGAGCGCCGTTGGCGCTCTTTTTTTATGGGCTCGTCAGGGTGGCACCCGGCGTCAGATCAAACCGAGACGGGAGAGCTCCTCCTTGAGCTGCTCCACGTTGCGCTCGACACAGGCTTCCCCCTCGTTGATGGCATCACCCGCCCGGTGAAAGTCCATGATGGAGAAGCTGCCAAGGCGCGGGCAGAGCTGGATCTCGGGGGGATCCCCCGCCATCCGGGCGCGGGTGATGCGCTCCTGCATTATGTTGATGGAGCCTGTCATCACGCTCCACATGCCGGGTGTATTGGGGCCCTCACCCCGGTTGAACCACTGGCTGAAGCGGTTGCCGCTGACGGGCTCGTCCGGTTCGTCGGTCCAGGGCTGGTGCATGTCGGCGTTGAGATTGACGGCGATCACCACCTCGGCCCCCATGGCGCGGGCCAGCGAGATGGGCACAGGGTTGACCACGGCGCCATCCACCAGCCAGCGATCCTCGACCAGGGTGGGGGTCAGTATGCCGGGCATGCCACAGGAGGCGCGCACGCACTGGCGCAGCGGCCCCTGTTGCAGCCAGATCTCGCGACCGGTATCGAGCTCGGTGGCGACGCAGGCGAAGGGCAGCGGCAGGCTCTCGATGGCGGGATCCCCTAAGTGATTGGCGGCGATGCCAAACACCTTTTCACCGCGAAACAGGCCGCCGGAGAGGGCGGGATCGAGCAGGCCGACCACCTGCAGCCGGCTGAAGCCGCGCACCCAGGACTCCAGTTTGTCCAGCTCGCCCGCGGCATAGGCGGCGCCGACGAAGCTGCCGATGGAGCAGCCTGCCACCAGATCCGGTTTGACACCGAGCCGCTCCAGCGCCCGTATGATGCCGATGTGCGCCCATCCTCGGGCAGCGCCACTGCCCAGAGCCAATCCCACGCGGGGTTTTCGTGACACTTTGTCTCTCCTGAGGTGAGTGAGGCGTTCAGCTTACCCGGTGTTTTTTGCGCCGTCATCCTGCCAGCGTTCACTGCGATTGCGACCGTTGGCCTTGGCCCGATAGAGGGCCACGTCCGCCCGGCGGATCGCCTCCTGCAGCTGTGTCTCGGGGGCGCAGTGGTGATAACCCAGGCTGACGGTGACCGCCAGGGTGGGTGCAATATCGCCCCACGGATGGCGGGCTATCTGCAGGCGCAACCGCTCGGCCAGCTGATCCAGTGGCTCGGATCCCTTGGCAACCAGCAGCAAAAATTCCTCGCCACCCCAGCGGATCAGGGCATCCTCTTTTCTGGTCTGGCCCTGGCAGAGCCTGACCAGCTGGATAAGCACCCGATCGCCGACCTCGTGACCAAAGCGGTCGTTGACCAGCTTGAAGTGATCGCAATCGAACATGATCACCCCGACGCCGCGCGCCCTGGCATGGGCTCGGGCCTGTTCAAATTCGTCGAAGTAGTGGCGGTTGAAGGCGCCGGTCAGGGCATCGTGGTTGGAGAGATAGTCCAGCTGCCGGTTCAGGCGGTGGGACTTGAGGCTGGAGAGCGCCGCCAGCACCATGAAGAGGATGGCGATCAGGGTCGGGGCAGATTGCCAGAGCAGGGCCTGCAACAGGGAGGGCAGCGGGATGCGATGGATCAGGGTGAGCCCGGTATCGGGAATGGCGTGGACCAGTTGAAAGGCGCCCTGGCGCCATTGGTAGCTATCCCGTTCGGCCTGGAACTTTGGGACAAAGTCAGCTCCCTGATGGTTGCTGGCCAGGATCTGCTGATGCTGATTGACCAGAAACAGGCTGCCTATGCCGGGTGTGGACTCATCCAGCAGCTGTTCGAGCCGCGAGAGCAGCACATCTATGCTGATGACGCCCACCAGCACCTGATCCTTCACTATGGGTTGCGACAGTGAGATCATCTGTCCCTCCCCGGCAAAGTCCTCGTAGGGGCGCGATACGATGGCGCGCTGGCTGGGATTTTGCTGTTTCAGGGCATCCTGCCAGTAGGATTTCAGATAGATGGCGCGATGAAAGCGAAACTGGCTGGAGGGGATCCAGGGGTAGAGGTAGATGAAGTCATCCACCCCGGTGAAGTAGATCCAGGCAACCTTGTCCCCCAGCAGCTTGTTGGTGGTGGAGAGCAGGGGGGAGAGGCTCAGCGCCAGGTGCAGTCTGGCTTCCCGCTCGCTGCCCCGGGCGGGCAGCTGGCCCAGGCCGGTCAGATTGCCGCTGAGCCCCTCGGGCAGGTTGCCGGGCACCTTGTCCAGCGAAAACCCCTTATCTGGCGAGGCTTGCAGGGCGCCATAGAGCTGGCGGGTCAGCGCCGACTGCGGATTGCTGCGCAGTCGCTCCTCGGCCTGGCCGCGCATGGCCTCGAGAAAGGTCTCCATCTGCTGAAACTGGGATCGCAAGCGGGCGGCCGTGTTGAGGGTGTCGCGCTCATAGAGTTCGGTGACATGTTTCAGGGTCTGATGAATCGTGAGGGTCAGCAGCAGTGTGACGACGGCGCCAAGCAGCCATTGCAGTTTGTGTGTGACGAAAGCGGGACTTGGTGCAGGCATAGGCGGTGGGGCTGGGTCTGGGCGGTTCGGTTCATCAGTGTAGGGCAGAACTGTCAGGAACGTCTCCTGTGGATCCGGTTTAGGTGATCTTCCACCGCTGCTGTTACGTTTTGTCACATTTATACATAGTCACGGCATAGTCAGGGGGTAACATTGTACCCATCATTGATGAAGTGCCCCCCTTTTCTCTTAATTTCATGGATTGCTTGATGAAAATGCGTATGTGGCTGTCGATAGCCTGTCTCTCCCTGCTGATGTCGGGTGTCTGGTATTACCGTAACAACGAACCTGCCAGCAAACCCCAGCCCCGCCAGGTCAATATCAGGGCGCAGACGGTCAAGCAGAGCCTGGCCGAACCCACCATCAAGCTGGTGAGCAAGCTGGCGGCCAACCGCTCCGTGGTGATAAGCCCCGAGGTGACCGGCCGCATCGTCAAGATAGCGGTGCGCTCCGGCCAGCAGGTCAAGCGGGGCGATACCCTGATCGCCCTGGATACGGGCAAGCAGCTGGCGGAGCTCGCGGAGCAGAACGCCAGCGTGCGCGACGAGGCCCGCAAGCTGCGGGACATGCGCCGGCTGGTGGCGCGCGGTGCCATCACCACCTCAGAGCTGGAAGGGCAGGAGGCCATAGTGGCCCAGGCCCAGGCCCGCGCCGATGCGGCCAAGTACGAACTGTCGCTGCGCACCCTGCAGGCACCGTTTGACGGCACCGTCAGCCTGATAGACCTGAGTGAAGGGGCCCTGGTCAATAGTGGCGATACCCTGCTCCATCTCGATGAGCTGGCCAAGCTGCGGCTCGATCTGGCGGTGCCAGAACGCTATCTCTCCCTGCTGCGTCCCGGCATGGCGGTGACGGCGACCAGCTCGGCCTGGCCGGACCAAGCGTTCAGCGGCGTGCTGGAGACCCTCGACAGTCGGGTGTCCAACGATACCCAGAACATCAAGGCGCGGGTCATCATTCCCAATCCCGATGGTCAGCTGCGGCCCGGCATGCTGCTCAACGTCGAGCTCTCCCTGCCACCCCAGAAGATGACCCTGATCCCGGCCCAGTCGGTGGAGTATGCCGGCGCGCAACGTTTCGTCTATCGCCTGGAGGCGGACGGTCGGGTGACGCGGGTGCCCGTGGTGCTGGGGGATACCCATGGCGAGGAGGTGTGGGTCACCGAAGGCCTGAAGGTCGGCGATCGCATCGCGGTCGAGGGGCTGGTCAATCTGCGTGACGGTGCCAGCGTGCACGATCTGGCGGAGGTAAAAGGCTGATGTGGCTCTCCGATATTTCTGTCCGACGCCCGCTGGTGGCGGTGGTAGTGAGCGCCCTGCTGACCGTGTTCGGTCTGGTGGCTTTCAGCAAGCTGACGGTGCGGGAGATGCCGGACGTGCAGATCCCGTCCGTCTCCATCTCCACCACCTATGAGGGGGCGGCGCCCGCCGTCATGGAGAGCCAGGTCACCAAGCCCATCGAGGATCAGCTCTCCGGCATCAGCGGCATCAAGAACATCAACTCTGTGACCCGCAAGGGGCGCTCCGTCATCACTGTGGAGTTCAAGCTTGGCTGGAACATGGTGGAGGGCACCTCGGATGTGCGTGACGCCATCTCCCGCGCCCGCCCCAGGCTGCCGGATGACGTGGATGAACCCATGGTCACCAAGGACAACGGCAACGGCGATGTGGCGGTCTGGCTCAACTTCAGCAGCACCCAGATGGACCGTACCGCCATGACCGACTACGCCAACCGCGTGCTGGTCGATCCCCTGAGTCTGGTGGACGGGGTGAGCGAGGTGGCTCTCTCCGGCGATCTGACCCAGGTGATGTACGTGCGGCTGCGCCCCGCCGACATGGCGGCCCGTGGCATCACGGTGGCGGATGTGCAGGACGCCCTCAAGCGCGAGAACATAGAGCTGCCGGGCGGCGAAATTCGCAACAACAGCATGACGATGGCGGTGCAGATAGCCCGTCTCTACCACACGGCCGCCGATTTTCAGGCCTTGCAGGTGCGCACCGCCGACAACGGCCAGAGCATCTACCTGGCGGATATCGCCGACGTGGAGGTGGGCGCCAAGAACGAAGACAGCGCCTACCAGCGCAACGGCCGCGAGAGCCTGGGGATAGGCATAGTGGCCCAGTCCACCGCCAACCCGCTGGCGGTGGCGCAGGGGGTAGAGAAGAAGATGGCCGAGATGCAGCGCTTCCTGCCGGAGGGGGCCACCCTGGAGATTGACTACGACTCCACCATCTTCATCAAGCAGGCCATCGACGAGGTGTACGAGACGCTGGCCATTTGCGCCGTGCTGGTGGTGGCCGTGCTCTACCTGTTCCTGGGGCAGGGGCGCACCACCCTGATCCCGGCCATTACCGTACCTGTGTCGCTCATCTCGGCCTTCATCGGGGCCTGGTATCTCGGTTTTTCCATCAACCTCATCACACTGCTGGCGCTGATCCTCGCCATCGGTCTGGTGGTGGATGACGCCATAGTCGTGGTGGAGAACATCCACCACCACCTGCAACGGGGCGAGCCACCGCTGCTGGCGGCCTGGCACGGCACCCGCGAGGTGGGTTTTGCCGTGGTGGCGACCACGGCCGTGCTGGTGATGGTGTTCGTGCCCATCGCCTTCATGGATGGCATGGTGGGGCGGCTCTTTACCGAGTTCGCCATCCTGCTCTCCCTGGCTGTGCTCTTCTCCTCCCTGGTGGCACTGACCCTGACCCCGGCCATGGGCTCCTGGCTGATGCGCTCGGTCGACAAGCCCAACGTGCTGACGGCGGCGCTCGATCGCGGCCTCGGCTGGGTGGAGAAGCACTATCGCAATCTGCTGGGCTGGGTGCTGCGCCGCTCGGCCTGGACCCCGCTGGTGCTGCTGCTTTGCCTCGGCGGCATCGGCGCCCTGTTTGGCCAGCTGCCCACCAGTCTGACCCCGACCGAGGATCGGGGCGTGCTCTATGTGTTCGTGAAAGGGGCCGAGGGCACCAGCATAGAGCGGATGAAGCGCAACATGCAGCAGGTGGAGGCGGCCATCATGCCGCTGCTGGGCAAGGGGGTGGTGCAGGCCATGAGCTTCAGCACCCCGGCCTTCGGCCGTGGCGGCGATCAGACCGGGATGGCGATCATCCAGCTCACCGACTGGGCCGAGCGGGATGAAACCGCCACCGAGTTTGCCCAGTCCCTGAGCGGGCGGCTGGCCGGCATTCCCGACGTGATGATCCGCACCTTCCAGCCGGGCTTTCGCGGTGGCTCCACCGCCGCGGTGCAGTTCGTGCTGCAGGGCTCGGACTATGCCGAGCTCTATCAGCAGGGGCTGGCCCTGAAAGAGGCGGCGGCCCAGAGCGGCCTGATGGTGACGCCGGATCTCGACTACGCCGAGAAGACCCCCGAACTGCAGGTGACCATAGAGCGGGACAGAGCCAGCCAGCTCGGCATTCCGGTGTCGACCGTGGCCAGCTCGCTGCAGGCCCTGCTCGGTGGCGTCAGCCAGACCACCTATGTGGACAGGGGCGAGGAGTACGACGTCTATCTGCGCGCCAATCAGCGCGACTTCAACGGCGTGTCCGATCTCAGCCGCATCTATCTCAAGGCCGCCAGTGGCGAGATGGTGAGCCTCTCCACCCTGGCGACCGTCACCCAGGTGGCGAGCCCGCAGCGGCTCAACCACTACCAGCGGCAGAAGGCGGTGACCCTGACCGCCGATCTGGCGCCGGATCGCACCCTGGGCGAGGCGCTGGACTTCCTCGACGGCTGGGCCAGTGCCAATCTGCCGAGCGGCATGACGGTGGATTATGCCGGCGAGTCCAAGGACTATCGCGACAACCAGGGCGAGATGGTGATGGTGTTCGCGCTGGCCCTGCTGGTGGTCTATCTGGTGCTGGTGGCCCAGTTTGAAAGCATGCTGACCCCGGCTGTGGTGATGGTGACGGTACCACTTGGCATCTTCGGCGGTCTGCTCGGCCTCTGGCTGACGGGGCAGGAGATGAGCATCTACAGCCAGATCGGCATGATCATGCTGATCGGCATGGTGACCAAGAATGGCATATTGATCGTGGAGTTCATCAACCAGCTGCGCCAGTGTGGCGAGGCCTTCGACGAGGCCATCATAGCCGGCTCGGTGCGCCGTCTACGCCCCATACTGATGACCTCGTTGACCGCCATTATCGGCGCCGTGCCGCTGATGGTCTCCATGGGGGCGGGTTATGAGAGCCGGATGGCTGTGGGGACAGTGGTTTTCTTCGGGCTCTCCTTGGCGACCCTGGTGACCCTGGTGATGGTGCCTGCCATCTATCATCTGCTGGCCAAACGGGCGGGCATGACGGGGGCGCGGGATCTGCTGGTGGACCAGGCGCTGGCGGCCCAGTCGGCGGTCAAGAGTCAGGACAAACCGGCGGCCTGATACCTACACCCATATAGGTGAAAGACGCAGAAAGCAGATGGCATCACCCCAGCGTGCGGTTAATATATAGCCAGTTTTAACGCTGAGGTGAGCTATGTTGCCATCTGCTATCTATGAACCGCTGCCCTTCGCTTATATGGGCAGCGGTTTGCTGTTGTTGGGGGTTGCCGATCATCCGGGCCTGCTGTTGGCCGGACTGGCATTCTATCTGGCCGGATCCCTGGCCTGGTTCAGACGCAGTGCCTACCGTCGCCCCGACAAGCCCGTGGTGCGAAAGCAGGGCTGGCCGCTGTGGCTCTACGAGAGCCGCCCGTTCGCACTGATCCTGCTGGGCTTGCTGATGCTGCGCCTCGCGACCCACCCCATCTTCCTGGCGCCGGCGCTGGTCTGGTGCCTACTCGGTGGTTATCAGCTGCTGCAGCGCCACTACAGCCGCATAGTGCTGGCCCGCGTCCTGGCCTGATCCCGTTCAACCCCGCGTTATTGAGGCGAGCCCGTCACTGGCTCGCCTTTTCCTCGTGCTCTGTGGGGGCAAAAAGCCATCGCCCCCGCTTCGCTCTGCCGGTATAATGCGCGACCCGAATTGTTCCAGGTGTTCAAAATGCAGCCGGTTACCCACCTTTTCTCCTATCCCCGCTACTGGGCCGAGTGCTACGGCACTGCGCCCTTCCTGCCCATGTCCCGCAAGGAGATGGACAAGCTCGGCTGGGACAGCTGCGACATAGTCCTGGTGACCGGTGACGCCTACGTGGATCACCCGAGTTTCGGCATGGCGGTCATAGGCCGCATGCTGGAATCCCAGGGCTTTCGGGTCGGCATCATAGCCCAGCCGGACTGGTCATCTAAGGATGACTTCATGCGCCTGGGCAAACCGAATCTCTTCTACGGGGTAACGGCGGGCAACATGGACTCCATGATCAACCGCTACACCTCCGACAAGAAGCTGCGCCACGACGACGCCTACACCCCGGGGGATGTGGGCGGCAAGCGGCCGGATCGCGCTACCCTGGTCTACACCCAGCGCTGCAAGGAGGCCTTCAAGGAGGTCCCCGTGGTCATAGGTGGCATAGAGGCGTCGCTGCGCCGCATCGCCCACTACGACTACTGGTCCGAGACCATACGCCGCTCCATCCTGCTGGACGCCAAGGCCGACATCCTCATCTATGGCAACGCCGAGCGGCCGCTCATCGAGGTGGCGCACCGCATCGCCAACGGCGAGACCATGGAGACCATGCAGGACATTCGCGGCACCGCCGTGATCCGCAAGGAGCCGCTGCCCGAGTGGCGCGGGGTGGATTCCAGCAAGCTGGATCAGATCGGCCGCATCGACCCCATCATGAACCCCTATATGGAAGGGGCGCCCTGCTCGGACGATGAAGGCACGGCGCCGGTGGAGCAGGAGGCCAAGCCGGTATTGGTGCAGCCGCCCAAGCAGAAACCCTGGGAGAAGACCTACGTCAAGCTGCCGGCGTTCGAGCGGGTGAAGGAAGACAAGGTGCTCTACGCCCATGCGTCGCGCATCCTGCACCACGAAACCAACCCGGGCTGCGCCCGCGCGCTCTCCCAGGCTCACGGCGATCGCATCGTCTGGGTCAACCCGCCCGCCTTCCCGCTGGAAACCGACGAGATGGACGGCGTGTTCGGCCTGCCGTATCAGCGGGTGCCGCACCCGGCCTATGGCAAGGAGAAGATCCCGGCCTACGAGATGATCAAGACCTCGGTCAACATCATGCGTGGCTGCTTCGGCGGCTGCTCCTTCTGCTCCATCACGGAGCACGAGGGGCGCATCATCCAGAGCCGCTCGGAAGAGTCGATCATCAAAGAAATCGAAGAGATCCGCGACAAGGTGCCTGGCTTTACCGGCGTCATCTCGGATCTCGGCGGCCCCACCGCCAACATGTACAAGCTGCGCTGCAAGAGCCCCAAGGCCGAGCAGACCTGTCGCCGCGCCTCCTGTGTCTGGCCGACCATATGCCCGCACATGGACACCGACCATACCCCGACCATAGACCTCTATCGCAAGGCGCGGGATGTGAAGGGCATCAAGAAGATACTGATCGCCTCCGGGGTGCGCTACGACATCGCCGTGGAAGATCCGCGCTACATCAAGGAGCTGGCCAAGTACCACGTCGGCGGCTACCTCAAGATCGCCCCCGAGCACACCGAGGAGGGCCCGCTCTCCAAGATGATGAAGCCGGGCATGGGCAGCTACTACAGCTTCAAGGAGCTGTTCGACAAGTATTCCAAAGAGGCGGGCAAGCAGCAGTACCTGATCCCCTACTTCATCTCCGCCCACCCGGGCACCACGGATGAAGACATGGTGAACATGGCGCTCTGGGTCAAGACCAATAGCTTCAAGCTGGATCAGGTGCAGAACTTCTACCCGTCGCCGCTCGCCAACGCCACCACCATGTATTACACCGAGAAAAACCCGCTCAACAAGGTGAGCCGCCAGGGTGGGGATGTGTTTGTGGTCAAGGGTGAGCGCCGTCGTCGCCTGCACAAGGCGCTGCTGCGCTACCACGATCCGGCCGGCTGGCCGATGATCCGCGAAGCCCTGCTGGAAATGGGCAAGGGTCACCTGATCGGCAACGGCCCCAACTGCCTGGTGCCGCCGGAAGGGCGCGGCGAGGCGGTGGCCTCGCGCAGCATCAACAAGGGGCTGAAACCGGCCCTGACCCGCCACAGCAATATCGTTCATCAGCGGGGCAATGGGGCTGGCAAGGGTGCCTCTGCCGGTAAGGGCGCAGTGGCTGTCGCCTCGCAAGGCAAGGCTCGCAACGACACCCCAGCTGCCAGCAAGGGCGGCAAGGCGGGCAATGGCAAGCCAGTAGGCTCCCAGCCCCCTAAAGGGGCGGGCGGCAACGGTAAACCCGCCGCTCAAGGGGCAGGTCAGGGCAAACCAGCAGGGCAGGGGAAACCTGTGCACAAGGGTAAAGCCCCGACCCGCGCTGGCTCAGCCAAACCGGCAGCCCAAGGTGGCAAGCTTGCCGCAAAAGGCGGAGCAGCCAAGCGACCGGCTCGCTGATATTCCCTGATGGGAAGAGATAGAAATAAAAAGGGCGACTGGATGGTCGCCTTTTGAATAGCTAATTCATATAAAGAGTTTATTGATAAGTTCATGTCATTATTTAATAAAATCGAAATGTGTAATAGCTTTAAATAGTATTATGTATGGCTTTTTGTCCCCCTTTGCCTTCAGAGTGGAAGGCATAGGGGGAAGTATTAAATAACCGCTACTTTCATTTTGGTTCTGATCTGATTTATGCAATTAAGCAGATTTGAAAATGAATTTACATGTGAGCTTTGTTGCGCCCTGATTATTATCTCATCCAAAAAAGGTTGTGTTGCAACCCCACTTGAATTTGACTTTGAATACATTATCCTATTTTCTCTCAACGCAGTGGATGCATATTTAAAGTGGAATTGAGAGTGAGTGTAATCCTCGCTGTAGTTCCCCATTAATTCAGGATCGTCTGCATTTACATCGTAATATCTCTTGAAGTCGACGAGTAATTTTTCCCTCGGCACTCTTGGAATGGCTCTTCTGTTTGCCAACAGAAATGTTTCAAAGCATCGATTCTGAACAATCACGATAACATGCAATCTGTCTGGTATAACTCTCTGGTCAATTTCTTGGCGAACTGAATGCTCACGAGATACTGGGGATTCCTCATCACTATCAATTATTATTATTAAGTAGTCTACATTCGACATGCTTGCATTCTGAATTGCCCCGTCGATATGATCTATAATGGAAGGGTATCCATTTCCACTCACAAAAAAAATACCGGCATCAGAGTTTTTAAACTGCTCAAAATCCTCGGATGTAGTATATATATTTTTAATAGGAAGTAAGCGTTCAAACCATTTTGGGTAAACGGTCATTTCTGTTGAAATACCTTCAACTAAAACATAAATCTTCATTATCTGCTCCCAGAAGATCTATATTGCTTGCTATTTATAAGCTTAATAAATGAATCATGGGCACTAGTAGATTCCATGATTTCTGTTGCTTTGTTTGCTGATATGAGTCCTCCGTTACGAGTCACAATACGCCAGTCTTTTGGTGTTATTTCGTTAATGATTCTTGGGTGGTGAGTACTTATAATTGTCTGTATATCTGCAGACTGTAGTTCAGCGATTATATCTGGTAAGCAGTTTACACCAAGTCCATTTTCAATTTCGTCAATAAAAAGCACGTTATTCCCAACACCTAAATAGATGTAGGCCATGATCATCATTGATTTAAACATTCCAGAAGATATCATCTCTTGAGATACAACACTATCATCTTCCATGACAAGAGATATTGATACGCCACGTCTATTATTAGAGGCAGAACCATTTTGAGATGGGGCTCTACGCGTTGTTGGCTTTATTTCTTTAACGTTAGAGAAGATTGTTTTGAATAAAAATGATAAATCATCAAATCGTTGCTTGTCATATTTATGGCAAAAGAATAGCTTATGTCTGATATCTAAAGACGGAAATAAGGCATTGACTTGGTCAAAAGATAATATTTTATTATCTTTGTTTGCTTTGGACAGCGCTTTTTCTGTCACATCATTAAAATATATTATCATTCTTTCATCTAACACGCTTCGACCATTCGATGAAATGAAAGTCATAGCTTGCAAGCTGTTGTAAATATCACGTAGAGAGTCATCATCTCTCAATGAATGGATAATACTTTTAAACTTATCGATCGCGGGTAGTTTGGTGCCGTTTAAGAAGGATACACCATTACTTTTACTATAAAGTATATTTCCATCTAACAGAATCTCCTCATTAATCAATACAGATTTGCTTTCTTCATCATAATCTGTTTCTGAAGAGAATTCTCCAGACCACGAAATGTCTTTTTTATCAATGCTGATGAAGCGAACAGTCCATTTATCACCAGGAGAGGATTTCCCAGAAGCTATGGATTTCATTGTACCAAAAGCATTCATAATAGTTGTTTTTCCTGCGCCGGAAACACCAACCAATAAATTAGTTTTACCAAATTCAATTTTTTCAATATTAATTTTATTTAATGCATCTGTAAAAGAAAAATCAATAATTCTCATATGACCACCCACAATACATCTGGAGTATAAAATGGCTCCGACAATAAAACTATCAGTCTATCAACTCAAGCTTTTCTTGCTTTGTCTAGATTCGTATCATGTACAGGACCTTAAGCATGAAATATGGGACCTCCAACTTTCGGTGTGAGGCGTAACACCACCAAATCACACGCTACCGCCCGTGGATTGCAGCTTCCAATTTGCTTCATTGACCAGCGTGGGCAGCAACACATCGTATCGCGGCTCAACAGGTTCTGATGGTCATCGTAAGCCAAACGAAGCTGCTTAGGCGAGCATCAGAACTGATACAGCCATCAGAAAGTTATTGTTTTTTGAACTCCGTCATCAAAGCGCATCACCATATGCAATCAAAGCAGCCAGTTTGAGGTGGCTTTGCTATCTTGGCGGCTGACTAAAGGGTAGGAGAGGCATAGCGGACTCTACCCTGAATACATTGCAGCAGCAGATATCCCTGACAGGAGTGAGCAGATGGCAGTTAAAGTCCGATCCAGAAGAGAGAAGATTGGCAGCGGGATCGGGCTGGTGCTCGGGCTTATTGCGTTCAATCTGATTGCGCCTCTGCTCCTCGAATCAACAGAGATCTCCGATATGACCCGGATGATAGGAGCCATGATCAGCGCCATGATCTGCTCCGAGCTGGGGGCCCGAATCGGTAAGTGGCTCAATGCCAGAGAGCAGGCCAAATCCCCAGAGTAGAGGGCGGCATGGGCCGCCCTTGTTTGGTTTGTCGCTTAGCCACCGCGGCGTCCGGGTTCGCTGCGATGCAGGAAGGTGGTCAGGGTATCGCGCGGGGGCGTGATGCCGCACTGCACCAGAATCCGCCCGATGGCCCCCCTGTGATAGCCGCCGTGGGTCACCAGATGGAGCAGCATTTCCTCGCGGCTCATCTGCCCCCTGTCGCCATCGACAAAGCGAAATGAAAGCGAGGTTTCACCCTCTTGCGGGCTCAGGGTAGCGATGTAATCCATCAGCCAGTTATCCAGTGCCGTGACCGAGCTGCGCAGTGCCGCCAGGGTCGGCGTGTCCGGGGTATTGGTGGCCCTGAAGCCGTGGGTCTCCCCCAGCAGATTGGCCTTGAAGATGGCATCGACCACATGGATATGGTTGAAGATCCTAAGGCAGGTGTGGTGGGCTTCGGCATATTGCTGCGCGTCCAGCGTGGCGATCGCATCCAGCAGCTCGTCATCGGCCCAACGCTTGTAGTGAAAGAGGGATTGCAGCGTCTTGTTGCTCATCGGTTCCTTGCCCCTATGTCTCCTTGAAGTGGGGCATGTTAGCCAAAATGGGTGCAATACGAAACCCGTTTTACTGGCGATGTGCATCACTTCGACCCTCCCCTTGGCAGGGGGGAGTAAAGCCACTTCCGTCTGCTCCTCGCCCTTGCGAAGGGGGAGGCTGAGAGGGGGTAGGGCAGCCCGGGTTGCGGCAAGGCTGGATCTGCGGGGAAAATCCTGAGATGGTGCGGGCACTTAGCCGGTTATCCACTTATCCAGTGATCGAGTGACAAGGAGTCCCCATGCGCATTGCCCTAGTAGGTCTTGGTGATATCGCCCAGAAGGCTTATCTGCCGCTGCTCGCGAGCGACGAGCGGGTCACCCCGCTGCTCTGTACCCGGAGTCCAGCTGTGCTGGGCAAGCTGGCCCGCCAGTATCGGATTGAGGAGTGCTTTACCAAGGCGGAGGCGCTGCTCGCGAGCCGCCCGGATGCCGTGATGATCCACGCCGCCACAGCTGTGCACTTTGAGCTGGCCCGCCAGTGCCTGCAAGCGGGTATCCCTACCTTCGTGGACAAGCCGCTCTGCTTTGATTACGCCGAAGTGGAGGCGCTCGCCAATCTCGCTATCTCCCAAGATTGTCCGCTGTTTGTGGGCTTCAACCGCCGCTATCTGCCCGCCATGAGCGCCGCCCGGGCACAGCCGCTTGCAGATAATCAGCCGCTTACCGAGCTCAACTGGCAAAAGCACAGACACGCCCTGCCGGGGCTGCCGCGTCCGTTCCTGTTCGACGACTTTATCCATGTGCTCGACAGCCTCTGTTTCTATGGCGGCGCGCCTACTGGGGATCTCCATGCTGTGCTGCGGCGAAGCCCCCGGCAGCCTGAGCTGCTGGCCGGGGTGAGCGTCGCCTGGCAAAGCGGGCAGGTCGCGGTGAGCGGCAGCATGAATCGCAGCGCCGGCATCACGGAGGAGCGTATCGACGCCTATGGCGACAACCTCTCTCTGCACCTTGAGAACTGCACCCGGGGCACTATTGCCCGAGACAAGACGCTGCAGACCCTGGCACCGGACGACTGGCAGCCGGTGCTGGCCCAGCGGGGCTTCGTGGCTATGCTCGATCACTGGTATCGACAAATCGAGCTGGGCAAGGCCAATGGAGCCCTCATCGAGAGCTATCTGCAGAGCCATCGACTGGCCGAGCGGCTGGTGGCGCTGGCGACCTGATCCTTCTCCTGCGCCTGTGGGCCTGATTGGGCGGGCCCGCACGGGTGAGGAAACAGGCAGACCACTGTACAAGATGGCGGATCCCTGCGCAGTCAGCCGGCGAGGGCGCCGCCGCGCGAGCCAAGCGGACGCTTGTTTGCTATCTTGGCGCCCATGAACTGCCTTCAGAGCAACAGAGTGTCATGAGCATTGTTTTGGGAATGGAGCCGGGCCACCGGCTCACGGGTGACGAGGCTGTGAGCCGCCCCCAGGCCAGCATGGCGGAGCGGCCATGAGCATTATTCTGGGGATAGACCCAGGTTCACGCATCACAGGCTATGGCGTCATCCGCATAGTCGCAGGCAAGGCGGAATACCTGGGCTCGGGCTGCATCCGCACCGATTTGGGCGAGCTGCCGTCGCGCCTCAAGCAGGTGTATGACGGGGTGAGCGAGATCATCACCCAGTTCAAGCCGGACGAGTTCGCCATCGAGCGGGTCTTTATGGCGCGCAATGCCGATTCGGCCTTGAAGCTGGGTCAGGCCCGTGGCAGCGCCATAGTCGCGGCGGTCAATGCCCTGCTGCCGGTCAGCGAATACTCGGCGACCCAGATCAAGCAGGCTGTGGTGGGCACGGGCGGGGCGGCCAAGGAGCAGGTGCAGCACATGGTGACCCATCTGCTCAAGCTGTCGGCCACTCCCCAGGCGGATGCGGCGGATGCGCTCGGGGTGGCGCTCTGCCACTTCCATACCCGCCAGAGCCTGATCAAGATGGCGGGGCGGGCCACCAGCTCGGTGCGCGGCCGCTATCGCTGAACCCTGCCGACGCTGACTGCGTCTGAGGAGCAATGTGAGAGGAGGGCGCCCGGGCGCCCTCCTCGTTTATCCGTTGCGGCTGGGTCCTCAAGTGTGCGCCATCCTGTTGTTAAAAGCCTCAACAGAGTCACAAGTTGTCGTACCAGATGGCGGGACGCCATTCGGGACTGACGACAATCCTCTTGATGAATCAATTACTTGTGACCTTGATCACACTTTCCTGGCGAGACAGGTTCACTTCGCCTCGTCATGTCACGCTCCCATAATGTGGCGCCGTTTAAGAACGGCGACTTCGTGAGCCCAGGCTCATGTTCCATCCATCATTGGGAGAGTTGAGAGTGAAACCTTTTGCAGCTGAGTTTATGGGCACCTTCTGGCTGGTGCTGGGGGGTTGTGGCAGCGCAGTGCTGGCCGCCGCCTTCCCGAACGTGGGAATAGGCCTGCTGGGCGTGGCGCTGGCGTTCGGTCTGACTGTGCTGACCATGGCCTATGCCATAGGCCACATTTCAGGTTGTCACCTGAACCCGGCCGTGACCGTCGGGCTCTGGGCCGGTGGCCGCTTCCCGGCGTCCGGTGTGCTGCCTTACATAGTCGCTCAGGTATTGGGCGGGATTGCGGCGGCAGTCGTGCTCTATGTGATCGCCAGCGGTCAGGCCGGGTTTGACTTAAGCGCCGGTTTTGCCTCCAACGGCTATGGCGAGCACTCGCCGGGCGGCTACAGCCTGCTGGCAGCCCTGGTGTGTGAAGTGGTGATGACCGGTTTCTTCCTGTTCGTCATCATGGGCGCCACCGACAGCCGGGCCCCGGCCGGTTTTGCTCCCATCGCCATCGGTCTGTGCCTGACGCTCATTCACCTCATCAGCATTCCGGTGACCAATACCTCGGTCAACCCGGCGCGCAGCACAGGGGTTGCCCTGTTCGTGGGTGACTGGGCCCTCGGCCAGCTGTGGCTGTTCTGGGTTGCTCCGATCGTCGGTGCCATTCTGGGTGCATTGGCCTATCGCGGGATCGCGACCAAAGCCTGATCCGTCAGGGCAACAAAGTGTGGTATCGACACGCCCCCGGGCGTGTTTTTTCGTTTCTGGCGGGTACGAAAACGGGCCGCAAGGGCCCGGTTGGTTGTGTTGCAGGGTGAAAGAGGGAAGGGGTCACAGGCCCTTGGTGCTCAACATGTCCTTGTAGCGCTGGCGCAACAGCTGCACCCGCTCCACATAGGCGCGGGTCTCGGCATAAGGGGGTATGCCCCCATGTTTTTGCACAGCGCCGGCCCCCGCGTTGTAGGCCGCGGTCGCCAGCGCCACGTTGCCGCCATACTGCTTGAGCAGCCCCGCCAGGTATTTCACCCCGCCAAAGATATTCTGCTCGGCCATCAGGGCATCGCCGACCCCCAGCTCGCGCGCCGTGGCCGGCATCAGCTGGGTCAGCCCCATGGCACCCTTGCGGGAGACCGCCAGCGGGTTGAAGGCGGATTCGGCGTGGATCAGCGCCCGGATGAGCGCGGGCTCCACCTGATAGGCCTTGGCTGCCGCCTGTATCGTGCTGGCGTAGTCGTAGAGAAATAGGCCAGTGGTGCGCCAGTTGACCTTGGAGGCCGGGTCGCAGGCGTAGCAGTCGTTGAACAGCAGCAGCTCGTAGTGGCCCTGCTCCGGCATCATGTCGGAGTAGCGGATCACGCCGTTTTTTTGCACCGATTTGTAGACCTGGATCTGGCGCGTGCCGGGCGGCAGGCTGGCGGTCAGCCGGGTGGGTTCGGGCCGTGCGCTGGGCGCGGGCATTGGCTTGGGCGCCGCAAGAGGAACTGAGAGGGGGGCCTGCGCCTCTGTGGTCAGGATCACCACCTCGGCCGGCGTGGGAGTCTGGCTCCAGCCGGGCGGGGAAAACAGCGGGATCAATCCCATCAACATCCATGCTTTCAACGGCTTGCTCCCTTAGCCTCGTTAGCCTTGTTGAGTAAAGCATCATGGCGCTGGCAGAACAAGCTGCCGATGAGCGCAGCGCCTGAAATAAACCGGCAAATAAAGAGGGGCCGCGCAGTGGCGGCCCCCGTCCGGTGTCTCTTCCTTATTCCTGCAGCCAGAGCCGGGCACTGCGGGCGGGGATGGCGACCCGTACCCACTGGCTCTGCACATTGATCAGGACGTTGCTGTCGAGCACGTCCCGGTAGTTGCGATACCAGTTCATCTCGAACTTGGCGGTATCGAGCCAGTACTCCTGCTCGTAGTCACACTTGTTGATGCCGACCAGCCCCAGCTTACCGCGCTTGAACAGCACGAAGCAGTCGCCGCTGCCGATGAGCTGCATCGGCTGGCCCTGCACCGTATTGTGGAAGCGGATCATCCCCTTGAGGTCGCTGCGCTGATAGTAATCCTGCCAGCGCAGCCCGTCCTTGGCCTGGGTCTCGCCGTGATCGGAATAGACCAGGGGCGAGCCGCCATCGCGGCCGAGCAGGTAGGCATAGGCCAGCTTCTCGTCGGTCTGGTTCAGGATCTGGTAGCGAAAGCCATCGTTGGTGGGAATGTCGTGGGTGATGGCGAAGGTGACAGCCCGGCTGCCCGGCAGGGCCTGACCGTAGGCACCCGGATCCGCCAGCAGGTTCATGCTGCCGCCATAACCCAACGCCCCGCGCAGGGAGGCAAACAGCGGGAAGTCATAGGCCCCCTGACCGCTGCTGTCGAGATAGGGTTTGAGGAAGCGTTCGTAATCCGTGCTGCCGGCGCCCCCCGTGGTGATCACCTCACCAAACACCTGCACGCCCTGTTTGATCTCGGGGGTGAACACGGCGTTGATCTGGTAATCGCTCATGTGCTTGACCGCATCGACCCGAAAGCCCTTGATCCCCATCCCCTTGAGCGCCTTGAGGTAGGCCTGTTGCTGGCTCACCACCCAGTTGTTGGGGTCGAGATCCGGCAGCCCCTTGTCACCGGCGCCGCCGCACAGGCGCCAGTACTGGACGTGGCCCGGATCGCTCCAGTCGGTGATGCAGCCTTCGGGATGAAAATCCGATCCCGCCAGCAAGTTCTGGCCCAGATCGCCGAACAGCTTCTGGCGCTCGAAGTAGGCGGGGTTGGCCGCATACTGGCCGAGCAGTTCGCTGCCGGGGTAGTTGAGATCGCTGCGCTTCCAGCTCTCGTTGGCCATGTGGTTGAGTACCACGTCCGCATAGACGGCTATGCCTCGCGCCTGCATGGCGGCGATCAGCTGCTCGAGATCCTGCTTGTTGCCAAGGGGGGTGTCGATGAGGCGCAGATCCTGCGGTTGATAGCGTGCCCACCACTCGTTGCCCGATGACTTGAGGGGCGGCGAGATGAGCACCTGCTTGTAGCCGGCGGCCTTGATGAGATCGGCCTTGGCGGTGACTTCACTGTATTTCCAGTTGAAGGCGTGCAGTATGACGTCGGCTTGCGCCAGAGGGGCGATCAGCATGCCTGCGATCACCCAGATTCCCGCTGTTTTTTTCATTATTGTCAGTCCTTGTTTGGGTGCCCATGTGGGCACCCAGAGCCTCACATCGGCCCGCCGGGCCGGCAATCTCCTTTTGACTGTTTTGTGAGCATTTTCAAAGGGGAGTATGCGGATCTGTGACGGCTTGCATAAAACCGTCTAGCCCCCGTCATTACTGACTTTTCCATCACTTCAGCGGCTGGCCGGCAACTCAGTCGAGGCCGTTGTTGTAGAGCGGCTGCCAGGCACAGAAACGCTGGCCGTTGCGGCTGTTTTGCAGCCAGAAACGGTTGCAGTTGTCGTCGTAGTTGCTGGCGCCGACGTTGACGGCATAGCTGCTCAGGCGCTGCCCCTGCAGGGATTGGAACACCCCGTTGTAGAGCAGGGAGAAGTGCAGGTGCGGGCCTGTGGAGGAACCGCCCTCGCACAGCGCCTCGTTGCGGTTGCTGGCATAGGTGCCTATGGGGGTGTCGGCGGCCACGTAGTCGCCGCTGCGTACCGAGATGCCGCTCATGTGGTAATAGTTGGTGGCCCAGCCGTTGGGGGCCGTGACTCGTACCTGGCAGCGGGAGAAGACGGTGACTGTGCCGCTGTTGGCGGCGGTGACCGTGTAGGTGGCACCGCCCCAGCCCGGCCAGTCGTAGGAGACGTCGATGGAGGAGTAGGGGTAGCCCGAGCCGCTATGGGAGTGGGCGCCGTTCACCTTCCAGCTGTAGCCCTGGCGCCAGGGCAGCTGGAACTGGCCGCCGGCCAGCCGGGCTGGCGGCCTTGCAGCAGGGGGCTTGGGCGAGATCATGGCCTCCTTGCCAAACAGGGTCTGCCACTGCTCGCTCAACTGCTGCCG
Organism: Aeromonas bestiarum; assembly: GCF_028751155.1. Lineage (NCBI taxonomy): Bacteria > Pseudomonadati > Pseudomonadota > Gammaproteobacteria > Aeromonadales > Aeromonadaceae > Aeromonas > Aeromonas bestiarum. Next base: position 3,367,223 of record NZ_CP064746.1, on the reverse strand, counting down.
CTCGTGCGGGCCAAGCAGGCTGGCCAGGGCGGCCTGGTGCGCGGCAAGCGGGGGCAGGGCGGGGGCGCTGCGCTGGCTCAGCCGCAACTGGGCCTGGGCCTGATAGAAGCGCTCGGAGAGCTGGCGCGCCATCGACTCAACCTGGTTGTCAAAGCCCCTGGCCTTGACCAGCCGGGCGAATGGCGCCGCCATGGCCTGTTCCGAGGGGGCCGAGATGAGCTGGCTGCTCGCCTCCATCAGGGCCAGCAGCAGCTGGGGGTTGAGGCTGGTGATGCCGCTCCAGTGCAGGATCACCTCCTCCTTGGGCAGCAGGTGGGGCGCCTGTTGCAGCAGGAAGTCGTGCAGATCGAACGCCATGGCCGCCTCGCCAAACACGAAGTGGGCCTCGTCCAGCGGCACAGTGACGGCGTCGCTGGCGATGAGCTGCTGCCGGCTGAAGTGGTAGGGAGCAAGCGGGGTGTGGATATCGCCGGCCCAGCTGGCGGTGGGGAGCAAGGCCAGCATCAGCAGTGAAGGTATGGGTCTGAACATGGTATCTCCTTGGCAAAGTGGTGAAGGTGTCAGCGTGGGAGTGATCCCGCTCAGGCAACGACAGCGCGATGCTATGCCAAGGTTTCACCATAGGGTGACAGGCCGGAATTGCTATTCGAATGAGGCTTTTTGTTGCAGTGGATGACCCGTATCAATTGTTAACAAATGTTTACATAAATAGTTTCTGATGCTAAATCAGCCACTTGTTAACGAGTGAGTGAGGCCTGGTCGTAAAATCCGGCGGATCGAGCAAGCAGTGCCCGTGCGGGGGATAGCGTGATAGGATTGCCCCTGGTTTCTGCGGCCGGTTGCCTGTTGAAAAGTGCGCAAGCAGGGGCTGTTATTGGCTTTTTTGTTACTAAAAGGCGTGATATCTTGCTGGTTAATCTGGTCGGATCTCTTGCCGATCTGCAACTGAATATTGAGGGCTGGGCCGAGTGGCCAAGGATGGAACGGGTGTGATAAGCAAGCGGGCGATGGAGCTCACCTTCGAAGAGTACTGTGATGCGGATCTTTCCCTGATCAGGGACTACTACGAAACCACTTTCTCCCATTACGTGCCGGATCTGGCCGAACGTATCTTCGTGGTGCGCGACGCTCACTGGCTGGTGGGCGCCGTGCGTCTACGCGACGAACAGGATTATTACCACCTGTGCGGCTTTCGCCTGCTGCCCCATTACCAGTCGCTGGGACTGGGCTCCCGTCTGTTGCAGCACGCCTGCAACGATCTGCTGGACAAGCCGGTGGTGTGCCAGGCATTGCCGTTCGAGAAGCCGTTTTACCTCAAGGCCGGTTTTGCCGACCTGCCCCTGCACGAGCTGGATGGCCCGCTCTTCTCCCTCTATGACCAGCAGCGCGAACAGGGTTATCAGATCGAGCTGCTGGTGCGTCAGACCAAGGCCCCCGTCTACAACTGACGGCTCACTGGGGCTTGGTCAGCAGGTGGATCTTGCCCGGTGACAGCTCAAGCCCCAGCAGATTCTCTTTCAGCCAGGCCTGGTTCGGGTCCTTGTCGTTGAGGCGATAGACAGGCTGGGTCTCCAGCCGTTTCTCCATGCTCTGCAGCAGCATGCCGAGCATGAAGCCGAACTTCTGCTGCGCCGCTTCCGGCTCCAGCTTGTACTCAATCAATTTCATGTTGTCGAGGAAGAGGGCGCTCTGGGCCTTGTCATAGCGCGGCCTGGCCTCATAGGTCATGTTCAGGCGCGCGTCGTATTCGGTCTGATCCGGCAGGGCGATTTTCAGCTTGCCCTTGCCATAGACGCGGGCGGTATCCGGGCTCTGGCGCCCGATCTGGACGTCGCTCTGCTCGAGCTGCACATGGGCCTTGATGATGCCGGGCAGCTCCAGCTGTTTGTTCACTTGTACCTGGGATTGCAGGTACTGGTTTATCTGTTGCTCATTGATGTCATATGAGCCTTGGCCTAGCATGGCCAGACTCAGCAGCATAGATTGCAGGATCATGCTAACGACCTGATAGAATGGGTGTGTTTTACAGCATACCATCCTGGCCCCGTGGGATCTGCCCACCGCATGTCACTCTGGTGTACAAGGAGTTCTCTTGATCAATGGCTTGGAGCACGACATCCAGCTGCTGTTTTCCCAGTTCCTCGGCTGGCTGCTGCTGCTATTTCACACCGTGATCGTGACGGGGGTCTCCCTGCGGGTGGTGATGAAACGGCGCCCCATCGGTGTCTCGCTGGCCTGGCTGGCCCTCATCTATGCCATCCCGTTTGCTGGGGTAGGCTTCTACGTGCTGTTTGGCGAGATCCGGCTCGGCCGGCGTCGCGCCGAACGGGCCCAGGCCATGTACCGCCCTTACGCCATCTGGATCCGCCAGCTGGCCCGCCTCTTCCCCCAGCACTGCTGTGAGGTGGGGGAGAAGGCCCAGCCGCTGCACGATCTGATCCAGAGCCGGCTGGCCATGCCCATGCTCTCCGGCAACCGGATGACGCTGCTGAGCAGGCCGGAATCCATCTTGCGCGAGATAGTGCGCGACATCCGCCAATCCTCCCAGTCCTGCTATCTGGAGTTCTACATCTGGCATCCGGGTGGCGATGCCGACGAGGTGTGCGAAGCGCTGATGGAGGTAGCGGCGCGCGGCGTGGATTGTCGTCTGCTGCTCGATTCCATGGGCAGCAAGGCCTTCTTCCGCTCGTCCTGGCCGAAGCAGTTGCGCAAGGCGGGGGTCAAGCTGGTGGAGGTGCTGCCGGTCGGCGCCTGGCGCATCCCGTTCCAGCGCCAGGACTTGCGCATGCACCGCAAGCTGGTGGTGATCGACGACAGGGTTGGTTACACCGGCTCCATGAACATGGTGGATCCCCGCTTCTTCAAGCAGAACGCCGGGGTCGGCCAGTGGGTCGACATCATGATCCGGGTGCAGGGGCCCATGGTGCCGCTGATGTGGTCCATCTTCGTCTGGGACTGGGAGATGGAGACCGGCGAGCGGCTGCTCGACAGCCTGCAGCACGAGCCAGAGGCCTGGCCCCAGAGCAACTATCGGGCCCAGCTCATTCCGTCCGGCCCCTTCGTCGGCGGTGACTGCATCCAGCAGAGCCTGCTGCTGGCCATCTATCAGGCCCGTCACCATCTGGTGCTGACCACCCCCTATTTCGTGCCGGATGATCCGCTGGCGGCGGCGCTCTCCTCGGCGGCGGCGCGCGGGGTGCAGGTGCAACTGGTATTGCCGGCGCGCAACGACTCCCTGATGGCCAATCATGCCTGCAACGCCTTCATGGAGGAGCTGCTGGAGGCGGGGGTCGAGGTCTACCGCTACGATGCCGGTCTGCTGCACACCAAGAGCGTGCTGGTGGATGACGACTTCGCGCTGGTGGGCACGGTGAACCTGGACAGACGCAGCCTCTGGCTCAACTTCGAGGTGACCCTGCTCATCGACAACCCGGTGTTTGTCGCCGAGATGACCCAGCTGGTGCAGGGCTACATGATAGAGGCGACCCCCATGTCGCTGGCCAAGTGGCGCGCCCGCCCCTGGTACAAGAAGGTGACGGAGAACATCTTCTATCTGTTCAGCCCCTTGCTGTGACATCACATATTTGCGGCCGACGCCGAATTGGACTTGCCTAGCCCCGATATGGCCCCGTAGAGTGCGGCAATGAGCCTTTGGAGAATCATATAAAGATGAAGAAGCGAGTAGCGCTGGCCGTCGGTGCGGCCCTGGTAGTGGGTGGACTGGGTGCCTGCTGGCACACGGGCAATACGTTCGATCGCATCATGGCCGAGCAGATTGCCAAGGTGAAGCAGGAGAGCGGCGTCGAGCTGACCTGGCAGCCGGGTGGCAGCAACCTGTTCACCCGCGATGGTGTGCTGAAGGTGGTGGTCACGCCACAGACCCTGGCCAGCCTGGATGGTCAGCTGGAAGGGAGCGAGCCGGTCGAGGCGCAGTTCATCGTAAACAGCCGCATCCTGCCGCTCTATATCAAGAGCAACATGCTGCTCGACACCAAACAGGGCTCGCTGGCCCCTGTGTTCAGCGCGCTCAAGCTGGAGCAGTGGCAATTTGGCATAGAGTCGGTCAGCAGCCTCTGGACCGCCAGCAACAGCAGCCGCTTCTGGGCCAACGAATTCAAGGTCAAGCAGGGGCTCGACGAGTTCAGCTTCCTGCCGATGAAGGGCGACTATCACGGCGATCTGGAAGGCAATGGTCACGTCACCTTCCATTGGCAGGGCATGACGCTGCACGAAGAGCAGAGCAAGATGGACATGGTGCTGGCCGAACTCAAGGGCAGCGCCGACATGGCCGAGATCAGCGGTATCTGGCTCTCGCCTCGCAGCGACATGACCCTATCCGCACTGTCGGTGCAACTGCCTGACAGCGTCAAGGTGTCACTGCAGGGGCTGACCACGGAAACCCAGCTGGCAGGGGACGATGCCCAGACCCTCTCCAGCAGCTATCAGATGAAGGTGAATACCCTCAATCTGGAGAACGAGACCGACAACCTGGCGCTGACCCAGAGCAAGCTGGCCCTGAATCTCAAAGGGCTGGATCTGGAAGGCTATCAGGCGCTGCAGGCCGCCAGCGGCCAAGGGGTGGAAGATCAAGCCATCCAGCAGGCGCTGGACAAGCTGCTCAAACGCGGCGCGACCCTGGAGCTGGTGGACTTGAGCGCCCAGCTCAACGGCGAGCCCGTCTCCATGAAGGGGGACGTCAAGCTGGCGGCCACCTCGCTGGAGCAGCTGTTCAACAGTGAAGAGGGGATGCACGCCCTGTCCGGCCTGCTGCACGCCAACCTCAGCGGCCAGCTGGGCAAGGCAGTGCCGCAACTGGCCCCGATGCTGGAGCAGTTTGCCGCCATGGGCTACCTCAAGGCGGACAAGGCCCAGCTGACCGCCGAGTTCAAGCTCGACAAGGGTGCCATGACCATCAATGGTCTGCCGCTGTAAGCCGAATGCAACAACAGGCAGTGCAGAAACAACAAAGGCTCCCGTGGGAGCCTTTGTTGTTTCTGGCGTGATGCCGCAGGCGGGTTACTTGAACACCACCGTCTTGTTGCCGTAGACGAACACCCGCTCGTTGAGCACCAGCTCCAGCGCGCGGCTCAGCACGGATTTCTCCACGTCGCGACCGGCCCTGGCCATGTCGTCGGCACTGAAGGCGTGGCCGACATGGATCACGTCCTGCTCGACTATGGGGCCCTCATCCAGATCGTCGGTGACGAAGTGGGCGGTGGCGCCGATCAGCTTGACCCCGCGATCGAACGCCTGGCGGTAGGGACGGGCACCGATGAAGGCCGGCAGGAAGGAGTGATGTATGTTGAGGATCTTGCGCGGATAGGCCTCGACGAAGCTCGGCGTCAGCACCCGCATGTACTTGGCCAGGATCACGTAGTCGGGCTGATAGCCGTCTATGATGGCGCGTACCTGCTCTTCGTGCTCGGTGCGGCTCAGATCCTCGTGACTGACGGTGTGGAACGGGATGTCGAACTTGCCCGTCAATTCTGCGAGCGTGTCGTAGTTGCCGATCACCGCCACTATGTCCATGTCCAGCGCGCCGGCGTAGTTCTTCATCAGGATGTCGCCGAGGCAGTGAGTCTCCTTGGTCACCAGGATGACGATGCGCTTCTTGCCGGCCTTGACCAGACGGCGTTGGGCACCGGCGGGCAGGGCATCATCCAGATCCGCCAGCAGGGTCTCGTCGTTGAAACGACCCTCCAGCTCGGTGCGCATGAAGAAGCGGCCGTTTTCGTGATCCACGAACTCGTCGTTCTTGTTGATGTTGAGCTGGTGCTTGTAGCAGATGTTGGTGATCTTGGCGATGAGGCCCTTGGCGTCCGGACAGTCCGTCAGCAGTATTTTCTTTTCCATCTCTGTCATGATTCCGTTTGTGGTGTTGGCGCCTGAGTCTGCGCAGGCTGCGCGTTTTTTCAGGCACTATGCCATAAACAAAATCAGAAAAGACAGTGCCCCGTGCGTGCGTGAGTCAAGTTGCTGGCGGCGGGCACAGGTCGGTTCCATATTCATCTTTGATGGGTTTTGGGCTGGTATCCTGCGTTTTTTTTCTTTAGGCTGTCTGCGCTTATTCTCAGGGCGGGGTGAAATTCCCCACCGGCGGTATCCCGATCTGACTCGGGGAGCCCGCGAGCGCCCGACCTTGCAACCAGGTCGGGGTCAGCAGATCCGGTGAGATGCCGGAGCCGACGGTCATAGTCCGGATGAAAGAGGATAAGACAGATATTGCAGGCATGGCCCCCCTTGGGCTGGCCGCTGCATACCTATCTCTGTCTGCCTTTCCATGCCCTGATTCTGGTCCTTGTCTTGTTTAGGAGTCTTACCATGAATCAGTCTCTACTCAGTGAATTCGGTGATCCCCTTGCGCGCGTCGAAGCGGCGTTGGCGGCCCTGCGGGCCGGTCGTGGCGTATTGGTGGCCGACGATGAAGATCGGGAGAACGAAGGCGACCTCATCTTCGCCGCCCAATCCATGACCAATGAACAGATGGCCATGATGATCCGCGAGTGCTCCGGTATCGTCTGCCTCTGTCTGACCGACGAGCGCGTTCGCCAGCTGGCGTTGCCCATGATGGTGGAGGCGAACTCCAGCCACTATCAGACCGCCTTCACCGTCACCATAGAGGCGGCGCAAGGGGTGACCACGGGCGTGTCGGCGGCCGATCGCGTCACCACCATTCGTGCGGCCATCGCCGATGGTGCCAAACCGTCCGATCTGCATCGCCCCGGCCATGTCTTTCCGTTGCGGGCTCGTACCGGCGGTGTGCTGACGCGCCGCGGCCATACCGAAGCCACGGTCGATCTGATGCAGCTGGCCGGCCTCAAACCGTTCGGGGTCTTGTGTGAACTGACCAAGGAAGATGGCTCCATGGCTCGTCTGCCGGACCTGATTGCCTTCGGCCGCCTGCATCAGATGCCTGTGTTGACCATCGAAGATCTGGTGCAATATCGTCAATTGCTGTCAGAACGTTCAGCCTGAGCCTCATACGAAATTGTAATAAGCCCAAAATTTGGTTACGCTCTGTGCGAACCTCATCCAGAGGCACTCATTTTTGCTTAAAGTTTGCACATAAAGTGTGCAACTAAAAAAAAATGAGGGTTTTAATGCATTTATCTGTGATGGGGCCTATCCAAAGTATGATTCTTTTGTGCCATAATCACGCCGCTTGCTAAACGTCTGGCGAGTTAAAGGGAGCTTTTAAAAATGAAAAAATTGTTGTTGGTAGGTGTTGTTGGTCTGTCCGCTCTGCTGGGCGGTTGTGCAAACACCAGCGAACTGGAAACCTCCGTTCAGAATCTGTCTAACAAAGTTGACCAACTGGCTCAAGATGTTAGCGCAGTTCGTGCTGATCAATCCAAGATCGCTGCTGATGTTGCAGAAGCCAAGCAAGAAGCTATGCGTGCTAACCAGCGCATCGACAACATGGCTACTTCCTACAAGAAGTAATCCATGCGAAAAAATGGCGCATTCATGCGCCATTTTTTTTGCCTGAAATTCGTCAATTCCCCGCTTTCCGCCCCTGAAATCCACCTCGGCAAGGCAATGCCGATCCCTCGGCATCACCCCGTCTTTCATTCCCGCATCGATCAGTAGAGCAGGCTGTAGAGCTTGCGACGGTAGCTCTGTGCCGCCGGGTTGCTTCCCATTGTGGTCAGGATGTCGAGATAGGTCTTCTTGGCATCGCCAAAAGCCAGGTCGCGCTTGAGGATGGTGAACAGCAAGGTCAGCGCCTCTTCCTGTCGACCCGCCTGGTTGTATTGCACCGCCAGCTCCTGGGTCAGGGTGAAATTGTCAGGGTCCTGCTCGTGACGCGCCTCCAGAGCCCGCAGTTCCGGACTGTCTGCGGCCTGCAGTGCCAGCGCCAGCCGGGAGCTCAGGGTCTGATAATGGTCATCCTGCGCGATCATGGGGATCTTGCCGAGCCGCTCCTGCGCTTCATCCAGCAGATTGAGATCCAGCGCCGCCTGAATGAGCCACAGGCTGATGTCGTGGCGTTCCGGAGCCAGCTGATGAGCCTTGGTGAGATGGGCATAGGCCACATCCGCCTGGCCGTCTGCCAGGGCCTGCTGCGCCTGCTCGAACAGCAATTCCTCCTCCTTGGGAGCGAAGGCGGCAAAGTAGTGGCGCAGGGTGGCTTCGTCCTGCGGCCCTTCCAGAATGGCCTGCTCGTCCGGGCGACCCTGATGGAAGAGTACCAGGGCGGGCAGGGCACGCAGGCCGAGCTGGCTGGCCAGCGGTTGCAGCTGCGGATCGTTCATGTCGACCCTGGCCAGGGTCACCTGGGGGTTGGCCGGGCCAACCAGTGACTCCACCAGCGGGGTCATGCCCTGACACTCTGGCATCTGGGGGGCGTGGAAATAGATGACGACCGGCTTTTTCATGGAAGCATCGATCAGTGCGGCTTGGAAATTCTGGGGATTGATGTCGACGATCATGAGGCTGACTCTTGGAAAATGGTGTGAGTTAACATGGGGTTGATGGGGGCGGATTTCAAGTTGTCATCCAGCAGCCAGCCGTTGACGGCTAGGGTCGGGGCGGCGAGGCTGAGCCAGCCGCTGCCCAGGGGCCAGTCCTGCACCCGGTAATCGTGCTCATCGAGCCGGTTGTCGAGCCGCCACGCCTGCTGCGGCACAAAGCATACCTTGTCGAGCCCGGCGGCAATGCCGGCACCGTGGGCCTTCAACACTGCCTCCTTGCGTGACCAGAGCCGATAGAAGGCGCTTTCCTGCTCTTCTGCGGGCAGGGCGGCGAGCCACTCGTACTCGCTGGTTGCATAGAAGCGTCTCGCCAGTGGCAGGGTCTGGCGGCGACGCTGGCCCAGCTCTATATCCACCCCAAGCGGCCCCCTGGCACAGAGTGCGATCACCAGCCAGTTACCGCTGTGGCTGAGGTTGAACTGCCAGCGCTGGTCGCTCAGCTCGGGTTTGCCATGGGGATTGGTGCAAAACAGCAGCTCGCTGGCCTGGCATTGCAGGCGATCGGCCAGCAGGCGCCTGAGCAGCACACGGCTGAGCAGGAACTCCTGGCGGCGTCCCGGATGGTGGATCTCCTGCCACTGTTGCCGCTCTGTCGGGGAGAGTGCGTCCGGCAGCAGAGCCAACTGGTCGGCGCTGATATTTGCCGGTTTTAACAAATAGAGATCCACGGAGATCATAATTTTTCACTTTAAAAGAGGGATGAAACAGCGATAAAAGTCAGTTTGATCGAGCAAGGACGGTCGCTTTCGAGATTGTATATTGTTTGGGCATGATCACATTAATCATGAAAAATACTGCATTTCCTTGCAAAAATGTGATGTCGATAGGGATTTTCGCTTGCCTCGATAGAATTCTTGGATATAGTCGGGTGCTGTTGCCTTATAAATTGCCCTTCTGGGCCGTATTTTAACAAGTTTTACTATTTTGCGGGGATAAAGGATTGCGCCACCTGATGCTACTGCTGGTCGCGCTCGGAATGGTGGGTTGTGCCTCGGCACCCCAGCCCGAGGTCGCGAGTAAGATTGAAGTTTCCATGATGGAACCCATTATTGAACCGGAAGCTTCGCAAACACCCGATGTGAATGAAATCCTGACAGTATATAAAGAGTGGCGTGGCGTCCCGTACCGCATGGGAGGCAGCAGCCAGCGAGGCATAGATTGTTCCGCCTTTGCCCGTGAAGTGTTCCGCAATGCCGTCGGTGTCGAGTTACCCCGTGACACCCGCTCCCAAGTCCATGAAGGCACTCGTGTTTCCAAGCAAGATCTGGTCGAGGGTGACCTGGTGTTCTTCAAGATCAATCGTCGTCTCAATCATGTCGGTATCTACGTAGGTAATGGTGAATTCATCCACGCCTCGACCCGTGCCGGGGTGACGCGCTCCAAGCTGGATAGCTCCTATTGGCGCAGCAAGTTCTGGCAAGCACGCCGGATCGACATCTGAGTCAGGCTGGACAAACGGCTCGCAGTACGGACTGTTTTTCCAACCTCACTTGAACCGGGCTCCTGAAGCCCGGTTTTTTGTGGCCGCAATTTAGACTTTCCGGGGCCAAATCACTATAGTGTGGGCCCGTTTTCCCTCGGCAGGCCCAGCATGAAGACCCACTTCGACCGCAAATCCGGATTGCATCCACGCAATCGCCATCAGGCTCCCTATGATTTCGATGCGCTCTGCCAGCGCACCCCCGAGCTGCGGCCCTTGGTATTCGTCAACGAGCACGGTACTCAGACCCTGGATTTTGCCGATCCTGCCGCCGTCAAGGCGCTGAACAAGGCCTTGCTGGCACTGCACTACGGCATTGCGCACTGGGATCTGCCGGCGGGTTATCTCTGCCCGCCTATCCCGGGACGGGTGGACTACCTGCACAGGGTGGCGGATTTGCTGGCCGAGAGTGCGGGACGTGTACCGACCGGCAAGGGGGTACGAGTGCTGGACATAGGCGTGGGGGCGAACTGCATCTACCCGCTGCTGGGGGCGCGCGAATATGGCTGGCGCTTCGTCGGATCCGATATCGATCCTGTCTCGGTCAAGGCGGCAAACCTGCTGGCCAGGAGCAACGGGCTGGGCGGACAGGTCGAGTGCCGCCATCAGGGCAATGCCAAACACATCTTTCGCGGCATCATAAGCCCGCAGGAGCGCTTCGCCCTGACCCTGTGCAACCCCCCGTTCCATGGCTCGCTCGAAGAAGCGAGCAAGGGCAGCGAGCGCAAGCTGCGCAATCTCGGCAAAGCCGTGAAGGGGGCGCCCCTGCTCAATTTCGGCGGCCAGAAGGCCGAGCTCTGGTGTGAGGGGGGTGAGGCCGCGTTTCTCGCCGCCATGATCGTCCAGAGCAAGGAGTTCGCCAGCCAGTGCCTCTGGTTCAGTTCGCTGGTCTCAAAAAAAGAGAACCTGCCGGCCGCGAAGAAAGCGCTGGCCCAGGTCGGGGCCAGTCAGGTGCGGGTGATCGACATGGCGCAGGGCAACAAGACAAGCCGGATCCTGGCCTGGTGTTTTCTGGATGAGACCGCCTGCGGGCAGTGGTGGCAACCGGCGCAGCGTGACGACGCCTGACGGGCCAGGCAGGGTATAGACAGAGGCACTCGGATGGCATTCCCCCCGTTTCGGCCCCTGTCTGCGCGGCGCCCATGGCCGCCTGACGCTGGCCACAGCAATCGTTTTTCCCCTTGTGCCATCAGGCTTGCAGCCGACAGGTTAGTGACCACTTCTGCCCGTGGTACAGCTGTACGCTGAGATTTTTTTGCACTTGCAGTTGAAACTTTCATAAAATAGGACTGGTTAGACCTCTTTACAGGCTTTGAATCGAATAGGGATCGGTAGATGAAAGTTGTCGATTTTCTGAAGCGCAAGCGCGAAATTCTGGCGCAGCACCCCTTTGAGCTCAAGGATTGGCTCTCTCCGGCGATCCGCGACTACTGGCGTGAGTTTCAGCAAAAGGCACACCTCCACCCTCTGCTGGGTCGTGTGCTGGACCTGCAAGCTGACAGCCAGTCCGTGCAGCGGCAAGCGGGCTCGGCGCAGGTTGCCAACGGCCAGCTTCTGCAGGCTGATGAGCCGGCGGTTGAGCTCAATGGTGAGGCTGCGGCCCTGTTTGCCACTCTGCAGCCCAACATAGGTGCCGAGACCCACGTGGGTGAATGGCTGCTGGTGAGCCAGCAGATGATCAATGAGTTTGCCGCCGTGACCGGTGACAATCAGTGGATCCACACCAACCCCGAGCGTGCCGCTGCCGAGTCGCCGTTCAAGACCACCATAGCCCATGGTTTTCTGACCCTGGCGCTGCTGCCACGGCTGACGGGCAGCATCAACGAGGCGACGCCCGAGTTTCCGAACGCCCGCATGGTGGTGAACTTCGGGCTGGACCAGGTGCGTTTCCCGTATCCTATCAAGGTGGACAGCAACATTCGCGCGCGCACCAAGCTGCTGCGGGTGACCCCCATCAAGGGCGGTCTTGAGCTGCTCAAGGAGATCAAGGTCGAGATCGAAGGCATTCGTCGTCCCGGCTGCGTCATTGAATCAGTCACCCGGATCTACTTCTGATGTCGTGACGGCCGTCACCCTGTGGCATGAATCGCATTGAAACAAAACAGGCTCACCTCGGTGAGCCTGTTTTGTTTATGGCGTTATGGTGCTTGTTTGTGGCTCAGCCATTCGCCCGTGAATGGCTTGCCCTGCTGACTAGAAGCTGGCCCCCAGGCTTATCAGGTGACGCCACTCCTTGCCTGCCAGCTGTTGGTGAGTCCCCTGATAGTCCAGCCAGGCATCATCCCAGTCCAGCTCGCTCGACCAGGAGAGGCGTAAATGATCGTTGAAGTAGTAACGCAGCCCCAGACTCCCCTGAATGGATTGCTCCTGGGTCACATAAGGAGAGGGCTGGGCCAGGTAGCGCTTGTAGCCCCCCTTGCTGAACAGCTCTATGTTCTCTGACCACAAGGAGACAGGCTGTCGGTAGTCCCAGCCCAAGTTGAGGAGCGGATAGTTGATGATCCTGTCATCAAAGATGTCGGCAATGTTGGACTCATCGTAGGCAGCGGGTCTGAGATAGGAGCGTTCCAGACCGGCCTGGGTGATGAGCTCAAGGCGATGTTTCTTGTCGTTCCAGAACCTGTAACCCGGGCCGGAAGCATAACTCAGGTTCAGGTAGTTAGCGTCGAGCATCTCGTATTCATAGTCGATGGAGGAGCGCACGAACCAGTTCTGGTCGAAGAAGAAGTCCAGCATGGGCTTGAGCCGATACTCATGGCTGTTGGTGACGTTGTTGGCCGTCTCGTAGATGTACTCTCCATCCAGCGTATAGCGCCAGTCGAGGTTGGCCACTTCGGTAGAGGCCTTCAGATTGACGTTGTTGGTCTGCTTGTCGTTGTGTTTCAGCTTCACGTTCAGGTCGCTGCTGCCGGTCCACAGCCAGGCTTTCTTGTCATCCGGCGTGAGGGCGAGCAGGGTAATGCCGGTCTTCACCGTCGGTCTTGGCTTGTCCTGCTTCTCGATACGCCAGCGTTTGACCGCCTTGCGCTTGACCGTCACCGGCGAGCTGTAGGGCAGTGCTATGCGTACCTGTTCATCTGTGATCTCCTCTATGGTGCCGGTCAGCCGGTCACCGTTGTCCATCCAGAGGATGTCGGCCAGCGCCATCGGGCTGAGCAACAGGGAGAGCAAGCACCAGAAGCGGTATCTCATGGAAAGTCCTTCATGAACACAGGGTTGCCATTAGCCGCTGACGGGGCGTGGAATGCCGTTCTTATTGTTCAGCACGGCAGCCACCTTGTCACCGTCGATCTCGGGCGCTGCGATAAAGGCCTCTACCTCGGGTGAGAGGATCAGGGGGGCGCCCTGCTCCAGCTCCAGTTCGGTGCGAGAGAGGGGGGAGTGGACCTCCAGCCAGTGGCGGCCATCGGGCTCGCTTGCGGTCTTGACCGGCTGGTTGATCACCCGTACCTGAGTGCCGAGGGGAACTATGTTGAACAGGGCCTCGATATCATCGGGGCGTAGGCGAATGCAGCCCGCGCTGACCCGCAGGCCGACGCCAAACTCCTTGTTGGTGCCGTGAATGAGGTAGTCCTGCTTGCCGTAACCCAGGCGCATGGCGAACTTGCCGAGGGGATTGTCCGGGCCTGGCGGTACCACCGCGGGCAGCGTGATCCCCTTCTGCTCCAGCCAGGATTTGCGCACCATGGGGCCGGGTACCCAGGTCGGGTTGGGGTTCTTGGCGATCACGGTTGTGGTCATCTCAGGGGTTTCCCGCCCTATGTCGCCAATGCCGATGGGCAAGACGATCACCTCATTTTTTCCCTTGGGGAAGTAGTAGAGACGCAGTTCGGGCAGGTTGATGACAATGCCTTCTCTTGGCACATCCGGCAGCAGCATCTGGGTCGGCAGGGTCAAGCGGGTGCCCGGTTTTGGTAAATAGGGGTCAACCCCGGGATTTGCCTCGAGCAGGGCCAAAAAACCAATCTGGGTGTGCTTGCCGATCAGTTCAAGGTGCTCGTCCGGCTGGACTATGTAGTCCTCCAGCTCGCCAATCAAACGGCTGCCTGCCGGTGGCAAGTGATAGGTCGTGGCCCAGGTCGGCGCGATCCAGAGGCTGGCTGTCATCAGCAGCAGTGAGACGATTCGTGCATTGAGCATGGTACTTCCTGTCAAATGGCGTGAGGGCCGGTCACTGCCCGCCCTGAAAAAAGAGGTGAAATTGTTAACCAATCCACTCCTGATTACCAGCCCGCCCCACAAGGGCTACAGAGGAGTCTCTCTTCGAAGAAAGCCCCTTTTGACGACTTCCCACACCTTTTTAGTACAGTACCGGATAACCTTGGATGAACGCTGCCCGTGATGGGATATACCGCGACCCGCAGGCAGGCCTGTTGCAGGGGGGTCACAGTCGCCAGGCTGCCTATGGGACTGCTGCGCCAAAGCGTTGTCGACGTGCCATGTGCAGGCTCACGGTCAAAACTGTGTTTCCTGCCTGTTTTATAGGCAGTCGTTTGATCTTTAAAGAGATTCAGGTTGATTTACCAGACCGGGTTCGGTAAGAATGAAGCCCCGTGGAGAGATGCCGGAGTGGCCGAACGGGATTGACTCGAAATCAATTGTGGTAGCAATACCACCCAGGGTTCGAATCCCTGTCTCTCCGCCATTTTTGAGACCCAACTTGCCATGCAGGTTGGGTTTTTTCATTTTTCCTGTCTGCTGGCATGTCACTGGGCAATGCCACTTGATCTTGACTGGCATGCTGTCGAGCTGTCCTGTATTGGACATTGCCTCGGGCCAGTACATTGTATTTGCCATAGCCATAGCCATAGCCATAGCCATAGCCATAGCCATAGCCATAGCCATAGCCATAGCCATAGCCATAGCCATTGCCATTGCCATTGCCATTGCCATAGATAAGGCTGTGTCATTCATTGATGGTGGGCACGGTCCGATATGAGCAGTGCATGGTACAGATAGTAATGAGGGTTGCTTCTTTGCTCGAAGCAACCCGGATCTCATTACATGCTGGAGAAGACGTTCATGACCACTCCGCCCGAGATAATCAGTATCATCGCCAGAATGGCGGGCAGATCCGGCTTTTGCTTGTAGAGGATCATGGAGCAGATAGTGACCCCGACGATGCCAAAGCCACACCACAGTGAATAGGCAACGCCGACCGGGATAGTGCTCATTGCGCGGGTGAGGGCGAAATAGCACAGGCCGTAGGCACAGACCACCAGCACGGATGGTCCCAGCTTACTGAAGCTGTTGGTTTTTTTTATCATCGAGGTGCCGGTGATTTCTGAGCCGATAGACAGCGCCAGCCATAAAAATCCGAAATTAAACATGAGTCATTCCTTTTCCGTTAGTTGGCGATCTTGTTGTTCATGGAGGCAGCGACTGGCTCAGCTGGAGTTTCATCGCTCTCCTCGCTGCCCATTTTGGAGAACAGGTTCATGATGACGATGCCGCTGGCAATGATGGCCATGCCGATAATGGCCGCGGTATCCGGATGCTGGCCATAAAACGCCATTCCCAGCGTGGACACCACTAGAATGCCGGTGCCGGACCAGGTGGCGTAGGCAAGCCCAACGGGAATGTCTTTTACCGCGCGGGAGAGGGAGTAGTAGCAGGTGCAATAGAGCAGCACGAGCAGACCGAGCAGCAGCATCTTGGTGGTTCCTTCACTGCTGCCAAACATCTTGAGGGTGGAGGTGGCCGATGTTTCGGACACGATCACCAGCAGCATCCATAGCCAACATTTTGTTTTTGAAGACATACGTTAAACTCCGGGTTTGTTATTTAAGGTAAGGTTGTTTTTCTTTTCTTCTGCTTTTCAAAAAATCGATGGCGGCATCGGTCAGCTGTGCCTCGGCCGTGTGTGCCAGCGCCGGATCCTTCTCTACATCGCTGACCGTGAGATAGCGCCGCGCCGTGCCCGCCGGCACAGGGGCTGCGTCGTTCGCCGTTGCCAGCTTCTCCAGCAGCTCATTCATGGTGCACAGTACAACGCCAATCTCGCCCAGACGGCTGAGCGCTGCCTGCATGTGTCCGGCGTATGGCGTGCCCGGTTGTGCCCCCAGCAGCTGGTTCAGTTCGCTGGCGGGATCGCAGTGATAGCGCAGCGCCAGCACCGGCAAGCCGCTCAGCAGCGCATCGTGCAGCCGCCGGGCAACGGGACTGCGCAGCGAGCCGCTCAGCAGGTCCATCGCCAGCGGGTAGTCGAGAAAGGGCAGCACCAGTGCGCGATAGGGGACGGGCGGCAGGGCCTGTTGCCAGACGCTTGCCGCCACGGTTTCTCCCAGCGGCTGCCACAGCGCGCCATCCTCAATGCCTTCTTCCAGCGCAAGCTGCAGGGGCAGTCCACAGCCGGCCAGACGGTTTCGAATGGCCTGCCGATAGCCCTGGGCCGCGGTCACCATCACCAGCAGTGGCGGCTGCAGGCGCCTGAGCATCTGTTCGACCAGGCGTTCAATCTGTTCGTCGGTCATGGTGATCTCCGTTAGCCGAGCAGCCTGACCTGCGCGCCGTTTTTCAAGCCGGCGGCGTTGGCCTCTTCGGTATCGATGTGAAATTCCAGGGCGAAATCGTCGCGCACCCGTACCACCACCTCATCGAAGGTCAGCTGACGCTCACCGTCGCTGCGCACCCTCACCTTCTGGCCGTTGGTCACGTTCAGCTGGCGGGCGTCTTGTGGCGAGATGTGGATATGACGCCAGGCGCAGATCACCTGGGATCGCAACTCCACGTGGCCGGCGGGGCCGATGAGCAGCGCACTGCCCGTATTTTCCAGCTGGCCGGATTCGCGTACCGGTGCCTTGACCCCGAGGGTGAAGCAGTCGGCGCGGGAGATCTCCAGCTGTGAAACCGGCCGGGTCGGGCCGAGCACGCGAACACGGGTCAGCGAGCCCTTGGGGCCGACCACGGTGACGCACTCCTCGGCGGCAAACTGGCCCGGCTGGTGCAGCGGTTTGAGCGGCGTCAGGGAGTAGCCCTTGCCGAACAGGGCGTCGACATCCTGTTGCGCCAGATGCACATGACGGTTGGAGATACCGACCGGAATTGCCGGTGACGCCAGGTTCAGGCGGCTGGCAATTTTTTGATGTAGCTGGGGGTCGATCATGCTTTCTTCCCTTTTCTTGCCGCGGCCTGTCTATCTTCCGCCTGATCTACTGCAGGCTGCGTGGCTGGCGGAGTGGCCGGTTCGGTATCGGCACTGCTTTGCGGTGGCAGGGCCGGGGCTGCGCTCGTTGCGGGCGTTATCTCGGTCCTGGTGCTGGCCGGCACGCGCGGCGGGTAGCCCTTGAGGTTGCTGAGCGCCACTACCGCGCTTGGCTCCGGACGGGCAATCACCAGTGAATGGACCTGCTTGTCGATGGTGGCGGCCACCGCGACGCCACGCTCGATGGCGGTGTGGATGGCACTGATCTCCCCTTCGAAGCAGACACTCACCAGCCCAGATCCCACCTTGCGGTAGCCGATGCAGGTCACTCCTGCGGCTTTGCAGGCGGCGTCCACGGCCTGAATGGCGGCGACCAATCCTCGCGTTTCAATTACGCCCAAACTTTTCATCGTCGACTCCTGTTAATGGCGGACCAAGCGAATATCGAAATCAAATTGTTTAAAGAAGGTCTCCAGCCGATCCAATTCGTCCGGCGTGTAAGACGGGTCTTGCGTAATCGGGTAGGGCATATCCAGCCGCTCATATTTCTTGCGGCCCAGCTGGTGGTACGGCAGCATGTCGATCCGCAGGATATTTCCCCGTTTCGCCAATTTCTGTACATATTCGATGGCGCCGGTAATGGCATCCCATGAATCGTTATATCCACGGATGAGCGGCATGCGCACAATCACCTTGGCGCCGTAATCAACCAGCCATTCCAGATTGCGGCGAATACCTTCATTGCCGATACCCAGCATCGCCTTATGCTGTTCGCTGTTGATTTGCTTGATATCGAACAAAAAGGTATCGGTGACGGGAGCCAGCTGCTGGTAATTGGCCAGCGAGGTGGTGCCCTGGGTCTCTATGGCGGTGTTGATCATCATCTTCTTGCATTCGCGAAACAGCGCGACGGCAAAGTCGGTCTGCAGGCTCATTTCGCCGCCGCCTATGGTGACGCCACCGCCGGAGGAGATGTAAAAGTCGTAGTCCTGCATGATGATCTCCATCAGCTCGCTGACGGTGACATCCTTGCCCATGATGTCCAGCGCGTGCTGGGTGCAGACCTCTTCGCATTTGCGGCAGCCGATGCAATCTTTATTGCGATCGACGAAGTGTTTCATGCTGCCGTTCTCTTCGGCCCGGTAATGGACCCCGGCCGGACAGACATTCACGCAGTCACCGCAGTTGATGCATTTGTCGTGCGAGAACATCACCTGAAATTGGCTATTCAGTCCTTCAGGATTGGCGCACCAGGGGCAGCTAAGGTTGCAGCCCTTGAAAAAAACCAGCGTGCGAATGCCATCGCCGTCATATATCGAATATTTCTGGATATTGAATATGCGGCCGGTTAGTTCATTATTTTCGATCACGCTTGCCTCCATCTCCGGATATGGCAGGCCGCAGTCGCATTATTTGCGACCCGCCATTGCGGAGTACTTCCGGTTATTTTTTCAATACAGGGACATTGCTATCAACGTATCGATTAGAACTTCTCAATCACGGTACGGCTGATAATTTCGTCCTGTACCTCTTTGCACAGCTCGACGAAATAGGCGCTGTAGCCGGCGACACGCACTATGAGGTCGCGGTACTTCTCCGGCTCCTGTTGCGCTTTTTTCAGCACATCGTTGTCGACATAGCTGAACTGCATCTGGCCGTTGCCGAGGATGGAGGCGGTGCGCAGCAGGGTGATGAGGCCATGCCGCCCCTCCTGGGTATCCAGCAGTCCCTTGAGGAACTTGAAGTTATGCACCATGCCGATGTTCATGGTCTCCACGTTCATCTTGCTGACGGACTTGATGATGGCCGTCGGACCCTGCTTGTCCGCCCCCTGGGTCGGGCTGATACCGTCGGAGAGCGGCATCCAGGCCAGGCGCCCGTTCGGTGTGGCGTTGGTCAGCTCGCCGATGGGCGTGTTGTTGGAGATGGAGAGGGTGCCGTGGCTCAGGGTGGAGTAGAGCATCTTGTATTGACGGCACTCTTTCTCGGTCCACTCTGTGATATCCAGGGCGTACTGGTCGACGTAGTTGTCATCGTTGCCGTATTTGGGCGCATTGAGGCAGTCGCGGCGCAGCGCTTCGTACCCTTCGAAGTTGGCCAGCAGCGCATCGCGAATTTGTTCGAGTGTGTATTTCTTCTCCTCGAACACCAGCTTGCGGATCGCCGCCATAGAGTCGACGTAGGTCGCCAGCCCCGAGAAGATGAGGCCAGGTCCGTGGTTGACCACGGCGCCACCGGCGGCGACGTCCTTGCCCTTCTCCATGCAGCCTTCCACCAGCAGTGACATCAGCGGTTTCGGGGCCACGTCACGGTGCACACGCTGGCTGATCACTGTGCCGATCGCCGACAGGCGAACGATGTGGGCAATCTGCTGCTTCACCGCCGCATCGAACTGCTCGAAGGTGCGCAGCTCACGCAGATCGCCGGTATCCAGCCCCTGATAGCTGTCGAACAGCACCATGCGACCACGGTTGAGCACGAACTCGATGGCGATCGGCCACTGGGTGTATCCGGTGGAGGTCCACTGATAGATGCGCCCCGATTTTTGCGGCTCGACGCAGCCCATCAGGCAGTAGTCGCGGGCGTCTTCAAAGTCGAACCCCTTGCGCAGCATCATCTTGATGTGGGCGTCATCGAAGTGGCAGGCCGGGAAGCCCATTCCCGCCTTCACGACGTCGACGATCTTCTCCATGTATTTCTGCGGCGATTGGTTGTGAATGCGGCAGGCCAGCGATGGCTGGTAGACCTTCACGAAGCGCACTGCATCCATGATGAGGTAGGTCAGGTCGTTGCAGGCATCGCCGCCGCTGCGCTTCTGGCCGCCCACGGTCAGGTTGATGAAGGGCTGATAGCCGGCGAAGTATTTCGCCCCCAGCTCGCTCGACATCCACATCAGCTCGGCACACTTGATGATGAAGGCCTGCATCATCTCGAGCGCGCCATCGTGGGTCAGGCGCCCCTCGCGAATATCGGCTTCGAACATGGGGTAGCAGTACTGGTCGACCCGACCGAGTGACAGACCGGTCTGGTTCTCTTCGATCTCGAACAGCGACTCCACCGTCCAGATGCTCTGCAGCGCTTCTTGCAGGGTCTTCGGCGGGTTGGCCGGTACGTTCTCGTTCACCTCGGCTATGGTCAGCAGTTCGACGCGGCGCTGGGCATCTTGCTCTTTCGCCGCCAGTTCGCGGGCATGGGCCGCGATGCGGCGGGCGTAGTTGACCACACCTTCGCAGGTATCGATCGCTGACTTGTAGTAGTAGATGCGATCGATATCCTCCGGGTTCTCCATGCTCAGCTGCGCGAGATGGGCCTGGGCGTCGGCCTTGATGCCGTTCATCCCCTTGGTGAACAGCAGCACGTCGTAGCCCGGGCAGGTATCGCCGCCCCCGTTGATCTGGTGGTAGGAGAGATCGCTGACGAAGGTCTCGCCGCTGAAGGCCCAGACGCCGGCTTCCCGGTACTGCGCTTCGCAAATCTCATCCAGCGAGCGGCCTTCCCAGAACGGCACTATCTCTTCGCGGATGGTCTTCTTGTCCGCTTCGTTGATTTCAAAGGGATCTTGCGGGCGGGTGCTCATGGTATCGAGCTCGTCGCGCACCCAGCGCCAGGCAATGTCCGGTGAGAAGGCGCCGGCACGTGGCTTGCCGCATGGATGGCCGACGATCAGCTCGTCGTCCTGGATAAGGATGGGGGCGGTTTCGCAGGCGTGACGGAACGCCTTGGCCCGCAGCAAGATGGTCGGCATGCCAGGGTTGGCTCTGACGACTTCAGTAAAGGCGAGTGCCCGGTAGATGGAGACGCTGGGGCGCACGGTCAGATAGTGGTTGCGCAGGCGTTGCAGACGCGGCGTCAGGCCCTCCATCACAGGCGTATCGGCACAGGCGGAGAACGGGGCGGCAGAGACGTGTTGCACCCCGCGAAAGAGGCGTACCGGCAGCTTGAGGGCGCTCAGGTTTTGCTGGGCGCAGAGGAACATCTCGGAGAGCGCGTTGATGCTAGCCTGCTCCAGGCTGGCGCCGTGCAGCAGGGCATCAAACATGGGGTAACCGTCGATGGCGCAGGTGGCGCGCACTTCGCTCAGCTGTGCCAGCTTGAACCACAGGCACTCGACGATCTCGTACGCCTGTGGTTCGGTCAGCGCGCCGTTGGCGATATCGCGCTGGAAGTAGGGCAGCAGGGCCTTGTCCGCCCCTTCCGGGTTGACTGCATAGCTACCGTTATCGAGCTGCAGCGCCAGCTGGAACAGGTAGAAAGACTGGCAGGCCTCTTTGAAGTTGCGTGCAGGGTGAGCCGGTACCTGGTGCAAAATGGCGGCACTGTCACGCAGCTCGGCCTGGCGGAACGGGTTGGTTTCGGCGGCGGCCAGGGTTTCGGCGCTGTTGGCCAGGTTTTGCGCCAGCGCCATCAGGGCATCGCAGGCATGGATGGCGGCGCGACAGCCGTTGACTTCGTCCATGCCGCTGCGGCTGACGGCACTGCCCAGCGCGCGGGTTTTCTCTTCCAGCTGATGTTTGATGGCCAGCACGCCTTTCTCCACCACCAGCTTGTAGTCGGGGGAGTCGATGGCACTGTTCAGATTCAGGAACTGGAAGGTGGACGGGAGATGCGCGGCACTTTCGTCGTGGAAAATGGCGCCGTGCGGTGTGCGGGTCTGGTTGCCGACAATCAACTCGTCGGCGCTGATGGTCAGCGGCAGTTGGCGCATCAGTTCATGGAAGCGGCGCGCCGGTTTGACGGCTGCGGGAGTGCCCGCGATGTCGCCGTCCAGCCCGTTCAGCATAGTGGCGTGTTCGCTGCACAGGGTGCTGGTGTGCGCCAGTAAACGTTCAGCCAGCACGTTGACGCGCGGCGTTAAGTTGTAGTGTGCCATGGGTAAGGTTCTCCAGTTCTTGTTCTCAGTGGCTCGGGGCGGGGTAGCCGCACCATGCCTTGCGATAGAGTTCGGTTAGTGCTTGGGCATCCGGCGCGCGCGGGTTGGTCGGGGTGCAGTTGTCGCGCAGCGCCTGGCTGACCATCTCCGCCAGACGCTGGTCGAAATCGGCTGCGATGACGCCGGTATCGCCAATCCCGGTCGGCATCTTCATCTCCTCTTTGAGCGCCTGGATGGCCACCAGCAGGCTGTTGACCCCCTCGCGCGGCGTCTGGGCGGGCAAGTCCAGCAGGTGGGCCAGGCGGGCATACTTGTGGGCGGCATGGGTATCACACTGTCCGTCGCGGTCGGCGTTCCATGCCACTACCTGTGCCATGAGGAGCGCGTTGGCACGGCCGTGCGGGACGCGGAACACGCCGCCGAGAGCATGGGCCAGGCTGTGGGTGATGCCGAGCGAGGCGTTGGTGAAGGCCATGCCCGCCATGCAGGAGGCGTTGTGCATCTTCTCCCGCGCCAGCAGATCGTGACCGTCGCGCCAGCAGGCGGGCAGGTAGCGAAAGACCTGCTGCACCACCTTCTCTGCCAGTGCGTCGGAAAAGTCGCTGGCCGCTCGGGAGACATAGGCCTCCAGCGCATGGCACAACACGTCCATCCCGGTGTCGGCGGTGATGGCTGGCGGCACCGATGCCACCAGCGAGGGGTCAAGAATGGCGATATCCGGCAGCAATGACGGGTCGACCAGCACCAGCTTCTCGCTGCGGGCTTTCACCACGGAGAAACTGGTCACTTCGGAGCCGGTGCCACTGGTGGTCGGAATGGCCACGAAGCAGGGGCGCTCGCGGCTCACATCCGGTTGTGTTTTCGCCAGGGCGAACATAACCGCTTTGGCTGCGTCAATCACCGAGCCGCCGCCCAGCGCGATCACCAGATCCGGATAGCGGCTGTCCATGAGCTTCATGCCGCGTACTATCGTGGTGATATCCGGGTCTGCCACCACATCGTCCCAGAGCTGGAAGGCGATGCCGCGCTGGCGCAGGATCTGCGTCACCCGGTCGGCCAGGCCAAACTTCACCATCATCTGATCGGTGACCAGCAGCACGTTGCGGGCGGGCAGCTCGGTCAGGACGGACAGCGCGTCCTGACCGAAGCGGATTCGGGGTTTCAGCGAAAATTCACTCATTGGGCTATTCACTCCTCAAGCGTCCCGAAACACGTTCTCGACGATGGCGACCACCGACATGGCCTTGTAGCGGTCTCTGTTGAGCGCGAGATACTCCTCGGCTAGTACTATGTCGTGCATGCCTGCGCCGACGCTGTCGACGGCGACCCAGGAGCGGTCCTTCATCGGTTGTTGCTCATCGTCCAGCTGGGTTATCAGCAGCAGGTTGCTGCCGCGCAGCTCATCGCACTTCTGCGTGGCGACGACATGTCCGGTTACCTTTGCGAGAATCATGGTTTTTATCGCCTTATCTCAATGCGTTACTTGCCAAGGCGCTCAAGCACCTGACGGATGACGCGCTCCACGTTCTGCTCGCTGATCTCGCCGCCGACCTCGACCGTGGCGCCGGCAAAGCGGTCATCGGCCGAGTTGCAGGCCTGTACCGGGGAGGTGAAGCGGGCGTCATCGAGGATGCTGCAGCGCGGATCCGCGGCCTGGGTGACGATGATTGGCTGCGGTGCAATAGGCTGATCGGGGGCGCGCAGTTCCTCGATGGAGCGCACGCCGTAACCCACCTTGCGGATGTTGAGCAGGTTCATCGGGCCGACGTTGTCGGAGCTGGAGCCGCCACCGACGGCACCGCACCCGAGCGTCAGTGCCGGCGTGAGGTTGGTGGTGGCCCCGATGCCGCCGAGGGCGGCTGGGGTGTTGATAAGAATGCGGTTGACCGGTTTTTCGAGGCTGAACTGGCGGACCACGTCCTGATTGCGGGTATGGATCACCAGGGTGTGACCCAGACCTTCGTTGGTCAGCAGCTCGACCACGCGATGGCAGGCGGCACGCCACTCCTCTTCCACGTACAGGCCGAGTACCGGGCACAGCTTTTCACGGGAGTAGGGGTTGTTGTGGGAGACTGTGGTCTGTTCGGCCACCAGCACGCGGGTGCTGGGGGGGACGCTGAAACCGGCCAGTTGGCTGAGGTAGGTCGCCGTTTTGCCCACCACCTTCGGGTTGATGGTGCCGTTCGGGCGCAGCAGCAGGGCGGCCATCTTGGCGGCTTCACCCTCGTTCATGAAGTAGGCGCCCTGGGCCGCCAGCTCGCGATGAACCTCGTCGTAGATGCAGCTTTCGACGATGATCGACTGCTCGGACGCGCAGATCACGCCGTTGTCGAAGGTCTTGCTGGTGATGATGTCCTTCACCGCCTGGTGAATGTCGGCGCTGCGTTCGATAAAGGCCGGGCCGTTGCCCGGACCGCCGCTGATGGTCGGTGTGCCGGAGGCATAGGCCGCGCGCACCATGCCTTCGCCACCGGTTGCCAGGATCAGTGATATGTCCTTGCTGTGCATCAGCTCGGAGGTTGCCTCCAGGGTCAACTGGGTGACGCCGTCCACTATACCCGCAGGGGCACCGGCGGCTTCGGCGGCCTGCTTGACGATTTCTATGGCTTTCCAGCTGCACTGGCGTGCGCCCGGGTGCGGCGAAAAGATGATGGCATTGCCGGCTTTGAGGGCGATCAGCGTTTTGTAGAAGATGGTGGAGGTCGGGTTGGTGGAGGGCACCAGCGCGCAGAGCACGCCAAGCGGCACCCCCACATCCATCACTTTTTTCTCCTGATCGTCATGAATGATACCGACGGTCTTCATCTCTTTGATGGCATCGTAAACGCGCAGCGAAGCAAACCGGTTCTTCAGAACCTTGTCCTGCCAGTTGCCGAAGCCGGTCTCTTCAGCGGCCATTTTGGCCAGCACTTCGGCGTGGCGCGCGGCTTCTTCGGCTACGTTCTTCACGATGGCGTCGATTTTCTGCTGCGAAAAGGTGGCCATGATCACCTGTGCCTGTTTGGCGTTGCGCACCAGTTCTCTCGCGTTCTGGCGGGAGAGCAAATCGGTATCGAGTTCAATCATGAATCTGTCCTTCATCAGACTAAAAAAGTGCGGACGGGGCGTGCCCTATCGGCTCATGCTTTGTGCTGTTCCGCGATCTTTTCGATGTCGTTGTGCGGTCGTGCAATGACACGAAAAGTGATCACTTCGCCAATACGCTTCGCAGCCTCGACACCGGAATCTACCGCTGCTTTCACCGCGCCTACGTCCCCTTTCACCATCGCGGTAACCAGTCCCGAGCCGACGTTTTCATAGCCGATAAGCTCGACGTTGGCGGCTTTGCACATCGCATCTGCCGCTTCAATACAGGCCACCAGACCTTTGGTTTCGATAAGACCAAGTGCTTCTTTCATTGGTTTGCTCCGGTTATTCCATGATTTTGTAATGTGCGACTATCTTGTTGATGTCGTTGTGCGGACGCGCGATAACCAGCGAGGTCACCACTTCACCGATGCGCTGTGCGGACTCCACGCCGGAATCCACCGCGGCTTTCACTGCCCCCACGTCGCCTTTCACCATGGCGGTGACAAGGCCGGAACCAACGTTTTCATAGCCGATCAGTTCGACGTTGGCGGCTTTACACATGGCGTCCGCCGCTTCAATGCAGGCCACCAGGCCTTTGGTTTCAATCAAACCCAATGCATCACCCATTTGAGATCTCCCGGCTTTAAGCCTTGTGTTTAATGACGATTTTGTTGATGTCGTTATGCGGGCGAGCGATGACCAGCGAGGTCACCACTTCACCGATGCGCTGTGCCGATTCCACGCCGGAATCCACCGCGGCTTTCACCGCCCCCACGTCCCCTTTCACCATGACGGTGACCAGGCCGGAGCCGATGTTTTCATAGCTGATCAGCTCTACGTTGGCGGACTTGCACATTGCATCCGCAGCGCCAATGCAGGCCACCAGCCCCTTGGTTTCGATAAGCCCCAATGCATCACCCATGGTGATCTCCTCAGAACAGGTTGTGTTGTGTGATTAAGGAAAACCGTCCGTGGCACGGCGTTGAGCCAGGGTTGCGGCGTTCAATCGCCACTATAGGTACTGGCAGCATTTGTGGAATTTGAATCTGAAAAATAGTGATATTTAGTTTGTTATTCTGAATTTATGATTTTTATAAGCCATATTTATATATTCATGCTGCGGCCGCGAGGCGGTTTTCGCCTTGTATAAGGCCGAATTCAGGCTCATGAAAATATCGTCGGTCTATGTTAATGGCTTGTTGGGTAATGGAGGCCGAGAGGTAATTTGGCCGGGCGCTAACTGTGGCGGAGATCATGTTTTGCCGGCGACGCTAAATGTAAAAACCGAGCCGGATGTGACGGGAAGGAGGGATGAAGGCGGTGAGGTGACCATTGCGGCGGGTCAGAGGGGGGAGGTTGCATTGGGATCGGGGCGCGGGTCGTGTGCATGCCAGCGCGAGAGCGCATGGGTCGGGCAGGAAAATCTGAAGGAGCTGGTCCTGCTATGCAATGTGTAAGGGCCGTCTTGTCGGTATAGGGTGTGCAGCCGGGGGAAGGGATCGGGGGGCAATCACCACTATGCTGCCTGCATGCTAAAGGGCTGGCAGGCCGCATGAGGGCGGAGCCATCAAGGGGGCTTGAGCACGTCAGGTGGTCGGGGCAGGGCGGTATGTGCCGCGTCATCGACGCTTGGGTCGGGGCATCCGCAGTATTGTCGGGACTAGTTCAGCTCGCTGCCGGATTTGAGGGTGCAGATCCAGAGCGGAGAGTTGATGGAGCTCAGCAGTATGGCCTGCTGATTGAGCCGTTGTGCACTCAGAAACAGCCCATCGTGGCTGTCGGACATCTCGCGCATGAAGTAGTCAAAGATCACGTCCGGAGACTGATCGATGGAGGAGGCGCTCGCTTCCCATTTGTTGATGCGGTACTGACGCTCGGTGGCGGAGACCCGGCTGCTGCTGTAGGTAAACGTGACGTAGCGCTGGAGGTAGAGCCAGCTTGCGGCTGAATCGGTATAGCCTTCAACCACCATGGAGCCCTTCCCCTGGCGGCCAAAATTGAAGTGGATGTTGCCGTTGACGTTCTCTTTGTTCATGTCTTCAAAGCGCATGATGCCTTTAGTGGCGCAGCTCATGACACCGTCATTTTCTTTGGGCAACTGACACAGGGCATAGGCTGCCGCAGCGATGAATACCGTGCAGGACAAGAGAAAGAAGGGACGCGGCGCAAGTCTCATCACGGCTTCCAGGAGTAGTAGAAATAGTTGTCGCAGTAGCTGAACGGGTTGTCTTCGTGCATGGCGCAGTGGGCCAGAAATACCCGGCCCAAGCCGTTGGTTTCCAGTCTGTCCCCGTAGAAAAACAGGAAACGTTCGCCGGGTTTGCAACTGATGTTCAAACGCTGGCGCACCTGGTCGAAATGCTCACCGTAGGCCGCGGCGCTGACCGAGCGCAGCATCTCGTCGCTGGCCAGCAATTCGCACTGGTTATTGGGGATCCCGGTCAGTGTGACGGGGCGGGGCTCACGGGCATTCAATAGACCGAATGCCACCAGCAGCAGGGCAAAAACGAGCATGCAGCCACCCGCGATATACCAGCATATGCCTCGTGAACGGGGAGTGAGAGGAAGTTGCCACTCGGCAGGGTCGAGTACCGGTTCGGGGGTTGTCACCGTAGATGGCGGTGGCGCTATTTCAATGGGCGGTGCAGGCGCATTATCAATAGGCTCAATGTTGACCTCGGGATTGAGCTGCAAATAACCGCGCGATACCGTGATGATGATATTGTCGATATCGTAGTGGCGAAAGGCCTTGCGCAATATGCTCAGGTATTGGTTGAGATTGCTGTTCGATGACGTTAATCCGTTATCGTCCCAGACTTTTTTAAGCACCTCCTCGCGGCTGATGATCCCGGTATTTCGCAAGAAAAAATAAAACAGCGCATTGGCGGTGATGGACAATTGGCTATCCGGCTCAACACTTTCCCGCTGAGTCAAAGAACCATCGGTCGCGTCATAAATGAAGCGGGCATTGATGTGGTAGCGCATCTCGGCCTCAGCTCATGCACTTCAGGTGGGAAGCGTCATATTATACAGGGTCTCCACCAGCGCCTGACGGTGCTCGGCGCTCATGGTGCGCCCTTCGGTCAATTCCGATAGCCAGATGCCGTCCGCGGCATAACGTACCAGTGTGCCGGTATGGCTATTATCCAGTTCATCGCCTTGCGCCAGATGCGTCAGCATCCAGTCACGCCAGCATTTTCGCAGCACCGGTTCGTCCGGCATGGCCAGCGAGAGCACCATCAGCTGGCGACTCTCCTGGGTGTCCGTCAATTCAGGGGCGGAAAGATAGTGCAGGTAAGCGCGAGTAAAGCGACCATAAGAAGTCGTATCCGCCGTCATCAGTGTTGAAATGGCCTCTTCCATGATGGCCAGCAGACGCGCAAACAGGGCAAAGATCAGCGCCTGCTTGTTGGGGAAGTGGTGTAGCAAGCCACCCTTGCTCACCCCGGCTTCATAGGCAACGGCATTCAACGACAGGGCGGCGATACCATCCCGGCCAGCGATGGTGGCTGCCGATTCCAGCAGTTGTCGATAAAGACGTACAGGGTCTTTTTTTCTATGTTGGGTTTCTATGCTCATGGCGCAATCATACCGACCAGACGGTATGATCATTCTTGATCGCCATCAATGTGAGGAAAGGGGACCGGGAGTAAAAGTTGTTATTGTGTGGTGCTTCACAAATAACCTGAAAATAACGATGAAAGAGTCGCTTTAAATATTTAAAATGGATTCGATTGAGGGCTTAAATTATCTGTTGATTTCGACTTACTTATCCCCTTGTTAACGTATATCCAATGAAGAATAACTATTTTAAGGAGTCGGGATAGGGATTAAGTTGTCATTTATTTACCTCATTTCAGCAATCATTTTCCTGAGTGTTTATCTCTAGTTTTTAACCACGGCACGACTGTTTTTTAGCGGGAAGGTATATATTTCTGCCATCTTTGGCTATGGCAGAAATATCGAGGGGAAGTTCGCCTGTTGGCATCACCTTATTTTTCAAGATTGTCATCCGCCTCTTGCACCAGTTCAAGGAAGGCGCGTATGGCGGGGGTGATGCTGTGCTGACGAGTAAGAAAGACAGTGCTGCCGGCCTCGAGCGGCTCAAGGGGCTGGCAGACCAGGTCCGAGAGCTGGCTGGCGGAGTGGGCGAGGCCCGCGCTGACGATGGCCCAGCCCAGCCGGTGGCGCACCGCGCTCACCAGGTGGAACAGGGAGTCTGTCTCCAGCACCACCTTGAGCGGGATCCCCGCCCGCTCGGCGGCGAGATCCAGGTATCTGCGAAACTGCATGGAACGGCTTGGCAGCACCAGGGGTCTGTGTTGCAGATTTGCCAGGGTCATGGGCTCGGAGCAGGGGAGGGGCTCCGCCGCGCTGCGGTTCATCAACACGGCCATCCGGTTGTGACCCTGAGGGTAAACGTAGAAGGCGCTCCTGCCAGGTTCGCCCGGAGGCTCGTCAAACCCCAGGCCTATGTCGCACTGGTGCAGCGCCAGCTGTGACAGCAGGGCCTCGTTGCTCAGCACCGACAGGCGAATGACGATATCGGGGTAGCGCTGCTTGCAGCGGGCGATGAGCGGCATGATGTCGACGTTGGACTGCGGCACTATGCCGATGCGCAAGGTGCCCGACAGTTCGCCGTGAAACAGTGCCAGCTCCTGCTTGAGCGCCTCCTGCTCCAGCAGCATCCGCTCGGCATACTGGCGCACCAGCTCGCCCGCCTCTGTCAGGGCGACGAACTGGCTGGTGCGCACCACCAGATCCGTGCCCAGGTTCTTCTCCAGCGCTGTGATGCTGGCTGAAAGGGTCGGCTGGGTGATGTGGCAGGCCTTGGCCGCCTTGGCAAAATGCCGATGCCTGGCCAGTTCGTGAAAATAGTGCAGCTGCTTGATATTCATGACGGTGTTGCGCGGCGTCGGGCGGGATGATGCTTAAAATTAATCAATTGAAAATTCATCGTCAATAGAGTGATTCTATCAGGAGATAGATTTAATTCATTGGTTTTGCCGGGGCGGTCTCTCTAAACTTGAATGCAGTTTGCATTTTTAGGTCAACCTTTCATGCCTGCGCCCTGCTTAGTCGGCACCCCTGCCAATCCACCTGCCTCGCCTTCGCTCGACCATCTGGTGGAGGAGGTGGCTGTCTCCATCAACATCAATGGCATCAACCACGCAGTGATGATGGCGACCCCGGACGATCTCGACGATTTTGCGGTCGGATTTCTGTTCTGCGAGTCGATCATCTGGCACAACCACGATGTGCACGATATTCGGGTATCCCCCGCTGAACATGGCTTTGTGCTGGATGTTACCATCGCCAACCGCTGTCTGGCGCGGCTACAGCTGCGTCGGCGCAGGCTGACCGGTGCGACCGGCTGCGGCATCTGCGGGGTGGAGGCGGTCGAGCAGGCATTTCCCGCTCTTCGGCCATTGCCGCTGACTCTGCCCCTTGATGTTGCGCTGTTGGCCGAACTGCGGCCGCAAATCGCCCAGTGGCAGCTCAAGGGGCAACACTCCGGCGCCCTGCATGCGGCGCTGGCGCTGGATGAGCAGGGGCAGATCCTCCACTGCCGCGAAGATATAGGGCGTCACAATGCCCTCGACAAGCTGATCGGCCTCTTGCTGCGCCAGAAACTCCCCTGCGACACCCTGGTGGTGACCAGCCGCTGCGGCAGTGAACTGGTGCAAAAAGCGGCGCTGTTCGGCGCTCGTCACCTCGTCTGCCTGGCGTCACCCAGCCAGTTGGCGGTCAGGTTGGCCCTCAAATACAACCTCAACGTCATCCATATTCCCAAGTTTGATGCCCCGGTCAGCTACTCCAGCTATCGCCCGGCGGATCCCATCGGAGAGTGCCATGAGTCATATTGAAAAGCCTGCCAAAGCAGGCGGTTTTTCGTCCCTGCAGTCCACCATGAAGCAGGTGTTGCGCAGCCAGAAGACCCGCCAGAACATCAAGAATCTGTTGCGGGTCAACCAGACCGATGGCTTCGACTGCCCGGGCTGCGCCTGGGGCGACAACGATCACGGCGCCTTCCAGTTCTGCGAAAACGGCGCCAAGGCGGTGGCCTGGGAGTCGACCGGCAAGACGGTGGGGGCCGCGTTTTTTGCGGCCCACTCGGTGCGCCAGCTGGCCACCCAGAGCGATTACTGGCTGGAGTATCAGGGGCGGCTGACCGAGCCGCTGCGCTACAACCCGGCGACCGATCACTATGAGCCGATAAGCTGGGACGACGCCTTTAAGCTTATCGCCGATACCCTCAAGGGGCTCGACGGCCCGGACGAGGTGGAGTTCTACACCTCGGGCCGCGCCAGCAACGAGGCCTCCTACCTCTATCAGCTGTTTGGCCGCCTGTTTGGCACCAACAACTTCCCCGACTGCTCCAACATGTGCCACGAGGCGAGCGGGGTGGCGCTGATTCAGTCGGTCGGTATCGGCAAGGGGACTGTGGTGCTGGATGACTTCGACCAGGCCGATGCGGTGTTCGTCTATGGCCAGAATCCGGGTACCAACCATCCGCGCATGATGAATGCCCTGCGCCAGGCGGCGCGAAATGGCTGCAAGATTGTCAGCTTCAACAACCTCAAAGAGGTGGCCCTCGAGCGCTTTGCCAGTCCGCAAAGTCCGCTCGAGCTGCTGACCCCGGCGGCCACCACCATCAGCCATCAATATCTGACGCCCAAGCTGGGCGGCGACATGGCCGCCATCCGCGGCATGGCCAAATACATGCTGGAAGAGGCGCCACAGGTGGTGGATCGCGACTTCATCGCCCGCCACACCCGCCATTTTGACGAGTATGAGGCGCAGGTGCGCGCCACCGGCTGGGCCGAGATCGAGCAGCAATCCGGGCTGATCCGAGACGACATAGTGCAGGCAGCCCGGGTATTTGCCGCCAGCCGCAGCGTCATCAGCTGCTGGGCCATGGGGCTGACCCAGCATCTGCACTCGGTCGATACCATTCGCGAAATCGTCAACCTGCACCTGATGCGTGGCCAGATGGGCAAGCCGGGGGCTGGGCTCTGTCCGGTACGGGGCCACAGCAACGTGCAGGGCAACCGCACCATGGGGATCAACGAGAAGCCGACCGCCGCCTTTATCGACCGGCTCGAGCGTCACCTGCGGGTGAGCCTGCCGCGGGCTCGTGGTCACAATGTCTATGAGGCGCTCAAGGCGCTGGACGAGAGCAAGAGCAAGGTGCTCATCTGCCTGGGCGGCAATCTGGCCGCAGCGGCCCCCGACACCGACTTCACCTGTGGGGCCATGAAGAAGGCCGAGCTCAATGTGCAGATCAGCACCAAGCTCAACCGCAGCCATCTGCAGGTGGGCAAGGCGGCGCTGATCCTGCCCTGCCTTGGTCGCACCGAGCTCGATATCCAGCGCACGGGCAACCAGAAGATCACGGTGGAGGATACCTTCAGCATGGTGCACGCCTCGACCGGTGCAGCCGAGCCAGTGTCGCCGCTCTGCTTGTCAGAGACCGACATAGTGGCGCGGATGGCCCATGCCACCGTGGGGAGCGAAATTGTCGACTGGCTCGCCCTGCGCGATGACTATGGGCGCATTCGCGATCTCATCGAGCAGACCATCGCCGGTTTTACCGATTTCAATACCCGCATCCAGCAGCCGTGCGGCTTTCATCTGGATAACTCCGCGGCGCAACTGACGTGGAATACCGCCAGCGGCAGCGCCGAGTTTCGTGCCAGTACCCTGCCGCACTCTGTGTTGCCGGAGTGTACCCGCCATGCCGAACAGATGAGCGATCAGCCGGTGTTGCTGCTGCAGAGCCTGCGCTCCCACGATCAGTACAACACGACTATCTACGGCATGGACGATCGCTATCGCGGCATCAAGGGCCAGCGCAACGTGGTGTTCATGAACGGGGTGGATGCCCGCCGCCTCGGTTTTGCCGAAGGGGACAGGGTCGATATGATGGCCATCTGCAACGATGGGCGCGAGCGGATTGTTACCGGATTCAACGTGGTGATCTACGAGATCCCGCAGGGCAATATCGCGGCCTACTATCCCGAAACCAACCCGCTGGTGCCCATCGACAGCATAGGGGAGGGTTCGTTTACCCCCACCTCCAAGTCGATACCCGTGCTGGTGACGGCCACCCGTCAGCAGGATAATTTGTTGCTGATATAGACAAAGCCCTGGTTTGACATGCCAGCTGCTCGGTCAGGCAATCCTGTTCGCGTTGCTGGCCATAGAGGAAAATGAAAGGGCTCGTACTGTGAGGCATGTCCATACCGACCAGTACGATGTAAAGCCCGGAAGTCGTACAAACAACAACGCCGCATAAGATATGCGGCGTTGTTGTTTGCGAGATCTGGTGCCGGTAAGAGGTGTCGAACCCCCGACCTTCGCATTACGAATGCGCTGCTCTACCAACTGAGCTATACCGGCGTGGCACTAGATTCCCGAAAACAGCGGGGCAAGTCAATGAGCTGATATCAATTTTATGAGTTAGCTCATGGAGTTACGGGCAATGTCAGAGGTTGGCAAACTCCGGAATATGGGGGCGGCCACGGCTCTCGAGAAAATCGAGCAGGGCGCGGGGAGATCGCGCCAGGATCCTGTCCAGCGGGAAGTTTGCCTCGGTCACCAACCGATGACAGTGCTCGAAATCCCCCAGGCTGAACGCCACGTGGGAGTCGGAGCCGAAGGTGAGATAGGCACCCAGATCGCGCGCCGCTTCGACGATGGCGCGGCAGTTGCTCTCGCTACCCGGGCGGGAATGGCTGAAGGAGGAGTTGTTGAGCTCCAGCGCCACTCGGTATTCGGCGGCGGCCTTGACCACGGCCTGGATGTCGATGGGGAAGGCGGGGTTGCCCGGGTGGCTTATCATGTCGACCCGACCGCTCCTGATAGCGTTGATCATGGCCTGGGTATGGGTAGCCTGATCGCAGGGGGGAAATACAGGTTCGTGGAAGCCGGCCATTATCATGTCGAGTCGCGACTCGTAGCGCTCGGGGAAGTCGATTTCACCGTCGATATTTTTGATATTGGCTTCGATGCCACGCAGTATGCCGACCCCGTCGACCAGCCGTGGCAGCACATGCAGATTGACGAAGTGCCAGAAGTGGGGGGCATCGGCCATGTCGGGGCCGTGATCCGTGGTGGCGAACAGCTTGATCCCCTTCGCCCTGGCGATGGGCAGATAGTCGTGAATGGTGCTGTAAGCGTGGGTGCTGGCGACGGTATGGGTGTGGGTATCGACCGTATACTTCATCTTCTCTCCCCTTCTGGCGTGAGGCGCCAGCATAGCAAAGGCGGCGGGTCGAGACCATGTTGTGGCTTGTCATACTTTGTCACAAATTGCGGGGGCGTTGACAAAGTTTGAACACGCTTGGCCGCCATGATGGATGAATCGATGAAAGCCTGAACTCGCATCGATGGGTTGGATCAGGATGGTGCAACCTCTTTTCCCCGCCGTCGCGCCCTGCGACGGTTTTTTTTGCCCGCGCATCGTCACCAACACCAACAGGGCAAAAAAATGCCCAACTAGCATGGAGCAGGTTGGGCGAGACTTAATGTTTAATTGCAGTGGCATAGATATAGAGTGTTGTTTGTCAGCTAAGTTCCCGCCTTGTTCTCCATTTTTAGCAAAAACATTCCACTAACACCTGTTCACATTCTCTTGACATAAAAGGTTGTGAAACGTACTTTTTAAACATTCGTTTAAGTGAGGTGTCCTGTGAGTAAAATCGATACCAAAAACCGTATTCTCGATGCCGCCGAGGTGTTGTTTGCCGAACGGGGGTTCGCCGATACCTCTTTGCGTCTGATCACCAGCGAGGCCGATGTCAATCTGGCGTCGGTCAACTACCACTTCGGTTCCAAGAAGGAGCTGATCCAGGCAGTGCTCGATCGCTACCTGAGCCTGTTCATGCCCGAGCTGGATGCGCGCCTGAACACCCTGATGGAGCAGGAGCAGCTGACTCTGCTGCAGGTGTTCGAGAGCTTCGTCGATCCCCTGATGAAGCTGGTGGCGGTGCGCACCAATGGCCCCGCCATCTTCATGCAGCTTCTGGGGCGTGGCTACATCGACAGCCAGGGCCACCTGCGCCGCTTCATCACGGCTCACTACGGCCCCATTTTGCTGCGGATCACCCAGGCGATCTCCAAGGCCAATCCGTCTCTGTCACCGGCGGATCTGTTCTGGCGGCTGCACTTCACCCTGGGCACTGTCGTGTTCACCATGGCCTCCGCCGATGCGCTACGCGACATCGCCCTGGCCGACTTTGGCCAGCAGCTCGATGTGGAAGGGCTGGTGCGCAACGTAATTCCTTATCTGGCGTCCGGTGTCGGGGCGCCCGTGGAGTCGACCAGGCTCTCCCTGGCCGTGTAACAACCAACAATAAATCAACGGAAACAGTGAAATAGAAGGAACTTGAGTATGATCACATTGCTTATCCTGCTGGTGCTGGCGATAGCCGTTGTGCTCGGCGTGCCCTCCATCCGCAAAAAGGTGGTAACCCGTCCCGTGTTCGGCATCTTCAAGAAGATACTGCCGCCCCTGTCGGCCACCGAACGGGAGGCCATGGAAGCCGGCTCCGTCTGGTGGGATGGCGAGTTGTTTCGCGGCAACCCCGACTGGAAAAAACTGCACGGCTACGGCAAGGCCGAGCTGACCGCCGAGGAGCAGGCCTTCATCGACAATCAGGTCGAGACCCTGCTCGCCATGGTCGACGACTTCAAGATCGTCAATGAAACCAAAGATCTGCCGGAGCCGGTGTGGGACTATCTGAAGAAGGAAGGCTTCTTCGCCCTGATCATCCCGAAATCTTACGGCGGCCGCGAGTTTTCGGCCATTGCCAACTCCACCATAGTCACCCGCATCGCCACCAAGAGCCTGAGCGTGGCGGTTACCGTCATGGTGCCGAACTCACTTGGCCCGGGCGAGCTGCTGATGCACTACGGCACCCAGGCCCAGAAGGATTTCTGGCTGCCGGGGCTGGCCAATGGCAAGGAAGTGCCTTGTTTCGCCCTGACCGGCCCGGAAGCGGGCTCGGACGCGGGCGCCATCCCGGACAAGGGGATCGTCTGCAAGGGGATGCACAAGGGTGAAGAGGTGCTTGGTATCAGCCTCAACTGGAACAAGCGTTACATCACCCTGGCCCCCCGTGCCACCGTACTGGGTCTGGCGTTCAAGATGTATGACCCGGAAAAACTGCTGGGTGACAAGGAAGAGCTGGGCATCACCTGCGCCCTGATCCCGACCAGCCACCCCGGCGTGCGCGTGGGCGATCGCCACTACCCCATGGGGCTGGCGTTCCTGAACGGTCCGACCTTCGGCAAGGATGTGTTCATTCCGCTGGACTGGATCATAGGTGGCCCGGATTACGCTGGCCGCGGCTGGCGCATGCTGGTGGAGTGCCTCTCCGCCGGTCGCGGTATCTCGCTGCCTGCACTCGGTACCGCCTGTGGTCACATGACGAGCCGTACCGTGAGTGCCTACTCCTATGTGCGCAAGCAGTTCGGCATGTCCATCGGCAAGTTCGAAGGGGTGCAAGAGGCGCTGGCCCGCATCGGCGGCCTGACGTATCAGCTGGAAGGGGCCCGTCGCATGACGGCCGGTTCGCTGGACTTGGGGCAGGCACCGGCTATCGTCACCGCGATTTCCAAGTACCACATGACCGAAATGGCGCGCCAGGTCATGGATGATTCCATGGACATCCATGCCGGCCGAGCCATCCAGCTGGGTCCGAAGAACTACACCGGCTACGCCTACATGGGCATTCCGGTGGCCATCACGGTGGAAGGGGCCAACATACTGACCCGCAACCTGATGATCTTCGGGCAGGGCGCCACTCGCTGCCATCCCTATGTGTTTGCCGAGCTGGAAGCTGCCGCCGACACCGACGTGGAGCGCGGTCTCGAGAAGTTTGACGCCCTGCTGCTGAAGCACATCGCGTTCGGTACCGGCAACTTCTTCGGTTCCCTGTTCCAGGGGCTGACCCTGGGCCAGTTCAACGGCTCCCCGGTGAGCGGCGAGACCGCCCGTTACTACAAGCAGCTGTCACGGATGAGCAAGGGGCTGGCGCTCTGTGCCGACGTCTCCATGCTGATGCTGGGTGGCGATCTCAAGCGCAAGGAGATGATCTCCGCTCGTCTGGGGGATGTGCTGAGCCACCTCTATCTGGCCTCTTCCACCCTCAAGCACTACGAGGATCAGGGCCGCATGGTCTCCGATCTGCCGTTTGTGCAGTATGCGGTGGAGCGCAACCTCTACCTGATCGGCAAGGCGTTCGAGGGCTTCTTCCAGAACTTCCCGAACAAGGTGGCGGGTGCCGTGCTCAAGCGGGTGGTGTTCCCGTTCGGTGTGGGTTACCAGATGCCGGCGGACGATCGCTGCCACGCCATCTGTCTGGCCATGATGACGCCGGGCGAGTTCCGCGACCGTTTGACGGCGCTGTGCTACGTGGGCAAGGATGATGCGGATCCGGTCGGTCTGATGGATCGCGCCTTCCTGGCCATGGTGGCGGTACAGCCCTACGAGAAGAAGCTGGTGCAGGCCCAGAAAGAGGGCAAGCTGCCCCGCAAGATGGCCCTGCCCGAGCTGGTCGCCGCTGCCCTGTCTCAGTCCATCCTGAGCAAGGACGAGGCGGACAAACTGCTGGCCGCCGATGCCCTGCGCTACGAGGCGATCCAGGTGGACAACTTCGCCCCTGGCGAGCTGGAAGGTCTGTCTCAGCCGAACCCTGTGGTGCATGCCGCCTGAGTCTATTGCCATCACTGAACCTGATGAGAAACCGGCCAAGTTGGCCGGTTTTTTTGTTTGTTAACCATGCATTTACAACCTCGATTAATTCCAGTTTAATGCAATGGCCCCCACCCTTGGGGCAGGAAGCAAGGCCAGCGGAATGGCCGACAACAACAAACTCAGGAAGAGTGAATGAACCTCGCCAAAACGGCGATCGAACGCCCCATCTGGGTGGCGGTTTCGATCGTGCTGATTTTTCTGCTGGGCCTGCTCAGCATCCGGGGGCTGCCGATCCAGCTGTTCCCCGACATCGACCGCCCGCACCTCAACATCTCGGTGGACTGGCGCTCGGCCTCGCCCCAGGAGATGGAGTCGGAAATCACAGATCCAATCGAGCAGGAGATGCAGGGGGTGCAGGGGCTCAAGAACCTCACCAGCAACAGCTTCCCCGGCTTCACCGAGATAGATCTGGAGTTTGCCCTCGGCACCGACATGCAGCGGGCCCAGCTCGACGTCATCTCCCGTCTGAACCGGGTCTCCGGCCTGCCGGACAAGATTGGCGGCCCCTACGTCAACAACTACAGCAGCAACGACACCCTCACCTTCTTCTTCATC
Organism: Aeromonas bestiarum; assembly: GCF_028751155.1. Lineage (NCBI taxonomy): Bacteria > Pseudomonadati > Pseudomonadota > Gammaproteobacteria > Aeromonadales > Aeromonadaceae > Aeromonas > Aeromonas bestiarum. The sequence goes on along the minus strand of NZ_CP064746.1, from coordinate 3,328,868 downwards.
CAGCAACTGCCCGGCGCCAAGGGGCAGATCGACGATCATCAGGCGCTGATCGAGGCGCGGGTCAAGCCGGAGCTGGAGCGGATCCCCGGAGTATCGACCGTGGAGGTGGAGGGGATCAACGAGCGTCAGATCCAGATCCGCTTCGACCCTTATCGCGCCGCCGAGCTGGGGGTGGAGATCCCCGTGCTCGCCAGCCGGGCCAGCACAGGCTGGGACATCTCCGCCGGCACCCTCGACATAGGTCGCTGGGAGTACAAGCTGCGCTTCGCCGGTCGCTACGATGTGGAGACCCTGGGGGACAAGGTAGTGGACTGGCGCGACGGCCTGCCCATCTACCTGCGCGATGTGGCCGAAGTCAGGCTGGCCCGGGAGGAGAACCCTGTGCTGCGCATCCAGAACGGCAACACCGCCATCGCGGCCCAGATCTTCAAGGAGAGCGGTGCCAACGCACTGGCGGCGCTGGAGGCGATCAAGCTCAAGGTGGGCGAACTCAACCGCGAGGTGCTGGAGCCGGTCGGGCTGCACATGGAGCAGTCGTTCGACGCCTCCCTCTACATCAATCGGGCGGTGGGCATGGTGACGGCCAATCTGGGGCTCGGCGTGCTGCTCTCCTGCGCCATCCTCTGGGTCTTCCTGCGCCAGCTCAAGGCGACCCTGATGATAGCGCTCGCCATTCCCATCAGCATCATGCTCACCTTCTGCCTGCTCAAGGTGATGGGCAGAACCCTCAATGTCATCTCGCTGGCGGGGATCGCGTTTGCGGTCGGCATGGTGCTCGATGCCGCCATAGTGGTGCTGGAGAGTATCTACCGGCGCCATGAGCGCGGGGATCTGAGCAAGGCGGAGGCGGCGCTGGAGGGGACCCGACAGGTGTGGACCGCGCTGGTGGCCTCCACCCTGACCACGGTCGCCATCTTCTTGCCTGTGCTGCTGCTCAACGACGTGGAGGGGCAGCTGTTTGCCGATCTCGCGCTCACCATCGCCTGTGCCGTGACCGTCTCCATGCTGGTGGCGGTCACAGTGCTGCCGGCGGTGGCGGCGCGCTGGATGGGGCGCGAGCGACTGGTCGATCCCTATGACTCGCTGTGGCGGCGTACCACCCGCCATGTGATCCGCGGGACCAGTACGGCCCCTCGCCGCTGGACCGTCATCACCCTGATGATGAGCCTGCCTGCGCTGGCGACCTGGGCTCTGTTGCCCAAGATGGACTACCTGCCGGATGTGAAACGCGATGCGGTGGACGTGTGGATGAACTTCACCCCGGGCTTCAACCTCAAGGCCCAGCGTGAGGAGGTGATCGACACCCTGATCGCCCGCCTCGCCCCCTACATGAAGGGGGAGAAGGAGCCGGCCCTCAAGAACTACTACATATTGCGTTACCCGGGCGGCGCCCAGATCGGGGTGCGGCCCAAGGATGAAACCCAAATCAAGGCACTGGAAAGCCTGTTGATGAAGCAGCTGCTGGTGGGCATCCCCGATACCCAGATATTCGGCGGCCAGGGTTCGCTGTTCGGCGGCTTTGACAGCGAGAACGGCATAGCCCTGCTGTTGCAGGGCGGCTCTTTGCCTGAGCTCTACCAGGCGGCACGGGCCGCCATGGCCATCGTCAAGCAGGACTTGCCGGGGGCTCAGGTCAGGCCGCAGCCGGATCTCGACTTCACCGCCCCCGAGCTGCGGCTGGTGCCGCAAGACAGGCGTCTCGCCGAGGTGGGCTGGGATCGAACCCCCATGCCTGCCATCATCCAGACCTTCGGCGATGGACTGCGGGTCGGCGAGTATTTCGATGGGGAGGACAGGCTCGATATCATGCTGATGGGACAGGCCTCCGCCAACCCGGACGAGCTCAAGGCGGTGCCGCTGGCGACCCCGTCCGGTCGCATAGTGCCGCTCGGTGAACTGCTGCGGGTGGAGCACGACATGGGCCCGGCCAGCATCTTTCGGGCCGACGGCAGGCGCAGCATCAGCCTGCAGATCTCGCCGCCAGAGGGGATGAGCATGGAGCAGGTGCTCGATACCCTGCAGAGCAAGAGCTTTGCCGCCATCCGGCCGCTGCTGCCCGCCGGCGGCGAGCTGAGAGTCTCGGGCAATGCCGACAGCCTGCAGCAGGCGCTGGACAATCTGGGGGCCATCTTCCTGTTTGCGGTGATGATCCTGCTGATCTTGCTGTGGGGCGTGTTTGCCTCCCTCAAGGATGCCGTGCTGGTGCTGCTGACCCTGCCGCTCGCCACCGTCGGCGGAGTGCTGGCGCTGCACCTGAGCGGCCTGCTGGTGCCGTTGCCGATGGATCTCTTGACCATCATAGGTTTCGTCATCCTGCTGGGGCTGGTGGTCAACAACGCCATCCTGCTGGTGCACCAGACCCGCATGGCCGAAAGGGACGGCATGAGTCGCCAGCTGGCGGTGGCCGATGCCCTGCAAAGCCGGATGCGGCCCATCGCCATGACCAGTCTTACCAGCATCTTTGGCATGTTGCCGCTGATGCTGAGCCCGAGCGAGGGCAGCGAAATCTACCGGGGGCTGGCCACCGTCATCGTCGGCGGCATGAGTTGCAGCACCCTGTTTACCCTGATCCTGTTACCCGCCTTCCTGCGCCTGGGGGAGCGTGCCGATGTGCCGCTTGCCCTGCGCCAGCGGGCCTGAGCAAGGAGCTCATCGATGACACACGGTTTTACAAGGATGGTTGTGGGCGCGGCGCTGCTGGCGGGGGGCGTGTTCCCCGTGCTGGCGCAGGGCAAGATGGTGACCCTGGCGGATGTGACCCGGGGGGATGCGGCGGCCAGCATCTGGGTCAGCGGCACCGTGGCGAGCCGTCAGCAGGCGGCCTTGAGTGCCGAGGTAAGCGGGCGGGTGGAGTGGATTGCCGAGTTCGGCAGCCGGGTCAGGGCGGGGGATGAGCTGCTGCGCCTCGACAGCGCTGCGCTGCGGCTCTCGCTGGAGCAGGCCCAGGCCGAGCAGGCGAAGTGGGCCTGCAACCTGCGCTTCGCCCGCGCCGAGTTTGACCGGTTGGCGACGCTGCACCGCCAGAAGAGCACCTCCCAGAGCCAGTATGACAAGGCGCGCTATGAGGTAGAGCAGGCAGAACTGGCCGAGCGGCTGGCGCGGGTGCAGGTGCGCCAGATTGAGGAGCAGCTGCGCCGCAGCCACATCTTCGCGCCGTTCGACGGGGTGGTGAACAACCACTTCATCCAGCCGGGAGAGCATGTGGATGCCGGTGAGCAGGCACTGGAGCTGGTCAATCCGGATCAGCCCGACATACGCCTGCAGGCTCCCATCATCTGGGCCGGTCAGCTGGCGCCCCGGACCCGGCTGCGGGTGGAGGGGGATCAGCTCAGCAGCCACGGGGTTTACTACCAGCGGGCGGCGAGCGCCGATCCCAAGTCGCGTCTCATCGAACTGCGCCTCAAACCCGAGTCGGGCCGCTTCATCATAGGATCGCCGGTGCGGGTGGCGCTGCCGCTGGGTGAGCAGCAGACCATGCTGTTGCCGCGCGATGCGCTGGTGCTCAATACCGAGGGGAGCGTTGTCTATCAGGTGGAGCAGAGCGGCAAGGATCTGAAAGTGAACCGGGTGCCGGTAACAGTGCTGTTTGGCGACAGCCAGCAGGTGGCGGTGAGCGGGGCGCTCAAGCTGGGTGACAGGGTGGTGGTGCGCGGTGCCGGCAGCTTGCGCCATGGTGACAAGGTCGAACTGTTTCGCGGTTGAGGCGGCGATTTCACCATAAAAAACGGCTCCCGCGGGAGCCGTTTCTGTTGCAGCCAGGTGGGCGATTACTCGACCATCATCACCTTGCAGGTGTTGGTACTGCCGACGGTTTCCATCTTGTCGCCGTGGGTCAGCAACACCATGTCGCCGCTTTGCACCAGCCCCTTGGCCTTGAGCACGTCCAGCGCTTCGCGACACACTTCGTAGACCGGCTTGGTCTCGTCGCCGTCGAACAGCACGGGGGTGACGCCGCGGTAGAGGTTGGTCCAGGCCAGGGTCTTGTTGTGCGGTGACATGGCGAAGATCGGCAGGCCGGAGCTGATGCGGGACATCAGCAGCGGTGTGGTGCCGGATTCGGTCAGTGCCACGATTGCCTTGACCCCTTCCAGGTGGTTGGCGGCGTACATGGTCGACATGGCGACCGCCTCTTCCACCGAAGTGAAGGTGTAGCTCATGCGGTGGTTGGAGACGTTCAGGCTCGGGTGCTTCTCGGCGCCCACGCAGACGCTGGCCATGGAGGTCACTGTCTCGATGGGGAACTGGCCGGCGGCGGTCTCGGCGGAGAGCATCACCGCATCGGTACCGTCCAGCACTGCGTTGGCCACGTCCATCACTTCGGCGCGGGTCGGCAGCGGGGCGTTGATCATGGACTCCATCATCTGGGTCGCTGTGATGACCACGCGGTTCAGACGGCGGGAGTGACGGATCAGCTTCTTCTGTACGCCGACCAGCTCGGGATCGCCGATCTCGACGCCGAGATCACCACGGGCCACCATGACGGCATCGGAGCCGAGAATGATGTCTTCCATTGCCTCGTCGGTGGCGACGGTTTCGGCACGCTCGACCTTGGCCACTATCTTGGCGTTGGAGCCGGCCTCGCGGGCCAGTTCGCGGGCGTAGCGCAGGTCATCGCCACAACGGGGGAAGGAGACGGCCAGGTAGTCCACGTTCATCAGGGCGGCTGTCTTGATGTCTTCCTTGTCCTTCTCGGTCAGGGCCGGGGCGGAGAGACCGCCGCCTTTCTTGTTGATGCCCTTGTTGTTGGAGAGGGGGCCCGCCACAGTCACAGTGGTGTGAATGCGGGTGCCTTCGACCTGCTCCACCTTCAGCTGCACGCGACCATCGTCCAGCAGCAGTATATCGCCGGCGATCACGTCATCGGGCAGGCTCTTGTAGTCGATGCCGACCTGTTCCTGACAGCCTTCGCCCTTGCCGAGCGCCGCATCGAGAATGAACTTGTCGCCGATGGCCAGATAGACCTTGCCATCCTTGAAGGTGGAAACGCGGATCTTGGGGCCCTGCAGGTCACCCATGATGGCGACGTGACGGCCCAGCTTGGCGGCGATGTCGCGCACCTGGTTGGCGCGCAGTATGTGGTCTTCAGCGGTGCCGTGGGAGAAGTTCATCCGCACCATGTCGGCGCCGGCACGGATGATCCCCTCGAGGATCCCCTCGCGATCGGTGGCCGGACCGAGTGTGGTTACAATCTTTGTACGTCTTGGCATGAAAGACTCCAGTTTGAAGTTGATATGACTTGAAATACTGCCCCGTCAAGCGCATGGCCCATTGCACCCGCTTGCAAGCCATCTGGGTGGCTTTTGTTACTAAATTACAATACTACACCAAGGAAGGTGGCATAGACAGCCGGGGGCCAGGGCCCCCGCTCGTCAGGAAGAGTGGGGGGTATCAAAGCGGGATTCGCGCAAACCTTCTTTGACTTTCTTCAGGTTTTCGCGAAATTTCATGCCACGGCGCAGGGTAAAACCGGTCGCCAGCACGTCTACCAGGGCCAGCTGGGCGATGCGAGACGCCATCGGCATGTAGACATCTGTGTCTTCCGGCACGTCCATGGAAAGCACCAGGTTGCACTCGCGGGCCAGCGGGGAATCCTTGGCGGTCATGCCGATGACGGTGGCGTCGTTCTCGCGGGCCAGCGCGGCGATCTCCACCAGCGCCTTGGTGCGGCCTGTGTGGGAGATGAGCACCACCACGTCCCCTTCGCTGCTGTTGATGCAGCTCATGCGCATCATGACGATGTCATCGAAGCTCACCACGGGGATGTTGAAGCGGAAGAACTTGTTCTGGGCATCGCGGGCGACGGCGGAGGAGGCGCCCAGACCAAAGAAGCTGATCTTCTTGGACTGGGTCAGAATATCGACGCAACGATTGATGGCGGAGATATCCAGGCTGTTCTTGGCGGCATCCAGACAGGCCATGGTGGATTCGAAGATCTTGGCGGTATAGGTATCGGGCCCGTCGTCCGCTTCCACGTGGCGGTTCACATAAGGGGTGCCGTTGGCCAGGCTCTGGGCCAGATGCAGTTTGAAGTCGGGAAAGCCTTTGGTATCGAGACGGCGGCAGAAACGGTTGACGGTCGGTTCACTGACGTCGGCCATCTTGGCGAGGGTGGCGATACTGGAGTGAATGGCCGTCTGCGGGGAGGCCAGAATGACCTCGGCAACTTTACGCTCTGATTTACTGAAACTTTCCAAATTATTAGTAATTTTATCAAGGGTATTCATCATCACCACCAGGCATTTTTGTAATTTAGCTTCAGTGTCTTTGCACTAAATTCACGGCTAAGCAGGTTTCCAATCAACTTGATGACTATACAAGACAAGCTCTTATCGAAACTAATCTTGGCCCTGCAAAGTATGACTCATGTCTAATTATTTCGTATTTTTGGTTACAAACTTCCACCCATCCCGTGAAAGCGCTTACAAATGTTGCAAAGCAACAACACTGTGAGCGGGCGCACACTTGCATCCATCAAACGCGCAGCGGGGGGAGGGGCTCGGGTAGAATTGTTGCCAAATAATAATTGCGGGACGGTAAGGGCCGCCCCGACCCAAGTAACGAAGGAGTTGTTTTATGCAGCATACCCATGCGCTGGTCGGCGACGTAGGCGGCACCAATGCGCGGCTGGCCCTGTGCGAGCTGGCGACCGGCACCATTTCCCGGGCCAAGACCTATTCCGGGCTGGCCCACCCCAGCCTCGAGGCCGTGGTGCGCCTCTATCTGGATGAGCATCAGGTGCAGGTGAGCCAGGCCTGTATCGCCATCGCCTGCCCCATCAAGGGCGACTGGGTCGCCATGACCAACCACAGCTGGGAGTTCTCCATCGGCGAGATGCAGGCCAATCTGGGCCTGACCCGCTTGCAGGTGATCAACGACTTCACCGCCGTCTCCATGGCGGTGCCCGTACTGGACGCGGCTGACTGCATCCAGCTGGGGGGCGCGGCGCCCGTGGCCGGCAAGCCCATCGCCATCTACGGCGCAGGCACAGGCCTGGGGGTGGCCCACCTGGTGCACACCGGCGAGCAGTGGCTGAGTCTGCCGGGCGAGGGCGGTCACGTGGATTTTGCCGCCAACAGCGAAGAAGAGGATGCTGTGTTGCAGGTGATGCGCGCCGAGCTGGGTCATGTCTCGGCCGAGCGGCTGCTCTCCGGGCCCGGTCTGGTCAACATCTATCGCGGTCTGGTGAAGTCCGATGGCCGCGAGCCAGAAGCCTTTGCACCCAAAGACATCACAGAGCGGGCGCTGGCGGGCGAATGCCTGGATTGCCGTCGCACCCTGAGCCTGTTCTGCGTGCTGATGGGGCGCTTCGCCGGCAACCTGGCGCTCAATCTGGGCACCTTCGGCGGCGTCTACATCGCCGGCGGAATCGTGCCGCGCTTTCAGGAGTTCTTCATCGGCTCGGGCTTTCGGGTGGCGTTCGAAGATAAGGGGCGTTTCAAGTCCTATCTGAAGGATATTCCCGTCTTCCTCATCACCCACGAGGGGCCGGGTCTGCTCGGTGCCGGGGCCTATCTGCGCCAGTCGCTGGGCATCAAGCTGTAAGCCGAAACAGGGGCTGGATGCCAATCATCCCATGGTTCAGCCTTGATTCAGTGACCATGGGATAGAGTAACAACACGTACTCAAGAGGCCAGGGCCCCATAAGGAATTGGGACTTGTCTTCATCCGCTGGGTGCGTTTGTCACCTGACAAGCCTGAACTGTTTCACCGGTCCTTGTGGCCGGTTTTTTTTATCTTCTGATCTCCTCCGGCTTCCCGATTGTCGCTTCCCCTGCGTCATGTGATCTCGCGGGGCTGTGTCGGCTTGGGAAAGGGGACGGGAGAAAGCACGACGCCTGCGGGCAGGCAGGCGTCGTTATTAGTCGGGGCTGAGTCAAACTCAGGGCAGGTCCAGGGTGAAGCGGGCGCCCCCCAGCGGCGATTCATCCACCATGATCTGGCCGCCGTAGCTGTGCACTATTTCGGTGACCACCGCCAGACCTATGCCCTGGCCGGGTGAGCTGTCGGCGCGCACGCCGCGCTGGAAGATCTGCTGCGACTTGTCCGGATCTATGCCCGGGCCATCGTCTTCAATCTCGATCCGCAGGCGGTCGAGACGGCGACTCACAGTCACCTGGATCTCGCTGATGGCGAACTTGAAGGCGTTGTCGAGCAGGTTGCCCATCAGCTCCATCAAGTCCCCCTGCTCGCCGGCGAAGAAGACGTCGTCATCGAACTTGAAGCGGGTCTGCAGCTTCTTGTGGCGATAGACCTTGGCGAGGCTGGCCAGCAGCTTCTCGATGAGGGGCACGGGTTCCGTGCCCTTGCTGGCGAGGCGTTTGCGGCCGGTGACGGCGCGGCGCAGCTGGTACTGGATGATCTGATCCATGGTCAGGATCTGTTCACTGATGTTGTCGTGGATGTCGCGCCCCAGCTTGATCTCCTGCGCCGTCATCTGGATCAGCGCCAGCCGGGTTTTCAGACTGTGGGCCAGATCGTTCAGGGCGTGCTGGTAGCGCTGGGTCTGCTGGCGTTCGTTCTCCAGCAGCTGGTTGACCGACTCGGTCAGCGGCGTCAGTTCCCGCTCGTAGTCATTGGAGAGCGCCTCCCGCTTGCCCGCCCGGATCTCGTCGATCTGGCGCGCCATGGTGCGCAATGAGGTCAGGCTCCAGAAGCTGGTGAGCAGCAGCAGGGCGCCGAGCAGCGAGTAGGCCAGCAGGGCCTGGCGGATGCACTGATAGAGGTAGCTGCGGGTCTGGGCCAGGTAGCGCTTGGCCGAGTCGACCATCACCACGTAATAGGTGGTGGGGCCCTCACCGTGATTGCGCAGAAACCGCAGGCTGTAGATGAAGTAGCTCTCGCCGTTCTTGATGGTGTGGCGTTTGAAGAAGTAGTCCTGATCCAGGCCGCCGAGGTACTTCATCAGATCCTGACAGATGGTGCCCTTGGAGTGGATCACCTCCGGCATGTGCAGGCTGGACCAGCTCAACTGGCCGTCGGCCCGGCAGATCAGGGTATCCAGATTGGGGTCGATGGCATCTGGCGTGATCTTGCCGAGATCCGTGGTGGCATGGAGATCCGGCAGCTTGGAGGAGAACAGCTTGGAGAGGTTCTCCTGCATGCGGGTGCTGGCCTTCTGGGCCTGCTCCTCGGTGTGGCCCAGATAGAGGATGTAGACGGAGAAGGCCATGATGAGCGCTATGACCAGCATGGCGCTCAGCATCAGCTTGATGTGCAGCGAGCGACGGATCAGTCGCATGGGCCGCGGCAGGCGAAGGCGCATCAGTTGCACGAGAGGTTGAAGATGTAACCCTGGCGCCGGATGGTGGAGATGGGCTGGATGCTCCCCTCCGGGTCCAGCTTCTTGCGCAGCCGGCTCACCATCACTTCTATGGTGTTGGGGTCCCCTTCGCCATCGCCGTAGAGCTGGTCCAGCAGTTGCTGCTTGGAGACCACCTGGCGGGCGTTGCGCATCAGGTATTCGAGGATCAGGTATTCGAAGCTGGTGAGCACGGCCGGCTCGCCGCCTATGGTCAGCTCCTTGCGGGAGAGATCCAGCTCATAGTCGCCGGCCTTGACCTTGGGCGAGATGAAGCCGGCGCTGCGGCGCACCAGGGCATTGAGCCGTGCCAGCAGCTCGTCCTTCTGGAACGGTTTGACCAGATAGTCGTCCGCCCCGGCCTCCAGCCCCTCCACCTTGTCCTGCCAGTTGCCACGGGCGGTCAAGACTATGATGGGGAAGGGGATCTGCCGCTCGCGCAGCTGTCGGATGAGTTGCAAACCGTCCATGTCCGGCAGCCCCAAATCAATGATGGCTACGTCTATGGGGTAATCGGCGGCGTAATGCAGGGCCACCTGGGCACTGTCCGTGCTGTGGACCTGATTCTGGGCCTCGGTCAGCAGGGTGGAGAGGTGGTGATTGAGCAGCTTGTCGTCTTCGACCAACAATATTTTCATAAGGTGCGCGATCATGGGGATCCAGGCTGTCAATTAGAGGGTTTATGCCGGGGAGAGTCAATCCGGATCCTAGCAGGAGTGCCTGTATCGGGACTGAATCAGGGCATTCTTTATTCACTGGTTAATCATTAACGGGCGAGGACCTGGGTGCTCAGCCTCTTCCCCCGTCTGCTGGCGCCACAGCCGGGCATAGAGTCCCGGTCGTGCCAGCAGCTCCTCGTGGCTGCCGGACTCCACTATCTGCCCCGCATCCATCACCAGGATGCGATCGGCATGGCGGAGTGTATTGAGGCGGTGGGCGATGCTGATCAGGGTGCGGCCACGGCGAATGGCCGCCATGTTGGCCATGATGGCCGCCTCGGATTCGTAGTCGAGGGCCGAGGTGGCCTCGTCGAGCAGCAGTATCCTGGGGTTGGCCAGCAGGGCGCGGGCCAGGGCGATGCGCTGGCGTTGCCCGCCAGACAGGCGGGCACCCTTCTCGCCCACCTGCTGCCCAAAACCCTGGGGCAGCTCGCGAATAAAGCCGAGCGCGCCGGCCAGCTGCGCCGCCTGCTCCACCTCGGCCTGGCTGGCATCGGGGCGACAGATGCGGATGTTGTCGGCGATCGAGCCACAAAACAGAATGCTCTCCTGCAGCACCACGCTCATGTTGCGGCGCAATGAGACGGGGTCGGCGATGGCGAGATCCATGTTGTCGACCAGCACCTGACCGTGCTGGGGCACGTAGAGCCGTTGCAGCAAGCGGGTAAGGGTGCTCTTGCCACAACCGGAAGGGCCAGTGATGCCGATGAACTGCCCGGGCTCGATGGAGAGGGAGAGATTGGCCAGCACCTCGGGGGCATCCGGCTGGTAGCGAAAGCGGATGTGGCGAAATTCGATGGCCCCCTCGAGAGCGGGGACGGAGGCGAGCCCGCCATTGCCGTGCTCCGGCGCCTCGTCGAGTATGTCCCCCACCCGGCGCAGGGCGATCAGGGTGTGCTGGAAGTCCTGCCACACCTGGGCCAGCCGCAGCACCGGCTGGGTGACGTGGCCCGCCAGCATGTTGAAGGCCACCAGCTCGCCCGGACTCAGCCTGCCGTTCAGCACCTCGCCGACCCCGAGCCAGAGCAGCAGGGCGGCGGTGAGCTTTTGCACCAGATCTATGCCCTGACCCGCGGCAAGTCCCACCTTTCTTGCCTGAAATCCCCGCCGCAACTGGCGCGCCAGCAGACGCTGCCACTCCTGATAAAAGCGTGGCTCCGTGGCCGTGGTCTTGATGGTTTCGATGCCGGTGACCGCCTCGGTCAGGAAGCTGGTGGCATCGGCATCCGCCTGATACTCGGCCTCGACCCGCTTGCGCACCAGGGGGCCAATCAGCAGCCACAGCAGAAAATAGATGAGCAAGGAGCCCAGCACGCAGCCGGTCAGCACGGGGGCATAATGGAACATGACGCCGACAAACAGCAGGATGAACACCAGGTCCAGCACCAGCATCAGGGTGGAGCCGGTGAGGAACTGGCGGATCTGGGCCATCTCCTTGACCCGGGCTATGATCTGGCCGGTCTGGCGCGCCTTGAAATAGTCGATGGGAAGGCCGACCAGATGGCGATAGAGCTTGCCGGACAGCTCGGCGTTGACCTGGTTGGCCAGATGGCCGAACACCTGACCGCGCAGAAAGCTGTAGAGCGGCTCAGCGCAGGCCAGTGCCACCATGGCCAGGGCCAGCACCTGCAGACTGCCGAGGCTGCGTCCCACCAGCACCTTGTCGATGATGTTCTCAAACAGCAGCGGGCTGGCGAGGGCTATGAGCTGCAACACAATGGCGAAGCAGAAGACGTCTCGAACCTGCTTCTGCTGGCGCAGTACCGCCGGGCTGAACCAGCCCAGCCCGAACTTGACCTCGGCCGGGGTGAGATCCTGCTGGGCCAGCAACAGATAGTGCCACTGCGCCGCCTGCGTGGGGCCCGGCAGCGGCTGCAGGCTGCTGGTGCCAGTCGCCGGATCAAACAGCTGCCAGCCCTCAGGCTCGATGGCGGTGATGGTGTACCAGCGCCCCTCCCGCTTGAGCAGGGCCGGCAGTGGCAGCGCCGCCAGCGGGCAGCCCGGCCCCTGTGACAGGGCGCTGCGCAGGCCGAGCCGGGCGGCGGCCTCGCGCACCGTCAGATCGTCCGGCGCCAGATCGCAACCCATGGCGTGGGCCAGTTGCCCGGCATCTGCGGCCATCATCAGCTGATGGGCCGCGTGGGCGAGAGCGGCGAGGGCGCCATTGGCGATGGGGGCGGGCTCGTTCACGGGGGCCTCCAAGGCTGGCAAAGCGTGTGTCATTGTCATCGCTCCCGCAGTGCCTCGGCCTGGTATTCCCGGATCGGGCTCAGCAGGTAGTCGATCACCCGGCGCCTATCCGTCTTGACCTCGGCCACCACCGACATGCCCGGGGTGAGCCGCACCGGCTGATTGTCTATCTGCATCTCGCCCCGGCTCAGCTTGACCCTGGCGGGAAAGACCAGCCCCAGTTGCTCATCCGTGGTGGCATCGCGCGACACGCTGACCAGCTCGCCGTCTATGGTGCCGTAACGGGTATAAGGAAAGGCATCCACCTTGATGCTGACTGTCTGCCCTTCGTGCACGAAGCCTATGTCCTTGTTGAGGATCTTCACCTCGGCGTACTGGACTCCCTCGTTGGGCACTATGACCAGCAACTGCTGGGCCGGCTGCACCACGGCGCCCTGGGTGTGGATGGCCAGCTGCTGCACTGTGCCCGCCACCGGGGCGCGAATGACTTCCAGGTGCTCCCGCTCGCTCAGCTTGGCGAGCTCCTGCTCGATGGCGGTCAGCTGCAGCTGGGCCTGCTGGCGTTTCTCTATCCACTCCCGCTGTTTCTGTGCCTTGAAGCCGGCCAGCCGCTCCTGCAGGCTCTGCTGCTGGGATTGCAGCACCTCGAGCTCGGCTCTCTGCTGGGCGAGCTGGCGCTGGGTTTCCAGCAGCTCTTTCTCCTGCTCCAGATACTCGACCCGCGAGATGGCCTGGGACCGGCTCAGGGTCTGGCGCGCCTGCAGGCGCGGCCGGATGTTGGCCAGCAGGGTAGTGAGGGAGGCCATGTCTCCCCGTCTGGCGGCCTGATTGGCCTGATTGACCCCAAGCTCGGCCTGCAGGTTGTTGAGGGTGCTCCGGTACTCGTGCAGCTCGCTCTGGTGGTTCTCCGCCAGCGCCTGCTGCTGCGCCGGGGTGAGCCTGGCGTAGTCGGGGTGCTGGCTGACGGTTTCGTTGCCATAGAGTGCCTGATAGCGGATCAGGGTCTGGTACTGGAACGCCTGTTGCTCGCGCAACCGGCTCAGATCCTGGCTCACCCCCAGGGTGTTGAGGGTCAGCAGCGGCGCGTTGGCGGCGACCGCCTGGCCATCTTCCACGTGAATGCCGATCACCCTGGCCTGCTCGTAGGACTGGATCATCTGGCTGCGGCCAAAGACCAGCAGGCGCCCGCTGGCGGTGGCCTGGATGTCGAGCTGGCCCCAGCAGGCCCAGAGCAGGGTGAGCAGCACGCCGGCGCTCAGGGTGAGCGCCGTGATGCGGGCAAAGGGGGAGGGGGGCGTCTCGGCCAGCGCCAGATGGGCGGGCAGGAAGCCGTAGTGGGCCTCCTGCTGCCGGGCTGGACCGGGTTGGCGCCAGCGGCTCAGCCAGGTGCGCAGATTCATGGGGTCTCCTCGTGCAAGTCCTGTTGCAGTTGCCACAGGCGGGCGTAGTGCTGCCCCAGTGCCAGCAGGCTGGCGTGGTCGCCCTGCTCCACTATCTTGCCGCGCTGCAGGACTATGATGCGGTCGCAGTGGCGCACTGTGGAGAGGCGGTGGGCTATGGTGATGACGGTGCGGCCGCTGGCGATCTGGCGCATGTTGTGCTGGATCAGCGCCTGGGATCCGTCATCCAGGGCGCTGGTGGCCTCGTCGAAGATGAGGATCCTGGGGTCGGCCAGCAGGGTGCGGGCGATGGCCAGCCGTTGGCGCTGACCGCCGGAGAGCGAACTGCCCCCTTCCGCCAGCACTGTGTCGTAGCCAAGGGGTAGTCGCAAAATGAACTCATGGGCGCCGGCCAGGGTGGCGGCCCGTATGATCTCGTCCAGGCTGGCGTGGGGCACCGACTGGGCCAGGTTGTCGCGCACCGACTTGTTGAACAGGTGGTTCTCCTGCAACACCACCCCCATCTGCTGGCGCAGGTGGTGGAGCGGGATCTGCTGGATGGGCTGGCCATCGATGAGGATCTGCCCCTGCTCCGGCTGATAGAGCCGCAGCAGCAGACGGGCCAGGGTGCTCTTGCCCGAGCCCGAGCCTCCGACAATCCCCAGCGTCTCGCCGGGCGCCAGGGCGAGGGAGAGATCGTCGATGATGAGGGGGGCATCCGCTTGATAGCGAAAATGCACCCGCTCGAGCACTATGGCGCCGGCGTGGATGCGGCCATCCCCATCGCGCTGATGTTCCGGGGGGAGGTTGAGCATGTCGCCGAGTTTGTCTACCGCGATCCGGGTCTGGATGAACTGGCCCCACAACTCGACCAGGCGCGACAGGGGTTGAGCCACGTGACTGGCCATCATGTTGAAGGCGATGAGCTGGCCTATGGTGAGCTGCAGCGCGATCACCTCGCTGGCACCGAGCCAGAGCACGACGACCGTCACCAGTTTTTGCAGCCACATGACCCCGTGCTGGGAGGCATTGTTGAGTTGCTGCACCCGGTAGCCCGCTTCCACCATCTGGCGGGTCTGCTCATCCCAGCGCCGCACGAAACGCGGTTCCAGCGCCAGGCTCTTGAGGGTCTCGGCCCCGGCGACCGTCTCGTTCAGGAAAGCGGTATTGGTGGCGGCATGGCCGAACTGCTGCTCGACCGCCTGCTGCATGCGTGGCGTGATCCACCAGGCGATCAGCACATAGGCGGGAATGGAGAGCAGGATCACCAGGGTCAGCATGCCGGAGAGGCTGGCCATGACGGCCAGGAAGACAAACATGAACAGCACGTCCACCGTCAGGGTGAACAGGGTGCCTGTCAGGAACTCGCGTATGGTGTTGAGCTCCTGCACCCGGGTCACGATGGCGCCCACCTGGCGACTCTTGAAATAGAGCAGGGGCAGGGCGAACAGGTGCTGCACCATGCGCAGACCGAGCTGGATATCGATCCGGTTGGCGGTGTGGGCATATTGGTATTCCCGCAGCCCGCGCAGGCAGACCTCCACCAGGGCCGTGATCAGCAGCCCGAACACCAGCACATCCAGGGTTGCCCAGGCCTGATGCACCAGCACCTTGTCCATCACCACCTGAAAGAAGAGCGGGGAGATGAGCGCCAGGATCTGCAACACCAGCGAGAACAGCAATATCTCGCCGAGCAGGCGTTTTTGCTGCAGGAAGGCGGGGATGAACCAGCGGATGTCGAAGCGACTCTGCCGTTTGCCGACCTCGAGCAGGCGGCCCCCCCAGCGTGCCAGCAGCTCGTCTTGTGTTATGACCTGCGGCTTGCCCACGGCCGGATCCAGGATCAGCGCCTGTTCACCCTGGCGCTGGGCCAGCACGAACGCCTCGCCAGAGGGGCTCAGCAGTACCACCGGCAGGGTCAGTTTATCGAGTTTGCGAGGGGGGATATGACGCTGACGAATGCGGGTTCCTGTCTGTTGTTGCAGCGTATCGACAATATTGTCAAAGGTGTCGTCTGGCGTGGGTGCTATATCTTGAGAGGGGCAACCCTGCATCCCGATAATAATATTGAGACACGCTAAAACAGACTCTTCACTCGCCGTCATAATATATCCGTTTGCCGCTGTGACACCCCTCCTGTTTATATGGGGCAAGGTGGCCTGTTGCAGGCAGGGCGCGCATACTAACGAGCCATTATTTCACTGTCAAATATTATCTTGATTGATAGCTTGCATAATAAAATGGCCGTGATGGCCCAGTTAATAACGCATTGCATAATGCCGCGGCATTAACCTTAATGATTGAGTTGATATTTATATTGACGTATTTACTCTATTTTTAGGTCATTGTTTAATTGAATCGGATAATAATTTCAAATATGGTAAATATAGTGAAAAGCAAAATGTTGCTCCCGTGTTATTTTACTTGGGAAATTCCTTTTCTTTTTTGTTTGTCTTTATATTTATTGATAATGGAATTTATATGACAGAGCAGTTTGTACAGACAGTATCCAGCGTCAACTATAACAAGGGGATCTTCTCGCTCTATTTCGTCGGACAGGATCCGCTGAAGATGGCGCAAGGGGTCATGGCAGAAAGCGACAACGAGCTGGCGCTGAAGCAGACGGTCCACATGCCTGCCGCTGGCTTTATGTACATGGTTTCAATGATAAAAAATATGCTTGAAGATCCGCGCATGGCTGCCGAGTTTGACAAGTTGATCGCCGCAGGCCTGATCCCGGCCGCCCCTTCTGACGAGCAGCAAGCCGCACCGGCTGCCACAGCACAGGCCGCGCCGCGCAAGAAAAAATAATGTTCCGGTTGGGGATCCAATGAGCTTGGTATTGCAATCAACGGAACCGAACTGGCAACAAAATCAACATATGCTGGGGGGAGTCATGCTGCTGAGTCAGCACTCCTCCCTGCACCGGCGTTATTCCGTCGCCGAGTGGCAGCAGCGAATATTGCCTGCCTTCGAATTGAACCAGTTCAGCTATTATGAAGACTCACACGGGCGCCCGGTTGCATTTTGCAACTGGGCGTTTGTCTCTTTATCCATTCGTGACACCTTGCTGGCCGCCGAGCGGGAGCTGATCCGTGAGGATTGGCAATCCGGCGACCATATTTTTATTCCGGAGATGATAGCGCCATACGGACATGCCCGCGCCGTGGTGAGCGATCTGCGTCGCCGGATATTTCTGCCATGGAAAGGGCAGCGGGTCTGTACCGTGCGCGGTTATGTTCATGCCGAACTTGGCCATTGTGTGCGCAGGGTGCAGTGGTTTTCCATTTAATCATAATGAGTTAATACATGGGAAAGAGTGTATGGAGAAGTATTGAGTACTTCTTTACCGGTAATTACACGGCAGATGATGGCAATAATGACATCAATGCCTTTGGCTTTGGCGGCGTCATCCGTGCCTATGGCGGTGACGACACCATCAAGATCGGCTCCATTGGCGCCACCGTCTATACCGGCACGGGCAATGACAGCGTGTACGGCGGCGCCGCCTACCTCAAGGTGGTCGATGAGTCCGGCAACCTGACCGTCAAGGGGGCGGCGGGCTACGCGGACATCAGCAAGTCCGAGTCCGGCAATATCCACTTTGCCGGTGCCAGCGGTGGCACCAACATAGATCACCAGGGGCGCGAGGGCGACATCCGCTATCAGGGGGCGGCCCTTGCCAACTTCCTGACCCGCAAGGGGATCAGTGGCAACGTCAGCTTCGAGGGGGCCGGTGGTTACAACAAACTCTGGCACCAGACCGACAGGGGCGATCTGACCTTCAGTGGTGCCGGGGCGGCCAACAAGCTGGACCGCACCTGGCACAGCCAGTATCAGGGGTCGCAGGGCAACATCAGCTTCCATGGCGCCGGTGCGGCCAACATCATCAGCTCCCAGGTTGAGTCCGGCAACGTCACCCTGAACGGCGCCGGTGCCTACAACAAGGTGTTCCGCAAGGGGCGCGAGGGGGACGTCACCTTCAACGGCGCCGGCGGCTGGAACGAGATCTCCCGTCTGCGCCATGAGGATGATGCCTATCTGCAGACCCGCGGCGACATCCGCTTCAACGGGGCCGGTGGCTACAACCGGCTGCTCTCCGATGTGGCCGAGGGCAACATCCACTTCAAGGGGGCGGGGGGGTACAACCACCTCTCCCGCAAGGGGTCTGGCAGCGACAGCTCGCCCTTCGCAGGCGCCCGTGCCGACGAGATAGCGTTGACCACGGCCACCATGGGCGGCAGCTGGATCAACCAGTCCCAGGCGGTCACGGCCATCAAGTCGACCCTGCAACCCAATACCTACCTGTTTGCCTTCTTCGATGGCATGTACACCAAGATAAACCGGGTCGAACTCTCCAACGAGGGCGAGCAGGGCCCCCTGCGCTATCTCTCCACCTCCTGGTACAAGGAGGGCGATCACCTCGCCAGCCTGGCCAGCAGCCAGATCAATGAACAACAAGGATTTACCTCGACCCGGACCGACGGCGCGTATCGCCTGACGGACCTGGTGTTTGAACGGCGTCAGCGCATCACATTGCAGGCGGTGGAAGCGGATCTGACCGAAAACAGCTGGATCAACTACGGCGGTGGCGTGAGCGTGGCCGCCGCCGATGTCACCCTCTCCACGGCCAACATGAGTGGTCATGCCATCTATCAAGATGGTACCAAGGTCGCGGTCAGCGCGGTGAAATCCCGGGCGCAGGCCAACACCTATGTGTTTGCCAAGCTGCTTGGCCCCTACACCAAGATAGTGGTGGTAGAGCTGGCCAACGACAGGGAAACCGGTGCGCTCAAGTACCTGGCCAGGGCCTGGTACAAGGAGGGCGATCACATCGCCGGCCTGGCCGATCAGGTCATCTCGGAGCAGACGGGTTTCAGTGCCATGGGCACGGGGGGCTACTCCCTGAGCGAGGTGCACTACCAGCTCGATACCGTCACGGCCGTGTCGGATCGACTGCCGGCCACCCGCGAGTTTTCCAGCCAGCCGTTGCTGCCCCGCCAGCAGAGCGGCGGCAAGAGCAAGGGCGACATCTTCTTCGACGGCGCAGGTGGCGGCAACGTCATCGAGTCCGACGTGACCGAGGGCAATATCCACTTCAACGGCGCCGGGGCGGCCAACGTGCTGATCAAGCGCGGTCAGCGCGGCGATCTGGTGTTCCGTGGTGCCGGCCTGGCCAACGTGCTGGTGCATCAGGGCTCGCAGGGGAAGATGGATGTCTATGCCGTCGGTGCGGCCAACGTGCTGGTACGCAGCGGGGACGGGGAGTATCTGGCCCGCCTGCTGGCCTATGGCAACATCTCGGTGCAGCAGGGCCGTGGCGACAGCCAGGTGGTCATGCTGGGCGGTTACAACACCCACACCCAGATCGGCGATGGCAATGGTCTCTGGCTGGCCGGCGGGGGCTTCAACCTGCTGACCCAGGCCGGCAATGGCCGGCTCGATGCGCTGTCGGTGGGCGGTGCCAACGTGCTGACCAAGCTGGGTGCCGGCCAGCTGACCGCCGGCCTGCTGGGGGGGGCCAACGTGCTCACCCACATCAGCCAGGGGGACGAGGCTGCCGATACCCGCGCCGTGCTGCTGGGGGGCGCCAACGTGCTCACCAAGAAGGGCAATGGCAAGGTGCAGGCCATACTGGGGGGCGGCGTGAATGTGCTGACTCAGATTGGCCGGGGTGATACCCAGGCGCTGCTGCTGGGGGCGGCCAACGTGCTGACCCGGGTCGGTGACGGCGATCTCTCTGCCGTGATGCTGGGGGCGGGCAACGTGCTGACCCATGTCGGCGATGGCGCCACCCTGGGGGTCATGGGTGCCGTTGGCAACCTGTTCACCAAGGTGGGTGACGGCACGGCCATTGCCGCCATGATAGGCGCGGGCAACCTGTTTACCCAGATAGGTCAGGGCGACGCCTGGGCCCTGATGGGCGGGGTGGCCAACGTCTTCACCAAGGTGGGGGATGGCAATGCCCTGGCGCTGATGGTAGCCAAGGCCAACGTCTTCACCCATGTCGGTGACGGCCTGACCGTCGCCCTTATGCTGGCCCAGGGCAACCTGGCGACCAAGGTGGGCAACGGCATGACGCTGGCTGCCATGGTGGGCAATGCCAACGTCTTCACCCATGTCGGCCTTGGTGAGACCTTCGCCGCCATGCTGGGGCAGGCGAACCTGATGACCAAGGTGGGCGATGGCCTGACCGCCGCGCTGATGATCGGCAAGGCCAACATCTACAGCCACATCGGCAACGGCACCAGCCTGGGGTTGTTCGCCGGCGAGCTGAACGTGATGACCAAGGTGGGCGATGGCACCACACTGGCGGCCCTGTTTGGCAAGGCCAACATAGTGACCCATGTGGGCAGCGGTCTGACCGGGGTACTGGCGCTGGGCAAAGCCAACATCATCACCAAGGTCGGGGATGACTTCCTTGGCGTCATCGCCAAGGCCGATGCCAACGTGCTGACCCACGTGGGCAATGGCACCACGGCTGCTGTGTTGTGGGGCAAGGGCAATCTGCTGACCAAGATAGGTGACGGTACCACTGTGGGCCTGCTCATCTCCGAGGTAGGCAACGTCATGACCCATGTCGGTGGCGGCAGCACCATAGGCCTGGCCAAGGGCCGCGCCAACCTGATCACCAAGGTGGGCGACGGCCTGGTGGTGCAGGGGGCCTGGGGGGATGTCAACCTGCTGACCCAGGTCGGTGACGGTGACCGTTACAGCTTCGCCAAGGGCCGCGCCAACGTGCTGACCAAGGTCGGCGATGGCCGCGAGCTGGCGGTGTTGCAAGGGGAGGCCAACCTGGTCACCCAGGTCGGTGACGGCGACAGTTACACAGGTGCCTGGGGTCGCGCCAACATCATCACCAAGGTGGGGGATGGCCGTCAGGTCGTGCTGGCCAAGGGGGATGCGAACATAGTCACCCAGGTGGGGGATGGCGAGAGCTACCAGGCCCTGCTCGGCAAGGCCAACGTCGTCACCCGGGTGGGCGACGGTATCCAGGTCACCCTCGCCAAGGGGGAGGTCAACCAGACCACCACAGTGGGGGATGGCCTGAGCGTCACCGCCGCCTACGGCAAGTTCAACAACAACATCAAGGTCGGCGACGGCACCTCCATCAACCTGGCCTGGGGTGATTACAACCTCAACACCAAGGTGGGGGACGGGCTCAACGTCGCCGTCATGAAGGGCAAGGGCAATGCCAATGTCCAGATCGGCGACGGGCTCGACGTCACGGCGGCCTATGCCCGCCACAACGTGGCCATCAAGATAGGCAACGGCGACTTCTACAGCCTGGCCATCGCCAGCAGCAACACCAGCAGCAACAAGCTCGGTACCCTGTTTGACAACATCAAGCAGACCCTGTTCGGTGCGGCAGGCAACCAGGCGATCAACTACCTGGTACAGGGCGATGAAGAGGGCCCGGTCAAGACGCCACAAGCGGCCAGTCTGGGGGATGTACAGACCCTGAGCGGCTTCGGTCTGGACGAGATTGGCGAGGTGAAATCCTCGCTGGCGAGCGGCCTGACCGGCCAGGTGAGCCAGACCGGCGAGCGCGACGAGCAAGCCATGGACAAGGCGTTGCAGCTCGATGAGCAAGGCCTGGCCAGGGGCGGCGAAAACCTCATCGTCAACGGCGATTTCGAACGGGGCGCCCACGGCTGGCAGCATGCCGGTGACGGGATCGAGGCAGACTTTTCTGCCGCCACCTACGGGCTGGCTGACGAAGGTCATGGCCAGCGTGTCAGTGAACTCTCCACCGACAGAAACACCCAGATTTCCCAGGATCTTGCCGGCCTCCAGGCAGGCGAGACTGTCACTCTGGACTTCGATTTTGCCCGTCGGGCCAACATCTCGCTGCAGCACGGCATCGAGGTACTGTGGAACGGCGAGCGCGTCTTTGCCAGCGAGGGCGACGCCGCCAGCTGGCAGACCAAACGGCTGACCCTGACCGCTCGCGCGGGGAGCAATACCCTGGCGTTCCGGGGCACGGGGGAGAGCAACGGCCTTGGCTATCTGCTCGACAACGTGGTCGCCACGGCGGCTGGCAAGGCCGAGATTGGCCAGGTCAGCGCGCAACTGGCGCAAGACGGCAACGCCGCCCAGGCCCAAGCCGATCGGGCCAGTGCCGATGCCGACAAACAGCGACTGGAGCAGGAGAAGGCACAGCAGCTGGCCGCCCTTTCGGGCGCTCAGTCCCAGCTGGAAGCCACCGATGAGGGCAAGCTGGCCGAGAATGGTCAGGATCAGCGCGGCGTCATCGAGGCGGAAGCGCGCGACATGACGGCTCAGCTCGACACCCTGGCCCGCCAGTTTGAACAGCTCAAACAGCCCGAAGCGGCCACCATCCCGTCCGGCCAGCACTGGCGCAATGGTTTTGCCGACCGCTTGTTGACCGATGCACAGGAAGATCTGGAAGAGGCCAGCGGCACGGCAGGCGAGGCGATTGCGGATGCCAAAACTCGCCGCGAGCAGCAGAGCCAGCAGGTCGATGCCGCCCTGACCCAGTCCAAATCGGGTCAGCAGCGCAGCGAACAGTTGCAGGGCGAGGCCCAGGCGCAGGGGCAGAGCCGGACCGAGCAGGCCGAGCAGCGCCGTCTCGATGCCCTGACCCGCGAGGCCGATGCCCGGCAGCGGCAGCAAGAGGGCGAGTCGAGTGCCAGCCAGGCCCAGGCCGCAGGCGAGCAGGCCAGCAGCCAGGCCAGCCAGCAGGCAACACAGGCCAGACAGAATGCGGCGAGCCTGAAACAAAGCGGTGACAAGCCGAGCCGTCAGGACGCGCATGACGGCCAGATCCCGGTTGCGGCACCCCGGCCGCCTCAGACCGGTGAGCTGGATGCGCCGGATGCCGCAGGTCTGTCGACCTATGCTGCGGCCGGCGCCCAGCCATCGGCCATCGATGCCGCCAATGGCTTGAGTGAACAGGAGCAGTCCGCCCTCGATGGCGCCCTGGCTGCGGTCAATCGCCTGCAGATCAATGCCGGGAACCGTGTTCATGGCACGCCCGCCATCACCCTGCCCGGTATGGTCGGTGAGCGCGAGTCGGGCGCCGCTGTGCCGGCGAGCCATGCGTCTTCGCGCCGCAGCGCCGAGCTGGGTCTGTCCGGGGTCTCCCTGGCCGGGCTGGGAAGCCCGATGCGGGGCCCGGCCGTGGCCGTGCCCGAGACCGCCGGTTTTGCCTTCCAGCTGCTCAGGCGTGAAGACAATGGCTTCATTGACTCCACTCGCCGCCAGCTGGGCAAGCTCTCGACCGACTTGCCAAGCGATCGGCTCAAGGCGGTACGCGAGGCCGTGGTTCGGGTGCAGCAGCAGCCATCGGAGGCGAATCTGGGGCTGCTGGAGCAAAGCCTGTCCCAGTGGCAGGCTCGCGACCCCAAAGAGTTTGCCCAGCGCGGTGAACAGGTGAAGGCGCTGCGCTTCGAGGCCGCCTCCTTGCTGAGCCACACCTTTGCCTTCAGGGCCAAGGCTGCCGGTGTGCATGGTCTGGCCCTGCCGCCTGAACAGACAGCCCGCTTCGAACATCAGCTGGTGTTCGACGGCATAGGCCGGATCACGGGAGTGGTGGGTGAGTTGAGTGCCACCGACATAGCCAGGGTGACCGAGCTCGGCATTCGTCCGCTCACCGACACCAACTCCAACGCCGAGCGGCAGGCGCCCCGTACCGAGCATGACAGTCTGATCGCGTTTGCCCATCAGCTGGGTCAGTTCGACACGCCGCAAACCCGCCAGCTGGCCGCAGCGGTCAAGGCGCTCTGGCTCTCTGGCGAGGTGAATGGGCCTCGTACCATCGCCCTGTTTGAGACTGCCAGCAAGACGCTGGGGGATCAGCCGCAGCTGCAGGTGCTGGCGCAAGCCTTGCTTGCCGATGCGCACAAGAGCAAGGCGACCGGCCAGTACATAGACAACCTGTTTGGCCGTCGTTTCGACTCCGAGATTGCCCATGCGCTGGTGACCTCACCGTCGCAGGCGGCGATCGATACCTCGGCGCAACTGGGTGCCAGCCTGGTGAAGGAGTTTGGCGACTGGATCCAGACACTGCAGCTGGACGAGGCCACCCAGAGCCAGCGCATCGACAAGAAGATGGCGGCATTCGCCGAGGCCATCAAGAAGGACACCCGTCCCTGGTTCAGCCGGGTGCCCAGCCTGACCGATTTCCTGGCCGAGCCGAATCTGGCCAACTTCAAGCAGATGATGACCCGGGTCGACAACGGCTTCGATGTCATCAAGGTGCCCTTCCTTGCGGTGAAGATGGCCACCCATCCCGAGCTCGGCATGGACACGGCCGACTGGAAGAGAGAGGGGGATCGCTTCTATGGCAGCGTCATTACCAAGGCGCGCTCGACCAGCACCGAGATCGCCTCTGCCAAGGACGGTCTGCTGCAAGTCGACTTGCCGGGTCGCACCACCAGCGACTACGGCACGGGTCTGCACTATCAGCCCGGCGGCGACAAGTACGACGACTTCCTGAGCGGGCGCAGCGTGGCCGATGGCCGCATACTGACGCCGGGCAAGGAGACCACCTTCGAGCGCAACGCGCTGGACAAGGGCTTGCCCGTGGTGACCGGGGCCTCCGGCTCCACCAACATCATGGTGCACCTGAACAACTATCTGGCGGCGAAAGACCCTGCTTACTCCCCGAGTCAGGCCTACCTCAACACCCTTGCCTTCCTGGTATTCGATGGCGGCCACTCGGTGAACGAGAGTCTGGCGGTCTATCAGGCGTTGCAGGCGAGCGGGGATGCGCGCAAGCAGGTGCTGGAGAGCTACACCGCCAACTACCGGGATCTGGTGGATCTGGCGGGTGATGCCGGCAAGGCGGCGGTGCAGGATGCCCTCGATCGTGCCTTCGGCCGCACCCTCGATTTTTATCAGCAACACGCCCACTCGGCGCAGCTGGCTGAGCTGGCCGCACTCGGGTCGCCGCGCAAGGTCAGTGCCCCTGTCGAGGTGGTTGAACCCGCCTCATCCGGCAAGCCCGTCTCCATGGAGAACGACGGCTCGGCACCGCTGGACAGGCAGCCGCTCAACCCCCTGACCCGTTTCCTCAACGACAACCTCTATGGCACCCGTGATGAGCGGCGCCAGGTGGGCGACATCACCCGGCAGTTGCTCGACCATGCGGTGAGCAAGGGAGAGGCCGCACAGGTGACCCTGCAAGGGGACGCCGGCCGTCTGTCCGGTTACCTGCACAAGGGTGCCGAACGACAAGAAACTCAGCAGGATGGAAAGCCCGAGGTGGTGCTGTTCCTGCATGGCTCGGGCTCTTCCGCCGAGGAGCAGGCCGATGCCGTTCGCAGTCATTACCAGAAGCAGGGCATCGACATGCTGGCGGTCAACCTGCGTGGCTACGGTGCCAGCGATGGCGGCCCAAGCGAGCAAGGGGTCTATCAGGATGCCCGCACCATGTTCCGCTATCTGGTGGAAGAGCGCGGGGTGGCACCGGACAAGATCCTGATCCACGGCTACTCCATGGGCGGCCCCATCGCCGCCGATCTGGCCCGTTATGCCGCCGAGCAGGGCAAGCCGGTGGGCGCCCTCTTGCTCGATCGCCCCATGCCCAGCATGAGCAAGGCGATCACGGCTCACGAGCTGCCCAACCCGGGCGGCCTGGTCGGGGCGCTTGCCAAGGCGGTCAACGGCCGTTTCTCGGTGGAGAAAAACCTCGACGGCCTGCCCAAGAGCACGCCCATCATGCTGCTGACCGACAACGAAGGGCTCGGCAGCGAGGGGGAAAAACTGCGGGCCAAGCTGGCCGTGGCCGGTTATCAGGTCAGCGGCGAGCAGACCTTCTATGGCCATCTGGCCAGCAACCGCTTGATGGGCCAGTATGCCGAGCAGATTGTGGGTGACTTGTTCAGTCGCACGCCGCCGGCAGCGGACGCCGAGGCGCCGCTCAAGGGCATCGAGGGCATCAAGCGCGATCTCAAGCGCTACCAGGAGGCGCTCGCCCCGCAGGTGGGCAGCAACGGCGTGGCCAAGGACATACGTACCACCAGGGCCTTCCTCGCGGGTTACCAGCAGGGACTGGCCGGCAAGGTGGTTGACGGCTTCCAGCCCGACATGAGCATGACCCAGCTGGTCGACTTGTTCACCCAGCCGACCCTGACGCCACAACAGCAGGGGGCGCTCGCCTGGGAGATCGAGAACCGGGCGCTCAAGAGCACCATCCAGCCCAGGGTTGAACAGTTCAATCGCCTGTTCCGTGACATAGCCTCGCAAGGGGGCGCAGATCCGCTGGCAAGGGAGCACCTGGCACCCCAGTTGTTGTTGCTGAACCTGGCGGATGACGGCTTCGGTGGTCGCTGCGATCCCCTCTCCAAGCTGGTGCTGGTCGCCAAGCAGCTGGAGAGCGAGGGGCAGCCGGATCTGGCGCGGCGCATGATGGAGAAGCTCTACTCGGCCGCCGCCGTCATCAACAATCCGGATCGTTACTCGGTCGCCGAGCTGGACAATGCCCGCAAGCTGGTGGGCAGTCTGGCTGAGATCCACAACAACACGCCGGCGTCCTACAACTACGACAGCCTGCGCAGCATCAAGTACGACATCGTCAAGGATAAGTGGGAGGGCAAGAGCGCCATCTCGCTCGATAGCGTGCTCGGCAAGCTGACCGCCAAGGGGAACGCAGCCCCCGTGCTGCTGGAGCTGGATGCGCCGGGCCACGCCATGGCCGCCTGGTCCAAGCAGGGTGAGTCGGGCCGAGTCTACGGTTTCTACGATCCCAATGTGGGCATAGTCGAGTTCTCCTCCGCCGAGAAATTCAGTCGTTACATGACCCGCTTCTTTGGCAAGGAGGGGCTCGACATGGCGAACGGCTACCATCTGACGCCGGGAGCGGATGGCAAGCCGCTGTTCTTCCGGGTAACCGAGATGAACGGGGGCGAGCTCGCCCGCTTCAAGCCGTCCAAGGATCTGGCCAACAAGGTCACGCTGCAGGAGATCCTGCAGTTGCCGGTGTTTGACGAGAGTCCGATGGCGGGGCTGCCGGGCAAGGTGGTGGCGCAGGAGCGGGCAAGCAGCCTGTTTGCCGATGCCTACAGCCCGGATGAGCTGAAAAAAGCCGCCCAGGTATTTGCCAAGCCCATTGGCGAATCTTATCAGGGGATCCTGGATCAGCTCGCCGTGCTGCACGGTGCGACCGGGCAGGTGCAGGTGGAGGCCGCATTGCGGCTGAACAAGCTGATCGACGACTACCAGGCCAGGCACGAAGGCTCCGGCAGAAACCCGGCGCTGAGCAAGCTGCAGAGCCAGCTCAACGGCGGGCTCTATCACGGTGAGCTGGCGTCGCTGCAAGCCGATGTCGCGGCACTGGCCAAGAGTCGCCCCGATCTGGCAGCCCTCGTCATCGGCAAGGCTGCCGAGGAGGCAAAAGGCCAGCATCCGGGTCTCACCCAGATGTTGCTGCGCTGGGCGGCGCAAGATCCCTATCTGGCGGCCAAGGGGGGATACCAGGGCCAGGCGCCTGCGGATCTGCCCTTTGACGCCAACTTCCATGTCGCGCTCGGCGAGCAGTATGGCGAGCTGAAGAGGTGGCTGGCAGACGCCCAGTCGAAGGGGCTGCTGAGCAAGGCGGTGCTGGACGAGACCGGCAAGGTGCTGCACCTGGGCTACTCCTATCAGGAGTTGCAGGACATGACGGGGGAGCAGTCTGCCCAGATGACTGTCTACTTCATCAAGGAGGCGGCCAAGCAGGCGGCGCCCGGCTCCGAGCTCTCTGCCGAGATGATCATGCTGGACAAGTTTGCCGACCGCCGCTATCTCGGCGAGCTGGAGTCCCGCCGCCTCGAACAGGTTGAGAGCATCTATCGCAGCAGCAAGCAGACGGACGTGGCGGCCTGGGATGCCCGCTATGCCGGCAATGCCCTGCGGGATCTGAACGACCAGGTGGCGCAGGAGAGCACGCTGGCGGGACAGCTGTCACGCCTGCTGGAGAACCGCAACGGCCTGCTGATCGGGGAAACCCATGGCAGCGACGTGAATGGTCTGCGCTTCGTCAACGAGCAGATGGATGCCCTCAAGGCGCAGGGGGTGACCGTCATAGGTCTGGAGCACCTGCGCGGCGAGCTGGCGCAGCCGTTGATCGACCGCTATCTGGCGGGGGGAGACATGTCCCCCGAGCTGGCAACCATGCTGAAAACCAAGCATCTGGATCCCTCCCTGTTCGAGCGAGCGCGTGAGAAAGGGCTGCGGATTGTGGCGCTGGACGACGGCAGCACGGCAAGACCCGCGATTGCCGGGACTGAGCACGGCCTCATGTATCGCGCCGGGGCGGCCAACAACGTCGCCGTCGACGTGCTGGGCAAGTTGCCGGCTGGCGAGAAGTTCGTCGCCATCTACGGCAGCGCGCACCTGGCCTCCCACAAGGGGATCGAAGGCTTTGTGCCGGGCATTACCCACCGTCTGGGGCTGCCCGCCCTGAAGGTGGATGCGGACAACCGCTTCCGCCTGCAGGAGGATGACACCAGCCAGCGCGTCGAGTATGGCGATGTCGCCAGGAAATGGACGCCGCTGGCGGGCCTGGATGGCGTGGATCAGCCGGTACGCAACCAGCAGGTCACCCAGTGGCAGCAGCCTGAGGTGACACCGGGCAGCCAGGGGGGCGAGACCCGCTTCGATGGTCAGATCATCATCCAGACCGAAGATGATCCGGTTGCCGCCAAGGCGGCGGCCAGTCTGGCCGGCAAGCACCCGGATAAGAGCCTGGTGGTGCAGCTGGATGCGGATGGCAACTATCGGGTGGTGTATGGTGATCCTGCGCAGCTGGCCGGCAATATTCGCTGGCAGGTGGTGGGTCACGGTCGCGACGGTGACGAGCAGAACAACAGCCGGCTCAGTGGCTACAGTGCCGATGAGCTGGCCGGGCGTCTGCGCCGCCTGGGCGATCGCCTGCAAGAGGCGGGCGTGGCGAGCAAGCCGAGCTACGTCAGCCTGGTGGGCTGTTCCCTGGTGAGCGACGACCAGCAGACAGGGTTTGCGAGCCGCTTCATCAAGGCATTGAAAAATGAGGGGATCAGCGCCCATATATCGGCCCGCAGCAGCGAGGTGGCGGTCGATCTGGCTGGTCGCAAGCACACCCGTGGTGAAGAGGATGTCTGGACCCGCAAGGTGGCCGGCAACAAGGTGGTGCTGACCCTCAACGAAGCCGGCGAACCTGTGGTGCACACCGAATTGGTGCGCGGCGGCGTGGCCGAAGGGGATATAGATCTGGCCAAAGTGGGCCAGGGTGACGGCGAGAGTCGCGTCCGTGGCGCCATCGCCGACAACGACGAGACCTTCGTCGCCCCCGAAAAACAGCGTCAGTCCGAGCCTGCCGCTGGAAAGGCCGACAATGCCGTCAGCTACTCCGGCAACATTCAGGTCAACGTGGGGGATGGCGAGTTCACCGCCCTCAACTGGGGCACCAGCAACCTGGGTGTCAAAGTGGGCACGGGCGGCATGAAGTCGCTGGCCTTCGGCGACAACAACGTCATGGTGCACATCGGGGATGGCGACAGCAAACACAGCGTCGACATCGCCGGTTACCGGGCGCTGGAGGGGGCCCAGCTGTTCATGGGTCAACGCAACGTCAGTTTCAACCTGGGGCGCAGCAACGATCTCATCGTGATGCTGGAGAAATCCATCCCCACGCCGCCCATGGTCAACCCCTTTGGCGGGGCGGCCCGCATCGCCGGTGCCCTGCAGCAGATTGCCGGTGACGGCTCGCAGCCGAACTGGGTTGCCAGCCAGTGGGAGCAGTGGACCCTGGCCGGCGCCAACAAGTTCGTGGCGGACATGGCCGGGCTGGATCAGACCAGCAGCGTCAAGTACGGCTCGCTCACGGCTCTGGACAGCGACCATGAGCGCAGCAGTCGCGGCCTCAAGAGCGATCTGGAGGCGACCCTCAACAAGGAGTTCAACAAGCGCATCTCTGGCAGTGGCCAGGGTGAACAGGGACCTCTGAGCCGGGCGGACAAGCTGCGCCAGGCCAACGAGAAGCTGGCGTTCAACTTCGCGGTGGCCGGACAGGGGGCCGATATCCAGGTCACCACGGGCAACTGGAACTTCGTGTTTGGTGACAACATCCAGGCGATGCTGGACACCAACCTGGGTTCCCTGTTCGGGATCCTGACCCAGGAGTTCACGTCGACCGGGCAGGCCAAGACCACCTTTACCTTCACTCCGGCCGATCTGCCGCGCCAGTTGCAAAACCGGCTGCTGGGCCGACTGGCCGGGGTCGGCGCCGACACCACGCTGGCGGATATCTTCGGGGTGGATTACAACGCCCGGGGCCAGCTGGTGGCGCGCGATGGCGCGGCCATCGATGCACCTGCGCTGTTGCAGGAGATGCTGGGGGTCATCGCCGAATTTGGTGGCGATCAGCTCAAGAGCCTGACCGATCCGGCCAAGTGGCTCGATCAGCTCAAGGCCGGGCTGGATCTGGGCACAGATGCCCTCGGCGATTTTGCCCGCAGCCATGGCCTGCAGGAGGCGGCGCCCGAGGAGGCCAAACCCGGTGAGGTGACTGTGCAGCAGGGGGAGGGCCCAGCCAGGGCCGCTACCCAGCCGGCCGCCGCACAGGAGAAGGCGTTCGGCTTCAATGCCCTGAGCCTGCCGAATCTGTTTGCGACCCTGTTCAACGGCGACAAGCAGGCGGAGATCAAGGCGCTGGCCAGCAACCTCAAGCAGAACCTGACGGCGGACTTGCTCAACATGCAGGAGCAGACCTTCGACTTCCTGCGCACCAGTGGTCACCTGCAGGGGGATGGCGACATGCACGTCTCCCTTGGCAACTACAACTTCAACTGGGGGGGAGACGGCAAGGATCTGGGGGCCTACCTCGGCGACAACAACAACTTCTGGGGTGGTCGCGGGGACGATGTCTTCTATGCCACCGGCACCTCCAACATCTTCACCGGCGGTGCCGGTCAGGATACCGGCATCATGATGGGGCGGGAGAACATGATGTTTGGCGGGCAGGGTGACGATGTCGCCGTGCTGGCCGGCCGTGTCAACCGCGCCTTCATGGGCGAGGGCAACGATCAGGCCTTCATCTTCGGCGAAGAGGGGATAGTGGAAGGGGGCGCAGGCCAGGATTATCTGGTCACCTCCGGCAACTACAACCAGATCGATGCCGGCGCGGATCAGGACTTTGCGGTGACCATAGGCCATCACAACCAGATCCGGCTGGGTGAGGGGGATGACGTTGCCATTGTGTTCGGCAACCACAACCGCCTGCTGGCGGAGCATGGCAACAACCAGGTCAAGTTGATGGGTTATCACGCCACCATCCGGGGCGGTGACGGCCGGGATCGGCTGATCGCCGATCAGGTCGCGAAGTTCAGCCAGCTCGATGGCGGGGACGGCGATGACCTGCTGGTGCTGGGCGGTTATCAGAACCAGTTCAGCGGTGGCACAGGCGTCGACAGCTTCGTGTTCAGTGGCGCCGTGATAGAGAACCTGGTGCAGGACATCGGCAAGGAGGACTTCATTGTCTTCAACGATGTCAGCTGGCGGGATCTCTGGTTCAAGCGCAGCGGCTACGACTTGCAACTGCTGGTCAACCGTCACACCGACGGGGCGAGCGAGCAGGGCAAGTTCGAGCAACTGGGCAGCGCCACCTTCAGCAACTACTTCGCCGACAACCGGGCCCAGCTGGTCATAGGCCTTGGCGAACAGCAGGCAGAGGGCGAGCGCGCCTACACGGCGCTCTCTCACCATGCGGTCGACAGCCTGATCCAGGCCATGAGCAGCTTCGCCCCCGAAGCGGGCGACATGGGCCTGCTCAATCGCCTCGACAGCCAGGCAAACAGCCTGGTGCAGTCTGCCTGGGGGGATGTGATACAGGGTCGGGCACGCGTCGCCTGAGCGACCTGACGCCAACCCAATGACATGCAAAACCTGCTCTTCGGAGCAGGTTTTTTTATGGGAAAACGGTGGGCGTGAGCCTCCTTGCCAGTGCGTAACAGCAGGAAAGCGCGCCTTGGCTCCCGGCCCCTTAGCGCAGCCTGCTCGCCGCCCATCACAGGCTCGACCAATGGATGGGGCTGTGCCTGCCTTGCCAGGCATAGGCGCCTTCCACTCCCCGGCTGGTTATGATATCCATTCGGTAACCTGGTCTGGGGCCGGCGAGTTCTTGAGACTCGCTGCCGCCGAGGCCGCCGTCCGCTGGCGCGACCCTGGGTTTCGCCTTGCGGTGTTCATCCTTCCCCAGCCGGTCAGGGGTCATACGCAAAAGAGGCTTTATGGAGTTGTTGTTACTGGCTAATGAACCATCTGCCGCAGGCGTGGTTGCCTCATGGTATTTTGACGAATGGTGCCGCGACACTGGTCGCTGCACTCAAGAGCAGGTGCTGGCCAAGGTCACGGCGGCCACCCAGGTCGACCGGGCTCCGCTGATGGTACTGGCCCGCCTGGCCGGTGAATGGGTGGGGGCTGCCGAGCTCAAGATCCGCGAAATGGCGATGTTTCCCGAGTATGAGCATTGGTTGGGTGGGGTATATGTGGTTGAAAAAGCGCGCGGGCAGGGGGTCGCCTCCTTGCTGGTAACAGAGATCCTCAGCCGTGCCCGCAGGGCGGGGATCAGCAAGCTGTACTTGCAAACCGAGAACCTGACGGGTGGCGTTTATTGCCGTCATGGTTTCAAGGCCCTTGAGGAGGTCCATTATAAAGGCCTTCATGTGCTGGTGATGGTGGCGGATACCGGCCTCTAGCTCTCGTCAGAAGCGCTGACCCGGTGACGCCAGGCGCAGCAGCGCGCATAACCATTTTGTGCGATCAATAAAAAAAGCCAGTCAGGGTCACTGACTGGCTTTTTTATTGTCGCCTGCCGGGCAGGTGCCGTCATGGACTGCGGACTTAGCCTATCAGGCTGGCCCAGAGGTCGTATTCGTCCGCCTCGTCGATGCGCACCTTGACCAGATCGCCGGGTTTGAGGCCGGTTTCACCGTTCAGGTAGACCAGACCGTCGATCTCGGGTGCATCGGCGAAGGAGCGACCGGTGGCACCCTCTTCGTCCACTTCGTCGATCAGCACAGTCATCTCCTTGCCGACCTTGCGGGCCAGCTTGCGAACGGAGACCTGCTGCTGCAGCTCCATGAAGCGCTGGAAGCGCTCTTCCTGTACTTCTTCCGGCACAGGATCCGGCAGTTCGTTGGCCTTGGCACCCTCGACCGGGCTGTATTTGAAGCAGCCGACGCGATCCAGCTCCGCCTTGTCGATGAAGTCCAGCAGCATCTGGAACTCTTCTTCGGTCTCGCCGGGGAAGCCGACGATGAAGGTGGAACGCAGGGTGATCTCGGGGCAGATCTCGCGCCACTTCAAGATGCGCTCCAGGGTGCGTTCGACGGTACCGGGGCGCTTCATCAGCTTCAGAATGCGCGGGCTGGCGTGTTGCAGCGGTATGTCGAGGTAGGGCAGCACCTTGCCATCGCGCATCAGCGGTATGACGTCATCCACGTGCGGGTAGGGGTAGACGTAGTGCAGGCGCACCCAGATGTCGAGCTTGGCCAGCTCTTCGCACAGGGCCACCATGCTGGTCTTGACCGGCATGCCGTCATAGAAACCGGTGCGGTGCTTGACGTCCACGCCGTAGGCGGAGGTGTCCTGGGAGATCACCAGTATCTCTTTGACGCCGGCCTCTTTCAGGCGCTTGGCTTCCGCCAGCACCTCGCCGATGGGGCGGCTCACCAGATCCCCGCGCATGGAGGGGATGATGCAGAAGGTGCAGCGGTGGTTGCAGCCTTCGGAAATCTTCAGATAGGCGTAGTGACGGGGAGTCAGCTTGACCCCATGGGCCGGCACCAGGCTGGTGAAGGGGTTGTGGGTAGGCTTGGCCACGTATTTGTGGACGTGCCCCAGTACCTCTTCATAGGCGTGAGGGCCGGTGATTTCGAGCACCTTGGGATGGATCTCGCGGATCTGATCCACTTTGGCGCCGAGGCAGCCGGTGACTATGACCTTGCCGTTCTCGGCCAGGGCCTCGCCGATGGCTTCCAGCGACTCTTGTACCGCGCTGTCGATGAAGCCGCAGGTGTTGACCACCACCAGCTCTGCATCGTCATAGCTGGGCACCACGTCGTACCCTTCGGTACGCAGCTGGGTCAGGATACGCTCGGAATCGACCAGATTTTTGGGGCAACCCAAGGAGACGAATCCTACTTTGGGGGCCTGTTTTGTGTTGGACATCGCTCAATCACTCTTAGGTGGCTCTCTTATAAGGGCGCGGATTTTACCGGAATGGCTAACCAAAAACTATACAGCCAGCATGGCAGAACCGAACAATATCTCTGGCGGGGCAAGATTGTGCGGGTGTGACCCCAGTCACATCGCCCCTTTGGGGGTATCTCCCAGGGGCAGGCCGAACCGTCGACCCGCTCACATCTTGTTGAGCTTTCAGTTAACGAGACGGAAACCTGCAAATGGGCGTCACTATACTAGCTGCAGGCACACCAGCAGGGAGAAGGGGATGGATAGCTCATTTGGCGAGAAAATGCAGAATGTGCACGCCACGCTCAGGCAGCGCTTTGACAAGTTGAGCCGGGTGGCCATCGCTATCTATGACCAGCACACGGATCGGCTCCAGACTTTTGCCCACAGCACCGAGGGGCAATCCCCCCTGGTGCAGTACGAGGTCAAGCTGAGCGAGGTGCCCTCCCTGCGCTATCTGGCCGAACATCAGCAACCCCGCGTGCTCGACAGCCTTGACTCCCTGCTGGGGTCGAGCTCGGAGCACAGCCGCAAACTGCTGGAAGCGGGATATGCCTCCAGCTATACCGAGCCGCTGCTGTTCAACAGCAGGCTGTTTGGCTTTCTGTTTTGCGATGCGATGGAGCCCGGCTACTTCAATGAGCCCATTCGCAGCGAACTGGCAGCCTATGCCCAGATGCTGGCGGCCATCATAGCGGTGGAATTTTTCTCCATTCAGACCCTGAGCGGGGCGCTTACCACGGCGCGGGAGTTCAGCCGTTACCGGGATGAGGAGACTGCCAACCATCTGCGCCGCATGTCGGCTTACTCCTGGCTCATCGCCAGCTCAGTGGCGACGCGCCATGCGCTGAGCGACGAGGAGGTGGAGTTCATCTACCTCTTCTCCGAGCTGCACGACATCGGCAAGATTGCGGTGCCGGACGCCATCTTGCTCAAACCGGGCAAGCTGACGCCGGAAGAGTTCGAGATCATGAAGATCCACCCCGGCAAGGGGCGGGAGATGATTGCGCTGATGATCAGTGAATTTGGCCTCGACGGCATCCATCACACCGACATGTTGAAGAACATCATCGCCTACCATCATGAACGCTTCGACGGTCAAGGTTACCCGGAGGGGCTGGCGGGGGAGGCCATAGCGCTGGAGGCCCGCATCGTTGCGGTGGCGGATGTGTTCGATGCCCTCACCAGCGAGCGCCCCTACAAGCAGGCCTGGCCGTTTGACAGGGCGTTTGCCTATCTGGAGGAGCATGCCGGCAGCCAGTTTGATCCCGTCTGCGTGGAGGCCGCGCTTCGCAACAAGGAGGCGTTTCGCGCCATCCATCTGCAGTATCAGGATCTCGTCACCCGCTAGGGCGGTGGCCATCGCGCACTCCCTTGCTCACGCCTGGCCTCCCGCCCGATCCGCATGCCAAGCCGGTCACGGCACTCCCCGCCAGTCTGGGCAGGGGACTAGCAGCAGGCGTGGCATGCGCCTTCCTCCTTGCCCTGGTGACACCCGGATTTCCCTTCGCCGTGGCAGCATCCCCCCTGACAAGCATGGCGGCTAGGCTCGTCTGCATCGGGGTGGCCGAGGGGTGTGATGGCGTGAATGGTGGATGCGCGGGCATGGCGCCGGGATGGGCGGCCCTGACTGATCTGGGTCAGTGGCAGCAGGTTGCTCGATGCCAGCAGTTGCGGCCATGGCAAGCGCGCTGAGCGACACTGCATCACTTGCAGGCCGCTGGCGAGCAGGCGTTCCAGCATGCGTTCACCTAGGTTGCGCACCAGCACCCGGCTAACCCTATGGGCCTTGAGCGCCGCCAGCAGCGCCTGCTTGCCGCTGCAGCCCTCGCCAGCCGCCGGGTTGGGCAGGGTGGCGAGCACGGCGCCCTCCGGGCTCATGATTTGCAGCTGTTCGGCGCGAGTGAAGTGAGCGGCAAGCCGGCCCTGGCTCAGCATGACGGCGCTGTTGCTTGCCTGGTTATCTGCTTGATTCATTGAAAGTCTTCTCCATGGGGGTCGGGGTCGCCGGCCTGCATCATCAGGGCCTTGCCCTGGCTCAGGCAGTTCACCACCTTGTAGCGCGCTTTTTTCAGTATGTTGGCCAGGGTCTGGCGGGAGACGCCCATCACCAGGGCGGCCTGTTGCTGCTGCATGCCTTCCAGATCCACCAGCCGCAGCGCCTCGAACTCGTCGGCGGCCAGGGTGATCTGCTCCAGCTGGTGCATGGGGCGGCCATTGGGTTTGAAGCAGCTGTTGGCGGGGCGGCCACAGATCTGGCGGGCAATCTTGGGTCTGGGCATGGGGGCTCCTGATTGGCATATGCCATATATCTCCATGGTAATTAGCATATGCCAGTTAAGGGAAGATGTGATTCGGATGCATGATCGGCTGATCCGAACGCGCAGCACGAGCGGCGCCAGCGAATTGCCCTGATGTGATGAGGCTTGGCGATGCCGGTTGGCAAGGGGTGACTCATTGCGGATCCTTGCTTGCGACTTGATCATTTCAATAGTTCTTGTATAGTTGAAATCATGAGTCTGAGAACAAAGGTGAACAGCATGAATAAAGAGACGGCCACCAAGGTGTTTGAATCGCTCGCCTCCGGCATTCGGCTGGATGTGTGGCGGCTGCTGGTGAAGGCGGGGCTGGATGGGCGGGTCGCCGGCGAACTGGCCAGCGAGCTCGATGTCGCCCCCAATACCCTGTCGTTTCACCTCAAGGCCATGCTCAATGCCGGCCTGCTGTCGGTGGCGCAGGAGGGGCGTTTTCTGCGCTACCGCGCCAACATTCCCCTGATGCTGGACCTGATCGGTTATCTCACCGAGGAGTGCTGCGCCGGCCATCCCGAGGCGTGCGGCATGATGCGCGCCGAGTCCGCCTGCTCTCCCCATGTTCTGCCCGCGCAGCCCTGCTGCAACAAGGAGTAATGCCATGTCAGCCATTCAGATTTTTGATCCCGCTCTCTGCTGCTCCAGCGGTGTCTGCGGTACCCAGGTCGAGCAGGCGCTGGTCACCTTTGCCGCCGACCTTGCCTGGGCCAAGGAGCAGGGGGTTGCCATCGAGCGCTTCAATCTGGCGCAGCAGCCGATGCAGTTTGCCGAGACGCCGGCCGTCAGCGCCTTTCTGACCCACGCGGGGGAGGAGGGGCTGCCGCTGGTGCTGGTGGAGGGGCAGGTGGTGCTGACCGGCCGCTATCCGAGCCGCAGCGAGCTGGCCCGCTATGCGGGTCTACCCGCGCCGCAAGCGGCCATCAAGGGGATCGTCAAGGGTGATTGCTGCTCCGGCAGCGGTTGCTGCTGATCCCCTGCGTCAACCCAGATTGCCCAGCCGGGCTCGCCACTCTGTCGACAGGAGTTCGTCATGTTTCAGTTTCTGACCGATCCGCCCCCCTTTCTCTTCTTCACCGGCAAGGGCGGGGTGGGCAAGACCTCGCTGGCCTGCGCCAGTGCCGTGGCACTGTGCGATGCCGGCAAGCGGGTGCTGCTGGTGAGCACGGATCCCGCCTCCAACGTGGGGCAGGTGTTTGCCACCACCATCGGCAATCACATCACCGCCATCGCGGCTGTGCCGGGGTTGTCGGCGTTGGAGATAGACCCCCCCGCAGCGGCCAGGGCCTATCGGGAGCGGATCGTCGGGCCTGTGCGCGGCAAGTTGCCCGAGAGTGTGGTGCGCAGCATAGAGGAGCAGCTCTCCGGTGCCTGCACCACAGAGATTGCCGCCTTTGACGAGTTCACTGCCCTGCTGACCGATCCGGCGCTGCTGGCCGAGTATGACCATATAGTGTTCGATACGGCGCCCACAGGCCACACCATACGCCTGCTGCAACTGCCGGGGGCCTGGAGCGAGTTTCTGGAGCAGGGCAAGGGGGATGCCTCCTGCCTTGGCCCGCTGGCGGGGCTGGAAAAACAGCGCAGCCAGTACGCCGACGCCGTCGCCGCGCTGGCTGATGCTGCCCACACCCGGCTGGTGCTGGTGGCTCGCGCCCAAAGTTCTACCCTGCGGGAAGTGGCCCGCACCCATGAGGAGCTGGCCGCCATCGGGCTCATGAATCAGCAGCTCGTCATCAATGGCCTCTTCCCCGAGGGCGCCATCGCCGGTGATGCTCTGGCCCAGGCCCTCTGGCAGCGTGAGCAGCAGGCCCTCTCTACCATGCCGCTGGCCCTCAGGGCCCTGGCGCAGGATACGATCCCGCTGCTTGCCACCAATCTGGTGGGCGTTGAGAGCCTGCGTCAGTTGCTGCAACCCTGTGCATCCAAAGGGAGTCAGGTATCCGTTGCCCAGCCTCACGACAGTGTGACCCAACCCGATCTGGGGACGCTGGTGGACGAGCTGGCCGCCGATGGCCACGGCCTCATCATGCTGATGGGCAAGGGGGGAGTGGGCAAGACCACCTTGGCGGCCGCCGTGGCGGTGGAGCTGGCCAGTCGCGGCCTGCCGGTGCACCTCACCACCTCGGATCCCGCCGCTCACCTGAGCGAGACGCTGGCAGGCAGCCTGCCCCATCTTGAGGTGAGCCGCATCGACCCCCACGCCGAGACCGAACGTTACCGTGCCCAGGTACTGGCCACCAAGGGGGCGGTGCTGGACGAGCAGGGGAGGGCGCTGCTGGAGGAGGATCTGCGCTCCCCCTGTACCGAGGAGATCGCCGTGTTTCAGGCCTTCTCGCGCATCATACGCGAGGCGGGCAAGCGCTTTGTGGTGATGGATACCGCCCCCACGGGCCACACCCTGCTGCTGCTCGACGCCACCGGCGCCTATCACAGAGAGATCGCTCGCCAGATGGGCAGCAAGGGGCTGCACTTCACCACCCCCATGATGCAGCTGCAGGACCCCAAACAGACCAAGGTGCTGATCGTCACCCTGCCCGAGCCCACGCCGGTGCAGGAGGCGGCCAACCTGCAGGCCGACTTGCGCCGCGCCGGGATCGAGCCCTGGGGCTGGCTCATCAACCACAGTTTGCAGCAGGAGGCGGTCAGCTCGCCTTTGCTGCAACTGCGGGCCGAGCGCCAGTTGCCCCATATCGAGGCGGTTGAACAGTTGCATGCCAGCCGCTACGCAGTGGTGCCGCTGCTGGCCGAAGAGCCGGTGGGGCCGGACGCCCTGCGCCGCCTCTGTCAGCACCATTGAATCGCTGGCCCGGTGCGTTGCCAGGGCGGCTTGAATATGCCGTCAACTTGTTATGAACCCTTTTTTTGAACCTTGTTTTGAACCTTGTTTTGAACAAATAGAAGATGCGGGATTGCGCCGCATCGGGAGCTTTTATGTCTGCAATCTGTGATGCCAAGGCAGCCCCTGCCATCGGCTTTTTTGAACGTTATCTCACCGCCTGGGTGCTGCTCTGCATTCTGGTGGGCATTGGTCTGGGGCAGGGATTGCCGGATCTGTTCAAGGCGATCGGCGCCATGGAGGTGGCCAAGGTCAACCTGCCGGTGGGGCTGCTCATCTGGGTGATGA
The DNA here is from genome assembly GCF_028751155.1 of Aeromonas bestiarum. Lineage (NCBI taxonomy): Bacteria > Pseudomonadati > Pseudomonadota > Gammaproteobacteria > Aeromonadales > Aeromonadaceae > Aeromonas > Aeromonas bestiarum. Next base: position 3,289,671 of record NZ_CP064746.1, on the reverse strand, counting down.
TCATCCCCATGCTGCTCAAGATCGACTTTGGGGCCCTGCATCAGGTGAAGGGCCATATGAAGGGGATAGGCGTGACCCTCTTGATCAACTGGCTGGTCAAGCCCTTCTCCATGGCCTTTCTCGGCTGGCTCTTCATCCGCGTGCTGTTTGCCGACTGGCTGCCGGCGGATCAACTGGACAGCTACGTGGCGGGCCTGATCCTGCTGGCGGCGGCGCCCTGCACCGCCATGGTGTTTGTCTGGAGTCGCCTCACCAACGGCGATCCCTACTTCACCCTGTCGCAGGTGGCGGTGAACGACCTCATCATGGTGTTTGCCTTCGCCCCGCTGGTGGCGCTGCTGCTCGGGGTCTCCAGCATAGTGGTGCCCTGGGATACCCTGCTCACCTCTGTGGTGCTCTATATCGTCATCCCTGTGGTCATCGCCCAGTTGCTGCGCAAGGCGCTGCTGAAAAAGGGGCAGGCCAGTTTCGATGGTGTCATGGCCCGTATCCAGCCCTGGTCGGTGGCGGCCCTGTTGCTCACCCTGGTGCTGCTGTTCGCCTTTCAGGGCAACGCCATCATGGAGCAGCCGCTGGTCATCGCCCTGCTGGCGGTGCCGATCCTGATCCAGGTGCTGTTCAACTCGGGACTCGCCTACTGGCTCAACCGCAAGGTGGGGGAGAAGCACTCGGTGGCCGGCCCCTCTGCCCTGATAGGGGCATCGAATTTCTTCGAGCTGGCGGTGGCCGCCGCCATCAGCCTGTTCGGCTTTCACTCCGGCGCGGCGCTCGCCACTGTCGTCGGCGTGTTGATCGAGGTGCCTGTCATGCTGCTGGTGGTGCGAGTGGTCAACGCCAGCAAACCCTGGTACGAGGCGGGCCTGCGCCGCTAACCCTTTTTATCCAATGTTTTTATTCACTTAAGCCATGAGAGACACGCAAATGAGTGCAATCACCATCTATCACAACCCGGAATGTGGTACCTCCCGCAACACACTGGCGCTTATTCGCAACAGCGGCGTCGAGCCCACCGTGATCCACTATCTGGAGACGCCGCCTTCCCGCGACCAGCTGGTGGCGCTGATCGCCGCCATGGGGATGCCGGTGCGCGAGCTGCTGCGCAAGAACGTGCCCCCCTACGAGGCGCTCGGGCTGGCGGAAGGTAGCTTCAGCGATGAGGCGCTTATCGATGCCATGCTGGCCCATCCGATCCTTATCAACCGCCCCATAGTCGTCACGCCCCTTGGCACCAGGCTGTGCCGCCCGTCGGAGCTGGTGCTCGATATTTTGCCCGATCAGCAAAAAGGGGCCTTCGCCAAGGAGGATGGCGAGCAGGTGGTGGATGCGAGCGGCAAGCGCCTCAAGTCATAAGCGCAGACATGAGCAATGATCACGAGGGCGCCAGGCGCCCTCGTGCACAGACGCTCGGGTGTCGATGGCGGCCAGGGGCTGCGTCATTGCTTGACCGCGCCGTGAGCATAGCCCGATCCGGCGTCGTCCAAATCTGCTACTGTGACCATCGACTCATCACAGAAGGTGGAGAACAGCATGAAGATTCGATTCCTGGTGATTGCAACGACGCTGGCACTGGCGTCGACCCCCGGCCTGGCCGATTGGGCGAAGCTGAAGGCGGCCGCGACCGACCTGGGGAGTGCTGTGAGTGACACCAGCAAGGAGGCGTGGCGGAGCGTCACCGACTTCTCCAAGGCGACCTGGGCGTCCGTCTCACAGTGGGGCTCGGAGGCGTTCAACACCGCCGGGGTCTGGACCGACAAGAGCATGGCGACCGGCAAGGAGTGGCTGGTGGTGGCCGACAAGAAACTCGACGAGATGCTCGAGCCCAAGACGGCCGAGGAGGCGCGACTCGCCCTCGATACCATGGCCGATACCGCGCTGGTGCGACTGTTCAACCAGCAACCTTCCGCCAAGTTGTTGTTTGACAAGGCTTATGGCTATGCGGTGTTCGACTCGCGCAAGTTTTCCCTGATGCTGCACACCAATCAGGGCGCCGGGGTGGCGGTCAATCGCACCAGCGGCAAGCACACCTACATGAAGATGTTCGGCGCCGGGCTCGCGGCCGGGCTCGGCGGCAAGTTCTACCAGCAGGTGATCCTGTTTGAAGACAAGGCCAGGTTCGACGCCTTCGTGACCCAGGGCTGGGAGGCCACCTCGGAGGTGGGAGCCGTGGCGGGCAAGGAGAGCGCCGAGCTCAGAGCCAAATACAACGGCGGCATGGCCATCTACCAGATCGGCGAGAAGGGCTTGCTGCTCGATGCCAACATCTCGGGATCCAAATACTGGGTGGACGAGGATCTGACCAAAAAGTAGGATGCCGCTCATCCCCCGAACATGGCCCGCATTATGCGGGCCATGTTTGTTGTGCTCCGCCTTGCTGAAATCTTGCCCTCACACCGGCTGCCTTGCGTTCGTTTCATGCCCCTCATCACTCGCCTCGAGCGCATTGGCACTCTAATTGCTTATTCGCTGTCAGCGTCAATGATTTGTCTGGGGATGAAATATGGAAATTAGTGCAAGCAGCCTGATGCAAGAGATGCAGGCACTCAAGGTGGAATCCGGGGCGACACCGCTGGCTCAGCCCGGTCGTCAGGTCACGTCCGACTTTGGTCAGTTGCTGCAGCAGGCCCTCGGCAACGTCAACGAGTTGCAAGGGGCCGCCAACGATCTGCGTACTCGCTTCGACATGGGTGACAAGTCTATCGACCTGTCCGAGGTGATGATCGCTGGCCAGAAATCCTCCATCGCCTTCGAGGCGACTGTGCAGGTGCGTAACAAGATGGTCGATGCCTACAAGACCATCATGAACATGCCGGTATAAGGATCGTAAATCGTGGTGACTGAGCATCATGAACATGTCAGTAATAAGGACATAAATCGTGGCTACTGACCAAAACGGCGAACTGCTGATGAACGATGAGGGCTCCGCCGCTCTCGATGAGAATGAGCAGAAGAGCTCCGCACTCGGCTTCCTGTCCAACACGGATGTGCTGCGGCAAATCACCCTGATCCTGGGGCTGGCCATCTGTCTGGCGATCGCCGTTTTCATCCTGCTGTGGGGCAAGGAGCCGGACATGCGTCCGCTGGGTACCTACAATACCCAGGAGCTGGTGTCGACCCTCGATTATCTGGATCAGCAGAAGATCCCCTATGAGGTGGATGGCAAGAGCGTGCTGGTCAGCGCCGAAAAATATGCCGATATCCGCCTGCGCCTGACCCGTGCCGGTCTCGCCACCAATACCGATGCCAGCAACGATGGCGAGTCCATCTTGCTCAAGGATTCCAGCTTCGGCGTCAGCCAGCGCATGGAGACGGAGCGCCTCAAGCTGAGCCGTGAGCGTCAGCTGGCGAGTGCCATCGAGCAGTTCCAGAACGTGGCCAAGGCCCAGGTGCTGCTGGCCATTCCGAAAGACAACGTGTTTGCCCGCAACGAGCGCAAACCCAGCGCGACCGTGGTGCTGAACCTCAAGGGCAACGCCCTCGGCCAGGGGGAAGTGGACTCCATCGTCGACATGGTCGCCTCCGCCGTGCACGGCCTGGAGCCGACCCGCGTCACTGTGACCGATCAGAACGGCCGCCTGCTCAACTCGGGTTCCCAGGATCCCGTCTCTGCCCAGACTCGCAAGGAGTTTGCGATGCAGCAGAAGCAGGAGGTGGAGTACAAACAAAAAATTGACGCCATCCTGATCCCCGTGCTCGGCGCCGACAATTATACGGCGGAGGTCGATCTCTCCCTCGACTTCTCCCAGCAGGAACAGACCCGCAAGACCTACAACCCGGACTTGCCGGCCGTGCGCTCCGAGATGACCCTGGAAGAAAACAGCGCCAATGGCAGCAGCGGCGGTGTACCCGGCGCCCTCTCCAACCAGCCGCCCGCCGCCTCCAATATTCCCCAGCAAGCGACCGGCCCCAATGCCGATGCCAGCGCCGCTGCCTCCGGCCGCTCCCGCAAGGAGGCGACCCGCAACTTCGAACTGGATACCACAGTCAGCCATATCCGGCGTCAGATGGGCGGCATTCGCCGCATGACGGTCTCGGTCGCGGTGGATTACAAATCAATCACCGCCGCCGACGGCAAGGTGACCCGCGAGGCGCGCACCCAGCCAGAGCTCGATACCCTGCGCCGTTTGCTGAGCGGCGGGCTTGGCTTTGACGTGACCCGCGGTGATACTCTGGAAGTGGTCGCCATCCCGTTCAACCGGCCAGAGCTTGAGAACGTGGCCGAAGCGCCCATCTACGAGCAGCCCTGGTTCTGGCGCGCGGTGCGCATCGCCGCCTCGGTGCTGGTCATCATAGTGTTGATCGTGACAGTGGTGCGCCCCATGCTCAAACGCCTGCTCTACCCGGATGCACGTCCGGAAGGGGATCTGGATATGGACAACAGCATAGTGCTGGGTGGGGATGACGAGCTCAGTCTGCTGGCGGCTCAGGCCGATTCCGAGCCTGTGTTCGGGGTACGTGACGGCCATCTGAAACTGCCGGATCTGCACCGTGACGAGGACTTGCTCAAGGCGGTGCGTGCGCTGGTGGCGAACGAACCGGATCTGGCCGCACAGGTCATTAAAGAATGGGTAACGAACAAAGATGCCTGAAGAAAGTAAGACCCAAGTCACCGGCAATGACATTACCGACAGCCAGCGCCAGATCCTGGACCAGATGAGCGGGATGGAGATGGCGGCTGTGCTGATGCTGAGCCTCAACGAAGAGGATGCCGCCCAGATCTTCCGTCACCTCGAGCCCAAGCAGGTGCAGCGGCTCGGCATGTCCATGGCCTCCATGTCGGATTTCAGTCACGACCGGGTGGCGGCGGTGCACCGTCAATTCATCGACGACATCCAGAAGTACACCAACATCGGTATCGGCAGTGAAGACTTCGTGCGCAAGGCGCTGGTGGCGGCCCTTGGCGAAGACAAGGCCAGCAACCTGGTGGATCAGATCATCCTGGGTTCCGGTGCCCGTGGCCTCGATTCCCTCAAGTGGATGGATGCCCGCCAGGTCGCCAGCATCATCCAGAACGAACACCCGCAGATCCAGACCATAGTGCTCTCCTATCTGGAGCCGGAGCAGTCCGCCGAGATCCTGAGCCAGTTCCCGGAGCAGGTGCGCCTGGATCTGGTGATGCGGATCGCCAACCTGGAAGAGGTGCAACCGGCGGCGTTGCAAGAGTTGAACGACATCATGGAGAAACAGTTCGCCGGTGCGGCGGGTGCCCAGGCAGCCAAGATGGGCGGCCTGAAGGCGGCGGCCAACATCATGAACTACCTGGATACCAACATCGAAGGCCAGCTGATGGACTCCATCCGCGAGTCGGACGAAGAGATGAGCCAGCAGATCCAGGACTTGATGTTCGTGTTCGAAAACCTCATCGATGTGGACGATCGCGGCATCCAGACCATGCTGCGGGAAGTGCCGGGAGATCTGCTGCAACGGGCCCTCAAGGGCTCGGACGACCAGATGCGCGAGAAGGTATTCAAGAACATGTCCAAGCGGGCCGCCGAGATGCTGGCGGACGATCTGGAGGCCATGGGGCCGATCCGGGTCTCCGAAGTGGAAGCCGCCCAGAAAGAGATCCTCTCCATCGCCCGCCGTCTGGCGGATGCCGGCGAGATCATGCTGGGTGCCGGTGGCGGCGAGGAGTTCCTCTAAACCATGGACCATCAATTCTACCGTTTCGCCGGGCCGCAGCTGGCGGTGGCGAGGAGCGCCTCTAAAGCATGAACAACAAGCTGCGTGGCTATGTGCGTCCCGACGGGGACGACGCCCGGGTCGAGGCCTGGGGCTGGCCCGAGATGGAGGTCGAATCCGAGGTCGAGACCAATGCCCTCGGACTGACGCCGGACTGGTATCGGCAGGAGGAAGAGGCGCCGGTCGAGGAGCCGGCAGAGGAGCCGACCCCCAGCATCACGGCAGAAGAGCTGGAAGCCATCCGTCAGGCCGCCTGGGACGAGGGCATGGCCGAAGGCCAGGCCGCCGGTTTTGCCAAGGGGCTGGAGGAGGGCAAGCTGGAAGGCCTGCAACAGGGCCATGCCGCCGGGCTGGAGCAGGGCAAGGAGGAGGGACTGGCCATGGGCCGCGAACTGGTGGATCAGCAACTGGCCCACTGGCAGTCACTGGTCGATCGTCTTGCCACCCCCCTCAACGAGCTGGATCAGGCGGTGGAGCAGCAACTCATCGCTCTGGTGCTGCAGCTGACCCGCGCCCTCATACGGCACGAGGCAGAGACGTCTCCCCGCATCCTGCTGGAAGCCCTCAAACAGGGGCTGGCCTTGCTGCCTGCCGCCGAGCAGGGGGTCACCCTGATGCTGCATCCCGATGACATCACCCGGGTCGAGCAGGCGTTCGGGGTGGAAGAGTGCGCCAAGCGTCACTGGCGGCTGCAAAGCGATCCCACCCTCTCCCCCGGCGACTTGCAGCTGGCGACCGAACTCTCCAGCATCGACCTGACGCTGGCGGGACGCATCGACCAGCTGCTGCGCAACTTCTTGCGAGACAATCACGAATAACCGGCGGCGGGCCGGCGCAAGCCGGCCCGCCGCAGGCATGACCCATCTCAATATCGCTTTCAGGAGGCCAGATGAGCGGCTCGTTACTCACTCGGTTGCAAGGGTATCGGGTGCGCGATATCGCCCCCAAGCCGCCCGTCGCCGGCAAGTTGACCCGGGTGGTGGGCCTCACGCTGGAAGCCATCGGCTGCCGCGCCGCCATCGGTGCCCTCTGTCGCATCGATACCCAGGACGGCATGCTGGAGGCCGAAGTAGTGGGTTTCTCCGGCGATCGCCTGTTCCTGATGCCGAGCGAGCAGCTCAAGGGGGTCATCCCGGGTGCCCGTGTGGTGCCCATCACCGAAGAGCACGGCATTCCGGTCGGCATGAACCTGCTGGGCCGGGTCATAGACGGCATAGGCCAGCCGCTGGACGGGCTTGGCCCCATTCTCTCCTCCCAGACGGTGCAGTTTGCCCAGCACCGCATCAATCCGCTCTCCCGCCGACCCATCCATCAACCGATGGACGTGGGCGTGCGCGCCATCAATGCCGTGCTGACTGTGGGTCAGGGCCAGCGGATGGGGCTGTTTGCCGGTTCCGGTGTCGGCAAGTCTGTGCTGCTCGGCATGATGACCCGTGGCTCGGTGGCGGACGTGGTGGTGGTGGGCCTCATCGGTGAGCGGGGCCGGGAAGTGAAAGAGTTTATCGAAGACATTCTGGGGGAGGAGGGGCGTGCCCGCTCCGTGGTGGTGGCGGCCCCGGCCGATGCCTCGCCCCTGATGCGCCTCAAGGGGTGCGAGACGGCGCTCGCCATCGCCGAATATTTTCGCGATCAGGGGCTCAACGTGCTGCTGCTGATGGATTCGCTGACCCGTTACGCCCAGGCCCAGCGTGAAATCGCGCTGGCGGTGGGCGAGCCGCCGGCGACTAAGGGGTATCCGCCCTCGGTATTTGCCAAATTACCGGCGCTGGTGGAGCGGGCCGGCAACGGCAGCGACGGCCAGGGCTCCATCACCGCCTTCTTCACCGTGCTGACCGAGGGGGATGACCTGCAGGATCCCATCGCCGATGCGGCGCGGGCCATCCTCGACGGCCACATAGTGTTGTCGCGCGAGCTGGCCGATGCGGGTCACTACCCGGCCATCGACATCGAAAAATCCATCAGCCGGGTCATGCCCATGGTCACGTCGTCCCAGCACATGGAGCTGGCGCGGACTCTCAAGCAGTTCTATTCCCTCTATCAGCAGAACCGGGATCTCATCACCATAGGCGCTTACAGCCAGGGTTCGGATCCCCGCATCGATCGCGCCATAATACAAAAACCCTATCTGGATCAGTTCTTGCAGCAGGGTATGCGCGAGGTCATTCACTACGATGAGGGCCTGCAATCCCTGCAACTGGTGGCCATGCCCCTGATGCGTTGACCATATGATGAAGAGGGAAGGCAGTCATGAGTAAAGGCTTGGTGATGTTGTCCGAGCGGCTGGTGGAGGCCGAACAGCAGGCGGCGCTGGCGTTGGCCAAGGCCCAGCAGGATCTGAAAATCTTCATGGAGCAGCAGGAAGCGCTCAACCAGTACCGCCAGATCTACCATCAGCAGTGGACAGATCGCGGTCTGCAGGGCATAGCGGCCCAGCAGAATGCCCAGTACCACGCCTTCATCAACAAGCTTGAGCAAGCGGCTACCCAGCAGTACGAAGGTGTGCTGCAGGTGCGCCAGGCGCTGGCGTTGCGGCGCGAAGAGTGGCTGGCCGCCCAGCAGAGGCGCAAGGCGGTGGAGCTGCTGCTGGCCAAGCAGGCCGGGCGTGAGCAGCAGAAGGCCCAGCGTCAGGAGCAGAAGATGCTGGATGAGTACGCCATGCTGCGCCGCTTCCATCATTCTGGCCTGTAACTTGCTTTATTCTGCCCATCCAGTGTGCGCCTCACCGCCATCGCGTTCGTGAGGGCCGCACCAGAACCCGATTGTCGTCAGGGATTTTCATCATGATGCAGACACTGCTAACCAATACCCCCCCCGTTCAGGCTGCTGCGCCTGCCGACAAGAGTGCTCAGCTCCCTCCCCCCTCCGACAGTGGTGAACCGACGTCACAGGGTGAGCCGAAAGGCGGCTTTTCCGATGCGATGGCCAAGGCCCAGGCAGAGGGTGCGCCTGTGACCAAGGCCGCTCAGGCGGCTGCGGGCGAGCCGAAGGCTGGTGGTCAGGTCGTCACTGACCCGGTGGCCGGTGACAAAGGTGCCAGTGACAAGCACGCCGATGCCAAATCTTTGGCGAATGCCACCGAAGGCTCGGTGGCCACCGACGATAAAAAGAAAAAAACGCAAGAAGCCGAGAGCAGTGCCTCTCCCATCGATTTCTTGCAGCGTCTGCAAGATGCCCTCAAGCAGGACACCAGCCTGGTCTCCCCCGCGCCCCTCAACCTGGTTGCGACCGCGCTAGCCGTGGACACGGACGGCAATATGTTGCCGCAAGCGGGGGAGGACGCAGAGGCGGCCGATGTGCTGGTCGGCGCGGGCGACAAGCCGCTCAGCCTGGATGACAGAAAAGCCGCAACCGGCGCAGCCTTGCAGGCACAACAGGCCGCCAGCCTGCTCAAGGGGGAAGGGGTCGAGGTGCCGGCAGCTGAGGGCGAGGCGCAAGCCATGCAGAGCGATGCTGCCGCCATGGCTGCCCAGCTGAAAGAGGCTGGCAAGGAGTCGAAAGAGGCAGGCAAGGACAAAGGGGCGACTGGCACAGACAAAGCGGGCAAGGCCGAGCTCACCGGCGCCGAGCGGGCCGCCTTGCTGAGCAAGGTGTTGCCGACCGAGGCGGTGGACAAGGCCGCCAAAGGCGAGGGGAACAAGTCCGTCGAGATCGATGCCAGCGCCAAACCCGTCACTCCTCCCATGAGCAACAAGGAGGGGGCCGAGAAGGCACATCCCCAGCGTGCTATGGAGCCGGCAGTGCCCACCCAGAAGAGCGCCACCAGGGCGTTTGAAGCGGGTCAGGAGCGGGCCGACACGGATGTGCCCCGTTCGGCGGACGGCGCTCAGGCCAAGAGCGCTGCCGAGGGGGGCGAGCAGGCCCAGGGCAGGGCGACCACGGCCGCCAAGTCAGAGAGTCCGCTGGCCGCCGCTGGCAGCAGCGCCACGGTGCCGGCTGCCCAGCCGCCAGCCGAACCCGTGTTGACGGCCCCGCAACAGGTGCTGGCCAGCAGTGAATCCCAGGGGCCACAGGCCTCGCTGAGCGCCTTGTCGGCCGGGATCAAGCAGATGGAGGCCAGCGAAGGCCGCGAGTCTGCCAAGGTCAGGAGCGAGGTCAAGGTGGACGTGAAGCAGAAGGTGGCCGAGTTTGGCAAAGGCAGCGCCCTCGGGACCGAGTCCAGCCCCCACGACAGTCATCACAGCCAGCAGGTGCAGCAGAACAGCCAGCCCCAGGTGGCCAACAACGACAGCAAACCCACGGTCGACATAGCGGCGCGGCGCGATCCCCAGAATCTGCCCCACCTCAAGCTGGCCAACCCGGAGGCGCCGGCCCAGTTGCACCAGAAGGTGAACCTGATGCTGGCGGACAAGTTGCAGCAGGCGGAGATCCAGCTCGACCCCCTTGGCCTTGGCAAGATGAAGATCCAGATCCAGATTGGCGCCGACAACCAGGCCAACGTGCACTTCGTGGTACAACATGGCCAGACCCGCGAGATGCTGGAGCAGGCCATGCCACGGCTGCGTGATATGCTGGCCGGGCAGGGCATTCAGCTCGGTCAGACCCTGGTGCAACAGCAGCCGCAGCAACAGTCACAGGGTCAGTCGGCCTTTGCCGGACAGGGCCCGCAAGGTCAAAAAGAGAGCGGAACTTTTGCCGAAACAGGCCAAACTGAGGCAGAGGTCACGGCCGCAGGCAGTCGTTTGCTGACGGAATCGACAAACGACAGCGGAATTGATTTCTATGCTTGATGCCAGCCTGAGTAAGTTTATGATATCGAACAAGTTTGAGACTAGGGTGGACAAGGGATGGCAGATGATAACGAACTGACGCTGAAAGACCCGGCGGCAGGCAAGAAAAAGAAGCTGATCATGGTAGTCGCCCTGGCCGTGATTGTGCTGGGTGGCGGTGGTGCCGGTGCCTGGCTGATGCTGTCCGGCGGCGACAAGCCGGCGGCCGAAGCCTCGGCGGAAGGGAAGGATGCCAAGCCCAAGGAGGCGGCGGCCCAGCCCTCGCTCTACGTGGGCATGCCGCGCCCCTTCGTGTTCAACGTCTCGGGTGGTCAGCGGGATCGACTGGTGCAGATCAAGATCCAGCTGATGGTGCGTGGCGCCGCCGACGAGACCCTGGCCAAGCAGAATGTCCCCCTGATCGAAGGCACCCTGCTGCGGGTCTTCAGTGCCGCTACCAGCGAGCAGCTGATGACCTTCGAAGGCAAGGAGAAGCTGCGCAAGGATTCACTGGAAGAGTGCCGTCGGGTGCTCAATGACCTGGTCTCTTCCCCCGTTATCGAACAAGTGCTGTTTACCGGCTTTGTAATGCAATAAGGGTGATGCGTGAGCGATCTGTTAAGTCAGGACGAAATTGATGCCCTCTTGCACGGTGTCGATGATGTCGAAGAGGAAGAGATAGGCGCGGCGGGCGATCCCGGCGTCGCCCAGTTTGACTTCTCCTCCCAGGACCGCATCGTCCGTGGTCGCATGCCGACCCTGGAGCTGGTGAACGAGCGTTTCGCCCGCCACATGCGGATCAGCCTGTTCAACATGATGCGCCGCACCGCCGAGGTCTCCATCAACGGCGTGCAGATGCTCAAGTTCGGCGAGTACGTCCATACCCTATTCGTGCCGACCAGCCTGAACATGGTGCGTTTCCGTCCGCTCAAGGGCACTGCGCTCATCACCATGGAAGCCCGCCTAGTGTTCATCCTGGTGGAGAACTTCTTCGGCGGCGATGGCCGCTATCACGCCAAGATCGAGGGGCGCGAGTTCACCCCCACCGAGCGGCGCATCATCCAGATGCTGCTCAAGCTGGTGTTCGAGGATTACAAGGATGCCTGGGCGCCGGTGATGGATGTGGGCTTCGAATACCTCGACTCCGAGGTGAACCCTGCCATGGCCAACATCGTCAGCCCCACCGAGGTGATCGTCGTGAGCTCGTTCCACATCGAGCTCGATGGCGGCGGCGGGGATTTCCACGTGGCCATGCCTTACTCCATGCTGGAGCCCATTCGCGAGCTGCTGGATGCCGGTGTGCAGAGCGACAAGGGTGACACGGACGTGCGCTGGAGCAAGGCGCTGCGTGACGAGATCATGGACGTCAAGGTCGAGATCAGAGCCAAGCTGCTGGAGACGGATCTGACCCTGCGCGAACTGATGGAGCTGCGACCCGGTGACATCATACCGGTGGAGATGCCGGAGAACCTGCTGGTCTATGTGGAAGATTTGCCCACCTTCCACGCCAAGATGGGGCGGACCAAGGAGAATGTGGCGCTCAAGATTACCGACAAACTCAAACGCCCGGAAGGGGTCAAGACAGAGATGCATCTGGTGACCCGGGGCGGCATACGCATCGATGGCGAGGCCGAGCTGGAAGAGCTCGAGCGCAGCATCGAAGATCAACAGCGATAACATGGACTGCCTGTCACGACAGACGGCCACGAAGCAGCATAAGGAAGCAAGATGAGCGGAACTGATGAAGAGGATCTGATGGCGGACGCCTGGGCAGCCGCCCTGGAAGAGCAGGTGATTGCCGAAGCCAAGCCGGCTCCCCTCGAGGAGCTGACCGATGACGCCCCCATCAGTGCCGAGGAGCGGCGCAAGCTCGACACCATACTCGACATCCCGGTCACCATCGCCATGGAAGTGGGCCGCAGCCAGATCAGCATCCGCAACCTGCTGCAGCTGAACCAGGGTTCGGTGGTGGAGCTGGATAGGGTGGCGGGCGAGCCGCTGGACGTGCTGGTCAACGGCACCCTGATCGCCCACGGCGAGGTGGTGGTGGTAAACGACAAGTTCGGTATCCGTCTGACCGATGTCATCAGTCAGATTGAAAGGATCAAGAAACTCAAATGACCAGAATCATTGCGTTGACGGGTCTCATCATCAATCAGGCCGAAAGGATCAAAAAAACCACATGATCCGCGCGTTCCCGTTACTGCTGTTGTCCCTCCCTGCACTGGCCAATCCCGGTGCGGGGGCCAATCCCCCCAGCCTCACCTCCTGGCTGCTCTCCAGTCTGATGGTCATAGGCCTCATCCTGGTGCTGGGCTTTCTGCTCAAGAAGAGCAAGATAGCCACCGCCATGGGCGGCGGCCAGATGCGGGTCATCGCCAGCCTGCCGGTGGGCTACAAGGAGAAGCTGCTGGTGGTCAAGGTGGGCGAGCAGCAACTGCTGATCGGGGTGACGCCACAGCAGGTCAACTTCCTCTATCGCCTGGAGGAGCCGCTGGACGAGAGCCAGCCCCAGGCGTTTTCCCAGCAGCTTGGCAAATTGATGGGCAAGCATGAAAAAACCTAACCGCTTATGGTCCCTGCTCGGGCTGCTGGTCGGCCTGTTGGCATCCCTGCTCCTGTTGTCACCGCTGGCACTGGCCCAGGATGGCATGTCGGCTGTGACCATCAAGACCATGGCGGACGGCAGTCAGGAATACAGCCTGACCCTGCAAGTGCTGGCGCTGATGACGGCGCTCTCCTTCTTGCCGGCCATGGTCATCATGATGACCTCGTTTACCCGCATCATCATAGTGCTGGGCATACTGCGCCAGGCCATAGGTCTGCAGCAGAGCCCCTCCAACCAGGTGTTGATCGGCATCGCGCTCTTCATGTCGTTCTTCATCATGTCGCCCGTGCTGGATCGCATCAACAACGAGGCGCTGCAGCCCTATCTGGCCGAGACTATTCAGGCCAAGGAGGCGCTGGAGAAGGCCGAGCTGCCCATCCATCAATTCATGCTGGCTCAGACCCGGATCAAGGATCTCAACACCTTCATGGAGATAGCCAACGTACAGGTGGACAAGCCCTCTGAGGTGCCGTTGCGGGTGTTGATCCCGGCGTTCGTCACCAGCGAGCTGAAGACCGCCTTCCAGATAGGTTTCATGCTGTTTCTGCCCTTCCTGGTGATCGATCTGGTGGTGGCCAGTATCCTGATGGCCATGGGGATGATGATGCTGTCGCCTATGCTGGTGTCACTGCCGTTCAAGCTGATGCTGTTCGTCATGGTGGATGGCTGGAACCTGATCCTGGGTTCCCTTGCCAACAGCTTCGGGCTGGGGGCGGGATGATGATGCTCTCTTTCAACCTCGTTCTGGTCTCCCTGCCATTTAAATTGATGCTGTTCGTCATGGTGGATGGCTGGAACCTGATCCTGGGCTCACTGGTCAACAGTTTAGGGCTGGGTGCCGGTGGTTAAGGCGGACAAACGCAAGGAGCAAGCAGCATGAGTCCGGAAACCTTTGTCGACGTCTTTCGCGAGGCACTCTGGCTGGTGACCATCATGGTGTGCGCCGTGATCCTGCCGAGCCTGTGCGTCGGCCTGCTGGTGGCCATCTTTCAGGCCGCCACCTCCATCAACGAACAGACCTTGAGCTTCCTGCCCCGTCTCATCGTCACCCTGTTTGCGCTGGGGGCGGGCGCGCACTGGGGCTTGCAGAGTCTGATGGATTTCTTCCTGCTGATGGTGAGCCAGATTCCCGAGGTGGTGGGATGAGCCATGCCCGGCAAGCCCCTGGGACGTCCTCTGACGGCCCGCTGATGGCGACATCTCACGCCACTTCCGGGGTGGTGAGATGACCTACACGACCGCTCTCATCATGGAGTGGTTGTCTTCCATCCTCTGGCCGCTGGCGCGGGTGAGCGGCCTGTTGATGGTGATGGCGGTGTTTGGCAGTCGCCTGACGCCGGCCCGCATCCGTATTGGGTTGGCGCTGGCGCTGACCTTCATGATCGCTCCCCTGTTGCCCCCCATGCCCAAGATAGAGCTGTTCTCCGTCGGCAGTTTTCTGGTGTTGACCCAGCAGTTGCTCATCGGCATAGCGCTTGGTCTCATGACCCAGTTTCTGATGGAGAGCTTCGTGATGGCCGGTCAGATCATCGCCATGCAGACCAGTCTGGGCTTTGCCACCCTGGTGGATCCCATGAATGGCCAGTCGGCCCCCGTGGTGGGCCAGTTCTACCTGATGCTGGCGACCCTGGTGTTTCTGGCGGTGGATGGTCACCTCATCATGCTGCGCATGGTGGTGCTGAGTTTTGACACCTTGCCGGTCTCAGATGCCGGGCTCACCCTGCCCGCCATTCGCAGCTTGGTCGGATTCCTGGGGGTCATGTACCAGGCCTCGCTGGTGATGGCGCTGTCGGCCATAGTCGCGCTGCTGCTCATCAACTTTGCGTTCGGGGTCATGACGCGGGCGGCGCCCCAGCTCAACATCTTCAGCATAGGTTTCGCGGTCAGCATGATGTCCGGGCTGCTCATCCTCTGGCTCACCATAGGCGGCTTCCTCGGCCACTTCGACTCCATGTGGGAGCGGGTGCAGGAGACCAGTTGCGAGCTCATCAACGTCCAGTGCTTCGGTGGCCAGAATGGCTGATTGCGTGCAGCTGGGTAGCAAACGACTCGATGCCTTCCGGGGGCGAGCACAACTGAGCAAGCTCCCGCGTGTCGGAGGTCGGCAGCATGGCTGATACCGATCAGGAACGTACCGAACAACCCACGGGCAAACGACTGCAACAGGCCCGGGAAAAAGGGCAGATTGCACGTTCCAAGGAGCTGGGTACCGCCAGCGTCCTGCTGGCGGCCGTCTTTGGTCTCTTGATGGTCAAGGAGAGTCTGGCCGGCGCCATGGTCAAGATCCTCACCATGGGCTTCACGCTCGATCGGGACCAGGCCTTCGATCCCAATGCCATGGGGGCCATGGTGCCCGCCCTGTTGAGGGAGCTGCTGCATCCGCTCGGCCTGCTGTTCATGCTGGTGGCCATCGCCGCCTTCGTCGGCAACACCCTGATGGGGGGCATGAACTTCTCCTCCGAGGCCATGCTGCCCAAGTGGAGCAAGCTGAGCCCCTTGAATGGTCTTAAGAGGATGTTCGGGGTGCAATCCTTGGTCGAGCTGATCAAGTCCATCGCCAAGGTGGTGTTCATCACCCTGTTTGCCTGGTGGATGTTGTCGAGCCAGTTCAACCACCTGCTCAACCTCTCCCTGGAGGGCTACCCGGGTGGCATCATAGATGCGCTGGATCTGCTGCTGTGGATGCTGATCATCCTCTGTTGCGCCCTCATCCCCATAGTGGCCATAGACGTGCCGTTCCAGCAGTGGAACCACATGCGCCAGCTCAAGATGACCAAGCAGGAGGTCAAGGACGAGTTCAAGGACAGCGAGGGCAAGCCCGAGGTGAAGGGGCGGATCCGCCGCTTGCAGATGGAGATGGCGATGCGCCGCATGATGGGGGATGTGCCCAAGGCGGACGTGGTCATCACCAACCCGACCCACTACTCGGTGGCGCTCAAATACGATACCGCCA
The DNA here is from genome assembly GCF_028751155.1 of Aeromonas bestiarum. Classification (NCBI taxonomy): domain Bacteria; kingdom Pseudomonadati; phylum Pseudomonadota; class Gammaproteobacteria; order Aeromonadales; family Aeromonadaceae; genus Aeromonas; species Aeromonas bestiarum. Next base: position 3,273,725 of record NZ_CP064746.1, on the reverse strand, counting down.
AGCCGGGGGCCGCGCCCAAGGTAGTGGCCAAGGGCACTGATGAGATCGCGATGAAGATCAGGGAGATAGCAAGGGAGTACGAGATCCCCATCATGCCTTCTCCCGGGCTCACCCGCGCCATCTTTCACTCCACCGAGATAGGTCACGAGATACCGGAAGGGCTGTTTGCCGCCGTGGCTCAGGTGCTGGCCTATGTGTATCAGCTCAAGAAGTTCCGCCGTGGCCGTGGCCGGCGCCCCAATCCGCTCGCCAAGGATCTGCCCATTCCGCCTGAATTCCGCAAATGACAAACTTCTGACACAGTAAAAATAAAATCATTTAAAATCAATGCATTGAATTGTTGGCTTGATGTTTGCTTTAATCTGGCACCAGCGGTTTGAGATTGAGAAAAAAGATGAAATTCCAGGCATCATTGGGCCGATTGAAAGAGCACAGGGGATTGCTGACCAAGGGGGTGGGGACACCGCTGCTGGTGCTGGCGTCTCTAGGTATGGTCGTGCTGCCCATACCGCCGCTGATGCTGGATGTACTCTTCTCCTTCAATATCGCGCTCTCCATAGTGGTGCTGCTGGTGGCCGTCTATACCCGACGCCCGCTGGAATTTGCCGCCTTTCCAACCGTCTTGCTGCTCGCCACCTTGCTGCGTCTGGCGCTCAACGTGGCGTCAACCCGGGTGGTCTTGCTGGAAGGCCACAACGGCAGTGCGGCGGCCGGTCATGTGATCGAGGCGTTCGGCAACGTGGTGATCGGCGGCAACTATGCCGTCGGCATCATCGTCTTTACGATCCTGATGATCATCAACTTCGTGGTGATCACCAAGGGTGCCGGGCGGATCGCCGAGGTGAGCGCCCGCTTTACCCTGGATGCCATGCCAGGCAAACAGATGGCCATAGATGCCGATTTGAACGCCGGGCTTATCAACCAGGAAGAGGCGAAGAAGCGCCGCCAGGACGTGACCCAGGAAGCCGACTTCTACGGCTCCATGGACGGTGCCTCCAAATTCGTGAAGGGGGATGCCATTGCGGGTATCATGATCCTCTTCATCAACATCATAGGTGGCTTCATCATCGGCATGATGCAGCACCAGCTGACCTTCAGTGAAGCGGCTCAGATCTACACCCTGCTGGCCATAGGTGACGGTCTGGTGGCCCAGATCCCCTCCCTGCTGCTCTCCATTGCCGCGGCCATCATAGTGACCCGGCAGAACACGGATCAGGACATGGGCACGGCCGTGCTGGGCCAGCTGTTTGACAACCCCAAGGCGCTGATCATCTCGGCCGGCATACTGCTGATGATGGGGCTGGTACCCGGCATGCCGCACTTTGCCTTCCTGAGCCTGGGGATTCTCTCGGCTGCCGGTGCCTGGTGGCTGCTGCGCCGCGAGAAACGGGCCGCCGCCAAGGCTGCCAAGGGTGAACTGATGCCCGCCACGACCGACCAACCCCATGAACAGAAAGAGCTGAGCTGGGACGACGTGATGCCGGTGGACATCATAGGGCTGGAGGTGGGCTATCAGCTCATCCCGCTGGTGGATCGCAATCAGGGCGGGGAGCTGCTCAACCGGATCAAGGGGGTACGCAAGAAACTCTCCCAGGAGCTGGGCTTTCTGGTGCCGGCCGTGCACATTCGCGACAACCTGGATCTCGCACCCAACCAATATCGCATCACCTTGATGGGGGTCAGTACCGGCGAGGCCAATGTTTACCATGATAAGGAAATGGCCATCAATCCGGGTCAGGTGTTCGGCCAGATCCAGGGTATCGCCACCCGGGATCCCGCCTTCGGGCTGGAAGCCGTGTGGGTCGCCAAGGAGCAGGTCTCCCAGGCCCAGACCCTCGGCTATACGGTGGTGGATACCGCCACCGTGGTCGCCACTCATCTGAGCCAGATCCTCTCCAACCATGCGGCCCTGCTGCTGGGCCATGACGAGGTGCAACAGCTGCTCGACATGATAGGGAAGCATCAGAACAAGCTGGTGGAAGGACTGGTTCCTGAAGTCATCAGCATGGGTAACCTGGTGAAGGTATTGCAGAATTTGCTCAATGAAGGCGTGCCAATCCGCGATATGCGCACTATCCTGCAGACCCTGGTGGAATACGCCCCGCGCAGTCCGGATCCGGAAGTGCTGACGGCAGCCTGCCGTATCGCCCTGCGTCGCCTGATAGTGCAGGAGATTGCCGGCCCGGATCCCGAGCTGCCGGTGATCACCTTGGCACCAGAATTGGAACGTATATTGCATCAATCCCTGCAGGCAGGGGGTGGTGATGGTGCCGGCATAGAGCCGGGCCTGGCGGAGCGGATGCAACGCTCGCTGGTGGAAGCCACTCAACGACAAGAACTGGAAGGCCAACCGGCCGTGCTTCTGACATCGGGGATACTGCGCAATACCCTGGCGAAATTTGTCAAGAATGCCATTCCTGGATTGCGCGTTCTGTCTTATCAGGAAGTGCCTGATGACAAGCAAATCCGCATCGTCAGTGCGGTAGGACAGAACTAGTTAGCGGAGATGACGGGTGAAGATTAAGCGGTTTTTTGCCAAGGACATGCGAACGGCTCTGGCCGAGGTCAAGGAGACTCTCGGGCCTGACGCCGTCATCATGTCCAACAAGAAGGTCACTGGTGGGGTGGAGATAGTCGCCGCTGTCGATTATCAATCCCAGGTCCCGGGACCCAAAGATGCGCCGGTTCGCCGTCAGTTGAACGATGAGAGCGTCAATATCTCGTCTGCCGGACGGCAGATGACCCGTCCTGCGCCCACCCAGGCCCAGGAACAGAACGAACACTATGCCGATACCCTGGCCGCCCTGCTGGCGCGCCAGCAGAAGTTGAACCCGGCCAATCCGGCCGCTCTCAAGGGGGCTGCACCCGTTGCCGCCGCCGGTTCAGCTCCCCGCACGCTGGCCGAACAGGGCCAGTGGGGTGCGGCTCCCGAGCCCGCCAAGCCGAAGGCCAGGGCGGCCGCTCCCGGTCGCGCTTCCCAGCCCGCACAGCGGGATCCCGAGATGGAAGGGATGCGCAAGGAGATGGCCAGCATCCGCAAGTTGCTGGAGCACCAGATCTCCGGGCTGATGTGGCAGGAGGTGGAACGTCGCGAGCCGATGCGTGCCCTGCTCATCAAGGAGCTCAAGAAGATAGGCTTTGACGATGCGTTTGCCGATCAGCTGGCTGGCCTCATCCCCGAGGACATGTCCATCCATCAGGCCATGGCCCAGTTGGCCGAGGTGCTGACCGCCCAGCTCAAGATCAGTGAAGACGATATTTTACGTCAGGGTGGGGCGGTTGCCCTGCTCGGACCGACCGGGGTGGGCAAGACCACCACCATCGCCAAGCTGGCGGCGCGGTTTGCCATGAAGTATGGCGCCGAGCAGGTGGCGCTCATCACCACGGACAACTACCGGATCGGCGCCCATGAGCAGTTGCAGACCTATGGTCGCATCATGGGCTGCCCGGTACGGCAGGTGAGGGATGCCGAGGAGCTGGCCACTGCGCTCTATCAGTTCCGCCATCGTCGGCTGGTACTGATCGATACCGCCGGGGTGGGGCAGCGGGATATCCGTCTGACCGAGCAGCTCGATACCCTGGTCAAGAATGCCAAGGTACGCATCCGCAGCTACCTGGTGATGTCCGCCACTTCCCAGCGTCGGGTGATGCAGGAGGCGGTGGACCATTTCCGGCGTATTCCATTAAGCGGCTGCATACTTACCAAATTGGATGAGAGTCTGAATCTGGGCGAAGTGATTAACGTGTGTATCCAGAATGCACTGCCCATCAGCTATATCACTGATGGACAAAGGGTTCCGGAAGATATTCAAGTTGCCAATGCGGCGCAGCTCGTCGGAGCTGCCATGGGCTCGCTGGAGCGGGAAACAGAAGAACCCTATTTCTGGGGTGCAGGCTTTGGCGAGGCCGAAGATTCGGAGTTTTATGAGTAACATGTATATGGATCAGGCGAGTGGTCTGCGCAAAATGCGTCAAAACAATCGAGTAAAAGTGATCGCCGTTTCCGGTGGCAAGGGTGGCGTGGGCAAGACCAACGTGACCCTGAACGTGGCTGGCGCCATGGCCGCACAAGGCAAACGGGTGATGGTGCTGGACGCCGACCTTGGCCTTGCTAACGTTGACGTCATGCTGGGGCTGCGGGTACACCGCAACCTCTCCCATGTCCTGGCTGGCGAGTGCACCATAGACGACATCATAGTCGAGGGCCCCTACGGCATGATGATAGTGCCGGCCACATCGGGTACCCAGTCCATGGTCGAGCTCTCTCCGGTGCAGCATGCCGAACTGATCCGCGCCTTCAGCGAGATGAAGACCCAGGTCGACATACTGCTGGTGGATACGGCGGCGGGGATCTCCGACATGGTGCTGAGCTTCACCCGTGCCGCCCAGGACATCATGATAGTGGTGTGCGATGAGCCGACCTCCATCACGGATGCCTACGCGCTGATCAAGATCCTTTCCAAGGATCACGGCGTGTTTCGCTTCAAGGTGGTGGCCAACATGGTGCGCAGCCTGCGTGAGGGGCAAGAGCTCTACGCCAAGCTGACCCGGGTCACGGACCGCTTTCTGGATACCTCGCTGGAGCTGGTGGCGTGCGTACCTTACGACACCAATCTGCGCGCCGCCGTGCGCAAGCAGAAGCTTATTGTCGAAGCCTTCCCCAAGTCGCCTGCGGCGCTGGCGTTTCGCGCCCTCGCCAACAAGGCGGCAAGCTGGCCCATTCCTAACCAACCCGGCGGTCATCTCGAATTTTTCCTGGAAAATTTGCTGCAAAGGCCGGTCATAGCACAGGAAGGTTCCCGTGAATAAAGCCCAAGCGTACTTGCGTCATCAGGATTCCTATGTGCTGGTCGAGCGTCATGCTCCGCTGGTGAAACGGATTGCCCAGCATTTGTTGGCTCGCCTGCCAAGCAGTGTCTTGCTGGATGACCTGATCCAGGCAGGTATGATTGGGCTGCTCGAAGCTTCCCGCAACTTTGACGGCAGCAAGGGCGCCAGCTTTGAAACCTATGCCGGGATCCGCATCCGCGGCTCCATGCTCGACGAGATACGGCGGGGGGACTGGGTGCCACGCTCGGTGCACCGCAACAGCCGCTCCATCGCCGAAGCCATCGAAAATGTTGAACAAGCACACGGTCGTGATGCCCGTGATACCGAGGTGGCCGCCCAGATGGGGGTCAGCCTCGGCGAGTATCACGCCATGCTGCAGGATGTCTCCTGCGGCAAGATCATCGGTATCGAGGATCTGGGGGTCAGCGAGGATGTGATAGGCCACCCCGACGATGCCGCAGGCAACAGCGGGTTTGACGAGCTGGCGGCCGAGCGTTTTCAAGGCGCCCTGGCCGAACACATAGGCCGTCTGCCGGAACGGGAAGCGCTGGTCCTCTCCCTTTACTACGATGAAGAACTGAACTTGCGTGAAATAGGCGAGGTATTGAATGTCAGCGAGTCTCGCGTGAGCCAGATACACAGTCAGGCCATGCACAGATTACGCGCTCGTTTAAGAGATTGGCATGTATAAGTGTTTGTACTGGCTACACTGAAACAAAACTCTAAGGCATAATCCGCAAAACAAAACCTGCGATCTGCATCATGTAAGTGAGCCGCTATGGCGGCTATTTAGGAGGGAATTTTGGACAAGAACATGAAAATCCTCATTGTTGACGATTTTTCAACGATGCGCCGGATTATCAAGAACTTGCTGCGTGACCTGGGATTTAACAATACCCACGAAGCAGATGATGGCAACACGGCCTTGCCAATGTTGAAAAATGGTGATTTTCAGTTTGTCGTCACCGACTGGAACATGCCCGGTATGCAAGGCATTGACTTGCTCAAGGCTATTCGTGTCGATGACAAGCTCAAGCATCTGCCGGTACTGATGGTAACGGCCGAAGCCAAGCGCGAACAGATCATTGAAGCCGCCCAGGCGGGCGTCAATGGCTATATCGTCAAGCCTTTCACCGCTGCAACGCTCAAAGAGAAACTCGACAAAATCTTTGAACGAATCGGCTAAGGAGCAGCAGGGATGAAGGCCAAAACGAGTGCAATGATTTCGCTCGATCAGGCAAGGATGCTTGTTGCCCATCTTGAGCAAGGCGAATTTGAACAGGCCGATACTATCATCGCAGATGCATGTGCTCCCAATGCGGCTGCTCTGTTTGACAAAGTGGGTCAGCTGACCCGACAACTGCACAGCTCCTTACAAGATTTCCGGCTGGATTCCCGGATCCCCGACTTGGCAACCCATGAAATTCCCGATGCCCGGGAACGTCTCAGCTACGTCATCGACATGACAGACAAGGCAGCCAACCGCACCATGGATGCGGTGGAGGCCAGTTTGCCGATTGCCGACCGGCTCAATGACAACATTCAGCTGGTTATGCCCAACTGGAATGCCCTGATGAGCAGGGAGATGAATGTCGGGCAATTTAAGTCTTTATGTCACCAACTGGATGATTTTATTAAGGCTTCTGAATCTGATGCCGATAAATTACGGCAACTGCTGACAGAGATCCTGATGGCGCAAGATTTTCAGGATTTGACCGGCCAGATGATCCGCAAGGTCATCAAGTTGGTTCAGGAAGTTGAAACTAAATTAATAGAAATGCTGACTATGTTTGGTGAGGCATCTGTTGAGCATTCATCTCGCAGCCTTCCTGTAAGCGGGATTGAAGCTGAAGGCCCCATCATGAACCCTGAGACTCGTTCCGATGTGGTCAATGGTCAGGATGATGTGGACGATCTGCTGTCTAGCCTGGGATTTTAATGGAGTGACGCATGGCCTTCGAAGTTGATGAAGACATACTGCAAGACTTTTTGGTCGAAGCATCCGAAATATTGGAACAGTTGTCCGAACAACTGGTCGACTTGGAAAAGCGACCCGATGACAAGAATCTGTTGAATGCCATATTTCGCGGCTTCCATACCGTCAAAGGCGGCGCCGGTTTTCTCTCTCTGGGTGAGTTGGTAGACGTTTGTCACGGTGCCGAAAACGTGTTCGATATCTTGCGCAATGGCAAGCGAACCGTCACGGCTGAATTGATGGATGTCATTTTGCAGGCGCTGGATGCCATCAATGTGATGTTTGCCCAGGTGCAAAATCGCGAACCGCCTAGCCCTGCCTCCGCTGAAATTCTGCATGACCTGCATGAGCTCTGCAAACCAGAAGGCGAGGAGCAGTTGTTGACCGCCTCGGCGGGCAATAGTGCGCCCGCTGAGACTGTGGCATCTGCTGATGAGGTGATCGCGGTTCCTGAGCCTGAAGCGGTTGCCGAACCTGTTGCCGTCAATGGTGGCGGCTCCATCGATGAGATCTCGGCCGATGAGTTCGAGCGCTTGCTCGATGAACTGCATGGCGTCGGCGGAGCCCCGACTCCAGTTGTGAGCCCAGTGCTGACAGGTACGGGAGATATCACAGACGACGAATTTGAAGCCTTGCTCGACCAGTTGCATGGTCAGGGTCAGCATAGCGGCGCGCCTGAGACCAATCCGTTGAAGTCGGTGCAAAAAGAGGTCGACGAACTGATCGATGATGATGAGTTCGAACGTCTGCTCGATGAGTTGCATGGTCGTGGTCAAGGGCCAAAAACCAGCATCACGCCCCCTGTTGCACCAACAGTCGCCACGCCGGTGCCAGCAGCCCCTGTGGCGCCTGCCCCCGTTGCCAAGCCAATGCCAGCTCCTGCACCCAAACCGGCAGCCGCGCCTGTTGCTGCCGCCAAACCGGCACCGGCCCCCGTCAAGCAAGCCGCTGCACCAGCAGAGAATGCGGTGCAAAGCGATACCACTGTGCGGGTGGATACCAAGACGCTGGACGTCATCATGAACATGGTGGGGGAATTGGTGCTGGTACGGAATCGTCTGGTGAGCCTGGGGATCGCCAGCAACGATGAAGACATGTCAAAAGCGGTTGCCAATCTGGATGTGGTGACCGCAGATCTGCAAGGCGCCGTGATGAAGACGCGCATGCAGCCCATCAAGAAAGTATTCGGCCGCTTCCCCCGGGTCGTGCGCGATCTGGCCCGCACCCTCAAGAAAGATATTGAGCTGGTGATGGTCGGGGAAGAGACAGATCTGGACAAGAACCTGGTCGAGGCCCTGGCCGATCCGCTGGTTCACCTGGTGCGCAACTCCTGTGACCATGGGGTCGAGATGCCGGATGTGCGGGAAAAAGCGGGCAAGCCACGGCAGGGCACCATTACCCTGAGCGCCTCCCAGCAGGGTGACCACATTCTGCTTTGTATCGAAGACGATGGCGCCGGCATGGATCCGGAGAAGCTCAAGTCCATCGCCATCAATCGTGGCGTGCTGGATGCAGACACGGCGGCGCGCATGAGCGACAGCGATGCCTATAACCTGATTTTTGCTCCCGGTTTCTCGACCAAGTCCGAGATTTCCGATATCTCCGGCCGCGGTGTCGGCATGGATGTGGTGAAGACCAGCATAGTGAGCCTCAATGGCTCTGTGCATATCGACTCTACCTGGGGTAAGGGTACTCGCCTCGAGATCAAGGTGCCTTTGACCCTGGCCATCTTGCCAACGCTGATGGTGGAAGTGGGCGAGCAGACATTTGCCTTGCCGCTGGGGTGTGTGAACGAGATTTTCCATCTGGACCTCAAGAAGGCCAACATGGTGGACGGTCAGCTCACCATCATAGTGCGCGACAAGGCCATTCCGCTCTTCTACCTGCACAAGTGGCTGGTGAAAGGGACAAACAAGAAGTCACGGCAGGATACGGGCCATGTGGTCATAGTGCAGATTGGCACTCAGCAGATAGGCTTTGTCGTGGATAATCTGATTGGCCAGGAAGAGGTGGTGATCAAGCCGCTGGACAACCTGCTGCAAGGAACCCCAGGCATGGCCGGGGCCACCATCACCAGCGATGGTGGTATTGCACTCATTCTGGATGTGCCGAGTCTGCTCAAAGCATATGCGCGTAGACATTGATAGCTCAGGCCCAAGGAGTTAGAAAAATAACAATGGCAGTCAAGGTATTAGTTGTCGACGACTCGAGCTTCTTCCGCCGCCGGGTCAGTGAGATCATCAATCAGGATCCTATGCTGACGGTGATCGATACGGCCCAGAATGGACGGGAAGCGGTAGACAAAGCGCTGGCTCTGCGGCCGGATGTGATCACCATGGACATAGAGATGCCCGTGATGGATGGCATCAGCGCCGTGCGCGAGATCATGGCCAAGTGTCCCACTCCGATCCTGATGTTCTCCTCCCTGACCCATGAAGGGGCCAAGGCCACCCTCGATGCCCTGGATGCGGGCGCTCTCGACTTCCTGCCCAAGAAGTTCGAAGACATAGCCCGTGACAAGGACGAAGCCGTTCGCTTGTTGCAACAGCGGGTCAAGGAGATATCGCGCAAGCGCTTCCTGATGGCCGCGCCCGCCAGGCCAAAAGCCCCTGAACCGGCCGCTCGCAGCCCACTGGGCGGCTCGTTGTCACGTCCCGGCGATCGTCAGGTCGAGCCACAACGGGTCGTACCGGTTGCCGCGTTTAAACGCAGCGGGAAAACCTACCAGCTGGTGGCTATCGGCACCTCTACCGGTGGCCCTGTGGCCCTGCAAAATGTGCTGACCAAACTACCGGGCGATTTCCCTCATCCCATTCTGCTGATCCAGCACATGCCGGCAACCTTTACCGCCGCGTTTGCCGCTCGTCTCAACGGTCTGTGCCAGATCGGAGTCAAGGAAGCGGAGGATGGTGATGTACTCAAACCCGGTCACGCCTATCTGGCGCCAGGTGGCAAACAGATGTTGCTGGAAGGGCGCGGAGTCGGTGCCCGCATCCGGATCGTCGATGGCAATGACAAGGTCAACTACAAGCCGTGCGTGGATATCACCTTCGCATCGGCAGCCAAAACCTATGCCGACAAGGTGCTTGCCATCGTATTGACCGGCATGGGGGCGGATGGTCGGGATGGTGCGCGTCTGCTCAAGGAGCAGGGCTCCACCATCTGGGCCCAGGATGAAGCCTCTTGCGTCGTATACGGTATGCCGCAAGCTGTCGCCAAGGCGGGCATCGCCACTGAGTCACTGCCGCTAGACCGGGTAGCACAACGTATTCTGGTTGAGCTGGGTCGCTAAAGATGGGCATGTTTGGCCTGATCCTGGCTCTGGGAGCCATTGCCATTGCCCAGCTATGGCATGGCGGCACCCTGCTCACCCTGCTCGACGGACCGGCATTTGTCATCGTCGTTGGCGGCACCTGGGGGGCCGTCATTTTGCAGACGCCACGCAAATATCTGCTAGAGGCGATCAGGCAGTTGCGCTGGATGTTGCTCCCCCCTGGTTGGGATCTGGTCAATCAGGCCGAACGCTTGCAGGCATGGGCGGTGTTTGCCCGCCAGCAGGGTCTGCTGGCGCTGGAAAATCAGGCCGATCAGGAGAGCGATGAGTTCACCCGTCAGGGGCTCACCATGATAGTGGACGGGGTGTCGATTGATGATATTCGCATGTTGCTGGAAGCGGACATCGACATCGAGCAGGAGCGTAACGAGCACTCGGCCCGGGTCTTCGAGGCCATGGGAGGATACAGTCCGACCATCGGCATCATAGGTGCCGTGATGGGTCTGATCCAGGCCATGTTCCATCTGGAGGATCCGGCAGCCCTCGGCGCCGGCATTGCCGTTGCGTTTGTTGCCACCATTTACGGGGTCGGCTTTGCCAACCTCTTTTATCTGCCGATAGCCAACCGTCTGCGCGCCTTTCATTATCATTACGCCCTGTTCCAGGAGATGACGCTGGAAGGCTTGATGGCGATTGCCCACGGTGAGAATGGCCCGCAGGTTGAGCGGCGGTTGAAGGCTTATCTGAAAGGAGAGTAGCCATGCGCAAGCGCTATCGTTTGCATCTGCAAGGTCGAGAACATCTCGATCGCTGGCTGGTTTCCTACGCCGACTACATGACGCTGATCTTTGCGCTGTTTGTGGTGCTCTATTCGGTGGCGTTGGTCAACAAAGACAAATATCGCGCCGTCATCGACGGCATGACCCAGGCATTCAACGTCATGCAGCCACGCAGTGATGGCCTGCTGGAAGGGCAGGGGAAGTCGCTGTTGAACAACGAGGTATCGGCTGCCCCCTCAGTGCTGGAGAGTGCTTTGCCGCCTTCTCCCTCCCTCGCTCCCATCTCCGGTGTGCCTATCAAACAAGATGGCATGACGCTTGCGAAGATAGATACGCAGCTGAAAGAGAACATGGGCACTCTGGTCGAGGCCGGTGTGGTCAAGCTCACACTGGATGATAACTGGTTGACTGTGGAGTTGAGCTCAGGTCTCTTGTTTGGCAGCGGCAGTGCCTTTATGAGCACCAATGCCGACCCTGTGCTCAATACGCTTTCAGGTATTCTGAAACCGGTCGATAACTATGTGAGAGTGCGGGGCTATACAGATAACCAGCAGATAAATAATGAAATTTTTCGCTCCAACTGGACGCTGTCAGCAGCAAGAGCCGAGGCCGTGCTCACCGCTCTCATCGCCAAGGGCATAGCACCACAGCGGCTTGCCTACGAGGCATACGGGGAGTTTTCTCCCTTTGCCGGGAATGACAGCGAACAGGGACGCTTACAGAATCGCAAGGTGGTGGTCGCTATTTCCAAGTTCGCCTGGGCGCCACCCGCTCCCGTCAAGCCTGTGAGGGTGGAGCCGGTTCCTGCAGTGCAACAGGCGGTAGAGGCAGGCGAGGTCAAGGTGATCACTCTGCCAGGTGGTGGCATACGCATAACAACAAGGCAGGATTGATACAGTGATTGTTTGGACGGTTGCCAACCAAAAAGGTGGGGTCGGTAAAACCACCACAGTGGTCTCGTTAGCCGGTATCCTGGCTCAGCGCGGCCAGCGGGTGCTATTGATTGACACCGATCCCCATGCTTCCCTGACCTCTTATCTCGATTTTGACTCGGATCGGCTGGACGGTACCCTCTATGAGCTGTTTCAGGCCGTCAAACCGACGGCCGAGCTGGTCAATAAACTGACGCTGCGAACCAAGTTTGAGAACATCCACCTGCTGCCGGCCTCCATTACCCTGGCCACTCTGGATCGGGTGATGGGCAACCGCGAAGGCATGGGGTTGGTGATCAAACGTGCCCTGCTGCGCATTCAGGATCAGTATGACTACGTGCTCATCGACTGTCCGCCAGTGCTGGGGGTCATGATGGTCAACGCCCTGGCCGCCTGCGATCGGATCCTGGTGCCGGTTCAGACCGAGTTCTTGGCCCTCAAGGGGTTGGAGCGGATGATGAAGACCTTCGAGATCATGCAGCGATCCAAGCGGGAGAAGTTTCGCTTCACCGTGATCCCCACCATGTTTGACAAGCGTACCCGTGCCTCTCTGATGACACTGAAGTCCATCAAGGATCAACATGGCGATGCGGTATGGAATGCCGTCATCCCCATAGACACCAAGTTTCGGGATGCCAGCTTGCTCCACATTCCCCCTTCCATTTATTCGCCGAGCAGTCGCGGCACTTATGCCTATGAGACCTTGCTCAACTATCTTGATGCCCAGGAGCGTCAACGTGCTCATGAGGTGGCATCATGAGCGACACGACCCAAGTCAGGGCCATGGATGATTATTTTCACTCCCTGTTGCTGGATGAGGCGTTGTTGCCTGATCTGGCAGAGGAGCCGGAACCTGCACCCGTTGTCCGGCTGCTACGTCAGCCTCAGGTGCAGCCTGAGGTGGTGGTGCAACCCTATCTGGAGGCGGATGAGCGGCTCGAACAACTGAGCGAGCTGCTCGCCCAGGTGGGTCAGGTGCAGTTTGAGATGGACGCCCTGAGCCACGAAGAGGTGATCAGCGAGCCGCTGCAGATCGAGGCCGAAGATGCCTTGCTGCCGGTTGAACCCGTATGGCCGGAGGAGATGCCAGCCCCTGTGGTGGCAGAGCCATCGGCGCTGGTGATGACAGAGACGGCGGTGGAACTGGCCCCTCAGGCGGAAGTCGCACCATCGACCTGGGAGAATATCGACACTGGCAAGGAGTTTCAGGCGCTCTTCTTCGAAGTCGCCGGTGTCACCTTCGCGGTGCCCCTGACCGAGCTTGGCGGTATCCATCAGCTGGGAGAGGTCTCGTCACTGTTCGGTCAGCCGGATTGGTACCGTGGCATCATGACCTCCCGCGAGCAGAAGATGAACGTGGTGGACACGGCGCAGTGGGTGATGCCGGGCCAGCATCTGGACATAGCGGATTACAAGTATCTGATCATGCTGGGCGAATCTCCCTGGGGACTTGCCTGCCATCATCTGAAGGGCACAGAGTTATTGCATCGTGATCAGGTCAAATGGCGTCACCAGGAGGGCAAGCGCCCCTGGCTGGCGGGCATGGTCAAGGAGAAGATGTGTGCCCTGCTGCACGTCAGGGAATTGCTCCTGTTGCTGGAGCGTGGGGTCAACATAGAAGGTCGCTGATAACTTCTGCACTTGTGCTGTTTTATTGCTAGTTTTACCAGTAGACGTTTTCATAAAAGGAATAAAAACATGACAGAAAAGCGCAATATTGCACAGAATCTGGCCGAAGATGAAGTGCTGCAATGGGTCACCTTCCAGCTGGAAAATGAAACCTATGGCATCAACGTGATGCAGGTGCAGGAGGTGTTGCGCTACACCGAAATCGCCCCTGTGCCAGGTGCGCCCGAGTATGTGCTGGGCATCATCAACCTGCGCGGCAACGTGGTGACTGTCATCGATACCCGCTCCCGTTTCGGCCTGCCTTCCGGCGATGTGAGCGAGAACTCGCGCATCGTCATCATCGAGGCGGAGAAGCAGGTGATCGGCATCATGGTCGACAGCGTGGCCGAGGTGGTCTATCTGCGCTCCTCCGAGATCGATGCCGCCCCTGCGGTGGGCACAGAAGAGAGCGCCAAGTTCATTCAGGGCGTCAGTAACCGCGATGGTCAGCTGCTGATCCTGGTCGATCTGAACAAGCTGCTCTCCGATGAAGAGTGGGAAGATATTGGTTCCCTCTGATAGGAAAATGATGTGTTGATGATTGAAATAGCCGCCTTGGGGGTGTCCTTGCTGGCGTTGGTGCTGGCCCTGTACGGGGTGATCAGCAGCCGACGTGGCCAGCGAGAGTCCGAGGCCAGGGTGGAGACACTGCAAGGCCAGCTTGAGAGTCTGCGCAAGCAGATGATGGAGCTGCACACGGGGGCCATCGGCATGGGTCAGCGTTTGCAGTCCGTTGAAGGGGCCATGCAGCAGGTCAATGATCGCCAGCAGGAACTGACCCTGCAGGATCCGGAACGCCGCCTTTACAGCCGTGCCGCCAAGATGGTGGAGCTCGGCGCCGACCTCGACGAGGTCATGAATGAATGTGAATTGCCGAAGGCCGAGGCAGAACTGTTGATTTCATTGCGAAAAGGCCGCTCATAGATCCTCAGGAAGGCACCCGCCTTCCTGATTTTTTTCACCCGTCCAGCGTGCCAAAAAGGCGGGATCTCCCCCACAAATCCTGCTGATAGTTGGCATCTTTGAAAAGACGCTCTCCAATACTGTGTTAATATGCAGGCCGCTTCTTTTCACTGATTACATCCTCATGCTGCTTCAAATTAACAATCTGAGCTGCGTGCGTGAAGATCGCACTCTGTTTGAACATCTCTCCTTTGCGGTGGCTCCCGGCGATCTGGTGCAAATTGAAGGCCCCAACGGAGTGGGGAAGACCAGCCTGCTCCGGCTGTTGACCGGCCTGTCGCAGCCATTTGCCGGTGAGGTGTGCTGGAATGGCGAGAATATCCGCAGCTGTCGTGATGAATATCATGCCAACCTGCTCTATCTGGGCCATCAGCCTGGTGTCAAGGCGGCGCTGACGCCGCTCGAAAATCTCACCTTCTATCAAAAGTTGCATCATCCGGCTCAAGCGACGGTAGATTTGTGGCGGGTGCTCGCCCAGGTCGGCCTGGCCGGGTTTGAGGACTATCCCACCGGACAGCTCTCCGCCGGCCAGCAGCGTAGGGTCGCGCTGGCCCGGCTCTGGCTCAGCGACAAGCCGGCACTCTGGATCCTGGATGAGCCGTTCACCGCCATCGACAAGCAGGGCGTCAAGGTGCTGGAGCGGCTGTTCCTGGCCCATGCCGAGCGGGGTGGCATGGTGATCCTCACCACCCATCAGGACATGACTCTGATGGAAGGGCGGTTGAAGACCCTCTCCCTCACGCCCTTGCTGCAGGAGTAGTTTGATGTTGCACGCCGTAATCCACCTTATTCATCGCGAGTTGCTGATGGCCCTGCGCCAGCGCTCCGACATATTCAACCCGCTCTGGTTCTTCCTCATCGTCATCACCTTGTTTCCCCTTGGCATAGGCCCCGAGCCCAAGCTGCTGGCCCGCATTGCCCCCGGCATCATCTGGGTGGCGGCCCTGCTGGCGGCCATGCTCTCGCTGGAGCGGCTGTTTCGCGATGACTTCAGCGACGGTGCGCTGGAACAGATGATGTTGATGCCTCATCCTCTCGGGCTGCTGGCGCTGGCAAAAGTGATCGCTCACTGGCTGTTGACCGGCCTGCCGCTGCTGCTGATCTCCCCGCTGCTCGCCATCCTGCTGTCGCTGGACATGAACACCTATCTGGCGGTGGTCGCCACCCTGGCGCTGGGGACGCCCGTGCTGAGCCTGCTCGGGGCGGTTGGCGTCGCCCTGACGGTCGGGTTGCGCAAGGGGGGCGTTCTGCTCAGCCTGCTGATCCTGCCGCTCTATATTCCGGTACTGATTTTTGCCACGTCCGCCATCGATGCGGCGGGCATGGGGCTGCCCTATTCGGGCCAGCTCGCGATTTTGGGGGCCATGCTGGCCGGTGCGCTGACCCTGACCCCCTTGGCGGTCTCGGCGGCGCTGCGGGTCAGCGTGAACTGATGAAAGCTGTGGTAAGGCGGCTCGGGATGGGCTGTTATAAAAAATATACTTGAGATAGATCAAGAGGATGGCTGCTTATTGCTTTCGGGGGATGTGATGTTTTCCGGCAGTGGGTATGGTAGGCCTCGCCACTATATTAATAACAGAAAGGTTTTGTGAGCTATGTGGAAATGGTTGCACCCTTACGCTAAACCCGAGCGCGCCTATCAGCTGGCAGGGACCTTGCTGCCCTGGTTTGCCGTGACAAGCCTGCTGGCGTTCATCATAGGCACCCTCTGGGGCCTGGCTTTTGCACCCGCTGATTATCAGCAGGGTGACTCCTTCCGGATCATCTACATCCATGTGCCGGCCGCCATCCTCTCCATGGGGGCTTATTCCACCATGGCGGTGGCCGCCTTCATCGGGCTGGTGTGGCAACTGCGGATGGCCGACATGACGGTGGCCGCCGTTGCGCCGGTCGGTGCCGTGTTCACCTTCATCGCGTTGTTTACCGGCGCAGCCTGGGGCAAACCCATGTGGGGCACCTGGTGGGTATGGGATGCCCGTCTCACCTCCGAGCTTATTCTGCTGTTCCTCTATCTGGGGGTGATCGCGCTCTACAACGCCTTCAGCGACAAGGTGCTGGCCGGTCGCGCCGCCGGCATTCTGGCGCTGGTGGGGGTGATCAACCTGCCCATCATTCACTACTCGGTGGAGTGGTGGAACACCCTGCATCAGGGCGCCAGCATCACCAAGTTTGACAAGCCCTCCATCTCCCCCGAGATGCTGTGGCCGCTGCTCATCATGATACTGGCGTTTGCCACCTTCCTCGGGGCCCTCTCCCTGATGCGTTTTCGCAACGAGCTCTTGATGCGGGAGTGGCATCGCCCCTGGGTCATCGATCTTGCCAAGCAGGAGAAGTAAGCATGCACTTTGCCTCTTTCAGTGACTTCATGGCGATGGGCGGCTACGCCTTCTATGTCTGGCTCTCCTTCGGTCTGACCCTGATCTGCCTGGTCGGCATCGTCATTTCCACCCGGTTGAAGACCCGCAGCCTGCTCGGCGAATTGCGCAGCAAGCAGGCCCGCGAGACCCGCCGCAAGGCGGCCCAGCAGATGGAGAACACCCTATGAACCCGAGACGCAAGAAACGCCTCACCATCATATTGGCGATAAGTCTTGGCCTCGCCGCCGTGATAGGCCTGGTGCTCTATGCCCTCAGCCAGAATATCGATCTCTTCTACACCCCGAGCGAGCTGGTGGAGGGCAAGGGGCCGGACAAGATCAAGCCGGAAGAGGGGCAGCGCCTGCGCATCGGTGGCCTGGTGGTGCCGGGGTCTGTGCAGCGGGATCAGCAGAGCCTCAAGGTGGCCTTCAAGCTGGTGGACAACGGCGGCCATCTGGTGACCGTCGAGTTTGACGGCATACTGCCCGACCTGTTTCGCGAAGGGCAGGGCATAGTGGCCCAGGGTACCCTCAAGAACGCCACTACTGTGGAGGCGTTCGAGGTGCTGGCTAAGCACGATGAGAACTACATGCCGCCGGAAGTGGCCGATGCCACCAACGGCATGCATTTCAAGCCGGAATATACAGAGGCGCAGTTGAAGGGAGCCAAGCAATGATCCCGACAGCATTCGCACCGCTTTCACCATTTCAAGCCGGTTTACAGGTTCGTGCTGCGGCTCATTTGAAAGGAGTTCAGCCATGATCCCGGAATTAGGACAGTTTTCACTGATCCTGGCCTTTGCCACCGCCCTGCTGCTGGGCGTTTATCCCTTGCTCGGTGCCCAGTGGGGGCGGCTCGGCATGATGTCGGCGGCCCGTCCGCTGGCCTATGCCCAATTCCTGCTGCTGTTGCTGTCCTTCCTGTGCCTGACCTGGGCCTTCATCGACAATGACTTTACCGTGCAGTACGTGGCCACCAACTCCAATACCCTGTTGCCGCTGGCGTATCGGATCTCCGCCGTCTGGGGCGCCCATGAGGGTTCACTGCTGCTCTGGGTACTGACCCTGGGTGGCTGGACCGCGGCTGTGGCGCTGTTCAGCCGCAGCCTGCCGCTCGATGCGGTGGCGCGGGTACTCGGCGTGCTGGGGCTGATCTCGGTCGGTTTCACCGCCTTCGTGCTGTTCACCTCGGATCCTTTCACTCGTACTCTGCCTTACTTCCCGGTGGATGGACGCGACCTCAACCCGCTGTTGCAGGATCCCGGCCTCATCTTTCACCCGCCCATGCTCTACATGGGCTATGTGGGCTTCTCGGTCGCCTTCGCCTTCGCCATCGCCTCCCTGATGACGGGGCGCCTCGACGCCACCTGGGCGCGCTGGTCCCGTCCCTGGACCATGGCGGCCTGGGTCTTTCTGACTCTCGGTATCGTGCTGGGCTCCTGGTGGGCCTATTACGAGCTTGGCTGGGGTGGCTGGTGGTTCTGGGATCCGGTGGAAAACGCCTCCTTCATGCCCTGGCTGGCGGGCACGGCCCTGCTGCACTCGCTGGCGGTGAGCGAGAAGCGGGCCACCTTCAAGGCCTGGACAGTGCTGCTGGCGCTCTCCGCCTTCTCACTGAGCCTGCTCGGCACCTTCCTGGTGCGCTCCGGCGTGCTGGTTTCGGTGCATGCGTTCGCCTCCGACCCGACCCGCGGTCTGTTCATTCTGGGCTTCCTGCTGGCGGTGATCGGCAGCTCGCTCTTGCTGTTTGCCTTCAAGGGCTCCCAGGTGAAGAGCCACGGCAAACACGAGCTGTGGAGCCGCGAGACCCTGTTGCTGTGCAACAACATCATGCTGGTGGCGGGTCTGCTGACAGTGCTGCTCGGCACCCTGTTGCCGCTGGTGCACAAGGAGCTGGGGCTTGGCAGCATCTCCATCGGCACCCCCTTCTTCAACCACATCTACAGCTGGCTGATCATTCCGTTTGCCCTGCTGCTGGGGATGGGCCCGCTGTTTCGCTGGCGCCGTCAGGATCTGGGTGAGCTCAAGGGCAAGGTGATCCTGGCATTGGTATTGAGCCTGGCCGCCGCCTTCCTGCTGCCGCTGCTGCTGGCCGAGGAGTTCAAACCCTGGGCCGCGCTCGGCATTGGTCTTGGCACTTGGATCATAGTTACCAGCGTGCAGGAAACCTGGGTGCGCGCCACCCACAAACACAGCTTTGCCGTCGGCGTGCGCCGGCTTGGCAACAGCCACTGGGCCATGATCCTGGGCCACGTGGGGCTCGCGGTCAGCATCATAGGCATCGCCTGTACCCAGAACTACAGCATCGAAAAGGATCTGCGCATGCAGGCCGGCGATCGGGTGCACTTTGCCGACTACGAGTTCGTCTTCACCGGTATCAAGGAGAAGAACGGCCCCAACTACGACGGCTTCAAGGGCGTGCTGGAAGTGCACAAGGATGGCAAGCAGATCGCTTTGCTTAAACCCGAGAAACGCATGTACAAGGTGAGCCGGATGCCGATGACGGAAGCGGCCATAGACGCAGGCTTCACCCGGGATCTCTATGCGGCGCTCGGCGAGCAGCTCGACAACGGTGCCTGGGCGGTGCGGATCTACTACAAACCCTTCGTGCGCTGGATCTGGTTTGGCGGCGTCTTCATGGCCATCGGCGGTGTGCTGGCGATGCTGGACAAGCGTTACCGTTTCGGCCGTCGTGACGAGGAGGCCAAGGCATGAGCAAGAAGACCTGGTTGTTTCTGATCCCCTTCATCATCTTTCTGCTGGGGGCCGTCTTCCTGTTTCGCGGGCTCTACTCAGACCCCACCAAGCTCGAATCCGTGATGGTGGGCAAGGAGGTGCCGGTGTTCACCCTGCAGGACATCTATGACCTGAACAAGCAGCATGACAGGAGCATCCTCAAGGGCCGTCCCATGCTGCTCAATGTCTGGGCCACCTGGTGCCCGACCTGCTATGGGGAGCATACCTACCTCAAGCAGCTGGCGGGGCAGGGGATCTACATAGTCGGCATGAACTACAAGGATGAGCGCGCCAAGGCCATCAACTGGCTGGCGGAGCTCGGCAATCCCTACCAGATCAACCTGTATGATCCGGACGGCATGCTGGGGCTGGATCTGGGGGTCTACGGCGCGCCCGAGACCTTCTTCATCGACAGCCAGGGCATCATCCGCTATCGCCACGTGGGGGACGTCAACCCCGAAGTCTGGGCATCGACCCTCAAACCCATCTTTGATGCCATGAAGTGAGGGAGAGCCTGATGAGAGTATTGATTGCATCCCTGCTGTTGCTGGCAGGATTGGGTGGCGCCGGTCAGGCGCTGGCCGCCATCGATGTCTACACCTTCGACAACGATGCCCAGGAGCAGACCTTTCGCGAGCTGACCAAGGAGCTGCGTTGCCCCAAGTGCCAGAACCAGGACATAGCCGATTCCAACGCCGGGCTGGCCAAGGATCTGCGCGACAAGACCTATCAAATGGTGCGCGAGGGCAAGGAGAAGCAGGAAGTGGTGGACTACATGGTCGCCCGCTACGGCAACTTCATTCTGTATAACCCGCCGCTGATGGCGTCGACCCTGATCCTCTGGCTGGGCCCGCTGCTGGTGATCGTCATAGGTGTCGTCACTGTGGTGGTGCGCAGCCGTCGTCGTCCCGCGGCGGCCAGGCCGACGGATAGCGCCCTGAGCGCGGAGGAGCAGCGTCGACTGACTGCCCTGCTCAAAGAGGAAGAGAAACAATGACCGCATTTTGGATAGTGATCGCGGCCCTGCTGGTGCTTGTGAGTCTGGCGCTGGTACTGCCGCTGTGGCGCGGCGAGGGCAAGCAGAGCATCAGCCGTTCGGCCCTCAACAAGCAGCTCTATCGCCAGCGTCTGCTGGAGATAGGCGAAGAGCGTGAACAGGGCATATTGGCGGAGGAGCCGGACTCTCTGGTCGAGCTGCAACGCAGCCTGCTGGACGACATTCCCGATGTGGAGCAGACCGCACGTGGTGGCAAGAGTCTGATCTGGATCCCGGGTGTGCTGGTGCTGGTGGTGGTGAGTCTGGGACTCTATTACCAGCTCGGTTCCTGGCGGGAAGTCCAGCGCTGGCAGGATGCCAATAGCCGGCTCAGTGAGCTGAGCAACCGCATCCTGGTGGAGCGGGATGCCCTGGTGACCGAGCAGGATCTGATGGACTTCATGCTGGGTTTGCGCACCCGTCTGAAAGACGAACCGAACGATTATCGCGGCTGGCTGCTGCTGGGTCGCCTGTCGCTGGATGGCAATGATCCCGAGATGGCCCGTGAGGCGCTGGAGCGGGCCTATGCGCTGGCACCACAGAAGGCCATGGTGGCCGTGCCCTATGCCCAGGCGCTGATGATGACAGGGGATGACGCCCAGGCCGATGAGCTGCTGCGTAGCGCCATTGCGCTGGATCCGGCCAACATAGAGGCGCGTTCCGTCTATGCCTTCATGGCGCTGCAAAAAGAGGACTTCAAGACGGCGCTGCTGCGCTGGCGCGAGATGTTGCCGCTGATGGAGAAGGGCTCGACCCGCTACGCCATGGTGGAGCGCTCCATCGACTATGCCGAGCAGCAGCTGAAGCAGCGTGGCATGGCGGCGCCAGGCGTGCCGGCGACCCAAGGCGAACAGGCACAGAGCCAGGCGCCTGCCCAGGTGCAGGAAGTGAAGGCCGGCGAGTTCCCGCTGCATGTCACCCTGGCTCCCGGCATCCAGTTGCCGGAGGATGCCCATCTGTTCGTGTTTGCGGTGATCCCCAACGGTCCGCCCATGCCCATCGCGGTCAAGCGCATCCCGGGTCCCCAGTTCCCGCTGACCCTGTCCCTCGGGGATGGCGATGCCATGATGGATGGCAGCAAGCTCGCCGCCTACCCTCAGTTGCAGTTCAAGGCGCGGCTCTCCCGCGGTGGCAACGTCATGAACAAGGAAGGGGCGTTTGAAGGGGTATCGGCTCCGATCCCGACGGATGCCATTCCGTCAGCACCGATTGACATCCGCATCGATCACGCCCTCTAATACTCCTTTGGCCCGGCCCCTCGATGGGGCCGGGCTGCCTATAATTCAGATTAATCACAATAAAAAGCTAGGACTTCCATATGCATGTGCGTTTAGGGGCATTGATGGTGGCCTTGTTGCTGGGTGGCTGTGCAGGTGGCCCGCCCAAGCCGGGTCCCGAAAGCCTTGACCTCAAGGAGACCCCGAGTCGACCAGAGGCGACCAGCACGGCCAGCGATGGCCGTGACCCGTTCCAGGGGGCCAACCGAGCCATGTGGGCGGTCAACTACGATGTGCTTGAGCCCTATGTGGCCCGCCCCGTGGTGCATGGCTATGCCCGCTATATTCCACAAGGGATGAAGGACGGCATCGAGAACCTGGTCGAGAACTTCAACGAGCCGAGCAGCATGGTCAACCACCTGATCACGGGGGATCTGAAGGGGGCGGGGACGAACCTGGGCCGCTTTACCCTCAACACGACCGTAGGGCTGCTGGGGATCTTCGATGTGGCCAGGCACACAGGGCTTGAGCGCAACAAGCTGGAACTCAATACTGTGCTGGGGCGCGCCGACATCGGCGATGGCGCCTATCTGATGGTGCCCGTCTACGGCCCGACCACGACCCGCAAGCTGGTGGGGGACACCATAGATACTCTTTACTTCCCGTATGCCTTGCTGACTTTCCCGTTGAAAGTAGCGCACTGGGCGCTGGATGGCCTGGGCACGCGTTCCAAGCTGATCGATCAGGAGCGGATCATCGACAACGCGCTCGATCCTTATGCCCTGACCAAGGACTTCTATCTGCAATACAACCAGAACAAGGTGACGGGTCGCCAGACCGAGCTCAAGCAGGAGCAGAAGGAGAAGGTGGACGACACCAATCTGGACGAGTACCTGGATGAAATCGATCAGTGATGCCACTGGTTGTGCAACAAAGGCGCCTGTGGGCGCCTTTTTCATCTTGGTGCCGCGAATGCCGGCCATAAAAAAACGCCCCGCAGTGCGGGGCGTTTTGGCAAGAAGCGGCTATCAGGCAGCCAGGTTCTTGGCCACGAATTCCCAGTTGACCAGAGTCCAGAAGGTTTCCATGTACTTGGGACGCAGGTTGCGGAAATCGATGTAGTAGGCGTGCTCCCACAGGTCGACGGTCAGCAGCGGGGTAGTCCCGGCTTCGGTCAGCGGGCAGCCGGCGTTGGAGGTGTTGACGATGGCCAGGGAGCCGTCGGTTTTCTTCACCAACCAAGTCCAGCTGGAACCGAAGTTGCCGATGGCAGACTTGGTGAACGCATCCTTGAACTCGGCAAAGGAGCCGAACGCCTTGTTGATGGCATCAGCCAGGGCGCCGGTCGGCTCGTTGCCGCCGTTCGGGGAGAGGCAGTGCCAGTAGAAGGTGTGGTTCCAGATCTGGGCGGCGTTGTTGAAGATACCGCCAGTGGAGGTCTTGATGATCTCTTCCAGGGACTTGCCTTCAAACTCGGTACCCGGCACCAGGTTGTTCAGGTTGACCACATAGGTGTTGTGGTGCTTGCCGTGGTGGTATTCCAGAGTTTCCTGGGAGATGTGCGGTTCCAGAGCATTGATTGCATAGGGCAGAGCGGGAAGTTCGAATGCCATTTTCTACTCTCCATTGGCTGGCCGTGCGAAGGCG
This sequence comes from Aeromonas bestiarum, assembly GCF_028751155.1. Classification (NCBI taxonomy): domain Bacteria; kingdom Pseudomonadati; phylum Pseudomonadota; class Gammaproteobacteria; order Aeromonadales; family Aeromonadaceae; genus Aeromonas; species Aeromonas bestiarum. Next base: position 3,250,312 of record NZ_CP064746.1, on the reverse strand, counting down.
ACGGTTGCAAGACATTGCGTACTCTTTTCTATTTTGAAAAGAATTGTTCTTGAAATGATGGGACCAAACGGCCCAAAGCCCATCGATTGTACCAGCATCAAAGATGGGCTAACAACTCTTGATTCTCGCCATGACTTGGATCAAGCTGCGGCGTATTGATTCATCACTTCTTGCATCCGGGACGGTTTGTCAGTTTGTGGTCTGCCCGGATTGCAGTAGAATGGCCGCCGAAATCGCTCTAGTGAGGCACCTATGGAAACTATTGAAAAGATCAAACAGCAGCTGGCTGACAATCCCATCATCCTTTACATGAAGGGTTCCCCCAAGCTACCCAGCTGCGGTTTCTCTGCCCAGGCCTCCCAGGCTCTGATGTCCTGTGGCGAGCCGTTTGCTTACGTCGACATACTGCAAAACCCGGACATCCGTGCCGAGTTGCCGAAGTTTGCCAACTGGCCCACCTTCCCCCAGCTGTGGGTTGAGGGTGAGCTGGTCGGTGGCTGCGATATCCTGATCGAGATGTTCCAGGCCGGCGAGCTGCAGACCCTGATCAAGGAAACGGCCGCCAAGCACAAGCAGGATGACGCTGCCGCCGAATAAGGTCGCATCTGCATCATGCAAAAAGGGGAGCCAATGGCTCCCCTTTTTTTATTCCACGACTGGCATCAGGCGATGCGTTCGATCCGTGCCATGTAGAAGCCGTCAAAACCGGTCGCGGACGGGCTGACGGTGTGGTCATCCCGCAGACGATAGTTGTCGTTGGCAGCCAGGAACTTGTCCACCTGCTGGCGGTTCTCCTGGGGCAGGATGGAGCAGGTTGCATAGACCAGCAGACCACCGACCTTCACCATCTGGCTGTAGCGCTGCAGGATTTCTTCCTGCAGGGCGACCAGCACCGGCAGTCGCTCGGCGGTGTCGCGCCACTTGGCATCCGGGTTGCGCTTGAGTACGCCCAGGCCCGAGCAGGGCACGTCCAGCAGCACGCGATCGGCGGTGCCTTTGAGGCGCTTGACAGTCTTGCTGCTCTCGATGACGCGGGTTTCCACGTTGTGGGCACCGGCGCGGCGGGCGCGCTGCTTGAGGTTTTCCAGCTTCCACTCTTCCACATCCATCGCCAGCAGACGGCCCTTGCCGTTCATCATGGCGGCGATGTGCAGCGTCTTGCCGCCGGCGCCGGCGCAGGCGTCGATGACGCGCATGCCAGGCGTCACTTCCAGCGCGGCAGCCACCAGCTGGGAGCCCGCATCCTGCTGCTCGAAGCAGCCATCGGCAAAGGCCTTGGTGCGGAACAGGGCGGCGTCCGAGGTGACCTGCAGGGCGGTATCCACGCCTTCAACGGGAATAGTGGTGACATGCTCTTTGGCCAGAATGGCTTGCAGCTCTTCACGGGTGCACTTGAGGGTGTTGACCCGCAGGTAACGCTTGGGCATCCAGGCCAGGGCGGCGCGCTCGGCAGGCCAGGCCTCGCCGAGCTGCTCGCTGCCCAGTTTTTCCAGCCAGCTGGGGCAACCGTCCATCAGCACGGGGTTCTTCTTCGCTTCGGTCAGGCGGCGACGGAATGCCTCCTCATTGAAACGATCCAGGGTCGGATGGTTGGGTTGAGCTATCTTGTGAAAAGCGTGCCAGCTGTGCAGCAGCGGCCAGACATTCTTCTCGGCCTGACGTACCTGAATGCCGGTCAGGGCGCAATAGAGGCTGAGGCGACGCAGCAGATCGCCAGTGACCAGAGCAATCCTTGCCTGTTCTTGCGGTTTGAGTTCGATGCCGGAGAAGTGACGGGCATAGGCGCGGTCCAGAGTGAGACCCTGGCCCAGCACATCGTCAACAATGGCAACGATCAGGTCCCCGAAACGGGGCAACAGTGGGGATTTGAGCATGAGATTAACCTTGGTCAGATAAAGACGAACTGTCGTCATGGTGACACAGCTCTAAAACTGATAAATCCGCGCAATGATAGGGGCTAGACAGGGTTGGTGCAACACTCCCCATTCGGGGAATATACAGACGATGGCGCTGGACTAATCAGACCAGCAGGAAAATGATGCCGGTTGCAGTTCAGGTGAGTGCATTTAAAAGGACTAAAAAGATGCAGTTAATGAAATATTCTCCCTTGGCGCTGGTCGTGGCCAGCCTGATGAGTTCGGGTGGCCTCGCGGCCAAGGAGTGGAACACGGTGGCGGCGCGCGCCACGGCGGCGGACGGCTATGAAGTGCGGGCCAACCAGTTCCGGGTGGCCAAGGTGCCCCTCGATTACTTTGCCGGGCTGCAGGCCGGGGCGCGTCAGCTGACCCTGCCACTGCCGGACGGGGGTGAGGTGAGCTTCACCCTGCAGGCCTATGACCTGCTGCCTGCCGATCTTGCCGCCAGGTATCCCGAGATCCTGACCTTCAAGGGCCATAACCCGGCGGCGCCGGTGGAGACGGGTCGCTTCGACCTGGGCCCGCAAGGTTTCCACGCCATGTTCACCCACCAGGGCAAGACGGTGTTCGTCGACCCGCTGCGCAATGCCGAAGGCTATGCCGTCTATTACCAGCAGGATGCCTACAGCCGGCTGGAAGAGGAGGCCGACAAGGTGATCGGGGCCGACGCCAAAGCCCTGGCCCGCAAGGTGCAAGTGGATGGCAACGAGCGCAAGCGCTACATCATCGCCATCTCGGCGGCCGGGGAGTACACCCAGTTCCACGGGGGCTCCAAGGTGCTGACCATGGGCGCCCTCGCCACCCTGCTCAACCGGGTGAACGAGGTATATCAGCGCGATGTGGGGGCCGAGTTCCAGCTGGCCAGCGGCAATGACGCCATCATCTTTACCGATCCGGCGAGCGACCCGTTCAGCAATGACGACACTGATGTCGATGTCAACGGCGCGGTACAGGCCAATGCGCAGACCTTGCCCAGCGGGGCGCTGGGACCATTCGACATAGGCCATGTGGTCAACACGGGCGGTGGTGGTCTGGCCGGATTGGGTGTGCTCTGTACGGCCACCAAGTCGGATGGCATGACGGGTTCATCCACCCCGGTGGGGGATGCCTTCTTTATCGACTACGTGGCCCACGAGATCGGCCACCAGTTCGGTGCCGATCACACCTTCAACGGCACCACTGGCAGTTGTGGCAGTGACAACCGTGAGGCGGCACAGGCCTGGGAGCCGGGCAGCGGCACTTCCATCATGGCCTATGCCGGTATCTGTGGTGACGAGAACATCCAGCCCCACAGTGACCCCTATTTCCACAGCAAATCCATCGAGCAGATGCGGGCGCACATGGCGACCGTGCCGACCTGCGGCACCACGCTGCCCCTTGCCAACAACGCTCCCCAGGCGGCTGCCGGGGCCAGCCATATCATTCCCGCCAACACGCCGTTTGTGCTCAAGGGGGCCGGGGCTGATCTGGACACGGATCCCCTGACCTACACCTGGGAGCAGATTGATCTGGGCAACCCGTCCAGCAGCGCCCTCGACATGATCGATGACGGTTCCCGTCCGTTGTTCCGCTTCGTGTCGCCGACCAGCTCGCCGGAGCGGATCCTTCCGAGTCTGCCATCCCTGCTCTCCGGCTCGCTGGCCAAGGGCGAGGCCTGGCCCACCACCAACCGGGATCTCAACTTCCGGCTCACTGTGCGTGACGGCAAGGGCGGCGTCGCCAGCGATGACATGAAGGTGCAGGTGGTCAACACCGGCAGCGCCTTCCGCCTGACCAGCCCCCTTGGCGTTATGGTGACGCCGGGCGCCAGCCAGGCGGTCGGCTGGGATGTGGCGGGCACCAGCGCAGCCCCGATCAACTGCAGCAAGGTAGACCTGTCCGTGACTCAGGATGAGGGCGCAAACTGGGCGACCCTGGCCACCGGCCAGCCCAACAGCGGCTCGGCCACCGTCACCCTGCCGGCCAAGCTCACCAGCAGCGTCAGGTTGAAAGTGGCCTGCAGCGACAACATCTTCTTCGCCATCAGCCCGCTCAAGTTGCCTGTGGTGCAAAGTGGCGGCAACTCGGGCGGTGGTGGTGGCGGTTCGCTCGGTTTCTGGACACTGGCGCTGGCCCTGCTCGGCTGGCAACGGAGGCGGGCATGAGAGTCACCGGCTTGCTGCTGCTCACGCTGCTCGGGGGTTGTCAGGCAGATGCCGACACCCTGGAGCAGGCGGTCAGCGCCAGCCTTGCCAGGCAGGATTACCGGCTGATAGTGCGGGCCGGGCGTGGCGAAGTGGCGCCCGGCATTGCGACCGGTGAGCAGGAAGCGGCCAAGGCGCGCTGTGGCGTGCGCTATCTGGAGGGCTTGGGGGATGTCATCAAACCCGATCAGAAAGAGGCTCAGGCCAGGCTGAGGGCCTATGTGGCCGAATATAACCAGCGCATGCTGGCCCATTGTTCATCAGTTTCTGACGTCGGTAAGCAGTGAAAGTTCAGCCCGCTAACCTAAGTGGGGAATGCTCATACCAATCAGTAAAGGCGCCAATGGCGCCTTTACTTTTTTCAGTTGTTGAATACAGCAAGCTTGTTCCATCTGGGAGCGTTTTGACATTAGTAGTAGCAGAATTTTATGAATGACGGAGGTTTTGTGCAGATTTTCTTTTCTGCCTGTCATGCAGATCGTCCATTTGCGCTGCACCATACTCGTGATCACCAAGGTAGGGCAAGGAGGCTCTATGAAGCATGGTATTGCGGTGATTATCGCGAGTCTGTCTGTTCAGGCTGCAGCAGAACCTCAGTGGACCTTCATGAATGAGAGCGTCGAAAGGGGTCAGGTCTACGGTGTGCGAGCCGACAAGGCAAGAGTGGTTGTTCCGGATAAGCTTTTTGAACTAGGCAATTTTTCCACTGTGTTAACCGTGCCACTACCGGATGGCACTACGGTGCAGTTTGATGTTCATCCCAACGCTCTGCTCCCTGATGCGTTGGCCCAACGTTACCCCTCAATCCATACCTACAGTGGTACCGCAATCGACCATGTGACAGACACTGGTCGATTCGATGTTACTATGCAGGGTTTTCACGGCATGTTTACTCACAAGGGACGTACATTTTATATCGATCCGCTACAGGACGGTTTCTCCTATGCTGTTTATGAGCAGCAGGATGCTTGGCGGCGACAGGATGTGGATCAGGTTATTGATTTTTTTGGAGCCGATCGCGATCGAGTCGTGCTAGTCGATGGCAATTTGCGCAAGCGCTACACCATCGCCATCTCGGCAACGGGGGAATATACTCAGTATCATGGTGGAACCAAGGTCGCAGCGCTTTCGGCGATTGCAAGCTTGCTTAACCGGATCAACGGAGTCTATCGCCGCGATGTAGGTGTCGAGTTTCAGCTTGCGGCCGATACGGACAAGGTGATTTTCACCGATCCGGCTACGGACCCCTTTACCAACTCGACTCAAGATCTCGACACTAATCAAACCCAGCAGGCGTTGTTGCTGAATCCGACCTTTGATTTGGGCCATTTGCTGGCAACGTCAGGTGGCGGCGTGGCAACACAGAAGTCTCTGTGTAACCAGCTCAGTCGTTCCCGCGGTATGACAGGGGGATCACAGCCTACTGGTGATGCGTTCTTTATTGACTATGTGGCTCATGAGTTGGGGCATCAGTTGGGGGCCGAGCACTCTTTCAACGGCATGGCCGACAGTTGTGCCACTGGCCGTAAGGCTAGCTCTGCCTGGGAGCCGGGTAGCGGCTCGACCATCATGGCCTATGCCGGGATCTGTGGTGAAGAGAATCTGCAGATCAACAGCGACCCTTTCTTTCACAGCAAATCGATCGAACAGATGCGCACCTTGATGGCCTCTTTGCCCTCCTGTGGCACCAACCTAGCGCTTGCCAATAATGCACCAGTCGTGAATGCTGGTGTTGACAGAGTGATCCCCGCCAATACCCCTTTTACCCTTGACGGTAGTGCGCTGGATCTGGATGGCAACCCTCTGAGCTACACTTGGGAGGAGCTGGATCTTGGTAACGCATCCTATAGTCTGGTGACCATGGTGGATGATGGATCCCGTCCTCTGTTTCGCTTTGTCTCGCCAACCCAGGATCCCCACCGAACCTTGCCCGCTATGAGTTCCCTGATATCGGGTGTACTGGCCAAAGGGGAGGTGTGGCCGGCGACTAATCGCACTTTCCAGTTTCGCCTTACCGTGCGTGATGGTCAAGGGGCTGTGAGCAGTGATGAGATGGTGGTACAGGTGGTCAATACCGGCGCGGCATTTACCATTACCACCCCGCAGGTCGGCGCGATGGTGGCGGGTAGTACCCAGTTGGTGACCTGGAATGTGGCGGGGACCAATCAACCGCCCATTAACTGCCCCAGTGTCGATCTGGCGCTGACCCAGAATAGTGGGACCACCTGGGCCACACTGGCGAGCGGGCTTGCCAACAACGGCTCGGCCAGTGTGAAGCTGCCTGCCTCGCTGACCCGCACTGCTAGGCTGAAGCTGGCATGCAGCAATAATATTTTTTTCTCTATCAATGGGATAAAAGGTGATGCATCGGACACTACGCAAAGTGCAGCCATCATTACTAACAACAGTGGTGGCGGTGGCGGTGGTGGCGCTGTGAGTATTATCGTTATCCTCCTCATGGGAGGTGCAGCCGTATGGCGCAGATATTACGACTAGTTGCCGGTTTGCTGCTTCTGCATCTGTGCGAGGGGCAGGTTCTGGCTGAATCACTGACTGAGGTGATAGAGGAGAGTCTTGTCGCACAGGATTATCGACTCATTGTGCGTGGCGGGCGCGGTGGTATGGCTCCTGGGGTCGTGGCGTCACGGCAAGCAGAAGCCCGCATCCGGTGCGGGGTACGGTATCTGGAGGGATTCGACGATGTGATTGAGATGGGCAAGGAGGCCGAGTTCGAGCAGCAGGTTGACGATGCCACCCGATATAACCGACGGATGTTGGAAAAGTGCATGCCGGAGGCGATCGCAGGGCAATAGATGGCGCTCAAGCGCAGCGGGGAGGCGATAGCCTCCCCGCTGCGTTATGGCTTGTCACCGCAAGAGGGGCGGAGCACAATGCCTGCAATTATTCTCTCGATGGTCGTGGAGCCATTATTTATTTTAAGGAAAATCAAGATGATGGATGTGGCTGATCTGCGCCGTGAATACACCCGGGGCGGATTGCACCGGGCCGATCTGCCGGCCGACCCCCTGGCACTGTTCGAGAAGTGGCTGGCCCAGGCCTGCGAGGCCAAGTTGACCGATCCCACCGCCATGGTGGTGGCGACCGTGGATGCCGAGGGGCAACCCTGGCAGCGCACCGTGCTGCTCAAGCACTACGACGCCGAGGGCATGGTGTTCTACACCAACATGGGCAGCCGCAAGGCGCGCCAGCTGGAGGGCAATCCCCGCATCAGCCTGCTCTTCCCCTGGCATACCCTGGACCGCCAGGTGCACGTGACCGGCCGGGTGGAGAAGATAAGCACCTTCGAGGTGATGAAGTACTTCCACAGCCGCCCCAAGGACAGTCAGATAGCCGCTTGGGTTTCCCAGCAGTCGACCCGCATCTCGGCCCGCGGCGTGCTGGAGGCCAAATTCCTCGAACTCAAACAGAAATTTGCCAAGGGCGAGGTGCCCTTGCCGAGTTTCTGGGGCGGCTTCCGAGTGGTCATCGACACGGTCGAATTCTGGCAGGGTGGTGAGCACCGGCTGCACGACCGCTTCTACTACAGCCGGGAAGGGGAAGGCTGGCACATAGAGCGGCTGGCCCCCTGATCCCCCGTTTATCCTCTGCAATCCTGTGCTGACAAGGAGTCTGTATGCGTCTGTATGGCGATCTGAGATCCGGCAACTGTTACAAGGGGTGGCTGCTGGCCCGCTGGCTGGCATTGCCTCTCGACTGGGTCTCTGTGGATATCCAGGCCGGTGACACCCAAACCCCGGCCTTTCTGGCCATGAATCCCAACGGCAAGATCCCGGTGCTGGAGCTGGCCCCCGGCGATACCCTGGCGGAATCCAACGCCATCCTCTTCTATCTGGCGCAGGGCTCGGCGCTCTGGCCGGCGGAGCCGCGTCAGCAGGCCGAGGTGCTCAAGTGGCTGTTCTTCGAGCAGTACAGCCACGAGCCCTACATAGCGGTGGCGCGCTTTATCGTTCACTATCTGGGCCGGCCCGAGTCCCAGGAGGCGCGACTCGACGGCCTCAAGGCCGGTGGCGAGCGGGCGCTGGCGGTGATGGAGCAGCAGCTCAAGCGCACCCCCTATCTGTGTGGCGAGGCACCGACCATCGCCGATATCGCCCTCTATGCCTACACCCATGTGGCGGAGGAGGGGATCTTCTCGCTGCAGGGCTGGCCAGCCATCCAGGCCTGGATCGCCCGCATGGAAGCCCATCCTCGCCACTTGAGCCTGCCTGCGGCCTGTCAGGCCGGCTGATGGAGCTGCTGATTGAACGGGCGCTGTGGCAACCCCATTGGGCCCAAGTGCTGCAGGCCTGGCAGCACTTGGGCCATCGCTGGCAACTGCTGCTCAGCAAGGAGGCAGAGTCCCAGCTGGCAGAGGAGGATGATCTCTGGTCCACCTGCCGACCCGACGGTCTCCTCTCGGCCACTTCGCTGCTGGCCGCCTGGCTCGACGGCGATCTGCTCGCGGATGTTCAGGCGGACCCCAGCCGCCAGATCCTCATCAGCGCCTCTGCCTCCCTGCTGACCCTGGCCAAGGAGAGCGGTCTGCTTACCCTGGGTCCGCTCGGGGCCGATCTGGTGCTGACCGCGGACGACGACATGGGCGCCGTGCTCAACCGCCTGCTCGCCCGCCGTTTGACCGTGCCCCTGCTGCGTGAGCCCGCTGCTGCGTCCTCCTCGGCTGCGCTGGTGCTGCGGCCGCTGCTGGCCGACGACGAGGCCGCAGTGGTGCGCTACTGCGGTGACGAGGCGCTCTCCCGTTATACCCTCAACATTCCCCACCCCTACCCGCCGGAGGGGGCCCGTGACTGGCTCGTCGGCAGTTGGCGCAAGGCGGCACTGGGGCTGGGCTGGAGCTGGGCCATGACGCTGCCACAGGGAGATGGGGTGGCCCCGCTGGTCGGGGTGATCTCGCTGCACTGGAACGGCGAGCTGGCCTGGTGGGTCGGCGTCCCCTGGCAGAACCAGGGGCTGGCCACCCGGGCGGCGCAGCGGGTCAAGTCCTTTGCATTCGACACCTTGCAGCTGCCGGCGCTGACTGCGCGCCACATGCCGGGCAACCTCGCCTCCGGCCGGGTGATGGCCAAGCTCGGCATGCACTATCGCGGGCTGCGCGGCCGAACTGCCCAGCAGCCGTGCGAGGTGAGTTATTGGAGATTGGACAGGGCCATCAGCCTCCCCGAGCCAGTGAATCGACAACTGGCGCCCTGGCTGGCGGACGAGCGGGTGGCCGTGGCTGTTCTGCAGGGTGCCGATGCACAGACAGGGTTGGATCATGGCCGCTCGTCGCAACTCACCCTGTTTCTGGATGAGCAGGGTTATGATCCCGACTCGCCGGGGGTCGCCTCTGATGATGGGGCCTGGCTCGATGTCATCTGCTATCCGCTCAGTGAGCTGGATCTGGCCGAACCCGAGCGGCTGCCTCTGCTGGGTGGTGTGCTGCTCAAGGACAGGGATGAGCAGGGGCTTGCCTGCCTGCTGCAACTGGCCAGCCTGCGGCGTCAGGGGCCCGTCCTGCTCACCCGCGCGCAGCGACAGCAGCGGCTCGGCTGGATTGGCAAGATGGCGCGTCGCACCGGCCTGCCCGCGACCGGGGCCAGTGCCGGGGACGCGGTGGCAGGGCGCTATCGCCAGCTCTGGCTGCTGGTGGAGCTGCCTGCCCTCATCGATGAGCTGGCCGGGCATTGGCATCAGGGGCCCGAGCTGGCGCTGGCACGGCTTGAGCGAGAGGATGCCGAGCTGTTTGCGGCCTACCGCGAGGCCATTGACACCCTGACGCCGACAGCCTTGCTGGGGGTGCTGCGGCAACTTGCGGCTCGTTTTCCTGAGTCCACCCTCCCATTTCTGGACAAAGGTGCTCAGGCTGACCGGCACTTTGTGGAATAATGCCCGCTCTGCTGTACGAGGAGTAACGCTGTATGCTGAGAACCGAGCGCCCCGGCGACATGTTGCCGGTCTATGAACTGGTGAGCGCCGCCTTTGGCCGTTCCGATGAGGCCGAACTGGTCAACCGCCTGCGCGAGTGTGGCGCCGCCGTGGTGACCATGGTCGAAGAGGAAGAGTACGAGTTCATGGGGCACCTGATGCTGAGCCCGATCACCATTAACGGCCTGGAAGGGCCCTGGCTCGGTCTGGCGCCGGTGGCCGTGCATCCGGATTGGCAGGGGCAGGGCATTGGCTCGGATCTGGTGCGTGAGGGGCTGGATACGGCGCTGGAGATGGACTGGAAGGCGGTGGTGGTGCTCGGCGACCCGACCTATTACGGCCGCTTCGGTTTTCGTCCCGCCAGCGAGTTCGGCCTGCACTGCATCTACGAGGTGCCCGCCGACTGTTTTCTGGCGATGGAGCTGCAGGAAGGGGGTCTGGCTGGCATGGCCGGCGAGGTGCTCTACCACCCGCTGTTTGACGAGCTTCCCGAAGAACAATGAGCAAAGCAACGGCAGCCCTTTGGCTGCCGTTTTGTTATCTGAATGAGCAGCAAGCGCTTTGCCTTTCCCCCTCGAATAGCCGATGAGTCGCTGTTCTCCCCCGCTCCATCATCCTGGGCAGTATCCGCGACCATGCAACGCATCTTGGCCCCGTGTCGGGATATACGGAGCAAGTCGCCATATCCCTGAATATGACGGTGCTGACTCGCTGTCTGATTGCACGTCGTTGCATTTTTCCGGACGTGTTTCGTTGCAATATCTTGTTACAATTTTGCTCTCAGCAAGATCTGTTTTTGTCTAACGGGTAACACTTTCTGGTTTGACCTCATTATTGATGTTTGACTCAAATGAGGATGTAAAGGTAGGTTGTTGAATATATAAACAAGAAGGCCTGGTGCGATTGCCATGGCTTTAATTATTCATACCTGCCCTTGTCTTATATATATTAGTAGCGTTGCTGTCATATGCGTATCAATCATTCTGATGCGGTAACCTATTTTATTTTCTCACCGGAAAACAACAACCATATGCTCGGTCATGATGATATGGCCTGCCCGGCTATTGTCTGAAGATATCGATCAATCTGGAAAAACCATTGAGCACTGATAGGGATATATTATATGAAAAAACTTTCAGAAATAATCCATCGTGAAGTTTCACAGGGTCGTCGCGATTTCCTCACTTTCTCTTCCATGTCATTGCTTGGCTTGGCGGCGAGCAGCGTTTTTCCTGCCCCGGTGAAGGCCGCCATTTCTATCCTGAATAGTGGCACTTTCGCTGAACTGGATGCGATCGACTTTTACGTGATGGCGTCTAACCAGCCCGCCGTTGATTCAAATCGGGTCAACTTTGTACAAGAAACCGATGAGGCTCAATATCTTGCCCAGGTGATGTTTCAAGAGTTGATGAAATTCGAATTCCAGTATCAGAACAGCACATTAAGTGCAGACTTGGGCGCTGGCATGAAGCCTAATAATAATGTGCTGACAATGAGTGATGGCATCAACTCGGTCAATGCTATTTTCAACAGCAATCGACGCTATTTTACCGATAATATGGTTGAATATGTGAGTGGCTTGTTGCAGCACTCATATAGCAAACAAAAAGATGTCACAGTAGCTGACCGGAAGCTGTATAACTCTTGGGATATGGTGAAGGTAAATGCGAATATTAAGCAAGCAGAAAAGGGGGCGCAATTTAAAGAGATTATCGATCAGCTATACTCTGTCGCCACCCATTATTGTCAAAGTGGAAAGTTAACCGCCTACAAAGCAGGGGGCGAAAACTGGGCTCGTCAACTTATCGGGCACTACTCCAAGAATGAGGTGTTAGACGAACTTATCAGTTCTTTTAAAGTTCAGGAGTATGTGGGGTCAGGCTCATCGTTTGAAAAGGCGATGTGGAAAGTATATAACACCATCAATAAAACAAGAGCGCTCAATATCTCATCCGGTAGTCACATCTCCAGTGATGAGCTGAAAAAATTTGAACGCACCATGGCGGGTTCTGTTTACAGCGGGTTTGCCATGAACATGAGCTGGGGTCACCAAAGCGAGAAATACACAGTCTTGGCCAACAGGAGAAATTTCGATGATGTGGTGACCTTGTTGAGAAATGAAAGCGGTACTCAGCGCACCTTCTGGAACAATTTCTTCAACCAAAATAGCCCGGATAGCTTCTGGAATGAACTGAATAATATGAGCTTGAGAACGAGCACCTTGCAGGATGGGAATGCCAGGCAGCGTATTCTTCAAAGATATCCTGCTCTGGCAGGGGCGACGGGCAGTATGGCTCCCGCTGCCTTCTCCATAGATTCATTCCTTTCCGTGTTTACCTTGTTGCTGGGGGTGGGCAACTTTACTTGGTTGACGGCGACCGAGCGGGAGGAGTGGAGCAACCCTGTTCCTTTGATGGAGTTGGGGGCGGCCCTTTTTGATGTGACATTGAATCTGATCCAGCTCGGTCGCTTCCTTGATAAAGTGACCATGTTTATTTATGGCAATGGTGAAGGCATCATAAATAGCATAGCCATTAATATGGGGAAATTCAGTCAATTCTTGAGCAACCTTACAGCCAAAGGCCAGCATCTCACGAATGTGCTAGAGCGGCAGATAGCCAGCAAGATGTTTCTCGCCACTCAAAATATTGCTCGGGTTATCAATATATGTTTTATTGGATTGGCGGCACTGGGGGCGGCCCTGGCCGCGTATAACCTATATCAGGCTGTCGAGGGTGGGGATGTTGGGGATATTATATTTGCTGCAATAAATATGTTGGTCGCCACTGTGGCGTTGGGTATCGCCATTGCCTCTTTTATGGGGTTTGCCATTGCCGGCCCCTTGGGTATTATTATTGCGGTGATAGGCATAGTGGTGGCCATCGCCCAGTGGATCTACTCGTTACTCAAGAAAGAAGAGATCAAACCTACCCCAATCGCGAGATATACCAACGAATATATTAAACCACGAGGGCTTGAGTATGAAGATCTTGGTGCATATATTTGCCGGGTATCCAGTTACTGGAAGCGTACTCTGGTATGCGCATTCGATGCAAGGACCATGAATACCGATTGGGATTACGTCCCAAGTATCGCTGATCATGATAACCCGATTTATACTCAGCCAGGGGCATTGGTAACCTCCCCAAGAAATGGCAAGATTTATAACTTTGCCAATATTCAGAAGCCAGGCTACGGAAATATATCGAATTTCTTCACGGCGGGAGCCACAACACCAATCAGTAACTGGCGGCCGGGGAGTGATTTGCAGACCTGCTGGCATGCCGTTGAGAGTCAGGCAAGCAATAATAATCGCGCTGCAATATTCGTGGTTCTGGGCAACGGCTCGAGCTTTTCACGCGCCTTCTTGACCTCTCATCTGGAAGATGCCCCGACAAGTAGCAATGAGCTGACGAGTCAATTAAATCTAGAGTGGCAAGAATATCCGCTGGATGTGGTTGCCATCAATGGCCTTGATGAGACCATGTTCCTTATCTTCACTACCCGACACATCTATCAGGTGAAGGGTGGTGTAGCGCGCAGGATAATATCTGACTTTGTCGGTCAGCGCGATGCACCGATAACCTATGGTCTGAATGCACTGGCACTCGGTACCAACGTGAATTTGATCTATCGGTTAAATGGTCTGCAGGCTCCCGAGACCCGCTACCATTATCTGCTGACCCGGGATGACAATGGTGATTATACCAGTATGAAACTACTGCGGACCATCAATAATCCCATGTCCTCAGACTCGCCGATTGTTGGCAGGTTGTTCAAGAAAACCAACGATCTGGTTTCGCGGATGGACTTTATGTATCACGATGGCAAAAGTGGTTATGCGCGCTATGGTGCAATTATGAATAAGACTGGCGATGCCTCATTGTCATTGCACAATGGGGTTGAGTTTCAGGTGCCGGATAATGGATTCAGATCCTTCTACAAGAATGCATTTATTCCTAAATAACGCAGCCAGTACCCTCTCAATCCCTAGGCCATGAAGGGCCCGTATTGAGCGTGACAGTGCCGCAAATAAGCAGCGCCCTTATCGGCAAAACTCAAAAGCCCTCAGCGAGGGCTTTTTTATGTCATCCCACGCTCTGCACAGGGTCTTGCTCAGGCGCTGGTATCGAGCAGGTTACCCTTGCGATCCTCGGCACCCGTCATGCCCTCCAGCTGTTTTCCAAGCGGGCTCTGCCGGTATTGCAGGTAGTCGATGCGCACCTGCTGGCGCTGGTAGCGATTCTCCATCCGATAGATGTCGGTGGCGCTGGGGGCGGTTGTTTCACTGCTCTCCTGCCCGCTTGCTTGCAGGTAACGCTCCACCACGGCTTTATCCTGCTGGTGGGCGGTATAGGAGACTGCCATGGTTCTGCGGGCGCTTGCCTTCTCCTCGCTCTGCGCCTGCACCTCATCCTTCTTGTCCAGTGCCTGGTTGCGGGCCTGATTGATCTGCTCCGGCGTCACGTCGGGGTAGGAGGGATACTTGCTGTAATCGGGCAGCGGCATGGGCCGGGAGGTGATCTGCATGGTGACGCTTCTCTTCTGAACAGGGACGGACGCATGATACTGGTCCGGTTTCGCTCAAGAAAGCACCATCTGTTTGTTCGTCAAGAGTGGGTTCAGCTTCGCGAATCGATTGTTAATTGTACTGCCGCGGAGTAACAAAAAAGGCGCCATCAAGGCGCCTCTGTCGTTTCTGTCAGCCAGCCAAATCAGCTGAAGAACCAGTAACCACGGTTGACCAGACGGGTCAGCAGTTGCAGGAAACCGGCCTGATCGGTAAGCGTAACCATGTCGGCCTGAGTGATGATGTCCTTGTCACACAGCAGGGAGATGGCAGCTGCATCTTCGCTTGCCAGGGTCCAGGCTTCTCCGTCGATATAGCACTGCTGACTGTCGCCGCTGAACCAGACGGTACGCAGGCCAGGCACCTTGATGGCGGGCTCGCCCTGGGTCAGCAGGTCGGCCACTTCCTCGGCACTGTAGTCAGGCTCGACCGGATTGACGTCCAGATCGTGCTTGGCCTCGGAGATCATGGTGCCGAACCACTCCTTGAACAGGGTCTCGTCATCGAGGGCCTGCTGCATCAATTCCCGCAGACGGTGCATCTCATGGGGCAGGATCTCGCCGTGGCGGGCGCGGGGCTTGAGATCCCCATCGCCGTAACGCTCGGTGCGCACCTCGTTGTCGATCAGGTGATCGGCAAAGGAGGAGATGAGCGCCTTGGCATCCGGCGCCCGGAAGCCCACGGAGAAGTTCATGGAAGGCTCGATGGCGTAGCCTTCGTGGGGGAATCCAGGCGGAATGTAGAGGATGTCGCCCGGCTCCATGATGACGTCGATGATCGCCTCGAACGGTTCGCAGTGCAGCAGCGCGGCGTGGGCGGCAAACTCGTTGAGAGGCTTGGCATCGCCGACGCGCCAGTGACGCTTGCCCAGGCCCTGGGTGATGAACACATCGTAGTTGTCGATGTGGGGACCGACACCCGCATGAGGGGTGGAGAAGCTCACCATCACATCGTCAAAGCGCCAGCCCGGGATGAACTGGAACGGCAGTGCCAGCTCGTTGACCTCCGGGGCCCAGTGGTTGCAGGCCTGCACCAGTATGGTCCAGTTCTCTTCCCCCAGGTGATCGTAAGATTCGAAGGGGCCGTGGGCCGCTTCCCACTTGTTGTCGAAGCGGGTCACCAGACGGGACTCGATAACCTCTTCCATGGCCAGACCCGCCAGCTCGTCCGGGCTGATGGGATCCTGAAAATTCTTGAAGCCGCCCTTGATAAGGAGCGGGCGCTTCTGCCAGTAATGCTCGAGGAAGTGAGCGATATCCAGATTGAGTTCGTACATAGGTCTTCTCGTCAAAGGGTTCGACAAAGGTCAAGAGAGGTCTTGCCAGAGGCGGCTGCCGGCCTCGGGCAAGCCCTCTTGCAAACTGTGTATAGGGTGTCACATAAAATAACCGGGGCCCTGTTGCAGATCATGCACAGGGCCCCGGTAACGTCATTTATCCGCTTATTTCAGCAGATCAACCAGACGCTGAGCCTGACCGATATAGTTGGCCGGGGTCAGTTTCTTCAGCTCGACCTTGACCGCTTCCGGCAGTTCGAGGGTGTCGATGAAGGTACGCATGCCTTCGGCATCGACGCGGCGGCCACGGGTCAGCTCTTTGAGCTTCTCGTAGGGCTTCTCGATGCCGTAACGGCGCATGACGGTCTGGATCGGCTCGGCCAGCACTTCCCAGTTGGCATCCAGATCGGCGGCCATGGCACCGGCGTTGGCTTCCAGCTTGGAGATGCCCTTCAGGGTCGCCTGATAGGCAATCAGGGAGTAACCGACCGCCACACCCAGGTTGCGCAGCACGGTCGAATCGGTGAGGTCACGCTGCCAGCGGGAGATGGGCAGCTTGGAGGCCAGGTGCTGGAACACGGCGTTGGCCAGACCCAGGTTGCCTTCGGAGTTCTCGAAGTCGATGGGGTTGACCTTGTGCGGCATGGTGGAGGAGCCGATTTCGCCCGCCACAGTGCGCTGCTTGAAGTGACCAAGTGAGATGTAGCCCCACACGTCCCGATCGAAGTCGATGAGGATGGTGTTGAAGCGGGCCATGGCGTCGAACAGCTCGGCAATGTAGTCGTGCGGCTCGATCTGGGTGGTGTAGGGGTTCCAGTTCAGGCCGAGCGAAGTGACAAACTCCTCGGAGAACTGGTGCCAGTCCACTTCCGGATAGGCGCTGACGTGGGCGTTGTAGTTGCCGACCGCACCGTTGATCTTGCCGAGGATCTCCACCGCCATGATCTGCTTGAACTGGCGCTCCAGGCGATAGGCGACATTGGCCATCTCCTTGCCCATGGTACTCGGGGTGGCCGGCTGGCCGTGGGTGCGCGACAGCAGCGGCATGTCACGGTACTCGTGGGCCAGACGCTTGAGCTCGCTGATGAGCTTCTCGCAGTAAGGCTTGATGACCTCGTCACGGGCGGTTTTCAGCATCAGGCCGTGGGAGTTGTTGTTGATGTCTTCCGAGGTGCAGGCGAAGTGGATGAACTCGCTGACGGCGGCCAGCTCAGGGTTCACTTCCACCTTCTCTTTCAGGAAGTACTCCACCGCTTTCACATCATGGTTGGTGGTGCGCTCGATCTGTTTGATGCGGGCGGCGTCCGCCTCGTTGAAGTCGCTGACGATACCGTCGAGCAGGGCGTTGGCGGCCGCGCTCAGGGCAGGGACTTCCGGGATCCCGGCGTGGCTTGCCAGTTTCTGCAACCAGCGAACCTCGACTTCGACGCGAAAACGCAGCAGACCGAATTCGGAGAAGATGGGACGCAGGGCATCGGCCTTGTCGCCATAACGACCGTCAATCGGGGAAACAGCAGTCAGCGCGGACAGCTCCATGGGGTGAACTCCTGATGTGTGTGGGGGTTAGAAACTCAAAAACGTTTGGCCAGTTCCACCATCTTCTTGCGAGCGAAGATGATCTGGGTGCGGCTGCCGCCGAGCTGGCGCCACAGCACGCAGGCACGTATGCCCGCCAGCAGCAGGGCGCGCACCTTGTGCTGCACCAGCGGCTGTTGCAGGAACAGCGGAGTGCCCGCCACCTGGATCCTGGGGCCAATCGGGCTGATAAGATCGCTGTAGATGCTCGCCATGTTGGCCAGGATCTGCTCGTCGAGCAGATCGAAATGCTGTTGCTGGCGGCCGATCTGACCGATCCGCTCCCCCAGCATGTTGAGTATGTCCTTGCGCTTGGCCAGCTTGCGCTCCAGCGCGATCAGGCTGACCACATAGCGGGTCAGCTCGGCGTTCTTCTGGCTGCCGTCGGAGCCCAGCTGTTCGACCAGGGCGCGATAGCCATCACGAATGGCCAGGTGGTTGCCGAACACCTCCAGCGGCTGCTTGGGGTCGGTCACCAGCACGCTTTGCAGGCTCTCGCGCAGCGAGGCCTCGTCGCAGCTGCCGTCGCGGGCCACTTTCTGTACCAGATAGGCTGCCTGGCAGATGCCGGCAAAGGCCATGGTTCTGTCTTGGAATTTGTCGCTCACGTTCGCGGCCTTCTGTTAATTATTCAAAACACATTCAAGCCCGCGGGCCGAATGCGGTCTGCAAAGGGCCGCGCGTTGCGGCCCTCGTTGTTCATTTATACCGGGTGGCTGAAACGCTGTTCTATGATGCCGCCGCCCAGGCACACTTCCCCGTCATAGAAGACGGCGGACTGGCCCGGGGTCACCGCGGCCTGTTTCTCGTCGAAGATGACCCTGATGGTCTCATCGTCGATGGGCTGAATGAGGCAGGGAATATCCTGCTGGCGGTAACGGGTCTTGACGGTGCAGCGGATCGGGGCGCGGATCGGGGTGCGATCCACCCAGTGCAGCTGGCTGGCAACCAGGCCGTCGGAGTAGAGGCGGGGATGCTCGCCCTGCGCCACCACCAGCACGTTGCGCTCGACCTCTTTGTCGACCACGTACCAGGCCTCTTCGGTGGCGTCTTTGCGACCACCGATGCCGAGCCCCTTGCGCTGGCCCAGGGTGTGATACATCAGGCCCTGGTGCTCGCCGATCACCTTGCCGTCCACGGTTTCGATGGGGCCGGGCTGGGCGGGCAGGAACTTGGCCAGGAAGTCCTTGAATTTGCGCTCACCGATGAAGCAGATACCGGTGGAGTCTTTCTTCTTGGCGGTGATGAGATCCAGCTGCTCGGCGATGCGGCGCACCTCCGGCTTCTCCAGATCCCCGACCGGGAACAGGCTCTGACCCACTTGCTTCTCGCTCAGGGTGTAGAGGAAGTAGCTCTGATCCTTGTTGCTATCCAGACCGCGCAGCAGGCGCGGGTGGCCGGTGCTGTCGTCACGGCGCACGTAGTGGCCGGTGGCTATGTAGGTGGCACCCAGCTCTTCGGCGGCAAATTCCAGGAACGCCTTGAACTTGATCTCCTTGTTGCACAGGATATCCGGGTTCGGCGTGCGGCCTGCCTTGTACTCTTCGAGGAAGTGCTCGAACACATTGTCCCAGTACTCGGCGGCGAAATTGATGGTATGCAGTTTCATACCCAGCTTGTCGCAGACGGCCTTGGCATCAGCCAAATCCTGGGAGGCAGAGCAATACTCGTCCGTGTCGTCTTCTTCCCAGTTCTTCATGAACAAGCCTTCGACCTGATAACCCTGCTGCTGCAGCAGGTAGGCCGAGACGGAAGAATCCACGCCGCCGGACATGCCGACGATCACCTTGATTTGGCTGTTGTCTGTCATTAGTCGAAGTTACCAGTTCGTTTAAACGGGGCGTATTCTACCAGAATTTCGCGCCCCCGGTCACATATCCATGCCCTGGTTCCCATCGGGAGCGCAGCGGCAGGAAATCGTTTTTCTATTTGTCGGCACCATGATGAAAAAATGGTGCCAAACGACCTCAGATGGCCTGTTCACTATCTGTCACGAGAAGCCGGAAGCTCGGTAAAGAGCAGCGCAGGAACCTGAGTGTGTAAATACACATGAGCTTTCCTGATTACAAACAAGCGAGCAGCACATGAGCCTTGATCACGGCCTCGCAGCAAGATCGTGGGCAGGCTCTCAAATAAAGGCCTTGAGGGCCGACAGGGGCAAGCGGGTGCCCCCCAGATAGTCCTGGATGCACTGCCACACCAGCGGGCTGCGCAGGGCCGGTTTGCACTCGGCTATCTCCTCCAGGGTGAGCCAGTGGCAAGCCAGCACGTCGCCGTCAGGATCCTCTGGATGGTGCTTACCCGGCGCCTTTTCAAGGTCGAAGATGACGGCGGTGCGCACAAAGGTGGCCTCGCTGTCGGCCGGTTTGAACAGATAGGTGCCGAGCCAGGCGCTGGGGGCGGCGGTCAGACCCGTCTCCTCTTTCAGCTCGCGGCAGGCCGCTTCAATCAGGTTTTCGCCCGGTTCCACATGGCCGGCGGGTTGATTGAAGCGGCGCTGGCCCTTGATCTCCTCCTCCACCAGCAGGAAGCGGCCCTGCCAGTGCACCAGGGCGGCAACCGTCAATCTGGCTTGCATTCTCTCTTCCATCGGCGGGTGCTTGATCATCATGACTCCTTGTCTGTGGTGTGACGGGCGGGACGGCGGGCTGTGCCGCGACCGCTGCTGCGGGGCTTGCCGCCGGTCGGGCTAGTGGTTGATGCGGTGCTGCGGGGCCGTTGATCCCGTCTCGGTTGGTTTGCCCGCCGTGGCGCCTCGCCTGCCGGTTTGGCTGCGCTGCCATCCGAGCGGGGTGATGAGGGTTTGCGCTGGCGCTGGGCCGGCGCCAACTCGGGGGCGGGCAGGCTGCGGCTCTGCCCGGGGGCCAGCCCGTCTTCTTGCCAGTTACCCAAGTTCCAGTCGCCGATGGCGTAGCGAATAAGGCGCAAGGTGGGGTGACCGATATGGGCCGTCATCCGTCGCACCTGACGATTGCGCCCCTCGATGATTTTGATCTCCAGCCAGCGGGTGGGGATCTCCTTGCGCTCGCGAATGGGGGGAGTGCGCGGCCACACAGCGGGCTCGTCCATGATGCGCGCCTCGGCGGGCAGGGTCATGCCGTCGTTGAGCTCGACTCCGGCGCGCAGGGCGGCCAGCGCCTCCTCGCTTGGGATCCCTTCCACCTGCACCCAGTAGGTCTTGGGGGTCTTTTCCCCCGGCTGGGTGAGGCGCGCCTGCAGCTTGCCGTCGTTGGTGAGCAGCAAGAGCCCCTCGCTGTCTCTGTCCAGCCGGCCCGCGGCATAGATGTCGGGCTCCTTGATGTAATCCTTGAGGGTCTCCCGCCCCGCCTCGTCGGTGAACTGGCAGAGCACCATGTAGGGCTTGTTCAGCAGCAGCAACTTGCGATCGGCGGGGTCCACCTGCGGTTTCTGCCCGGCCTGTTCAGCCTCGTGTGCGTGCCGGGTGCCGGCCCGCGAGCGGGCAAGACCGGGCCGGTTGGCGTCATCCTGTGCGGTGCGGCCGGAGGCGGTCGTGCGGCCTTGGAGGGAGAGACGGGGGCGGGCAGATTTCATCGCATGCATACCAAAAACAGGGGATGGCGCAGTGTATCACAGGGGGCCGAGTGGATGGGGCATGGGGATGCGCTCACCCGGCAGGCCAACGCCCTGAGGGCAATGAACGGGGTGAATTGCACCCTATTCAGAGCATCTCAGCTCAGCAGCCCTTCGATGACGATGGCCTGACGGGCGGGGGCCGAGCCTGCGTGCAGCAACGCCGTGCTGACTACCTCGTCCATCATGGCGCGGGCCAGCCGGGTGAGGGGGCGCAACTGCTCGGGGGCGAGCCCGGCCGGGATCGCCAGCAATATGATGGTCTGCACAGGCCCGAGCGCCGATCCCCACTCGATGGGCTCGGCGCAACTGAGCAGCGAGAGGGCGGGCTGGCGGATGGCGGGGCAGATCACGTGGGGCATGGCGAGGCCGGGCCGGATGATGGTGGCGGCGATCTGTTCGCGCTTGGCAATGGCCTGCTCAAGCATGGGCCTGTCGCGCACCAGCTCGACGGGCAAGAGATCGACCAGCATCCTCAGGGCCAGGGATTTGTCCAGCGATGCCATCGCGTGCCCCAGCTGGGCGAGGGAAAAACAGTAGTCGGGCAGCGCCTGGCCAAGGCGCTGCTCGGCCTGGGCGGCGGTGGCGGGGCGGCCAAGGGGCTGGCCCAGCTCCACGCACCAGCAGGTGAAGGCCATGTGGGCCAGCTCGGCATCCAGTCCTTCGATGAGCAGCAGACAGAGATCGCCGGGCTGGGTGGCCAGGGTGAGCAGGGAGAGCTGGTTGGTCGCCTCCACCGTCTGGCGGCGGCTGACGTTGATGAACTGGATATGGGACTTGAACAGTCCGGCCAGCCGGCTCAGCTGCTTGGCCTGGGTGATGGTCAATCCCAGCTGGCAGAAGAAGGTGAGCTCGCGGGTGAGCATTCAGGCGTCGACGGTGGCGGTTTTGAGCACGGCGTTGGCGTCCAGCAGCACGGATTCCAGCGATACCTGGCGAACCCGGCAGCCGAGGAAGCGATCCTTCTGCTCAATCTCGATGTCGGAGGCGATCAGCACCAGATCGGCGCAGGCGATGTCCCGCGCGGTGAGAATGTTCTCCAGTCCCATGGCGCCCTGGGTTTCAACCTTGATCTTCAGCCCCAGCTTGTCGGCGGCTTTTTGCAGCGCCTCGGCGGCCATGTAGGTGTGGGCTATGCCGGTGGGGCAGGCGGTGACGGCGAGGATCTTCATCGGTTCTCGAAGCAAAGAGAGGTGGGCCAACAAGATAGCGCCAAGGGGCGGACTTTGCCAAAGCTGCGGGGCAAAAATGGGATCTTGGCAGCCCAGTGGTGCCTGCGTGCACAGGGGATGGCAATAGCCTGGATTCATCTGCTGACGATGGGAGCGACAATAAAAAACCGGCCCCGCCAGAAGGCGGGGCCGGTTGCATTCAGTTAACGCGGGTTCAGGCTGACTGGGTTGCCAGCTCGGCGGCGTTCAGTTCACGCTGGTTCAGACGGATTGAGTGGCCAGGGTAGCGGCTTTCAGTTCCCGTTTGATGCGGCGGATCTTGCGCTCCTCAGCCACGGCCACGCAGGCCATCAGCACCAGACAGGCGGCGGCTGCCATGTCCAGCGCCGCGAAGGTGCCGGCCCAGCCGGTCAGACCGAAGATGGGGGTGCCATCGGCGATCATGCCCAGACCCAGCTTGGCGAAGCTGTCACCTATGAGATAGGCGAAGGTGCCCTTGACGCCATCGGCCACGCTTATGCCCTGCTTGGGTACGAAGCCCACGGCGGCCACGCCGATCAGCAGTTGCGGACCAAACACCAGGAAGCCCAGGGTGAACAGTGAGCCCAGGAACATGAACTGGGTGGTGGCGTGCTGGTAGAGACCCAGGGTCGCGATGATCAGCGCCAGTGCCACGCAAGCCACCAGACCACGACGGCCGTTGGCCAGATCGGAGAGGTAACCCCACATCAGGGTGCCGACCAGGGCGCCCACTTCGAAGAAGGTGAAGCCCTGGATGGCGATCTCCTTGGAGAAGCCCAGCTCCTGGTGAGCGTAGACGGTGGACCACTGGTCGATACCGATGCGCACCACGTAGAGGAAGATGTTGGCGAAGCAGAGCAGCCAGATCACCTTGTTCATCAGCACGTACTTGACGAAGATCTGGCCCTTGGTCAGCTTCTGCTCTTCGGTGGCGATGTCTTCTTCGCTGGCCACCTCGTCAAACAGTTCCTCCACCTTGCCCAGGCCATAGGCTTCCGGTGAATCGCTGCCGAAACGCAGGCCAACGAAGCCGACCACCAGCGCTATGATGGACGGGAAGATGAACATGCCGAGCACGTTGCCATCGAACAGGTAGTTGGCACCGAACAGCGCCACACCGGCCGCGCCGGCACCGCCCACGTTGTGGGAGAGGTTCCACATGCCGAGATAAGTGCCGCGCTTGTTGCGGGGGGTCCACTTGGTGATGGTGGAGTAGCTGCAGGAGCCGCCGCAGCTCTGGAAGAAGCCGCTCAGCGCATAGAAGAAGATCATGAAGTAGAGGCTGAACCCAGTGCCGCCCATGCTGGCACTGAAGCCGAGCATGCAGAGGGCGGAGAGGATCAGCATCAGCGGCAGGAACTGCTTGGTGTTCTTGCCATCGGCGTAGTAGGAGACGACCGTCTTGCCCACCCCGTAGGTGATGGAGAAGCCAAGGCCAATCATGCCGAGCTCGGTCATGGAGAGACCGTACTCCTGGATCATGTCATTCTGCGCAATGTTGAAGTTCTTGCGGATCAGATACATGGTCAGATAGCCAATAAATACAACCAGATAGGATTGCATAAAGGGCTTGAACCAGAGTTTGCGCCGGGCTGCGACCGGCAAGTCCAGGGTCGGGACCCGCACCTGCTTGAGAAAATCCAACATATTCATCCTCTGCGAGATAGTCGGTATTTCCGCCGCGCCCCTCACTTTTTGGTTGGTGTTAGAGGTCGCGCCACGGAAAGGACAACAGCAAGAGGTTGGACTGTGCGCCTCGCTCTCCTGTCGATTGAACCCATGCCCACTCCCTGCGCCACTGCGAGGGTCGGGTAACTACATCAGGTAGCGTGACTTTAATGAGGCGCGGCGCAAATGGCGTGAGAGCCATCCCTAGGGGCGTTAGGAAAATTTCCTAGTTTGGCGGGATCCGGCCATGAAGCGTGAAGGGGATCACAGCGTGGCGGCCTACGGCGGCCTGGTGACTGCGGCGATCCGGCGCGCAGGAGATGAGGGGGTGGAGAGCAAAACGTGGGCTGGCCCGGCAGATCAATGGCCGCGCCGGTGCAACATCAGGTGCAATGAAAGAGGCCACCCGCAGGTGGCCTCTTGTCGTATGAGCGTGATAAGGGGATCAGGCCGCCTTGGCCAGTTCCACCTCGTCGGTTTTCTTCACCCGCAGTTTTTTCAGGGCAACCGCCACTACGCCGGTGACGATGGCGCCACAGATCATGCAGAGCAGGGCCAGCAGCGGCTTGTTGACGGCACCCAGCAGGGCCACTATGGGGCCACCGTGGGCCACGCTGTTGGTGATGCCGAACAGGAAGGCCATGACGGCGGCTGTCATGCTGCCCAGCACGTTGGCGGGGATGACCGCCAGCGGGTCGCGAGCGGCGAACGGGATCGCCCCCTCTGAGATACCCACCAGACCCATGGCACCGGCGGCTTTGCCTGCCTCGATTTCGGAGGCATCGAAGATACCCAGCTTGCGACCGAGCACGGTGGCGAGCGACATGCCGAGCGGCGCGGCCGGGATGGCGCAGGCCATGGCACCCATGAACTGGGTCTGGCCGGAGGCAATCATGCCCACCGAGAACAGGAAGGCCACCTTGTTGACCGGGCCGCCCATATCAAAGCCGGCCATACCACCCAGCACTATGCCGAGCAGCACCAGACTGCCGCCGCTCATGGAGAGCAGCATGGCGTTCAGACCCGTCATCATGTCGGCGATGGGCGCACCTATGATGAAGATGAAGACGGCAGCGATAAACAGCGATCCGACGATGGGCGCGATCAGGATCGGCACCAGCGGCTGTACCATCTTGTGATACTGACGGGTCGCAATCCAGCGCACCAGATAACCGACCAGCAGGCCCGCTATGATGGCACCGATAAAGCCGGTACCGGCGTCGGCGCCGTAGAAGCTGCCGTTGTTGGCGATCCAGCCGCCGATAAAGCCCGGGGCCAGGGCCGGGCGATCACCGATGGCGTAGGCGATGTAGCCCGCCAATATGGGGATCATCAAGGTGAAGGCGGCCACGCCCACGTTGAGGATCTGGTTCCACATGCTCCCTTCCGGGATCTGCATGCCGCTCGGGGTCGGGTTGCCGCCGATGGCCAGTGCCAGCGCAATCAAGAGACCGCCGGTCACCACGAACGGGATCATGTGAGAAACGCCGTTCATCAGGTAGCGATAGAGGTCGGAACTGCCGCCCGCACTCTTCTCTTCTCCTTTCTTGTCTTCTTTGCCAGCCACATAGGCCGGCGCCTTCAGCGCCTGCTCGATCAGTCCCTTGCCATCCTTGATGGGGGCCTTGACGCCTGTCTTGATGAGCGGCTTGCCGTTGAAGCGGGCCATGTCCACCTGCTTGTCGCAGGCGACGACTATGGCGCTGGCGCGGGCGATCTCGGCCGCGGTCGGGCTGTTCTTGACGCCGATGGAGCCGTTGGTCTCCACCTTCACCTCAAAGCCCAGCTCCTTGGCGGCACGCTCAAGCGACTCTGCTGCCAGATAGGTGTGGGCTATGCCGGCCGGGCAGCCGGTGACACCTATGATGAAGCCTTTGTCGGCAACAGGGGCGGCTTGCTCTTCTTTCTTCTCGAGCAGCAGGGCCAGCGCGGCGGCCGGGGTCTTGGCAGCCAGCAGTTTGGCAATGAAACCTTCTTCGATCAGCTTGGCGGAGAGCTCGGCCAGCACCTCGATATGGTGGTTGGCGCCACCGGCCGGGGAGGCAATCATGAAGAACAATTTGGATGGCTTACCATCCTCAGCGCCGTACTCGATACCGCTGCGGCTGATGCCGATGGCCACCGCCGGGGTGCTCACCGCCGCGCTCTTGGCGTGGGGCAGGGCTACCCCCTCCTCGAAACCGGTGTTGTCCAGCGCTTCCCGGGCCCACAGATCCTTGATGAACTGTTGCTCATCGCTGACCTTGCCCTGCGCGACCAGCAAGCGGGCCATCTCGCTGAAGACCTCTTCCTTGCGGGTGGCCTTTAAATCGAGCGCGATCAGCTGCTCGTTGATAAGGGTGGTGATCATGGTGTTCTCCCCGCTCCTCGATGGAGCCTGTTGGCATGCCACCCGTGCTGGCACGGCATGCAGACAAAATTGACCTCACTATTATCGCGCCGGGGAGCAAGCCACCCTATCGGACAAATGTGCGAATGACTAGATTTTTGTGCGCCATTGACCTGAGTGTGACCCCGATCGCACAGCAGACCAGCTGACAAAATGGGTCTACATTGAATCGATGAGTGATTTTTTGTTTTTAAAAATCAGTGTCTTGATGTTGATTCTTTCAACGTGCTTTTATGATGGAGTGTGATGTTATCCGGCCATGAATCGGTGCGAAACTGTAAATTTGTGAGGTGAAAAGAGGGGGCTGGGTGTGAGCTGACGCACATAAATGGCGGTGAGGTATGCTTGATAAGGGGAGGCAGGCGAGGGGAAAGGTGGAGAAATGGGTTAAGCCATTGGAGTCAGACAGCTCACCACAACGGGGAAGAAAAACCACAGCCATCGGCGCACCGTAGGGTGCAATGAACGGAGTGAATTGCACCGCCTGTTTGGCCGGTAGTGTGGTGGCAAGAGAGGGAGTGGCTGAAAAGATGAGGTGATAACGCGAACGTCCGAATACGCTCCGCTATTCGAACCTACGGGCTTCCATTTTTACCTGCTCGTGTTGCGTCATCCTCTACCCCGTTAGCTATGAGCGGTCAGTTGAGTGAGATAGCTATTTACCTCTGCGCGAGTCGTGAAACGGCGCTTATCACTTTGGCATCGTTCAAACAGCTCGCGATGGAATTGGCGGGAGCTTTTGCTGACTCGCTGCCCATATTCCGATGCCCACACCAGCAGTTTGTGAAAGTTATCTTCGGCTGCCATTGCATCCCGTTGCTTGGCGCTTTCCGAGCCGCGCGATATCAGTGACTCACGGCATACAGACCAGTCGAGATCCAGAAATAGCAAGGTATCGGCGGCATCAAGCAGTTGCTCGGCCAAGGCACCAAATACCCCTTCGACCACCCATGAGGGCTCTTGAGCAAGAGCCTCAATGGCAAGGTCAATCTCATGCTGGGGCTGTTTTTGGTTAAAGCCGCCCGGCTGCCAGACAATGGTGTCCAGATTGACCTCGCGGATATTTAACCGCTCAGCCAGCTGTGCTGCCAACCAGCTCTTGCCCGAGCCTGAATTGTCAATAATCAGTATTCGCTTCATCCGCGAGAATCCTCGCTTGGTCGGCGTGACATCAGTGCCACTCGTTCTGGAGGGCGGCCAATACCACGGTATCCCACCACTGCTCTTTGAAGAAACGGTGTTCGCGAAAGAGCCCTTCTTGCTTCATGCCTAAAGCGTTGCATAACCGAATCGCAGCGCGATTCTGGCTGATGGTTTCTGCATAGATCCGGTGTACTCGCAATTTATGGAAACCAAAGTTCATCAAGGCGTATACGGCTTCATGTATGAGTCCATGCCCCTGATACTTTCGGGCCATACCACATCCCATCGACGCCTGATTATCCGGCTCAAGACGCAGGCAGACTGTGCCAATAAATTCCCCTGTTGCCTTGTACTCGATGGCCAATTGATAGGCTGTGCGAGGATGTTCGCTCGCTTGCTCGATAAACAGCCTGGTGAGCTGTCGATATTTATCCGGGTCGCAATCTGACTCGCTGTAAAACCGCTGATACTTGCTCTCTTGCGAGATGGCGACAAAAGCCGGTTCATCAGATGGTTGCATATCGCGTAGGATAAGGCGTGTGGTTTCAAGCTGGAACATAATTTTCTTGTTAATCTCTGATGTGCGTATCAAGTGCCGTAGGGTGCAATGAACGAAGTGAATTGAACCGCTTATTTGGTCACCGAAAGTGTGGAGGCCGGAGGGTCGAGGTGATGACGCGAATGTCCGAATACGCTTCGCTATTTGAACCTACGAACCTGGACATACAAGGCCTGGAGAGCATCTCTAAAACTATTCCTTATACATGATTTTTTGTGCAGAGAGTCATCGTAGTTTCTGATACTGACTCTCCGTCAATACGATAAAAATCAGATGTTTCACCTATGATTTTGAAACCACACCTCAAATATAAGCTCTTTGCGGGAATGTTGTTTGAAAGGACGTTTAAATCTAACCAGTCAATACTGTCAGTCTCTTGGCAAAATCGGAATGTTGATTCTAATAGCTTGACGCCTAAACCTTGCTTTCTGGCATTGTTTTTTACACCCATGCCTTACAAAACACGATGAAAATTATATTCTCCACTGTAATGGCGCAAATCTATATGCCCAAGAATATGGCTGCTTGAGTCTTTAGCTAACCAAAGTTTCCTCCAACTTGGCTTACCGATACTAACGCCAAAACCATCTCGAAACTTGGCCCTAAGTTGTTCTGATACTTTGCAGTGATCCTTTGGAATTGGTTGAAATAGTGGTGAGTTGTCGGATGCGTTTTCTAGAAGTTGAACACCTAAATACTCAAAGAAAAGATCTAAATCTGATAATTTTGCTTCTACTATTTCCATATGTTCACCTAGTTACGTATAACACTCGGTTAAATGTCGATCCGATTAGAACTGTAGATTCGATTAGCACAGCGTAATCGGACTTTCGCGAAGACATGTTCAAGACTTTTCACCTTGTTATCAGGCAAGGCTGCCGCACTGAATTTCAGCCTCCAGCCTGCTGTTTTTCACCTGTGATTGGCCTGAAATGGCGTGATAGACCTGTGTCATGAATACGACGCCACCATAGTGTTGGTAGCCAAGTGAAACATCTTAACCAAGGAAATATGGGGTTAACACAGGGAGCCGATAAAAACCGGCTCGGGATCAACAAATTGCTTGTTCGCGGGGTGTGATTGGCTTGCGCTGGACTGGATCTAGTTGCCGCAGACTAGCCAACCGTTTGATGATCCTGTGCTTGAGACGTGGCTCAATACTCGAGAAACTTCTCCCCGCAGCGCTCGCAGATCAGGTGCTTTACATGGGTGGTCTGGTAAGCCAGCGTTTCACCAAATGCCCAGTTGGTGAGGATGCTGGCGCGAAAGGCTTGCCAGAAGGCCTTGCGCGGCTCTTTGGGCATGATGTCCTGGCTGTGATCGCGGGCTACCAGTACCACTATATGGCGGGTGCGCTCCCGGCATTTGTCACAGCGATGGATTTCACTTGGCGGGTTCTGGTCGTGCTGGCTGGTCATGATGACGCTCGTGCAGGCTTGTGAAGATAGTGGGGCGCCCATCATATTCCTCCCCACTTGGCTCTCAACCCCCTCGCCAGAGGGAGTTTGCCAATCGGGATCGGGATCACCTTTACCTGCCAATCTAGGCTAAGCCCTGCTTTGATGGGGCTGCGGTGGGGGAGCGTGTCAAAGCCGATATGTTGGGCCGGGTCATGGAGAGGCGCAGTGGAGTCAGCGCACTAGCTGCGTTCATAAAAACAGGTCATGTGAGCCTGGATAGGGCCAACGACTTGGCTGGGAATGCGCTTATTCTTGCAGATTTCGTCGTGCTTACTGGCGACGGCAGGGGCCAGAGGCCCCTGCTCCTGTGGGGTCGCAATGCGTTCAAGCCGGCTCGCGCCTGGCTTTGGCATAGGCTAGCCAGGCCTCCTCGGTGACAATCTGTACCGCATGTCCCTTCTCCTGCAACAGCATGGCTTTTTCGATTTTTCTGCCGTATGAGGAGAAGCGCCAGTCCCGTGAGCTCAGCTCGCCGATGATGAGATAGTCCAGTTTCTGGGTGACCGAACTCTGCGCTGTTGCGCCCAGTTGTTGAGCTGTCTCCTCGCATTGGCGACGGGTGCCGGACAGAAACATGCCGGTGAAGCAGATGGCGCAGCCATGCAGGGTGTCAATATCGGCATCACCCATAGCCAATCTGGTCGCCATGCCATCCACGGCCCCCAGTTCGAAGGGGTTGCCGACAAACAGCAGCAACTGCTGTTGCAACTCGTCCCGTTCCTCATCCGTGATGATCCCGTCTTTGAGGATCTGCTCCACTGTCTGATAGAGCTGTTTGCCGGGGTAGTGGGCCCGCAGCATGCTGTTCTGTTTCATCCACCAGTTCAGGTAGCGGATCTCGCTGTCGGAGAGATGTTGGTCCCCCATCAGCCCCTTGCAGAGTCCTTCCAGCAACAGCTTGTCTGACTCTTCCGAATAAAAGTCGACGCCCGGCAGATGGCGATAAGACTCCATCAGGCGGGGAAGGGCGCTCATCAGGTGCAGCTTCTCTGCTTCACACAGTTGCCCGTCTTGCAGGACATCGGCCACCATCTCCCGCAGTTCACGAAAGATCCAGCCGTTGAGGCTGGCGCTCTCTCTCAGCCAGATGTCCAGATAGAGCATCTCCTGCTCATCGATGGCGCTGTCGGCCACGATACCATCCAAAATACCCATCAGATTGTTTAGCTGCTTGTCGCGGTTACGTGCCGCGTTGTAATTGGCCAATGGCTGGCCGTGACGATCCAATCCACTCATTGCATGATCCCTGGCTGGTGACGAAGAGAGGGGCATATGTTCTCGCCAGCGGTGACCCTGTGGTCACCTGCATTCCTCATGGCGCCATCATAGCGATGCGGGGTTCAATCAGGCCAGAAAACTCGAAAGGCATAGACGGGAGATGTGAGCGCGGTCGAGGGATCCGGCCCGCCGCCCGCAGCGGGCTGGAAGAGGAGGCGTGCCGCCGGATTGTGGAAGATGATGCCGCTCACCCGAAGTGGGCATGACGGCGAACGAGGGGGAGGAGAAAACACGCTACCAAGGGGGACAGGGTGGCCATGATAAATGGCATCAGAGGGGCGGCTAAACGGCCGGGGCGTCGCCTGCCTCAGGCCGACTCTCGTTTTTGCAGATTGGGGGTGATGATATGGCGATGGGGGGCAAGTTCCGGTTGCTGCATCCGGGTCAGCAGCCGCTGGGCGGCCTGGCGGCCAATTTCGCGGGCTGGTGAGCTGACGAAGGTGAGGGCGGGGGAGGTGAGCTCGGCTTCCGCCACATCGTCAAAGCCGAGCAGGGCGACCTGCTGGCCTATGTAGTTGTCCTTGCCCACGGCGCGCCCGCTCGCCTCCACCCCGTAAATGCCGCCGAGTGCAACCTCGGGGTAGTGGCAGAGCACGGCGGTCACCTTGGGATGCTGGTGCAGCAGCTGGGCTATGGTGTCGGCTGCGCTGCGCTGGGTGCGTTCGCACTCGAGCACCCACTCGGGTTTGAAGGGGAGGCCGTATTGCAGCAGGCTGGCGCAGTAGCCGCCGATGCGCTCGGCGCGGGTGAGGGAATCGGCCCGCCCGCCGACGTAGGCGATATGGCGGTGGCCCTGCTCGATGAGATAGGTGGTGGCCTGCTGGGCGGCATGGGTGTTGTCGGGGCCGATAAAGTCCACGTCATCGCGGTAGTAGGAGCGGGCGGCGCACACCACCGGCAGCTGTGAGCCCAGCAGGGTCTCCAGGGTTTTGGCCGCCGCGCCGCGCACCGGATTGAAGATGATGCCTGCCACCCCCTGGCGCGACAGCGACTGTATGCTCTGCTGCAACCGCTCCGGGCTGTGGCCGCACTGGGTCAGAAACAGCAGATAGCCCTGCTGCTCCAGCACCTCGCTCACCCCTGCCGTGACCTCGGTATAGAAGGGATCCGTGATGTCGCGCAGGATCAGGCCCACCAGGTTGGACTGCTGGCTGCGCAGGTTGGCGGCGGCGCTGTTGGGCACGTAATCGAGCTGTTTGATCGCCTGCTGCACCCGCTCGGCAGTCGCCGGCGAGATGCGTCCCTTGCCGCGCAATACCATGGAGACGGTAGTGACCGAGACCCCCGCCAGCTGGGCGACATCGGTGATCTTGGCGTTTTTCGGTACAAGCGGTTTGGGCGACATAGGTTTGGACGGCATGGGTTGTGACGACATAGGGCGAGTGCTGCAGCCATGGGCAAAGAGACCGGAGAACCACAGCATACCCCCTCGTATACCCAAGTGAAACGTTACATCACGGCTGCGCCGATCTGGCTCACAGATTTTGATCCTCTCGCCACTCGGGCCAGCCATTCTGTGATCCTGTCGGCACTTGTGAGTTGATAAAACGTTTTATCATCCGCAAAACCTGATGCAGGCTCTCTCCGCTGTTTGCCCTCGCCGAGCGCAGTGCGGGAGATCGGCATCGAGACGTGACCTTCACTTCACAAGGATCAGACACATGGCCAAGTCCCCCGCCAAATCCACCATATGGGAGTTTCTGCAGAGCCTCGGCAAGACCTTTATGCTGCCGGTCGCCCTGCTGGCTTTCTCCGGTATCCTGCTCGGTGTCGGCAGTTCGCTCACCAGCGATGCGGTCAAGCAGAGCATGCCCTTCCTCGACAACATGGTGCTGCAACTGCTGTTCCTCTGGATGACCAAGGTGGGGCTGGTGGCCTTTATCTACCTGCCGGTGATGTTTGCTGTCGCCATTCCGCTGGGACTGGCCCGTGAAGAGAAGGGGGTGGCCGCCTTTGCCGGTTTCGTCGGCTATGCGGCGCTCAACCTCTCCATCAACTTCTACCTCACAGTGGCTCATGTCATCGGTGACGGGGCGCAGGAGAAGGCCTACGGGGTGAAATCCATCCTCGGCATCAGCTCCATCGACACCGGCATTCTGGGGGCCATCATAGTCGGGGTGATAGTCGCCAAACTGCACGCCCGTTTTTACACCTACCGGATGCCGGATGCGCTGGCCTTCTTCGGCGGTGCCCGCTTCGTACCCATCATCACGGCGCTGGTGCTGGGAGTGGTCGGTCTGGTGGTGCCCCTGGTTTGGCCCTGGTTTGCGGCCGGCATCAACGGCATAGGGACGCTTATCTCCCACGCCGGTCCCTTCGGCCCCTTCCTGTTCGGTACCGGCGAGCGGCTGCTGCTGCCGCTCGGCCTGCACCACATTCTGGTGGCGCTCATCCGCTTCACCGAAGCGGGCGGCACGTCGCTTGTGTGCGGCAACGAGGTAAGTGGCGCCCTCAATATCTTCTACGCCGAGCTATCCTGCGCCGACACTACCCAGTTCTCGGTGTCGGCCACCTCCTTCCTCTCTCAGGGCAAGATGCCCGCCTTCCTCGGCGGCCTGCCGGGGGCGGCGCTCGCCATGTATCACTGTGCCCGTCCGGAAAATCGCGGCAAGATCAAAGCGCTGCTGGTCTCCGGCGTGGTGGCCTGCATCATCGGCGGCATCACTGAGCCGCTGGAGTTTCTGTTCCTGTTCGTGGCACCCGTGCTCTATGTCATCCACGCCATCCTGACCGGTCTGGGCTTCATGACCATGGGGCTGCTCGGCGTTACCATAGGCAACACAGACGGCAACCTCATCGATTTTCTGGTGTTCGGCGTGCTGCAAGGCACCGCCACCAAGTGGTATCTGGTGCCGGTGGCGGCGGCCATCTGGTTTGCCATCTATTACGGGGTGTTCCGCTTCGCCATAGTGCGCTTCAACCTGAAAACCCCTGGTCGTGAAAAAGAGAGCCGGGAGAGCGAAACCGGCGAGACCGCCCAACCGGCCGGCAAGAAGGCGGGCAACAGCGGTTACAACGGTGAAATCATCCTCAACGCCTTGGGCGGTGCCGATAACATACTGGCGCTGGATAACTGCATCACCCGCCTGCGGATGTCGGTGCAGGACATGAGCCGGGTCGATGACAAGGTATTGAAGGCGAATGGCGCCATCGGGGTGATCAAGCTCGACGAGCACAACCTGCAGGTGGTGATAGGCCCTCAGGTGCATCTGGTGAAAAACCAGCTGCAGAGCCTGATGGGGGCCTGATCCGGCCCGCCTGTTGCCTTGATCCTACGGGGGCGCCATGCCCCCTTGTTCATTCATGCTTTTGCTGGCGAGAGAAAAAGAGATGTCCAACACAGAACTGTTTGATTTTGACCGCCTGGTCGATCGCCACGGCACCTACTGTACCCAGTGGGACTATGTGGCCGACCGCTTCGGCCACGCCGACCTGCTCCCCTTTACCATCTCCGACATGGATTTCGAGACAGCCCCCTGCATTCGCCAGACCCTGGCAACACGCCTCGAGCACGGGGTCTTTGGCTACAGCCGCTGGAATCACGGCGACTTCAAGGGGGCGGTCAGCGACTGGTTTGCCCGCCGCTACGGGGCCAAGCTCGACCCCGAGACTCTGGTCTACGGCCCCTCTGTCATCTATGTGATCGCCCAACTGGTGAGCCTTTGGTCGGCGCCGGGGGAAGGCGTGCTGGTGCATACCCCGGCCTACGACGCCTTCGGCAATATGCTGGCTGCCAATGGTAGGGTGCTGTTGCCATGCCCGCTAATAAAGGCGCAGGGGAGTTACCAGATCGACTGGGCTTGCTTCGAGCGGCAGGCCGCCCGCCCCGATTGCCGCATCCTGCTGCTGTGCAGCCCCCACAACCCCACAGGCCGGGTCTGGACGCGGGATGAATTGAGCCGGATGGCCGCCATCTGCCAACGCCACGGGGTCAGGGTCATCTCGGACGACATCCATATGGATATAAGCTTTTCCCCCTACCTGCCCTGGAGTGAGGTGGCGGTGGATGATGGCTGGGCACTGGTCAGCTCGGGCTCGAAATCCTTCAATATCCCGGCCCTTGGCGGCGCCTACGCCTTTATCGCCAACGCGGATGCGCGGGCCGCCTATCTGCGGCGGCTCAAGGCGGCCCATGGCCTGTCATCGCCACCCATTCTCGGGGTGCTGGCCCATATCAGCGCCTATCGGGACGGCGGCGCCTGGCTCGACGCCCTGAAAGCTTATCTGCACGGCAACCTCGCCCAGGTGGCGGCGCGGCTCAATGGCGCCTTCCCCGCCATCGACTATCGGGTGCCCGAGGGGACCTATCTCGCCTGGATTGACTTAAGCGGCCTTGGCATCGACACCACCGAACGAATGGATGCGCTGCAAGCCTTGCTGGTGGAGAAATACCGGGTCGCCATCATGCGCGGCGACACCTATGGCCCCGAAGGCAAAGGCTATCTTCGCCTCAATGTCGGCTGCCCGCGATCTAAGGTAGATAAAGGCCTCGATGCCCTGATAGGTGCGCTGCAGGAGCTGCTGGCCAGATAGAACGCCGCCGCCCTCGGGCGGCGGTTGTTATTTCGAGGCCGCCTTTTCAGGCTTGTAACGGGTCTGCTCTATCTGATCGAAGCGCAGGATCAGGGTATCGCCCCCCTTGAGGCGATAAGCGCAGTGGGAAGCGTTGCAGGCGATGCGAATATGAGGCTCATCCCCCATCAGGGGAGACTGACTATGGGCCTCGGTAAGCGGCCACTTGCCTTGTTCGAGTTGGAAGGTCTGACGGTTAGCCTCCTTTTCCCCCATTGGTCTAGTGTATTCAGATGCCCAGATGACTAACAGAATAGGAAGCATGAAAAGTGCAAACTTAAAATAGGTATTTTTTAACCAAATCAAACAACTAAACGTAAATGGAGCAGGGTAGTTATGAGCTATTCGCCCACCATGAGAGAGTCAATCGCCATTTCACCTTGAAAAACAGGTATGAGAGCGTGGCAAAGAGCACTCCCACTGTCATGACCAGAGGGAATATGTAAGGTAAGAACAGTTGGAACAGCAGAAAAAATCCGTGGAAAAGAGTGACATCCGCAGGTTGAGAGAACTCTGTATATCCAAGTCCGAAGTGGTGAAGGTAGCCGTGGTAATAACGCATCCCAACCAAATAGACCGCTGCTGTCAGCAAGGGGAGCAGAGCGCACATAATGCCGACAAACCCCGGCATGCCTACTTTCTCTTCATCCTCATCTTTTGCTGCCCGCAGCTCTTGCAGATGCTTCTTAAGCCACTTCCGTTTCAACGCGGTTAAATCCATCTCCATGTGACGATTCCTTGTCTCAAGTACGTGGTGGTGTTTATCTCCTCATGAGTTTTAGTTTCTGCCATCTGGATGAAGAGAGACCGAAAGCCCTAGGCTATTCAACGTGGTTCTTCGGTGCGAAACAACACCTTGCCGCAGGTGAG
The DNA here is from genome assembly GCF_028751155.1 of Aeromonas bestiarum. Classification (NCBI taxonomy): domain Bacteria; kingdom Pseudomonadati; phylum Pseudomonadota; class Gammaproteobacteria; order Aeromonadales; family Aeromonadaceae; genus Aeromonas; species Aeromonas bestiarum. The sequence goes on along the minus strand of NZ_CP064746.1, from coordinate 3,214,147 downwards.
GCAGGTATGGCGAAAGCGGTGATCAAACCAGCCGGCTTGGGGATGACTCAGCACCTTGTCAGAGCCGCAGGCGCAGCAGCGGGCGTTGAGCGTATCCCCGGTGGCACACTCGGGATGGGCGCTCAGGTACTCGGCGCGGGTGGGCAGGCGCAGCCAGTCGGGGTGGGCGTGGCGCCTGTCCCAGAAACGCATGGCATAGAGGCTGGCCGCAAGGGCAAGCAGGCCAAACAGCCATAAGAGGTCCATGATGTGACTCCTTGGTGAGAAAGCCGATAAGGGGCCTGGATCAGAGAATGGCGCGACTGCGAAACAGTACCTTGCCGCAGGCCAGGCAGGTGTGACGCAGGCGGTAATCACCGACGCCAGTCAGCGGGCTGAACAGCACCTTGTGGGAGCCGCAGGCACAGCAGCTGGCATTCTCGTCATCCTCGGTGGTGCACTCGGGATGCAGGCTGAGGTACTCGGGCAGGGTGGGCAGCTTGTCCCAGTCGGGCTGAGTGACAGAGCGGTTCTTGAGAATGATGCCGGCGGTCACCAGACCCGCCAGGGTGAGCAGTACGTCAGTCAATTCCATGAGCTTAAAGGCTCCGTCCGTGAGGGGCCGCAGGGCCGTGGGGTGTGCGAAGGTGCATTATGGCGTCTATCCTATCGGGTCGCAGGCTGGGGGCGCTATCCCCGTCCGGGTAACGGCTAGTGGGTTGGTGCTTGGCTCCTGCCTGGCATTGAGAATCTATGGATGGAAATAAACGAAGGGGCCTTGGGCCCCTCCTGTTGCACATCAGATAAAGCGCCCTCGTCAGGCCACCTTGCTGCCCGGCTGGGTGCGGGCCAGCAGCCCTTCCGGGTTGTGGATGGCCTCCCTGGTCTTCACATCGATGACCTCGATATTGGCGAAGCGCTCCCGGTTCTTGATGGCCACATCGTGGGCCAGGATGACGCAGCGGGCGTTGGCCACGTCCTTGGCGCTGATGCGGTTGATGATGCCGTTGGCGCCTTGTGTCTCCACTTTCAGCTTGATCCCGGCCTTGGCGGCTGCCTTTTGCAGGCTCTTGGCGGCGAGGAAGGTGTGGGCCACGCCGGACGGGCAGGCGGTGATGGCGAGCACGTCCGCTTCCCCTTCCGCTTCGATGATCTGATAGCCGCTATCGTCGGCCGTCACTGTCTCATCTTCGGTCACCGGCTTTTTCAGCAGGTTGACGATAAGGGCCGTGGTGAGGGCGCCAAGGAGGGTGCCGAGGATATAGCCCATCTTGCCTTCCACTACCGGCAGCACGATCCAGCCGCCCCAGGGGGCGTGGTTGATGCTGTGCATCATGAAGCCGGTGATGTTGCCGACGATGCCGCCTGCGACGATTGCCGGAATGACGCGCACTGGGTCGGCGGCGGCAAACGGAATGGCCCCCTCGCTGATGCCGATCATGCCCATGATGGCGGCCGCCTTGCCCGCTTCACGTTCCTCTTTCTTGTAGCGCTTGGGCGAGAGCAGAGTTGCCAGCGCCATGCCGAGCGGTGGCACGCAGATGGCGATGCCGACGCCGCCCATCAGCCAGGGCTGGGTGTTGACCTGGGTCTGGGCGAACAGGGTCGCCACCTTGTTGACCGGGCCGCCCATGTCAAAGGCGGTCATGCCGCCCAGGATGGCGCCCAGCATCACCTTGCCGGAGCCCGCCATGCTGGAGAGCCAGTGGTTCATCCCCTCCATCATGGCGGCGATGGGCGCACCTATGACCCACATGACGATGCCGCATACCAGGAAGGTGCCGATCAGCGGATAGATGAAGATGGAGCCCAGCGAACTCATGGAGTCCGGTAGTTTTATTCGCTTGAGCTGGTTAACGATAAGCCCGGCGATAAAGCCCACCAGGATGGCGCCGAGAAAACCTGTGTGGAACTGCTGCACCGCTATCCAGGAGCCGATCATGCCGGGCGCCAGCCCCGGTTTGTCCGCCATTGAGTAGGCGATGTAGCCGCCGAGTACGGCGGTAAACAGGGTGAGCCCCGCTATCCCCATGTCGGCCATGTCCTTGAGCACGCCCGCCTCGGGCACGGCGCCCTTGCCGCTCATCATCACGGAGAGCGACAGCAAGACGCCCCCTGCCACTATGAAGGGGATCATGTGGGAGGTGCCAAACAGCAGGTGCTGCTTGAGGGTATTGAGCTGGGCCTTGATGCTGCGATCCTGGGGTTCAGGTGCACTGGCTTTCGGTTGAGCTGCTGCCTCGGCGCGTACCGGCGGCTTGTCGGCTAGGCCGACAGGCGCAGTGGCTGCCAGCAGCTTGAGCACCTCGGCCTTGTTGGTGGCCGCCTGCATCCGGGGGATAAATCCGGGTTCCAGCAGCTTGGTGGAGAGTTCGGCCAGCACCTCGATATGGTGATTGGCGCCGCCCGCAGGGGAGGCAATCATGAAGAACAGTTTGGAGGGCAGTCCATCTTCGGCGCCGTAGTCGATCCCCTGCCGGCTGATGCCGATGACGATGGCGGGCTGCAGCACGGCTTCGCTTTTGGCGTGAGGCAGGGCAACCCCCTGTTCAAAACCCGTGTTGTCGAGGTTTTCCCGTGCCCAGAGGTCGCGCACGAACTGATCCTGATTGCCTATCTTGCCGCAGGCGTTGAGCCGGGCGGCCAGTTCGACAAACAGTCCCTGCTTGTCGTTGGCCGCTATGTCGAGGCAGATCAGTCCTTCATCTATCAAGGTGGTGAGCATAGGTGTCTCCTGGCTCTGCGAGCCCTGGTGATATGAGTAACGAATGGAGCAAACGATTGACCTGCCTATTGTTTCTCCCAAGCCATGTCACCGAAATCGGATATATGTGCCCTTTACTGGATTTTTGTGTCAGTCCCCTCACCCTGTGAGCCGGTTCGCATTTTTGTTGATGCCATCTCCTTGGCTAATTTTTTATTAAAGCCGTTTAAAAACAGATGCTTGGGTTTGTCAGCCAAATGAGAATAAAGAGATGGCGGGGCAGGATCCCCCTAAACCGGCAAGCATGGATGGAGATTTGTGCGCCCTTGTCACCTCTTGAAATGTGAGCCGCTTGGCAAAAGTGCGGTCCTGGAGCCAAAGTGCACATCAGCAAGGGGAGAGAGGCCGGCCTGGTCGAGCCGCGTGAAAAAATGTGCATAACCTGCTGCCCTCGATGATGGCGGTGAGAAAGCTGATGTGGTTGATTTCAATTTACTGATAACAAAAGGAAATTTATGATTCCATTACGCCGGGTTAGGATGATTTTGTATGGTTTCATAAGAGGCTTTTAGCTGTTTTTTAGATTAGCTTTTGCATAATCAATCGTTTATTTAGTTGGACAATCCAGGCGGGATCGGTGTCCAATCAGGGAGCAGGTTGGCCAACAGTGCCGTCAGCCAGTGTGTAACCCTATGATGTAAGGAGACATCCTGATGGAAAAACTTGACCAAGAGATCGACACCATGCGCCAGGAGTTTGAGTCACAAGGCCAGAAACAGGCCCACGACAAATGGCAAGCCAGGGTCGATGAACTGCAACGGGAACGGGAGCGTTCAGAAGCGCCCCAGCCGGAAGCGGCAGAACACTAGCCCGCCGACGGCCACTATCGTGATGGCCATCGGTCAAGCAGATAATAAAAACCCCCACGGCCCGCAAGGGAGGTGGGGATTTTTATTGGCCGGGCGATGGCGCCCTTGAAGGCGTCATGCGGCGCAGACTGACGAACGAAGGCGCAGCCAGGGAACAACAAGGGCCATCAGTGATGGCCCTTGTTGGTTTATCCGCTCATTGAACCCGTGTCGGAGTCACGCCTTAGCAGCGGTTGCCGGCGCGGGCGACCCGGCCTTCGGCCAGCAGCTGGTAGTGGCCGGTGGCGGCAGGGACAAAGGCGGACTGGCCCTTCTCGAGGCGCAGCGTCTCGTCGCCCTGCTTGAGCGTCACAGTGCCATCGATGGCAAACAGGATCTCGGCGCTGGCGGTGGTGAGCTGGTGCTCACCCGCCGGGTAGACGCTGAAGGTGAAATCCGGCACCGGCACGTCGAAGTGCTGCACCGCACCGTCACAGCGGGGGGCCAGCAGGATCTGGTCATCCGGCTTGGGCAGGCAGCGGGTGCAGTCCAGCAGCTCGGCCACGTCTATGTATTTGGGGGTGAGACCCGCGCGCAGCACGTTGTCCGAGTTGGCCATGACCTCGAGGCCGGTGCCGCGCACATAGGCGTGGGGGGTGCAGGCATCGAGGAACATGGCCTGACCCGGCTGCAGGGTCACCACGTTCAAGAGCAGCGGCGAGAAGAGTCCCACATCCCCAGGGTACTGGGCGGCCAGGCTGGTGATCAGCGCAAAGGTCTCCTCATCCTGGTGCGCGGCGGCATAGGCCAGCAGGCCCGCCAGGGCGTCTTCCTTGCACGCACCTTGTAAAATCAGCAGCTGATGGAAGAAGTGCTGCAGGCCCGCTTCGTTCTGGTTGGCGGCAAGGGCCGCGACCAGATCGGCGATGGCCGCCAGCTTGACCCGCTCGAACAGCGCCAGTATGGCGGGAATGGCGCGAAAGCCGTTCATCGCCTGATAGGGGGTGAGGGCAAACACCAGCTCCGGCTTGTGATTGGGGTCTTTGTAGTTGCGATTGGCTGCCTTGATGGGGATGCCGGCGGCTTCTTCTTTGGCAAAGCCAGCTTCGGCCTGGGCCTTGCTCGGGTGTACCTGGATGGAGAGGGCCTTCTCGGCGCACAGCACCTTGAACAGGAACGGCAGGCTGCCGAAACGGGTGACGGTAGCCTCACCCAGCGCGGCGGCCGGGGCCGCGTCGATCACCGCCGAGAGCTTCTGGCCACTGCCCGCCAGGCTCACTTCGGAGCAGCCATTGGGGTGGGCGCCCATCCACAGCTCGGCCTGGGGTTTGCCCGCCGGATTTGGGATGCCAAACAGGGTGGTGAGGGCGTCATGGCTGCCCCAGTCGTAACCTTGAATCGGATTTTGCATTAACAAAAAAGAGGGCAGAAAGGAGGACAGATCGCGACTGCTCATAAGGGACGCCTCATTTAGTGTGAAGAAAGTCGGGTGAAGAAAAGGGTGGCATTGCTGCTGCGGACCGGACTATAACATGGGCGGCCTTTGCCGCCGCAACCGCTTGCCTCTCTCTATTTGATCAGGATCAGCATGTCACTTATCTTCAGCCAACTGCTCGATGGCGCCCTTCATGAGCAGGCCCCCTTCGAGCAGATCTGGTTTGCCCAGGATCAGGGGGTGCCGCCCGGTTTCAGCTATCAGGTCAACTTTCCCCGCCTCGAACTGGTGTTCAGCGGTGAATACCTCAACCAGATCTGGGACAAGGAGCAGGGCTGCAAGGAGATAAGCGTGCTGCCGGGGCAGGCGCTCTACATTCCTCCCAATGGTTGGAACAAGCCGCTGTGGACCACGGACTGCTCTGTGCTGAGCCTGCTGTTTGGCAAGCGCCAGCTGGGGTTCAGCCTGGTGAGCAAGCGGCGGGAAGACCCCGATTTTTTCGACGTGCAAAAGCACAGCATAATGGCGCGGGCCGGCCATGTGATCGAACACATATTGGCGGCGCTCAACGTGCTGACCGAGGATCCCGGCCGCTCCCCCACCGACAACCACTTGTTGCAGGCGCTGCTCACCAGTGCCCGCCAGCTGCTGGCGGAGTCCGCCGCCGAGCGGCCAAGAGGGGCTGACCTGTTTCACGGGATCTGCATCTATATTCAGGAGAACTTTCACCGCCCCATCACCCGCGACTCCATCGCCCACCGCTTCAACGTCTCGGCCAGCCATCTCTCCCACCTGTTTCGCGAGCAGGGCCACATGCGCCTGGCCGATTACATCAGCTGGGTGCGGATCGACAGGGCCAAGTTCATGCTGAAAAAGTACCGGTTTCGGCTGGAAGAGGTGGCGAGCCGCTGCGGTTACGGCGATGTGAACTATTTTTGCCGGGTGTTCAAGCAAAAGACCGGGCTGACCCCTTCCCAGTACCGCTCCCTGAGCCAGCCTCAGGGGCAGGGCGAGGGGCTGGTGGGATAAGCAGGGATGCCGCTGGAACCTGCGTGAGTCAGGTGTTGGCGGGGCCGCTGTGGATCCGGGGTGGGCAGGCTGGACGCATTGTGATCCAGTACTCGACTATGGTCTGACATGCGTGCTCGCCATTTGATTATGAAAACGAATGGGCTAAGATGGCCGCGCGCAACTTACAGATTGATAACAAACGGAAGTTAGGAGATGCCGATGGAAAGCAAAGTAGTTATCCCGACCCAGGGCCAGAAAATCACAGTCGATGCCAACGGCAAGCTGCAGGTTCCCAACCATCCGATCATTCCGTTTATTGAAGGGGATGGCATAGGTGTGGACGTGACCCCGGCCATGTTGAATGTGGTCAATGCCGCGGTCGAGAAAGCCTACAAAGGCGAGCGCAAGATCGCCTGGATGGAGATCTATACCGGCGAGAAGTCGACTCATATCTATGGCGAAGGTGCCTGGCTGCCGGCCGAAACCCTGGATTTCATTCGTGAATACTGCGTGGCCATCAAGGGCCCGCTAACCACCCCGGTCGGTGGCGGTATTCGCTCCCTCAACGTGGCCCTGCGTCAGGAGCTGGATCTCTACATCTGCCTGCGCCCGGTCCGTTACTACGAAGGCACCCCGAGCCCGGTCAAGCGTCCTGACCTGACCGACATGGTGATCTTCCGCGAGAACGCCGAAGACATCTACGCCGGTATCGAGTGGAAGGCGGACAGCGACGAAGCCAAGAAGGTCATCGCCTTCCTGCAAAACGAGATGGGCGTGAAGAAAATTCGCTTCCCCGAGTCCTGCGGCATCGGCATCAAGCCCATGTCCAAGGCCGGTACCGAGCGTCTGGTGCGTGCGGCCATCGAGTACGCCATCGACAACGATCGCGACTCCGTGACCCTGGTGCACAAGGGCAACATCATGAAGTTCACCGAAGGTGCCTTCAAGGATTGGGGCTATGCCCTGGCCCAGAAAGAGTACGATGCCCAGCTCATCGACGGCGGCCCCTGGTGCTCCTTCAAGAACCCGAAAACCGGCAAGACTATCGTGGTCAAGGACGTCATCGCCGACGCCTTCCTGCAACAGATACTGCTGCGTCCGGCCGAGTACGACGTCATCGCCTGTATGAACCTCAACGGTGACTACATCTCCGACGCCCTGGCCGCCCAGGTTGGCGGCATCGGTATCGCCCCTGGCGCCAACATAGGTGACGGTGTGGCCCTGTTCGAGGCGACTCACGGCACCGCGCCCAAGTACGCCGGTCAGGACAAGGTCAACCCGGGTTCGCTGATCCTCTCCGCCGAGATGATGCTGCGCCACATGGGCTGGGTCGAAGCGGCCGATCTCATCATCAAGGGCATGGAAGCGGCCATCGCCAACAAGACCGTGACTTATGACTTCGAGCGACTGATGGAAGGTGCCACCCTGCGCTCCTGCTCCCAGTTCGCCCAGGACATGGTCGATCAGATGTAAGCGGTGAGACTGAAATGCAAAACCGGCGCCATGAGCGCCGGTTTTTTTATGGGTGACAGGCCGCTGGCCTGAAGGTGCACCTGTGATCAGGTGGTCTTTTCCACGTGCTGTTGATAGAGCTGTTGCCACTTGCTGCTTTCGGCTTCATCGCCCTGCGTCTGCCAGAACTCGCAGATGGAGTTGGCGAGCTCGGATGCCATGGCGTGATCTCCATCGCGGCGACTCATCAGATATTGTCCCAGCCAGCTTTGATATTGTTTCATTGCCCGATCTCCTTATCTAAGGTGCCCTTGGTGGTTGCCCGTTTGGCAGACAAGCCTCTCGACCCCTGCCAGACCTGACTCAACCAGGTCACTGTTTTCCTGCGCACCTCTGTTCGTTGTTATCGCCGGATTGGGTAGCGATCTCGCCGGATAACGGCGCTAACGGGGCGCAGATGTCAAAAAACGGTCCCTATCCTATCACAAAATAACCAACTTGGGGGGATTGGCGGCCGAAGGAGGAGAGGTGAGGTGCTCATGCTCAGGGCAAAGGGTGTGCCATCTTGCTGATCCATGAAGAGAAAAACCCGCCAGGGTGGCGGGTTTGTTGGGTGAAAAAAGATCAAATGTTGGCGGTGGCCAGGTATTTTTCCATCTCCTCGGCGGGCACCATGCCGCCGCCGGTGGCCCATACCAGATGGGTCGCCCGGGCCAGGGTAGCGGCATCGAAGCCGCGCTCCGTCTGCCACTCGCGATCAGCCGCCACGCGCCACGGACCCGGCATGCCGGCCAGCGCCGAGGGTTCGAGTTTGATCTGCTCATCCCGTGCCAGCAGCCCCAGCAGGTCATACATCTCCTGATCGCTCAGGGTGAAGAAGCCATCGAGCAGTCGCTCCATGGCGCGGCCGACGAAACCGGAGGCGCGCCCCACCGCCAGACCGTCGGCGGCGGTGAGGTTGTCTATCCCCAGATCCTGCACCGCTATCCCGTCGTGCAGGCCGGTGTGGACCCCCAGCAGCATGCAGGGGGAGTGGGTGGGTTCGGCAAACAGGCAGTGGACGTTATCCCCGAACGCGAGTTTCAGGCCAAAGGCCACGCCGCCGGGGCCGCCGCCCACACCGCAAGGCAGATAGACGAACAGCGGGTGCTCGGCATCCACCTTGATGCCCATATCATCGAACTGCTTTTTCACCCGCTCGCCCGCTACCGAGTAGCCGAGGAACAGGGTGCGGGAGTTCTCGTCGTCGATGAAGAAGCAGCTGGGGTCGCGTTCGGCCTCCTTGCGACCCTGCTCCACCGCTACCCCGTAATCTTCGGCGTATTCCACGACTATGACCCCGTGTTCACGCAATTTGCGCTTCTTCCACTCCCGCGCATCGGCGGACATGTGGACTGTGACGGTGAAACCGAGCTTGGCGCTCATGATGCCGATGGACATGCCGAGGTTGCCGGTGGAGCCCACGGCAATGCTGTACTGGCCGAAGAACTGGCGAAACTCGTCCGTGAACAGCTTGCGATAGTCATCTTCCTCGCGGAGCAACCCTGCCTTGATCGCCAGCTGTTCGGCATGAGTCAGCACCTCGTAGATGCCGCCGCGCGCCTTGATGGAGCCGGAGATGGGCAGATGGCTGTCTTTTTTCAGCAGCAACTTGCCGGTTACCTCGACGCCGTAGCGCGCATTGAGCGTTGCCTGCATGGCCGGGATGGCCGCTATCTCGGACTCCAGAATGCCCTGGCTGGCACGGGTCTCGGGGAAGGCTTCGCACATGTAGGGGGCGAAGCGGGCAAGTCGGGCGGAGGCATCCGCCACATCGCTGCCATCCAGCCCCACATGGGGCAGGCCAACCGCCAGCGTGCTGGCCTTGGGGTTGAACCAGGTCACGGGCTCGAGTGCGATCAGGGATTGCACCAGCGGGAATTGGGTAATGAGTTGTTGGACGTCGATATTTTTCATGGGATGTCTCGGTCTTGTTACACGATATAGGAGAGCAGGAAAGTACCGGCCAGCGCCATCAGGGAGGCGACAAAGGTGGCGGTAGTGTAGTACTTGAGCGTTTCGTTCAGGGTGGCGCCGCAATACTGCTTGACCAGCCAGAACAGGGAGTCGGTCACCATGGTGCAGCCGATGGCGCCGGATCCGATGGCGAGCGTCATGATCTCGGGGCTGATGTTCGGGTAGTGCACCATGATGGGGGAGACGATGGCTGTGGCACCCATCATGGCGACGGTGGCCGAGCCGACGGCGGCGTGCAGCACTATGGCCACCAGCCAGGCCAGCAGTATGGGATGCATGTCCAGCTGGGAGAGAATGGTCGCCAGGCTGTCCCCCAGGCCGCTCGCCTTGAGCACGCCGTTGAAGGCGCCGCCTGCCCCTATGATCAGCAGGATATTGGCGATGGAGGAGAAGCACTGCTCGGTCTGGTTCAGCAGCCCTTCCATCTTCATGTGCTGACGGATCCCCAGCACGTAGTAGGCGGTGAAGGCGGCGATAAACATGGCGGTGATGGGGTTGCCGATAAATTCCAGCAGGGTATAGAGACCGCTGGCGTGATCCATGTTGAGCTCGGCCACCGTCTTGGCCAGCATCAGCAGTATGGGCAGCAGCACGGTGAACAGCGAAGCGCTCAAGGTCGGGAGGCTTGCCTCGTCGCGCGCCTCTATATTCGCAAAGGCGGCGGGCACCTCCTTGAACGGTACCCGTTTACCGAGCAGCTTAAGAAACAGCGGGCCGCCCACCAGGGAGGCAAACAGTCCGACTGCGAGACCGTAGACGATGACGGAACCTATGTCGGCACCCAGCTGATTGGTGACGTAGAGCGCGGCCGGGTGGGGCGGCACTATGCAGTGCACGGCCATCAGGGCGGTGCAGAGCGGGATGGCCAGGGTCAGCAGCGAGGTCCTGGTCTTGCGGGCGATGGAGAAGGCCAGCGGAATGAGCAGTACGACTCCCACTTCGACAAACAACGTGATGCCGCACACCAGACCGACCAGCACCATGATGACCTGGGGCGAGAGCCAGCGGCATTTCTGCAGGGCGAGACCGATGCGCTCTGCCGCGCCGGATACTTCCATCATCTTGCCGAGTATGGTGCCAAGGCCGATGACGGCGGCAAGAAAGCCCAGGGTGCCGCCTATGCCTTCCTCCATGGCATTGACCATCTTGACCGGGTTCATCCCCATCATGGTGCCCACATAGAAGCTCGCCAGCAGCAAAGCCAGGAAAGGATGCACCTTGCCCTTCACTATGGTGAAGACAATCAGAATGATGCTAGTCAGCAAGGTACCGACGACCCACACTTCAGAATTCATACTGCGCCTCTATGTGTCATGAGTGATGATTAGGCGTCTATTGAATGAAAATGACGGGCGGCTGACAAATGATGAAAATGGCGTTTTGGATGAGCCAGATTGATGCAAATGTGCCACATCCATCACATTTATCGGATTTGATGTGGTTTGGGTTGTTTGGCTGCATCCAAAGATGGGATTTCTGGCTATCATCTGTGCGTTTTTTGGGGGCGAAGAGGCGTGCCAGATGTATACCGAAGACAACTACGTATCGAGAAACAAGCTGCTGAACGGTTATCAGCTATCCAAGCTGCATACCTTCGAGGCGGCGGCCCGCCACAGCTCCTTTGCCCTGGCGGCGGATGAGCTGGCACTCAGCCCGAGTGCGGTGAGCCACAGGATCAGTGCGCTGGAAGATGAGCTCGGTTTCAAGCTGTTTCAGCGCTTTCACCGCAAGGTGATGCTGACCGCAGAGGGGCAAAGAGTCTTCTGGGCGCTCAAGTCCTCGCTCGAGTTCATCAATCAGGAGATCCTGGAGATCAGGCATCAGGAACTGTCCGGTTCCCTGACCGTCTACTCCCGCCCCTCCATAGCCCAGTGCTGGTTGGTGCCCAGACTCGCGGATTTTTCTCGCCTGCATCCCCAGATCGATCTCAACGTCATGACAGGCAACGAGAACATCAATCTGCACGGCTATGGCATAGACCTGACTATCTATTTCGATGACAAGACCCCGGAGCGGCTCGCCATCCACCCGCTGATGGATGAGTACATGGTGCCGGTGTGCAGCCCCGAATATGCCGAGCAGCATGGGCTACGGGACAATCCGGACCACTTGTCTCACTGTCGCCTGCTGCACGACAGGCAGGCCTGGGGCCATGATTCAGACAGCGACGAGTGGAGCAGCTGGGCCCGCCAGTGCGGCATCTCCCTCGACGCCTGTCAGTCGAACATGGGGTTCGATCGTTCCGATCTCGCCATTATCGCCGCCATGAACCACGCCGGGGTCGCCATGGGCCGCAAGAACCTGGTGAGCAAGCGGCTGGCCAGACATGAACTGGTTGCCCCCTTCCCTGGCATGGAGGTGCGCTGCGAGCAGCGTTACTACATAGCGACCTTGCCCAACCGCCAGTGCCCCAAGATCCAGGCCTTTGTCGACTGGGTCTGCGCCCAGGCAGAGGAGACACAATAAGCGGCAGGGCCAAGCGCCGTGTTATTCCCCGTCTGGGGTGAAGGATGGAGGGTGAACACCCGGCAAAAAGCGGTGCAGACGGCAGGAGAGACGCCGAAGAGCGGGGAATTCGTCTGACATCCCAGCGAGTTAGCCGAATACACTGCCAGTAAAGGCTCAATCGTTCGACATAGGATGGAAACCGGACATAAATAAAAAAGGCCACTTCTTGCGAAGTGGCCCTTTCCAGCTGGGGGGATGTTGAATTTATATGGTAGTTTTTTGATTTAAAAGAAAAATTACCAATTCAGAAAATTTAAATATGCCTAACCGTATGCCTAACGCCAGAACTTCTGCAGTTAAAGAGTGCTATCTGGGCTGGAATAGCCTGTATGTGGTTAATTGGCTGTGGAGGGGATTGAATCGCCCCGGGTTTTCTAGACACTCTGTTGTTGAACATTGAACTGCTTTTCAAACTCTACCGGCGACAGCCCATCATTGGAACCATGGCGCCTGATTGGGTTGTAAAACATCTCGATATAATCAAATACGTCGCTGCGGGCTTCGTCTCTTGTCAGGTAAATCCTGTGCTTGATCCGCTCCCGTTTGAGTAACTGAAAGAAGCTCTCGGCGACAGCGTTGTCGTGACAGTTACCACGTCGGCTCATACTGCAACTCAGGTTGTGGGCCTTCAGAAAGTCCTGCCATTCACCACCGGTAAACTGACTGCCCTGATCCGAATGCACCAGTACCGGCTGCTTTGGCTTGCGCCGCCAAACCGCCATCAATAACGCGTCAACCGCCAAGTCTGCCGTCATGCGTGGCTTCATTGCCCAGCCGACGATCTGGCGAGAAAACAGATCTAGCACTACAGCCAGATACAGCCACCCTTCTTGAGTACGGATGTAGGTAATGTCGGTCACCCAGGAGATATTGGGGGCTGGGGTCTTAAACTGACGAGCCAGCATGTTCGGAGCAGCCTGCGGGCTCTTACCCCAATAATGCCCCTTACGACGCTGATAGCCGGTTTGCGAACGCAGTCCTTCTCGCCTCATTAATTTGGCCACACGGTGCTTGCCACAGACTTCCCCCAAGTCATGAAGGTCACGATGGATCTTGCGATAACCATAGACAGCACCACTTTCCAGCCAGGATTGCTTGACCAACCCCGTTAGTCGCTCGTCCTCGTGCTGTCGTGGCGATGTAGGCTGTTTCAGCCACGCGTAGAAGCCACTTCGGTGAACCCCCAGGGTCTGGCACAGGGTAGCGACACTGTACCGGTCGAGTCGGGAGGTTATGAACGCGTACCTTTCCTTGACTCGCTGGCAAAGTACGTGGCGGCCTCCTTTAAAATGTTGCGCTCATCGGTGACTTGGCGCAGTTCGGCTTTCAGACGGCGGATCTCGGCTTGCAAGGCAGACTCTTCGAGCTGCTGGTCAGCAGGCTTGCCGTACTGCTTGAGCCAGGCATACAGACTGTGGCTGGACACCCCAAGGGCTCGTGCAACGTCAGCCACCGGCCGTCCGCGCTCGGTGATTTGTTTAACCGCTTCGATCTTGAATGTTTCTGGATAACGCTGACGAGTCATAACACCTCCAATAGTTGCCTCATTTTAAGGCTGTGAGGTGTCTAGGGAACTGGGGGCGATTCACACAGCCCTTGTGGTACTAGTAATGGTACTAAATGAGCTGGCTTCTGGCGACTCCCTCGGACTTTTACGGACAACAAAAAAACCCGCAAAGCCTTACGCTCTGCGGGTTTCTGTACTTCTTCGTTCCCGGCCGGAACATTGTTTGGGCTTGGGATCAATGCCTTGGGCCAGCAGGGCGCGAGCCTTTCGCAGTAGTTCACGGGCTTGGCCAAGGGATACCTCTGGGTAAGTGCCAAAGCTCATGTTTGTGCGCTTATTGTCAGAAGGCTTTGAGTACTTGAAGGCCCAGAGCTTTGAACCCGCCGCACTGATCCTCAGTTCTAACCCATCACCATCGCGCAAGGTGGTCATCTGGCCTTTCGTCTTAGCGTCTTCGGATGGCTTGGCGTTTTTAACTTTTGGGTCGGTTAATCTGCAGTTACCTGTTTCGCGCCTCTTTTTCTCCACCGTGACCATAACGCTCCTTAGTACCATCGAATTGAGTACCACTAACCTTGTGGTACTAATTATAGTACTCGTGAAGCTGGTTTTAGGCGACCACTTCGACTTTGTCGGACAACAAAAAAACCGCAAGACGTTGAATCTTGCGGGTTTCTGTACTTCTTCGTTCCTTCTCGGAACAATATTTGGTGGAGCTGGGGGGATTTGAACCCCCGTCCAAAATTACTACATCCTCGGTACTACATGCTTAGTCACTCTTTACATTCGCCAACCCGCTGCGGAGAGACACGCCACGAATTGACTAGCTCGATTGGTTTTAATGCTTCCGCCCCGAGCAGGACTTCCACACGATCCTGTGAAGGATGACCTTCCGATTCCCTAGGACACAGGCAAGCTAGGGTAGAAGGGCTCAGCGCAGGTTATTAAGCTGCGAGTGCGTAGTTTTCGTCGTTTGCGACTATTTTTTTGCGGTTTGTTAACGAGGCCTACCGCACCTCGGCATGCACCTTGGGTTTCGTGAATCTTGTCGAATCCAGAATCAGCCCCAAGTTGTCAAAACCGATTGTACGCAAAAATCCTGTCATGGCAAGGCGTTGATAGCAATCGACCGGCCTAGGCCGGTCGATTGCTGGTTTATTGGACGCCGCACGGCTGCATGCGGCGCACAATCAGCCGCGATGCTTGTTCTTCATGATGCGGGCTTTCTCCCGATCCCATTCGCGGGCCTTGGTGTCTTCCCGTTTGTCGTGCTCTTTCTTGCCTTTGACCAGACCGATCTCGACCTTGACCCAGCACTCTTTCCAGTAGAGCGCCAGCGGCACTATGGTGTAACCCTGACGGGCGGTCAGGCTCTCCAGCTTGTCGAGTTCACGGCGGCTCAGCAGGAGCTTGCGGGTGCGGGTCGGATCACACACCACGTGGCTGGAGGCGGCGTTCAGTGGCAGGAAAGTGGAGCCGAACAGGAAGGCCTCTCCCTGCAAGAAGATGACATAGGCTTCGCTGATGTTGGCCTTGCCCGCCCGCAGGGATTTGACTTCCCACCCTTGCAGGGACAGACCGGCTTCCACGCGCTCTTCGATGAAGTACTCGTGGCGGGCGGTTCTGTTGAGTGCAATGGTGCTGGACCCGGCTTTGTTTTTACTGTTCTTTTTGCTCATGACGGGCGCCTTTGGCAATGATTAGGAAGGCGCATTATACGTGGGTGGCGGCGGCTGTAAAACGCGCAACTGCTCGAGTGGCGGCTTTGTGAGCGGTTTTGGGGATGATCTTGGCTGACAAGGTGATAAAATCGGCCCGATTGGATGAGGAAAGCCCATGCCCCGTATTACTCGCAGTGCCCTGGTGATGTTCAGCGCAGAACAAATGTTCAGGCTGGTCAATGATGTTCACGCTTATCCGGAGTTTCTGCCCGGTTGTGTCGGCAGCCGTGTCCACGAGACAGGCGATGATTATATGACTGCCTCGGTCGATGTGGCCAAGGCGGGGATTGCCAAGACGTTTACCACCCGCAACCTGCTCGATGCCAACCGGCAGATCAAGATGGAGCTGGTGGAGGGACCCTTCAGCAAGCTGGCCGGCTGGTGGACCTTTACGCCGCTGGATGTGGATGCCTGCAAGGTCGAGTTCGACCTCGATTTTGAGTTCACCTCCAAGCTGATCGAGCTGGCGTTTGGCCAGATTTTCCGCGACCTGGTGGGCTCCATGGTGCTCGCCTTCTCCAACCGCGCCAAGGTGGTGTACGGTGTCTGATCTGCTCAATATCGAAGTTGTGTATGCTCTGCCCGAGCGCCAGACTGTGCTGCGCATCCGGGTTGCTCCCGCCACCAGCGTGCTGGCTGCCATCGAGCAGTCCGGCATAGTGCAGAAGCACCCGGAGATCGATCTGGCGGTCAACAAGTTCGGCATCTACAGCCGGCCGGTCAAGGGGACCGAACTGTTGCAGGACGGGGATCGGATCGAGATCTACCGTCCGCTCATCGCCGATCCGAAAGAGATGCGCAAGAAGCGGGCCGAGAAGGCCAAGGAGGAGGGGCGTGCCGATGTGGTGACCGGCGGCCGGCCCAATGCCAACCGCAAGCGAGGGGACACAGACCCGGCCTGATGCCGCACTCTGGAATAAAAAAGGCGCCTTGGCGCCTTTTTTGATCTGCTTTTCTGTTGAGCCGCCGTCAACTCGCTTCTAGCGGCAAAGCGCTGTCACATCCCGTGCAGCCGCTCGTTTTCCACCACCTCGACGCCACTCTCCTGCTGGCCGAGCACTATCATGGCATGGGCCACCTGCCCGGCCTCGATGGCGCGCCAGCGGCGCAACTTGCCAACCAGCAGGGGGCGCAGCAACGGATAGACAGCCTGGAAACACTGCTCCGACAGGCGCGGTGGCTGGCGATTGCCGAGCAGCATGGCGGGACGCACTATGGCGAGCCTTGGCCAGGCTTGCGCCAGCAATGCCTGTTCCATCTGCCCCTTGGTGCGGGGATAGAGGGCCGGCGAGCCTGGGTTGGCCCCCAGACTCGAGACGACGATCAGACGTTGGCAGCCGTGGCGGCGAGCGAGTGCCGCGAAGGCCAGCACATAGTCGTGATCGACCCGGCGAAACGCTTCGTCGGACCCCGCCTGCTTGCGGGTGGTGCCGAGGCAGCAGAAGGCGATGTCGATGGGGCCGGGCAGCGAAACCTCGTCGAGGCGTTCGAAGTCGGCCGGCAGCCAGTGATGTTGGGGCCGGGGATCACCTGCCTTGCGACAGAGCAGGGTCAGTGAGTGGGCAGGGTCGAGCTGACGGAGCAGCTCCCGGCCGATCAGCCCGCTGGCCCCGGCGATCAGGATCTGGCTCATGCGTGCCTCCCAAGTTCAACGAGGGCCGCCAAGATCTTGCCAGCGAGCCGTCTGTGGGTATGGGGATTCTTGGGCTGGTGCATGGAGGCTTCCTCGCTAAGATGGGATGGCGGTGGCCAAATAAAACAAAACCGGCGCGGGGCCGGTTTTGTGAATGCGATCAGAGCGGGGTGTGGAAGGCCGCTGGCAATGGGAAGTCGCCGGTGACCGTGGCCAATCTGTCGTTGGCAAAGGTCAGGGTGAGCTCCTTGCGCTCCTTCTCGCCGCGACCCGGCTGGAATTCATAGAGGTAATACCAGGTGTTCGGGTCAAAGCCATCGCGCAGCATGGCGGAACCCAGCACGAACTCGACCTGTTCGCGGGTCATGCCCTGGCGCAGTTTGTCGACCTGTTTTTGTTCCACATAGTTGCCCTGGGGAATATCGATGCGATAGACCAGGCTGCAACCGGACAGGGTGAGGGCGGTCAGGGCCGCGGCAATCAGGTGTTTCATCCGCATATCGAGTTCAGATCATCCATTCAAGTCTTTTTAAGCTCGGCAAATCATACCGGCTCCCTCTACGGAAGTAAAAAGCCATTGATCCATCAGCCAATAAAAAGGGCCGCCATGCGACCCTTTCTGCCTGCTGGCGGTTTACATGGCGGCGCGGAAGATGGCGACTATCTCCTCGTGGCTCGCCTGTTTCGGGTTGGTGAAGCCGCAGGCATCTTTCAGGGCGTTGCTGGCCAGGATGTCGAAGTCGTCGGCCTTGACGCCGAGCTGCTCCAGACCGGCCGGGATCTTCACGTCCAGCGCCAGCTGCTTGATGGCAGCGATGGCGGCAGCTGCGCCCTGTTCGTCGTTCATGGCGGTCACGTTGACACCCATATGGCGGGCCACCTCTTTCAGGCGGGTGGCACTCACCTGGGCGTTGTAGGCCTGAACGTGGGGCAGCAGCACGGCGTTGCAGACCCCGTGGGGCAGGTCGTAGAAGCCGCCCAGCTGGTGCGCCATGGCATGCACATAACCCAGGCTTGCGTTGTTGAAGGCCATGCCGGCCAGGAACTGGGCGTAGGCCATCTGCTCGCGGGCGTGCAGGTCATCGCCCTGATTGACGGCTGTACGCAGGTGCCTGGCGATGAGCTGGATTGCCATGATGGCGCTGGCATCGGTCACCGGGGTGGCGATGGTGGAGACATAAGCCTCGATGGCGTGGGTCAGGGCATCCATGCCGGTGGCGGCGGTGAGGCCGGCCGGCTTGGCCAGCATCAGCTCGGGATCGTTGACCGACATCAGCGGGGTGACGTGCTTGTCTATGATGGCCATCTTCACCTGGCGAGCCTCGTCTGTGATGATGCAGAAGCGGGTCATCTCGGAGGCGGTGCCGGCTGTGGTGTTGATGGCGATGAGCGGCAACTGCGGCTTGGCGGAGCGATCCACCCCTTCGTAATCCTGGATGTTGCCGCCGTTGGCAGCCACCAGGGCTATGCCTTTGGCGCAGTCGTGGGGCGAGCCGCCCCCCAGCGAGATGACGCAGTCGCAGCCGTTGGCCTTGATCATCCCCAGACCCGCTTCGACGTTGGTCATGGTGGGGTTGGGCCGGGTTTCATCGAAAACCACGCTTTCAATGCCATGTTCTGCCAAGAGGGTGGTGAGCCTGGCGACCACGCCGATCTGGCCCAGGATCTTGTCGGTGACGATCAGCGCCTTGCGATAGCCATAACCCTGGATATCGGCTGCCGCTTCTTGCAGGCAGCCAGCTCCCATCAGGTTGATTGCGGGAATGTAGAACTTGAATGTCGCCATGATGGACTCCGTATTATTAGCCATTAAGTGGTATACGGGCGCCAACATAGCATCGTCAGTGGGGATGAAAAGGGGTCAAGGGTATCCTGTTTGCAACTTTATGGACTCGATCACGTACCGATAAACCGGGGCGTGACAGGGATTGACAAGGCCGGAGACCACTCCTTTGGAAGAAAAACGTTTTTCAAGAAATTCATAAAGTTAGCAAACGTTTTGCACGGGATTTGTCACTGTCAATGCGTGGAAGTGTGAGGAGCTTCAAGGAATTGGAAAGCGCTTTCGACCATAGTTGGCGCCTCCCCAGAGAGGGGGGTAAAGGCTTGAAAGTATCATAAAGAATCATCTTAACTTGCGCCCTGACCATGCTGGCAGGGGGCAACCAGGAGTCCACTATGTCTGATGTATTTCACTTGGGTTTGAAGAAAGCGGATCTGCAAGGCGCCACCTTGGCGATCGTCCCCGGTGACCCCGAGCGTGTAAAGCGTATCGCAGAGCTGTTGGATAACCCGGTGCACCTGGCCAGCCATCGTGAGTTCACTACCTGGCGCGGCGAGATGGACGGCAAGGCCGTGATCATCTGCTCTACCGGTATCGGTGGCCCGTCCACCTCCATCGCGGTAGAAGAGCTGGCCCAGCTGGGCATCCGCACCTTCCTGCGTATCGGCACCACTGGCGCCATCCAGCCGCACCTGAACGTGGGCGACGTGATCGTCACTACAGGTTCCGTGCGCCTCGACGGTGCCAGCCTGCACTTCGCGCCCATGGAGTTCCCGGCTGTTGCCGACTTCGACTGCACAACAGCGCTGGTCAACACTGCCAAAGAGATGGGCTCCAAGCTGCACATCGGTGTGACTGCCTCTTCCGATACCTTCTACCCGGGTCAGGAGCGTTACGACACCGTATCCGGCCGCGTAGTGAGCCGTTTCCAGGGTTCCATGAAAGAGTGGCAAGCCATGGGCGTGCTGAACTATGAGATGGAATCTGCCACCCTGCTGACCATGTGCACCAGCCAGGGCCTGCGTGCCGGTATGGTAGCCGGCGTTATCGTCAACCGTACCCAGCAGGAAATCCCGAACGCCGAAACCATGGCGAGAACCGAATCTGATGCCATCAAGATCGTGCTGGGCGCCGCCCGCAAGCTGATCTGATAGCCACACCGAGTGGGGGGTGGGGGCCGTTGCGAAAGCACGGCCCCTATCTTTTATCTGCCGTTTGCCTCGTTTTTCCCCTGTTGCGCCTCTGTTGTTCCCTTCGCCTGTTATCACACCACAGCTTGATGCCGCGTCTCGCTAGAAGGGGCTGGCACATCTGACCGCCATCGGTTCACCGCTCACAGGATGCCGCAAATCCAGCTCGCTGGCATGCAGCATCAGCCGCGGCGCCTGCTCTGTGCCTGGCAACGCAAGACCGCCGTAGAGATCGCAGCCCAGTATGGGGTGGCCCAGCAGCTGGCTGTGGATCCGCAGCTGATGGGTGCGGCCGGTTTCCGGCACCAGCCGCACGCGCGTTAATGGTACGGCCTGACCTTGCATCTGCTGCGCCAGCCGCTCAATGACCCGATAGCGGGAGCGGGCGGGCTTGCCGCTGGCGGCGCAGATGGTCATCAGCGGGAAGAGAGCCGGATCCTTGGCGATGGGGGCATCGATCACCCCCTCATCGTCGACCAGATGGCCGCACAGCAGGGCGCTGTAGGCCTTGCTCACCGCCCGCTGGCTGAATTGCTGACAGAGCAGGGCGTTGATGGCCTTGTTTCTGGCCACCACCATGATGCCAGAAGTGCCAAAATCGAGGCGGTGCACCAGGGTGCAGCCGGGATAGTCCTGCACCAGCCGGTAATGGACAGAGTCGAGGTTCTGCGGGTTCTTGCCCGACAGGCTGAGCAGGCCGCTCGGCTTGTTGATGAGCAACAGGTGCTCATCCTCAAACAGGATCTCGATGGCAGCCGCGCAGGGCGGGGCGATGAAGGTATCGACGATGACGGACATAGGGCACACGGGCTGGAAACGGGGGGCGATCATACTCGAACCGGCTGCGCGGGGCGAATCGGCTGCTTGCGCCGTGTGATGGGAGGGGGTCATTCGTTCAACCGCTTGATAACGCAATGGTTTGAAACGCGAGAAGGGCGCCGTTTTGTGACCCCTTCCCGAGTTCATCCGGGGTTTGCTTGTTAAGGTATGGCTCCCTGTCATGTTGTAAGGAGTCTGTCCATGGCGTTGCCCGTTATTCTCGATTGTGATCCCGGCCACGATGATGCCATCGCCCTCATACTGGCGCTGGCCAGTCACGAGCTCAAGGTGCTGGCGGTCACCACCAGCGCGGGCAACCAGACGCCGGACAAGACCCTCAACAATGCCCTGCGCATCCTGACCCTGCTCGGCCGTGACGACATCCCGGTGGCGGCGGGGGCACCCAAACCGCTAATGCGCGAGCTCATCATAGCCGACAACGTCCACGGCGAGTCGGGCCTCGATGGCCCCAAGCTGCCGGATCCCGCCTTTGCCCCGCAAGCCATGACGGGCCTCGAGTTGATGGCCAAATGCCTGCACGAGAGCCCGGAACCTGTGACGCTGGTGCCGACCGGGCCGCTCACCAATATCGCCCTGCTGCTGGCGGCCCATCCTGAGTTGAAATCCAGGATTGCCCGCATCGTGCTGATGGGCGGCGCGGCGGGGGCGGGCAATTGGACCCCGGCGGCGGAATTCAATATTTATGTGGACCCGGAAGCGGCCGATATGGTGTTCAAGTCCGGCATCCCCATCACTATGTGCGGGCTGGATGTGACCCACGAGGCCCAGGTGATGGACGAGGACATAGCGCGGGTGCGCGCCATCGCCAATCCGGTGGCCCAGTGCGTGGCCGGCTTGCTCGACTTCTTCATGATCTACCACAGGGATCCCAAGTGGGGATTTGCTGGCGCGCCGCTGCACGACCCCTGTACCATTGCCTGGTTGCTGGCCCCCGAGCTGTTCCACGGGGTCGAGTGTCGGGTCGATATCGAAACCAGTGGCACCCATACCACCGGCATGACGGTGGTGGATCGCTATGGCCTGACCGGCAAAACGGCCAATGCGCTGGTGCTGCTGGGACTGGATCGTTCGGGCTTCATCGACCTGCTGGTCGAGCGACTGCGGGCGTTTGGCTGACCGCCATTGCACTATTGAGAGAAGGGACGGGAAATGTACAAAGCGTCGCTGGCACTGCTGGCCGGGTTGCAACTGACGGCCTGCTCCACGCCGTTTGAATCTATGTGGCAGGGGCTGGCGACCTGCGAGCTCGATGATCTCTATCTCGACAGCGAGACCGGCGAGCCGGCCCACCCTCAGCTCAAACACTTCACCCCTTACAAGGTGACGGACGGGTTTGCCTGGTACAAGACCCGCCAGGAGCTGCATGGCCTGCCCATCAGCGGCTTTCTCATCCCCTCGTCCACCTTCGAGGTGCACGCCCTGTTCGTGGACACCCCCATCGCCAATGCGCGAAGGCTGACCCACAACGCCTATGGCAGCGAGTTTTCCGACGAGCAGAAGCACAACGAGGGACTGGCCCCCTTGCTGCTGCGCGACCCCAACAACCCCAAGCGATCCATCATAGACTGCACCCAGGGTGAGACCCAGGAGCCGCTGCCGGAAGAGCCCTTCCCGGAATAAGCCTCCCGCCATCTCCAGAGCCTTGGCCGTCCTTCCGACATAAAAAAGCAGGGGCCAGCCTCATCGGCTGGCCCCTCTATTTCATGGCGATAATGCGGTAGTAACGTTCGCATCATTTCGCCCTGTGAGGTTATTTCCTCCCCTTAACCAGGTAGCCGATAAAGCAAAGAAATAGGCCCATGCCTGACCACAGGCCGAAGGCAAATAACTTGGCTACTGTTTCGCCGAATGCTTCGGAGGCCAAGAGTATGATCCCGCATATAGCACGGCATGTGCCACTGCCATTCGGTAGGGGTTGCTGTCCGATGAGAATGCTCGAGCCGTAGAACATGGCAAACACACCAGACAGGATCAGAACCATTCCCATTGGTTTGGCGCTGAGCTTATGGTCAGGGCTTAAGCGTTTTTCCATGTGCTCTTTTAGTACCTGCGTCAGAGCAAGGAGAAGTGCCACAAAGCCAAGTAAAACGACAATGACTGTGAAGTTTGGTATAGGCACAGCAATGAGAGCCGCAAGAGTAATACCCCCTGCGGCAAGAATCACAAGCTGCAAAATGATGCGTATAGCCTTCATTGGTGCGCCCTGGGATTGACTGGGAGAGCCCCCGTTAGTAGGGACATATCGGATTCACCCTCAGGATCAGGGGTAGCTCAGCGTCTCTTTGATAAGCGGCAGTTGCGCCTTAATCCATGTCGGGTTGATCGGCCCCCAGTCGCTGATGCGGTAGTGTCCCTGCAGGTGGCGCGCCCCCTCGGTCTGCTCGAAGGCGCAGCTGATATCGAGCTCGGCCAGGGCGCTTAGCGTGTCCTGGGCCGTGCGTCTGGGCATGCCGGTGGCGGCCATGATGGCCGGGATTGTGTCTGTGCCCTGACTTATCAGCCAGGCCACGTAGAGTCGTCGGTAGAAGCTGGTGCGAGTCTTGCTCGGCTCTGTCATATCTCGTCCTCGAGCCGGTCGAAGTAGCGCCAGGTCGCCAGCGCGGCCTTGCCCATCACCAGTGCCCAGAGGCCGAACCAGAACCAGCGGAAGAAGCTCCAGGTGGAGGCGTCAGGCTGAGTGCTCTCGATCTTGGTGACGTTGGGGAACATGGAGAACATGTTCACGCGCCAGCCGTAGGAGGTGATGATGGCCAGACGCTTCTCGAACTCCATGGACTTGGCCTTGGCCTGCACGTCGGCAGCATTGAACTTGAAGTAGAAGGGCCAGCCCCACTCTGTGTCCTCGTTGCGAAACACGCGGATCTTCTCGCCGGGCCGCTCGGTATAGATGTAGTAGACGTCTGTGGTGGGACCGTCGGCCGGGTTTTTCTGGCTGATGGGGCCATCCTTGTCGGTGCGTTTCACCTCGACGCCCGTGATGGTGGCTATGGTGTGTTCCGGCAGATAGAAGTCGAGCCAGATGGCGGAGACGAGGGCGATGAGGCCCAGGCCGATGAAGGCCGGTTTCTTGAATTTCAGCTTCATGGTGATCTCATGTGAGGGGGAGTGACGTGCCTCTACCATACTCACATTTGGTGGGGTAGCCCAGCCCCTAATGAGGCCACCTCATAAAAAAGACCGTTTAAAACAATAACAAGTCGGCAGCGCCATTAACACTAAGGCCCCGCGAGCGGAGCCTTCGTTTGACGTGATAGCGCAGCCATTACAACTGGAACTGGGCCAGCTGCTTGCGCTGCTGTTCGGCGAGCTGTGACAGTTCGTGACTGGCGGCGGCGCTCTGGCTGATGCCGGCCGCACTCTGGTTCACTATCTCGTGGATGTTGGTGATGTTGCGGTTGATGTCGGCGGTGACGCAGGACTGCTCCTCGGCGGCGGTGGCGACCTGGGCATTGGCACCGTTGATCTGGTTGACCGCCTCCGTGATGCCGCCGAGCAGCGCCTGTACTTCGCCGGAGAGCTGCTGGTTGTGCGCCAGTATGGAGAGGGTCTCCTGCATGCCGCTGTTGGCTGACAGGGACTGGCTCTGCAACTGCTCTATGATGGCCTGGATCTCCTTGGTGGAGTCCTGGGTACGGGCCGCCAGCAGGCGTACCTCGTCGGCCACCACCGCAAAGCCACGGCCGGTTTCACCGGCGCGAGCGGCCTCGATGGCGGCATTCAGCGCCAGCAGATTGGTCTGCTCCGAGATGCTCTGAATGACCTCGATCACCTTGCCGATCTGCTCGGACTGGGACTTGAGGCGTGCCACCACGGCGGCGGCGCTCTCCAGACTGCCCGCCATGCGGCTGTTGGCCTGGATGCTCTCGGCAAACAGCGCCAAGCCCTGCTCGACCCTGTCGTTGGCATCCCGCGCCAGTTCGTCGGCCAGGGCCGCGTTGTGGTTGACGTTGTCGGCCGTGCTGGCCAGCTCGGTCACGGCGGAGGCCACCTGTTCGGTTTCGCTGCGCTGCTGCTGGGCATTGGCCTCGGACTGGGTCATGACGGCGGCCAGCTCGGTGGCGGCGGAGGCCACGTTGCCGCTGATGCCAGTCAGGGTATGCAGTGTGCTGCCCAGCTGGGTCAGGGTCTGGTTGATGTCCCTGGCCAGCTGGCTCAGCTCGTTGTCGCCCTCGGCGGCGGCCCGAACGTTGAAGCGGCCCTGGGCGACGGCGCGCATCACCTCCTGCAGCTGGCCTATGGGGCGCACTATCCGGCCGGACAACCACCAGCCGCCGAGCAGGGCCGCGATCAGGGTAGCGCTCATCAACAGCAGGGTACGCAGCAGGGTGGCGTGGTAGTGCGCCTCCTCCTCGGCGATTTCGGCCTGGATCAGCTGGTTGACGTGGGCCGACATGGTATCTATCTGCTTGATCAGCTGTTCACCCAGCTCGCGAAAGCGCAGCCTGGACTGCTCGTAGGCGGCGGGATCGCCAGCCCCCTGATATTTCTGGGCCAGCAGCGGCAGCATGTTGTTGCGGGTGTGGCCGAGATAGGCTTGCAGGGCGGCGGCCACCTGGCTGTTGTCCTGCTCGGCGCCGGCGATCGCCAGTCGGGCCAGGATGGCCCCTATCTCCTGCTCGGCCGCCGTCAGATCGCTCGGCAACTGGGCGAAGCGCTGCTGATCGTAGAGGCCATAGATGGCGTTGGTACGCATCCGGTAGGTGGCGTGGATCAGGGTGGCTATGTCGTCCTTGTGACGAGTCACGCTGGCTGTGGTCTGGTTCATGTCCGCAATGGCGCCGTCTATCTCCTGCTTGCTGATCCCGGCCATGAGGATCATCAACAGGCTGGCGAGCAGAAGCGGTATGAGAACTTGAAAACGGATAGACAGGTTATTCAATGACATGAAAGGTCCTAACCCAAAAGAGGAGTGAGGCGGCATCTTACACAGACGCGACAAAGGTTGTCACAGGGTTTTTATGGCTGAAATCGTGCTGAACGAAAAGGTTTTTCTTGTGTGAAAAGAGTGTGATAGGCAAGATCACAAGCCTGTTACCATGGAGGTGTCGCGTGTCCGACTGGATTGATCCCGCTATTCTGGCGCTGTTTATTCCCACGTTTTTCTTTGTCTCCGTCACCCCCGGCATGTGCATGACCCTGGCGATGACCCTCGGCATGAGCCTGGGGGTGCGCCGCACCCTGCACATGATGTGGGGGGAGCTCATCGGGGTGGGGCTGGTCTCAGTGCTGTCGGTGATCGGGGTGGCGGCCGTCATGCTCAACTACCCGGCGCTCTTCTCCGCCTTCAAATACGTGGGTGGCGCCTACCTCATCTGGCTCGGCATCCAGATGTGGCAGGCCAAAGGCAAGATGGCCATACCGGCGGATCTCTCGGCCGGGCAGGAGACGCGCCCCCTGGGGCTGGCCATGCAGGGCTTCGTTACCGCCATCGCCAACCCCAAGGGCTGGGCCTTCATGGTCTCCCTGCTGCCCCCCTTCATCAATGCGGCCAAGCCGATGGCCCCCCAGATCAGCGCCCTGGTGGCGCTGATCCTGGTCATAGAGTTCTCCTGCCTGCTGCTCTACGCCAGCGGTGGCCGCACCCTGCGCCACTTCCTTGCCAAGAGCGGCAACGTCACCCTGATGAACCGGATCGCCGGCTCCCTGATGTTTGGCGTCGGTGTCTGGCTGGCACTGGGTTGATATGAGGCCCCTCTTGTAGAGACTGCGGCGCAGACATCGCCCGAGACGGAAATGAAGCAGCCCCGGCAGTGCCGGGGCTGCTTCATTTGGTGGGCAAGGGCCCTGTCAGGTGGGGAACGGGTACATTTGCTTACATTTTTTTTGTTTTCAATCGGCGACTATTTCATCAGTCTCGAATGGCATTAGATGCATGTGCTTTACATGTGATGATGATCCGGGCAATCCAAGTTTTATATTTTTTGGTCAAGGATGGTAATGGATGATGAAGTTAATAGGCGCCGCGTTACTCACTTTTTCGGGTGTGGCAGCGGCCGACAATGGAAAAAACCTGGATTTTTACAATATAGAGGAACAGCAACTCGTTGACATGTTTGCTCAGCATCAGGGCGGCACCCCAGGCCAGTCAATAAAGGATTTCTCCCGCCTGTTTCTGGAGAATCCCTATGTTGCCAATCGGCTGGTGGGGTCGAGTGATACACAAGAGAAACTGGTGGTGGATTTTGGTGAGCTGGATTGCTTCACCTATCTGGATTACGTTGAGTCACTGCGGCACTCAACGAGTGTGCATAATTTCATTGAGAACGTCATGTACACTCGTTACGTAAATGGTGAAGTCAACTATCTGACTAGAAAGCACTTTTTCTCTGACTGGGTACATGGTGGCAATAAGGTCAGCGACGTGACCCATCTGGTGGGAAATTATGTCGTGACGGCCCCTAAAATACTGAATCAGAAAGAGGATGGTGGCCACTATATTCCCGGGCTGGGAGTGAAGAACCGCGACATCAGCTATATTCCGGGTGATCGCGTGGATGAAGATACCTTGAGTCTGTTGGAGGATGGCGATTATATCGGCATCTATACCAATATTGCCGGTCTGGATGTGACCCATACCGGCATCTTCATTCGCGGTGAGAATGGCCCCGTCCTGCGCAATGCCTCGTCTGTCTCGACGAATATGAAGGTGGTGGATTCGCCCTTCCTTGAATATGTGAAGAACAAGCCGGGCATCCTGGTTTACCGGGCCACGGATGACAATGGCCAGTCGTGATAGGGCCGGGCATGAGGACGGCGTTTTAACCTGTTGGCAACGACGGGTGTGAACATACGGGCTTGGTGAGCCGGCTCTCTTCCTGCTGTGACAACAACATAAAAACCCCCGGCCAGTGCCGGGGGTTTTTATGTTGTGGGGGAGGGGGATTGAAGCGAGCCACCGTATTCTGCTGCACCCTGCACCCTGCACCCTGCACCCTGCACCCTGTTCCCCCCTGCCGCCCTTGTCCGCAGCTCGGACTTGTGGCGCCCGTCTCGCAGTGGTGTCGGGCCCGGGGAGTTATGGGGCGTTGAAGCGCCTGACCCAGGGGTTGGCGCTGATGCCGTGCAGTATGACGCTGAGGATGATGGTGCAGAGCACTGTGGCTATGATGGGCTTTTGTCCCAGCAGGGCGGGCTCGTGCTGCAGCACCATGACGGCGAACACTATGCTGGCCAGCCCCCTTGGTCCGAACCAGCCGATAAAGAGCTTGAGCTCAGGTTTGAGGCCCGTGCCCAGCAGGCTCAGCCAGACCGGCAGCATGCGCAGCAGGGTGAGGCTGGCGGCGGCATAGAGCCAGTATTGCCAGTGCAGCAGCTCCGGCAGCATGGGCATCAGGGTGGCGCCGAACACCATCCAGATCACCACTGAGAGCAGATCTCCATACCCCTCGCAGCTGTCCATGTAGGCGTGTTTGTGCTCCCCCAGCCGGCGGCCGATCAAGAGGCCGCCCACGAAGGCGGCGATGAAGCCGCTGCCCCCCAGGGTCTGGGCCAGCGCGAAGCAGAGCAGAGCCAGCCCCGGCATGGTGAGCTGACGCCAGAGTGGCAACTGCCAGCCATTGAGGTAGGAGGTCTTGATCAGACGAATGGTGAGGCCGGCGAGCACCAGGGCCACCAGCAGGCCTATGCCTATCTCTTCCAGCAGCAAGGTGACCGCCAGCATGCCGGTGCCGGCGTGTTGTTCTGTGGGGGCTATGAGGGCGAGCAGCAGCAAGAGCACGGGCACGCAGATGCCGTCGTTGAGGCCGCTCTCCTGGTTGAGCCCTTCCCGGATGGGGGCGGGCACGGCCGGGTTGCTGACCACCGCCTTGCCGAGCGCCGCATCTGTGGGGGCGAGTATGGTGGAGAGGATGGCCATCTCCAGCAGCGGCAAGTCGGGGTAGAGCCAGAGGCCGAACAGGGTGCCGCCGATCAGGGTCAGCGGCAGGCCGATGAGCAGCAGCCGCATGGGCAGGGCGCGGTGGGCCGCCAGCACCTGCCAGTTGGTGTTGGCCGCATCGCTGAACAGCACTATGACCAGGGTCAGCTCCGCCAGCAGCTTGATGCCGTCGCTGTTGATGGAGAGGGAGAGCAGACCCAGTCCACCGGATCCCAGCAGCCAGCCCATCAGCAGAAACAGCAGCGGGCCGTTGACCAGCTTTGATTCGAATCGGCCCGCGATCAGGCTGTAGATCAGCAGGAAGGCGGCGAGCACCGCCAGGTTCTGGTAAATCAGGGATGCGTCCATGCAATCTCCTCAAGGCCCCGGGGGCCGCGTCAGTCAGTCAGGCAATCTGGATCGAACACATATTCACCGGCCAGCCAGCGCATGATTTCGTGCACGCAGGCCTGATCCTGGAACGGCAGGTAACGGGTCTTGAGGTGGATGATCTGCTCCGGGGTGAGCTGGGCCAGCCCTATGTCCTGAAACAGCGGCAGGTCGGCCTGGATCATGGCGGAGATCTGCGGGCCGCAGGTGGCGTTGAGGGAGGCGTGCAGCGCCTTGTCCGGATCGTACTGCTTGCCGAGCTTGTAGCTCATGGGCAGGGTGGCCAGCGGCAACACGGAGAGTGCAGCCTGTTTCATGGGGTTGACCGCGTGGCCCGCCACCAGTTCTGCCAGCTCGGCGGGGCGGTTCTCGAAGGCGCGCAGGTGCAGGAAGCTGCTGGCCTTGCTGCCGTCGTTGACCGGGTAGTTGTCCCACAGGAAGGGCTTGCGGTGCAGCCAGTCGGCGACTTGCCTGAGGTGCGGGGCCGGGTACTCGCCGGAGCAGACTTTGGGGCCGGTCCAGAAGATGTCGATGCGCCGATCCAGCCCCTGGCCCAGATCGGTCAGATAGTGGGGCGGCATGGCGCCGAACACCTTCTCCAGCACGGGATCCGTCGAGTAGTAGCTGGGACAGAACAGCAAGCGGCTGGCGCGGGTGTGGGCCGCTATGTCGTGGGCCATGGTGAGCTGCCAGTGGGCGAGATCCGGGGTATCCCCCTTCATGTCGTCAAACAGCACCGCCAGTATATCGGGCTGGAGTGCCTCGTCGATGAGCCGCACCTTCTCCAGCAGGGCCGGGCGCTTGCGGGCATAGTCGTGATGGGCGCCCATGGGGCTCAGGCCTATGCCGAAGGCGAGGCCGTTTTCACGGCACTGACGGGCCAGCTGGCGCAGGGCTTCGAGCTGGGCCGCAGGCCAGGGCTGGGTCCAGTGCTTGCGCAGATAGCCGTCTTCTTTCGGGGCATAGATATAGAAGCCATAACCGTGGCGTGGCAGCCACTGGGCGTAGCGGGCGCGGGCTTCCCAGCTCCAGCCCTTGCCGAAGAATCCCTCTATCAATCCCAGCTGGGGCGAAGGGGGTTGCAGGCCAGACAACAGGGTTTGGTAAGGCATAGATAACTCCCTTCTCGCTGAGGACGGGTCGGACGAGCGGCGTCAGACCGGGTCTTCTTCCTGAAAGCGCACCCCTATCTTGCGGGGTTCACCCTCTTCCATTTCGGCCACGGTCCAGATCAGGCCCTGCCATTCAAAGTGGTCGCCGACCACCAGATTATCGCCCAACTGGTTGGCAATAAAATGGCCAAGTGTCTGATCCGCCATCTCGCTCACATCCAGCCCGTAGAGCGGGGCCAGATCCACCAGATTGGCGGCGGCTTCCAGCAGGAAGTCGCCAAAGAAGCGGGGGCCCAGATCCTGCTCAGGAGCCTGGCTGAACAGCTGGCCGAGGGCGGGCAGATCCCGTTCGTGGCCGATGACGCAGAGGATGTCATCGGACTGCAGGCAGGTACTGCCCGAGGGGTGCAGCAGCTCCTGATCCCGGAACAGGGCGCAGATGCGGGTCCCCCTGGGCATGCGCAGATCCCGCAGGGGCGAGCCTATGCACCACTTCTCGGCGCTGAGGCGATAGACGAAGGTCTCCCACTGGCTGTCGAGATCTATCTCTAGCCCGGAACGGTTGATGGGCGACGGCGGTGCCGGCACTTCCACCCGCGCCAGCTTTGAGGCCAGCGGCAGCGAGCTGCCCTGCAATATGAGGGAGACCAGCACCACGAAGAAGGCCACATTGAAGTAGAGCTGGGCGTTGGGCAGCCCCGCCATCATGGGGAAGACCGCCAGTATGATGGGTACTGCGCCGCGCAGGCCGACCCAGGAGATGAACCAGCGCTCGCGGGGGGCGAAGTTCTTGAACGGCAGCAGGCCAATCCAGACCGAGACGGGGCGGGCGAACAGTATCATCCACATGGCCAGCGCCAGCGCCGGCAGGGCGATGGGCAGCAGGTTGCTCGGGGTGGCCAGCAGTCCCAGCACCAGGAACATGCCGATCTGGCTGAGCCAGGTCAGGCCATCCAGCACCGACAAGGTGGTGCTGCGGCTGCGCAGGGAGAGGTTGCCGAGCAGGAGGCCGGTGAGATAGATGGCGAGAATGCCGCTGCCCCCTACGGCTGTCGTGAGGGCGAAGATCAGCAGGCCGCCGCTGACGGTGAGCAGCGGATAGAGGCCGGGGGCCAGCCTGGCGCTGTTGATGAGGCGCCACAGCAGCCAGCCGCCGCCAAGACCTATGCCGGCGCCCAGGCCAAACTGCTTGCCCAGCTGCAACAGCAGGAAGCCCCAGTCCAGCCCTTGCTGCTGGGTGGCGAGGATCTCAATCAGGGTCACGGTGAGAAACACCGCCATGGGGTCGTTGCTGCCCGACTCTATCTCAAGAGTGGCGCTGACCCGCTCGTTCAGGCTGCGCCCGCCGAGCAGGGAGAAGACGGCCGCGGCGTCGGTGGAGCCGACGATGGCGCCGATCAGCATGCCCTGCATCAGGCTGAGATCGAACAGCCAGGCGGCGATGAGGCCGGTCAGGCCCGTGGTGATGGCCACCCCCACGGTCGCCAGCGAGAGTGCCGGCCAGAGCGCCACCCGAAACGAGGAGACCCGGGTGCGCATGCCGCCATCGAGCAATATGATGGCGAGCGCCAGGTTGCCCACCAGATAGGCGACCGAGTAGTCAGCGAAGTGAATGCCGCCCGGGCCATCTTCCCCGGCCAGCATGCCGACGGCGAGGAAGATCACCAGAATGGGGATGCCGAGACGAGAGGAGAGCGCGCTCAACAGGACACTGGCTCCCACCAACAAGGCCGCGATTAAAAAGAAACTGTTGATGGTGACGGCATCCAATGGCGAACTCCTTCTGTCAAAATGCAAATCAGGCACATTATATGCAGTTTGTTGGGCGCCGTGTGGCTTAATTGTGCATTAATTTGCAGTTTTTTACATTTTCGGTGCGCGGGTGGCGGGAGCATTTACGCCGAAAACAGCGGGGGGCAAGTGAAGAAAAGAGCCGCTTAATGTGAATCGGTTCACACAATCGACACGGCCTGAGGGCGGCCTGCCGGCCATGTACCCCACAAGCAGCAGGGGCGCCACAATGGCGCCCCTGGCGGGCTGGGAGGGCGGTCAGTCGTCCTCGTCGTCTTTGACTTCCCGGATCTTGTCCTTGTAGTTGGGCAGCTGTTTCTCAAGCTGTTTCATGTCCTTGATGGCATTGAGAAACAGGCCGAGCAGGAACAACAGCGGCAGGCCTATCCATAACCACAGACTCATGAGCTTTTCCTTTCATCGAGACAAAGGGTGACATCATAACTGACCAGGAGTTCGTCGAGCCGGGTCAGCATGGTCAATTTTCCTGCAATATGCCCCGTCTTCATGAGTGATTCCTCGCGTCGGGACAGGGGGTGACGTCATAACTTACCAGGAGCTCGTCGAGCCGGATCAACATGGTCAATTTTCCTTCAATATGTCCCGTCTTCATGAGTGATTCCTCGTGTCGGGACAGAGGGTGACGTCATAACTGACCAGGAGCTCGTCGAGCCGGATCAGCATGGTCAATTTTCCTGCAATATGCCCCATCTTCATGAGTGATTCCTCGCGTCGGGACAGAGGGTGACATAACGGGCCAGGATCTCGTCAAGCTGGGCCAGTATGGTCGACTTGCCTTCAATATCCGCCTGTTGCAGGCAAAGCGCCAGCGCATCCGGATCCAGCCGCTGTTCGCGGGACTCCAGCGCGAAGCTGATATGCCAGGGTTCGTAGGCGACGCCGCTCTCGGCCCCCGCCGGTTTGGCATAAGGCAGGAAGAAGCCGAAGTCGTTCATGTGATCCTCAAGCCAGTTGCCCAGATCGGCAAACCAGCCGCCCTCCTCATACTCCCAGGGTTCCAGCGCCAGCTTGGTGCCTGCAGGCAGGCAGTCGGGATCATAGATGTCCAGATCCGTGCCCCAGTGATGACGACTGGTGCCGGGCAGGGCGCTCCAGCGCAGGATGGCGTGCAGCCGTTCTGTGTCGCTCAGTTGCAGGGCATCCAGCGGCTGGTTGTTGGCATCCAGCAGGGGCCGCTCGCCACGCCACTTGCCATTCCAGATGGCGAGCTGACGGTCGAACCCGCGCCAGCTGGAGGCCGCCTGCAGATTGTGCCCCTCATGGGCGGCGGCCACCTGCATGTCGTTGAAGGCCGCGGCTGTGGCCGCGGTCAGACGATGGGGCCCGCGCCCCACCAGGATGAGGTGGTGCTCGTCTCGCCCCAGCAATTGATCCTGTGTCATGCCCATCCCGAATCCTGTGTGTTGTTGAGCGAAATACCCGCAAGCCTGCGCTGGATAGGCGTCATGCCAGCAACCGATCCAGTATGCCCTGGTACATGTCCGCCAGCAGATCCAGATCGTCCGCCTTCACGCACTCGTTCACCTTGTGGATGGTGGCGTTGACCGGGCCCAGCTCGATCACCTCGGCGCCGGTGGGGGCGATAAAGCGCCCGTCGGAGGTGCCGCCGGTGGTGAGCAGGGCCGGTTGCTGGCCATTGACCTGTTCGATGGCCGCGACGGCGGCATCGAGCAGATCGCCGGTGTCGGTCAGGAAGGGCTGGCCGGAGAGGGTCCAGTCGAGCTGGTAATCCAGCCCGTGTCTGTCCAGCAGCGCCTCGACCCGCTCGCGAATATCCATGTCGGTCAGCTGGGTGCTGAAACGGAAGTTGAACTGAACCTGCAGCTCGCCGGGAATGACGTTGGAGGCGCCTGTGCCCCCCTGAATGTTGGCAATCTGGAAGCTGGTGGGCGGGAAGTAGGCGTTGCCCTGATCCCATACCGTCGCCGCCAGCTCGGTCAGCGCCGGCGCCGCCTTGTGGATGGGGTTGTCCGCCAGATGGGGATAGGCGACGTGGCCTTGTACCCCGCGCACCAGCAGATCGCCGGTGATGGAGCCGCGTCGGCCGTTCTTCACCACGTCTCCCACCACGGCGGTGGAGGAGGGCTCGCCGACGATGCACCAGCGGATCTTCTCGTGGCGTGCCTCCAGGGTATCTATCACCCGGGTGGTGCCGTTGATGAAGGGGCCCTCTTCATCCGAGGTGATGAGAAAGGCGATGGATCCCTTGTGGTCCGGATTGGCCGCGACGAAACGCTCGGTGGCCACCACCATGGATGCCAGCGACCCCTTCATGTCGGCGGCGCCGCGACCGTAGAGCACGCCATCCTGTATGGTCGGCTCGAACGGCGGCGTGTGCCATTTGTCCAGCGGCCCGGCGGGTACCACGTCTGTGTGGCCGGCGAAGCAGAACAGGGGGCCTTCGCTGCCACGGCGGGCCCAGAGGTTGGTGGTGTCTTCAAACACCATGGGTTCGATGAGGAAACCCAGGCGTGCGAGGCGCTCCGCCATCAGGGTCTGGCACCCTTCATCGAGCGGGGTGACTGAGGGGCGGCGGATCAGATCCTTGGCCAGTGCGATGACATCCGACATCGGCGTTCCTTAACAGAAAAGTTTAACGAGAGAAGAGGGATTGGTAGTGATCGGCTTTAAAACCCAGGGTCAGTTCGCCGTCCCGCTCGAGCAAGGGGCGCTTGATCATGGCCGGGTGTTCCAGCAGCAGGGCGCGGGCCTTTGCGGTGTCCAGCCCCTGTTTGGCCTCATCCGGCAGGGCGCGGAAGGTGGTGCCACGGCTGTTGAGCAAGGCTTCCCAGCCAAGCTTTGCCAGCCAGCTGTCCAGCGCGGCGGGATCCAGCCCATCGGCGCGATGGTCGTGAAAACGGTAGTCGATGCCGGCCTCATCCAGCCACTTGCGGGCTTTCTTGATGGTGTCGCAGTTTTTGATGCCATAGAGGGTGGTGGCCATGGGGAGTCCTTGTCTGCGGGCGCGGGCCCTTGGAGCTGAAACGTGAAATCGGCAACTTGAGATCTGAACGCGACATCAAGCAAAGACCCGATTCTGGCATTGTGACTATCCCATGGCAACGGCGGAGCCGCACCTTGGGTGATTTTCCAAAGGCGAACGGGCAACAGGAAGGGGGCGGGGGAGAAAAGAGCCCGGCGCCTGGGGCGCCGGCGGGATCAAAGCTCGCGCTGGGATTGGCACCAGAGGTGCAGCTCGGACTCGAACCAGTTGAGCATGGCGTGGTTGTCGTCGCGGCGATGGCGGATCAGGCTCACTTCAAAGGTCGGCAGGGCGAAGCGGGTCTCGTACTCCACCAGATCCAGCAGCGGCATCAGCGGTCGCAACACCCTGGCGGGGGAGGTCAGCAGCAGGGGCGCGTAGGGCAGGATGAAGGGCGCAGCCAGAAAGCTTTGCACTATCAAGGGGGTATGCCGGGTCATACCGTGGGCGGCCAGCAAGTCGTCGACTATGCCCCCTTCGCTGCCACGGGGGGCGACCAGCAGGTGCTGGGCCTTGGCGAAGGATTCGATGCAGAGCACCTGGCCCTGGAACGGGTGGCTGCGGTGGGCGGTGCAGATCAGCTTGTCTTCAAACAGCGGGATGCGACGAAAACGGCCGGGCACCTCGTCCTGCTTGCTGATCACCATGCTGATCACCCCCTCGTCGAGCTGACGCTCGTAGTCCGCATTGAGGGGCACCATGTGGATGCGCAGGTTGGGTGCCTGCTGCTGCAGGCGCGCCAGCAGGCTCGGCATCATCACGTACTCCACATAGGTGTGGGCACCGATGCGCAGGACGCCCTCGAACTTGCCCGGATCGAGCTGCTCCGGCTGGCTGAAGGTCTGCTCTATGTCGTGCAGTATCTCCCGCAGCGGCAGCAGCAGCGCCTGTGCCCTGGCGGTGGGTTCCATGCCCTGGGGCGTGCGGATCAGCAAGGGATCGTCATAGAGCAGCCGCAGGCGAGCCAGGGCGCGACTGACGGCCGGCTGGCTCATGGCGAGCCGCTCGGCGGCCTTGGTGGTGTTGCGTTCCTCCAGCAGCGCCTTGAGCACCACCAGCAGGTTGAGGTCTACGCCTCGTAAATTCATTCTGTGCATAATGGAATACTAATAAATCATTTCCTTAAGCAGGGCCTTCACTTTAGTCTCATTCCCCGTCGATGGTCAGCATGAAGCTTGGATAAATCAGCGATTTATACAAACCCATGTTGTCCTGTTACCTCTTTCGCGTGGTGCCGGGGGTGGCAAGATTCGACAGCCTGAACTCTTTACTCTGGTCATCCAGAGCGTTGCTTGCTTAGTACCCGCCTTCGAGGCGGGTTTTTTTTGCCTGCGGTTCAGGTGAGCGGGCCCGAAGAAGTACAAAACGCGCCACCGGGCGCGTTGTTGTGATGAGGCTGTGACTCAGGGCGCTACCGGCCACTGGTAGTCAAATACCCTGGCACGTTCCCAGGGGGCGTCCGGCAGGCTGGAGGAGAGGCCGGTATATTTGCCCACATCGTCCACCACTATGGTGGAGAGGATCGGCAGCTGGTGCTCGGTGCAGTACATGCGGATGCGTTGCAGCAGGGTGCGCAGCTCATCCTGGCTATGCTCCAGCCCGGCCTGCCTGGCCAGTTTGGAGTAACGAATGGTGGTGCGTTCCTTTGCAGACTCGACGAGGATGTCCCATAGCTGGTAGTCGCTGGTGGTCATACCCGCGGTTGCTTGGTTTGTCATAACTCTCTCCGGCGCGAAATGGTCGCTGTATCGATGCGCATCTTGGCCAGTTCACTGGCCCCTGACGTTGATCCAAAGCAAAAAGCCTGAGGTTATCCGCCAGAACGGATGGCAAAGGGATTCTAAAGGTTTGCCTTTAGTTTAAACGACCGTTTTTTGTTAAGTAGGTAGCACTTTATTCCATCAAAGGGAGGCGAAGCCACCTTTATTGACAGGGATCAAGGGGAAAGCGAGGCCCGACCACTAGATTCCGCTCCTCGATAATTTTATCAGGAGCGAATATTGGAACTCTTATTTGTCTTGCTCGTACTGATCGCCGTGGTCTACGGCATCATCAAGGATTACAACCCGCAGGCGGTGCTGGCGCTGGCGGGCATGGCCATTTTTGCGGTGGCCTACTGGTTGGGGCTGCACCCCATTCTCCCCGCGGACAAGAGCACCGGCTTCGCCCTGTTCGACCTGTTCGAGGTGTTCAAGGGGATCTTCTCCTACCGCGCGGCCGGGCTCGGCCTTACCATAATGGCGGTGGCGGGCTTTGCCACCTACATGTCCCATATCGGTGCCTCCCAGGCGCTGGTGCGGGTGGCGGTCAAACCGGTGGCGGGCATCCAGTCCAGCTACCTGATGCTTTCAATCTGCTATCTGGTGGCGGTATTCGTCTCCCTGTTCGTCACCTCCGCCACCGGCCTTGGCCTGCTGTTGATGGTCACCATGTATCCTGTGATGCGCAACCTCGGCATCAGCCCGGCCTCCGCCTGTGGCGTCATCGCCACCTCCCAGGCGTTCGAGATAGGCCCGACCCAGACCAACGCCATCTTCTCCGCCGGTCAATCGGGCATGGATCCGACCAGCTACTTCGTCGATTACCAGGTTTGGCTGGTGGCCCCCATGCTGCTGGTGACCATGGTGCTGCACTTCTTCTGGCAGCGTCACTGCGATCGCCAGGATGGCTGGGATCCGGCCCTGCATCGCGGCGAGCACGCCGAGCTGGACGAGCAGGGCACTGAGGCCGTGCAGGCGCCGACCTGGTATGCCCTGCTGCCCATCATTCCCTTCGTGCTGATGATGACCTTCTCCAAGCTGCTGGTGACCACCATCAGTGTCAGCGTGGAGGTGGCCATGCTGCTGTCGGTCTTTATCGGCATGCTGTGCGAACTGCTGCGCAGCCGCTCGCTGCGCACCGCCATGGCCGGACTGTCGAGCTTCCTCGATGGCATGGGCAAGGTGTTCGGCCCGGTCGTGGCGCTGATCGTCTGCGCCGAGCTGTTCGCCGAATCCCTCAAGGCCATAGGTGCCATCGACACCCTGCTGCACTCGGCCAGCAATGCCGGCATCGGCAGCGCGCTGATGACGCTGGTGATGGTGGCGCTGATCATGGTGGCGGCTGTCATCATGGGCTCGGGTAACGCGGCTTTCCTCAGCTTCTCGACCCTGGCGCCGGCGGTGGCGGCCAAGTTCGGGGTGCCCGCGGTGACCATGCTGCTGCCGATGCAGCTCGCCTCCAGCATTGGCCGCACCATATCCCCCATAGCGGCCGTGCTGATCGCCTGCGCGGGGATCGCCAGGGTGTCGCCCTTCGTGGTGGTCAAGCGCACCAGCGTGCCCATGGCGGGCGCCCTGGTGACGGCGCTGGGGCTCAACTATCTGCTGTTTATGTGATGGTCTGCTGTGTATGTAATGACGGGGCGGGCAGCGCGGCTGCCCGCCCTCATCCTGTTGCTGACAGGCCTTGGCCGCGAGTGGCAAGGCTTGCATGGAGAAGATGATGACAGATGTAAAGAGCCCGTTTTCCCTCGATAGCTATCTGGCCGACTTGGCCCCGCTCATCAATCTCGATTGCGGCACCCGCACCCCGGCCGGGGTGGCTCGGGTGGCCGACATCATGACCGAAAAGTATCAGGCGATCGGCTGGCAGGTGACCCGCCACCAGTTCGCTCCTGAGTGCGGCCCCTGCCTCGAGGCAACCAATGCGCCGGGCGCCGATCACTACGACGTGATGCTGTGCGGCCACATGGATACCGTCTTCCCCGAGGGGACGGCGGCCAAGCGTCCGCTGAAAGTCGAAGGCAATCAGGCCTTTGGCCCCGGCGTGTCGGACATGAAGAGCGGCCTGCTCTCTATCTGGTATGCCCTGAAAGAGATGGATCCGGCGCAACTGGCCAAACTCAAGGTGCTGGTTTGCTGCAATTGCGACGAGGAGGTGGGCTCCCCCTGGTCCAAAGATTGGCTGGTGGAGAAGGCCAAACAGAGTGGCTGCGTGCTGGTGGCCGAGGCGGCGCGCCCCGATGGCTCCCTCATCAGCGCCCGCAAGGGCAATGCCAAGTACCGCATCCGCTTCCACGGCAAGGCCTCCCACGCTGGCTCGGCGCTGAGCGAGGGGATCTCGGCCATCACAGAGCTGGCTCATTGGGTGCTGGCCATCAACGATCAGGTCAATCTTGAGACGGGCACCACAATGAACGTCGGGGTGGTGCAGGGCAGCACTGGCGTCAACGTGGTGCCGGACTTTGCCGAGGCGATCGTGGACTTGCGCTTCTGGCGCAACGAAGAGGCGGCGGCTGTGCATGAGCGGCTCGGCTTCATGGCCAACAATCCCTTCCTCGCCGGCTGCCGGGTCGAGGTGGATCGCCAGGCCTTCAAGCCGGCGATGCGCCCGAGTGGCGATACCGAAGCGCTGATGGCGCTGGTGGACGCGGCAGGCCTGGAGGAGGGGATCCCCTTCAACTGGCTGGAGGCAGGTGGCGGCTCGGATGCGAACTTCACCGCCGCGGCCGGAGTGCCGTCGCTGGATGGCTTCGGCCCCATGGGGGGTGGCTTCCACTCGGAGAGCGAATTCCTGCTGCTGGAGAGCATAGAGCCGCGCATCCGCCTGTTGCAGCGGGTGCTGACCAAGCTGGCACGCTGACATATCGAATAAAAGCAGTGCAAACGGGAGGCTCAGGCCTCCCGTTTTTTATGGAAATTGGATGGTCTGGCGCAGCCCTAACTGATTAGATGGCTAGCGCCTAACTGACTAATGCCTAACTGACTAGATGGCTCGCGCCCTCTTCTGCCAGATAGGCCAGATGATCCTGCCGTGCCACCTGCCAGCCATCGAGGTACAAGGGGGCGGCAAAGCCGGGGCCATCGGTCACCATGGTGTGGTACTCCCCCTGCTCGCCGCAGGCATCGAATCCCTGGCGCTCGGCCAGTTGCTGCAGATCGCTGAGGGTGGCCGCATTGAGCGAGCGCCCGGCCCACTCGGGAGCCAGCACCCGGGTATCGACGCAGGAGAGGTGAGCGACTATGCCGCGCGCCAGCATATCCGCCAGCAAGGTTTGGCGAGATTGCTGCCAGAGCGGGGTGTGGACGGCTAGCCCGAGCGGCTGGCTGCGCTCGCGGATCCAGTTTGGTGCGCCGCCCACGCTGTCGATATCGCCGGTCACCACCCCATCGAGCGCCCACTCCTGCTGCAAGCGGCTCAGCGCGGTTTCGTAGCTCTGCTCGAACGGCGCTTCTATGGTGACCAGCAGATGGGGCAGCCCGAGGGCCGCCGCCTGACGGCGCACCAGCGGCAAGGGGTGAGCCAGAAAGCGGGGCGCAGGGGGTGCAAAGGTGGCCAGTGCCACCACCTGATGGCCCGCATCGCGGGCATGGCAGAGGGCCAGCATGGCATCCTTGCCACCGCTCCAGAGCAGGATGACGCGAGACATGGGGAAGAGTCCTATGGTGAACGAGGGAGCATGCTACCCAGTGGCGGGGGCGCAGGTAAAGCCGTGATGTGAAATCGTAACGGGAATAGACAGGGGGAGAAAAGAGCAGGCCCCCGTGTGGGGGCCTGCCTGGCAATGGCGTGATAAATGCCGCTGCGATTAGAGCAGAATGGTGGTCAGCACATACCCCAGGGCGCAGGAGCTGCTGACCCCGATCAGCCCCGGAATGATGAAGCTGTGGTTGATGATGAACTTGCCGATGCGGGTGGTGCCGGAGCGGTCGAAACCGATACAGGCCAGATCGCTCGGGTAGGTCGGCAGCACGAAGTAGCCGTAGCTCGCCGGCAGGAAGGCGATCAGCAGCTTGGGCTCCACCCCCAGCGCCAGCCCCATGGGGGCGATGGCGGTCAGGGCGGCGGCCTGGCTGTTCACCAGCTTGGAGATAAGGAACAGCACCAGGGCGTAGGTCCAGGGCTGGGCCTGTACCACGTGAGCCAGAGTTTCTTTGAGCAGCGGCATGTGAGCCTGGAAGAAGGTCTCGCTCATCCAGGCAACCCCGAACACGGAGAAGATGGCGACCATGCCGGCCTTGAACACGGGGCCGTTGGAGATCTCGCCCGGCTTGACCTTGCAGCGCATCAGTATGATGGCGCCGGCGATCAGCATCATCATCTGGATCACCAGGTTCATGGAGAGCGGGCCCGTCTTGTCCTTGATGGTGAACACGGGGCGCAACCCTTCGTTGGCACCGAGCAATACCACGGCGGCGATGGCGGCGAAGAAGATCCAGGTCGACCAGTAGGCCTCTTTCGGGAACTTGGTGTTGAGCAGGGTTTCACCACCGCCATAGACGAAGGTGCGCTGTTCCGGATCCTTGATCTTGGCCTGGAACTCCTCGTCCTGGTCCAGATCCTTGCCGCGGCGCAGGCTCCACAGGGCCGCCATGATCACGCCGGTCAGGGAGGAGGGGATGGCGATCATCAGGATGTCGAGCAGGCCGTAAGCCTGACCTATGCCATGACCAGCCGCCAGGATGGAGACCATGGAGACCACGGCCACCGAGACCGGGGAGGCGCAGATCGCCATCTGGGAGGCAACGGACGCCACCGCCATTGGCCGCTCGGGACGTATGTTCTTCTGCAGCGCTATGTCGGCGATGATGGGGAACATGGTGTAGACCACGTGGCCAGTGCCGCACAGGAAGGTGAGGGTCCAGGTCGTGAGCGGCGCCAGGATTGTGATGTATTGCGGGTGGCGACGCAGCAGGCGCTCGGCAATCTGCATCATCAGGTTGAGGCCGCCTGCGGTCTGCAGGGTGGCGGCGCAGCCGATCACGGCGAGTATGGTCAGCATCACCTGTACCGGCGGTTCACCCGGGGTGAGACCGAACACGAAGGTCAGCAGGAACAGACCTATGCCGCTGATGAGACCCAGTCCCATGCCCCCAAACCGGGTACCCAGCAGCAAGCAGCCGAGCACCACAAAAAATTCCATCAAGATCATTCCATTACCTCGCGTGATTTAATCCATGTCAGTGTTGTGTTGGGTTCATGGACCGGGATTGTCTGTTTTTTATTTAGCCCTAAAGGGTTAGTTGGTATTGTGCCCTCCTAAAAGGGGTAAAAATTTGAGGTACTTCAATAACTCATCGCTTTTTGATTTAACTGCATAAAAACCACGTATTAACAACATTGTTATTTGTTGTGCCAATAAACGGCACCGTACGGGGCTCTATGTGCTGCAGGGGGCGAGGGGAGTGGAGTGGGTGATTAATTGTGGTGATCTGCAGGGCGGAATGGTGCTGCCCGGATAACAAAAAGCCGACCCTGAGGTCGGCTTTTTCGGCAAGTGGTAGTAATCAGAACTCGGCGGTACGCGGGGTACGCGGGAAGGGGATGACGTCACGCACGTTGCCCATACCGGTCACGTAGACCACCAGACGCTCGAAACCGAGGCCGAAACCGGCGTGCGGGACTGTGCCGAAGCGGCGCAGATCGCGATACCACCAGTAATCTTCCTTGTTCAGACCCATCTCGGCCATGCGCTGATCGAGTACCTCGAGGCGCTCTTCACGCTGGGCACCGCCGATGATCTCGCCGATCCCCGGGGCCAGTACGTCCATGGCGGCAACGGTTTTGCCGTCATCGTTGAGACGCATGTAGAAGGCCTTGATGTCTTTCGGGTAGTTCTTCACCACGACAGGAGACTTGAAGTGCTCCTCGGCCAGATAGCGCTCGTGCTCGGAGGACAAGTCGATGCCCCAGGAGACAGGGAACTCGAAGGTCTTGCCACAGTTTTTCAGCACTTCGATGGCATCTGTGTAGTCGATCTGGGCGAAGTCGGAGGAGACGAAGCGTTCCAGACGACCGATGGCATCCTTGTCGACGTGCTGGGCAAAGAACTCCAGATCGTCGCGGCGCTCGCTCAGCACGGCGTTGAAGACGTATTTGAGCATGGCTTCGGCCAGGGCGGCGTTATCGTCCAGGTTGGCGAAGGCAATTTCCGGCTCTACCATCCAGAACTCGGCCAGATGGCGGCTGGTGTTGGAGTTTTCGGCGCGGAAGGTGGGCCCGAAGGTGTAGACCTTGGAGAGGGCGCAGGCGTAGGTCTCGACGTTGAGCTGACCGGACACGGTCAGGAAGGTCTCCTTGCCGAAGAAGTCCTTGTCGTAATCGACCTTGCCGGCATCGGTGCGCGGCAGGTTTTCCAGATCCAGGGTGGAGACGCGGAACATCTCGCCGGCACCTTCGGTGTCGGAGGCGGTGATGAGCGGAGCCGCAATCCACAGGTAACCCTCTTCGTGGAAGAAGCGGTGGATGGCCTGGGCCAGGCAGTTGCGCACCCGGGTCACGGCACCGACTATGTTGGTGCGCGGACGCAGGTGGGCCTGTTCACGCAGGTACTCTATGCTGTGGCGCTTGGCGGCCATGGGGTAGGTGTCCGGATCTTCGACCCAGCCTACGACCTTGACGTCGGTGGCTTGCAGTTCGAAAGCCTGACCGTTGCCCTGGGAGGCGGCAACCACACCGGTGACTTCCACGGAGCAAGCTGTGGTCAGACGCAGCACTTCATTCTCATAATTGGCCAGGGTATTGGGGACGACGGCCTGCACCGGATGGAAACAGGAGCCATCGGATACGGCCAAAAATGAGATCCCCGCCTTGGAATCACGGCGAGTCCGGATCCACCCTTTGACTGTCTGGGTGGTGCCAACCGCATATTTACCGGTCAGCACATCTACTACGGATGCGTGCGTCATCGAAATATTGTCTCCAGCTTGTTCTTGCAGCGCTATGGGTCTTGCCCGGGCATTGATAGGCCCATCATGGCAGACTAAGCCGTCAATCTTACCCGCGCGGGTTTGATAAACAAGCAAAAATGTCGGACTCTGGAGGGGTTTTGTGCCCGGATCACCTCATGACCGGGCCACTTGGGTGAGGGATGGGCATGAAAGAGCGGCGACATGGACCTGACAGGTTGACCCGGGTGCTGCAGGGCTTGGTGAT
This sequence comes from Aeromonas bestiarum, assembly GCF_028751155.1. NCBI lineage: Bacteria > Pseudomonadati > Pseudomonadota > Gammaproteobacteria > Aeromonadales > Aeromonadaceae > Aeromonas > Aeromonas bestiarum. The sequence goes on along the minus strand of NZ_CP064746.1, from coordinate 3,170,452 downwards.
CCTCTGCTGGGGCGGCTTCATCGCCTTGCTCTCCCTCTATCACTTCGCGCGGCCACAGACGGCCTACGGTTTTCTGATCTATGGCGGGGTCAAGGTGCGCCAGAGCTGGGATCCCGTGCTGACTCCCTGGTTGGTGCACGGGCTCTGGGGTTGCTCTGTGCTGACCCTGGTGGTCTTGCTGTTCGAGCGGCAACGTTGCCGTCGTCGGGAGGATGTCGGCCTGGTGCATCTGGCCATCTTGTTGTTGATCCTCATCGCCAGCCTGTTGTTTTACTACAGGGGCTAATCTTGCTTTTTCTCGTCCCTCTCCGGGCGAGGTGCGGGGCGCTTGCCCAGCTGGCGCTCCACGCTGTCGAGCATCTGGTTGTAGGCCAGCGCGACCCGGCCTATCTCGTCCCCTTCATCCCCTTCCAGTCGATGACCGAAGTCGTGCAGATCGGTGGCCTCCTCCATGGAGCGGGTCAGCTGGTTGAGGGGGCGCACTATCCAGGTGCGGATGACCCAGAGGGTGAGCAGCAGGCCCAGCCCGAAGATGACGGTGAGGCTCAGTGCCGAGGTGAGAATGTTCTGCTCGACCCGGGTAAAGAGGGTATCGAGGGAGTAGTCAAAGCGCACCGCCCCCAGCACGGTATTTTCCGCCACCTGATGGCAGCTGGTGCAGTCGGTGCCGCGAAAATCCTTCTTGGCCAACAGCGGCCGGGTCACCACCAGTTTGCTGTGCATGCCGTCGTGCACCACCTCCAGGCTGCCTTTGCCAGCCAGCGCCAGCTCGTCGAACCTGTCTTTGGGCTGCTCGCTCTCGTGGCCGCCCCCGTACTGCTTGCTCACCGACTCGCCGCGCACTATGCGGGCATCTTCCACGTGGGCGTGATCGAGAAACTTGCTGCGCAGGGTGTCGCGGGCATCCATCTTGCCGGTCAGCATCAGCATGTTGAGACCGTCGAAATAGGCCTCGGTCTGCTCGCGACTCTGCTCCTTGATCAGGGTCAGGATGAGGTCGCGCTCGCGCACCGCCTGATAGGCTGCGGAGAAGACCAGCACCATGGAGAAGATGAACAGCAGGAAGAAGTTGATTTTGGCAGCAATGGAGAGGCGCATGGGAAAGGTACGTCTGTTGGGTAAAACCCGCGCAGTCTACTCGCCCCGGCGGTCCGGGTCTGGTGCCTCGCTCACATTCTGATGAAAAAGAGTCAAAAGGCCCTGCATTCTCATGCAGGGCCTTTTCATTCAGGCTCAGAATTCGCCGCTGGCGATGGCCTCATTGATGGCGCCGGTCAATACCCTCAGCTCCTCGGGGGTGATGACGAAGGGGGGCATCAGGTAGACAAGCTTGCCAAACGGCCGGATCCAGGCCCCAAGCGATACGAACTTGCGCTGGATGCGCGCCACGTCCACCCGTTCCTTCATCTCCACCACGCCGATGGCGCCGAGCACCCGCACATCGGCCACCGCCGGGTTGAGGGTCAGTTCCACCAGCTCGGTACGCAGCTGGTGTTCGATGGCCTGCACCCGTTCCTGCCACGGGGAGGCGAGCAGCAGATCGATGGAGGCGTTGGCGACCGCACATGCCAATGGGTTGCCCATGAAGGTGGGGCCATGCATAAAGACGCCGGCCTTGCCGTCGCAGATGGTGCGGGCAACCTGCTCGGTAGTCAGGGTCGCCGAGAGCGTCAGATAGCCGCCGGTGAGCGCCTTGCCCAGACACATGATGTCGGGACTGATCCCCGCCCAGTCACAGGCAAACAGCTGACCGGTGCGACCAAAGCCGGTGGCGATCTCGTCGGCAATCAAGAGCACGCCGAACTCGTCGCACAGGGCGCGCACCCACTGCAGGTAGCGGGGATGGTAGAAGCGCATGCCGCCGGCGCCCTGCACTATGGGTTCGAGCACGATGGCGGCTATTTCCTCGTGATGGTCCGCCACCAGGGTGGCGAGCTCCACCACGCTCTGCTCGTCCCACTCTGCGTGGAAGCGGCAGCTGGGGGCCGGGGCGAAATGGTGTTCCGGCAGGAAGCCTTTATAGAGCTCGTGCATGCCGCCATCCGGGTCGCAGACGCTCATGGCGCCGAAGGTGTCGCCGTGATAGCCGCCGCGCAGGGTGAGGAACTTGGCTCTGGGGGTGCCCTTGGCGTGCCAGTATTGCTGGGCCATCTTGAGCGCCACCTCCACCGCCACCGAGCCGGAATCGGCAAGGAAGACTCGGTCCAGGCCGGCCGGGGTGATCTCCACCAGCTTGCGACACAGCTCGACGGCCGGGGCATGGGTCAGGCCGCCGAACATCACGTGGGACATCTTGCCGAGCTGGGCGGTGGCGGCCGCGTCCAGTTCCGGCACCTGATAGCCGTGGACGCAGGCCCACCAGGAGCTCATGCCATCCACCAGTTCGCGGCCATCGCTGAGGGTGATTTTTACCCCTTTGGCGCTGGCCACTTCATAGCAGGGCAGGGGGTGGGTGAGGGAGGTATAGGGGTGCCAGACGTGGTGCAGGTCGAATTCTTGATTGGTCATTATATGTTCTGTTGTCAATTTGTTTGATCTGGTCGGTGTTGACAGTCTACGCGCGCTCTCTACACTAGCCAACAATTTCAGCCACTTGGCTCTGCCCATTGAGAAGGTGCAGGCACAGCGGCGGTTTCTGTGTTCGCTCATCCGGGATGGCCGGCGCAGGATCCCACTTATAACAATCGGAAGCCATGTATGAATGCTCTCACCCTGGGCGGCCACGCCCTTCGTCACGACTGGACCCTGTCCGAGGTTCAGGCCCTGTTTGCCCTGCCATTCAACGATCTGCTGTTCCAGGCCCAGACGGTACACCGCGCCCATTTCGATCCCAACGAGGTGCAGGTGAGCACCCTGCTCTCCATCAAGACAGGCGCCTGCCCGGAGGATTGCAAGTATTGCCCCCAGAGCGCCCGTTATCACACCGGGCTCGAGACAGAGCGGCTGATGGAGGTGGAGAAGGTGCTGGAACGGGCCCGCGAGGCCAGGGCCAACGGTTCGTCCCGCTTCTGCATGGGGGCCGCCTGGCGCAACCCCAAGGAGCGGGACATGCCCTACATACTGCGGATGATCGAGGAGGTGCGCGGGCTCGGCATGGAGACCTGCATGACCCTAGGGATGCTGACCGCCGATCAGGCGGCGCGGCTGGGGGCAGCAGGCCTTGACTACTACAACCACAACCTCGACACCTCGCCGGAGTTCTACGGCGAGATCATCTCCACCCGCACCTATCAGGACAGACTCGATACCCTGGAACACGTGCGCGGCGCCGGCATGAAGGTCTGCTCCGGCGGTATCGTCGGCATGGGTGAACAGCCGAAAGACCGGGCGGGCCTCTTGATGGCGCTGGCCAACCTGCCGCGTCACCCGGAGAGCGTGCCCATCAACATGCTGGTCAAGGTGAAGGGGACGCCGCTGGAAAACGAAGAGAATCTCGACTCGTTCGAATTTATCCGCACCATAGCCGTGGCGCGCATCATGATGCCCATCTCCCATGTGCGCCTCTCCGCCGGGCGGGAGAAGATGAACGAGCAGATGCAGGCCATGTGCTTTATGGCCGGGGCCAACTCCATCTTCTACGGCTGCAAGCTGCTGACCACGCCGAACCCCGACGAGAACAGCGACATGCAATTGTTCAAGCGGCTCGGCATCCGTCCCGCCCAGCGGGCCCAGAAGCCGGATCAGGTTCAAGAAGAGGAGCTGCTGGCCGAGGTGAGCCGCCAGAGCGAGCCGGATGAGATGTTTTACGATGCCACCCGTCCCCGTGCAGGCGTAGCGCGTCCATGAAGAGCCCTGTGGTAACGGGTCCCTTTGCGCTGGGTGAGGCGCTGGCCGGGCGCGAGCAGGCCGCCTTGCTGCGCCGCCGCACCGCCACAGATGGCCGCACGGGAGCCAGGCTGGTGGTCGATGGGCGCGACTACCTCAACCTCTCCGCCAACGACTATCTGGGGCTGGCGGATCATCCCGCCATCAAGGCCGCCTTCAAGGAGGGGATTGACCGATATGGAACGGGCTCCGGCGCCTCGCCGCTGGTGACCGGTTACAGCCGCGCCCACCAGCAGTTGGAAGAGACGCTTGCTGACTGGTTGGGAGTGGAGGCTGTGCTGCTGTTCAACTGCGGTTTCTCCGCCAATCAGGCTGTGCTCAAAGCCTTGCTCGGCAAGGATCACCTGCTGTGGCAGGACAAACTCAACCACGCCTCCTTGCAGGAGATGGGCAGCCAGCTGCCCTGCAAGATGAAGCGTTTCGGCCACAACGATATGGCCTCTCTCGGGCGTCAACTCGAACCAAATCGGGGCTTGATCGTCTCGGAAGGGGTGTTCAGCATGGACGGGGATCAGGCCCCTTGGGCTGAACTTGCGGCATTGGCTGCCCGGAGCGGCAACTGGCTGATGATCGACGATGCCCACGGTCTCGGCGTGCTGGGGTCAGAGGGGCGCGGCACCCTGGCGGCGCAGGGCGTTGACCCGGCTTGCGTCCACATCCAGATGGGCACCTTTGGCAAGGCGCTCGGGGTGGCCGGGGCCTTCGTCGGCGGCAGCCGCGAGCTGGTGGACTATCTGGTCAACTTCGCTCGCCACTACGTCTACAGTACCCATATGCCCGCCGCCCAGGCTTGCGCCGTGAGCAAAAGCATCGAGCTGGTACGCGGCGCCGACGGCGCCCGAGTCCGCTTGCAGCAGCTGATAGCCCGCTTTCGGCAGGGTGCCGCCGCCCTTGGCTGGCAGCTTGGGGCGAGCGACACCCCCATACAGCCGCTGCTGGTGGGGGAGAGCGCGGCGGCCTTGCAACTGGCACAGCGGCTGCGCGATAGCGGCGTCTGGGTCAGCGCCATTCGCCCGCCCACTGTGCCGGCGGGCACGGCGCGGCTGCGCATCACCCTGAGCGCGGCCCACAGTGAACAGGATGTGGATCGCCTGCTCTATGCCCTCGGCCCTTGCACCCTGTCGGCCAGCGGGGATCAGGATGCCGCAGACCCGAGAGGTGCTCGCCATGCATGAGCGTTTTCAGTCGGTCGACAAGGCCCAGCTCGCCCGCCGTTTCGGGGCGGCCGCCCGCCACTATGACGCCCACGCCCGCTTCCAGCAGGAGGTGGGGCTGGCGCTGCTCGAGCGGATGCCGGACAGGCAGGTTGGCCTTGAGCTGACGGTGAGCGGGCTGGATCTGGGCTGCGGCACAGGTTTCTTCCTGCCGCACCTGGCGGGCCGTTGTCACCGGCTGCACGGGCTGGATCTCGCCCCCGGCATGCTGGCGCAGGCGGCCCTGCGCGGCAGCGGCGCTCAACTGGTGTGCGGCGATGCGGAGCAGTTGCCCTTTGCCGATCAGAGTCTGGACTGGGTCTTCTCCAGCCTGGCCTTGCAGTGGTGCGAGCGCCCGGCGCAGGCTTTTGCCGAGCTGCATCGGGTGCTCAAACCCGGCGGCCGGCTGCTGTTCTCGACCCTGCTCTCGGATTCGCTCTGGCAATTGCGTGAGGCCTGGCGCATGGTTGACGACAGTCCCCATGTCAATCGCTTCCTCAGCCTGCCACAATTGCAGAATGCCATGGCAGCAGGGGGCTTCAGCGCCCCTCGCCTCGAGAGCCTGACCTGGTCGCTCGCCTATCCCGAACTGAGTGGTCTGCTGCGCGATCTCAAGGGGATAGGGGCCAGCCAGATCAATGACGAGCGTCAGCCTGGCCTCAGCAGCCGGCAGCGCTTGCAGCGCCTGAGCCTGGCTTATGAAGCCCATCGCCAGCCGGACGGCAGGCTGACCGCCAGTTACCAGGTCTGTCTGGGGCAAGCGAGCCGCCGATAAACCGGTCCGAGGTTGAGCAGGCGGTGGATCTGCCGCTTTGCCTGACAGAGTTGATACGCAGGTGATCTGTCCCCACATGCGGATAGGCACCTGATTTGCGTTGAGGAGTCATCATGGTTAAATCCTTCTTTATCACGGGCACGGACACAGATGTGGGCAAGACACTGGTCGCCCGCACCCTGTTGCTGGAATTTGCCGCCCACGGCATCCAGTGCGCCGGTTACAAGCCGGTCTCAGCCGGTTGTGCCCGCACCCCGGATGGGCTGCGCAACCTGGACGCAGTGCTGTTGCAGGAGGCCGCGAGCCTGCCTCTGCCCTACGATCTGGTCAATCCGTTCGCCTTCGAACCACCCATCGCGCCCCATATCGCCGCCAGCGAGGCCCGTGAGGCCATCACGCTGACGGGCTTGTCCGATGGCTTGCGCCAGATAGAGCAGGCGGGGGCCGAGCTGGTGGTGGTGGAGGGAGCCGGGGGCTGGTTTTTGCCGCTGGATCGCAAGCACCTGTTGTCGGACTGGGTCAAGCAGGAGAACATGCCGGTGATCATGGTGGTGGGGGCCAAGCTGGGTTGCCTCAACCATGCGCTGCTCACCTTCGCCGCCATTCGCAATGACAACCTGCCGGTGGCGGGCTGGGTCATCAATCGGCTGCACGGCTCCATGAGTCACTACCAGGAGAACCTGGACACCTTGCGGGGCTTGCTGCCCGCCCCGTTTTTGGGTGAAATACCCTTTGTAAACAATCCGCTCGAGGCCGATCTGCGCGGGCGTCTCGACATTTCGCCCCTGCTCTGAGGCCGACATTCAGCGAACATTCATCGAATCTATCTATTATGTGGGCAGGTGTGGTCCCGGCCGGCAGTGACGCTGTGCGGGGCCACGCATCCATATCTCACAAGGAGTCAATATGAAGCGAATTATGCTATTCCTGGTGACCAACCTGGCCGTCATGCTGGTGCTGGGGGTGGTACTCAATATCCTGTTCTCGGTTCTGGGGATCAACAAGTCCAGCATTTCCGGTCTGTTGGTGTTCTGTGCCGTGTTCGGTTTTGGGGGTTCCTTTATCTCCTTGCTGATGTCCAAGTGGATGGCCAAGCGCAGCTATGGCGTCCAGGTCATCGAGCAACCCCGCAACGAGACCGAGCACTGGCTGGTCAGTACCGTGGCCCGTCAGGCCCGTGAAGCGGGCATCAAGATGCCGGAAGTGGGGATCTACGACTCCCCCGAGATGAATGCGTTCGCCACCGGTGCCCGCCGCGACGATTCGCTGGTCGCCGTCTCCTCCGGCCTGCTCTACAGCATGAGCCGGGACGAGGCGGAAGCCGTGCTGGCCCACGAGGTGAGCCACGTGGCCAACGGCGACATGGTGACCCTTACCCTGATCCAGGGGGTGGTGAACACCTTCGTGATGTTCTTCGCCCGCATCGTGGCCGGCGTCATCAGCAACTTCTTCAGCTCCAACAATAGCGAAGAGAGCAGCAGCTCGGGTGGCTTTGCCTACATGATCACCGTGTTCGTGCTGGAGATGCTGTTCGGCGTGCTGGCCTCCATGATCGTCATGTGGTTCAGCCGCCAGCGTGAGTTTCGCGCCGACGCCGGTGCCGCCAAGCTGGCCGGCCGCGACAAGATGATTGCCGCGCTGCAGCGCCTCTCCCGCGGTGCCGAGCCGCAGATGGAAGGTGCCATGATGGCCTTTGGCATCAACGGCAAGCGCTCCGTGAGCGAGCTGTTTATGAGCCACCCGCCCATCGAGCAGCGCATCGCCGCCCTGCGCGGTTGAGTGTGATGCCAGGGTGACACACCCGCATAAAAAACGGCTGCCTTTGGGCAGCCGTTTTGCTTTGTGCCATAGGATCACAGCTTGAAGTGGCCCATCTCCTGGCGCAGCAGCCGTGACAGCTGCTTGAGCTTGGCGGCCTCCTGGGAGACGTGACGGGCCGCGTCCCCCGACTGCTCTGAGAGGGAGGTGATGTTGCCGACGGTGGAGACCACCTCGTTGGCGGCGGTGGACTGCTCGCGCAGGGTGTGGCTTATCTCCCCCATCAGGCCGGTCAGGTTGGAGGCATGGCTCTTGATGCTGGCGATGGCCTCGCCGGTCTGGTTGGCCAGGCTCACCCCGCGGGAGACGTTGTTGACCGTGTTCTCCATGCTGCGGATGGAGGCATCTGCCCCGCTCTGGATCTTGCTGATCATGCCGGTGATCTGCTGGGTCGAGGCCGCCGAACGGCTGGCGAGGTTGCGTACCTCGTCGGCCACCACGGCGAAGCCGCGTCCCTGCTCACCGGCCCGCGCCGCCTCTATGGCCGCGTTGAGGGCCAGCAGGTTGGTCTGATCGGCGATGCCGCGGATCACCTCTATGATGTCCGAGATCTGCTGGGTGTGGCTGTTGAGCTCGGAGAGGCTGCTGGCCGCGTTGGATACGGTGTCCGAGATGCTCTGTATGCTGTCCAGAGTCTGCTTGATGACGCCGGATCCCTCTTCCAGGGTATTGGCGGAAACCTTGCTCAACTCGTCGGCATGGGTGGCGTTGTCGGAGAGGTGGCTGATGCTCACCACCAGCTCCTCGATGGCCGCCGCCATGGTCTGGGTGCTGGTCTGCTGGGACGTGGCAAACTGGGCGGTCTGCTCCGCTATCTGGGCTATGCTGTCGGCCGATCCCGACAGTTCCTCGGTGGAGTGGGAGACCTGGGCAATGATCCCCTTGAGGGTGGATTGCATGGTGGCCAGCAGGCCGATCAGGCTCTCCTTGGCGCCGCTCGGCACATGGATCTGGCGCGAGAAATCCCCCTGCGCCAGGCTGCCGAGATCGCTCCTGAGCTGGCTGACCGAGGTGCCGACCAGATCGAGCAGGGCCTTGTAGGTGCGCCACAGGAAGAACATCAACACCAGACCCAGGGCGATGAAGAGGTAACGCAGCATGGAGGACTGGCTGGTGGCGTCGTCCACCGCCTGTTGGGTACGGTTCTCCATCATGACGTAGAAATCATCTATGGGGGACATGATGCGCCCCTTGTTCTGGTGATAGGCCTTGTCATGCATCATGGCGATGGCCTTTTGCTGGTTGGCTGCCTGATCACCGTCCGTCTGCTGCACCAGCTTGAAGGCCGCCACCTCTGTGTTGACCAGGGCATCCGAGTTGTTCTTGGCCTCGTTGAGCTTGGCCAGCTCTCCGTCGGTGAAGCCGGCGTCCTTCATCAGATCGATGAGGCCGCGGCGAAGATTGCCGTCGGGTCTCGGATTCTGGCCGTTGGCGGCGACGAAGTCCCAGTAGATGCGGTTGTAGCCCTGTGGCCGGTTCTGTTCACCGTTGCGAATGGCCAGGATCCGCATGTATTGCTGTTCGTAGGCGGGATCCTTGGTGATCACATAGGTGCGACCGAGCCGGGTCAGATCGTCGGAGGATTGCCGCAGTTCATCGGCCAGCAGATAGGATTGGTAGCGTTGCTGATAACTCTGTTCGAGTCGCGTCCCTGACCAGCTGTAGGCAAAAAACACCAGCGACAGCAGGATCAGGGTGACAACGGAGAGCAGGAGGTTGAACTGAAAGGTGGGTCTGTTCTGTTCCATGGTTTGAGCGTCCTTATTCTCACCAGAGCAACCCCCTTTGTCACACGGCGAAGGCCGGTACTTCTGTGGGGTTTTATTGTTGTTGCTGTGAGTATAGGAGCCGGGCTCGGCAAGTTTGGCGGGCAGCGCCGAGAAAAGGGGGAGGGGCTTGAGGGGGAGGGCCGGGATGCATGGACGACGCCATGCTCCCGGCCCCTTGGATTATCGCGGCCCGATCACCAGATCGGTCAGCGGCACGGCGCAGCAGGTGAGGATCTTGCCCTCGGCGCGCTCGGCGGCCGTGATGGCCGGGGCATCCGGGTGATCTACCTCGCCCGAGATCAGGGTCTGCTTGCAACTGCCGCAGATGCCGGCGCGGCAGCTCCAGGGCAGCTCCACGCCCTGCTTGTGGGCCTGATCCAGCACGGTTCCCTGATTGTTGCCGGCAAAGGCCTGTTCACCTATGCGCAGCCGTATCGCCTTGTGGGGGCGCGCCACCGAGAGGATGGCGCCGCCGAAGCTCTCCTGCCGGATCTGGCTGGCGGGCACGCCAAGGGCGGTCAGTCTGGCCGCCGCATCGGCCATAAAGCCATGAGGACCGCACAGGAACACCTCCCGCTGGATCAGCCCCTTGATCTGGGCCAGATGGGTATCGCAGAGGCGCCCTTTCAGCCCCTGCCAGTGACCATCGGGCTGGCTCAGGATCAGGGTGAGCGCCATCCCCTGCTGCGCCATGGCGAAGAGCTCGGCGGCGGCCGGGATGTCGGCCTCGCTGCGACACAGGTGCATGAAGTGAACGTCGGCAAGCTCCCCGCGCAGGGCCAGAGTGCGGGCGATGGCGAGCATGGGGGTGACACCTGAGCCGGCCGAGAGCAGCAACAACGAGCGCTCTGTGCCGAGATGAAACTCGCCAGCCGGTGCGGATGCCAGCAGGGTATCGCCCACCTTCAACTGCTGGTGCAGCCAGGGAGAGATGCGCCCCTCACCGAGGCGCTTGACGCTGATGCTGTAGCGATCCGGCAGATCCGGACTTGAGCTCAGGGTATAGCGCCGCTGCAGTCGCTCGCCCTTGATGTCTAGGCTGATGGGTAGGTGCTGGCCCGGCAGATAGTCAGGCAGCGGCTCGCCATCGGCCGCTTCGAACCAGAAGGTTTCCAGATCCCGTGCCAGCGGCTCGCGGGCCACGCACACCAGCGCCCGCTTCCTGGGCGCCGCGTTGGGGTAGCCCCTGGGACGGGTCGTCTCCAGCACCTCTATCTCGCTGCCCGCCTCAATCCAGCCCGCGTTGAGGGCCACCAGATTCTGGCCGAAATAGACATCCCCATCCTCGCCCCGGCGATAGCGGGTGAGGGTGGCGAGCGGCTCCTTGAGGGCATTGAAGCGATCCGTGCCCGCTTCCACCGTGGTCATGATGCAGCGGCTGCAGGGCTTGTCGACCCTGAACTCCACCTCGCCGATACGGATGCGCACCCAGCTGTCCTCCTCGAACGGACGGGTGCCGCTCGCCACCAGGTTGGTGCGAAACTGGCTCATCTGGTGCAGGGCATCGGAGCGCAGGTTGAGATCCTCGAGCGAGCTCTGGCTGATCAGCAGCAGCGGATAACCGTCGGCAAAGCTGACCCGGGTGCCTGTCTTCTCCCGAAAGCGGTCTGATGTTTCGCCAAGCCAGAGCAGTTGCACCGGCTCCCTCGTCACCTGGCTCAGCCAGTGATCGGCCCGGGGCAGGGTCTGCAGGGCAGTGAAGCTGTCGCCCCAGACCCCTGTGGTCTTGGGCGTGCGGGAAAAATCCTGCTCTCGCAGTGTGAGTGGCTCAAGACCCGGATAGCGCAACTGCAGGCCACCTTCCATGGGGGTGGCCACTACCTGTTGCAACTGGGGATGGGTGCGGGCCGTGATGAAGCTGCCGTCCGGCTTGACCACCATGTAGCGGCGATCCCCCAGCAGGCCCTCTTCGGTCACCCGGGCACGGGCCAGTGGCATGCCTGCCGTCGATTTGATGGGGTAGAGATGAATGCTGTCGAGTGTTGGCATGTCCGGGTCCTTGTGCAGTGGCCTGTGCAGATGAAGAGGAGGCAAGATAACGGTTCCCGCCCCGTGCAGCAATCCTTGCATGGTTGCCGCCCTGTGCCGTCCTTACCTGGCAATCCGGCGCTGACCGCCTCGGTTGGATAAGCCGGTCAACGCCATCCCGTGTGCAATTGGGCAAGATGTTACAGGGGTCACGTTCCGGGCTCCAGACCCCATAAAGTGCAACATTTTTTGATCCTGATCCGCCATTCAGTACAAAAATCAGTCCACTATCGAGACAGCTTCCAGTTTCTAACGCTTTCGCTTCTTCCCTCTCCGGCCACCGTCCGCCCCGGCTAAACGGTATCAAGTGCCATCGGAGGGGGCCTGTCACACAAAAAGAAGAAAGCAATGTATGAGCAAACAACTGGATATGACCCCACAGCCGGATCTCTCCCAGAAAACGGGAACAGGCCCGGTCCGTACTCGGCTACCCGTTTGGCGGCCGGCCCTGCCACCTTGCAACCACGCCTGCCCGGCCGGCGAGAACATCCAGGCCTGGCTTGCCCTGGCCGAAGCGGGCCGCTTTGAAGCGGCCTGGCAGACGCTGATCGAAGAAAATCCCCTGCCCGCCGTCCATGGCCGGGTCTGCTATCACCCCTGCGAGAGCGCCTGCAATCGCGCCCAGGTGGATGATGCCGTCTCCATTCACGCCATCGAACGCTTCCTCGGCGACGAGGCGCTGGCCAAAGGCTGGCAGCCTGCGCCACCTGCGCCCGCCAGTGGCAAGAAGGTGCTGATCGTCGGCGCCGGCCCGTCCGGTTTGTCCTGTGCCTGGCACCTCAACCGACTCGGCCATCAGGTGGAGATCCGCGAAGCGGGGCCGCTGGCCGGCGGCATGCTGCGCTTTGGCATTCCCGCCTACCGCTTGCCCCGCGACGTGCTGGACAGGGAGGTGGCCCGCATCCTGGCCGCCGGCGTCACCCTCACCCTCAATCACAAGGTGGAAGACGTGCTCAAGGCGCGTGACGCGGGGGGCTTTGATGCCGTCTTCATGGCCATTGGCGCCCATCTGGCCAAGCGGGTCGATATTCCGGCCCGGGAGGCGGGCAAGATCCTCGATGCGGTGAGCTTCCTCGAGCAGGCCAGCCTGGCCGAGGAGCAGGGTCTTCCGCCCCCCAAACTGGGACGACGAGTAGCCATCTACGGCGGCGGCAACACCGCCATGGATGCGGCTCGCACCGCCCGCCGCCTCGGGGTGGAGGAGGCGATGATCATCTACCGGCGCGACCGGGATCACATGCCGGCCCACGCCTTCGAGGCCCTTGAAGCCGAGGAGGAGGGGATCAAGATCAACTGGCTGCGCAGCATTCGCCAGCTCGACAACACCAGCATTGAAGTGGAGGTGATGGTGCTGGATGAGCAGGGCAAACCTGTGCCCACCGGCCAGTTCGAAACACTCGAAGCAGACTCCCTCATTCTGGCGCTCGGTCAGGAGGTGGACTTGAGCGTGCTGGAGAGCATTACCGGCGTGCGGGTCAGTCAGGAGGGGGTGGTGCAGGTGGCAGACAACCTCATGACAGACGTGCCCGGGCTGTTTGCCGGCGGCGACATGGTGCCCTCGGAGCGCACAGTCACTATCGCCACCGGCCACGGCAAGAAGGCGGCGCGCCACATGGATGCCTGGCTGCGCGGTCGCCACTACCACAAACCGCTCTCCTATCCATTGGTGGGGCCTGAGCAGCTGCAGCTCTGGTTCCAGACCCATGCGCCCGCCAGCAGTCAGCCGGTCAAACCGGCGTGGGCGCGGGACGACTTTGGCGAGATCATAGGTGGGCTGGACGAGACGGCGGCCCGCTACGAGGCGGCGCGCTGCTACTCCTGCGGCAACTGCTTCGAGTGCGACGGCTGTTATGGCAGCTGCCCCGAGCAGGCCATCGAGAAGCTGGGGCCGGGCCACGGCTATCGGGTGGATGCGGATCGCTGCACCGGCTGCGGTGCCTGTCACGATCAATGCCCCTGCCACGCTATCGAGCTGCGCCAACCGGAGGAGTCCCAATGAAACATGAACTGATCATGGTCGATGGCAACGAAGCCGCGGCCCGGGTGGCGTACCAGCTGAGCGAAGTGTGCGCCATCTATCCCATCACCCCCTCCTCGACCATGGCCGAGCTGGCCGACGCCTGGGCGGACGAGGGGCAGACCAACCTCTGGGGCAATATCCCCACAGTCGTGGAGATGCAGAGCGAAGGAGGGGCGGCCGGGACTGTGCACGGCGCCCTGCAGGCGGGGGCGCTCGCCACCACCTTCACCGCCAGTCAGGGGCTGATGCTGATGCTGCCCAACATGTACAAGATCGCCGGGGAATTGACCGCTGCCGTGTTCCATGTGGCGGCCCGATCGCTGGCGGCGCAGGGGCTCTCGATTTTTGGCGACCATCAGGACGTGATGGCGGCGCGCAGCACCGGCTTTGCCATGCTCGCCTCCGGCTCTGTGCAGGAGGCGCAGGACTTGGCCTTGGTTGCCCACAGCGTCACCCTGCAGTGCCGGGTGCCCTTCATCCACTTCTTCGACGGCTTTCGCACCTCCCACGAGGTGAACAAGATCACCGCCCTGCATAGGGACGAGATCCGTGCCCTCATCGACAACGACTGGGTGCGGGCCCATCGCGCCCGGGCGCTCAACCCGGATCACCCCGTGATGCGCGGCACCGCCCAGAACCCCGATACCTATTTCCAGTCCCGCGAGAGCGTCAACCCCTTCTACGAGGCGGTGCCGGCGCGGGTGCAGCAGTGCATGGACAAGCTGGGATCCCTCACCGGTCGCCACTACCGGCTGGTGGAGTACCACGGCGCCAGCGACGCGACCGACGTCATCTTGCTGATGGGGTCGGGAGCGGCCACCGCCCGCACCACGGTCGACTGGCTCAACCGGCAGGATCGCAAGACAGGGGTGCTGGTGGTGCGCCTCTATCGCCCCTTCCCGGTGCAGGCGCTGCTCGATGCCCTGCCCGCCAGCGTGCGCCGGCTGGCTGTGCTGGATCGCACCAAAGAGCCGGGGGCCGGGGGCGAGCCGCTGCTGCTGGACGTGCAGAGCGCCCTCATCGACGGCTTGCAGCGTGGCCTTATCAAGCGGCTGCCCTGGCTCAGTGGCGGTCGCTATGGCCTCTCCTCCAAGGAGTTCACCCCCGCCATGTGTGCCGCCGTGTTCGAGGAGCTGGCATCCGATGCGCCGCGCCCGCGCTTCACCGTGGGGATAGTGGATGATGTGTCGGGCCTGAGTCTGGCCTGGCATCCCATCGGCGATCTGGAGCCCGCCAGCCGGGTGCGGGCGCTCTTCTTTGGCCTGGGCGCCGACGGCACGGTCGGCGCCAACAAGAACAGCATCAAGATCATCGGCGAGCTGGAGGGCTTCCACGCCCAGGGCTATTTCGTCTACGACTCCAAGAAGTCGGGCTCGCGCACCGTCTCCCACCTGCGTTTTGGCCCCGAGCCCATAGACGCGCCCTGGCTCATCGAGCAGGCGAGCTTCATCGGCTGCCACCAGTGGAGCTTTGTCGAGTCGGTGGACTTGCTGGAGCACGCCGCCGAGGGGGCGACCCTGCTGCTCAACGCCCCCTGTGAGGCAAGCCAAGTCTGGGCCCGCCTGCCCGAGCGGCTGCGGGCCCGCATCCGCGCCCTCAACATCCAGCTCTACTGCATCGACGGGGATCGGGTGGCCGAGCAAAACGGCATGGGCAATCGCATCAACACCATAATGCAGACCTGCTTCTTCGCGCTGGCCGGGATCTTGCCGCGGGACGAGGCCATTGCGCTGATCAAGGAGAGCATAGAGAAGAGCTATGCCCGCAAGGGGCCAGAGGTGGTGGCGCGCAACTTCGCGGCGGTGGACGATACCCTGGCTCACCTCTGCAAGGTGGCGATCCCGGCCGGTGATGAGCCGATCAGCGACTATCCGCTGCCACTGGCCCCCGGCGGCAGCGAGTTTGTGCAGCGGGTGACCGGCGAGATGCTGGCGGGGCGCGGCGATCTCATCCCCGTCTCCATGTTGCCGGTGGATGGCACTTACCCCACAGCCACCAGTCGCTTCGAGAAGCGGGATATCGCCCGCGAGATCCCGATTTGGCATTCGGATATCTGCATCCAGTGCGGCAACTGCGTCTTCGTTTGCCCCCATGCTGCGCTGCGGGCCAAGTTCTATCACCAGGACTGGCTGGCCACCGCCCCCGAGGCGGCCCAGTCGGTGCCCGTCACCGCCAGGGGCTTCCCCGACAGCCGCTACACCTTGCAGCTCTATCCGGAGGATTGCACCGGCTGCGGTCAGTGCGTGCAGGCCTGTCCGGTGCGGGCCGGGGCGGATGCCAGCCATCAAGGCGAGCGTGTTGAAGGAGAGGGCCATGAAGGCGCGCGTGCCATCACCATGATGGACAAGGCACCCCATCTGGCCGGTCAGAAGCAGGCGTTGCGCTGGTTCGAGGGGCTGCCCTGGCCTGCCCGCGAGCGGGTGGATTTTTCCACGGTGCGCGGTGCCCAGTTCCTGGAGCCGCTGTTCGAGTTCTCCGGCGCCTGCGCCGGCTGTGGCGAGACCCCTTATCTCAAGCTGCTGACCCAGCTGTTTGGCGATCGCATGCTGGTGGCCAACGCCACCGGCTGCTCCTCCATCTATGGCGGCAACCTGCCGACCACCCCCTGGGCCAAGAACGGCGAAGGCAAGGGACCAGCCTGGTCCAACTCCCTGTTCGAGGACAACGCCGAGTTCGGCTTTGGCTTCCGCCTCACCGCCGATCAGCATCATGGTCAGGCGGTGGCCGCCCTCAAGGCGATGAAGGGGGAGCTGGGGGATGAGCTGGTCGAGTCGCTTGTCAGCGCCCCGCAGCGGCTGGAGTCACAGATCCGCGCCCAGCGGGGCAGGGTGGCACAGGTGCGCGAACGACTGGAGGAGGTGAACTCGGGACAAGCCCGCGAGCTGCTGTCCCTCATCGATCAACTGGTGCGTCGCTCGGTCTGGATCGTCGGCGGCGATGGTTGGGCCTATGACATAGGCTCGGCGGGGCTCGATCACGTGCTCGCCTCCGGGCGGGATGTGAACGTGCTGGTGATGGATACCGAGGTCTATTCCAACACCGGCGGCCAGATGTCGAAATCGACGCCGCTCGGTGCCGTCGCCAAGTTCGCGGCGGGGGGCAAGACGCTCGCCAAGAAGGATGTGGCGCTGCAGGCCATCTCCTATGGCAATGTCTATGTGGCCCGCATCGCCTTTGGCGCCAATCCGCAGCAGACGTTGCAGGCCCTGCGGGAGGCGGAGGCCTATCCGGGCCCGTCCCTCATCATCGCCTACAGCCACTGCATCGCCCACGGCATCGACATGGAGCTGGGGCTGACCCAGCAGAAACGGGCGGTGGACTCGGGCCACTGGCCGCTGCTGCGCTACAACCCGGTATTGCGCCACGCGGGGCAGAACCCCTTCAGCCTCGACAGCCTGCGCCCTTCGATTCCGCTTGCCGAGTACAGGGCAGAGGAGAACCGCTACCGGGTGCTGGCCCAGAGCCACCCGGAGGAGGCCGAGCGGCTGATGCAGGTGGCACAACAAGTGGCGTGGCAGAAGTGGGCTACCTACGAGGAGATGGCGACCCGGGAGGCCAGCGCCTTCCATCCTCCCGTCTGAGCCGGATCCTGAATGACGAAGCGGGCCTGTCGGCCCGCTTTTTTTATGGCTGGAGAGAGGCGTGGCTCAGGGGCTGGTGGCACGCAGCACCTTGAGGTGCAGGCTGCGCTCCTGATGGGCTTCTATCTCCTGCTCGGTGAAGCGCATGGGTTGCCACTGCTGGCGGGCAAACTGCTCGGTCTGATCGGTGAAGTGCGGGCTCTCGGGATCGTGGGACTGGCCGTAGCTCAGGAAGCGTTCCGCTTTGGGCCTGGTGGCATCGAACTGCAGGGCCAGCACGAAGCTGGAGCCGTAGTTGGCGCGATAGCGCAGCTCGGGCTGGCCGTCACCGTCGTCATCCAGGCTGCGCAGCGTGGTGTCCGCCACGCTCTTGCCGGTCACTATGTTGGCGAGATCCGAGCTGCTGCGCGAAGGCAGATTGGTCTGCACCATGTTGAACAGCCCCTCGAACGAGTTGCCTCCCGGCAGCGCTATGGGGGTCAGCCCGGCCGCCTTTTGCACGAACTGCAGCGCGCCGAGTTCGGCATCCGGCGCGATACCGGCGGCCTGCAACCGCTGCTGGGCATGGGCCAGCGCCAGCAGGGCGGGATCCAGATCCGGCGCGCCGCCCCAGGGAGCCAGCCCGCTCGGCGTGGTGGCGCCCCTGGCCGGATCGAAGGGGATGGCAAACAGGGCATCCTTGATGTCTCTGTGGCCGCTGGTGCGAAACGCCGTCAGCCATTCGCGCATCAGGTGGGCGCCCCGGCTCTCCAGCTGATACTCGCCATCCCAGTTGGCGAGCGCATTGCAACTCGGGGTCAGGTCCAGCGGGCCGCTCGTCAGCTGGATCAGCGGATGGGCCTGGCAACGGGCCAGCAGGGGATCCCTGAGTTCGCGGGCAAACAGGGAGCCGTTGTGGGTCAGCACCCGTTGCAGCGCCGGCAGGGTGAAGCGGCGATCGGCCCCGGTCAGTCCCATGGTCTCTGGGGTGCTGATGAGCTGGGCGTTGTAGCGGGTGCGCGGGCTGCGCACCGTCTGCTCCGGTCCGTAGAGGATGGAGTAACCCTCCAGCGGCGCCGCCAGGTTGGTCAGCCAGTGGCTGCTGTTGGCGTTGTAGACGTAGTCGCTGCGGGTCTGGCGGGGGGCCTGGCTCAGGGGGACAAGGCCGGGGGCCCGGGTCTGGCCGCTGTCGACCCACTCGAAATCGGGGTCGTTGCCCGGCAGCAGCACGCTGCCCTCGCCATCCAGCCAGACGGGGGCCAACTGCGGGGTCTGGGAGGCCATTCGCCACCAGGCTTCGGCCTTGGCGCCGAGGCGGGGCACCTGGGTGGCATCCACATAGCTGGCCTGGCCCGCCTTGTCGATCATCAGGATATTGACCCAGGGCACCCCCTGATGCTCGGCCAGTGCGTCAAAGAAGGCCGGGGTACTCTGGGCCTTGGCCATGGCCAGCCACTGCTCCAGCATCTTGTAGTTGCCGGCGTTGGCATCGCGGAAGCTGATGGCGCTGCTGCTGGTCCAGCCCAGGGTGGGCGAGAGGGAGGCGAGGTTGACCACGGGGCCGAAGTGGCTGGCATAGACGGTCTGGGCATAGGGCTGCAGGCTGCCATCGGCCTGGCGCACTTGCAGCGTGATGGTTTTCTGGCTCATCTCCCGCCACTGGTCGCCGTAGCGGTAGCGCAGCGGATTGGCGGGATCCAGGGTGAGCTGATAGAGGGTGAAGCGCTTGGACTGGGAGACGGTATGGGTCCAGCCCAGCTGTTCGTTGAAGCCGATCAGGATGGCGGGAAAACCCATCATGGTGGCGCCGGTCACGTTGAGTTTGCCCGGGATCTGCAGGTGCTGTTCGTAGAACCTGAGTTCGCCATCCCAGGGGAAGTGGGGGTTGCCGAGCAGCAAACTGTTGGCGTTGCTGCTGCGATCCGCCCCCAGCGCCCAGCCGTTGCTGCCGATCCCCTCGGCGGTGAGCAGCCACTCGGCTTCCGGGTCAGGCAGGGCACGCGCCTGCGTCCCGCTGCCGGGGGGCTGGGCGCTCGCCATGGCGCCGATGAAGCTGCGGCCGCTGGCGAGCTGGGCGAGATCCAGGTGATAGGCCAGCAGCTGGGTCGGGGTGATGGGCTCGACCCACTCGGCCCCACGGCAGGGGGAAGGATAGTCCGCCGGGCTGGCTCGTCCCGCGAGTGAGTGGTTGAAGCCCGCCACATAGCCCTCGATGAGATCGCGGGCATCCGGCGCCAGCTTGCCATACAGAGCGGCGGCCTGGGCGGGCAGATCCAGCGAGCGATAGCCCACGTCGGAGAGCAGGTTGCGCTGCTGCTCTCCCGCTCCCAGCCAGCGGGATTTTTCCCCCCGCAGTTTCATGATCTGCTCGCTCAGGGTGCAGAGGTTCTCCTCGGCATGGGCGTAACCCGCCCCGAAGCCGAGGCTGGCGTAGTCATTCGCCTTGATGTGGGGCACCCCCTGCTCCGTGTAGGTGAGGGTGACGTCATAGTGGCGAGCGGGATCCGGCTCGCTGCTGTTCTCCTGGCAGCCGGCCAGAACGAGGCAGCCGAGCAGGGTAAGGGGAAAGGGAGATCGCATTTGAGTTCCTTCTGTTGTCCGTGCTTGTTATGGTTCTGTTGCTTTTTGCCCGCAGGAGAGGGTATTTAAGAGCAGGGCGAGCTGGCTGTCGCTCCGCTGGATGGAACCGGTCATAGTTCCAAAAACAGAATAAAAACAAGGATAAACAGGTCCGTCTCGATGGAGCCGTACCTGGGGGAGCAAGCATATGCAGTGGGAAGAAGTGGCGGCCTTGCTCAGTCTGAGCCTGGCGGGCATGTTGTTGCTGGCGGCGCTCGGCTGGCAGTGGCGGGGACGCTGGGACTCAGCCTCCGATTATCTGCTGGCCCTGCTCGCCCTGAGCAGCGTGCAGGCGCTGGAGTATCTCTACCATCAGCAGCAGCTGTTCGAACGCTGGCCTCATCTGCTCAAACTGGCGGATCCCCTGGTGGTGATGCTGCCGTTCTGCCTCTATGGCTATATCCGGGCCCTGCAGGGGGAGCCGGTGCTCGGCCGCTGGCGTGACCGCATGGTGCACAGTCTGCCGCTGTTGCTGGTGGCCGTGCTGGCGCTGCCTTACTGGTTGCTGCCTGGCGCCGAGAAGGTGCGCTGGATCCTGCTCGGCAAGCAGGGGGATGGGTTGTGGCCCGGCATCACCCTCTACGGCAATCGTTATCTGGCCATCATGGCCCTGCTGGGGCTGATCTACTGGTGGCGGCAGCAGCGGCTTGGGGTCGTCAGCCGCAAGCCGGCGCTGCGGGCCTGGGTGAGCCAGTTGCAGGGACTGCAACTGTTGGTGGCCTTGTTGCTGCTGGGGCGGATCGCCCTGAGCTGGCTCGGCTGGCCGCTCTCCACCGTCTATCTGCAGGCCCCCGTCACCGCCTATCTGCTGTTGCAGGTACTGGCCCATGCCCGCCTGCCGCAACAGGCGGCCTCGGCAGAGATCACGCAACCCGGCGGGAGTGAG
The DNA here is from genome assembly GCF_028751155.1 of Aeromonas bestiarum. Classification (NCBI taxonomy): domain Bacteria; kingdom Pseudomonadati; phylum Pseudomonadota; class Gammaproteobacteria; order Aeromonadales; family Aeromonadaceae; genus Aeromonas; species Aeromonas bestiarum. Next base: position 3,149,959 of record NZ_CP064746.1, on the reverse strand, counting down.
GGTCAGGCCTGCATCATGAGCCCGGCACTGGACGCGAGCCAGCAGCCGCTGTTTGACGAGCTGGAGCGGCGGCTGAAGGAGGGGGCCTATCGGGATCCCGGGCTCTCCCTCGGCAAGCTGGCTGGCGAGTGCGGCCTGAGTACCCATCAGGCCTCCACCGCCATCAACGCCTGCTCGGGGGGCAACTTCTACGACTGGCTAAACCGTTATCGGGTGGAGGAGGCCAAACGGCTGCTGCAGGCGGGAGACGAGACGGTGGCCAGCATCTGCTACCGGGCCGGTTTCAACAGCAAGTCCACCTTCAACACCGCCTTTCGCCGCCATACGGGGCAGACCCCGAGCGAATTTCGCCGTCAGGGCCTGCCAGCGTTTCGGACGGCTTCCCCGTGACGAGACGATAAAAAGCCCGGCTTGAGCCGGGCTGGAGGGATAAGTTGCTTATCCGGGTATTCGTCGAGGCGTCTAGTGTGGATGTTGTTTGAGGATGTCGTATATCTCCTCTTTCAGTTTAAGTTTCTGTTTTTTCAGATCCTTCACCTCGGAGCTGTAGTCGCTGGCGTGATGCTTTTCCAACTTTCTAATCTCCGCATCCAGGTCGTTGTGCAAGTCAAACTTCTTCTGGAAATGGACATCACTGCTCTTCAGTTTCGAGATGAGATCTCTGTACTCTGGGAACATGTAATGAAGCCTCCTTGGTTTCGTTTGATTGTGCCTTCAAAACCAAAGTACCCCTTCCCCCCACAGATAAATGTGATCCCGATCGAATTCGGGACCAATGATTTGCTGCATCTGGGGGATGATTTTTAACTGCTTGAATCACAAGCTGATAAGCCATTTGTAAGTAAGAAACTGAGCTTCAAACTGGAATCGCGATCACAGTTGTGACGGTTTGATGACGGTGGAGGGCTGGCAAGCGGGCAGCAAAAAGGGGCCAGGGGCCCCTTCTTGAGAACAGGTGTGGCGTTTACTCTTTTTTCTTTTTCTTCTCGGGCAGCGGCTTGCCGTCTCTGGCGATCACCTTGCCCACCTCGAAGCCAATCTGCGCCGCCAGCTCTTCCAGATCCGGCGCCTTGGCCTCGTTGCCGATGGCGTACTGGTAGTTGGCTATGGTGATCTTCTCGGCCACCGGGGTCCCCGGGAGTATGGGTTCACGCCAGCCCTGGCCGACATGCGCCACCAGCGTGCCGTTCATGATGAGCTCGCCGACTATCTCCTGGGTGGGGATGCCCTTGCCGTAGGTGAGACCCTGCGGGTGCTTCTTGCCGACCAGCGGCTCCGTGCTGGCAGGCATCAACTTGGTGCGGATCAGCCACTTGGGATCCTGGGTCTTGCCGAGTGCTTTGCCGGTCTGGTATTCGTTGATCTTGATGGTCTTGATCATCTGGGCTGTAAAATCTTTGGTCAGCGCCTTCTGGGCCTCGCTTGTCTCGTCGATGGCGATGGGTGCCACATACCAGGTTTTGGCGGCTTGCGCCTTGGGAGCCGCGGGCGCGGTTTGCGCCATGGCCAGCGGGCTGAGCAGGATGGCAGCCAACAAGAGTCCGATTTTCTTCATTGTGATTCCGCTTATGTTTCAACAAGAATTTTGTTTTGCCAGCGACGACTGCGCCAGCGCCAGAACATGGCCAGACCGCGCACCCACTCATCGCAGGCGAGCGCCAACCAGATGCCGACCAGTCCATAGCCCTGCATGATACCAAGGAAATAGGCGAGCGGAACGGCAATCCCCCACATGGAGACGAGCGCCATGTAGAGCGGGAAACGGGCATCCCCGGTGGCACGCAGGGCGTTGATCACCACCAGGTTGAAGGTGCGGCCGGGTTCGAGGATGAGGCTGATGAGAAACAGCTGGGCCACCTGGGTGATGATGTCGGGATCGTCGGTGAACAAACTGATGATGGCGCGGCCATTGAGGGCGGCGGCGATGGCGATCAGGGTCGTGACGATGAGGCCGAGCTTGAGGCTCTTCATCAGCTGGTTGTAGGCCTGCTCGAAGCGGCGGGCCCCCGCCAGATGGCCGATGATGATCTCGTTGCCAAGACCGATGGAGAGGCCGAACAGCAGGATGAACAGGCAGATCTGGAAGAAATAGGACTGGGTCGCCAGCGCCTTGTCGCCGAGCAGGCCGACGAAGGCGGTGACCACCATGAACTGCAGCATCCAGGAGAGGTTCTCCCCCGCCGCCGGCAGGCCTATGTGCAGCACCTTGTCCAGCATGACCTTGCTGGGGCGGACTATCTCGGGCAAACGCAACTTGATACCTGTCTTGCGCGCCACCAGCCACACCAGCAACACAACGCCGACGATGCGACCCGCCACCGTGCTGATGGCGACCCCGGCCACTCCCAGCTGGGGCAGGCCGAACCAGCCGTAGAGCAGCAGCAGGTTGCCGACGAAGGTGATGAGGTTGACGGTCAGGGTCACGTACATGGCCTGACGGGTATGGCCGTGGGCACGCAGGGTGGCGGCCAGGCAGAGTGCCGCCGCCTCCGGCAGCAGGCACAGGCCGATGATCTGCAGATAAAGGGTGGCATCGCCCATCAGGTGGGCGGGCAGGTTCATCAGGGAGAGCATGGTGCTGGCGCCGGCGAGCACGCCGACCGCGGCCACCAGCCCCACCAGCAGGTTGAAGCCGATGGCGGTGTGGATGACGATGCGCGCCTTCTCCCGATCGCCGGCCCCCAGATACTGGGTGATCACCACGCTGGTGCCTATGCTGACGAAGCTGAACAAGGTGATGGCCAGATCGAACACCTGGTTGCCGACCGCCAGTGCCGCCACGCCCTGATAGGAGACGTGGCCCACCATGAAGGTGTTGAGGGCCCCGGTCAGAAAGTGCAGGGCGAGATCGATAAACAGCGGCCAGGTCAGGGAGAAGAGAGTGCCTGGGCCCGCCTGGGATTGAGTTTGCATGGGGTGTCCAAATACTGGGGATGGCCCTCGTCAGCGCCATCTGGACGGGCATTTAACACCAAGAGTCCGCAGGGTGCAATCCTGCCCTGAGCTGAGAGTGCGCCAGACCCTCCCGGGGAGAGTCCGGCTCCCGATCAGGCCGGGGTGGCGCCTGCCTCCTGCTCAGAGGGGAGCGTGAGCCGCGCCGAGTCCGGCAGCGCATCATCCTGGGGCCAGTGGGAGAGGATGGCGTCCGTGGTGCTCTCCACCACTGTGTCATCTTTGAACACGGGCTCCCGGTAGCAGCGGGTCATGCGCAGCGCCTGATACATGTCGGGGCAGAGGATGACCCCCTCGTCGCCCACCCGGATCCCCGCCTGCTTGAGCCACTGGCTCATCTGGCCGTGGCGACCAGCCATCACCATGTGGATGCCGCGCCGTTTCAGATCCTTGTGCAGCTCCCCCACCATGCTCATCACGCTGATGTCCTGATGGGTGAAACAGGCCACCGCATCCACCACCAGGCATTTGGGGTTGTGGGGATCCTGCACCAGCAGCGCCAGCACCCGCCGCTTGAAGTAGGGGGCGTTGAAGTAGGTGAGCGGCGAGTTGAAGCGATAGACCAGGATGCCGGGAATGGCCTTGGCCTGCTCGTTGTCCCCCAGGGTACGCACCACCCCCTCGTCATCCATGCCGAGCAACTGGTCGGTGGGGCGCATCACATTGCGCAGGAACTGGAACAGCCCCAGCAGCACGGCGAGGGTGATCCCCGGGATCACCCCCATGGCCAGCACGCTGACGAAGGTGATGAGCGCCAGCCAGAAGGCGGCCCGATCCGAGTGGCGCAGGGCCCACAGGCCGCGAAAATCGGTCAGCGACAGCGACGCCATCACCAGTACCACGCCGAGGGCGGCCGTGGGTATGTATTGCAGCGGCGCCGTCAGGTAGAAGGTGACCAGGGCGATGGCGGCGGCCGCTATGATGGAGACCAGCTGGCTCTTGCCGCCGTTGGCATCGTTGACCGCGGTGCGCGAATCCGCCCCGCTGATGGCAAAGCCCTGAGAGGCAGCCGCCGCCAGGTTGGCCATCCCCAGCGCCCGAAACTCCTTGTCCGCATCGATTTCATAGCCGTTCTTGGCGGCGAAGCTGCGGGCGGTGAGCATCATGGAGACGAAGCTCACCATGGCGAGGTTGAGCGCCGGCAGCACCAGCTCGCGCATCAGACCTGGGGGAAATTCCGGCAACTGGAAGACGGGCATACCCGAGCCGATGGCCCCCAGGGTGGCGATGCCGAACTGGCCGAGATCCAGTCCCCACACCAGGGCCGCCGTCACTACCATGGCCACCATGGAGGAGGGCCAGGCCGGCTTGTAGCGCTTGGCCAGCAGCAGGGTGAGCAAGGCGGTCAGGCTCATGGCCAGGGTCGGCAGATGGGTCTGGGTAATGTAGTTGGCACCGCCCGCGATCCGCTCTATGAGGTAGCGCTCGCTGAAGGTGAAGCCGAAGATCTTGGAGAGCTGACCCACCATTATGGTGATGGCCACGCCGTTGAGCAGCCCCATCAATATGGGACGGGAGAGAAAGTCCGCCAGCACCCCCAGCTTGAAGCGGCTGGCGATGAGGCACCAGAAGCCGGTCATGGCGGTCATTGTCATCACCAGCTGCCAATGGCGGGTGGCATCACCGGCGGCGAGCGGGGTGACCACGGCGGCTATCACCGCGCAGGTGGCGGCGTCCGGGCCGACGATCAGCTGGCGGGAGGTGCCAAACAGGGCGTAGACCAGCATGGGCAGTATGCAGGAGTAGAGGCCGACCAGGGGCCCCACGCCGGCGAGTTCGGCATAGGCGATGGCCACGGGCAGCGCCACGGCCGCCACCGACAGTCCAGCGCGCACATCCGGCATCAGCCAGGCCCGCTGGTATTGCAGCAGGGCGGCGAGGCCCGGTAGCCAGCGTTCGAGTGAGAAGAAGTCGCGCATTATTTAACCCATTGAGTTACAAACAGCTTTTCCCTAGTGTGCCCAAGGTTGCCGAAACATTGCAATCAGGTTATGGCCAGTTCACCACCAGGTCAGGCCACAGCCGTTGCCACTCCTTGGCCTTGACCCGTTCGGTAAAAACCCGGCTCTCCTGGCGGCAGCGCGGGTTGGGATCCACCTGCAGGGACCAGTTGGGGGCAAAGCCATGGGGGGCCAGCCACTCGAACTCGCCGTCTGGCAGCAACCTGACCCCGATGCAGGTAGGCACCTCCACCCAGTGGCTGAGGGCCTCCAGACTGCTGACAAAGGGGGGAACCCGTTGGCGCTGGTGCATGCGGGCCTGATTGCGCACTTCCCAGCGTTGGCCCGGCACCCTGGCGGCCAGCCAGGCCTCGTGATCGGCCTCCTTCAATCCAGCCGGATCAGCACTGTCCAGATAGATGAGATCGATATCGTTGAGCGGGGTAGGGACTGATTTACAGTGCAGATGATCCCAGATGAGATTGCGGATAAAGCCGGCCCCCAGCGCCCAGTCGGGCAGCGCCAGCTCGCGCGCTGCCTGCAGGCAGGCCATGCGCTGGCCATCGGCCCGCAGCAGGATTTCGGTTTGCGCTTGCAGGCGCGCCTCTTGCGTACTCTGACGCGTCTGTGCGTCAACCTGCATTGCGGCGCAGCCAGACGTCTATGTAGCTGCAGCTGGGCACTATGGTGAGCCCCTCCGCCTGGGTCCAGCTGTAGAAGGTGCGCGCCAGCTGATCGGCGATGCCCTGTACCCTGAGCTCCGGCGGGACGAAGGTGCTGTAGGCGTCTATGGTCTTGGCATCGAGCCGCCGGTAACGCAGCCTGGACTCCTTGCCGTCCACCACGCAGATGAATTGTTGCTGGTTGGCCTGATGAATGATCTCGCTCATGCTTGCTCCTCGGTACGGGGAATGGGGTTATCTGACCACGTTGGCAGCCCTTTGCCAACTGCACGGGCTCGCTTACACTGCGAGCCCGACCGGGTGCATACCCGCTAGCCAAGGTATAGAACAGTTAACAGAGGATGGATCCCATTATGGCCTTCGCCACGCTGGAAGATCTGATTGGCAATACCCCCCTGCTGGCGCTGCGCCGCATCAATCCCTGGCCAGAGGTCACCCTGCTGGTGAAGCTGGAGGGCAACAATCCCGCCGGTTCGGTCAAGGACAGGCCGGCGCTGAACCTCATCAAGATCGCCGAAGCGAGCGGTCGCTTGCTGCCGGGAGCCCGGCTCATCGAGGCCACCTCCGGCAACACCGGCATAGCACTGGCCATGGTGGCGGCGGCGCGGGGCTATCGGATGCGGCTCATCATGCCGCGCACCATGAGCCAGGAGCGGCGCGATGCCATGCAGGCCTATGGCGCCGAGCTGGTGCTGGTGGAAAACGGCATGGAAGAGGCGCGGGATCTGGCGCTGGCCATGGAGGCACGCGGGGAGGGACTGGTGCTCGATCAGTTCAACAACCCGGCCAACCCGGATGCCCACTATCAATCGACCGGCCCCGAGATCTGGCGCCAGAGCGAGGGGGCGGTCACTCACTTCGTCTCGGCCATGGGCACCACGGGCACCATAATGGGGGTCTCCCGCTACCTCAAGGAGCAGAACCCGGCGGTGCAGGTGATAGGTCTGCAACCGGCAGAGGGGAGCCAGATCCCTGGCATTCGCCGCTGGCCTGTGGCCTACCTGCCCACCATTTTCGAGCCACAAAGGGTCGATCGGGTGCTGGACGTGACCCAGCAGGAGGCGCTGCTCATGATGCGCCGGCTGGCGCGGGAGGAGGGGATCTGCTGCGGGGTCAGCTCAGGTGGTGCCGTGGCCGGTGCCCTGCGGGTGGCGGCAGAGATCAAGCAGGGGGTGGTGGTGGTCATCATCTGTGATCGGGGGGATCGCTACCTCTCCACCGGGGTCTTTACGCCGGATCCGGCAGAGACGAACTGAGTGAAGTGGTCGGTAACATGATACGTATCAATAACTTGCTGACAAACTGCTTGATGTACCCTTTGTAACAATCAACAGCTTTCACAAGGTTGAATCCCTTTGTCTCCTGTTTGACACTCGGCGCCCTCTCGTCACCGATGCAAACAGGAGCGTCACATGATCTTGCCTTACTCCCTGAGTGTTTCTCTCATTGGCCTGGCCCTGGCGGGCTGCACCGTCGAACCCTATGCCTACCAGTGCGGCGACAAGCACTGCGCCGTCATCGATCACAAGGGGGAGAAACATGAGCGGCCACTGGACGAGATGAAACCCGTCTGGGAGCGCAACCAGGAACGGGAAGAGGCCATTCGCCGCAACAAGGAGTCCATCTGGCGCGAGAAGACGCCGGAGGGAAGGGACAACTATGGGGCCGGTGCCACCATCAGCTGGTAGCAAGCGGCCCCGCCATGCGGGGCCTGGCCAAGCCGGCTATTCCCAGGCCAGCTCCAGCAGGCCGAGCAGCTGGGTCCGGTCGGCATCCTTGCGGTTGTAGAGCAGGGCGCCGTCGTTGATGGCGAGATCCCGGATCTCGGGCAGCAGGGCCTTGTCGGTGACGCCGGCTTCGCGCAGGGTGCGCGGCAGCTTCACCGCCTGCCACAGGGTATCGCGCAAGGAGCACAGAGCCTGGATACTGGCCTGTGCCCGCTCTGCGAGCGGGGTTGCCGCGAAGCGCTCGGCGCCGACCAGGGGCAGCAGCAGGCGAGCCAGCTCCTCATCTATGCCCGGCCGGTTGTAGTCGAGCACGGTCGGCAGGAAGAGGTTCATGCACAGACCGTGGGGCAGGTGACAGCGGGCCCCCAGGCTGTGGCCGAGGGCGTGCACCAGCCCCACCATGGAGTTGGAAAACGCCATGCCCGCCAGGGTGGAGCCCTCCGCCAGTTGCAACCGCAGCCGCTTGTCCTGCGGGTTGTTCAGCACCTGGGGCAGGGCACTGGCGATCTTCTCCACCGCCATCAGCGCCAGGGCGTCGCTGACCGGGTTCTTGGCGTTGCCGATGAAGGCCTCGATGGCGTGGGTCATGGCATCCATGGCGGTGGCCGCCGTGATGTTGAGGGGCAAGCCCTGGGTGAGGCGCGGATCCAGCACCGCCAGCTGCGGCAGCAGGAAGGGGGAGGTGAAGGGCACCTTGCGCCCGCTCGCCTCATCCTTGATCACCGCCACCAGCGTCACCTCGGATCCCGTGCCCGCCGTGGTGGGCACCACCGCCAGCGGCTGCAGGGGTCTGGTCAGGCAGCCTGCGCCGGCGTAATCCAGCAGCCGATCCCCGCCCATGGAGGCGAGGATGTTGACCGCCTTGGCGGTGTCGATGACGGAGCCGCCGCCAAGCGCCACCAGGCTATCGCATTTGAGCTCCCGATAGCGGGCCGCGATCCGCTCCACCACGGCGGTGGAGGAGTCGGCCGGGATCTCGTCCCAGATGTCGGCGACCGGCAGCTCCCCCTCGGCCAGCACATTGGCCAGCAGGGTGGCGAGTCCGGTGCCGCTGACCCCCTTGTCGGTGAGCAGCAGCGGGCGGCGCGCGCCCAATCCGGCCAGCTCGCCCGCGAGCTGCTCCAGTGCCTGTTCGCCCGCCATCAGCTTGACCGGGCAGAAAAAATCGTAATAGCGACTCATGGTGCTCATCCTCTTGTTCAGCCGGTCAACAGACCCAGGTAGATGTGGCAGGCTCGCGCCAGCTTGCGGCGCGGGTCAGGATAGTGGCGCAGCAGTGGCCGCGCGATGAAGGCGGGCAGGATCAGGGCCTGCAGCTGTTCCAGCGCCCGTACCAGGTGCATGGCGACGGTGAGATCCCCCTCCACCAGCAAGCGGTTTTCGCTGAATGCCTGATTGACCCCGAGCCGAAAGCTGAGGGCGCGAAAGGCGATGCCAGGATGCTTGAAACGCACTCGCAGCGGGTGCAGATCGCCGCTGGTATGGGTCGGTGCGCCGCACTGCCAGCGACCAGCCGCCTTGTGGATGATCAGCGCCTGGCTGAGGCCCGCCACCTCCAGCCGTATGGTGAGGCCGTCGGGCAGGGGGGCGAGTTCTTGTCGCACCGCCTCATCGACCCGGGCGGCGCGGCACAGGGTGCGCCCTATGACCCAGAGCAGGGTGGCTATCCAGAGACGGCGGCCAAGGGCCGCCAGGGATTCAAGCGTCCGGTTTTGCATTAGGGTTCACTCCCGAGATGGCGGACCAGAACAGGGCGAAGGCACTGGCTTGCCAGTGAGCGTCCCGTCCCAGTTCAGGTTGGTCGACAAACAGGGAGGCGCAGGCCAGAAACTGGCTCTGGCACACCTCCAGCATCAGGGCCGGCGGGGCTTGCATCAGGGCACCGCTGGCCTGGCCCAGGCTCAGCAGGCGCGGCAGAAAGCGCAGGGTATCGCTCAGGATCTGGCTGCGCAGGGGGCGCGCCAGCAGGGGGGAGTGGAAGAACCCCAGCACGAACTTGAGCTCGTTGGGATGGGCCAGCATCCACTGCATCGCCTGCTGCCAGTAATGGCGGGCCTGCTCGCGCAGGGGCAGGGCGGCATCCGCCTCCGTGATGGCGGCGCCGAGCCGCAGTTTGACATCCTGATAGAGGCACTGGATCAGCACCTCCTTGCTGGGGAAGTGGTGAAACAGGGTGCCGTTGGCCACCCCAGCCGCCTTGGCGATGCGGGCGGTGGCGGCGCCTTGCAGCCCATCCTCGGCGCACAGGGCGAGGGCGGCATCCAGGATCTGGCGGCGCTTGTCTGTCATGGGTTTGTGCATGCAGGTCTCCGGCGCCCGTCAGCGTAAAAACAGCGCCATCATCAGCCGCTGGTGCCAGCGCCGATAAGGGGGGTGAACCAGTGAGCCTGTGCTGAACCTGCCACGGCTCAACACGGTTTTCGCCTTGGAGAAGGTGAGAAAGCCTTCGTGACCGTGGTAGTGGCCCATGCCGGAGGCGCCGATGCCGCCAAAGGGCACGTCATCGGCCGCCACCTGGAACAGGCTCTCGTTGATGGCCATGCCGCCTGAGTGGGTCTCCCGGGTCACTCTGGCCTGCAGCGCCGGATCCAGGCTCATCAGATAGAAGGCGAGGGGGCGTGGGCGGGCGGCTATGTAGGCGAGCGCCTCGTCCAGGCTGTCGTAGGGCACCAGCGGTAACAGGGGGCCGAAGATCTCCTGCTGCATCAGCTGGCAGTGGTTGGGCACGTCGGTCAGCAGGTGGGGCACCAGCCGGTGGGCGACGTCGTCCCGGGCCGGGCTGCCGCAGGGGTGCACCTGGGCACCGGCCTGCTCGGCCTCGGCCAGCCAGCCGGTGAGCCGCTCATACTGGCGCCCGTTGATGATGGAGCCGTAATCCGGACTCCCCAGCCCCTGGGGATAGAGGCGGGCGAAGTGGTTGCGGTAAGCCTCGATGAAGGCCTGCTCCTGGCCCCGTGGCAGCAGCACATAGTCGGGGGCCACGCAGATCTGGCCGGCGTTGAGGCTCTTGCCGAAGATCATCCGCTCTACCGCGAGCGCTATGGGCATGTCGGGGGCTATGAGGCAGGGACTCTTGCCACCTAGCTCCAGGGTGAGCGGGGTGAGCTGGGGGGCGGCGGCGGCCATCACCAGCTTGCCCACCGCGGTCGAGCCGGTGAACAGCAGATGATCGAACGGCAGGGCGCTGAAGGCGGCTGCCACCTGGGCATCCCCCTCGACCACTGTGACCTCATCCTCATCGAACACCTGATCCAGCAAGGTGCGCAGCACGGCGTTGGTGTGAGGGGTGAATTCGGAGAGTTTGAGCATGGCCCGGTTGCCGGCGGCGATGGCGCTGATGAGGGGCCCCAGGCTCAGCATCACGGGGAAGTTCCACGGCACTATGATGCCGACCACCCCGAGCGGTTGATAGAACACCTCGACCCTGGCCGGGGCCAGCAGCAGCCCTGTGTGGCGGCGGTGCGGGCGCATCCAGCGCTTGATCCGGCGCTGGGTGTAGTTGATCTGCATGACGCTGGGGAGTATGTCGGCGATCAGGCTGTCGTAATCGCTGCGCTGGCCATAATCCCGGGCCAGGGCGTCACACAACGGCTGCTTGTGGGCCAGCAGGGCACGCTTGAGCTGGCTCAGGTGGGCTCTGCGTTCGCTCAGACCCGGCATGGGATTGGCCTGACAGGCCTGCCTGAGCCGGGCCAGCTTGCCCGGTAGCGACAGCTTGTCTGTGGTGGTCTCCTGCAACTGAACCGCTTCCATGGCATACCTCGCGCGTTAATTGACCGACTGATTGGTCGGTCTAAATCTAGCGGCTTGTTAATCGGCTGTAAAGTTTTGCCATCTGGCTTAGCATAGGGTCGCGGATGACTCACCTGTGAACTGTGCGACCCACCACAGTTTCGAGATTTGGTGGTTGGTGACTTATCCAATTAGGGGTAGTTTTTGGCCATCAACCTACAAGGAGTGAGCGACATGACCAGGGAACTGAACAGCTTGTTGGCCCGGCTTGATGATGTGGTCGAGCGGATGCCGGATTGCTTCAACACCTATGAATTTGCCCAGAAGCTGGCGCTGCAACACCAGCGCGAGTTCTTTGCCGCGGGTCACTCCCTGGCCGAGCAGGAGGGACGCTTGCTGCGGGTGCTGCATCAGAAGATTGCCGAGGCGCTGGCCAGCAGCGATTCGGTGATCGAGGGGGCCTTGTTGCCATGCGTCACCCCCTGGGGCGAGAAGGCCACCTCGCCGCGCTGGCATCGCAAGCACTGAGTCGGCAAACAGATAATGAGAAAGGCCCGTCACGGGCCTTTCTCATTTCTCATGGTGAGCGGGGCTCACTGCGTCAGACGGCGCGCCTGCCAGTAGCGGCTGTTCCAGTAGACATTGTCGAGGCGTGAGCGGATCACCCCCTTGCTGGTGGAGGCGTGAATGAACTCCCCGGCCCCCGTGTAGACACCGACATGGTATTGTTGCCAGCCGGTCTTGAAGAAGACCAGATCGCCGTGCTGCAAGCGGTAGCGATCGACCGGCGTGCCCAGGCTGGCCTGGGATTCAGTGGTTCTGGGCAGGTTGAAGCCGAGCACCTGCTGGTAGGCAAGCTGGGTGAAGGCGGAGCAGTCGAGCCCGGCCCGGCTGGCCCCACCCATGCGATAGGGCACGCCGCGCCATTGCTGGTAGAAGCCGTCGAAGGCACTGCTCTGACGGGGGGGCGGCGGTTCGGGCGTGCTGGAACAGGCGGCCAGCAACAGGGCCAGCAGGGGCAGCAGTAACTTGCAATGCATGGGGGCTCCTTCGACTCGACGACCCGCTCATCATAAACGGGGTTTGGGGCTCGAACATAGCCTTGTTGGCAATAAACCGCGCCTGAGCGCCCGGAAAGGGCATGAGCCGAGTGACGTCATATTATCGGTTGTATTCATTTGAATAATATTTGGCGGCTATCTTGAATGAGCATTTCAATATTAACGTAATTATTCTATTCAAGTTTGAATGATTTTATCATTAACTTTATTGACGCCGTTGCGTGATCTGTGTCACGTTATTATTTCAGGCTAATTCGTTATGATGAAACCCTATTACAGCAGGCCGCTAGACAGGCCACCCCCGTCACCAATATGGTGGCAGCAAATTAGATATATATGGGTATATTCCCGCAACTGGTTCACATAATAATATTTGGTCAATGACTGGCGTTGGCTGACAATATCACCAGACAGAGGAGGGCCACCCCATGATATCGAGCCCATAGCAGTGAGTGTTTCCTCGCGGCAGAATGCCCAAGGCATCAGGCTCCCGCTTCATCGTTCAGGCCGATGAACAGGGACGCGAGGCTAAAGACAGGTGTCACCCGCATCCAAAATGGGCAGCGCTATCAGAGCGCGACAACCGTGTAATAGCATCGGCGAGCGCCGAATCTTCCACCTTAGACTGCACCGCAGTCCTTGTTTTGTCATATGAAATACCCGCCATGAATACGCTGTTAATTCACAGCGAGAAAAATGGCTGGCATTGAGCGGCAAGCAAGCAGAATAACACCGAAATATAACCATCAATAATAGGGTTATGCTGTTCCATCTCATGGTGGAAATAGTCGGGTGTGATTCGACAAGGAGCTAACAATGAAAAACAAAAAACCACGCAAATTCATCACTCAGGCTCCCACTCTCAGTCTGCTCGCGCTGGCCTTGCTGGCAGGCAGCGTGCATGCCGAAGACATAGGCGAGCGTACCGATCAGGGCACAGCCATGCTGGCCAGCCTGCAATCGGAACAGGGACTTGTCTACCTCAACGCCGGCGTCTGGCTGGATGAGCAGCAGGCCGCCAGGGGGCTGACCCCTGATCAACTGCGCGAGCGCGTGCTGGGGCAGGGGGAGCGCGTCTTCATCGACTTCAGCGCCATCACTGACAAGGGCGAGCGGCAACAGGCCAGAAAGGCCATGGAGCAGCTGGCCGGCATTTCGTTCGATGCCGACTGGGTGCTGGTCTCCGCTTACAAGGGCGCGCTGCTGTTTACCCCGCTGGGGGGCGTCGATGATCCAGCCTTCTATCGGGTGATGGAGCGGGTCGAGAGTCTTGCGGGGCAGGGCAAACGCCACAAACGCTCCCTGACCCAGCCGGCCACCGCCGAAGCCGGCTTGCCGCACGTGGCCTTCTACCTCAACGTCAATCGCAAGATCAGCGATACCGAGTGCACCTTCCCGCGTTCGCGCACCTGGGATCGGGGGGATCGGCTGTTCTGTGACTCGCCGAACATCTCGCTGGTCTATCGGGTGAACCTGGAGCGTTCCCTGCAATTTGGCAACACGGGCTCCGCCACGCCGGATGCCAAGATAGTGCGGATCTCGCTGGATGAGGAGTCGGCCGGTGCCGGTATCCAGCTCAACGAAGATCTCACCTGGAGCGAGAACTTTGCCGGCTACACCCTGCTCGACGGATGGGCGCGGGACTATGCCACCGATGCCATCGCCCAGGACTACCGCTTCACCATCGAAGCCTCCAACGCCAAGGCGGCCGTGCTCAAGAGCCTGCCCACCAACCTCAACAGCAAGTATGAGCATCGCGAGATCTCCGGCTTCGAGGTGGGGGTGACCGGCGGGGTCGAGGTGAACAAGGACGGGCCCAAGGCCAAGCTGGAGGCCTCGGCCAAATTCAGCCAGCAGCGCCAGCTCGCCTACAACACCCAGGACTATCGGGTCGAGCGCTCGGCGCCCAGTGCCCAGAAGGTGAGTTTCAGCTGGGGGCGGGATCAATACGCGACGGCGGAGTCTCTGCTCTCGTCCAAGACGGCCACCGTCTGGGGCATGGGATACGATGTGGATCACAATCGCATCCAGCCGCTGAGCTACAAGGGCTTCGTGCCGAATCTGGACGTCATCTACAAGGCGGCGCCCAACGAGCAGGGCAGTACCGAGTTCAAGATTGACTCCTCGGTCAACATCCGCCCCATCTACACCGGCATCTACAAGCACTATTACGTGGTGGGAGCCCATGTCTCCTTCCAGGGCTTCGAGGATGTCGACAAGCGCAGACGGGTGACCGCCTCCACCAGTTTCAAGGTGGACTGGAACCACCCGGTGTTTACCGGCGGTCGCCCGGTCAACCTGCAACTGGGCGGCTTTGACAACCGCTGCCTGAGCGCCGATGCCCAGCAAGGCGTGAGCGCCGTGACCTGTGACGAGACCTCGGCCGCCCAGTCCTTCATCTATGACCAGTACGGCCGCTATGTCAGTGCGCTGGATACCCGCCACTGCCTGGATGGCAACAACCTGGGCCAGTTGCAGAGCTGCAGCCTGAGTCTGGGACAACGCTGGGAGTGGAAACCGGAGAGCGATGCACTCAGCAACCTGAGCGCCCATCAGCTGCTGGGTCACAACAAGCAGACGGGCGCGCTGGCGCTTTATGACGAGAATGGCCAGCCTGGTGACGTCAGCCTGCGTACCCTGACCTCTTACACCCAGATCTTCGGGCCACCGACCGGCAACTGACGGTTCGGCAGCTGATCCAGTGTCAGAGTCTTGACCAATGAAAACGCCGGCAAGTTGCCGGCGTTTTCGTGGAGGTCTGTCTAAGTTCAGGCCTTGGGTTCGATCAGCGGGGTGAGCAGCTCGGCCAGCTTGTAGAAGGTCTGTACCCGGGTCGTGCTGGGACGCCACACCAGGCCTATCTCGCGGTACGGCTTCTCCCCCGGCAGGGGAATGGCCACCAGATCCGTGTTGTCGAGGATGCCGGCATCTATGGCCATCTGCGGCAGGAAGGTGGTGCCAAGCCCGGCGCCGACCATCTGCACCAGGGTGTGCAGGCTGGTGGCGGCGAACGGGTTGATCTTGCTCTTGTCCCGCAACCGGCAGGCACTGACCGCATGCTCGGTGAGGCAGTGCTCCCGCTCCAGCAGGAAGATGCTCTGATTGGGCAGCTCCTTGTAGTCGAACGGGGTGTGCAGACCGGCCGCCATGCTGGCGGGCATCACCATGTGGAAGGGGTCCTGGCCGACCATCTTGCAGTGGAAGCCGCCGATCTCCACCGGCAGCGCCAGGATCAGCAAGTCGAGCTGACCCTGCTCCAGCTGCTTGAGCAGGTTGGTGGTGGTGTCTTCACGCAGCAACAATTCCAGCTCAGGATAGGTCTTGCCACATACCTGCAGCAGCTTGCTGAGCAGGAAGGGGGCTATGGTGGGGATGCAGCCGAGCCGCACAGTGCCATGCATGACGCCGCCCTGATGCTGGCCGAGTTCCATCAGATCCCGTGCATCCGAGAGCAAATTGCGAGCCCGCTCGACGATTTCCATGCCGACCGGGGTCATAATGAAGCTCTTGTGGTCCCGCTCCACCAGTTGCAGGTTCATCATGTCTTCCAGCGTCTGGATCCCGGTACTCAGGGTGGACTGGCTGACATGACAGGCCTTGGCGGCGCGGTTGAAGTTCTTGTGCTCGTCGAGAGCGACCAGATATTGCAGCTGTTTCAGGCTGGGCCAACGTTGCATAGGAAAACCCGATTAATGCTATCTATTTAATTTGATTTAACTAATCTACCACCGGGTCTATAGTTTGTCGCTTGAATTAGACGGACTTGGCTCTAGGTAGCCCAATCCTGACAGGATTGTTCACTTCACATAAAGAGGAATTGAATATGGTATTGGTAGGCCGTCCCGCACCCGATTTCACCGCTGCTGCCGTTCTGGGCAATGGCCAGATCGTTGACACCTTCAACCTGGCATCCCACATCAAAGGCAAGGCAGCCGTCCTGTTCTTCTATCCGCTCGATTTCACCTTCGTCTGCCCGTCCGAGCTGATTGCCTTCGATCACCGCCTGGAAGAGTTCAACAAGCGTGGCGTGGAAGTGATCGGTGTCTCCATCGACTCCGAGTTCTCCCACAACGCCTGGCGCAACACCAAGATCGAAGACGGCGGCATTGGCCCGGTCAAGTACCCGCTGGTTGCCGACATCAAGCACGAGATCTGCAAAGCCTATGACGTCGAGCACCCGGAAGCCGGTGTGGCGTTCCGTGGCTCCTTCCTGATCGACAGCCACGGCGTGGTTCGTCACCAGGTCGTGAACGATCTGCCGCTGGGTCGCAACATCGACGAGATGCTGCGCATGGTCGATGCCCTGCAATTCCACGAAGAGCACGGCGAAGTGTGCCCGGCTCAGTGGGAGAAAGGCAAAAAAGGCATGACCGCCTCCCCGGATGGCGTTGCCAAGTATCTGTCCGAGAACGCTGCTTCCCTGTAATAAGGTCTGCGTACCGGATACTGAAAAACCGATGCCAAGGCATCGGTTTTTTTATGTCTTTTTTTGCGCCGGATCTCGTCACCCGGCCAAATGCCAGCCATAAAAAAGCGCGCCCACAGGCGCGCTTTTACTAGTCAGGCTGTGAGGCTATTCGTCGAAGATACCGAAGTGATCCTTGGCGAAGTTGACTCGCTGCTCCACGTTCATCTTGACCTGGCCCAGTTTCTCTATGGTCTTGAGATTGGGCACCAGGCCGCGACCGTTGGCGATCTGGATGGCGAGACCCGGCCGGGCGTTGAGCTCCAGCAACATGGGGCCGCGGAACTTGTCCAGCACCATGTCGGTGCCTATGTAACCCAGACCCGACATCTCGTAGCAGGAGGCCGCCAGGGTCAGCAGGGTATCCCAGTGGGGCACCTTGAGTTCGTACAGATCGAGGCCGGTATCCGGGTGATGACGCAGCGGATTGCCAAACTGCACCGCCCGCAGTGCCCGACCGGTGCGCAGGCACAGACCCACCCCCACGGCGCCCTGGTGCAGGTTCGCCTTGCCGTCGGAGGCGGCGGTGGAGAGGCGCATCATGGCCATCACAGGGAAGCCCTTGAAGATGATCACCCGGGCATCGGGTACCCCTTCGAACGAGTAGCCATCGAAGACGTCATCGAAGTTGATGAGGCCTTCCACCAGCGCCACGTCGGGCTTGCCGCCCAGCGAGTAGAGCCCGGCCAGTATGTTGGAGACATGGCGCTCCAGATCCTGACCATTGCTGGCGCTGCCGTTTGGCTTGTAGAAGAGACCCTCTTCCTGACGCAGGATCACCAGGATCCCCTTGCCGCCCGAACCGCGCGCCGGCTTGATGCAGAAACCCGGCCAATCCTTGACCAGCTGGGTGATGCGGGTCACGTCATGCTGTTCGCGGATGGTGCCGATCAGTTCCGGCACAGTCACCCCCGCATCCAGCGCTATGCGCTTGGTCTGCAGCTTGTCATCCACCAGCGGGTAGAGGCTGCGCGGGTTGTAGCGGCTGATGTAGGAGTGGTTGCGTTTGTTCATGCCGAGGATGCCTGCCTGGGACAGGCTCCACGGACTGGTGTATTTTTCCCAGAACCACATCTGTTACTTGTCCTTACCCGGGGTGGCGCCAGACTTGATCTCGTTCACCAGCGGTTTGAAACGCTTGAGCTCGCTCAGCTTGTAGCCGGTGTAGTTACCCAGCAGCAGCACGGTCGCCATCAGCACCAGCTGCAGGCCGAGGAAGTTGAAGGTCAGGTGACGGATCAGCTCGTTGTCCATGGCCAGGTAGGCGATGACCGCCACCAGCAGGGAACCACCGCCCTGACGGACGACCTCTTTCGGACCCTCTTCTTCCCACAGAATGGACATCCGCTCTATGGTCCAGGAGAGGATGATCATCGGGAAGAAGGTGATCTTCATGCCGTCGGTCAGCCCCAGCTTGAAGGCGAACGCGGAGAAGATGCCGATCATCGAGATCACCATGATGATGATCGCCGATATTCGGGCCACCAGCAGCAAGTTGAGCCGCGACAGGTAGGAACGGATGATGAGACCCGTGCCGACGATCAGCAGGAAGCCGATCAGACCCGTGATGAGGGAGGTCTGGATGAAGGCGACCGCGATCAGCACAGGCATGAAGGTGCCCGAGGTCTTGATACCGACGATGACCCGCAGGAACACCACCATCAGCACGCCGATGGGGATCAGCAGCAAGCCCTTGAACAGCGCCTGCTCTTCCAGCGGCAGACTGTGGATGGAGAAGTTCATCATCTCTGATTTTTCGAACTTCTGCGCCAGCGCCACGTTCACCGGTTGCTCCTGCTCGATCATCGAGAAGGTCACCTTGGAGTTGTGGCCGCCGGTCACGTCCAGCAGGGCGCCTGAGTTGTATTCCCACAGCAGCAGGTTGGCAGGGCGACCCTGTTCACCGGTTTGCGGGTTGAACAGCTTGTAGTCGGTCGAGCTGTTGAACACCTGCAGGTAATCCACCAGCTCCTGGCGACGACGGCCGTCTTCCAGGCTCAGGGCATGGACGACCCGGGCCGGGACGTCAGCGTTGCTCAGCAGCTCGGCGATCAGGTTGGCGCGACTCTTGTGAGACTTCAGCAGCTCGGCGTTCTGCTCCTGCTTCTCGATCTCCTTGATGATCTCGCGGGTCAGGGTGTAGCCGTCGGCGGAGCGCTCCTGCGCCCGCTCGGAGATCTGCTTCATCGCGGTGGCGTAAGGCTCGCTCTCGATCTGCTTCTCGATGACGGGGGGCTGGGCCAGCGCCGCCGGTTTGGCGTGCTCGTCAGCCATCATGTCGACGCGATAGTAGAGTTCCTGACGGCCGGAGGCGGTGCGAATGGACCACTCGGCACGGGCATCGCCATCTTTCTCGACAAACGACAGGCCATAGCCTGGGCTCGCGGCGTTCTCGTTCATCAGGGTGAAACCGGGCTGGGTGCCCGGAATGGCCAGGGAGGCGATCACAGGCTCGCCGGTGGCTTCAAATTCCAGCTTGGCCTCGATGGACCAGATCTGGCGTTTTTCACCCGGCGTCAGCGGCACGTCCAACGCTATGTGGTGATAAAACGTCATCCCCAGGCCGACAATGTACAGCAGGGCGACCAGCAAATAGAACGGCTTACGGGAAACCATGGATTATTTCACATCCTTGAGCTTGGGTTTTGGTTGGATATATTCGCGGGCCACATCAACCACGGCGATGTCTTTCAAAAATTCGCGACCCAGCAGCACGGGGAAGGTCATGTCGCTGCGGTCTTTCAGGGTAAATTCAGCTTTTTCTGTCATGTCGCCGATCCGCACAGCCAGACGCACCACGGGACGACGATCGAGATCGTCGGCGGACGCCTGACGCACCCGCACGTGACGTACCAGCGGCGCTTCGATCTGGATCTTGTCATCCATCTCCTGGTGGCTCAGGAAGAAGCGCACCCAGTTTTTGCCGTTGCGCTCGAAGATGGTGATGTCCTGGGCGCTGATGGAGGAGGTGGTGGCACCGGTATCGACCCGCGCCTGGAAGGCGTCATTGGCGGCGTCTACCCAGATCCACTCGGCTTCACCGACCAGCAGTTTGCCATCGACCGTGTGGCCCTGGCTTGGTGCCTGGCACTTCTCGGTCGGGATCGCCATGGGCTTGGGCGGCTCGGGCGGCAAGGATTCGAGCTTGCTGTCGACTTTTTTCACGGACTCTTTCATGTTGTTGACATCAGTGTTGAGCTGAACCAGCAGGTGCTGTTGCTGCACGTACTGCTTCTGTTGCTGTTCCATGGATGTTTGCAGACGTTGCTCGCTCAGATTGATCTCGGTGCGAAGCTCGGCCAGCGTCAAGGTAGGTACCGGGGGCGCTTTCTCCATACTGACACACCCGCCGAGACTGAGCAGGGAGAGCAGGGTCATTCCTTTTAATTTGCTTTTCATGTCATTCATTTAACTGTGCTTCCTGGAATTGGGTCAGTGTAACTTCCACAGGCGCCATCGGCTAGTCTTTGGCCTTTCTGGCAATCAGTACGGCACGTTTCGGCGCCGGGTGTCCTTCCACCGTGAGCGCTGGATCTTGAGGGTCCAGGTAATCGCTCAGGGATTCATTTATCATCCAGTCGGTACGACGCTGTTCGTCGGTGCTGGTCATATTCTCGTCTACTATCCGCACGTCGGTGAAGCCGCAGCGCTCGACCCAGAGCTTGAGGGCCGCGCTTGAGGGGATGAACCAGACGTTGCGCATCTTGCCGTAACGGTCGGTGGGCACCAGCACGTCGTTGACGCCCCCATCGATCACCAGGGTTTCCAGCACCAGCTCGCCATCGTCTTTGAGCTGGTTGCGCAGCTGCTCTATGTGCTCGATGGGGGACTTGCGGTGATAGAGCACCCCCATGGAGAAGACGGTGTCAAAGGCGCGCAGCTCCGGCAGTTCCTGAATGCCGAGCGGCAACAGGTGGGCGCGCTGGTCGCCGCCGAGAAAGTGGCGGATGGCCTCGAACTGGCAGAGAAACAGCGGGCTTGGGTCTATGCCGACCGCGAGTTTGGCGCCTTCCCCCACCATGCGCCAGAGGTGATAGCCGCTGCCGCAGCCCACATCCAGCACATAGCGACCGGCTAGCGGGCTGATATGGGGCACGACCCGATCCCACTTCCAGTCGGAGCGCCATTCGGTGTCGATGTGGATGCCGTGCACCGTGAACGGGCCCTTGCGCCAGGGCATGAAGTGGCGCAGCAGGCTCTCGACCTTCTTGCGCTCCCCCTCGCTCAGGCTCTCGGCATGGCCGATCTCGACCCCATGTTGCAGTTCGATGGGGCCGGGCGCGACCGTGGGCAGTTTGTTGAGGGCACGATTCCAGCGCGGCAAATCCCCGTGCTGGTTGTCATGCTGCCAGGCGTGCAACTGGGCGGGCAGGGTATGCAGCCAGTGGCTCAGCCGGTTTTTGGCGATCAGTTGATAAAAATTGGCAAAGTCGATCATGGCTTAGTTGGCGTCGCTGGATTTGATGGCAATCATGGAACCGAAGTTGAAGCACTGGAACCAGAGATCCTGGTGAACGAAACCGGCGTCCCGCAGGCGGGCTCTGTGTATCTCCAGGCTGTCGGTGCGCATCACGTTCTCGAGGGCGTTGCGCTTCTGGCTTATCTCCAGCTCGCTGTAGCCATTGGCCCGCTTGAAATCCAGGTGCAGATCGATGAGCAGCTCGTTGACCGGCGCATCCTCGAAGCGGAACTTCTCGCTCAGGATCAGGATGCCGCCCGGGCGCAGCCCATCAAAGATGCGCTGGATCAGGGTCATCCGCTTGTCGGGGTCCACGAACTGCAAGGTGAAGTTGAGCACCACCACGGAGGCGTTCTCGATTTCGACGTCGCAGATGTCCGCTTCCACCAGTTCTACCGGCACCTCGGATTTGAAGCCGGAGAGGTGGGCGCGGGCGCGCTCTATCATCGGATGGGAGAGATCCACCGCCGTGATGGCGCAACCCGGCTGGGTCACGTGGCGACGCATGGCCTGGGTGGCGGCGCCCAGCGAACAGCCGAGGTCATAGAGCCGACTCTCGGGCTGGGCGTAGCGGGCGGCCATCATGCCGATGGCGGAGATGATGTTGCTGTAACCCGGCACCGAGCGCTGGATCATGTCGGGGAAGACATCGACGACCTGTTCGTCAAAGCAAAAGTCCCCCAATCGGGCGATGGGGGCGGCAAAAATCTGGTCTTTGGTATGCATGCTGGCGCAACCTGACAGCCGGTATATGAACCGACTGTTTGTTCAATTGAGTCGTTGGGTGACACCCTTCTGGGTTGTTTTATCACCGGTTTACGAACGGGGTGGCTGGCCGTGAGATCCTTAGGGCCGGCCCTGTTCGCAATGGGCCATCATCCGGGCCCTTGATCCGGAGCCGCGCTGTCCTCTTGTTGCAATGAATTGCAATAGTCAACGAAGGCCCCTTGCTTGGGGCGCTAGTGTAGAGGATTGATGGGCGTTTGTCTTGACGCCGAGCCCCGTCCAGCCACAAAAAAGCGGCTTTTTTTACGCATGCCCGATGGCCCATGAAATGGCTGACTAAAAGCGCAGCACGCCCTGGCGCGCGCGATCGTTTTCCCCCGGCCAGGGGGCCATCTCCTGCCCCAACAGGCGGGTTATCTGGCGGGCCAGCTCGGGTGACTGGGCATTGTCAGCGGTATGTATAAAGAGGTAGAGATCCTTGCCCTCCGCCAGCCACTGACGCCAATGGGGCAACCAGCTGGGCAGGAAGGGGTGATTGGCGGCCGGATCCGGCAGACCGATGAGCCGTACCACGGGGGCGCTGGCGGTGGCCAGCAGATGTACCGGCAGTCTGGGCTTCTTGCCCTGGGCATCTATCATGGCTGCCGTGGTGGCCGGCACAGAGAACAGCGGCCGGCTGTCGAGCATGATGCGGTTGATGCCTTTTTCCATCAGCATACGGTTCAGGCTGCGCTCCGCCTCGCCCTTGGCGAAGAAATCGGGGTGGCGTACCTCGAGGGCATAGCGAAACTGTGTCGGCAGCCGGTTGAAGAATTCAGCGAGACGGGGAAGGCCGCTCGGGCCGAAGCGGGCGGGCAGTTGCAGCTTGAGCAGTCCCAGCTTGTCATGCAAGGGTTCCAGCAGGCGGATAAAGTCGCTCACCTGTTTGTCGGCGCTCACCAGATCGCTCTGATGGCTGATTTCTTTCGGAAACTTGAAGCTGAAGCGAAAGTGGGCGGGCACGGCATCGGCCCAGCGTAGCACCGTTTCCGGGGTCGGCGAGGCGTAGAAGGTGGTGTTGCCTTCTACCGTGTTGAACACCCGGGCGTAGTGGGCGAGGTGCTCGGCGGGTTTGGCCCCCACGCCCAATAATTGACCGGGCCAGGCCGGGTGTGACCATTGTGGCAGGCCCAAAAAGAGGCTCATGGCGGATCCTGTCTGCGGGTTTATCTCGTTTTGCGCCCATTTTTTGCCTTGAGATGTAAAAAACAGGGCAAAGGGGGCTGCTGGCCATTTTACCCAAATGGGGGTTTTCCTCTATAATGCCAGCCCTTTTGTTTGCCAATTTGTTGTGACTCACGCCGCTGTGCGCATATTGTGGCGACGGTAGCGGCCATGAATTGGCCAAACAACGACGCTTTCCGATGCCCTCTGACCGACTGCCCGGCCGCTTGCCAGCCGCCTCTGGTCGAGCCGATATCGGTGGCAGGTGTCCGATCCAGGGGATCGGACGGTATGAGACAGATTTCAAACCGGGTAAGAACAAGACTCTGGCCAGCTGTGAGACAGACGGTGCTTGCCAGTCGTGCCCGGCGACCCAGGTTCACCGTCTCTCTACAATTTCGAAGGAAGAAGTCCATGCGCTCTATCTATTGCGGACAGGTCAATGAGGCCCATGCTGGGCAGACCATTACATTGTGCGGTTGGGTTCATCGTCGTCGCGACCTCGGCGGTCTGATCTTTATCGACATGCGTGACCGGGAAGGGATCGTGCAGGTGTTCTTCGATCCGGACAAGCCGGACGCCTTCGCCCTGGCCTCCGAGCTGCGCGGCGAGTTCTGCATCCAGGTGACCGGTGTGGTGCGTACCCGTCCGGACTCCCAGCGCAACAGCGACATGGCCACTGGCGCCATCGAAGTGTTCGCCCACGAACTCAACATCATCAACCGTGCCGAGCCGCTGCCCCTTGACTTCAACCAGGTCAACAGCGAAGAGATCAGCCTCAAGTATCGCTACCTGGATCTGCGTCGCCCCGAGATGGCCAAGTACCTGAAGACCCGTGCCAAGGCCAGCGCCTTCGTACGCCGCTTCATGGACGAGCACGGCTTCCTCGACATCGAAACCCCCATGCTGACCAAGGCCACTCCGGAAGGTGCCCGTGACTATCTGGTACCTAGCCGCGTGCACAAGGGCAAGTTCTACGCCCTGCCGCAGTCCCCGCAGCTGTTCAAGCAGTTGCTGATGATGTCCGGCTTCGACCGTTACTACCAGATCGTCAAGTGCTTCCGTGACGAAGACCTGCGTGCCGACCGCCAGCCGGAATTCACCCAGATCGACGTGGAGACCTCCTTCATGACGGCGCCGCAAGTGCGTGAAATCATGGAAGAGATGATCTGCAAACTGTGGATGCACATCCTGAATGTGGATCTGGGCGACTTCCCGATCATGACCTTCGACGAGGCCATGCGCCGTTTCGGCTCCGACAAGCCGGATCTGCGTCTGCCGATGGAGCTGGTCGATGTGGCTGATCTGCTGACCGCCGTCGAGTTCGCCGTGTTCGCCGGCCCCGCCAACGATCCGAAAGGCCGCGTGGCAGCCCTGAAAGTCCCGGGCGGCGCCGAGCTGTCCCGCAAGCAAATCGACGAGTACACCAAGTTTGTCGGCATCTACGGTGCCAAGGGCCTGGCCTGGATGAAGGTCAACGACGCCGCCAACGGCCTCGAAGGCGTACAGTCTCCGGTGGCCAAGTTCCTGTCTGACGAGATAGTGCGCGAGATCCTGGCCCGTACCGGCGCAGCTGACGGCGACATCATCTTCTTCGGCGCTGACTCCAAGAAAGTGGTCTGCGATGCCATCGGTGCCCTGCGCCTGAAAGTGGGCCGCGATCTGGGTCTGATGGAAAACAGCTGGAAGCCGCTGTGGGTCATCGACTTCCCCATGTTCGAGGAAGACAGCGAAGGCGGCCTGGCTGCCATGCACCACCCCTTCACCGCACCGAGCAACATGGGCCCGGCCGAGCTGAAAGCCAACCCGGTGGCTGCGTACGCCAACGCCTACGACATGGTGATCAACGGTTACGAAGTGGGCGGCGGCTCTGTGCGTATCCACAACAGCGAGATGCAGGCCACCGTCTTCGACATCCTCGGCATCACCCCGGCCGAGCAGCGTCTGAAGTTCGGCTTCCTGCTGGATGCGCTGAAGTACGGTACCCCGCCGCACGCCGGTCTGGCCTTCGGCCTGGATCGCCTCAGCATGCTGCTGACCGGTACCGACAACATCCGGGACGTGATTGCCTTCCCGAAAACCACGGCGGCCGCCTGTCTGATGACAGACGCCCCCAGCTTTGCCAACCAGGCGCAGATGAGCGAACTGGCGATTGCGACGACCGTCAAGGGTGATGAATAAGCCGGCATCCGGCACAGTCCCGGCCGCGCCCGGCGCGGCCTACCCGGTCACTTTGTGTTATTGAAATCTAAAAAATATAACGGAGAGTCTCTATGGCAGGTCACAGTAAGTGGGCCAACATCAAACACCGCAAGGCAGCTCAGGATGCCAAGCGCGGCAAGATCTTCACCAAGCTGATCCGTGAAATCACCACCTCGGCTCGTATCGGTGATCCGGATCCCGCCAACAACCCACGCCTGCGTGCGGCGGTGGCGGCTGCCCTGACCGGCAACATGACCCGCGACACCATCAACCGCGCCATCGCACGTGGGGCCGGTGGTGGCGACGGCGAGCAGCTCGAGACCATAGTCTACGAAGGCTACGGCCCGGCTGGCTCCGCCGTCATGGTGGAGTGCCTGACCGACAACCGCAACCGTACCGTGGCGGAAGTGCGTCACGCCTTCAGCAAGTGCGGCGGCAACCTGGGCACCGACGGCTCGGTCGCCTACCTGTTCAGCAAGAAAGGGCTGCTGACCTTCGTCGGTGTCGATGAAGATGCCCTGATGGATGCGGCCCTGGAAGCGGGCGCCGATGACGTGGTGACCGAGGAAGATGGTTCCATCGAGGTGTACACCACCCCGAACGACTTCGGGACCGTGCTGGATGCGCTGGAGGCCGCCGGCTTCAAGGCCGAGAGCGCTGAAGTGACCATGATCCCTTCCACCGAAGCCGAGCTGGATGCGGAAACCGCCCCCAAGCTGATGCGCCTCATTGACATGCTGGAAGATCTGGACGACGTGCAGGAGGTGTACCACAACGGCTCCATCTCCGACGAAGTCGCCGCGACCCTGTAATCCGGTCCGTGAACACTCAGGTGGCGACGCTCTGTTCGCCCCCGCTAAAACGGCAGCCTCGGCTGCCGTTTTTCTTATGATGAGCTGGCACCTGATGATCGTGCCGACCATGGCATTGCCCGCCTTAATTTTCCCTTAAGTTTGGCGACTTAAGCTGCCTGCCGTGTCCGGGCGCCCAGCCCCTTGCCGCGCTTGCCCTCAGGAAGAGGTGCGCGGCAAGCGAGCACTCACAACGGGTGCCCCCATGCAGGGGCCCCAGTCCTGCCTGGTTTGTCGGAGTATCGTTATGCGCATCACCCTGGGAGTGATGAAGGTGAATCTGTTGCTGGTGCTGCTGTTTGCACTGGTGTTCAACTGGCCCATCTTCCTGCACTTTTACCACATTCTCACCCAGCTGGAGCACGTCAAGGCGGGCTTTGCCCTCTCTATCCCCCTGGTGCTGCTGGCCGCGCTCAATGCGGTGTTTCTGCCCTTTACCTTCCGCTATCTGCTCAAGCCCTTCTTCGTGCTGCTGATCCTGATGGGCTCTGTGGTCAGCTACGCCATGCTCAAGTACGGCGTCATCTTCGACGTGAGCATGGTGCAGAACATAGTCGAGACCAACAGCGGGGAGGCAACGGCCTACCTCAATGGCTCGGTCGCGCTCTGGTTCCTGCTGACCGGCGTGCTGCCGGCGCTGGCCTTGCTGTGGGTGAAAATAGCCTATCCCAGCCCCTGGTATAAGGGACTGGGGTTGCGCCTTGGCTCCATCGCCCTGTCGCTGCTGTTTCTGGTGGGGGTGGCCGCACTCTATTACCAGGATTACGCCTCGGTCGGGCGCAACAACAAGTCCCTCGGCAAGGAGATAGTGCCCGCCAACTATGTGCACGGTCTCTATCGCTATGCCACCGACATCCTGTTTGCCACCCCCATCCCCTATCAGCCGTTGGGGACGGATGCCAAAGTGGTGGGGCAGGGCGGCAAGCCGACCCTGATGTTCCTGGTGGTGGGGGAGACGGCCCGCAGCCAGAACTACTCCCTCAACGGCTACGGGAAGCAGACCAACAGCTTCACCGCGCAGGAGGCGGGCATGGTCTCGTTTCGCAACGTGCGCTCCTGCGGCACCGCCACGGCTGTCTCCGTGCCCTGCATGTTCTCCAATCTCACGCGCCGGGAATATGACGACACCCTGGCCCAGTCGCGGGATGGCATGCTGGATGTGCTGCAACACGCCGGCATCTCCGTGCTGTGGAAGGAGAACGACGGCGGCTGCAAGGGGGTGTGCAAGAACGTGCCCACCATAGACATAGAGGCCAAGGCGTTCCCGCAGTATTGCCAGAGAGGCTCCTGCTACGACGAGGTGATGCTGGAGGGGCTGGATCAGCAGATAGCGCAGATGAAGGGCAACAAGCTGGTGGCTTTTCACCTGATGGGCAGCCACGGCCCGACCTACTATCGGCGCTACCCCGCCTCCGAGCGCTTCTTCGTGCCGGACTGCCCGCGCAGCGACATCGAAAACTGCACCAATGAAGAGCTGGTCAACAGCTATGACAACACCATACGTTACACCGACAAGGTGGTGGCACGGCTGATCGACAAGCTCAAGACGCTGCAGAACGACTACAACGTGGGGCTGGTCTATCTCTCCGATCACGGCGAGTCCCTCGGTGCCATGGGGCTCTACCTGCACGGCACCCCTTACAAGTTCGCGCCGGACGATCAGACCCGGGTGCCGCTGCTGACCTGGCTCTCCCCCCAGTTGCAGGCAGATCGGCGGCTGAACATGGATTGCCTGCAGCAGGAGGCGGCCAGCCAGCGCTTCTCCCACGACAACCTGTTCCACTCAATGCTGGGGATCATGGATGTGCAGACAAAGGTGTATGACGGGGCCCTGGATCTGTTCAAACCGTGCCGGGCGGGGTAAACCGGCGAACAGCACACAATAAAAAAACGGCAGCCAGTGGCTGCCGTTTTTTATCTCGCAAGGCCAGCGCCTTACTTCTGCTCCATGATGATCTGCAACAGATCACCCTCCAGCAGGGCCCGTTTCACCAGGGCGAAGCCGCCTATGGTGGGTTGGTTCTGGAAGCGCGCCTTCACTATGGGCAGGCCACGGTGGAAGCTCGGCAGAGACTGGTGCTCCACGCAGCGGCGGATGGCCGGGAACAGAATCTCTTCGGCGGCGGTGATTTCACCGGCGATCAGCACCTTCTGCGGGTTGAACAGGTTGACCGTGATGGCCACCGCCCGTCCCAGATGCTCACCCACGTTCTCGATCACGCTGCGGGCCAGTTCATCACCGGCCATGGCGGCCTTGCACACCTCCTGGATGGTGATGTGCTTCTCCTGCAGCGAGCTCAGGTGGCCGCGGCTGATGAGCTCTTTCACCTTGTCGACGATGGCCTCGTTGGAGGCTATGGTCTCCAGACAGCCAAAGTTGCCGCAGTGGCAGCGCTTGCCGAGCGGTTCGACCTGGATGTGGCCGATCTCGCCGACGTTGCGGTTCTGACCGAGGAACACCTTGCCCTTGGTGATGATGCCGGAGCCGGCCCCCTGGTGCACGCTCACCAGGATGGAGTCCATGCAGTCGCGGGATTCACCGAAGAAGTGCTCGGCCAGCGCCAGGGAACGGGTGTCGTTGCCCACGTAGCAGGGCAGGTTGAAGTGGTTCTCCAGCAGCTTGGCCAGCGCCAGATTGCGGATCTGGTACTTGGGGGTATAGATGACCATGCCCGATTCCGGATTGACCAGACCCGGCATGGTCAGCGCTATGCTGATCAGGTTGCGGCTGCGCTCCTGCTGGGCGTCGATGAAGGCACCAATTTCGCGCAGCAGCATGTCGACCACGGGCTGCTGGTCGATCTCGGTCACCTGGGTGATGTGCTGATCGAGCTCCTTGCCGTCGAGATCGTACAGGCTCAGCTGCAGATAGCCGCGGCCGAGCTTGGCGGACACAAACTGAAAGCGATGCTTGATGGTGGTCAGGGAGATGGCGCGCCGCCCGCCGGTAGAAGCTTGCGGTGAGGTCTCCTTGATCAGGCCATGTTCGATCAGTTGCCGGGTTATTTTGGTCACGCTGGCCGGGGCCAGCTGACTCAACTCGGCAATTTTGACCCGCGAGATGGGGCCTTGCAGGTCGATGAGCCGATATACGGCCGCACTGTTGACCTGCTTGATAAGATCTACGTTTGCTATTTGTCCGCCAGTCATAGTGTCACTGTGTTGTGTAGTGTCCGTTAACCACGGTCCCGCAGACCGTGAAGGCCTGATCAAAGACAGTCAGGTTGGCTATTTTTCCGACCTGGATACTACCGAGATGTGAGTCCCATCCAATGGCGCGAGCGGGATATAGGGTGGCCATTCTCAGTGCTTCATCGAGCGGTAATCCGACCTGTTTGACCAGATTTTCCACCCCTTCAATCATGGTGAGGGCAGAACCGCCGAGTGTACCATTCTCGTCGACGCACTGACCATCGCGGAAATAGACGGTTGCGCCACAAAAATCAAACTTCTCAAAGCCTTCCGGCGCACCGGCGGCAGCGGTGGCGTCGGTGACCAGCACCAGCCGATCCCCCAGCATCTTGTGGGCCAGCCGCACGTTGGCCCAGTGCACGTGATGCCCATCGACGATGACGCCGGCATAGACATCCTTGCGATCGTAGATGGCGCCCACTACGCCCGGCTCGCGGCCGTTCACGGTCGGGGTCATGGCGTTGTAGAGGTGGGTGGCAAAGCGGATGCCGTTGTCAAAGCCGGCCATGGCCTGATCGTAGTTGGCGGCGGTATGGCCGGCAGAGACCAGGATGCCCGCTTCCACCAGCTGGCGTATGTGCTCCGGTTTGTTACGCTCCGGCGCCAGGGTGATCTTGGCGATGGCGTCGCTGTTGGCACAGAAGAAGTCGATCATCTCGTCGGCGGGCTGACGGATCTGCTCGGCAGGGTGAATGCCCTTGCGCTTGAGGTTGGTGTAGGGCCCCTCCAGATGCACGCCCAGTACCTCATTGGGGTGGGCAGCCATGTAGTCGCGCGTTACCGCAACTGCCTGCTTCATGTCCGCATCCGGACTGGTGATCAGGGTCGGCAGGAAGCTGGTGGTACCGGATTTCAGGTTGGCGGCCTGCATGGTCGCCAGGGTCTGGGTGGTGATGTGGCCGTTGAACATGACGCCGCCGCAGCCGTTGAGCTGCACGTCGATGAAGCCGGCGCAGAGGTTGGCGCCGTGCAAATCATGTTGTTTTATGCCGGCGGGCAGTTCGGCCCGGCGGGAGATGGCGACAATCTTGTCGCCCTCGATCACCACCCCGTAACCGGTCAGCACACAGCTGCCGGTGTAGAGGGTGCAGTTGGTCAATGCGTACATGGTGGCTCCTTACAGACGGCCGATGTTGGCGGCTTCCAGCTGCTGGAAGTAACGCACCGTCTTGACCTTGAGCTCCATGGTGGAGGGCTCGTCGCACACCATCATTCCCTTCGGATGCAGTTGCAGGGTGGAGATGGTCCACATGTGGTTGACGCTGCCTTCCACTGCGGCTTGCAGGGCCTGGGCCTTGCCGTGGCCGGTCACCAGGATCATGATCTCCTCGGCGTCCATCAGGGTGCCGACACCCACGGTCAGCGCCAGCTTGGGCACCTGCTCCATGTCGCCGCCGAAGAAGCGGGAGTTGGCGATGCGGGTGTCTTCGGTCAGGGTCTTGACCCGGGTACGGGAGGAGAGGGAAGAGGCCGGTTCGTTGAACGCTATGTGGCCGTCATTGCCGACGCCGCCCATGAAGAGGTTGATCTTGCCGTAGGACTTGATCTTCTCCTCGTAGCGCTTGCACTCGGCCACCAGATCCGGGGCGTTGCCGTTGAGGATGTTGATGTTCTCGGGGCGGATGTCGATGTGACAGAAGAAGTTGTTGTGCATGAAGCTGTGGTAGCTCTCGGGGTGATCTTCCGGCAGGCCGACGTATTCGTCCATGTTGAAGCTGACCACGTGCTCGAAGCTCACCTCGCCCGCTTTATGCAGCTCGATCAGGCGCTTGTAGGTGTTGAGCGGGGTGCCACCGGTGGGCAGGCCCAGTACGAAGGGGCGATCAGCAGTGGGTTTGAACGCATTGATACGGTCAACGATGTAACGGGCAGACCACAGGCCCACTTGGCTGGCAGATTTCAACGGGATCAGGCGCATTGTAGATACCTCTGTACGGGTTGCTGCCGGGGTGTCGGCGGCAAATAGGCTGAGACGGATTCAAGTTGTTTTATAGCGTAAATAAAGATTGCGAACTAAGCCACATGTATCCGCTACCTTTATCTCGTTTGGGTGATAATGATCACGAATATACGTTTATTAATTTGCGCAGCGAAATAAAAGCCCTAGACTGCCAAACAAGCCTTGATGGCTTATGCGTCAAACGTGATAAGCACTTAATTTCTAGAAAAACATTAACTAAGGAGAGGAACCGTGAACATTCTCGGTTATTTGCAAAAGATCGGCCGTGCCCTGATGGTGCCGGTAGCGGTATTGCCTGCCGCCGCGATCCTGATGGGGGTTGGCTACTGGATTGATCCGAACGGTTGGGGTGGTGACAGCGCGCTGGCTGCCTTCCTGATCAAGGCGGGTGCCGCCATTATCGACAAGATGGCCATCCTGTTTGCTGTCGGTGTCGCTTATGGCATGTCCAAGGATAAAGACGGTTCCGCCGCGCTGGCCGGTCTGGTCGGCTACCTGGTCGTGACCACCTTGCTGAGCCCGGGCGCCGTGTCGCAAATCCAGCAGATCCCGCTGGATCAAGTGCCTGCCGCATTCGGCAAGATTGAGAACCAGTTCATCGGTATCTTGACCGGTGTGATCGCCGCCGAGCTTTACAACCGCTTCAGCAGCGTCGAACTGCACAAGGCGCTGGCCTTCTTCTCTGGCCGTCGTCTGGTGCCGATCGTGACCTCAGTGGTGATGATAGTCGTCGCCTTCATCCTGATGGCCGTCTGGCCGGTTATCTATGGTGGCCTGGTCTCCTTCGGTGAATCCATCGTCAACCTGGGCTCTACCGGTGCCGGTATCTACGCCTTCTTCAACCGTCTGCTGATCCCCGTGGGTCTGCACCACGCCCTGAACTCAGTGTTCTGGTTCGACGTGGCCGGCATCAACGACATCCCGAACTTCCTGGGTGGCCAATCCTCCATCGACGCCGGTAAAGCGGTTGTGGGTGTCACTGGTATGTACCAGGCTGGCTTCTTCCCCATCATGATGTTCGGTCTGCCGGGCGCCGCGCTGGCCATCTACCACTCCGCCAAGAAAGAGAACAAGGACAAGGTTGCATCCATCATGATCGCCGCCGCCTTCGCCGCCTTCTTCACCGGTGTGACCGAGCCGCTCGAATTCTCCTTCATGTTCGTGGCACCCGTGCTCTATGTCATCCACGCCGTGTTGACCGGTATCTCCGTGTTCATCGCCGCCAGCATGCAGTGGATTGCCGGTTTCGGCTTCAGTGCCGGTCTGGTGGATATGGTGCTCTCCAGCCGCAACCCGCTGGCGACTCACTGGTACATGCTGCTGGCACAGGGTCTGGTGTTCTTCGGCCTCTACTACGTCATATTCCGTGCCGTCATCGTCAAGTTCAACCTGAAAACCCCGGGTCGTGAAGATGACGAAGCCGTACCGGTACAGGCTCAAACCACAGACCGCACCGAACTGGCTCGCCAGTATCTGGAAGTGCTGGGTGGTCAAGAGAACCTGGTCACCATAGATGCCTGCATCACCCGTCTGCGTCTGACCCTGAAAGACCGCAGCATAGTGGATGAGCGCAAGCTGAAAGCTCTGGGCGCGGCCGGTGTGGTCAAGCTCGGTGAACAGAACCTGCAGGTGATTCTGGGCCCCTTGGCCGAAATCATCGCCGGTGAGATGAAGGCCCTGCGTTAATCGGGCGCCAAGCTCGCCTCAAGTCTAAGTCCATTGTTGACATAACTAGGGCCCCGCCTCGGGGCCCAATATAAAAAAAGCCAAGAAATTCCAACCTTTACTTCAAATGAGAGCAGCAGTTATGAACTTGAAACATTCTCTGTTAGCCATTGCCATGTCTACCGTTTTCGTCAGCCAGGTACAGGCAGCCGATGCCGCCAAGCAAGCCGTGGTCGATTCCCTCGCCAGCAACCTCGTCGTCAAGTACGAAGTCGTCACCAACGACGGTGCCGGCGCCGGCCTCGATTGCCAGGCGCTGGGTTCCGAGTGGGCGAGCTGTGGCGTTGCCAAGCTGCACCTGACCAATACAGGTGCTGACGTGACTTCCAAGGACTGGAGCATCTATGTCTCCTCCATCCGTCGCATCCAGCGGGTCGACAACGACCAGTTCACCATCACCCATCTGACCGGCGACCTCTATCGTTTGACGCCAACCGAGCAGTTTAAGGGCTTTGCCAAGGATGCCACGGTCGAAGTGCCGTTGGTGGTGGAATACTGGGTACTGTTCGAATCTGACATCATGCCGAACTGGTATGTCGCCAGCGAAGGTGCCGAGCCGAAAGTACTGGCCAGCATGAGCAACATCGATGACGCCAGCACCTACGAGAAGCCGATGCCGGCCGATGGCTGGAAGCGCACCAAGGATGACAACAACATCCTGATGAACAGCGAAACCCGTTTCGCCGCCAACCTGACCAGCAGCCTGCTGCCGGCCAGCAAGATCGATGACCAGATACTGCCGACCCCGCTCAAGCAAGTCATCAAGGCGGGCCCGCAGGTTGACTTCTCCACCATCAAGCTCAATGCGCTGGACCTGCCGAGCGATCGCGCCGACGCCCTGAAGGCTCAACTGACCAAGCTGGGTGTTACCCTCTCCGACACCGGCTATCCAGTGACCGTCAAGCTCGGCAGCAAGCTCAAGCAGGCCGAAGGTTATGACATGACCGTAGGCCCGAAAGGCACTGTGATCCAGGGTCATGACATCGAAGGCGCCTTCTGGGGCGCGCAGTCCCTGATCTCCCTCTTGGGGGTCAACGACAAGCTGGTCAGCCAGATGAGCGTCGAGGATGCGCCGCGCTTTGAATACCGCGGCATGCAGACCGACGTGGCCCGCCACTTCAGAAGCCCGGAAACCTTGCACAAGCTGATCGACCAGATGTCGGCCATGAAGCTCAACAAGCTGCACCTGGGCCTGACCAACGATGAAGGCTGGCGTCTGGAGATCCCGGGGTTGCCGGAGCTGACCGACGTGGGCAGCCAGCGTTGCCACGATATCTCCGAGACCAAGTGTCTGATGCCGCAGTTGGGTTCCGGCCCGACCAGCGACAACCAGGGCTCTGATTTCTACAGCAAGTCCGACTACATCGACCTGGTGCGTTATGCCAAGGCCCGTGGCGTGACCGTGATCCCCGAGATCAACATGCCGGCCCACGCTCGTGCCGCCGTGGTCTCCATGGAGGCGCGCTACCAGCGGCTGATGGCCGAGGGCAAAGAAGCGGAAGCCAACCAGTTCCGTCTGACCGACCCGGCGGATACCTCCAACGTCACCTCGGTCCAGTTCTACGACAAAATGTCCTTCATCAACCCTTGCCAGCCGGGTGCTGCCACCTTCGTGAGCAAGGTGATGGATGAAGTGGCCCAGATGCACCAGGCCGCCGGCCAGCCGCTGACCGCCTGGCACTACGGTGGTGACGAGGCGAAGAACATCATGCAAGGCGGTGGCTATCAGGATCCGGCCGTCACCAAGAAAGAAGAGCTGGTCGCCTGGAAGGGCAACGTCGACTCCAGCAAGCAGGACAAGCCGTTCGGCAAGTCGCCGGTCTGCCAGAAGATGATCGACGATGGCAAGATCAAGGACGTGGCCGAGCTGCCTGTCTATTTCGCCAAGGAAGTGAGCGAGCTGGCCAAGAGCCGTGGCTTCTCCACCCTGCAGGCATGGGAAGATGGCCTCAAGTACGCCAATAGCGCCAAGGATTTTGCCACCGACAAGACAGTGGTCAACTTCTGGGAAACCCTCTACTGGGGTGGTTTCAACGAGGCGATGAAGTGGGCGCACAAGGGCTATGACGTGGTGCTCTCCAACCCGGATTACCTCTACTTCGACTTCCCGAACGAGGTGCACCCGGCCGAGCGCGGCTACTACTGGGCAACCCGCGTCAACGACACCCGCAAGGTGTTCGCCTTCGCCCCGGAAAACCTGCCGCAGAACGCCGAGACCTCGGTTGACCGCGACGGCAACGCCTTCGTGGCCAAGGGCGACCAGGATCCGGTCAAGTTCCGCGGGATCTCCGGTCAGCAGTGGAGTGAAACCGTGCGTACCGATGCTCAATACGAGTACATGGTCTACCCGCGCATCTTCTCCATGGCCGAGCGTGCCTGGCACAAGGGTGGCTTCGAGCTGAACTATGTGAAGGGTCGCGAGTTCTCCGGTGAGACCAAGCATGTCAACAAGGCCACCCTGAACAAGGAGTGGAACCAGTTCGCCAACCTGCTGGGTCAGCGCATCCTGCCGAAACTGGATGTCCAGGGCGTCGAGTATCGTCTCTCCGTGCCGGGCGCCAAGGTCATCGATGGCAAGCTGGAAGCGAACGTGGATCTGCCGGGCCTGCCCATCCAGTACAGCCTGGACGGCAAGAGCTGGAGCGCCTACGACGCCGCGGCCAAGCCAAGCGTGACCGGCAAGGTCTACCTGCGTACCACCAGCTTCGATGGCAAGCGCACCAGCCGCGTCACCGAGCTGAACTGATAGCAGTCAACCGTTAACGCAAGGTGGGTCGCAAGACCCGCCTTTCCCAAGTCCGATAACGTATCGGCCTTGGGAAAGGTTGACTGTGCGTGTGAGCCTTTGTTGTGTGTGTATTGTCTGTTTTTGTTTTTTCATCACCTTGAACCCCGCCCAGTGCGGGGTCTTTTTTTATCCGTCATGACATTCAGCCTGCGGGCGCGTGCCATTTTGGCCTGCCCGCGCCCCGAATTGGGTAAATTCAGGTTGAGACAGGGCGCGTAATGAGGGATCATAACCGGCTTGACGGCGGGGGGATGAGGGTGCCAGCCGGCACAACTTCCGCCAGTGACGCATTTTTGAGGTGAGCCATGAGTCAGGCGAACAGCCCAACTAACTTTATTCGTCAGATCATTGATGAAGATCTGGCCAGCGGTAAGCACAAGAGCGTGCATACCCGTTTTCCGCCCGAGCCGAACGGTTATCTCCATATCGGCCACGCCAAGTCCATCTGCCTGAACTTCGGCATCGCCCGTGACTATCAGGGTCAGTGCAACCTGCGTTTCGATGACACCAACCCGGTGAAAGAAGACATCGAATACGTGGAGTCCATCAAGCAGGACGTGCAGTGGCTCGGCTTCCAGTGGAACGGCGAGATCTGCTACTCCTCCGACTATTTCGACAAGCTGCACGGCTACGCCATCGAGCTTATCGAAAAGGGTCTGGCCTATGTGGACGAGTTGTCTGCCGAGCAGATGCGCGAATACCGCGGCACCCTGACCGAAGCCGGCAAGAACAGCCCGTTCCGCGATCGCAGCGTGGAAGAGAACCTGGCGCTGTTTGCCAAGATGAAGAACGGCGAGTTCACCGAGGGCAGCGCCTGCCTGCGCGCCAAGATCGACATGGCGTCCCCCTTCATGGTGATGCGCGATCCGGTTATCTATCGCATCAAGTTTGCCCACCACCACCAGACAGGTGACAAGTGGTGCATCTACCCGATGTACGACTTCACCCACTGCATCTCGGACGCGCTGGAAGGGATCACCCACTCCATCTGTACCCTGGAATTCCAGGACAACCGTCGTCTGTATGACTGGGTGCTGGACAACATCACCATCGACTGCCACCCCCGTCAGTACGAGTTCTCTCGTCTGAACCTCGAATACACCGTCATGTCCAAGCGCAAGCTGAACCTGCTGGTGACCGAGAAGCACGTGGATGGCTGGGACGATCCGCGCATGCTGACCGTCTCCGGTCTGCGTCGTCGTGGCTACACCTCTGCCTCCATCCGCGAGTTCTGCAAGCGCATCGGCGTGACCAAGCAGGACAACATAGTCGAGATGAGCATGCTGGAAGCCTGCATCCGTGACGATCTCAACGAGAATGCACCGCGCGCCATGGCCGTGCTGCATCCGGTGAAGGTGGTCATCGAGAACCTGGCGGCCGACGAGGTGCTGACTGCACCGGCGCACCCGAACAACGCCGAGATGGGCACCCGCGAGTTGAACTTTACCCGCGAGATCTTCATCGACGAAGCGGACTTCAAAGAAGAAGCGAACAAGCAGTTCAAGCGGCTGGTGCTGGGCAAGGAAGTGCGCCTGCGCAACGCCTATGTGATCAAGGCTGAGCGGGTCGAGAAGGATGCGGATGGCAAGGTGACTTGCATCTACTGCTCCTACGATCCCGAGACCCTGGGCAAGGATCCGGCCGATGGCCGCAAGGTGAAGGGCGTGATCCACTGGGTCAGCGCCACTCACTCCTTGCCGGCCGAGATCCGTCTCTACGATCGTCTGTTCAAGATGCCGAACCCGGGTGCCGAGGCTGACTTCGAAGGGGCACTCAATCCGGATTCGCTGGTGATCATCGAGGGGGCCCGCGTCGAGGCTTCCCTCAAGGACGCCAAGCCGGAGTTTGCCTACCAGTTCGAGCGCGAAGGCTATTTTTGCGCCGACAACAAGCTCTCCAGCGCCGAGCGCCTGGTGTTCAACCGCACCGTGGCCCTGCGCGATGTCTGGGGCAAGGCCGAGGCCTGATAAGCAGAGGGCAGGGGAGACCCTGCCACTTCTTGTCCGGATTACGGACACAAAAAAAGCCAGCGCTATGCTGGCTTTTTTATTGACCGGTGCAAGACGCCATCAGTCGTCGTGCTTGCAGTCGCCGTTGGCGCAGTGGCCGTACAGATAGAGGCTGTGATTGGTCAGGCGAATATTGTGATGCTTGGCGATATCGCGCTGGCGCTGCTCGATCACTTCGTCGGAAAACTCGATCACCTTGCCACAATCGAGGCAGACCAGGTGGTCGTGGTGTTCCTGGGTGGCCAGCTCGAATACCGACTTGCCACCTTCGAAGTGGTGACGGGTAACAATACCGGCATCATCAAACTGGTTGAGAACGCGATATACGGTAGCGAGACCAATCTCTTCACCCTGGTCGATCAGTCGTTTGTACAGATCTTCCGCACTGGTGTGCTGGCAATCCGGCTGTTGCAGGATTTCCAGGATTTTGACGCGGGGCAAGGTGATCTTGAGCCCGGCCTTTTTTAACGCTTGGTTGTTGTCTGCCATATTCTACTTATTCGCATTCTCGAAGGTGTGGTTATTCTGATTGACTGCCGCTGGAATGGCAACCACGAACTCGCTTGGCCTGTCATTATAGGTCGTAGCCAACCTAAAAATAAACCCAGTAATTCAAGGGCTTTAGCGCAAAGTCCGCCATCTGGCCGAATTGGTGAAATCGCGGCACCGGCTTGCTCGCCCGTCGAATGTTGATAAGATGTAACATTCTTCATTGTCTGGTCGGATGAGATCTATGGATTGGCTTTTTGACAACGCGGCCTGGGTGCGCCGCGCCCTCAACGCCTGGCCCCCCTTCTGGGGCGCAGGCATCAAGATAGAGGCGCTGAGCGATGATTTTCGCTACTGCCGGGTGACGCTCAAGTCCCGCTGGTGGAACAAGAACGCCAACCGTACCCAGTTTGGCGGCAGCATGTTTGCGATGACGGACCCCATCTATCCGCTGATGCTGATGGGCTATTTCAAGAACCGCTATTACGTCTGGGACAAGGCGGGC
Organism: Aeromonas bestiarum; assembly: GCF_028751155.1. Lineage (NCBI taxonomy): Bacteria > Pseudomonadati > Pseudomonadota > Gammaproteobacteria > Aeromonadales > Aeromonadaceae > Aeromonas > Aeromonas bestiarum. Next base: position 3,111,290 of record NZ_CP064746.1, on the reverse strand, counting down.
AGCATCAACTACATCAAGCCGGGCAAGGGCAAGCTGGTGGCCGAATTCAACCTGACCGACGGCAAGCTGGCCGAGATAGCGGCGGCGACCGAGGGGGGCAACAAGCACTTCCCCGAGTTCGAGGTGACGGTGCAGGACAAGGGCGGCGAGCTGGTGGCCCAGGTCAAACGCACTCTCTATGTGCGCGCCAAACCCGAACACAGAGGGGGTTGAAAAGCGCATGTCGCAGAAACAACAAGGGCCCCGATGGGACCCTTGTTGTCAGAGGTGGCTGGCTTGCCGGATCACTCCAGCTCGGCCAGGCACATCTCTTCATGCAGCTGCTTGCACCAGCCTTTGACGCGCTCGGCGGTCAGCTCCGGCTGGCGATCTTCGTCGATACCCAGACCGACGAAGTGCTTGTCATCCACCACAGCCTTGGAGGCTTCAAATTCGTAACCGGCGGTTGGCCAGTTGCCGATGATGATGGCGCCTTTGGCTTCGACTATGTCACGCAGTGTGCCCATGGCGTCGAGGAAGTACTCGGCATAGTCTTCCTGATCGCCGCATCCGAAGATGGCGACCAGCTTGTTGGTGAAGTCGATCTCTTCCAGCTCGGGGAAAAAGTCATCCCAATCGGCTTGGGCTTCGCCGTAGTACCAAGTCGGGATACCGAACATCAGCAGATCGAAGCTGTCGATGTCGGCCTTGCTGCTCTTGGCAATGTCACGGACTTCAATCAGTTGTTTGCCCAGTTCTTTCTGGATCATCTTGGCGACAGCTTCGGTATTACCGGTATCGCTGCCGAAAAACAGACCTACACTAGCCATAGTGTTTAGTTACCCGTATCTGGTGTTAATGCTTAACGGTCAGATTGCGATGCCTGCTGCGAAAGCAGACTCAATCTGTTGCTTCAGGATAGATTGGATCAGCTCGGCTCGGCTGACGTTCTGTTGTAACGCAAGTTGGTTCAGGCGCTCCAGCAACTCGGCCTCCACCTTTAACTCAACCCGTTTCAGGCCATTCTCTCGATCGCGCTTAAGCTGGTTGCGCTTGTTGATCTTGAGCTGGGTCTCACGGGGGAGTGGATTGGTCTTTGGCCTGCCGGGGCGCTTCTCATTTGCGAACAGATCCAGTGTTGTTCGATCAGTTTGCTGTTTGGCCATACATCACAGATGAAAATAAGTTAGCCGATCCCTGAGCCTTCCCAGCCCAATTCGATCAGCCCCTTGGCGACAAAACCCGCGCAACCGAGAAAGAGAACCAACCAGACGATGAGTCGGCCGAAACGGGGCACATTACCGCGTTTGAGCACGTCGTGAATGGCCAGGCCAATCAATATGAAAATGGCCAGAAAGAACAACTTCAGGCCCAGACTCTCGATAAGATCGATATGTTCACTCAGCATGGATTGCGCACACTCCTTATGACGGGCGCACTATATCACAAAGGATTTGAAACTGTTAACCGCCTGTCGACAGGAAATCCACAACCAATTTGTTGAACAAAACCGGCTTTTCGGCGTGCAGCCAGTGGCCGGTTCCGGCGATGACCCGCGCCTTTGCCGCCGGGAATTGCGCCATCACAGTCTCGGTATGCTGGGGCTGCATGTAGTCAGAATCCCCCCCCTTGATGAAGAGCGCGGGCCCCTCGAAGCGGCTCTGGTCGTCGGGCCAGCCCATGATGTTGGCGTAGTTGCGCTCCAGCGCCGGCACGTTGAAGCGCCAGCCCCAACCCGACTCCCCCTTGGCAAAAGACTTGAGCAGGAACTGGCGCACGCCGGGGATCTCGACGTATTGGGCCAGCAGGGCTTCCGCCTCGCTGCGGCTCTGCACCGGCTGGCGCAGGGTGGCGTTGAGACCGGCAAACACATTCTGATGGCGGGCATGGGGATAGGCGACCGGCGCTATGTCGGCCACCACCAGCTTGCCGATCCGGGCGGGGGCCTGCTTGGCCAGCTGCATGGCGACCTTGCCGCCCATGGAGTGACCGACCAGGGCCACCTGATCCAGCGCCAGGGCATCGAGCAGGGCGAGCACGTCGGCGGCTTGCTGGGGATAGCTCATCTCGTCGCAGTGGAAGGAGGCGCCATGGTTGCGCAGATCCACGCTGATGACGCGATAGTGCTCGCCGAGTGCGCGGGCCAGCAGCCCCAGATTGTCCAGGCTGCCGAACAGACCGTGGATCAGCACGACAGCCTGGCCCTGGCCCTGTTCCTTGAAGTTCAATAATGAGTTTTGTTGCAAAATGACACCTTGCCGGTCGTGGGCTTTTTCGCCTGTTTTTTAACACACTGAAAGAAAAGGATTTCATTCCCTGGGAGGCATTTTTTTGTGGTTTTTTTTCAAAAAAATGGCCCCGTATGCGCTATCAGTGCGGAGGATCACACACTTGGCCCGCCATTATGCCGTATTCTCGATGAGATTCATGCACATCTGCCAGCCCTTGGCTTGGGCTGCCGGGTTTGCCTATGTATAATCGCCGCATCCGAATTTCGACGAGTCCAGCGCATCCCTATGAAAACCATCGAGCTTGATGACGATCTCTACTTCTATATCGCCAGCCAGACCCGGCACATTGGTGAGAGTGCCTCCGATATCCTGCGCCGTCTGCTGGAACACCCCACGCACATCGCAGTGCCGCCGGCCGAGCCGGTCGCCATTGCCCAGCCGCGCGTCGTCGCCGACCCCATAGGGCTGCAGGCCCTGCTCGATTCGGGTGAGCTGCAAAAAGAAGAGAAGTCCATCAACCGCTTCATGCAGGTGCTCAGTACCCTCTACCGGGATGACCCGGTCGGGTTTACCCAGGCCACCGAAATCAAGGGGCGCAAGCGCGTCTATTTCTCGCAGGATCCCGAGGCACTGCGTGCCAGCGGCAGCACCACCAAGCCCAAGCCGGTGCCACAGACCCCGTTCTGGGTGATCACCAATACCAATACCAGTCGCAAGCAGAACATGGTGGCCCAGCTGATGGCCAGCATGGGCTATGGCGAAGAGGTGATCGCGCAGGTGTGCAGCGCAATTTAACGCTTCATCAGACTCAGGCCTTGCCGGGCAAGGCCGCCATCAAGCAAGGACAACGCCATGGCACAGCATTCCCACGCCGGTCAGCCGGCCCGTTTAAGTGACCTGACCAACATCCCCCGCCTGGTCAGCGCCTACTACCTCAACAAGCCGGATATGAGCCGCCCCGAGCAGCGGGTGGCCTTCGGCACCTCCGGCCACCGTGGCAGCGCCCTGCACAACGCCTTCACCGAATCCCACATCCTGGCGGTGACCCAGGCGCTGGTGGAATATCGCCAGCAGGCCGGCATCCAGGGCCCGCTGTTTGTCGGCATGGATACCCACGCCCTGTCCGAATCCGCCTTTGCCAGCGCCGTGGAAGTACTGGCCGCCAACGGGGTCGAGACGCGCATTCAGGCAGGCCTCGGCTTCACGCCGACCCCGGTCATCTCTCACGCCATCCTGCGCTACAACGCTGGCAAGGAAGGGGCTGGCAAGCCTGCGGCGCTGGCGGACGGCGTGGTGATCACCCCGTCCCACAACCCGCCGGAAGATGGTGGCTTCAAGTACAACCCGCCCCACGGCGGCCCAGCGGAAGGGGAGATCACCAAGTGGGTGGAAGACCGCGCCAACGCCATTCTGGAAGCCGGTCTGGCCGGGGTGAAACGGATGCCGTTTGCCGATGCCCTCAAGAGCCCCTTCGTGGTCGAGCACGACTATGTCACCCCCTATGTGGATGACCTGAAAAACGTGCTGGATCTGGACGCCATCAAGAAAGCGGGTATCAAGATAGGTGTGGATCCGCTGGGCGGCTCAGGTGTCGCCTACTGGGACGTCATCGCCAAGACCTACGGTCTGAACATAGAGGTGGTCAACTACAAGGTAGATCCCACCTTCTCCTTCATGACCCTGGACAAGGACGGCAAGATCCGGATGGACTGCTCCAGCCCCTTCGCCATGGCGAGCCTGATCGCGCTCAAAGACAAGTTCGACATCGCCCTTGGCAACGACCCTGACTATGACCGTCACGGCATAGTCACCAAGGCGGGGCTGATGAACCCTAACCACTATCTGGCGGTGGCGATCCAGTATCTGTTTACCCATCGTACCGGCTGGCCCAAAGCGGCAGCCGTCGGCAAGACACTGGTCTCTTCCTCCATGATCGACCGGGTTGCCGGCGAGATCGGCCGTACCCTGAAAGAGGTGCCGGTCGGCTTCAAGTGGTTCGTGGATGGCCTCTACAGCGGCGAGTTTGGCTTCGGCGGCGAAGAGAGCGCCGGTGCCTCCTTCCTGCGCAAGGACGGCACCGTCTGGACCACCGACAAGGATGGTTTCATTCTGGCGCTGCTGGCCGCCGAAATTCTGGCGGTGACTGGCAAGGATCCGCAGGCCCACTACGACGCGCTGGAAGCCAAGTTCGGTCGCTCCAGCTACCGCCGTATCGACGCCCCGGCCAACAGCGCCCAAAAAGCCGTGCTCTCCAAGCTGGATCCGGCGCTGGTTGAAGCCTCTACCCTGGCAGGTGAGCCCATCATCGCCAAGCTGACCCGGGCGCCGGGCAACGACGCCGCCATCGGCGGTCTCAAGGTGGTGACCGAGAACGGCTGGTTTGCGGCGCGCCCCTCCGGCACAGAGTCCATCTACAAGATCTACATGGAGAGCTTCAAGGGCGAGGCGCACCTGGACCTCATACAGCAGGAAGCCCAGCAGATTGTCTCCGCTGCGCTGGCTAAAGCGGGCGTCTGAGTCAGCATCAAGCCACTGAAAGCTAAATAAAAACTGACTTAAAATCAAAAGAGGAGCCGCAATGGCTCCTCTTTTTTATTCCTCTTGGCCGAGGCGGTCTGGCATTCACGCCTGGTCGCACTGGCCAGTGCTCGCCCTGCGGGCCTGCCAGCGCTTGAAGAAGGGCCGCGCCGGCAGCTTCATCAGGAAGAGGGAGAGCAGGATCACCCCGATGCCGAGCCACTGGCGGCCATCCAGGGTTTCACCCACCATCAGCACGCCGCAGGAGACAGCCACCATGGGATTGGTGAGGGCCAGCATGCCCATCACTTCCGGGCCGTGGCGCTTGAGCCCCCACAACCAGGCCCAGTAGGCCAGTGCCGTGTTGAGCAGAATAAGCCAGATCAGCCCTGGCGCACTCGCCGAATGGGGCAGCGGCATGGGGCCGGCCAGCCACCAGGCGAGCGGGATCAGCATCAGGCCGCCGAGCAGCAATTGCCAGGCGGTCAGCGCCAGCAGATCGCTCACCGGCCAGCGCTGCATCCAGCGGCTGGATTGGCCGATGAGCAGGGTGGCCAGCAGGGCGCAGGTCACGCCTACGGGATCCAGATTGGCGGAGGGGTTGAGCAGCAGCAAGACCCCGGCCAGCCCCATCAACCCCAGCAGCAGCCACTTCAGGCTGGGCCGTGTGCCATCCTGCAGCCAGGCCAGCAACATCAAGACCAGCGGCAGTGTGGCGCCGAGCGTGCCCGCCACGGCCCCCGGCAGCCGGAAGGCGGCGACGAACAGCAGGGCGAAGAAGGCGGCTATGTTGCAAAACGCCAGCAGGAATTGCTTGCCCCAGGGCAGGGGCGGCAGGCGCGGGTGCAGCAACAGCAGTAGCAGCCCGGCGGGCAAGGCGCGCCACACCGCCACCCAGTAGGGGGAGTAGTCGGTCAGATAGAGGCTGACGACGGCATAGGTGCTGCCCCACAGCAGGGGAGCCAGCAGGGCGATCAGTAGAGGCATGATTTATCTCTTTGTGAAGTATCTTCAAGTAAAGATAATATAGTCCTGGATTGGTTTACTATCAAGTATCTCGATGAAAAGATAAGTGACCTGAGATGGACAGTGATCATGTAGACCTGCTGCTGGCCCAGTGGGCCCGGCAGAGACCGGATCTCGACTGCTCGCCCATGGGGGTGCTGGGTCGGGTGGCGCGGATGGCGGCGATCGCCGGACGGGAGGTGAGCGACGAGCTCAAGGAGTGCGGCCTGCTCGGCAGCGACTTCGACATTCTGGCGACCCTGCGCCGGGCCGGCGAGCCGCTGACGCCGACCGTGCTCTATCAATCCGCCATGCTGAGCTCGGGGGCCATGACGGCCCGGCTCGACAAGCTGGCCGAGCGGGGACTGGTAGAGCGGCAGGCGGCGCCAAGCGACAGGCGCAGCCTGCTGGTCTGCCTGACCGAGTCGGGCAAGACCTTGATCGACCGTGCGGTCGAGCTGCACGTGGCCAACGAGCGGCGTCTGCTGGCGCCGCTGACCCTGGCCGAGCAGGCCCAGCTGGCGGCCCTGCTCAAACGCTGGCTGCTGGAAAACGAATAAAAAAACGGGCCCGCTGGCCCGTTTTTGTTGTCGCCGGATCTCGGTTCAGTAACCGCCTCTGGCATCCTTCACCGCCAACCCCAGCTGCCATACCGCCATGGCGTAGTGGGTGCTGTGGTTGTAGCGGGTGATGGCGTAGAAGTTGGGCAGACCGTACCAGTACTGGTAACCGGTGCCGACATCCAGGCGCAGCAGGCTCGACTCGTTGTGGTTGCCGAGGGGGCTGGTGGGGGTCAGCCCGGCGCGGCGCAGGGAGGCGACGGGGTAGCGGGTCTGGAAGCCGTGCTCATAGCCGGGCAGCTGGCCCTGACCACGTACCGCCACCGGCTGGCCCTTCTCCCAGCCGTGGGCCTTGAAGTAGTTGGCCACGCTGCCGATGGCATCCACCGGATCCCACAGGTTGGTGTGGCCGTTGCCGTTGAAGTCCACCGCGTAGCGCTGGAAGCTGGACGGCATGAACTGGCCATAACCCATGGCACCGGCGTAGGAGCCCTTGGGTTCGGTGGGTTCCATCCCCTCATCCCGGGTCATCACCAGGAAGGATTCCAGCTCGCTGGTGAAGAACTCGGCCCGGCGCGGGTAGTCAAACGCCAGGGTCGCCAGCGCATCCAGGATGCGGGTCTTGCCCATCACCCGACCCCAGCGGGTCTCCACCCCTATGATGCCGACTATGATCTCCGGCGGCACCCCATACACCTGCTGGGCGCGGTTGAGCTCGCTCTCGTATTCGCGCCAGAAGCTGACGCCATTTTGCACGTTGTCCGGGGTGATGAACTTGGCGCGGTAGCGATTCCAGGCGCCGGTCGGGCCCGTGGGCTTGCTCGGCGTGGGGGCCTGGGCATCCATCAGCCGGATGATCCAGTCATAACGCTGTGCCTGGGCCAGCACACCGTGCAGCTCTGCGCCGTCAAACCCGTGCTTTTGCACCATGCGTTGCACGAACTGATCCACGTTGCTGCGATTGGCAAAATCCCCCTTGCTGACCCCCTGGCCGTAGACGGGGCGGCTAGGCGGCGTCTGGTTGATGAAGGCGCTGTTGGGCTGGGGTTTGACCACGGGTTTGGCAGCCGGCGTGCTGCTGCAGCCGTAGAGCAGGGGAAACAGGGAAAGCGTGAGCACGGAGACAAGGCGACGCATAAGGTTCTCATGAGCCTGAAAAAGAGTGCCGCCATGGTAAAACATTGTCATCCATGCGCAAGTGCTCAGTGCATCGCAGGGCCTGTTCATCCCTCCCTGTGCCCTTGCTGCCGCAGTGTGTGATAACCGCTCCAGAGCCGGGTCAGGGTGGTGATGAGGCAGAGCAGGGCAAAGCCGTAGGCGAGCGGTGCAAACGCCGAGGGCCAGAGGCACATCAGCACGAACAGGGCTATGGTCTCGCTCCCCTCGGTGAGCCCGCCCAGATAGTAGAGGGACTTGTGGTGGTAGACGGGGTTTTCGATCCCCCGCTTGCCCGCCATGATGGCGAAGGCCAGAAAGCTCGAGCCCGTGCCCATGAAGGCGAACAGCAGGGTGGCGGCGGGCAGCGCATTGGCGGGAGCGGCGAGGGCAAAGCCCAGCACCACGGCGGCGTAGAAAATAAAGTCCAGCGTGATGTCGAGAAAGCCGCCGCAGTCGGTGATCCCGGTTTCCCGCGCCACGGCGCCGTCCAGCCCGTCCAGCAAGCGGTTGAGCAGTATGACGACCAGCGCCAGCGGATAGAGGCCAAAGGCCAGCAGCGGCAGCGCCAGCATGCCGATGGCAAAACCGGTGAGGCTTATCTGGTTGGCGCTGATCCCGGCTCGGCACAGGGGCCTGGCCAGCCGGGTGAGGGGGCTGCGGATCAGGGGAATAAGGTGGCGATCAAACAAGGTCGGGGTCCTCGGTTGGCAGACAAAGAGAGGGTGTGAGATCGAGTATGGTGCCGGGGGCATCCTCCTCGTCATGGGTCACCAGGATGGCAGGCATGCCTCTGGCCTTGAGCCGCTCGAACACCAGGGTTCTGAACGCGGCGCGCAGCGGTTTGTCGAGGCGCGAGAAGGGCTCGTCCAGCAGCAGGGCTTGCGGCTCGGCCAGCAGGGCCCGCAGCAGGCTGACTCGCGCCTTCTGGCCGCCGGAGAGCGCCCCCGGCAACTTGTCGGCCTGATCCGCCAGCGCCACTTGCGTCAGTGCGGCCAGCGCGGCTGCCCGTCTGGCCGCCAATCCCTTGAGGGTGGCGGGCATGCCGAACATCAGGTTCTCCGCCACCGTCAGGTGGGCAAACAGCAGATCATCCTGAAACAGCATGCCAATGCGCCGCGCCTGGGGGGGCAAGGGGGTGAGCAGCCGCTTGCCGAGCCGTATCTCCCCCTCCAGCCGGATGGGGCCCCTGGGGGGCAAGACTCCTGCCAGCGCCGCCAGCAGCGAGCTCTTGCCGCAACCGCTTGGCCCCATCAGGGTCAGCACCTCGCCGGGGGCCACCTGCAGGGCGGGGAGCGAGAGCAGCAGGTTTTCGTCGAGGTAGAGGCGAAGGGGCGTGGTGCTCAGCATCGGCAAGTTCTCGTGTTCAGCGGGCGCCCTTGAGCGCCGGGTTGAGCCTGGCCGGCAGCCAGAGCGCCAGCAGATAGATAAAGAGCGGCAGCAGCAGTTGCAGCAGGCCGTAGAGGCCCGCCAGCCGCCGGTTGAGGCCGCTGCCGATGGCCACCGCCTCTGTGGTGATGGTGACCACTCTTCCTGCCCCAAACAGCAGGGTCGGCAGATACTGGGCCAGGCTCACCGCCGCTCCCACCGCGAAGGCGAACAGCAGCGGGCGGGCCAGCAGAGGTCCCTTCACCCGCCACCAGGTGCGCCAGGGGCCTGCCCCCAGCGTCAGCGCGGCCTGCACCAGGCGCGGGTCGAACTGACGATAGGGGCCGTGCAGGCAAAGGTAAACGTAGGGGAAGACAAACAGCAGCTGGCTCCAGAGCACCCAGCCCCAGCCGATGCCATTGCCTGTCCAGCGAAGACTTAGCCAGTCGAGCCCGAGGCGGACGCCAAACAGCAGGCTGGCCTGGGGCAGCAAGAGCGGCAGACAGATGAGCCAGAGCGGCCAGGGGCGGCGGCCCTGCTGCGCCTCCAGGCTCAGCACCACCATGATCAGCGCCAGCAGCCCGCTCGCCAGCGCCAGCAGGGCGCTATCAATGAGCAGCGGCATCAAGCCCGGCAGCAGATCTTGCCAATGCTGGCCGCTCCACTGGCTCGGCCAGAGGTCGGGGAAGGACCAGCGCCGGGTCAGCGACCAGAGCAGCAGTGCCCCCAGCACCGCCAGATTGACCGCGATCAGAACAAATACGCTGCCGCTGGCCAGGCGGGCGGCCAGCAGACCAGGCCCGGTCCGGCGGCCATCGAGCCAGGCGTGCTTGCCGATGCTCGTGTGGCCCCACTCCAGCAGCCGCAAACCGGCGAGCAGCAGCAGGCTGAGGGCGAGCAGCAAGAGGGCCCCGCTGGCGGTGGCGCCACGCCAGACGAGATCCGGATCCTGATACCAGAGCCACAACCTGACCGCCAGCGGGGCGGGGGCATCGGGCCCCAGCAGCTGGGCCAGATCCACCACGGCCACCCCGTAGGCGGCAACCGCATAGAGAGGCAGGCGCAGGGCGGGCCACAGCGCCGGCAGCAGCAGACGCCACCAGATCTGCGGCGCGCTAAAGCCCAGGCTGGCGCCGAGCCACTGCTGGCGCGCCAGCTTGGTGGGCTCCAGTGCGGCCAGCGCCATCAGCAGCAGAAAGGGGGTTTCCTTGAGGATCAGGGTGAAGATCAGCCCAAGACCCAGCGGATCCTTGATGGTCTGCCAGTCGGGGGGAAACTCGAAACCTGTGAGCGCTGGCGAGACGAGGCGCAGCAGCCAGCCGGAGGGGGCGAGCAGAAAGGCCAAACCGATGGCGAAGGCGACGTGGGGCAGCGCCAGCAGGGGAGAGAGCAGGCGCTGCAGCAGCGAGAAGGCCCGGCTCTTTGCCCCCAGCAGGCCGCTGTGCGCCAGCAGCAGGGCGGTCAGCAGCAGGCTGCCCAGGGTCGAGGCGGTGCCAATCCAGAGGCTCAGGGTCGCCGAGTGCCAGAGCCCGGGCTGGGCCAGCAGCCGTTGAAGGTGCGGGGGGGCCACCCCTTCGGCCAGCAACAACCCCAGCCCCGCCAGCAAGGGGGCGGCCAGCAGGGCGGTGCAGCCGGCGCCAAACAAGGGGCGCCAGTGGGACTCAAGGTGACCGACCGGGCTCATCAGTGACCGTAACGCTCGGCCCAAGCCGCTTCGAGCCTGAGCTGCCAGCTGGGGTGGGGCTCAGGCTTAGCCTTGAAGCGCAGCGCAGGCGCCTGTTTGGCCGAGACCGGCAGGGCGCTGGCTTGCAGCACGCTGGGATCGCCCCAGAAGGCGGGCTCGGCCTTGCGGGCCTGGGCCACCGGGCTCAGCAGGAAGTTGGCCACCACCTTGGCGCCGGCCCGGGCCGTGGCGTTGAAGGGGATGGCGAGAAAGTGGCTGTTGGTCAGCGCCCCCTTCTCCATGGCGACCGCCACCACATTGGGTGGCAGGGTGCCGTTTTGCACCGCGCTCTGCGCTTCCTGGGGATTGAAGCTGATGGCCATGGCGAGCTCGCCATCATCGAGCAGCTGGCGGGTCTCGGCGGCGCTAGCGGGGAACAGCTTGCCCTTGCGCCAGAGCGCCGGATGCAGCTCATCGAGCCAGGCCCAGAGCGGCGCCGTGAGCCGGTCAAAGTCGGCGTCGGTCGCCTCCCGATAGAGGGGGGCGGGATCGGCCGTCAACTCCAGCAGGATCTGCTTGAGGAAGCTGGAACCATGAAACTGGGGCGGCTTGGGATAGGTGAAGCGACCGGGATGTTCCTTGACCCAGGCGAGCAGGGTTGCCGCCGAGGTGGGCGGGGTGGCCACCAGATCTCCATTGACCATGAAGTTGAGCTGGCCTATGCCCCAGGGCGCTTCCAGTCCTTCGACCGGCACAGTGAAGTCCTCACTCACCGGCAGCGTCTTGTCTACCTGCGCCATATTGGGCAGATCACCGGTAAAGGGGGCACCCAGCAGCCCCTGCTCCTTGAGCGCCTTGAAGTTCTCGCCGTTGACCCAGAGCAGATCGATGGGGCCGCCCGTGTCCTTGCCCGCCTGCTTGTTGGCAAGCAGCTGGCTGACGCTCTGGGCTATGTCATCCACCTTCACCTGCACCAGCTTGACCTGATACTGGCGCTCAAGCTCCTGGCCGGCCCACACCAGATAGGCGTTGATCTCAGGGCTGCCGCCCCAGGCGTTGAAGTAGACTGTCTGCCCCTTCGCCTGGGCCAGGGTTTGCTGCCAGTGGGCATCCTTGGCCTCGTTGGCACTGGCATGGGCAAAGAGGGCGCCGCCTGCCAGCAGGGGCAGGGCGCACAACAGGGATTTGAGCAAGGGCAGTGTCTTGATCATGTGAGTTACCTTGGGCAAAGGATCAGGCGCCGCGGCGCCAGCTATGATAACGGGCCAGCAGGGCCAGCACCCGGGTGGGCTGATGGGCCCGCTTCCACTCACCGGCCAGGTACTTGTTCCCCTCCATCAGGGTGGGATAAGCGTGTATGGTGGCGAGGATCTTGCCAAGCCCCAGCCGGTGGCGCATGGCGAGCACAAATTCGGCGATCCGCTCGCCGGCGTGAGTGCCCACTATGGTGGCACCCAGGATCTGGTCCTTGCCGGGCACGGTCAGCACTTCGATAAAGCCGTGGCGCTCCCCGTCGGCGATGGCGCGATCCAGCTCGGCCAGTTCGAAGCGGGTCGCCTCGAAGGGGATACCCTCGGCTTCGGCCTCCTTGCGGTTGAGGCCGACCCGGGCGATTTCCGGCGTGGTGTAGGTGGCCGCCGGGATCACCCTGTAGTCCGCCTTGAACCGCTTGAACTGGCCGAACAGGGCATTGACGGCGGCATACCAGGCCTGATGGGCGGCAACATGGGTGAACTGGTAAGGGCCGGCTACGTCCCCCACCGCCAAAATGCTGGGGTAGTTGGTGGCCAGAAAACCATCGACGGCCACAGTGCCGCGGGGCGCCAGTTCCACCCCCAGTGCCTCCAGCCCGAAGCCGCTCACATTGGCGACGCGGCCCAGCGCCAGCAGCAGTTGATCCCCCTCAATCACTCGCACTTCATCGCCCCGGCGCAGTTGCAGCCGAATGGGCAAGGCGCTTTGCGCTTCCCCTGATTGCGGCTGCGGGTCTGATGCCTGCTCCTCCTCTGGCCGATAGTCGACCCGTTCGGCGCGCCAGCCGGTGAGCACTGTGACACAGTCACGGGTCAGTTGGGATTGCAGCGCGTCGGCCACCTCCCGCTCCTCGCGTGGCAGCAGCTGATCGGCCAGTTCCACCAAGGTGACCGGCACGCCGAGCAGGGCAAGGCTCTGGGCCAGTTCGCAGCCGATGGGGCCGCCGCCAAGCACCAGCAGCTGGCGCGGCGGGGTGCGCAGCTGCCAGACTGTGTCCGAGGTGAGATAAGGCACGTCGGCCACTCCTGGCAGATCCGGCACCCAGGGTCTGGCGCCGGTGGCCAGCACTATATGGCGGCTGGCAAGGCGCCGGCCGTTCACCTCCAGCTCCCAGGGGGAGACCAGAGTTGCTTCCCCGGCGATGCACTCCACCCCCAGCGCCCGATAGCGTTCCACCGAGTCGTGAGGCTCGACCTCCTTTACCACCCTGGCGACCCGTTCCATCACGGCGGCAAAGTCGGCGCGGGCCTGACTCGGACTGAAGCCCAGCTCGCTTGCCCTGCGTTGCTCGGCGGCAAAGCGGGCGCTTCGGATCAGCGCCTTGGAGGGGACGCAGCCGCTGTTGAGGCAATCGCCCCCCATCTTGTGTTTCTCGATCAGCGCCACCTTGGCCTTCACCGCCGCGGCGAGATAGCTGGTGACCAGACCGCCGGCGCCGGCCCCGATCACCAGCAGGTTGTAGTCATAACGGGCAGGCTTTCGATAGGGGGCATGGAGGCGGCGCAGGGCAAGCTGTTGCATGGCGCGCCTGATCAAGAAGGGCATCAGCCCCAGCAGGGTCAGCGCCACCATCAGGCCGGGAGAGAGGATATTGCCGGTGCTGGTGAGGGTCGCAAGTTCGCTGCCCGCCAGCACGTAGACGAAGGTGCCGGGCAGCATGCCGAGCTGGCTCACCCAGTAGTAGGTACTGACTCTGATGGGGGTGAGCCCCATCAGCAGGTTGACCAGAAAGAAGGGGAAGAGGGGGATGAGGCGCAGACTCAGCAGGTAGAAGGTGCCGTCCTTCTCCATCCCGGCCTGGAAGGTGGCCAGCTTGTCGCCAAAGCGGGCCCTGACCCAGTCGCGCAGCAGGAAGCGGGCGCTGAGAAAGGCCAGGGTGGCGCCCAGGGTGCTGGCAAAGGAGACCAGCAGCAGCCCCCAGCCGATCCCGAATATTGCGCTGCCCGCCAGGGTCAGCAGGCTGGCGCCGGGCAGGGAGAGGGCCGTGCTCAGCACATAGAGGACCACGAACAGCAGGGCGGCGCTGACGAAATGGCGGTCGACCCATTGTGCCAGGGCATCCTGATGGGCCTGCAGCTGGGCCAGGTTCAGGTAGCGGCCGAGATCGAATGCGAAGAAGGCGCCGATGAGGCACCCCATCACCAGCAGGAGCAGCAGGCGGGCCCGTGTCATCAGGCGTCCTTGCCGGGTTGCTGATCGGGGGCCGCGGCGGGGCGCTCGGGTTGCACCGGCAGCTGGCAGAAGCCCTGGGGGGCTATGTCGAGGGCGGCGTTGAACTTGGCGGACATGTTCTGGAAGGCGATGAGGCCGGTCAGCTCCACCATGGCATCGTCGTCGAACCAGGGTTTGAGGCGCGCAGCCTGCGCGTCGCTCACCCCATCCAGGCCTGTCATGGCTTCTGTGTAGTCGAGCACCGCCTTTTCCCGTTCATCGAACAGGGGGCTGCTGCGCCAGTGGGCCAGTGCCTCCACCTTGGCGCTGGAGCCGGCCCGCTTGATGAGGGTCATGGCGTTGATGTCGACGCAGAAGCGGCACCAGTTGAGCTGGGAGACCCGCACCGTCACCAGGGAGCGCAGCACGGGATCTATGGGCGAGCGCTTGCGGTTGATGACGCCGTAGAGAGTGGCCACGGCGGCAAACAGCCGTGGCGAGCGGCCCCAGCATTTGCCCGGGATCAGCACCTGGCCGTAGTTGCGTTTCTGCAGCCAGAAAAAGGGGCGGATGAACCAGGCATATTCCCGATCGGGCTTGACCTCGACGCGCATTGATTACCTTCTATTGCTTCAAATTGGGTTTGTAGGCCTGACCGAGCCGCTCGTTGAGGCGAGTCAGAAACTCCTCTATCCGTGCCCGGTTGGTGCCTAGATCACTGCGCCCCTGGCGGGAGGCCGATCGCATGTCGATGCGGGTCTCTTTCGGGCCGGCAAAGACTCGCAGCGCCACGTCATCCTGAAAACCGAACCAGCCGGTGGTGGCCACCGCATCCAGGCCATCCTGGCTTGGTCGCACTTGCCAGCCCAGCTCCTCCATCAGCTCGTTCGCCTCGGTGATCACCTCGATCGGAGAGGCGCTGGTATAGAGAGGACCGGGTTTGCTCTCGAATGCTTTCAAGGGGGCCGCATTGATGGGCAGATCATGCGCCGTTCTCAGCTCGGCGGCCCAGCGCAGGGGCGGCGGGTTATAGGGATCCGTGCTGATGTCGTTGAGCGGCGGCATGCGCAGTGCCTGCACCAGCAACAGCAAGGGCAGCAGCAGCGGGGTTATCCCCCACAGGCTCGGGACCTTGCGCCCGCTCCAGGGCAGGCGGACCAGCAACAGGAGCGATATCAGCGCACCGAGCAGACAGATGGCGAACCCCAGCCACCAGGGCCAGAGGTGAAGGCGGCTGCCGAGGGCGCCAGCGAGGGGCAGCAACCAGGCCAGCAGGGGCCACCACAAATAACTGGGCATAACGGGGATCCACTGGTTATGATGGACAAGTGCCCAGAAGGATAAACTTAATTGACTGATAACGTTAGTAAATTTATCTCAATCCTGCTGCTTTTCCCAAGCGCTTCGCTGTGGGCTGACACGGCCGTGCTGGCGGCGGGGGACATGTGGCGCGCCGAGATCGTCTATGAGGCCGTGCCCGGGGTGACGCGGGTCGAACCCGGCTATGTCATCCCCTTGCCCGAGGGGACCGCGCCTGCACAGGGGGCGGCGCGCCGCCAGGCGGTGCGCATCGATTACGATCCGGCCCTGGTGGGTTATGGGGATCTGCTCAATGTCTTCTGGCAGCTGGTGGATGGGCACGATGGTGGCGGGCAATATTGCAATCGCGGTCAGGAATTTGTCCCGGCCCTGCTGCCCAGGGATGACTATCAGTGGCGTCTGGCCCAGGTGAGCCTGACGCGCTGGCAGGCGCTGCATGGCCGCGCGAGCCGGGTATCGCTCTGGCCGGATAGCCGCTTCACGCCGGCACCCGAGATGGAGGACTGGGCGCAGCGCCATCCCTGGCGCTTTGGCTTCTATGCCCGCCGTTGCGGCGGCTGGCCGGTGACATTGACACCCGAGCCCTGAGCCATCAGTTGCGGTAGAGCACCTTGATGAGGTGAAAGCCGAACTTGGTGCGTATCGGGCCGAGCACGGTCAGCAGTTCGCCCTTGAACACGGCATCGTCAAACGGCTTGACCATGTCGCCCTTCGAAAACTCCCCCAGATCCCCCGAACGTTTGGACGAGGCACAGGTGGAAAAACGCTTGGCCATCTGACCAAAGTCGGCCCCCTTGGCAAGTTTCTCCTTGATCTCCAGACACTGCTTCTCTGTCTTGACCAGGATGTGCTGGGCACAGGCTTTCTTCATGATGTTGGCGCTCCTCGGCGGCGGGCAAATCGGGGCGCAAGATTACTCCAATTCCCGCCGCGCGTCAGCCTTCATGCAGGGATTAACTGCGGGCACGGGCGCCGAGGCGGGCCCTTGGACGCGATTGCCACAGGATCTCCAGCCCCAGCAGGGCATGCAGGCTCCAGATGGCCAAGGGGTTGAGCCAGTCGCCCCCCAGTTGCAGGGTGGCCAGGGCGCAGCCCGCCAGCAAGAGGGTGATGCCCGGCAGACGCCAGTGCGCCGGCAGGGGCGCCAGCATGGCCATGCCCAGCAGTATGGCGAGCCCGAACGGCAGATTGAGGGCGGTAAAGGCCAGTGCCTGCTGGCCGTTCATGCCGGTCAGCAGGGCTAGCAGGGCGCTGCAACAGGCGAGAAAGGTGATGAACTCGAGTCGGTCGGCAATGTAGTCAGCCATCTGTTCGCTGCGTGCATGCATGATGTGTCTCCTTCGGTTGAGAGCGTCGGGGGCAACGGGCCCCTGGACTCATGACGCCGGTGCGGGCGATGCGTTTTCTTTGGTAGATGAACCCAGTGTGGGCGAGACGAGCGGCGGGGGGCAGCGGGATAAATCGATTGAGGCGAACGAGGCTTTGATTATTCAAATTCAACCAGTTGATTTTTATCATCTAAATAAGCTTTGGATTGAAGAGGGAGGCCGGGACTCAGGGGGCAGGTAGCGGGCCGGCCGTCGTCATCTTGACCAGTTGCCGACAGTTGATGTCGCGTGGGCGAGGGGGCGTTGGCGCAAGGGGGAGGCGAGACGAACCGCCGTTTGTGATGCCTGTCATGGCCTGATGGCTGAGGAATGGCCCTTTTTTACCCACAATGGCATAAGTCTGTGGGGCAGGCGGGAGGAAAGTGAGCAAGCCGAGCGGCAAAGGCTTCAATAATAGGGTGAATTTCGATGCCGCTCCGCTCTGATGTTGCGCCGGGGATATGCTAGGATGAGGCGCGCTTGCCATCGAGTGAGCCTCATATTCATTCTAAATATTGCATTATTTTAATCATGTTCTTCGGGGAAATTGACGTTTGACAGGATGCAATCCGCCCCTGCCTGCAGGGATCTCATCGCCCGGACGGGTTTTCCGTCGTGGGCTCCGCGCGCTGGGCCTGAGCCTCTGTCTGCTGCTGTTCGTCACGCCGGCCATGGCGGCCAAACTCACCTATCAGATCAAGGGTCTGAGAGGGGAGACCAAGGATAACGTCGAAGCCTATCTCAATGCGCTGCCTGTCTATCAGGAGCGCCAATACCGGCCGGCCCGCGCCAAGATCACCGAGAGCGTGCAAAAAGCGCTGCAGGTCTATGGCTACTACCAGCCCAAGATCACCCTGAGCCGAGACAAAAAAGCCCCCGCCAGGGTGGTGGTCGAGGTGGACGCGGGCAAGCCAGTCATCATCTCCCGCCTCGACATACTGCTGGAAGGGGACGCGGGCAGCGACGAGATCTACAGCGAGCTGCTGGACAAGCTGCCCCTGAAGGAGGGGGATCCCCTCAACCACGGCAAATACGAGTCCATCAAGGCGGATCTCGGCAGCCTGGGGCTGGCCCGCGGCTACTTCGACGCCAAGATCAGCAAGAGTCAGGTCAAGGTGTTCCCGGATCAGGGCACGGCCGAGATCTACATACTGTTTCGCTCCGGCCCCCGCTATCACTTCGGCGAGATCCACTACGACGCCACGCCGGAGGCGCTGCGCCTCATTCGGCCGCTCATCAACATCAAGAGCGGCGACCCCTATCTGGCGATCCGGCTGGCCGAGATGTCGCAGGATGTCTCCTCCACCAAGCTGTTCAAGCAGGTGGATATCAAGCCCATGATCAGCCAGGCCGAGGGCAACCGGGTGCCGGTGCAGGTGACCCTCTCCAACCGGGTCGACCACGAGATAGAGACGGGTATCGGCTTTGCCACCGACGTGGGCCCGCGCATGAGCGCTACCTGGGAGAAGCCCTGGGTCAACCGCTACGGCCATCGCCTCAACGCCACCGCCAAGGTCTCGCAACCCGAGGCCGAGTTGAGCTTTGACTACCAGATCCCGGTGGGCAACCCGCTGCGGGATTACTACTCGCTGCAGGCGGGTTATCAATACAAGGACAGCAACGATACCCGCTCCGACCTGACCACCGTCAGCGTGCACCGCTGGAAGCGGCGGCCGGAGAGCTGGGACAGGGACGTCTTCATCCGGCTCGAGAACGAGATCTATACCCAGGGTGCCGACGAGGGGAACAGCTTGCTGTTGATCCCCGGTGTCTCCTGGTCGCGGCTGCGGGTGCGTGGCGGTCTGGTGCCCGACTGGGGCGATCGCCAGCAGCTGACCCTGGAGTTTTCCGATCCCTACTGGGGCTCCGACATCAGCTTCGTGCGGGTGTGGGGGCGCAGCAAGTGGCTGCGCACCCTGGGCGAGGATCACCGCTTCCTGCTGCGGGCCGAGCAGGGCGCCATCATAGGGGACAGCTTCTCGCTGGTGCCGCCTTCCCTGCGCTTCTTCACCGGTGGTGACCAGACGGTGCGTGGCTATGGCTACGAGACCATATCGCCGCGCGGCAGTGACGGCAAGCTGCTGGGGGGCCGTTACGTGAGCGTCGCCAGCGCCGAATACAACTACCGCTTCAGCGACAAGTGGCTAGGCGCCCTGTTCGTGGATGGCGGGACGGCCACGGTCGACTACAGCGAGGCCTGGAAGATAGGCACCGGGATCGGCGTGCGCTGGGTCACCCCCATAGGTCAGGTCAGGCTCGATCTGGCGGTGGGCATTTCCGAGGAAGACAAGCCGCTGCGACTCCACTTCGCGCTGGGGCCTGAATTATGATCCGGTTTGAACCCACTCATTCTCTCTGTTTTCTTTCCTGGCCGCTGCGGCTGCATGTTTCGCGGGGGTCTGCGCTGTGATCTGGGTAAAACGCATTTTTCTCTGGCTGATGGGGCTCGTCTTCCTGCTGCTCATCGGCGTCAGCCTGCTGGGCTTCACCCATCAGGGCAACAAGTGGCTGTGGCTGCAGGCCAGGGCGGCGCTGCCCTCCCTCAAGGGGGAGCTGGTGGCGGGCCAACTCGGTTATGGCTGGACCCTGGAAGGGGTCGGCTGGCAGGACGAGCTGGTGGATGTCACAGTCGATCGCGCCGTGCTGGACTGGGATCTGGGCAAGTTGTTGCAGGGCAAGCTCTGGATCAAATCCCTGACGGTCACCCACCCCGTGGTCAAGGTCGCCGAGTCCGAGCCGGTGCCGGAAGAGCCGTCAGAGCCCTTCGTCTGGCATCCGCTGCCCCTCAGGATCCAGGTCGACAGCCTCAAGGTGGCGGATCTCGATCTGGCGGTGCCCGGCGTGGGTGTGACTCTCAAGTCCCTCGACATAGGTGCCACCCTCAGTCGCAAGGGGCTCATAGTGCGAGGGCCCGTGCTGGACGGTCTGAACGTCACTCTGGCCGAGACGCCGGCTGCCGATGCCGCCAAACCGGCGGCCGGCAAGGCAACCACCAAAGACAAGGCGGCTGCCAAGGCACCTGTCACCGCCAAGGCGAAGCCGGCGGATGAGAGCAAGGCGCAGAAGGCAACCAAGGCGGTGCCCATCGAGCTGCCCGCCATCCGGCTGCCTTTCCCCATCCAGCTGGAAGGATTGCAGGCCACGGCGTTTCGCTATCAACAAGGGGATCTGATTGAAGGGCTCGACACCCTGCGGCTGTCGGCCAGTGCCAAAGAGGAGCGCATCGAGGTGCGCGAGCTCTCCCTGCGCCATGCCATGGCGGATCTGGCGCTCAAGGGCCATGTCCGGCTGATCGAGGATTATCCGCTCGAGTTGACTCTGGATGCCAAGGCCCGCAAGGGGCTGCTGGATGGCGAACTCAAAGGGCAGCAGGCGACCCTGACCCTGGGTGGCTCGGTAGGCAAGCTGGCGCTGGCGTTGCAAGCCAAGGGGCCTGTGGCCGCCAACCTCAAGGGATCATTGGCCGCCCTCAATCCTGACTTGCCGTTTGACCTGGGGCTGGAGTGGAAGCGCCTCGGCTGGCCGCTGCACAAGCCGACTCAAGATGAGCCCAGCTATCAGCTGGACAAGGGCAGCCTGACCGCCAAGGGCAAGCTCTCCGGCTATCAGTTTGCCTTGAATACCGCCGGCAAGGGCACGGATGTGCCTCCCTTCAAGCTGGCGCTGACGGGCAAGGGGGACCTGGCACAACTGCACCAGATAAACCTGCTGCTCAACGCCCTGAAAGGAGAGCTCAAGCTTGACGGCAAGCTCGCCTGGGACAAAGGGGTACGCTGGCAGGGCACCACAGAATTCAAGGGGATCAACCCGGCCGAGCTGGCGCCCGAGCTCAAGGGGGCGCTGGCGGGCAAGATTGCCAGTCGTTTCGAGCTCGATGAAGCCGGCCATTGGCAGCTGCAACTGCCCGAGCTGAAGGTGGACGGCAAGCTCAACCAGTATCCGCTGGCCATCAAGGGCAGCGCGAGCGGCAACGACAAGATGGAGTGGACCATCCCCGCGCTGGCGCTGCAAAGCGGCCCCAACCAGTTGCAGGCCAAGGGCAGCCTGAGCCAGCAGGTGTGGAAGCTGGATGCGGATATCGATGCCCCCAACCTGGCCGGGCTCTACCCCGGCCTGAAGGGGGACATCAAGGGACAGGTGCGCCTCACCGGCAATCAGCAGGCACCGCGGGTCACCACAGATCTGGCCGCCAGCCGGCTCTACTATGCGGGCACGGATCTGAAAGGGATCGCCATCAAGGGCAATGCCCTGGTCGGCGACAAACCGGCCGGCGAGCTGGCGCTGACGGTAGCGAGTCTGGCACAGGGGGCCAACGCGCTCAGCCAGCTGGCCCTGAACCTGAGCGGTGACCTCAATCAGCATGTCTTGTCGCTGACCATGAAGGGCGATCCTGTGGCCGCCAACCTCAAGCTGAGCGGTGGCCTGCGCGGGGATCGCTGGCGCGGCGCCCTGTCGGAACTCAAGTTGAAGACGCCGCTGCGCCGTTGGGAGCTGACCGCCCCCTGGGCGCTCGACCTCGATCTGCCGCGTCAGCGGCTGACCATGGGGGATCTCTGCCTGGGATCCCAGGGGGCCAGCCTCTGCGTCAAGGGCAGCCAGGTGTCGGCCCAGCAGGGCAGCCTCGAATTTGCCCTGAGCGGCTTCGATCTCAAGCGCTTGCGCCCCTGGCTGCCGGACAACTTCCGCTGGCTGGCGGTGCTCTCCGCCGATGGCCGGGCCAGCTGGCGCGGCAACCAGCCGACCCTGCACGCCACAGTGCGTACCACGCCGGGCACCCTGGTCGCCGATGAGCTCAAGACCGACTACCAGCGCCTCGAGCTCGGGGTCGATTTCGAGCGTCAGCAGGCGGCGATCCGGCTCGACTTCGTCTCCAAACAGATAGGCACTATCGATACCGATCTGCTGATCAAGGATCCGTCCGGCCGTGGCCAGCTGTCGGGTCAGCTCAAATTTGACGACCTCAAGCTGACCACCTTCGCCCCGCTCATCCCCGAGGTGCGCTCTCTGCAGGGGATCATCTCCGCCGATGCCCGCTTCGATGGCACCCTGGCCGCCCCCCTGCTGTTTGGTCAGCTCAACCTGCTGGATGGGGAGGTGCAGACCCATTCCGACATGGTGACCCTCTCCAAGCTGGTGACCCGGCTCAAGATCGAGGGCAACCGGGCCGAGCTCGACGGCACCATGCTGGTGGGCAAGGGCCCGCTGGCGCTGGGGGGCTGGCTGAGCTGGGCCAGGATGCCGGTCAGCGGCAGCCTCACCATTCAGGGCAAGGAGCTGGAAGCCCAGTATCCTGGCATGGGACGGGTGCGG
Source organism: Aeromonas bestiarum (assembly GCF_028751155.1). Taxonomy (NCBI): domain Bacteria; kingdom Pseudomonadati; phylum Pseudomonadota; class Gammaproteobacteria; order Aeromonadales; family Aeromonadaceae; genus Aeromonas; species Aeromonas bestiarum. The sequence continues at coordinate 3,089,410 of NZ_CP064746.1, read as the reverse complement.
GTCTCCCCCGACATCGCCATCTCGCTGGGAGAGGAGACCCTGATCACGGGTCAGGTCGACATTCCCTGGGCGCGGATCCTGGTCAAGAGCCTGCCCGAGAGTGCGGTGGCCGTCTCCGATGACGTGACCGTGGTCTATGACGATCTGCCGCCGCTGCCGAAGACGGCGCCGTTGCCGATGGCGATCAAGCTGGCGATCCGGCTCGGCGACGACGTGCGGCTGGAGGCCATGGGCCTCAAGACCAAGGTGGGGGGGGGCATCAACATCCGCCAGGAGCCGTCCCGGCCGCTGGCGGGCAACGGCCAGCTGGTGCTCAACGATGGCCGCTTCAAGGCCTATGGCCAGAACCTCATCATCAAGGATGGCCGCATCCTCTTCTCCGGCCCCCTCGATCAGCCCTTCCTCAACATAGAGGCGTATCGGGATCCCGATACCATAGAGGACAAGGTGACGGTCGGGGTGCGGGTGACCGGGCCGGCGAGCAAGCCCAAGATCACCGTCTACTCGGAGCCGCAGATGGCCCAGTCAGAGCAGCTCTCCTATCTGCTGCGCGGCAAGGGGCTGCAGACCAGTGGCGAGGATGGCGGTTTCAACGGTCTGCTGGTGGCCGGTGCCGTCAGCCAGGCCAACGGCGTGGTTTCCAGCCTGGGGGAATCTCTCGGCATGAGCGATGTGGCGCTCGATACCGCCGGCAGCGGTGACAACACCCAGGTGACCCTGTCGGCCTATCTGCTGCCCGGCTTGCAGTTCCAGTACGGGGTGGGGGTGTTCAGCCCCATCGCCGAGTTCAAGCTGCGCTACGAGCTGATGCCCAGACTCTACCTGCAGGCCATGAGCGGGGTGGCCCAGGCGGTGGACATCTTCTATCGCTTCACCCTGTAGGGCCGGTTGATGCAAAACGGGAGGCCCAGGCCTCCCGTTTTTTTATGTGAGCTGTTGAATGCGGCTCGGGCCGGTCGCGCCTGGCCAGAAATGCGAAAACCCGGCGCAGGCCGGGTTTTCTGAAGGGTGGTGGAGGGAGAAGGATTCGAACCTTCGAAGGCAGAGCCGTCAGATTTACAGTCTGATCCCTTTGGCCGCTCGGGAACCCCTCCACGGGGTATTACCAATTTTTATCCACGACTCGCGCCGTGATTGCACTTGAAATGGTGGAGGGAGAAGGATTCGAACCTTCGAAGGCAGAGCCGTCAGATTTACAGTCTGATCCCTTTGGCCGCTCGGGAACCCCTCCACAAGTGCGAGGCGCATACTAACAGATCTTCCGCTGTTGTGAACCCCTTGGCGGGATTTTTCCTGCTCACAGGATCCGATTTGCGGCCGATAAGCGATGAAACCACCATTTCCAAGAGTTATCTCATGCTACCCAGCGCGATACGTGATCAGCTGTTGGTTGACGAGGCCCAACTGGGGCAACGTCTCAACCGGGATCTCCAGCACGGCGACAGGGCCGACTTTCGTCTGCACCTGGCTCTGCTGACCGACGCTGTGGAGGAGCAGCCCTGGTTCGAGCCGGCGGCCGTGTCCAGACCGGATCCCCAGGATTGGCGCAGCCGCTTTGCGCTGCCGGCGGTGGCCCCCCTGCAAGGGGGTGAGGACGACGGGGAGGGCGTGCGGCTCAACGAGCGGCTGCAGCAGGGGGGCTCCATGGTGGATGTCAGGCTCTGGCTGGCGCTGCGCTCGCCGCCCTTGCTGGGCCCGCAGCCGGCGCTGGAGCCCGCCGTGTATGACAACCTCTCGCCCCTGGGTCGCGAGCGCTGGCAACGCAAGCTGGCTGATCAACCGAGGCGCGATGATCCGCTGCTCATGCTGCCCATACTGGATGCGCTGCAACAGGGGGTGGATGCCCGCCTGCACTGGTTGAGCTGAGCCGGGGCAAGGAGGGAGGGAGTACCGGCTCGCGGCAACGTCAGGATGCAAAAAGGCGGGAAGATCCCGCCTTGGCATTTGATTCGTGTGATGTGTGGCAGATTATGCGTCGGCTTCATCCGCTTGGGGTACGACGTCCTTGGCACTGGCGGCCGCGCGACGGGCCATGGGCTTCTCGATGTGGCGGTTGAGCTGACGTTCCAGCTTTTGCCCCAGTTCGGTGATGGCGGCGTACATATCCTCGTGTTCTGCCTGGGCAAACAGTTTGCCGTTGGGGATGCCAGCACTGGCTTCAACGATAAACATCAGACGCTCTTTGGAGACAATCACATGGGGTGTGATAAGAGGCACCTGAAGACGTTCGAGCTTTTCAAAGCGGGATTCAATGCGCTCGCGGATAGCCGGGGTGATGTCGATGATTTTGCTGGTAATTTCGATTTTCATATTGGCCCCCTTCGGGTCGTCTTGCTTGTGTCTTCACCTTCAGATTACTCATGGCGGAATATTGAAATGTGATCTGAGTCACGAAATGACTCCTTTACTATCACGCGACTTATAAATTGTGATCTTTTCCCGTTCTGCGCCAAAAAGCGCTTGAGCTCCATGAAACTGGCAGGCAGTATGGGGAAACTTGGATTGTTTCTGTCCCCTCTTGGCAGCGCCGCATGTCGACCTCATGTCCGGTTTTCACCGCATAGTCTCGCCTCTTTTGCACTCCTCACGTATCGCCCTATGCCCTTAGTGCGAGAGGGGGTTGTGGGCTCTATCAAGTTGTCAGGGTAGTGAACGTGGTTGTCGTGGTGTTGGAGTAGTAGATGAAACAGCAGGCCACTCAGATGATGTGGTTTTATGATCGGCAACATGAGCAGTGGAGCCTGTCCGATCATGCCTCTTACCAGCTATGGCAAGGGGAGGGGCCACACCCCTGGGCCGGTCAGCTGGCCGTGGACGATGAACCCGGCTTCTCTGATTTTCTCTCCAGACTCTACCACTCACGCCAGCCAGCACAGTTCATCGGGCACCTGATGGACGAGAATGGCGAGGTGCGCCATGTGCTCTGGAGCGGCCAGTACGTCTCTGCCCAGCAGGTATGCTGTGGCTGGCTGGCCCCGCTCGATACCACCCGCAGCACGCCGCTGCCCGCCGAGCTGTCCCAGCAACTGCCCCTGTTGCAAGATCCCCTGCTGGCCCAGCTGGCCCAGGCGCTCTCCGCCAGAACCGGGCTCGACTTTTTCGATACCCTGATCAACCAGCTCGCCCATATTCTGGTCGCGGATGCGGTCTGGCTGGCGGAGCGCACCAGCAGCGATCGCCTCAAGGTATTGGCCTGTCACGGGATCGACCTCAAGGAGTACGAACTCGCCGGCATGCCCTGCCAGCAGGTCTATCGGCGTGGTGAGGCTTGCGTGGTCACCATCGAGGCCGATTGCCAGCTCAATCCGCAGTTGAAAGCGGGGCAGCGTTATTACGCCCAGCCGCTGTTCGACCGACACGGTCAGATCCTGGGTCATCTGGCGCTGCTCTTCTCCAGCGAGATAGAGATCCCCAACCTGGGCTCAGTGCTGACCATTTTCTCCGTGCGCATGGTGGCCGAGCTGGAGCGGTTGCAGAGCGATGCCCAGCTGCGGCTCTCAGCGGTGGCCTTCGAAACCCATGAAGGCATCATCATCACGGATCCCGACTTCAAGATATTGCGGGTCAACCATGCCTTCAGCCAGATCACCGGCTTTGACAGCCAGCGGGTGATAGGCCTGCATCTTGGCAATGATCTCTGGTCAGGACTGGGGGGGCTTGGCTATGAGCTCAACACCCTGAGCCGCTGGCAGGGAGAGACTCTGCGCCTGCACGTCGATGGTCACATCTATCCCCAGTGGGAAATCGTCACGCCCGTGCAGGATGACAAGGGGGTGATCAGCCACTTCGTCATCTGTTTCGAAGACATCTCCGAGCGCAAGGAGGCCGAGCGCCGCATCCAGGATCTCGCCTACTACGACGAGCTGACCGGCCTGCCCAATCGCCGCCAGCTGCACGAGACCCTGGCGCAGGCGTTCAGCGAGGCGAGCCGCGACAACCTGATCGGGGCCCTGCTGTTCATCGATCTGGATCACTTCAAGACCATCAACGACTCCCTGGGTCACGCCACCGGCGACTGGCTGCTCAAGGAGGTGGCCACTCGTCTCAAACGGCTGGTGCGCCAGGGGGATTGCCTGGCGAGGCTGGGTGGCGACGAATTCGTGCTGCTGCTGCCTTCCCTGTCGGCCAGCCCGCCCCAGGCGGAGATGCAGGCCGACCTTATCGCCGAGCGGCTCATCAGCGAGATCGCCGCCCCCTACACCCATGGTGGGCAGGTGCTGCACATAGGCGCCAGCGTCGGCATTACCCTCTTCCCCGGCCGTGAGCAGGGGGTGGACGATCTGCTCAAGCAGGCGGATACCGCTATGTATCAGGCCAAATCGGCGGGTCGCAAGACCCGGCGCTTCTTCGATGCCTCCATGCAGCAGCAGGCGGATCGTCGGCTGCTCATTCACAACGAACTGCGCAATGCCTTGAGCCAGCAGGAGCTGACCCTCTACTACCAGCCTCAGCACATGGTGGAGGGGGGGGACATCATAGGCGTCGAGGCGCTGATCCGCTGGCAACCGCCGGGGCGGGCACTGGTCTCGCCCGCCGAGTTCATTCCCATCGCCGAGGAGACGGATCTCATCGTCGACATCGGCAACTGGGTGCTGCACGAGGCGTGCGCCCAATATGTGCTGTGGGAAGAGAACGGCATCCATATCCCTCAGCTGTCGGTCAATGTCAGTGCCAAGCAGTTCCATGCCACCGATTTTGTCGAGCGCATTCACGACGTGCTGGCCGCCACCGGCATGGATCCCGCCTGCCTGAATCTGGAGATCACCGAATCCGTGGTGCTCGGCCATGCGGAAGACACCATCAGCAAGATGAGCGAGCTCAAGGTGCTCGGCATCAGTTTCGCCATCGATGATTTCGGCGCCGGTTACTCCTCCCTGAGCTACCTCAAGCGGCTGCCGGCCGATGAGCTCAAGATAGATCGCTCCTTCATCCAGGACATTCCCAAGGATGGCGACAACATGGCCATCGTCGAGGCCGTGATCGCCATGGCGCGTCATATGGGATTCAACGTGACGGCGGAAGGGGTGGAGTCACGCCAGCAGCTGGAGTTTCTGCAGGCACAGGGCTGCCATTTCTATCAGGGCTATCTGGCCTCCAAGCCGCTGCCCGTCCCCTATCTGGAGCGTTATGTCAAACGTCTTGCCCGCCCTGATGGCGCCGTTTCAGGCGCGAAAAATAGTGTGGTGAGCGAGCTGTAGCCCTGGGCGTTAACGGGTAGAATGAGGGGATACAAGACCACCGCCAGCGGGCGGTGGCATTGCCTCTCAAGGGAGAAGTCTTTCGTGAAAGCCGTGCAGGGAATCATTTTATCGGCGCTGTGCGTGCCAGGGCTGCTGGCGCAAGTCGCGGCGCAAACCACGGAGCAGTCTCTCTATCGACAGGCCTATGATGCGGTTCGTGCCGACGATCAGGCCCGTTTCCAGCAAATTCGTGCCCGTTTGACCCATTATCCGCTGCTGCCCTATCTGGATTACTACCAGCTGGCCTTCCGGCCCGGGGCGGCAGAGTATGACGACGTGACCCGCTTCATCCGACAGCACGGCGACACGCCGCAATCCAACCGGCTGGAGCGCAGCTACCTCACCTATCTGGCCCAGAGCCAGCAGTGGTCCCAGTTCCTGCGCTTCTACCCGGCCAAGCCGAGTTCCACCGATCTGCTCTGCATGCACTATCAGGCGCGCTACTACACGGGGCAGCAGACGCAGGCCTTGCAGGAGGCGGGCAAGCTCTGGCTCAGTGGCCAGTCTCGTCCCGATGCCTGCACCCCCTTGTTCCAGCTCTGGCAGCAGGCCGGTTTGCGCACCCAGGAGAAAATCTGGACCCGCATGACCTTGGCGTTTGAAGCGGAGAACCCGAATCTGATCCGCCATCTCGGCGCCCAGCTTGGCAGCGGCATGCAGCCTTATGGCGATCAGATGGTCGCCCTGTTCGAGCAGCCCGCCAAGGCGATGAACCCGGCCTATTTTTCCACCGCCGCTCCCTCAAAGCGACTGTTGCTGCTGGGCCTGGCCCGTTATGCCAATCAGCAGCCCGAATCCGTGCTGAGCCAATTGCCCGCGATGCGTACGCGCTTCGGGCTGACCCCCACAGAGCTCAAACCGGTGGAGCGAGCCGTGGCTCGCCGTCTGCTGCTGGATCGTGCCACTGCCCAGCGCGGCTGGGTGGATGCCACAGTGGTGCGGCTGGTCGATCCGGATCTGCTGGAGCTGCGGGCCCGGCTCGCCATCTGGGAGCAGGACTGGCGCGGGCTCTCCGGCTGGGTCAAGCGCATGCCCATCGCCCTGCAGAAGGAGGATCGCTGGCGTTACTGGCTGGCCCGCTCGCTGGAGGTGCAGGGTCAGAAAAAACCGGCGCGGGATCTCTATCTGGAAACCGCCAACTTGCGCGGCTTCTACGGCTTCATGGCGGCGCAGCGCAGCGGCGTGCCCTATCGAATGAAGAACCAGAGTGCGGTGAAGCGGGTGCCGGAGTGGCGCACCGCCAGCGCCCGTTGGCCCTTCCTGCTGCGGGTGCGTGAACTGCTCGACATGAACGAGATCACGGCGGCGCGCTCTGAGTGGATCCACAACATGGATCGCAACCCCGTGGCCCAGCGCATCGAGTTTGGCCACATAGCCCTCAATCAGGGCTGGCATGAGCTGGCGATCCTGGCCAGCATCCGGGCCGAGGCCTGGGATGCGCTCGACCTGCGCTTCCCGCTGCCGCTCAAGCGTACCTTCTCCCAGATGGCGCAGGAGCGGACCATGAACACCAGCCTGCTCTACGCCATCTCCCGCCAGGAGAGCGCCCTCTATCCGCTGGCGCAATCGCCGGTCGGGGCGCGCGGTCTGATGCAACTGATGCCGGCCACCGCCAGGGAGACCGCCAGCAAGCTGGGGGTGCCCTATCGCAACGAGCAGCAGTTGTTCGATCCCGCCATGAACATCCGCCTCGGCAGCGCCTATCTCAAGCGGCTGCTGGATGTGTATGACGGCAACCGCATCCTGGCTGCGGCGGCCTACAACGCCGGGCCTGGCCGGGTCAAACGCTGGCGCGACCAGAGTGCGGACAAGCCGATGGATGTCTGGGTCGAGAGCATCCCCTACAAGGAGACGCGCAACTATGTACAGAACGTGTTGTCGTTCGATCTCATCTATCAGCACAAGCTGCAGCAGCCGCTGCGTTTCATGTCCGATCGCGAGCTGAGTCACGCTTATTGAGACGGCAGCCGCCCCGGCGGCTGCCAGATTCCCTTTCCTTCCCCAAAATGGTTATTATCCCATAAGGTTTTGTTACAAAAGGAAACCTGTCAGGTGATCGGGCGCCACGTCTTGGTCTGACAGGTTCGATATAATCGCTCGATCAACACAGACAGGCTTCCCCAACAAAGGAATTGATAGTGGCAACGATTAAAGACGTTTCTCGGTTGGCTAATGTGTCCATTTCAACTGTGTCGCGGGTGATCAACAACACGGCTCAGGTGGCACCAGAAAAGCGTGAGGCCGTATTGGCGGCCATGAAGGAACTGAATTTTCGTCCCAACAGTTTTGCCCAGGCACTGGTCAGCAAGCGCTCCAACTGCATCGGCGTTCTGGTGGGGGACCTGTGTGGCGGCCCCTTCTTTGCCCAGATGATGCGGGGCATCGAGACTATGGTCGACAAGGCGGACAAGTTCACCATCGTCATGTCCGGCAACCACGATGCGGTGCGCGAGCGTCACGCCATCCAGGCGCTGCTGCAGCGTCAGTGCGATGCGCTGATCCTGCACAGCAAGGCGCTGCCCGACGAGGAGTTGAGCGAGCTGGTGGCCGGCAATACCCCCATCGTCTTCATCAACCGCCAGGTGCCGGGCGCCGAGGATCGTTGTGTCTGGCTGGACAACCAGGCCGGCATCACCACCGCCTGCCAGCATCTGCTGGATGCGGGTCACCGCAAGATCGCCTTCGTGACCTCGGATGATGAAGAGTTCGTCGACGGCCAGCAGCGGATGGCGGGTTACCTTCACGCCTTGCAACGGGCGGGCATCGAGCTGGATCCGGCCTTGATTGGTCGTGCCTTCGCCGATGAGAATGGCGGTTATGTGGCCATGGGTGAGCTGCTGGAGCGGGGCGTCGAATTTACCGCCGTGCTCGGTTTCAACGATGCCATGGTGGCGGGGGCCATCTCCTGCCTGCTGGAGCGCGGCTACAAGATACCGCAGCAGATCTCTGTGGTGGGTTTCGATGACATACCCTATGCCCGCTACATCTATCCCAAGCTCACCACTGTGCGCTATCCCATCGAGGAGATGGGGGGACGGGCGGCCGAGCTGGCCCTGCGCCTGCTGGATCACAAGCCGGTCGACGGGCTGGCGCTCAAGTTCGAAGCCGAGCTGGTCAGACGGGAATCCGTCGCCTGACGAGACAGAATTGGCCCTGAATGGGCCAATTCTTCGTCGATGCGCAGCCAAAAATTTGAAAGCGTTTTCAGAAATCCTTTTCAACTGTGATCCGCTTCAAAGCTTTTTGGCCTGCCTGCCACTAGCATAGGCCCCACGAATTAGGAGCCTGCGCTCCCGATTTTCCCGCTGTGGGAGGTAACTGGTCAATCCAGCTATTTCCTTCGTTACTTTCGACGGTCATCATGGATGGCCGTTTTTTTTTGCCAGGATTTTTGCCAATGACAACAGAATGTAAACAGCAGACGGGGATAGTGGGGGCGGGTTGGCTGGGGCTGCCGCTGGCGAGGGCATTGCAGACGCAAGGCAAGGCCGTGGTGGTGACGGTCAGCTCGGCCGAGAAGGCCGCACGCCTGACGGCCGAAGGGGTAGCTGCCTGGCCGCTGCAGCTGTCGGCCCAGCTGGACGCCTTGCCGTTGCACTGCCGCGAGCTGGTGATCTGCGTGCCGCCGAGCAAGACGGAGGATTACCCGGCGGCCATCGCCCGCCTGTGCCAGCTGGCAAAGGCTGCGGGTGTGCAGCGGGTATTGTTCGTGAGCGCCACCTCGGTATGGGCGCCAGGGCAGGGGGAGGATGAACAGCCGGCTCCTGCCCACGCTCGCGGGATGCGGATGCTGGCCGCCGAGCAGGCGGTGCTGGCCACAGGTTTTGAGTGTGCCATGGTGCTGCGTCCCGCCGGCCTGTACGGTCCGGAACGCCATCCAGGGCGTTTCCTGGCGGGCAAGACTCTGGAGGGCGGTGGTCAGGCGGTGAACCTGGTGCATCTGGATGACGTGGTGGCCGCCTGCCAGCTGATACTGGCACAAGGCAAGGATGGCGATGCCTACAACCTGAGTGCGCCGGTCCATCCGCGCCGCGAGCAGTTCTATCCCTTTGCGGCCCGCCAGCTCGGCTTGCCGGTACCCGTCTTCATCGAGCCTGCCGGGATCTTTGCCCCGGTCGAGGGTCAGCGCATCTGTGAGCAACTCGGTTTTGCCTATCGCTGGCCCGATCCGGCCCACTGGTTTGCCGAGCTGGCCGCACAGGGTAACTGAGCATACCGCCCGGTTCTATGGGGTGGCATGGCGGTGGGGCACAGGCGACTCCAATGGCTTGGCACGGCGGGCAATTGAGGTTTGCCAAGGCGGGGCTCGCCCCCTATCATGCCGCCATCCATGATAGAGAGAGCGGTAATGATGGTAGATACAAGACGTCACCCCGATGGGGAGCTGTTGCTGAGAACCCTGGCAATGCCAGCCGATACCAACCCCAATGGCGACATCTTCGGGGGCTGGATCATGTCCCAGATGGATATAGGTGGGGGCATCATGGCCAAGGAGCTGGCAAAAGGACGTATTTGTACCGTTTCCGTCGAGGGCATGACCTTTCACAGCCCGGTCAAGGTAGGCGATGTGGTGTGCTGCTACGGGTGTTGCCTGAAGATTGGGCGCAGCTCCATGCGCCTTAAACTGGAGGTCTGGGTCAAGCCGGTGCTGCGTGCAAACGAAGCCCAGCGTTACTGCGTGACCGAGGGGATTTTCACCTACGTCGCCATCGACGATCAGGGCAAATCCCGCCCGGTTCCAGTCTGATCCGGCTCAGATCAGCCGGGCGTTGATGATGGATATTTCCTGCTCAAAGCCGGTTTTTTGCCGTATCATGCGTTCCAGCATCTCTTCCGAGCCGACACACTGCTCAGTGTCGAACAGGCAGAGATCGCACTGGGGATCCCGTCTGATCTGATAGACGGTGGAAAGCTCCACTTGATGACAATTTCCTTGTTGATCATAGAATGTCACGCGGTACTGGTGCTGTCTCGCCATCGTTGAATTCCTTCTGGATGCGCCGGGCCGGACACGAATCATTAGCCTAGTCGGCTGCGATGACATTTGTGATGGTCATGACACAATGCAGAGGCAGGTGGTTGTTAGCCAATGAAAAATAGTTATCGCATTCTGGGAACGTCGCTGCTGACGTTGGGGTTGGTCGGCTGTTTCGAGGTGCCGGATCAGGATCATCTGGTGACGGCGCAGGGCATCATTCCCGGCGTCAATTGCCAGAAGCCGCCGCTGGTAGCGCTGGCGTCCACCGCCTTGCCCCGCGAGTTTGGCATCACCGTCTGGAACCTCTACAAGGGTCAGCGTAAAAACTGGCGCGAGGGGCTGGACGAGTATGCAAAATCCCAGGATCTGGTGCTGCTGCAGGAGTCGGCGACCCGCCCGGACATGCTGGCGTGGCTCAAGGCCGGTGAGTTCCAGTGGCAACAGTTGCAGGCGTTCACCCAGGGTGGCGTCTCGTTTGGCGTCATGACGGTCGCCAAAACGCCACAGGCCTTCGTCTGCGGCGTTCGTTCGCCAGAGCCTCTGCTACGCATTCCCAAGTCCGGTCTGGTCAGCCTGTACCCCTTGCAGGGCGATCCTGACGGTGTACTGGTGGTGAACCTGCATGCGGTCAACTTCGAACTGGGCATGGCTACCTTCCGCGAGCAGCTCAATGATCTGACCGCCCTCATCCATCGCCATCAGGGCCCTGTCATTCTGGCGGGGGATTTCAACACCTGGAGCGACAAGCGCGAATTCTGGCTGAACAAGCTGGTGGGCGAGCTGGGGCTGCAGGAAGCCATTCCGGTGCCGGATCTGCGCCGTACCGCGTTTGGCCGTCCGCTGGATCACCTCTACTACCGCAATCTGGACCTGGTGGAAGTGAGCAGCCCGGCGACCGATGCCTCGGATCACAATCCCATCATGGCGCGTTTCGCGGCCCAGGCCATCACTCCCTGATGGCCCGCGGCTGCACCAGCAGTCGGCATCGATAAAAAAACACCCCGCACTTGGCGGGGTGTTTTTTTATGAAGTGACGGCGGCTCAGCTGTTGTTCTTCACGAACAGGGTCAGTTCCTGACCCGGCTTGAGGTAGTCGCTCTTGCCGAGCTGATTCCAGCGCATCACATCCATCACGGCGACCTGGAAGCGGGCGGCGATGGAGGAGAGGGAATCCCCCCGACGAACCTGATAGACCATGGACTTGTTGCTGCTCTTGCCCTGCTTGGGCCAGACCACCAGCTTCATGCCGGGTTTCAGGGCCGACCTGGCGTTAAGACCGTTCCACTTGGCCAGCTGATCATGGGTCACCCCGTGTGCCTGGCTGATGCTCCAGAGATTGTCACCGGAACGCACCTTGTACTGGATCTTGCTGCCGCTGCGACTGGCAATCTGCTGCGACTTGCTCTGGGCTGCCTGACTGGTGACCTGTTTGCTGCCACCGGTCGGGATCATCAGGGTCTGGCCACGGCGCAGGTTGTTGCCACTCAGGTTGTTGGCCAGCTTGAGCTGTTGCACGCTCACCCCGTGATTCTGGGCGATGCGGGAGAGGGTATCGCCACTGGTGACCTGATAGGAGCGGGTGCGGATGCGCTCGCTCTGGGGCAGATCGGCCAGGGCCAGTTCCAGGGTATCGGCATATTCGACCGGTACCAGCAGGCGATAGGGGCCCTGAGGCGAGGTCGACCAGCGGCTCAGGGCCGGATTGACCTCTTTCAACTGGGCCGGGCGCAGACCCGCCAGCTGGGCGGCCACGTTCAAATCGATCTGGCCCCCGGTGTTGACCACCCGCAGCTGCGGTTTGTTGGCCAGTACCGGCAGGGTGACATTGTATTTGTCCGCGTTGCGGATCATGTCAGCCATGGCCAGGATCTTGGGCACATACATCCGGGTCTCACGGGGCAGATCGAGGGACCAGTAGTCGGTTGGACGACCGGCCTTCTGATTGCGGACTATGGCATTGCGCACGCGCCCTTCACCGGCATTGTAGGCGGCCAGCGTTTGCAGCCAGTCACCATCAAAGAAGCGGTTCAGGTACTCCAGATAATCCAGCGCGGCATTGGTGGAAGCCAATACATCGCGGCGGCCGTCATACCAGCTGTCGTGGCGCAGGCCGAAGTTCTTGCCGGTCGCAGGGACGAATTGCCACAGACCGACCGCATTGCTGCGGGAGCGGGCGTGGGGATCGAACATGCTCTCGATCATGGGGATGGTAATAAGCTCCATTGGCAGCTCACGCCGTTCGATTTCCTCTACCATCAGATACAGGTAGGGCTCAGCCCGGCTGGCAATGGTCGCCAGATGCTTATCATTGCGTAGTAACCAATCGCGCTGCTGGCGGACACGGTCGTTCTCCTGCGGATCAAACTGCATATCATCGCTGATACGCACCCACAGGTTCTCGGTGTCATCCAGTTCGTCTATCTGTTCGTCACCAAACAGGAAGCGCGCAGAATGTTTTTTATACGCTTTTTTGTTGACTTGGGGGGACTTGATCGGCTCGATTGCCGTTAGCGCCCGGTCATCCTGATGGCTCAGGTTTTGGCAGCCGCTGAGAAACAGCGCCGCCAATAAGGCCGTTCGTACCTTCATCTCGCTCAGGTCATCTCTTGAAAAACAGCTGGCATCATAAGGGGCAATGGCCCCCTGATCAAGGTTTGTTCAAAAAACGTCCTTCCAGCTGCGTAGCACGGCGAAGGTATCCTCTGGATTTTCCAAGCATTTTAAGGCGTGCTTCTCAGCAGAAAATTTCACGGAATCCTGTTCGCAGCGCAGAAAAACGTTGAACTCACGCTCATCACCCAGCCGGGAGGGGAGACTCGGCAGGCCCTGCTGGCGCAGTTTGCTGATCAGCCCGATCCGCTGCTGGATCGCCTGGTTGTCAGGCTCGACCGCGTAGGCGAAACGCAGGTTGGAGAGGGTGTACTCATGGGCACAATAGATGAGGGTGTCGTCGGGCAGGGCGGCGAGCCGTTGCAGCGAGTCATGCATCTGGGCCGGGGTCCCTTCGAACAGGCGACCGCAACCGGCGGAGAAGAGGGTATCACCACAGAACAGCATGCCATGGCCGTGGTAGGCGATGTGGCCACGGGTATGGCCTGGCACGTGGATGACATCCAGGCTCAGGCCATGCCAGTTGATCTGATCCCCGTCATCGAGCCACTGACCGTGGTGATCGGGCATGGGATCATGTTTGGGGCCATAGAGTCTTGCATGAGGGAAGTGAGCGAGCAGGGCGGTGACGCCGCCCACATGATCCTGGTGGTGGTGAGTCAGCAGGATGGCGTCGAGTTGCAGCTCCAGCACCGCCAGCCGCTCCAGCACGGGGGCCGCATCGCCAGGGTCGACTACCAGACAGTGATTTTCGTGTCGGATCAACCAGATGTAGTTGTCGTTAAAGGCTGGAACTGTGATCACTGGATACATGAGTCTGCTTCTCTTTATGGAGGGTATCTTATATAACTGGATGGCGTTCGAACCCCAAGTTGAGCCCTATTATGCAGTTGGCACGTACCGAACAACAAATCGAGATCCCGACCAGCTGGTCGGCGTTACCCATGGGGGACTGGGTGGCGGCCGAGATCCAGGAGCGGCTCGACAGCTGGTGCCCACATCTGTTTGGTTATCATCTGCTTAAAGTCGGCGCCCTGAGCGCCGAGCTCTCCTGTGGCTGCTCTTCCATCCACCACCAGATAGGGGTGGCGACCAGTGGTCGGCTGCTGGATATCCAGGGCGATCCACTGGCCTTGCCGGTGCGAACCGGCAGCGTGGATGCCTGTCTGCTTGCCCATTGTCTCGATTTCTCGCCCGACCCCCACCAGGTGCTGCGTGAAGCCGAACGTGTGTTGACCGACGATGGCTGGCTCATCGTCAGCGGCTATAACCCGCTCAGTCTGGTCGGTATCGGTCATTGTCTGCCTTTCCTGCGTCAACATCTGCCCTGGTCGGCTCGCATGTTCACCCCGGCGCGGGTCACCGACTGGTTGCAACTGCTCGGTTGCGAGGTGATGTTTGATGAGCGCTTCGGCTATTCGTTCATGAGCAAGCAGAGCCGGATCGGCTGGTGGCGGGAGAGTGTGGGGCGGGATTACTTCAGACCCTTTGCATCTGTCTATGTGATAGCCGCGCGCAAGCGGCGTTTTCCACTCATCCCGGTGCGCCGTCGCTGGCGTTTGCCTGAGTCGATAGCGGCACCGGGCATGGCGCGTCAGGGCTGGTAGCCCATATCCTAGACGAACAACTCGCGACCGCTCGGGTCAAAGACGCTCGTCACCCTTTGACAGGTGGGATCAGGGTTGATAGCCGGTGTCTTCGGCGAGTTGCTTGCCACTGGCGGCATCGCGCGCCAGCACATCGCAGCGTTCATTCTCGGGGTGACCCGAGTGTCCCTTGACCCAGAGCCACTCGATCTGATGGCGGGCCACTTCCGCATCCAGCTCCTTCCAGAGGTCGACGTTCTTGACCGGCTGGCGGTTTGAGGTCATCCATCCCTTCTTCTTCCAGCCGATGATCCACTGGGTGATCCCCTGGCGCACATACTGGCTGTCGGTGGTGAGCCGTACCTGGCAGGCCGCATTGAGGGTGCGCAGCCCCATGATGGCGGCCATCAGCTCCATCCGGTTATTGGTGGTCAGCCGAAAACCACCGGAAATCTCCTTGCGGTGATCGCCATAGACCAGGACGGCGCCATAGCCACCCGGGCCAGGATTGCCTAGGCAGGAACCATCCGTGTATAAATCAATGTGTTTTAACATGAGCAATCGATCTTTTTTAGCATGAGTCTTGGGGTAAACTAGCGGGTAAGGCCGAAGTTTGACATAGATTGGATCATGAACACACCCCAACTGAATCGCCAGATCATTCTGGATACTGAAACCACAGGTATGAACACCGCCGGTGGCCCCATCTATCTGGGACACCGCATCATAGAGATCGGCTGTGTGGAGGTGATCAACCGCAAGCTGACCGGCAATCACTACCACGTCTATATCAAGCCGGATCGGCTGGTGGATCCCGAGGCCATCCAGGTGCACGGCATCACGGATGCCTTCCTGGTTGACAAGCCCCCGTTCAGCCAGATCGCCAACGACTTCATCGAGTTCATCCGTGGCGCCGAGCTTATCGCCCACAACGCGCCCTTTGACGTGAGCTTCATGGACTACGAGTTCGGCAAGCTCGGACTCAACTTCAAGACCAAGGATATCTGCAGCATCACAGATACCCTGGCGATGGCGCGGGATCTCTTCCCGGGCAAACGCAACAACCTGGATGTGCTGTGCGATCGCTATGGCATAGACAACTCCCACCGGACCTTGCACGGGGCTTTGCTCGATGCGGAGATCCTGGCCGACGTTTACCTGCTGATGACGGGTGGCCAGACCAAGCTGAACCTGGCCACCGAAAGCCAGGAGAACGAGCGCAATCAGGACACCAGCATCCGTCGACTGGAGAGCAACCGTCCGCCACTCAAGGTCGTGCGTGCCGGCGCCGACATCGAAGCCGTGCACGAGGCGAGGCTGGATCTGGTCCAGAAGAAAGGAGGAGCCTGCCTGTGGCGGCAATGAGCAAGCTATGGAGCGGTCTGCTGCTGCTGACCTCGCTGACGGCCGGGGCCAACGAGGTGTTTGCCCCCTCCGACATTCCCCTGCTCGATAATCGCTTTCGCATCGATTACGGGGTAAAGGAGATCACCTTCATAGTGACGCGCAAGCCGGGCACTCCTTCGGTGATCCTGGTGCGGCCCGATGGCAGCAAGTTGTATGTCGGCAAGGTGACGCCGCCCGAGGTGGGCTGGCTGGCGCTCAAGGATCAGGATCTCATCACCATCCGTGACCCCATGCCGGGTCCCTGGCAGGCCATCGGCGAGGTGGATCCTGAAAACAGGGTGCGCATCCTGTCGAACATCAAGCTGGAAACCGATCTGCTGCCGACCCAGCTCTATCAGGGAGAAATCGTCAAGCTCAAGTCCTGGTTGCTGATCGACGATGCCCCGCCCAAGGAGGGTTACTACCTCACGGATCTCGGCATGACGGTGAAGCTGCAGCGCTTCAACGATGCCAAGCAGCAGGGCGAGCCCATTCTGGATGAGGTGCTCGGCCACTATCGCGATGATGGCAAGGGGCTCGACGAGGTGCCGGGTGATGGCATCATGACCGCCAAGGCGGTGCTGGATGTCCCGGCCGGCAAATACAGAGCGCTCTACAGCACCGGCAATCAGGTCTTCTCGCGCGCCCGCTATCAGGATGTGCTGATCTACCCGCTACCGGTCGGTTATACCCTGGCGGCGCCGTCGAAAGAGTACGGTGCCCGGCTCTCCTTCCTGATTGACGGCGATGAGCTGGATCCCGCCTCCGTGATCATCAAGGGCAAGGCAACCAATACCGTAGGGGCCAGCATGGCGTTCAGCGCGGTGGCGACCGAGCCCAGGGTGGAGGTCGATCTCTCCGTCATCAAGGAGGTGGGCCAGTATGACGTGACGGCCACCCTGTTCGGGACCACCCGTCTGGGCCGCGAGATTCAGGTCACTCTGCCGGTCAAGTCATTCAACATCTTCCCCGTGCTGGCGCCACCCCCTTCGGCCGCGTCCGCAGCTTCGGCAGCCGTACCCGATCAAGTGAAATTTGAGGAGAAAGAGAGCAGCGGCTGGCTGTTCTGGTTGCTGGGCGGTGTCGGTATCCTGGTGACTCTGCTCGGCGGGGTTGGGTTCATCCTGTTGCAAAAGCGCCGGGCATTGCAAAAGGCGATGGCTGCGCAGAAGGCTGAGAATGAGGGGGCCAAATCCGAGGCCAAGCTGGACTTGAACCTGCCCGAGCAGTAAGAGTTTGCCCTCAATGAAAAAGCCGCCCTGTTGAGGCGGCTTTTTCATGTGTAGTGGTTGGCCAGTCTGGGTGAGGGAGGATCAGTGATCCCCGACGTAGATATCCTTGTGCTGATCACGGATCTCGAGGAACTTGTCCAGATTGGCCAGCATCAGCTCCACCAGCCGGGGATCAAAGTGCTGTCCCTTCTCCTCTTCAATCAGCGCCAGTACCTTGTCCAATGGCCACGCCTTCTTGTAGCAGCGATCCGAGCCCAGGGCATCGAACACGTCGGCCAGCGCCACCACTCGCCCTTCGAGCGGTATTGAATCGCCCTTGAGGCCGCGGGGATAGCCGCTGCCATTCCATTTCTCATGGTGGTTGCCGGCTATGGTGGCGCCTATCTGGAACAGCGCCAGATCGCTGCCGGAGAGCATGTCCTGCCCCAGCTGGGCGTGGGTCTTCATGATCTCCCACTCTTCCGGGGTCAGCTTGCCCGGCTTGTGGAGGATGGCATCCGGGATCCCCACCTTACCGATGTCGTGCAGCGGGGAGGCGCGCTTGATGAGCTCACTCTGCTCTTCGCTCATGCCGAGCAACTGGCAGAACAGCTCTGTGTAGAGGGCGACCCGCTTGACGTGCAGGCCAGACTCCTTGGAGCGGGTCTCCACCAGCTCACCGATGCGGTAGATGATCTCGCGCTGGTTGTCGGCGATGACCTCGTTGAGCCGGATATTTTCCAGCGCCACTATGATGTTTTCGGTAAACAGGCTCAGCAGGCCCGTGTCCATCTGGCTGAGATGGCGGGTCGTCTCGATATGAAACAGCAGGTGATGACGGGGATTCTGGCAGTAGAGCACCATCTGGTTGCCGTCATAGACGTTGGCGCGATTGGCCATTGCCTGGCGCAAGATCAGGGGGGCATCGACCAGCCGCACGGACGGATGGCCAGGCAGCAGGGGCTCCAGGATCTGATCCCGCACCTCGTAGGCAAACTGTTTTACATCATAGATCTGGGACTCTTCCAGATTGAGCAGGGCACCGAGCTGCTCCTGAGCTCCTTCGACGAACTGGCGCAGTGCCCGTTTCTCGAAGATCCCCTTGGAGGCCTCGATGACCTTCTCCAGCCCCTGGCGATTGCTCTCCAGAGTACGAATATCGCGGTATGAACGCAGGCTGGCCCGCAGCAGGGTTCGCAGCTTCTGGGAGGTGAGCTCTGTCTTGTCCTTGTAATCGTTGATGTCGTAGTTGGTGACCACATCATCTTCCGGCGCCTGACCCGGTTGTCCGGTCCGCAGCACTATGCGCACCATTTTGTTCTGCAGATCCTCGCGCACGAACTTGACCACATCGAGTCCGGCGTGATCGACTTCCATGACGACGTCGAGCAGCAACAAGGCTACATCCGGGGTCTTGGCGAGCAACTCCTTGGCCTGCGCGGCTGAATAAGCATGCAAAAATTCAATGGGTTTGTTATCGAATTCAAACTTGCTCAGGGTGATCTTGGTGATGCGATGTACCTCGGGTTCATCGTCCACAATCATCACCTTCCATCCAGCCTGCTGGTTATCGAGAAGGGGCAGATCGTCATCGTCAATAATCAGGATTTGGTCATCCATCATGCAATCCTGTTTGGGATCCTGTGCTTACATTAACTGCTTCACTAAGGATAGGAAACTTATTGGGAAATAAAATTTGATCTGTGAAATCTCTTTGTTGTCATCGTGATCCAGGCCCATAAAAAACGCCTCCACATGGGAGGCGTTTGGCTATTTTCCTGTGGGTCAGGCTGCTCTGTGATAGGCCGATGGCTCGAACAGGGCCTTGTTGGCAACCAGGTCGATGGGGTCGAAATCATCGACGTTGATGGTGCGCAGGCGGCTTTCTTCGGCACGGCGCAGCAAGTCAGCCTCGCTCTGGTTGAGTACTCCCAGTGCCAGGCCTGCATCCGCCACCTTGTTCAGCTGCATAAACGGACGCTTGATACCGTCAGCCTTGCATACTTTCTCAAACAGCGGTTCGGCAGAGAGCACGTCATCGAGTGCCTGTTCCAGCAGACCGAAGGGGTTGCCCTCTTCGCGGGTCAGATACTGGCCCATGGCCAGACGGCTGCGAGTCTCGCTCGGCGTCTGCAGCAGACGGGCAACCTGGCTGTCCAGCTTGTCGCTCGGGCGCTTCATGTCACGGCCAAGGGGCAGCACTATGACGCGCAGAGCCAAGCCAATCCAGCGGTTCGGGAAGTTGCGCAGCAGCTCGTCGATCGCCTCTTGCGCCTTGAACATAGCATCCTGCAGCGCCCAGTGCAGCAGCGGCAGATCCGCCTGCTGACGACCCTCATCCTGATAACGCTTGAGGGCACTCGAAGCCAGATAGAGCTGACTCAGCACATCGCCCAGGCGGGCGGAGACCCGCTCCTTGCGCTTGAGCTCGCCGCCCAGGGTGCCCATCGCCATGTCTGACAGGAAGGCCAGGTTGGCAGAGAGGCGGGAGAGTTGCTGGTAGTAGCCCTTGGTCTGATCCTTGAACGGTGCGGGCGCAAGGCGGGCACCGGTCAGGCCCAGCCAGAAGCTGCGTACCAGGTTGCTGATGGCAAAACCGACGTGACTGAACATCGCCTTGTCAAAATCCTTCAGTGCCTGATCCTTGTCAGGGTGGCTGGCGGCCAGCATCTCCGGCAACACATAGGGGTGGCAGCGAATGGCGCCCTGACCGTAGATGATCATGCTGCGGGTCAGGATGTTGGCGCCCTCTACGGTGACGGCGATGGGCGCACCCTGATAGCCGCGGGCCAGATAGTTGTTGGGGCCCATGCAGATGGCCTTGCCGCCGTGGATGTCCATGGCATCTATGATGCACTTCTGGGCACGGTCGGTGAGGTGGTATTTGACGATGGCGGAGATGACCGAGGGTTTTTCCCCCAGATCGATGCCGGTTACCGTCAGGTTGGCGGCGGCGCCCATGATGTAGGCGTTGCCACCGAGACGGGCCAGCGGCTCTTCAATGCCTTCCATCTTGCCGATGGGCAGCTTGAACTGGCGACGGATGCGGCTGTAGGCGCCGGTCGCCAGGGCCAGCATCTTGACGCCGCCCGTGCTGTTGGAGGGCAGCGTGATGCCGCGGCCAACCGAGAGGCATTCGACCAGCATGCGCCAGCCCTGACCGGCCATGGCCGGGCCACCTATGATGAAATCGAGCGGTACGAACACATTGTCGCCACGGGTCGGGCCATTCTGGAACGGCACGTTGAGCGGGAAGTGGCGGCGGCCGATCTCGACCCCCTTGATGTGGGTCGGGATCAGGGCACAGGTGATCCCCAGCTCCTCGTCTTCACCCAGCAGGTGATCCGGGTCACGCAGCTTGAAGGCCAGACCCAGTACGGTGGCGATGGGGGCGAGCGTGATGTAGCGCTTGTTCCAGGTCAGCCGCATACCGAGCACCTCTTCCCCTTCCCACTCACCCTTGCAGATGATGCCGAAGTCGGGGATGGAGCCTGCGTCTGAACCCGCTTCCGGGCTGGTCAGTGCGAAGCAGGGGATCTCCTTGCCGATTGCCAGACGGGGCAGGTAGTGGTCTTTCTGCTCATCGGTGCCGTAGTGCTGCAGCAGTTCACCCGGGCCGAGCGAGTTGGGCACGCCCACGGTGGAAGCCAGCACGGCGCTGGCGCCACACAGTTTTTGCAGTACGCAGGACTGGGCATAGGCGGAGAATTCCAGACCACCGTATTTCTTCTTGATGATCATGGCGAAGAACTTGTTGTCCTTCAGGTATTGCCACACCTCGGGGGAGAGATCGGCCCGCTCGTGGGTCACTTCCCAGTCGTTGACCATGCGGCAGACTTCTTCAACCGGACCGTCCATGAAGGCTTGCTCTTCGGCTGACAGCACGCTGACAGGGATGGCGTGCAGCTTCTTCCAGTTCGGGTTGCCGGCAAACAGATCGGCTTCCCACCAGGTGGTGCCCGCCTCGATGGCTTCCTTCTCGGTGCGGGACATCTCCGGCATGATGGACTTGTAGAGCTTGAACAGCGGCTTGGTCAGCTGATTGCGGCGAAAATCCACCAGATTGAGGGGGATGGCAATCACGGCGAACAGTGCCCACACCAGCAGGGGGACATGGCCATAGAATGTGCCGGCGACCAGGGCGGCGGCCGTGGCAAGCGTGGATGTGAACAGAGACGCCCGGCGATAAGCCATGGCGCCGATCACCAGGATCACCCCGAGCAGAGTGAGGGTCGTCGTCATTTTTCGCTCCTTGCATGAGTTGCCGAAGTTGGGTGAAAAGTGGGTTAGCTGATCCAGAGGTCTGACCTGTTGGATATGGCCCCTGTTGTAATTCATACGCACAAACTTATCAAGCTGTTTACAAGCTTGTTACCTTGGCTCTGTGATCGGCATAACGTCCTGCAGGCGGCATCTTGACGGGCGGGGGGGCGACTCCGGGATTGGCTTGTGCGACAATGACATCGCCCATATTTTGGAAGAGACATCATGTACCAAGAACTGATCCGCAATGAATTGACCGAAGCTGCCGGCGTGCTCCAGGCGTTCCTGGCAGATGAGCAGAATCTGAAAAACATTGAAGCCGCCGCCAGGCTGCTCGCCGACTCCTTCAAGCAGGAAGGCAAGGTGCTCTCCTGTGGCAACGGGGGCTCCCACTGCGATGCCATGCATTTTGCCGAAGAGCTGACCGGCCGCTATCGCGAGAACCGTCCCGGTTATGCCGGCATCGCCATCTCGGATCCCAGCCACCTCTCCTGCGTCTCCAACGACTTTGGCTACGACTATGTGTTCTCCCGTTATGTGGAAGCGGTCGGCCGTCGTGGTGACGTGCTGCTCGGTATTTCCACCAGCGGCAACTCAGGCAACATCCTCAAGGCCATCGAAGCCGCCCATGCCAAAGGCATGAAGGTGATCGCGCTGACCGGCAAGGATGGTGGCAAGATGGCGGGTCTGGCCGACGTCGAAATCCGGGTGCCGCACTTTGGCTATGCCGACCGCATTCAGGAAGTGCACATCAAGGTGATCCATATCCTGATCCAGCTGGTCGAAAAAGAGATGGCCAAGTAAGGCAGCATGTCCAGCCGGGATGTGCGAGCCTCTCCAGGCCATGTCCCGGTTGTGCCTGTCCGATAAGCGGCGGGATCGGCGGTGCTCTGCATCTGGCTGGTCCCGCTGATTGAAAAAGATGGCCCAGTAATTAAGGAGTCCGCTGCTTATGTGCGAACTGCTCGGCATGAGTGCCAATGTGCCGACCGACATCTGCTTCAGCTTTACCGGTCTGATGCTGCGCGGCGGCAAGACGGGGCCACACAAGGATGGCTGGGGGATCACCTTCTATGAGGGGAGGGGGTTTCGCACCTTCAAGGATCCCGAGCCCAGTGCCCAGTCACCGATAGCCAAGCTGGTACAGGCGTTGCCCATCAAGAGCCGCGCCGTGGTCAGTCATATCCGGCAGGCGAACCGCGGCTGCGTGTCGCTGGAAAATACCCATCCGTTCACCCGTGAACTGTGGGGCCGCTACTGGACCTTCGCCCACAATGGCCAGCTGACCGGTTACAAGCGACTCGCCACCGGGCGGCACCGCCCGGTGGGGGACACCGACAGCGAGCACGCATTTTGCTGGCTGCTCAACCGGCTGGAGCAGAAATATCCCAAGCGTCCTGCCAACTTCCCTGCCATGTTTCGCCATCTGGCCACCCTGTGCGACGAGTTGCGCGGACTCGGGGTATTCAACATGCTGCTGTCGGATGGGGAATTTGTGATGACCTATTGCAGCAACAACCTGTACTGGCTTACCCGGCGGGCGCCCTTTGGCGAGGCCAGGCTGCTGGATGAAGATGTGGCCATCGATTTCCAGAGTGAGACGACCCCGGATGACGTGGTGACCCTGATCGCGACCCGTCCGCTGACCGGCAATGAAGATTGGGTCAGGATGGCGCCAGGCGAGTTCAGCCTGTTTCGGCTGGGTGAGCGCGTATGCGGCAGTCAAGACCGGTAATCATCTGATTTAAATATAAAAAAATACCAGGGTAGAATCCTACCCTGGTTCTTCGCAGCAGCCATACAGGCAAAAGGGATGAGAGAGGTGTTGCTGAGTCGCATCATTCTCACGGCCTCCATTGTTATTTAAATGTTAATTTGCTGGCAACATTTATGTTTCAATCCGGCCTGCCTATCGCCACATTACTAGAACTGGATCACACTTTTCGTTTTGCGGCCGTTCGCCGCTCGACAAGCAGAAGGTGGGTGAGGGATGACGCTGTCGCGCCGGGCATCTATAGTATGTTCTGTTTGAATACCGCCAAATGAGGACTGAGGGATGGAATGGTTGGATCAGAAGGTGCTGCGACAGCTGGCGGAAGATATAGGCCAGGAGATGATGCCTGTGGTGATCTCGGTGTTTATCGAGGAAGTGGGAGAGCAGCTCGCCCAGCTGCGACCGCTCTATGAACGGCGGGACTGGCCTGCGCTAGCGCGGCTTGCCCACAGCATGAAATCCTCCTGCGGCAGCTACGGCGCCCAGCTCAGCTACCAGCAGGTGGTAGCACTGGAGCTGGCCTGCAAGCATGAAGATGCCGATGACGTCGCCCGGCTGCTGACCCAGCTGGAGCAATCCCTGCCCCAGGTGCTCTCTCACCTTGCCAACTACCACTGAGCTTGCTGCACAGCGGGGAACCAGCCGGTTCACCGCTGCGCGTAGCTGCCATCAGCGTTGATTGACCAGTTGCTGGATCACCCGATCCAGCGCCAGCTTGAGTTTCAGTCTGTCGTGGCGATGAGGGAGCTCGGCCTCACCCAGCTCGGCCTGGATCAGGCGGCTGGCCAACTCGGCCGGATACTCCCCTGTGGGCGCCAGAATGGCATCGACACGACCCGTACCGACCCGTGACTCCAGCCAGCGCCATTGGTTGATCAGACTCAGCTGACTGGCGGGGCCATTCTCGGCTACCAGATTGCAGATGAACACCAGCATGGCATCGCTCTCATTGATGGCTTGCGCCACCTCGGCCAGCAGCAGGGGCGGCATGATGGAGGTGAGGAAGCTGCCGGGCCCGAGTATAATCATGTCGGCCTGAGCCAGCGCCTGCACCGCTTCGCGAGTCGCCGGTACTTCCGGGCTCAGGCTCAGGGAGAGCGGTGGCGTATCGAGCTGATCGATGGAGACCTCTCCCAGGATCTGCTTGCCACAGACGGTGTGGGCGCACAGGTCGGTGGGAAATTCTGACATGGGTAACAATTGTGACTCTATTTTCAGCATGTCACTGATGAGCTTGATAGCATCAAGAGGGCGCACGCAGAGGTTGTCGAGCGCCAGCAGCATCAGGTTGCCGAGGTTGTGACCCGCCAGCTCACCGCGGCCGGCGAAGCGATATTCAAACAACAGACTGCCGATGCTGGGATCCGTCACCAGCTGATTGAGGCAGTTGCGCAGATCTCCCCAGGCGATACACTCCTGGCTCTTGCGCAGGCGCCCAGTGGATCCGCCATCGTCCGTGGTGGCGACTATGCCGGTCAGCCGCTGGCCGAGAAACGAGAGTGAAGAGAGCACGCGGCCCATGCCGTGGCCGCCACCGATGGCGACGACCCGGTCAAAGTCATTGATGTTTTTCTGCCACATGCAGCTGTCCTGTGGTTGGGCTCAATTGAGGGCCATTCTAGCCGATGAAATCAGATAATTGTTTGATAAAGGTATGATTTTTGCTTACCCCCAGCATCATGAACAACTAGGAGATGGTGTTGAACTTTCTGACGGCTCACTCTCTTGAAGAGACCTCCCTGCTGGCTGCCCGGCAGGTCAGTGAGCGGCTGCTCGCTCAATCGCCCCATTCCCCTTCGCTGTTATTGGTCTATTTTACCCAAGCTCATGATGCCGAGGAACTGCGTCGTCACCTCAAGCAGCAGTTTCCGACGACCCGACTGATAGGGTGCAGCTCCTGCGGCGGCGTCATGACCCAGGTTGGCCACCACGCCCGTCAGGGGATAGGGCTGGCGGTGGCCGCCCTCTACGATGACAAGGGAGCCTATGGGGTGGCGGGGCAGGCGGGGGATGAGGTGGATATTCGCCAGCTGTTGCGCGCCGCCATCGCCGATGGGGGGCGTCCCGGCGAGCTGCCTCAGCTCATACTGTTGCACGCCAGCCCGGGTCAGGAGGAGGCGATGCTGGCCAGTATCGAAGCCGAGCTGGGAACGACCGTCCCTGTCGTGGGAGGCTCGGCGGCCGACAACAGTGTCAGCGGCGATTGGCAGTTGTGCTGGGATGAGGGCAGTGCCCGCGAGGGAGTGGTGCTGGCTGTGCTCTATCCCGATTGCCAGCTGGCGTTCCAGTTTCATTCGGGCTATGTCCCGACCGAGCATCGCGGCACCATTACCGCCCTGGCAGGGCGCGAGATCCTCACCATAGATCATGAGCCCGCCGCCGAGGTCTACGCTCGCTGGACCGGGCGAACCACTGCCTGGCCTGTGGGGCCCATACTGCGGGATACCACTCTCTCGCCGCTGGCCCGCCAGGTGGGCACCCTGGACGACATGCCCTACTACAAGCTCTCCCATCCCGAGGCGGTGACAGAAGGTGGCGGATTGCGCCTCTTCACCGATACCCGGCTCGGCGAGCGGCTGCTGTTGATGTACAGCAGTCAGGAGGGGCTGCTGCAGCGCAGTCTGAATGCGACCCGCATCGAACCCGAGTACGGCATGACCGCCGAGATGCAGCCGTTCGGGGCCCTAGTGATCTTTTGTGCTGGTTGTCGCTTGGCTCTTGGTGATAGCTTATGCCAATTCGTCGATCAATTTCACACCCGGCTGGGGGAGATCCCCTTCATTACCCCGTTCACCTTCGGTGAGCAGGGGCGTCTGCCCCACGGTGAGCTGGCACACGGCAACCTGATGGTATCGAGCGTGATCTTCCTCGACAGCTGATATATGGCGCTGGAAACAAGATGATAGGTAATACGGAATTGGAAGCCCTGGGTGACAAGCTGCAGACCACGCTGGTGGAGCTGTTGCGTTGTCGGGAACGCGAGGCCAAGTACCGCCAGGAGTCGCAGACCCTGCTGTGCGGGGTCGCGACGCTGGCCGATGCCCAGACCCTGGAGCAGGTGCTGGACAGCCTCATCCAGGCGCTCAAGCCCTTCATCGGTTTCGAACATGCGGATGTGGTGGCCTGGGAAGCTGGTGGTGGCATCACCCACCTCAGTACCCAGGATGGCGAGGTGGGGCGCCGCTGGCAGCTGACCCCGCTCTTCTCTCGCGCCATCGAGGGGGAGACCCTGGTCATCTATGACCCGACCCAGTTGCCCGAGCTGGCGCCACTGGCCGATGTGGCCGGCTGGGCCAGCGTCATGATGACGGGGTTGCGCGCCCCCGGTTTCTCCGGCGTCCTCATCTGCCGTCATGCCGTGATGGGCACCTTCGATCTCAAGAGCAAGGCGGCGATGCAACGCTGCCGTCCGCTCATCTCCCAGGCGCTGGTCAACATCGCCTATCGGGCCCGCTTGCAGGAGCAGGTCGAGCTCAAGACGCTGGCGCTGCAGACCAGCGAGCAGCGTTTTCGCAGCTTTGCCGGCATGGCCTCCGACTGGTTCTGGGAGACGGACACGGAACACAGGCTCAGCTATGTGTCGGCGCCCGGCTATCAGGGGGATGTGAAAGCGCATCCACCCGGTCAGAGCCTCTACGATTACGTCTATGATCGGCGGGATCCCGAGTGGGGCAAGTACCGTCGTCTCATCGAGCTGCATCTGCCGGTGCGGGCGGTACGAGCCCAGGTCAGCCTGGCCAGGGGCCCCTGCTGGATGGAGATCAACGCCGAGCCCTGCTTTGACGCCGCCGGTGTCTTCATCGGCTATCGGGGCACGGCGCGGGATGTGGGCAACCAGATCCGCCGCGAGCAGGAGCTGGCCCGGGCACGGGATGAGGCTGAGGCGGCCAACCGTGCCAAGTCGCAGTTCCTGGCCATGATGACCCACGAGATCCGCTCCCCCATGAATGCGGTGCTGGGCATGCTGGATCTGTTGCAACATGCCCAGCTCGAGCCTCAGCAGCAGACCCTGCTCGGGCATGCCACCCACTCGGCCCGTCTGCTGCAGACCATCATCGACGATGTGCTCGATTTCTCGAAAATCGAATCCCATACCCTGGAGTTTCATTGCGAGACCCTGCTCCCCACCCAGCTGTGCCAATCCCTGATCGAACCGCTGCAAGAGCGCGCCAGGAGCAAAGGCATAGCCCTGCGCTGGCGGGTGGGTGAGGCGGTTCCGCCCCAGTTGCAGGGGGATCCGGTGCGGCTGTCGCAGGTGATCAGCAACCTGCTCGGCAATGCGGTGAAGTTCACCAGCCAGGGCAGCGTCTTGCTGCAACTGGACTGGCACGAGCAACGGCTGCGGGTGTCGGTGACCGATACCGGGATCGGCATCTCAGCCGAGGATCAGGCGCTCCTGTTCGAGCCCTTCTCCCAGGTTGACAGCTCGGCGACCCGCCGTTTCTCCGGGACCGGGCTGGGGCTGGCCATCAGCAAACGGCTGGTAGAGCTGATGGGCGGGGAGATCCGCCTGCAGAGCGCGCCCGGCCAGGGCAGCTGCTTCTGGTTCGAGCTGCCCGGCATGGCACTGCCGTGCGAGTGCAGCAGCCGGCCCGAGCCGGATCAATTGCCCATTCAGGATCTGGATGTGCTGGTGGTGGAAGACAGCCCGGTCAACCAGCTGGTGGTGTCCCTCATGCTGCAAAAACTGGTGAGCCGGGTGCGGCTCGCGGCCAATGGCCTGGAGGCGCTGGCCCAGGTGGCGGAGCAGCAGCCGGATCTCATCCTGATGGACATGCGGATGCCGCAGATGGATGGGCTGGAGGCGACTCGCCGCTTGCGAGAACTGGGCTGCAAGGTGCCCATAGTGGCCTTGACGGCCAATGCCATGGCCGAAGACAGGGCCCGTTGTCTGGCCCAGGGAATGGATGATTTTCTGGCCAAGCCCATCAGCCTGATGCGACTGAGAGAGTGCCTGCAGCGCCATATCAGCCCAGTGTTGCCGGATCGCAGGTAAAAAAAATGGTCAACCTGGGTGGTTGACCAATTCTTCAGCAAATACTGAAGAGAGCACGGGATAAATCGGGTTGTATGATTCTATATGAAAAAGTCGTGCCAACTTTTCAGAACCTGTTTATGCGGCTTGCGGCTGTGTTATTGCTTTTTATCGATCACCGCCGTTTGCAAAATGCGAAATTCTTATTTTCATTGTGGGAATATTCGCATTTTGCAATGTTCTCTTTGACTCACTGTGCGATCAGTCGGCGCAGGAATTGACGGGCCGCTTCGCTATTTTGTTTGGCAATCAACATCTGTTTTTCGTAGATGGGCATGGGCAGAATTTCGAGCCAGCGTTGGCAGAGCCAGGCCGCATCGTCAAACTGTTTGTCCGGGTAGAGCTCATCGAGCTCCGGATACTGCTCGAACACTTCCCGCAGCCGGGTGACCAGCGGTTTGTCACTGAAGTCTGAATGGGCGCTCGGCCAGTTGGGCAGCGCTTCGACCTTGGCCCGGCGCAATCCCATCTCGTCCGTTTCCATCTCATGGATGCAGAAACGTTCCATGCCGAGCACAGTGACGCCGAGCAGGCCGTCATTCAGGGTGTAGAAATCGGTCACCTTCACCCGGGTGCCGACCGGCAGTATGCGCCCGGACTTGCCCGTGGTGGTCGCCTCTTCCATCACTATGCCGAAACCCTGGTCATTGATGAATGACTCTTTGAGCATCTGCAGGTGGCGCGGTTCAAACAAACGCAGCGGAAGCTTGCCACCAGGCAGTATGTGGGAAGGCAAGGGGAACAATGCCAAGGGTTGAAGTTTCATGTTCCGTCCTCCATTGAGTAGTTGCTGAATAGGACAATGCAGCGACTGTGCCAGAGGATGAAAAAGGCCCCGGAATGGGGGTGTTAGTCTCCAAATTGAGTCTGAAATTTATTAATAATCAGATATTTATATTTTTATCTTTTTTTTCCAAGGTGATCCCGTAGTCAGCTGAATACGGCCGGATCCTGAGTACTCGCCCCCCGCTCTCTTTGCGTCCTGAATTGAAGCGCATCGCATCTTGCAAAGAGCCAAGTGCAAAATGCGCATGGCCGTTGCGGCGGCGTGCAAGCCGCGTCGCTGGCCTGAGTACAAGGTGTGAGCAGGCAGGGGAGTCCGGTTCGAGAAGCGAGAAGATAGAAGTGCGCCGCAGTGACGGATGCGGTGAATCGGCGGGTGAATTCCGCTTCCACACAAGCGGGAGTGTGTGGCCGCCCATCTTGCTTGTTGTGAGGTGAAGGGGGACGGGTCGGGTTTCGGGCGGATGTAGCGCAGATAAGGAAAGCCCCGACGATGCGGGGCTTTGGTTTTTTCTCAGTCTGGTCAAGGCATGAATAGAGCGAAGCAAGGCGCTGGGTTGCCTGCGTTCATCCACCTCTGCCAGCGCGTTAGTTACGCTGCTCCAGGTACATGACGGCCGCTTCCACGCGGCTCTGGGCCTCGAGTTTCTTCAGCAGACTCTTCACGTGTACCTTGACCGTGCCCTCGGAAATATGGAGCACGGAGGCGACCTGTTTGTTGGAGAGGCCCTTGGCAATCTCGCGCAGGATCTGCATCTCGCGACGGGTCAGGCTCTCCAGCTTCTGTTGCAGATGATCCAGCTCGTAGATGTTCTCCAGATAAGGGCGCAGCGGCTCGCTCAGGATCTGCTTGCCTGTCATCACGTCCGCCAGCTGGGCGAGCAACATCTCTGGCTCGGTATCCTTGAGCAGATAGCCATCGGCGCCGGCCTTGAGCAGGGCGACCACGTCCTGGCGGGCATCCGAGACGGTCAGGATCACCACCCGGGAGGTGACCTCTTCGGTGCGCAGCGCCTTGAGGGTATCCAGACCGGAGAGGCCTTTCATGTTGAGGTCGAGCAGGATCAGATCCGGTTCGGACTCCTTGGCCATGGCGACGGCGTCGGTGCCGTTGGACGCTTCACCGACCACCTCTATGTTCTCTTCCAGGGCCAGCAATTGCACAATCCCTTTGCGCATGAGGGGATGGTCATCCACGACCAGAACACTATATTTCATCTCGTCCATCAGGCATCTCTTGTTAGGCTGGTGGGAAAGGTCAGATGTACGCAGGTGCCTCTGGGCGGCTGCTCACTGATGGTCAGCAGACCATGCAACTTGCTGGCACGCTCATTCATGATGCTAAGGCCATAGTGGTTGACCGCCGAGCTTGCGATCCCTATTCCAACACCGTCATCTGAAATCTGAACCTGAATGTTACCATTGGCGAGGGTCTCACAGCTAACATCAATCACTTGCGCGTTGGCATGTTTGATGGCGTTGAGCACTGCCTCACGGATCAGCTGCAGGATATGGATATGCTGGCCCGCCTCCAGATCCGTATCGGCCAGACCGTAATGGAGCCCGATCTCGGCCTGGGTCTGTGGCTTGAGCTGTTCCAGCATCACCTTGATGGCTTCCCCCAAATTGGCGTCACCTATGCTGAGGCGGAAGGTGCCGAGCAGCTCGCGCAGCTGGGTGTAGGCGCTGCTGAGCCCCTCGTCGATCTGTTGCATGGCGGCCTCTGTCTTGGCGGATTCCCCCTTGGCGAAGGCGCGTTTGAGCAGGGTGGACTGGATCTTGAGATAGGAGAGCGCCTGGGCCAGCGAGTCGTGCAGCTCGCGGGCGATGACGGCTCTCTCTTCCATCAGCAGCAGCCGCTGATGTTGCAGCAGGGTCTGATCCTTGTGCAGCACCTGGGCCAGCAGCATGGAGAAGTTCTTCATCAGCCGCTCGTCTATGGGATGGCTGCTGATCACGTCAAGCCGGCCGTACTCCTGCTCATCCATCTGCAGATGAAAGCTCACCACTGAGTCGAGATCGCCGGGCCAGCCCTTGCGCCCCGTGATGTAGTCCGGCATGGCGTTGTGTTCGAAGCGGGTCAGCCGTATGTGGTCTATGTGCTGATGGGCCGCGGCCCGCTCCAGCAGCTTGAGCAGGGTGCGCCGGCTCAGCGGCGCCGCATGCAGCTTCTGGGCTGTGCTGTAGAGGAAGGATAGGGTGTCGTTGGCCTGCTGCAGCTTGGCGGTCTTCTCTTCCACCTTGCTCTCCAGCTCCCGATAAAGCTTGCCCAGCTCGTCGGCCATGGTGACGAAGGCACCCGACAACTCCCCCAGCTCGTTCTCGCAATGGGGGGGCAGGGTGAGATCGAACTCCTGGCGCTGGATCTGGCGGGCACAATAGACCAGCTGGTTGAGTGGTGCCACCACCTGCTGGCGGGTAAACCGCACGGTAAACCAGGCGATGGTGATGATGGAGAGCAGTCCCAGCCCCTCCGCCAGTGCCAGCATGCGCACCTTGAACTCCACGTGGTACTGCATCTGGTTGACGAAGTCGTCGATGGCCGCCACAAACTGCTCAGTGTTGTCTGTGTAGCGTCTGGGGGTGGCATTCTCGATGTGCTCGCGCATCACCTGCCATTGCAGCAACACCTCGCCATAGGTGCGACGCAGGGAGGCAGGGGTGATCCAGCGCTGGGTCTCCTGCAACTCGGCCGCATGCAGCGTCTGTTCAAACTGATCGAGTCGTCCCAGCACGGGCTGGCCCTGCTCTATCTCGTAGGCCATGCGGTAGGCCTGCATTCGCAGCGAACCCGACAGGTTGATCGCCTTGGCATCGGGTACCGAGTAGAACAGGGTCACCATGGCCACCACGGCGATCAGGCTCGCCATGAACAGAATGAGCACCATTGAGCGCCCGATGGCGCTGCTGACCGAATGCACTTTGAACCACTTTCCCATGCTGATCGTCTTCCTTCGCATCAGACAATAACCCCACAAAGTAGCATGGGAGTGTACTCCAACTTGTGCTAGCATCGAAAAACTAGATGAACTCCGAGCTGTTTTGCCTAAGTCCTTGCGATAGGGGAAAACCGCCGTCAGCCGATGTTCGAGCTGTAAGGGTCAGGAAAGAAATGCCCTGGCCTCCCGTATTTGGAAAGGTGTTTATGTCGCCACTGCAAGATGGTTTTTCCCGTCGTTTTTACTATTTGCGCCTGTCGGTTACCGATGTGTGCAATTTTCGTTGTACCTACTGTTTGCCCGACGGCTATCGTCCTCCGGACGGGAACAAAGAGGGGCGCAAGTCGTTTCTCTCGCTGGACGAGATCCGCCGCATTGTCTCGGGCTTCGCCGCCATGGGCACCCGCAAGGTGCGCCTGACCGGAGGCGAGCCCTCCCTGCGCCGGGACTTCACCGCCATCATAGAGACGGTGGCCAATACCCCTGGCATAGAGAAGGTGGCCATGACCACCAATGGCTACCGCTTGAAAGAGCGCGCCCAGGAGTGGTTCGATGCGGGCCTCACCGCCCTCAACGTCAGCGTCGACAGTCTGGATCCCCGTCAGTTTCACCAGATCACCGGTGAGAACAAACTGGCGGAGGTGATGGACGGGATCGAAGCGGCGCTGGCCGCCGGTTTCAAATCGGTGAAGATCAATGCGGTGCTGCTCAAGGGGCTCAATGACCATCAACTGGATGCGTTTCTGGCCTGGATCCGGCACAAGCCCATCGAGCTGCGTTTCATCGAGCTGATGCAGACCGGCGAGATGGATACCCTGTTTCAGAACCATCACGCCAGCGGTGACCTCATCAAGCAGCGGCTGCTCGAGAGTGGCTGGGTCCAGCAGTTGCGTGGTGCGGACGATGGTCCGGCCCAGGTCTTCATGCATCCTGAGTCAATGGGGGGCGTGGGGCTCATCATGCCCTACAGCAAGGATTTCTGTGCCGGTTGCAACCGGCTGCGGGTCTCCTCCGTGGGCAAGCTGCACCTGTGTCTGTTCGGTGACAACGGGGTGGAGCTGCGTGATCTGCTGGCGGCAGATAACCAGCAGGATGCACTGCAACAGCGCATTCGTGCCGCCCTCACCGGCAAGGCTGCATCCCATCGCTTGCACGAGGGCAATGCCGGCATGACCCCTCATCTGGCCTCCATCGGCGGCTAACTCTCAGGTGGGCTTGAAAAAATAGCCATCGATTAATAAGCAATCCTCAAATGGGGGTATTTTCACCTACCCCCCTTCTCTCTCTTGACGCCAAGGGTTTGATCCAGCGCAAGAATCCCCCCTGTTTATCTCCCTAGTGGTATATCCCTGACCTTGTCAGGGCCGCAATATACACCCACTCTTATAATAGGTATTGAAAATGCCTGTCATGGGACTCGCTCGTGCGCTATCAACCACCAGAAAGGAGTCGATATGCCGGATGGGGTCAACCTGTCGCGTCGTGGTCTGTTTCGAGGTCGCCTGACATCGAGCGACCCTCAGGTTCAGTTGCCCTGGTCAGTCTCCTGGCCCGAGTTCGTGGCCGACTGCACCCGCTGTGGCGATTGCCTGGCGGCCTGCCCGGAGCAGATCCTGATCAAGGGCGACGGTGGTTATCCTGCGGTGGATTTCCTGCGTGGCGAGTGCACCTTCTGCGGTGATTGCGTCACGGCCTGCAAGGCGCCGGTATTTCGTCCCATGACGGAGGCGCCCTGGCGATACATAGCCCATATTGAAGCCAGCTGTCTGGCCAGTACCCAGGTTTTCTGCCAGCGTTGCCAGGATAGCTGCGAAACCCGCGCGATCCGCTTTTCTCCCGTGCTGGGCCGGGTACCAACTCCCAGCATAGATGTCGCCTCGTGTACCGGCTGTGGCGCCTGCGTGATGGACTGTCCGGTGGGCAGCATCCGGGTCGGCGCACCCAAATCCGAGGATCCAACATGAGTCAGGATGTGTGTGAAGCAGGAGCCACAATGAACCAAGAGTTCCATGTATCGAGCCTGGTGGTGCTGACCCAGCCCTCCCTGCGTCACCAGCTCGCAGAACAGATAGCATCCCTTGAGGGGGCCGAGGTCCACGCCGTCAGTGAGATCGGCAAGCTGGTGGTGACCCTGGAAGGGCCAAGCCAGCGTCCCATCATGGATGCCATAGATGCGATAAATGCCATGCCGGGCGTGTTGTCCGCCGCCCTGATCTACCATCAGTTCGATGAGCTCGATGTCGAATGCAAGGAATAGAAACGCCGTGAGGGCGGGGCCGCGAGGTTCGCGATGCCCGATAAAAGCAATAAAGCGCCATGAAGCTGAGCCAGCGCGGCTCGTCACTATGGCTGTCATTGATGTGATTAAGCAATGTGAGGATATGTCATGAAGCTGAGTCGACGCGACTTTATGAAGGCCAATGCGGTGGCTGCTGCCGCGGCCGTGGCCGGAGTCAGTGCCCCCACGCTGGCGGCCAACCTGATCACCAGCACCGACAAGACCGCCATCACCTGGGACAAGGCGCCGTGCCGCTTCTGCGGTACCGGCTGTTCCGTGCTGGTGGGTTCCCAGAATGGGCGCGTCGTGGCGACCCAGGGCGATCCCGATGCACCGGTCAACCGTGGCCTGAACTGCATCAAGGGCTACTTCCTGTCCAAGATCATGTATGGCCAGGACAGGCTGACCCAGCCCATGCTGCGCATGACGGATGGCAAGTTCGACAAGAACGGTGACTTTGCCCCCATCAGCTGGGATCAGGCATTCGACATCATGGCCGAGAAGTTCAAGGCAACCCTGAAAGAGAAGGGGCCGACCGCCGTCGGCATGTTTGGCTCCGGCCAGTGGACAGTGTGGGAAGGCTACGCCGCCGCCAAGCTGATGAAGGCGGGGCTGCGGACCAACAACCTGGATCCCAATGCCCGTCACTGCATGGCCTCGGCCGTGGTGGGTTTCATGCGCACCTTCGGCATGGACGAGCCCATGGGCTGCTACGACGACATAGAGCAGGCCGACGCCTTCGTGTTGTGGGGCTCCAACATGGCCGAGATGCACCCTATCCTCTGGTCACGCATCTCGGATCGCCGTTTGTCCCATCAAGAGGTGCAGGTACACGTGCTCTCCACCTTCGAGCACCGCAGCTTCGAACTGGCCGACAACGGCATGGTGTTCACGCCGCAGACCGACTTGGCGATCCTCAACTACATAGCCAACTACATCATCCAGAACGACAAGGTGAACTGGGACTTTGTCAACAAGCACACAGTGTTCAAGAAGGGGGTCACCGACATCGGTTACGGCCTGCGCCCGACCGATCCGCTGCAGCAGAAAGCGAAGAACCCGGACAGCGGCGATGCCACTCCGATGACCTTCGAGGAGTTTGCCAAGTTCGTGGCAGATTACGATGTGGAGTCGGTTGCCAAGCTCTCCGGCGTCTCCAAAGACAAGCTCGAGAAGCTGGCCCAGCTCTATGCCGACCCGAGCAAGAAGGTGGTCTCCTACTGGACCATGGGCTTCAACCAGCACACCCGTGGCGTCTGGGCCAACAACCTCTGCTACAACATCCACCTGTTGACCGGCAAGATCTCCACCCCGGGCTCGGGTCCCTTCTCCCTGACCGGTCAGCCTTCTGCCTGCGGTACCGCGCGCGAAGTGGGCACCTTCGCCCACCGTTTGCCGGCCGACATGGTGGTGACCGAGCCCAAGCACCGCGCCATCGCCGAGAAGATCTGGAAACTGCCGGAAGGCACCATACCGGAGAAGGTGGGTTACCACGCCGTGCTGCAAAACCGCATGCTCAAAGACGGCAAGCTCAACGCCTACTGGGTGATGTGCAACAACAACATGCAGGCCGGCCCCAACATGAACGAAGAGGGGCTGCCCGGTTACCGCAACCCGGCCAACTTCATCGTGGTGTCCGACCCTTACCCGACCGTGACTGCCCAGGCCGCGGATCTCATCCTGCCCACCGCCATGTGGGTGGAGAAAGAGGGGGCCTATGGCAACGCCGAGCGCCGCACCCAGTTCTGGCACCAGCAGGTCAAGCCGCCGGAAGGGGCAAAGTCCGATCTGTGGCAGCTGATGGAGTTCGCCAAGCGCTTCACGGTGGAAGAGGTGTGGTCGGCCGAGCTTATCGCCAAGATGCCGGAAGTGAAGGGCAAGACCCTGTATGAGGTGCTCTACAAGAACGGTCAGGTCGATCAGTTCCCGAAAGAGCAGAGCAAGGGTGTCCTCAACGACGAGGCTGAACACTTCGGTTTCTACGTCCAGAAGGGGCTGTTCGAAGAGTACGCCAGCTTCGGCCGCGGTCATGGTCACGATCTGGCCCCCTTCGATCAGTATCACGAGGCGCGCGGTCTGCGCTGGCCCGTGGTGGATGGCAAGGAGACCCTGTGGCGCTACCGTGAAGGGTTCGACCCCTATGTGAAGGCGGGCGAGGGGGTGCGTTTCTACGGCAAGCCAGATGGCAAGGCGGTGATCTTCGCGCTGCCTTACGAGCCGGCCGCCGAGGCACCTGACAAAGAGTACGACATGTGGCTCTCTACCGGCCGCGTGCTGGAACACTGGCACACAGGCACCATGACCCGTCGCGTGCCCGAGCTCTATCGCGCCTTCCCGGATGCCGTGCTCTTCATGCACCCGGAAGATGCCAAGGCCCGCGGCGTGCGTCGTGGCGAAGAGGTGATCGTCTCCTCCCGTCGTGGCGAGGTGAAGACCCGGGTCGAGACCCGCGGCCGCAACCGTCCGCCCAAAGGCCTGGTGTTCATGCCCTTCTTCGACGCGAGCCAGCTGGTCAACAAGCTGACCCTGGACGCGACGGATCCGCTCTCCAAAGAGACGGATTACAAGAAGTGCGCCGTCAAGGTCGTCAAGGCATAAGGCGGGGGAGCGCGAGATGAGTCGTAGTCGGCGCCAGTTTCTGGCCGACATGGCCAAGGGGGCCTGCGGTGTGGGCCTGCTTGGTGTGGGGCTCGGCGGCATGGCGCACCAGCAGGTGCAAGCCGTGCCTGCCCAGGCGCTGCGCCCGCCAGCCGCCCTCGACGAGGCAGAGTTCCTCAGCGCCTGCGTGCGCTGCGGGCTCTGCGTCGAGGCCTGCCCCTACGACACTCTCAAGCTTGCCCGGCTGTTTGAACCCGTGACCACCGGCACCCCCTATTTTGATGCGCGGGCCGTGCCGTGCGAGATGTGTGACGACATCCCCTGCGTGGTGGCCTGCCCGAGCGGGGCGCTGGATCAAGGAATGACCGATATCGATCAGGCGCGCATGGGGGTGGCAGTGCTCATCGATCACGAGACCTGCCTCAACTACCTGGGGCTGCGCTGCGATGTCTGCTACCGGGTCTGCCCCTTGATTGACAAGGCGATCACTCTGGAGCTGCAGCACAATCAGCGCACCGGCAAGCACGCCATGTTTCTGCCCACAGTGCACAGCGACATCTGCACCGGCTGCGGCAAGTGCGAGCACGCCTGTGTGCTGGAGGAGTCTGCCATCAAGGTGGTACCCCGTCAGCTCGCCAAGGGGGAGCTGGGCCATCACTACCGGCTCGGCTGGGAAGAGAAGCGCAAGGCGGGCAAGTCGCTCATCGGTGATCGGCTCAGCCTGCCTACCCGCAAACCGGAGGGGCTATGAGTCGTTATCCGGGGGCGGAGGCTCGTGCGCGGCTCGGCTGGTGGCGGTCACATCGCTTCCTGCTGCTGCGGCGACTGACCCAGTGCTGCGTGCTGGGGCTGTTTCTGCTGGGGCCGCTGGCGGGCGTCTGGATCCTCAAGGGCAACCTCTCCAGCTCACTCTTGCTGGAGACGGTCCCGCTCACGGATCCCCTCACCCTGCTGCAGTCGGTGGCGGCGGGCCATTGGCCCATCACCACCCTCTGGCTGGGGGCGGCCCTGGTGCTGCTGGGGTACTGGCTGGTCGGGGGGCGGGTGTTCTGCTCCTGGGTCTGTCCGGTCAACCTCATCACGGATGCCGCCGCCTGGGTCAGGGCCCGGCTTGGCCTCAAGGGCAACGGTCAGTTCAACCGCAATACGCGCTACTGGCTGCTGGCCATGGTGCTGGTGGCCCCGGCCATCGCGGGTGTGCTGGTGTGGGAGCTGGTCAATCCGGTCTCGCTCGCCCTGCGCGGTCTGCTGTTTGGCATGGGGGCTGGGTGGGCCTTGCTGGCGGTGCTCTTCCTGTTCGACCTC
The DNA here is from genome assembly GCF_028751155.1 of Aeromonas bestiarum. Lineage (NCBI taxonomy): Bacteria > Pseudomonadati > Pseudomonadota > Gammaproteobacteria > Aeromonadales > Aeromonadaceae > Aeromonas > Aeromonas bestiarum. The sequence continues at coordinate 3,051,424 of NZ_CP064746.1, read as the reverse complement.
TTTGTGGTGGAGCGGGGCTGGTGTGGTCATCTCTGCCCTGTGGGAGCCTTCTATGCCCTGGTCAACCGGGTCGGGTTCATCAAGATTTCTGCCAGGGGGCGTGAGCGGTGCAGCAACTGCATGGATTGTTATGCGGTCTGCCCCGAGCGTCCCATTCTGCGCGGCCCCGTTCACGGTGCCAAGCGTGGTCACGGGCCCTTGATTGTGGCTCAAGAGTGTACCAACTGCGGCCGTTGCATTGATGTCTGCGCGGAGCAAGTTTTTGAAATCACTGTAGGTTTTGCCGTCAAGGCTGATAAAACGTCGGAGAACAGATAATGAAAAAGCTGATTGGAGCAATGCTGGCCTGCCTGGTGGCGGGGTCCTTGATGGCAGCACAGAATCCCGAAATCACGACGGAGACCGGTGGCATCAAGTCTGAACGGGGCACCACGGATCTCGGGACCGAGGCCGAAGCCGCCCCCATGAAGAACTTTCGCAAGGATGGCGACCTCTACGATCGCCAGTACATGCATCAGCCACCGCTGATCCCCCACGACACCCGCAACTATGAAGTGGACAACAAGGTCAACAAGTGCCTGGCCTGTCACAGCTTCAAGAATGCCAGCAAGATGAAGGCCCCCAAGATCAGCCCGACTCACTTCGAGACCCGTGACGGCATGACCTTGGGTGAGGTCTCGCCGCGTCGCTACTTCTGCCTGCAGTGCCACGTGCCGCAAACGGATGCCAAGCCGCTGGTGGAAAATACGTTTAAACCGGTTGAAGCGCTGAACTGAGGAACCCATAGATGAAATTACCTGGTTTTGTGCAACGACTGTGGACCACCTTCAAGTCTCCCTCCAAGGCCGCCCTCTGGGTGTTGCTGATGATGGGCTTCTTTGGCGGGGTCATCTTCTGGGGCGGTTTCAACACCGCCATGGAAGCCTCCAACACCGAGAAGTTTTGTACCGGTTGTCACGAGATGAAGGACAACGTGTTCGTGGAGTATCGCGACACCATCCACTACGCCAACCGTTCCGGCGTGCGCGCCAGCTGCCCGGATTGCCACGTGCCCCACGAATGGACCTACAAGATCATTCGCAAGGTGCAGGCGTCCAAGGAGCTGTGGGGCATGCTGACCGGCAAGGTGGATACCCGCGAGAAGTTCGAGAGCCACCGCCGCGAGATGGCCGAGCGGGAGTGGAAGCGCATGAAGGACACGGATTCGAGGGAGTGTCGCAACTGCCACAACTTCGAGTACATGGACTTCTCCCTGCAAGGCAAGCGGGGGGCCCAGATGCACTCCACCAGTCTGGCCAGTGGCGAGAGCACCTGCATTGACTGTCACAAGGGCATAGCTCACCAACTGCCTGACATGACAGGGGTGAAGGGCTTCTAAGGTAGCCAGATCCAGGCCGGGCTTGCCCGGCCTGTTCATATTGCAGCCAACCGCGCCAAAACGGCATTTGCGTGCCCTTTAAATCCCCCCTCTGGCACGAGTTTTGGTAGAATCGGGCCGCCGTGAGTCGCAGCGAGTGACCATGTGGTAAGGGTCATGCCTGCGCAGGTATGGATCACCTCCCGGATCAAACGCTGCACACCAGGATCCTGGCTACTCTCTTCTTCTCTTTTCTCACGGTCCTTTGTTATCAGGAGCTGCCCATGGGACAGAACATGACCGCATTCATTCCCCTCAAGATCGCCGTGTTGACGGTCTCCGACAGTCGTACCAGCGCCAATGACAGCTCGGGCGACTATCTGGTCTCGGCCGTGACCGACGCCGGTCACCAGCTGGCCGATCGGGCCCTGCTCGCCGACAACCTCTATCAAGTTCGCTCCCGGGTCAGCCAGTGGATCGCCGATGAGGGCATCCAGGTGGTGCTGATCAATGGCGGCACGGGTTTCACCGACCAGAACTGGGTGCCGGAGGCGGTCGGCGTCTTGTTTGACCGCACCGTCAAGGGCTTTGGCGAGTTGTTCCGTCAGCTCTCGTTTGCCGAGATCGAAGGTTCGGCCATGCAGAGCCGTGCCCTGGCCGGGCTCGCTAACCGCACCCTGGTCTGCTGTCTGCCCGGTTCTCCCGGCGCCTGCCAGCTGGGCTGGGAGCAGCTCATCCGGGATCAGCTCGATGCCCGTACCCAGCCCTGCAACTTCGTGACCCATCTCTGAGTCACGAGCCATGGATCCCAGCACTCTTTCAGCCTTCAAGGGGAACCTGATGAACCTGACCCATCTCAACCAAAGCGGCGAAGCCCACATGGTGGACGTGACCGACAAGCAGGTCACCGAACGTGAGGCCCGCGCCGAGGCTTTCGTCGCCATGGCACCTGAAACCCTGGCGCTGATCCTGAGCGGTCAGCACCACAAGGGGGACGTGTTCGCCACCGCCCGCATCGCCGGCATCATGGCGGCCAAGAAAACGGCGGATCTCATCCCCCTTTGCCACCCCCTGGCCCTTACCCGGGTGGAGGTGGAGATTGAACCTCTGCCGGCGCACAATAGGGTCCATATTCGCACCCTCTGCAAACTCTCCGGCAAGACAGGGGTGGAGATGGAGGCGCTGACCGCAGCCTCGGTGGCGGCGCTGACCATCTACGACATGTGCAAGGCGGTGCAAAAGGACATGGTGATCGAACAGGTGCGACTGGTGGAGAAAAAGGGCGGCAAGTCCGGCCACTTTCAGTTGGGCGCGAATGCAGGGGAGCAGGCATGATCAAGGTACTGTTTTTTGCGCAAGTAAGAGAGCTGGTGGCCTGTGACGAACTGAGCCTGCCCTGCGACTGCGCCACCGCCGAGCAGTTGCGGGAGGCCCTGTGTGAGCGTGGTGACAAGTGGGCACTGGCGCTGGAGGCGGGCAAATTGCTGGTCGCGGTCAACCAGACACTGGTACCCCTCGATACCCCCATCAATGATGGCGATGAAGTGGCCTTCTTCCCCCCCGTGACCGGAGGCTGAGGATGAGCGAGATAACGACCGTGGATCGCACCACTGAGCTGTGGGACTGGGATGAGGCCGCCTTCTTCCCTCTCCTTCCAGTCACGACCGGAGGCTGAGCCATGTCTCAAGCAACTACGACGCCCATAGATCGCATCCTGGTGCAGCGGGAAGACTTCTCACTAGCCGATGAGTATGCCCGTCTCGCCACCCGCGCCGACAGTGGCGCCATCGTCACCTTCGTGGGCAAGGTGCGCGACTTCAATCAGGGGGAGGAGGTGAAGGGGCTGGCCCTCGAGCACTATCCCGGCATGACCGAGAAGGCGCTGGCCGACATAGTGCAGGAGGCCCGCCGCCGCTGGCCGCTGCAGGAGTGCACCCTCATTCACCGCATCGGCGAGTTGCTGCTCGGCGATCAGATAGTGCTGGTGGCGGTGAGCAGTGCCCACCGCGATGCCGCGTTTGATGCCTGTCACTTCATCATGGATTTTCTGAAAACCCGGGCACCGTTCTGGAAAAAAGAGCTGACCGCCGAGGGGATTCAACGCTGGGTCGAGGCCAAGGAGAGCGACAGCGCTGCCGCCGCCCGCTGGAAGATTTGACCTGTTCATCGTAGGGGCTCAGGTTCAACGGGAACCTTGCCCCTGTTTTCGGGCCTGGTGAGACCAGACCCACATCAGGAGGAAGGGAATGAAACCGTTGTTATCTGTTGTCATTGCAGGCGTCTGTGCCGCGGCGCTGAACCCCATTGCCGTACAAGCCGACGAGGTGAAGGTGGCCGTGGCCGCCAACTTCAAGGGCACCATAGAGCGCATCGGCAAGGAGTTCACCGCCAAGACCGGCCACAGCGTCATCATCAGCTCTGCCGCCACCGGCGTGCTCTACACCCAGATCAGTCACGGCGCGCCGTTCGATCTCTTCCTCTCCGCCGATGTGGCCACCCCCGAGAAGCTGGAGAAGGAGGGCAAGGGCAGCGATCGTTTCACCTATGCCATCGGCCAGCTGGGCTTGTGGAAGAAGGGCGGCCCAGCCCCCGACGAGGCGAGCCTGCGCAGCTGGAAAGGCAACCTCGCCATCGCCAATGCCCGTACCGCTCCCTATGGCGCTGCCGCCATGGCGACCCTGGAGAGCCTCAAGATCGATCCCAAACAGTACCGTCTGCTGACCGGCGCCAACATAGGCCAGACCTGGCAGTTCGTCGATACCGGCAACGCCGAGCTGGGCTTCGTCGCCTGGGCCAACCTGGTGGAGGCGGGCAAGACAGGCGAAGCCTGGGCTGTGCCGAACAAGCTGTATCCGGCCATCGAACAGCAGGGGCTGGTGCTGAAGAAGGGCGCCGCCGTCGAGGCGCTGGTCGCCTGGCTCAAGGGACCGGGTCAGGCGCAGATCAAGGCCGCGGGCTATGCCCTGCCCCAATAAGGACATGAGCCTGATGCGCAACCAGGAGTGGTCGGCCTTGGGGTCGACCACGCTTTGCCATGAGGATGCACACCATGTCGTTGGCTGATCCCAACCGGGAGCTTGGCGATGAATAAAAGGGATCTGCTGGCGATGACCTGCCTGACTCAGGGTCAGGTCTATCGGGGGATCTGCTCATTCGCAGTGTCTGGTGCTGAACCTGGCGTTGGGAGTGAGTTCGATGAGTGAAGGGGATCTGCAGGCCATCTGGCTCACCCTGAAGCTGGCGGCCAGCACTACCGGCATCCTATTGCTGCTGTCGCCGCCGCTGGCTTGGTGGCTGTCCCGCAGCCAGAACAAGCTGCGGCCCTTGGTGGAGGCGCTGGTGGCCCTGCCTCTGGTGCTGCCCCCCACGGTACTCGGTTTCTATCTGCTGCTCGCCTTCTCACCCTCATACGGCCTAGGTGCCTGGTGGCGTGACACCTTTGGCGCACCGCTTGCCTTCAGCTTTCTCGGTCTGCTGCTGGCCTCCATCCTCTACTCGCTCCCCTTCGTGGTGCAGCCGCTCACCTCTGCTTTCGTCAACATGGGCAACAAGGAGCTGGAAGCTGCCGCCACCCTGGGGCTCGGGCCGCTGGAGCGCTTCTTTCACATCATTTTGCCGATGACGCTGCCCAGCTTCGTGATGGCGGCGGCCCTTGGCTTTGCCCACACCCTGGGGGAGTTTGGCGTTGTGCTGATGATCGGCGGCAACATCCCGGGGGAGACCCAGGTGCTCTCCATCGCCCTGTTTGATCATGTGGAGGCGATGGATTACCAAAACGCCCATATTCTGGCTGGCGGCCTGATGGGCTTCTCGTTGGTGATGCTGGTGCTGGTCTATGGCGTATTGCAGCGCCGGCAACGGAGGCTGTTCGGATGAACCCGCCAGCCAATATGTCTCAGGGTCACGCCCTGCACCGCCAGTCCCTGCAACTTAATGCCAGGCGCGAGTTTGGCGCCTTTACCCTCGACTGCGAACTGGCCCTCGAGCCGGGGGGTATTCTCGGCCTGTTCGGCCCCTCCGGCTGCGGCAAGAGCACACTGCTGCGCATCATGGCCGGGCTGGATCGCCAGAGCGGCGATCGCCTGTGGTGGCGAGGACGTGAACTGGCCGATCTGCTGCCCGAAGCGCGTCGCATCGGACTGGTGTTTCAGGATTCGCGGCTCTTCCCCCATCTGAGCGTGCTGGGCAATCTGCAGCTGGCGGCCCGCAAGGGGCGAGGGCGCTGGCAGCCAGAGGCGCTGGCGGCGCGACTCGGCTTTGCCGAGTTGCTGGCGCAGCCGGCTCATGGCCTCTCCGGCGGCCAGCGCCAGCGGGTGGCACTGGGGCGGGCCCTGTTGGCTGAGCCCGATCTGCTGCTGCTGGATGAGCCTTTTTCTGCGCTGGACAGGCGTAGCCGCATTCATCAGGCCCACGTGCTCAAGGGGTTGCAGCAGGAGAGTGGCATCCCCATGATCTTCGTCAGCCACGCCATGGAAGAGGTGAGCCTGCTCTGCGATCAGCTGGTGTTGCTGGAGGGCGGCCGGGTGGAGGCGCAGGGGCGGCCGAGCGAGATCTTCGCTCGCACCGATCTCTCGCTCGCCAGTCGCGACGATGCCGGTGTTATGCTGGATGCCACCCTGGCCCACTACGATGACGACGAGCAGATGGCGACCCTGCAGCTCGGCGAGCAGCGCCTGCGGGTCACCATGAATCATGTGCCGGACGAGCGCGGCCCCTTGCAGATCAAGGTGGCGGGGCGGGACGTGGTGATCGCCACCGCCCCCATAGAGCACTCCAGCCTCTCCAACTGCCTCGTCACTCGCTTGCTGGCGGTGCGCGAGGTGCGCCCCGGCCAGACCCTGTTGCAGTTGGCGCTGGGGGAGCAGATACTGCTGGCCCGGATCACCAGCCGTTCCGCCACCCGGCTGGCGCTGGCGCCGGAGCAGCAGATATACGCCTATATCAAGGCGGTCAGTCTGGTCAGCGAAGGCTGAGTCGGCGTCGTTCTGGTACATTGTGGAACGGCATCCCTGGTGGGTGCTGGGGGATGCCAGCAAGCTGGCGGATGACTATCGGGGTAAACAAGGCATGGTTCAGGCGATGAGTCGAGAGGCAATGAGCTGATGCGTCGCAATCAGGTGATGAAATCCAACGGTCTTGCCCTGCGCAGTGCGGGGGAGGGCCCCTTGCTGTTGCTGCTGCACGGGTTGGGCTCCTCCAGCCTCGACTGGCAGGCGCAGATAGAGCGCTTCTCCGAACACTATCGGGTGGTGGCCCTCGATCTGCGCGGCCATGGTCAGAGCATGCAGGAGGGGCCGTTCGACGTGGCCACCCTGGCTGCCGACGTGGTGCGCTGGCTCGACGAACAACCTGAGCCCGCATGGGTGGTGGGTCTCTCTCTGGGGGCCATGGTGGCACTGGAGCTGGCCTTGCAACTTCCTCACAAGGTACGAGGTCTGGTGCTGGTCAACGGTGTTAGCGAGTTTCTGCTGGAGACCCCGAAGGAGCAGGAGCGCTACGCCCAGCGCCTCAAGTGGCTGCGCTGGTTCGGCATGCGGCCGCTCGCCTGGTGGCTGGGGCGCGAGCTCTTCCCCGGCCCGGATCTCGCCCAGGTGCGCCACACCTTCCGGCTGCGCTTCGTGCGTAGCAACAAAAAGAAGACCTATCGGGCGCTGCTCGACGCCTTGCCCGGCTGGTCGGTGCGCGCCCGGCTCGGCGCCATCTGGCAGCCGGTGGCCATCATCTCCACCAGCCACGACTATCTGCCGCTTGCCAAGCGGGTGGAGCAGTTTGCCTCCCTGCCCAACGCCACCATCCACACCCCCAATGGCCACCACGCCTGGCCGGCAGAAGATCCCTCTGGGTTCAACCACCTGCTGCAGCGGATCCTCTCCACCCACTGAACGCGGGTCCGGGATACGAAAAAGCCGACCCCGTGGGGTCGGCTTTTTTGTGGGTATCGCTCGGGTTCAAGGATGGGAGCAAACCGGGCAGTCGGGGCGTTTGGGCAGCTTCATCTCGCGGAAGGTGCCGGTGAGGCCATCGATCATCAAGAGGCGGCCGCTGTAGCTGCGCCCCGTGCCCGCCAGTAATTTTATCGCCTCCAGCGCCTGCAGGCTGCCCACCAGCCCGACCACGGGGGCGAGTACCCCCGCCTCGACGCAGGTAAGTGCCTGCTCGCCAAACAGGGCGCTGAGGCAGGCGTAGCAGGGCTCACCCTCCTGCCAGGTGAAGCTGCACAGCTGCCCCTCCAGCCGGATGGCGGCGCCGCTGACCAGCGGCACCCTGTGTTTGCGCGCGTATTGGTTGAGCAGATTGCGGATGGTCAGGTTGTCGGTACAGTCGAGCACCAGCTGATGGCTGGGTAGCAGGGCATCGAGCAGCGCCTCGTCGGCAACAGAGGCGTGAGTCTCCACCTTGAGCCAGGGGTTGAGCGCGCGCAGGGACTGGGCGGCGGAGTCCACCTTGTAGTGGCCGATGCGCTCATCTGTGTGCAGTACCTGGCGTTGCAGATTGGATAGCTCCACCTTGTCAAAATCCACCAGGGTGAGCTGGCCGACCCCGGCCACCGCCAGATACTGGCTGGCGGCGCAGCCCAGGCCCCCTGCACCTATCACCAGCACGCTGGCCTGCTTGAGCGCCTCCTGCCCCTCGAAGTCGAAGGATTTGAGGATGATCTGGCGGTTGTAGCGCAAGAGCTCGGCGTCCGAGAGAATGTCGCTCACAGCAGCAAGCCCCCGAACGGTTCGACGGTGACGGCTTCACCCGCCGCCACCTTGCCCCGCTCACGTTCAAGCACTATGTAGCAGTTGGCCCGCGACAGTGAGCTGAACACGGCGGAATCCTGGGAGCCTGTGCTGCGCACCTCGAGGCCGTCTGGCCCCTGGCTCAGGATGCCGCGCTGGAAGTCGAGCCGACCCGGCGCTTTTTTCAGAGGCTCACTGGCGATGGCCTGCAGTTGCAGCGGACGCTCGAACTGCTGCCCGGCCATCTTGGCCAGCGCAGGTTGCACCAGCTGATCGAAGGTGACCATGGCGGAAACCGGGTTGCCCGGCAGACCGAAGAACCAGGCGTTGGGCAGACGGCCGAAGGCGAATGGCTTGCCCGGCTTGATGGCCAGCTTCCAGAAGCCGATCTCGCCGAGTTCCTCGAGCAACTGCTTGGTGAAGTCTGCCTCACCGACCGAGACGCCCCCCGTGGTGATCAGGGCATCGGCCTCGCGTTCGGCCTGCAGGAAGGCGGCGCGCAGCTGCGCGGGGTCGTCCGGTATGATGCCAAGGTCGAGGCACTCACAGCCCATGCGCGCCAGCATGGCCTTGACCCCGTAACGGTTGGAGTCATAGATGTCGCCGTGGGCGAGCGGGGTGCCGACCGGCTTGAGTTCGTCGCCTGTGCTGAAGATGGCGACTCGCAGCGGGCGGCGCACGCTGACGGTGGCTATGCCGAGGGAGGCCAGCAGCGGCAGCTCGCGGGGGGTGAGCCGGGTACCGGCGCAGAGCACGCTGGCTCCCTCGCGGATATCTTCACCGCGGCGGCGGATATTCTGGCCCGGGGCGGGTGGCACCAGAAAAGTGATCTTGTCACCGTCGGCCTGGGTTTCCTCCTGCATCACTACCGCATCCGTCCCCTCTGGCACGGGCGCGCCCGTCATGATCCGCACGCAGTGGCCGGCGGGCCACTCCCCCTGATAGGGCTGACCGGCGAAGGCCTTGCCCGCCATGATGAGCGGAGTGCCGGCAGCGAGATCGGCCAGCCGCACGGCGTAACCGTCCATGGCGGCGTTGTCGAACGGAGGCACTGACAAGGGGGAGGCGATATCTGCCGCGAGCACCCGGCCGAGGGCCTGGGGCAGGGGCACTTGCTCGGTATCGCAGCAGCAGGCGAGTTGGTCCAGCATCCCTTGCAGGGCATAGCTCAGGGGGAGTAGTCCGCTGGTATCAAATCCCATCGTCATTACCTCTTTGGTGTGGTTGAGGGCGGATTATCCCAAAAATCAGGGTGGATGGGCAGGCTTATCAGGAGCTGGCACCGGGCTGTCTGGCACAGGGGGGGCGGAAGAGGGATTGTTTGTTGCAATCCTCCCCGTATGGGGGGGCCATCAAGGGGTAAAAGTCGACGGATTGGCATAAAGTCAGGAGACGGACTTGAGTTAGCTTGAATTATGGCAATAATCGCCGTTTACTATTGCGCCACAACAAAGTGCCGTCACAGACAAGGCGGCCATCACAGTCCCTGAGCGTGGGAGAGGAACAAGATGACGAGCTTAAGCCAGGAAGCCCTGTTGGTCAGGGCAGCCCTCGAGGCCGAGGGCCTCGAGACACCTCTGGTGGCCAATGCACTGGATGGTCAGCAGAAAAGGGAGAAGATCGAAGGCCACATGCGCGCCATCATGGAGACGCTGGGGCTGGATCTGACCGATGACAGCCTGGCGGAGACGCCGCACCGCATCGCCAAGATGTACGTGAACGAGATCTTCTCCGGCCTCGATTACAGCACCTTCCCCAAGGTGACAGTGATCGAGAACAAGATGAAGGTGGACGAGATGATCATGGTGCGGGACATCAGTCTCACCAGCACCTGTGAACACCACTTCGTCACTATCGACGGGCTGGCCCACGTGGCCTATATCCCCCGTGGCAAGGTGATCGGGCTGTCAAAAATCAACCGCATAGTGCAGTTCTTCGCCCGTCGTCCCCAGGTGCAGGAGCGGCTTACCCAGCAGATCCTGCTGGCGTTGCAGACCCTGCTCGGCACCAAGGATGTGGCCATCAGCATCAAGGCGACCCACTTCTGCGTGAAGGCGCGCGGCGTGATGGACTCCACCTCCTATACCACCACCACCTCTCTCGGTGGCGTGTTCAAGACCCAGCCCGACACCCGTGCCGAGTTTCTGGGCGGCCTGAAAGGCTGATCTGCCAGGAGGCATGCCGCCTAGCTGCATGCCTCCCTCTTCTGTTCATGCGGCCAGTCGGCCATCTCTGCTGTTTCCTCCGCAAATTTCCTTAAGGGATCGGTCGGCCCGGTCGATATACCTCGTCATGGATCACTTTGGCTCTCTTTTGTGCCCATGTTGAGCCAGCTGAGGTGCCCTGTGCCTGTGGTCGTCCCGCCCAGTGGGATGCTCTCCTGCTGACCCGAAAGGGCTGGTCAGGCAGGCGTGCGGCACCTTGCAAAGGTTCTCGCCTCGTTCATGTAAGGATACATATTCATCAAGGCTGGATGAGCCGCCATGGAGGGCAGTCACAGTGATCCGTGCCGACAGGCGCGGATCAGACGGGCGCTATCTGTTCACTCATATCCAGGACATGCCATGAATACCAGTACCATGACCATAGGCAAGAAGCTCACCGCCGGCTTTGCCGTGCTCGGCCTGATGGTGGCCTTTATCGGCGGTTTCTCGCTGCTCGAGTTCAGCAACATGAACCGGGCCGCCATCGGTTTCACCGACAGCATTTTGCCTGCAGTCAACCGCACCAATGCCATCGGCGAGAGCATCAGCGAGCTGCGCCGCTATGAGCTGGGGTTCTTCCTGATCGCCTCGGATCCGCAGAAAAAGGCGGAGTATCGTACCGAGACGGCCCGCAAGTTTGAACAGGTTGCCCAGCAGCTGGTCGCACACGATGCCACCATCTGGGCGGAGGATGTGGAGGAGCGCCGCACCTTCGATACCGTCAAGGCGGATTGGGCCCGTTATTCGGCCCTGCACCAGCGGGTGAAACAGCTGCAGGAGAGCGACCAGCTGGCCGCAGCCCAGCAGGTCTTCATGAGCGAGGGGATCCCGCTCTACCTCAACCTGACCAAGTCGGTCAGTGACCTCATTCGCATCAACCATGGCTATGCCAAAGCGTCGCGCAAGGTGGTGGTGGCCGCCTATGACTCCGCCAAGTTGAGCGTCACCATTTCTCTGCTGGTGGGTCTGGTGCTGGTGGTTTGCCTCTCAGTGGTGCTGACCCGTCAGATCCGCGATCCCCTCATCATGTTGGCCCGTCAGGCTCAGCGCATCGCCAACGGCGATCTGGGCAAGGGGGAGTTGCAGGAGTGGATCCAGGACAATCGCTTCAACCGCGACGAGCTGGGTCAGCTGGGCTCGGCCCTCAACCGGATGCAAAACGCGCTGGCCAATCTGGTGAGCGAAATTGCTGGCTCTGTGAGCCAGCTCAGCAGCGCCGTGGAGGAGGTGAGTGCCATCTCAGAACAGTCCGCCACCGGCATGGCTCGCCAGCAGAGCGAGGTCTCCCAGGTGGCCACCGCCATGAACGAGATGCAGTCCACGGTCAACGAAGTGGCCCGCAATACCACGGATGCCATGAGTGCCGCCAAGGATGCCTCCCGCACCTCGTCCCAGGGCAACCAGGTGGTGCGCAGCGCCATCAGCAGCATCGAAGATGTGTCGGTCAAGATTGAACAGGCGGGCGCCGTGGTGCAGCAGCTGGAGACCGACAGCGCCAACATCAGCATGGTGCTGGATGTGATCCGCGACATCGCCGGTCAGACCAATCTGCTGGCGCTCAACGCCGCCATCGAGGCCGCCCGTGCCGGCGAACAGGGACGCGGTTTCGCCGTGGTGGCGGACGAGGTGCGCTCCCTGGCCCAGCGGACTCAGGACTCGACCGCCGAGATCAGCAAGATGATAGAGCTGCTGCAGAGCCGCGCCGCCGAGGCGGGCAGCGCCATGCAGCTGAGCCGTCAGCAGATGCAGGAGAGCGTCGGGCTGGCGCGGGATGCGGGCAGCAGCATAGATACCATCAATGGGGCCGTCACCCAGATCACCGACATGAACACTCTGATCGCCACCGCGACCGAGGAGCAGAATGCGGTGACCGAGGAGCTCAACCGCAGCATAGTCAACATCCACAATGCCGCCGACGAGAACGCCCAGGGGGCGCAGCAGACCGCCCAGGCCTGCGTCGAGCTGAGCAAGCTGGCGACCTCGCTGCACCATATGACCCAGCGCTTCACCCTTTAGGGGCAGGCCAGCGAGTTGTATGGCTACTAACAACAAGGCCCCGTCCATTGGCGGGGCCTTGTTGTTTCCGACGATCTTGAGCGTGGAGGCTGTCGAGGCGGTGGCTTGGCCTGCAGCTGCCACTCACCATCAGCTCAGTCCGACGATCTCGCCATCATCATCGATGTCGATATGACGATAGGCCGGCAGGCTGCCGAGCCCAGGCATTGTCATGATGGGGCCCGCCAGGGCATAGACGAAGCCGGCACCGGCGCACAGCTTCACCTCGTCGATGGGCACCTCGAAATCGGTCGGCACTCCCTTGAGGGCAGGGTCATGGCTGATGGAGAGCGGCGTCTTGGCCACGCAGATGGGCAGGTGATCCCAGCCTGCGGCCGAGAGCGCCGCCAGCTGGTGGCGTGCCTTGTCAGAGAGCCGCACACCGCGCCCGCCATAACCGCACTCCACCAGGGTGGCGAGCTTGGCACACAGGCTCATCTCATCGGGATAGAGCAGCTGGATCTGGCTTGGCATCTCGCAGGCGGCGACCACGGCACGGGCCAGCTCGCTGGCACCCGCGCCCCCTTGAGTGAAGGCGCTGGAGATGGCCGTTCCGCAGGCGCCGGCTTGGCGCGCCTCGCGCATCAGCAGATCCAGCTCGGCCTGACTGTCGGTGGGGAAACGGTTGACCGCCACCACCACGGGCACGCCATAACGGCGGGCATTGTTGATATGCCAGGCGAGGTTGGCACAGCCTTTCTCGAGGGTGGGCAAGTCTTCCCCCAGCAGGCTCTCGGGCAGCGGCTGACCGGGACGGATATCGAGCAGGCCGCTGTTGGCCTTGAGGCCGCGCACCGTGGCCACCAGTACCATGCAGGCCGGCGCTATGCCGGACTGGCGGTGCTTGATGTTGAAGAACTTCTCCAGCCCCATGTCAGAACCAAAGCCCGCCTCTGTCACCACATAGTCGGTCAGTTGCAGCGCCATGCGATCGGCGATCACCGAGGAGTTGCCGTGGGCTATGTTGGCAAACGGGCCCGCGTGCACCAGTACCGGGGTCTGCTCCGTGGTCTGCATCAGGGTCGGCTGCAGCGCGTCTTTGAGCAGCACAGTCATGGCGCCGGCGACTTCCAGCTGCTCGGCTGTGATGGGGTTGCCCTGGCTATCGAGGGCCAGCTGGATGCGGCCGATGCGCTCGCGCAAGTCTTTCAGATCGCTGGCCAGCGCCAGAATGGCCATCAGCTCGGAGGCGGCGGTGATGACGAAGCGATCCTGGCGTTCAACGCCATCGGCGGCGCTCCCCTGCCCAATCGTGAGGTGGCGCAGGGCGCGATCGTTCATGTCGAGGGTCCGCGGCCAGAGGATGTTGGCGGGGTCGATATCGAGCCGTACCAGCCCCGTCCTGGCGGTGAACTCGGCGCCGAGCCGGGTCTCGTGGAACAGGCGGGCATCCAGCGCGGCGGCCGCCAGGTTGTGGGCGGCGGTGAGGGCGTGAAAATCCCCGGTCAGGTGCAGGTTCATCTCCTCCATCGGCACCACCTGGGCGTGGCCGCCACCGGCCGCGCCCCCCTTGACCCCGAATACCGGGCCCAGGCTCGGCTGGCGTATGGTGGCCATGCTGGGCTGGCCTATGTGGTTGAGCCCCATGGAGAGACCCAGAGTGGTGACCGTCTTGCCCTCGCCGAGGGGCGTCGGTGTGATGGCACTCACCAGCACCAGCTTGCCTGCCTTGCCAGCGGGTTGCCTGAGCAGATCCAGGCTGAGTTTGCCCTTGTAGTGACCGTGAGGGCTGAGCAGCCGAGCCGGGATGCACAAACGCTCGGCCAGCGCATGGATGGGAAGGCGGGGGGACTGGCGGGAGATCTCGATATCGCTTAGCATCAGCACCTCGTTGGCATGTCAGGTCAAATATGCGGCGCAGTCTAGTGGAATCAACAGGGTTATCCAATGAGTAATAACATTTTATCCGGCAGTCGTGAGCTGCATCTAACGCCCATACTGCTGGATCTCAACGCCCTCTACCACCCGCCCAAGCGGCCGCTCACCGCCCTTGGCATCGTCAGCGCCTTCATGCCGCTGTTCGGTTATGGCTGGCAGGCGATGACCCAGGATCCCGAGACCCACTTTCGCCAGGAGCTCGGCAAACGCATCAACAAGCACAAGACGGATGAGGCCAATCTCATCCTGATGTTGCAGCTGGCCGGCATGCTCGATTGCCACTGCCTGCACATCGCTCTGCCCTATGCCTTGAGCGAGGAGCAGCTCGCCACCTTGCGCCGCCGCCTGCCGCGCTGGCAACTGGTGCAGACCGATCAACTGCTGGTGGCCGAGCTGCCGCTGCCCGCCGAAACCGCCGCTTCATAGGCATCCAGTCACCTCGGTCGCGACAAGGATTTTAAGCCTTGCGATCCCAGTAGTGGGGGGCGAGATAGCGTTCCTGCACGAATTCGATGAAACAGCGCACCTTGGCCGAGACGAAACGGCGGTGCGGATAGAGGGCATAGAGTCCCACCTGCCCCTTCTCCCACTCCGGCAGCAATGACACCAGCTCCCCCGAGCGCAGCGCATCGCCGACGATGAAGGTGGGCTGCAATATGATGCCCTGATGATCGCAGGCGGCCCGGGTCAGGGCCACGCCGTTGTTGGCCCGCAGCGGCCCCTGCGGGCGCACGCTCAGCTGCTCCCCATCCCGCTTGAACACCCAGTCCGGCTGGGTCAGGGTGTAGATGAGGCAGTCGTGCTGCTTGAGATCCTCCGGGGTCTTGGGGGCGCCCTTGCGGGCCAGGTAAGCAGGGCTGGCACACACCTCCAGCCTCATCATGGCCAGCGGCTTGGCCACCAGGGAGGAGTCCGGCAGGTTGCCGATGCGCAGCGCCAGATCGAACCCCTCTTCCACCAGGGCCACCCGCCGGTCGCTGTACTCTATCTCCAGCTTCAGATCCGGGAAGCGTTCACGGAACAGCGGCAGGGCGGGGGAGAGGTGCAGGTAGCCAAAGTCCATCGGCACCGACAGCTTGAGGGTGCCCTGGGGCTGCTGGTTGTTGCGGGTGAGCTGGCTGTGGGTCTCTTCGAGCTCCGCCAGCAGGGCCTGGGAGCGCTGGTAGTAGAACTGGCCGGCCTCTGTGGGGTTGACCTGACGGGTGGTGCGCGACAGCAAGCGGGTGGAGAGGGACTCCTCCAGCTGCTGCATCAGCTTGGAGGTCATGGCGACCGAGATGCCGAGCTGGTTGGCGGCCTTGGTAAAACTCTGACACTCCACCACCTTGATGAAGGTGCGCATGGCGGCTATCTGGTCCATCTTTCACTCTCAGTTGATAATTATTTTAATAAATCGCTGATTATCTATTCCGATATGGAGGTTAGCATCTTGGTTGTTGTTGTGAACCCCCAATATGAAGGAACGAACGGATGAAAATGACCAAGGCCCTGCTGGCCTCCTGCCTGTTTATGGCGGCCCCCCTGATGGCGGCCGATTACGATGTCGATGCGGCTCACACCACTGTCCAGTTCAAGGTGGGGCACCTCGGCTTCTCCGAGCTGGTCGGTCGTTTCAACACCTTCAGCGGCACCTTCAGCATGGACGATGCCAACCCGGCAGCGGCCAAGGCAAGCTTCGAAATCGACGCCGCCAGTGTGGACTCCAACCACGAGCCGCGCGACAAACACCTGCGCAGCCCCGATTTTCTGGATGTGAAACAGTACCCCAAGATGACCTTCGTCAGCTCCGGCTATGAAGGCACCAAGGAGAAGGGCGTGTTGAAAGGCACCCTGACCCTGCATGGCATCAGCAAGCCGGTGGCATTCGAGCTGGTTCACATCGGTGAAGGCAAGGATCCTTGGGGCGGCTATCGCAGCGGCTTCAACGCCTCCACCACCATCAAGCGCAGTGACTTTGGCGTGAGCTACATGTTGCCCGGCATTCCGGACGAGATGAGCATCAACCTGTTCGTCGAAGGCGTGCGCAAGTAATGGGCGCAGCACTCCTGCTACAAACCCTGGCGGCTCCTTTGGGGGCCGCTTTGCTGTCATGGCGCTGGTCACGACTGGGGTATCTATGGGGCGCCCTGGCGCTCTGGCTGGTGGGCTGCCTGCTGGGTGGTGCCTATGGGCTGCCGGTCAAGGCGTGGCAGTGGCTGCCGCTGACCCTGCTGGTGCCGGCGATGGCGGCGCAACTGGCCGACAAGCGGGCCGCGCTCTTGCTGTTCGCGGCGCTCGCCGCCCTGGTGTGGTGGCAGGGGCTCGCCTCTGTGCTGAGCAGTGAGCCTCGCATCTGGCTGGCGCTGCTGCCTGCCATCGTCTGGGTTGGCTGGGCTGATTTGCGCGGTGACAGCCACGAGGGGCTCGGCTTTGCGCTCGGCTTCATCTGGCTGGCGCTGGTGATCGGCATAGACGGCAGCCTGCTGATTGCCCAGCTGGCGGGGGCCCTGGCTGCCTTTGCCGGTTTCCGTGCCCTGCTTGGCGCCTTTGCCGGCGTCAAGGCGGCGCCTGCCGCGCTCGGGTTGGCACTGGCCTTCATGCAGATGCTCGCCTGGCAATACGTGGAAGTGCCGCTTGCGGTCTTGCTGCCGGTCTGGCTGTTGCCGCTGCTGGAGTGGGTCTTGCGCAACAAGCCCTGGATCCAGCGTTGGGTTGTGCTGATCCTGCTGGCGGGAGTCGGCACCGGATTGAGTCTGTGGAAGGTATGGCCCGAGGCCTCTTTGTACTGATTTTTAGCATAAAAAACAGGCAATTAACCCTAAAGTTGACGACTTCGTCATAGTCTGCACAGATAAAGATTGAGCCCCCTTGTGGATTCAGATAAAAAGGATTTTCAATTATCTGGACACACACAGAACCCGGTCATGCCGGGTTCTGTTTGCCTGCTTGTTTGCGGCGCGCTAAGGAGGCCACAGTTGCGCAGTCAAGGATCTGAGCATCTGTTTTTTCGCCATTTCACCGAGCAGGGACGCCTCGACGGTCTCTGCATCCTGCTGGTTACCCATCTGCTTCCCGATCGCCCCCAGTTTATCCAGGCTCTCGATCAAATCGGGCGGATCGGCGCCATCCTGCCCAAACCCAAGTCAGTGCACGGACCGACCCTGACCTGGGCCCAGCAGCACTACCCGGTGCTGCCGCTCAACCGCCAGTGGACCAACACGCCGCAGGGGGTGATAGAGCACATAGCCCCCCTGGTGGCCCCCCATGAACGGTTGATCATTCTGGACATAGGCGGCTACTTTGCCAAGACCCAGGCGACCCTGAGTGAGTATTTCGGCCCCCGCTTCCTCGGGGTAGTGGAGATGACCGAAAACGGCCATCAGCGCTACGAGCAGGAGGTGCTGGCCACCCCTGTCATCTCGGTGGCGCGCAGCCCCCTCAAGCAGGCCGAGGATATCCAGATTGGCCTGAGCGTGGTCTACTCCGCCGAGTCCCTGGCCCGCACCCTCAACCGTACCTTCAACGTCTGTCAGGCCGCCCTGTTCGGCTATGGCAAGGTGGGGCGCAGCATCGCCCGCGAGCTCAGGTGCCGCAACCTGCACCTGGAGCTGGTGGAGACAGACGTGCTGCGCCAGGTGGAGGCGCTCTCCCACGGCTTCAAGCTGGTGGGCAAGGCCGAAGCACTGAGTCGGGCCGAGCTGGTGATCTGCTCCACCGGCAACGGTGCGCTGGATCTGGCCGACCTGCAGCAGTTGCGCCCCGGCGCCATGCTGGCCTCGGTCACCTCGGCCGACGACGAGTTTGCCTTTTGTCTCTCCCAGCTGCCCTGGCCGAGCGAGGAGGTGTGCCCCCATGTGCTGGCGCTGACCCGGCCCGACGGCAGCACCATCTTCCTGCTCAACCGGGGGGAGGCGGTCAATTTCGTTCACGGCGCCGTCATCGGCGAATACGTCTATCTGGTGCTGGCGGAGATCATCGAGGGGGTGCGTCAGCTGGCGCAGCAACCCCTGGCCCCCGGCCTGTTCGATCTGCCGCAGTCCACCATGCGCACCATAGCCCGCCACTGGTTGACCGATTTCCATGGGGTCAGCCAGTGAGCCAGGCGCTGCTTTTTGCTATTGCAGCCGGCATGGCGGGCCATCATTATCCCCATTTCCCGCTGGCCGATTTTTATGGAGTCACCCAATGACAGAGTCGTTAACCCCCATCAGCAAGCCCCGCATCGAGATCCGCTACTGCACCCTCTGTCGCTGGATGCTGCGCGCCGCCTGGCTGGCGCAGGAGCTGCTTTCCACCTTTGACAGCGATCTTGGCGAGGTGGCGCTGGTACCCGCCAGCAAGGGGGAATTTCGCATCCTGGTCAATGGCGTGCTGGTGTGGGACAGGGTGGCCGACGAGGGCTTCCCCGAGGCGAAAGAGATCAAGCAGCGGGTGCGCGATGTCATCGCCCCCGAGCGCGACCTGGGCCATGCCGATCGCAAGTCGGCCGCCGAGTAGGCCACAGCACCAATGACAAAGAGAGGGAGGCATAGGCCTCCCTCTCTCGTTGTGGCGTCCGGTCAACGGTCGGCAGCTGTGCTCGGCTTATCTTCGGCGGGGAGGCCGATATAGCGGGCCCGCTTGTGGGGTTTGAGGCGGCTTGTGTCCACCCACACCAGACCGTCGATGCAGTGATTGAAGTCGGGGTCTATGCCGAAATCCATGAACTGCACGCCGCCCGGCTCGCACAGCTCGGAATACTGCTTGTAGAGGGTGGGGATGGCGCAGCCCAGATTGTCGAGCCGGGCCTTGAGCTCCCGCAGATCGGCGGCGTAATCCTGCCCCGCAAACAGCGGCGCTGTGGCTGGGTAGGGGCGGCGCGACGGAGCTAGGGCCAGCTCGGGGGCAAAGTGCTGGCGGTAGAAACTCACCAGCAGATCCTTGGCCGCCGGCGGCAGGCTGCCGGACAGCGACACAGGGCCGAACAGGTAGCGGTAGTGGGGATAGCGGGCCAGGTAGGCACCTATGCCGAACCAGAGGTAATCCAGCCCCCGCTTGCCCCAGTAGGCGGGCTGGATGAAGCTGCGGCCCAGCTCGATGGCGAGCTCCAGCCGCGGCAGCAGCTTCTCCTCGAAACCGAACAGGGTGTGGCTGTAGAGGCCGGCCAGTCCCTTGCTTGCCATCAGCTCGGCCACGGGGGCGAAGCGGTAGGCGCCTATGATCTCGAGCCGGGCCGGATCCCACAGGATCAGGTGGTGGTAGTCATCGTCGAAGGCGTCGAGATCCCGCCGCTTGCCCGAGCCTTCCCCCACGGCGCGAAAGGCTATTTCCCTCAGCCGTCCCAGCTCGCGCAGGATCACCGAATGGCTCAGCTCATGGCGCCGGTAGAGGTAGATCCCCTGGCCGTCCGGGGTGTGGCCGAGGGCCTCGCAAGCCTCGATGGCCTGCTTGAGCTGACGGCGCTCCTCCGGCAGGGCTATGGGGGCCTCGGTCGCGAGTTTGCCCCGCTTGCCCTTGCCGATCCGGTAGAGGTGACTGCGCACCAGTTGCGCTGCCGTCTTGGCAGGGAGTCCGGCCAGGCTGGCCGGCGGAATGCGCGCCCCTATGGTGACCGCAATGCGCCCGCCCTGCTGGCGAAACAGCTGCTTGACCAGCAAGAGACCCGCCCAGGCGTTGTTGAGCCAGGCGGCGAGATAGAAACCCAGACCGTTGCGCCCGCCCAGGTGGATGGGTACCAGCGGGGTGCGGGTACGCTGGGCCAGTTTGATGAAGCCCCCCTGCCAGGGACCATCCTTCACCCCCCTGGGGCCGAGACGCGACACTTCGCCGGCGGGGAAGATAACCAGGGCCCCTTCGCTCGCCAGGTGTTCCCCCATCGCCAGGATGGCGCGTCGGTCGGTTTTGCCCCCCAGGTTGTCCACCGGCAGCAGCAAGGGGCGCAGCGGCGCCAGCTGGGCCAGCAGCTGGTTGGCCACTATCTTGACGTCCGGCCGGATACGACCTAGCAGGCGCAGCAGCGCCAGCCCGTCCAGCGAGCCTATGGGGTGATTGGCGACGATAATGACCCGGCCCGAGGTCGGTATGTGCTCCAGCTGTGTCTCGCTCACCCGGTAGTCAAAATCGAGCTGCTGCAGCGCCTGTTCGACAAAGTCGAGTCCGCGCAGATGGGGGTAGCGGCCGGCAAAGTGCTGGAAGGCCTCTTCGTGCAGCAGCCAGCGCAGGCCCCGGCCGAGCAGGGGGCGCAGCGGCGTCTTGTCCGGGAGGTGGGGCAGGTATTGTCGTAGCAGGGTATCGACGCTGAACATGGGCAAAGCTCCGGTGAACCTTTGCCCCAGCATGTGCGGTTTCTGTTCCCGCCATGTGGCAGCGGGATGACGGTTTGATGGCAGGGGCAGGGAATGGCCGTGTTCTGTTCCCTCCCTTGCTGGCAGCGGGATGACTGCTTGCTAGCAAAGAGGGGAGCCGGTTAACCGGCTCCCCTCTTTGTGGTCGTGGTAGCGCTGGTTATCCGATTAACTGCGCCAGGCCGATGTCAGCCGCACCAGCTCGACCAGGGTGGCGACCGCTTTCTCCATGGATTGCAGCGGGATGAACTCGTGCTTGCCGTGGAAGTTGTGACCACCGGTGAAAATGTTGGGGCAGGGGAGGCCCATGAAGGAGAGGCGGGCGCCATCGGTACCACCGCGAATGGGCTTGATCTTGGGCACCACGTCGGCGGCCAGCATGGCGGCCCTGGCCAGCTCGATGATGTGCATGTGCGGCTCTATCTGGCTGCGCATGTTGCGATAGCTGTCGGTCAGGGTGAGCTCGATGCGTGCCTTGGGGGCATCCAGCTGCGAAGAGGCGACCCGCTCCTTGAGCTGGGCCTTGCGGGCGGCGAAGCTGTCATCATCGAAGTCGCGGATGATGTAATGCAGGGTACTCTCCTCCACAGTGCCGCTCATCTGGGCCAGATGGAAGAAGCCCTCGTAGCCGTCGGTCGCCTCCGGGGTCTGCTCGGGGGGCATGGCGGCGTGGAAGCGGGCGGCCAGGGTCTGGCTGTTGATCATGCTGCCCTTGGCGGTGCCCGGGTGCACGTTGTTGCCGACAAACCGTACAGTGGCGCTGGCGGCGTTGAAGTTTTCATACTCCAGCTCGCCCAGTTCACCGCCATCGACGGTATAAGCCCATTTGGCCGGGAAGCGGTCCAGCGGGAACAGATCGGCGCCGCGGCCTATCTCCTCATCCGGGGTGAGGCCGACCCAGACGTCGCCACGGGGGATCTCGGGGTGGGCCTGCAGGTGAGCGATGGCGCTGAGGATCTCGGCGATGCCCGCCTTGTCGTCGGCGCCCAGCAGGGTGGTGCCATCCGTGGTGATGAGATCCTGGCCCAGGTAGTTTTTCAGGCAGCGATACTGGCGAATGGCCAGCACCTCGTCCCCTTTGCCCAGGCAGATGTCCCCTCCCTGATAGTTCTCGATGATCTGGGGCACCACCTGCTCGGCCTCGTAGTCGGCGGTGTCCATGTGGGCAATCAAGCCGATGGCCGGCGCATCCGGCTGGTTGCCCGGCAGGCAGGCGGTGAGGTAGCCGTGCTCGTCCAGGGTGACCTGGGTCAGCCCCATCTGCTGCATCTCACCTTGCAGGGCGCGGGCGAAGATCAGCTGCCCCTCGCTGCTGGGACAGACGGGATTGGTCGCATCGGAGCGGGTATGAAAAGTCACGTAACGCAGAAAACGCTCAAGCAGGGT
This sequence comes from Aeromonas bestiarum, assembly GCF_028751155.1. NCBI lineage: Bacteria > Pseudomonadati > Pseudomonadota > Gammaproteobacteria > Aeromonadales > Aeromonadaceae > Aeromonas > Aeromonas bestiarum. The sequence continues at coordinate 3,029,517 of NZ_CP064746.1, read as the reverse complement.
ATCCATTGGCAAGCCTCAAACCTGTGGTGAAGGGCCATTGTGGCCAATCTTGCCGGGGCGCTTATTGCGTCAGCGCAGTTTTTGTCACATTTTTTGGCGAAGATGTGGCGTGAAGCGTGTAAGGTAGAGCAAGCGGTGGCTACTGATATTCCACGTAGAATAAAATAACGAGAAATCGGCATTTTTAAGCGTGTTGTAATTAAGCCTCATCCGGTGTGCGGCGTGGTGCCACAAGGGCTCTGCCCGAGGGGGCCAATCCCGCGCTATTTTCAGGGGCAAGAATGGCCTGCGGGCTAGCCTCGGCATCCCAGTGCCAGCCTCATCGGCAGCAAGATTTGATCGCCTTATTAAAAGCAGTTTTTGAACACTATTTTTTATTGTCACCGCTGGCGGTAAGTGTGTACACTCCGCGCCGATCCAAGGGTAACCCTGAAGCAGGCAGAGGCCGCCAGAAACCTGAAAGATCATACGCCTATAGGGCGAGGCACGCAGAAACGACAGACACTGCTGGGGTATGGTTTCTTTAATACCGGTTAGGCTCCGGTATCAGGGAGAACAACGGACACTCATTATCCATCTGACCGAGTGAGCCAATGGCTCATCATCTTCCCTTGTCATGGGCGGTCACTGGTGTTGAGTTGGGCTGTGGTCGTGGTCGTCCATCAACACGCTTGCGTGCTGGCGCCTTCGCTTTCTTCTTTGAAACCTCCCTTGTCGTCGTGATGCGGCCGAATGATGAACTGACGGCGTGGCTGATGTCGTCTGTCATCAAAGTACCGCGGCGCTGTTTGCTCAGCACCGCATACCGTTGAGCTTGATGTAAAGCCACCAGCCCCACATCAAGACTCGTTACTTCCCAAAATCCACCAGGCAGCCACAGGCTTGCCGCGATGTGCAAAGAGATGGTCTGGATGTGACAGAGAGTCACGGTCGAGGTCAGGCGGCCCTGCGCCGCGGGCTCAGACAGATGACTTTCCAGACGCCAGCAGGCAGCTTTGGCTCGCCACGCTTTGTACTCGATGGTCTGGATGTGATTGAGGGTAACGAAGGCGGCCACTGGCCGCTCATTTGCGAGGCATAGCCCATGACTAACTGGTCCAGCAAGGACTCCTTGAAGGTCTACAACGTTCCCTACTGGGGTGCGGGTTTTTTCAACATCAATGACGCCGGTCATGTGACCGTCGCTCCCGACAAGTCACGCCCTGACGCACACATCGTCATCTCTGATGCCATCGAACAGTTGCGTCAGTCCGGGCTGACCACCCCAGTGTTGCTGCGCTTCCCCGACATCCTCAAGAGCCGGGTCGATGCGCTGTTCAACGCCTTTGGCCAGGCCATCGAGAAGTCAGGCTATGAAGGGGACTACCTGTGCGTTTACCCGATCAAGGTAAACCAGCAGCGTCGTGTCATCGAGACCATCAGCCAGTCCTACAGCGACAAGCCCCGGCTTGGCCTGGAAGCTGGTTCCAAACCGGAACTGCTGGCCGTGCTGTCCCATCACCATGAGCAAGGCTCGGTGATCGTCTGCAACGGTTACAAAGACCGCGAATATATCCGCCACGCCCTCCTGGGCAACCTGATGGGCCACAAGGTCTATATAGTGGTGGAAAAACCCTCCGAGCTGGAAATGGTGCTGGACGAGTCAGCTCGCCTCAACATCAAGCCCAACATAGGGGTGCGTGCCAAGCTTGCCTCCACCGGCTCCGGCATGTGGGAGTCGAGCGGCGGCTCCATGTCCAAATTCGGCCTCTCCGCCTCCCAGATCCTGGCGCTGGTCGAGCGCCTGCGCAGCGTCGGCAAGCTGGATTGCCTGCAACTGCTGCACTTCCATCTGGGCTCCCAGATCGCCAACATCCGTGACATCCAGGGCGGTATCCGCGAGTGCGGCCGCTTCTATTCCGAGTTGCGTCGCTTGGGCGTGCCCATCGACGTGGTCGACGTGGGTGGTGGTCTGGGTGTGGACTATGAGGGCACCCGCTCCCAGAGTCACTGCTCTGCCAACTACAGCCTGTCCGAGTACGCCAACAACGTGGTGTGGGGCATAGGCGATGTGTGCCGCGAGTTCGACCTGCCGCACCCGACCATCATCAGCGAGTCCGGCCGTGCCCTGACCGCCCACCACGCCGTGCTGGTCACCAATCTGATTGGTGCCGAAGGGGTGGAGATGAGCGACATCAGCGCACCGGATGACGACGCCCCCACCATTTTGCAGAACATGTGGAAAGGCTGGCTGGACCTGCGCAGCGAAGATCCCTCCCTGCTGGAGATCTTCCACGACTCGGTGGCGGATCTGGGCGACGTGAACACCCAGTACACCATGGGTCTGCTCAACCTGGAGCAACGCGCCTGGGCCGAGATGCTGCACCAGAACACCTGCCTGGCGCTCAAAGAGCTGCTCAACCCGGTCAACCGCAACCACCGCGCGCTGGCTGACGAGCTCTCCGAGAAACTGGCCGACAAGTGCTTTGCCAACTTCTCCCTGTTCCAGTCCCTGCCGGATGCCTGGGGTATAGGCCAGGTGTTCCCCGTGATGCCGCTGACCGGTCTCGAGCGTCCGCTCAGCCGCCGCGGCATCCTGATGGATATCACCTGCGACTCGGACGGTCAGGTGGAGCACTACGTCGACGGTCTGGGTGTCGAGAGCACGCTGCCGATGCCGGAGTACGCCGAGAACGAAGTGTGCCACGTCGGCTTCTTCCTGGTCGGTGCCTATCAGGAGATCCTGGGGGATCTGCACAACCTGTTCGGTGACACCCACTGCGCGGAAGTGTGGCTCGATGACGAAGGCAAGATGGACATTCGCAACGTGGTGCGCGGCGATACCGTCGATCAGCTGCTGCGTTACGTCAACATAGACCCCTCCGTCATTCGCGAGAACTATCAGCGCATCGTCTCCCACCCGGCGCTGGACGACGCGACCCGCAAGGCCCTGCTCGACGAGCTGGAGCTGGGTCTGCAAGGCTACGCCTACCTGGAAGACGAATAAGCCTCCGGCTTGTTCGCCCCGTCGGTGGAAACAAAAAGACGGGAATGAAAAACGGCGCCTTCGGGCGCCGTTTTTGTTGATGGCATCGCCATCCTCTTGCGGCGCGCGGGAGGCGGGGCGGCCATCGTCATTTGAGTAGTGGATGTTTGCAGTAGGGGGCTCAAGGCCCGGATCCGGCAGATATCGGCCTCAGTCCGCCTCTTCTCTTGATCTGCATCAAGCCTGCCGTGGGCGGGTTATTTTACGGTCAGGAGTGATGTTGGTGGTATGTAACAAAAGGATGTGAATATGGAACTTGAAAGGGACCCGAGATGCTATACCGACGTCTGTATCGACGGTAAGTGGTATCACTATGACCACTGCAGCACGCAAGTTTACATGCTGATGGGGGGCGCGGCACCGAGACTGGAGCTGGCCTGTGAGCCCAGCAGCGAGGAGGAGCTGATCGCCATGCTCCAGCAACTGGCCCGCTTCTGAGCCTGTCTGATGGCCATCGGGCAATGCGCCGCGATGGCCACCTTCTGTTTCTTTCCCGTCAGCCGTTCGTCTTGCGCTCAAACAGCTGCTTGCCCATCTCCATCAGGGCGCTCGCCGCGGCGTAGCTGCCGTCTGACTTGCCAACCTCATCGGCCACGTAGAGGAAGTTGGATCTGTACTTCTCCACCGCCTCTTCCCGGCTGTGCGCATCGATAAAATCCTCTTCCACCTCGAACCCCTGCGCCAGCAGCGCCTCTTTCTCAATCAGAAAGGTGGGGGAGGCCATGTCGACAAAGGTGTACTGCTGCCGGTTGGATGCCGGGACGGTAAAAAACTGGTATCTGGCCATCTGCGATTCCTCGCCTGAACGGGTGATAAATGATGTGACCTTCATCTTGTCGAACTGATCCCCGCGCCTCTTGCAGACAAAAAAGGTAACGTTCGAATCTTGTTGTGGCTGGAGATTACCCTGCTTCCACCGCATCGCACAATGGGTGGCCGATACTTTTTTCGCCAGACAAAACAATGGGCTCTGCCTGGCAGGGCAAACAAAAAAACCAGCCTCATCACGAGGCTGGTGGCAGGGTTGTCGAACGAGCCATCAACCGGCGTCAGAGCACGAAGCTCTGCACCATGGTACGCATCTGCTCTGTGAGCTGGTGGATCTGGCGGGCGGCATCGCGGGCGGCGTTGGCCACCTGCAGCGCCTCGTCGCTGCCATCCGAGATGCGCACCACGTTGCGTTCTATCTCGTTGACCACGGCCCCCTGCTGCTCGATGGCGCTGGCGATGACGGAGTTGGTATCGACCATGCGATCCACCTTCTCTGTGATGGCGCCAAAGGCCTGTTTCGCCTCCCGAGCCAGACCGACCCCCTCCTGCGCCTCATGGCTGGCCGACGACATGGCCGTGACCGAGGCGCGAGCGCCGGACTGCAACTGTTCTATCATCTGCTGGATCTCGACGGTCGCCCCCTGGGTGCGGTTGGCAAGGGAGCGCACCTCGTCGGCCACCACCGCGAAGCCGCGTCCCTGCTCGCCGGCCCGCGCCGCCTCGATGGCGGCGTTGAGGGCCAGCAGGTTGGTCTGCTCGGCGATGCCGCGGATCACGCTGATGACGCCGCCTATCTGGCTGCACCTTTGCTCCAGCTGGCCGATGGCGTCGGCGGTGCGCAGCACCTCGCGGTTGATGTGGTCGATGGCCGCTATGGTGCGCTCGACCACGGCCTCGCCCTGGCCGACCACGGTTTGCGCCTCCTGGGTCATGCGGGCGGCCTGCAGGGCGTTGCCCGCCATGTCGTGGGAGGTGGCCGCCAGCTCCTTGATGGCGGTGGCAACCTGGTGGGTCTCCCCTTGCTGATCGGAAATCACCTCCTGGGAGCGGCAGGTGCGCGCCTCTATGTCGGTGGCACTCTCCACCACGGTAACGCCGTTTTCCCGCACCCGCAGCATCAGGGTGCGCAGCGTCTGCAGCGTCACGTTGTAATCCCGGCTGATGTCAGCCAGCTCATCCTGGCCGACGATCTCGATCTGCTGGCTGAGATCCTGGGCATTGACCCTGGCGGCTATCTCCCGCACCCGGCCTACTGTGCCGCGCAGGGAGAGGTAGGCGCCGATCATCAGATAGAGATAGAGCAGCAGTATGGCGGTCAGCGGCGCCGTCACCCACCAGAAGTGGCGCTGGTTGGCGGCCAGCCGCTGGTGCAGATCCGCCTCCAGCCGCTGGCGCACCTGGCCAGCCAGTGCCGTGATGGCGGTGTCCATGCCATCCCCCAGCGCCAGCACCTCTTTGGTCGAGAGCTGTACCAGCTGATCCTTCATCATCTTGTTTTCCAGGGTATCGACTCCCTGGCGCAGCTGCTGCAACAGGGAGTCGGTCTGCTGGCCCAGCTCGGTGCGGTAGGCGGGAGCTATCTGGTAGAGCAGGGTCAGGTCGGCCTCCAGCTCCTGCAGGGTGGCGCTGATGAGATCGAGGCGAAAGCGCAGGCCGCTGTAGCCCTCTGCCTGAAACAGGCCGAAGTCGGCTATGGTGGCGGCCCGATCCCGCACCTGGGCCAGCAGATCGCGCAATTGGGGCAGCCGCTCGCTGGCCAGGATCACCATGTAGTAGGTGCCGAGCGCAGGATCCTGGATCAGGCTGCTGGCGGCCGTGGTGCTCTTGTAGAGGTGGCGCACCTCGGTCAGCAGTTTGTCGTGGCGCAGGTTGCTCTGCTCCACCTCCAGCCCGAGCGCCTCGCTTTGCAGGCTTGACCAGCCTTGCGCCAGGGCATCGAAGGCGGGGTTGCTCTGTTTGGTGTCGACGAAGGCGGCAAGGCTGGCCTCCACGGCCCGGGCCGCCGCCTTGACCTCCTCCTCGGTGGCCGGGGCCTGCTCATAGGCGTGGCGGGTGACCAGATTGCGATGGGTCAGCAGCGCCTGCTCGATGGCGGGGACAGGGGCCAGCTTGACCACGCCCGCCAGCTCCCTGCGGGCCAGGTTGTTGTCATCCTGCAATCGCCCCAGCAGGTTGGTCATGCTGTAGGCCAGCGGCAACAGCATCAGGCAGGACCAGAGCAGGAACTTGTATTTGAAGGAGAGCTGATTGCCCAGCCGGATGGCCGGAGTGAAAATCCATTTCATGTGAAGCCTCGATACCCGAAGTGGCGGGTGTGCACCGCGATGGCTGGATATTACCCTTAGCCGGCGAGGTCCGGTGAGACTGGGGTGCAAGTTGTGATCCCCTTGGCTTTTTCGGGGCAGGGCGGGGCTGTCTGAGTCAGACAAACGGGCCACCCAGAGGGTGGCCCGTTATTGGTTGAACATCGGGCCGCGCGGCCCGGTTGGCGGTGGGTCAGTTGAACGCCAGGAAGGGCGAGACGCACAGCAGCAGGCCGGTGATTATGATGACGTAGAGGGAGGCGCCCTTGTACTTGTGCAGCGCCGGCACCTGATAGACCAGATAGGCCGGGATGAGGCACCCTACCATGCCGAAGATGGGGCTGCAGATGGAGGTGAAGCTCAGCACGGGGGCGTTGAGCACGATGGCGCCCCAGGAGAGCAGCACGGTGAACAGCATGATGCCGCGACCCACCAGCCCCTTGTTGATGCGATCTTCCGGCATCATCCGGCGCAGCAGGTTCATCGCCAGTCCCTGGCAGGCCTCACGAAAGCCCAGGTAGACGCCGAAGTAGGCAGTCATCACGGCGAAGATGTTGAGGGTCAGGCTCAAGAGCTTGAGGGTCTGGCCCGGCATGCCTTGCGCCACCATGGCCAGCGCCGAGATGTTCTCTTCGGAGGCCTTGACCGCCTGCTCGTGGCCCATGGCCAGGGTGAAGGAGACGGCGTAGAAGAAGACCACCACGAACAGGATGCCGAAGGCGATGTTCATGGCGCGCATCGCCTTGAAGCGGGCCACTTCCAGCGACTTCTCCCGCGAGCGGTAGGAGATCACCATGGGGCTCAGGCTCTGGATGAAGAGGATGGAGGTGAGGGTGAAGGGCAGCATTATGATGGCGTCCTTCATCCAGTCACCGGCCGCCGGCATGGCGGTGATGTTGGCCGCATCCCACTTGTCGACCATCATGAGGCCGAGCACGGCCACCACGCTTATCTTGGTCAGCACCATGAAGGTGGAGATCTTGAACAGCAGGTTCTCGCCGCGCGACGCCAGCGCCACCAGACCGCAGATCAGCACCAGGCCGTAGAAGGGGTTCTCGGAGAGCAGCTGTTGGGTGACCCCGAAGCTTTGCAGGAAGGAGGCGCTGTCATTGGTGATGGCGGTGGAGTAGACGAACACCCAGATCACCAGCATCACGAAGTAGAGGGCGCCGAGCAGCATGCCCCAGTTCTTGCCGAGGTAGCCGGTGATGACGCTGGGGTAATCCTTGCACTCGGGCGAGGTGGCCAGGGTATTGATGAAGAGGCGCTGGAACATGTACATGGCCGGGTAGCCGATCACCGCCGACAGCAGGAAGACCCACAAGCCCATCAACCCCACCTGCACCGGCAAAAAGACGATCCCCGCGCCTATGGCCATGCCGATGCTCATGATGATCCAGCCCCAGTCGGTGCTGTCAAAACGAACTGCTTCTTTCCATTCCAGCGTGCCCATGGCGGGCCGGGTGAGTGTCGTGCTGTGAGCGTCCATGGTTGACCTTGTTGTTATGTGAGTGATTGTTGGCGCAAATATAGTTGAATAAAAAACCCTAAACAATGGCGGGTTTCTCTCATCGGCTCAAATCGGAATGGCGCTCACAGTTTGTGTTAATGCGGCGTTATCGCGCTAATCTGGTTTTAAATTTATAAAATAGTTGAACGGATGGCTTTAAAAGCAAATAATGTTGCATGAAACAAATTGCACAAGTGCAACATTATTTGAATGTAAGTGGAGGCCATATGAAAACCATCATCACATCAGCCGCAGCACCCGATGCCATCGGTCCCTACAGCCATGGCACCGCCTATGGCGACCTCATCTTTACCTCAGGCCAGCTGCCGGTGTGCAAGCAGCAGGGCGGCGTGGTGGAGGGGGGGATCGCAGCCCAGACCCGCCAATCGCTGGAAAACCTGAGATCCGTGCTGGAAGCGGCCGGTGGCAGCCTGGATACGGTGCTCAAGACCACCTGTTATCTGGCGGAGATCGGCGATTTTGCCCAGTTCAATGCCGTCTACAAAGACTATTTCCAGCAAGATTGCCCGGCCCGCAGCTGCTTTGCAGTGAAGGATCTGCCGATGGGCGTCAAGGTTGAAATCGAAGCGATTGCCCACATCGCCCGTTAATGCTGATAAAAAGGTCCCCGCAATGAAGCAAGCATGGCAGCAGTATCTGCAGATTATTCAACAGGTTGTCAAACCGGCGCTGGGCTGTACCGAGCCCATCGCCGCCGCTTATGCCGCCGCCGTCGCCGCTCGGCAACTGGGCTGTGAAGTCCGGCGCATTGAGGTCGCGGTGTCGGATAATCTCTACAAGAACTCCATGGGGGTCTATGTGCCCGGCACCGGCAAGATAGGGCTGGCCATAGCCGCGGCCGCCGGTGCCATCGGCGGCAAGGCCGATGCCGGACTGGAGGTGCTGGCCGCCATCACCCCGGCGCAGGTTGCCCGTGCCCAGACCCTGATCGATGCCGGTGGTGTCCAGGTCAGCCGCACCGAGGCGCCCGAGTTTATCTACTGCCGCGTGAGTGTGTTCGGCGCTGATGAGAAGGGGGAGGAGCACAGCGCCGACGTGACCCTGTGCGGCGGCCATACCCGCATCGTCGAGCAGCGCCGCGACGGCGAGGTGACCTTCACCGCCGATCAGAGCCAGCGTGGGGCCACAGGCGCCATCTGTGACGGCGTCGACATCAGCATCGCCGCCATCCATGAGTTCGCTACCCAGGTGGAATTTGAGCAGATCCGCTTCATCCTCCAGGCCTCCGAGCTCAACGGCAAGCTCTCCGACGAGGGGATGAATCACCCCTATGGCCTGGAGATAGGTCGCACCATGCAAAAGAGCATCAGCGCCGGCTTCATCGGCGAAGATGTGATGAACCGCATAGTGATGCGTACCGCCGCCGCCTCCGACGCCCGCATGGGGGGCGCCAGCCTGCCGGCCATGAGCAACTTCGGCAGCGGCAACCAGGGCATAGCCGCCACCATCCCCGTGGTGGTGATCGCCGAGCGTTACGGCGCCAGCGAGGAGCAGTTGGCGCGGGCCCTCATCATGAGCCACCTGGGGGCCATCTACATCAAGTCCCACTATCCGCCCTTGTCGGCGTTCTGTGGCAATACGGTCACCAGCGCGGCGGCCGCCATGGCCATGGTCTATCTGGCGGGCGGCAGCCTGGCGCAATCCTGTCACGCCATCCAGAACGTGCTGAGCGACAGCGCCGGCATGGTGTGTGACGGGGCGAAAGCCTCCTGCGCCATGAAGGTGAGCACCTCCTCCGGCGCGGCCGTGCGCGGCTTCCTGATGGCCATCAACAGCCATTCGGTGTCGGGGCAGGGGATCGTCTCGCACGATGTCGAGCAAACTATCAAAAATATCGGGCAGATGGTAAAAGACGGCATGTCTGCCACAGACATCACCATTATCGACATCATGTCTGCTTGATCACGCGACCTGGCTGCTGCCGGTGACGGGCAGCAGCACTACCATGAAGGCCCCCATGAAACTGCAAGAGTTGACCCCGACTGACTTCGAGATCCTCAAGGCGATGGAGATCATAGTGGATGGCATAGCCGCCATGTATGGCCAGCACACAGAGGTGCTGCTGCACAGCCTGGATGTGCGCAATCCTGCCATCATCAAGATTGCCAACGGCCATATCACGGGCCGCAGTGTCGGGGCCCCCATCACCAACCTGGCGATGATGAAGCTCAAGAGCGGGCAGGATATCTCCAGCCCCTACATGACCAAGTGCGCCACCGGCAAGACGCTGCGCTCTCTCACCACCGTCATTCGCAATGGCGAGGGGCAGGCCATAGGACTGCTCTGCATCAACACCGACATGGACGCCCCGCTGCAATCCGTGCTGCGCACCATGATGCCCGAGTGCATGCAGCACCATGAGCCGAGCGGCACGCCGGAAGTGTTCGCCCGCAACATAGACGAGGCCCTCAACAGCACCATAGACACCGTCAGTGCCGAGGTGCGTGGCAACGACGCCGTGCCGCCATCCCAGAAGACCCGGGTCATGGTCAACCAACTGCATGATCTGGGGATCTTCGAGCTCAAAGACAGCGCCCAGATAGCCGCCCGCCAGCTCGACATCTCGGTGCACTCCATCTACCGCTATCTGCGGGAAATCAAGAAAGGCTGAGCCCGCCCAGCCTGAACGCCGTGGCAGGAACCGGGTCAGCCCTGACCCGTTTGCCTACCCCTTGCTGCCAGCTGAGTCTCCATCGCCCCGCTCATCTGTTATCATCTGCCCTTTCGTCTATCTCAACTTGCTGGAGAAACCATGCCTCGCACCCTCTACCTGCTGCGCCACGGCCAGACCCGCTATAACGCCGAGCTGAGGCTGCAGGGGCGCTGCAACTCGGATCTGACCGCCAAGGGGGAGGCGCAAGCCACCGCCATGGGCGCTCGCCTGCACGAGCTGCTGGATGATGCCGCACGCTGGACTCTCTATGCCAGTCCGCTCGGTCGGGCGCGGCAGACGGCGCAACTGGTGTGCCAACAGCTTGGGTTCGATAGCGAGCGCATCGTCTGGGACGAGCGGCTGGTGGAACTGGACATGGGGGAGTGGGAGAGTCGCCGGGTGCCCGAGCTGCTGGCGGCCCACCCAGATCTCGATCTGGAACAGCCCGACTGGTATCTGCAAGCCCCCGAGGGCGAGAGTTTTGAGTGCATTCAACGCCGGGCCCGGAGCTGGCTGCAGGATGAGCGCATTGCCGAGCGCGCCATCGTGGTCTCCCACGGCCTGTTCGGCGCCATGCTGCGCGGCGCCTATGCCGATCTCGACTACACCACCACCTGGTCACAAGAGCTGCCGCAGGATGCCTTCTTCAAACTCAGCGGCGGCCACATCGAGCGGATCGCCTGCTGACCCCGACGAAAACGGCTCGCCACTGGCGAGCCGTTTTTTTTAGTGCTGGAAGGGGCTTTATTCTCGCACCAGCCTGGGCAGCTGTTGGTAGAGGGCTTCACGTTTCTGCGCCTTATTGGCGCCATAGTGCAGCTCGCGGTGGCAATTGGGGCAGAGCGCTACCGTGTTGCTGACCCTATCCGAGCCCCCTTCCGCCAAGGTTCGCAGATGATGCACCTCCAGAAAGGGTTCCCCGGTGACCGTGATAAAGGGCGCCAGGTTACCGCAGCCTTCGCACTTCTGTGCCGCCATCATGAGTACCCAGGCTTTTACCTGCGGATCCCTCACATAACTAGTTGTGGTGGCGTAGCTCTGGGTCGGCTCCTGGATCCCCTCAGGCATGGGCAGCGCTGGTTTGGTCTTGTACCTGATGACCCTGTGTTCAAACTCGGCCCGCCCCGTATAAGGCTGGCCGTCGAGTTCACAGATTAAGCGCTCTATGATAGGCGCATTATGCGGGCCCACGTTTTTGGCAGGCTTTAAGCCTGAGATCCAGGCCAGGCCCATCAAGGAGCAGATGTAGGAGATATTCTGCATTCGATACTCGAAAGCCTTCTCGGTGCGGCCGAACTGATTGGCGAGTTCGGCGTAATGATGCTTTTTAACGAAGGGGATACCGTTTAACTCTTTCGAGCGCATCTCCATGTAAGCCGCTACCGTCGCTCTTAACTCTTCTTCCGTCCAATTGCCGCTCAAGACCGACTCCTATCATTCAGGACGCAATACCGATGGCGCCACCCTTCACCGTTTTACACGATAGGGTTGGTTTCATCCGGATTGCATTATATCGGTCTGCATCTTAATCCAAACGACACCATTATTCAGCCGGCATCTCACTATAATGTGCGCGCAATCAATGGATTTTTGTAAATAAATCAGTAGGCTAGTTTTTGCTCTTTCGTCTTAGGCGGTGAATGTATGTGGTGAAGGGATCGCCATATCGCGGAGCATGCCATAACAACCACAGGGAGGTGGTGATGGATCCGGTTTCTTATCTTTTTTCGGCCTATCTCAATCTGGTGCAGCAACAGGTATCGGATATTTATGGCACCGAGCCCAAGTCGCTGGTGGTGGAGTATGAGGGGGAGCAGATCCCCTTTGTCTTCCAGTTTTGGCAGCTTCAGCCCAAAAGCGTCTGCCGCAGCTACGAGCAGGATGCGCGACGCTTCAGCCAGTGCACCGTCAAGGCGGCAGCCCTGTTTGGCAAGCTGTGTGACGAGTTGTCTCGCCAGGACAGTAATTGGCAGCAACCTCAGTATCGCGCCATGTACTGCGCGGCGTCAGTCAACTATCGCCCCATGATCGCCGATATTCGCGAGAGCAAACAGGATCCTGCCCGGCAGGCTGAACGCGCCTGTAATCAGGCCATTCTGGCGGCCATGGACAGTGATGATGAAACCCTGCGGGCTCAGCGTGAACAGGCTTGTAGCGCGCAGCGGTGAACACCAAGGCCTCTTTCACTCAGCCATCAGCCGTTCTAGGCCATCTTTGCGCCTTGCGGCACAGTTGCCATGTGTGCAATTGGATATGATGAGGGGGCTGGCGGGCCAGTCTGTACGGCCTGCGGCATCGACACACAGCAACCAGGAGGGGACATGATCAGCCACATCGACCATCTGGTATTGACGGTGAGCGACATAGAGCGGGCCGTCGCGTTTTACAGCTCTGTGCTCAACATGGAGGCCATCACCTTTGGCAAGGGGCGCCGGGCGCTGCGCTTTGGCAACCAGAAGATCAATCTGCAACTGCTGGGGCAGGAGCCGCGCAACCGGGCGCAGGTGGGGGCGGGGGATCTCTGCCTCATCACTCGCTGGCCGCTGGAACAGGTCATAGCCCAGCTCCATTGCCACGGGGTCGAGATAGTGGAGGGGCCCGTCACCAAGAGCGGCGCCTGCGGGCCCATCGAATCCGTCTACTGCCTGGATCCGGATCAGAACCTGGTCGAGATCAGCCGCTATCCCTGATGGGACGGTCTGATCCCTGCCGGCGAATGCTGCGGGCCCTGCCATGGCTTGGGCCCGTCAGACCCTATCGCAATCGGCTGCCTCTGGAGGGGGGATGACGCCCCTCGGCTGACGACTCGCGCTTGACTGCCTGCCGACCGCCCTAAAAGGGAGAGTCCGGCGTATCCGCTTCATCCAAAAACGCGTCTATGTCGGCCCGATAGTCGGCATCGCTGCGCTCGTTGCCGACCTGTGCCGGCTGCCCCATGGCCGCCGACGGGGGCTGGGTTGGCGCCGCCAGCGTCTCCATCACCCGCGCCTGCAGATAGGGGTAGAAGGGGTTGGAAGAGGTGCGGGTGAGGGAGCCAGGATTGACGATCAGCACCCCGCGCTCCCCGCGCAGGGCCAGGCCGCCCAGGTTGATGCCGTACTGGTTCATCTGCTCGGGGCGTGGCGCCATGCCATAGAGGGGATCGTCCATGGGGAAGGGTAGGGCCACGTGGGAGAGGGAGTAGATCTCCTTGGGATAGTCGATGCCAAGGGGCAGGATCTGCTGCGGCCCGCCGCCTGCGGCCAGGGTGCTGGCCTGGGTCTGTGGACGGGACGTCGCCTCGTTGCCCACCACCGTCAGCCGATAGGGCTGGGGCTGGCTCGGCAGCAGGTGACTTAGGGCCAGCTCGGAGGCGCTGTTCATCAGGGGGCCGAAGACAGAGCCGCGATTGATGTCGAACAGCACCAGCTCGCTGCCGTTGGCCGGCAGGAAGTGGTAGAGATCGGCGATGATGGAGCGGGTGCTGACCGTGTAGTCCATCACCGACTGGAAGGTGAGGGCCGGGGGAAATGCCGCCAGCTCGCCACTGGCTGCCAGCTGGCGCACCTGCTGCTGGATGGCGTGGGTCAGCCGGTAGGATTGGCGTGCCCCGTTGACCGGGAAGGAGTTGTATTTGAACGGATTGAACTCCGGCATGATGCCGAGCCAGGCCGCGTTGGCAAAGGCGGGCAGCAGGGCGGGCACCGCCTTCAGGCCGGCGAAGCGGGCAAAGCGGGTCACCCCTATCATGGGGGAGATGAGCACCAGCCGATCCGGCCTCGCCAAGGTGCCTGTCTTGTCTTCCAGCGCATCCAGCGCGTATTTCACCGCCAGTGCGCCACCGTTGGAAAAGCCCACCAGATGCAGCGGCAACTTGCCCGGGGCCAGCACCCTGGCCTCGCGCACCGCCAGTCGGGTGGCCGCCAGCCAGGTTTCCCACTCCATCTTGACCAGCCCGGCGGGCACTGTGCCGTGGCCGGGTATGCGCAGGCCCAGGGCGATGAAGCCCTGCTCGCGATAGCGCTGGGCCAGGTGACGCAGGCTGTAGGGGGAGTCGGTCAGGCCGTGCAGGAACACGGCTACCCCCTTCACCTCGCCATCCGGGCGCAGCAGGTAGGATCGGTTCCAGTTATCGCGAAAATGGGCGGGATTGATGGGGGCATCCTGAAAGTAGCGATTGCCCGCCAGCTGTTGCTCCGGCGGCGTCTTGGCGACCACCTCCCGCTCCACCAGACTGAACAACTGCTGCTCGCGGGTCAGATAGGCTTGCCAGTCGCAGCTATCCAGCTCCTCGGCACTGAGTTCGGGTGGCACAAAGGTGTGCCACAGTTGCAGCGGCGCCGCCTGCCAGGCGAGGTAGGCGATCACCCCCCAGCCGAGCAGCAGCGCCAGCAACAGGGTCAGCAGAGAGAGGCGAAGGAGGCGACGGGTACGAGCCAGCATGAAACTGTCCTTGGCAATGAAGAGGGGGCCGGCACAGGTTGGGGCGGGCTGCCGGAATGAACGCTGCGATGTGAATGCAGAAATATGGTCTAAAGCCTAATGGAAACAAGGTGATAAGTACAGGTGGTGGCAGGTGGCAAGGCCATGAAAAACGCGGCAGCCCCTGGGCTGCCGCGCTGTGTGTTGGGCCTGGTCAGTTGAGCTGAACTAGCAGACCCCCTGCGCCAGCATGGCATCGGCCACCTTGACGAAGCCGGCGATGTTGGCGCCGCTCTCGTAGTTCACATGGCCCTCGCCATCCTGTCCGAAGCGGACACAGGTGGCGTGTATGCTGGTCATGATCTCCCTGAGGCGGGCATCCACCTCTTCCCGGCTCCAGGAGAGGCGCTGGGCATTCTGGCTCATCTCGAGGCCCGAGGTGGCCACGCCCCCCGCATTGGCCGCCTTGCCCGGGGCAAATAGCACCCGGGCCTCGTGGAATAGCTGGATGGCGGCGGCGCTGCTCGGCATGTTGGCCCCCTCGGCCACCAGCTGCACGCCGTTCGCGATGAGGGTGACGGCGTCCTCTTCCCCCAATTCGTTCTGGGTGGCGCAGGGCAGGGCAATCTGGGTGGGCAGGTGCCAGGGCGTGCGGCCGCTCAAAAACTCCAGCCCCAGCTCGTGGGCATAATCGGCAACCCGCTTGCGCTGCTCGTTCTTGAGTGCCATCAGGCGAGCCAGCTTGTCGGGGGTAAAGCCATCCGGATCATGGACAGTGCCACCGGAGTCGGAGGCGGTGATCACCCTGGCGCCGAGCGCCATCGCCTTCTCGATGGCGTATTGGGCCACGTTGCCCGAGCCCGATACCGACACCGTCATGCCCGCCAGCGACTGATCGCGATGGGCCAGCATGGCCTGGGCGAAATAGAGCAGGCCGTAGCCGGTGGCCTCGGGGCGAATGAGGCTGCCGCCAAAGGAGAGTCCCTTGCCGGTGAAGACGCACTCGGCGCTGTTGGTGAGCTTCTTCATCATGCCCGCCATGTAACTCACCTCGCGCCCGCCCACCCCGATATCGCCGGCCGGCACGTCTGTGTTGGCCCCCAGGTGGCGATAGAGCTCCAACATCAGCGCCTGGCAGAAGCGCATCACCTCTCCCTCGCTCTTGCCCTTGGGATCAAAATCACTGCCGCCCTTGCCGCCGCCCATGGGCAAGGTGGTGAGGGCGTTCTTGAAGGTCTGCTCGAAGGCGAGGAATTTCAGTACCGAGAGATCCACCGAGGGATGAAAGCGCATGCCGCCCTTGAAGGGGCCTATGGCCGAGCTGTGCTGGATGCGATAGCCGCGATTGACCTGTACCCGGCCCTGGTCGTCGACCCAGCTCACCCGAAACTGGATCAGCCGCTCCGGCTCCACCAGTCGCTCCAGCAGGCCGTGCTGCAAATAGCGGGGGTGGCGTTCCACATAGGGCCAGATGGAGGCGACCACCTCGCTCACCGCCTGAATGAACTCGGGCTGGTGGGGGTTGCGGCTGGCCACCTGGGCCAGAAAATCCGTCTGGGATAGGGAATGACTCATCTGTAACTCCTGTAATGAATGATGAAATTGGCCTCTTGCCAGAGAAAAGCGCATGCCGTGCATCCAAATTTATGATTTGTGTTGGGGATGAATGCGGACAAAGATTTGGTTTTGTGTCTGGTTTGCCAACGATTATTGTGTTGGCCGCCGAAAGTCACAGAAAACCGGGATGGCTGCAGCAAGATAATTCGCGACAACGAAAATCTTTTTATGCATTTTAAGTTAATAAATAGCAAGCGGTTATTGGTGGCGCAGGGCGCATGGGCAAGCCGGTTGCATATGGCGTGAATGTTTTCAGGGTGAAAATGGGAGGCTCTTTATGCCTCGCCCTGGTCGCCATTTTTTAATCTTTTTCTTGGCCGCATCCCGGCCTTGCCGTGTTGGGCGAGGAGCAAGGCACCAGCGGTGCGGCTTCATAATGGCATGACGCCACGCACATTTTGGGGGGGCGCGTCGCCGTGGATGGCAAGTATCCGGCGTGCTGGACGGGGCAATATGCTACTGTAGCGGCGTTTTTTGATGGTTAAGCTGGCCTTGGCCTTTTTGAAGATGGAATGGTATGCAGAACTTTGACGTAGTGAATCGGCTGATGCAGCAGACAGCCTCCCCGGCCTGGCCGGAACCGGCAACCGCGCAACTGGATGGGGCTATCGGCCTGTGGCAGGTGACTCATGCTGGCTGATGAATCCATGCGCCTGAACAAATACATCAGCGAGAGCGGCATCTGCTCGCGCCGTGAGGCCGACCGCTTCATCGAGCAGGGTCAGGTCTTTATCAATGGCAAGCGGGCCGGGATCGGCGATCAGGTGTTTGCCGGGGATCTGGTCAAGGTCAACGGTCAGGTGATCGAGGCGCGGGAAGCCGACAGCCTGGTGTTCATCGTGCTCAACAAGCCGGTGGGCATAGTCTCCACCACTGAGGCGGGCGAGAAGGACAATATCGTCGACTTCGTCAACCACAGCACCCGCGTCTTCCCCATAGGGCGGCTCGACAAGGACTCTCAGGGGCTCATCTTCCTGACCAACCACGGCGATCTGGTCAACAAGATACTGAGGGCGGGCAACGATCACGAGAAAGAGTACCTGGTGACCGTCGACAAGCCGGTGACCGACGAGTTTGTGCGCGGGATGGCGGCCGGGGTGCCTATCCTCGGCGCCGTCACCAAGAAGTGCAAGGTGAAGAAAGAGGCGCCCTTCGTGTTTCGCATCACCCTGGTGCAGGGGCTCAATCGCCAGATCCGCCGCATGTGCGAGCACTTCGGCTTCGAGGTGACCAGGCTCGAGCGCATTCGCATTATGAACGTCAGCCTCAAGGGGTTGCCGGTGGGCGAGTGGCGGGATCTGACCGATGACGAGCTGATCGAGCTGTTCAAGCTGATCGAGGACTCCTCCTCCGAGGTGAAACCAGCCAAAGGCGACAAGCCCAAGGCGGCCAAAGCCGCTGTTGCCCAAACCGGCAAGGCGGCGCAAGGCAAGAAGCTGCGCCGGGATGATGATCACGAGATAGGCGGTCGTCCCAATGTGCCGGGCCCGGAGGCCTTCGAGAAGAAGAGCCCGGTGGGCAAGGTCGGATCCGGTAAAGGGGCTGCCAACAAAGGCGGCGCTGGAAAAGCCGCCGCAGGCAAAGGGGCCCCCAACAAGGGCGGCAAACCGGCCGCAGCCAAACCACGCGCCGGCCAGTCCGGCCGCCAGAAGAAGGGGCGCTGAGACGCAACCCTGAGCGGCGTCAGCCTCCCCTTGTTATCCCCAAAACACCGGCCTCAGGCCGGTGTTTTGCTTTGGGCCTGACTGCTGGCCGTGGCCGCAGACGCTGGCAACCTCATCACCTTGCCATAGCTGCGCGGATCGAGGCGCAGCACCAGCAGGCTCATCAGCACCAGGCCCCCCAGCTGCCACTGCCAGGCGGCGGCGAAGTCACCGCTCAGGTGATGGAGGCGGGCGGCCACCCAGGGGCCGGTCGCTGCCAGCATGAAGCCAAATCCCTGCATCAGGGCGCTGAGGGTGCCGGCGCGGCGCGGGTCGGGCAGGTGATCGAGCGCAATGACCATGATGAGGGAGAAGCTGCCGCCAAGCCCTGCGCCACACAGCATGCACCAGAGGATGGGGGCGGCTTGTGGGGCGAGCCAGAGGCCGCCAAATCCCGCCAGTTGCATGACAATGGCCAACCCCATCCAGGGGCGCCGGTCTGTGTTGCGTGCCGCCAGCAGCGGCAGGCCGAGGCCGCTGGCGGTCTGGGCCAGTGCCAGCCAGGCCACCAGCTCGCCTCCCTGCTGAGGGCTCCAGCCTTGCGCCATGTAGGCGGGTGCCAGCCAGGCGACGACGATTCCGTAGCCGCTGTTGATGATGCCAAAGCAGCTTATCAGCAGCCAGCTGCGGGGCAGGGCGATCAGCCGCTGCTCGCCGTGGGGAATGGCGATCGCGGCGGCGCCTGGCAGCCGTACCCGCCAGATAAGCCAGACCATGGCCAGCAGCACCGGCAGGCTCCACAGCGCCAGCGCCCGCGACCAGTCGAGGCTCGCCGCCAGCTGCGGGGTGAGGCTGGCTCCCAGCGCCCCGCCCCCCATCATGCAGGCGGAGAAGATCCCCATCACCAGCGGCACCTTGTGGGCGAAGCGCTGCTTGATAAGGCCGGGCAGCACCCCTTGCACCAGCGCCGAGCCCAGGCCACAGAGCGCCGCGCTGGCGATCAGCAGGGCGCCGCTCTGGGCATCGAAGCGCATGGCATTGCCCATCCCCAGCAGCAAGAGGGCGGCCCCCAGCAGTTGGCGCGGGCCTGTGAGACGACGCAGGCCAGGGGTGATCAGCACGCCGACCCCGATAAGCCAGAGCGGCAGCAGGGTCAGCCAAGCCAGGGTATCCATGCCGAGCCCGAGCGCCTCGGCAATGTCGCGGCTCAGGGGGCCAATGGCGGTGAGAAAGGGGCGCAGGTTGAGGCCAATCAGGATCACCAGCACCAGCAGGGCCAGTGCCTGCTTGCCATTGGCGGCGGCACCGGCAGGCAGGCCCTTACTCATGAGCCGGCTCCGCCTGCGGCTTGGGAGCCTCATCACCATAGAGGCAGGCGGCGCTGATGGGGCTCGGCAGCTTGATGAGGGGCAGGGGGGGCGGCTTGAGGGGCAGTCGCAGCTTGTCATAGCTCGATGTGCTGTCAAAGCCGAAGGGGGCGGCATCCTGATTGTCGAAGGCGTAATAGACGGCGCGAATGCCGTTCATCACCAGGGCGCTCAGGCACATGGGGCAGGGGTGACCGCTGGCATAGACGATGGCCCCCGCCAGCGGCCCCGATTGGCTAGCCTGGCGCAGGGCCTCCAGCTCCGCATGGCGGGTGGGGTCGCCGTCCAGATGCATGGCGTTGACGGCGCTTGCCACCAGCCGCTCATCCTGCACCAGCAGGGCGGCGAAGGGGCGGCCACCCTGCCGGCGGTTGCAAAGGGCCAGCTGCAACGCCTGCTCCAGCCACCCTTGATGGGCGGGATCCGTGAGGACGGTCAGCGAAGGGGCAAGGCGAGTGCCTGTGGGGTCGACAGGGGTATGGGACATGAGAGAGACCTTGAGCCAATGAGGGGAGCAGACCAGCCTAGCGGGGGATCCTGTCATGGGGAAATTAAATGATAGAATGGAATTCAGTGGTTTTGTAAATGGAGTGCCCCATGCTGGATCCCCTGTTGCTACGCAGCTTCGTCGCCATCGTCGACACCGGCAGCTTCACCCGCGCCGGTGAGCGGGTGCACCTGACCCAGTCCACCATCAGTCAGCAGATGCGGCGCCTCGAGCAGCAGCTCGGCTGCCCGCTGCTTGATCGCTCCGGCCGCCAGGTGGTGACCACGGCGGAGGGTGAAAAGCTGTTGGGGCTGGCTCGCCGCATCCTGGCGTTGCTGATGCAGGCCGAGGAGCAGGTGACCGAAGGGAGCCTGCAACTGAGCCTGGGGGTGCCGGAGGACTTCGCCGCCGGCGCCATGGCCCCTGTGCTGGCGGCCTTTGCCCGCGACCATCCGCAGGTACGGCTGGAGGTGCACAGCGGCCTCAGCCACGAGATCTGGCAGCGGTTCGAGGCTGGCGAGCTGGACTTGGCGCTGGTCAAGCAGGCGCGGGGGCAGGGGGCGCCGCTCGCCAGCTGGCGTGAACCCCTGGCCTGGGTCGACAGTCGCGACTGGCCCGCCAGCGAGCGAAACCCTCTGCCGCTGGTGGTGTTCCCGAGCGAGGGGCTCTATCGGCGGCAGATCACCGAGGCGCTCGATGGACAGGGGCTGCGCTGGCGCATCGCCTATGTCAGCGCCAGCCTCGCCAGTTTGCAGGGGGCCGTGAGTGCGGGGATCGGGGTCAGTCTGTTGCCAAGACGGCTGCTGCAACCGGATCAGCGGGAGCTGAGCCACTGGCCGGCGGTGGCGCCGGTGGAGCTGGCACTGCATTTGGGGGCGGAGCGCGGCGAACCGCTGACTCGCCTCGGCGAGGCCCTCATCGGCCTGTGCGACCAGGTGATGGGGCCTGCCTGAATGGTTGGGCTCGCCGTCGAGGGGTCAGCCTCAGGCCATGGCCTGGCGCGGCAGCACGGCGAGCCAGAGCTCGACCTCGCCGCTGCCGGTGTGCGGGTCAAAGGCCGCGCCATAGCGTTCGAAATCGGGCTTGTGCGCAGACTGGTAACCGGACTGCGCCAGCCAGTCCAGCGCCTGCTGCCAGGTATTCGGCATGGTCGAGACATGCCCCTGATGCAGGAAGACGGCATAGGTCTGGGGTTCGATGCGCATTCGCCCCAGGGTCTTGGGCAGCACCTCCAGCACGGCGACTTCCACCGCACACATGTATTCGCATTGGGTGGCGGTCACGCCGCAGATGACGCCATAGGCATGCTCGCCCAGCTGGCCTGGCAACGGGCCCAGGGCGCTGAAGTCACGCCATTGGCCACCGAAGTCGGCGTGGGCGAAGGCATGGTGACGGCGCAGACCGCCAAACAGCATGGGGCGGCCGGTTTCGAAACGGATAGGGCCTGTCATGGTACCTCCTGTGTGGGGTGGGGCGGCAGCGCTGCCGCGCTCAGCAATCCTTGCCTTCTTTGAGCTTGCGTTGATAGTCCTCGGATACGATGGCCAGCGCCGCCAGGGCCAGCGCCGGATCGATCCGGTTGGTCTCCAGCAGCTCGATGAGATCCACCGCGAGCTTGACCTCGGGCGGGGCATTTTCCAGTGACATGACAGACTCCGTAATGGGCAAAACGCCATTATACAGAGCCGCACCCGGATAGGGATCGGCCCAGTGTCACGAGCGATCCGGCTCAGAGGTGCTGGCGCATCTCCTTGTCAATCTCCTCGCGCAGGGCCATCAGCTTCTTGGCGTACTGCTGCAACTGCCGATCGGCGGCCGAGACGGGTTGCCACTGGGGCACTGGGGTCGGTGTGCCCGTCTCGTCCATGGCCACGAAGATGATGATGCAGTGGGTGGTCTTGTGGCGCTCCCGGCTGGCCGGGTGGCGGCTGTAGACATCCACTGCCAGGTGCATGCTGGTGGTGCCTGTGTGGATCACCTGGGCGTGTACCTCCACCAGCTGGCCTATCTGGATGGGGCGCAGGAAGCGGATCCCCCCCACGTAGACGGTGACCGCATAGCCGCCGCACCAGCCGGCGGCGCAGGCATAACCCGCCTGATCGATCCACTTCATCACCATGCCGCCGTGCACCTTGCCGCCGAAGTTGACGTCGGCGGGTTCGGCCAGGAACTGCAGGGTCAGCTCGCGGGGTGGGGTCAGGTTCTCTCCAGGGGCCGGGCTCATTGACGGTAACTCTTGCGATAGGCATCGGCCTGCTGGCAGGGGGGCAGGCTGTTGAGATCGGGCCGCTTGTTGCCCTCCCGCTGGCCGAAGCCGGCGAACTCCTGCTGGCATTTGGCGGCCTTGCCACCCGCCTTGATGCAGGCATCGATCCGCTGTTGCTTGCCCTGTTCGACCAGCTGTTGCTGGGCTTGCTGGCAGGCGGCATCCAGCTTGGCCTGCTGGGCTTCCCTGTCTTCTACCGCGGCCAGCAGGCTGGCCGAGAGGCTGCAACCGAGCAGCAGTATGGCAATTTTCATGGCTTGTCTCCTGAAGGGGGGCGTCCCGCTATGACCAGGGCTATGCCCCCCAGAATGCCCAGTGATGACAATAACAACCGCAGTGACCATGACTCATCCAACCAGATGAGACCGGCCAGCGCCGCGAGCAGGGGCACCAGCAACTGCACGCTGGCGGCCAGGGTGCGCCCCAGCTGGGGCAACACCTGGTACCAGAGTGAATAGCCCAGGCCGGAGGCGAGGGCCCCCGAGGCCAGGGCATAGCCGATGGCGGCCGGGCTGGCCTCAAGCTGACCCAGCAGCAGATAAAGGAGGCTGGCCGGCAGGCTGGCGCGCAGGAAGTGGCCGGCATTGGCTGCGACCGGATCGGCAAAACGCGATGCCCGCAGGGTATAGCAGGCCCAGGCGATGCCGGCCGCGATCATCAGGGCCGCGCCCAGGGGATCCGGAGCCCGGATGCCTGGCAACAGCAGCAGTACCAGCCCCGCCATGGCGAGCAGCAGACCGGCCCACTGGCGCCGTGGCAGAGACTCCCCGCGCAGCAGAGGGGGCGCCAGCATGCTGAGCTGAACGGCGGCAAACAGCAGCAGGGCGCCAGTGCCCGTGGTCAGGGTGAGATAGGCAAAGGAGAAGGCGGCTGCGTAGACGAGGAGGGCCAGGGCGCCGCCCCAGTCTCCCTGGCGAGGCGACGGCTGACGGGCCCGGCACAGCAGGAGCAGCACCAGGGCGCCACTGGTCAGCCGCAGCAGGGTGAACAGGGCCGGATCCATCCGTTCTTCAAACAGGGCAAGACGGCAGAGCACAGAGTTGGCGGCGAACGCCGTCAGGGTCAGCAGGGTCAGCAGCAACAGGCGTGGCAGTGGCATCCATTCACCTTGAGTTCAGTGGGCGCGGCCCAGCATGGAAAATCATGCAAAGCGGAGGTCTTATGAAACAGATGCTGGAGCAATTAATGGGCGCTGGCAAGGGCTGGCTCAACGAAGGCGGCGACAGCCGCAAGTCGCAGATGAAGGGCATGGCGCAGGGCGGCCTGGCCGCTGGCGCCATGGCCTTGCTGCTTGGCAACAAGAAGGTGCGCAAGTATGGCGGCAAGGTGGCGGCGGTAGGCGGCGCGGCGGCCCTCGGCGGCCTCGCCTACAAGCTCTATCAGGATTGGCAGGCCCAGCAGAGCGGGGCCGCCCAACCTGCCCAGTCCCTCGATACCCTGCAGGGTCAGGCGCTGGATGCGCGTGCCACCCTGCTGGTGCGCGCCATGGTGGCGGCGGCCCGGGCCGACGGCCATATCGACGCCGCCGAGCGCCAGAAGATCCAGGACTACCTGACCGAGCAGGGCCAAAGCGATGCGGCGCGCTGGATTGACGCCGAGCTGGCCCGTCCCCTGGATCCGCAGGCGTTGGCCCGGGATGTGACCGACATGGAGCAGGCCACCGAGGTCTACCTCGCCTCCCTGCTCGCCATCGACGTGGACCATTTCATGGAACGCGGCTATCTGGATGAGCTGGCGCGGGCCTTGAAACTCGATGACAACCTCAAGGGAAGTATCGAGCGGCAGGTGGCCCAGCTGGGATCCCCGAGCTGACGCCTTAGCGGGAATAGCCATAACGCCCCGTCACGGGGCGTTGTTGTTGCCAGCAGCGAGACCGGCCATCGGCCATGACAGGATACGATTGACCCTTTTTGTTGCCGCTGACTCCCACTATGATGGGTCTCTCGCCCATCTCAAAGAGGATGGACGACCCCACCTGTAAGCCAACGCCAGAGCAAGGAGCACATGTTGGAGATACGCAAGGCAACCGAGCAGGATATCGACGCCATTCTCGAGCTGAATCGGCAGATAGGCTTGATCCACTTTGAACATGCCCCCGAGGTGTTCTGTCCGCCATCACCGCAGGAGCGGGATTTTCTGCTCAATGCCATCGGCAGCGAAGGGCGACTGTTTTGCGTTGCCGAGCAGGAGGGCGCCGTGGTGGGCTTTTTGACTGCGCGCATCGACATCAACGAAACCATCCCGTTTCTCAGCAAGCAGCCCATCTGCCGCATCGGCTCAGTGGTGGTTGACGAAAACCACAGATCCCGAGGCATAGGCAAGGCGCTGATCGCCCATTGCGATGACTGGGGCAAGGCGCACGGTGCCCACCAGATCCGGCTGGAGGTGATGTCGTTCAACGAACGAGCCAAGGCACTCTACGAATCCCTGGGGTTCACGCGCCAGTCGGAAATTTATGCCAGATAGCCTGCTCAAGCCGGGCAAGCCAGTCGGGCCCCGTTACGGGGCCTTGTTGTTTTTGGCTGGGACGACGGCCAGTTGCTGATGGATAAGCTCGACCAGCCGGGCGAGGGCGGCTTCCTGTTGCGGGCTCCAGGGATGTGAGCTGTTGAGGCGCAGGCAGTGGTTGTGCATCCCCTGGCTGGAGAAGAGGGCGCCGGGCGCCAGCGAGAAGCCGCAACTGAGCGCCTGGGCGTGCAGTGAACGACTGTCCATGCGAGGGTCAAACTCCAGCCAGAGGAAGTGACCGCCATCGGGTGCGCTGATGCGCACCTCATCCGGGAAGAGGCGCAGCAGGGCCGCCCGCATCTGCTGCTGGCGCTGGGCCAGGGTGTGGCGCAGGCGACGAAAGTGGGCATCGACGCCGCCGTTGAGCAGCATGTCGGCGAGCGCCAGCTGACTCGGCACATTGGTGGAGAGGGTCGACATCAGCTGCAGTCGCTGCACCCGCTCGGCGTGGCGGCCGGCCACCACCCAGCCAACCCGAAAGCCGGGCGCCAGGCACTTGGAAAACGAGCTGCACAGCAGGCTCTCGCCACGCGCATCCCAATACTTGATGGGGCGAGGCCGCTCGCGGCCAAAATAGAGCTCGGCGTAGACGTCGTCCTCCACCAGCGGCACTTCATGCGCGTTGAGCAGCGCCATCAGCGCCTGCTTGTGTCCATCCGGCATCGTATGGCCGAGCGGGTGCTGCACGTTGCCCATCAGCCAGCACGCCTTGATAGGGCGCTGGGCCAGCGCCTCGGCCAGCAGCGCCAGATCGATACCGACCCCCGGGATCACCGGGATCTCCACCGCGTTCAGTTTCAGCCGCTCCATGGCCTGCAGGGCGCCGTAGAAGGTGGGGGTCTCCACCACCACCCAGTCCCCCGGCTCGGTCAGCACCTGCAGGCCGAGGGAGAGCGCCTCCATGGCGCCCGTGGTGATGATGATCTGCTGGGGGTCGACCGCCAGCCCGTCACCGGCATAACGCTGGGCGATGGCGCGGCGCAGCGCCTCGTTGCCGGGGGGAAGGTCTGCCACCGTGCTGAAGGGGTCGAGCCGACGCATGCAGCTGGCCAGGGCCCGGCCGAGCTGGGGGTGGGGGAAGAGGGCGGGATCCGCCACCGCCATGCCGAGCGGCACCAGTTCGCGGGACTTGCTCGCCTGCAACACCTCGAACACCAGATCGTTGATGTCCACCGAGCCGCTGTAGTGGGCCTGTTGCGGCGCGCTGGCCCGCAGCGGGGAGGGGGCGGCCTTGACGTAGTAGCCGGACTGGGGCCGCGCCAGTATCAGGCCGCGGCTCTCCAGCAGCTGATAGGCCTGCAGCACCGTCATGGGGCTGAGGGCGTGGGTCTTGCAGCTCTGGCGGATGGAGGGAATGCGCTCGCCGGGTTGCCATACCCCGGCTTCAATCTGCTGTTGCAGGCGGTCGGCCAGCTGACGGTAAAGGGACATGCGATAAGACAACTGTTATAGGTGTAATTCAATATAACTGCATCTGTTATAGGTGTCATGACTCATGTTGTACTTGGCAGGCGAAAACCTGTCTGTTAAATGCAACATAGAGAGTCCTGCATGATTAGCCTGGATGATGTGGTAAGCCTGTCCCGATTGCAGTTCGGGGCCACGGCCATGTTTCACTTCCTGTTTGTGCCCCTCACCCTGGGGCTGTCCTGGATCCTGGTGATCGCCGAATCCGCCTACGTGATGACCGGCAAGGTGATCTACAAGGACATCACCCGTTTCTGGGGCAAGCTGTTTGGTATCAACTTCGTGATGGGGGTGACCACGGGGATCACCCTGGAGTTTCAGTTCGGCACCAACTGGGCCTACTACTCCCACTATGTCGGCGACATCTTCGGCGCCCCCCTGGCGGTGGAAGGGCTGATGGCCTTCTTCCTCGAATCCACCCTGGTGGGCCTGTTCTTCTTTGGCTGGGACAGGCTCTCCCGTGGTCAGCACCTGCTGGTGACCATGCTGGTGGCGCTGGGCTCCAACCTCTCCGCGCTCTGGATCCTGATCGCCAACGGCTGGATGCAGAACCCGGTCGGCGCCGAGTTCAATCCCATGACGATGCGCATGGAGCTGACCGACGTCACCGCCGTGCTGTTCAACCCTGTGGCCCAGGTCAAGTTTGTGCACACTGTGGCGGCGGGTTACGTGGCCGCCTCCCTGTTCGTGATGGGGGTGAGCAGCTGGTATCTGCTGCGCCGCATGGAGGTGCGCTTCGCCTTGCGCTCCTTCGCCATCGCCTCCGGCTTCGGCCTGGCCGCCATCCTCTCGGTCATCGTCCTCGGCGACGAGTCAGGTTATCGCACCGGTGAGGTTCAGAAGGTCAAGCTCGCCGCCATCGAGGCGGAGTGGGAGACAGAGCCCGCCCCGGCGGCCTTCACCCTGTTCGGCTGGCCCGATCAGCACGCCGAGACCACCCATGCGGCCGTCAAGATCCCCTATCTGATGGGCATCATAGCCACCCGCTCCCTCGATGAGGCGGTGACCGGCATCAAGGATCTCAAGGCCGAGCACGAGGTGCGCATCCGCAGCGGCATGCTGGCCTATGGCGCCCTGGAGGCGCTGCGCCAGGACGGTGGCAACGGCGCCGCCCGCGCCACCTTCGAGCAGCACCGCCAGGATCTCGGCTACGGCCTGTTGCTGACTCCCCATGCCAAGGACATAGCCCAGGCCGACGAGGCGGCCATCGCCCTGGCGGTGGAGGATTCAGTGCCCCAGGTGGCGCCGCTGTTCTGGAGCTTCCGGCTGATGGTGGGCATAGGGGTTGTGCTGCTGGTGCTCTTTGCCGCCTCCTTCCTGCAGTTGTGCCGGGGCCGGCTGGTGCAATCGCCGCGCCTGCTGAGGGTGCTGTTCTGGAGCATACCGCTGCCCTGGGTCGCCATCGAGGCGGGCTGGTTCGTGGCCGAGTTTGGTCGCCAGCCCTGGACCATCAGCGAGGTGCTGCCGGTCTCGGCCTCTGTCTCTCTGCTGCAGCCGGGCCAGATCTGGTTCAGCCTCATCTCCATCAGCCTCATCTACACCAGCCTGCTGGTGGTGGAGCTGTTCTTGTTGCGTCATGTGATCCGCAAAGGGCCCGCCAGCCTGAAGACGGGTCGTTATCAAGGTGAAGTCTTGGCAAGCGGGAGTGCGCTCTGATGGATTACGAAACCCTGAAATTGATCTGGTGGGGCTTGGTGCTGTTCATGCTCATCGGCTTCGTGGTGATGGACGGCTTCGATCTGGGGGTGGGCCTGCTGCTGCCCATCGTCGGCAAGACAGATGAGGAGCGGCGGGTGCTGCTCAACAGCGTGGGCCCGGTGTGGGAGGGCAACCAGGTGTGGCTCATCGCCGGTGCCGGCGCCCTGTTCGCCGCCTGGCCGCTGGTCTATGCCGCCGCCTTCTCGGCGCTCTACGTGCCCTTCATGTTCCTGCTGTTTGGCCTCTTCCTGCGCCCGGTGGGCTTTGACTATCGCAGCAAGCTGGAATCGGCCCAGTGGCGCCGCTGGTGGGACAGGGCCCTGGTGACGGGGGCCCTGCTGCCGACCTTGGTATTCGGCGCGACGCTGGGCTTCCTGCTGCAAGGCTTGCCGTTTCGCTTCGATTCGCACCTTCGCATCCACTACGGCGCCTTCGAGTTCAACTGGCCGCTGCTGCTGACCTGCATGGGCACGGCGCTGGCCCTGCTGATGCTGCACGGCGCCAGCTTCCTGCAGTGCAAGACTCAAGGGGTGATCGCCGAGCGCTGCGCCCGCCAGAGCCTCTGGCTCGGCCCCCTGGCGAGCGGCCTGTTCGCCCTCGGTGGCGTCTGGCTCAGCCAGATGGAAGGTTACCGCTTACAGGAGATCGGCGATCTCAACGGCGCCCTCACCCCGCTGATGAAGCAGGTGGCGCTGGCACCGGACGGCTGGTTCAGCAACTTCGCGGCGCAGCCCTGGCTCTGGTGCGTGCCGGCCCTGGGCCTGCTGCTGCCCATGGTGAGCAGTCTCGCCAGTGCCCGTGGCCTGCCGCGCCTGGCGATCATGGCCAGCGGCGGCGCCTGCGCCACCATGATGCTGACCATCGCCATCGCCCTGTTCCCCTTCGTGCTGCCCTCGTCCCTGGATCCGTCGAGCAGCCTGACCCTGTGGGACGGCACCTCCAGCGAGGGCACCCTGCTGATCATGCTGGGGATAGTGGGGGTGCTGATGCCCATCAACATCGGTTACACCCTCTGGGTCTACCGGGTGGTGCGTGGCAAGGTCAGCACCGATCAGGTTCGCCAGCACGGTCACAGCCTCTACTAACCGTCTTCTACTCAAGGGAGTTTCGATTATGTGGTATTTCACCTGGATTCTGGGGCTGGGCTTTGCCCTGCTGTGCGGTTTGGTCAACCTGCTCTGGCTGGAGGCCCGCTGGGCCGCGGACGAGGATCTCAAGGAGTCTTGAGCCCTGCCGGAAATGAAAAAGGCCGACACCAGGTGTCGGCCTTTTCGTTTGAGGGGGGTTAGACCGCCAGCGCCAATCTGGCCTCGCGCTTCTCGCTGACGTGGGTCAGGCCGTAGGCCAGCAGCACGATCAGCGCACCTATCCAGGGAGTGTGCATCAACCCCAGGTGCTCCACCACGAAACCACCAACGACAGAGCCCAAGGCGATGCCGACGTTGAAGGCGGCGATGTTGAGGCCGGAGGCCACGTCCACGGCGTTGGGGGTATGGATCTCGGCCTGCTTGACCACCAGTACCTGCAACCCAGGCACGTTGCCAAAGGCGAAGGCACCCCACACCAGCACGGTCAGCACTGCCAGCACCGGATGGGGCGCGGTGAAGGTGAGCAGCAGCAGGATGACAGCCAATCCGGCAAACATCAGCTTCAGGGCGGGCAATGGGCCCATCTTGTCCGCCAGCTTGCCGCCCCAGATGTTGCCGAACGCCACCGATACCCCGTACACCAGCAGGATCAGGCTGACCGCGTTGGCCCCGAAGCCGCTCACCTGTTGCAAGATGGGGGCGAGGAAGGTAAACGCCGTGAAGGCGCCGCCGTACCCGAGCGCTGTCTTGGCGTAGACCAGCAGCAGCGGCTTCTTGGTCAGCACCAGCAGTTGTTCACGGATGCTGGAGGCCGCCCCCTTGGGCAGGTTGTTCGGGATCAGCAGCAGGCTGCCCACCATGGCGATGAGGCCCAAGAGGCTCACCACCAGGAAGGTCTCGCGCCAGCCAAACTGTTGGCCAATCCAGGTGCCGAGCGGCACGCCGGTGACCAGAGCGACGGTCAGGCCGCTGAACATGATGGCGATGGCGCTGGCCGCCTTCTCCTTGGCCACCAGACCGGTGGCTATAGTGGAGCCCACCGAGAAGAAGACCCCGTGGGCCAGCCCGGTCAGCACGCGGGCGACGATCAGGCTCTCGTAGCCGGGAGCCTGCCAGGCGAGCAGGTTGCCGGCGGTGAACAGCGCCATCAGGCCCACCAGCAGCCACTTGCGCGGCAACTTGCCGGTGAGGGCCGTCAGAAGCGGCGCGCCTATGGCGACGCCGAGGGCGTAGAGGCTGACCAAGAGGCCTGCGGAGGGCAGGGAGACATGAAGTTGCTCGGCTATGGTGGGAATGAGCCCCACTATCACAAATTCGGTGGTGCCGATCGCAAAGGCACTCAGGGTGAGGGCAAATAACGCCAGTGGCATACAAACTCCTTGGATAGGACTCCCGACGGGAGAATGGCGCCAGTATGCCGATGAGCTTTGTTGGCAAAAATGACGATGACATCAAATTACTTTTGCTTAATCAGCAGCAATCAGCAGCAATCATCGCGATGGATCGGGTCTTGTCGGGCGGGGAATTACGTGGGTGGCGCACAAAACCAAAAAAAGCGGGAGGCACAGTGCCTCCCGCTTGGGGTCGAAGAGATGTCCCGAACTGTTGTTCTCCCTTCTCCCCTGGCGGGAGAAGGGCCGGGGATGAGGGGGATCAGTCCCAGGCCGGTGCAAAGTCCGGGTTGGCGCAGCGCTCGCCCCGCTCCAGGGTGGCGATCTGGGCCATCTCGTCGGGGCTGAGCTGCACCTTGAGGGCGGCCAGGTTGGCGGCCTGGTTCTCCCGCTTGGTGGAGCTCGGGATCACCTTCATGCCCTGGGCCAGCAGCCAGGCCAGCGACACCTGGGCCGCCGAGACGCCGTGGCGTTTGCCGATCTCGATCAGGAGCGGCTCGGTGAGCACCTTGCCATAGGCGAGCGGCATGTAGGCGGTGATGGCGATGCCCTGCTCGCGGCAGAATTCCACCACCTTGCGGTTTTGCAGCAATGGGTGGATCTCCACCTGCTGGTGGGCGATGGCGCCCGGCCCCAGGATCTCGACGGCTTCTTTAAGCTGGGCCACCGTGAAGTTGGATACCCCTATCTCCCGGGTCAGGCCTTGCGCCCTGGCCTCGGCCAGCTGCTCCAGGTAGACCGCCATCGGCACCTCATCCTTGGGGGAGGGCCAGTGAATCAGCGCCAGATCCAGATAATCGGTGCGCAGTTTCGCCAAGCTGGTCTTGAGGCTGGGGATCAGCTTGCCCGGGCCAAACTCGCTGGTCCACACCTTGGTGGTGAGGTAGATATTCGAGCGAGGGACAGCAGTGCTGGCCAGCACCTCGCCCACTTCGCTTTCGTTGTCGTAAATCTGGGCGGTATCGATATGGCGATAGCCGAGCGCCAGGCCGGTATTCAGGGTTGCAAGCAGGGGCTCACCTTTCAGGCGAAAGGTGCCCAGACCCATGGCGGGCATTTTCATCATCTATTTCCTCAAATGGGGTGGTTGGCCCTTGCCCAGAGCAAGGGGGGGGGCTCGGTGCACAGGCCGTGGCGGCGTTGCAAGTTGGCAGCGCCATCGTCAACGAGTCTCGGGATACTCAGGCCGGGAGTCGGCGGTAATTGCGAATAAGGCTGCTGGCAAACCAGGGCTCGGCCCTGGCGACAAACGCGAGGAAGTGAGCTTGCTGCTGGTGGGCTTTGAGCGCGGCTTCGCTCTCCCACTCCTCGTGCAGCATCCAGCCATGGGGGTTGTCCAGGCTCTGGTGCAACTGGTAACGCAGGCAGCCGGCCTCCTGCAGGGTGGCCGCTATCAGCGGCTCAAGGGCGGCCCGAAACTGGGTGGAAAATTCGGGTTTGGCTTCAAGTTGGGCAATCACAATCACGGGTGCTGACATCTGAACCTCCTTGCAAAAACGAAGGTCAGTATGCCTGCCGCAGGGGGAGGGAAATAGGGCCATTATGGCAATAGTGAATTGAGGTGAGAGCAGCAATGGATATTAAATCTTGGGGCGTTTTTACTTGTAGTGGCGAACCCAAGGATGGTTGTTAAATAATTTTATTAAAACATAATGTTCATGTGGTCTGAAGATAGCTGTAACTACATACACTTTCGCTTAGTTGGATGTATATCTCTAGTTATGGTGCTAGAGATGCTAGCACCATAACTGTTAAATTAGGCTAAACTAGTGGTACTCCATCAAATTTCACTCCTTTTCTTATACCATTCATGCCTGAAAACTTCACACGTAAAGATGTTAATCTCTGGGATGATTCATTCGGGAGTTTGAATGCTATTATCACTGTGGTTTTAACCCCTTTGGGCAGCACAAATGTTTTATAAGTAGATACATTGGAAGAACCTATAGCTAATGAATCTAGCTCCATTTCATTGCTTGCATCATCAAATGCTCTAGTTTCCCCAGATAACGATAGGTCTCGGTCTGCATTTTTATTTAAGAGGTCTAGTCTACAAACTATCTTACCCATGACCTTTTGGCACCCTTTTAATTGAATTGAAACATTTTCAATAGTTTCAATTCTTTTTCCAAGAATAGTTGCACTATCATTATATGCGTATATAGCCTCTTGCTCTGAACTACCAAATAATGGATCTTGATATTTAGTTCCCACCCAGAAAAAGCTAATAGCCGTCAAGGAGTATAGAATTATAATTGACGAGTGGCGAAGGAATGATGGAACTTTCTGCAAGAAAAAATAAATAAAAATCCAAAGCGTCGCTACTAAAAAAGATGTAAAAAGGAGAATGTTTTTCCAGTTTATAGCTTCCATCCCTAATACTGAAGGGTCCGGCACAACATAAGTGAAAACACCCCACCCAGCACCAAGGATTGAGGTTAAAACTCCAAAAGACCATCCAAGTATGTTTCTATTTTCCATAATAACCCTCAACATATCTAATGTATAAAACCTTTAAAAACAATGGAAGCGCTCCCATAAAAATCATGGACGGCTATCTATGTCAATTTTTCATGTAAAATATTTTTTTTCACTTTAATTTTCTATAAAAACAACATCAGAATTCATTTTAATAAACAATCATCTAATTTATTATTTTTGTTTAAAAAAACAACGCTGTCGCCACATTTAAAGGAGAAACCTAGATGGGGATAGTATTTCATTCTAACCAAAACTAATAGTGGTAACATCAAAAAATATGTGATTTATCATAGGCTTTTTAGATAGGTCACTGGAGGTAAAGTTTGGTTTGTGGATCTGAGGGGAATATTGCCAATGCCCCCTATCTCTATTAGACGATAGTCGTTTCCGACCAGACCGCGAACTCATTACCGCTGGGCTCGACGAAGTGGAAGCGACGGCCACCGGGGAAGTCGAACAGGGGGCGAATGATGGTGCCACCATGCTGGCTCACCTTGGCCTGGGTTGCTTCGATATCGGCGCTGTAAAACACCAGCAGGGCGCCGCCCTGAGCCGTGTTGCTGCGCAGATCCGCTTTATAGAAACCGCCGTCCAGCCCCTCATCGGCAAAGGCGCAGTAGTCGGGGCCATAATCGACAAACTGCCAGTCAAAGGCGGCCTGAAAGAAGGCCTTGGTGGCCGCGAGATCCCTGGCGGCAAACTCCACATAGTTTAGTTTTTCATGGGCTTTCATGCTGTTTTGCTCCCTGCGTGTCCATCTTGTGTCAAGAAGAGGCTGATTAAAGAGTGCCTAGTTAACAATACCCCATCAAATCATTTCCCTGAAATTGTTGCGCTGGCAAAACGGAAGGCTATTTGAACTCTTCGCCGTGGTTTTCCAGTCGCTCCAGTCCGCACTGTTGGCACACCACATAGCGGTCGAGCAGCTCAAGTGCGGCTATGCCATGACCGCCGACCCCGGAGAAAAATCCGTTGAGAAATGCCCTGAACTGGCCGCGGCGGGTCTTGGGATAAGGGGAAGGCTTCTGCTTTATCCGCTCGCTGTGCTTGGTATCCATCCCGCAGCGGGGGCAACACTGTTTGGTCATGCCTGGTCCTTGCTGCTGGTACTGACATGTTCTGCCAGCTGCTCCCACGGGGTCAATGCAAGCTGCTTGCGCCTAAGCCAGAGCCAACTTGCCATCAAAATACCGAATAATCCGGCAAACAGGGCTGTTTGGCGCAGTGCAAATAGCGGCTCCATCCCCATGGGTTGCCAGCTGAAAAACCACATCAACAGACCCCAGAACAGCCCTATGCTGATGCCAAACCCGAGAACGTTGGCGAGCCAGCTCTGATAGTGAGGCGGTTTGACCGGGTAACCCAGCCTGCGCAGCAGTCTGAGCAAGAGGGGATTGTAGTTGGCGTGCCACACGCCTTTGCTTTCAAGCTCCTGGTGGGCTGCCGCCAGCCGCGCTTCGAATGTCATGGTTTCCTTCCTTGTCAGATTATGGCGCCATACGATGCCGTTTTGGCTGTATTGTACCGGCAATGGGCGAGTCTGGTTTGAGCTGGCCATCACGTTATTTATCTGTGCAAACAAAGATGTTGCACCAGAGCTCACTTGCCAATCCACAGCGACTGCGCCTATAAAGGCCCATTACTCTTGTCTGGATAACAGCAATGAAGACCCATTCTGATGAACTGACCCTGTTTGTGGCGGTGGTGGAGGCTGGCAGTTTCCGCCAGGCGGCGGAGAACCTGGGGATGGACAACTCCGTAGTGAGCCGCGGTATCAAGCGGCTGGAGGAGAAGCTTGCGACCGTGCTGCTCAACCGCACCACCCGCCGGGTCAGCCTGACCGAGGAGGGGAGCTGGTTCTATCAGCGGGCCGTGAAGATTCTGACCGAGATGAGCGAGGCTGAGGGGCACCTGCTCAGCCGCAAGGAGCAGCCGGAGGGGATTTTGCGGGTCGATGCGGCCACCCCCTTCATCCTGCACCGGCTGGTGCCCATCATAGGCGAGTTTCGCCGCCGCTATCCCGGCATCGAGCTGCAGCTGCACAGCTCGGAGGGTTTCATCAACCTGATGGAGCGGCGTGTGGACATGGCCATCCGCATCGGCGAGCTGACCGACTCTTCCCTGCGCGCCCTGCCGCTTGGCCACTCACGGCTGCGGTTGCTGGCATCCCCCGCTTACCTGAGCGAGCGCGGGACCCCGCGCCAGCCGGCGGATCTGCTGGCGGGCCACGAGCTGCTGGGCTTTTTGCACCCCGATCACCTCAACCACTGGCCGCTGCTCAGTGCCGAGCAGGGGGATCGCTTCCCCATTACCCCGACCCTGCGCGCCAGCAGCGGCGAGACCTTGCGCCAGCTGGCGCTGGCGGGGCAGGGGATCGTCTGCCTGTCTGACTTCATGACAGGGCCGGATCGGGCCAGCGGCGCCCTGGTGGAGGTGCTGGCCCGCAGCAACAGCGGCGCCTCGCGCCCCATCAATGCGGTGTTCTACTCCGATGCCCAGCGCGACATCCGGCTGCGGGTCTGGCTCGACTTTATCAAGGAGCAGCTCGGTAGCCATACCCTGTGATGGCAGCATGTTAAGGGCCGACATTCTTCCGGCCAAAGGGGAGGGGATGTTGGCGACCGGCCATGACAACCAGGTTGCATAGGCTGGCGTCTTCCCTTGGCAACAGAAGGGGCTAGGTAGCCTCTGGCAGCTCAGACAAGTGGGAGGGAAGAAAGAGCCGGCCTCCATCCATGACAAGAGGAAGGGAGCCGACCGGCTGTCCGCCAGAGGTGGTGAATGACCACTGTGGATGCCTGGCTGAATAAAGAAGAGGCCGACATCGCTGTCGGCCTCTTTGTATTTTCATCTCGAAAAGATGTCGGTTGCCCGATTAATCCTCTTCGGCCCAGCGGCGTGAACGCTCAACCGCTTTCTGCCAGCCGTGGTAGAGCTTGTTGCGCTCTTCGTGGCTCATCTGCGGGATGAATTCGCGATCCACGCTGAACTTGTCTTCCAGCTCGTCCGAGCTCTTCCAGAAGCCGACGGCCAGACCGGCCAGGAAGGCGGCGCCCATGGCGGTGGTCTCGATGCGGGTCGGACGCACCACAGGGGTGTGCATCATGTCGGACTGGAACTGCATCAGGAAGTCGTTGGCTACCGCGCCACCGTCCACCTTGAGGGCGGCCAGCTTGATGCCGGAGTCCTGCTGCATGGCATCCAGCACATCGCGGCTCTGGTAGGCGATGGATTCCAGTGCGGCACGAATGATGTGGTTGCGGTTGGCGCCACGGGTCAGGCCGACCATGGTGCCGCGAGCATACGGATCCCAGTAGGGCGCGCCCAGACCGACGAAGGCCGGTACCAGATAGACACCGTTGGTGTCACCCACCTTGGAGGCGAAGTAGTCGGTATCGCGGGCATCGTGGATGAGCTTCAGTTCGTCACGCAGCCACTGCACTGTGGCGCCGCCCATAAAGACAGCCCCTTCCAGCGCGTAGTTCACTTCCCCTTTCGGGCCGATGGCGACCGTGGTCAGCAGGCCGTTGCTGGAGCGAACCGGCTCTGTGCCCGTGTTCATCAGCAAGAAGCAGCCGGTACCGTAGGTGTTCTTGGCCATCCCTTTTTCGAAGCAGAGCTGGCCGAACAGGGCAGACTGCTGGTCACCGGCGATGCCGGCGATGGGGATGCGGGAACCGCCGCCACGGGTGGTGTAGCCGTAGACTTCGGAAGAGGGTTTGACCTCTGGCAGCATGGACAAGGGGATGCCCAGCTCGTCCAGCATCTTCTCGTCCCACTTCAGGTCGCGGATGTTGTAGAGCATGGTACGGGAGGCGTTGGTCGGGTCGGTGACGTGCACTTCGCCGTTGGTCATCTTCCATACCAGCCAGGTGTCTATGGTGCCGAACAGCAGCTCGCCGTTCATCGCCTTCTCGCGGGCTCCTTCGACGTTGTCGAGGATCCACTTCACCTTGGTGCCGGAGAAGTAGGCGTCCAGCACCAGGCCGGTGTTCTCGCGCACATACTCTTCCAGGCCACGGGCCTTGAGCTCTTCACAGATGGCCGCGGTGCGGCGGCACTGCCAGACGATGGCGTTGTAGATGGGTTTGCCGGTGGCCTTTTCCCACACCACTGTGGTTTCACGCTGGTTGGTGATGCCGATGGCGGCGATCTCTTCGCTGCGCAGGCCTGTCTTGGCCAGCACTTCGGTGAAGACGGAGGACTGGGTCGCCCAGATCTCCATGGGGTCGTGCTCTACCCAGCCCGCTTTCGGGTAGTGCTGGGTGAATTCGCGCTGGGAGGTGCCGACTATGTTGGCATCCTGGTCAAACACGATGGCGCGGGAAGAGGTAGTACCCTGGTCCAGAGCGACGACATATTTTTTTTCAGCAGACATGATGTTCTCCACGTTTTTATTTTCCACGTTTTTACACGTTGGGGAGGGCCGCTCTTATGCGGCGGCCTCTTCTTTGGCGGTTTGGGCAGCTTGCTCGGTGGCGGCAACACGGTTGCCCGGCACACAGGGAGCCAACACTTTCACATACAGGGCGGTACCAAGCTGGGCACCGACGATGGGGCCAAGGATGGGGACCCAGAAGTAGGGGTTGTCACGACCACCTGTCATGGCCACGTCACCCCAGCCTGCCAGGAAGGCAAACAGTTTGGGGCCGAAATCACGGGCCGGGTTCATGGCAAAACCGGTTAACGGGCCGAGGGAGGCGCCGATCACGGCGATCAGGATCCCGATCAGCAGGGCGGCGGCGAAGCCTTTGGGGGCGCCGTTGTTGTTGTCACCCAGTGCCATGATGCCCAGCATCAGGACGGCGGTGATCACCAGCTCGACCGCGAAGGCTTGCATATTGGAGAGCAGGGCGTTCGGGTAGGTAGAGAAGATGCCGGCTGTGCCGAGGCTCTCGACGCTGCCGCGCACCACGTTGTGGGTCACTTCCCACTGGGTGAACAGGCCGCCGTAGAGGAAGTAGACAAGGGCGGCGAAGCAGAAGGCGCCTGCGACCTGAGCGATGATGTAGGGCACCACTTTACGCTTGTCGAACCCGCAGAAGGTCATCAGCGCCAGGGTCACGGCCGGGTTCAGGTGGGCACCTGAAATACCGCCGGTCACATAGATGGCGATGGCGACACCCAGACCCCAGGTAATGGAGATTTCCCATTGTCCGAAGTTGGCACCGGCCAGCACCAGGGCGGCCACACAACCGACGCCGAAAAATATCAGCAGGCCGGTTCCGATAAACTCGGCAATGCACTCGCCAAGCAGGGTATTGGGTCTTTGTATGCTCATACCGTTATTCCTTATATCCACCCAGAGTAGGTTTGATGTTCCGTTTTGTTGTTTTTTCAGTCCCATTGTTGCGTCCGAAAACGTTTTTTCTTGTTTTTTGAGCTGGCGCAAACGTTATGCTCGTTTGCGCTCGTTCTCGGACGAGAGAGAAAATAAACCTAAATCGAACATTCACCACGCTCTCCCCGCAGGAAATGTGGACAAGATCCCACTCATTGCTAAGAAAATGTGACGGAAAGCAAGTTGCAACAGTGGCTATACCACTTAGTGGGTAGCTGAAAGCCTTGCTATACAAGGGATTGCGGCTGATGAGTGACCACTCACTTGGCACTTTCTTTTGTAATAAAACTGCAATATTTGAGCCTCCATCACAGATTAAATGTTCACATATGAGCACAATAGGCTCGCTTTCGAATCAGGACTCCTCTGGTTGGTCAGCATGGACAGGGCACCCTCAACCGCCCACAACAACAATAAGGAAGCAGAACATGCTTAGTCTCTTCAGGCCTGCACCACATATAGACAGGCTCCCGGCCGACAAGGTCGATCCCTTCTACAAACGCATGCGTTGGCAGGTGTTTTTCGGGATCTTCTTCGGTTATGCCGGTTACTACCTGGTACGGAAAAACTTCAGTCTGGCGATGCCTTATCTGATCGAACAGGGATTCTCCCGCGGCGATCTGGGCCTGGCCCTGTCCGGGGTCTCCATCGCTTATGGTCTGTCCAAGTTCCTGATGGGGAACGTGTCTGACCGCTCCAATGCGCGCTACTTCCTCTCCGCCGGCCTGCTGCTGTCGGCGGGCATCATGTTCATGATGGGGACAGTGCACTGGGCCACCTCCAGCATCGGCATCATGTTTGTGCTGTTGTTCCTGAACGGCTGGGCACAGGGCATGGGCTGGCCGCCCTGCGGTCGCACCATGGTGCACTGGTGGTCACAGAAGGAGCGTGGCGAAGTGGTCGCGGTCTGGAACGTGGCGCACAACGTCGGCGGCGGCATGATAGGCCCGCTGTTCATCCTGGGGATGGGCTGGTTCAACGACTGGCGCAGTGCCTTCTATGTGCCGGCGGCGGCGGCGGCCGCCATCGCGGTGATTGCCTTCTTCGTGATGCGCGACACCCCGCAATCCGTGGGTCTGCCTCCCATCGAAGAGCACAAGAACGACTATCCGAAGGACTATAACGAAAGCCACGAGCAGGAGTTTTCCGCCAAGGAGATCTTCGTCAAGTACGTGCTGCACAACAAGCTGCTGTGGTACATCGCCATTGCCAACGCCTTCGTTTACCTCATTCGTTACGGCGTGCTGGACTGGGCTCCCACCTACCTGAAAGAGGCCAAGGACTTCAGCGTCGACAACTCCTCCTGGGCTTACTTCCTGTACGAGTGGGCCGGTATTCCGGGCACCCTGCTGTGCGGCTGGATCTCGGACAAGATGTTCCAGGGTCGCCGTGCCCCGGCCGGTATCCTGTTCATGGTGCTGGTGACCCTGGCCGTGCTGGTTTACTGGTTCAACCCGGCTGGCAACCCGACCATCGACATGATGGCGCTGGTGGCCATCGGCTTCCTGATCTACGGTCCCGTCATGCTGATCGGTCTGTATGCGCTGGAGCTGGCACCCAAGAAGGCGGCCGGTACTGCGGCAGGCTTCACCGGGCTGTTCGGTTATCTGGGTGGTGCCGTGGCGGCCAACGCCATGCTGGGCTACACGGTTGACCACTTCGGCTGGGATGGTGGCTTCATGGTGCTGACCGCGTCTTGCGTGCTCTCCATCATCTTGCTGGCGATGACCCTCAAGCACGAGAACATTGCCGTCGCGGCCAAGAAAGCGGCTGCCGATAAGGCATAAAACGTGATCCTGCCCTTATCGATCCGAAAAGGGATCAGGTAAACTGCCAAAGGCCCCGCATCTGCCGGGGCCTTTTTTCGTCTCATCATCGGAGTTCAAGCGTGAAGCAAACCCAACGACATCTGGAGATCCTGGACGTCCTGACGCGGCAGGGCTTTGTCTCGACCGAGGATCTGGTGACCCACTTTGACGTCAGCCCCCAGACCATTCGCCGCGATCTGAATGATCTCGCCGAACAGAACAAGATCCGGCGCCATCATGGCGGTGCCTCCCTGCATTCGAGTACCGTCAATACCGCCTACAGCGCCCGTAAAGTGATGCAGCTCAAGGAGAAAGAGCGCATCGCCCGCGAAGTGGCCGCCAACATTCCCGACGGTTCATCGCTCTTCATCGACATAGGCACCACCACAGAAGCCATCGCCCGCGCCCTGCTCGATCACCGCGAGCTGCGCGTGGTCACCAACAACCTCAACGTGGCCAGCATTCTCACCGCCAAGGATGACTTCACCGTCATCATAGCCGGTGGCGAGATCCGCAACCGGGATGGCGGCATAGTAGGGGAGGCGACCCGCGACTTCATCGGCCAGTTCCGCATGGACTACGGTGTCATCGGCATCTCGGGCATCGACAACGATGGCTCTCTGCTCGATTTTGACTACCATGAGGTGAAGATTGCCCAGGCCATCATAGCCCACTCCCGTCAGGTGTTTCTGGCCGCCGACCACACCAAGTTTGGCCGCAATGCCATGGTCAATCTGGGCAACCTCAACCAGATCCACGCCCTGTTCACCGATCAGGAGCCGCCCGAGAAGCTGATGCGGCTGATGTCCCAGCATCAGATCGAGTGCCACATCTGCTGAGCCGCCGTTAACCCCTCTCTGGCATCAGGCCGCCACACTGGCGGCCGCTTCTTTTCCGCTTTCTCCGCTCTGCTTGCACACCTTCCGCGCCCCACTGCTTAGATGTTCCCCGACATGAGCGCGTTCTCGCGCACGTTTTCGGGCCCGGCAGCCCGGTGCTGACGCCCTGATCACCGACTGGCAGCATTTTTAGCATTGCCAAAACAATCGCGATCACATTTTCTCCATAAAATGTTCGTTTATCATTTTTTCATGCTCTAATATGAGCGAAATCAAACATTGCCGTCATGGCAACACAAAATAAGAAAGAGTAGGTGAACATGAGCGAACATTATGATCTGGTCGTCGTTGGCGGCGGCATCAATGGGGTGGGCATTGCGGCTGATGCAGCGGGTCGGGGTCTGCAGGTTGCCCTGTTCGAGGCACAGGATCTCGCCTCTGCCACCTCCTCCAACTCCAGCAAGCTGATCCACGGTGGCTTGCGTTACCTCGAACATTACGAATTCCGGTTGGTGAAAGAGGCGCTGGCGGAGCGGGAAGTGCTGCTCGGCATGGCCCCCCACATCGCCCGTCCCATGCGTTTTCGGCTGCCCCACCGCCCGCACCTGCGTCCGGCCTGGATGATCCGCGCCGGCCTCTTCCTGTATGACAACCTGGCCAAGCGCGACAAGCTCAAGGGCAGTTGCGGCGTGCGCTTCCTGCCGCAAGACGGTCTCAAGAGCGGCATCAACAAGGGCTTCGAATACTCGGATGCCTGGGTCGATGACGCTCGCCTGGTGGTGCTCAATGCCATGATGGCCCGCGACAAGGGCGCCGACGTGCAGACCCGTACCCGCTGCGTCAAGGCGGTGCGCGGTTCCAAACACTGGACCCTGACCCTGGAGCGGGAAGGGGGCGAGCAGTTCACCGTCACCTGCCGCGGTCTGGTCAATGCGGCCGGCCCCTGGGTCAAGACCTTCTATGATGAGAGCCTGCACGAGAAATCTCCCCGTGGCATCCGCCTCATCAAGGGCAGCCACATCATAGTGCCGCGCATCCATGAGCGCGAAGAGGCCTATATCCTGCAAAACGAGGACAACCGCATCGTCTTCGTCATCCCCTATCAGCAGGACTACTCCCTCATCGGCACCACGGACGTGGAGCATCACGGCAGCCCGCGGGAAGCGAAGATCAGCGATGCCGAGATCAGCTACCTGTGCAAGGTGGTCAACGCCCACTTCACCCGCCAGATAGCACCCAAAGAGGTCATCTGGACCTATGCCGGCGTGCGCCCGCTGTGCGATGACGAATCCGATTCCCCC
Source organism: Aeromonas bestiarum (assembly GCF_028751155.1). Taxonomy (NCBI): domain Bacteria; kingdom Pseudomonadati; phylum Pseudomonadota; class Gammaproteobacteria; order Aeromonadales; family Aeromonadaceae; genus Aeromonas; species Aeromonas bestiarum. The sequence goes on along the minus strand of NZ_CP064746.1, from coordinate 2,987,531 downwards.
CAGGCGGTGACCCGCGACTACACCCTGGAGCTCTCCGGCGAATCCGACGGCGCGCCGCTCCTGTCCGTGTTTGGCGGCAAGCTCACCACCTATCGCAAGCTGGCCCAGGCCGCCTGCAACAAGCTCAAGCCCTGGTTCAGCCAGATGGGCGAAGATTGGACCGCGAGCAGCCGTCTGCCCGGTGGCGAGTTCGACTGCTCCACCACAGAGCTGGCCCGTGCCTACATGCTCGAGTTCGACTGGCTGGATGAGCGCAACGCCCGTCGTATCGCCGAGGCCTATGGCAGTCATGCCCGCCTCTGGTTGCACGAAGAGCGCGGCCAGCACTTTGGCGCCGGCTTGTACGAGTCGGAAGTGCGTTATCTGATGAGCCGCGAGTGGGCCCATTCGATGGAAGACATATTGTGGCGCCGCAGCAAGCTGGGGCTGCGTCTGTCCCAGCCTGAGCAGCAGCAACTGCACGCCTGGCTGGAGCAACACCAGCACGCCCTGCCCAAGGCCAGCTGATGAAGAGGCGGGCGGCCCCTTGGCCGCCCGTCGTTAAAATGCAATAAACCTCTGTTATAACAATAACCTACACCCAATAAACAATAACAAAGAGCACCGCGCATGAAAAAACTCTCTCTCTCCCTGATCGCCCTTGGCCTGGGGGCCGCCCTCGCATTGCCCGTTCTGGCTGCCGATGAAGGTAAAATCGTGATCGCCCACCGTGGCGCCTCCGGCTACCTGCCCGAGCACACCCTGGAATCCAAGGCGCTGGCCTATGGCATGGGGGCCGACTATCTGGAGCAGGATCTGGTGATGACCAAGGATGACCAGCTGGTGGTGATGCACGATCACTTCCTCGATGGCATCACGGACGTGGCCGAGCGCTTCCCCGGCCGGGCCCGTCCGGACGGTCGCTACTATGTGGTGGACTTTACCCTGGCCGAGGTGCGCTCCCTGCGCATGACGGAGCCGTTCCAGCTGGTGGATGGCAAGCAGGTGCCCGTTTATCCGGCCCGCTTCCCGTTGTGGAAGTCCAGCTTCAAGATCCACACCTTCCAGGAAGAGATAGAGATGATCCAGGGGCTCAACAAGAGCACCGGCAAAAACATAGGTATCTACCCGGAGATCAAGGCCCCCTGGCTGTTCCGCCACGAGGGCAAGGACATCTCCAAGGCAGTGCTCAAGGTGCTGAAGGAGTACGGCTACACCAGCAAGAACGACAAGGTCTATCTGCAGTGCTTCGATGCCGACGAGCTCAAGCGCATCAACAGCGAGCTGATGCCCGCCATGGGGATGGACTTGAAACTGGTGCAGCTGATGGCCGAGACCGACTGGAACGAGACCATGGTCTATGACGCCAAGGGCAAGGCAACCCCTTACGACTATGACTGGATGTTCAAGCCGGGCGCCATGAAGACCATAGCCGGCTATGCGGAAGGGATCGGCCCCTGGAAGCCGATGATAGTCACTGAGCCGGGTACCCTGGGCAAACCAGTGTTTACCAATATGGTGAAAGAGGCCCATGCCGCCGGTCTCAAGGTGCATCCTTATACCTTCCGCCAGGATGAGGGGCAGATCCCGGCCTATGCCAAGGACTTCAGCGACCTGCTCAACATCTTCCTCTATCAGGCCGATGTGGACGGGGTGTTCAGCGACTTCCCGGACAAGGCGGTCGAAGCCATCAAGGCACACGGCAAATCATAAAAGAAGAGCAACACGGGAACGCAAGCGGGGCCAGGTGCCCCGCTTTTTTTTTTATAAAATGGAGGCAAGCACTGGGGTGGGATTGTGGTCTAGCAGCACTGACGGCAGTATTGGGATGTAACTATATGTTTACGATGTTGTCGGGTCAGGGGCTTTTCACCCGCTACTTTCTGGCTGTTCAGGTCGCCGCGCTGGTCGTTTATCCACCTGTTAGACAGTTAACCCGCTAGTTTCACTTGATTGTTTGTTTTTCCTTGGTAAGGTGAGGGCGGTTGCGTAACAAAGTGCTGACTTGTGTAAATAAAATAATACACTCGGTGCAATTGGCTTAAATACTGTAGAGAGAATGAGAAAATGCAAAGAGACCCCCTGAACAACATCCATATCCAGTCCGAACAAGTGATGATCACGCCTGCCCAGCTCAAGGAGAAGCTACCCATCTCCGACCAGGCGCTGGCATTCGTGCAAGGGGCCCGCACTACCATAGCCGACATCATCCACCGTCGCGATCACCGCCTGCTGGTGATCTGTGGACCCTGTTCCATCCACGATATGGACGCCGCCAAAGAGTACGCAACCAGACTCAAAGCGCTGCATGATGCCTACCAGGATTCTCTCTACATTGTCATGCGGGTCTACTTTGAGAAGCCGCGCACCACGGTCGGCTGGAAAGGGTTCATCAATGACCCGAACCTGGACGGTACCTTCGATGTGGAGCTGGGGCTGCATCGTGCCCGCGAGCTGCTCTGCTGGCTGGCGGAGCTGGAATTGCCGCTGGCGACCGAAGCGCTCGACCCCATCAGCCCGCAATACCTGGCAGAGCTCTTCTCCTGGTCGGCCATAGGTGCGCGCACCACAGAATCCCAGACCCACAGGGAGATGGCGTCCGGCCTCTCCATGCCGGTGGGTTTCAAGAACGGCACAGACGGCAACCTCGGCACCGCCATCAATGCGCTGCAGGCGGCTTCCAGCCCCCACGCCTTCATGGGGATCAACCAGCAGGGCCAGGTTGCCTTGCTGCAGACCCAGGGCAACCCGGATGGCCACGTGATACTGCGCGGCGGCAAGCACCCGAACTACGACTCGGTCAATGTGTCGCTGGCGGAAGAGGCGCTGGAGAAAGCGGGCCTGCTGCCCGGCCTGGTGGTGGATTGCAGCCACGGCAACTCCAGCAAGGATCACCGCTTGCAGCCCAAGGTGGCCGACAACGTCATCCACCAGATCCAGGAGGGCAACCGCTCCATCATAGGGGTGATGCTTGAATCCAACCTGTTCGAGGGCAATCAGTCCAGCGAGCAGCCCAAGGAGCAGATGCGCTACGGCGTCTCCATCACAGATGCCTGTATCGACTGGGATAGCACAGCCAATCTGCTGGCGCGATGCCATCGCGAGCTGGCGGCGCCGCTCAGGGGCAGAACCGGGCGTTAAGCCGTGGTATCTTGTCGTAACTGATTGAACCATAGAGGTATCACCGCCCATGCGGTGATACCTTGTTGCCTCTTGAATCACAGGGCGCCGCCGCCAGCGGCGCCAGCAGGGACTGGATATGGCTGAAGAGTTGAATGCCCTCAGGGACAAGATAGATGCGGTGGACAGGCAGCTGATCGATCTGCTGGCCGCCCGTCTGGCCCTGGTGGGGGAAGTGGGTGAGGTGAAGAGCCGCCATGGCCTGCCCATCTATGCGCCGGACAGGGAGGCGAGCATGCTGGCCCGCCGCCGAGCCGAGGCCGAGCTGCTGGGGGTGCCCGGCGATCTCATCGAAGACGTGCTGCGCCGTGTGATGCGCGAATCCTACATCCTCGAATCGGCCAGCGAAAAAGAGAACCATTTCAAATGCATGAAGCCGGAGCTTGGCAAGGTGGTCATCATAGGTGGCCAGGGCCAGCTGGGCCGCTTGTTCGGCCAGATGTTCGGCCTCTCCGGCTACCGGGTCGAGACCCTGGAACAAGCCGATTGGCCAAGGGCTGACGCCATCCTGGCCGACGCGGGTCTGGTGATGGTGGCCGTGCCCATCGACATCACCTGCCAGATCATCGACCGGCTCGGCAACTTGCCCGCCGACTGTCTGCTGGTGGATGTCACCAGCGTGAAGGCGGCGCCACTCGAGCACATGCTGGCGGTGCACAAAGGCCCGGTGCTGGGGCTGCACCCCATGTTCGGACCGGATGTGGCGAGCCTCGCCAAGCAGGTGATCGTCTGCTGTCAGGGCCGTGACGCGGCCGCCAGTCAGTGGCTGCTGGATCAGATGACCATCTGGGGCGCCCGTCTGCAACAGGTGGAAGCCAAGGCTCACGACGAGGCCATGACCCTCATCCAGGCGCTGCGCCACTTCGCCACCTTCGCCTACGGCTGGCACCTCTCCCGGGAGCGGGCCAATCTGGATCGCCTGCTGAGCCTGAGCTCTCCCATCTACCGGCTGGAGCTGGCCATGGTGGGGCGGCTGTTTGCCCAGGACCCCGAGCTCTATGCCGACATCATATTGTCGTCCCCGCAGAATCTGGCGATGATCCGCCGCTACTACCAGAACTTTGGCGAGGTGCTGGGGCTGCTGGAGCAGGGGGACAGGGCCGGCTTCATCGATGCCTTCTCGCAGGTGTCCGGTTTCTTCGGCGAACATGCCGACGAGTTCCTGCGTGAGAGCCGCATGCTGCTGGCCCAGGCCAACGACCGCCGCCAGCACGGCTGACGAGATCGCACACAAGCATCATAAAAAAGGGGCCTGTTCGGCCCCTTTTCTGTCTGTGCTATCCGGCCCGAAGTTATTCGAGCTGCGGCAGGCGCAGATCGGCGCCATCCCAACCGAGCGGCAGGGTCAGCAGCTGATCGATCAGCTCCCGGCGATCGGATTTCTCCAGATAGGCGAGGTAGAGCGGACGACTGAGCGGCTGGCCTCCCTCCACCAGATGCAGCCGTCCCTGCTCCAGGAAGGGGCTCACCATGCGCCGTGGCAGATAGGCGGCGCCACCGTTGGCCAGCACGAACTGCAGTGCCATGTTGGCAGAGCTCGAGTGCAGCACCGGGGTCTTTTGCAGGCTCTGCAAGCGGCTGGGCTGCGGCTCGAAGCTGGTGCCCCAATCCAGATGAATGTGGGGCATCTGCATCAGGCTGTCGGCGTTGGCGGCGGCATCCCGGCTGACCAGCTCGAACACCAGCTCGCCTATGGGGTGCAGGGCTATCTCGTCGATCTTGGTCGGCTCGGAGAGCAGAGCGAGATCGAGAGAGCGCTCCAGCAACTGGCGGCACAGGTGCTCGCGGGAAGCCGTTTCGAGCCGCACCGCGAGGCCGGGGGCCAGCGCATAGACATGGTTGAGCCAGTCGTTGAAATCGAGCTCCCAAAACACGGCGGGCGCACCTATGGCGAGCTGCTGGCTGAAACCGGGGGAGAGGGCCACATCCTGTCTGGCCCGGCCCAGGGTATGCAAGATGGCGTCTGCATAGGGCAGCAGACGCTCACCGGAGGCGGTCAGGCGGATGTTGTTGCGATGACGGGCAAACAGACTGACCCCGAGTTGCTGCTCGAGCTGGCGGATCCGAAAGCTCACCGCCGACTGGGTCAGGTAGAGATTCTCAGCAGCCCGGCCAAAGTGCCGGGTCTTGCTGACCTCGATAAAGGTCCGAAGCAGTTCGGTATCCATTAATCGATGGACTCGTCGCTGCCGCCGCCACTGCCACCTTCAAACCCGCCGCCACCGGTTTCCTCGTTGGCGCCACCCGCGACTGTGCACAGACGATGCACGCGCTTGGGACCTATTACCTTCAGATACTTGAACCACACCTTGGCGTGGGGGTTGCTGCCGGCGGCGCCGGATTTGATCTGTTCGAGAAAGGCGCTTTCTATGTCATCGCGCGGCGTCAGGTTGCCCTGATAGAGCGCCAGCATGGCGGTGCCGTATTTTTCCAGACTGTCCGCTTCGGCCACAGTGAATTCGCCACTGCGACGCAGGCCACGGGGAAAATGTTTGAAGTCGTTGAAACGCTTGTCGGATTCGAAGCTCATAGTGCTCTTTTTCTGGTTAGTTTGACCTTTGCGGGCAAGTATCATCAGGCCGTCGCAGAGTGCAAAATCAATTTTTTCACTATATGGATAAATCTCTTTCATCGAAAGTGATTTCGCCATGATCCAGTGGGCATTCAGGGGAGACAGGAGCAAAAAAGCGAGAAAAAAAGCGGAGTTATGTCAGGTTCTGTAAAGGTTTGGCGCGCGGGGCAGACGATTTTTGGCCAAAAATAAAGCGCCATTCGGCGCTCTATTTTACATCAATCATGAACCAAAGCGGGAGGTTTGGTCTCGATGGAGACTTACTCTATCATGGCTGGCTGGGCCAGGTTGTCGGCACGCCACAGACGGTAGCGCACTTCATACTCCTGCGGGACGTAGAGCACGAACGGCAGCTTGGAGTTGTAGTTCACGAAGAAGCCCTGACCGTAGATCTGGACGAAGGTCTCTTTCTTCTGGCCATCCGGGCAGGCCATCAGGGTGCTGATGGGATCGGATACCTTGCCGAGCATCAGGTAGTTGTAGCCCCAGCCCTTAACGCTGTGCTGCTCCAGATTGCCCGCGAAGCGCGGCACATTGCAATCGACCATCATTTTCTTGCCGACCTGCAGCTCGACCATCATGTCGGCTTCGTTCTCGACTTCCGGCAGGCGGATCACGACACGTTCCTGGTTTACTTCGGCGGCCGGGAACATGCTGATATCAAATTTTTTCGGTTCGGCGGCGAAGGCATGGCCGCCCAGCAACAAGGCGCCCAGCAGGCTAAAACGCAATACGGTTTTCATCTGTACCTCATGGGGTTGGTTCAACGCCGCTAGACTAACCGCTCTGCCCGTTTCATGCCAGCGATCTGCGGTGCAAATCATGCCGGATCCGGCACAGGATGACGTGTTCTGGCTGTTTTCTGACAGGGCGCACACTCCTTGTACGCCTCACCGGCAAGGGGCTGGGGTGGCCGGAAGCGGATCCTGTTTTCAGCAGTACCCCCGGCCACCCCTGCGCACTCAGCGTACCAGGAGCAGCTGCTTGGCCCAGGCGCCAGGCGCCCGCATGCCAACGGCGCCACTGGTGATATCCAGATAGGCGACGCTCTTGCTGGCCGGCACCGGGGTCGAGGACCAGAGATAGACGTAACCGTCGTTCACCTCTTTCCCTTCCCCGGCCATGGCGCGGGGGAATATGGTCTCGTTCAGCGCAGGCTTGTAGCAGGCGGATTCCAGCACGCTGGTCAGCTCCTTGATGGTAGGCAGGCGCCAATCCCGGTAACCGCCAAAGCCGTACAGGGCATGACTGGGCTCGGTGCGGATCCGCTCTGCCGTCAGCAGGGCCTGCTGCCAGTAAAGCCGGGTCGGCTCGCCGCTGCAGCTCTGGTCGCGCCAGGTCTGGCCGAGCTGGCAGCGCATCCAGGTCAGGCCCGTGCTCCTGTCCGTGACTGTGCCGTTGCCGCGATCGATGAAGCGGGCGGTGGGGCTGGTTCTGGGCATGGTGTCATCGCAGATGGCGGTGGCCAGGGCGAGGGGGCTGCCGAGGGTCAGCAGCAGGGTCAACATCAATCGGTTCATCGGGTTACCTCCGCCACCAGTCGCAGTTGCAGACCGTTGGCATCATCGCTGTTTTGAACTGTGGTGGCGTAGTCGGTGCCGGCGTCATCGCCGAGGAAGATATGGGCGATGGCGCTCAGGGGGGCGCTCTCCAGCCGACGGGACGGGGTCAGGGTCTGGCTCCAGTAGTAGCCGCTGAAATCTTTGGTCGTGGTGCCGACATCGGGGAAGTAGCGCACATCCAGGGTGACCAGCTGGCCATACTGGCGGGCGAGCGAGCCGTAGTGTTGCAGGCTCATCAGCTCGCGCGAGTGGGGCATGCGCCAGCTGGTGATGCCGCACAGCTGCTGGGCGTTGAGCCACTGGCGATACTGCTCCGTGGTACAGATGGCCTCGCCTTGCGGGCAGGCGTAGTCGCGCTCCTCCTGGGTGGGGTGATAGTCGCCAAGCTCCCAGGCGAAGGTGCGGTGCAGATCGCGGGGGCTCTTAGCATCATCCTGCTTTTTCTCCCAGATGAGGCGGGTAGTGAGATCCTCCACACACTCCCAGACGGGGGCGTCATCCGGCAGGGGCTGGCCCTTGCCATCCAGCTTGCGATAGCGCAGGGGGGCCTTGTTCAGGCTGGCCTCCTGGCCCGGGTGGTCGGCGGGCTCCTCGGTGAGCAGGTAGTCGACACCATCCGTGTAGGTAGTGACGCCGCTGCCGGTGACCAGGGGATGGGAGTATTGCTGTTGCAGCAGGCGGGAGACGCTCTCCTGCAGGCTGGTCAGCTCGCCGTGCTGGGCGAAGTGGCTGGCCAGCTCGGGCAGCAGGCTGCCGAGGGCCGGCCACACCACGGCTTGCACGAGGACGGGTGAAAGGTCCGATATCCCCGGCTCGGCATCGATCACCGTCTGCAGCAGTTGCCCCAGCGCCAGGTTGAAGTCGGCCAGTTGCGACAGGGCGGCCAGCCCCTGACCCGGTTGCAGCGGCGCCAGCGCGCTCAGCATCTGGTCGAGTGCCTGTTTGGGGGGATGTCCCTCGGCGATGCGGCTTTGCAGCAGGGTGCTGAGCAGGCTGGGGGTCAGGGTCTGGTCATCCAGTCGGGCGGCCGGATGCAGCAGCGTCGGCGCCGCCGGATTGGTTGGCAGGAACAGCAGCGGACTGGTCAGCAGGGCGGGGGAGGTGCCGCTCAGCTGACGGGCACCGGCCACGCCGCTGACGCCGGGCTCTCCCTCGTCACAGCGGGTGTTCTGGTTGAGATTGACGCACAGGGTGCCACTCTCGGGCAGATTGACGTTCAGGGTATAGGCTGGTGCCGCCAGCGGCGCCTCATCCGAGCCACCGCCACCGCAGGCGGTGAGCAGGGGGGCCAGCAGGCAGGCCAGACGGGAATAGGTTGGGTTCATCTCTTGTCCTTGGGAAGGGGCTCTGGGCCCCTTCTTCTTATATATGGGTGGGTTACTCAGCCGCGCCGGCGAAGGCTGCGCCAGACTGCCAGCGGCAGCAGCCAGAGCAGGTTGGCGGCGCCACCGCCGCTGCTGTCGGAAACGTTGAAATGGATGATGCCGTCATCCGGCGGGGCGACCGGTTCACCACACTGGGCGCCGATGCGCTGGCTGATGCTCCAGCCATTGATGCGGCCCTGGTGCCCGGGTTTGCTGTCCACCACTTCCAGCGTCCATCTGCCGGCCAGTGGCTCTCCCAGCAAGGGGGTGAAGGGTTGCAGGGACTGCAGCTCGGTGGGGAAGAGCCCCTTCAGCCGTGGCAAGGGGCTGTAGCCCTTGTCCCAGATCTGGATGCGGGTGCCGGAGGGGGAGTTGAGCCAGATCTCCAGCTCATCCAGGGCATCGTGTTGCAGATCCAGGCTCAGTTGCAGCTGCTCACTCACCTTGGCACTGCTCTGCTCCAGCAACAGGCTGGCTTGGCTCAAGCCGCGAACCTCCTCGCTCTGGGCATCGTTGAGGAGCAGCGGCTGACCAGTGGCGCGGCTGATGATGGGCGTGCCTATGGGCAGGCTCAGTGGTTGCTGCCACTGACGCTCGGTCGGGCTGGTCCCCGTCATGGCGAGGCTCACCGGCAGACTCACCTCATCGCCGCAGGCCAGCGGACTCTGGGCCAGCAGCCGCAGCGTGGTGGTGGTGCTGGCACCCGCCGCCAGTGTGGTGGCTTGCCACTGATAGGGATCGGCCTGCAGCCCGGCGGGCAGGGTCAGGGTCAGCTCATTGAGGGTCACAGGTGCCGGGCCCTGGTTGGTGAGGGTCAGCTGCACGGATTGACGCTGCCCCAGCTCGATGGCGCTGCCCTCGGCCAGGGCGATATTGACCGGCGCCAGCAAGAGGCCGTGCTGGCGGAAGGCCTGCTCCAGATGGCTGGCGTAGTGACGGACCGGATAGAGCCGCGCCGCCGTGTCCACAGTGATGCGGGCCAGTTGTGGCATGCGAATGGCCGGGCCCAGCCCGAAGTGGGATTCGATGATGACGCGGTCAAACTCGTCCCGGGCCCCTTCGCCATGCTCGGTCACCGACGCCAGCAGGGCCTGGAACAGCGGAGTGCCCCACAACTGATCGCCGTTGCTGCCGTTGATGGTGCGGTGGGCCGGGTAGCTGTAGTCCGGGTGGTAGCGGGCCCGCAGATCGTCCAGCTGGCGCGGGGTGCGGTCGGTGAAACGGGCATCCCAGTTGAACACCATGGCCGGTTCGAACTGGCGACCCGCCTCGCTGCGCTGGCGGTGGCTGGCGGCCAGGTAGTCGCTGAAACCCTCGCCGATGGCGCCCCAGTCCGCCTCGTCCCCGAGATCCGGCACTATGTGGTGTTGCACCGCGTGGCCGAACTCGTGCCAGATCACCATGGGATCCTCGGCATCGGGCACGCCGCTGCGGCCCAGCTCCAGCCTGCGCTCGAACGGATCGTAGAGGGAGTTGTCCTGATAGCCGGCCTCTGTGTCTATGTCGAGGGCCCCCGGGATGAGCCCGCTAAAGCCCAGCTTCTTGAGGTGGCGCTGGGCCAAGTCCAGATGGTAATAGGCGTTGATGTCGGCGAAGCCCCGATCGTCCCGGGTCAGCCGGAACGCCTGCGGGGTGTCGCCGCTGAAGGGGGCCGTATCGGGCTCCATGGCATCCACCACCCGGGCGTGGGGGCCGCTCAGCAGATAGTGGCCGCCCGCCAGGGTAACCGGCAGCGCCACCTTGTCCTGATAGGCGGCGTCCGCCAGTACCAGCTCGTCGTGCCAGACCAGGCTGGCGTCTTGCAACTGGGTGCGGGGATCCGGATCGAATACGCGTGCTTCCACCTGGGTGTCGCCGGCGTCGGCGATGCGGCTGGCCCGGGTGCTGGCCGCATCCATCCAGCGGCCCAGCTCCCGGCTGCCGTCGCAACTGGCGAACAGCTGCACATAGCTGGCCTTGGCGTTGCCCGCCTGGTGCTCGCGCACCCGCTGGCGCAGGGCGGGCACCAGGGTGTCGCCGTCGCGCCAGTACCAGGCTTCGACCGCGCCCAGCGGATCGAGCTCGTTGCCCGCATCGCGCAACTGGCCGAGCAGGAGATCCAGGTTGCCGGCGGCATCGCAGCCGGGTTCGCTGCTCTGCAGCGGTCGGCTGTTGTGATAGAGGCGCCAGGGCTTGCCGGCCTTGTCGACGCTGACGGCGGCCTGGATGGTGGCCACCGGCAGGCCGTTGACCAGCTGGCGGAAGCTGTAGTGATGGCCGAGCAGGCTGGCCCTGTCGTAGTCGGGGGCGAGTGTCACGCAGAGGCGCTGTTCGAGCCACTGCTGTGGCGTCGTGGTCAGCGGTTGTTCATCGACAAACTGCAGCTCGGCCGCCAGCAGAGGCTGGGAGAGCAAGGTCGCCAGCCAGAGGGCCAGGGAAGAGGGTTTCATGGTTTACTCCAACACAAAAATGAGAAAAGGGATCACTGGCTGACACCCGCCAGGGTGAGCAGGAAGGCATACTCGCGGGCCGCCTGCTGGCGCGCCTTGCCGGCGCTGGCCTGGTGGCCGCTGTCGAGGGCCGTGCTCAGCAGATAGGGGCCCGTGCCTGTGCTGTGCTCCCGCAACCGGGCGACCCACTTGAGCGGCTCCCAGTAGGGCACCTGGCTGTCGTGCAGTCCGGCCGTCACATAGACGGGGGGATAGGGGGCCGCGTGCAGGTTGTCGTAAGGGCTCAGGCGGCGCATGGCGGCATAGTCGGCGGGGATGGCCGGGTTGCCCCACTCGGCGTACTCCTGACGGGTGAGCGGCAGTTCGGGATCGCTCATGGTGCCGAGCAGATCGACGAAGGGCACCTGCAGCACGGCCCCGGCGAAGCGGGTCGGCGCCTGGTTGAGGGCCGCCGCCACCAGCAGGCCGCCGGCACTGCCACCCATGGCGAACAGCCGGGCGGAATCGATGGCCGGATCCCGGGCCAGCGCCTCGGCCACGGTCAGGAAGTCGTCCACGCTGTGCTGCTTTTGCCGGCCTCGCCCCGCCAGATACCAGTCGTCCCCCAGCATGCCGCCGCCGCGCACATGGGCGATGGCGTAGACGAAGCCGCGATCCAGCAGGCTCAGCACCTGCGGCTGGTAATAGGGGCGCATGGGGGTGCCATAGGCGCCATAGCCGTAAAGCAGCAGCGCCTTGGGCTTGATGATGTCGGTGCGCCACACCAGGGAGACCGGCACCTTGACGCCGTCCTTGCCCACCACCCAGCGTCGCTCGCTCCGGTAGGGGGAGGGGCGCTGCGCCTGCGCATCGGCTTGCCACTGGCCGCTCGCCAGATTGAGCCAGCGCTGGTGCGGCGGCTCGGCCATGCCCTGGCGGCGGATCAGGATCTGCCCGCTGGCCGGGTCGTGGGCACCCTGGATCCAGGCCGTGCCGGCCCCCTCGGTCAGGAGCAAGTGGTGGCTGAGCTTGCCGCCACCGTCCAGCACGTCGAGCCAGTCATCCCCGTTGTGGCGATACTGCAGGACCGTGTGGTCGACAAACAGGCGCCACTTCTCGAGACTCTTGTCCTCGCCGGACCATAGCGGTTGCCAGCGGCCCTCGGCCACCTGGGCCAGGCTGGCCACTTGATAGAGACCCAGGGCGCCATCCCGATTGCTCTTGAGCAGCACCCGCTCCCCCTGGGTATCCAGGTAGTACTCTAGCCCGGCCTGACGGGCCTTGAGCAGAGAGGGTGCCCCCGCGTCCAGCAAGTACTGCTCCGAGCTGTCGTGGTTGTTGCTCTGCAGCAGCAGGTGGCGCTTGTCCGTGGTGCGATAGAGGCTGAGCAGCCAGGCGGGATCGGCCTCCTGGTGTACTAGCCGCTCCTTGCCATCCTGCCAGGCCCACAGCTGCCAGGGGCGCAGGGTACGGCGCTCGTTGGCAAGGGTGTAGAGGGTCTTGTCATCCAGGCTCCAGAGCAGATCGGCGGCTCGGTGCGCCAGAGTAGCGAGAGTCTTGCCGTCGACCAGATCGAGCAAGGTGATGCGGTAGTCCCGATCGCCGCGCAGATCTTCGGCCAGCGCCAGCCAGCGCCCGTTCGGGTGCAGGGCCCAGCCGGCCAGCTCGTAGTAGCCGCTGGCCGGCTGGCGGGTCGCCAGCCGTTGGCGGGGCTCAGCCTGCTCGCCGTCTCGCTGCCACAGGCTGCCGTCGGCTTCCATCCGCCACTGGCTGCCCGCCTCGCTCAGCCACTCTTGTGGCATGGGCTCACCGCGCGGCTGCGCTTGCCACTCGGCTTGCAGAGCCTGCTCCAGCGGCCGCTGGCCGGCGAGCTGCTGCTCGGTCCAGCGATTCTGTTCGCCCAGCATGGCCAGCAGGACGGGATCCTGGCGGCTGTCGTCACGCCAGCCGCCATAGGGATCGCGCCGCGCCGTGTCGCCCTTCATCAGCAGGGGCCGCTTGGCAATGGCGGGTGCGCTCTGTGGCGCCGTGGTGGTGACCGTCATGCCCGCGGCCTCGGTGGGGGAGGCCGCCGCCGGATTGGCCAGCAGAGCCGTCATTATCAAGAGCGCGTGCATCAGATCCCCACGAAGGTGTAGCGCAGGCTGGCGCTCAGGGAGCGGCCCGTCTGGGTGTAGAGGCCCGCATCCGTGCCCGCTTCCAGCCCGGCAACGTCCTGATAGCGGGTGTAGCGGGTATCGAGCAGGTTATCGAGCTTGAGGTTGGCCTTGAGGGCGTCTGTGATCTGCCAGTCGGCGGTCAGGGCGAAGCTGAGCCAGCCGGCGGTCTTCATGCACTCACCCTGCTGCTGGGTCAGGCTGTTGCCGCAGGTGGGCACCCGGCTCATGGCGGTGGCGTAGTCGGCCTGCAGTCCCAGGCTCCAGTCGTTGGCCTGATAGCTGAGGCGGGTGTTGCCCTCGAGCGGGGTGAGGGCGCGCGGCGACTCGCCCTGGCTGTCCTTACCGTCGACCCAGCCAAGCTTGGTGGCCAGTTCCCACTGCTGGGTCAGCCAGTAGCTGGCGGCGATCTCGGCGCCCCAGGTCTCGGACTTGGCCACGTTGCGGTATTGGCGCAGCATGACGCCGTCGCTCAGGCGAAAGCCCACCTCGCGCCAGTCGACGAAGTTGTAGTAGCGGTTGTAGAAGAGCGCCGGCTTGATGCTCCACTCCTCCCCTTCGCCGCTCATACCCCACTCGAAGCTGTGGCTGGTCTCCTCCTTGAGGGCCGGGTTGGCGATGATCTCGAACGGCGGCAGGGCAAAGTAGTGGGGAATGTTGCCGTACACCTTGTCGTAGGAGGGGGCACGGAAGCCGTTGGCGTAGCTGAGCCAGCTGCGCCACTGCTCGTTGAAGCGGTAGCTGGTGGCCAGACTCGGGGAGAGGTGCCAGCTGTGGTTGCTCTCGCCCCGGCCATCCTGCGGGCTCAGCCACTGGTGATCCATGCGCAGCGTGGGGGTGAACTGCCACTTGCCCAGGGTCGCCACGTCCCCCAGCCAGATGCCGGCCCGATCGGTGCGGGCGCTGCTGAAGGGGGCGGACTGGGTAGGTTGGGGAATGCCGGCTTCCAGCATCAGCTTCTCCACCGGTCGCTCGTGGCGGGTGCGCTCCAGCTCGACGCCATAACTCAGCTGGTGTGCGACGGCGCCCGTGGTCAGGTCACGGCGGATATCCAGCTCGCTGCCGATCAGATCCTCGGTGAAGGTGGCCAGCTCCCGCTCGCTGCGATAGCGCGGGTAGCCGCTCAGCTCGTCATTTTGCAGCAGGCTGCGCTTGTTGGCGCTGTTCTTGGCGTGGTTGCCGTGCAGGCTCCAGGTGAACTGATCCGCCAGCAGATGATCCAGACTGCGGGCCTCCCAGCTCAGCTTGCCGCCCTGGGTCTGCTGGGCGCCGTTTTCCCGGTACTGGCGTACCTGCCACTTGCCATCGGGCTGGGGCATTTCGCGCGGCCCCTGATCCCGCTTGGCGTTGTCTTCGAAGTAGTCGAGCTCGAGGCGCAGCAGGTGGTGCTCATTCAGGGTGAAACGAGAGCTGGTGGAGGCACTGAGGCCGTCGAGATCCGCCGGGATGCGGCTCTGCTCGTAGTTGGCGGTCTCGTGTCCCTGCCAGCCGGAGAGGCGCAGCAGGTGTTCCGTCATTCCCCAGCGGGCGGCGCCGGTGGCGCTCAGTTTCTGCTTGTCGCTGCTGCCGTCGTGCAGGACCTTGCTGCTGAGGTAGGCATCCTGCCCCTGCAGGTAATCTTCCGGCTGCTTGGTGGTGATGACCACGGTACCGCCGATGGCGTCCGAGCCGTGCAGGGCGGAGCCAGCCCCCTTGGCCACCTCTATCTGCTTGACGTCATCGAGATCGAAGCTGAAACGGCCCACCTTGTCGTTGAGGTCGTCGGCGCCGAAGCCGTCGCTGACCCTGACCCCGTCCTTGATGATCAGCACCCGGTTGCCACCGATGCCGCGGATGCTGATGTTTTGCGGCCGGCCCGCCGAGCCGGTCACAGAGACGCCGGGTTCGTTCTTGAACACGTCTGTGAGCTCGGTGGCTACCTGGCGCTCCAGATCCTCTTCGGTGATGACTGTGATGGAGCCCGAGATATCGGACAGTTTCTGTTCGACCCGCTGTCCCTTGACCACTATGGTCTCGCGCGCCTTGGGCGGGGTGGTGCCGGAGGTGTCTATTCCGGCGGGATCGCCGGCGGCCAGCGCTGTACCGGACAGCAGCATGGGCCAGTAGTGAAGCAGTGTTTTCATGTTGAGAATAATTATTATTTGAGCCTGAAGGCCGCGGATTATTGCAGAGAGGTCCAGTCAGATCAACGATTGATAATCATTATCATTTTGTTTTTATGATCCTGATCAGACTGGTGTTTTTGATAGCAAGCTCAGCAAGGGAGGGGCGAACGTTTGCGTTTGTCTGGGAGGCGATCTGGCGGGTCACTGGGGACGAAAGGCACCGATTGGCTATGAGTGCCGAGGTGTTCTCTTCAGGTTGTGCTGACGGAGACGCAATAAAAAGCCCGCTGCGAGAGCGGGCTGTTCATTGCGAGCGGGCTTGGCCTCAGGGGGCGCGATAGAAGCGGTTCAGCTCGTTCATCACCTGGATCATGACGCCCATGTCGGGGGTGCCGTGCTTGATGGGTCGGTAGCTGTTTCGCTCCAGCAACTCGAAGTCACCCTGTTTGTTGAAGTGAGTGATGGTGTTGCCCTGATAGATGGCAAAGTCGCGCTGATCTCCCGCCAGCAGCCAGTTGCGCGGGCTGGTGTCGAACAGGTTGCGGCCTATGCTGTAGTCCCGCGCCGGATTGCGTACCCCCAGCATGCTCTGCATCAGGGTCGGCACCAGATCCAGGTGACTGCTCACCTGACTCTGCGGCAGGCTGTCGTTGCCCGGCCAGGCCAGCACGAAGGGCACCTGCACCTGATAGGGCGAGTAGTTGGTGCCATAGCCCCAGCTGTTGTTCTGGGTTTCGTTGAACTCCTGACCGTGGTTGGAGGTCACCACGACTATGGTCTGCTCATTGAGCCCCTGCTGTTGCAACTGGGTCAGCATCTGCTCCAGCAACTGATCGGTATAGAAGACGGTGTTCTTGTAGCGGTTCTCCAGCTTTTGCAGGTTCTCGGCCTGATAGGCGGTGGCCGGATTGAACTTGGTCAGTTCGGGCTGGAAGGGCCCCTTGATGTTGGCCGGCAGCTGGTAATCACCCGGGCTCGACAGATAGACCAGCGAGAACCAGGGCCTGTCCGGTGAACGCTTGGCGAGCCACTGCTGCCAGTCGCCGATCAGCTGGTTGTCATCTGTCTGCTCTGAGACGAACACCTGCTTGCGCAGGCCCGAGAGTATGCTCTGGCGATACTTCTGGGCATCTTCCAACGCGCCGAACAGGCCGAACTGATAGTCCTGGCGCAGCATCTCGTCGAACAGTACCGGTGGTGTCTTGTCATTGCGAATGTCGTCGTAATAGTGGCCGGGCAGGCCATAGAAGAGGCTGAACATCCCCATCACATCATCGTTGCCGCCACTCATGTGGTTACGGAAGTTGAGGTGCTGATCCGCATAGCGCTGCAGATTGGGCATGTTGATGTTGTTGAGCATGTCGGCTCGCAGCGAGTCCACCACCACGATCAGCAGATTCTTGTGCTCGACGGGGGCATTGACGCTGAGCGGACGCAGCGGGTAGCGCAAGCGGCTCGCGCTGTCGCCGTCCTGGGATTCGGCCTTCTTCTCGTACTGATCCAGATCCAGCCAGCCGTGTTTGGCCAGGAAGCTCTTGGCAGTCATGGGGTAGGAGAGCGGGAAGTTGGCGCGCTGCATTGTGATGGGCTGATACAGGGTGGCATCGGCCCAGCTGTTGACCACGTGGGTCAGAATGAAGCAGACCAGCAGGGCCAGCCCCACCTGATTGCCGTACTGGCGGCGTTTGCGCTTGTTGATCTTGCGCCAGACATAGGCCGACAGCAGCAGTTGCAGCAGGAAGATGGTCGGCACCGCCACGAAGATGATGCTCCAGATCGAGCCCTCCTCGGTCTGGGCCTGATCCAGCAGCAGCTGCCACACCTGACCGTTCAGGTGGAACTTGAACAGCTGGAACACCTGGGTGTCGATGAGCAGCAGCACCAGCGCCAGGGTGGCTATGATGGCCGAAATGAAGCGCAGCGCCTTCTCTTTGGGCAGCACGAAGCTCAGCGGAAATACCGTCAACAGATAGGTGACAAAGCTCAGAAACGAGAAGTGACCTATCCAGCTGATGATGAGATAGGTCACGCCGAGCGTGGTCGACGGCCAGCTGATCGCCCCCAGATAGCGGGTGGCAATCAGCATGGCCAGTATGATGTTGAAGAAGGAGAACCAATGCCCCCAGGTGATCAGGCGAGAGACATTATCACGATAGGGGTTGCCGGTTTCGACCATAGTGATCCATCTGCTTTGAGAAACGTCAAAAAAAAGCGGCGATTCAGTGTGCGTCGTGGCGATTGTCGACCGAGGAAGTCAGTGCCTGGACAAATTTTTCAGTGATCGCCTGGCGTTGTGCCGGGGCCATGCCGTTGATGATATTGGTTGTCACGTTACCCAGCACCATCAGGCTGAGGTCGACTGGCGCTTTGTGCTTCTCCAGTACTGTGATCAGGTCATTCATCAGGTCATCAAATTGCTGGTTTGTGTACTTTGATACGATGGGCATAATCTTGGGTTCATCTCGGTTCAAAGCGCCTTATAATACTTCACCCTTTCGGCTAACACTATGGCTTTGTGACATGAGTCTCGATATCGACAAGATCATTCTTCACTCCCTGCGCCAGGGCGGCGATGGTCAACCTCACGCCGACACCCGCAGCCAGACCCTGCCTGCCGATGAGGCGGTACAGGGGCTGATGGCGGAGCTGCATCGCATTTACAACGGCAAGGGTGGCAAGGGCTTCGGCTTCTTTGCCGACCCCGAAGCCGCCGTCGCCGAGCTGGCCGACGGTGAGGACGCCCCCAGGCAGCCTTCTCCCGCCTTTCGCATCGCCCTCGAGCAACTGCTCGGCGAACAGACCGAATTCGTGCCCTTCTCGGTCAACATGACCCAGCTGCTGGTGAAAAACCTGGTGGATCACGCCCTCGATGAGCAGGGGGTGCTGCTGTTTGCCAAATACAACTACGTCGGGGTCGATTACCTGATGCTTGCCCTGCTGGAAGGCAAGGAGAGCGTCACCGTCAGCGAGGCGCTGGACTTGCGCCATATCCATTATCTGGATATCGGCAAACTCAATCTGGTGGCCCGCATCGATCTGACCGAATGGAAAACCCAGCCGGATTCTCGTCGATATATCACCTTCAGCAAGGGGCGGGTCGGCCGCAAGCTGGGCGACTTCTTCATGGATCTGCTGGGTGCCCGCGAGGGGATGGATGCCAAGGTGCAAAATAAGGGGTTGCTGCAGGCGGTGGACGATTATTGCGACAGCCGTCAGCTTGAACCGGCCGAGCGCAACGACTACAAGAAGCAGGTCTTCAAATATTGCACCGAGCAGGCCAGCGCCGGTGAAGAGATCGAAATCAAGGAGCTCTCCGCCGAACTCTCTGCAAAAGAAGCGGGCGAGGGCGACCTCGATTTTTACAGCTTCATCGGCCAGGAGTATGAGCTGGAGGATCGCTTCCCCGCCGATCGCTCCACCCTGCGCGGCCTGACCAAGTTCGTCGGATCCGGCGGTGGTCTGACCCTGAGCTTCGAGCAGAAGTTGCTGAACAGCCGGGTGTTTTATGATCCCCAGACCGACACCCTGACCATTCGTGGCGTGCCGCCCAATCTCAAGGATCAGCTGCTGCGCCAGTCGTAATGTGATCTGCTTTCCACTTTTGGCAAAAAGACACCGCACTTCGCTGCGGTGTCTTTTTATTTAAGGGGGTAAGTCGCATCGAAACCAACTCGGTGCTTTGTTAACAAATTAAACAGAATAACCACCATGAAAGGGTTTTCAATGAGGTGAAAACCCTTTCATTCGTGTTTTTTTATTTCCATTTGGTAATTTAATTTCCATTTTTGGCGAGGAATATGCCAATAAATGGCGATAACCCCCTGAAATAAGAAAATGTTTTCAGAACTTTCTGGAAGAAAATACGTAATTGCATTTCAAAAATGCGAGTTGCGTCATGTGAGGCGGTGACGGCTTGGGATAATATTCATCTCGCACACAATGCTCTTACAGCGCGGAACTAATACAAGGAAAGGCTCATGAAAAAGAAATTGCTGTCATCCCTGATCGGTCTGGCTACTCTGGGCGTGGCTTGCTCTGCCACTGCCGCCATTGACGAAGGTCAACTGACCATCTGGATTAACGGTGACAAGGGATACAATGGTCTGGCTGAAGTCGGCAAGAAGTTTGAAGCCGAAACCGGCATCAAGGTGACGGTTGCTCACCCTGATCAGGTGGAAGTGAAATTCCAGCAAGCCGCTGCCACCGGCAACGGTCCGGACATCTTCTTCTGGGCTCACGACCGTTACGGTGAGTGGGTCAAGGCCGGTCTGCTGGTCCCCGTGACCCCGAACGCAGCCACCAAAGCCAAGTTTGAACAGTTCGCCTGGGATGCCATGGCAGTCGATGGCAAGACCTACGGTTATCCGGTTGCGGTGGAAGCCGTCAGCCTGATTTACAACAAGGATCTGCTGCCTGAGCCGCCGAAGACCTTCGAAGAGATCGCCAAGATTGACGAGACTCTGAAGAAGAACGGCAAGCGCGCCATCATGTGGGCCTATGACACCCCCTATTTCAGCTATCCGCTGGTGGCTGCCAACGGTGGCTACGCCTTCAAGAAAACCGCTACCGGTTATGACGTGAAAGATACCGGCGTGAACAACGCAGGCGCCAAGGCCGGTGTGGGCTATATCTCCGAGATGATCAAATCCGGTCACCTGGAAAAAGGCATCGACTACGGTGTGATGGACGCCAAGTTCAACAAGGGCGAAGTGGCCATGATGATCAACGGTCCCTGGGCCTGGAGCAACCTGGACAAGAGCGGCATCAAGTACGGCGTAGCGCCGCTGCCGACCCTGAACGGCAAGCCGGCCAAAGCCTTCGTTGGCGTATTGGGTGCCACCATCAACGCCGCCAGCCCGAACAAGGATCTGGCCATCGAGTTCCTGGAAAACTACCTGCTGACCGACGCCGGTCTGGCTCCGGTGAACGCCGACAAACCGCTGGGCGCCGTGGCACTGAAGTCCTTCCAGAAGACCCTGGAATCCGATCCGCACATCAAGGCCACCATGCAAAACGCCCAGAATGGCGAGCCTATGCCGTCCGTGCCTGAGATGAGCCGTTTCTGGTCTTCCTTCGAAACTGCCCTCAAGAACGTGACCTCCGGCCGTCAGAGCGTTGACGAAGCCCTGGATACCGCTGCCAAGCGTATCGTTCAGTAAGCATGCACTACCCGGGAGGCCGCAATGGCCTCCCACTCTCTCAAATCTCTCTTGGCGTTATAAAGGTTAATTGGCATGGAAGTAGTACCTTCTATTGAATCCTATGCCGGTCCGAAGGATAAGCACACCTGGCTTAAGTGGACCATCGCTGCTCTGGTAGCCATCCTCAACGGTTATGCGGCCGTGATGATGTACGCCAGCGGTGAGTGGGTATTCGCTCTGCTCGATCTGGTGGTGGTCTCCGTCGGTCTGTATGTCTTCATGAACAAGAAGACCTATGCCCACCGCTATATCTTCCCCGGTGTGGCTGGCATGGTTGTGTTTATCATCTTCCCTCTTGCCTACACGATCGGCATCGCCTTCACCAACTATTCGGGATCCAACTTGCTCTCCCTCGAGCAGGCACGGGATTACCATCTGAAAAAAAGCTACAAGGTGGCAGGCGGTGAGTTCGATTTCACCCTGCTGGGTGGTGAGAACAATCAGTTTCAGCTGCTGCTGAAACAGGACGACCAATCCTTTATCAGTCCACCTGTTTCCCTGATGAACAACAAGGCGCGTGAGCTGGCGACCCGTGAGGGCCGAGTGCAAAGCACCCAGCAAGTGGTCGAACTGCAGCCCTTCACTGGCGAAGCGGCCAGCAAGGCCGCCCCGATCCGTGCCATCGTTGAGCATCGTACTCACCTGAGTGACCTGGATCTGGTCCTGCCGGATGGCGGCACCCACCTGACCCTGAGCAGCCTGCGCAAGTTTGCCGCCCAGAAACAGCAATACACCCGTCTGATGGATGGCGCCGTGCTCAAGTCCGGCGTGGTGATCAAGGACAGCAATCTGCTGCGTGACACCCAGACCGGCGAGCTGATGCTGCCCAATGGCGACACCGGCTTCTATCAATACATAGACGAGCAGGGACAGTTTGTCGGCAAGGGCATGGCCCCCGGTTTCGTGGTGAGCGTGGGGTGGAAAAACTTCGTGCGCATCATGACAGACCCGGGTATCCAGGGGCCCTTCATGCAGATCTTCGTCTGGACCGTGATCTTCTCCGCCGGTTCAGTGGCCTTCACCCTGGCCATCGGCATGGTGATGGCGTGCCTGGTGCAGTGGGAGCAGCTCAGAGGTCGCGGCTTCTACCGGGTCATGCTGATCCTGCCCTACGCGATACCGGCCTTCATCTCCATCCTGGTGTTCAAGGGCTTGTTCAACCAGAACTTCGGCGAGATCAACCTGTTCCTGGAAGCGGCGTTCGGCATCAAGCCGGACTGGTACACCACCCCCTTCCTGGCCAAGGTGATGATCCTCATCGTCAACACCTGGCTCGGCTACCCCTACATGATGATCCTCTGCATGGGCCTGCTCAAAGCCATCCCGGAAGATCTCTATGAGGCGTCCGCCATGGACGGTGCGGGTCCGGTGCAGAACTTCTTCAAGATCACGGTTCCGCTCTTGATGAAGCCGCTCACGCCGCTGCTGATCGCATCCTTTGCCTTCAACTTCAACAACTTCGTACTCATACAGTTGTTGACCAACGGGGCACCGGACATCATAGGCGCCAGTACCCCGGCCGGGACCACGGATCTGTTGGTGAACTACACCTACCGGATCGCGTTCCAGGGCTCGGGTGGTCAGGACTACGGTCTGGCCAGTGCCATCGCCACCGCCATCTTCCTGATCGTCGGCGCGCTTGCACTGCTCAACCTGAAATTGTCCAAAGCCGACAAGCAACAGTAAGGAGGCTTCTCAATGGCTATCGTACAACCCAAATCAGTCAAATACCGGGTGTGGGCAACCCACCTGGTCATGTGGGGCTTCCTGGCGCTGATCATCTTCCCGGTGATCATGGTCATCGCCATCTCGTTTCGTAACGGCAACTTCTCGGTGGGGGAGATCATCCCCTCCAATCCGACCCTGGATCACTGGAAGCTGGCGCTCGGCATGTCCATCACCAACGCCGATGGCAGCATAACGCCGCCGCCGTTCCCCGTGCTGACCTGGCTGTGGAACTCCATCAAGATCGCGTGCATCACGGCGCTGATGATAGTGACGCTGTCGACCACCTGTGCCTATGCGTTTGCCCGCCTGCGCTTTCGTGGCAAGCAGACCATATTGCAGGGCATGCTGATCTTCCAGATGTTCCCGGCCGTGCTGGCGCTGGTGGCCATCTATGCGCTGTTCAACAAGATAGGCGACTATGTGCCCTGGCTGGGTCTCAACACCCACGGTGGCCTGATCCTGGCCTACATGGGTGGCATAGCGCTGCACGTGTGGACCATCAAGGGCTACTTTGAGACCATAGACTCTTCGCTTGAAGAAGCGGCGGCCATCGACGGTGCGACCCCCTGGCAGGCGTTCCGCCTGATCCTGTTGCCCCTGTCGGTGCCCATACTGGCGGTGGTGTTCATTCTGGCCTTCATCGGCACCATCACAGAGGTGCCCGTGGCCTCCATCCTGCTGCAGGATGTGAACAACCTGACCCTGGCGGTCGGTGCCCAGCAATACCTCTATCCGCAGAACTATCTGTGGGGTGACTTCGCCGCAGCCGCCGTGCTGTCTGGCCTGCCCATCACTGTGGTGTTCCTGATGGCGCAGCGCTGGCTGGTCGGTGGCCTCACTGCCGGTGGCGTGAAAGGTTAAGTGTGTTGCCGCATGCGCCACACAGCCAGCACCAAGGTGTTCCTGCTGGTCTGTCACAGGGCTGGCTGGTCGGTGGCCTCACTGCCGGTGGCGTGAAAGGTTAAGTGTGTTGCCGCATGCGCCACACAGCCAGCACCAAGGTGTTCCTGCTGGTCTGTCGCAGGGCTGGCTGGTCGGTGGCCTCACTGCTGGTGGTGTGAAAGGTTAAGGTTTTAATGGCCGGGGGAGCTGACTCCCCCCGCCGTCACGATTTGCACAGATTTAAGAGCGGAGCTCGTCATGGCTGAAGTAGTACTCAACAACGTTCGCAAGAACTACGATCCGGCGGTCCACAAGGACACGCTGCGCAACATCAACCTGGCCATCAAGGAAGGGGAGTTCATCGTCTTCGTCGGCCCGTCCGGCTGCGGCAAGTCCACCCTGCTGCGCATGATCGCAGGGCTCGAGGACATCACCAGCGGTGAGCTGACCATAGGCGGTCGTTACATGAACGACGTGCCGCCGGTGGAGCGCAACGTGGGCATGGTGTTCCAGTCCTACGCCCTCTACCCGCACATGAACATCTACGAGAACATGGCGTTCGGCCTCAAGCTCAAGAAGATGGACAAGGAGAACATCCACAAGCGGGTGATGCGCGCCGCCGAGATTCTGGGGCTTGAGCCATTGCTGGACCGTAAGCCCAAGGCCCTCTCCGGCGGTCAGCGCCAGCGGGTGGCCATAGGTCGCTCCATAGTGCAGCAGCCCCAGGTGTTCCTGTTCGACGAACCCCTGTCGAACCTGGATGCCGCCCTGCGGGTCAAGATGCGCATCGAGATAGCCAAGCTGCACAAGGAGCTCAACTCCACCATCATCTACGTGACCCACGATCAGGTGGAGGCCATGACGCTGGCCAACCGCATCGTGGTGCTGAGCCCGCTCAAGGGCGATGCCGAGACCAATCTGGAGCAGTTCGGCACCCCGCTCGATCTCTACCACAACCCGGACAACAAGTTCGTGGCGGGCTTCATCGGCTCCCCCAAGATGAACTTCCTGGCGGGGGAGTTGCTGGAAATCGGCGAGCAGGAGTGCGTGGTCAAGCTCACTTCCGGCGATACGGTGCGGGCGCGGGTAGATGCCCGTCGCGGCGCAGTCGGTGACAAGGTGGAGCTGGGCATTCGCCCCGAGCACCTGGTGACCCTGGATCACCCCCATGCGCACAGCAAGGTGACCGGCGTCGTGCAGGTGGCCGAGCATCTGGGCGCCGAGTCTTTCGTCTATATGGATGTGGATGGCCACGACTTCACCGTCAAGGCGCATTCCGATATCGACGTGGCCACGGGTCAGGCGTACAGCGTCGGCATTCCGGCCGAAGCCTGCTACCTGTTCGATGCCAACGAACAAGCCTTCCCGCGCATGGCTCGCTATGTAAGGGCCTGATGGCGCCGAGGTTTTCCAATAAATTCAATGCCTTTTTGCCGGTCGCAAGACCGGCTTTTTATTGCCTGCCGTTCGGGGCTCGTCCGGCAGGCCTGGCTCCCTGGCCTTTGCTCAGGTCTCCAGCGCGGCCGTGATGTCGGGCACGAAGGTCTGGCTGGTCAGGGGCGGGCGCTCATAGCCCTCGGTCTTGATGGGGGGGAGTGTGATGGGCTCGTAGTGGATCGCCTCGTAGGGCACCTTGCTGAGCAGGTGGGCGACGCAGTTGAGACGGGCCCGGCGCTTGTCGTCCGCCTCCACCACGAACCAGGGACTGTCTTGCGTGTCCGTGTAGGTGAACATGTCATCCTTGGCGCGGGAGTACTCCACCCAGCGCGAACGGGATTGCAGATCCATGGGGCTGAACTTCCAGCGCTTGATGGGGGTGTTGATGCGCTCCTTGAAGCGCTTCTCCTGCTCTTCGTCCGACACCGAGAACCAGTACTTGATCAGGGTGATCCCCGAGCGGATCAGCATGCGTTCGAACTCGGGGCAGGCGCGCAGAAACTCGCGATACTCGTTGTCGCTGCAAAAGCCCATCACCCGCTCGACCCCGGCCCGGTTGTACCAGGAGCGGTCGAACAGCACCATCTCGCCGGCGGCGGGCAGGTGGGCGGCATAGCGCTGAAAATACCACTGGGATCGCTCCCGATCCGAGGGGGCGGGCAGGGCCGTGACCCGGCAGACCCGGGGGTTGAGGGGCTCGGTGATCGCCTTGATGACGCCCCCCTTGCCGGCGGCATCGCGTCCCTCGAACAGCACCACCACTTTCAGTCCCTCCTGCTTGACCCACTCCTGCAGCTTGACCAGCTCCTCCTGCAAGTGGGCGAGGTGGTGCTCGTAGCATTTCTTGTCCAGGCGCGGGCGTTTCTTGCTCTTTTCCTTGGGCATGGCTCTCTCCTTTTTGAGTCCTTTTTGTGCGTCACCCCAGCTTGCACCAGGGAGGCGCCACTGCCAAGGCCGACGTGTTACACTGCCGCCCCGTTAACAGATGGCAACGGAAACAGAAGAAAACATGAGGCGGTGTATGGCGCTTGTGATGGCCGCCTCATCAGCCGCTGGCAATAGAAAAAACATGAAGCCATTTATGGCGATTGATACGGCCGCCTCATCAGCCGCTGGCAATGGAAAAAACATGAAGCCATTTATGGCGATTTGCACTGCCGTCTCATCATCAGCAGCTGGCAACAGGAGAAAACATGAAGCAATTTATGGAGATAGCGGGCCGCCAAATGGCCTATCTGGACGAGGGGCAGGGCCCGGTTCTGTTGTTTGGTCACAGCTACCTGTGGGACAGCGCCATGTGGGCGCCGCAAGTCGCCGCGCTCAAGAGCCAGTACCGCTGCATAGTGCCCGAGCTGTGGGGCCACGGTGATTCCGACCGGTTGCCGGAAGGCCCTTGCACCCTGGCGACCCTGGCGCGGGATCACCTGGCCCTGCTCGACGGCCTCGGCATCGACGAGTGCGTGCTGGTGGGCCTCTCCATCGGTGGCATGTGGGGTGTGGAGCTGACCAGGATGGCGCCAAATCGCATCAAGGGTCTGGTGCTGATGGACAGCTTCGTCGGCCTGGAGCCGCAGATCACCTGCGAACGTTACCTCGGCATGCTGGGCATGATTGGGCAGCTCGGCACCATACCGGCCCTCATCGTCGAGCAGGTGGCGCCGCTGTTCTTTGCCAACCAGCCGGATGTGGCCCTGATGGCCGACTTCAAGGGGCGTCTCGCCGCCTGGCCAGGGGAGAAGATCGCCGCCATGGTGGCGGTGGGGCGCAGTTTCGTGACCCGGGAAGATCGCATCGACTGGCTGGAAGAGATGGCCATGCCTGCGCTGGTGATGACGGGGTGCGAAGACAAGGCACGCCCCGTGCTGGAAGGCTACCTGATGGCCGAGGTACTGGGTTGCCCCTTCAAGGAGATCCCGGCTGCGGGCCATATATCGTCGCTGGAAAATCCCGCCTTCGTCAATCAGGCCCTGGCGGCGTTTCTGGCCGACCTCTGATACAGCTACGGCCATGTTGCCAGAGCAGGAAGGGAGCCATGGGCTCCCTTCCTGCTTGTGATGGCATGGCGGCGCGGCTTACCAGATATAGCCGATCCCGAAGCCGGCGTAGAGCTCCCCCTGGTGCTGGACCAGGGGGCTGTTGGCAACCTCCTCGTCATAGCGTTCGTAGTTGGCGGCGAACATGCCGATCCAGTTGGGAGTGAAGCGGTAGCTGGTGACTATGGCCACCATGGGTGAGAGGGTTGCCCCCGTGTCCCATGCTGGTCGCTGCGCCGTGGCCTCGCTCTCGGAAACGCCGCCGAAGTAGTAGTTCGCCAGCTTGCTGCTGCGGATCATCATCCCCATGCCGGGCATGATGAGCAGCCGGTCGCGGATGATGGGAAAGTCGGCCCACAGCAGCAGCTCCTGGCCCTGGCTGCGGCCGGTCACGTCCGTGCTGAGGCGGGTGCTGAGCAGGGCGTAGGGGGTGATCAGGCTGGCTCCCATGCCCCCTTCCAGTTCCCACTTGCGTGGTTCCATGCCGTTGAACTGCACATATTCGTCGGGATCCAGGTTGCCAAAGCGCAGCCGTCCATAGCCGTAGGCGGCCAGGGTCTCATCCTTGTAGAAGTAGTAGCGGGCCCGATCGCCCAGGTACATGAACTGGTCGCCAAAGTAGATGAAGCCGGGAATGACGTAGCCTGCGGCATCTTGCGCCTGATAGCGCGCATCTCCGCCTATGACCGCCGTCCCCAGTACCAGCCCCTTGGGGACAGGACTGGTGGGGCTGTCGTGGGCGAACACGTCGAGGGAGCCCAGATCGATCTCGGCATGGGCCGCGGTACTGAGCAGTGTGAGGGCTGTGAGTGCGCTGGCAAGCCGGCGTGCGCTAGGTAGGGTCATTGTCGCTCGGGCTCCATGAACATGAGGCGTCCATCCTGGTCGGTTGGCACTGTGAGGCTGGATATTAGCGCACTTTATCAGGGCGCTGACAGCGCCAGCCAGCAGATGTTCAAGATGACACAGGGCATGTCCGAAGAGATGCCCTGTGGGGATGCAGCGGGCGTGCGGGAAGGCGCCTCGTCAGGCTCCTGGCTGGGGGGCGTCATCGCGCTTGGGCCAGGCGTTGAGCACGGCCTTGACCAGGGTGGCGAGGGGAATGGCGAAGAAGACGCCCCAGAATCCCCAGAGCCCGCCAAACACCAGCACGGCTATGATGATGGCCACAGGATGGAGGTTGAGCGCCTCGGAGAAGAGCACGGGCTCCAGCACGTTGCCGGTGAGCACCTGGATCACGGTATAGACCACCATCAGCCAGGTGAATTCTGGGGTCAGCCCCCACTGGAACAGGGCCACCATGGCGACCGGTACCGTCACGGCGGCGGCCCCTATGTAGGGAATGAGCACGGAGAAGCCGACCGCCACCGCCAGCAGCACCGAATAGCGCAGCCCCAGCATGGCAAAGGCGCCGTAGCTGATGACCCCGACGATGAGGATCTCGATCACCTTGCCGCGGATGTAGTTGAGGATCTGCTCGTTCATCTCCACCCAGACCCGGTTGACCAGGGTGCGGTTGCGCGGCAGGAAGCGGCGCAGGCTGCCCATCAGCACCTGTTTGTCCTTGAGCATGAAGAACGCCATCAAGGGGACCAGTATGAGGTAGATGAGGATGGCCACCACGTTGACCAGCGAGTTCAGGGAGGCGCTCACCAGCTGCTCGCCACCGGTCAGAATGCGCTGGCGAATGTTGTCTATGATGGTCTCGACCAGGGTCACGTTGATGAGCTCGGGATACTGCTCCGGCAGGGTGCGCACATAGTCCTGGGCATGGGCCAGCATGGAGGGGGACTCCTTGGCCAGGTTGATGCCCTGGCTCACCAGCGTCGGGATCAGGCCCAGGAATGCCATGACCGTCAGGGCGATGAACAGCAGCAGGATCAGGCTGGTGCCCAGGGTTCGGGAGAGACCGAGGCGCTGCAGCCGGCTCACCGGCCACTCCAGCAGGTAGGCCATTACCAGCGCCACCAGCAGCGGCGCCAGCAGATCGCCAAACAGCCAGAGCACGGCGAAGCAGGCCACCAGCAACAGGAAGAGGGTGACCGCATCGGGGTCGGAGAAGCGGGTCTGATACCAGCGTTTGAGCACATCTAACATGACAGCATCCTTTCGTTACCGGGGCTCATGATGGTGCTGTGCCCCGACGACCAACTGCAAAGAGAGCGTATTGTCCTGCGCCTGCTGCACCGTGAAGCGGTGACCCTGACGTTGCAGATAGGCCGGAATGTCCTGCCGGGAGCCGGCATCGGCCAGCCGAATGGTCACGGTTTGACCGCTTTTGGCCTCCCTTAGCCAGAGCTTGAGCCGGATCAGCGGCTCGGGGCAGCGCCAGGGGGTCAGATCGAGGTGTTCCATGAGGGCTCCAGCAGGCGTGAGGCGGCTATTATGGCCGTGATGAGAGCACGAAACAACGCTTGTAGCCCTTGAGGGGCAAGGGTATTCTGCCGAGGCCCCTTCTGATGGAGATAGAGATAACGTGGCACGCTTTTCCCCCCTGATGGCATCGCTTCCCCTGCTGGCTTCCCTGATGGGTGCCACCTTCCATGCCCAGGCGAACAACCAGCTTCCCGACATAGGCACCGCCGGGGTGGCCGCCCTGCCCATCGAGCAGGAGGTGCGCTATGGCAACGCCTTCATGCGTTTTGCCCGGGCCGGCCTGCCGATCATAGATGATCCCGTGCTGAGCCAGTACATAGACGATCTCGGCCAGCGGCTGCTCTCCAACGCCGATGGGGTACGCTTCCCGTTTACCTTCTTCCTCATCAATGACCCCAGCATCAACGCGGCCGCCTTCCTGGGCGGACGGGTCAAGGTGCACACAGGCCTGTTCCTCTACGCCGACAGCGAGAGCGAGCTGGCCTCGGTGCTGGCGCACGAAATCACCCACGTGACCCAGCGCCATATAGCCCGCTACATGGAGGCGCAGGCAAGCAGCTCCGCCATGACCCTGGCCGGGCTGGTGGGCTCCATCGCGCTGGCGGTGATCAACCCCACCGCCGGTATCGCCGCCCTGCAGACCACGCTCGGCCTATCCATGCAGTCGGCCATCAACTACACCCGCGATAACGAGTACGAAGCGGACCGGATCGGCATGAAGACCCTGTATGATGCAGGCTTCGATCCCATGGGCATGGCCAACTTCTTCCAGAAACTGGCGGCCGAGTATCGCTACGCCAGCAAGCCGCCCGAGATGCTGCTGACTCACCCGCTGCCCGAGACCCGGATCTCCGAGGCCCGTGGCCGCGCCTCCAGCTATGCTCGCCGCAACCTGCCCCCCAGCCTCGACTTCTGGCTGGCCAAGGTGCGCATCCAGGTGCGCTATGGCACCGAAAGCCCGCAGGCGCTGCTCAGCTATTTCGACAACCGCCTGCAGAAAGGGGATTACCCGCTCAAGGATGCGGCCACCTACGGCAAGGCGCTGGCGCTGTTGCAGCTCAAGCGCACCGACGAGGCCGACACCCTGATGCAGGAGCTGGCGAGCCGTCACCCGGAAGATCTGTTCGTGGTGGATGCCCTCACCGACATTGATCTTGCCAAGGGGCGCAGCGCCCAGGCCATCGCCCGGCTGGAGAAGTTCCGCACCCGCATGCCGGACAACGAAGTGGTGGTGGTCAACCTCGGCAACGCCTATCTGGAAGGGGGCAACTACAAGAAATCCATCGCCATCCTGGATCCCTATGCCCGCGAGCACGAAGAGAACAACCTGGCCTGGAGCCTGCTCTCCGACGCCTATCGCAAGGCGGGACGGATGACGGACCTGCACATGGCGCGAGCCGAGATGCTCTCCCTGCGCGGGGATTATCAGGCCGCCATCGACGAGCTGATCGTGGCCCGTGGCACCACCAGCGACAAGCTGACCCTGGCCAGGCTGGAGGCACGCATCACTGAGCTGGAGCGGGCGAAGAAGGATCTCGACAGCCTGAAGGGGTGATGCATCAGAGGTGCGGTGAAACGGGGTGTGCCAGCAATGGGACACCCCGTTTCCTTTTCCACCGGTACCATGGCGTCGTGCAGGTCCATCCCGTCGTCGTGTGTGGGTGTGATAGGCCCCATCCTTACCAAGGAGAGGGGGCGCCCTAGCGAACCGCCGCAGCCTGTGCCTTGAGGGCGGCAATCTGCGGCGCATCGAGTTCGCCGACGATCGTCTGTTGCAGCTTGCCCTCTGCATCGAGCAGATAACTGGTGGGCAGCCCGGTCGGGTGGGGGAAAGGCAGGCTTGCCGTGTCATGGGCGATCAACAGCGGCAGGCTGACCCGGTAGCGGCTCGCCAGTGCCGCCAGCTCGGCCGGGGTGGCCGGATCATAGTGGATGGCCACCACGGCGAGGGAGCCCTCCTGTGCCAGCGCCTCCAGCAGCGGCAACTCTCGCAGGCAGGGGGCGCACCAGGGGGCGAAGTAGTTGACCAAGAGCGGCTTGCCGGCAAACTGGGCCAGTGCCACCGGCTGGCCCTGGCCGTTGGTGAATTCGGGCGCCGGGGTGCAGGCGCTCAGCAGACCGGCCACAATCAGCCAACAAATTCGTTTCAATTCCTTTCCAGTGCCGCTTACCCTGACCATCAGTTTCCCCTACAATAGTGCCGTTTCTTGTCCCATCTTGCGATCAATCAGGGAGTTACCATGAGCGAGACCCAAATTTACCACAATCCGCGCTGCTCAAAGAGCCGTGAAACCCTGGCCCTGCTGGAGCAGCACGGGATCGCCCCTGATGTGGTGCTCTATCTGGAGCAGGCCCCGAGCGAGGCGCAAATCCGCACCCTGCTGAGCCAGCTAGGCTTCACCGATCCGCGCCAGCTGATGCGCACCAAGGAAGAGCTCTACAAGGAGCTGGGGCTGGGCGAGGTGAACGGCGATGCCCTTATTCGCGCCATGCATCAGCACCCCAAGCTGATCGAGCGCCCCATCGTCATCAAGGATGGTCAGGCCCGCATCGGCCGTCCGCCCGAGCAGGTGCTGGAGATCCTCAAGTGAGCACCCGCTTCGCCCGTCTGCTGACCCTGGTCGGCTTCTTTGGCCTGCTGGGCTGGGTCATCCTCTGGCACCTGTGGCTCTCGCCCCACCCTGAGCTCAACCCCTGGCTGCTGCCGGTGATCTGGACTGTGCCGCTGCTGTTCCCGCTCAAGGGAATCGTGCAGGGCAACCCCTACACCCACGCCTGGGGCAACTTCGTGCTGATGCCCTATTTCCTGCACGCCCTGACCCTGATCACCACGGACGAGGGAGAGCGTTGGCTGGCGGTGGTGGAGCTGGTGTTCACCATACTCGCCTTCGTCGGCACCATCTATTACGCCCGCCTGCGTGGCCGTGAGCTGGGGCTTAGCATCCGCAAGAAGAAAGGTGAGCCGTCACAGCAAGAGAAATGAGGCCTGCGTCAGCGCGCCTCTATCTGCAAACCGGACCCTGGGTCCGGTTTTTTTATGGATGTGCAGCCTGGCATGACGTGACCGGGGTTGACGTGACAGCGGCTGGGCCAAAAGCCTGCTGGCAACGCAGATGCCAGGTGTATCTCGCTGATCTTGCTGTAACTATGTCGACATGATCACATCTTGGCCGCAACGAGGTGGGAGCGTGGCGGGCGGCTGACTATCCTCATTAAGCTCCCATACAGCGGTAGCCGTTAGCCTGTCGTTTTCACCAGCCTGAGTGATGCATCCTATGAAACGTCAATCCAGCCCCCTGTTCCAGAAAACCCTGTTGGCATTGACCATGGCCCTGTCGGTTAGCTCGCTGGCCGATGCCTGCACCCGCGCCGTTTATCAGGGCGACGGCGGTCTGGTGGTGACCGGCCGCACCATGGACTGGCGCGCCGCCATGCCGACCAACCTCTGGGCCTTGCCGCGTGGCATCGATCGGAGCGGGGCGGCCGGTCCGCACTCCATGAAGTGGAACGCGCGCTATGGCTCCCTGGTCGCCGCAGGTTTTGACGCGGGTACCGCCGATGGCATGAACGAAAAGGGGCTGGTGGCCAATTTGCTCTATCTGACCGAGTCCGAGTATGTGACTCCGAGCGACAAGGATCCGCGCAAGACGCTCTCCATCTCCCTCTGGGCCCAGTATGTGCTGGACAATTTTGCCACCGTCACCGAGGCGGTCGCCGCCTTGTCGAAGGACGAGTTCTATGTGGTGACCACTCTGACGCCGGATGGCAAGCCGGGCCAGCTGCACCTCTCCATCTCGGATGCCAGCGGTGACTCGGCCATTTTCCAGTACGTGGATGGCAAGTTGCAGATCCATCACGACCGCAGCTATCAGGTGATGACCAACTCCCCCGTTTTCGACAAGCAGCTGGCACTCAACGAGTACTGGGAGGAAATAGGCGGGCTCACCATGCTGCCGGGCACCAACCGTTCGGCGGATCGTTTCGCACGGGCCTCTTTTTATATCAAGACCCTGCCCAAGACGGATCAGGCCAATGAAGCCGTTGCCGGTGTGATGAGCGTGATGCGCAACGTCTCGGTGCCCATGGGGATCAGTACACCGGATCAACCCAACATCTCCACCACTCTTTGGCGCAGCGTGTCGGATCAACAGCATCGCCGCTACTTCTTCGAGCTGACTCATTTGCCCAACACCTTCTGGGTGAGCATGGATCAGCTGGATCTGAGTGCGGGCGCCCCGGTCAAGAAACTCCCGCTGACCGAGCGTCAATTCTATGCGGGCGAAACGGCGGACAAGTTTGTGCCGGCCAAGGCGTTCACCTTCCTGCATGCCACGCCAGGGGCCTGATGAAGAGTTGGTAGAAGGCCCCTCACGGGGTCTTTTTTATGGCCGCACGCCGGCGTGACCGCCAGTCTCGCGATAGTGGGCGAGCTGCTGCTCGCTAAAGCGCATCAACTGGGGATAAAAGCGCAGAAATCCCTGTTCGCCATTATGCCAGCTGGCATCGTCCAGGGTGGCGAGGGCATCGCCCAGCAAGATGGGGCGGCGCAACCGGTGACCTATGCCGTTGAGGGCGCGGCCCAGCCCCTCCCTGTGGCGATAGGAGGCGATCCAGTTCTGCTCCGCCATCCGCGTGAGCGCAACGGGCAAGCCATCCGGCAGGCGCTGATGATCCGCCAGCAGCTGCCCATAACTCTGCTGCAGAAAGCGGGGCAGGGGGTCTTCGCCAAATTGTGGCCAGTGCAGGCTGAGCCAATGGTCGTAGAGCATGTCCACCAGGATGCCGCCGAAGCGGCGCCAGGGCGCCTCGAAGCAGGCCACCGCCGCCCTGTGCTCTGGGTGGGCATCGGTGAAGGCATCGATTCTGCGGTGCAGCCAGATCCCCTCATCGAAGGCGGGACCGAGCGTGCTTGGCAAAGGGCCCTTGACGAAATCCCCCAGCAGGTTGCCGGTGAGGGAGCTTTGGGTATGGGCGGCCAGATGCAGGTGAGCCAGATAGTTCATGACGGTGGATGTCGACCAGCAAAC
Organism: Aeromonas bestiarum; assembly: GCF_028751155.1. Classification (NCBI taxonomy): domain Bacteria; kingdom Pseudomonadati; phylum Pseudomonadota; class Gammaproteobacteria; order Aeromonadales; family Aeromonadaceae; genus Aeromonas; species Aeromonas bestiarum. The sequence continues at coordinate 2,953,521 of NZ_CP064746.1, read as the reverse complement.
GGGAATTGCTGGTGAGCCTAGCCGATCCCCTCTCCCTTGCCTATGCCGATCATGGCAAACTGGCCGGCAGGCACTGCCGTTACCGAGAGGCAAATGGTGGGCAAATAGCGATTTCTCTCTTTTCCCCGCAGGGGATAGCTTGCAAGGAGTAGCCATGATGTTGACCCTGATCGAGGGCGCCGAGATCTTCAGTCCCACTCACCTCGGCCAGCAGGATCTGCTGGTGGCCGATGGCCGCATCGCCTGGATTGGCAAGGGGTTGACGGCCCCCGCAGATTGGCCGTTGACGCGGGTCGATGGTCGCGGTCGCTATCTGGTGCCCGGGCTGGTGGATCCGCTGGCCCATATCACCGGGGGCGGCGGCGAGGGGGGCTTTGCATTTCGCACGCCCGAACTCGCCGCGAGCGAGGCCCTCAAGGCGGGGGTGACCACGCTGGTGGCGGCGCTCGGCACCGACAGCCTGACCCGCAGCCCGGCCCAAGTGCTCGGCAAGGTGCGCGAGTTTCGCGCCGCCGGGGTGAGCGCCTTCATGTATACCGGCTCCTACCATCTGCCCGTCAAGAGCCTCACCGGCACGGTGGAGTCCGACATCATGCTCATTCCCGAAGTGCTGGGGGTGGGGGAGCTGGCCATCAGCGATCACAGATCCAGCGCCCCCACCCACGACGAGCTGGCCCGGCTGGTGAGCGAGGCGCGGGTGGCCGGGCTGCTCTCGGGCAAGAGCGGCGTCAGCTTCTTCCATCTGGGGGATGGCCGCGGGGCGCTGGCACCGCTGCGGGCCCTGCGCGATGAAACCGACATTCCGCTGCGCCAGCTCTATCCGACCCACTGCAACCGCAACCCCTGGCTGTTTGCCGAGGCGATCGCCTGGGGCAAGGCGGGAGGCTGGGTCGATCTCACCACTTCCAGCTTCCCCGATCTGGTGGAGGATGGCGAACGGTTGGCCGCCGATGGATTGATCGAGTTGCTGGCCGCCGGCGTGCCTGCCGATCGCATCACCTTCAGCTCAGATGCCAACGCCAGCCTGCCGCGCTTTGATGGCGAGGGGCGCCTTATCGAGATGCGCTGCGGCCAGATTGCCAGCCTGTGGCAGGAGTGCGTGCGCGCCTGCCAGCTCGGGGTGTCGCTCGAGGTGGCGCTGGCGGTGGTGAGTACCCATCCGGCACGAGTGCTGGGATTGGCCGCAAAGGGGCGGATCGCAGTGGGGCAGGATGCGGATCTGCTGCTGATCCATCCTCACTCTTTCGCCATCGAGCGGGTGATGAGCGGCGGTCAGTGGCGCGGATAAACGGCGGATAGCGCGAGAGTGCGGTATATCCAGATGAAAGAAGCCCGACAGCAAGGTCGGGCTTCTTTCATTCTGCGGGCGGCAGGTGTGGCCTAGATCGCCAGGAAGCCCAGGATCAGGATGGGGCCGAGCAGGCTCAGGATAAAGCCGGAGACGATGGCCACGGGTACCATCTGGATGCCGCCGGATTTTTGAATGACCGGCAGGGTGAAGTCCAGCGCGGTGGCACCGCCGTAGCCGATGGCGGCGGAGGGGTGGCGACGCATCAGCATGGGAATGATCAGGATGGCGATGAGCTCGCGCCCCAGATCGTTGATGAAGGCGGCGGAGCCGAGCACGGGCCCCAGCTTGTCGGCCACCAGAATGCCCGACAGCGAATACCAGCCGAAGCTGGAGCTGAGCGCCAGGGCGTGGCTCAGCGGCATGCCCAGCAGCTGGGCCGCCAGCACGCTGCCCAGCCAGCTGCTGCTGATGACGGTGAAGGCGATCTTCATGCCCCAGGGGTTGAGCAGGATCTGGCGTAGCCGCATGCCGGAGTTGCGCATCTGCACCCCGATGAGAAACAGCAGCAGCATCAGGGCCCACTCGCTCAGCTTGTCGATGGGCAGGGCTTGCAGATCGACCAGCAGCCCCAGCAGCACGCCCCCCAGCACCACGAAGCAGAGCTGGAGGGATTCCCACAGCAGGTGCAGCTTGCTCGGCATCTTGGCGTCGCTGGCCTCGTGGGTCGGCGGGCTGCGCTTGTCCAGCCACCAGAGCGCCAGCAGGTTGCACAGGGTAATGGCGGCCAGCATGACACCGGCCACCTTGAAGATCACCGCCAGATTGCTGCCGAGGTTTTCCACATAGGCCAGTCCCAGCCCCATCAGAAACAGGATGAGGTAGACCATCTTGCCGAGGGACTGATTGACCAGCTTGATGAGCCGGGCGGAGGAGAGGGGGATCAGATAGCCGACGCCTAACGGCAGCAGGATCAGCAATACATTGAGCAACATCGGGGCCTCGATCACAAAAACTGATAAAAATGACACCTTATCACTACTTATTGGCTCTGTGTCACATTTCTGTGAGTTTGGATGGCTCATCCGGGGCTTTTTATCAGGTTGTTATGTTTTTGGTGCAAGCAACTGCACTCATTTGGCTCAAAGGCCCACCTTGGTGCGGCAAGCGTGCCGCCATGAAATCACGCTCATCGCCCATTTTTCAACAAGATGCAAACATCGATGGGGTGAATAAAGTCGCTTTCGCCATCTTGCTGTCATGATGTCGGAATTTTCTTGCCACCCTTGCGATCAGGGTATAAAAAGGCGGTGTCGTTCGACGGGTCCAAACCAAGTTTTATGCAGACAAAGTGCTGAAAAATACCAGTGAGACCAATAAAAATACAGACAAAACACCAAAGACCTCTGTTCTGTATTGTTTTTTAACTATTCGAGTGATATTTTCGCTGAAGGTTGCCATCGGTTAACTTTTTGTTAAATCCATGATGGTGTGAGTCACGCCCCAGCGGCGTCTAGGGACAGACAAGGTTGTAATGGATGAGTGACGTTGCCGCACTGGAAGTTCGTGAACTGCACAAGTATTTCGGCACCCACGAAGTGCTCAAGGGCATCGATATGACAGCCCGCAAGGGGGATGTCATCTCCCTGATCGGCTCCTCCGGCTCGGGGAAGTCGACCTTTCTTCGTTGTATCAATCTGCTGGAAACACCCTCTTCCGGCACAGTTTCACTCCATGGCGAGCTTATTCGCATGAAATCCAACCGGGCCGGTGAGCGGCTGCCGGAGGACATGCGTCAGGTGGAGCGCATTCGCAGCCGGCTGGCCATGGTGTTTCAAAGTTTCAACCTCTGGTCGCACATGACCATAATGCAGAACATCATAGAGGTGCCTATCCAGGTGCTGAAAGTTCCCCGTGCCGAGGCCATCGCCAAGGCGGAACACCTGCTCAACCGGGTGGGTCTGTGGGAGCGGCGCGACTACTATCCCGGTCACCTCTCCGGCGGCCAGCAGCAGCGGGCCGCCATCGCCAGGGCACTGGCGGTGGAGCCGGAGGTGATGCTGTTTGACGAACCCACCTCGGCGCTGGATCCCGAGCTGGTGGGGGAGGTGCTCGGCCTGATGCGCGAGCTGGCCGAAGAGGGGCGCACCATGCTGGTGGTGACCCACGAGATGTCGTTTGCCCGTGATGTGTCGAACAAGGTAATGTTTCTGCATCAGGGGCGCGTGGAAGAGGAGGGCAATCCCAAGGAGATCTTCGCCCATCCCAAGTCGGAACGGTTCAAGCAATTCATCTCCTCCATCTATTGATGGGCGGGATCTGTTTTCAACAAGCTGCAACTTCAACAGTCGACGATTTTATCAAGGAGAGATACATGAACAAGCTGATGCTGGCGACTGCCATAGTCACTGCCCTGTCTTCCGGCAGCCTGATGGCCAAGGAGTGGAAAGAGGTGCGGATCGGGGTCGAGGGTGCATACCCTCCCTTCTCCTGGACCGAGCCCAGTGGCGAGGTGAAAGGCTTCGATATCGACATCGCCAACGCCCTGTGCGAAGAGATGAAGGTGAAGTGTACCCTGGTCAAGCAAGACTGGGACGGCATCATTCCGGCGCTGCTGTCGCGCAAATATGACGCCATCATAGCCACCATGGACATCACCGAAGAGCGCAAGAAGAAGGTGGATTTCACCCAGAAGTACCAGCATATTCCGGCCCGCTTCGCCGCCAAGAAGGGCACAGAGGTCAAGCTCGACAAGGCCTTCATGGACGGTAAAACCGTGGCGGTGCAACGCGCCACTTCCATGGATACCTACATCACGGACAACTTCCCGAACGCCACCATCAAGCGTTACGGCACCGCAGATGAAGCCTATCTCGATCTGAAATCCGGTCGGGTTGACTATGTGATGGCCGACTCCGCCGCCATCAGCGACGGTCTGCTGAAGAAGGAAGGGGGCGATGCCTACGAGTTCGTCGGCCCGAAACTGACCGATCCCAAGTGGTTTGGCGAGGGTGCCGGCATAGCGGTCCGCAAGGCTGACAAGGATCTGAAAGAGAAATTCAACGCCGCCATCCTGGCGCTGCGCGCCAACGGCAAGTACAAGGCAATCAACGACAAGTACTTCGACTTCGACGTCTACGGCGAGTAACCCCCAGGCGCGCTACACCGAGTAGCAGCCGAAGGGATTGCGGCGAATCATCACGACAGGTTGACCCTTGTCTGTAGTCATCGGGCCCGTTGTCTCTCGCAAGGGAGCGATGGGCCCGCTTAGTTGCAATGGAGCTGCATGTGTTTGGTTTGAAAGGATATTGGGACGGGCTGGCCCGCTCAATGCGTTGCAATGGAGCCGCATATGTTTGATTTGAAAGGATACGAAGCCTCCCTGCTGGAGGGCGCCTGGATCACCCTGGAGGTGGCGCTGGCCTCGCTGCTGCTGGCGTTGCTGCTGGGCATGCTGGGGGCTCTCGCCAAGCTCTCCCCCTACAAGTGGGCACGTGGCATCGCCACCGCCTACACCACCGTCATTCGTGGCATTCCCGATCTGGTGCTGATGATGCTGCTGTTCTTCGGCGGCCAGGTGCTGATCAACAGCCTCTGCAGCTGGGTCAACGAGAGTTACAACAACTACCTGCTGGCGAGCGATCCGAACCAGGAGTGGGTCTCCCTGCTGCCTGACTACATCGACATCAGCCCGTTCGCGGCTGGTGTGGCCACCATAGGCTTCATCTTCGGCGCCTACATGACAGAGACCTTCCGCGGCGCCATTCTGGCGGTGGACAAGGGGGAGCTGGAAGCGGCTCGCGCCTTTGGCATGCGGGCGACCCAGGTGTTTGTGCGGATCCTCTTCCCCCAGATGATGCGCCACGCCCTGCCGGGTTTTGGCAACAACTGGCTGGTGCTGCTGAAAACCACGGCGCTGGTCTCCATCATCGGGCTCGATGACATGGTGCGCAAAGCATCTCTGGCTGCGGGGTCGACCCAGCAGCCCTTCACCTTCTACATGGCGGTGGCCCTGATCTTCCTGATCTTCACTGCGGTCTCCACCTCGGCACTGAAATGGGCCGAGCGTCACTACGCGATAAAGACGAGGTAAGCCATGGATTTCTCAATCATTCTCAAAGAGTGGCCCACCTACTGGGAGGGGCTCTACACCACGGTGCTGCTGGTGGCGGCCTCTCTGGTGCTCGGTCTGGCCCTGGCGGTGCCCATGGGGATACTGCGCAACAGCCGCAACTGGCTGATCAAGGGACCGATCTGGGCCTATATCTACTTCTTCCGTGGCACCCCGCTCTTGGTGCAACTGTTCATCATCTACTACGGCGCCGCCCAGTGGGAGTGGCTGAAGAACAGCGCCGCCTGGGAGCTGTTCGCCCAGGCCTGGTTCTGCGCCTTGCTGGCATTCACCCTCAATACCGGCGCCTACACCGCCGAGATAGTGCGTGGCGCCGTGCTCAACATGCCCAAGGGGCAGATTGAAGCGGCCAACGCCTTTGGCATGACCCGCTGGCAGACCCTGACCCGCATCATATTGCCCAACTCGTTTCGCCGTGCGCTGCCTGCCTACAGCAACGAGGTGATCTTCATGCTGCAGGGCTCGGCGGTGGCCGGCATCATCACCATAGTCGACCTGACAGGTGCGGCGCGGATCATCAACTCCCGCTACTACAGCCCGTTCGAGGCGTTTTTGACCGCAGGCCTGCTCTACATGCTGCTGACCTTCGTCATCGTCTGGCTGTTCAAGAAGTGGGAAGCCCGCTGGCACGCACACCTGCGCCCCCGCACCGTGTAATCCCCACAAAAAAGCCCGCAATCGCGGGCTTTTTTGTGGGTAATCGTCACTCAGCGCCCCAGGTATTCCCGATCGAAGAAGGTGTTGACCCAGTGGGGGCGATAGATGGCGAGCAGTGTCATTGTCATGCCGTTGAGCAGGGCTTCGGGGAAGAGCAGCAGCGGCCAGATGGAGAGGTAGTCGGCGCTGATGGTGTGCCACGGATAGGTACCACTCATGCCCATCAGCAGGGCGCTGGCGATCACCTTGACCGAGATGCTCAGCGCCCCTCCACCGAAGGCGACCACGAACAGGTAGACGAACAGGTGGCGGGGCATCCAGGCCCAGCTGGCCAGAAACAGCAGCCAAGTGGTGGCCACGGGCAGGGCGATGCCGATCAGCGCCTGCCAGCCGATGTCGGCGAGCTCGATGACATCGAAGTAGCCGAGCACCAGCAGTGTCAGGCAGGGAGCGAGCAGGGCGAGGCGCCACCCCAGCAGCAGGGTCAGGCTGGTGAGACCGAGAAAATGCACCTCCAGCCCCTCGTGCAGGCCGGCACGCAAGACCCAGAGTGGTACCAGCGCTATGGCGCCGCCAAGGCAGAGGTGCTGATAGAGTGGCTGGGCAAGCAGGGTTCGCAGCAGGGCGCCGCGCAGGCTGAATATAAGCAGCAATAGCCAGAGCAGGAGGGCTGCGGCTTGTCCTTCACTCATGGCATGTCCTTGTCATGTGATGGCGTACTGAGCGAGCAGGGGTGACGGATAACAATAACAAGGGCTGGCGTCTTCCCTGCCAGCCCTGCTGTAACAATCAGTATTTGACGAGCTTGTGATACTTGCTGAGGATGCCCTGGACGCGGTCCATGGTCTCCTTGCTGGGGGGCTTGATCCCGGTCAGATCATAGTTCTCACCCAGTACGTCCCACTTGTGCTTGCCCAGTTCGTGGTAGGGCAGCAGCTCCACCTTCTCGACGCAATCACCCAGCTCGGCGATGAACTGACCCAGCCCTTCGGCGCTCTCGTCATCGTCTGACCAGGTCGGCACCACCACGTAGCGGATCCACATGGTCTTGCCCCTGGCGGCCAGGTAGCGGGCGAACTCCAGGGTGTACTTGTTGCTGACGTGGGTGAGCGGTATGTGCTTCTCGTCATTGATCTGCTTGATGTCGAGCAGCACCAGATCCGTGTTGTCGAGCACCTTGTCGAGCTGTTCGTCGTAGTGACGCACGAAGCCGTTGGTATCGAGACAGGTGTGTATGCCTTTCTCTTTGCAGGCGGCGAACAGTTCGGCGATGAAGTTTTGTTGCAACATGGCTTCGCCACCCGAGGCGGTCACGCCACCGCCGGAGGCATTCATGAAGTGGCGATAGCTGGTGATGTCGCTCATCAACTCCGGCACAGTCACTTCGCGGCCACCCTGGGTGTCCCAGGTGTCCCGGTTGTGGCAGTACTTGCAGCGCATCAGGCAGCCTTGCATGAACACGATAAACCGTATCCCGGGGCCATCGACGGTGCCGCAGGTTTCAACGGAATGGATCCGGCCAATGATCCCGGACGCGCTGGTTTCAGCGACCACACCGCTGGTTTCGACAGCAGGGATCCGATTAATGACAGACATAGACAACTCCAACGATTCGAGCAGGTCGTTATTTTATTACATAAAGCCCTATAAATCCTACATGTTTAGCCCGGCTGGGGTGAACCCAGCAGGCTCTCCAGGGCCCTGACAGTGAGTGGCCGACTGGTCAGGAAGCCTTGATAATGCTGGCATCCCAGCGCTTTGAGGATGGCGAGCTGCTCCTCATCTTCCACCCCTTCGGCGGTGACGGTAAAGCGGAAAACCTTGGCCAAGTCCAGGATAGCCTTGACGATGGCCTTGTCCTGTTCGCTGTGCACCAGGGTCTGAATGAAACTTCTGTCGAGCTTCACTTCGTCCGCCGGCAAGTCGCGCAGGTAGGCGAGCGACGAGTAGCCGGTGCCGAAGTCGTCGATGGAGAGCAGGATGCCGAGATCCTTGAGCTGGCGCATGCGGGCTATGCTCTCCAGCCGGTTCTCCAGCACCACGGATTCGGTCACCTCCAGCAGCAGGCGGGAGGGGGGCACGCCTGTGTCGCGCAATATGTACTCCACCTGCTGCACGAACCCCGCTGTGTGGAACTGGCGGGCGCTGACGTTGACCGACAGGTGGGGAATGGCAAAGCCGCGGTTGAGCCAGAAGCTGTACTGGGCGCAGGCGGTCTTCATCACCCAGTAGCCTATGTCCTGGATGAGGCTGGTCTCCTCGGCGATGGGGATGAAGTCTCCCGGCGGCACCATGGTACCGTCGCTGCGCTGCCAGCGCAGCAGCGCCTCTATCCCTGACAAGCTGCCATTGTCGACCCTGTATTGCGGCTGGTAGTAAAGCTGCAGCTCGTGATTGCGCAGGGCATCGCGCAGCTGGTTGTTGAGGGCCAGCTTGTTCTTCTCCTTCTCCGCCATGGCCTCGCTGAAGAACACATAGTTGCCCTGGCCGGAGCGCTTGGCCATGTGCGTGGCGGTATCGGCCTGCTGCATCAGCACCAGGTGATCCTGATCCTCGTTGGAGAAGAGGCTGATGCCCACAGAGGCGCTGCAGTGCAGCTTGTGATCCTCGATGTCGAACGGGGTGCGAAACAGCCCCATCAGCTCGCGGGCGAAGTGCTCGGCCAGGATCTTGGCGGTGACATAGCCCTGACCCAGGGCGGTAAACAGCAGGGCGAACTCGTCCCCCGAGATGCGGGCCAGCACCAGGTTGTCCTGGGGCAGCCCCTTGAGCCGCTCCACCACGGCTTGCAGCAGCAGATCGCCGTAGGCGTGGCCGAGGGAGTCGTTGATCGACTTGAAGTTGTCCAGATCCACCAGCAACAGGGCGCCCCACTGGCCACTGGGCGCCTGCAGGGTGCGCTGCATGATGTCGTTGAGGCTGCGCCTGTTGTAGAGGCTGCACAGATCGTCGTAATAGGCGAGCTGCTCTATGTGGCGGGCGGCGTCCTTCTCCCGGGTGATGTCGTAGAAACTGCAGACATAATGGCTGAGCTCGCCATGCTCGTCCTTGACGCCGCTCACCATCAGCCGTACCGGGAACAGGTGACCATCCTGGTGCAGGCAGCGCTCCTCGCCCATCCAGAACTCCTGCTCATCGACCGCCCGTCTGACATCCTCTTTCAGGTGATCGCCGTAATAGGTGGGCCGCAGCTTGACGATATGCTGGCCGATCATCTCATCATCGCCAAAGCCGGTGATGCGGCCAAAGGAGCGGTTGACCTTGAGGATGATCCCCTGGTGATCCATCACCAGCAGGCCGTCGTGGGTATTGAAGGCGACCTCCGCCAGGCGCAGGGCATCGTCGGCGGCAAGCCGCTGCAGCTCGATGGCCGCGCGCTCGTGCTGGCTGCTGAGGGCATCGAGCAGCGGCATGGGGTCGGCCAGCGGCTCGTCGAGCAGCAGGGTGAGCTGGCCCATGGGGGCGCCGCTCGGCCCGTGCAGCGGTATGCCGACATAGGCCCTGGCGTTGAGGGCCAGCAGCTGGGCCGCCTGGGGGTAGCGCAGGGGCAGGTCTTCCACATAGACAGCCTGACCGTGCTGGAACAGCTCCTGGCCGGGGCCCGGATCCATTTGTATGGGCTTGAGGACGGAGAAGGTCTCCCCCTCCAGCACGCAGCGCGGAATGATCCAGAGATCCTGGCCGCGCGGCTGGTACTCACCGATCCAGCCGATGCGGGCGCCACAGGCGGTCATGGCCCAGTGCACCAGGGCGCGGCAATAGGCGATGCCGGTCAGCAGGGTCAGCTCGGCCGGCAGGGTCAGCCCGGGACTGAGCAGGGGCTCGGGTTCCGGCTGCCAGTGGCCGAGCAGTTGGGCGCTGTGGCGCACCAGCTGCAGCATCTCCTCGCTGAGCGGGGTGGCGTTGAGGTATTCGAGGCTCAGCACGCCTATGAGTTTTTCCTGCTCCAGCAGGGCCCCGTCGAGGCGCGAGCTTATCCCCGCGCTGGCCAGGTAGTAGTGCTGGCTCAGCATGGGCTGGTGCGCGGCTTCGGAAAAGCTCAAGGACTTGCGGGTGCGCAGGGCGCGTATGTAGCGGCTGTCACCCCGGATGGCTGCAAGCCCCTCGGCGCCGAGGGCAAAGACAGGGGTCAACTGCTCACTGCCGAGCGAGCCGTTGGCCTGATAGTGCCAAAGAATGAGGCGATCGGCCCCCAGGCTCTCCTTGAGGGCCTCCAGCATGGCGGCAAACTGCTGCTGGCTGGCCATCTGGCTCAGCCGTGGCAGCTGCAACGCCAGATCGGCGATGGGCTCCTGGCGCAGGGTCTGCAGGCAGATGAGCCAGAAGGCATCCTGCTCGTGGGAGAGGGCTATGTGCCACTGTTGGCCGGCGAAGCGCAGCACCAGCTTGCCTCCCTGGCCGCTGGCAAGGGCTTGTTCTATGGGCAGGCGCAGGGCATCGGGCAACTGGGCGGGCCAGGCGCTTCTCGGTTCATCCAGCCAGTAGAGCGGGGTTTGCATCACATCGGTCAGGGCGACCAGCCGTTGGCTGCGCACATCCAGACGAAAGAACAGGGGTGTCTGGCTGGCAGGGGGAAGGTGACTGAGCGCGGTAGACGACATGAACTGGTAACATCCTGTTGAACAACTGTCGGGTGGCAAGAATACTGCAAAATCGACGCAAACAAAATTTCATTGAAATCTAAATTAGATATTACTAATGTAGTGGCAATCTGTAGTTAACCGGAGTCTTGCTGATGAAACGGATCCTGATTGTAGGCGGTGTGGCGGGCGGTGCCTCGGCGGCGGCCAGAGCCCGCCGTCTGAGCGAAACGGCCGAGATAGTGATGTTCGAGCGGGGCGAGTTTGTCAGCTTCGCCAACTGTGGTCTGCCTTATCATATCGGTGGCGACATTCAGGACCGCTCGGCCCTGCTGCTGCAGACGCCGCAGAGCTTCAAGCGCCGTTTCAACGTGGATGTGCGGGTCTTTCACGATGTGATCGACATCGACAGGGCCGGCAAGACCCTCCTGGTGCGCAACCTGCTCACCGGCGAAGAGCGGCGCGAATCTTATGATCAGCTGCTGCTGAGCCCGGGGGCGGCCCCCATTCGCCCGCCTTTCCCCGGCATCGACAGCCAAGGCGTGCATACCCTGCGCAACATTCCGGACATGGACCGCATACTGGCGGCGCTGCAGCGCGATGATCCGCGCCACGTCACAGTGGTGGGGGGCGGCTTCATCGGGCTGGAGATGATGGAGGCACTGCACCAGCGCAAGCTGGATGTCACCCTGCTGGAGCTCTCCGATCAGGTGATGGCACCGGTCGATAAAGAGATGGCCAACATGCTCCATGCCCGCATCCGAGAAGAGGGGATCGACCTGCGACTGCACACCGGCCTCTCGGCCATCGAGCGCCTGGACGGGCAGCCGGCGCAAACGGCCAGCACCGGCTTGCGGCTGACCCTGAGCGACGGCACACGGCTCGATACCGGCCTGCTGATCCTGGCCATCGGCGTCAAGCCAGAAACCCTGCTCGCCGCCAAGGCGGGGCTCGAGCTGGGGCCGCGCGGCGGCATCAAGGTGGATGCCGGCATGCGCACCTCGGATCCCTTCATCTATGCGGTGGGGGATGCGGTGGAAGAGACAGATTTTGTGACCGGCGAGTCCGTGCTGATCCCGCTGGCGGGCCCCGCCAACCGGCAGGGACGCATCGCCGCCGACAACATGCTGGGCCGAGCTGAAACCTACAAGAAGACCCAGGGCACCGCCATCTGCAAGCTGTTCGATCTGGCGGTGGCCAGCACGGGTCTCAACGAGAAACGGTTGCTGCAACTGGGGTTGCCGTTCGAGAAGGCCTATGTGCATCCGGGCAGTCACGCCGGTTACTACCCGGGCGCCCACCCGGTCAGCCTCAAGCTGTTGTTTGCCCCCGATGGCAAGATCTACGGCGCCCAGGCCATCGGCAAGAATGGGGTCGACAAGCGCATCGACGTGCTGGCGGTGGCCCAACGTGCCGGGCTCAGCGTGTTTGATCTGCAGGATCTGGAGCTCACCTATGCGCCGCCGTTCGGCTCGGCCAAGGACGTGATCAACATGGCGGGCTTCGTGGCGAGCAACCACTTGAAGGGGGATACCCTGCTCTGCCACGCCGCCGAGGTGCAGGCCCGTCATCCCCATCAACAGGTGCTGGATGTGCGCAATGGCCCCGAGCTCGACAAGCTGGGTCGTATCCCGGGTGCCCTGCACATCCCCCTCGATGAGCTGCGCGGCCGGCTGGATGAACTGCCCAGGGATAAAGAGCTGCTTATCAGCTGTCAGGTGGGCTTGCGCGGTCACGTGGCCTGTCGCCTGCTCAGCCAGCACGGCTTCAAGGTGAAGAACCTCTCCGGTGGCTTCAAAACCTGGCAGATGGCCACCATCGAATAGCGCTGACCCCGAGGGGGATCCGGGTCAACATCAGCCAAAAGGCCACTCGGGGGAGTGGCCTTTTTGTTTTCGTTACTTGCCTGATGAATGGCTAGTGCGGCGTGTTGCCCAGTTGCTTGCGAACATGGTGTTGTAGGATCGCCAGCATGCAGGCGCCGGAGAGGCCTATCATCAGGGCGCCGTTGACCGCCTCGAGCGGCCCGAGCAGCTTCCACTGTGCGCTCATGACGATGTCGCCATAGCCCAGGGTGGCGAAGTTGACGCCCGAGTGGTAGACGGCTTCCTGCAGCGTGTTGAACTCGCCCAACCACAGGAACAGGGCGCCCCAGATACCGATCTGCGCCAGGTTGCCCAGCATCACCAGGGTGATGATGCCAAACAGCGCCAACACCCCGGCGAGCATGCCTTCCCGCTCACTGAATCGCTTGACGTAGAAGCGGATGCACCAGACGGACATCAGGGATTGCAACAGCATGTTGGCCAGGATCACCGGGATGCCGACCAGAAAAATGGAAAACATATCAGTCTCCTATCGATGCTTCTGCCAGTGGTCGGCCGACGGGCCAGCACTGTTCGAGCAGCCAGATACACAGCCAGCCGTAACCGGCCACCAACAGATAGAGGCCGCAGCGCATCGCGGCCGCCAGCCAGACATCCTTGCCGGTGGCACTGTCCTCGATCGCCGGGCCAAACAGGATCAGCGCCGTGATCCAGGCGTTGCTCCAGAAGGAGGGCGGGAAGCGACCCCGTACCAGCTGCGTCAGTCGTCGCGCCAGCCAGAGCGTCATCAGGCCCAGCATGAGTACCAGCATCAACAGGGAGGGCCAGAGGCTGAGTCCCAGCCAGAGCACAAACGCCAGCAGGGCGCCCATCAGCGTCGACAGCACCAGCTCCCGACCCGCCTGTCTGGCGTTGAGGGAGGTACTCTGCTGGGCCAGCGCCACCGTCTTCATCACCGCCGGAATGTAGAATGCCGGGTTGCCGAGGGCCAGCAGCCACACCGGCAGCACTATGGCGACGGCGCGCAGCGCCAGCCGTTTGGGATGTTCGGGGGGCAATGGCACCGGCCTTGACGCCGCTCCCGCCACCGGCAGGGGAGGGAAGAGTGCGTGAGCCATGCGGTTGACCAGGGTACCTATCAGGATCCCCAGCCCCATCATCTGGGCGATGGCGATGGCAAGGGACTGCTCGATGAGCCCGGCCACCGGGATCACCGTAATGGCCATGATGAGCAGCATGGCGGCGGCCCCCTTGCCGGCCATCGACTGCTGCATCAGCAGGTAGAGCAGCAGGCCGATGAGCAGCACGGCCGCCAGGGCATAGTGGGTCAGCAGAGGGACCAGCAGCACTCCGGCGGCCATGATCCCCAGCAGCAGGAGCCCCCCTGCCAGCCCCTTCTTCAGGCCGAGCGCCTCCCCGGGGCGGCACAGCACCACCCAGGCCATGATGACGCCGAGGTGGGGCATGGGCAGGGCCAATCCGTAACAGATCCCCGCCGCGAGCCCGATGCCCGTGCCAATGCGCAGTACAGCCCTGTCGGCGTTATGCATATGGCGCCTCAATAGAGGAAGGAGAAGAGGCTCATCAGCCGGATATAGAGCGCCCCCAGGAAGTGCATCACCCCGCTCTCGCCGGTGTAGACCAGCACATCGGCCTGGCCGCCGACCCGCAGCGCCTCGACCGGCGGAAAGTCATCACTCTGGAAGGCGATTTTGACCGGGAAACGCTGCGCCTGACGCAGCCAGTCGCGGTTGTTGTCCACCGTGGGCAGGGCACCGGCGGGCTGGCTCTTGCCATCGCCTACCCCGTAGCCGACGCTGCGGATCTCTCCCTTGAACAGCTGTCCGGGCAAGCTGTCGAGCAAGATGGTGACCTTGTCCCCTGGCCGGACGTTGCCCAGGTTGTTCTCCGTCAGATCCGCCGACACCCAGACGTCATGGATGGCGATCAGTGTCATGGCCGGTGCGCCGGCCCCGATGAACTGGCCGGCATCCGTACTGAGATCCGTGATGAGGCCGCGACCCGGTGCCACTACTCGGGTGTTCTGGCGATCCAGTTGCGCCTTATGGACCGCCGAGCGGGCGCTGAGCAGCTGGGAGTTGTCATCACCGCTCGCCCCGGCGGCCTCGATGGCGCGACGGACGTCGGCTTCCGCTGCCGCCACCTGGCTCCTGGCCGTCTCGCGGGTGGCCTGGGCCACCTCGAGGCGACGTACCGAGATGGCGCCCGGATCCTCGCGATAGAGCCGCTCCTGGCGCTCCGCATCCTTGGCCGCGTTGTCATAGGCGGCGCGCATGGCCATCAGGGAGGCCTCGGCCGCCTTGACCCCTTCGGTGTTCGCCTTGACGCCGCTCAAGACCGTCTGGTAGTCGGAGTTGGCCTTGGCCAGGGCAATGTCATAGGGTTCGGGGTCTATCTCGAACAGGGGGGAGCCTGCGTCCACGTCCTGATTGTCGTGGACATAGACCCGCTTAATCTGGCCGGACACCTCGGCGGCGACGGGGATCACGAAGGCCTGCACGCGAGCCTGGGAGCTGTAAGGCGTCAGCCGGTCGGCCAGCAGATACCAGCCAAGCAGCAGGACGATTAACCCCAGCAGCCCTTGGGTGGCGCGGCGGCTGGCCTGACCGGGCGAGGCAGATCTGTCAGTCATGGGTGATTACCTTGATGGTCGTGGGTGGGGGCCGGGTGGCATCGAGCAGGGGAGCCCAGTCGGCGCGGGCTCTGAGCCGGGCATCGACCTCTGGGGTCACCAGGGCGCGCGTTCGTCCCGGTTCCCAGCCACCGCCGAGAGCCTTGTAGAGCGTGATGAGGTCGCGCATCTGGGCACCGCGACTGTTGACCAGGCGCTCCTGCTGGTTGAACAGGGCGCGCTGGGAGTCGAGTACCCGCTGGAAGTCGGCCATCCCCTCGCGGTACTGGGTGTTGGCGATGTCCAGAGAGCGACGGGCCGCCGCCCCTGTCTGGATCAGCAGGGCGAGCTCATCCTGGTCGTTGGCATAGGCCACGGCCGCATCGTCCACCTCGCGAGCCGCCTTGAACACGGTATCGCGATAGCGTTCGTGCAACTGCTGGAAGCGAGCATCCTGCACCAGGATCTGGTTGCCGAGCCGCCCCTGATCGAGCAGGTTCCAGCTCAGTGACGGCCCGACGGCCCAGGAGAAGGTCTCGCTGCTGCCGCTGGTCGCGCTGATCCCCAGGGTGCCGAGCAGGGTGATGGTGGGGTAGAGTTCGGCCTCTGCGACCCCGATCAGCGCCGACTGGGCGGCCAGTTGCCGCTCCGCGACGCGCACGTCGGGGCGACGGCGCAGCAAGTCTGCCGGCATCTCGGCGACCAGTGCGAGCGCACCTTGCGGGATCTTCCCGGTATGGCGGCTCATCTCCGGCAGTGGCCCCGGAGCCCTGGCAAGCAGGGTACTGAGGGCATTCTGACTCTGGCGCAGGTTGGTTTCGAGCTGCGGGATGCCGGAGAGGGTGCCGAGGTACTGGGTCTTGGCCTGCTGCACATCCAGTTCGGCGCTGTTGCCGCTTTTGAACAGCCGCTCGGTGATCTCCAGGCTGCGCTGCTGGATGCGGGCGTTCTCATTGGCTATCTGCAGGCGGGCCTCGACTGTGCGTATGCTCACATAGAGCTGGGCCACCTGGGCAATCATCAACACCTGCACATCGTCATACTGCGCCAGGGTGGCAAAGTAGTTGGCATCCGCCGACTCGACACCACGCTGGAACCTGCCCCAGAAGTCGAGTTCCCAGCCGAGGTTGAAGCCAGCGCCATAGCGACTGCCCGCGCTGCTGTGGCCGCTCTGGGTCTGGCCGGCCTGCAGCCATTCCCCCGTGCCCACAGTGGCTTGCGGGCCGAGCAGGCTCTCGGCTATGCCGAGCTGGGCCTGGGCCTCGAGGATGCGCAGGCCCGCGATCCGTACGTCCGGGTTTTTGACCAGAGCCTCCTCGACCAGCGCAGTCAGCACGGGGTCATTCAGCCGCTGCCACCACTGGTGATAGTCGAGAGAGCGAGCCGCTGCTGGCATCTCGTGCTGGCTGGCGTTCTGCCAGCTGGCTATCTCCTCGACTCGGGGCGTCTGATAGTCGGGGCCGAGCAGGGTACAGGCGCCGAGCAACAGGCATGCGCCCCCGGCAAGCAGGGGGCGCATGAGAGGCAGGTCGGGAGCCATAGGGTTATTGGCCCGTGCTGGCCAGACCTTCGTTAACCCAGGCCATGAAGATGCGATAGCCGATGGAGAGCAGGGTGGCCCCGATGAACATGCCGAGGATACCGCTGCTGGCCATGCCGCCCAGGGCACCGAGCAGCACCACCGGCATGGGGGCATCGACACCACGACCCAGCAGCAGCGGCTTGAGCACGTTGTCTGCCATGCCCGCCACGATTAGCAGCACAGAGTAAATGATGTTCACTACTGTGCCGTGATCGCCCGTCGCCCACATGTAAGCGATGGCGGGGCCTGTCACCAGAATAACGGGGACCTGGGCTATGCCAAGGATAAGGGCCAGGATGAAGAAGATGCCGACCGCCGGGATCCCTGCCAAGGACATGACGATGCCTGCCAGCAGGGCTTGAATGAAGGCGACCCCGATGACCCCTTGAGCGACGGCCCGTATGGTGCTGGTACACAGCTTGGTCAGGGCGAGGCCCTTGTGCTCATCCGTGATGCGCATGGCGATGCGGTCGGCACTGACGGCACCTGCCGTGCCCCAGGCCATCATGATGCCGGCGACGATGAAGGAGACAACGAAGCCAAGCAAGCCGCCCCCCATGCTGGCCAGCATGCCGACGACTTGCTTGGCCAGATCCCCCAACTGCGGCCGGTAGCTGCTCACCAGGCTGGGCAGATCCTGCGAAGCTTTTGACCAGATGCCATGCAGCTTGGCGCCCACCAGCGGAATGCTGGCGATGTCAGCAGAAGGTGCCGGGATCACCAGAGTATTGTTGTCCATCTTGTCGACCAGGGCGCTGACGCTGTCGCCCAGAGAGCTGAGCATGGCGACGGTGGGGGCCACGATCAGCAGCACGCCAAGCAGCACCAGCAGGGTCGATGCCCGCCCTTGCTTTCCCCCCAGCCGTGCGGCAAAGCGCTGGTGCAGCGGATAGAGGGTCACGGCCAGGATCAGGGCCCACAGCATCATGTTCATGAAGGGTGAAAATACGGTAAAGCAGAAAGAGCCCAACCCCATGATCAGACCAAACTTGATGAACATATCCAGGAATCTGGCAACTAGTCGTTTTTCAAAAAGAGACTGGTCATTATTTTCCATTTTGACGAAACCTCATGATTAACAAAGGGGGCATACTATTCGGTCGTGGCTAACGTCCAAGCCGGCAATCACATAAATATAATTTGATCTTTCATGTCGCTATATTCATGGTTGCACATCATTTCGGATGATGTTTGTCGCAATGCATTGAATAAATTAGATGTTTATCAAGCTTCTTAAAGATGGATTCTCTTTGTAATTTCCATTTCGACATGCTCTAAAAACAGTTGTTGTCTGAGCCTGAACCATCGTTAACTTCAGTAAAGATGACAGTGACATTCAGTTTAGCCGGGGTTGATAGAAAGGATGTGGGTAGCGTCACACCAAGCATGGGTTTCGTAAGCGGTGCCCAATGACATGTCTGCCGGCTTGTTATTCGAACGACAACGCTATGGCCGTCTGGAATCACTGCTGAACAGTGAGGCGCTTGGCCTCCAGGAAATGAGTTTTGTGTCAAGCGAGTCGGATGTCTTATCCTGTTGCCTATCGCGCTGCTGTGGCAGCGATCCAATCCGGGATGGAACCTATGCGCCCCTTTGACCCTCGCCCTGCTGCCCACCACCTTGCTCCCCTGCGGCTTGCGCCGCGCCGGCGTCGCTGGTCTGCCTTGTTGTTGAGCGGGCTGGCCGGTCTGCTCCTGGCCGGCTGCGGCCCTGACAAGCCCGCCACTCATGCCACAGCCAGTGCGCCGACTGCGCAAACCGGCGCGCAGCAGGAGGCAGGAGCACCTGGCTCAGTGGTGCAGGCCAATGCCCGCCAATATAGAG
Source organism: Aeromonas bestiarum (assembly GCF_028751155.1). Lineage (NCBI taxonomy): Bacteria > Pseudomonadati > Pseudomonadota > Gammaproteobacteria > Aeromonadales > Aeromonadaceae > Aeromonas > Aeromonas bestiarum. The sequence continues at coordinate 2,935,000 of NZ_CP064746.1, read as the reverse complement.
ACGCACCGGCGCTGGCGCTGGTCTTCTCCGGCCCGCTGGCGCCGAGGGCGAACTGGCAGAGCTGGCTGGCGGTGAGCCAGGGGGGCAAGCAGGTGCAGGGGGAGTGGATCCTGGCCGAGGATGGCCGCACCCTCTACTTCCCGCAGGTCGCACCCGACCAAAGCTACGAGGTGACCCTCAAATCGGGCCTGGGTCCTGAGCCCCAGCGCTGGACCCTCAAGACCCGGCCGCTGGAGGCGGGGGCCTCGTTTACCGCCAGCGGCATGGTGTTGCCGCTGCGCCAGGAGCTGCGCCTGCCCATCAGCGCGGTCAACGTGGATGAGGTCAATATCGACTTCTTCCGGGTCGATGCCGGCTATCTGCCGCGCTTCTTGGCCGAGTACAGACCCGGCGCCGGCATGGGCAACTGGGAGCTGGATCAGATCACCAGCCGCGCCAAGCGGGTATTCAGCGGCCGCTACGCGCTGGCACTGGATGCCAACCGCCGCGAGACCCGCCTCATCAACGTCAAGGAGCCGCAGCTGGCCGAGGCCGGTGTCTACTTCGCCGTCATGTCCCCCCTTGGCAACTACGACTGGCGCAAGGAGACCACCTATTTCGCGGTGAGCGACATGGGGCTCAGTGCCCGCCGTTACCGAGATCAGCTGGAGGTGTTTGTCAGCTCGCTGGCGAGTGCGGATCCCCTCAAGGAGGTACAGCTCTCCCTGCTCGACGAGAAGGGCAACCGGCTGCAGGTGCAGACCAGTGACAATCAGGGCCATCGCCGCTTCGACCAGGTGCAGGGCGCCCGCCTGCTACTGGCCGAACAGGGCAGCCATCTGGCTGTGCTGCGCCTCGATGGCGCCGCGCTGGATCTCGCCGCCTTCGATCTCGGCACCCAGCCCTGGCAGGCCCAGCAGCTTTATCTGTTCAGCGGGCGGGATCTCTACCGTCCCGGCGAGCGGCTGGACAGCGAGATCTTGCTCAAGGGGCAGGATGGACAGCTGCTGCCGGGAATGGCGGTGGAGCTGGAGGTGAAACAGCCGGACGGCCAGCTGCTCGAACAGAAACGGCTGCTGCCGGACAGCCTGGGGGCTGCCCACTACGGTCTGCGTCTGCCGGATGACGCGCCGCTCGGGCGCTGGACCATCAACCTGAAAACCGCCGCCGGCAGCCGCTTCGAGTGGCCCTTCCTGGTGGAGGAGTTCCTGCCGGAGCGGCTCAAGCTGCAACTCGGCAAGGGGCCGGATGGCGAATTGCTGACCCCGCAAGAGGCGCTCATCCTGCCGTTGCAGGGGGATTATCTCTACGGCGCCCCCGCCAGCAACACCAAGGCGAAGGCCGACGTGAAAATAAGCCGCGCGGCCATGCCTTTCACCCAGTGGCAGGAATTCACCCTGGGGGACGTGCTGCTCGCCGAGCAAACCAAGGAGCTGGAACCCCTCAGCCTCCCCCTCAATGAACAGGGGCAGGGGACCTTCTCGCTGGCAGATGAGCTGGATGGCGTGAGTGCCCTAGGACCGCTGGAGGTGGCCTATCGGGTGTCGCTCTCCGAGCCCGGTGGTCGCGCCGTCAATCGCAGTCGCACCCAGTACGGCTGGCCGGCGGGCAGCCAGTGGCCGGCACTCAGGGCCGATTTCGTGGCGGACAGGGTGGAAGGGGGCAAGCCGCTGCCCTTCCAGATCCTCAACCTGGATGACAAGGGCCAGCCGGTGGCGGGCGAGGTGAAGGTGCGACTGGTCAACGAATACCGCGACTACTACTGGCACTACGCCGATGGCGAGGGGTGGAAGTACGAGTTCAACAGCCAGCCCTATCTGGAGCAGGAGCAGACCTTGCAACTCGATGGCAAGGGGCCGACCGCCCTCAGTTTGCAACTGGCGGCGGGCTGGTATCGATTGGAGGTAGAGAACAGTCAGGGCCATCAATCCAGCCTGAGGGTCGAGATCGGCAGTTACGCCTGGGGCGGTGGCGGTGAGCAGGCGCGGCCTGACAAGATTGCCATCAGCCTCGACAAGCGTGCCTATCAGGCCGGCGACAAGGCGAAGGTGACCCTGGTTGCCCCCCGTGCCGGCAAGGGGCTGCTGCTGGTGGAAGATGGTGACGGCCTGCGCTGGTGGCAGCGTATCGAGCTGCGCGCCGAAGGCGGCGGATCGGCGGAGGCGCGTGGCGAGTTCGAGATCCCCGTCAGCCCTGAGTGGCAGCGTCACGATCTGCATATCTCAGCCCAGATCGCCGCTCCCGACAGCGAATCAAAGCCGGTGAGCCAAAAGAGCGTGCAGAGTCTGCGTTCGGTCGGCCTGGTGCCGCTCACCCTGGACAGAGAAGCCCGCCGCCTGCCGCTCAGCCTGAGTGCGCCGGACAAGGCGGTGCCGCTCACCCGTTTCGAGGTAACCGCCACCTCCACCCCCAACAGTCAGGGGCGAGTGGTATTGGCGGCGGTGGATCGGGGCGTGCTCAATATCAGCGATTACCAGCCCCTCTCCCCGTTCGAGGTCTTCTTTGGCCGCAAGCGCTTCGCGCAAGACTTGTTCGACAACTACGGTCAGGTGATACCGCCGCAGGATGGCAAGCTGGCCCGCCTCAACTACGGCGGCGATGCCCCGGCGCTGAAGAAGGGCGGTGCGCTGGAGAGCCGGGTCGAGATCGCCGCGCTCTGGAGCGGTGAGGTGAGTTTTGATGAGAGTGGCAAGGCGGTGATCCCGCTCGATCTGCCCAACTTCAACGGCGAGCTGGCGCTGATGGCGCTGGCCTGGAACGCGCAGCAGGTGGGGGAGGCCGAGCGCGCCGTCAAGGTGGTGGCACCGCTGGTGGCCGAGATCGGCTGGCCGCGCTTTGGGGCCAGGGGGGATCAGACCCGCGCCCTGATGCAGCTGCGCAACATGAGCGGCGAGGATCAGAGCCTGTCGCTGGTCTGGACCCTGACCGGCGGCTTGCAGGCGGGCGGCGAACTGCCCGAGACGCTGACGCTTAAAAACGGCGAGGAACAGTGGCTGACCCTGCCGCTCACAGTGACCGGGGCGAGCGGGGTGGCCCGCCTGCAATTGGCGGCGAGCGGCAAGGGCTTTGCGATAAGCCGCGACTGGTCGCTGCCGCTGCGCTCCCCCTGGCCTGCCCAGACGCGCCAGCGCTACCAGATGCTGACCCCTGGCCAGCAGATGAGCTTTGCCCAGAGCGAGCTGGCCGGGCTGGATCCCGCCAATCTGCAGGGGCTGCTCAGCCTCTCAGGTACGCCACCCTGGGATCCGGCGGCCCAGTGGCAGGCGCTGGCCGATTATCCCTACGCCTGTCTGGAGCAGACCCTGTCCCGCGCCTGGCCTTACTTGCTGACCACGGCGGATGAGCGTGCGGTCTGGTCCAAACCTGTGCAGGGGAGCAAGCCGGTGAGCGAGGCGGATCTGCAGCGCACCCTGCTGCAGCGGCTGCAACGGTTGCAACTGCCGAGCGGCGGCTTTGGCCTGTGGGACGGTCGATCCGACGAGGAGCAGTGGCTCACCGCCTATGCGGCCGACTACCTGCTGACCCGCAAGGAGGCCGGGGACGCCGTGCCCGAGGCCATGTTGAGTCAGGCCCTCAATCGCCTGCAGAGCTACCTCACCGACAGCCAGTACGGCGATCGCTGGAGCAGTGCCCCAGAGCACAGCCGGTTGGCCTATCAGGCCTACAGCGCCTATGTGCTGGCGCGGGTGGGCAAGGCGCCACTCGCCACCCTGCGCCTCATCTGGGAGCAGCAGGCGGATCACGCCCGCTCAGGCCTGCCGCTCTTGCACCTCTCGCTGGCGCTTTCGGCCATGGGGGATAAGCAGAATGCCGCCAAGGCCCTGGCTCGGGCATTGGCGACCGAGCGCGGTGAGGATTATCTGGGGGATTACGGTTCACCGTTGCGCGACCAAGCTCTTGCACTTTCGCTGCTGCGCCAGCACAAGCTGGCCGAGGATCGCTGGCCTGCGCTGAGCGCCAGGGTGGCCGATACCCTGGCTCACCGTCAGTGGCTCAGCACCCAGGAGCGCCTTGCCTTGCTGCGACTGGCGCAAGTTGATCCCGCTGCCGACTGGCAGGCAAGGCTAGTGTCAATCAATGGCGATCATCCCGTTGCCGGTCAAAACAGCCTGCAGATCGGCGCACCCGAGGCACTGGCGGCGAGCGCCGTCACCAACGAGGGCAAGGGCTCCCTGTATGTGCAGCGCACCCTGATCGGTTACCCGGAGCAGGCGCCCGCGCGCATCAGCCAGGGCATGAGCGTGACCCGCAGCTGGTTCAATGCCGATGGTAAGCCGCTCGATCCGGCCAAGGTGCGGGTCGGCGATCTGGTGGTGGTGCGGCTCAATGTGAGCAGCGAGCAGACGGTGCCCGACGCCCTGCTGGTGGAGATGCTGCCGGCGGGCTTCGAGCTGGAAAACCCGGCCCTTGGCACCAGCATCAAGCTCGAGGAGCTCAGCATAGAGGGCAAACCTGCGTGGCAGAGCGAGTGGAATGACTACCTCAAGCATCAGGAGTTTCGTGACGACCGCTACACGGCGGCGCTGGATCTGAGCGAGGGGGGCAATCAGCAGCTGGTCTACCTGATGCGGGCCGTGACCCCGGGCCGTTATCAGGTGCCGCCGACCCAGGTGGAGGATATGTACCGGCCTGAGCTACGGGCGGTCGGGCAGGATATTCACGAGGTGATCATCTCTGAGTAACGCCCCCTTGCTGGAGACGATTCTCCCGGCCACCTTCTGGCAACGTGGCCGTCTGTGGTTGCGCCAGACTTGGCTTGTGCTGCAGCATCTGCCCCGCTGGCTGCGCCTGACGGGGCTGTTATTGGCTGGCGTGATCCTGTTGTTGCTGGTGCTGGATCGCGCCTTTCCGCCGCCACCACTGGATCCCGCCTTTGCGCGGGTGGTGCTCGACATCAAGGGGCGGCCGCTGCGGGCCTTCGCCGATACCAGCGGGGTGTGGCGCTATCCCGTGACCCTGGAGCAGGTCTCCCCCCGCTATATAGAGGCGCTGCTGGGCTACGAGGATCGCTATTTCTGGCGCCATCCCGGGGTCAACCCTGTGGCCATGGTGCGCGGCATCGGTCAGTGGCTGCGCTATGGGCGGGCTGTTTCGGGGGGCTCGACTCTCACCATGCAGGTGGCCCGCCTCATCGAACCCTATCACAGGAGCGTGCCCGGCAAGCTGCGCCAGATGGCGCGGGCGCTGCAACTGGAGTGGCACTACGACAAGCGCACCCTGCTTACCGTTTACCTCAATCGGGCGCCGTTTGGCGGCAACCTCGAAGGGGTGCAGGCGGCCAGCTTTGCCTATCTGGGCAAGAGTGCGGCCAAACTCACCCATGCCGAGGCCGCCCTGCTGGCGGTGCTGCCGCAGGCACCCAGCCGTTACCGGCCGGACAGGCACCCGGATCGCGCCCGCGCCGCCCGTGACAAGGTGATGCAGCGACTGGTCAGGCAGGGGGCCTGGCCAGCGGCAGTCTGGACGGAGGGGCGCATCGAACCCGTGCTGGCGCGCGGCCACTTCACCCCCATGGAGGCGCCGCTGTTTGCCCGCCTCGCCGCCGACAGCCAGCCGGGGGCCCTGGTGCACACCACCATAGACGGGGATCTGCAGCGCTGGCTTGAGGCGCGGGTGGAGAGCTATATCCGCCGTTTCCCGGAGCAGACCTCCGCCGCCCTGTTGCTGGTGGACAACCAGACCATGGCGGTGCGCGCCTACGTGGGCAGCGCCGAGTACGGCAACTTGAGGCGCCACGGCTACCTCGACATGGTGCAGGCGATCCGCTCCCCCGGCTCCACCCTCAAGCCGTTTATCTACGGTCTGGCGCTTGATGCCGGGCTGGTTCACTCCGCCTCCCTGCTCTCCGATGCCCCCAGATTGGGGTCTGACTATAGACCCGCCAACTTTACCGGGGCCTTTCAGGGACCCGTGACCCTGACCCAGGCACTGCAGCAATCTCTCAACGTGCCGGCCGTGCAGGTACTGGAGGCGCTGGGGCCCGCTACCCTGGTCAATCGACTGGACAACGCCGGGGTCAGGCTGGCGCTCTCCGACAAGCCCAACCCCGCCATTGCGCTCGGGGCGGCGGGCATTCGGCTGGAGCAGCTGGTGGCCCTCTACAGTGCGCTCACCCGGCAGGGACAGGTGGCGATGCCGGTCTGGCTGGCGGGACAACAGGCGGTCTCGCGCCCCTTGCTGAGCCCTGGATCCGCCTGGGTCATCTGGCAGATCTTGAGTGCGCAGGGGCGGGCGGATCAGCCCTTTGCCAGCGAGGCGACCGGCCGGGTCAACCGGCTGGCCTGGAAGACGGGCACCAGCTACGGCTATCGCGACAGCTGGGCGCTGGGGGTCTCCGGTCGCTGGACCATTGGTGTCTGGCTGGGGCGCCCGGACGGCACCCCCTTGCCCGGTTTTTACGGCCAGAGTGCGGCCGTGCCGTTGCTGCTCTCCGTTTATTCGCGGCTGGGGGACAACAGCCCCTTGCCGGCGCAGCCCAATACGGTGAGCGAGGCCGACATCTGCTGGCCGCTCGGGCGGCGGGTGAGTGCCACCCTGCCAGAGGCCTGCCTGCAGCAACAGAGCGCCTGGCTGCTGGATGAGCGTGATCCCCCCACCTTGCCCGATCCCATGGATTGGCCCTCACCGCTGCGCCAGGTTGCGCTGACCGAGCAGGGAACTCCCACCCTGGCGCGCTGCAGTGATGCGACCCATTCAAGCTGGCGAGCGCTCTGGCCGCTCTCGCTGGAACCCTGGCGGGCGCCGGGGGAACGGCGCACGGCGCTGCTGGCAAGCCATTGTGCGGGGGAGGGGCAGAGTGCCGAGCTGCAGGCGCCCATTCGCATTGTCGCGCTGGGGGAGGGCAACCTTATCCGCAGCCAGCGCTATCGCCTGCAACCCAGGGTGCTGGGTGGCGTGGGCAAGCCGTTCTGGTTTCTCAACGGCCAGCGGCTGCGTTGGGACGGGGATCAGGTATTGAGCGAGGCGGGGCGCTACCAGCTGGTGGTGGTGGATGAGGCGGGCAACAGCGACAGAGTCGAATTTCGGCTGGAAAACCCCTCCTGAGGAGACTCCTGATCCGCGCTGACCAAGCGCCAGAATATTGACGGCACCTCATCTCACCAAGACGGGATCAGGCTGTGAGCCGATCCCGTTGGACCCTGTTGGCGGCTGGCGGGCTCAGGGTTTGACTTGCCCCAGCCGGGTGAAGAAGTGCTGGCTCTTGCGCTGGTGGAAATGACTCTTCTTGATGGGATGGAAGATGAGGCTGCTCTTTGGGTGGCTCGCCTTGAGCTGATGGATCATCGCCATGGCGGGCAGGCCTGTGCTGACCAGCGTGGTGAGCGGCAGGCTGTGAGTCTCTGGCCCCAGCAGCTGATTGAGCCCTTGCTGCGCCAGCTCGAAACGGGTCAGGGCCGTTGGCTCGGCATAGCCGCTGCCGAGCATGGCCAGCAGGGCATCGAGGGACTGATGAAACTCGGCCAGCTGCTGGCGAAAGCCGCTGCGGGCGCGCAGGGCAATCAGCTCGGCAAACGGGATCTCGCTCAGGTGAGTGGGCACTTGCAATGGTATTTCGAGGTGGAAGCAGTCCTGCCCGCCCCGATTGTGGTAGCGGGATTCGAGCAGGTGCAGCAGCCGGTCCAGATAGTCGTGATCCGTGATGAGCGCACCCTCATTGGCGAGTGCCCACTCACGGGCGAGGCGCATGGAGAGCATATTCGCGAAGCGCCGCGCCATCCTGATCCCCCCCTCATCTTGCGTAGCAAAGCCGTGAGTCAGGCAAAAGCCGTGCAGCTGCTCGAGACCGGCCTGGGTCGGGCAGAAGCAGTCGTGGTTGGCGCCTTGGCGCCAGCGAGTGATCAGCTCCTTGTTGCCGAACACCTTGTGGCGAGTGAAGTCAGGGGCTATGAGACCGCCGAGCTGGCTCTCCAGCTGCGGGGTGATGTCTGCAAAGAAGCCAGGCTCAGGCCGCTCTGCCAGCAGATCGGTCTGCTCTTCCAGGGTATGGAGCAGGGCGGTGAGGCCGCTCTTTTCACTGACGGTAAAGACGAAGGCGAGTCGCTCCAGATAGAGCAGGGCAAACTTGAGCCAGAGCTCGTCGCGTACCTCCATGCCGGGGTAGTAGATATAGGTCTTCATCGGATCAGTCTGTTGTCAGGGGGTTGCCAGGGCGCAGGCTTGGGAATATACGCAAGATTGCCGCCGCGTCGCAAACGTTGCGTGGGGGAATGTGAGCAAACGCGCATCCAGTAGGCGCCGGCCAGAAAGTTCTGATATAATTCGCGCCCTTAAATCAAGGCCACCCGAGTCAAAACCATGAAGTTCATTATCAAGCTGTTCCCGGAAATCACCATCAAGAGCAAGTCAGTTCGCCAGCGCTTCACCAAGATGTTGCAGGGCAACATTCGCAACGTGTTGCGCCGCTTCGACGAAGACGCCCGCGTACGGATGGATTGGGACAAGCTGGTAGTGAGCTCCCGCAACGATCAGTTCCACGCCCAGTATCTGGAGACGCTGGCCTGCATCCCGGGCATCCAGTATTTCCTCGAAGTGAAGCTGAGCAACTTCACCGACCTGCACGACATCTTCGAGCAGACCCGCGCCGTCTGGGGCGATCGCCTGAAAGGCAAGACCTTCTGCGTGCGTGCCCGCCGCGTCGGCAAGCACGACTTCAGCTCGCTGGAGCTGGAACGCTATGTGGGCGGTGGCCTCAATCAGCATTGCGAAACCGCCGGTGTGCGCCTGAAAAAGCCCGATATCCAGGTCAACCTGGAAGTGGAAAATGACGAGCTCTACATCATCAGCGCCGTTCACCACGGCATGGGCGGCTTCCCCATGGCGACCCAGGAAGATGTGCTGAGCCTGCTCTCCGGCGGCTTTGACTCGGGCGTGGCCTCTTACCAGTTCATCAAGCGTGGTTGCCGGGTGCACTACTGCTTCTTCAATCTCGGCGGCGCAGCCCACGAGATCGGTGTCAAGCAGGTGGCCTACTACCTGTGGAACAAGTTTGGGGCCTCCCACAAGGTGCGTTTCACCGCCATCGACTTTGAACCCGTGGTGGCCGAAATCCTCGAGAAGATCGACAACGGCCAGATGGGCGTGGTGCTCAAGCGGATGATGATGCGTGCCGCCGGTCAGGTCGCCGACTACTTCCAGATCCCGGCGCTGGTGACGGGGGAGTGCGTCGGCCAAGTCTCCAGCCAGACCCTCACCAACCTCAACGTCATCGATCGGGTGACCGACAAGGTGATCCTGCGTCCGCTCATCACCTGGGACAAGCCGGACATCATCAGCGAAGCCCGCCGCATCGGCACCCTGGAGTTTGCCGAGACCATGCCGGAGTATTGCGGCGTCATCTCCAAGAAGCCGACCATCAAGGCTGTGCTGTCCAACATAGAGGCGGAAGAGGCCAACTTTGACTTCGCCATCCTGGACAAGGTGGTCTCCGAGGCCCGTTACCTCGACATCCGCCGCATCGGTGAAGAGACTGCCGCTGAGGTACAGGAGGTGGAGACCACGCAAGTGCTAGCTGCCGATGAGGTGATCCTGGATATCCGCGCCAGTGATGAGCGCGACGAGAAGCCGCTGGTGGTGGAAGGACGCGAGGTACAGCACCTTCCCTTCTTCAAGCTGGCCACCACCTTTGGCGATCTGCCAAAAGAGAAGACCTACCTGCTCTACTGCGATCGCGGCGTGATGAGCAAGCTGCAGGCGCTCTATCTGAAAGAGAAGGGCTTTGACAATGTGAAGGTGTACCGCCCGTAACGGCATGCGCTTTCCATAAAAAATCCGGCCAATGTGCCGGATTTTTTTATTTCACGCTGATTGCATCCTGACGTCGCGCGCGGCTCAGGGGCAGGGGACGGGTGTAAAGGTCGATTGCCCCTGACAGCGCCAGCCCATTTCGGCTTGCCGCATCTGCCACAGGTTGTTGCTGCGAAACAGGGTCAGGATGTAGATCATGTCGCTCTTGTTGCCATCGAGGGCCACCGAGAGCACCAGATCGTTGTCCAGCTGTTGTGCCTGGATACGACTGGGTATGTCGCTGTGGCCGACAAAACGCAGCGCCACTTCACGATAATCATTGACCCAGGTTTGCTGGGCAGTGCTTGCCTGGCGGATCTGCTGGTTGAACTGCTGTACCGGGGTAGAAGCCAGTCGTCCGAACAGTACCTGTGCATCGGCTTGCGCCGTTGCCACATTCATCAGTAACAGGGAAGTGATGAGCCCAAGTTTTTGCATGAGGGATTCCGGCTTACAACGACTGGATCCTATGACAACAGAAAAGCCTGCTTGGTTCAACGTAACGAGGCCGGGAGTGCGACATGGCGCCCCCGGCCTGGATATCAATGGCGTTGCAGCGAGAAGGTGGGCAGTGACAGGTGCCAGTAGATGGCGGCAACCCGCAAACCGAACACGGCCGTCATGCAGATGAGCATGGCGGTGACCCTGTCCATATTGACCTCAAGTGCCAGGGTATAGAGGATGCCGCCCAGGATGCAGGCGGTGGCATAGATCTCCTTTTGCAGCACCATGGGCACCTCCCGGGCCAGCACATCGCGGATCATGCCGCCAGCCACCCCTGTCATGGTTCCCATGATCACGGCAATCAGGCCGGGGGAACCAAAGTTGAGGGCCTTCTGGGTACCGATCACGGTGAAGAGGGCCAGCCCGAAGGCATCCGCCACCGGCAGCACATACCAGGGCATGCGACGGGGCAGCTTGACCATCCACATGCCGATCAGCGCCGTGGCGATAACGACCCAGATATAGAGAGGGTCGCGCACCCAGAACACGGGGGTGGCCCCCAGGATCATGTCACGTATGGTACCGCCACCAATGGCGGTGACGGCTGCCAGCACCATGACACCAAAGCCATCCATCCTGAGCCGCCCCGCAACCAGCACGCCCGAAAACGCGAATACCGCAGTACCAAACATGTCGCTGATGTAAACAATCTGCTCAACCAGTGTCTGCATGGAGAACAACTCACGTCCAATTGTTGATGGGGCCGCGATTTTAGGGGCTGGGCCAGCATCTGACCAATGGCTGCCTGCAAAAGTGGGAGCCAGACCAAGTTTTTGCAGGCGGGATGGGGGGGAGGCAGAGGGGACGTGGCTGCTGGCTTGAGGCGGGAGCCGCAGCTGGCAAGGGGGCTGTGCTTGTCTCATGATCCTCCGCCTGTGCCTGCATCCCGCTGATAAGGGGCACTTTTTGAATTTTTTCCCTTAAGTCCTGCGAGAATGTGCCGATAAATAGGGTAAGCGGCGTTAATGCGATGAAGCGTTAAAAATAATGCTAAAGACATCGAAGAAGAGGCCGTTAAATAAGACGCATCGGACATGAAAGACAATAAAGTTCGAGCAAATTAGATAGTAAATTTAATAGCTTAGGAGAATGATCATGGGTCTTTATATCAATACGAACGTTTCATCGCTCAACGCTCAGCGTAACCTGATGAACACCAACAAATCTCTGGATAATTCCTACACCCGCCTGGCATCTGGTCTGCGCATCAACAGCGCAAAAGATGATGCCGCCGGTCTGCAAATATCCAACCGTTTGACCTCCCAGATCAATGGTCTGGATCAAGGTAACCGCAACGCCAACGATGGTATTTCCGTTGCCCAGACCGCTGAAGGTGCCATGGACGAAGTGACCTCCATGCTGCAACGGATGCGTACTTTGGCACAACAATCAGCCAATGATTCAAACAGTAAAGATGATAGAACAGCCTTGCAACAAGAATACAAACAGCTCTCGACTGAAATAAACCGTATCGCAGGTGATACCACCTTTGGGGGGCAAAAAGTATTAGCTGGCGGCTATCAAGGTACTTTTCAGGTTGGCGCTGAGGCTGGACAGACAATTTCATTCAAAATGACCAATTCGTTCAAGTTGACTGGAATTGCTGATATGAGCAAAGGTAAAGCGACAGTAGTGAAAGCGGGTACAGCCGCGTCGTTAGCCGGTGATGCTTGGGTTGTGACGGTTTCAACCGGGTCAACATCCAAAGTCACGTGGAGTGATATCGATGATATCTCTGGATCAACAGGTTCCAATTCCCAATTGGCTTTAGCGAACTTGGACTTTATGATTGGTGCCGTAGACAGCAAGCGAGCTGAGCTGGGTGCGGTACAAAACCGTTTCGATTCAACCATTCGTAACCAGGCTAACATATCTGAAAACGTCAGTGCCGCCCGCTCACGTATCCGTGACGCTGACTTTGCCACTGAAACAGCTAACCTGACCAAGCAGAACATCCTGCAACAGGCGGCATCGACCATACTGTCCCAGGCAAACCAGCGTCCGCAGTCTGCACTTTCACTGCTGCAGGGCTAACAAAAGAAAACAGGGCGGTTGTTCAGGCCGCCCTGGTCAAGAGATGGAACAAAGGGGTGTTCGGGTTTGCACTCTGTTCTATCGGGAGAGAATCAATTCTCTATTAGTAATGCCAAGTGTTGTCCAGATGTTCAGTTCTGTCACCCTTGGTCATATTCTCCTGAGCATAAGCTCATCTTTAGGCCGGTTCTCCGGCCTCTTTTTATTGTGCCGCCAAATTGACGTCACTCTGTCAGTTCAAAGCATGAACCATGCCAATACATTCCACTCCGTAAAATCAGGCATCGTCGGATGTTGGCTGCTCGGCTACGTCGTTCCGTCCTTGCCCTATTGCCGCCTACCGGAGAAAACTTGCCGCTTTAGGCAACAATTTTCCTAAAGCTTGTCTCTGCGCTGCCGTTAAATAAAGTGAAGCAATCGAGGGGTGTTCGGAATCCAACGTTTGCACTACTGCGGGTGACCTGTTCGTTCAAACAGACACCCGCCTGAAGAGACAGGCATGTTCAACCTGTTCTTCAAACGGTGGGACGTCGTGTTGTTTGGACGACGCAACCTGCAGTCGCATGTTCTTCGGGAGAATTTATTATGGCCATGTACATCAACACCAATACGTCATCACTGAACGCGCAGCGTAACCTGATGAATACCAACAAAGCGTTGGATAGCTCTTACACTCGCCTAGCATCCGGCTTGCGCATCAACAGTGCCAAAGATGATGCTGCCGGCTTGCAGATTTCCAACCGTTTAACCTCTCAGATTAACGGCTTGGATCAGGGTAACCGTAATGCTAACGATGGTATCTCTGTCGCACAAACCGCAGAAGGGGCCATGGATGAAGTGACTAATATGCTGCAACGGATGCGTACGCTGGCACAACAATCAGCAAACAGCTCCAACAACAAGGATGACCGAACTGCCTTGCAGCAGGAGTATAAGCAGCTGACAACGGAGATTAACCGTATAGCTGGGGATACTACCTTTGGCGGTCAAAAAATACTCAATGGAAGTTATCAGGGCACTTTTCAGGTTGGGGCTGATGCTGGCCAGACAATCTCGTTTAAAATGACCAACTCGTTTAAATTGACCGGTATTGCAGATATGAGCAAGGGCAAAGCGACGATTGCGAAAGCAACTACCGCTGCGTCGATGGCTGGAGATGCGTGGGTTGTGACGGTTTCATCTGGTTCCACATCAAAGGTCACATGGAGTGATATAGACGATATTTCAGGTTCTACGGGTTCTAGTGCGCAGATTGCATTGGCAAACTTGGATTTTATGATTCAAGCAGTTGACAGTAAGCGAGCCGAGTTGGGGGCGGTACAAAACCGCTTCGATTCCACTATCCGTAACCAAGCCAACGTATCTGAAAACGTCAGTGCTGCTCGCTCTCGTATCCGTGATGCTGATTTTGCAACAGAAACGGCGAATTTGACCAAGCAGAATATCCTGCAACAAGCAGCTTCCAGTATTTTGGCGCAAGCTAATCAGCGTCCACAGTCAGCGCTCTCTTTACTGGGCTAAGTACCGGTTAAGGGATATGGATAGAGGAGAGATAAGATGACGAATGAACTTGGAAGCCTGTCATCTGCTAATGGCTCTTCTGTACTGTTGAAAGATAAGAGCGGCCATTCGGCCGCTCTACCACTTTCTGACAGACCAGCAGAATCGTTTAAAGGGCAGTCAGAAGAAAAGGTTGATGTGCAAAAAGACATCAAGTCAACTTCTCAAACAGTGAAATTGAGTGATGAAGAAGTTGAAATTCAGGTACAAAAATTGCAGGATTTTGGGCAATCTCAAGGATGGACTGTTAATTTTAGTTTGGAGCGAGAGCTAAACAAAGTGGTAATCAAGGTGGTTGACTCTGACTCCAAGTCAGTCATACGCCAGATACCGAGTGAGGAACTGATCGAGATAAGCAAGCGGATTAGAGAGTTGAGTGAGGAACACTCTGGCTCATCCCCCAGGGTTGGACTGTTGCTTGATCGTGAAGTCTAAAACCATAAGTACAGTGGCTAGGAGAGGACAAAATGGCAACAATCACATCTGCGGGTGCCGGTTCAGGTATTGATTTGGAAAGTGTCATCGCTGCTAGCCTCAATGCCCGTAAGGCGCAGATACAGCAACCCATCATAACAAAAAGAACCAATGCACAGGTCGAACTATCAGGCCTTGGCCAATTCAAATCTGCAATCAGTTCCTATCTGACTAGCCTTAAAGAAATGTCAAAAGCTGATGCTTTTAACAAAAGAGCTATCAATGTTACCCAAGATAAAGACAACCCTATCCTTAAAGTAGAGAGCAAAACGGGTGCTGCAAATGGGCAGTACAATGTAACGGTCAATAAATTGGCAACAACCAGCAAGTTTGAAGGAACGTTTAATAATGCCACCGATCCATTAGTGACTGAAGATGGGAGGCTTACGTTCAAGGCTGGAGAAAAAACTTTCAACGTTGATGTTAAAGCGGGTGATTCATTGCAAGCTATTCGTAAGCGGGTCAATGAGAACGGTAATAACTTTGGTCTGACTGCCAATATAATTAATACCTCTGATGGTAAAGCGAAGCTGGTTATTGATTCTGGTGTTAGTGGCAATGGTAAAGATTTGCAAATCACTGGTAGTACTGCGGGCCTAACAACATTTGCGTCATCATTAGCTAAGACCCAGACTGCTGGAAGTGCGGAAATCTCTGTTGATGGTAGTACTTTAACGAGTGATAGTAACACGTTTGATGGCACTATCATGGGCTTGAAGTTAACGGTCCTTAGGCTATCTGATAAGGATTCAGCAGGAGTAGTAAAGTCGAATAAAGTTGATGTTACGACAGATAAAGATGGCATCAAGGATATGGTTAAAGGCTTTATTACCGGTTACAACGAATTGGTAGCCAAAGCTGATGCTCTTGGCAAGCGTAATTCAGTTGTTGCTGGTGTAACACAAAATGATGGAGGTGCATTAGCTGGGGATTCAATGACCCGTAGCGTTGTCAACCTCATGAGTAATACTCTTATTACGCCATCTGATTCTTCGACAGAGTTTTCGACCATATTTCAGCTTGGTATCAAAATGGATAACAAAGGTGTTCTGTCACTTGATGATAAAAAATTTAGCGAGGCATTAGATAAAAATTTTGAACAAGTTGTCTCGGTCTTTGGTGGTGAGAAAGGAGTCACAGGTAAGTTGGTTACATCACTTGATAGTTATTCGAAAAGTGGTGGCCTGGTTGCCCAGCGAGAAGACTCTTTGAATGTAGAGCTACGCTCTCTGGCACAAAAAGAAAGTGACGCAGCGGCTGAGCTTGTAAAATATGAAGCTAGTTTACGTGCCAGATATGGTGGGCTGGATAGCTTACTTGCTAAAATGAATCAGTCGGCAAGTTATCTTAAAAATATTCAAACATCTAACAAGACTAGCTAAGGTGTCAATTTATTCTTGACTCTTGTAATATAAATGAGGTTGATATGTATCATAAGAGTATAAAAGCATACACCAGTCAAAACCTGCAGGCAGAGATGGCCGTTGCTGATCCTTACCGAGTTATTCAGCTGATGTTGCAAGGTGGTATAGAGCGGTTGTCACAGGCCAAGGGTGCAATAGAACGCAAGGATTACGAGGGTAAGTCAATTGCTATTTCAAAAAGCTTAGCGATTATAAATGGTTTGCAAGACTCGCTGAATCTTTCATATGGAGAGATTCCTGAAAATCTTTTTTCACTATATGAGTATATGAAATCTAGATTATTTGATGCTAGTCGAGATATGAGTTCAGAGCCTATCGATGAAGTTGCAATTCTGCTTGGAACAATAAAAAGTGCATGGGATTCCATTCCCGTTGATGAGCGTGCTAGAGCATTATCTCAGCAGGCTTCATTATGAATGATGTTCAGCATCTTCTTAAGTTAAACAAGCTTTTAGAGTCGGCGATTAAATCTCGTAATTTGCCATTGGCGCATGATTTGGCGGATAAGCGCCTTATCTTATTGGATAAGATATATCAGGCCAAGAAATATTCGTCGGAGTTGATTGATGCTGTCAATGTCATTTTAGATAGTGAGCAATATCTTACAGATATGATTGTGTATGAAAAAAATGAAATAAAGAAAAAACTACTATCCATTATCGCTTCAGATAAAGCGAGTCAGTTGTACAAGTCTCATGCAAAATAAGTAGGGTGAAAATGGACTTCCAAAATAGTATTGATAAAATCGAAAAAGAAGTGGCTCGCCTGAAAATTCAGAGTGAGCAAGAAAGCGCAATGATTAATGTGCTACCGATTCGTTTTAATAAAAATATGGAAGTATTTAAAAAATATATGCCTAGCATATATGAACGGTTTAAAGATTATAAATCTAATAGAGCATTTAGACTTTATTGCAATGAGAATGGTGTACCGAATCTATTGTGGCTGGATGATAACATATCGCTATATGGACATGACCCGTTCTTGGAATGTAAAGCACAAGTGGATAGTGTTTTACATTCCAATGATGCAATTCAGACAATAGAATTTTCTAGTGAAGATAATCCACTCGACTTTATTCATGTGAATTTCATGAATGAAATGTTAGATCAGCAAACCATTTTGGCTGACAGGCTTGAACCTATCTCAAAGGCTGGTGATGTCATCCCGCTCGTTATTATGTTTGGTGTCGGGTTGGGATATCAGATTTCATATCTGTTTGAACAGTGCCAGCCAAAGGTTTTCTTTATCGTTGAGCCAGATCTAGATTTGTTTTATGCCTCAATTTTTACTTTTGATTGGTTTTCTTTATTTGAATATATTGACAATGCCAATCTTAATATTCACATCTTTCTTGGACAAACAAATGACGAAATAATAAACGATATAGCACCTGCTATGGCGAAATTTGGTTCATATTTAGCGGCCGCTAGTATCGGATTTTGGCATTATAGAAGTGAAAAAATAATTGATTTAATAAAGAGAGTAAAGCAAGAGTTTTTTATATTAGCTAGCGGTTGGGGTTTTTTTGATGACAATATAATCGCAATGTCACATTGTATCGAAAACGTTAAAAATAATATCCCATTTTTGGTGAAAGATAGGTATGTTGATGAAAAGTGGAAAAATATACCTGTTTTTGTTATTGGTAATGGACCGTCTCTTGATAACGCGATTGAGACTTTAAAATATTTACACAAGAGTGTGGTAATGATCAGTTGTGGCAGTGCACTTTCAGCATTGCATAGAGCTGGAATAAAACCCGATATTCATGTTCAGGTTGAGCGAACCAAACTTGTCCCGGACACACACGCTTTATTAAATGATGATGATTATTTACGAGATATATTATTTCTTAGTGTGGATGTTATTCACCCTAATTGCATGACGCAGTTTGATAAGGTTGGATTAGCATTTAAGTTATTTGAACCAGGTCCATTTATATTAAAGCGTGACTTTGAGATTGCTAGATTGCGCGACACGCTCAGAGCTGCTAACCCTCTTGTTGGAAATACGGGGTTAGCAACAGCATGTCGACTCGGATTTGAAAATATTTATCTTTTTGGCATAGATAATGGTTATGTCAGCGATCAGCACCATCACTCTAAACTAAGTTTTTATTTTGATGATGATGGAAAATCAAAAGAGAAACTATCTCTCTTGATTACGCAAAAAAGCAAGCATCTTGTACCTGGTAATTTTGGTGGGGATGTTGAAACAACAAATATGATGATCAACTCCAAGTTGGTAATGGAAAGTTTGATAAAGGTATATAAGCAGGTTGATATATTTAATTGCTCAAATGGTGCGGAAATTAAAGGTACTAAACCGACAAGAGTCAGTGATATCATTGTAGATAACCTGCTTGTTGATAAAAACGAATTAAAATCACATATCATAAATCATATTTACCAGCCAATGAATATTTCAACAGAGGATTTTGTTGGCAGGATCAATAGTGAATTTTTCGATGAGTTGATCGATAAAATCGTATCAGAATGGGAAAGCGACTTTTCCTCTCGGGAGAACATACTGCAGTGTATGATGAGACAATATGAGTATATGTCAGCCATTCGCAATAGTGGATATAACCATATATATCGGTGTGTTATTGGTTCGTTATATTATTCATATAGCGTTATTTTGTCTACTTTGTATCGGTATGAAGAGTCTGACGATCTATATAAGACAATCAATCTTATGATTTTTATTATGAGACAGTACTTTATTACCATGAAAGAAAAATACAAAAATGCATTAACAAGCATAGATAATAAACAGCACGGATTACTAGATTGAGAATGAGGTGCAGCCCTATCTTGGGGCTGCATTTTTATTCTTTGATATGGGCATTGATCTTGCTAAGCAAGACAGCGGATGTCCATCCGGTCGATGTTTTAAAATGACCTAGCGTTTCGCCTTCAATAATGAATCCGTTTTTAATAAAGGCATTGATGGATGCACGATTATCCTCATATGCACCTGCTGTAATTTTGTGTATATTGAGCTGTGAAAAACAATAATCAGTTACTATCTTGATGACCTCTGTTGCAATACCTCTTCCCCAATAATTTTTATCTCCAATCATTATTCCTAGCCCAGTGCTGCTATTTTTTTTGTCAATGATTGATAATTTCACATTTCCAATGTGTTTCTTTTCTGTAAGGTCAATAATGGCCAAAAAAAGACCTTCGCTATTGTTTTTCATATAATAATTGGTTAGTTTTTCGATATCCCACTTAGTAAATCTAGACTCAAGATAACGATTTACTTCTGGATCATTCAGCCATGAACAGTAAGTGTTATTAATATCTGATAGTTCAAGTTTTCTAATGCCAATCACAAAAATTTTTTGATGTGAACTAATTATGCTTGAAAGTATAATATTAGAATCCATCATATCATTCCTCTATTTTAAGAAAATTGTTGATATAAAATCTCACAAAAAAATTTTTAAAAGTAATCGTTTATTTTATTTAGCTGTATGTAATTTTCATCATTCTATGTATGTACTTAATTTAAAAAAGCGACCTTCATCTATTTTTAAATTTTAAAGTCAGAAAAACAGACTGCTTTACCTCGATGAATATCATGGAGAGCTGTTTTTCCCAATACTTGTGGCAATGCTTCAGGTGGCAACCCATAGCCAGGCCGGATCCGACGGATGTGTTCCGGTTTTATTGTTGTGCCAGCAGGAAGGTTGGCAACAAAATACAATGAACGACGAAATCTCAGGTTTGTCAGTTCGGCCTGATTGCCACCACTTTCTCCTGACCCCAGCGCTTGCCAACATAGTTTTGCTTGGCTGCAGAGTTCTTTCAGTTCATGTGGTTCAAGGGAGAACTCGGCATCAGGGCCACCATCTGTGCGAACCAGCGTCAGATGTTTTTCGATGGCCACAGCCCCTAGCGCTATTGCCAGCTGAGCTGCTGTATTACCCAGAGTGTGATCAGACAGGCCGACGGGTACTGAAAAAGTATCTGCCAAGCGGCTAATTCGCTTGAGATTGATATCGGCAAGGGGAGTGGGGTAGCCACTGACACAATGAAGAAGAAGGGTCTGCGGGCAACCATTTTCACGTAAAATAGTCAGGGCTTGGGCAATTTCATCTTCAGTAGACATGCCAGAAGAGATAATGACCGGTTTTCCTTTCTGAGCTATATAACGGAGCAAGGGAAGGTCAGTAATTTCAAATGAGGCAACTTTGTACGCTGGGGTATCCAACTCCTCCAGAAAGTCGACCGCGCTCTCGTCGAAAGGGGTGGAGAAGATAGTCAGTCCGCGTGACTTTGCCCGCTCAAAGAGAGGCTTGTGCCATTCCCAGGGGGTATGGGCCAAGGTGTAGAGATCGTAAAGGGTATGGCCATCCCACAAACCACCTTGAATATGAAAATCCGGCAGATCACAGTCGATGGTCATGGTGTCTGCGGTATAGGTTTGCAGTTTGATGGCATCAGCCCCCGCATCGGCAGCGGCATCTACCAGCGCCAAGGCCCTTTCCAGCTGGCCATTATGGTTACCGGAGAGTTCGGCAATGATATAGGGCGGACTATCCGGGCCGATCTCGCGGCCATTAATAGTGAACTGAGGCATGAAATGTATCCTTGGGAGAAAAGTAAAACCAGTTCCGCGTGCTACTGACTTGGTATCCAACAGATTGGAATAGCGCCAGAGAGCCCAGGTTTTCGGGGCTAATGTAGGCGTGAAAGGTGAACCACGGGAAAAGCTGGTGCAGCAGGTTCAAGGCCCGCTTGCCATGCCCCTGCTGGTGTTGTTCGGGGTCAACGTAGATTGAGACTTCGGTATATCCTTCCGGCCCACAGGCTTCATCCAGCCTCACTACGGCACAAGGGCCAATAGCTGACATAACCTTGAACAGCCAGCGTCGAGGGTGTTGCAAAGCACTGTGCAGCCAAGCTTGATGCTCACGCAGGGGAGGGCACACGGGATTTCTACTATAGCGACGGGTTACGTCATCTTGTTGCCAGAGCCACATCCACTCTGCGTCTTCTGTTGTAATGGGTTGCAACCAGTACGCCTGTCGTAGGGGAGTGATCTCTTGAAGCAGACGTTGTGCCCCCATGCCATCACACAGTGCGGCGCTATGTTTGCCTAGTTGCTGTAAGGCCTCTTGAGTTGGCCAGTGAGCTGAGAGCTGCTGCAGCAATTGTTGATTATCCAGCGTATTCAGATCGCCAAGCCATATCACGGCATGTGCCTGCTCCAGCCGTCTGGCATTTTCCAGTTGATTGTCGGCAAGTGTGAATAGCAGGGTAGGCAGAGCCAGGGTTGCACGCTCCCAGCAACTGGTCCCGCCTGCGCCGATGGCGAGATCGGCCTGCAGCATCAACTCGGCCATGTTGTTTGCATCGAGGTGCAGTTTGACGTGATGGCGGCTCTTTGCCACGACCTCTTTGAGTGCATCGATATGAGGTGCTGTGCTTGCCAGTACTAGATCAATGTCCAATACCGGGATGGGCAGCTGATCAATCAGGGGCAGGAGGCGGGACAGATGGTTGTCACTGTCCATCGCTCCCAAGGAGAGCAGTAGTCGAAGGATGGTTCTATTTGATGCTCTCCTGGCCAGCGCTGCGGGCCGCAGCTTGGCAAATTCAGGCCGCAGAGGTGCATAGCTAGGTCCCAGCAGAGGAGCTTGCTCAAACTGGCTCTCTCGATAGTCGGCTAGTTGGCGATAGGGGGTGATATCTAGCAGCCGGGTAGCCACATGGGGTCTGTCTGCCAGATCGTCAATAACCAGTTGCTGGGGGAAGAGGGCGGCAAGCGGCCGCTCCCAACAACGATCGAGCTGATAGTGATCCACTATCAGCCAGTCACTGCCTCCCCACCCCATGATGGCGCGGTAGAGCGAGCGCCAGTCAGGTTGTGCGGGAAGCAGCGTCAGACCATGCTGGCGAGCCATGATCTGAGCCCCATCAAAGCCAGGCAGATCGGCGCACAAGAAGTGGCACTCATCACCTTGGCTGGCAGCAAGATCAGCGATGCTGAGGCAACGCATGAGGTGGCCAGCACCTATGGTCGTACTGGCATCACATCGGAACAGCAGCCGCATCAGCGCACCCGGAATACGGGTTGAATTGGCTCACCATCGAGCGCGCTGGCTAGCGTCTGGTCGCGATCGTGGTGGATGAGTACGGGCAGTATGTCACGATAAGCGGCCAGTAAAACGGCCACATCCTGTTCGCTATGGGCTAGGTTCATATTGTGACTGCCAAGGGTGAGGAGCCCCCGTTTGCACAACTCCTGGATAAGATAACTCTTGAGAAGCCAGGTCGAGTGGTTTGCTGAATCTGCAACCAGCAGGAAGCTCCAGCTAGGATGTCCGGCAGTTTGCAACCATGCTGGAGCATCGAGCTCTTTTAGCAAGGCATCGAGCCCATCCAGTACCTGCAGTCCCCGCTCTGCAAGCATCTTCGGCACATCCAGTTGCCGCATCTTTTTGATGACGGCGTTGGCAGCAGTCAGGGCGATGACATCTCCGCCGAATGTGCCGGAGAAGAAGATATCTTCCATCCGTTTCATGTACTTGCGGCGACCCACTACTGCGGAAATGGGGAAACCGTTGGCCATGCCTTTGCCAAATGCAGCCAGATCCGGCGTCACACCAAAGAGGCTCTGTGCCCCTCCCAAGTGATAGCGAAAGCCGGTAATAGTCTCATCAAAGATAAGCAGCGCGCCATGGGCATCGCAGAGTTGACGCAGACCAGGCAGAAAATCGGGGGTTGGCCAGGTTACGTTCATTGGCTCCAGAATGACAGCCGCAAACTCGCCAGGGTGGGCTTCCAGCTGTCGCTGTAGCGAAGCGAGATCGTTGTAGTCAAATTTGTGGGTCAACTCTCTCACGCATTCGGGAACCCCTAGATGGCGGGTGGTCGAGCCAATATACCAATCCTGCCAGCCGTGGTAGCCACAGACGGCTACCCGCTCGCGCCCGGTGACCGCGCGGGAGAGCCGGATACAGGCTGAGGTGGCATCAGTCCCGTTTTTGCCAAAGCGAACCATTTCGGCGCAGGGAATGAGTTCGATGAGCTGTTCGGCGACCTCGGTTTCCAACCGGTGGGGAAGTGAGAAGATAGAGCCCAGATTGAGCTGCTCCATCACTGCCTCATTCACGTCCGGATCGCAATATCCAAGGCTGATGGCCAGCAGGCCGCTGGCAAAATCGATGTACTCATTACCGTCCACATCCCATACTTTTGCTCCGTGTCCCCGTTCGATGAAGAGGGGGGCAGCCCCATAAGGGAAACAGAGGCGGCTTTTGGAGAAGGTTTGGGAGCCGAGAGGTATGCTCTGTTCTGCACGAGCAGATAGAGCCAGTGAATGTTGATAGCGTGTGGTCATATATGATTTTCCTTGGCTAGCGAGTCAGCCAATCCTTCGTTGCGCTGGTGCCGGGTATTGAGTGTTGCCAGCTCCGGCTGTTGTGCCAGCAAGGCGAGAATATCGTCAGTGGTGAAGGCTGGTTTGGTGGGGTAAAGAGCCTGGTAAATGCGCTCTACCAGTTCAAAATCGGCAGGCTCATCAACAGTCCAGCGCAAATGTGCCAGCGAAGACGTGCACTGCAGTTCGCCAATGGAAAATTGCTCTAAATGGCTGCGAACGTAATAGGTGACATGTTCTCGCTCGGTCAGTGTAGTTGCTTTTTCCTGCAAGGTTGCCAGCGTTGATCCGCTCATTATCTCGGCATCCAGCCCATCTGGATAACTGGGGTTCCCGCAGTTGCTGCTGTAGTCGTACTGACCGGTGAGATGCAGCTCTATCAGCTCATCTATCACCAGTGGGTCAACCAGCGGGCAGTCACCGGTGAGACGTACAACATGGGTCGGATTGTAGGGTTGAGCAGCCAGATAGAAACGTAGCAGCACATCGTCAAGTGGGCCGCAGAAACAGGGGATATCCAGCTTTTCACACAAGGCGGCAATGGCGCGATCTTCCGGCTGATCGCTGGTGGCAACCAGCAGCTTGTCCAGCAGCTTGCTCTGCAGCAGCCGTTCAATCTGCCTTGCCAGCATGGGTTCACCGAGCAGCTCTTTCATCACTTTGTTGGGCAGACGGGAGGAGCTGGTTCTAGCCTGCAAAATACCCAGGATCATTGCGTTCTCCAGAGTGCTGGGTTGATAAGGTCCTGCTCCATGGAGGCCAGCGGGGCAATCTCGGCCTCGTTGCTTTCATGTAGCGCGTGGCTGGCCGCAACAATAGCGGCCAATTCTTGCTCATGACACACACCGACGACAAAGCGCTTTACCTGTGGCAGGGCCGTCATGATAGAGAGTGCTCTGCCAAGTGGGGAGTGTGATGGGCGCCAGTTATCAAATGGCTCCAGTTTGGCCGAAAAGCGGTGAAAATAGTCTGGTCGCTGCGCCGGCGCCATCAGCAGGAGTCCCTGCAAAAAGAGCGACCGTACGTGGATCTCACACCCCATATCTGCCAGCTTGTCGAGCCAGCCGGTGCGCAGAAAGCGCTGATCGAGCAGATTGGCTGGCAATTGCACCAGTTCCAAGGGATAGCCAGCTGCGATCCAGGCTTCGAGTTCCTCTGGAGAGTAAACGGAGACGCCTAGCTTGCCGACATTCCCCTGGTGCTGCAGTTCAGCGAGCAACTCGAACAGGGCTGGAGAAGCATCCTGACTGCGATGGAGCAGTAAGCCATCAAGCCGTTTGCGCCCAAGTAGCCGCATACTCTGGTTGACGGCATCGTGGACATCAGTCAGCGGGAGTCCTGGCGCGAGTTTGTCAATCAAGGTGAAGTGACTGGTATCTCGTTGCCCCAGTCGCCGCTCGGCGTTGCCATAAGCTTGCGCCGTATCCAGGGTGTCAATGCCTGTCTGGCGGGCTAGCGCAATGATGGCATCGAGCTCATCATCGCTGACCTGTCCCTCCCGGTTACTCACCCCGTAATCCAGGCCGAATTGCACCGTGCCGAGAGCTAACTGCATAGTGCCTGCTCCAGTGCATCGACAACCTGCTGCTGCTCTGAGCACGAGAGGGTCGGGAACAGCGGAAGGGATATGGCTCTCTGATAGTAGGCTTGAGCCCCCGGATAGGCGGCGGGATTTTGTCCCAGCCCACGGTAGTAGGGCTGGGCAGGGATAGGAATATAGTGAACGTTGACGCCGATACCGGCAGCACGCAGCTGGGCAAACACTTGATCGCGAGCTGCCATCTGGATGATATAGAGGTGATAGCCGCTCTGGCGGTCACTATGTTGCTTCAGCGGCCGGACTGGCAGGTGGGCTAACAGTTCGTCATACCGACGTGCAAGTTCACGTCGCTGGGTGATGAACTGATCAAGGCGACTCAGCTGACTTAGCCCCAGTGCCGCCTGAATGTCGGTCAGACGGTAGTTGAAACCCAGAAGTTGCTGCTCGTAGTACCACTCCCCTGGGGAAGGCATGAGCAGGGATTGCGGGTCACGGGTAATCCCATGGCTGCGATAGAGCCGCAATTTGGTGGCGAGTTCCTGATCTCGGGTGGTGACGGCGCCACCCTCTCCGGTGGTGATCGGTTTGACCGGATGAAAGCTGAAGACCGTCATATCACTGTGAAGGCAACTGCCGATCGGCGACCCCTGATAGTGTGCTCCCAGTGCATGGCAGGCATCCTCGATCAGAAATATTCCGTACTGGCGGCAGAGCATACCAATCTCTTCGAGAGCGCAGGGCTGGCCCGCCAGATGTACCACAATCAGCGCTTTGGGCAGAACATGAGTGAGCGCGGCCTGCTGCAGCTTGCGTTTGAGCGCCACAACATCGAGGTTGCCGGTAGCTGGGTCAACATCAACAAAATCCACGTTGGCATTGCAGTAACGGACGCAGTTCGCCGAGGCCACAAAACTCACAGCTGAGACCCATACTGTATCTTCGACACCCAGCTCCAGTACTGCGCAGGCCAGATGAAGCGCAGTGGTGCCGTTACTGCAAGCGATCACGTATGGCACTTGGCAATAATCAGCCAGCCCCTGTTCGAAGGCGGGAACGGCCTGACCCTGGGTCAGATAATCAGATTTCAGTACGGCAACGACGGCTTCTATATCGGCATCGCTGATCGATTGGCGGCCATAAGGGATCATTCGGACAACACCTGCTGATTCATGCTCTGTAGTTCGGCTATCGACAGAAAGTGCTGATTATTTAGGGAATTGTATTCAAAGCCGGGAGCGACCAGCGTGGCCGTTTCACCGAGCGCATTAATGCTGAAATCATTGTTGCGACTGGTGAAAGTGATGCTGGGGGCAATCACGTAGTAATCGTTGAACTCGTAGGTGTGGAAAGAGTCGTCTGCCGGACACATTACTTCGTGCAGTTTCTCCCCGGGACGGATACCGATGATCTCCTGTTTAAAAGCCGGTGCCATGGCCGCTGCCAGATCGGTGATCCTGACTGACGGAATTTTCGGCACGAACAGTTCGCCACCGCGCATACGCTGGAAGTTGCTAAGAACAAAATCGACACCTTGCTGCAAGGTCAGCCAGAAGCGGGTCATCTCGGGATGGGTGATCGGCAGTGTATCAGCCCCATTTTTGATCAGGTTGTCGAAGAAGGGAACCACTGAGCCCCGCGAACCGACTACGTTGCCATAACGTACCACCGAGAAAATGGTCGGGTTTTTGCCTGCCATATTGTTGGCGGCAATAAACAATTTGTCGGAGCAGAGCTTGGTAGCCCCGTAGAGGTTGATCGGATTGGCTGCCTTGTCGGTGGAGAGCGCAATGACCTTTTGTACACCATTATTGAGCGCAGTCTTGATGACGTTTTCAGCTCCTCCGACGTTGGTCTTGATGCATTCCATGGGGTTATATTCGGCGGCCGGCACCTGTTTGAGCGCCGCTGCATGTACCACAAAGTCTACATCGCTCATTGCCATATCAAGGCGCTCGGCATCGCGGACATCACCGATGAAATAACGCATGCAGGGGGCGTTGAAACGTTGCTGCATTTCAAACTGCTTGAGCTCATCACGGGAGTAGACGATCAGTCGTGCTGGCTGGTAGTGGGAGAGCACGGTTGCAATAAACTTTTTGCCAAATGACCCTGTGCCACCGGTAACCAGAATTGTTTTTCCATTAAACATAACGGTGTCTCATGATGAAGATTGGTATCTACTAAATTTTAAGGCACTTTCTATGCCATGTGCAGATCTACATCAGCGTGTGTGATCTGAATGCATGTTTTTTGGCTGCTTGTCACCGAGCTGAATAATGGCATCACACACCTGCTGCACGGCATTGAGTGCCCTCGGGGTGAAGCGGTGCAACTCATCCGAGTTGATGAGTTGCAGGCGCTGGTGCTTGACCGCATCGATCATGGGCCACTGCTGCCAGTGACGCAGGGCGTCGGGATCTTGACTCCCCGCCAGGATCAGTGCCGGGTTGGCCTTGATGATCTGCTCCAGGCTGACCTGGGGGTAGGGAGTGTGGGTTCCCGCCATCACATTTTCTCCGCCACACAGTTCGATGGCCTGAGCCGGCCAGGCGGAACCGCTGACGCTGGTCAGGGGGGGATCCCAGAGCTGATAAAACACCTTGATATGCTTGGGCTGGCCGTAGCGTTGTTTGAGGTCGGCCAACCTGGCGAGATAGGCATCGGCCTGGGCATTGGCCGCTTGCTCCAGCTCCAGCCGTGTTCCCAGCGCGTGTATTTCCGTGGCCAGGGAGGCGAAATCCGTGGGCTCGGAGTAGAACACCGGAATACCCAGCTGCTCTATGGGCGCGAGCATGCGGGATTGGGCCGAGCGCCAGGCCACCACCAGATCCGGTTTCTGGGCCAGCAGGGCTTCCAGGTTGATGCTGCGGTAGTTGGCCACGTGCGGCCGTGTCGCCACCTCGGGTGGAAAGTCGGAGGCATCATCGGTGGCGACGATGCGATCGCCGGCACCGATGGCAAACAGCAGCTCGGTCAGATGGGGGGTGAGGCTGACGATGCGCATCGGCGCAGCCGCCAGCAGCGTCAGTGGCCAGCAGAGCAGGCAGATCAGGGCGACATGCCTAGCCATGCAGTTGCTCCAGCGCGGTGAAGAGGACGGCCAGTGCCAGCCAGCCCCAGCCAATTTGTTGCAACCGGTTGAGCAAGCGCAGTGCACTGCTGGCATCAGGGTCGCTCACCGCATCGAACACAGGGAAGCGAAACAGGGTGTCCTGGTAATAGCGTGGGCCGCCCAGCCGGATCCCCAGCGAGTGGGAAAGCAGCATCAGCAAGGCGCCCATGGCAGGGTAGGGCCACCGTATTGCCGTGCGCAGGCGAGCCCCCAGTTGACGCAGCTGGGTCAGGCACAGGGGCAATGCCAGCAGCAGGATGGCGGGGGTACAGAGTCCCTGGTAAAGCACGGCAGCGGCGCGGCCGAAGTGGCTGAATGCCGCTTGCTTGGGGCTCCAGCCCTGGTTCATCAACTGAGCGAGTCGCCACAACAGGGCACCCTGAACGCCGGCCAGTGCAAACCCGAGCAGGGGACCGGCCCACTGGCCTGTCAGTCGCAGCGCACAGGTCTCGCTGACCGCCTTGGCAACCCCCATCACGGAGAGTTTGCCGGTATCGCGCCTGAGCGAGGGGGCGGCCTGCAGCCGGGCAACCACCAGCGTCTCCTGACTTGCCAGCGAACGGGTGGCCTTGGCCAGCTCTCGCAGCGGGCGCGACTCTATCATCAGCAGCAGAAACAGCAGATCAAACAACGGCTCCGAGAGGGAAAGGTTGCGCACCGCCCAGAGTCCGGCGGCGCACGGCAGCCAGACAACCAGCAAGGCCAGCAGACCGGCCTGGAATTGCTGCCTGGGCGCGCCATCTGGCCTGTGTACCTTGTGGCCGAGGCGGGTCAGCAGGGGCACCAGGGCGGAGAGCCTGAACTGGGCAGGCCAGGGCAGTATGGCTTCCAGCAGCGTGGCCCCGAGCAAAATGGCCGCCGGAGTGGCGGCCATCTGTTCCAGCGTGGCGAGGTCGATCACAGCTTGCCGAGCATCTTGATGATCATCTCGGCCGAATGCTGGCCCGCCACCTCGATGAAGGCGTCGAAGGATTCAACCTGTTCCTTGCCGGCGATATCCGACATGGCGCGGACCACCAGATAGGGGACCTTGAACATGTGGCACACCTGGCCGATGGCGGCTCCTTCCATCTCGACTGCCAGCATCTGCGGGAAATCGGCACGGGCTTTCGCAATCGCCTCGGGCTTGCACATAAACTGATCGCCGGTGCAGATGAGGCCAACTTTGGTCTGATGCTTGCCTTGCTCGGCGATGCAATCCTGGGCCACCGCGATCAGCTTCTCGTCGCAGGGGAAGGCGGCGGGTTGTTGCGCCATCTGGCCCATCTCGTAGCCGAAGGCGGTCACATCCACGTCGTGGAAGCGCATTTCGCTGGCGATGACCACGTCACCTATATGCAGATCCTGGGCAAAGCCGCCGGCGGAGCCTGTGTTGATCACGCAATCCGGGGCAAATTTTTCCAGCAGCAGGCTGGTGGCGACGCTGGCGGCGACCTTACCGATGCCGGAGCGAGTCAGGATCACCTCTTTGCCCGCCAGCATCCCCTGATAGAACTCGCAACCGCCCAGTTGCAGGGTGGTTGGCTCGCTCATCTGGCTGCGCAGCAGGGCCACTTCCTGTTCCATGGCGCCGATAATACCTACTTTCATCACTCACCTCGTCTCGATGGCCGCGTGGCCGAATAAGTTGTTGTGGATCATAACAAAAGTTGGCGATGGCGCCGAGCATTCCGAGATGGTCGCCAGGAGGAAGATAAAAGGGGAAAGAGGCGGAAGTGACGTGTCCCCGCTCAGCGGTATTGTTCCACCAGCCTGGTCAGCGCGCCGCTGTCGGCCAGTTGCTGCAGCGTGCTGGCAAACAGGGCCAGCCGCGCGGGCGAGGTGTGTTGATGAAACAGTATGTAGAAAGGGGTCTCTTCCATGACGGTGGGGAGTATGCGCACCTGGCCGGTGAGCCTGTGCTGGCGAATATCGAATTCGAAGCCGGGTGAGCGGTAATAGATGAAGCGCCCCCGTTTCATCCGCAGCTTGTCGTAGTTGGCTGTGCTGTTGATCCCGCCGCTGTCGATGAGGAGCCCGCCGATGGCTTGCAGCCGCTCTATGGCTCCGCTGCCATGGTTGATGAGGATGATGCCCTCCTTGCCAAGGGCCCTGACATCGTCCCAGTGACGAATATGGATGGGGTCGTCGCTGCGCACCGCCAGGTGGTAGCGCACCGTGAAGATGGGCGGTTGCAGATAGATGAAGTGGTTGCGGCGGGCCGGGTTGTCGCCGACGCCGCAGATAAAATCGAGCTGGCCGTGCAGCACGCTCTTCTCCAGCCGTTTCAGCGGCAGGAAGATCTGATCGCCCTGGATGCGCAGGGCGGGTTCTCGCTGCTCCATGAGTCGAAACAGGTCGACGCAGATCCCGCCGACGTGTCCATCCGGGTTTTCAATGTATTTTGGGGCCGACTCCGGCTGCGCCGCCGTGTGATAGACCTCTATGGTACTGGCTGCCCAGAGCGCAGGGGCAAGCAGGAAAAGCAGTGAGGCCACCCAGGATCTCATCTCATGCAGGCCCTTGATGAAGGCTCGGGGAGATCCCGATGCCAGCTATGTCAGTATCGTCAACGAATGGGACATTGGGCTATTTATCAGCATCTTATCAACCCAATGCGGTGTCGAGCGTCATCATGAGGGCAAAGCCGGCCATCAGCCCCAGGGTGGCGTGGGTCTGGTGACCATTGCGATGAGTCTCGGGGATCACCTCGTGGGATACCACAAACAGCATGGCGCCGGCGGCCAGCCCCAGCCCTATGGGATAGGCGATGGCCATGCCGCTGGAGAGGCCCACTCCGAGCAGGGCGCCGAGCGGTTCCAGCAGACCGCTGCCGATGGCGACCAGTACGGCTTTGCCTGGATGAAAACCGGCGGCGCACATGGCCAGCGCCACCGCCAGCCCTTCCGGAATGTCCTGCAGTGCGATGGCGGTGGTGAGCGGCAATCCCACCGACATGTCTCCCTGGGAGAAGCTGACCCCGATGGCCATGCCCTCCGGCAGGTTGTGCAGGGCGATGGCAAACACGAACAACCAGACCCGGGAGCAACTCTCATGGCCCGGGCCGCAGGGGCCCGTCTTGTCGTGTTCATGGGGAGTGAACTGATCCAGTCCCAGCATCAGCAGTACCCCCAGCGTCATACCGGCTACCACCACGGCGGCGGCGAGGAAGCCATCCCCGGTGATCCCTTCCGCTGCCTCGAGT
Source organism: Aeromonas bestiarum (assembly GCF_028751155.1). NCBI lineage: Bacteria > Pseudomonadati > Pseudomonadota > Gammaproteobacteria > Aeromonadales > Aeromonadaceae > Aeromonas > Aeromonas bestiarum. The sequence goes on along the minus strand of NZ_CP064746.1, from coordinate 2,904,008 downwards.
CCCGGCAGCAGCAGGGAGAAGGCACTGGCGGCCAGCATCATGCCGGCGGCAAAGCCCAGCATGCTGTCTTCCACCCGTTGTGGCACGGCGCGCAGGAAGAGGGCCGGCAGGGCCCCGAGGGCAGTGGCGGCAAAACCGGCCAGTCCACCGATGAGGCCATAACGGGCTCCCGGACTGATGTCACCAGCCGCCAGCATGATGAGGCTCTGCAACAGCAGCAACAACACGGCTGCCAGGGCGATGAGCAGGCCGATCGCGGTCAGCGGGCGAGCCTGCATCTGCTCGCGCAGCTGAATTGACCAGGAGGAAACCGGCAGCGCCGACGCGTTATCCATAAGCATGACCTCGATTGGCAGCGGATGAGGGGGCTCATCACCATGGTCTTGCATTACACCGAGGCGGGCCTGCTTTGTCCATGCCCGCTGACCGATTGCCTTCATCGGCTAACTATTTGATATGTTTTGGTCGCTATAAAAAGTTTGTGATGAAAGTCCGGTTGTGCGGAAAAACAACTTGCTTTCACGCCGCGAAATCCGGTGAAGGAGTAGGCAGATCTGTGGTAAAGTGCCGCCCTCGCGAAACCAGCCCTTCCCTTGGTTTTTCGCAACGTCCCATCTCCCGTCAGGAATGTCCGGGTATCAGCTCATACGGATGTGATCGCCACAGTGCACCTGCTTGTCAGCAGTTGAGGATCACCAGCCACCATGTTTTACAAAAATCTGTCTATCGGCAAGAAGATTGCCGTGGTCTTTGCGGTCATTGCCGCCGTCAACGTGATATTCGGTATTTTTCTCTCCAGCGAGCTGCGCGGCGTGCGCGACCGCGTGCTGAACTTTACCGACTCCACCCTGCCGAGCGTGCTCTCGGTGGAAACGCTGCTCTACGACGTCTCTTACGTGCGTCGGGCCCAGTTCGCCCTGCTGATGGTTGACGATGCCGCCGATCTGCAGGCTCGCCGTGGCCGCATTCAGGACAATGTCCAGAAGGTCGAGCGTGCCTTTCGTGCTTACGAGTCCACGGTCGGTGCCGATCATGAGCGCCAGGTGTTCAACCGTGCCAAGCAGGACTGGCAGCAGTACCTGAACTCGGTCAATGCGGTGGATCAGCTGCTGGTACAAGGCCAGCTGGCCCAGGCCAAGGCGCAGCTGTTCCAGTCCAACGCTGCCTATGGTGCGCTGGAACAGTCGGTCAACAGCCTGGTGGAGGTGAACCTCGGCTTCGTGAAGGAGAATCGGGGCAGCCTGCTCGACAGCGTCAACATGGTGACCAGCTTTGCCATGGTGAGCATAGGTGGCCTGCTGCTGTTCATGATGGCCATGACCTGGTTCCTGACTCGCCAGATCTGCCTGCCACTGCAAGCCGTGGTGGCGCAGGCCAACGCCATCGCCGCCGGTGATCTGACCCATCAGCTGGATCGACAGCACATAGGTCGCGATGAGCTGGGCATGCTGGCCAAGGCATCTCTCAAGATGCAGGACAACCTGCGTGGCCTGATTGAAGAGGTAGTAGCCGCGGTGACCCAGCTTGGCGCCGCCATCGAAGAGGTGAGCGCCGTTTCCGAACAGTCGGCGCAAGGGATCCAGAGCCAGCAGCAGGAGATCTCCCTGGTGGCAACCGCCATGACCCAGATGAAGGCCACCGTGGCCGACGTGGCCGGCAACACTGAGACCGCCTCCGAGTCCGCCAGCTCCGCCAACGCCCTGGCCCGTCGCGGCAATCAGGATGTGCAGAGCTCGCTGGTGGCCATTACCCGGGTCGCCGAGGAGATTGAACAGGCGGGGACCCTGGTCGCCGAGCTGGAGCGTGAATCTGCCCAGATCAACGTGGTGGTGGACGTGATCCGTGGCATCGCCGATCAGACCAACCTGCTGGCGCTCAACGCCGCTATCGAGGCGGCCCGTGCTGGCGAGCAGGGCCGCGGCTTTGCCGTGGTTGCCGATGAGGTGCGTACCCTGGCGGGTCGTACCCAGGCCTCCACCGGCGAGATAGTGGCCATCATAGAAACCCTGCAGGCGCGCGCCAACCAGGCGAAAGAGGTGACAGGTCAAAGCTGTGACATGATCCGCCAGTGCGTGGTGCAGAGCGAGCAGACCAGCAACGGCATCCAGCAGATCGAAGAGGCGGTCGCCCAGATTGCCGACATGGCCATTCAGATTGCCAGTGCCTGTGGCGAGCAGGATGCTGTCTCCGATGAGCTGGGTCGCAACGTGGAGCGGATCAATGAATCCTCCAACGAGGTTGCCATCGGTGCCGATCACACCGCCCGCGCCTGTCTGGAGCTGAGCCAGCTGGCTGCCGGTCTGAAGCAGACCATAGGTCGCTTCCGCCTGGCCTGATGAGGGCAATGCCGGCTTGGTCTAGGCTGAGCCGGCCCATGCCCGCTGGACACACAACAAAACCCGGCGCTTGCCGGGTTTTGTTGTTTTACAGGGCGCCAGGGGAGGCGGATACCCGGCGAATGAATCCTGATCTTCACGTCTTCATGCCGGGCCTGCGACTGCGGGCGGATGGCCGCGGGCAAAGGATTGATGTCGGCAGTTAAGCATGGTGAAACCCGGTTGGCGGGAAAGGGGTATGAGGATTTGCGTTGATAACGCTCATGCCTGCCGGGCTGCAAGGGAGGCTCAGGACTGCCATGGAAGGGCCTGCCTCGTTGCTGTAGCAATAAAAAAACCCGGCCAAGGCCGGGTTTTTTGTGCGTGCGCTGCGAGAGGCTGGCTTATTTGGCCAGGGACTCCGGCAGGTTTTCGCGGATCTTGCCGAGCATCTCTTTCAGGACGCGCGGGTTGGCAACCACTATGTTGCCGGAGTTTTCGTAGTTGTGACCACCCACGAAGTCGGTGACGATGGCACCGGACTCTTTGGCCAGCAGCTCACCGGCAGCGGTATCCCAAGGCTTGAGGCCGATTTCCCAGAAACCGTCGACGCGACCGGCGGCCACATAGGCCAGATCCAGTGCGGCAGAGCCGGAGCGACGGATGTCGGCACATTCGATGAACATGCTCTGGAACATCTTCAGGTACGGCTCTATGTGGTGCTTCTGCTTGAACGGGAAACCGGTGGCCAGTACTGTGCCAGCCAGCTCTTTGGCCTTGCCGACACGGATGCGGTAGCCATTCAGCTGGGCGCCGTTACCACGGGTCGCGGTAAACAGCTCGTCACGGATGGGATCGTAAACGACGGCCTGTTCGGTCTTGCCCTTGACGCGCAGGGCGATGGAGACGGCAAAGTGCGGAATGCCCTTGACGAGGTTGGTCGTGCCATCCAGTGGGTCAATGATCCATTGGTAGTCCGGATTGGTACCGGCAATCTCACCAGACTCTTCAGCTATGATGCTGTGTTCCGGGTAAGATTTTTTGATGGTGTGAATGATGGCCGCTTCGGCGTCACGGTCAACGTTGGTCACGAAGTCATTGCTGCCTTTCTGGATGGCCTCGATGTTCTCGGGCTGGGAGAAGGCTTTTACTACTACTTGACCGGCGTTGCGCGCAGCGCGCACGGCGATATTCAGCATCGGATGCATAGGTTCACCACTGGATGTTAAAGAACGGGGGATAAAAGGACGCGGTATAATACCAGTCTTTTCGATAATGGCAACCGTTATACGCCTTCTCCCTGACCTTGGCGACTGCCAGATCTGACGGCTCCAATATAGGCTTCTTTTGGTCTAGTCTTATGGCAGCAGCCGAATAACAGGCTGCATTGAGCATAGGGACGTGGATCATGAATCTGTCATTAGTCAGTCAAAAACCGTCGGCAGCGAGCACTCAAGGGCTGCTGGCTGCCTTGAGAGCATCAACCGGATATGGCGACTACTTCAACGAGGTGAGCATTGCCCAGCCATCACAGTGGCAGCCGGGCAAAGAAGAGGCGGCCATACTGCTGCTCGATGGCGATACCCCCTGGCCCGAGTTTGCCTGGCAGCGCAGCGGCGAGACGTTCGGCTTGCCGGTATTGCCGCTGCTGATGCGCGGCGGGGATGAGACCCTCACCATTCAGGGGCCGGATGTGCGGGATCCGCGCTTCTATTTTGTCTCCAACGGCATAGTGCTGGACGAATCGGAGCTGGCCGATCCCGCCTGCAGCAGAGTGCTGTTGAGCAAGCTTGAGTCCTACTTCCCGCTGTTGTCCCGCCTCATTTTGCTGCGCCAGCGCCAACCCGTGGGGCTGTGCAACTAGCGTTTCTCTTCCTGCTTGCGGGCTGTTCAAGCGGCGCAATATTTGTCATAACTGACCCGTATTGCGCCGCTTTGCCATGCCGGAGCCGGGAAAATGTCCGCATGGCGTCTATCCCGTTGTCTTTACCTGTCTGGCATAAGCACAGCAGTGATCGTGTCTGTGCCAATGTGTGGATCACAAGGAGTTCATGATGATCGATTTTTATACCGCAGCCACCCCCAATGGTTTCAAGGTGGCGATCGCCCTCGAAGAGCTGGGGCTGCCCTATCGGGTGATCCCGCTGGATTTGTCGGCACTGGATCAGAAAACCCCCGCGTTTCTGGCCATCAACCCCAACGGACGCATCCCGGCCATCGTCGATCGGGATAACGGTGACTTCGCCGTGTTCGAGTCCGGCGCCATCCTGCTCTATCTGGCAGAGAAGGCGGGCAGGCTGTTGCCGCAGGATCCCAAGCGTCGTTCCCAGGCCATCCAGTGGCTGATGTTCCAGATGGGCGGGGTCGGCCCCATGATGGGGCAGGCCAACGTCTTCTATCGCTATTTCCCGGAGAAGATCCCGGCCGCCATCGAGCGTTATCAGAAGGAGGGGCGCCGCCTGTTCGAGGTGCTCGACAGCCACCTGGTGCAGCATGAATACCTGGCCGATGAGTACAGCATCGCCGACATCGCCACCTGGCCCTGGGTGCGCATTCATGACTGGAGTGGCATCTCCATCGAGGGTCTGCCGCATCTGCAAGCCTGGATGGCGCGCATGGCAGAAAAACCCGCCTGCCAGAAGGGGATCACCATACCGCCACGCAACGAGACACCGGAGGATCTGGTCAAGCAGGCCCAGCAGATGGTAACGCGTTGATTTTTATTGCTGACGGGGCAAATTGCCCCGTTACATTAGAAAAACTAGGGAAAGCTGATTACAAAGATTCGTTCGTTTTTCGTGATCTGAATCACTAAAATCACGCCAAGCCAAGGGAGTGTCCTGCTCCCGGCCGGTGCGGGTTCTCCGCCTTGTATTTTCACCTTTGATTGACTCTGTTTTTTTGGATCCCCTCTGCAGGTTTCTGCCAGGGGTACGGCAGCTTTTTGATGATTTGCGGGACTGAGATATGTATCGGCACAGTTTTTACCCTCTGTTTTTTCTGACCATCCTGATGGTCGCCGTGGGCCAGATGACCCAGACCCTGTATGTGCCCTCCATTCCCATGATGGCGGGGGACTTCAACGTGGCCTCCGGCCAGTTGCAGGCGGTGATGGCCTGTTACCTCATTCCGTACGGGCTCTCCCAGTTTGTCTATGGCCCGCTGTCGGATCGCATCGGTCGCCGTCCTGTGCTGCTCATCGGCATGATGGTGTTTCTGGTGGGGACCCTGACCATTCAGCTGATCCCGAGCTTCACCGCGCTGCTGGTGGGCAGCCTGATCCAGGGGATGGGCACGGGTGCCGGCGGGGCCATGAGCCGTACCGTGATGCGCGATCGCTACAGCGGCGCCGAACTGAACCGGGCCAACAGCCTGGTGAGCATGGGAGTGATCTTCTCCCCGCTGCTGGCCCCCGTACTGGGTGGCTGGCTGACCGAGCTGTTCAACTGGCGCGCCGGTTACTGGTTCCTGTTCGGCTTTGGTGCCGTGACCACCCTGGCCCTGCTGGCCTGGTTTGGTGAAACCCTGCCACAGGCGGCTCGTCAACAGCCGCTGCGGGTCGGCGCCGCCTACCGCCACGTGCTGGGCAATCCGCGCTTTCAGGGCAACCTGCTCTGCCTGATGGCGACCTTCGCCGGTCTGGCGGTGTTTGAAGCGGCGGCCGGCGTGCTGCTCGGCGATGTGCTCAAGCTGAGCGCCCGCACCGTGAGCGTGCTGTTCGTGCTGCCGCTGCCCGGCTACCTGTTCGGCGCCTGGCTCTCCGCCAAGCTGAGCTTCCGGCTGAGCCAGGGCAAGCTGATGCGCCTTGGCATCGTCTTCCTGGCGCTGGGGTCACTGATCATACTGTTGCCTGGCTTGTTCGGCGTGGTGAGTGCGGCCTCGCTGGTGGGGGGCGCGGCCGTCTACTTCATCGGCAGCGGCATCCTCTATCCAACCGCCACCTCCTGCGCCATCGAACCCTTCCCGGGTCAGGCCGGCACCGCCGGCGCCATCCTTGGCGGCATGCAGAACCTGGGGGCGGGGATAGTCACCCTGCTGGCAGCCTGCTTCCCGATGGAAGGCCAGGTGACCCTGGGAGCCATCATGACGCTCATGGTCCTGCTGGTGGCCCTGAGCTTTGCCTGGCTGCGCCACCACGGCTCGCCGCACGAGCAGATGGCCGTCTGATCGCCTCGTGACAGTGACAAGCCCGCCCTCGCCGGCGGGCTTTTTATTGGCTCGATACTGGGTGTCGTGGGGGCCTGGGTTAGGGGAGAAGTAGGGGATGAACCTGAGCAGACAAGAATGAGCTGTCGCGCTGGGTCCCTGTAAACGAGAGACAAAGAAAAAGCCCGTCATCGTGATGACGGGCTTTTTGCTGTTGGTACCCCGGAGATGCCGTTGCCGGTTTGGGCCCTTGAACCGTAGGTTCAAGGCGGGAATCGAATCTGACCGCAGGCTTCTCGGTCGTGCCGAGCATGCGCAATAGCCAGAAGGCCGATCCCCTGGTGGGTATGATTATCGGCTCGGGGACTTGAACCGGCTGACGCACATCCCAGGGAATTTTAAAACGGTGCGCGATTAGGGCTGCAGGCCCTCGCCGCTGGATTCGCCATACTGTCCGTGCTCGATCAAGGCCGCTTCTATGGTGCGTTGCAGCATCTTGATCCGCTTGTCCATGGTCTCAGAGTATTGGTGATTCTTCTCTTTTTCAAGGCAGAGCTCATGGCAAAAATTGAGCGCTGCCATGATCGCCAATTGCTCGTTGCTGGAGACCTTGGAACGTTGACGCAGCTCGATGAGTTTGTCAGTCAGCTGGTCGGCGGCCTGGCGCAGGGCATCCTGCTGTCCCAAGGGACAGGATACCTTGTAGGGACGTCCCAAAATGACGATTTCTACGGCCTCTGTGCTCATGCCTTCCTCAATACGGCGGTGCTGATTTCCGCCTTTATCCACGTGGACAACTGGGCGGGACTATATAGCGCAGATGCAGAAGTTTCAAGGCCTTGCTGGCTCTGGAAGGGGGAGAATGCTAGGATCCTGACCATTAATTTTGCATATTTGCCTGAACTTTGAGCGGATCTTCGATGAGCAAAACGAACCCCCTGAAATACACGGCCGTGGCCGACCTGATGGAACAGCATGAGCTGATGGCAACGGCGGTGGAGGCCCATGGCGTGATCTGTGGTCTCGTCTGCGGTGGCGTGGCACTGGATGACAAGAGCTGGCTGCCGCCCTTCAACGATCTGGTCAACGACGGTTTCGGCTTGCCGGCCCCGGTGCGCCAGGTGATGACAGATCTCTATCACGAGATAGTCGAGAGCCTGATGGCCCAGAAGGGCGTCGAGCTGCTGCTGCCAAGCGATGAGGCGCCGCTCGATGAGCGCATCGATTCGCTTGTTGACTGGTCACAGGCATTTCTGGCCGGGTTTGGCGTGGTGCAGCAGGAGCTTTCCAGGGCGTCCGAAGAGTTGCAGGAGATGATCCAGGACATCGCCAGCATCACCCAGGTCTCTGCCGAGTTCGATCAGGAAGATGACGAGAACGAAGCCTCCTTCCTGGTGCTCTACGAGCATGTACGTCTGGGGGTCATGATGACCTTCGAGGAGTTTGGCAAGCGTCCCGATACCCCGATCGCACCGCCGACCCTGCACTGATCGCCCCTGCGACAGAAACAGCATAAAACAACGCAGAGCGCCCCGGTGGCGCTCTGCTTTTATCCGGCCGTATGGGGGAGGCAGCTCAGCATTTTTTCAACCAGATCATGGTCGTGACGCCGTTTTTTGCCCGTGGCCTCGCATCCCGGCCCCCCGCTTTGTGATAGCATGAGGTCACGTTCCCAGCTTCTTCCTCTCATCTCATGTCTCAATCTGATCTGGTTCACGTCGACGTGGCTATCGTCGGCGGTGGAATGAGCGGCGCCGTGCTGGCGCTCTCTCTTGCCGCGTTGCGAGGTGCCGACGGCGAGCCCCTGCAGATCCTGCTGCTGGAGGCGAGCGCCCCCGAGCTCAATGCCCATCCGGGCTTCGATGCCCGCGCCATCGCGCTCTCTGCGGGCACCTGCGAGGCACTGGCCCGTCACGGGCTCTGGCCTCGCTTCGCCCCTCACTGCTCCCCCATCACCCAAATCCATGTCTCGGATCGGGGCCACGTCGGCCAGGCTGGATTGTCGGCGGCGGAATATGGTCTGCCCGCGCTCGGCCAGGTGATAGAGCTGTCGGCGGCCGGCATAACACTGCAGCAGGGGATGGCGGCCTGCCCCAACATCCATATGCTGTGCCCGGCCCAGCTCTCGACCATTGAGCCGCTTGAGGAGGGCGTGACCCTGACGCTGGCCGGTGGCGAGCGCTACCAGACCCGGCTGCTGGTAGCGGCCGATGGCGGTCACTCCTTCGTGCGCCAGCACTTCAAGATGGCCGTCACTCGTCACGACTTTGAGCAAAGTGCCATCATAGCCACGGTCAAGACCGCCGAGGATCCCGCCGGGCGGGCGTTCGAGCGCTTCACCCAGGGGGGGCCGCTGGCCTTGCTGCCGATGCAGGATGGGCTCTCCTCCCTGGTGTGGAGCGTCGGGCGGGAGCAGGCGGATGAACTGATGGGGCTGGATGAGGCCGCCTTTCTCGCCCGGTTGCAGCAGGCGTTTGGCTGGCGGCTGGGCCGTTTCGAGCGATGCGGCCAGCGCCACGTCTATCCGCTGGTACAGACGGCCACCGACTACCCGCTGGCCCAGCGCACCGTGCTGGTGGGCAATGCCGCCCACCTGCTGCACCCCATCGCCGGGCAGGGCTTCAACCTCGGTATGCGCGATCTGGACCTGCTCACCCAGGCGGTTGCCGGCGCGCTCGCGGCGGGGGAGGACATAGGCAGCTTTGCGGTGCTGAACGGTTACTGGCAGCTGCGCAAGGAGGATCAGGCCCGGACCATCTGGCTCACCTCCTCGCTGGCCCAGCTCTTCTCCAATGGCCACGATCCGCTGGTGGCGGGCCGCAACCTGGCGCTCTCCCTGATGGGACGGCTGACTTGCCTCAAGGCGCCGCTGGCCTCCCGTACCCTGGGGTTTGTGGCCGACCTGTGCCGTAAATGAGGGGCGCCGCCCACCCGCGGCGGTCAATCGCGAATTGAAAGGGGCTATGCCAACGGGCGTCCCCTGCTGACCCGGCGGTCAGCCACGAAAGGAACAGATGATGCAGATGCAAAACGTGGATGTGGTGATTGTGGGGGGCGGCATGGTGGGCCTGGGGCTCGCCGCCGCGCTCAAGCAGAGTGGCCTCAAGATTGCCATCGTGGAGGGACAGTTGCCCGATCCTGAGCTCGGGGACGCGCCGGACAACCGGGTCAGTGCCCTGAGTCTGGCCAGCCAGCGCATCTTGCAGCAGGTCGGCGCCTGGGCCGGGATAGCGGCGCGGCGCCTGCAGCTCTACGAGAAGATGCAGGTGTGGGAGCAGGACAGCTTCGGCCAGATTGGCTTTGATGCCGCCAGTCTGCGCCAGGGGGCACTCGGTCACATAGTCGAGAACCGGGTCATCCAGCTGGCGCTGCTGGAGGCGATTCTTGGTGGCAATGCAGGGGATGCAGACAACATACAGCTGCTGAGCCCGGCCCGGGCCGCCAGCCTGCAAAGTGGCGAGGCGGGGTCACTCCTGCTGCTGGACGATGGCCGCGCGCTGTCGGCCAAGCTGGTGGTGGCCGCCGATGGCGCCCACTCCTGGGTGCGCCGCCAGGCGGACATTCCGCTCACCAGCTGGGATTACGGCCATCACGCTCTGGTGGCGACGGTGCGCTGTGCCGAGCCCCACGAGGCGGTGGCCCGCCAGATCTTCACCCCCGATGGCCCGCTCGCCTTCCTGCCCCTGTGGCAACCGGATCTCTGCTCCATCGTCTGGTCCGTGCCCGCTAGCCGGGCCGAGGCACTGTGCGCCTGCGATGACGAACAGTTCAACCGCCAGCTCACCACCGCCTTCGATGGCCGGCTGGGGTTGTGCAAGGTGGAAGGGGCGCGCAGCGCCATCCCGCTCACCGCCCGCTATGCCCGCGACTTCGCTCGCGAGCGGCTGGTGTTGGTGGGGGATGCGGCTCACACCATACATCCGCTGGCGGGGCAGGGGGTCAACCTGGGCCTGCTGGATGCGGCGGCGCTGGCGGAGCAGATTGTGCAAACATATCGTGCCGGTGGGGACATAGGTCTGCTGGCCAACCTGCGCAGCTACGAGCGCTGGCGCAAGAGCGAGGCGGCCCGCATGCTGGCGGCCATGGAAGGGCTCAAGCGGCTGTTCAGCGGGGACAACCCCCTCAAGAAGCTGGTGCGCGGGGTGGGATTGTGCGCCTTCGACGCGCTGGCGCCGCTCAAGCAGGGGGTGATCCGGGCTGCCATGGGGCTCGATGGCGAACTGCCCGCCCTGGCCAAGGGTGAAAAAATCTAATACTACTCAGGTTTTTTTACAACAAAACTAATCTGACGAGGCTGATGACCCATTTTGGGCATCAGCCTTTAATCTGGGTGGCAGGCGAAACGTTTTTCTTCAAATTGTGACGAAACGGTAAAAATCAAAATTTAATCTCGTGTGAGTCGCGGTTCGACTGTTTTTATCACTGTTTTTACCTTAGTGTCTGGGGTCTGTTTACTGGCGGTGGATTAGTTTTTTTTGAGCGGCAGGCTCGCCCGCTTGTCATATAATCCGCTGCGTTCAAGGAATCACTCTTGCCCCACGGGGCTGGAACGAGCACAGACTCCAGCCGTCTCTTCTCTTTCTGTTGCACAGGCGATTGCATGTCCTGTTGGCTGTCAGGGGAGGGCGGATTGCGAGTGTTGTCGCGAACGCTTAAGGAAACACAGCGATGATCCAGACTACAGTACTGCATCCCAAGCACCTGGAAGCCAGCGCCAAAATGGTGGACTTCCACGGTTGGGAAATGCCCATCAACTACGGCTCCCAGCTGGAAGAGCACCACGCGGTGCGCACCGATGCCGGCATGTTCGACGTCTCCCACATGACCATAGTCGACTTGACCGGCGAACGGGTCAAAGCCTTCCTGCAACACCTGCTGGCCAACGACGTGGCCAAACTCACAGTCCCGGGCAAGGCCCTCTACAGCGGCATGCTCAATCCGGAAGGCGGCGTCATCGACGACCTTATCACCTATTACCTAACCGATACGTTTTACCGCCTGGTGGTGAACTCCGCCACCCGCGAGAAGGATCTGGCCTGGATCCGCCACCACGCCATCGATTTTGCTGTGAGCGTGACCGAACGTCCCGAGCTCGCCATGATCGCGGTGCAGGGCCCCAACGCCAAGGCCAAGGCGGCCAAGGTGTTCACCCCTGAGCAAAATGCGGCAGTGGAAGGGATGAAGCCCTTCTTCGGCGTGCAGGCGGGGGATCTCTTCATCGCCACTACCGGCTACACAGGCGAAGACGGCTATGAAATCGTGGTGCCGCAAGAGAAGGCGTGCGACCTGTGGCAGGCGCTGCTGGACAACGGTGTGGCCCCTTGCGGGCTGGGCGCGCGGGATACCCTGCGCCTCGAAGCCGGCATGAACCTCTACAGCCAGGACATGGACGAGAGCATCAGTCCACTCGCCGCCAACATGGCCTGGACCCTGGCCTTCGAGCCGGCTTCCCGCCAGTTTATCGGTCGCGCCGCGCTGGAAGCACAGAAGGCGGCGGGCACTCAGCCCAAGCAGGTCGGTCTGGTGATGGAAGAGAAGGGGGTGCTGCGTGCCGGCATGCCGGTCACCTTCACCACCGCCAGCGGCGAGAAGCGGGAAGGTGTGGTCACCTCGGGTTCTTTCTCGCCGACCCTGGGCTACAGTATTGCCCTGGCGCGGGTGCCCCGCGACATCGGCGAACAGGCCGAGGTGGAGATCCGCAAGAAGCTGGTCACCGTCAAAGTCACCAAGCCCGCTTTCGTGCGCAACGGCCAGAAGCTGGTGTAACAACCCCATTGCGGCGAAGGGGCTGCCCTTCGCCAGTACCCCTTGTACGCGGTCCAGGTACAAGTGATCCAAGTGAATAAGAAGGAAGCACAAATGAGCCATATCCCGAGCGAACTGAAATATGCCACCTCCCACGAGTGGATCCGTGTTGAAGCCAACGGCGAGGCCGTGGTCGGTATCACCGAGCACGCCCAGGATCTGCTGGGAGACATGGTGTTTATCGACCTGCCGGAAGTGGGCAAGCAAATTGGTGCCGGTGATGACTGCGCCGTGGCCGAGTCGGTCAAGGCCGCCTCCGACATCTACAGCCCGGTGAGCGGCGAAATCATCGCCATCAACGAAGAGCTGGAAGGCAGCCCCGAGCTGGTCAACTCAGACCCCTACGGCGCCGGCTGGCTGTTCCGCATCAAGCTGGACGACGCGGGCGAGCTCGCCAACCTGCTGGATGCCGAAGGCTACCAGAACCTGGTGGACGAAGAGTAATGCCCCCGGGCCCTGCCAACACAGCAGGGCCCCTTTGTATGACCGCCAGCCGGGCACACGCCGGCCGGTGGAAGGGTGAAGTCGCCCGCGCCTGCCGTTTGCCAGCCTGGCCTTGCCAGGGGGCAAGCGGGCCGGTACGCAACAAGGCGATCCCCTGTCGATGCTGGCGCAGCATCCGGTGCCGCACCCAGCCTGCGGGACCCAGAACATGAGTGGAGTCGGTATCAACCGGCTATCAGGAACATCAGGTCTTGGTTATCAGGACTTAATACCAGGAATAGGGAAATGACCCAGTCACTGTTTGAACTCGAGCAAAAAACCGATTTCATCCGTCGCCACATAGGCCCGGGTGAGGAAGAAGTGCGCGCCCTGCTGGCCACCGTGGGCGCAGAGAGCCTGGACGATCTGATTGAGCAGACGGTCCCCGCTGCCATTCGCCGGCCGGGCCCGCTCGGCATCGGTGCCCCCATGACGGAAGTGGAGGCACTGGCCAAGCTCAAGGGCTACGCCGCCCAGAACAAGATCGCCAAGAGCTATATCGGCATGGGCTATCACGACACCCATGTGCCCCACGTCATCCTGCGCAACGTGCTGGAGAACCCGGGCTGGTATACCGCCTACACCCCGTACCAACCCGAGCTGGCCCAGGGTCGTCTTGAAGCCCTGCTCAACTTCCAGCAGCTCACACTTGATCTAACGGGGATGGATCTGGCCAGTGCCTCCCTGCTGGATGAAGCCACCGCCGCCGCCGAAGCCATGGCGCTGGCCAAGCGCATGGCCAAGTCCAAGTCCCATCTCTTCTTCGTGGCGGATGACGTGCACCCCCAGGTGATCGACGTGGTCAAGGAGCGCGCCGTGCACTTTGGCTTCGACGTGGCCGTCGGCCCCGCCGGCGAGGCGGTGAGTGAAGAGGTGTTCGGTGCCCTGTTCCAGTACCCCACCACCACGGGTGAGGTGAAAGATCTGCGTGCCCTGATCGCCGCCGTGCAAGCCCAGAAAGGGCTGGCCTGCGTCAGTGCCGACCTGCTCTCCTTGCTGCTGCTCAAATCCCCGGGGGAACTGGGGGCCGACGTAGTGTTCGGCTCAGCCCAGCGCTTCGGCGTGCCCATGGGTTACGGTGGCCCACACGCTGCCTTCTTCGCCACCCGCGATGCCTACAAGCGCTCCATGCCGGGCCGTATCATAGGCGTCTCCAAGGATGCCCGCGGCAAGAGTGCCCTGCGCATGGCGATGCAGACTCGCGAGCAGCATATCCGCCGCGAGAAGGCGAACTCCAACATCTGTACCGCCCAGGTGCTGCTGGCCAACATGGCGAGCTTCTACGCCGTCTACCACGGCCCTGTGGGGCTGAAAACCATCGCCTCCCGCGTGCACCGTCTCACCAGCATTCTGGCGCTCGGCCTCAAGGCCAAGGGCGTTGCCCTCAAGCATGCCAGCTGGTTCGATACCCTCACAGTGCTGACTACGGGCAAATCAGAGCTGATCGCCAAGGCCGAAGGGCTCGGCATCAACCTGCGCGCCGATCTCGATGGTGCCGTGGGCGTGTCCCTCTCCGAAACCACCACCCGCGCCGATGTGGCCGAGCTGTTCGATCTCTTCCTCGGCAAGGGCCACGGCCTGGATGTGGAGGCGCTCGACAAGGCGGCTCAGACCCATCACGGCATACCGCAGGATCTGCTGCGCACCGACGCCGTGCTGACCCACGAGGTGTTCAACAAGTACCACTCCGAGACCGAGATGCTGCGTTACATCCACCGTCTCGAGGCGAAAGATCTGGCGCTCAACTACGCCATGATTTCGCTCGGCTCCTGCACCATGAAGCTCAACGCCACCGCCGAGATGATCCCGGTGACCTGGCCCGAGTTCGGCAAGCTGCACCCGTTTGCGCCGCTGGCCCAGGCCAAGGGCTACCAGCTGCTGCTGGCCGACTTGGAAGACTGGCTGGTGAAGGTGACAGGTTACGATGCGGTCTGCATGCAGCCGAACTCTGGTGCCCAGGGCGAGTACGCGGGCCTTCTGGCCATCAAGAAGTACCACGAGTCCCGTGGCGATGGTCATCGCGACATCTGCCTCATTCCGGCTTCCGCTCACGGCACCAACCCGGCTTCCGCCCAGATGGCGGGGCTGCGGGTCATAGTCACCGCCTGTGACAAGTCCGGCAACGTGGATCTCGACGACCTGCGCGCCAAGGCCGCCGAGGCGGGGGAGAAGCTTAGCTGCCTGATGGTGACCTACCCTTCCACCCACGGGGTGTATGAGGAGACCATCAAGGAGGTGTGCGACATCGTTCACCAGCACGGTGGTCAGGTGTATCTGGACGGCGCCAACATGAACGCGCAAGTTGGGCTGACGGCGCCGGGCTTCATCGGGGCGGACGTCTCCCACCTCAACCTGCACAAGACCTTCGCCATTCCTCACGGCGGTGGCGGCCCGGGCATGGGTCCCATAGGCGTGAAGAAACACCTGGCACCCTTCGTGGCCGGTCACGCCGTGGTCAAGACCGACAAGGAGAGCCGCAACAACGGCGCCGTGTCGGCAGCCCCGTTCGGTTCGGCCAGTATCCTGCCCATCAGCTGGATGTACATCGCCATGCTGGGCGACGAGGGGCTGAAGAAATCTACTCAGGTGGCCATCCTCAACGCCAACTATCTGGCCAAGAAGCTGGGTGAATCCTTCCCTGTGCTCTATTCCGGGCGCAACGGCCGGGTGGCCCACGAGTGCATCCTGGATATACGCCCGCTGAAAGAGGCGTCCGGCATCAGCGAGATGGACGTGGCCAAGCGGTTGATGGACTACGGCTTCCACGCCCCGACCATGAGCTTCCCGGTGGCGGGCACCCTGATGGTCGAGCCGACCGAATCTGAATCCAAGCGCGAGCTGGATCGCTTCGTCGAGGCCATGACGGCCATCCGTGCCGAGATAGCCAAGGTGCAGGACGGCCACTGGAGCCTGGCCGACAACCCCCTGGTCAACGCGCCCCATACCCAGGATGACGTGATGGACGAGCAGTGGAACCGTGGTTACAGCCGCGCCGAGGCGGTCTTCCCGTCCGACGCCGTGCGCGCCGCCAAGTTGTGGCCGTCGGTCAACCGTATCGACGACGTCTACGGCGATCGCAACCTGTTCTGCTCCTGCATCCCCACCGAGGATTACGCCAAGTAACTGGCGCGCTGATCACGGCCATTTAAGTTGGAAACCGTGACATTAGAGTTGGAAACCGACAATTAAGTTGGAAACTGAAAGACCCTGCATCGCAGGGTCTTTCTATTTGTGAGGTACATCGCTGCTTGTTCATTGTGCAATATGAGTGGCTTGGTTAGGGAAAGTGCAAACCATTCACTATTGTTAAGGCCTAATGGGCGATTCCGATACACCCGCAAGCTAAAGGCGGTTATAGCATATGAGAAGCTCAAATCTGTATCCGCGCCAAGCGCCAAGTGAATCGCCCCGGCTTCTTTAGACACTTTTGAGCCGTTCGAAATATTGCTTCTCACACTCTACTGGCGATAGCCCATTGTTGAAACTGTGTCGACGCTTGGGGTTGTAAAACATTTCAATGTAATCGAACACATCCTGCCGGGCCTCCTCGCGATCCGCATAGGTTCTACGTCGGATCCGCTCGCGTTTGAGGAGCTGGAAGAAACTCTCCGCCACCGCGTTATCATGACAATTGCCGCGTCTGCTCATGCTGGCCTTGAGCCGGTGCTCCCGCAAAAAATCTTGCCAGTCATAGCTGCTAAACTGACTCCCTTGATCGGAATGAACCAGCACTTCCTGCTCGGGTCGCCGTCGCCACACCGCCATCAGTAACGCGCTGATGGCCAGCTCTCGGTCAATCCGTGGCCTCATTGACCAACCAATGACTTGTCGTGAGAACAAATCCAATACCGCAGCCAAATAGAGCCAGCCTTCATGGGTTCGGATATAAGTGATGTCCGTTACCCAGACCTTATTTGGCTCAGTCACATCGAACTGGCGTTCAAGATGATTCGGTGCAACGACCGTTGGCCGGCCACCATAATGACCGGGACGGCGACGATAACCGGTTTGTGAACGTAAGCCTTTATGGCGCATTAATCGCGCCACTCGGTGTTTCCCACAGGTCTCGCCCATCTCTCGCAGGTCATCCCAGATCTTGCGATAACCATAAACGCCCCCGCTTTCTAGCCAACATTGCTTGATCTGGCCCAGGAGGCGTTGGTCTTCCAGGGCTCGGGCAGATAAAGGCTGGTGCTGCCAGGCGTAATAACCGCTCGGGTGGACATTCATCATCCGACACAGTCTGCGGATGGGATGTGTGGACGCGTGCTCCCGGATGAAGGCGTACCTTACCCTGACAGCTTGGCAAAGTACGCGGCGGCCTTTTTTAAGATATCTCGCTCATCGGTGACGCGGCGCAGTTCAGCCTTGAGGAGCCGAATTTCGGCTTGCTGGCTGGAGTCATGCTGTTGCTGCACTTCGGGCTGGCTGTAGCGTTTGATCCAGGCGTAAAGACTGTGGCTGGACACACCAAGCCGCTCAGCGACCTCTGCCACTGGGTAATTGCGCTCAGTCACTTGCTTGACGGCGGCCAGTTTGAATTCTTCCGTGTAACGTTGCTGCTTGCTCATAACACCTCCTGAATGACCTCAGTTTGAGGCTCTTGAGGTGTCTAGGAAAGTAGGGGCGATTCATCAAGTCACAACGTCCCCAGCCCCAAGTGACCGCTACACTTGGGCTTTCTGACAGAGACACCAGTTGACGAAAATCGTACTAGACAAAGTCGACTTCATTTCGTTGATTATAAATGTGCACGTTAATTTCTAAAAATGAGGAGGTAGATATGATTTTTCTGAATAATCTCTCTGTTTACGAACGCTCTAATATGGCCCGAGACCCGACAACTGCTTCTGAGGTGTTGGTTGAGTTGGCGACTGATGAAGAGTTGGAGGTTCGCTACTATCTAGCTCTCAATCCTGCGACTCCAATCGAAGTGATCATTGAGCTAGCGAGTGACGATGATGACGAGATAAGCGGGGTTGCATCTAGTAACCCAGCCCTCCCAGCCGATATGCTCATAGCACTCGCAAGACACAAAAATGTAGTAACCCGCGCTACTGTGGCAAGGAATTGCTCAACTCCGACCAAGGCACTAGCTATGTTAGGTTGTGATGTGGATAAGCATGTTCGTCGTGGCGTTGCCAGCAATCCTAATACTCCGCCAACCGTGCTGGATACGCTGGCTCGTGATACAGAGGAAGAGGTTCGCGCTGGGGTTGCCTGTAATCCCATGATCCCGCCTAGTTTGTTGGCTCGGGTATTGAGCTTGGCAAGACATGATGAAGTTAGAATCTTGGCTGCGGTAGCGAGCAACCATTCCCTACCATCCGATGAGTTAGCCAGCTTGGTGTCTGATGACAGACCGCTAATTCGTATGGCAGCAGCTAGCAATCTTAGACTGCCTGTAGAGCTGATGGCCGAGCTGGCGTGTGATGAGGATAAATATGTTCGCAAGGCCCTTATCTACAACCCCGTGTTGCCAACTCAGGTTCTGCTCAAACTGGCAAGTGATAAGGATGAGTGTGTCCGACGAGCCGTAACGAAGACCCTGTCTTTGCCTGTGGAGTTACTACTATAACTAGCTCGTGACGAGATGTCTTATATTGAAGATTGGAATGATCGCAAGTCTCTAATTAATCATCCTGCATTATCAGCACAAATGTTGCTTTTGTTAGCATTGGTGATGTTATTTAATCGCATTTCAATTAATAAATCCTGGATTTTTATCTCTAGTATTTAGTTTATTGGGTAAGGAGTTTTTAATGATTAGGGATATCCCCCGGATATATTTTACGAAAAAATTACTCCTAAAGGATATGAAATGTTGAAACCATGTGTACTTTACGCCACTTTAAATCATGCCGCGAAGAGCGGTACGCTAGTTAATTTAAACACCGTGGTGAGAAATATATTTCTAGGTGTGGAGAACGAACACCCTCCTTACATTGAAGTAAAAATAAATGACGAGATCAAACTTAACCAACTCCGTCGGGAACTTAGTACAGAGCTATGTACTCGATATCATATCGACATTACTGCTAATCAATTACCCCTCAGTGCGTTGTTCGTTGGCGAGAAATCAAAACTGCCTGGACCACCGCTCAGGAAACTCATGGAATCAACTAATGGATTAGAGTTTACTACTGATGTTGAGTGGTATACCTATTGGCGTAGCATAGTTAACTCGATCTACAAACATTACCAAAATGATTGAACTACTACACTTTATATTGTGATGGAAGTCACGCAAATTATTTTTATTACTTTTACATTCTTGCCCGCGAGCAACTATTTTATGGCGCGGTGTGATTTTAAAATATAAGATGTGAATATGTGGTCGATTGTGTGGGTGGCCCAGTGTTAAATATTTACAAGGATAAAATAGATGAATATGGATCTGGGGAAATTAGAGTTAGAAGCTGAGTTAGGTGTTGCCAGTGCTCAGTTCGCATTGGGAGAGATATACGAAAATGGGGAAGAAAGAGATTATGAGCAAGCTTTAGCATGGTACCGCAAGGCAGCCATCAATGGGTATGCTGATGCGCAGTATCGCCTCGGGAAATTACACGAACAATGGCATAGCGGTATGGGGTTTTATCTCGGAAGTACGGTGATGCTAGCTCATGATATTAAACAAGAGTATGAGCGAGCCGTGGATTGGTACAGTAAGGCCGCCGATCAAGGCCATGCTGATGCACAATACGCTTTAGGCCGGATGTATAGCCGTGGCCAAGGGACGGAGCAAAATTATGAACAAGCCGTAACATGGTACCGAAAAGCTGCCGATCAAGGGATCGCTGGAGCGCAGTTCCGACTTGGTGAGATGTACAAATATGGCCATGGGGTAGCACAAAATGATGAGCACGCAGAGGCTTGGTATCATAAATCGGCTAGTCAAGAAAATACCAATGCGATGTGCGCATTAGGCGAGATGTATGAACTTGGCCAAGGTGCAGCACAAGATAATGATCAAGCCATGACTTGGTATATCGAAGCAGCCAAGCGAGAAAATGCCAAAGCACAATACCGTCTCGGCCAAATGTATAGTCTTGGTCATGGAGTGAAACAAGATGCTCATGAAGCCTTGGTATGGCTCTGCAAGGCTGCCATGCAAGGCAATGCTGATGCATTGGAAGTAATCGTTAAGATGGCAAAGCAAGGTGATCACCATGCCTTTAGTGCTCTCTGCAATATAGCCAAAAATGGACATAAGGGGGCACATGAAATAATCACTGTGATGGCTGAGCAGGGCCATGCAGAGGCACAGTATGTACGCGGCATGATGTATTGGGATAATAGTTCTATACAAAATAGCCGCGCACAATGGGTTTTCAATTGGCTGCTAAAAGCGGCAAGCCAAGGGCATGTGCATGCGCAATTACGACTCGCAGAAATGTATTCCAGAGGTAATGGGGTGGAAGAAAACAATGTTCAGGCCATTTTTTGGTATCGCGAAGCGGCCGAGCAAGGCAATGCCATGGCGTTAAACACCATCGATAAAATGGTAAAGCAAGGTAATGCCCATGCTTTGAACATTCTTAGCGAAATAGCAAAATCTGGGAATGATGGTGCACAAAAAATAATTATCGAGATGGCTGAACAAGGGCATATGGAGGCTCAATTTCAACTCGGCGGAATATATGCCACGGGCCAAGGGGTTCAGCAGGCAGTGACCTGGTACAGCAAGGCAGCCGAGCAAGGCCATGTGGAGGCGCCGTTCCTTCTTGGCTGGATGTACGACACTGGCCGAGGGGTTGCACAGGATGACAGACAGGCTGCGGCCTGGTACCACGAGGCGGCCGAACGAGGCCATGTAAAAGCTCAATTTAAGCTTGGCATGATGTACACCAATGGCCGAGGGATAGCTCAGAATCACACGCTGGCGTGGGCCTGGTACCGTAAAGCGGCCGAGCAAGGCCATGTGGAGGCGCAGTACTACCTAGCTAGTTTGTACGATGAGGGCAAAGGGGTTAATAGGGATTATCAACAAGCGGTAGTCTGGTACCACAAGGCGGTAGAGCATGGGCATGCTGGTGCGCAGAACAACCTTGGCATGATGTACGCTAATGGCCAAGGGGTGGCGCAGGACGATACCCAGGCCGTGGCCTGGTACCGTAAGGCGGCTGAGCAAGATCATGCAGGGGCGCAGTACAACCTCGCCGGGATGTACGCCAATGGCGAAGGGGTGGCACAGGATCATGAGCAAGCTGTGGCCTGGTACAGCAAGGCAGCCAAGCAAGGCCATGCTGAGGCACAGTGCGACCTAGCCAGGATGTACTCAGAGGGCAGAGGGGTCGCACAGGATGGCCAGCAGGCTGTGACCTGGTACAGCAAGGCGGCCGAGCAAGGCCATGTGGAGGCACGGTTCCTACTCGGCACAATGTACACCTATGGCCGAGGGATCGCCCAGAATGACAAGGAGGCTGCGGTCTGGTATCACAAAGCGGCCGAGCGAGATCATCTGGAGGCACAGTTTCTACTCGGCGGAATATACACCACGGGCCGAGGGGTTGCACAGGATGACAAACAGGCGGCGGCCTGGTACCGCAAGGCGGCCGAGAAAGGTCATGCGGAGGCGCGGTTCCTACTCGGTACGATGTACTCCTATGGCCGAGGGATAGCTCAGAATGACAAACAGGCGGCAGCCTGGTACCGCAAAGCGGCCGAGCAAGGTCATACGGAGGCGCAGTACCACCTTGCCAGAATGTACGATGATGGTCGAGGGGTGGTACAGAATGACAAGAAGGCGGTTGTCTGGTATCACAAGGCGTCCGAGCAAGGCAATGCCAATGCATTGGACGCCGTCTGTAAGATGGTAAAGCAAGGTAATATCCATGCCCTAAACGCTCTCGGGGAAATGGCCAAAAATGGGCATGATGGTGCACGGGAAGTAATCATTGAGATGGCTGAGGAAGGGACTGCCATGGCGCAGGCCAAGCTCGGCTGGATGTATAGCAATGGCCAAGGGGTGGAGCAGGATGATGCTCTGGCCATAGTCTGGTACCGCAAGGCGGCCGAGCAAGGGCATGCCATTGCGCAGTACAACCTCGGCATGATGTACGATGAGGGCCAAGGGGTATCACAGGACTATGCCCAGGCCGCAGCTTGGTTTCGCAAGGCCGCCGAGCAAGGGGATACTGATGCGCAGTACAACCTTGGCGTGATGTATGAAGCGGGCCAAGGGATGCCACAGGACGATGCCCAGGCCGTGGTCTGGTACCGCAAGGCTGCTGAGCAAGGAAATGCTAGTGCGCAGTATAACCTTGGTGTGTCGTACGACACTGGCCAAGGGATGCCACGGGACTATACCCAGGCCGTGGCCTGGTACCGCAAGGCAGCCGAGCAAGGATATGCCGATGCGCAGTACAACCTTGGTGTGTCGTACGCCAATGGCCAAGGAGTGGCGCAGGACGATGCCCAAGCCCTGGTTTGGTACTGTAAGGCGGCTGAGCAAGGGTATGCCGAAGCGCAATTCAACCTAGGGGTGATGTATTACCATGGCCAAGGGGTGCCGCAGGACGTCAAACAGGCATATGCCTGGTTCTCGGTCGCTGCGGCCAGCGGTTATGGCGACAAGGCTGTTAAGTCCCGCGATCGTGCTGCCAAACAATTAACACTAGCCGCTCTGGCAGAGGCGCAGGCGCTGGCTGACCGCTATATTCAGCAGCACTCATCCCAGTCGTAACCGACAGGGCGATCAGTAAGAGCACTGTACATAAGGGGCGGTTACGTTAAACGACCGCCCTTATTTGTAATAAAATTTCACAAACTGTATCACGCCAAGCAGTGCTCGGTTTCCAACTTCAATGTCCTGCTTGTTCGTTGAGCTGGTGGAGGATTGCTATTGAGTTTCCAACTTAATTGTCATATTGAGAATCGCTAAGATATTGAATTTTTTGACCAGAGAGTTTCCAACTTAAATGGTCGTGATCAGGCGCAGAGTGAACGCGGGCCAGCTGCCCGATAAAACCAAGGCCACCCCAGCGGGTGGCCTTGTTGTTTATGGCGAATGTCTGACATGACATCACGCAGGAGCCTTCTCAGCCTCGGGCTGCGTCAGGATTTGGCCGGTGCGAGCAGGGCCAGGGCTTTGGCCAGGGTATCGACGGATTCCTGATGCTTGCCCGCCTTGTGCAGTGCCTCACCTTCGGCGCGCAGCTGCTTCACCTCGGCCAGCTGCTCGGCGCTGAGGGCGGGGCCTGCGGCGAGGGCATCATCGATCTTCTTCATGTCTGCGGGGCAGTGAAACGCGAGGGCACTGCCGGCAAAGAGCAGGCCAATCAATAACAGGACAGGTTTCATCTTGGTTACCTCAATGGTGGGTCTCATCAAGGATAGTCCGGCCGTGGCGGGGCTGGTTGGGTTGAAGTGGGCGGGAAGCAAACGGTACCATGGCTGTTTAGCCCTACAGGGAGACCCCATGACACTCACAAGGTTGTTGTCACCCTTGGCCAGTCTGGTGATATTCATTCTGGGCCACGGCATGTTCAATACCCTGCTGACGGTGCGACTCTCGGCCGAGCAGGTGTCGGTGCAGGCCATAGGTCTGGTGTCGGCCGCCTATTTTGGCGGCCTGGTGCTGGGGGCCTTCGTCAACGCTCGCCTCATCATACGGGTCGGCCATATCCGGGCCTATGCGGCCTACGCCTCCCTGCTCTGTTTTCTGTTCCTGCTGCACGGCATGGTGGTGGAACCCGTCAGCTGGGCGGCGCTACGGCTGCTGGGTGGCTTTGCTACCGGCGGCCTGTTCGTGGTGCTGGAGTCCTGGATGCTGGTTTCCAGCACCCCGGCCAACCGGGGGCGGCTGATGTCGCTCTACATGATACTGCTCTACGGATCCCTGGCCATGGGCCAGTTGCTGCTCAAGTGGGTGGATCCCATGGTGCTGACCCCGTTTGCCCTGTGCGCCATGGCGGCCACCCTGTCTGTGGTGCCGCTGGCGCTCTCCCGGGTGGCGACGCCCGCCATGGTGGCGCCCCAACCGGTCGGGGTGATCGAGCTGGTGCGGCTCACCCCGGCGGGCATGGGCAGCAGCTTCACCTCGGGCCTGATCCTTGGGGCTATCTATGGCCTGCTGCCACTCTATTTTACCGACAGCGGCGCCTCGCTCTCGCGGGTGGCGGACATGATGGCGCTGGTGATCCTGGGGGGCATGTGCCTGCAGTATCCCATAGGCCGCATGTCCGATCGCTATGACAGACGGCTAGTGATCCTGCTGCTCGGCGCCGTGCTGACCCTGCTCGCCCTGCTGATGGTGCTGTTGCCGGAGGAGTGGCGCGAGCCTGTCACCGGCACCCTGGTGTTCTTGCTGGGGGGGATGGCGTTTTCCATCTATCCCCTGAGCCTGAGCCACGCCTGCGATGAGCTGCGTCCGGATCAGGTGCTGGGGGCCAATCAGGGGTTGCTGCTCGCCTACAGTCTGGGAGCCATGATAGGGCCGCTGCTGGCGCCTTTCGTCATGCTGCAGTTCGGGCCGCAGGGCTTGTTCGTCTACTTCGCCCTGTGCGGCACCCTGCTGACGGCATATCTGGGCTGGCGCAAGCGGCAGCGGGCCCCCATTCCGCTGGCCGATCATCAGGTGTTCATGCCGGTGCCGCCCAATACTCCCATGACTGCCGAACTGGAGCCGAGAACGGATCTGGCGGGGGAGGCTGTCCCTGCCAGCTATGCCACGCCTGAGTCATCCGGGCCGCAGGATATGAAGACCGGTTAGCGGTCGCTGAATCACGCGGATAAAAAAAGCCGGCTCCAGGGAGCCGGCTTTTTATTGGTAACGGAGACTATCAGGCGGTCACGGCATCGGCCTTGGCGGATGTCTCGGTGGCGTCCGGCGCCGCATTGCGGATGAGGTAATCAAATGCCCCCAGCGCAGCGGTCGCTCCTGCGCCCATGGAGATGATGATCTGCTTGAACGGCACCGTCGTGGCGTCGCCTGCGGCATAGACGCCGGGCAGGGAGGTGGCGCCCTTGGCGTCGATCTCTATCTCGCCAAAGCGGGTCAGTGCCACTTCACTCCCCTTGAGGAACTCGGTGTTCGGCACCAGGCCGATCTGCACGAAGATACCGGCGACCGCCAGATGCTTGATCTCGCCGGTGGTGCGATCTTCGTAATCCATGCCCACCACCTTGCTGCCGTCACCGATCACTTCCGTGGTGCGGGCGCTCATGATGATGTCGATGTTGCCCATGGAGCGCGCCTTCTTCTGCAGTACCTCGTCGGCGCGCAGGGTATCGGCGAACTCCACCACGGTCACGTGCTCGACGATGCCGGCGAGATCGATGGCCGCTTCTATGCCTGAGTTACCACCACCGATCACCGCCACCCGCTTGCCCTTGAAGAAGGGGCCGTCACAGTGCGGGCAGTAGGCCACGCCCTTGGTGCGGTATTCAAGTTCGCCCGGCACGTTCAGATCACGCCAGCGGGCACCGGTCGCCAGGATCACGGCGCGGCTCTTCAAGGTGGCGCCGGAGGCCAGCTCCACGTTCACATAGCCATCCTTGCTGATGGCGGCGGCGCGCTGCTCTGTGATCACTTCCACGCCGTACTGCTTGACGTGCTGCTCCAGACTGGCGGCCAGCTTGGGGCCTTCGGTGTAGGTTACCGAGATGAAGTTCTCGATGCCTACCGTGTCCATCACCTGACCACCGAAACGCTCGGCGACGATGGCGGTGCGAATGCCTTTGCGAGCGGCATAGATGGCAGCCGCGGCGCCAGCCGGGCCACCGCCCACTACCAGCACGTCGTAAGGCGCTTTTTCATTGAGCTCTTCAGCCTTGCGTTCTGCTGCGCCAGTGTCGAGCTTGGCCACTATCTCTTCCAGCGAGATGCGACCCTGGCTGAACGGTTGGCCGTTCATATAGACGTTCGGCACCGCCATGATCTGGCGCTCGTTCACTTCGTCCTGGAACAGGGCGCCGTCGATCATGGTGTGGGTGATGCCGGGGTTCAGGGTCGCCATCAGGTTCAGCGCCTGCACCACGTCCGGGCAGTTGTGGCAGGAGAGGGAAATGTAAGTCTCGAAGTGGAACTCGCCCTTGAGGTTGCGGATCTGCTCCTGCACGGCCGGATCGGCCTTGGAGGGGTGACCACCGCTTTGCAGCAGGGCGAGCACCAGGGAGGTAAATTCATGACCCATGGGGATGCCGGCAAAATGAACGCGCGGGGCCTGGCCCTTTGGCGCGATGCTCATGGAAGGCTTGCGAGCGGCAGTGCCAGAGGTCTGGGTAATCTTGGGGGACATCTCGCTGATCTCTGTGGCCAATGCCAGCAGCTCTGCGGATTTGTCACTGTCATTGCCGGACACGCTGATCTCGATGGGATTGACGATGTACTGCAGATAGGTGTTCAGCTGTTGTTTGAGGTTGGTATCCAACATCTTCGAATTCCTTCTTTTGATTGCGGGTCGGCGTTTTGTCAGGCCAGAAAGCAGACCGGCCCTTGAATGGGCCGGTCTTGGAAGCGGAGGCTTAGATTTTGCCTACCAGATCCAGGGACGGGGCCAGGGTGGCATCGCCTTCTTTCCACTTGGCCGGGCAGACTTCACCCGGGTGGGAAGCAACGTACTGGGCCGCTTTGACTTTGCGCAGCAGTTCCAGGGCGTCACGGCCGATGCCGCCAGCGTTGATTTCAACGATCTGGATGATGCCCTGCGGGTCGATGACGAAGGTGCCGCGGTCAGCCAGACCGGCTTCTTCGATCATGACGCCGAAGTTGCGGGTGATGGCGCCAGTCGGGTCACCAATCATCGGATACTGGATCTTCTGGATGGTGTCGGAGGTGTCGTGCCATGCCTTGTGGGTGAAGTGGGTGTCGGTGGAGACGGAGTAGATCTCGACGCCCAGCTTCTTGAATTCGGCGTAGTTGTCAGCCAGGTCACCCAGCTCGGTTGGGCAAACGAAGGTGAAGTCAGCCGGGTAGAAGAACACCACGGACCACTTGCCTTTCAGGTCAGCGTCAGACACCTGAACGAATTTGCCATTGTGGTAGGCGGTGGCGTTGAACGGCTTGATTTCAGTGTTGATGTAGGTAGACATGTATTAGCTCCTTGGTGATGTACATATGCCTGTCTGGTATTGAAGAGTCTGTCCGGACCAGGCGTTTAACGTTCGATGGATTCATCATAGGGGCTTCTCCTAATCGGTTAAAGCCGCAATTTTGAATCACTTCAATCTATCTATTAGATAACCTACCGCTGCTGTACCTAACATGAATATTTCTGACATGCAGAGGTAACCCCTTGTCGAGATTCAACATCTGTGCGGTTCTTGGGTTTTTCAAGGGGCGAATGGGCAGCTTTCTCGGGGGGACGGGGCGTGGCAGTTACGTACTGGGCGAAACACGCAAAAAGAGGGGGGCCCGGGGCAGGGCAGGAGGGTGCAGATAAAAAAAATCCCGGCGCTGTCGTAAGGACAAGGCCGGGTCATCAAACAAGGAATGGCTATATAAACAAAAGCTTTACAGCAAAGACTAACTACGGGGTGTGCAAACTTGCAGACATATGAGAGGAAGAGGCTGGGTGCACAATCCC
This sequence comes from Aeromonas bestiarum, assembly GCF_028751155.1. Taxonomy (NCBI): domain Bacteria; kingdom Pseudomonadati; phylum Pseudomonadota; class Gammaproteobacteria; order Aeromonadales; family Aeromonadaceae; genus Aeromonas; species Aeromonas bestiarum. The sequence continues at coordinate 2,876,731 of NZ_CP064746.1, read as the reverse complement.
TCGTCTCCCCCTCGGCAACTATTGCATGGGGGAGATAATAGTGTGATGCAGATCACAAAGCAAGGTTGTGGTGTAAATTTTCAATCAAAATGAAAGTCTTTCAGCTTTATTGCCGATTTCATGTGCTGAAAACGCTTTTATTGTAATTTTATTACAGGCTTTAAAGATCAAAAATCGCCGGGCGGTTCCTGTTCTTCCATCAGTTCGAGCAGGTTGATGGCAACCGCAATGAAATCCGACTCCGTGACTATGCCCACCAGTTTGCGCCCCTTGAGCACCGGCAGGCAGCCATATTTGTGGCGCTGCAGGTAGAGCGCCGCCTCCTTGATGCCGGCGTGGGGATCCACGCTCGCCACCTGGCGGGTCATGATCTCGTCGAGCTGGACGCTGTCGGTGAATTCCGCTTCCCGCTCCGGGTTGATGAGCAGCAGCTTGGACTCGCGAGTGGCCAGGATGTCGGTGAGGGTGACCAGACCCAGCAGGTGATGGTGCTCGTCGACGATGGGGATGTGGCGGATCCGCTCCTGCTGCATCAGATCCATCGCCTGTTTGACGCTGTTTTCCGGACCCAGAGTGAAGGGATGTTCTGTCATGATCTCGGATAAGGTCATCATGGTGGGCCTCCTTGTGTATCTGCTTTCACCCTAGCCCAGCCCCCACAGGCAAAACATGATCAGGGTCAATACAAAACCTTAAAGGTTTTTTAACTGGCCCTGCTTCACATAATTGCTCGCTATCCCTTGTCTCTCTTGGGTTTTTGGTCTTTTGGGTTGCCTTGGAAGAGGGGGATAACTAGACTAGCCGCCGATTCCCCCGAGGTGAAAGATGCAAGTATCCGATTTTCATTTTGATCTGCCAGACGAGCTGATTGCCCGCTATCCGATGGCAGAGCGTACCGCCAGCCGCCTGTTGCAGCTCGATGGTCAAAGCGGCGCCCTGCGCCATGGTCAATTTGTGGATGTGCTGGACCAGCTCAACCCCGGCGATCTGCTGGTATTCAACAACACCCGTGTCATTCCGGCGCGCATGTTTGGCCAGAAGGCCAGCGGCGGCAAGCTGGAGGTGCTGGTGGAGCGCATCCTGGACGAACACAGCGTGCTGGCTCACGTGCGCTCTTCCAAATCGCCCAAGCCCGGCACCCGTCTCATTCTGGATGGTGGGCCCGACGGTGAGAAAGTCGAAGCCGAGATGCGGGCCCGCCACGATGCCCTGTTCGAGATCCATTTCCAGGACCCCCGCCCCGTGCTGGAGATCCTGGAAGCCATAGGCCACATGCCGCTGCCGCCCTATATCGACAGGCCCGACGAGGATGCCGACAAGGAGCGCTACCAGACCGTTTACAACCAGAAGCCGGGCGCCGTGGCGGCGCCGACCGCCGGCCTGCACTTCGACGAGCCATTGCTGGCAAAGATCCGTGCCAAGGGGGTTGAAACGGCCTTCGTCACCCTGCATGTAGGGGCGGGGACCTTCCAGCCGGTGCGGGTGGACAAGATTGAAGATCACCACATGCACTCGGAATATGCCGAGGTGCCGCAGGAGGTGGTGGATGCCATAGCCGCAACGCGCGCCCGCGGTGGCCGGGTGATTGCGGTGGGCACCACCTCGGTGCGATCGCTCGAGAGCGCCGCCAAGGTGAGCCTGGCTCAGGGCAAGCCGCTGGCGCCGTTTTTCAGCGATACCGACATCTTCATCTTCCCCGGCTACCAGTTCCAGGTAGTCGATGCCATGGTTACCAATTTCCACCTGCCGGAGTCGACCCTGATCATGCTGGTCAGCGCCTTCGCCGGGTACGATCACGTGATGGCGGCCTATCAGGCGGCCGTGACCGAGCAGTACCGTTTCTTCAGCTACGGGGACGCCATGTTCGTCACCCGTCGCCGGGCGGTGGCATAAGCCTCGCCCTTTATACCGGGCCTTCGGGCTCTCTATTGTCAGACTGTTTCTCTGACGCAACGAGGTAGCAATGAAATTTGAACTGAAAACCACCGACGGCCGTGCCCGTCGCGGCCAGTTGGTATTCGAGCGCGGCACAGTGCAGACCCCAGCCTTTATGCCGGTCGGTACCTATGGCACCGTCAAGGGGATGACCCCGGAAGAAGTGCGCGAGACAGGTGCCCAGATCCTGCTTGGCAACACCTTCCACCTCTGGCTGCGGCCGGGGCAGGAAGTGATGCGCGCCCACGGCGATCTGCATGACTTCATGAACTGGCAGGGCCCGATCCTGACCGACTCGGGTGGTTTCCAGGTGTTCAGCCTGGGGCACATTCGCAAGATCACCGAGGCGGGCGTGCACTTCCGTCACCCCATCAACGGCGAGAAGATCTTCCTCGACCCCGAGAAATCCATGGAGATCCAGTACGATCTGGGCTCCGATATCGTGATGATCTTCGACGAGTGCACCCCGTATCCGGCCACGTACGAAGAGGCGCGCAAGTCCATGGAGATGTCCCTGCGCTGGGGCAAGCGCTCGCGCGACAAGTTTGATGCCCTGGGCAACAAGAACGCCCTGTTCGGCATCATTCAGGGTTCCGTGTATGAAGAGTTGCGGGACGTGTCTCTCAACGGCCTGCTGGAGATCGGCTTCGACGGTTATGCGGTCGGCGGTCTGGCGGTGGGTGAGCCCAAGGAAGACATGCACAGGATCCTCGAGCATGTCTGTCCGAAAATTCCGGCCGACAAGCCGCGTTACCTGATGGGCGTGGGCAAGCCGGAAGACTTGGTGGAAGGGGTGCGCCGCGGGGTCGACATGTTCGACTGCGTGATGCCGACCCGCAATGCCCGCAACGGCCATCTGTTCACCACAGATGGTGTGGTCAAGATCCGCAACGCCAAGTATCGCAGCGACACCAGTACCCTGGATGCCGATTGTGATTGCTACACCTGCAAGAACTACACCCGCAGCTATTTGTACCATCTGGACAAGTGCAACGAGATCCTCGGTGCCCGTCTGAACACCATTCACAACCTGCGTTATTACCAGCGTGTGATGCAGGGTTTGCGGGACGCGATCGAGCAGGGTAAATTAGACGACTTTGTAGCTGAGTTTTACCGTCGGCAAGGGAAGCCTGTGCCTCCGTTAGCTGAAAATGACGTGAAATAACAACGATATATAAGCCAGTTCTCAAATCTACATCAATAAGAGGTTGTTAAATGAGCATTATCTCCAAGGCGTATGCAGAAGGCGCAGTTCCGGGTGCACAGGGTGGTGGTATGGAAATGATCATCATGCTGGCCGTGTTCGGCCTTATCTTCTACTTCATGATCTATCGTCCCCAGGCCAAGCGCGCCAAGACTCATCGTGATCTGATGAGCTCCCTCTCCAAGGGTGATGAAGTGCTCACTTCCGGTGGCCTGGTCGGCAAGATTGCCAAGGTGTCCGCCGATAGCGAATACATTGTGCTGGCCCTGAATGATCAGACTCAAGTCACCATCAAACGTGATTTCGTCTCTGCCGTTCTGCCCAAGGGTTCTATTCAGTCCCTTTAATCTCCCGAGGAGCACAGCGTGTTAAATCGCTATCCGCTGTGGAAATACCTGATGGTGGTCTTCGTGATCGCCATCGGTTTTCTATATGCAGCCCCCAATCTTTACGGCGAAGACCCGGCCTTGCAGATCTCTGCCAGCCGGGGTGCCGAAGTCAAGCTAGAGACGCTTGATCTGGTGAAAGAGACGCTGGATGCGGCTCAGATCCCGGTCAAGCATGCTGCGTTCGAACACGGTTTCATTCTGATCCGTTTCAAGAACACCGAAGAACAGCTCAAGGCGCGCGACGTCGTCGCCAACAAGCTGGGCGACAACTTCATTACCGCTCTCAACCTGGCGCCCTCCACGCCTGCCTGGCTCGAAGCCATCGGTGCCAACCCGCTCAAGCTGGGTCTTGACCTGCGCGGTGGTGTGCACTTCCTGATGGAAGTGGACATGGCCGAGGCGCTGACCAAGCAGCAAGAGCAGATGGTGCAGGATTTCCGCGCCGAGCTGCGTACCCAGAAGATCCGTTATTCCGGCGTGCGTCGGGCCGGTGATCAGGTACAGGTGCTGTTCCGCGATGAAGCGGATCAGGCCAAGGCGGTCTCTCACCTGCGTCGTCAGAACCCTGATCTGACCTTCACCACAGAACAGAAGGGGGATGAGTTCATCCTGCTGGCGGGTCTGAGCGAAGCCAAGATCAAGGAAGTGAAGAAGTACGCCCTCGAGCAGAACATCACCATCATCCGTAACCGGGTGAACGAGCTGGGTGTGGCCGAGCCGCTGGTACAACAGCAAGGTGCCGAGCGCATCGTGGTGGAGCTGCCCGGTATTCAGGACACGGCCCGTGCCAAGGAGATCCTGGGCGCGACCGCGACCCTGGAATTCCACATGGTCGATGAGACTGCCGATATCCAGGCCGCCGCCGATGGCCGGGTGCCACCGAGCTCCAAGGTCTACAACGATCGCAACGGCCGTCCCGTCGTGCTGCAAAAGCGCATCATACTGACCGGTGACCACATAGTGGGTGCCCAGTCCGGTTTCGACGAATACAGCCGTCCCCAGGTCAACATCAAGCTCGATGGCCAGGGTGGCAACAAGATGGCCAACTTTACCAAGGACAACGTCGGTAAAGGCATGGCCACAGTGTTCATCGAATACAAGCCGGTCGGTCAGCCGGGTCCGGATGGCAAGCGCAAGTTCCGCAAGCAGGAGGAGGTGATCAACGTCGCCACCATCCAGTCGCGTCTTGGCAGCCAGTTCCGCATCACGGGTATCGACAACGCCAACGAAGCCCACAACCTGGCGCTGCTGTTGCGTGCTGGTGCCCTGATAGCCCCGATCCAGATCGTCGAAGAGCGCACCATAGGCCCGAGCCTGGGTCAGCAGAACATCGACAGCGGTATGGAAGCCATCGGCTGGGCCATGCTGGTGATCGTGCTGTTCATGGGGATCTACTACCGTGCATTCGGCTGGGTGGCCAACCTGGCGCTCACCATGAACCTGGTGCTGATCGTCGGCATCATGTCGATGATCCCCGGGGCCACCATGACACTGCCGGGCATCGCCGGTATCGTCCTGACGCTGGGCATGGCGGTGGATGCCAACGTGCTGATCTACGAGCGTATTCGTGAAGAGATCCGCAACGGTCGCGGGGTGCAGCAAGCCATCCATCTGGGCTTCGACCGCGCCTTCTCGACCATCGCCGACTCCAACGTCACCTCGCTCATCACCTGCGTGATCCTGTTCGGTATCGGCACCGGCGCCATCAAGGGCTTCGCCCTGACGCTGGGCATTGGTCTGAGTGCCTCCATGTTTACGGCCATCACGGTATCCCGCGCCATCATCAACCTGGCCTGGGGTGGACGGCGCATCGACAAGCTGCCGATCTAAGGAAGAGACATGTTTCAGATTCTACATTTTGAAAAGCCTATCCCCTTCATGCGCTTCGCCAAGTCGGGAATGGTGTTCTCTGCCCTGCTGACGATACTCGCCCTGTTCTGCCTGTTCGATCGGGGTCTGAACTGGGGTCTGGACTTCACCGGTGGTACCACCATAGAGGTGGGATTCCAGCAATCGGTGAGCCTGGACAAGATGCACGAGGCGCTGGATCAGCAGAAGATTGAAGGGGCGACCCTGCAATTCTTCGGCTCCAGCCGTGATGTGCTGGTGCGCATGACCCCGAAAGAGGGGGTCAAGGTGGAGCAACAGGGTAACGAAGTGCTGGCTGCAGCCAAGTTGATCGATCAGAGCGCCGTGCTCAAGCGCGTCGAATTCGTCGGCCCCTCGGTGGGTGACGAGCTGGCGACAGACGGTGCCCTGGCCATGCTGGCCTCCATCATCTGTATCCTGATCTACGTGGCGGTGCGCTTCGAATGGCGTCTGGCCATGGGGGGCATACTCTCCCTGGCGCACGATGTGATCATCACCCTCGGCATCTTCGCCTACTTCCAGTACGAGTTCGACTTGACCGTGCTGGCGGCGCTGATGACGCTGGTGGGTTACTCCCTGAACGATACCATAGTGGTGTTCGACCGGCTGCGGGAGAACTTTCGCAAGGTGCGCAAGGGAAATACCAGCGAAATCATGGATCTTTCCATGACAGAGACCCTGAGCCGGACCATCATCACCTCGGGGTTGACCTTCGTGGTGGTGGTGGCGCTGCTGCTCAAGGGCGGTCCGCTGATCCACGGTTTTGCCATCGCCATGGTGATCGGGGTGGCCTTCGGGACCTACTCCTCCATCTATGTGGCGAGTGCCTCAGCCATGTTCTTCGGGGTCAAGCGGGAGCACATGCTGCCGACCCAGGTGGAAAAAGAGGGCGCGGATCAGCAAGAGATCCTGCCGTAAACGACAAGGGCGCCGCGAGGCGCCCTTTCTCTTATGGCCCGGGTGAGTCATTATGCTCCCCGTTACCCATCTCCTATCATCCAAGGCAAGGAGCACAAGCCATGCAACACAATCCCCGTTTTCTGGCGCTGGTAGAGGCCGTTCGCACCCTGGTGCAAGAGACAGACGTGCATCAGGTCAAACGCTGGCAGGATGAGGGGCGCGCCTTTCATCTTATTGACGTGCGGGAAGAGAGCGAGTGGGCAAGGGGTCATCTGCCGGGGGCCGAATACCTGGGTCGCGGCGTGATCGAGCGTGACATAGAGACTCGCTATCCGGATCCGGCCACCGAGCTCTACCTCTATTGTGGTGGGGGATTTCGCTCCATCCTGGTGGCGGATAACCTGCAGAAGATGGGTTATAGCCGGGTTGTCAGCGTAGATGGTGGCTTTCGGGGCTGGTGTGATGCCGGATACCCTGTCGAATCCTGATTTATTTGAGGGAGAGAGGATCAGCCACATGACAAAGTGTCGGTTGACCTTTACCATATGCGGGGTCAAGCGTAAGCGTCGGAGTGTTCATTGAACGTCAGGAAAGGGATTGGATACCTCCTTGGTATCCTGTTGCTGCTCCCCATGTGGGGTTGCAGCAGTAGCAGTCAGGTTGAAGCGCCTCAAGTTCCCAAGCCGCAACCCGCTTCACTGGTATTGGCGACCCCCCTGCAGGTCTCTTACCAGAGCGAGTTGGCGTTGGCGCGACTCGGGCAGATGCTCGGTGAGATGGAATTGACCACAGAGCAACGGGCTGAACTGTTTTATGAGCGTGCCGTGGTGTTTGACCGGGTTGGCTTGCGCTCCCTGGCGAGGCTGGATTTCAACCGGGCCTTGCGGGAGAAACCGGATTTTGCCGAGGCCTACAACTTCATCGGCGTCTATCTGGTGCAGCAGCAGAATTATGACGAAGCCTACGAGGCATTTGATTCCGCCCTCGAGCTGGCTCCCGATTATGACTATGCCTATCTCAACCGTGGCATAGCGCTCTATTACGGCAATCGTCCCGAGCTGGCCGCAGCCGATATGAAACGCTTCTATGAAGCGCAGCCGGAAGATCCCTATCGGGTGATCTGGCTCTATCTGGCCGAGCAGAAGCTCAACGCGCCGGCCGCCATGAGCCGGATGCGCGAGCGTCTCAACAAATATGACGATGACGCCTGGAACTGGGATCTGGTTCGCCTCTACACAGGCGAGCTCAATGCGACCCAGTTGATGGGCAACGTGGTGAAAGGGGTGAAGGACAACCGGGAGCTTGCCGAGCGCCTGTGTGAAACCTACTTCTACCTCGGCAAGTTTGAACTGGCCAAGGGCAACCGCAAGGAAGCCATCAGCTACTTCAAGCTGGCACTCGCCAACAACGTGTACGACTTCATCGAGCACAGGTATGCCTTGCTTGAGCTGGAGCTGATGGCGCGCAAACCCTTGCCGCCGGGTGCCCAGAGCGCACAGGGCAAGAGCAGCAAGCAGGCCTCCTGATTGCAGGCTCTCGCGATGTAAAAAAGGCCTCACAATGAGGCCTTTTTGCTGTCTGAGCTCTGGCATGGGGCGGTGTTAATCCAGCAGGCTAATGCCGGGGATATTTGGCAACAGTAGCCGTGGCAACCGCGCCCAGACCTGTCTGCGCTCTGGCATGGGTGTGGCGTTATTCCACCAGGCTCATGCCGGGGATCTGACGCCAGTAACCGTTGCAGTCTCGCTCCCGTTGCAGGGGGAGAGGAGCCTGACCCTGCACATTGGCCTTGAAGCTGGCCAGCATCTTCAGTGTCTCCATCCCTTCGGGAGAGAGACGTACCACGTCCACCAGACCGTCCATCGTTTTGAGCTCGTTGCCCAGGTTGTAGCAGTAACCTGACTGGGTCTGGATACCGTTGAGGTTGAACACCTTCTGCCCCTCGCGGCTGCTGGCCAGCCGGCCTGTGGGGTAGTGGATGCAGGCGAGTTCGCAGCTGTCCTTGGGCTTGTCGAGGGAGCGGGCGGTGAAGCAGCGCGCCGAGTAGGCGAGCGGCAGGTGGCCGTAGGCGAACACCTCCACTTCGAACTGGCGGCGAGCGCTGCCCAGATCCTGATTGAGCTGCACCAGCCAGTCGCGCGACAGCTCCACCGGCATCACCCAGCGTGTCATCCCCTGTTTGAGCAGCATGCGCAGTACATCGGCGTTGTAGGCGTTGATGGCCGGGCCGCAGACAAACGGGAGCCCCGCCTCCCTGGCAAGTTGTACCGTGCCGAGATCGTTGGCCTCGACCATGAGATCGCCATTGTCGACCAGCCGCTTCACCTCCTTGAGCTCCGAGGGGGCCGAGATCAGCGCCAGGGTGGAGAGCACCACCTGCTTGCCCGAGGTCGCCACCTGGCGGGCGAGGGCGATCCAGTCATCTACTTTCAGTTCGCGGCGCTTGCTGCAGACGGTTTCCCCCAGATAGATGATGTCCGCCTGGCTTTGTGCCGCGGCGTCGTAAAAGGCCTGGGTGTCGGCCTTGGGCCAGTAGAAGAGCAGAGGCCCGAGAGAGAATTGCATGTGGTTGAGCTCCTTTATTGCCACTGACGATGATAGGCACCCAGGGTAGTCTGACTCCCCTCGGAGACGCGGGCGAGCTGGGCATCCCACTCGGCTTTGACGCTGTAGCCCTCGGGATTGGCCTGGTAGGCATCGATGGCCGCGCGCCAGACCCGGGTGACCTGCTCCACGTAGGCGGGACTGCGCTGGCGCCCCTCGATCTTGACCGACTGGATCCCGGTCTGGAACAGCTCGGGCAAGAGGCCGAGCGTGTTGAGGCTGGTCGGCTCCTCCAGGGCGTGGTAGGTCTGGCCATCCACCTCGAAGCGGCCCTTGCACAGGGTCGGGTAACCGGCGTTTTCACCCGGGCCATAGCGGTCGATCAGCACCTCGTTGAGGCGGGACTCGAGGCCAGCCGGCGTCTCCTCCCAGCGCACAAACTTGGCCGGTGAGCAGGCACCCACGGTATTGGGACTCTCGCCTGTCATGTAGGAGGAGAGATAGCAGCGCCCCTCGGCCATGATGCAGAGGCTGCCAAAGGCGAACACCTCGAGGCCGACATCGGTCTCGCGGGCCAGCTGTCTGACCTGATGCATGGAGAGCACCCGTGGCAACACCACCCGGCCGACGTTGAAATGCTGCTGATAGAAGCGGATGGCGGCGGCATTGGTGGCGCTGGCCTGCACCGAGACGTGCAGCTCCATGTCCGGATGATGCCGGCTGGCGTAATCGAGCACGGCGAGATCGGCGATGATCAGGGCGTCGGCACCGAGCGCCACACCCCGGTCCACAGCCTGCTTCCATCTGGCATCCGAGCCCGGGTGGGCGAAGGTATTGATGGCGATGTGCAGCTTGCGGCCATGCTGGTGCACGTAGTCCACCGCCTTTTCCAGCTTGCTGTCGGTGAAGTTGAGACCGGCAAAGTGGCGGGCATTGGTGTCATCCTTGAAACCGATGTAAACCGCATCGGCCCCGTTATCCACGGCTGTTTTCAGTGCCGGCAAACTGCCTGCCGGACAGAGTAATTCCATCGGGTACGCTCCGAGAGGGCAAAAAATGCAAAAGTGGCCCGATTGTATTCATCGATGCCTTCCCACTTTTTGACCTGAGGCAGCTTTGTGTGGCTTTACCCTTCTTGAGGTAAGTCGGCACAAGTTTGATTTCCAACAGGATCCAGAGCGTGGCCCTGTGTTTGAATGCGCAAAAAACTGGGAGTTTATCGTGTTTCAACAACTGCAATGTCGCCTGGTCGAACAGGCTCCCCGCTTTCTGCGCCGCCCCCTCAAGCTGGTGCCGTTTGCGCTGCAGCAGAACCTGATGGAGCGACTGCTGGCGCGGGTGTTCAAGGAAGCCATCCAGGATGGTGACTTCGAATTTTTGGCCGGCAAATGGCTCAAGGTCGAAGTCTCGGATCTCGAGCTGTGCTGGTTCATCAGCGAACAGGATGGAAAACTGGTGGTGGCCCGCGATTGTGAGCGGGCGGATGTCTGTTTCAGCGGCACCACCAACGACCTCATACTGATCGCCGGTCGCAAGGAAGATCCCGATTCCCTCTTCTTTCAGCGCAAGCTGAAGATTGAAGGGGATACCGAGCTGGGACTGGAGGTGAAGAACCTGATGGACAGCCTGGATCTGGCTGGCTTGCCGAGCCTGATGCGCTACCCGCTGATGGATCTTGCCACCTTCATCGAACGTGCGCGCACCGCGTCAGCGCAGGAGCCGCACTCTGCGCCGACGGGCGGGGTCCCGTCTCAGGTGTGATGCCAGGCCCCCGGCATGGTGGCGGTAGTGACTGCGCGCCCAGAGGCAGCGGCAGGCCCAGACGCAAGGGAGCAAGGCCAGCAGGGCAGTGGCGTTGGGGAGGCGGGAGAGCAACAGGCCCAGCGCCAGCCAGACGAAGGGCTGCGCCTCGTACAGCCACTCCGGCTGAAACCAGCGTTTGGTCGGAAAGATGACCAGATCGGTGCGCCGATAGCTGGAGCGCATCATCCAGATGACGGCGCCTGCGACAAACAACAGGCTGCCCGCCAGCCAGAGCAAGGGGGTCTGGGTAAGCGTGAGCGTGCCGACCGCGGTCAGCAGATAGCAGACTGGTAACCTCTCATAAAGCCAGCGCGGGCACATGTTGCCTCCGCTCCTAGATCCACTCATCCTCCAAGTTTAGCCTGCGGTCAGCCTCCGCTCATGATGCTTTGTTCTACACAATGATGGTTTTGTTGTGAAATGGCGCGCCTTTTACGGTGCCAAAATAGCGATTGGCTATGTTACAATTGCGCGCCATTTTTGACTGAAGATTGACTGGGCATGTTGGATCAGATTCGTATCGTGTTGGTAAACACTTCTCACACCGGCAACATGGGCTCTGCGGCACGCGCCATGAAGACCATGGGACTGACTCAACTGGTGTTGGTTGATCCGCAGACCCTGCCAGATGACAGCGCCATGGCCCTGGCGGCAGGGGCCAGCGATGTCCTGGCCAATGCCCGTATCGTCTCGACGCTGGATGAAGCCATTGCCGATTGTGGTCTGGTCATAGGCACCAGCGCCCGTTCCCGGACCCTGAGCTGGCCCATGCTGGATCCTCGCGAAGCGGGGGAGAAGGTGGTGGTGGAGGGGGTGAAGCATCCGGTGGCTCTGGTGTTTGGTCGTGAACGCACCGGCCTCACCAACGACGAGCTGCAGAAGTGCCACTACCACGTGGCCATTGCGGCCAACCCCGAATACAGCTCCCTCAATCTGGCCATGGCGGTGCAGACCCTCTGTTACGAAGTGCGGATGCACTGGTTGCAGGATCAGGCACCCGAGGTGGAGAGCGAGGCGGATTATCCCAGTGCCGATCAGCTGGAAGGCTTCTATCAGCACCTGGAGCAGACCCTGCTCAAGACGGGTTTCATCGCCGATGATCATCCGGGGCAGGTGATGAGCAAGCTGCGTCGCCTGTTCAATCGAGCCCGTCCTGAAACGGTGGAACTCAACATTCTGCGCGGCATTTTGACCTCGGTACAGAAGCCGAAACCGCAGGATTAAACCTGACTGGTTTACTCAACCATATACTTGACTGTTTTAGTCGGGTATGTGACCATATGCCCATATTGATTGGTTCGCAAGACGGTAAGGCATATGAGACTGACCTCAAAAGGACGTTACGCTGTGACTGCCATGCTCGACGTGGCGTTGCATGCAGAGCAGGGGCCCGTGCCCCTGGCTGATATTTCGGAGCGCCAGGGCATCTCCTTGTCCTATCTGGAACAACTGTTTGCCCGCCTGCGCAAGCATGGTCTGGTGAGCAGCGTACGTGGCCCGGGTGGCGGTTATCGCCTCGGTCTGGCCCCTGACGCCATCTCGGTCGGTCAGGTGATCACCGCGGTCGACGAGTCGGTGGATGCCACCAAGTGCCTCGGCAAAGGCGGCTGCCACGGCGGCACCCAGTGCCTCACTCACTCCCTGTGGCGTGATCTCAGCGAGCGCATTTCCAGTTTCCTGGGGGATATCACCCTGGCAGAGCTGGTGGGTCAGGCGGATGTGCGCCGGATCGCCGGCAAGCAAGACGAACAAATGAAAACCGTGTTGTCCCTGGTTGATCGGGCAGAACGCGGCGATGTGAGCTTGAAAGTCCAACTATAAACAAACGTGCTTTCCACAGTCGGTCGATGTGTGACCCTGGCTGTAACGGAGAAAAACATGAAACTGCCTATTTACCTTGATTATTCGGCAACCTGTCCGGTGGACCCGCGTGTCGCAGAAAAAATGATGCAGTGTCTCACCATGGATGGCCTGTTCGGCAATCCAGCATCCCGTTCCCACCGCTTTGGCTGGCAAGCCGAAGAGGCGGTAGACCTGGCCCGTAATCAAGTGGCAGAGCTGATCGGTGCCGACCCGCGCGAGATCGTCTTCACCTCCGGCGCGACAGAATCCAACAACCTGGCCATCAAGGGCGTTGCCCATTTCTATGCTGGCAAGGGCAAACACATCATCACCTCCAAGACAGAGCACAAGGCAGTACTCGATACTTGCCGCCAGCTGGAGCGTGAAGGCTATGAGGTGACCTACCTTGAGCCGATGCCGAATGGCCTGTTCACTCTGGAGCAGATCGAAGGTGCCCTGCGCGATGACACCATTCTGGTCAGCATCATGCATGTGAACAACGAGATCGGCGTGGTGCAGAACATTGCCGCCATCGGCGATCTGTGCCGCTCCCGCAAGATCCTGCTGCACGTGGACGCAGTCCAGAGCGTGGGCAAGATCCCGGTGGATGTGGAAGCCCTGAAAGTGGATCTGCTCTCCATGTCCGCCCACAAGGTATACGGTCCCAAAGGCATAGGTGCCCTCTATGTGCGCCGCAAGCCGCGCGTTCGTCTGGAAGCCCAGATGCACGGTGGCGGTCATGAGCGCGGCATGCGTTCCGGCACCCTGCCGACCCACCAGATCGTCGGTATGGGCGAGGCCTTCCGCATCGCCAGGGAAGAGATGGTGAGTGAAGGTCAACGCATCATGGCCCTGCGTCAGCGTCTGTGGGATGGCATCAAGGACATCGAAGCCGTTTACATCAACGGTGACCTGGAACAGCGTGTGCCGGGCAACCTGAACGTCAGCTTCGCCTATGTGGAAGGGGAATCCCTCATCATGGCGCTGAAGGATCTGGCGGTCTCTTCCGGCTCTGCCTGTACCTCGGCCAGCCTGGAGCCCTCCTATGTGCTGCGTGCACTGGGTCTGAACGACGAGCTGGCGCACAGCTCCATCCGTTTCAGTCTGGGTCGCTTCACCACAGAAGAAGAGATTGATTACGCAATCAAGCTTATCCGTGACTCCATCGGTCGTCTGCGCGAGATGTCTCCCCTGTGGGAGATGTACAAAGATGGCGTCGATCTGAACACGGTCGAATGGGCTCATCACTGATCCACAGGATCAGTGATCAACGGAATTAGCAGGAGTTAGATATGGCTTACAGTGAAAAAGTAATCGACCACTACGAGAATCCCCGCAACGTAGGTGGCTTCGACAAGAACGATCCCAACATTGCGACCGGCATGGTTGGCGCCCCGGCTTGTGGCGACGTAATGAAGCTGCAGCTGAAGATCAGCGACGACGGCATCATCGAAGATGCCAAGTTCAAGACCTATGGCTGTGGTTCCGCCATTGCCTCCAGCTCCCTGGTGACCGAGTGGGTCAAGGGCAAGACCCTGGACGAAGCCGCCGGCATCAAGAACACCGACATCGCTGAAGAGCTGGCCCTGCCGCCGGTGAAGATCCACTGCTCCATTCTGGCTGAGGACGCCATCAAGGCCGCCATCGCCGATTACAAGCAGAAGAAAGGTCTCTAAGGTCAGGAGCGCAGTATGGCCATTACCATGACAGATGCCGCAGCGGCACGGGTTTCCTCTTTTCTGACCAACCGGGGCAAGGGCATTGGCCTGCGCCTCGGCGTCAAGACCACCGGCTGTTCGGGTCTTGCCTATGTGCTCGAGTTTGTCGATGAGCTGGCGGATGAAGATCAGGTGTTTGAGCAAAACGGTGTCAAAGTCATCGTCGATGCCAAGAGCCTGATCCATCTGGATGGCACCGAGCTGGACTTCGTCAAGGAGGGGCTCAACGAGGGCTTCCAGTTCAACAACCCCAACGCCAAGGGCGAGTGTGGTTGTGGCGAAAGTTTCAGTGTCTAACCGATTTGACGCACGGCATGTCTTGCCGCTTGAACTGGCCGGAAACGGCCAGTTCAACATCGCCAGCGCCAAGGGCGAGTGTGGTGATGGCGAACGTGTCTAAGAGGCTTGCATGAATCATTTCGAGCTGTTTGGGCTGGTTGAAGGCTTCGAGCTCGATACCCGTCAGCTGGCGGACACCTACCGTCAGTTGCAAACCCAGTTCCACCCCGATCGTTTTGCCACGGCTCCCGAGCGGGAGCAGCTGGTTGCGGTGCAACGTGCCGCCCAGATCAACGATGCCTTCACGACCCTCAAGGCGCCCCTGCGCCGAGCCGAGTATCTGCTCTCCCTGCGCGGCACCGAACTTCGTGGCGAGCAGCAAACCCTGCAAGACACTACCTTCCTGATGCAGCAACTGGAGTGGCGCGAGCGGCTTGCCGACCTGAAAGGGGAGCCCGAGCCTGAGCGCGCCATCAAGGATTTTCGCCACGAAATCAGGCATGATCACCAGTTGTTGATGCAACGCCTGACGCAGGATCTCGCCGCTGGCGATGATGTGAGCGCGGCTGATTGCGTTCGCAAACTCAAGTTTGTCGACAAGCTCCTCGAAGAGCTGGAACGATTCGAAGACTCGCTGTTCGAGTCTTGATCCTTTAACGCTGGAATTTTGATTACCCATGGCATTACTGCAAATCGCCGAGCCCGGCCAGAGCGCCGCACCTCATCAGCATAAACGTGCCGTTGGCATCGATCTTGGCACCACCAACTCTCTCGTTGCTGCGGTTCGCAGCGGCCACGCCGATACTCTCTGCGACGAGCAGGGACGCGATCTGCTGCCGTCCGTGGTGCACTATCAGTTCGACAATGGTCAGGCTGATGCGATCCGGGTCGGCTTCGACGCCAAGCGCGAGGCGGCCCTCGATCCGCACAACACCATCGTCTCCGCCAAGCGGATGATGGGCAAGGCGCTGGCCGATATCGATACCCGCCAGCAGCCTTATGAGTTCGTGGCCGCCGACAACGGCATGCCCCAGTTGCAGACCCGTCAGGGGCTGGTCAACCCGGTGCAGGTCTCAGCCGAAATCTTGAAGAAACTGGCCGAGCGGGGCGCCGCCGCACTGGGTGGCGAGCTGGATGGCGTTGTCATTACCGTGCCCGCCTATTTCGATGACGCCCAGCGTCAGGGCACCAAGGACGCAGCCCGTCTGGCCAGTCTGCACGTGCTGCGCCTGCTCAACGAGCCGACCGCGGCCGCCATTGCCTACGGCCTCGACTCCGGTCAGGAAGGGGTGATAGCGGTCTATGACCTCGGTGGCGGTACCTTCGACATCTCCATCCTGCGGTTGCACCGTGGCGTGTTCGAGGTGATGGCCACCGGTGGCGACTCAGCCCTCGGCGGCGATGATTTCGATCACCTGCTGGCGGACTGGATCAAGGCGCACGCCGGCCTTGAAGGCCAGCTCGACGCCCGTACCCAGCGCGAGCTGCTGGACGTGGCCGCCGCCGTCAAACACGGCCTGACCGATGCCGATCGGGTGCCCTGTGCCTTTGCCGGCTGGCAGGGAGAGGTGAGCCGCAGCCAGTTTGATGAGCTCATCATGCCGCTGGTCAAGCGCACCCTGCTGGCTTGCCGCCGCGCCCTGCGCGATACGGGGCTGGAGCAGGTGGAAGTGCTGGAAGTGGTGATGGTCGGTGGTTCCACCCGAGTGCCGCTGGTGCGCGAGCTGGTGGGCGATTTCTTCCAGCGTCCGCCGCTGACCAGTATCGACCCGGACAAGGTGGTGGCCATCGGCGCCGCCATCCAGGCCGACATCCTGGTGGGCAACAAGCCCGATGCCGAGATGCTGCTGCTGGACGTGATCCCGCTCTCCCTGGGGCTCGAGACCATGGGTGGCCTGGCCGAGAAGGTGATCCCGCGCAACACCACCATACCGGTGGCCCGCGCCCAGGAGTTCACCACCTTCAAGGATGGCCAGACCGCGATGGCGATCCACGTGGTGCAGGGCGAACGCGAGCTGGTGGCCGATTGCCGCTCCCTGGCCCGGTTCACCCTGACCGGCATTCCGCCGATGGCGGCGGGCGCCGCCCACATTCGCGTCACCTTCCAGGTGGATGCGGATGGTCTGCTGTCGGTCAGCGCCATGGAGAAATCCTCCGGCGTGCAGGCCGAGATCCAGGTCAAGCCCTCCTACGGGCTGGGGGAGGAGGACATACTCACCATGCTGAGCGCCTCCATCGCCAATGCCCAGCAAGACATGGATGCCCGCATGCTGGCAGAGCAGCAGGTGGAGGCCGATCGTGTGGTCGAAAGCCTCAACGCCGCGCTGGCCGCCGACGGCGATGCGCTGCTGAGCGCCGCCGAGCGCGCCGCCATCGACGGTGCTATCACCCATCTGCTGGCCATGCGCGCCACAGGGACAACCAATCAAATCAAAGATGCCATCGAGGCGGCGGACGCCGCCAGTGGCGAATTTGCAGCCCGCCGGATGGATGCCTCCATCCGCAAGGTGCTGACCGGACAAAACGTCAACAAGGTGTAATATGCCAAAACTGATTATTCTGCCCCATCCCGAGCTCTGTCCGGACGGTGCCGCCCTCGAAGGCAAGAGTGGCGAGACCATTCTGGACGTGGCGCTGCGCAACGGCATCGAGATCGAGCACGCCTGCGAGAAGTCCTGCGCCTGTACCACCTGCCACTGCGTGGTGCGGGAGGGGTTCGACTCCCTCGAGCCGAGCGATGAGCTGGAAGATGACATGCTGGACAAGGCATGGGGACTGGAGCCGGAATCCCGCCTCAGTTGCCAGGCCCGTCTGGCGGACGAGGATCTGGTGGTGGAACTGCCCAAGTACACCATCAACCTCGCCTCAGAACGCCATTGATGACGCCTTAATTACACATGAGTGAATTGAGCGTGCAGCATCCCATGGTGCAGTAATGATATGGTGAAGGCCGTGACCCTCGAGGGGAACGGCCTTTTTTGTGCTCGTTATTTCCCTGTTCATGAATGAAAGTGCCAATAAAAAGGAAGCAAGCGAAGATGGCTGACATGATGAAGGTTCTGTTGTCCACCCAGGCCGCCGCCGCCCATTGGGGCGAAGGCGCCCTGCTCAGTTTCAACGATGACCAGGTGCTGATCCATCTGGACCTTGCCCGCCAGGAGCCGGATGCACTGCGTGCCATCCAGCGTGCTGGCCGTCGACTCGAGTCGACCGGCATCAAGTGGGTCAAGCTGGCTGGTGACGCCTGGGATCTGGAGCGCCGCTATGCGTTCGCCCAGGGCTTCTATGCCGCCAAGGGCGTGCGTGAGCTTGACCTCGGTGAGCAGAGTGTTGCTGATGCACGCGAGCTGGATGCGCTGATCAAGGCGAGCCGCTGGGTGCGCGAGGTGACCAACGGTTGCCCGGAAGACATTTATCCCATGAGCCTGGCGGAATCCGCCCTGCTGCTCATTCGCGGTCTGGCCGGGGATCAGGTGACTGCCCGTATCACGGCTGGTGAGGCGCTGCGTGAAGCCGGCCATATCGGGATCTGGTCGGTGGGCCGTGGCAGCGAGCGCGAACCCGTGCTGCTGGAGCTGGACTACAACCCGACCGGGGATCGCAACGCCCCCGTGGTGGCGGCCCTGGTGGGCAAGGGCATCACCTTCGACTCCGGTGGCTACTCCATGAAGTCCTCTGACAACATGCTGCCGATGAAGTCCGATATGGGCGGCGCCGCCATGGTGACCGGTGCCCTGGCGCTGGCCATCAGTCGCGGTCTCAAGCAAAGGGTCAAGCTGATCCTCTGCTGCGCCGAGAACCTGGTCTCCGGCCATGCCTTCAAGCTGGGTGATATCCTCACCTACAAGAACGGTATCTCGGTCGAGATCCAGAACACCGATGCCGAAGGGCGTCTGGTGCTGGCCGACGGCCTGATGGCCGCATCCGACAGTGGCGCCGCCTATATTCTCGATGCCGCCACCCTGACCGGCGCCGCCAAGACGGCGCTGGGCCGCGACTACAACGCCGTGTTTGCCCTCGATGAGACCGAGCAGCAACGCGCCCTGGCGGCCGCCAAAGCCGAACAGGAGAAGGCCTGGGCCCTGCCGCTGGAACCCTGGCATGCCAGCCAGCTCACCTCCGCCTTTGCCGAGCTGGGTAACGTGGCCTCCGCCGAGGGCACGGCCGGTGCCACCACGGCGGCCGCGTTTCTGTCCCGCTTCGTGCGTGACGAGGGGCGGGGCTGGGTGCACCTGGATCTGGCGGCTTCCTATCAAAAATCCGGCAACGATCTGTGGGCGACCGGTGCCAAGGGCCATGGCCTGCGCACTATCGCTCGCTGGCTGCAGGAGGTGACACAATGAGTGTCTGGCTGAATCAAGAATTGGGTGATGGTTTGGGACAACCGGCGCAAAGAGCCACGGCCTGCGCATTATCGGTAGCCCGCAGGCTGCAGGAGGAGACAGCATGAACGTCTGGTTAAGCCGTGAGTTTGCGCCAGCCGAGTGGGGGGAGGGAGCGCTGCTCTCTCACCGCGCCGATGGCATGGTGATCCATCTGGTCACCGCCACGCCACTGCTCGATATCCAGCAGGCGGCGCGTCGTCTGTGCAGCCAGGGGATCCAGAAGGTGGCGCTGGCCGGTCATTGGGAGCGCGAACAGCAGTGGGCCTTCGCCCAGGGGCTGCAAACGCCCAAGGCCGAGGTCGAATTGCAGTGGGCCACCTCGTCGGAAGAGGACAGGGAAGAGCTGGAGGCACGCTGGCTGTGCGGGCGCTGGGTGCGCGAGATGACCAATGCTACCCCGGAGCAGCTGGGGCCGCTGGAGCTGGCGGTGGAGGCGGCGGCCTTCATCACAGAGCTGGCGCCGGACAAGGTGAGCCACCGCATTTTGAAAGGTGAAGCCTTGCAACAGGCTGGCTGGGTCGGCCTCTATCAGGTGGGCCGTGGCAGCGAGCGCGAACCCGTGCTGCTGGAGCTGGACTTCAACCCGGGGCGGGATCCCAAGGCGCCGGTGGCAGCCGCTCTGGTGGGCAAGGGCATCACCTTCGACTCGGGTGGCTACTCCATGAAGAGCTCGGAAGGCATGCTCACCATGAAGTGCGACATGGGCGGAGCGGCCATTGTCACGGGCGCGCTGGCGCTGGCCATCTTGCGCGGACTCGACAAGCGGGTGAAGCTCATCCTCTGCTGCGCCGAGAACCTGGTCTCGGGTCACGCCTACAAGCTGGGTGACATCCTCACCTACAAGAACGGCACCACGGTGGAGATCGTCAACACCGACGCCGAAGGGCGCCTGGTGCTGGCCGATGGGCTGCAACTGGCGAGCGACAGCGGGGCGCCGCTCATCATAGATGCCGCCACCCTGACCGGCGCCGCCGTGATGGCGCTGGGGGGACGTTACAACGCCCTGTTTGGCCTGGACAAGGGGCTGCTGAGCCGGGCCATGGTCTACGCCGATGCGGAGCAGGAGCCGGCCTGGCCGTTGCCGCTGGAGCCCTGGCATCGCCAGCAGTGTCCGTCCCACTATGCCGACACGGCCAACAGTCGTCCGGTCAAGGGCGGCGGTCCGGGTGGTGCTTCCAATGCGGCGGGCTTCCTCTCCCGTTTTGTCGCGAGCGAGGGGCAGGGCTGGTTGCATATCGATCTGGCCGCCTGTTTCAGCGACAACGGCGACAGCCTGTGGGCGCCGGGGGCCAATACCCTGGGCATGCGCACCATAGCGCATACCCTGCTGGCGGAAGCGCGCTGAGCAGAGAGACAATCGTCAAGGAAGGGCACCTGAGGGTGCCCTTTTCAACCGTGCTGGATGAGTGAGCAATAGGCAGGGTTTCAGAGGCTTAACATTGCTATCGTGCACAAGCGCACATTTTTTCCTGCTGCCCTGGGCCAAGATGAGTGGTGATGTTGTTTTAAGGACGTGTTTGTTTAATAAAAAGTTGCTTTTTTGTGTGTTATTTCGGTTTTTGTTTACGTATAATCGCCGCCGAACATGGATTCTAACAATAAAACTCTGTAGTTAAGGAAAGATCTCAATGGCCATCGAACGTACCTTCTCTATCGTGAAACCGGATGCTGTCAGCAAAAACCTGATCGGTGCCATCTACAACCGCTTCGAGAGCGCTGGCCTGAAGGTCATCGCCGCCAAGATGCTGCACATGAGCAGCGAGCAAGCCGCCGGTTTCTACGCAGAACACCAGGGCAAGCCTTTCTATGATGCGCTGGTCAGCTTCATGACCTCTGGCCCTGTGATGGTACAGGTGCTGGAAGGGGAAGAGGCCATCCGCCGTCACCGTGAAATCATGGGGGCGACCAACCCGAAAGAGGCCCTGGCCGGTACCCTGCGTGCCTGCTACGCCGAGAGCATCGACCGCAACGCGGTGCACGGCTCCGACGCCCCGGCCTCTGCTGCCCGTGAAATTGCCTACTTCTTCTCCGACGACGAGATCTGCCCGCGCGGCTGATCTTGCCCTGAGATGATCAAGGGAGCCTCGGCTCCCTTTTGTTTTTTGGCCTTTTGGTCAATATCCTCTTATTCTCCAGCTGGAAAGCCGGACCCATTATTTGTACAATGCCGCCCCCTGACATCGTCAGCCAATAATTTATGTAGTTTGTGGACTGAGGCCTTTGATGAGCGAAATAAAAACCAACCTGCTGGATCTTGATCGGGATGCCATGCGTGCCTTCTTCGTCGAACTGGGCGAGAAGCCATTCCGGGCAGATCAGATCATGAAGTGGATCTATCACTTCGGTTGTGATGATTTCGATCAGATGAACAACGTCAACAAGGTACTGCGCGAGCGCCTGAAGGCGATCGCCGAGATCCGTGCGCCACAAGTGAGCCGTGAACAGCGTTCCGCGGACGGCACCATCAAGTGGGCGCTGCAGGTCGGCGATCAGGAAGTGGAAACCGTCTACATCCCGGAAGAGGACAGGGCCACCCTGTGCGTCTCCTCCCAGGTAGGCTGTGCGCTGGCGTGCAAGTTCTGCTCCACGGCCCAGCAGGGTTTTAACCGCAACCTGAAAGTGTCCGAGATCATCGGCCAGGTATGGCGCGCCGCCAAGATAGTCGGTGGCAAGCGCCCCATCACCAACGTGGTGATGATGGGCATGGGCGAGCCGCTGCTCAACCTCGCCAACGTGGTGCCGGCCATGCGTCTGATGATGGATGACTTCGGCTACGGCATCTCCAAGCGCCGGGTGACCATCTCCACCTCGGGTGTGGTGCCGGCGCTGGATATCCTCGGCGATCAAATTGACGTGGCCCTGGCCATCTCCCTGCATGCGCCGAACGACAAGCTGCGTTCCGAGATCATGCCGATCAACGACAAGTACAACATCGAGGACTTCCTTGCCGGTGTGCGCCGTTATCTGGCCAAGTCCAATGCCAACGGTGGTCGCGTGACGGTGGAGTATGTGCTGCTCGATCATATCAATGACGACATGCAGCATGCCCACGAACTGGCCAAGGTGCTCAAAGATACCCCGAGCAAGATCAACCTGATCCCGTTCAACCCCTTCCCGGGCAACCCCTATGGCAAGCCGAGCAACAGTCGCATCGACCGTTTCTCCAAGGTGCTGATGGAATATGGCTTCACCGTCATAGTCCGCAAGACCCGTGGTGACGACATAGACGCCGCCTGCGGTCAGCTGGTGGGAGAGGTGATAGATCGCACCAAACGCACCATGAAAAATCGGATGCAACAGGATGGGATTTCCGTCAAAATGGTTTAAATTGCTAAGCCATTGTATAGTCAGGGAATGGATACACGTACATTGATCGTAGTGGCAGCGCTCTGCGCGCTGCCAGGCTGTGTTACCGAGACCACTTACGCGGGCCAGAATTCGACCCAGCGTGAGGTGGGTCCCGACCTCAAGGCGGCTGCCCAGACCCGTCTGGACTTAGGCATTCAATATTTGCGACAGGGCAATGCCGAACAGGCCAAGTTCAACCTTGATCGCGCCCTCCAGTACGACCCCGACAACCCTCAGGTCTACATCGGCTTCGCTTACTTCTACCAGCAGGTAGAGGATTACAAGGCGGCCGAGGAGAGCTACAAGAAAGCCCTCGCCATGGATCCGTCCAATGCTGACGCAATGAACAACTATGGTGCCTTCCTGTGCAACCGTGGTCGCTTCGACGAGGCGGAGAAGGCATTCCTGCAGGCGATCAGCCAACCCAATTACATCAAGATTGCCGATACCTATGAAAATGCGGCACTTTGCGCCGCGCAAAATCGCAGAAATGATAAAGCAAGCGAGTACTATCGCTTGGCCTTGGGGTATAATCCCCGCAATCCAAGGTTATTGCTGGACATGGCTGAGCTTTCCATGAAAGATGGCAAGCTGCCTGATGTGCAGGCCTATCTCGCTCGTTTCGCCGATGCGTCAGACGAGAACGAGAGCAGTCTCTGGTTGAGATTGCGGCTGGCTCAGGCCATGGACAAACCGGCACTCCTTCACCAATTCGGGACTGAGCTGGTAAGGCAATATCCCTCTTCGCAACAAGCCAAGCGTTACTTAGCCAATGACTACTGAACAGCCACACGATTTTCAAGACGACTCTCAGGCAGCAGGCCCAGGCCAGCTGCTGCGCAACGCCCGTGAACAGCTTGGCTGGACACGAGAACAGGTTGCGTCCCGCATTCACCTTCGTCTGACCCTGATTGCTGCGATCGAATCAGATACGTATGACAAGCACACTTCCCATACTTTCATTCGGGGCTACCTGCGTACCTACGCCAAGCTGGTCGGCATCCCGGATGAGACCATACTGGCCGCCTACGACAAGCTGGGGCTGACGCCCCCCGACAACATCGACATGCAGAGCTTCTCCCGTCGCTCGCGCCAGCAGGCCAACGACAGTCGGCTCAAGGTGGTGACCTGGCTGGTGATCCTGGTGCTGATCGCGCTCTCCGTCGCCTGGTGGTGGCAGAGCACGGCGCGCCGCTCCGCCGGTGACGAAGCTCTGGCGGCCACTGAAATGAGTGCGACCGCCAACCCGCAGGGGGCAACCCTGTCTTCTGCGGCGGATGTGGTCGACCCTGTGCTCATGCCTGTTGCCTCCGATGCGATGGCAACGGCCGCAGAGCCGACCGTGAGCGGCGCTGCTGCCACGGCGCCGCAGGTTGAGGCCAGCAGTGCCGCCGTGGCGACTGTGACCTCTGCGAGTGTGGCGACGCTGCCGGTCGCTGATGATGATGCGACCGTGGATCCCGCCAAGGCACCTCAGCTCAAGATGAGTTTCACCGCCGACTGCTGGCTGGACGTCAAGGACGCCAAGGGCAAGACACTGTTCAGCGGCCTGAAGAAGGCAAATGATCAACTGGTATTGGAAGGACCCGAGCCGCTCAAGTTCATCATTGGCGCGCCCATGGCGGTCAATATCGAATATCAGGGCAAGTCCATCGACATGAGCCGTTACAACAACGGCCGGACTGCTCGCCTCTCACTGCCGCAGGAGTAATCTGTCCGCCATGTCCGCTCACGAATCTCCCATCATTCGTCGTAAATCCAGGCAGATCATGGTCGGTAACGTACCGGTTGGGGGCGACGCCCCCATCACGGTCCAGACCATGACCAACACCAAGACCACGGACGTGGCCGCCACCGTCGAGCAGATCCGGCGGATCGAGCGGGTTGGCGCCGACATAGTCCGGGTCTCGGTACCCACCATGGAAGCGGCGGAAGCCTTCAAGCTCATCAAGCAGCAGACCCGTATCCCCATCGTTGCCGACATCCACTTCGATTACCGCATCGCCCTGAAAGTGGCCGAGTACGGCGCCGACTGCCTGCGCATCAACCCGGGCAACATAGGCAACGAAGAGCGGGTGCGTGCCGTGGTCGACTGCGCGCGCTACTACAACATCCCGATCCGCATCGGCGTCAATGGCGGCTCTCTTGAGAAAGACATTCAGGAGAAGTACGGCGAGCCGACCCCGGAGGCGCTGCTCGAGTCGGCCATGCGCCACGTGGATTACCTGGATCGCCTCAACTTCGACAACTTCAAGGTGAGCGTCAAGGCGTCTGACGTCTTCCTGGCCATCGGGGCCTATCGCCTGCTGGCCAAGCAGATCGAGCAGCCGCTGCACCTTGGCATCACCGAAGCGGGCGGTTTTCGCGCCGGCGCGGTGAAATCCGCCGTCGGGCTCGGCATGCTGCTGGCCGATGGCATAGGCGATACCATCCGCATCTCGCTGGCGGCCGATCCGGTGGAAGAGATCAAGGTAGGCTTTGATATCCTCAAATCCCTGCGCATCCGCTCCCGTGGCATCAACTTCATCGCCTGCCCCTCCTGCTCCCGTCAGGAGTTCGACGTGATCGGTACCGTCAACGCCCTGGAAGCGCGGCTGGAAGACATCATCACCCCCATGGATGTCTCCATCATCGGCTGTGTGGTGAACGGGCCGGGCGAGGCGCTGGTCTCCGATCTGGGGTTGGCGGGGGCCGCCAACAAGAGCGCCTTCTACGAGGGCGGTCAGCGGGTCGACCGGCTGGACAACAAGGATCTCATCCCGATCCTGGAGCGCCGCATTCGCGCCCGGGCGGCCATGCTGGATCCGGCCAACCAGATCCAGGTGGACGAGGGTTGAGCCAGTGCGGGGCCACCTAGGGTGGCCCCGTCTTTAGGTTGCTGATTTTAAATCCCGCATTGGAACGCCCTGATTTTACCTCTGGGTCGAAAATCCCTATAATGCGGCCAAATTTCACGTCTTTTTCTCGAGTATCAACGTGGCAAAACAGATCCAAGCTATTCGCGGTATGAACGATTGCCTGCCGGAGCAGAGCCCGGTATGGCAGAAAGTAGAACAGATACTGCGCCAAGTGGTCGCCAGCTATGGCTACAGCGAAGTGCGCATGCCGATCGTCGAGCAGACTCATCTGTTCAAGCGTGCCATCGGTGAAGTGACCGACGTGGTCGAAAAAGAGATGTACAGCTTCGAAGACCGCAACGGCGACAGCCTGAGCCTGCGTCCGGAAGGGACCGCCAGCTGTGTCCGCGCCGGTATCGAGCACGGCCTGCTTTACAACCAGGAACGCCGGATGTGGTACATGGGCCCCATGTTCCGCCACGAGCGCCCCCAGAAGGGCCGTTACCGCCAGTTCCATCAGTTCGGGGTCGAGCTGTTTGGCATCAACGGGCCAGATATTGACGCCGAACTCATCATGCTGACCCACCGTCTGTGGCGGCTGTTCGGCATCAGCGATCATGTCACCCTGCAGCTCAACACGCTCGGTCAGAGTGCCGAGCGCGCCGCCTATCGCGATGCGCTGGTGGCCTACCTTGAGCAGTACAAGGATCAGCTGGACGAAGAGAGCCAGCGCCGCATGTACAGCAACCCGCTGCGGGTGCTCGACTCCAAGGATGCCAAGGTTCAGGCCATTCTGGTGGATGCCCCGCGCCTGTTCGATCACCTGGGCGAAGAGAGCCTGGCTCACTTCGAGGGGCTCAAGCACCTGCTCACCTCCGCCGGTATCCAGTTCGAGGTGAACGAGCGTCTGGTACGCGGCCTTGACTATTACAACCTCACCGTGTTCGAGTGGGTCACCAACAGCCTGGGTGCCCAGGGCACCGTCTGTGCTGGTGGCCGTTACGACGGCCTGGTGGAGCAGCTTGGCGGTCAAGCGACCCCGGCGGTGGGCTTTGCCATGGGCATGGAACGTCTGGTGCTGATGCTGGAGACCCTGGAGCTCAATGCCGACATTCGTCCTGCGGTGGATGCCTATCTGTGCATGGTGGGCGAGGGGACTGAGCAAGCGGGCTTCCAGTTGGCCGAGCGTCTGCGCGATGCCCTGCCTGACCTGCGCCTGATGAGCCACTGCGGTGGCGGCAACTTCAAGAAACAACTCAAGCGTGCCGACAAGTGCGGCGCGGCCATTGCCCTGATCCTCGGTGAAACCGAGGTGCAAAACGGGGAGATCACCATCAAATATCTGCGTGGCCAGGCCGAGCAACAGACCGTCACGGTCGACGCCGCCATTGCCCTGCTGGCAGCCAAAGGAGAGTAAGCAGTGGAAGTTTATACCACCGAAGAACAACAGGTTGAGGTCATCAAGAGCTGGTGGAAAGAGAACGGAACCTCGGTGCTCGCAGGAACTGTTATCGGTCTGGTTGGACTCTTTGGCTGGCGTTATTACAACGAGCGTCAGCAGACCAATCAGGAAGCCGCTTCCCAGGCTTACAACGAGATCTCGGCCCAGCTGGCCAAGGGTGATGCCGCCGCCTTCGAACAGGTGCAAGGCTTCATCAGTGCCCACCAGGGTGACTCTTACGCCGAGCTGGCCGCCCTGCAACTGGCTGCCGCTGCCGTCAAGGCAAACAAGCTGGACTTGGCTGCCGAGCAGCTGACCCAGGTGGCAAACAATGGTGATGAGAGCATTCGTCCCATCGCCGCCCTGCGTCTGGCTCGCGTGCTCAACGATCAGGGCAAGGCCGACGAGGCCCTGGCCCAGCTTGGCAAGATCAGCAATGACGCCTTCAAGGCCCAGGTGGCGGAAGTGCGTGGCGACATCCTGCTCAAACAGGGCAAGGCCGAAGAGGCGCGCGATGCCTATCAGGCGGCGGCCGATGCCGGCGGCCTGCAGGGCAGCGCCGAGCTCAAGCTGAAGATGGACGATCTGGCGCTGCCAGCCGTGACCACGGGTGGAGCTCCGGATGCGTAATCTGTTCAAGATGGTGGCGTTGGGGGCGGCAGTCTCCTTCGCCCTGCAGGGGTGCTCCCTGTTCAGCTCGGAAGAAGATCTCAATCCCATGGCGCCTTTGCCCGTGGTTGAGTCTGCCTTCACCGCCGACACGGCCTGGTCCTCTTCCGTCGGGGATGGCATAGGCGACTTCTACTCCCAGCTCAAGCCGGCGGTGGAAGAGGAGCGCATCTATGCCGCGGCCCGCGATGGCGATGTGACCGCCTTCGATCGTGCCAGCGGCAAGGAGCTGTGGAGCGTGGATCTGGCTGACCTGCCCATCAACGCCGACAAGCGCAGCGCCCGTCTCTCCGGCGGTCTGGTTTCTCGCTACGGCAAGCTGTTCCTCGGCTCCGAGAACGGGGTTGTCTACGCCCTGAACGAAGAGAACGGGGAAGTGCTGTGGCAGACCACTGTGCCGGGTGAAGTGGTGGCAAGCCCCGCCGTCGAAGACGGTCGTGTGGTGGTGCTGACCACCTCGGGTCGCCTGGTGGCGCTCGATACCGATGAAGGCAAGTTGCAGTGGACCCTGGCGGAAGAGCAGCCGCCGCTGACTCTGCGCAGTGCCGGTGCCCCCATCATCACCAACGGCGCCGTGCTCTATGGCCGTGCCGATGGCAAGGTGGGCATTGCCCTGCTGAGCAATGGTCAGCCGGTGCGCCAGTCCAAGGTGGCCGATCCGCGCGGTGCGACCGAGCTGGATCGCATGGTGGACGTGGATGCGACGCCGCTGATCGCCGGTGATGAGCTCTATGCCATCGCCTACAATGGTCAGCTGATGGCGCGCAAGCTGATGACGGGTGACGAGGTGTGGAAGCGCAAGTATTCCGGCTACCGCGACATGGCGGTGACGGGCAATGCCATAGTGCTGACCGACAGCCGCAGCCATCTGTTTGCCGTTGACAGACGCAATGGGCTTGAGCTGTGGTCCAATACCCAGCTGGAAAACCGCACCGTGACTGCCCCCGTCATCCTGGGTGACTATGTGGTGGTCGGCGATGTGGAAGGTTACCTGTATTGGCTGGATCGTACCGACGGGTCCATCAAGGCCATGCAGCAGCTCGACAGCAGTGGTCTCTACGCCGCCCCTCTGGTGGACGGTGACACCCTGTATGTGCAGAGCCGTGGCGGCAAGTTGTACGCTATCAAGCGTCCCTGATCGTCCGATAATGTGAATATCCGGCTCCTGGTCTTCGGACCCGGAGCCTTTGTCGTCTTGAGAATGAGGCTTTTATGACTCCTGTAGTAGCCCTGGTGGGCCGCCCCAACGTGGGGAAATCCACCCTGTTTAACCGCTTGACCCGTACCCGGGATGCCCTGGTGGCCGACTTCCCCGGTTTGACCCGGGACCGTAAATACGGTCAGGCGAAGTTGGGCGAGCTGGAATTTATCGTGGTGGATACCGGTGGTATCGATGGCACCGAAGAGGGGATCGAGCTGAAGATGGCCGAACAGTCCCTGCTGGCCATCGAAGAAGCCGATGTGGTGCTGTTCATGGTGGATGCCCGTGCCGGTCTGACCGCGGCGGATCAGGCCATCGCCGAGCACCTGCGCAAGACCCACAAGACGGTGTTTCTGGTGGCCAACAAGACCGATGGCATCGACGGTGACTCCGCCGTGTCCGAGTTCTACGGTCTGGCGCTGGGGGAGGTCTATCAGATCGCCGCCGCCCACGGCCGTGGCGTGCTGAGCCTGTTGGAGCTGGCGCTGGCCCCCCACCTGGAAACCCTGGTCGACGCCGCTGCCGAAGAAGATGCGCAGGATGAAGAAGAAGAGGACTTCGACGAAGAAGCCCTGCTGCGCATGGTAGCTGCCGGTGATCTCGATACCAGGGAAGATACCAAGGAGACCCCGTTCGCCGACTTGCCCATCAAGTTCGCCATCGTCGGTCGCCCCAACGTCGGCAAATCGACCCTGACCAACCGCATGCTGGGTGAAGACCGCGTCATCGTCTATGACATGCCGGGGACCACCCGTGACTCCGTCTATGTTCCGATGGAACGTGACGAGCAGAAGTACGTCATCATCGATACCGCCGGTGTGCGTCGTCGTGGCAAGGTGCACGAGACGGTGGAGAAGTTCTCCGTCATCAAGACGCTCAAGGCTATTGAAGATGCGAACGTCTGCCTGCTGGTGATCGATGCCCAGGAGACCATCACGGATCAGGATTTGAGCATCCTCGGCTTCGTGCTTCACTCAGGCCGCTCAGTGGTGCTGGTGGTGAACAAGTGGGATGGCCTGGATCAGAAGGTGAAAGAGGACGTCAAGAACGAGCTGGACAGACGTCTGGGCTTCATCGATTTTGCCCGTGTCCACTTCATCTCTGCTCTGCACGGCAGCGGTGTCGGCCACCTGTTCGAATCCATCCAGGAGGCGTACCAGTCCGCCACCCGCCGTACCAGCACCGCCATGCTGACCCGCATCATGCAGATGGCGCAGGAAGATCACCAGCCGCCCATGGTGAACGGTCGCCGCGTCAAGCTGAAGTATGCCCACGCCGGTGGTTACAACCCGCCCCGTATCGTGATCCACGGCAACCAGTTGAACGACCTGCCGGATTCGTACAAGCGGTATCTCATCAACTACTTCCGCAAGTCGCTCAAGATCATGGGCTCCCCGATCCGGGTCGAGTTCCAGGAGTCGGCCAACCCGTTCGAGGGTCGGAAGAACACCATGACCCTGAGCCAGGAGCGTCAACGCAAGCGCCTGCTCAAGGCCAAAACCAAGAAGTAAGGCCCAGCGGCTGCCCTCACCGGCAGCCGTTTTTTCTTGGGGAGAGGCGAGGGGGATCTGCTGTGGGGCGACCCACAGCAGATCCACTTTGAGAGGAGTCGAGTATGAGTACCCTGATATGCCCGGCCTGCGGCGCCGAGCTGGATAGCCGCAGTCCCGAGGTCTGCTGTGGCCAGTGCCAGGCCCGTTATCGCATCCGCGCCCTGTGTCCGACCTGCCAGCAGGAGCTGGAGCGGCTCAAGGCCTGCGGCGCCGTGGATTACTTCTGCAACCACTGCAACAGCCTGGTGTCGAAGCGCGCGGTGCACTTCGAGGCGAGCCCGGCAGGGCAGGCGTGAGGCAATAAAAAACCCGGCAAATGCCGGGTTTATGCTGTGTGTTCTGCTATCAGCAAGGTGTAGGAGCGGTTTCTGCGCCATATCTTGCGTTTGGTGTCATTGAGCTTGAGTTTGCGTCTGGGGCTCCAGGCGCACTTTGCTTTTCTGACCAGAGTAGTTCTTCTACGAGCTCGCATCTTGGTCTCCTCCCATTGAATGGCCATCCCGGCCTCGATGAATGGAGCCCATCTGAAAATGCTGTCATCCAGCTGTCAAGCTGCTGAAATCAGGCGATAAAAACAGTTTCGGACAGGCCCCGGCACATCCGGATGGTAACAGAGAACCTACCGGTAAAACAAACTTGTCAACAAGGGCTCAACGCAGGGTGATCTGCTTGACCACTTCGGCGATGACGGTGGGACGTTCGGCACTGGTCGGCTCGCTGCTGTCGTCGTCATCCAGTTCCTCGCGGCGGTGGGCCTTCTGCTGCTCGTTGTCGAGCCAGAGCAGGCTCTGGTAATACTGGCGCACGTTGTTGACGTAGTTGCGCGCCTCGCCGCCCCTGGCATAGCCGTAGCGCGCCTTGCGGTGCCAGCGTGCCTGCTGCAGCAGGGGCAGCACCTCTTTCACGTCGCTCCAGGCGTCGGGATTCTTGCCGAGCTCCTTGGTCAGGCGGCGGGCATCCATCATGTGGCCGTAGCCGATGTTGTAGGCGGTGAGGGCAAACCACACCTTCTCGTCATCGGGCACTGAGGCGGGCACCTTCTCCATCATCTGTTGCAGATAACGGGCGCCGCCCTTGATGCTCTCCTCCGGGTGCAGCCGGTTGTTGACCCCCATCGCCTTGGCGGTGGGTTCGGTCAGCATCATCATGCCGCGCACGCCAGTATAGGAGCGCGCCTCCGGATCCCAGTGAGATTCCTGATAGCTGATGGCGGCCAGCAGGCGCCAATCCACCACGCTGGCGTGGGTCTTGAACAGATCCTGATACTTGGGCAGCAGACTCTTGGCCCGTTGCAGGAAGGTGCGGGTGTCGACGAAGTCGAAGTTCTGCACGTGGCCGAAGTACTTCTCGTCCAGCTTGGCGATGGCGCCATCCATGAAGCGCTGGCCGAAGAAGTCGATGATGCTGGCGTAGAGGCTGTCATCGGGCAGCTTGGTCATGGCCCAGGCCACCGTCTGGTTCTTGGAGAGGGTCAGCCCCTCGGTGAGCTCGGGGTAGTAGCGCTGGGTACGGGCCAGCACAGTATCCTGCACCACTGTGTAATCAATCTTGCCGTCGGCCACCTGCTTGAGCAGCTCTTCCACATCCGCGTCCCGGTTGGTGCTCCACTTCAGGTTGGGGTGCTGCTTGCCGAGCTCCTTGAGCAGATCTTCCCCGGTGGAGCCGGCAGGCACCACTATGGAGCCCTTGAGATCACCAATCCCCTTGGGCTTGGGGGATCCGTTGCGATAGACCAGCTTGGGGGAGACCTGATAAAAGCCGGGGCCGAAGCGAAACAGGGCACGCCGCTCCGGGGTGACCACGATGGCGGCGGCGGCGAGATCCAGCTTGCCCTTCTTGAGCAGCTCGACCAGTTCGGCGGTGGAGTAGACGGGGACTATGGTGAGCTTGACGCCCAACCAGTCGGCATAGCTTTTCGCCAGCTCGTAATCGAAGCCCTGGGCGGTCTCGTCACGCTGGTAATAGGAGGTGGGGCCATAGATGGTGCCAACCCGGATCTCGCCCCGTTGGCGGATCTGTTCCAGCTGGCTGGAGGGGGTGTAGAAGTCACAGCCGACCAGGGTCAGCAGCAACATCAGCCCGATAAACAGTCGAAAAATGCAGCGCAAGTAGGTGAGTACCCTTGTTGAAAAAATCGGCATTTGTCAAAAAAGAGGGACCTTTATACCAGAGAGTGTGCACCGAGTCACACTTGGCAAATCAAGAAAAACGTTTGTCCGGCGTCGGCCTGATCCCTATAATACGCGCGTCTCAATTCCCCCCCACTTTAACACTTGGTGAGAAAGGTCATATGGATATCTTGCGTGGTGCCCCAGCACTGTCTGATTTTCGTGTCCAAAAACTGCTGCAACGCTTCGCACAGATGAGAAAGGAGAGTGGAGTAGAGAGCGGAGTAGAGATAGAGGATGTCTATGCCGAATATGTGCACTTCGCCGAGCTCTCGAGCCCGCTGTCACCGCCCGAGCGAGCGACATTGGGCCAGCTTCTGCGCTACGGCCCGACCATCCCCGAACACACCCCCAGCGGTCAGCTGTTTCTCGTTACCCCCCGCCCCGGCACTATCTCCCCCTGGTCTTCCAAAGCAACCGACATAGCCCACAACTGCGGCCTGACCCAGGTCAAGCGGCTGGAGCGCGGCATCGCCTATTACGTGCAGGCCAAGGGCGAATTGACCCAGGCCCAGTGTGCTGACGTTGCCGCCGTACTCCATGACCGCATGATGGAAGTGGTGTTTGCCGAGATGAGCCAGGCGAGTGCCCTGTTTGCCCACCAGGCGCCGCGCCCCTTCACTCAGGTGGATGTGCTGGGCGGTGGTCGCGCCGCGCTGGCCTCGGCCAACGTGGCGCTCGGTCTGGCGCTGGCCGATGACGAAATCGACTATCTGGTGGAGAACTTCACCAAGCTTGGTCGCAACCCCAACGACATCGAGCTCTACATGTTTGCCCAGGCAAACTCGGAGCACTGTCGTCACAAGATCTTCAACGCCGACTGGACCATAGACGGTGAGCAGCAGCCCAAGTCGCTGTTCAAGATGATCAAGAATACCTTCGAGCAGACGCCGGATCATGTCCTGTCTGCCTATAAAGACAACGCCGCCGTGATGGAAGGCAGCCAGGGTGGCCGCTTCTTCCCGAGCCCGGCCAGCGGCGAGTACCAGTATCATCAGGAGCGCGTCGACATCCTGATGAAGGTGGAGACCCACAACCACCCGACCGCCATCTCCCCCTTCCCGGGGGCGGCCACCGGCTCCGGCGGCGAGATCCGCGACGAGGGCGCAACCGGCCGTGGTGCCAAGCCCAAGGCGGGTCTGGTGGGCTTCACCGTCTCCAACCTGCGGATCCCCGGTTTCGAGCAGCCCTGGGAACAGGACTTCGGCAAACCGAGCCGCATCGTCAGCGCCTTTGACATCATGCAGGAGGGGCCGCTCGGCGGCGCCGCCTTCAACAACGAATTCGGTCGTCCGGCCATTCTCGGCTACTTCCGCACCTTCGAAGAGGAGGTGCCGAGCCACAACGGCGTCGAGGTGCGCGGCTATCACAAGCCCATCATGCTGGCGGGCGGGATAGGCAACATCCGCACCGAACACGTCCAGAAGGGAGAGATCCCGGTCGGGGCCGCCCTCATAGTGCTGGGTGGCCCGGCCATGAACATAGGCCTGGGCGGCGGCGCAGCCTCTTCCATGGCCTCCGGTCAGTCGGCCGAAGATCTCGACTTTGCCTCGGTCCAGCGTGACAACCCCGAGATGGAGCGCCGTTGCCAGGAGGTGATCGATCGCTGCTGGCAGCTGGGGGACGATAACCCCATCGTCTTCATCCATGACGTGGGGGCCGGTGGCCTCTCCAACGCCATGCCGGAGCTGGTCAACGACGGTGAGCGCGGCGGTCGTTTCGATTTGCGCGCCATCCAGAGCGACGAGCCTGGCATGAGCCCGCTGGAGATCTGGTGCAACGAGTCCCAGGAGCGTTACGTGCTGGCGGTGGCGCAGGACAAGCTGCCGCTGTTCAAGGCGCTGTGCGAGCGTGAGCGCGCGCCCTATGCCGTCATCGGCACCGCCACCGAAGAGAAGCACCTCACCCTCTCTGACAGCCACTTTGACAACCAGCCCATCGACTTGCCGCTGGACGTGCTGCTGGGCAAGGCGCCCAAGATGCACCGTGACGTTGTCACCCTGCCTGCCCAGGGCAAGCCGCTGCAGCTCGACGGCACCACCCTCTCCGAGGCGGCCGAGCGGGTACTGCGTCTGCCGACCGTGGCGGAGAAATCCTTCCTCATCACCATAGGTGATCGCAGCGTGACCGGTCTGGTCAACCGTGACCAGATGGTCGGCCCCTGGCAGATCCCGGTAGCCGATTGCGCCGTCACCGCTGCTACCTATGACGGCTATCACGGCGAGGCCATGTCCATGGGCGAGCGCACCCCGGTGGCGCTGCTCTCCCATGCCGCGTCGGCCCGCATGGCGGTGGCCGAAGCGCTCACCAACCTGGCACCGGCTCACATCGGATCGCTCAAGCGGGTCAAGCTCTCGGCCAACTGGATGTCCGCAGCCGGCCATCCGGGTGAGGATGCCGGCCTCTATGAGGCGGTCAAGGCGGTGGGCGAGGAGCTCTGCCCGGCCCTTGGCATCACGATCCCGGTCGGCAAGGACTCCATGTCCATGAAGACCCGCTGGCAGCAGGATGGCAAGGAACAGAGCGTCACCTCGCCGCTCTCCCTGCTCATCACCGCCTTTGCCCGGGTCGAGGACGTGCGCAATACAGTCACTCCGCAACTGCGTACCGATCTTGGTGAGACAGACCTTATCCTCATCGATCTTGGCAACGGCAAGCAGCGTCTCGGTGCCTCCGCCCTGGCCCAGGTCTACCGCCAGCTGGGGGACAAGGCGCCGGATCTCGACAATCCGGTCCAGTTGAAAGGCTTCTTCAACGCCATTCAGGCGCTGGTGGCCGATCGCAAACTGATCGCCTATCACGACAGATCCGACGGCGGTCTCTTCGTTACCCTGACCGAGATGGCCTTCGCCGGTCACTGCGGCCTCGACATCCAGTTGGATCGCATCGGTGGCGAGCTGCTGCCGGCGCTGTTCAACGAGGAGCTGGGTGCCGTCATCCAGGTACGTCGCGACGACAAGGAAGCCGTGATGACACTGCTGGCCGGTCACGGCCTGGCCGCCTGCTCCCACGTGCTGGGCACGGCGCGCGAAGGTGATCTCATCACCCTGCAGCGTGCGGGCCAGGAAGTGTATCGCGCCAGCCGCACTGCACTTCGCACCCTCTGGGGCGAGACCAGCTGGCAGATGCAGCGCTTGCGCGACAACCCGGCGTGCGCCGATCAGGAACATGCCGCCCGTCAGGACGCCACGGATCCGGGTCTGCAGGCCAAACTGAGCTACAACCCGTCCGACGACGTGGCTGCGCCCTATATCGCCCGCGGGGTATCCCCCCGTCTGGCGGTGCTGCGCGAGCAGGGGGTCAACTCCCATGTGGAGATGGCGGCGGCGTTTGATCGGGCCGGGTTCGCGGCGGTGGATGTGCATATGAGCGACATCCTCAGCGGCCGGATCAAGCTGGAAGAGTTCCAGAGCCTGGTGGCCTGTGGCGGTTTCTCCTACGGCGACGTGCTGGGGGCTGGTGAGGGTTGGGCCAAGTCCATCCTGTTCAACGACAACGCCCGCGAGCAGTTCCAGCGCTTCTTCGAGCGTGGCGACACCCTCTCCCTGGGCGTGTGCAACGGCTGCCAGATGATGTCCAACCTGCGCACCCTGATCCCGGGAGCCGATCTGTGGCCGCGCTTCGTGCGCAACCGTTCCGAGCGTTTCGAGGCGCGCTTCAGCCTGGTGGAAGTGCAGGAGTCACCCTCCGCCTTCTTCGCCGGCATGGCGGGTTCAGTGATGCCGATTGCCGTCTCCCACGGGGAAGGGCGAGTGGAGGTGCGTGACGCCGCTCACCTGAGCGCGCTGCAAGCCAGCGGTCTGGTGGGACTGCGCTTCGTGGACAACCGCGGCAAGGTCACCGAGCAGTACCCGGCCAACCCGAACGGCTCGCCGGACGGCATCAGTGCCGTGACCACCACAGACGGTCGCGCCACCATCATGATGCCGCACCCGGAGCGGGTGTTCCGCACCGTGGCCAACTCCTGGCACCCGGACAACTGGGGCGAGGACGGTGCCTGGATGCGGATGTTCCGCAACGCCCGGGTGCAACTGGGTTAATCCCGCAGCGCAATCTGCAACAATAAAAAACCGGCCAGCAGGCCGGTTTTTTTATCTCTGCCTCCTGCTAGCCGTTGCCCAGCTCGTGGGGGGTGAAATCCCCCCGATCCAGAATGCGCAGACAGGCATCCACCACGGCCTCGTCCAACTGGGCTCCCCGCATCCGTATGATGTGTGCCCTGGCCTGGGGAATGCCGAGGGCGGCGCGGTAGGGACGATCCGAAGACATGGACTCGACAATGTCGGCCACGGTGAGAATGCGCGCCTCCAGCAAGATCTGATCCCCCACGAGACCCTCTGGATAGCCTGAGCCGTCGAGATACTCATGATGCTGGTGGATCATCTGGGCGATGGGCCAGGGGAAGGCGATGTCCTTGAGGACCTGGTAACCGGCGCCCGGGTGCTCCTTGACTAGGTTGAACTCCTGGGGGGTCAGCCTGCCCGGTTTGGTGAGGATGTCGACCGGTACCTGGATCTTGCCGATGTCGTGCACCATGGCCCCCAGATAGAGGCCGCGCAGCTGTTTGTCGCCCAGTACCAGCTCGCGGCCTATGGCCATGGCCAGGGTGGCGACATGCTTCTGGTGACCGGCTGTGTAGGGGTCGCGTTGTTCCAGTACGGCGGCGATGGCACCCAGGGCATCCTCCAGCGCCAGCTCCAGCTGACGGGCATGCAGCACCTTGTCCCGTTGTGCGGCGAGATAGGCCTGTTGAGTGCCACGGGCGTGCAGGCCATAGGCCAGGTAATCGGCCAGCTGGCTGAACAGTCGCACCTCCTCCTCGGTGAAGGCCCTGGCCTGCGGGCTGTGGATGAGCAGGGCGCCCCGCACGCTGGAATGCCACGGCAGCGGGAGCAGCAGGCGGGCCCGCAAGGTGGCCGAGTGATGGACAATCTCGCTCGCCAGTGCTTCGTTGCGTGGTTCGTCATCGCGGATGGCCTGACGCAAGGCCGGATCCCGGGTGAGCCAGCGGTCGTTGGCAAACCAGACGGCGTTGCCCGCCTGCGCCAGGATCTGCAGCGCATCCGGCTCCGCGGCCTCCTGCAGCACGGTAACGAGGGGAAAGCGGCCATCGAAGGTGATGGCGTCACAGATCTCCTGCAGCAGCATCTGCTCATTCCCCTGCCTGAGCATGGCATGGTGGGCGCGGCCAATGGCCTCCAGGGTCCAGGTATATTGCAGCAACTGCTCCTGCTGCTGTTTCTTCTCCGTGATGTCATCGAAAAAGACCCCGACGCCGATCACCTGGCCCAGCTCATCGCGCAGGGGAAACTTGGTGGTGCTGAGCCAGCGGGCCTCGCCGCCCTTGAGGTAGGGTTCTTCGTGCCGGTGCGTTGTGCCGTTGGTCATGACCCTGAGATCGTCATCCCGATAGCGCTGGGCCAGTTCGGCCGGGAAAAAATCAGCATCGCACTTGCCGATGATCTGGGCCGGCTCCAGGGCGAGATCATCGGCCAGCAGCCGGTTGCAGGCGGTGAAGACGGAGCGGGTATCCTTGAGCAGGACGCGATAGGGCAGCTGATCCATCACCTGAGCGAAGAGAGGGCCAGCGGGCAACGGCAGCTGGGCGTCGAGCTGATGGCGGGATGAGGGTTCCGGTCTTGAAGTCATCTGTGCTCCTGCGGCTGATCAGCTGGTAGTGAAACGGTAGCCCGCCTGCCACACGGCGAGACAGGCGTTCACCACCTGCTCGTCATAGTGGACGCCGGCATAGCGCGCCAGCTGGGCGAAGGCATCGGTCAGCGACATGGCGCGGCGGAAGGGGCGGTGCGCCGTCATGGCAGCCAGCGAGTCCGCCACCCGGATGATCCTGGCCTCCAGGCAGATGGCATCACTCTGCAGGCCCTGCGGGTAGCCGCTGCCGTCCATGTTTTCGTGATGCTGCTGCACTATGGTGGCGATGGGCCAGGGGAAATCTATCTGCTGCAGGATGTCACAGCCGGCCTGAGGGTGCAGCTTGATCAGTTCAAACTCCACCGGCCTGAGCTCACGGGGGCGGGTGAGGATTTCGGCCGGGATCTGCAGCAGGCCTATGTTGTGCACCATGGCCGCGAGACCGAGCCCATCCAGCCGCTCCTGTGGCAGTTGCAGATGTTGACCTATGGCCAGCGCCAGGTCGTGTACGCGCCTTTCATGGCCGGCCGTGCCGGGATCCTTGTGGGCGATGGCGGAGGAGAGTGCCGCTATGGTTTGAAACAGCAAGGTGCGCTGATGCTGCTCGCTCTCCTTGATATGGGTGATATCGACCAGTGCTCCTATGATGCCGGCCACCTTGCCCTGATGGTCATAGAAGAGATCCTTGAAGTTGAGCACCTGATAACGGTGGCCGCTGCGATCGAGCAGACTGTGCTCGAAATACTGCGGTTGCTTGCTGCGCAGTACCTCCATGTCCCGCTGGCTGTACTCGTCCGCCATCTCGGGCGGCAGAATTTCATCCACGCGTTTCCCCAGCAGCTCTGCCTTGCTGATACCGGTGATCTGGGTAAAGGTCGGGTTGCAACTGATGAAGCGCCCCTCGACGTCCTTG
Organism: Aeromonas bestiarum; assembly: GCF_028751155.1. Classification (NCBI taxonomy): domain Bacteria; kingdom Pseudomonadati; phylum Pseudomonadota; class Gammaproteobacteria; order Aeromonadales; family Aeromonadaceae; genus Aeromonas; species Aeromonas bestiarum. Next base: position 2,838,081 of record NZ_CP064746.1, on the reverse strand, counting down.
TAGAACACTGGGATGGGGATCGCCTTGAGCAGGGATTCGTTGAAGCGCTGCATGTCCACCAGCTCCGCCTGCTGACGCAGGGCCAGCTGCTCGCTGTCCCGGCACAGCTGGATGGCGCGAGCCAGGTTGCCGAGGATGGGGCTGAACAGGTGGCACAGCTGTTCACCCTCTTGTTCGGCTCTGGGGGAGAGCAGCAGCATGAGGTAGCCCCCTTCGATCCGCAAGCGGTAGGCAAAGGGATAGGGGCGGGAGCCGGGCAGGGGGATGGGGCCGTGCAGGGTGCACTGCTCGCCGTCACTGACCCAGGCGGGCAGCACCAGTGGTTGCCCGTGCTGCTGGATCAACTGCTCGTCCCCGATGGCCTTGACGATCTTGTACTCCCCCTGCGGCAACTGCTGCAGCACGAGACCAACCGGGCAGGCGCAGTGAAACAGAAAGCGTTGCAGCACCTTGGTCAGCAAGGCATCCAGGGTCACCTCGCGTCCGATGCAGAGGGCGAGATCGCAGACGATGGCCATGGCATGGTCGTTGTTCATGACGGCGTTGCTCCGTTGCAGAGAATGGCGCCATTGTGGAAGAGGGGATAATCCCCCGCCCGCAAACTGCCAATCTCGCCGAGTGAGAGGGCGCCGACCAGCTCGCGGGCGCCGCTATGGGTAAACAGCGTGCTCAGCTCGAGCTCGCTCTGCTGGCCAAAATGCTGCTGACGGCCGGCGCAGTAATAGAGCTCCAGCGTGTCGACCGGGCCGTGCTGGCGGAGCTTGCCGGCCAGTTCGATGGCATGGGCGGTCGGGCTATGGGGGGCCTTGAGCAGGGTGAGAATGCTGTGATCCGGCACCTCGCCGACACAGAGCAGGGCGCCCTCTTCGGTGACTGTGACCGGGATCCTCACGACCACGTCGCCATTGGCCCGCAGCAGACCCAGCGGCAGGTGGACGCCGTACTGATAGAACTGCGCCTGGGTCAGAGTCTGCTGAAATTGTTGCCGGACAAGCGACTGGTAGCGGCTGAAGGCGGGCTCCCAGTCGATGAAGGAGACCTTGTTGCCCTCCGTACTGGTGGCAAGCATGGGCTGGGCCATGAGTTGATAGCCATGCTCCAGCAGGGGATAGCTGTGATGGGGCAGTAGGCTGCAGATGACCGCCTGACTCGTCAGGGTCTGGCTGTCGAACAGGCAGGGCATGGCCTTGAACTGGCCGCTGCCCGCATTGACGCCTGCGTAGTTGACCCTGTCCGCCAGCCTGAGATAGATCCCCTCGAGGATGGAGGCGATGTTGGGGATCATGGCATCGAAGGTCAGAAAGAGGGTGGGGGGGCGGGCCGGATCCGGCCATCGCGCGAGCCGGGGCGCCAGCTGTTCGCAGAGCATGGCGGCAAGCCGGTCTGCATCGTCATTTTGGGGTAACGAGATCAGCCGGGGATCGTGGGATGACGGACGGGGCAGCAGCCAGGCGCCCCTGTCATGAAAACCCTGTCGGCTGATGAGGCGGGGAAAGATGGCGCCGGAAAGCGAAATCGCCAGCTGCCGGCATTCTTGCTGCAGCTCGGCGACACGGTCGATATCCTGTTCGGCCAGCAACACATCGAGTCGACCGCCTCGATAGGGGAGCAGTGCATCGACCAGTGAGCGGGCATCAAAGAGGCAAAAGGAGGGCTGCGTCATGGCTCCTGGCTCCATTCCTGTATCTCATGAATATATCAGCAAGGGGCGGGGTGATGATACTCAGCGGTGACCTGCTATGTGACATAAGTGGTTATAAATACGCATAAAAAAAGAGCTTGCCACCTTGCGGCCGTGATCTTGCTCAAGCAGCAATAAAAAACCGGCCACCTGGGCCGGTTTTGTGTTTCTGGCAGAGGCGCTACTTAGCGCAGCACCACGTTCTGGAAGCCCTGCACCAGGCTGATGACGGGTTGGGGGTAGATGCCCAGCGCCACCACTATGATGGCGGAAAGCAGGACCACCATGCCGCCCGAGGAGACGGCCCAGTCGGCCTTGGCATCGCGCAGCTGCATGCCGGGTTCCCGCAGATAGAGGGTGACCATGACGCGCAGGTAGTAATAGAGACCCAGGGCGCTGCCCAGCACTATGGCGCCGGAGAGCCACCACAGCTTGGCATCGACCGTCACCCCGATGAGATAGAACTTGCCGATGAAGCCCAGCGTCATGGGGATACCCGCTAGCGACAACATCATCACCGTCATGACGGCGGTCAGGTAGGGGCGGTGCCAGAACAGACCACGGTAGCTGTGCAGGGAGTCCGCATCCTTGCCGCGATAGGGGCTGGACATCATGCTGATGACGCCGAAGGCCCCCAGGCTGGTGAACAGGTACATCAGCAGGTAGACGCCGGCCGCTTCCACCGGCATCTGGCCGAGGCGGCTGGCGACGATCACCGCCAGCAGATAACCGAAGTGGGAGATGGAGGAGTAACCCATCATCCGCTTGATGTTGGTCTGCAGCAGGGCCAGCAGGTTGCCGATGACGATGGAGACGACCGCCATGGCGGCCAGCAGCCAGTGGATCATGGGATCTCCCGCCGCAGGCACCGCCAGGTAGAAGCGCAGCAGCACGCAGAACACGGCTATCTTGCTGACGGTGGCCAGGAAGGTGGCCACAGGTGCCGGGGCGCCTTCGTACACGTCAGGTGTCCAGAGGTGGAAGGGGGCCAGGGAGAGCTTGAAGGCAAACCCCACCAGCATCAGCCCCAGACCGCCCATCAGCAGCGGGTGGTGAGCCGGGGTGGTGGCCAGGGTCAGGCCGAGATCGCTGAAGCTCAGGCTGCCCGCCTGGGCATAGAGCAGCGCCATGCCAAACAGCAGGAAGGCGGTGGCGGCGGCGGAGAGCACCATGTACTTGATGCTGGCCTCCAGCGAATGGCGCTCGCGGTAGGCGTAGCCCACCAGACCGAACATGGGCAGGGTCAGCATCTCGATCCCGATGAACAGGGAGGCGAGGTGGCGGGAACCGGCCAGCACCAGGCCGCCGGCGGTGGCGATCAGCAGCAGCAGGTAGAACTCTTCCCGGTTGTCCGGATAGCCCTTGAGCCAGGAGCGACCGAAGGTGCAGGTGGCCAGGGCGCCGATGAGCACCAGCCCCATGTAGAAGACGGCGTAGCCGTCTATCTGCAGCAGCGGAGTGACCCCCTGATCACCCTGCGCCATGACGATGGGCAGGGAGAAGAGCGCCAGGTTGAGGCCCGCTATGGTGACGACGAAGGCGGTGTCGTCACAGCGCCGCCAGGCGATGGCCAGCATCAGGGCCAGCATGGCCCCCGTGGTCAGCAGCAGGGGCAACAGGGCCAGCAGTTGAGAAGCTGTGAATGTCATTGCAGTGCTCCTGTAATGGACAAGTAAGGCAACAGGGCCAGCGGTCGGGAAACAGTCAGGTTCATTGCAACGCTCCAGCGGACGGCAGTGCGTACCAGTGCAGCACGCTCATCAGGCTGCTGCCTGCGGTATCGAGCACCGGCTGGGGATAGACACCGAGCAGCACCAGCAGGCCGGCTATGGTCAGCATCATGGCGAGCTCGCGGCTGTCCAGTCCCTTGAGGATCTTGTCGTCCTTGGGCGCGCCGAAGCAGGCCCGTTGCAGCATGATGAGGGAGTAGACGGATGCCAGCACCAGACCGAAGGTGGCGATGATGGTGATGATGGGAGCGACCTGGAAGCTGCCGATGAGGATCAGGAACTCGCCGACGAAGTTGCCGGTACCCGGCATGCCAAGGGAGGCCACCGAGAAGAACAGCATGACGCCGGGCAGGTAGCGCAACCGGCCCCACAGGCCGCCCATCAGGCGCAAGTCACGGGTGTGCAGCCGCTCGTAGAGCTGGCCGCACAGGATGAAGAGGCCGGCGGCGGAGAGGCCGTGGGCTATCATCTGCACCACGGCGCCTTGCAGCGCCAGCTCGCTACCCGAGTAGATGGCGATCATCACGAAGCCCATGTGGGAGATGCTGGTGTAGGCCACCAGCCGCTTGATGTCGGTCTGGGCGAACGCCACTATGGCGCCGTAAACGATGCCGACCAGGCCCAGCAGCATGGCGTAGGGGGCGAACTCGGCGGAGGCCTCCGGGAACAGCGGCAGGGCGAAGCGCAGCAGACCGTAGGCGGCGGTTTTCAGCAAGATGCCGGCCAGGTCCACGGAACCCGCGGTCGGCGCCTGACTGTGGGCATCCGGCAGCCAGCCGTGCAGCGGTACCAGCGGCATCTTGACCGCGAAGGCGATAAAGAAGCCCAGCATCAGCAACCACTGGACGCCCTTGCTCATCGGGGTGTTGAGCAAGTCCTGATAGTCAAAGGTGAACACGCCGGTGGCTGCGTGGTGGGTCAGCACCAGACCCAGGATGGCGACCAGCATGATGAGGCCGCTGACCTGGGTGTAGATGAAGAACTTGGTGGCCGCGTTGATCCTGGACTTGCCGTCGGTGACCGAGTGGCCCCACAGCGCGATCAGGAAGTACATGGGGACCAGCATCATCTCCCAGAAGAAGAAGAACAGGAACAGATCCAGCGCCATGAAGACGCCGAGCACGCCCCCCAGGATCCAGAGCAGGTTCAGGTGGAAGAAGCCGATGCGCTGCACGATTTCCTTCCAGGAACAGAGGATGGCCAGCACGCCGATGAAGCAGGTGAGCATCACCATCAAGAGCGACAAGCCATCCACCGCCAGGTGCAATGAGATGCCGAAGCGGGGGATCCAGGGCAACTGCAGTTCGGCGGCCCAGGCGGACACGCCCGTCTGGGTTGCAAGGGAAAAGTCACCGCTCCACCAGATGGCGCCGGAGAGCAGCAGGCAGGCGCTCATGGACAGCAGGGCGACCCAGCGCACGAAGTATTCACCGAAGCGCTCCGTCTGCCAACAGAGCAGACCGCCGATGAAGGGTATTAACAAGATCCAGAGTAAGGTCACGATATCAGCTCTCGTCTATGTTCTAGTCACTGTGCAGGCCCGTGGGCTTGCTGCGAGTTCAGGGGCTGCATCACGGGATCAGCCGAGCAGCAGCAGGGCCAGGATCAGGGCGGCGCCCATCCCCATGGAGGCTGCATACCAGCGCAACTTGCCGGAAACGGTCCAGGCCAACAGCAGGTGGCCACTCTGTGCCAGCCAGGCCGGCAGGTTCATCATCCAGTCCAGCGGATCCTTGCCAAGCAGACGGGTGCTGAGCAGGTAGGGTTTGACCCACAGCTGATCGTACAACCAGTCAAAGCCCCAGGCATTGAACCAGAGGGTGCTGAGCAGACGGCCAGGCGCGCTGTTCGCCACGCTGGTGGCCAGTCGACGCTCACCCAGGAACAGGAAGGCGGCCAGGGCTATGCCCGCGATGGCGACTATCCCGGAGGCTATTTCCAGCGCATGACGACCCGCTTCTATGTGATCTCCCGGACCGGCCGGCAGTACTCCGGCCAGCGGCGGCACTATCAGGGCCCCGATCCCGGTGGAGAGCACCAGCAGCACCAGCAGCGGCAGCTGGTGGGCCAGACCGTGGCCGGCGTGGGCCTCGGTCTGCACCTTGCCGTGGAAGGCGATGAAGATGAGGCGGAAGGTGTAGAGGGAGGTCAGGAAGGCCCCCACCAGACCGGCCCACAACAGTGTGGTCTGGCCAGATGCCTGCACCTGCCACAGGATGGCGTCTTTACTGTAGAAACCGGCCGTGACCAGCGGCAGCGCGGCCAGCGCCGAGCCCCCGACCAGGAAGCAGGCATAGACCAGCGGCAGACTCTTGCGCAGGCCTCCCATCTTGAAGATGTTCTGCTCGTGGTGGGTCGCGACTATGACGGCACCGGCTGAGAGGAACAAGAGCGCCTTGAAGAAGGCGTGGGTCATCAGGTGGAAGATGGCCCCTTCCCAGGCGCCGACCCCGAGGGCCAGGAACATGTAGCCTATCTGGCTCATGGTGGAGTAAGCCAGGATCCGCTTGATGTCGGTCTGTACCAGGGCCGCAAAACCCGCCAGCACCAGGGTAATGGCACCGACCAGCGCCACCAGATGCAGGATCTCGGGGGCCAGCAGGAAGAGGCCGTGGGTACGGGCGATGAGATAGACACCGGCGGTCACCATGGTCGCGGCGTGGATCAGGGCCGAGACAGGTGTCGGGCCCGCCATGGCATCCGCCAGCCAGGTTTGCAGCGGCAGCTGGGCCGATTTACCGACCGCGCCGCCGAGCAGCATCAGGCAGGCGAACGACAGGGCAGGGGAGCCCTCGGCGAACATCGCGGGCGCGCGCACCAGCAGCTCATGGATGTTGAGGGTGCCCAGCTCCCGGTAGAGGACGAACAGGCCGATGGCGAGGAAGACGTCGCCGACCCGGGTCACCACGAACGCCTTCAGGGCGGCCGCCCCGTTGGCCGGGTTGCGGTAGTAGAAGCCGATCAGCAGGTAACTGCACAGCCCCACCCCTTCCCAGCCGAGGTAGACGAACAGCAGGTCATCGGCCAGCACCAGGAACACCATGCTGGCGATGAACAGGTTGGTATAGGTGAAGAAGCGGGAATAGCCCTCTTCTCCGCGCATGTACCAGGAGGCGAACAGGTGGATGAAGAAACCCACCCCGGTCACCACCCCCAGCATGGTCAGCGACAGGCCGTCCAGCGCCAGGCGGAAGGTGGGATTGAAGCTGCCCACCGACATCCATTGCCACAGGGTCTGGGTGTAGACACCGCCGACCGGCATGGTATTGAGGAAATCGATGCCGACCCACAGGGTGGTGAGGGCCGACAACCCTATGCTGCCGACGCCGATCAGTGCCGAGCTGCGCTCGCCGAAACGGCCGAGGGAGAAGGCCAGCACCAGCCATCCCAGCAGCGGGAATAGAAAAGTCAGGTATAAGAGGCTCATCCGCGCATCTCGCTCACAGTGTCCACGTTGAGGGTGTGGTAACGACGATAGAGCAGCAGTAACAGGGCCAGGCCTATACTGGCCTCCGCTGCCGCCAGAGAAATCACCAGTATGTACATGATCTGGCCATCGGCCTGGGCCCAGCGGCTGCCAGCCACCACGAACGCCAGCGCGGACGCATTCATCATGATCTCGATACTCATGAGGATAAACAGCAAGTTACGGCGGATCAGCAGACCGCACAAACCGATGCAAAACAGCACGGCGGCCAGCAGCAGACCGTGTTCCATGGGGATGCCACTCATTGCTGACCTCCTTCTTGAGATGGACTTGGTGCTGAGCGCACGGCAGTTTTGGGAACGGAAAGCACTTCTCCGCTCTTGTCTTCACGGCCCAGGTGGTAGGCGGTCACCAGACCCGCCAGCAGCAGGATGGAAGCGAGCTCCACCGCCAGCACATAAGGGCCGAACAGGGCGATGCCGACCTCTTTCGCGCTGACGTCGGTCAGACCAAGCTGACCCCCTGTCACGCCGAGGATGCCGTAGGCCAGAAAGCCCAGCAGGACGAGAGAGAGCAGACCCGGACCCACCCAGGTGGTGGGGGTGAGCCAGTTCTTCTCCTGATCTTGGGACGATCCCAGGTTCAGCATCATCACCACGAACACGAACAGCACCATGATGGCGCCCGCGTAGACGATCACCTGCAGGGCTCCCGCGAAGGAGGCACCCAGACAGAAGAAGATCATGGCCACGGCGATGAGCGAAATAATGAGATTGAGCAGCGCATGCATGGGATTGCTGGTGCTGATCACCCGCAGCGTGCTGTAAACGGCTACCAGGGCCGCGGCATAAAATGCCAGTTCCATGATTGACTCCTAGGGCAGCAGGCTCTTGACATCGATAGGTTTGGCTTCGTGCTCGGCATCCCCTTTCGGCTTGCCGTCGATGGCCATACCGCTCATGCGATAGAAGTTGTAATCCGGGTATTTGCCGGGCCCGCTGATCAGCAAGTCTTCCTTCTCGTACACCAGATCCTGGCGGCGGTATTCGCCCATCTCGAAATCCGGCGTCAACTGGATGGCGGTGGTGGGGCAGGCCTCTTCGCACAGGCCGCAGAAGATGCAGCGGGAGAAGTTGATGCGAAAGAACTCCGGATACCAGCGACCATCGTCCCGCTCCGCTTTCTGCAGCGAGATGCAGCCGACCGGGCAGGCCACGGCGCAGAGGTTGCAGGCCACGCAGCGCTCGTCGCCGTCCGGGTCGCGGGTCAGCACGATGCGGCCACGGAAACGGGGAGCGGCATAGACAGCCTCTTCCGGGTAACTCAGGGTTTCGCGCGGGCGCCAGGCATGGGAAAACACCATGCCCAGACTGCGAAGTTGGGTACCGACACCCTTGATTATGCTAACAATTTTCATAGTCGTGCCTCACTGCACATTCATCAGCACCACAGCCCCTGAGCCTTACATCCCGAGCGGGGTGCAAGGCGCGAGGCAAGCAGACGTTCCAGCCAAACGGCATCACAATGTTCATATCCATTCCGGTCTCACTGCGCACTCATCAGCACCACGGCACCCGTGATCAGCATGTTGATCAGGGTCAGCGGCAGGCAGACTTTCCAGCCAAAGGACATCACCTGGTCAAAACGCGGACGGGGCAGGGAGGCCCGCAGCAGAATGAAGAGCACCATGAAGCAGGCGGTCTTCAGGGCAAACCAGATGAAGGGCGGCAACCAGGGGCCGTGCCAGCCACCGAAGAACAGGGTCACTATGAGGGAGGAGATCAGCACTATGCCGATGTACTCGCCCACGAAGAAGAGACCCCATTTCATGCCCGCATACTCGATGTGATAGCCGTCGGCGAGCTCCTGCTCGGCCTCCGGCTGGTCAAACGGGTGGCGGTGGGTGACGGCAACGCCGGCAAACAGGAAGGTGATGAAGCCCAGGATCTGGGGCACCACGTTCCACAAGCCCTCCTGGGCCTCGACTATGTCTCTCAGGTTGAAGCTGCCGGTCTGGATCACTATCCCCATCAGGGAGAGCCCCAGGAACACCTCGTAGGAGAGGGTCTGGGCCGAGGCGCGCAGGCTGCCGAGCAATGAGTACTTGTTGTTGCTCGACCAGCCGGCGAACAGCACGGCATAGACCGCCAGTCCCGCAATGGCCAGTATGTAGAGCAGGCCCACGTTGAGATCCGCCACGCCCCAGGTGGGGGTGAGCGGCACCACGGCAAACGCCAGAATAAAGGCGGTAAAGGCGATGATGGGGGCCAGGATGAAGATCCGGCGATCCGCGAACGGTGGGATCCAGTCCTCCTTGAAGAACATCTTGACCATGTCGGCCGCCAGCTGCAGCAGGCCGAACGGGCCCACCCGGTTGGGGCCGTAGCGATCCTGCCACAGCGCCAGCAGGCGACGTTCGATGAAGCTCATGAAGGCGCCAGCCCCCACTATCCCCACCAGCACGATCAGCGCCTTGCCGACTTCAATCAGCAGCTCCATCAGGGAATCACTCATGCGATCGCCTCCTGCAGGTTGTTGATGTAGGCCTGTTGCAGCGCGGTCGGCAGACCGTTCACGCCGAGCGGCAGACCCAGCAGACCCTGTGCCAGAGCATGGCTTAGCCGCAGCTTGAGGCGCCAGTGGTTGCCACCCCAGGAGAAGCTCACCTGGTTGCCCGCGTTGAGGGCAAGGCGAGCCGCATCGGCCGGGTTCAGCACCAGCTCGGGCTCATTCATGCGGGCCTGGATCACCGGGCTGCGAGCGGAGAGCTCCTCGCCGCCAAACAGCTGGTCATAGTTGACCACCTGCAGGGCTTCCTGAGCCACGAAGGGGGCCGGTATGGCATCAAACCAGCCGAGATTGTCTTCACCCGGTTCCAGCAGGCGGCGACCGGGATCACCGGCGCGCAGCTTGCCGCCCACCTCGTCCTGGAACTTGTTCCAGGCTGACGGGGAGTTCCAGCCCGGCGCCCAGGCAAACGGCACCTGTTGCATCGGCTGGCGGGCACCGGCATAGCCTTCCATGGAGAAGTTGAAGGGGGAGTCCGGATCCTGGGCCACTCTCGGCTCGCTGACGTTCTGATCCGCCAGCATGGAGGTGCGGCCGCTGTAGCGGTGCGGCTCGCGAGCGAGCTTCATGCCACGGATCCGCAGCCCGGCGTTGGGCGAGGCTTCCAGCATGGGGGCGAGCAGCGGCGTCGAGGCGGCGCAGGCACCGCTGATCTCGTCAAGGTTCTGCCAGCGCAGGGGCTTGTTATCGAGAGCCCCCTGCAGCGCGGCCAGCCAGCGCCACCCTTCCCGGATCTGGATATCGGCGTTGTAGAAGGCCGGTGCATAGACCTGGAAGTAGCGCTGGGCACGGCCCTCCATATTGACGAGAGTGCCATCGGCCTCGGCAAAGCTGGCGGCAGGCAGCACCAGATCGGCCTTCTGGGCTGTCTGGGTATCCTGATGATCGACCACCAGCAGGTGTTGCAGGCGGGCGATGGCCGCATCGACCCGATTGCGCGGGGCGCGGCGATAGAGATCGTTCTCCAGGGTCACCAGCGCCAGGTTATCCTGGGCTTCGACGCGCTCAAGGGCAGCTTCCAGCGATTTGCCTGACGACTTGCCTGCATCCAGCATGGCCAGACCCAGACTGTTGGCTTCTTGCGCCACCAGTGCCAGGCTGACGTCCTGACCACGGCCCTTGAGGGCACGGGCTATGTTGCTGGCAGCCTCGATCAGTGCCGGAGTGCGGGCGCCGGAGCCTGCGATGATGAGCGGCTTCTTGGCGTTGCCAAGCAGGTCGGCCCAGCGAGCGGCTTGCGCCTGCTGTTCTTGGCCGAGATCGGCCAGGGCCGGGGCCGAGCTGTCGAGCAGATGGGCGATGGCAAAACCTAGGCGGGCCTGATCCGCGTGGGGGGCGTGCAGTTTTTCTGCCGCCACGTCGTCGAGGCGGGTGCTGTCCAGGCTGGTGATGAGCAGCGGGTAGCGCTCATTCTGGCCCAGGGTCTGCACTGCAGCGACCTGCCACAAGTCCACCTTCATCTTGCGGGCGATCTCGCGCGCCTTGCCCTTGACCGACTGGCGCAGGGCCAGGGCGATACGGGCGGCGCTCATGGTGACATCTTCACCCAGCACCAGAATGGCGTCGGCCTCTTCCATGTCCCGCAGGCTCGGCGTACGAATGCCGCCGTGTTGCAGTATGTGCAACATCTTTTGCAGGCACTCCCACTCGCTCTGCTCGACGCCGCAATAGAAGTTGTCGGCGCCCACCAGCTCGCGCAGGGCGAAGTTGCTCTCCAGCGAGGCGCGGGGAGAACCGATGCCGATGACGCCGGCCGCGGTGCGCAGGGCGTCGGCGGCGCGGTTCAGGGCGCCGTCCACCGTGATGGCCAGCTTGTCGTTGCCGTCACGCAGCAATGGCTGACGCGGGCGATCCGCCAGATTGACGTAGCCATAGCCAAAGCGGCCGCGATCGCACAGGAAGTAGTGGTTGAGGCCACCGTGGAAGCGGTTCTCGATGCGGCGCAACTCGCCGTAGCGCTCGCCCGGGCTGATGTTGCAACCGACCGAGCACTGCTGGCAGATGCTGGGGGCAAACTGCATGTCCCACTTGCGGTTGTAACGCTCGGAGTGGGTCTTGTCGGTGAACACGCCGGTGGGGCAGACCTCCACCAGGTTGCCGGAGAACTCGCTCTCCAGGGTGCCATCTTCGACCCGGCCGAAATAGACGTTGTCGTGGGCGCCATAGACACCGAGATCCTCGCCGCCGGCGTAATCCTTGTAGTAACGCACGCAGCGATAACAGGCGATGCAGCGGTTCATCTCGTGATTGATGAAGGGCCCCAGTTCCTGATTCTGGTGGGTGCGCTTGGTGAAGCGGTAGCGACGGCTGTTGTGGCCTGTCATCACCGTCATGTCCTGCAGGTGGCAGGCGCCACCCTCTTCACATACCGGGCAGTCGTGGGGGTGGTTGGTCATCTGCCACTCCACCACCGTCTTGCGGAACTCCTTCGCCTCCTCGTCCTCGATGGAGATATAGGTGCCATCGGTAGAGGGGGTCATGCAGGACATGACCAGGCGGCCGCGCTTGTCGTCGGCATTCTGATACTGCTTGACCGCACACTGGCGGCAGGCGCCGACGCTACCCAGCGCCGGGTGCCAGCAAAAATAGGGGACGTCCAGCCCTAAGGAGAGACAGGCTTGCAGCAGGTTGTCTGCCCCGTCTACCTCGTACTCTTTACCGTCTACAAAAATGGTGGCCATACAACTTCCCTGACATCAATTAGATAAAACGCGCAGATTGGATTAGCCGGCAGGCGTAATCAGACAATGGCGTCATCAAACATTCGTGAACTCTGGTTTGCACCTGTGTTGCATGAAACGGCCGATCAGGCTTCGCCCATCGGCCCTGCGTCCTCGTCTTACCAGCGTTCACCCAGCAGATTGGGCTGGATCCCTTTGAGCAGCTTGTGATTATCCTGCGGTCCCTTGATCCCGGCCTCGAACTCGGCGCGGAAATACTTGAGAGCACTGCCAAGCGGCTCGACGGCGCCAGGGGCGTGGGCACAGAAGGTCTTGCCCGGGCCGAGGAAACTGACCAGCTGTTCCAGCGTTGCCAGATCTCCTTGCTGACCCTCGCCCCGCTCCAGCGCCCGCAGCAGCTTGACGCTCCAGGGAAGGCCGTCGCGACAGGGAGTGCACCAGCCACAGGATTCACGGGCGAAGAACTCTTCCATGTTGCGCAAGAGCCCCACCATGTTGATGCTGTCATCCACCGCCATGGCGAGGCCCGTCCCCATGCGGGTGCCGACCTTGCCGATGCCGCCGGCATACATCTGGGCATCCAGGTGCTCGGGCAGCAGGAAGCCGGTACCGGCGCCGCCCGGTTGCCACGCCTTGAGGCGGTAGCCGGGCTTCATGCCACCGGCGTAGTTTTCAAACAGCTCGCGGGCCGTGATGCCAAACGGCAGCTCCCAGACCCCAGGGTTGTTCACCTTGCCGGAGAAGCCCATCAGCTTGGTGCCGTGATCTTCGGAGCCCGGCAGCGCCAGCCCCTGATACCAGGCAACCCCGTTGCCTATGATGGCGGGCACGTTGCACAGGGTCTCGACGTTGTTGACGCAGGTCGGCTTGCCCCAGACGCCGGAGACGGCGGGGAAGGGGGGTTTGGCGCGCGGGTTGGCGCGGCGCCCTTCCAGCGAGTTGATGAGCGCCGTCTCTTCGCCGCAGATGTAACGACCGGCGCCCGTGTGGACGAACAGCTCGAAGTCAAAGCCCGAGCCCAGGATGTTCTTGCCGAGCAGGCCGGCGGCCTTGGCCTCTTCCACCGCGCGGCGCAGGTTGATGGCGGCATCCACGTACTCGCCACGCAGGAAGATGTAGCCGCGATAGGCCTTGAGGGCCCGGGCACTGATGATCATCCCCTCGATCAGCAGGTGGGGCAGTTGCTCCATCAGCAGCCGATCCTTGTAGGTATTCGGCTCCATCTCGTCGGCGTTGCAGAGCAGGTAACGTATGTTCATGCTCTCGTCTTTGGGCATCAGGCCCCACTTCACCCCGGTGGAGAAGCCGGCGCCACCGCGACCCTTGAGGCCGGCATCCTTGACGGTGCCGACTATCTCATCCGGGCTCATCTGGCCGAGGGCTTTGCGGGCCGCGTCATAGCCCTGCTTGCTCTGGTATTCATCCAGCCAGACCGGCTGGCCGTCGTCACGCAGCCGCCAGGTGAGCGGATGGGTCTCTGGGGCGCGCGCGATCAGGTTGGCCGTGCCGATGGAGGCGAGAGGCGTGGTCGGCCGTGGGCTCATGGACATAGGTTGGCCTCCGGGGTCTTGTTGCGTTCAAGGCGCATGGGCAGATTGCCCTCGTGAAGACTCATGGGTAGGCCTCCAGGGTCTTGAGCAGGCTGATGGCATCGAGTCCGCCATAGGTGTCGTCGTCGATCATCAGCGCCGGCCCCTTGTCACAGTTGCCGAGGCAGCAGACGGGCAGCAGGGTGAAGCGGCCGTCGGCGCTGGTCTGGCCGGGGGCCAGATCCATCACTTCCTTGAGGCCGGCCAGCAGCCCTTCGTGGCCGTTGATGTAACAGACCATGCTGTCACAGACCCGGATGATGTGGCGCCCGACCGGCTGGCGGAAGATCTGGCTGTAGAAAGTCGCAACTCCTTCCACGTCGCTGGCGGGAATGCCGAGTTCGGCAGCGATGGCATGGATGGCACCGTCCGGCACCCAGCCGCGGGCCTGCTGCACTATCTTGAGCGCTTCTATGCTGGCGGCGCGGGGATCTTCGTAGTGGTGTATCTCATGCCGGATGGCATCGCGTTCGGCCTGGCTCAGGACGAAGCCGTCCCCCTTGCCCTGGCACTCACTTTGCCCCTGCGGGGTCTGATTGTTTTGGCACTGACATTGCTGGCTCATGGCTTAACCTTTTGTGGCTTGTCCTTTTTGTCGCGTAACGGTTGTTTAGTAACAGCGGTTACTCAACGATCCACATCCGACATAACGAAATCGATACTGCCCAGGTAGGCGATGAGATCCGACACCATGCTGCCCCGGATCACCGAGGGGATCTGTTGCAGGTGAGCAAAGCTCGGGGTGCGGATCCGGGTCCGGTAGCTCATGGTGGAGCCATCGCTGGTCAGGTAATAACTGTTGATCCCCTTGGTCGCCTCTATCATCTGGAAGGACTCGGCGGCCGGCATCACCGGGCCCCAGGACACTTGCAGGAAGTGGGTGATCAGGGTCTCTATGTCTTGCAGGGTGCGATCTTTGGGCGGCGGCGTAGTGAGCGGGTGATCCGCCTTGAATGGCCCCTCCGGCATGTTCTTCACACACTGCTCTATGATGCGCAGGCTCTGGCGCATCTCTTCGAGGCGTATCATGCCACGGTCGTACACATCACCGTTGGCACCGACCGGTACCTCGAACTCGAACTGATCGTAGCCCGAGTAAGGACGCCATTTGCGTACGTCAAAGTTGAGGCCGGTGGCGCGCAGACCGCCCCCCGTGATGCCCCACGCCAATGCCTGCTCTGTGGTATAGGGGGCGACGCCTATGGTGCGGCCGCGCAATATGCTGTTGCGCATGGCCGCCTTCTCATAATCCATCAGCCGCTTGGGCAGCCAGTTCAGCAGGTTATCCTGGATGAGACGAGCCCAGCCCACCGGCAGATCGTGCGCCACGCCGCCGATACGGAACCAGGCCGGGTGCATGCGCGCGCCCGTGATGGCTTCGATGATGGTGTAGATCTTCTGCCTGTCGGTGAAGGTGAAGAAGACGGGGGTCATGGCACCCACGTCCTGGATATAGGTCCCGAGGAACAGCAGGTGGCTCTGGATGCGGAACAGCTCCGCCAGCATCACCCGGATCACGTCGACCCGGTTTGGCACCTTGATGCCCGCCAGCTTCTCGACCGCCAGCACATAAGGCAGGTTGTTCATGACGCCGCCCAGGTACTCGACCCGGTCGGTATAGGGGATGTAGCTGTGCCAGGATTGACGCTCACCCATCTTCTCGGCACCGCGGTGGTGATAGCCGATGTCGGGCACGCAGTCGCGGATCTCCTCGCCATCGAGCTGCAGCACCAGCCGGAAGGCGCCGTGGGCGGAGGGGTGGTTCGGGCCGAGGTTCAAGAACATGTAGTCCTCGTTCTCGTTGCCCCGGTTCATGCCCCACTCTTCGGGTTTGAACAGCAGGTTGTCCTGCTCCTGATCCTGTTTGACCGCATCGAGCATGAAGGGATCGAACTCGGTGGCGCGCGCCGGATAGTCTTTGCGCAGCGGGTGACCCTGCCAGCTCTTGGGCATCATGATGCGGGTCAGATGGGGGTGACCATCGAAGTTGATGCCCATCAGATCCCACACTTCTCGCTCGTACCAGTTGGCGTTGGGGAAGTGGCGGCTGATGGTTGGCAGGCTCAGATCGCTCTCTTTGAGCGGCACCTTCAGCATCACATCGGCGTTGCGGTCGATGGAGATGAGGTGATAGAAGACGGTGAAGTCGCTCTCGGGCAGGCCGTCGCGATGGCTGCGCATCCGCTCGTCGGTGGCGCTGAGATCAAACAGCATCACGAACGGGGAGGGGAGCTTGCGCAAGAAGCCCATCACGTCCAGCAGCAGCTCGCGGGAGAGCCAGACCACGGGCACGCCGGTGCGGGTGGTCTGAACAGTGAAGCGCTCGGCGCCAAAGTGGGCAAACAGCTCGCGGACCACCTGGGCATCCTGGTGATCGCTCGGTTGCCACTGGGCCATGGTGTAGTTACTGGGGAATTCTCGAGTCAGTTTCATGATCAGATCTCATCCGGCGTGCGCAGGTTGGTAACGTTGATCCGCTCGCCGCGCTTGCGTTCCTTCTCGGCCTGCATCTGGGGACGGTAGATCCCCTGATCGCCCACCACCCAGGAGAGGGGGCGGCGTTCCTTGCCGATGGAGTCCTGCAGCAGCATCAGGGCTTGCAGGAAGGCCTCGGGACGGGGTGGGCAGCCAGGAATGTAGACGTCGACCGGCAGAAACTTGTCCACACCCTGTACCACCGAGTAGATGTCATACATGCCGCCCGAGTTGGCGCAGGCGCCCATGGAAATGACCCACTTGGGTTCGAGCAACTGTTCGTACAGGCGCTGTATGACAGGTGCCATCTTGATGAAGGGCGTCCCTGCTATCACCATGAAATCCGCCTGACGCGGCGAGGCTCGAATAACCTCGGCGCCGAAGCGGGCCACGTCATGGGGGGAGGTGAAGGCGGTACACATCTCCACGTAGCAGCAGGAGATGCCGAAGTTGTAAGGCCAGAGGGAATTTTTGCGACCCCAGTTGACGGTGTCTTGCAACACCTCCTCGAGACGCCCCATCATGATGCCGCGTTCAGCCTGTTGCGCCAGCGGATCATCGACTGTCTGGCGCTGTTCCTGGGGGTAGCGCTCAACCGGCGCATCCGGGTCAATCCGGGTCAGGGTGTACTTCATGGTGCAACCTCAAAGGGAATATCGGTAATTCAGTCTGGCTTCTTGTCAGTCAGAACGCGTTTCTTTGGTGCCCAGTCGAGGGCGCCGATGCGCCACAGGTAGATAAGACCTACCAGCAGCAGGGTGATAAAGATGGCGGCTTCAATAAAGCCGACCCAGCCACTCTCCCGAACGGAGACGGACCAGGCGAACAGATAGAGTGCCTCTACGTCGAAGATGACGAAGAACATGGCGACCAGGTAGAACTTGGCGGAGAAACGCAGACGGGCATTGCCAACCGAATCTATGCCCGATTCGAAGGGCTTGTTTTTGGCTCGACCGTAGGCACGGCCTCCCAGCAAGGCGGCCAGACCTATCATGATCAGGCACAGGCAAATGGCTGCAACGACATAGATAGCAAAAGCCCAATGCTGGACAGCAATATCAGCAAACATATAGGTTTTCCCTAACCGAATTAATCATGTGACTTAACAAGGGTGTTACGCATTATGCCACTTCCATACTGATTTACATGTCATTTCAAAGGATTAATTATTAATCATGGGGGGAAAAATCGGTTTTTGCTAGCAAGGTCAATTTTCTCATTTGAGAATCATTTTCAATGGCGCGAATAGACCCGGAGAACGGCGCGCCGCAGGGGCCTGTACAGCGTGGCATGCGGGGAAAATAGGGGATGCTGGTCGGATGACTGGGGCGATAACGGTTGGATGAGATGCAAAGAAAACCCCGCTGGGCGGGGTTTGCTGATCAGGGTTTGAGGATGGGGAGCGCCTCTTCGGCGGCCTTGCCCTGGGAGAGGGTGATCTCGACCCGGCGGTTGGCCTGTCGATGCTCAGGCGTGTCGTTGGCATAGCGCGGCTGGGCATCGGCTACCCCCTGAGCTATGACCCTGGTTGCGTCCAGCTTGGGGTTGGTGAGCAGGGTGTGGACGATGGAGGCCGAGCGCAGCACCGACAGCTCCCAGTTGCTGCGATAGAGCTCAATCGGCGCCTGCGAGTTGTCCGTGTGGCCTGTCACTACCACCTTGCCCGGGATGTCGGCCAGTATGCCGGAGATCTTGCTGACCAGCGGAATGAACTGGGGCTGCAGGAAGGCCGAATCGGCCGGGAACAGCGCCTTCTCGCCGATGCGGATCACCAGCTGGCTGCCGAGCTGCTCCACCTCCAGATCCTTGGATTCAATCTGTGCCTTGAGCTGCTGCTCGAGTTTCTTCTTGGTGACCTGTACCCACTCCTGTTCCTTGGTCTTGTGCGGCCAGGCCTCGGTGGCACTCGGCTTCTCCGAGGCCCCTATGGTTTCGTTGAAGGGATCTGCCGCCGCGGTCGGTGCCTCTTTTTCCAGCACGGTTTCTTTATCAGGGCTGCTGGGGGCCGTTCTGGATTCCGGCTCCAGGATCCCGGTGCCGCCCTGCATCACAGGGGAACCCGCAGGTGGAGAGATGAGGCCGATTTTACCCAGCGACTCGATGAAGCCCTGGATCAGCACCCGGGTCTCGGACTGTTTGGCCATGGCAAAGGAGTAGAGCACCACGAACAGGGCGAACAACAGGGTCATGAAGTCGGCATAGGAAACCAGCCAGCGCTCGTGGTTCTCCGGCGCTTCAGGCTTTTTCTTTTTGGCCACCATGGCCTCCCAGATAAGGTTCGAGGGTAACTTGTAACCGGGCTTGCGACTCGCCATCCACGATGCAGAGGATGCCGGTCAAGGTCATCTCCTTGTAGTGGCGGATATCATGGGCAAACCCCTTGTAGCGGTTACCGAAGGGAAGAAAGATCAGGTTGGCGGCACCCACCCCGTAGATGGTGGCGATGAAGGCCACCGCGATGGCACCACCCAGTTTGTCAGGGGCATCCAGCAGGCCCATGGCGTGGATCAGGCCAAATACCGCACCCACTATCCCCATGGTAGGGCAGTAGCCGCCCATGGCTTCATAGAATTTGACTGTTTGCTCGAGATCCTCATGCTCGAACTCGATCTCGTTCTCCAATACCTCGTGGATCTTGGTCTTCTCGTAGCCATCGACCATCATCTGTACCCCTTTTTGCAGGAAGGGATCCTTGATCTCGTCGATCATGCCCTCCAGGGCCAGCATGCCGCTGCGTCTGGCGTTGCCGGCCAGGGTTTCCAGCAACTGCGCCTGCTCCAGCATGTCGAGCTTGGGGGGGGCAAGCAGCCACTTGAAGCGCTTGAAGGTTTTACCGACGACGGAGAAGGGAAACTGGGTCAGTGCGGCACCAATCGTACCGCCTATCACTATGAGGAAGGCTGGCAGATCGAGCAGGGCGCTGGGATGGCCCCCCTCGATGATGTTACCGCCAAGGATACAGATTATTGCAAAAAGAAGGCCAATCAAGCTCATTTTTTGTACGTCCCTGGATATTGATAATGGCTAGTGTAGCTATTTAAGTATCAGTTTTTCAAAATGATATCCAATCGGTGAACAATAAATCAGAGCCGGGTCCGGCGGGAAAATATTTGACGGCGCAGGGCGGAACATCTGTCTGGACAGGGCGAGAAACCAGGCATGCTCATTCCTGGGTGGGCAAGGACGCCTGATAGGAAGGATGTCCCCAGAATAGTGCCTGTGTTTTTCGTGAGGAGGGTGAGAGCATTAGCCGCTCGAGAGCCGATGGCGCAGGCTAGAAAGCAAAAAGCCCGACCAATAGGTCGGGCTTTGCAATTTGGCGGTGAGGGAGGGATTCGAACCCTCGATACGTTGCCGTATACACACTTTCCAGGCGTGCTCCTTCAGCCACTCGGACACCTCACCAAATTTTTGTCTGTTGTTTAGGGTGCTCAGCCAGCACTTTGTTCGCCGCGCCGTTGCGCTGGAACGGGGCGTAATTTAGGGGAAAGGGCTGCCGGGGTCAACCACTTTTCCCCTTATTTTTCATAATCTTTATCGGATGCCTATCCCTTGAACAGAATGCCGGTTTTTTAAACCCGATCAGGGCTTGTCCAGGATGATCAGGCTGTCGGGCAGCTCATTCTGATCCCGGGTCGCCGGGAAGGCATCGGTCAGGATGGCGCTGGTGCGTTCCACGCACTCGATAAATCCCTGCTCCACTTCCCGGTTGCGCACCCGTTGGGTGAAGTCGTCGATGATCGCCTGCCACTGGGCATTGTCGATGTGCTGGGCTATGCCGTCGTCCACCAGTATCTCCACGTAGTGCTCGGCCACCGAGACAAAGATCAGCACCCCCAGCCGGTCTCGGGTGCGGTGCAGACCCTGTTCGATAAACTGCAGGCGAGCCATCAGCGCCGCCCTGTGCCGGCGTACCTTCTTCGGGATCAGGTACATCTTGATGGGGGTCCAGTGGAACAACAGGCTCAGCAGCAGCCAGACCGACCACTGTGCCAGCAGGATCTCGTACCAGCCGAGCCAGAAGCCGAGCTCAAACACCAGCAGGGGTGTGAGCATGGCAATCAGCGCTGCCCACAGGGTGGGAATATAGCGATAACCGTCACTGGCTGGCGCCAGCACTGTGACCAGTTCAGCATCCGTTTCCAGCTCAGCCTCGCGAACCTTGGCCTGCAGCGTGTGGAAGAACTGTTTAGAAATCATGGTGTCGTCTCTTCATTCCTGTATTCCTGTTACCAACCACCGGAGGCTCCGCCGCCGCCAAAACTGCCGCCGCCCCCGCTGAAACCGCCACCGCTGCCGCCACGGCCACCGAAGCTGCCGGCCCCGAAGCCTCCGGTCAGCAAGGCCGCGCGGCGTCGGCCACCGCTGCCCCCCCCCCCGCCACCGCCGCGCAGGTTGTGCAGCACTAGCATCACAATCACCATCAGGATGAACAGCCAGGGGCCGCCCAGCTTGCCCTCCTGTTTGTCGGTGTCCACCGGCGTGTACTCACCCGCCAGCGCCTGCATGATGCTCCGGCTGCCGGCGACCACGCCGGCGACCATGTCGCCACGCTTGAAGGCGGGCAGGATCCGGGTCTGGATTATGTTGGCCGCAATGGCGTCGGGCAGGGCACCTTCCAGCCCATAACCCACCTCGATGCGCACCTTGCGTTCATCCTGGGCGATCAGCAGCAGGACGCCATTGTTCTTGCCCTTCTGACCTATGCCCCAGTGGCGGCCGAGCTGGTAGCCGTACTCCTCTATGGTGTCGCCACCCAGCGTGTCGATGGAGACCACCACCAGCTGGATGCCGCTGCGCTTTTCAAACGCGGCCAGTTGCTGGGTCAGCTGATGGGCCTGCTTGCGGGACATCAGGTTCGCCTCGTCCACCACCCGGCCGCTGAGGGCCGGAAAGGTGGGGGCGGCTTGCAGCGCCGCCGTCCACAGCAGCAGACAGGGCAACAGCCAGCGAACAAGCCTGCTCATTGGAAGCTGACCTTGGGCGCCTCATCGGCACCTGGCTTGGCACTGAAGCTAGGTTTGGCTTCCAGATCCGAATAGAGCAACTTGGACCAGATGACGCCGGGGAAGGTGCGGATCTCGGTATTGAACTGGCGCACCGCCTCTATGTAGTCGCGCCGGGCCACAGAGATACGGTTCTCGGTGCCTTCCAACTGGGCCTGCAGGGTGAGGAACTGCTGATCCGCCTTCAGATCCGGATAGCGCTCGACCACCACCATCAGCCGGGAGAGGGCGCTGGAGAGCTGGTTCTGGGCCGCTTCAAACTCCTTGAGCTGGGCGGGATCGCTCACCTGCACGCTGCCGACCCGGGCACGGGCGTCGGTGACCGCTTTCAGGGTCTCCTGCTCATGGCTGGCGTAGCCCTTGACGGTGGCCACCAGATTGGGAATCAGATCGGCCCGGCGCTGGTACTGGTTCTCGACCTGGCCCCAGCTCGCCTTGACCTGTTCATCCAGGGTTGGAATGTTGTTCATGCCGCAACCCGTCAGTCCCAGCAGCAGGGTCAGGGTCAACAGGCTCTGCGTTGTCCTGCGCCAGAGTGAAGTGGCCATCTTGTTGTTCTCCATTGAAATTTCTAGCGGATATAGGTGCACCATAACAGCTTGTGGTCAACTGCCACAACGGGCGGGCAGCCTGGGTTTGCTGTACGCCATCGAGACCTTGGGCAATTGCGGCTTGTCCTTGAGCCAGGAGGCCAGCTCGGCGCCGCAGCCATTGCCGGGCGGGATAGGGGCCTGGGGCTGGCAATCCGGACTGCCAGCCGGACAGCGCAGGCGCACATGGAAGTGGCTGAAGTGGCCGACCCAGGGACGCAGCTTGGCGACCCAGGGTTCGTCGGCGGCCCGTTTGCACACCTCGCCCTTGAGCACAGGGTTGATAAAGATGCGGGCCACCTCGGGCTTGCTGGCCGCGAGGCGCAGCAGTTCCAGTTGCTGAGGGCCGAAGCGTCCCGGCAAGACCCGGTAACTGGGCTCGTCGATCAGTGCCCACTCCCTGGGGGCATCCTGCTCCCATTTGCTGATGGGCTGGTTGGCCATCCGAAACCAGATGTCGGCATCGAGCCCGGTCTGGTGGCTGCGATGGCCCGAGCTGAACGGGCCGCCGTGGGCCATGGCCAGATCGGCGATATAGAGATCCGGCATGCCGGCCATCCGGGTCTGGTTTGCCAGGGTCGTGAGGTAGTGAATAAGGTCGGGGTGACCGTAGTAGCGCAGTCGTTTGCTGCGGATCACTTGATAGCCGGGCCCTGTCAGCGGCAGGGCCATGCCATTTTTGAGGCAGCCGGCCGAATAGCCGCCAATGGCTTCGGGATCGATCGGGCGGGGGGTCCCGGTATGCAGGGCACTGGCCATGAAGAGCAGGGTGGTAGCAAGCATGAGACTCCCGACAATCACACTAAGAGGTGGGCTCAGATAGCCCCAATCATATCAAGAGTCTGGCAAGGTCGTCACCCGACTTGCCGGTCGGGTTGCATCTTGGCGTCCGGCTCCCGCACAATGCGCGCCACAGCCAGGTGAGCGCACGAGAGCATGAGGAGAAGGAGATGAAGGTGAGTGAGCTGGTGGAGAAGGCGGGGCTCTGTTGCCTGATGCCTCCCGCCCGACGTTTTTATCCTGTGATGGGGGTCTTGCTGCTGGCGAGTCTGGTAACCGTGCTGGCCGCCGTCGGCCTGGGTTATCCGACGATGGGTCTGCTGCCCTGGGTGGGTCTGGTGTTTGGCGGCATAGTGCTGCTGATGATGGTGCTGCCTCGCAACTGGCAGCGCTGGCGACTGGCCGAGCTCGCCTGGGACGATGAGCGCCTCTATCTGCTCAATGGCAGCGATGACAGGGCGCTGGCACTGCCAAGAGCGGCCTTGGTCGGCATAGAGCGGGATCGCAAGGTGGGCCACGACGGCCAGTGGCTGGAGTTCAGCCTGGATCTCAGGCTCGATGGTGAGCAGCTCGCGGCGGCGACCAAACTGATGGGGCTTGGCCGTGAGGGGACCCACGAGGTCGCGCCCGGCATTTATCGCTTTGGCTTTAAACGGGCCTGGCACGGTCGCCGTGCACTCAAGGAGATGCTCAGGGCGCTGCTCCCCATTTGAGCTGACTATTTTCTCGACAATCTACCTCAAAGCTCAGATACTGCCAGTGACTCGAATTGATCTTGCCTGTTCTGTTCGCCCAAGAGATCAATGACTTGAGTGAACAGGACGGGGAGTGCCTCGGCATGATGCCCTGGCAGGTCCGGCATGGAGGTTGTGCCCTTACTTCTGTGTTGGTGATTGGATAGAGAAGGCACCTTGAATCGAGAGTGGATGGCATGAAGATTTACGTAGGTAATCTGTCGTACCGGATGACGGCCGACGAACTGACAACCGTGTTCAGCCAATTTGGGCAGGTAGAAAAGGTCGATATCATCATCGATCGCGATACCGGTCAGTCCAAGGGGTTTGGCTTTATTGAAATGCCTGTCAATGGCGATGCCGAGAAGGCCATCGCCGGTTTGCATGGCACCGAAATCGGTGGCCGCACCATCACAGTCAACCAAGCCAAACCGAAGACAGATGCACCACGTGGTCGCCCCCAGCGTCATCGTTGAGTTGCCTCGATAATGCAAAACGGCATGGGTATCCCCCATGCCGTTTTTGTTGGTGCGGCGCCATGCCGCTGTCACTCAGGGTCAGGGCACGTCATACCCGAGCGCCGCCTTGCGAATGCGGAACCACTGCTGGCGAGTGAGCTCAATGGACTCGGCAGCCACGGCGGCGGCGATCCGCTCCCGCTTGCCTGATCCTATCAGCGGCAACGGCTGGCTTGGCAGCATCATCACCCAGGCGTAGACCAGCTGCTCTATGTGCTGAGCGCCCACTTCATGGCGGATCTGCTCGAGCTCGGCGCGCAGCGGCGCATACTCCTGGCCGTTGAACAGGCGTCCGCCACCGAGGCAGGACCAGGCCATGGGTTTGATGCGCAGTTGCTGGCATTGATCCAGGGTGCCATCCAGGGTGGTGCTCTGGTTCAGCGGCGAGATCTCCAGCTGGTTGGTGACCAGCGGGAAGGGCAGGCGCGACTGCAGCAGCTCGAACTGGCGAGGGGTGAAGTTGGATACCCCGGCGTGCTTGATCTTGCCTGCTTGCCTGAGGGTGATGAAGGCATCGGCCACCTCGTCGGCATCCATCAGGGGGTCCGGACGGTGGATCAGCAGCAGATCCAGATGGTCGGTGCCGAGCTTGTGCAAGGAGGCCTCGGCGCTGGCGATGATGTGTGCCTTGCCGGTGTTGTAGTGGTTGAGGGCATGTTCCGGCCTGGCGGTGAGGGCGATGCCGCACTTGCTGACGATCTCCATCCGCTCGCGCAGGGAGGGCTCGAGGCGCAGGGCCTTGCCGAACGCCTCCTCGCACTGGTAACCGCCGTAGATGTCGGCGAGATCCAGGGTGGTCACTCCCAGATCCAGGTGGTACTTCATCAGGTCGAGCAGCACGGCCGGGGAGAGTTGCCACTCCATCAGACGCCAGTAGCCCATGATGAGGCGGGAGAAGGTCGGGCCTTGATCGTGCAGGGCGACGCGAGATACAGACATGAGTGACTCCTTGGGAAATTAATGCTGCCAGCATCTTGGTCTCTTCTGCCTGGCAAGGCAATAATGCGGTTTTTGTTCACTCGAACTTTGGTTCTGACGGGATATATATGGAAGGATTTGCCGAGCGGTTGCGGAGTCTGATCGGGGCGGGCAGCATCAGTGCGTTTGCGCGTAAAGTCGGCTTGAGCGAAGCCCTGATCCGCAAATATCTGAAGGGGGCCGAGCCCGGCCTTGGCAAGGCAAACCAGATCGCCATGGGGGCCAACTGCTCGCTGGAGTGGCTTGCCACCGGCTGTGGTTATCTTTACCGACAGGCAGAAGTGGTGGATCGGGAGGCGCTGGCCGCCGCAGGCGCCCTGCTGCAGGAGCTGCAGCCGGCGCCATCCCTGCCTGATGAAAGGCAACTGGTCACCCTGCTCGCCTACTACCAGTTCCTGCGCAGCCACAAGAAGGCCGACGGCTTCCTGGATCTGGCGCTGGCGCGCGAATTTGGCAAGCACCTCAATGAGGCATGAACCCGGATGGGCATAGCCGGCCAACTCTTGGCGGCAGCCGGTTATTATTCTGATAACCTCTAAACAGACGGCAGATCCGGGGAGAGGGTGATGGGCTATCTGATCTTGGGCAGTGGTGGATTGGGCACGGCGCTGGCCAGGGAGCTGTCGGACCGGGGCGAGGAGCTGGTGCTGGCGGGCAGGCAACTGCCAAAAGGGCTGGATCCGGCCTGCTACTTCCCGTTGCAGGAGGTGGACCCACTCTCCTTCGATGCGCTGTTCACCCTCTATGACACGACCACCCTGCCGAGCGTGGTGATCAACACCATCGGCCTGCTGCACGACATCAACTTCATGCCGGAGCGGCGGGTGGAGGAGGTCAATCCCAAGTGGCTGTGCGACAGCCTGCTGGCCAATGCCTGGCCACATCTGGCCCTCGGCGCCTGCCTGAGCCGCCGCATGGCCCCGGATGCCAGCTTGTGGCTCTGTTCTCTCTCCGATCTGGCCGGCAGCCTGACCGCCAATGAGACGGGCAGCCGCTACAGCTACCGGATGAGCAAGGCGGCCCTCAACATGGGGGCCAGGACGCTGGCGCTCGAATGGCGGGACCGCTTCCCCTGCGCCGGGGTGATCACTGTGCATCCGGGTCCCATGGATACCCCCATGAACCAGCCCTTTCTCCATGAGCTGGCCCCCGCCAGCCTGCAGGATCCGGCCTGGGTCGCCCCCCGTTTGCTGGATCTGATCGCCGGTTTGTCGTTGGCACAATCCGGCGCCTTTGTGGATCTGCAGGGGCAGCCGCTGCCCTGGTAAGCCGTCACCGGGTTCACATTCCGGCGACGCCCTGCTTGCCAAGCCCGCCCGGGCTGGCTAACGTCGTCCTCCTGCACCAGGAGGGATGTCATGCGCTACATCGATTTACGAAGTGATACGGTCACCCAGCCCACGGATGCCATGCGCCAGAGCATGCTGCATGCCGAGGTCGGGGACGATGTCTATGGGGAGGATCCAGGCGTCAATGCGCTGGAAGCCTATGGCGCCGACCTGCTTGGCAAGGAGGCCGCGCTGTTCGTGCCGTCCGGCACCATGTCCAACCTGCTGGCGGTGATGAGCCATTGCCAGCGAGGGGAAGGGGCCGTGCTGGGCTCGGCAGCCCACATCTATCGCTACGAGGCGCAGGGTTCTGCCGTGCTGGGGTCTGTGGCCCTGCAACCCGTGCCCATGCAGGCCGATGGCTCGCTGGCACTGGCGGATGTGCGGGCGGCCATCGCCCCTGACGATGCCCATTTTGTCCAGACCCGCCTCGTTTGCCTCGAAAATACCCATAACGGCAAGGTGCTGCCCCTGTCTTATCTGCGTGAGATGCGCGAGTTTGTCGACGAGCATGGCTTGCAATTGCACCTGGACGGCGCGCGTCTGTTCAACGCCGTGGTGGCGAGTGGCCACACGGTGCGCGAGCTGGTCGCGCCGTTTGACAGTGTCTCCATCTGCCTCTCCAAGGGGCTGGGGGCGCCGGTGGGATCGCTGCTGGTGGGTTCCCATGCCTTCATCGCCCGTGCCAGAAGGCTGCGCAAGATGCTGGGTGGCGGCATGCGTCAGGCGGGGATCCTGGCCCAGGCCGGCCTGTTTGCCCTGCAGCAGCATGTGGTACGCCTCGCAGACGATCATCGCCGTGCCAGACGGCTGGCCGAGGGGCTGGCGGCGCTGCCCGGCATCAGGCTGGATCTGGCGCAGGTGCAGACCAACATGGTGTTCCTGCAACTGACGAGTGGCGAGAGTGCACCCTTGCTGGCCTTCATGAAGGAGCGGGGGATCCTCTTCTCCGGCTATGGCGAGTTGCGGCTGGTGACCCATCTGCAGATCCACGATGATGACATCGAAGAGGTGATCGACGCCTTTACCGAGTACCTCGGAGCGCATTGATACGGATTGTTTACTACAGAAATAGCACAGGGCGCCGCGGCGCCCTGTTTCATTTTTGAATGATGTTGTTCGTTACGCCTGTCGCTGGCCTGTCATCAGCATGGCCTCGTCGGTAGCATCGTAGATCATCACGGCGATATGGGTCACCTGACCGCCGAAATCGGCCAGCGGCACCAGGGTCAGATTCTGGAACATGTGGGGGGCCGAGCCCGTGATGGGGCGATAGTTGGAGAAACGCAGTAGATAAGGTTTCTGCTCCCAGGTGCTGAAGGCGCGATTGTTGAGCTTGAACACCATGTTGGCCTTGCGTTCGAACCAGGCCCTGTCCACGTCGGGGAAGAGATCGAACAGCACGCCATCGCGCACCTCACCGGCCAGCCGGCCGCTGTGGCTCTCCATGAAGCCGTTCCATACCTGCACCCTGTACTCCTTGTCGAGCACCACCAGCCCCACGTCCAGGTTCTGGACTATGTTCATCAGCCAATGAAATTCACGAATTTCCATGGTCACTCCCTAGAGCATGTGCATGATTTTGTTGTTCATGGTGGCGATGGAATCTTCGGTAAACAGCAGCAGCAGGTCACACTGCACCGCGTAATCCTGGACCCGGTAGTTGATCTCGATGGCCAGGGTGCGGCGCCAGCGGCTCTTGTTGGTGTTGATGAGATCCTTGATGGGCCTGTGCTGGCCGAGCACAACTGGGTGACCTTGGCTGAAGGGGGTATCGAGCTGGCTGGCGTAACCGCGCAGGAAGGCGCCGATCAGCACGTTGGCCGTGTCCATCAAGAGTTCCAGCTCGGCATTGCGATCCAGCGCGCCCTGATGGTTCATCAGCCGGGCCAGATCCTTGAAGCTGGAGTCGTGAAACAGGATCAGCGCTTCACCGGCGATCCCCGCCCCGATGAAGCCCTGGCAGACGGCGGAGAGGGTATCCGAATCGGCGGCGGCCGAGAGGGCCATGTGCAGCTCGGAGACTTCCAGTACGTTGACATTGGGGATGGGCAGCACCACGAAGGCGTTGAGCAGGCGGGCCAGCAGGTCGGCGGCCTGGCCCATGGAAACGTTGGCAAGCTCCTGGTAAACGTCGCGGATCTCGGGGGTGATCTTGACGCCGACATCGGCATCAGGTTCACCTGCCGCCAGGCCTTCGAGCAAGGCAGGCGCAGCGGCGACGCCGTTGGGTTGCCACAAACCGTGTTGTCTGAGCAGGGCGCTCAGGGTCTCGGGGGCGGCGGGTTTCTTGATGAAATCGAGGGCGCCCAGGCTCATGACCCTTTGATGCGCCTCGGGCTGGATGTCGCCAGACACGACGAACACCTTGTTGCGCAGCCCTTCCTGTTGCAGTGTCTCCAGCACCCCGTAGCCGTCCATTTCCGGCATGGTCAGATCCAGAAAGATCAGATCGCCATGCCCCATCAGCACCTGTTCCACCCCTTCGAGCCCGTTTGCGGCGTAATGCAGCGTCACATCCCAGTCGGAAGGAAGGGCGCGGGCCAGCTGCTTACGAGCGAATCCTGAGTCATCACATATCAATACATTCATAGTGTTAGGCTGGCCTGGTCAACGAGGATTGCTATAAGTGTGGCCCGCTGACGGTCAGATGCAATGGGACAAACTGGTTGCCGGTGAAAATTGGTTGTCCCATTGATGGTTCCGGTAGCGCGCTGAGTATTTTTCAACGAATTCAGCGAACATCTTAACACGCAGCGGGGCGAACTGAGGCTGGCAGCGCAACATATAGAAGGGGCGATTGCCGGTTTTCCAGTCCGGCAGCACGGCGACCAGTTGCTCATCCTGCAGGAAGGGGTGCACGTAGTGGCGCGGTGCATTGACTATCCCCAGATGTCGTCTGGCGGCCCTGACAGCCGCCTGGGTCTGGTTGACGGTGAGCTTGGCGGCGCGTTTGATCTGCACCGTCTGCTCGTCCCGGCCGGTCAGTTGCCAGTGCTGATGGGGCCAGCAGTAGATCAGGGAGTGTTCCTCCAGCTGGGCCGGGTGCGCCGGTGTGCCCATCTTTTCCAGATAGAGTCTGGAGGCGAACAGGCCGTATTCGATGTGACCTAGACACTGGGCATTGGTCATGGATTGGGGCAGTTCACCGTTGAAAAACACCAGATCCCGATCGTTGTCGAGCAGGTGTTGATGGTCGTTGGTCTGGGCGATGTCGAACCGCACCGCCGGGTAGTGGAGGCCAAAATCCGCCAGCATGTCGACCAGTATGGTGTTGGAGAGCGCGATGGGCGCGGCGAGGCGGATCACCCCGTTGATGTCGGCTTCCCGGCCCTGGATTTCACCCGTGGCCTGCTCAATCTCGGCCAGCGGGGTGCACAGACGCTCGTAATATCTGAGCCCGTCGTCGGTGAGGCGGAGTTTGCGGGTGGATCTGTGTAGCAAGGAGCAGCCGAGCTGCTCTTCCAGCTGAGAAATACGTCGACTGATGGTGCCGGTAGGCATGCCCAGTGCGGCAGCCGCGTGGGAGAAGCCTCCCTCTTGCACCACCTTGACGAACAGATAGAACTCTTCGATGTACTTCATAAGCGGTGTTCTGGGTGTAACAAGGCAGTGACCTTAAAAAGAGCCGCCCGCCTTGGCAAGTGCAATCCGGCGTTTAATTGATCTGGATTAGATTCGACTCCCGCTGGTATTGGTGCAACAGGCGGACAAATTCGGCCGGATCCCGGTCCAGACTGTTGTCCGGCACCAGCAAATCGTAACCGAGCAGGTCACGCAAGCGGGTCATGCGATTGGCCAGCATGGCGATCACCCCCTCGTAGCGCTGACCAGACGGGGAGCGAAAGTGGCTCTCTTCCAGCAATCCCTCCCCCTGAAAGGCATCACCGCAGCCGCCGCTGGCACAATCTTGTCGTTCACTGCGCAGGGCTTGCAACAGCACGGCCCGCTGTTCGGTCAGCAGGCGCACTGCCAATCTGGGTGTGATCAATGTCAAAAAATCGTCGTAATCTTTTATCTTCAAACCTATGTAGGGCAGGGCGACCAGATCCCAGCCCAGATGAATGCGTGGTTGGTCAATACGTTGAATATTTCTCCATTTCAGGATCCAACCGCCGTATTTATGGTGATATTGCAAACAATCGTGACAGAGCGAGAGGCTGAAATGGGGTTCAACCAGCTTCAATGAGCCGATAAATATCATCATCAGACCCGCCAACAGGCCGGAGACGAAGGGGATTAGTGGTTGTTCACGGAATAAAAAAAGTATAAAAATCATAGTAATGGTTACTATGATGCCCAACAATATCAAGGTGAGTCCGTTTTTCCTGACCATGGGTTTCACATGTAGCGTTTTCATATGAAGTCAGCCCCTGTGCGCATGCTTATTTCCAGATTATGGGCTGGATCCGATTTTGTACCAGCACCGGGCGTCCCGAGAGGGCGTCTTGTTGCAGGGTTTCCCTGTGATCACACATCATGAATCACCATATTAGATGAATACGCTAGACGAACGGTTATTGAACGGGATGGATGTGCTGCATACCCCGATCTGGGTTTATGACATCCGCCACCATCATATCTACTGGGCCAACCGCACCGCATTGGGGGTGTGGGAAGCCAGCTCGCTTGCCGAACTGCAATCGCGTGACTTCTCGGCCGACATGGCCGATGCCATCGACTTGTTGCTGCAACGCTATCTCGGTGATTTTCAGCAGGGGCGCAGCTACAGCGAGTGGTGGACTCTCTCGCCCAAGGGGGTCAAGAAGCAGATCTACCTGCGGCTGTCCGGCATTCAGCTGGCTGGCCGCCTGATGATGATGACGGAGGCGGTGATCGACGCCGATACCCTCTATCAGGAGTCCTCCCTCGCTACCGGCGACACCCTGGCCTGCCTGTTTGACAATCAGGGGCGGCTGGAGAGTGGCAACCACCATTTCGACATGTGTTTCGGTGGCCAGGTCAGCCAGCTCTCCCAGGTGTTTTCCGGCAACGACGAAGCCTTCTACCAGAAGCTCTCCCGACTCGATGAAGTGGTGGCCGAGGGGGAGTGCCGGACGCTCAAGGGGATGCGCTGGTTCCAGTACCAGTTTCGTCATATCCAGCAGGGGGCGCAGATCCTGCTCACCATGCGCGACATCACGGACCGCAAGCTGGAAGAGCTGGAACACCGCCATCTGGCCTGGCACGACTCGCTGACCGGGTTGCTCAACCGTTACGGCCTGATGAAATCCCTCGAGGCATATTGCGGTCTGGGTGGGCGTTTCGCGCTGGTGTTCATGGATCTGGACAACTTCAAGCTGGTCAACGACAACTATGGCCACAAGGCCGGGGATCGGCTGCTGGAGCGGGTGGCCGGTCGGCTCAAGCAGGTTTGTCCGCGAGATGTGGAGCTGGCGCGCCTCGGCGGGGACGAGTTCACCGCCCTGGTGCCGCTGACACACTCCAGCGATCGGGCGCAGGAAGTGGCCGATCTCATGCTCTCCCAGATGACCAAGCCGCTGCAGCTGAGCGGGGTGCCCGAGGTGACCATAGGTGGCAGCATAGGCATCGCCATCTACCCGGACGATGCGGATGACGGCGACAACCTGATCACCCGCGCCGACATGGCCATGTATCAGGCCAAGCAGATGGGGCGCCTGCGCTGGCAGCGTTTCACCCCCAGCATGCAGCAGACCCTGCACCGCAAGCTGACCCTGAAGCAGTTTCTGGCCAAGGCCATAGGTCGGCAGGAGCTGAGCCTCTGCTACCAGCCCCAGGTGGATGTGGCAAAGGGCAAGTTGCTCGGTTACGAGGCCCTGCTGCGCTGGCACAACCCTGTGCTCGGCCATGTCTCGCCGGTGGAGTTCATTCCGCTGGCCGAGGAGATGGGGCTGATCCGGGAGATCGGCAGCTGGGTGCTCTCGACGGCCTTGGCCCAGATGGCCCATTGGCAGCAGCAGTGGCGGGTGCGGGTGCCGGTTTCGGTCAATCTGTCCGGGTTTCAGCTCTCCTCCTCCTTGCCGGAGCTGGTGGCCCAGCAGCTCAAGGCGTATGGCGTGGATGCCAGCCTGCTGACTCTGGAGCTGACCGAGACAGTCCTTATGCTGGACATGAAGGGCTGCATCGAGATCCTCGATGCCCTGAGCGAGCAGGGGATCAAGATCGCCATCGACGATTTTGGTACCGGCTATTCGTCGCTGGCCTACCTGAACCGACTGCCGATCGACACCATCAAGCTGGATCGCTCGTTCGTGGTGGGGCTGAACCTGCCGGTGATCCGCGCCACCGTCGCCATGGCGACCAGCCTGGGGCTTGGCATCATGGCCGAAGGGGTGGAGGATGAGCATGAGCTCGCCGCGCTGCGTGCCCAGGGTTGTCACGTGTTCCAGGGCTTTTTGTTCAGCAAGCCGATGACAGTGGAGCAGGTGGAGGCCAGTGCCTTTCTGGTGTGCTGCAAGGCGGGCGACTATCCGCTGGCGGGATAGGGCCAAGGAAGTGCCTCTGTCATCGTCAGCTGCGAGGGGCCTTGGGCCCCTCCGTTTTTTTGGGTAGAGTGTGGGCTTCTTCCTGGAGGCATCATGAACCCGACCATAGACCTTATTCTCGCCCATAGATCCATTCGTCAATTTACCCCGGAGCCCATCACGGCGAGCCAGCTCGACCAGATCCTGAGTGCGGCCCAGTCTGCCTCCAGCTCCAGTTTCCTGCAGGCGAACAGCATCATACGGGTGACCGACATGGCCCTGCGCGCCCGGCTCGCCGAGTTGGCGGGGCATCAGGCCTATGTGGCCGAGGCCGCCGAGTTTCTGATGTTCTGCGCCGATTATCATCGCCACGGCCAAATCGTGCCGGATGCCCAGACAGGTTTTGTCGAGCAGTTGCTGATCGGGGCCATCGATGGCGCCCTGATGGCCCAGAATGCCCTGCTGGCCGCCCAATCGCTGGGATTGGGTGGCGTCTACATCGGCGGCATTCGCAACAATCCGGTCGCCGTGAGCGAGGCGCTGGGGCTGCCCCATCAGGCGATCCCCCTGTTTGGGCTCTGTCTGGGCCATCCGGCGCAGGCTCCCGAGCAGAAACCCCGCTTGCCCCGGGCGCTGGTGGTGCATGAAAACCACTACCAGGCCGAGCTGGACCGCCCCTTGCTGGCGCAATACGATCAGCAGATAGAGGCTTACTATCAGGCTCGCAGCAGCAATAACAAGCAGCAGACCTGGAGCAGCCAGCTCCGGGGCATCCTCGGCAAGGAGGCGCGCCCCTTCATGCAGGAATTCCTGCAATCGAAAGGGTTCAACCTCAAGTAATGGGCCCGATGGGCGATACTATGAGGTAATGGCAGTGTTGCCATCGCTGCGTGATCCTGATCTCCGCAGCCGATTTGTGGCTCCAAAGCACAATAAATCGTGGGTAAGCGCGGCGGTGCGGACTACCTTAAGTGGGTAAGCTGTTGTAGGATCACGCAATTGGATTGGGACAGGAGTTTGAACATCCTATGATTTTAACCTTGGTATTGCTGTCTATTGGCGCACTCCTGTTTCTGGTGATCGCCTATAACGTGATGCAGCAATATAAGCAGAAGGCAGAGGCCGACAAGCGCCATGCCATCGCTCGTCATAAGGCAGTGGCGGATGAAACCGAAGAGGTGCTGCTGAATGTCAACTTGGTGCCCTTCTCCAAGAACATAGTGCTGTTGCTGCAACACCGTATTCTGGATGCGTACCGGGCGATCGCCCTGGTGATGCCCAATGGCCAGATCAAGCAGCGCATCGCAGACGTGCAGACCCAGATCAAGAATGTGCAGGAGAATTACAGCAGCCAGGATGAGGGGCACTTCAAGACGCCCGAATCCGACCGCCAGGCCATTCAGATGCTGCAACTGGTCAAGAAGATGCGGGCCGTGCTGCGGGTCGAGCACAACAAGGGCAAGATAGATCCCCACGGTTTTGCTCAGGAGGAGCGTCGCCTCGAGCTGATGCAGCTCAAGATCAACATCTCCAATCTGGTCAAGCGGGCCATGGATGCCCAGATCCAGGGGCAATACGGAACCTGTCGTCAGCTCTATACCAAGGGGCTCTCCGCATTGGCCGGGGTGTCTGACAAGGATCCCTACCTGATGGCCCGTGAAGAAGACATGCGCCAGGGGCTGGCCGGACTGGATGCCCATCTGCAGCAGCACAGCGAGAAGGAGCTGCAGAACATCAAGGATAAAGAGGCGGACGAGCTGGACGTCCTGTTCCAACCCAAGAAGAAATGGTGATCATGTCCCACCCACTCGATACCACACTGGGGCCCATGGCCCCATTTGTTTGCCAGCTGCTGGCTGAACTGGCGCAACGGGCCGTCCATGTCGATGCCATCGACGTTGACCACCTCTGTTACCGTGCGGCCACGCTGGTCGAATATCAGGCCCTGAAACAGACCCTGGTGGCGCACGGTGCCCTGCTGGTGGAAGGCATGATAGGGGGGCGTCCTATTGCCACCTACCAGCTGCATCATCCCGTGTGCTGTGGCGACGTCAGCGTGCCCTGCATCGAACTGGCGGCGCCCAAACCGGGTCGCAGCCATCAGGCGGGGCTGGAGCACATAGAGCTGGTGGTGCCGTCACTGCCGGCGCTGGTGGCCGCGCATCCCGATGTGCCGTTCAAGACTGGCAACATGGATGATCTCCGCAACCCTGACGTGGGCTTGATGCTGACATCGGGCCAGATCAAGTTTCACCTGCGCTCTTTGGCCGAGGTGATCGAGGAAGAGCTGCACACTGGCGCCGTGGTGCCTGTGCCCGCCGATTATTACGACAACCTCTGATTGATGCGAGCGCGGGCACGGGTGCCCCTTGATGATGATGCTGTGTAGGCGTGGGGGCCGCTACCCGTGACTACGATGGCGTAAGGAGAGGGGGGGGGTGTTACGCCCCTTCAAGTGACCGAGCCAGAGGCTCAAGCCCGCGGTGATCACCAGCACCAGCTCGATGCCGAGCACCAATCCCCCCAAGCCACCCCGCTCCCAGAAGGGATGCAGGTAGAGGCCTCCCAGGCTGGCACCCAGATAATACCCCACCAGATAGAGTGATGAGGCGAGCGCCCGGTTGTGTTCCACGTGCTGGCCGACCCAGGCACTGGCACAGGCGTGGGCGAGAAAGAACCCGAAGCTCGAGATGAGCAGCCCCGTCAATATGGCCGCCAGCGAGCCGTGCAACAGCAGCGCACTGCCCAGCGCCATCAGCGAGATCCCCGCCAGCAGCAGGCGCTGTGCCCCCCAGCGGTGGGCGCAGCGACCACTCAGGGAGGAGGCGACCGTACCCGACAGATAGGTCAGGAACAGCATGCCGAGCCACTGGGTGGGCAGGGAGAAAGGGGCCTTGGCCAGCAGGAAGGTGAGGTAGCTGTACTGGTTCAAAAACACCATGAAGTTGAGCCCGCCGATGAGATAGGCACCGACCAGCAGCGGGTTGCCGAGGTGGCTGCTGATGGCCTGCCGGAACTGGCCCGGCTCGGCGATGACGGGCACGAAACGGGTCTGGGCCGGCAATAACCAGATGACGAGGGGCAGCAGGGTCAGGCTTATCAGGCCTATGCCGAGAAAGGTGTGCTGCCAGTCGCCAAACCAGCCGGCCAGCAGACCACCGACCACCCGGCCGGCGATCCCGCCGAGCGAGTTGGCGGCGATGTAGACGCCGACTGCGGAGAGCAGGGCGCGCTTGCTGAACTCTTCTCCCATGTAGGCGATGGCGGTGGCGGGCAGCCCGGCCAGCAACACCCCTTGCAGTATCCTCAGCAGCAACAGCGATTCAAACTGGTTCACCAGGCTGATGAGCAGGGAGAGCAGTATGGCGCCGGCCAGGCTCCACAGCATGATCCGTCGCCGACCGAACCTGTCCGCGAGGCGGGCGCAGAGCAGCAGCGAGGCGGCCAGACCTGCGGTGCAGCCAGCCAGTGTCCAGCCCGCCGCCAGCGAGCTGACAGAGAAGACATCTGCCAGCAATGGCAGCAGGGGATGAGTCTGGTAGAGGTTGAGAAACACCAGGAAGGAACCCAGGCTCAGGGCCAGGGTGGCGCGTATCCATTCGCGGCTGCCTACTTCGATCATATGCGGTTGTCCTGACGGCTTTTGTGCAGAGTAGTGCGCCGCAGAGCATAAATATAATATATTTAAGTTATCCAACTAATAAGATTAATTGATATGGATTTGAAACAGCTCACCTATTTGCTGGCGGTGCGGGATGCCGGTTCCTTCACTAAAGCGGCCAATGGCCTCCATATTGCCCAGCCCGCCATCAGCATGGCCATCGCCAAGCTGGAACAACAGCTCGAGTTGCGGCTGTTTGACCGGCAGGATCGCACAGTGCGGCTCACCCCGGAGGGGGAGGTACTCTGCCGTCATGCCGAGCGACTGTTGTTGCAGATGCACCAGGCGGAAGCCGAGATGGCCGAACTGAAAGGGCTGGAGCGTGGTGAGGTGCGTATCGGCATTCCCTACATGATGGGCTCTTACTACTTTCCGCCGATCCTGATGGCCTTCAAGCATCGCTATCCCGGCCTCAAGATCCGGGTGGAGGAGGCGGGCTCGCGTGAGCTGCTGAGCCGCATGGTGGATGGCACCCTGGATCTCGCCATCCTGATCACCAGCGATCTGCCGCCTGCATTGGAAGGGGCCCAACTGCTGCGTGAAGAGATGTTGATGGTGGTGGGAGAGGAGCACCCGCTGCGGCAGGCCCAGGCCGTCTCCCTGACCCAGTTTTTCGGCCAGGAGCTGGCCATGTTCCGGCGCGGTTTCTACCACCGCGAGCACATGGAAGCATTGGCGCAGGGGCTGGGCTGTGAGCCCAATATCGCCTTCGAGAGCAATCTCATCCCGCTGCTCAAGGCGGTGGTAAAGCAGGGATTTGCGGTGACCACCTTCCTGCGGATGGTGCTGGACGAGGAGACTGCCTTGACCGGCGTGCCGTTTGCTCCGCCTATTTTCCTCGATCTCTGCGTGGCGTGGCGGCGGGGGGATCCGCTCTCCATGGCGAACCGCGCCTTGCGGGATTTTTTGCTGGCGCAGGCCCGGCCATAAATGGCCAAGAAGGAAAGGCTATCAGGCAAAAGTTTGTTAGTATTAGTTCAAGTCGCCTTTAGAGCCTAACACCATGAAACTCCAACAGTTGCGTTATATCGTTGAGGTTGCCAACC
Organism: Aeromonas bestiarum; assembly: GCF_028751155.1. Taxonomy (NCBI): domain Bacteria; kingdom Pseudomonadati; phylum Pseudomonadota; class Gammaproteobacteria; order Aeromonadales; family Aeromonadaceae; genus Aeromonas; species Aeromonas bestiarum. The sequence goes on along the minus strand of NZ_CP064746.1, from coordinate 2,800,843 downwards.
ACAGATTGAATGTGTCGGCAACGGCAGAGAGCCTCTACACCTCTCAGCCAGGGATCAGCAAGCAGGTGCGCATGCTGGAAGATGAGCTGGGGATCCAGATTTTCGAGCGCAGTGGCAAGCATCTGACCCAGATCACCCCGGCAGGGCGGGATGTGATCAAGATAGCCAACGAGATCCTGGGCAAGGTGGAGAGCATCAAGGCGGTGGCGAGCCAGCATACTCATCCCGAGCAGGGCACGCTGCATATCGCGACCACCCATACCCAGGCCCGCTATGCGTTGCCCGATGTGATCAAGGGGTTCATCAAGCGCTTTCCCAAGGTCTCCCTGCACATGCATCAGGGTACCCCGACCCAGATCAGCGAAGCCGTGGTCAAGGGCCAGGCCGACTTTGCCATTGCTACCGAGGCGCTGCACCTGTACGAAGATCTCATCATGCTGCCTTGCTACCACTGGAATCGCAGCGTGATCGTGCCCAAGGGCCACCCGCTGACCCAGGTTGGCAAGCTCTCCATTGCCGATATTGCCCGCTTCCCGCTGGTGACCTATGTGTTCGGCTTCACCGGCCGCTCCGAGTTGGATACCGCCTTCAACCGGGCCGGGTTCGAACCCAACATCGTCTTCACCGCCACCGATGCCGATGTGATCAAGACCTATGTGCGATTGGGGGTGGGGATCGGCGTGATGGCGACCATGGCGCTGGATCCCCAGGTCGATACCGATCTGGTGGCGCTCGATGCCAGCCACCTGTTCGCCCATAGCACCACCAAGATAGGGTTTCGCAAGGGCTCCTTCCTGCGCACCTACATGTATGACTTCATGACCCGTTTCGCCCCGCACCTGACCCGGGATGTGGTGGAGCGCGCCATTGCGCTGCGCTCAAGTGACGATGTGGATGCCATGTTCGCCGATATCGAGCTGCCCATCCGCTAGCGCGGCCAGTCTGAGTGTCTGCCAACAAAAACGCCTCCCGATGGGAGGCGTTTTTCATGCCGGCGTGTGGCGAGCCGGGATCACTTCTTGAACAGGTGATCCAGCTTGCTCGCCTTGGTCGAGAGATAAAACTCGTTGTGGGGATTGCGCCCTTCCTGCAGCGGAACCCGCTCCGCCACCGGAATGCCAAAGCTCTCCATCGCCTTCATCTTGCGCGGGTTGTTGGTCATCAGGCGCAAACTGGTGACGTGCAACGCCTTGAGCATGTCGGCGCAGATGGTGTAGTCGCGCATGTCGGCGGCAAAGCCCAGCGCCACATTGGCCTCAACAGTATCGGCGCCCTGATCCTGCAGGTGGTAGGCCCGGATCTTGTTGAGCAGGCCTATGCCGCGCCCTTCCTGGCGCACGTACAGCAAGACGCCACGACCGGCCTTGGCGATGTTTTCCATGGCGGCCTGCAATTGGAAACCGCAGTCGCAGCGCAGGCTGAACAGGGCGTCTCCGGTCAGGCACTCAGAGTGAATGCGGCCCAGCACAGGCTCATCACCCGTGACATCGCCCATCACCAGCGCAGCATGATCCTTGCCGGTACCGGTTTCCTGAAAGCCTACCAGCGTGAAGGTGCCCCAGGGGGTCGGCAACTTGGATTTGGCCACGAGGGTAACGCTGCTCATAGGTTGCTCCTTACTACAGCTGCTTAAAAAGGGCGGCCAGTTTAGCGCGCCTTGTCCAGAACAACCATAAGAACAAAACCTTGCACTGTTTAATGACTTGAGTCGCTGTACGCAAACCACGCGATCGCGACGGCTTCTGCGCAAATGTGCGCCTTGACGACTGCCAGGCTCGGCACATTTGGGTATAATCGGCGCCCATTACCCCATCCCTTCCGGGATGTGTGCAACAAGTGTGCAGGAGAGAAGTTATGCCTCAGATGGCCCCCGTGATGACAATCGATGGCCCGAGTGGTGCCGGTAAAGGCACTCTGTGCCAGTTGCTGGCTGAGAAACTGGGTTGGCACCTGCTCGATTCCGGCGCCATCTACCGGGTGTTGGCCCTGGCTGCCTTGCATCACGATGTAGAGCTCGATTCTGAAGCCGCATTGGTCCCACTGGCTGCCAACCTGGATGTGCAATTCCAGGTGGACAGCGAGCAGGTCAAGGTGGTGCTGGAAGGGGAGGATGTCTCCCGTACCATACGTACCGAAGAGGTGGGCAATGCCGCGAGCAAAATCGCCGCCTTCCCGCGGGTACGCGAAGCCCTGCTGCGCCGCCAGCGTGCATTTCGTCAGGCACCGGGTCTGATCGCCGATGGACGTGACATGGGAACCGTGGTTTTCCAGGAGGCCGAGGTGAAGATTTTCCTCGACGCCAGTGCGGAAGAACGCGCCCAGCGCCGCTATAAGCAGTTGCAAGATAAGGGCTTTGATGTTAACTTTGAGCGTCTTTTAACCGAGATTCGGGAACGTGACGATCGCGACAGAAATCGCGCCGTAGCGCCCCTTAAACCGGCAGAAGATGCTCTCGTGGTGGATTCTACCGCCATGACCATAGATGAAGTGCTGGCAACGGTACTCGCCTATGCAGAGCAACAACTTGGTGATGCCAGCGCAAGCTGACATCCGGTCGTCTGCACCAAGGATGGCGCAGATTATTTAAAACAGCCCCGCTTGTGCCGGATTGCAAGTGGATGTTTCATTTGTGACATAAACAATGATCGAATCTTTTGCTCAACTCTTTGAAGAGTCCCTGAACTCCGTTGAAACCCGTCAAGGTTCCATCGTCAAGGGTACTGTCGTTGCTATCGAGAACGGTTTCGTACTGGTTGACGCCGGTCTGAAATCTGAGTCCGCCATCCCGGCTGAAGAATTCAAGAACGCCCTGGGCGAGCTGGAAATCAGTGTGGGTGACACTGTTGACGTAGCTCTGGACTCTATCGAAGATGGTTTCGGCGAAACCAAGCTGTCCCGTGAAAAAGCCAAGCGCCACGAAGCCTGGCTGCAGCTTGAAAAAGCTTACGAAGAGCAAGCTACCGTTATCGGTATCATCAACGGCAAGGTCAAGGGTGGTTTCACCGTTGAGCTGAATGGCATCCGTGCCTTCCTGCCGGGTTCTCTGGTTGACGTGCGTCCGATCCGTGACACCGCTCACCTGGAAAACAAAGAACTCGAGTTCAAAGTCATCAAGCTGGACCAGAAGCGCAACAACGTTGTTGTTTCCCGTCGTGCCGTGATCGAGACCGAGAACACCTCCGAGCGCGAGAGCCTGCTGGCTAACCTGCAAGAAGGTCAAGAAGTTAAGGGTATCGTCAAGAACCTGACCGACTACGGTGCATTCGTAGATCTGGGCGGTGTTGACGGCCTGCTGCACATCACCGACATGGCGTGGAAGCGCGTTAAGCATCCTTCCGAAATCGTCAACGTTGGCGACGAGATCGCAGTCAAGGTTCTGAAGTTCGACCGCGAGCGTACCCGTGTATCCCTGGGTCTGAAGCAGCTGGGCGAAGATCCCTGGGTTGCTATCGCCAAGCGTTACCCGGAGACCACCCGTCTGTCTGGCCGCGTGACCAACCTGACCGACTACGGCTGCTTCGTTGAAATCGAAGAAGGCGTTGAAGGCCTGGTACACGTATCCGAGATGGATTGGACCAACAAGAACATCCACCCGTCCAAAGTTGTTAACGTTGGCGACGTGGTTGACGTGATGGTTCTGGATATCGACGAAGAACGTCGTCGTATCTCCCTGGGTCTGAAGCAGTGCAAATCCAACCCGTGGCAGCTGTTTGCCGAAACTCACGCCAAGGGCGACCGTGTTTCCGGTAAAATCAAGTCTATCACTGACTTTGGTATCTTCATCGGTCTGGACGGCGGCATCGACGGCCTGGTTCACCTGTCTGACATCTCCTGGAACAACCAGGGCGAAGAAGCAGTTCGTGAATTCAAGAAAGGCGACGAGATCGAAGCCGTTGTTCTGCAAGTGGACCCGGAGCGTGAGCGCATCTCCCTGGGTGTCAAGCAGATCGAAGAAGACCCGTTCAATAAGTACCTGTCTGATAACAAGAAAGGTGCTATTGTGAAGGGTAAGGTTACCGAGGTTGATGCCAAGGGTGCCGTGATCGAACTGGCTGACGGCGTAGAAGGCTACCTGCGTGCCTCCGATGCTGCTCGTGACCGTGTTGAAGACGCGACTCTGGTACTGTCTGTTGGTGATGAAGTTGAAGCCAAGTTCATGGGCGTTGATCGTAAGAACCGCACCGTAAGCCTGTCTGTCCGTGCTAAGGACGAGGCTGACGAGCGTGTTGCTATCGATAGCCTGAACCAACAAGAAGAAGTTGTGTTCAGCAATGCTATGGCTGAAGCGTTCAAAGCTGCCAAGGGTGAATAATCCTTGATGCAAGAAAAGGGCGGCTTCACGCCGCCCTTTTTTATATTGGCGTAATGAATATTGCATGTGATCGGGGAAGGAGATTTAATGTTATGACCAAATCAGATCTCATCGAACAATTGGCTGCGAGCCGCATGCATATGCCGGCCAAGGATGTCGAAGCTGCCATCAAGGAGATCCTTGAGCAGATGGCATCGACTTTGCAAAACGGCGATCGGATTGAAATCCGTGGATTTGGAAGTTTTTCACTGCACTATCGTGCCCCCCGTGTGGGTCGTAATCCCAAGACCGGGGACAAGGTTGAACTGACCGGGAAATATGTCCCTCACTTCAAGCCTGGCAAAGAGTTGCGCGAGCGCGTGAACATTATTGAATAATGCAGAAAACGGCATACTTGGGTATGCCTTTTTTGTTTTTATGGCCGCTATTGTGCCAATCGTCCGGTTTCTCCAAGTCTTTTCCCATTCGCTCTAGAGTCTGCCCGTGATTTTAAGGATAATCAGCCTTTCATTAGATACTGACAGGGAGCTCCTATGAAGCGTATCTTGGCCCTCATTCCGCTGGTGCTGGTGTTTATTCTGACTCTGGCCATCGGTTCGCAAAATGGTCAGCTGGTGCAGTTCAACTATCTGATTGCCCAAGGGGAGTTCTCGCTCTCCATGCTGCTGGGTTTCTTCTTTGGCGGTGGTTTCCTGCTCGGCTGGCTGGTATTCGGCCTGCTGTTTTTGCGCCTCAAGATGCAAAACCGCACCCTCAACCGCACCATGCGTCGTCAATCCCGCGAGTTGGAGCTGGCTCGGTCGGCAGTCAAGGAATAATGTCCCTCGATGCTTGAACTGCTTTTCCTGCTGTTGCCGATTGCCGCTGGTTATGGCTGGTACATGGGGCGCAGGAGTGTTCGCCAGGACACCCAGAAACAGAGTAACCAATTTTCCCGCCAGTACGTGGCGGGCCTCAACTATTTGCTGTCTGACGAGTCGGACAAGGCGGTTGATCTCTTCATCCAGCTGCTGGAAGTGGACAGCGAAACCATCGAAACCCACCTCTCCCTTGGCAACCTGTTTCGCCAGCGCGGCGAAGTCGACCGTGCCATCAAGATCCACCAGAACCTGGTGACCCGTGAGTTGACCCGTGAACAGCGCCAGCTCGCGCTGCAGGAGCTGGCGCGCGACTTTCTGGCCGCAGGCTTGCTGGACAGGGCCGAGGCGCTCTGGAACGAGCTGTGCGAAGACGGTGACTATGAGGAGACGGCGCTGGCCCAGTTGCTGATCATCCATCAGCAGTTGCGTGACTGGGACAAGGCCATCGAGGTCGCGGTGCGGTTGCAAAAATATCAGGGCAAGAAGCTGGCCGATCCCATCTCCCATTTCTATTGCGAGCAGGCAGACAGTGCCTTGCGCGACGGCGACAAGCCAGCTGGGCTTGCCAAGCTCAAGCGGGCGCTGGGGGTTAACCCTGCCTGTGCCCGCGCCAGCCTGCGGCTGGCCGAACTGGCGATGGAGGCGGGGGAGTATGAGCAGGCCGGCAAGGATCTGCTGCGGGTGTTCGAGCAGGACATCGATTTTGCCTCCGAAGCCATCCCCTGGCTCATCGAATGCTACCAGCGCCAGGGCCGCTCTCTCGAACTCATTCCCTTGCTGGAGCAGGCGGTGGAGGATCACGCCGGCGTCAGCGTGACCCTGGCCTTGGCCAAACTGGTGGAGGAGCGTGATGGCCTGAGTCAGGCCCGCGCGCTGGTGCTGCGCCAGCTGCGCCGTCACCCCTCCATGAAGGGCTTCTACCAGTTGGTGGGCTTCCAGCTTGCCAGCGCGGAGGAGGGGCCCGCCAAGGAGAGCCTGGAGTTGCTGCAGCAACTGGTTGGCGAACAGATCAAGATCAAATCCACCCACAAGTGTCGGCAGTGTGGTTTTGCCACCCACTCGCTGTTCTGGCAGTGCCCATCCTGCCGTCAGTGGGGATCCATCAAGCCGATCCGCGGCCTGGACGGCGAGTAAGAGCCGGATCAATTGAAAGTGAGATACCGGGGCTGCAAGTGCCGCCGCGGTGTCATCAGGTTGAACCTGGGCCTGGATGGTGAAGCCGCGCCCAGATGGTGAACAACAATCAATAGGAAGTGAGATGCTAGATCCCAAAGTACTGGTAGCGCTGGATTATCAGCACGAGGCCGATGCCTTCGCGTTCATTGAACGTATCTCTCCGGCCCAGTGCCGCCTCAAGGTGGGCAAGGAGATGTTTACCCTGTTTGGCCCTCAGTTTGTGCGTCAGCTGGTCGCCAAGGGATTCGATGTGTTTCTGGATCTGAAGTTTCACGACATTCCCAATACCGTGGCCAAGGCCGTGGCCGCCAGTGCCGAGCTGGGTGTCTGGATGGTCAACGTCCATGCCAGCGGTGGTGAACGCATGATGCGTGCCGCCAGAGAGGCCTTGCTGCCCTATGGCGACAAGGCGCCGCTGCTGATCGGGGTGACAGTGCTGACCAGCATGGAGCAATCCGACATGGCGCCCCTTGGCCTGGATGTGAGCCCGGCTGAGCAGGTGATCCGGCTGGCGACATTGACCAGGGCCGCAGGGCTGGATGGGGTGGTCTGCTCCGCCAATGAGGCGAGTGAGCTCAAGGCCCTGCTCGGCGCCGACTTCAAGCTGGTGACCCCGGGCATTCGCCCCACCGGGTCTGCGGCCGGGGATCAACGCCGGGTGATGACGCCGCTGGCTGCGATGCAAGCCGGCGCCGACTATCTGGTCATAGGTCGTCCCATCACCCAGGCAGAGGATCCCGCCGCCATGTTGGCAGGCATCAATGCGGAGCTGGCCGGGCGTTAAGGTTTGAAGGCCGGGTGAGCCCCGGCCTGTCTTTTGGTCAAGGCAACCAGGCGCTGGGCGCCATCACTCCTTGATGGCCTGGTTGCCGAGACTGACCGGCAACAGGCCAAGCAGCAGGCCCGCCACCGAGCCAATCAGATGTGATTCGATGTGAACCCGGGCGCCAATCAGTACAGAAACCGGGCTCTCGCCCGCGCTGTAGAAGTCCACTCCAAGCTTGATGGCCACCCCCAGCAGCATCAGCCAGCCCGAATAGCGGCGATAGCGGATGTCCTGCAAGGCTCCCCATACGAACAGGCCGTGCAAGGCGCCCGACAGCCCCATGTACCACTGGGTCTGCGGGCATAACCACCAGATGCCGAGACCGACGGCACCCCCCAGCAACAGCAGCAATACCGGCAGGCGGCAACCCGTCAGGTATTCACGAAACAGGCTGTAGAGCACGCACAGGCCGCTCAGGTTGAGCAGCAGGTGCCATAAATTGGTGTGGGCCAGATTGCCTGTTATGATGCGCCACCCTTCGCCTTGGGCGATCAGGGGGCGATCGAAGGAGAGCAAATGATTCGGTACTGTGAAGAAAAGCAACAAGCTGGCGAGTGAAAGCGTGATGACCCAGAGCAATCCTGATTTTTCTGACAACATGAAACAGCCCAACGACAAGAACAGCCGATACTGTACACGTTGCACCAGAGCCCTCAAAGCCTGTCTGTGTGATTATATTCGGCAGGTGCCGCATCTCGCTCCCCTCCATATTTTGCAGCATCCGAGCGAAGCGGGGCACCCCAAGGGCACAGCCGCTCTGCTCGCCGCCTCTCTCACCCAGGCCAGCATTCATGTGGGGGAGGATTTTGCCGAGGCGCATTGGCTCAATGCCTTGCTGGCGGATCCCGAGGTGCACTGCTATCTGCTCTGGCCTGACGAGCATGCGCTGGCGCTGGATCAGGTACGCGATCAACGGCATCAGGCAGGGGATCGCCGTCAGGTCTGCTTTTTGCTGCTCGATGGCACCTGGCGCAAGGCGTATCGCATCTTGCACAGCAATCCGGCGCTGCTAAGGTTGCCCAGGATCAAGCTCGGCGCCATACCGGGCCAGTACTCCATTCGCAAGAAGCCGTTTCCCGAGGCGTTGTCGACCCTGGAAGCGGGTTATCATCTGTTATCCCAGTGGGAGGGCGAGCCCGCGCGCTTCGCCCCGCTGATGAACCTCTTTACCCATTTAAACCGGCAGTGGCATGACTTTGCACAAGGTCGCCGTACTTGAACTGCCTGAAGGAGTGATAAACGTGAAAAAAGCCGTCGTAGTATTCAGTGGTGGGCAGGACAGCACCACCTGTCTGGTGCAGGCTCAGGCCCAGTATGACGAGGTGCACGCCATTACCTTTGACTATGGCCAGCGCCATCGGGAGGAGATAGAGACGGCTCGCCGACTGGCCGGCGCGCTTGGGATTGCGGCCCACAAGGTGATGGACGTGACCCTGCTCAATGAACTGGCGGTCTCGGCCCTGACCCGTGACGACATTCCGGTCAGCTGCGAGCTGCAGGACAATGGTCTGCCCAATACCTTCGTGCCGGGCCGCAACATACTGTTTCTGACCCTGGCCTCCATCTATGCCTACCAGGTGGGCGCCGAATCGGTGATCACCGGGGTGTGCGAGACCGATTTCTCCGGCTACCCGGATTGTCGCGACGAGTTCGTCAAGGCGCTCAATCAGGCGGTCTCCCTGGGGCTGGGTCGCGGCATCCGCTTCGATACCCCGCTGATGTGGCTCGACAAGGCCGAGACCTGGGCGCTGGCGGATCACTATGGTCACCTGGAGACGGTGCGCCAGCAGACGCTGACCTGCTACAACGGCATCGCCGGCGATGGTTGTGGCACCTGTCCTGCCTGCGAACTGCGTAGCCGGGGGCTGAATCTGTATCTGGCCGACAAGGCGGGCATCATGGCCCGGCTGTACGGGAAAACCGGGCTGGGCGAGAAAAGCGGACTGTGAGCCTGCGTCTTGCCTTCGCTTGGGGTATAATCCGCGACTTTTGCAACAAGCCGTGACCGAGATGTACTACCCAATCAACGAGATTTTCCAGACCATCCAGGGGGAGGGCATCTTCACCGGCCTGCCCGCCATCTTCGTTCGCCTGCAAGGCTGCCCCGTGGGCTGCCCCTGGTGCGATACCCGCCATACCTGGATTGTCGATCCCGCTCGTGAAGTGGGGGTTCAGGCGGTGCTCGACTGTTCCAATGAATCCGATGGTTGGAGCAAGATGAACACTGAGCAGATCCTGGCCAGTTTCCAGCAGCTCGGTTATCAGGCTCGTCATGTGGTGATCACCGGGGGAGAGCCTTGTCTGTATGACTTGCAGGCGCTCTCTTGTGCCTTGCTGGCAGCCGGCTATCAGGTGCAGATTGAAACCAGCGGTACCAGCGAGATCCAGACCCATGCCAATACCTGGGTCACTGTGTCGCCCAAGATTGGCATGAAGGGGGGCCTGCCCGTGCTGGTCTCGGCCCTCGAGCGTGCCAACGAGATCAAGCATCCGGTGGCGACCGAGCGCCATATCGAGGAGTTGGATGCCCTGCTGGCGACCGCCACCTTGCGACCTGACGTGGTGATTGCGCTGCAACCCATCAGCCAGAAGCCCAGAGCCACCCAGCTGGCGATGGCTACCTGCATCGCCCGTAATTGGCGGCTCTCCATCCAGACCCATAAATATCTGGACATCGATTAATATGGAGTGGCTCTCTGACGAGCGGGTGTTGCTGACCCTGGCCCACAAGATGCCTTACGGCAAATATCAGGGGCGGTGCATCATAGATATTCCAGAGCCCTATCTGGTGTGGATGGCGCGCACCGGTTTTCCCGCTGGCGCGTTGGGCCAGACCCTGGCCCTTGCCTATGAGATCAAGCTCAACGGGCTCGAATCCATGATTGTTCCCATTATTAACAGGATGTCGGTATGAGAATATATACGAGGCAGGGTGATAAAGGCATGACCCGACTGGCCGATGGTGTGCAATTGGCCAAGGACGATATGCGGGTGGAAACCTATGGCTATATCGATGAATTAAATTCTCATATAGGTCTACTCATTGCCGAGGTTCCTGCTGCTGAAACCGGCTTATTAGCCGACTTGTTATTATTGCAACAAGAGTTGTTCGATTTGGGCGGTGAACTGGCATTTTCCAGCGCTGGTCAGCAGGAGGCCATCTGGCAGGTGAATAATGAGTGGACCTTGCGCCTGGAGCGGCAAATTGATGGCTATAGCGCCAATTTGCCCGTGCTGCGCAATTTCATTTTGCCCAGTGGTTCCCGGGCGGTGGCGCAAGCCCATGTGGTGCGCACCCTGACCCGTCGCTGTGAGCGCCTGCTGCTGAGCCTGAGCCGTGCGGAGCAGATCAATCCGGCCATACTGCCTTATATGAACCGGCTGAGTGACTGGTTCTTCACCATAGCCCGCTACCTGCTGGCCTGTACCGCGACGCCGGAAGTGCTCTGGGTCAAGGCGGCAGAACGGAGTTGATGAGCTGATATCAGGCAATAAAAAACCTCGCAGTGCGAGGTTTTTTATTGGAGGTCGTTTGCCTGATCAGATGGCAAATTCTTCGACGGATTTACCGTCGGCAACGGCCTTGGCAATCACGGATGGCATGCGACCCTGACCGGTCCAGGTTTTTTCAATGCCGTTATCCAGATAGCGATATTTGGCCGGGCGAGGGGCGCGCTTGCCTTTGGCAGCTTTGGCCGGTTCAGTGGCAACCGTGCCCACCAGTTCGGCCGGATCAATGCCGGCGGCTTTCAGCATTTCGGCATATTCGTTAATCTTGCGCTGATGCTCTTCACGGGCCTGACGATCGGCGGATTCATCTTGCTGACGTTCGGCAACAATAGCAGAGAGTTTTTCCAGTCCCTCTTCCAATTGCTCCAGGGTCAGCTCACGGCAAGCTGCGCGCAAGCTACGGATATTCAGCAGTACTTTCAAAAATTCGTTCATAGTGTCCACCACGCGAGCAAAGGAGTGAATTAAATAAAAAAGAGTAATTTTGGGTAATTTATACGGCAGCTTGCTATTAAGTCAAGATAAGCGAATTAATAAATTCAGAGTGCAAATTAAGTGAACTATTTTGAATTCAGGCTGGATTCAGCAATATTGGCCGTCATCATACTCGACTGAGTTCTGGATAGATGAAAATAGCGACAAAACCAATATATTTGCACCATTTGACTACCACTTTGCCATTTTAAAACGCCCCATGTGGGGATTTAATCAAAAAACTTGCTATAACGTGCCGGCACGATAAAATGTGCCTCGAATACCTTTAAGTAGAGGCGCGCTGCCTATGACTACTTGTGCGGAGGGTGATGCCTGTGATGCATGAGGAAAGGAGTCAGCGCCGAAGTGGCCAGGCCATCATACCGGGCTGCTGGTTCTGCATCGAACAGGTGCAGGACTGCCATAGTCATCCACTATGGAGCGCTACCTGAAGGGGCTGAGGAGTATAACCTCCCCATGGGTTTTGTTTCTTTATCCTCTCGGTAGATCTCCACCTGCTGTCTTTAGGTGCAAAGAGATCATGGACATCGTTCATTACGCCGACTCCGGTTGGTCTGTCATTCCCCCTTTACTGGCCGTCGCTCTGGCGATAATCACCCGCCGCGTCCTGGTGTCGCTGGGGGTAGGTATTGTTGCCGGCAGCCTGCTGCTCAATCAGTTTTCCCCGCTCGATTCCCTGCATTACATGTTGAATACAGTGCTCAAGATCTTCTGGGTCGAGGGTGCACTCAACCGTGACAACGTCAACATGCTGCTGTTCATGCTGCTGCTGGGCGGCCTCATCAGCCTGATGAGCGTCTCCGGTGCGACCCGTGCCTTCGCCGAGTGGGCAGAGCGTCGTGCCAAGACCCGCAAGGGGGCCAAGGCGCTCACCGGCATGATGGTGTTTGCCTTCTTCATCGATGATTTCTTCCACAGCCTGTCGGTGGGGGCCATCTGCCGTCCGGTCACCGATCGCTTCCAGATCTCCCGTGCCAAGCTGGCCTATCTGCTGGACTCCACCGCGGCGCCCGTCTGCGTGTTGATGCCCATCTCCTCCTGGGGGGCCTACATCATCGCCCTGGTAGGTGGCATCATGGCGGCGCACGGTCTGACCGATCAGAGCCCCATCTCCGCCTTCGTCGAGATGATCCCGATGAACCTCTACGCAGTGTTCACCCTGATCATGGTGCTGGTGGTGATCGCATTCCAGCTCGACATAGGCTCCATGCGTCAGCATGAGCAATGGGCGCTGGAAGGCAAGCTGTGGGACGAGTCCAAGGGTCGCCCCATAGGTCTGGACATGGAGAGCCCGGAAGAGAGCAATGGCGGCATGATCGACATGGTGTTGCCGATCCTGACCCTGACCGCCGCCACCGTCTACTTCATGATCCACTCCGGTGCCGCCGTGCTGAGCGAGAAGGGGCTGCCGTTCAGCGTACTCGGCTCGTTCGAGAATACCAACGTCGGTTCTTCCCTGGTCTATGGCGCCCTGTGCAGCCTGGTGGTCTCCATCGGTCTGGCCATGCGCCTCAAGCTCGGCGCCAAGAACTGGATGAAGGCCGCCCCGCAAGGGATCATGGCCATGCTGCCTGCCATCAATATCTTGCTGTTTGCCTGGACCATAGGCGCCGTGGTGCGCGACGTGGAGACCGGCAAGTACCTGGCCTCCATGGCCAACGGCAACCTGCCGATCGAAGTGTTGCCGGCGGTGGTGTTCATCCTCTCTTGCGCCATGGCGTTTGCCACTGGCACCAGCTGGGGCACCTTCGGCATCATGCTGCCGCTGGCCGGTGACATGGCCGCCGCCAGCGACATCAGCCTGATGCTGCCCATGCTGGCCGCCGTGCTGGCAGGCTCGGTATTTGGCGACCACAGCTCGCCCATCTCGAGCACCAGTATACTGTCGGCCACGGGCGCAGGGTGCCATCACATCGATCACGTGATGACCCAGTTGCCCTATGCGCTGGCCATCGCCTTTGGTGCCGCGCTCGGTTACCTGGTCATGGGGTTGATGCATTCCGTGCTGGCGGGCTTTACGGTCAGCGGGCTCTGGTTTGTGATCTTCTCCGGTTACCATCTGCGCAAGGCTCGGCTCCATCGAGAGCTGGCTATCGCATAAATAGAACAAGGGGCCCACGGGCCCCTTGGTTTTGGCAGGGGCTTTGGTTAGCATGCGCCCCATAAATTCAGTTTCGGAACAACACCATGGCTTCACTGCACTACAAATTTGCCACCATGAATTCAGGCAAATCCACCCAGCTCATCCAGGCCCACTTCAATTATCTGGAGCGGGGCATGCAGCCCCTGGCCATGACTCCGGCTATCGATGACCGCTTCGGCGCGGGGGTGATCAGTGCCCGGGTGGGATTGGAGCTGAAGGTGGATGTGTTCAGTGACGGCTGCGATCTGTTCGAGATGGTGAAGGCGCGCCATGCCGAGAAGCGCATCGATGTGTTCATCGTCGACGAAGCCCAGTTTCTGACCCGCGAGCAGGTCTACCAGCTGGCGCGCATCGTCGATGAGCAGGATATTCCCGTGATGGCCTACGGTCTCAAGACCGACTTTCGCGGTGAACTGTTCCCCGGCTCCTACCATCTGCTCTGTCTTGCCGACAAGTTCGAGGAGCTGAAAAGCATCTGCTGGTGCGGCAACAAGGCGCACATGAACTCCCGGGTCAATGAAGCAGGCCAGGTGATGCGAGACGGCGAGCAGGTGGAGATAGGTGGCAACGATCGCTATGTGTCGCTGTGCCGCAAGCACTATCTGGAAGGACGGGCCTACAAGTGATCCGGCCGGGATAAGAGAGAAGGGCGCCAATCTGGCGCCCTTCTTGTTCGCGACTCAGTCGATCTCGATATCCACCGGCGCAATGATGGGATCGGCCACCGGCAGGCGATGGAACAGCTGGCGAAAATGTTGCTGAACCCGGCCTATGTCCACCAGCGACATGCCGGAGGCGAAGCCGAACCAGACGTAGAGCCCGGTGAGATCGCGAAACATGGGGGGCAGATAGCGGGGGGCATCGATCAGCCCTTCCAGATAGTGCTGATAGAGCACGGGGATGTCGTCCAGGGTCACCTTGCCGACGAACAGCATGGGCAGGATCTCGGGGACCCCTTCCAGCACGGCGCTGCGGATGAAGTTGACCGTCTCCACGTAGCCGCGCACGTAGGAGAGATCCTTGGTAAAGCAGGCGCCGCCGCCCACCATGCCGCCACGAAACACCCGCTGGGTGATCTTGTAGGCGTCGTGCTCGCTGGTGCCCTGTGCCACAAAATGCTGGAACACCTCGACAAAATTGGCGCCTCGCTCCGCCATGTCGATGGCCATCACCCGATCCGAGATGCGCTTGGCCCGATCCGGAAAGGAGCTGAAGGTGAGCGTCTCGATCAGGACCGCCAGCCCCTCCTGACAGGCGGTGATGCGCGGCGAGCCGGCGCTGAGCCAGGTGGCGTAGGGCTGCTGGCGGCCGTTGAGGGTGGTGCCCACGTGCACCCAGCCTTCGTGTACCTCCAGCACTTGCAGATCCAGCTCGGAGAAGCGGGCGTGGGAGTTGAGCTTGATGTAATCGCCGCCAGCGGCGGCGTCTGAGACGATGCCATCGCTCAGTTTGACCTGTACAGTGCCGTCGCTGAAATAGCTCGACAGCTTGCCTTGCAGCTTGGCGACTGCCGCTTCCCCTTCAAACTCCTTGGGGTAGGGGCGCACCAGATGACGGGCACCGGGCAGGGAGAAGATGTCGCACAAGCGGGCTCCCAGCTCCTTGAGGGTCTTGCGATCCCCGCGCAGGTGATCGCTGGCCGAGCCGTACAGCAGCTGGCTGTAGCGCAAGAAATCAGGCTGCCCGCGTTGGCGCAGCATCTCGATCACCACCATGTACTGATCGACCGTCTCTTGCAGGATCCGGCCCAGATCGTCCTGAGGGCCCAGCCGGCGCCGGATCCTGTCCCGCAACTCCTTGAGTTCAAGATACTTGTTGCGGGGATCGAAGCCGAGGGGCAGGGCATCGTAGAAGTGCTGATCGATGGCGGGCAGCGTTTGTCCCCCGTTGGCCAGAAAATCGGCCTGGAGGTGACGGGGCCACTTGATGGCATCCAGAATGCGAATGGGCTTTTGCAGGGCCAGCAGTTCATCCGACAGGGATTTCAGATGCAGGCGGTACTTTTCTTGGATGGTCATCAGGCCTTCTGTGGGGTGAAGGTGGGGCGAGAATGGCTGAGTATATGCATAGTGTTTGCCAAAAAGAAGCTGGCTCCCTGCTTATCCGGCCACTGCACTTTTGGTTGCCGGAAAATTGGTTTAGACTGCGCCCCTTGATCCTTATCGTGTCGTGGAAATGATGAATATCCCCAGCTCTGAAATGATAATGCGTTGGTTGCAGCAGGCTCGTATCGAGCACTATGTCTGCGATCAGTGTCATGGCATCCACATTGTCTCCCTGCAGTCCGTCGACGGCATCCAGGAGAGCCGGATCTTTGTCGAAGAGGAAGGGCTGCTGTTTTCATCCGAGCTGGAAGTGCGTCCCTCCTCGCTGCTGCCGCTGATGGCCGAACTGGGTCGCCTCAACATGCAGTACCCGTCGCTCAAGGTGTTCCTCGACATTATCGATGACAACCTGCCGCGCCTCATCGTGGGCCACACAGTGTTCACCAAGGCGGGTCTCTCAGTGGAACAGTTCCTGCTGTTCGTCGAAAGCACCACGGCCGCGACCCATGAAGTGGTGTCCGAATGCGAGCGCCTTGGCTTCCTGAACCTGCCCGAGATCCTGGTCGCGCCGGAATGCGTGCACTGATTTGTGCGTTAAATGTGCGAACGATTCGTCAGGCAAAAAAAGCCGTTGACGCCGGCGGGGCTTTCCCCTAAATTACGCCCCGTTCCAGCGCAACAGCGCCGTGAACACAGTGTTGGCTGAACACGTTAAACAACAGACCAAAATTTGGTGATGTGCCCAAGTGGCTGCCAGCCGATGATATCGGCAAGCAAGCACGAGCCCATGACTAGAACAAATTGGTGAGGTGTCCGAGTGGCTGAAGGAGCACGCCTGGAAAGTGTGTATACGGCAACGTATCGAGGGTTCGAATCCCTCCCTCACCGCCAAATAAAACAAAAAGGGCCTGTCTTTCGACAGGCCCTTTTTGTTTCTCCAGTGCTTGCTGGTGCAACCCCTATCCAGGCTCGGCAAGCGGACAGGCTCCGCCATGCCGGGTAGCCAAGAGTGCCCCTTGGGCGAGATCCCGCTGACGGTGAGCGCATCCTGGCCGAATGCCACCAAAACTGACCTAATTCACCCGGCTCGGAGCGGCTGGCCAGCGTGAGCCAGCCGCAGCCATCACAGGATCACCCACACCCGGCGCAGTCCGGCTGCGCCGGGTGTTTTTAGATGCCGCCATGCCTCATCTCTCCCGAGTTGAGATGGGGGAGCCTGTGCTAGGCCGTGACTCGCCGGGCGTGGCCTGCATATGAGGGCATATCGGCGTCTGCCAGCGACTGTGCATTGGCGCAGGGCTGGGCAAGCGTGACGAACACCCGGGAGGTGAGGCGGGTCAGCAGTTCATAGGGGATAGTCCCTATCTTCTCCGCCACCTGTTCCACCGGCAGACCCTCTCCCCACAGGATCACCTCATCCCCGCACTGGTCGCTGGCGTGTGGCCCGAGATCGACCGTGATCATGTCCATGGAGACCCGGCCGACGATGGGCACCCGGCGACCATTGACCAGCATGGGCGTCCCCTCGGGAGCCATGCGCGGGTAGCCGTCGCCATAGCCGACCGCGACCACCCCCAGGGTGGTGTCGCGCTGGGCCACCCAATGGGCGCCATATCCTACCGATTCTCCCCGCTTGCACTCTCTGATGGCGATGAGCTGGCTCTTGAGGGTCATGACGGGGCGCAGCCCATGATCGGTGGCCAGCTGACCCCCGAAGGGGGAGGCGCCATAGAGCATGATGCCAGGTCTTATCCAGTCGCTGCGTGAACCCGGCCAGGCCAGGATCCCCGCCGAGTTGGCCATGGCCCGCTCTCCCGGCAGGTGGGCGGTGAGCAGGTTGAATGCCTCGATCTGCTGCTGGGTGGCTTGGTTCTCCTGCTCGTCGGACTGGCCGAAATGGGTCATCAGATGGAAGGGTTGTACCACGCTCCTGCAATGGCTCAGTCGTTCGATGAAGGCGGGCAGATCCTGCGCCCTCACCCCCAGCCGGTTCATCCCGGTATCGAGCTTGAGCCAGACCTTGATGGGGGCCGGCAATTCAGCCTGCTCGAGCAGTGCCAGCTGATCCCAGGTGTGCAGTGTGGTCTGTAGATTGTGCTCCGCCAGCAGCGGCAGCGCCTCGGCCGAGAAGAAGCCGCCCAGCACCAGAATGGGTTTGGTGATGGCATTGGCACGCAGTACCAGCGCCTCTTCGAGTCGCGCCACCGCATAGGCATCCGCCTGGACCAGGGTGTTGGCGACCTGCAGCAGGCCATGACCATAGGCGTTGGCCTTGAGGACCGCGATGATCTTGCTGTGGGGGGCGTGACGCCGCACGACGGCAAAATTGTGATGGAGCGCATCGACATCGATGCTGGCCGTAACTGTGTTCATCATGGGATCGGGTGTCTGCTCGATGAGGGTCTGGGTTGGCTGTTCGTCTCAATCTTGACCCGCTGGCTTGGGCGCCCTGTGTCGGGTCGCCGGAGCACGCAGCGGATGTTTATTTATATGCTTCAAAATGTACGATTATGTTATCAGTTGTTTTTTGTTTGGTAAATTACGTGGCGAATGGGAGCGCATGAATGACCTGAATACGGGATATTCCTCTGTATAAATGTGCTTCCCAACGCTTTGTCTTGCTCCCTATCACGCGATATTTATCACTGGTTATGACCCGCCAAAAGGCAGGGGTTAATGTGGGTTTTTCAGTGAGTTGGCGGCAGGAGCCGGCTCGGGTTGATGGGGTTTGACACGGATTGGGGGCCGAGACCGGCCGGATGAAGGTGTGGGGGAGGGGAAAAGCAGGGCTGCCGGGATGGCAGCCCTTGTTGGCCTGTTACACCTTGAAGAAACCTATGCCCTGGTTGAGCTGGTGGATGATGTCGGTCAGCTGGGAGGCATCGTGGTTGACGCTCTCGGCGGCGGATACGTTCTCCAGCGACATCTGGGTGATCTCCTCGACCGACTGGGCGATCAGCTGGCTGGCGGCGGCCTGCTCATGGAGCATGGAGCTGATCTCCTGGATGAGGCCCACCACCTTGCGGGAACTCTGATCCACCTGGGCCATGGTATCGCTGGAGCTGTCGGTGGTTTCTCGCACCCTGCTCATGCTGTCGGCACAGGCATTCATTCCCTTGACCGCGCCTGTGGCCCCCTGCTGGATCGACTTGAGCATCTCGTTTATCTCTTGCGTCGCCTGGGTCGTCCGCGCCGCCAGGGTGCGCACCTCGTCGGCCACCACGGCAAAGCCACGGCCCATGTCACCGGCCCGTGCGGCCTCGATGGCGGCGTTGAGTGCCAGCAGGTTGGTCTGATCCGCCACTCCCTGGATCATCACCGAGATCTGGCTGATGCGGGTGATGTCATCGAACAGCCCCTGCACCTGTTTGGCCGAGTCGTTGACGGCCGTGGTGACCTTGAGCACCTCTTGCGAGGCGTGCTTGACCTGCTCTTCACCCGAATGGGCAATCTCCCCCGACTGCATCACCACGCTGTTGGCCTGGTTGGCGAAGGAGGAGAGCTGGGAGACCGAGGTGGTCAGCTCTTCGACCGATGCGGCTGTGTTGGCGGTCGCCAGCGACTGTTGCTGGGAGCTGGTGTTGACCTGCTGGGCGGCGGCGACCAGCTGGGAGGAGCTGGCAGTCAACCCTTCGGCGGCACGCTGCATGGTCGAGACGATGTCGCGCAGGCTGTGGCGGGTGCTGCTCATGGCTTGCTGCATCTGGGTCAGCTCGTCGTTGCCTTCCGCACTGTCCTGCGCCGTGAGATGCCCTTGCGCCAGCTGCTTCAGCTCGCTCATGATGGCGAGCAAGGGCAGATTGATGCTGCTGCTGAGCAGCCAGCCCAGCAACAGGGAGAGCATGACGGATCCGGCGAGTATGGTATAGGTGGTGGTGGTGATATCGGTGACGATCACGTCGCTGTCATCATAAGCCTTTTTGCCGAGCCCCTGATTGATGTCCACCAGCTTGCTGAGCAGATCGTCGACCACCTGAAAGCTGGCGGCGGCTTCCCCCTTCATCAACTTGACGGCGGTGTCGTTGTCATTGGCTGCGCTTGCCGCCATGGTTTTTTTCGCCGCGTCCTTGTAAATCGGCCAGGCTCTGTCCACCTCCGCCAACACGGATTTTTCCTGATCGGAGGTTTGGGTTGCCCGGTATTTATTCAGCAGGGCATTCATCTTCTGTTCGTAGCCATCCATCTGGCTGGCGATCTTGTCCATCCCCGCTGGGGTGGGCTCGATGACATAGTCAAACAGCGAACGGTTATGGTAGATGGCCTGCATATTGGCGTTGGAGACATCTGTGATGGGGGTCAGAATGTTGAGATACATGTCATTGAGCATGTCGTTGACGGTGGCGGTATTCTGTTTGCCGTAGAGCCCCACCCCGATCAGGATGAGGTTCAGCAACAGAAAAGAGACGATAAGCCGCGTCTTGATGGAGATCTGGCGAAGTAGGTTGTTCATGGTAGCCTCATGCTTGTTTTATTTGCGTTCCCTGCAGCGAGATTACGACTGCTCTCTTGTCATCCCACCCCTGGCCGGGTGAGCACCACAATATCGTTTCTGCATCCTTGTTATTTCACCCTTCATGTCACCCTGGCTTGCCATTCGGCAAACCAGGACGCTATCTGTGCCACAGGCAAGGGACGGCTGACGTAATAGCCCTGGGCCAGTTCACAGCCCAGCAGGGCCAGTTGCCGCCAGTCCTCTTCGCTCTCAACCCCTTCGGCCACCGTCTTGAGCCCGAGCTTCTGGCTCATGACGATGGCTGAGGTCAATATAGCCAGCTTCTTCGGGCTGCTATGGGCGTCGTGGACAAATTCTTTATCTATCTTGATCTCGGTGAAGGGGCAGCGGGATAACTGCTTCATGGAGGAGTAGCCGGTGCCATAATCATCCATTGCGACGCCAAACCCCCTGAGCCGCAAACGGGCCAGGGTGCCCAATGACATGGAGAGATTGGACATGAAGGTGGTTTCGGTGACTTCAATAATGATGGCGTTGCAGGGCAGTTGATGCTCCTGTACGACGGCAATCATGTTCTCGACCAATTTATCCGTGAGCAGCAGGCTCACCGGCAAATTGATCGAGCAGCTGATGGGGCCGGGCAGGCTGGCCAGTGTCGTGAGCGCCTCACAGGTGGCGTGCAGGAAGTGATAAAAGAAATCCAGCGCCAATTGCCCCTCTTCCAGATGGTGGACGAAACAGACGGGCGGGATCACGCCGTGTTCGGGATGGAGCCAGCGCACCAGGGCCTCAAAGCCATAGAGGCGCGAATCCGCCATCGTGATCTTGGGTTGCAGAAAGGGCACCAGTTGCCGGTTGTCCAGCGCCAGTTGTACATCGTCGGCGGTGAAGGCGAGCTGCATCCACTTCTTGTTCTCCCTGTGCACCAGGGGATCGCAATGCTGCAGCATGTTGCGCAGGTCACTCTGCCTGAGCGGCTTTGACAGCACGCCTATCACCTCCAGGGTACCCGCATCGGCAATGGCGTGGATCACGTCCAGCACATCCCGCTCCACCCCGCTCATCACGGCCACAAACATCCGGTAGTGGGTATTTTTCTCCAGGTTGCTGATGAGCTCCACCCCGTCCATGCCCGGCATGTTGAGGTCGGTCAGCAGCAGATCGATGCGCTCGTCTATGCGCTCCAGCTGCTGCAACTTGTCCAGTGCATCCTGACCATCCTGAGCCACATGAATGTGGCCAAACCCCAGCTCCTGCAACAGGCAGGTCACCTCATACTGCTGGGTGCGGGAGTCATCCACCACCATGGCACTGCGTCCTTGCCATTTTTCCAACGACATAATTACACGCCTCGCTGATCCGGACGGCTGAGCGTCTGGGTGATGTGGGTGAGTGACATGACTTCGTCCACGCCGCCATGGGCTATGGCCTCCTTGGGCATGCCAAACACCACGCAACTGCCTTCATCCTGCGCTATGGTGCGGGCCCCTGTGTCGTGCAGCTCTTTCATGCCCCGGGCACCGTCGTCCCCCATGCCGGTCATGATGATGCCAAGCGCATTGCTGCCCGCGCTCACGGCCACCGAGCGAAACAGCACGTCCACCGACGGGCAGTGGCGGGAGACCGGCGGGCCCTCTTTCACCTCGGCCAGATACTGGGTGCCGCTGCGCTGGATCAGCAGGTGCTTGCCGCCCGGGGCTATGATGGCGACGCCCGGCAGCAGGCGATCGCCGGTGGCGGCTTCCTTGACCTCCAGCTGGGAGAGGCTGTTGAGCCGCTCGGCGAAGGAGGCGGTAAACCGGGCCGGCATGTGCTGCACTATGGCCAGCCCCGGACAGCTGGCCGGCAGGCGGGAGAGCAGGTACTCCAGCGCCTGGGTGCCGCCGGTGGAGGTACCGAGCGCGATGATCTTCTCCGTGGTGCGAAACGAGATCCGATCTGCCGGGGGGGAGAGCATCTCATCGGCATTGCGGCGCGGGACGACCGCAATCGGATTGGTCGCGGGCAGTAGATTGCGCAGCTTGGCGTTGACGGCAGCTCGTATCTCCTGGATGAAGTCGTTGGCCGATTGCTGCAGGAAGCTCTTGATGCCCACGCTGGGCTTGGTGACGATGGAGATGGCCCCCGCCGAGAGGGCCTCCAGGGTGATCATGGCGCCCTCCTCGGTCAGGGAGGAGCAGATGATGACGGGGGTCGGGTGCTCGGCCATGATCTTCTTGAGGAAGGTCAGCCCGTCCATGCGCGGCATCTCTATGTCGAGGATGATGACATCGGGCCAGCACTTCTTCATCTGCTGCATGGCGAAGATGGGGTCGAAGGCGGCGCCAATGACCTCTATGTCCGCAGCCTTGCTCAGCATCTGGGTCAGCACTTCCCGCACCAGGGCCGAGTCGTCGACGATCAATACCCGTATTGTCATGGCGCATCCTTTGCTGGCAGGCGGTGATAGCGGGAAGGGGCCTCCTGCACCAGGGGAAGGTCCTGTTGGCGAATGACCTCTGAGTGCCCGACCAGCAGATAGCCACCGGGTCTCAGCAATTGGCAGAGCTGGGTCAGGACGCGGGCCTTGGTGGTGTCGTTGAAGTAGATGAGGACGTTTCTGAGCAAAATCACATCGAAATTGCGCTCCTGATACTCGCCGCACGACAGCAGGTTGAGGTTGGCGAAGGCGACTTTTCTGGCGAGCGCCGGCTTGACCCGGATCTTGCCCGCGTATTCGTCGTGACCGCGCTGAAAGTAGCGCAGCCACAGATGGGGTGGCACATGGCGGGCCCGCTCGACCGAATAGATGGCGCGCCGGGCAAAGGGAATGACGCGGGTATTGATGTCGGTGCCATGAATGCTCCAGCGTTCGTTGATGCCAAGCTGTTCGGCCAGCACCATGGCGGCGGAGTAAGCCTCCTCGCCGGTGGAGCAGGCCGCTGACCAGACGCGAAGCGGCTGGCTGCGACTGGCGAGCAGCTGCTCGGCATGGTGTTTCAGCCAGCTGAAGTGCTGGGCCTCGCGAAAAAAATAGGTCTCGTTGGTCGACAGCAGATTGATGGCGAGCTGGCGTTCCTGGGGATCGAGGGGCTGGTTTATCCGCTCCCAATAGGCTTGATAGCTGGTGAGCTGCAACGCCCGCAGCCGCTTGGCGAGTCTGGATTGCACCAGCGCCCGCTTGCAGGGGGCGAGATCTATGCCCGCCGTGTTGAGGATGAAGCGTCGAAACAGATCAAATTCGCTCTGACTGAGGGTCGGAACCAGCTCTGGCGTGAACAGCGGCGCCGCCATGTTCATCCGCCTTGCTCTTGCGAGAACAGCTGGCCGGTGGCGGCCTCGGCCATGGCGCTCAGCTCTGTGATGGAGAGCGCCTTGTGCATGTCGAGCAGGATGGCGAACCGCTGATCTATGGTGACCACCCCCTGAATGAAGTCGCCCCGGATGTGGGTGCCGAAGGTCGGGGCCGGTTCTATGGTGTCGGTTCGTATCTCCAGCACCTCGCACACCGCATCCAGCAGCATGCCGATCTCCTGCTCTTCCCCATTGCTGTTGGGCAGGGAGAGGATCGCGACGCAGGTGGTGGGCAGCAACGGGGTCTGATCTCTGCCAAAGCGGATGGAGAGATCGATCACCGGTACCACGGCGCCACGCAGGTTGATGATGCCCCGCACGAAGCGCGGCATCATGGGGACCGGGGTCATGCCTTCGAACTCGATGATTTCACGGATGCAGCCTATGTCGACCCCATACAGCTCCCCCCCCAGCATGAAGGTGACGCAGTGAAAATGGGAAGCCGTGGCAGCAGGAGCAAAGGTATCTCTCATCGGCCTGCTCCTAATAGTTGGTGAACTTGCCATCGTCGATTTCCCGCTCCAGATCCTCTTCGTGGAAGGGCTGTTGACGAGCTGGTCCCTTCTTCGGCTTGATGCGTCTGGCGGCGGAGTAGGTGGCACTGTGCAAGGGATGGGGTTGGCGGTTGTTGCCGCCCCTGAGCGTGAACTGCTGCATCAGCTCCTGCAGTTGCAGGGCGGTGGAGCTGAGCTCTTCCGAGGTGGAACTGAGCTCTTCCGCCGAGGCGGCCGAGGCCTGCATGCCATCGCTTATCTGGGTCACGGCTATGTTGATCTGGGAGACGCTGGCCCGCTGCTCGCGGGAGGCGGAGGCTATCTCCTGCACCAGGGTGGCGGTCTGATCGATGCCGGGCAGCATCTCGCGCAGCAACGAACCCGCCTGCTCGGCCACGCTGACGGAGCGACCCGCCAGCTCGCCTATCTCCTTGGCGGCGGTTTGTGACCGCTCCGCCAGTTTTCTCACCTCGGCGGCGACGGTGGCAAAGCCCTTGCCGTGCTCACCGGCCCTGGCCGCCTCAATGGCGGCATTGATGGCCAGCAGATCCGTCTTGTTGGCGATGTCATTGATGACTGTGATGCGCGAGGCGATCTCCTTCATGGCGTGGACCATCTCGCCAACCGCCTTGCCACTGTCGGTGGCGCTGCTGGCGGCCTTGGTGGAGATGTTCTCGGTCACCCTGGCGTTGTCGGCATTCTGGCTCACTGTCGCCGTCATCTCCTCGACCGAGGCGCTGGTCTGCTCGACGCTGGAGGCGAGCTCGGACGACGTCTGGGAGAGGGCATTGGCGGTGGCGGCCACCTGCTCGGAGGCCGAGCCTATCGCCTCCGACATGGCGCCCACCTCGTTGAGGGTATCGGAGAGGCGGTGGGCCATGCTCTTGATAGCATAGAGCAGGCTGCTGGTGTCGTCGGCTCTGAGCAGCACAGGGGTGGAGAGATCGCCGTCGGCGACGCGGGCTACCACCTGCACCGTATAGGAAGGATCTCCTCCCAGCTGGCGCAATATGCTGCGGGTCACCAGCAGGGACAGAATGAAGCAGATAAGAAAGGCGCTGCAGGCGATGGCGATCAGGATCTGCAGATTGTCCCCATAAACGATTTTGCTGTCGGCTAATGACTGAGTGGCGAGTTTGTCATTCAGGTTGACCAGGTCGGTGAGAAGATCGTCAGCAACATTGAACGCCGGTCGCCCCTGTTCGGCCAGCATGATGGCGGCTTTCTGGTTATTGAGATTGTCCCCCGCATCGGATTGCACAGTCCGTATGATGCTGTCGGCTATGGGTTTGTAAATTGCCCATGCCTGGTCAAAGCGAGCCAACAGATCTATTTCTGGCTGGGTGAGGGAGGTCTTGCGGTACTTGTCGATCAGTTCATTCATATTGCTTTCATAGCGCAACATGTTATTTTCATTTTCTTTTCTTGTTTTTTCGTTGTTTTCAAGCACATAGCGATAGAGGGCCCGACTCGTGTATATGGCCTGCATATTGGCGTTGGCCAGATCCTTGATGGGGATGAGCTGATTGGCATGCATGTTCTCGACCAGCGTTGCCATCTCCTTGGTGGAGGAGTAGCTGGTGAGCGTCAGCACGCCCAGCAACAACATGAGAATGGAAAACGAGAACACCAGCTTTGTTCTGACTTGCAAGTTGTGAAACCAGTCCATGGCTCTACTCCGTAAACCCTGTTAGTGACAGTATGGTCTGTGGTCAATGTCTGATGGTGTACAGGGCGTCGGCCTGCTGATGGAGCAAGTGTTGCTCCCGCCGCCACGCCAGCTGGATGAGTTGGGGTACGTCGAGGATCAGCGCCGGCTGGCCATTGCCCAGAATGGTGGAGCCGCTGACGTAACGCAGGGATTTGAACAAGTCTCCCAGCGGCTTGATCACCGCCTGCACTTCCCCTATCAGGCGATCCACCACGATACCGGCGCGGTTGTCGGCGTAATCGACCATCACCACGAACTCGGGTTCGGTCGCCGCCGGCAGGGCAAACAGTTCGCGCAGGGCGATGAAGGGAACCCACTCTCCGCGCACGTTGATCTGGCGACTCTGGCTGTGCAGGGCATCCGGCGGCAGGTCGATGCACTCGACCATCATGTCGAGGGGGATTACCAGGGAGGCGTGATCTACCTCAATCCGGAAGCCGTCTATGATGGCCAGGGTCAAGGGCAGCCTGAGCCGGAAGGTGGTGCCTGCACCCAGCCGACTCTCTATGGTGGTTTCACCGCGCAGAAAGTCCAGATTGCGCTTGACCACATCCAGCCCGACCCCACGCCCCGAGAGATCGCTGACATCGGCGGCGGTCGAGAATCCCGGCAGGAACAGCAGCTGGAAGATCTCCTGCTCACCGAATACCTTACCCTCCGGCACCATGCCCTGGGCGTGGGCCTTGGCGAGGATCTTGTCGCGATCTATGCCCCGGCCGTCATCGCTCACCTCCACCACAACGGCACCGGCGTCATGGTAGGCATTCAGGGTGATCACCCCTTGCGCCGGCTTGCCGGCCGCCAGCCGCAGTGCCTGATCTTCGAGGCCGTGATCGGCGGCATTGCGCACCAGATGCATCAGGGGATCGGTCAGTTTCTCGACCATGGATTTGTCGATGTCGGTGTCGGCGTTGCGGATCTGCAGCTGGATCTCCTTGCCCGTCTGCTGGGAGAGTTCGTGCACCAGTCGCGGGAAACGGTTGAAGATCTCGTTGATGGGCACCATGCGCAGGGTCAGGGCATCGTCACGTATCCCCTCCACCAGGGTGTTGACGGTGGCGACTGATTCGATGAGCTCCGCATCCCCCCTGAGCCTGGCCTGCAGTGTGGTGGCCGAGGTGGCGATCACCAGCTCGCCGACCCGGTTGATCAGGCGATCCAGCTTGGCCGCCTCGATCCGGATGTAGTGCCCTTCGGCGCGCAGCTGCGGCTTGGCCTGAACCTGGGGGGCGGGGATGGGGGCAGGCTCGGGCTCCGTTGGTGTCGGCGTCGTGGCGGCACTCGGCAAGTCACCGCTCGCGATGCGGGCGGCTTCCGCTTCGGTCAGTGCCTGGGCGGCCACCCAGCGTTGCAGCTGGGCCGAGAGTGGTTCATCCCGCCATGCCGCCAGCCGTTGGCCCTGCTCGGCAAACAGCGCCAGATCCTGATGCGGCGTGAGCACGCTGATGAGGCTGGCGTGGGCGACAAAGTCGAAGGTGCCCAGGATCCGTTCTCTGGGCTCGGCACTGAGCAGGCCTATCTCGTAGCCGAGAAAACATTCTGTGGGATCGAGCAGTTGCAGTGGTGGCCACTCGTGCCAGACTGGCTGGATGAAGTGGATCCGTCCCAGATTGGCCAGGTAGCGGATGAAGGCAAGCAGGTCGAAGCCATCCTGATACAGGGCCGGATAGAAGCGCAAGGAGAGGTGCCAGGGGCGCAGATCCTGCGAGGCGACGGGGGTCGGCGAGGGCATGGCCAGCGGCTCGCTGGGCAGGGTCTGGTGACCCTGCAACTGGGAGAGCAGGGCCAGGATCTGCTGGGTCTCGGTCTGCTGCAGTTCGGGATTGTGTTCGGCGCCCTGCAACAGATCGCGCAGTTGATCGTTGCAGGCCAGCAACAGGTTGATCAGGTGTTCATCCAGCGCTATCTCGCCGCTGCGCAGCCGCTCCAGCATGTTTTCCATGGCATGGGCGAAGCGCACCAGCATGGTCAGCCCCAACATGCCCGCCGAACCCTTGATGGTGTGGGCGGTGCGAAACATCAGGTTGTAGGTGTCGGGGTGGGCCGGATAGCTCTCACGATCCAGCAGGGCATGTTCCAGGTTGTCGCATTGCTCATAGGCCTCTTCGAAAAAGAGGGCGCGGGCCTTATTGATGTCCATGAATCGCCCCCTCTGAGCCTACGTCTGCCCACAACCCCAGCTCGGTCAATACCTCGTGGGCGACACACTCATCGCTCGCCAGCAGCCGCAGCCGCTTGCTCTGCTGGCTTGCTTCCTGCTGCAAGATGGCGATGAGCTGGGCGCCACAGCCGTCGAGCACCTCCAGCGGGTTCAAGTCCAGGTTCAGGTCGGCAAAGTTGAGCAGGCCGAACAGATCGTCCTGCAGATCCCCCAGCGTCATTATGCTCAGTTCACCGCTCAGGGTGGCGGTGGGGGGAGTGTGCCGGGTATCGAGTTCCAGGCTCATGACAGTCGCTCCCGGATCATGGTTGCACCACCTTGTAGACATCATCGAGCAGCTTGAGCGGCTCGAACGGCTTGGTCAGCCAGACCCGGGCGCCGGCCTCGAATCCCTCTCGCTTGATCTGGTCGGAGTCTTCCGTGGTCAGCATGATGAAGGGGAGGTAGCGGGTCGTCTGCTGTGCCTTGACCCGTCTGAGCAGCGTCATGCCATCCATGCCGGGCATGTTGAGGTCTGAAATAATGAGGTGTACGCGTTGGTTGTCCAGCTGAATGAGGGCGGCCTCGCCATCCCCTGCTTCTATCACGTCAAAACCGGCGCTGCTGAGCGTCATGGTGATGGCCGCCCTGATCCCGACGGAATCATCCACCACCAGTATGGTCTTGCCCATAAGTCATCCTCTCGACGCTACATCAGGAGTGGGCCCCAGCGCAGGGGCGAGGCCAGCTCTGGGCCTCAGTGATAATTGTTGTTCAAGAGTCTGATGTTGGAGAGATTTTTTATATTGCAACCAGACCTGGGAGACACTTGGCACTGATTGTGCAACCTCATATGGGGGCTAGGGGTGGAAACGAGGGGAAGGCTCCTGGCAGTGGTGCGATTTTGCCCGAATAAAAGGGAGTTGAATGAGCACTTCCATGAGCACGATATTGATGGAACGACAGCTGATAATAAATATCATTGGCAAGTCTATTCTTGTTGTTTACATATATGATCACAAATAATAAAGGTATATTTTATCGGCCTCTTTCTTTTCTGGCGATCACTCATGGCTGATAACATCAGTGGCCTGGAAAATAGTGTGACAACGCTTTCATTCTGATTATTTAACATCGCGAATTAACGAATGATTTTTATGTTGTTAATTCATAAAGCCACAAAAATAACCCTTTGTGGGTATTTGTTGGTTCATTGCAGTGTTAGCTAACTACATGCTGCATATGGTTTTTTTAATTAATGATGATGAGTTATATATCCGGCTAATGTCCCGCAGCTTGATGGAGATCAACACGGGAGGAGAGGGGAGTCCTTAGCATTTCCGCTATTAAGCATTTATCAAACAAGTGCTCACTAACGGGAATAAGAAGAATGGTCGAGGATAATTTTTTATCGGCTCATGGAATTAATCGCCGTGACTTTATGAAATTGTGCGCCGGGATGGCCGCAACCCTGGGATTAAGCCAGAATGCCGTGGCCAAGATGGCTATGGCGCTCACCAGCCCCGAGCGGCCACCGGTGATCTGGATTGGCGCGCAGGAGTGCACGGGTTGCACCGAGTCACTGCTGCGCTCAACCCACCCCACCATAGAAAACCTGATCCTCAACACCATTTCGCTGGAGTACCACGAGGTGCTCTCGGCGGCCTTTGGCCATCAGGCGGAAGAGAACAAGCGCAACGCCATCGAGCGCTACAAGGGCAAGTATGTGCTGGTGGTGGACGGCTCCATTCCATTGAAAGATGGTGGCGTCTACTGCATGGTGGCCGGTGAACCCATAGTCGATCATATCCGCCGTGCGGCTGCCGATGCGGCTGCCGTCATCGCCATCGGTTCCTGCTCTGCCTGGGGCGGCGTGCCCGCCAGCGGTGGCAACCCGACCGGCGCCGTCAGCCTGGAGGAGGCCCTTGGCAATATCGGCACCCCCATCATCAATATTCCAGGTTGCCCGCCCAACCCCCACAACTTCCTCACCACGGTCGCCTACTACATCACCTACGGCAAGTTGCCGGCGCTCGATGCCAAGAAGCGCCCGCTGTTTGCCTATGAGCGGCTCATCCACGAGAACTGCGAGCGCCGCCCGCACTTCGATGCGGGACGTTTTGCCAAGGAGTTCGGCGACGAGGGCCACCGTCAGGGCTGGTGCCTCTACCATCTTGGCTGCAAGGGACCCGAGACCTACGGCAACTGCTCGACCCTGGAGTTCTGCGACGTGGGTGGCGGCATCTGGCCGGTGGGCATAGGCCATCCCTGCTATGGCTGCAACGAACAGGGGGTGGGTTTCAGCAAGGGGATCTTCCAGCTCGCCAAGGTCGAAAATCCGACCCCGCGGGTGGAGAAACCCGACGTGGCCATTCAGGAGGGGGGGCACATGTCGCCCACCGCCACCGGCCTCATCGGCGGTGCCCTCGGGGTACTGGTCGGGGTGAGCCTGATGACGGTGCGCGAACTCGGTCGCCAGCAGAAGCGCCACGAAGCCGGGCAGCACCCATCACGGGAGGAGTGACCGTGAACAGACGCAATTTCCTCAAGTTTGCCTCCGCCAGCGCGCTGGCGGCAGGGGCCGCCGTGCCCGGCAGCGCCATGGCGGCGGCCAAGAACAAGCCGCCCATTCCCGGATCGCTCGGCATGCTCTACGACTCCACCCTCTGCGTCGGCTGTCAGGCCTGCGTGGCGGAGTGCCAGCGCCTCAACGGCAACCCGGCCAACCCGGCGGGGGAGCAGACCTGGTCCAACAACGACAAGCTGACTCCCTACACCAACAACATCATCCAGGTGTGGAAGAGCGGCACGGGTGAGCACAAGGATCAGCTGGTGGATGGCTATGCCTACATCAAGAAGCAGTGCATGCACTGCGTCGATCCCAACTGTGTCTCCGTCTGTCCGGTGCAGGCCCTTAAAAAAGATCCCAAGACCGGCATAGTCCACTACGACCCGAGCGTCTGCACCGGCTGCCGCTACTGCATGGTGGGCTGCCCGTTCGATGTGCCCAAATATGACTACGACAACCCGTTCGGGGCCATTCACAAGTGCGAGCTCTGCAACCAGCAGGGGCTTGAGCGGATCAATCAGGGCAAGCTGCCCGGTTGTGTCGAGGTGTGCCCGACCGGCGCCGTCATCTTCGGCAGCCGCGAGGATCTGATGGCCGAGGCCAGGCGCCGCCTGCTGGCGAGCCCGGGCAGCGAGTACGCCTATCCGCGCCAGACCCTTAACGCCAACGACCCTTATCTGCATGAAGTGCCGAACTACCAGCCCTACGTCTATGGCGAGAAAGAGGGCGGTGGCACCCAGGTGCTGGTGTTGGCCGGGGTGCCTTACACCAAGCTCGACATGCCGGATCTGCCGGAGCTCTCCTCAGGGGCGCGCTCGGAGCATATCCAGCACACCCTCTACAAGGGGATGGTGCTGCCCATGGTGGTGCTGACCGGCCTCTCTGTGCTCATTCGCCGCAACGCCAAGAAGCACGATCAGGCGCACCCTCATGACGAGGACCCTGCGTCTGGGCAGGGCAAAGAGCCGGGTTCTGACAAGGGAGGCAAGGATCATGAGTAACCACAAGGCACATCCGCTCGGTGGCAAGCTGGTCAGCTGGCCCGTCATAGTGCTGGCGCCCTTCGTCATCCTGTGCGGCATGCTGATCCTCAAACGCCTCATCTTCGGGCTGGGTTCGGTCACTGATTTGAACGGGGGCTACCCCTGGGGTCTGTGGATCTCGTTTGATCTGCTGATCGGCACAGGTTTCGCCTGCGGTGGCTGGGCCCTGGCCTGGGCCGTCTATGTGTTCAACAAGGGCGAATATCACCCCCTGGTGCGACCGGCGCTCCTGGCGAGTCTGTTCGGCTATTCGCTGGGCGGCCTCTCCATCACAATCGATGTGGGGCGTTACTGGAACCTGCCTTACTTCTACATTCCGGGTTTCTTCAACACCTCCTCTGTGCTGTTCGAGACGGCGGTCTGCATGACCATCTACATAGGGGTGATGGCGCTGGAGTTCGCGCCCGTGCTCTTGGAGAAGTTCGGCTGGAAGACTTCCATGGCGCGGCTCAACAAGATCATGTTCTTCATCCTGGCGCTGGGGGCCCTGCTGCCCACCATGCACCAGTCCTCCATGGGATCCCTGATGATAGTGGCGGGAGAGAAGATACATCCGCTCTGGCAAAGCTACGAGCTGCTGCCTGTCTTCTCCTTGTTGACCGCCTTCATCATGGGCTTTTCCATAGTGGTGTTTGAAGGTTCTTTGGTGCAGGCGGGGCTGGCGGGGCGGGGTCCCAACGAGAAGTCGCTGTTCTACAAGCTGACCCAGGTGATCGACATCTTCCTGATCCTGTTTGTGGCGCTGCGTTTTGCCGAGATCGTCATCAACGACAAGTCGGCCTATCTCTCCGAGTTCAACCGCTACGCCGTCATGTTCTGGAGCGAGATTGCGCTGATGATCTTCCCGCTGCTGGTGTTCCACTGGGACAAGAGCCGCCGGGACTCGCGCATGTTGTTCCTGGGGGCCCTCAGCATGCTGCTGGGCGCAGCCCTCTGGCGACTGGATTACTCCCTGCTCGCCTTCAACCCCGGCAATGGCTATCACTACTTCCCCTCCGCGGCGGAAGTGCTGATCTCCTTGGGCTTCGTCGCCATCGAGGTCTGTGCCTATTTGCTGCTGATCCGGCTCTTGCCGGTACTGCCATCACTTGAACGTGTTCACCAAGATTATCAGGCCCGAGGGAAAGCCAACGTATGAGCCAACGTATCACCATAGACCCCATCACCCGTATTGAGGGGCACCTGCGTATCGACTGCGAGATCGAAGGCGGCATAGTCACCAAGGCCTGGTCGTCCGGCACCATGTGGCGCGGAATGGAGGAGATCGTCAAGGGCAACGACCCGCGCGATGCCTGGATGATAGTGCAGCGCATCTGCGGGGTATGTACCTCCATTCACGCCATCGCCTCGGTGCGGGCGGTGGAGAACGCCATCGGTGCCCAGGTGCCGGTCAACGCCCAGTACATCCGCAATCTCATCATCGCGGCCCACAACATCCACGATCACATAGTCCACTTCTACCAGCTCTCCGCACTGGACTGGGTGGACATCACGGCGGCGCTTGAGGCCAACCCGCAAAAGGCGGCGGACATCCTCAAAGGGGTGTCCACCTGGTCCCTCAACAGCGCCGAAGAGCTGACCAAGGTGCAGGACAAGATCCGCGCCCTGGTGGCGAGCGGCCAGCTCGGCATCTTTGCCAACGGTTACTGGGGTCACAAGGCCATGAAGCTGAGCCCGGAGGTGAACCTCATCGCCGTGGCCCACTACCTGCAGGCGCTGGAGTGCCAGCGCGATGCCAACCGCATCGTCGCCATCCTGGGGGGCAAGACGCCCCACATCCAGAACCTGGCGGTGGGCGGGGTAGCCAACCCCATCAACCTGGATGCCCCTAGCGTGCTCAACCTGGAGCGGCTGCTCTATGTGAAGAGCTTCATCGACCGGCTCGGCGAGTTCATCGAGCAGGTCTACAAGGTGGATGCCGCCATCATAGCCGCTCACTATCCCGAGTGGCTGAGCCTGGGGCAGGGGGCCAAGCACTACCTGAGCGTGCCCGAGCTTCCCACCGATGCCAAGGGTGGCAGCTTCCTGATGCCGGGCGGCTACATCGAGAACGGCGATCTGGCGGGCTATCGCCCCATCGAGAGCCATCAGGATGCCTGGTTGATGGACGGCATAGCCGAGAGCAACAAGCACGCCTGGTACAAGGATGACGAACCTCTCAAACCCTGGGAGGGCAAGACAGAGCCGAACTACACCGGCTGGCAGGATGACGGCAAGTACTCCTGGGTCAAATCCCCCACCTTTTACGGCAAGGTGGTGGAGGTGGGGCCGCTCGCAGACTTGCTGGTCAAGCTCGCCGCCAAGCACCCGGAGACTGTGACCCATTTCGATCAGCTGAACGGCCTTTACAAGGCGCTGACCGGTTCTGCCATCAAGACAGAACAGCTGCACTCCACCATGGGCCGCATCATAGGCCGCGCGGTGCGCTGCTGTGTGCTCAAAGACACCCTGGCGCACCAGTGGAAGGCGCTGGTCGACAACATCGGCAAGGGGGATTTCAGCGCCTACATCAAGGCCGAGATCCCGGCGGACAAGGAGTTTCGCGGGGTGGGCTTCGAGGAGGCGCCGCGCGGCATGCTCTCCCACTGGATCGTCATCAAGGAGGGCAAGATCGCCAACTATCAGGCGGTGGTGCCGTCGACCTGGAACTCGGGTCCGCGCAACTTCAACGACGAACCCGGCCCCTACGAGCAGGCGCTGGTGGGCACGCCGGTGGCGGATCCCGCCAAACCGCTGGAGGTGGTGCGCACCATCCACTCGTTCGATCCCTGCATGTCCTGCGCGGTGCACGTGGTGGATACCCAGAATGGTGAAGTGACCCAGGTTAAGGTGCTGTGATGAACACCTTGATCCTTGGGGTCGGCAACCTGCTGCTGAGTGACGAGGCGGTGGGGGTGCGCCTCGTCGAGGCGCTGGGGCGCGAATACCGTTTCGCCCCCAGCATCGAGCTGCTCGATGGCGGCACCGCCGGCATGGAGCTGCTCGAAGCCATGGCCAGTCGTGACCACATCATACTGGCGGACGCGGTACGCAGCGGCAACCCGCCGGGCACTGTGGTGACCCTGCAGGGCGAGGAGATCCCGACCCTGTTTGGCCGCAAGATATCCCCCCATCAGCTGGGGCTGGCGGATGTGCTCTCGGCGCTGCACATGACGGGGGAGTCGCCAAAGCGGCTCACCCTGATAGGGGTGGAGCCTGAATCACTCGAACCCCGCATCGGCCTCACCCCGTTAGTGGCGGCGGCCATGGGGGAGGCGAAGGATAGGATCTTGACCCTGCTGGCCAGCGTCGGCGCCCCCGCCATTGCGCTTTCCGAACAGGAAAAGGCAAAACAGGAGCAGGAGGGCCTATGGCGCAGTCCCATTTGAGCGAGGCTGATGCCGTGCAGGAACGCGTGCAGGAGTTCATCGGTTTTGCCACCAATCCCGCGCCCCTGCTGGTGGCCCAGTATGAGCGGATCGCCCGGGAGCAGATGCAGGCACTGCCCTTCTACCACGCCACCATGCCCATAGTGGCCGAGTGCGTGTTGTTTGAAGAGCAGTGGCTCGGTTGCGTGCTCACCCCCTGGATGCTGAGCCTGGTGGTGCTGCCGGGGCCGGATCAATATTGGCCCGTGCGCAGCAGCAGCGATCGGCTCGCCTTGCAGCTCCCCTGCGGCAACATGACCTTCATGGTGGGCGAACTGCCCGAGACGGGGCAGCTGCTGGCCTGCTCCCTGATGTCGCCGCTGGATCCGCACCTTGGTGCCGAGGAGGGGCGCTCGCTGGTGAGCAGCACCCTCAAGATGCTGCACTCCTTGCCGGTGCAGCAAGGCGCCGCCGGCGTGGATCTGGGGCGCAGACGGCTGTTTGGTGCCCGTCGTGGCCAACCGGCATAGCCGCTAGGTTTCACGCGAAATCAAGTTTAGAATAGGGGCCCGTTTTGGCCCCTCACTCGCTTCTTCGTCCGGCGTTTTTCTTCGAGGTGAGTGGTACAAACGAACAAGGAATATTATGACCATTCAATGCCATGGCCGCCGCAAGGGTGTGCCTGTCGTCGCGGCCACCCTGCTGGCCCTGCTCTCGGGCGGACTCTCTCATTCGGCACTGGCAGCCCAGCCGGTTCCTGCCGAACTCAAGCTCGCCATCGGCGCCGAACCTACCGAAGGGTTTGACCCCCTGCTTGGCTGGAGTCACGGCAGCTACCTGCTGCTGCACAGCCCGCTGCTCAAGCAGAACGCAGACCTCAGTTGGCAGAATGTGCTCACCCAATCTGTGACCCCGAACCAGGATGGCAAGGGGTGGCTCATCCGCCTCAAGCCGGATCTGAAATTCTCCAATGGCGCACCGCTCACCGCCGAAGATGTGGCCTTTACCTACAAGAGCGCTGCCAGGGGCGGCGGCAAGATCGACATGGGCAACTTTGTCTCTGCCAAGGTGCTCTCGCCTACCGAGGTTGCCATCACTCTTAGCGCCCCTCAGAGCACCTTCGTCAACGTGCTGGGATCCTTGGGCATAGTGTCGAAGCGGGATTACGATCCCAAGCGCTACGCCCAGCAGCCCATAGGTGCCGGCCCTTACCGGCTGGTGAGCTTCCTGCCCGGTCAGCAGCTGGTGGTGGAGGCGAACCCCCATTACGCCGGTGGCCGCAATGACTTCAAACGGCTGGTGTTTGTCTTTATCGACGAAGAGAGTGCCTATGCCGCCGCCCAGAGCAGCCAGCTCGATCTGGTGCGCATCCCCCCGTCGCTGGCCCCCACAGTGCCTGCCTCCCTCAAGCTGTGGGTGCGGCCAAGCGTGGAGAACCGCGGCATCGTCTTCCCCATTCCTGCAGCGAGCAAGCGTGGCGAAGAGGCTAAAAAAGATGCCAAGGGGTATCCCATCGGCAACGACGTGACCTCGGATGTGGCGGTGCGCCGCGCCATCAACTACGCCATCGACCGCAAGCTGCTGGCCGATCAACTGCTGGAAGGGCACGCCATCCCCGCCTACAGCGCGGTAGAAGGCTTGCCCTGGCTAAACAAAGCCACCGCCTTCAAGGATGGCGATGCCGCCCATGCCAACGCCCTGCTCGACGAGGCGGGCTGGAAGATGGGCAGTGACGGCATTCGCCACAAGGGCGACCTGCGCGCCGCCTTTACCCTCTGGTACACCAGTGGCGACAGCACCCGCCGGGATCTGGCGGAAGCGGTGCGGGCCATGCTCAAACCCATCGGTCTCGAAGTGAGCCTCAAGTCCGGCAGCTGGGAGCAGGTGGAGCGTGAGATGCACGCCAATCCGGTGCTGATGGGGTGGGGGAGTCTGGATCCCATGGAGCTCTATCACCACTACCAGAGCGGCTCGGGCGGCGTTGAGTTCTACAACCCTGGCTACTACAGCAACCTTGTGGTGGATGGCCACCTCAAGCAGGCGCTGGATGCCCCCGATTGGCAGGCGGCCGTGCCGTTCTGGCAGCAGGTGGAGTGGGATGGCAAGAGCGGCGCCGGGGTGCAGGGGGATGCCGCCTGGGCCTGGCTGCTCAATGTGCAGCACACTTATCTCGCCAACCGCTGCATCGACCTTGGCAAGGGGGCGCCGGAAATTCACGGTAGCTGGTCTTTGCTCAACAACCTGCAGGATTGGCGGTGGACGTGCCGTTAAGTTCGCCCGTTAGCTCTTCCGGTTACATCTTGGTAAAAGCCCTGCTGCGTCTGGCAGGGCTGCTCTGTCTGGTCTCTGTCGCCACCTTTGTGCTGCTGAGCTACTCCCCCATCGATCCCATCAAAGCCTATATCGGCAACGATCTGCTCCATGTGCCGCCCGAGCAGTACGCCCGCATTGCCGCCCGCTGGGGGCTGGATCAGCCGCTGTGGCTGCGCTACTGGCGCTGGTTTACCCAGGTGCTGCAGGGAGATCTCGGCTACTCCATGCTCTACAACGCGCCTGTGGCTCAGGTGATAGGCAGCCGCTTTGCCGCCTCCTTCCTGCTGCTGGCCGGCGCCTGGCTGCTCTCCGGCTTTTTCGGCATCCTGCTGGGGCTCTGCGCCGGTCGCTATCTCAACCGTTGGCCCGATCGCCTTATCTGCCGCTTTGCTTACCTACTAGCTTCCCTGCCCACCTTCTGGGTCGGCCTCTTGCTGCTCGCCCTGTTTGCGGTGCACTGGCCGCTGCTGCCGGTTTGCTGCGCCTGGACGCCTGGCCTATCAGCCGATGAGGCGGACTGGCTGATGCGATTGCGCCATCTGCTGCTGCCGGTGACCACGTTGGCGTTGCTCGGGGTGGGCAACATAGCCCTGCATACCCGGGGGCGGGTGGCCGAGGTGCTGGCGAGCGACTTTATCCGCTACGCCCGCGCCCAGGGGGATGGCGGTTGGCCCATGCTGCGTTTTCACGTGCTGCGCCACGCCCTGACCCCGGCGCTCTGTCTGCAGTTTGCCTCCCTGGGTGAGCTGATTGGCGGATCGCTTTTGGCCGAGAAGGTCTTCTCCTATCCGGGGCTCGGGCAGGCGACCGTGGATGCGGGGCTGCGCGGTGACATTCCCCTGCTGATGGGAATTGTGCTGTTCTGCACCCTGCTGGTCTTTATTGGCAACACTGTGGCCAGTTTGTTGCTGGCTCGCATCAATCTGGGTTGGGAGGGTGAGCATGCTGTTTAATCCGCTCCCCTCAATGTTGCGTCTGGGTTTTGCCCTGATCGGATTGGCGTTGCTGGCCGCCTACGGCTGGAGCCTCTCTCATCAGGATGTGCCCATGGATCTGCTGGCGCGCCAGCAGCCGCCCTCGCTGGCACACTGGTTCGGTACCGATCAGATGGGGCGTGATCTCTGGTTGCGGGCATTTCAGGGCACCCTCACCAGTCTGGAGCTCGGCATCAGCACGGCCCTGTGCAGCGGCCTGCTGGCCATGGTGGCGGCCAGTGTCTCGCTCATCCACCCCAGATGCGATGTGGCGGTGCGCCTCGTGATCGATGCCATGCTGGCGCTGCCCCATATGCTGCTGCTAATCCTCATCTGCTTTACCGCAGGGGGCGGCATGCGTGGGGTGATCCTGGCGGTGGCGCTGACCCACTGGCCCAAGCTGGCGCTCATTCTTTGCGCCGAGGCGCGGCGGATCGCCAGCAGCGACTACGTGGTGCTGGCCCGCTGTCAGGGGATGGGGGCGCTGCGCCGCTGGCGTACCCACCTGCTGCCGGGGCTGTTGCCCCAATGGTTTATCGGCACCCTGCTGATGTTTCCCCATGCGGTGCTGCACAGTGCGGCCTTGAGCTTTCTCGGCTTTGGCCTGGCGGCCCATGAGGCCTCGCTTGGCCTGCTGCTGGCCGATGCCTTGCGTTATCTGGCCGGTGGCGGCTGGTGGTTGGCCCTTTTCCCCGGTCTGATGCTGCTGACCCTGGTTTTACTGTTTGATCAGGCTACCCGGGCACTGCAACAGCTCTGGTTTGGGGGTGAACCATGCTGAGCTTTGACCATGTGACCATAGAGGCCGCCCACTACTCCTGGCTGGGGCGGCGCAGCTGGCAGCCTTTGCTGACCGACATCAGCCTGCAACTGGCGCCGGGGGAGATAGTGGCGCTGGTGGGGGGGAGCGGCGAGGGCAAGAGCCTGCTGCTGCAAAGCGCCCTGACCCTGCTGCCGGACAACCTGCGGATGCGCGGTGCCATTTCCCTCGATGGCACGCCCCTGTGCGACGCCAGCCGGGCCCGTTTGCGCGGCCACACCCTCTGTTATGTGCCGCAGGGAGTGAGCGCCCTCAATCCGTTGCTGACGGTGGAGCGCCAGCTGGGCCGGGCGGCTCGTCTCTGTGGCCAGAACGGTTCCCGCGAACGGCTCGGCCAGCAGTTGCAGCGCTATCAGTTGCCCGCCTCCACGCTGGACAGATACCCGCGCCAGCTCTCCGGCGGCATGGCCAAGCGCATTCTGGCCTGCACAGCGGCGCTCGGCGGTGCCCGCTATATTCTGGCGGACGAGATCACCGCCTGGCTCGACGAGGAGCTGGCCTGTCTGTTGCTCGGTCAATTGCGCGAACTGGCCAATCAGGGCAGCGGCATCCTCTGGGTGACCCACGATCTGGCGCTGGCGGCCCGCTTTGCCGATCGCATAGTCGCGCTGCATCAGGGCCAGGTGAGCGATACCCTGAGCTGCCACCACCTGCGGCAGGGGCAGGGGAGCGAGATGCTGCGTGCTCACTGGCAGGCGCTGCCCGAGTTCAACGCGCTCTTCTCTGCGCCGGAGGTTTCCTGATGTTCGCGTCTCTTAAACAGGCAGCTTGCTGCGCAGCAGATATGCAATGTCCGACATTCAATGGCCGGTGTTGCCGCAGTGCCATTCACCCTTTGTTACCCCAGAGGTCTGCTGATGTTTGAAGTACGGGATCTCACCATCGCCCAGGGGGAACGCCCTCTCTGGCAGGGACTGTCACTGGCGGTGAAGGCGGGCGAGCGGCTGGGGATGTCTGCCCCGAGCGGTTATGGCAAAACCACGCTGGGGCGGGTATTGGCGGGCTGGCAACCGGTTCGGGCCGGTGGGCAGATCCTGCTGGATGGGCAGCCTTTGCCTAAGCAGGTAAAAGGCTACAACCCTATCCAGCTGGTGCCCCAGCACCCCGAACTCACCTTCAATCCCTATCGCACCACAGGGCAGGCGCTGTGGGATGTGTGGCGCCCCGATGATGCCATGCTGGCCCGTTTTATGGTCAAGCCCGAGTGGCTTGAGCGCAAGCCAGGCCAGCTCTCCGGTGGCGAGCTGGCCCGCATCGCGCTGCTGCGCGCCCTCGATCCCCGCACCCGGTTGCTTGTCGCCGACGAGGTGACCGCCCAGCTTGACCCGCAAATTCAACGCCAACTCTGGCAGGAGCTGATGCGTGAGTGCGAGCAGCGCGGGCTCGGCATGCTTGTCTTCAGTCACCAGCAGGCGCTGCTGTGCCAGATCTGCCACCGGGTGCTGCGCTTTGGTGAGGCGTCGCCTGCAACTGGTGTATTGGCTGAAAACGCGGCCTGAGGATTGGTGTTCCCCCTCATCCCCAGCCCTTCTCCCGCAAGGGGAGAAGGGAGCAGAAGGTGCCATCTCGCCAGGATCGGGGTTTGGAATTTGGGAAATATGGCTGGTTGTTATGCTCGCAGACTCTCTCAGAGGGCGAATATTTCGAGCATATTGCCAGCATCCACGCATAGGTTTCCCTTTCCCTGTTGAGACAGAAGAGAAGAATGCGACATCCACGAACCGGTTCCCTCTCCCTGGGGAGAGGGCCAGGGTGAGGGGACGCGAGTGAGAGAGGCCGGCCATTCTGGACAGATAGTACGGCTGGCAAGGTTTGCAGATAAAAGAGAGGGAGGCATCAGCCTCCCTCTTTTGTTATCCACCGTTAGCTACGGCGTTTAACCGGTTCAGGTTCAGGCCGTTGCCAGCCAGTTGAGCCAAGCATCCATCCCTTCGCCTGTGGTGGCGCTGACCTGGATCACCTGAATATAGGGGTTGACCCGTTTGGCGTTCTCGATGCAGCGGGCCACGTCAAAGCTGACGTAGGGCAGCAGATCGATCTTGTTGATCACCATCAGCTGGGCGGCGGCAAACATGTCCGGGTATTTGAGGGGCTTCTCTTCCCCCTCGGTGACGGAGAGGATCGCCACCTTGTACTTCTCGCCGAGATCGAAGCTGGCGGGGCAGACCAGATTGCCCACGTTCTCGATAAACAGGATGCCCCCTTCATTGGCAGGCAGCTGGTGGCAGGCGTCGTGGACCATTTTGGCATCCAGATGGCAGCCCTTGCCGGTGTTGATCTGCACGGCAGGGACGCCGGTGGCACGGATGCGATCCGCATCGGCGCTGGTCTGCTGATCCCCCTCGATCACAGCGCAAGGGCGCTTGTCGGCCAGTTGGCGCAGGGTTTCGCACAGCAAGGTGGTCTTGCCTGACCCCGGGCTCGACACCAGGTTAAGCACCAGCTGGGCCGCCTCATCGAAGTGTTCGCGGTTGTGGGCCGCCAGCTTGTTGTTCTTGGCCAGCACATCCATCTCGATGGCGATCAGCTGACGCTGCCCCATGCCGGGGACCGACAATCCCGCTTCCCCTTTGCCATAGTGCAGATCACCCTGCTGATGGTCATGGTCATGGTCATGGTCATGGTCATGGTCATGGTTGTGATCATGGGGATGCGCGTGGGAATGGCCGTGGTCATGAGAGTGGGCATGATCATGATGATGGTCGTGGGGGTGATCGTGGGGGTGCTCATGACCCTCTGCTCCCACTGGCGCCCGTACCCAGTGGTAGTGGTGATGGACATCCCCCTGATGGTGATAGTGGTGGTGAACGATCAGGGTGCGCGGTGCGCTCTGCTCATGTTCGTGATGAGCATCATGGGCATGAGGGTGGCCGTGCTCATGTTCATGGTGATGATGGTGCTCATGATCGTGAGCGTGGGGGTGTGCATGGTCGTGATCCTCTTCATGGCCGGCAATCCGCGCCTGGCCGCATCCACATACGCTACACATATCAACTTACCTCGATGTCGGTGATGCGCAGGCTATCGCCTTGCGCGACTCGTAATTTGTATCCGCCACACTCGGGACAGGCCTGTCCGCGCTCGGTGAGGGTGACCGTCTGGTTGCAGTCGTAACACCAGGCTTCTGCCGCCTGATGCTGAAAGTGGAGTCGGGCCCCTTCGACGGCGGTGCCCTTGGCGGCGGCCTCGAAACAAAACGCAATGGTGTCCGGGTCGACGCAGGAGAAGCTGCCGACCTCGAGCCAGAGGGCTGTCACCTTGTTAAAGCCCCGCTGTGCAGCCTGTTCGGCCGCCAGATCGATGGCGGCCATGGCCAGAGACATTTCGTGCATGGGTGCTCCTTAACCGATATGGGGAGGAGGAGTGATTCCTCCCCGTGATTGGGTGAACGGCAATGCCGATCAACAGATCCGCGGGAGCAGTTCCCCTTGCGGCAGCTCCAGATAACGGCGGCTGCCCCAGGGGTTGTTGAGCACCACCTTGTGGCGATCGCTCGTCTGCACCACGCCTATCTGGCTGGCGGAGGGGTTGAACTGCCGCAATATGCCCAGCGCGTCCTGCGCTTGTTCGGCAGGCAGAGCCAGCACCATGGTGCCCTCGTTGGCGAGATCATGGGGCTCGAAGCCGTAGAGTTCGCACAGGCCGCGCACCGGATCGCAGACCGGAATGGCGGACTCCTCCAGCTCGATACCTACTTGGGAGGCGGTGCTCCACTCGTTGAGCACGGCGGCGAGGCCACCGCGGGTGGCATCGCGCAGGGCATGGGGGGTAAGCCCCGCTTGCAGCAGCGCCTCCACCTGGGGCCAGAGGGTGGTGCAGTCGCTCTTGAGTGTCGAGCCCAGCTGCAGGGCGTCGCGGGCCATCAGGATGCAGGCGCCGTGGCTGCCGATATCCCGTGACACCAGAATGGCGTCACCGGCCTTGAGGCTCCGCACCGAGATGCCCCGGCTCTGCTCAGGCAGCGGGAAGGTGCCGACCCCGCTGGTGTTGATGAAGATCTTGTCGGCTGCTCCCCTCGGCACCACCTTGGTGTCGCCGCAGACGATGCGCGCGCCACTCTTGGCAAGTTCAGCTGCCATCGACTCGACGATGCGGGTGAGATCCGCGTAGGGGAAGCCCTCCTCGATGATGAAGCTGCAGCTGAGGTATTCCGGTTTGGCCCCCATCATGGCGAGATCATTGACCGTGCCGGCGATGGCCAGCTTGCCGATATCGCCCCCCTCGAAGAACAGCGGCGAGACGGTAAAGCTGTCGGTGGTGAAAGCGACGGGGCCCTCTACCTGCAGCAGGGCGGCGTCTTCACCGCGCAGCAGGATCTCGTTGCCGAAATGGTGGAAGAACAGTTGGCTTATCAGCTGGTTCATCTCGACGCCGCCGCCACCGTGGCTTAACTGAATTTCTCTCATCGGGTCTGGTTCTCCACAAGATTGCCGAAACAGGCTGGTTCATCTCCACCCATCACCCGACCGCCGTGGCTTAACTGAATTTCTCTCATCGCTGCTGGATCCCCATATATCGGTAGTAGGCATTGCAGGCCCCCTCGGAGCTGACCATGCAGCTGCCCATGGGCTGGGTCGGGGTGCAGCCCCGGCCAAAGACCTTGCACTGGTTCGGCTTGGCCAGCCCGCGCAGGATATCGGCGCACTGGCACGCCTTGTGGTCATCGATGGGGGTCTCACTGAGTTGAAAGTGACGCTCCGCATCGCGCCTGGCAAAGGCATCCCGCAGGCGCAGGGCGGAGGCGTTGATGTCCCCCAGACCTCGCCAGCGAAAGTGCTCGCGGGTCTCAAAATATTGGTCGACCAGCCGCTGGGCGGCTTTATTGCCGCTGGCGGTGACGGCGCGGCTGTACTGCACCTCCAGCGCGTAGCGACCCTCCACCTTCTGGCGCACCATCATCAGCAGCGCCTCCATCACATCCACCGGCTCGAAGCCGCTCACCACCACAGGCACCTGATAGCGATCAACGATGGGAAGGTAGATATCGGCACCTGTGATGACGCTGACGTGGGAGGGGCCGATAAAGGCGTTCACCTTGGCAACCCCGTCGGCCATCACGGCGTGGATGGCAGGCGGCACCAGCACATGGTTGATATGAAACAGCAGGTTCTCCACCCCCGCAGCGTCGGCTGCTGCCAGCAGCGCGGCTGTCATGGGGGTGGAGGTCTCGAAACCGATGGCGAAGAAGACCACGGTTTTGTCCGGGTTCTCCTTGGTGATGCGCAGGGCATCGAGGGGGTCATAGACGGGGCGGATATCGCTCCCCTTGGCCCGCTGCTGGGCCAGCGTGCCCTTGGAGCCCGGCACCCGGATCATGTCCCCCAGGGTGACCAGAATGACGTTGGGCTGGCTAGCCAGCTCGATGGCCTGATCGATGCGCTCCTTGGGCATGATGCAGACCGGGCAGCCGGGGCCGTGGACGAACTCTATGCTGGCCGGCAGCAGCTGGGGCAGGCCGTACTTCATGATGGTGTGGGTATGGCCGCCACACACCTCCATCACCCGCAGCGGCTCGGGCAGTTGCTCGGCTAGCGCGTGGATTTGCGCGGCGAGGGCGCGGATCACCTCGGGCTGGCGAAAGCCCTGAAACAAGTCATTCAAGGTCAGCATGGCAAGATGTCCTGCGCAGGGATAAGGGCCACCATCTGGCGGAAGCTCTCGAGGCTGGCCTGCGCCTCCGCTTCGTCAATCTTGCTCATCACAAAGCCGATATGGAGTAGCACATAGTCGCCAAGGTTGAGGGGCTCTTCGAGCAGCATGCAGCTGACGCGACGCTGCACCCCCAGGGTATCGACGGTGACGCAGTTATCTTCTGGGTGCAGCTGCACCACCTGAGAAGGTATGGATAGACACATGGATTTCAGGACTCCGACAAGGTGGCACAACCGGCTGTGGCTGGCTGGTGCGTGGCAATATGGTGGATGGCAAACCAGAGCTGACCGGCGGCTATGCCGCCGTCATTGAGCGGCAGGGTTTCGCTGGTCAATACCTGCCGACCGGCGGCTTCGAGGCCGGGCACAAGCTGATCCATCAGCACCCGGTTTTGAAATACGCCGCCCCCGAGCGCCACCGGATAGCCGGGGAAGCGCCCGGCCAGGGCAACCACCAGATTGCTGATGGCGCGGATAAAACCGGCGGCCAGGCTGGCGGTGGAGGTGCCTTTGCGCCGCTCGCCGACAAGGGTATTGAGCAGCGCG
Source organism: Aeromonas bestiarum (assembly GCF_028751155.1). Classification (NCBI taxonomy): domain Bacteria; kingdom Pseudomonadati; phylum Pseudomonadota; class Gammaproteobacteria; order Aeromonadales; family Aeromonadaceae; genus Aeromonas; species Aeromonas bestiarum. Next base: position 2,756,082 of record NZ_CP064746.1, on the reverse strand, counting down.
GCCCACTCAATAAGCAGCGGCCCCTCTGCGCTCTGGTTCAGGCCAAAGGCGAGGGGGAAGGGCAGTTCATCGGGGGCCAGTTGCAAGGCAGCTGCCTCCAGCAGGAGCCCGGCTTCTCCCTCGTAATCCGGGGTATCGATCACCCCCAGCAGCGCCGCGACGGCGTCGAACAGTCGGCCGATGGAGCTGGTGTAAGGGGCGTTGCGACCCAGCTGCCAGAGCTGGTGCAGATTGCGGATCCGCTCAAGGGGCAGTTTGTTGATCAAAGGAATATCGAGGGCGCAGACCTCCTCCACGGCATAGGATTCGAACAGCAGCCCCAGCAGCTGGCGCACCGGCTCGCGGATGGCCACCTCGCCGCCGATCAGCTTGAAGGGTTTGAGGTGCGCAACCCGTGTAAAGCCCTTCACATCAGCCAGCAGCAGCTCGCCACCCCAGAGAGTGCCGTCATCCCCAAGGCCGGTGCCGTCAAAGGCAACACCCAGCACAGGGCCCGTGATGTCGTGCTCGGCCATCACAGCCAGCAGGTGGGCGTGATGGTGCTGTACCTCGAGATGGGTCGCACCCTCTGCCGCGCAATAGCCCTTGGCCCACTGGTGGCTGAGATAGCCCGGGTGGCAGTCCGAGACCAGCAGTTCTGGCTTGAGATCGTAGAGTTCGCGAAAGGTGGCCAGGGTCTGCTCGAAGTGGCCCTGCATCGGCAGGCTGTGCAGATCGCCGATATAGGGGCTGTAGATGCGCTGGCGGCCGAAGGCCAGCGCCAGCTGGTTCTTCTGCTGCGCCCCGACTGCCAAGAGCGGCACCCTGACAGCCTGTTTCAGACTGGGGGTGTAGGGGGCGTAGCCCCGGGCGAGGCGCAAAGTCTGGCGCCGCCCGCCTGCCCACTGCACCAGACTGTCGTCGCAGGGGTGCAGTATGGGGCGGTTGTGATCCAGGATGCCGTCGATTTCGCCCCCGAGTTCGCTGACCACAGCATCGCATTCGATCAGAATGGGGCTGCCGCGACCATTGGCGCTGGTGGCCACCAGCGGCATGGCGCATGCGTCCAGCAGCAGTTGATGGAGCGGGGTGTAGGGAAGCATGACGCCGAGGTAGGGAATGCCGGGGGCTATCCCTTCGGCCAGCGGGGCCGCGGTGTGTTGGGATTCTGACGGCCGATCATCCTTGGTGCGCTTGCGCAGCAAGGTGATGGGCCTGGCCTGAGAGGCGAGCAGGTTCCACTCCTCCTCGCTGCCGGTGACATGCAGCCTGGCCTCGGCAAGGGAACCCATCATCACCGCCAGCGGCTTGCGCTCGCGCCGCTTGAGCTGGCGAAGCCGTGCCACGGCGGACTCGCTGCGCGCATCACATATCAGGTGATAGCCCCCCATCCCCTTGACCGCAATCAGCGCCCCCGCTTGCAGGGCGCGGGCAGCCATTTGCAGGGCATGATCGCGCTCGGCCAGGGCATCACCCTTGCCTGTGCGCCAGCTGAGATGGGGCCCGCACTCGGGGCAGCTCACCGGCTGGGCGTGGTAGCGTCTGTCCAGCGGATTTTCATAGGCCGCCGCGCAGCGCGGACACATGGCAAAGCCCGCCATGGCGGTGTGGGGTCTGTCGTAGGGGAGGCGGCGGATGATGGTGTAGCGCGGACCGCAGTGGGTGCAGTTGGTAAAGGGGTAGTGATGGTGGCGATCAACGGGGTTGGCCACATCCGTGGCGCACGCCTCGCACATCCCCTGATCCGGCGAGATGGCGACCGTGGCGGCGCTCTGCTGCTGGCTGGCCTTGATATGAAAGGCACCGTCGTAGTCAGGATTATCTACTCGGGGCAGTTCCCGCTCGTTGAAATGATCGATACGGCTGAGCGGTGGTGCCAGCTCCCGCAGTTCGCGGGCAAAGGCGGCGAGCTGCTCGGGGGAGCCTTCTGCGCCTATGGTGACGCCGTTGGCATCGTTCAGCACATAGCCGGTAAGCGCGTGGCGCAGCGCCAGCCCATAGACGAAGGGGCGAAAGCCGACCCCCTGCACTATGCCGTCGATATGAAATTCGCGGCGCAGTCGGGTTGCTGCAGAATGGGCTGCTAGCGTGGCCGTCATGCCGGCTCCTGCTGCATGGCATCTTGGCTCTCTGGCAGGCGCAGCACCCGACGCTCGTTCTCCTCGCGCCGCACCCAGCCATCCATCTCCATGCGCAGGCAGAACGGAATGGCGTATTTACGCGACAAGCCGGTGATCTCCTTGAGGGATGCCATGTCGATCAGATCTCCCACCTGCTGGCCCGCCAGCACGGCGGCGACCATCTGGTTGTAAAGGGCTGCGTCGTAGTAGATGGGGCCATCGAGCTGCACCAGATACTTGAGTCGCGCCAGGTTGCGCAGCTGCTTTTGCAACGCGCAGTTTTTTTGTAAACCATTGCGCTGCAAGCCCTGCTGTAGGGCTGCGGGCAGTTTGTGGGTGATAAAGGGATCCAGCTCCACGCCGCCGGGGCCCAGTTTACCGGGCTCGTAACCTTCCTTGCCTTGATCTCGCACCACTTTGAGCACCAGCAGCGCCTCTTCCCCCAAATCATCTTCCGACTCGCCGCCGCCCGGCTGCCACTTGTCATGGTGCAGGCGAACAAGCTGCTCCCCCTTGAGTTGCTGGAGCAGGGCGTGAGTGACCGGCAAGGCGATGCCAAAGCGGGTCGCCAGCTCTGCGGCGCTAAGTGGTTCGCTGGCCAGGGTGGCGAGCAGCCGCTCGCGGCTCTGCGCCAGCCAGTGGTTGTCCAGCAGCCAGTCAGCGAGGGGGGTGACTTGGCCCGGCTGCTGGTCAAAGCGGCTGGCCAGCACATAGCCGTTGAGCCCCAGTTGCAGGGTGGCCGGGTTGTAGTTGGCGAGTTCATCGGGCAGCTCGCCCAGCAGGGCGTGCAGCGCCTTGCGTCTGGCGGGGTGAATATCGCCGCACCAGACGATGCGGGCGCCGTGCAACAGTTCGCTGCTGCCGTGGCGAATGATGGCGAGCGGCTGGCCGAAGAAGCAGGGGATGGGGCTGGCAAAGATCAGTCGCGCCAGCCGGGTGTCCTTGATAGGCACGAAACGGGCCCGGCCGTGCCAGCTGCCGAGGGCCACTTCCACCTCGCGGTTGCGTTGCTCCCGGATACTGCCGCCGACCTCGTTCAGTCGCACGATAAGGTGGGTCGCCGCTTCGCACTGGCCGGCGGCGCTGGTGAGGCAGTGGCCGCGTGCCACCTCCTTGTGGGGCACCTTTTTAAGACCCACCGCCACCCGACAGACGGCGCCGATCTCATCGACGCTCTGGTGATAGGCCTGCAGGGAGCGCACCTGCACCTCCCGATCGGCGGGGTAGAGGCGCAGCTTGTCCCCCACCTTGAGGCTGCCCTGCTGCAGGGTGCCGGTGAGCACGGTGCCTGTGCCATTGGCGGTAAAGACCCTGTCCACATAGAGGCGCGGTGGCGCCTCTTCACGAGAGCGGCGCGGCGCGCCCTGCTCGCGGGCAGCGTGCGATGCAGGCAGATCGGCAAGCTTGCCCACGATGGCAGTGTGCAGGGCGGCCATGTTGGCGCCGGTTTTGGCGCTGACGCTGACGATATCGGGCACCATGCCGCTCTCGTCCATCACCCGCTCCAGCAGGCTCTCTTCCAGCAGGGCCAGCTCGTCGGCGCTGACCAGATCGCACTTGTTGATGCAGACCAGCAGGCGCGGCACTCCCATCGCCTTGAGCAGGCGCAGGTGATCCCCTGTCATCGGCATCCACCCTTCGTCGGCGGCGATGACCAGCAGCACCAGATCCAGACTCCAGAGCCCCGCCACCATGTTACGGATATAGCGCTCGTGGCCGGGCACGTCGATGACGCCTATGGTGTTGCCCTGACCGTCATCGAAGTGGGCAAAGCCGAGATCCTGAGTCATGCCTATGGCCTGCTCGTGGGCACGGGCCGTGGTGATGCCGGTGAGGGCCTTGATCAGCAGGGTCTTGCCGTGATCCACGTGGCCGGCAAGGCCGATAACGGCGCGATAGGGGGTCATGGGATCAGGGCTCCTCTGTCGCATTGATCTGGGTGGGCAACAGCAATTCCTTGAGTTGGGCGATCAACAGTGTCATCTCAGCCGGCAGCAGGGTGGCCATATTGAGCAGCACCTTCTGCTGGCGCACCGTGGCGATGACAGGCACCGGCAATTCCCGCAGGGCGTCGAGCAGTTGCTGGGCCGGGCGCGGATCTGTGCATTCGAGCGCCAGCGCCGGGTAGAATTCGTCCGGCAATGTGCCGCCGCCCACCACCAGCTGGGCGGGCACCTCGGCAAAGCAGCCGGGCAGGGCGGCCATCAGCTGCTCGCTCCTGGCCTGCATGGCGGCAGGCTTGCTCAGGGTGCGCTGGGCGATGCCCTCGCCGATGGGGGATTTGTTGAGCTTGTGGATGAGCAGGCGTTCCAGCAGGGAGTAGACGATGCGGCTCGGGCGGAAGGTGCGCATCATGGGGTGTTTTTCCAGCCGCTTGATAAGATCGCTGCGGCCGCTGATGATGCCCGATTGCGGGCCGCCCAGCAGCTTGTCGCCTGAGTAGCAGACCAGATCCGCCCCCGCCTTGATGTACTGGCGCACCGAGGTTTCGTCCGGCGCAAACTCTTCTGTGGTCAATCCCGAACCCTGATCCACCGCCAGCACCACGTGCTCCGGCAGGGCGCGGGCCAGCTCGCCGATGTCGGGGGATTCGGTAAAGCCGCGAATGGCGAAATTCGATCTGTGCACCATCAGCACCAGCGCGGTCTGATCCGTGATGGCATCCAGGTAATCGTTGGCGGTAGTGATATTGGTGGTGCCCACCTCCACCAGTTTGGCGCCGGAGAGGGCCAGAATATCGGGAATGCGAAAACCGCCGCCAATCTGGATCTGCTCGCCGCGCGAGACGATCACCTCGCGCCCCTTGGCCACCTCCTGCAGCAGCAAAAAGAGCGAGGCGGCGTTGTTGTTGACCACCAGCGAATCCTCGGCCTGGGTGAGGCAGCCGAGCAGGGGAGCGATCAGCCCCTTGCGCCCGCCGCGCTTGCCGGTGGCGAGATCCAGCTCCAGATTGTTGTAGCCGGTGTTGAGGTCACGCACCTCGTCCCACAGATCGGTACTCAGCGGCGAGCGCCCCAGATTGGTGTGCACCAGGGTGCCGGTGGCGTTGATCACCCGGGTCTGACGCTGGCGCAACTGCTGTTGGCAACGCTTGGCAATCAGCGCCTCGATCTGCTCGGGGGTGACCCCATGCTGGCGAAAATCTTCGCTCTGGCGCAGTTCGCTCAGGGTGTCGCGCACCGCCTGGGTTACCAGCGGGCGGCTCAGCGCCTCGATAAACCTAGCGAGAAAGGGTTGCTGCAGCAGCTGTTCTACTTGGGGCAGACGGCGCGTTTGTTGCTGGCTGCGGAGTGGCAGTGAATCATTGGCAGTCGACCCTGGCTCGGGCTGGCTGTGGGAGTGGGCTATGGCTGGCGCGTGGGACGGGTTCGGCATGGGATTACCAGGGCAGTGCGTGGGTTTGACATGCACACAGCTTTGCCGATAGAGAGGCCGAGTTGACGGGTTATTTCAGTGCTGGCTGGTTACTGATTCTTGCAAATATCGCGCATGAATTAATGATGAATTGATGCTGATAAATTAATTGTTGGCCAGAACGACAACCTGTAATCGGATTATATTGGCAAGCGGCAAGCACCGTTTTTAAACAAGCATAAACCGGCTTTGAAATGTGGTTGATTCAATTTGTCCAATATATGTAATTGGCGGAAGAGGCAGGAATCGAACCTGCCAAAGCCTTCTCGGCTCACATCGGTTTTGAAGACCGAGGAGGCCACCAGACCCCATCAACTTCCGTAATGGCCACCATTTTGTGGCAAATTTCTGTGACTGGCAACGCTTTTTTTGTCATGAAAAAGCGAGGGTTAGCGGTTTTTTGAAAAATCAAAATAACCTTGTTTTATATCAAATTCAGCACGATTAGCCCGATGTTTTTAATTTAACATCGGGCCTCGATCACATTGGCATAACCGTCAGTCAATAACGCTCGTTAACAACTCGGTAAATAGTTATCGCTCGGCGTTGGAAATATTCCACTGGTCCAGTCGTTCTATTAACAAGCTGGTATCCTTGGCGGCATCAAGGTGCTGATAAAGATAATCCATCGCCCCGCTCACCATCTCTGTCATCGGGAAGGAGAAGGCGACTATGGCCGGTTGCACCCCGACAAAGATCACCTCGGGAACAAAGGTCTTGAGCTCGTCGATCAGGAAATTGAGCGGCATATTGTGGGTCGAGAAGATAAACATCTCGGCTATGGTTTCGGGGGGGATCACCTGCAGGGTGCCCGCCTTCTCGCCGATCTCGGCGGCATCCACCAGCACCACCCGCGCCGGTTGCAGCTCCCGCACCTTGTGGACCACATTTTCCGGCGCTATGCCGCCGTCGATATGGAGCCAGCCGGGCAGGGGGGCGGCTTGCAGCTTGTCCGCCAGATAGGGGCCGGCACCGTCGTCCCCCATCATGGCATTGCCCACGGTCAACACGAGATTGCAGCCCATCAGCGGCTCCTTACCATCAGGTACATATGGGGGTCGTTAAAGAGGGCGGTGAGCTGATCCATAAAGGTGTTGGTCCAGCCCAGCTGCTGCTCATCGAGCACATTGTCGGCTTTGCGCAGTCGGTCGAAGGCGCAGGCCAGCATATGGCAGTGCTCGCGATAGACGGTGATCTCGCCAAAGGTGAGAAACCCCTCCATCTTGCGGCGCGCCTCGCTGCCGGCGGGCAGCTTGGCCACCCAGTCGCGATAGCCTGCCAGCGGGCAGACCAGATCGGCGCTCAGACAGTCGACGATGCCGAGGTGGTGGCCGATGGCGAGGCTGTAGTACATCACCTCCTTGGCCTCCTCGGGCACGTCGAACTGCTCGTCCACGAACTTGCGCGAGAGGCGGTAGAAGAAAACCTGATCAGCCATGCACAGCCTCTCCCTTGCCTGCTGCCCGATTGAGGCAGGCGTTGGCCAGGTTGTTGACGATCTCCGATAGGCGCGGGTCGTCGTGTTGAGCGAGGTAGCTCTGGATGCGCAGATCCACATCCTGCTGGGTCGCCCCTTCGAGCAGGGCCATGAACTCGTCGGCTATGATCCGCCCCTGCCGGTAACCGGCCATGCGGCGCGCTTCGCGCTCTATCATCACCCGGATTTCATTGGGGATGCCGGTGTGGCGCAGCTCGACCCGCTCCCCCGGTTGCACCTGGTGGCTGGTGGCTTTGAGTTTCTGCTCAAGCAGACCGAGCGCCACCGCAAAGCCATAGATGGTGGCGGCCGGCGTGGGCGGGCAGCCCGGAATATAAACATCCACCGGCACTATCTTGTCGGTGCCACCCCAGACGCAGTACAGATCGTGGAAGATGCCGCCGTCACAGCCGCAGGCGCCGTAGGCGATGCAGATCTTGGGATCGGGAGCCGCTTCATAGGCGCGCAGGGCGGGCACTCGCATCGCCCTGGTCACGGCGCCGGTAAAGAGCAGGATATCGGCGTGGCGGGGAGAGGCGACCACCTTGATGCCGAAGCGCTCGGCATCGAACAGCGGTGTGATGGTGGCGAAGATCTCGATTTCGCAGGCGTTGCAGCCGCCGCAATCGACCCGATAGACATAGGCCGAGCGGCGAATGTCTTTCAGCAGTGTCTTCTTGAGTTTGGTGATCTCGGGATCCTGTGCCAGCGGCACGGCGCGGGTATGGGCATGGCCGACAACCGGTTCTATGCCTTTGATCTTGCTCATCACATCCACTCCTGTTGTGTGGCGATCGGTGTGGCAATCGGTGTTGTGGTTATGGCCGAGTCAGGCTGGCTCAGCATGCTCTGTTTTCGTTTGCAGTCGGGGCAGTGGTGCAGGCGCTCGGGATGCGCCAGCGGGGTGGCTGCTTGTACCAGGGTGTCCTCCACCAGTGCCACCAGCTTGCTCGGGGCAAAGTAGGTGCCGCACAGGGTGCAGGGGGCCAGCGCGAAGCGGGCCTCCTCATAGAGATCCGCCTTGTTGGTCACCGCCAGCTCGAACTCGGGGGAGAGGGCGATGGCATGGGTCGGGCAGACCTCTTCGCAGCGGCCGCAGAAGATGCAGCGGGCCATGGAGATCTCCCAGCGCCGTTCGCCGGTTTCCATGTCGACTTCCATCACCAGCGCATTGGCCGGGCAGGCCTTGGTGCAGGCGGCGCAGGCGATGCACTGATCGGCCTGATATTTGGGTTTGCCGCGAAAATCCCGGTTCACCTCATAGGGGGCGAAGGGGTACTTGGCGGTCGGCGTGCCCGCCTGGAGTATGGTCTTGAACAGCTTGATCATGATGACCCCTTACTTGAGCGGAGAGTTTTTGCGGTCGATGCCGTAACGCTCGATCTCCTTGTAGGAGACCACGGTGGACTTGCCCTTCCTGGGGTCGACCAGGGTGACCCGATCGGTACAGGAGTAGCAGGGATCCAGACTGCCGATGATGAGCGGCGCATCGGCGACGGTATTGCCACGCAGCATGTAGCGCAGGGCGGGCCAGTTGGCGTAGGTGGCGGCGCGGCAGCGCCAGCGGAACAGCTTCTGGTTGTCCCCCGTCATGCTCCAGTGCACGTTCTCGCCGCGGGGCGCTTCGGTAAAGCCCAGCGCAAACTTGCCCGGCTGATAGGTGAAGCCTTCGGTGAGCAGGGGCCCTTCCGGCAGGTGCTCAAGGCCAAACTCAATCATGTCGAGGGAGTCGTAGAGCTCGTGGATGCGCACCAGTACCCGGGACTGCACATCGCAGCCCGCCAGGGTCTGGATCTCCATCGGCAGCTCGCGATAGGCGGCAAAGTCGTGCACCCGGCGCACGTCGCGCTTGAAGCCGCTGGCCCGCACCATGGGGCCGACGCAGCTGAAATCACGGGCGATTTGCGGATCGAGCCGGCCTATCCCCACCAGACGGGAGGAGATGTTGGCGGTATCGAGCAGCATGGCCACCAGGGGTTTGAGCTCGTCACGCAGTTCCCGCACCAGCTGGGCACCCTTGATGCGATCTTCCTTGAAGATGTCCCGGCGCACCCCGCCAATCAGGTTGAGGCCGTAGGTCTTGCGCGCGCCGGTCAGCAGTTCGGCCAGGGTCATGGATTTCTCCCGCACCCGGAAGAACTGCATGAAGCCGGTGTCGAAACCGGTGAAGTGGCTCGACAGGCCTATGTTGAGGATATGGCTGTGCAGGCGCTCCACCTCCAGCAGCACGGCGCGGATCATCTTGGCCCGCTCGGGCACCTTAATGCCCATGGCGTTCTCCACCGAGGTGGTGTAGGCGACGCTGTGGGTGAAGCCGCAGATGCCGCAGACCCGGTCGGTCAGAAACGCCACCTCGTTGTAGCCCATGCGGGTTTCCGCCAGTTTTTCCATGCCGCGATGGACATAAAAGAGGCGGTAGTCGGCATCTATGATGTCTTCCCCGTCGACGAACAGGCGAAAGTGCCCCGGCTCGTCCGAGGTGATGTGCAGCGGGCCGACCGGCACTATGCGGTTGGCCTCATTGCCCAGCTCGTTGACGAAGGGGTAGGTCTCTGTGTCCGTGGTGGGCATGGGGCGCTGGCGATAATCCATGGCGTCCTTGCGCAGCGGGTGGATATCCTCAGGCCAGTCGTCCGGCAGCACCAGCCGGCGCTCGTCCGGCAGGCCGACCGCGCGCAGGCCGTACATGTCGCGGATCTCCCGCTCGCCCCACACAGCCGCCGGTATGGTCGGGGTGATGGAGGGGTACTCCTGCTCTATGGCGTTGACCAGCACCTTGACGGTGATCCAGCTCTTGGTGTCGCCCTCCATGGAGAAGACGTGATAGACGGCGAAGTGGCCGTTGAGGCTGCGCTCGTCATTGGCAAATGAAACCGAGAGCCAACCCCCCTGCTTGTGGAAGATCAGGCTGGTGAGGGCCACCAGGCTGGTGGGCTTGACGGTCAGGGTGGCCTGATCGGCGGTCTGCCACTGCTCGTCGATGATGGCGTGGGGCAGTTGCTGTCGCAGTTGCTGGATATAGTCGCAGCCGATGCGATCCGAAATGGCGATGGTCATGCAGTTCTCACTTTATGTTCGGGAATGAGCAATCGGAAAAGGTGAAATCGAAAAAAACAGCTGTGATGGCGGGCATGGCTTATACCCCGACCAGATAGGCGAGCAGCGCCAGCAGCGCCAGACCCAGGCCATAGCGGGTGAGCTTGTGGGTGCGCACGAACTGGGTGCGGGCCATGGCGTTTTCGATGATGCCCGCAAGAAGAAAGGCCACCAGCAGCTTGCACAGCAGGATCAGGGCCGCCACCGCCAGTGCGGGCAGGCTCCAGTTCGCCGCCTTGCCGAAGGGCAGGAAGATCACCAAAAAGAGCTGCACCACCACCAGTTGCTTGAGGCCCATGCTGAGCTTGAGCAGCGCCAGACCGGCACCTGAGTACTCGGTGAGCGGCCCTTCCTGCAACTCCTGCTCGGCTTCGGCGCAGTCAAAGGGCAGCTTGCCCATCTCCACAAAGACCGCGAAGGCGCAGGCGGCACCGGCCAGCAGGGTGGCGATGGGCGCGGCCAGCGGCTGGTTGGCCACATAGCTGCTGATGTTGCCCAGATCCGAGCTGCCTACCATCATCGCCATGATGAAGCAGGCGAGTACCAGAATGGGCTCCACCAGAATGCCCAGCGTCAGCTCGCGGCGGGCACCAATCCCTGCAAACATGCTGCCGCTGTCCAGACCCGCCAGGGAGAAGAAGAAGCGGAAGATGGCGAACAGATAGATGTCGGTAATGAGATCCCCGGCGATGGGGAAGGGGGATTCCTGGGTCAGGGTCGGCAGCGCCATCGCCACCAGCAAGAGGGCTGCGATCAGCAGCGCCGGCATCAGGTTGAAGATGATGCCGGCAGGCTCGGGGGTGACCTCCTGGCGGCGCAGGAGCTTGGCAATATCCCGGTAGTCCTGCAGCAGGCCCGGCCCCTGACGGGAGTGCATTTTTGCCCGCAGCACCCGGTTGAAACCTGTGGCGAGCGGCGCCAGCGCCAACATGGCGATGGCCTGGGTCAGGGCGAGGGCAACCATGCCCCAGCTCGGCATTTCAAGAACAGGCATATCAGACTCCTACAGCCATCAGGATAAAGAGCGCCAGCACAACGCCATGGAGGATCCAGCCAGTGTTGCCGGGGGCGTCGCTCACCCCGTACAGGGCGCTGGCCAGATCGAGCTGCGGCTGCTTGCGATAAAGCGGCGCGCAGAGCTGGCGCAATGTGTGGGTGACACCGCCGGAGGTGAGGCTCATGCGCTCCTCATAGGCGTAACCGCAGGCCCAGGGCGTACCGGCGTGACGACGACCCAGCTTGGGCCCCTTGAAGATGGCCACGACCAGCAGCGGGATCAGGAACAGGCCAAAGAGAGCTATGGCGATAACGGGTGGGGAGAGGATCGCCTGACTGCTATCCAGCGGCAGCAGGGTGGCACCGGTGGCGACGCTCATCTGGCTGTCTACCAAGGCTTGGCCATAGCTGGCGATGTGGGGGGCAATCCAGGGGGCGCCCAGACCCAGCACTAGGCAGACGGCGGCCAGCAGCAGGGTGCCTGCCACCATGGCGTTGGGTACTTCGCGGGCCTGACTCGCTTTCTCGCTGCGCGGTGCGCCGCAGAAGCAGATGCCATACACCTTGACGAAACACATCACCGCCATGGCACCGGTCACCGCCAGCATCACCACCGCCAGCGGGGCGACGACGGAGGTACCGAGCTTGGTCATGGAAAGCAAGGCCTGATAGATAAACCACTCGCTGACAAAGCCGTTGAGGGGCGGCAGCGCCGAGATGGCCATGGCGCCGATGAGGAACGCCAGCGCGGTCCAGGGCATCAGCTTGGCAAGGCCACCCATCTTGTCCATGTCGCGGGTGTGGAGGCGGAACATCACAGATCCTGTGCCCATAAACAGCAGGCTCTTGAAGATGGCGTGGTTGAGCAGGTGATAGAGGGCACCGAGCAGCCCCAGCACCACCAGCGTGGGCTGCTGGTTGGCGATGCCGATCATGCCAATGCCCATCCCCATCAATATGATGCCGATGTTCTCCACCGTGTGGTAGGCGAGCAGCCGCTTGAGATCGTGTTCGGCCAGCGCAAACAGCACCCCGAGCACAGCCGAGCAGGCTCCGAAGATCAGCACCATGTAGCCCCACCAGAGCTGGCTGGCACCGAGAAAATCGATGCTGACCCGCAGAATGCCGAACAGCCCGAGCTTCACCATCACCCCGGACATCAGCGCCGAGATATGGGAGGGGGCGACGGGCTCGGCCACCGGCAACCAGCCGTGCAGCGGCACGAAACCGGCGCGCAGGCCAAAGCCGCAGAAGCTGAGCAGGAACACCAGGGATGCCAATCCGCCCGCCAGATGGTGTTCACGCAGGGCGGCGAACTCCAGCGAGCCGCTTTCGCGGCAGAGCAGCCAGAAGGCGATCAGCACCAGCGCCATGCCGATATGGTTCATCACCAGATAGAGACGGCTCTGCTTGGCGGCGTCCGGGTTGGTCTTGACCAGCCAGTAGGTAGTCAGGGTCACCAGCTCGTAGCAGAGCAAGAAACCCAGCGCGTTGTCGGCCAGCACCATGCCCACCATGGCGAACAGGAAGAGGTTCATCAGCACGCCAATGGCCACATCCCCCTTGCCCTGGTACTCGCGGATATAGGCAAAGGAGTAGAGGGAGACGGCGACGCCCACGAGGGTGATCACCAAGAGCATCAGGGCGGCGAGCATATCGAGGTGCACCGAGCCCAGCAGCCAGAGCTGGCCGTCAATCGGTGCCCCCGAGGTGAGGGTTTGAACGGCAACCACCACACCGGCCAGGGAGCCCAGCAGGGCCAGGCCGCTATTGAGGCGGTTGGCAAGCCAGGGCTGCTTTTGCAGCAACAGACCGGCGGCCGCGCCCAATAGAAAGAGCACGAGTGTGCCCATAACAAGCGGGGACAACATCAGCGAACTCCCTCTGTGATTGAAGCGTCGGGTGAAGGGGGCGTGGCCGCAGTGGTCGTGCATGCAGAGGCCGAGAATGCGGGCGCACCTTCTGGGTGAGCGTTGGCGGCTTGCATGCGACGGTCGCGGGCGGCGCTGGCACAGGCATTGTCGTTGACCATGCTCAGTGACTGGGAGGGGCAGGCCTCAATGCAGGCGGGGCCTTCTGCGCGAAATTCACAGAGGTCGCACTTGACCGCTATGCTGCGCACGCCGGGCTCCCAGCTCAGCAGATCTTCGCCAAAGCAGCGCAGACCGGCGGAGGTGGAGGGGTTGCTGGAGCGGATGGAGCTGGGGATATAGGTGTCGTAGCTGTTGGCCATGGCCACCGGACGGCTGCCACCGCTCTGGATGGCGCCGAACGGGCAGGCCACGGCGCACAGGTTGCAACCGATGCAGAGCGACTCGTTGAGCTGCACGCAATCGCCCGTCTGGGCAATCGCCTCGACCGGACACACCTTGATGCAGGGGGCGTCTTCACAGTGACGGCACTGAACCGGCATGGTCGCCTGCTCGTGTCGCATAACGGTTAATCGGGGGGCTTGCTGCAAACCTTGCGCCTTGTGAACCGTGCTGCAGGCCGCCATACAGGTGCCACAGCCGATACACAGCTTGGGGTCAGCGATAACGAAGCGGTTCATAGCCTACCTTGTCGTGTCGCGAACGGAGAGAATAAGGGCAGGATGGCAAAATGCGGGCCAGATTGACTATTGGCGTAAAATTGATTTCAACTTGCTGTTTTTAAATGACTTTAAATTTTGTGTCGAGCCGTGACCAGGACACGGTACAGTGTCGAAGTGTGACGTTCGTCACTTGTGACGAAGGGTGGAAGAGGCTTCGTCACCTCGGAAAAACAGTGCCGACGGGGAGCAATGCGGGGTCGTAATGAAGGGCGGAAGGGTTATTCGTCTGCGGTAGGGAGTAGGGCGCAAAGAACGAAGTAAATTGCACTGCTCGCAGTGGTTTTCCCCCTTCTCCCCTCGCGGGAGAAGGGCTGGAGATGAGGGGAAAGCCAGCCATATGGTCGCGATGCACTGAACTGCGCCTGTTGCACCCTAGGGTGGGGTGTCTGTGGGGGTCGTCGTGGTTTGCTCCCTTCTCCCCTTGCGGGAGAAGGGCTGGGGATGAGGGGCCGGTAATTGGGGTTAACGGCAAAAGAGAGGGAGGCCAAAGCCTCCCTCTCTTTTGCTGGCGTTCTTTATGCCATCAAAAACGCCATCAAATATCCACCTGCGAGCCCAGCTCGATCACCCGGTTGGGCGGGATCTCGAACTGATCCGGTGCGCGCAGGGCGTTGCGTTGCAGCAGCATAAACAGCTTGCCGCGCAGATAGAGGTACCAGGGGCGCTCCTTCATGATCAGCGACTCGTGGGCCATGAAAAACGAGGTCTCCATCATGCGGCAGCTCAAGCCCTCCGCGTTGCAGCGGTGGAAGATCTCTTCCATGTTGGGGGTCTCGCGCCAGCCGTAGCTGGCCACCACCCGCCAGAAGGTGGGGGAGAGCTGCTCGATGCAGACCCGGCGCACGTTGTGGACGTAGGGCACATCCTCCACCCGCAGGGTGAGCAGGATTATCCGCTCGTGCAGCACCTTGTTGTGCTTGAGGTTGTGGAGCAGCGCATGGGGGATCACATTGACCACCCGCGACATATAGACGGCTGTGCCCGCCACCCGGGTCGGCGGGGATTTTTCCAGCGAGGCTATCATGGGCTCGAGCGAATTGCCGTGCTCGTTCAGGCGGCGAATGAGCTGGAAGCGTTCGCTCTTCCAGCTGGTCATCAGAGTGAACATGACGGCGCCCAGGGTGAGCGGCAGCCAGCCACCGGAGAAGATCTTGCCCAGGTTGGCGGCAAACAGCGGCACGTCGATGGCCAGCAGCAGGGCGAACAGGGCAGCCACCAGATAGGTGGGCCAGCGCCAGCTGTTCTTGGCCACGGAGCAGAAGAGGATGGAGGTGAGCACCATGGTGCCGGTGACGGCGATACCGTAGGCCGCCGCCAGATTGCTGGAGTGCTCGAAGCTCATGATCACGATCACCACTGAGATATAGAGCATCCAGTTGATGACGGGAATATAGATCTGGCCGGACTCCTGCTCTGAGGTGTGGACGATGCGGATGGGTGAGAGATAACCGAGCCGCACCGCCTGCCGGGTGAGGGAGAAGACCCCGGAGATCACCGCCTGGGAGGCGATCACGGTCGCCATGGTCGCCAGCACCAGCAGCGGCAGCAGCGCCCATTTGGGGGCAAGCAGGAAGAAGGGGTTGGCGATGGCCGCCGGGTTGCCCAGCAGCAGGGCCCCCTGGCCGAAGTAGTTGAGCACAAGCGACGGCAGCACCACCACAAACCAGGCGAGCCGGATCGGGTTCTTGCCAAAGTGGCCCATGTCGGCGTAGAGCGCCTCCACTCCTGTGATGGCCAGCACCACGGCGCCGAGGGCAAAGAAGGACGTGGTCTGGTACTCGGCGAAGAAGCGCAGTGCCCAGATGGGGTTCAGCGCCCCCAGCACCTCGGGATTCTGGATGATGCTGCGCAGCCCCAGCACGGCCAGGGTCAGAAACCAGGTGAGCATGATGGGGGCAAACAGCTTGCCCACCATGGCGGTGCCATGTTTTTGAATGGCAAACAGCAGGGTCAGCACCAGCACGGAGAGCGGCACTATATAGGGGTCGAGGGAGGGGGCCATCAGGCTCAAGCCCTCGATGGCCGACATCACCGACATGGCCGGGGTGATCACCACCTCGCCATAGAAGAAGCTGCCGCCAATCAGCCCCAGGATGATCAGCACAGGCGTCCAGCGGGGAGAGGCGTTGCGGGTGGCCAGTGACATCAGGGTGAGAATGCCCCCTTCACCGGCGTTGTCGGCCCGCATCACGAAGGAGAGGTACTTGACCGAGACCACCAGGATCAGCAGCCAGAAGATGAGGGAGAGAAATCCCAGGATGGCGGCGGGTTCGGCCCCGATCCCGAATTGACCCGACAGGCACTCTCGCAGGGTATAGAGGGGGCTGGTGCCGATATCACCATAGACCACGCCAATCGCCGCCAGCGTGACGCCGGACAGGGCTTGTTTGTTATCACAGCTCATGAGGTTATCTTGTTACACGTTTGCCAAAGCACAAGGGCCCGAGCGATCAGGAAAAACCCTGATATTCAATCGGGATAGCATTAAGAAATTGCGATGGGAAAGGGAGCTAACTGGATATAAAGGGGCTCATTATGGGACACAGTCTGTTCATCTGCCGTTAAGCGTATGATGACACACACATCGTGGGTTTATGCTCTGGTATAAATAATCAAAAGGGACTTTTGAACGAAATCATTAATTATCCAATGATTGAAATAACCCGTCGGGACGCGTGCAAGCGTTTGTTTTCTCTGAGTATCCATATTGGCCAGAGTTTTCAATCGGACTGGTTGAAAAATAGACGATAAAATGCTGACCAATAAATTGATGGCGCTGTGGGTAAAGAGGACTGTGTTGGGTGGCGATAGAGTCTTTATTTGGTCTGGGGCAGGGACGGAAGGGAAAAGGATATGACCACCACAACAGCCGCCACTATCAAACAAAGAGAGAGGAGATATACGTAGGGTGCAATGAACGAAGTGAATTGCACCACTAATTGAACATACGTAAGAGGTGTAATTCGCTGCGCTTATTACACCCTACGATTCAGATTATGCTTCATGATAGTGTTTCAATAAAAAGTAACGCTCTGGACTATCTTTAACACCAGTCACCCTACCGACGATCTGAAATCCCATTTTTTCATAAAACTTGGGCGCCTGGAACGACAGAGTATCTACTTGAGCGGCAATACAGCCTCGTGCCTTCGCTTCACGCTCAGCGACCTCCATCAATTGAATGCCGAGCCCCTGACCTCGCTTGTCGTCATGTACCCAAAGCACCTCGATCAAAAGCTGATGATAAATGGTTCGTCCGGCAATGCCACCGACAATCTCGCCGCTATCATCACGTATGACAATTATCAAGGGTTGGGATCTCTCCTCACCCATCATCTTAAAGTTGAATTTTCTCAGATTATCAACAAGTACATTGAAAATCTCATCTTGATGTTTGTTGTAAATTTCTATATTCATCAGGCCTTATTCCATTGAAAATAAAATCAATCGTAGTCATATAGTTCATTCGCGAAGTAAATTGCACCAGAAATCAATAATAATGTTAGGCAGTACAAATTTTCATTGGAAAGCTAATTTTTATGCCAATGATAAAACGTATTCTATAAATGCAGATTTCTTTTTGCGGTACTCGTCTTGAGATAACCCTTCGCACGACTTCTTTAATTCATTGTATTGCTGAGTCAATTGATTATTTGCTTGTAATTTATTACGAAAAGTCAAAAAAAGTTCAAATGTGGAACCATTAGCCACAACTTGCAATGCAACATTATCATCACTAGTGGATTCTAACATGCATAGCTCTGGAGTTCTCAATGTGTCTATTTTTTCTTGGAGTTTCATTGTGGATAGTAATAATTCCACTGAAAAATCAAGCCGGCTAGCCTCGACACCGACGAATATATCCAAATCTCCTTTGGAAATGGCATTAGGGATTGAGGATGAACCAACATGTTCAACTCTTGCATCAGGGATAAGTTTTTGTATATCAAGTTTGTATCTGGAAAACAGCAGCTCGCAAGACTGCTGGTATTGTTCTGCACTATAAAATTTCATGTTTTCTCCAAGGCTACATTGTCATGAATATTACTCATTTCTGCGGATTTAATAGTTGATGATATCAACTGTTCGAAGATATCTCGTTGGCCCGCAGGGAGTAACTGATTTTGAATCACTCTTCGCTTTTCAACATTAAACAATCTTTCTGCGAGCCAACCAATTAAATACATCAGCGAAAGGCAGCCTCCTGCAGTTGCAATATTACCATTAACAACTAGAGGTAAATCTTGCACATCACCGCCAAGTGCTTCTAAAGCAGTTTTTGCATCAGGATTAGTTGTTAATTTTTTATTTTTAAGTAACCCCAGCTCATGCAAAATGAAGGAACCTGCACATATTGAGCCTATAAGCTGTTTGCTGGGGTCCAGTATTAACGAGGACATAAAGTCATGATTCTTAATCGCTGCAGGAATGCCATGTTTACCGCTGGTGATGAGTATGACATCTTGTTCAATTACCTCAGAAATATCACCGTCAGTTTTCACTGAAATTCCAAGGTGAGATTGGTGAAATGGTTTTGTTCCTAAAATTTTTACTGTCCAGCTATCAGTTGTCCTACCAAGTAAATCGTACATTAAGAAGAAGTCTACATCTGTAAAGTCATCAAATAAGACAATTCCTACCTTATACATATATCACCTATAATATTTTGGCCATTATTCTTTCAGCAGCTTTTAACCTGCGTTATTTTATTTCCTATCTGCATGGAAACGCTCCCCCAACGAAGCTGGTTGCCAAGTGGCACATAGTAACTGGACAGGTGAAAAACAGAAGGGGCAGGGACCTAAAACCCGCTCTGGTTCAATAAAATTGACACTAAAGGGCGATTTATCGTTCGGTTTGGCTTGATGAAGCTGGGCTGGCGCGATAGTAAAACCAAACGATAAGCCATTCCGGCATCCTCTTTGATGGTGTTGTTTATCTCCCCGTTCACCACGTGGGGCAGGGGGCTGTCCGCCGGTGTCGAGCTCGTCACTTTTGTCGTGTCGATCACAGTTCGGCGAAGCTGTCATCATCGTCATCGGCCTGAAAGTCGTCGTCCCCGTTTCTGATTACCCCTTTGTTTTCAGCTGGTTGCGAACTTTATTTGGCCCGTTCCCGCTTTTGGTCTGATAAATGCTTTGTGGGTGAGCCGGCTGCGTCGTCGGTGTTCGAGTGTGTGTCCCTGAGGCGATGACACTTGGGCACGCCGGGCGATGCCAGTGCGGCAGTAACGAAACATTTAGGATCCCTCTCTATGAACAGCTTCGTGATTGCAGATCCCAGTCTTTGTATTGGGTGCCGTACCTGTGAGGTGGCCTGCGCCGTGTCACACCAGTCAACGTCCTGCGCGGGTACCGTTGAGCGGGAGGGCGGCCTGCGTCTTGCCATCGAGGATGGACATCTGGTCTCCAAGGACAGCTATTTCCAGCCGCGCCTCAAGGTGATCGTCGGCAGCAAGGTGACCACGCCTGTGCTGTGCCGCCAGTGTGAAGACAAGCCGTGTGCTGTGGCCTGCCCCAACAATGCCATTGTCAGCGAGGATGGTTGCGTCAAGGTGCTGCAGGCGCGCTGCATCGGCTGTAAATCCTGCGTGGTGGCCTGTCCTTACGGTGCCATGGCGGTGGTGGTGAAAGAGGTGGCCCCCGCGGCCGATGCGCTGTTCAAGCGCCCGCAGACCAAGGCGCAAGCTTTGAAGTGCGATCTCTGCCGTCACCGTGAAGCGGGCCCGGCCTGTGTCGAGGTGTGTCCTACCCAGGCGCTGCGCTTGGTGACGCCGGAGTCGCTCGGCGAGCTGAACCGCCAGAAGCAGCTGGCCAGTGCCGAGGCGATGGCGGCCTGTCAGCGTCAGCCGGTGTTGGCACAGGGGTAAGGCATCAAGATGGCGTGCGCAGCCCCTTGCTGGGCGCCGCTTGCGCCTCTGTGCTCTCTACCCCTGACAAGCCATTTTCGTTAAAGGCCTTTTATCGTTAACAGCCTTTTACCGTTAACAAACAAGAGTGTGAGTCATGAAAAAAGTCATTACCGTCTGCCCCTATTGCGGCACCGGTTGCAAGATCAACCTGCTGGTTGAAAACGACAAGGTGGTGGGGGCCGAAGGCGCCAACGGCCGGACCAACGAGGGGCAGCTCTGCCTCAAGGGTTATTACGGTTGGGATTTCTTGAACGACACCAACCTGCTGACCCCCCGTCTCAAGAGCCCTATGATCCGCCGCGAGCGCGGTGGCAAGCTCGAATCCGTCTCCTGGGACGAAGCCATCGACTTTGCCAGCAGCCGTTTGTCTGCCATCAAGGCCAAATACGGTGCCGACGCCATCATGACCACGGGCTCGGCCCGTGGCCCCGGTAACGAAGCCAACTATGTGATGCAAAAATTTGCCCGCGCCGTGCTGGGGACGAACAACGTCGACCACTGCGCGAGGGTGTGACACGCACCCTCAGTCTCCGGTCTGGAGACAACTGTAGGCAACGGCGCCATGAGCAACGCCATTCCCGAAATTCAAGAGACCAAGTGCCTGCTGGTGTTTGGTTACAACGCTGCTGACTCTCACCCCATAGTTGCCCGCCATATCCTCAAGGCGAAGGCGAACGGGGCCAAGGTGATTGTGTGTGATCCCCGCATGGTGGAAACCGCCCGCATCGCCGATCAGTGGCTGCCGCTCAAAAACGGTTCCAACATGGCGCTGGTCAACGCCTTCGGCAACGTGCTGATCGCCGAGAACCTCTATGACAAGGCGTTCGTCGCCAACTACACCGAGGGGTTTGAGACCTACAAGGCGCTGGTAGCCAAGTACACCCCGGAATACGTGGAGGGGATCACCGGCCTCAAAGCCGCCGATATCCGCGCCGCCATTCGCACCTATGCGGCCTCGCCTGCTTCCATGATCCTGTGGGGCATGGGCGTGACCCAGTACGGTCAGGCGGTGGATGTGGTCAAGGGGCTCGCCGGGATTGCGCTGCTGACCGGCAACTTCGGTCGCCGTGGCACCGGCTGCGGTCCGGTGCGCGGGCAGAACAACGTGCAGGGCACCTGCGACATGGGGATGCTGCCGCACCAGTTCCCGGGCTATCAGTCCGTGTCTGATCCTGCCATCAGCGCCAAGTTTGCCAAGGCGTGGGGGGTGGATGCGCTCTCCCAGAAGCCCGGCTATCGCCTGACCGAGCTCAGCCACAAGGTGGAGGAGGGCAAGTGCAAGGCTTTCTACATCTTCGGTGAAGATCCGGCCCAGACCGAGGCCGACCTGGCCCAGTTCAGGCGCACCCTGGGGGGCATGGATCTGGTGATAGTGCAGGACATCTTCATGACCCAGACCGCCGAGATGGCGGATGTGATCCTGCCCGCCACCAGTTGGGGCGAGCACGAGGGGGTTTACAGCTCGGCGGATCGCGGCTTCCAGCGCTTCTACAAGGCGGTGACGCCGCCAGACAACGTGAAGCCTGACTGGGCCATCTTCTCGCTGATGGCCACCGCCATGGGGTATCCCATGGAGTACCGGGATACCAACCAGATCTGGGACGAGATGCGCGCCCTTTGCCCGCTCTATACCGGGGTCAGCTACGACAAGATGGCCGATCTCAAGAGCGTGCAGTGGCCCTGTCCGACCGAGGATCACCCGGGCACCAGCACCCTGTTCGAGGGCAATGTGTTCACCACCCCGAGCGGCAAGGGCCAGCTGATTGCCTCCGAGTGGCGGGCGCCGCTGGAGCAGCCCTGCGCCGAGTATCCGCTGGTGCTCTCCACGGTTCGGGAGGTGGGTCACTACTCCTGCCGCTCCATGACAGGCAACTGCTCTGCGCTGCAGACCCTGGCCGATGAGCCGGGCTATGTGCAGATCCACCCGAGTGATGCGCAAAGGCTCGGCGTGAAGGATCAGGCGCTGGTCTGGATCTCGTCGCGGCGCGGCAAGGTGATCACCCGGGCCAACTACAACGAGCGGGTCAACGCCGGTGTGGTCTACATGACCTACCAGTGGTGGATCGGGGCGTGCAACGAGCTCACCATAGAGCACCTTGATCCCGTCTCCTACACCCCGGAGTACAAGTACTGCGCGGTGAAGATTGAGCGCATTGAGGATCAGCCAGAGGCGGAAGTGTACGTCCAGACTGAATACAGTGCGCTCAAGGCGAAATTGCGTAGCGCCGCCAAGGGGTAATCGTCGTTAAATAAAGTGGATCCAGGCTCTGTTCACAGGGCCCGGATCCTCTCATCCTTTTTTCAGCTGGCAGGTGTCCTTCATGAAAAATGAATTAACTCTCTCATTCGGGATCTTTTATGTTTCCGCTTATTTTCTGGTGATGTTATTGGGGCTGGTCTGCTTCTGGTGGCACGACGAGTTGATATTTCTGCTGGGGTTCGGTTTCTTCGGCTGTTTTATCGCCGCGCGCATCGCCATGGGCGCCGTGCTGGCGGCGCTGAGCGTGCAGGCGGCCTGGCTCATCGCCTTTCTCTCCACCACCCTGGTCAACGGCTTGCTGACGGGCTTGCTGGCGCTGGTGATCCTGCTCACCCATCAGGCGGTGTCTGCAGAAATAGCCGACAATATCAGTGGGTTATTGATTGCATTTCAGCTGCTGTCGGCCGGCTTCATCCTGGGTGGCCTCAAGCTCTACAACTACCAGCTCATCTCCTCCTGACGGGGTGCAGCCATGGGCAAGCGGCGGCTATCCAGTCAACCCATCAAGCGACGCCATGCGGCGACGCGAGCCGACAGGAATTGGCGGAGCACGGCAATATATGTGAGCCAATGTGAGCATATTTGGTAGTGATGGCGGGATATTGGCGCTGGCCTGTCTGGTTGTAATGGGGGTAGGGCTACCTTATTATGCGTCAGGCAGTGAGAAGCTATTTCAAGGCATGTTAGTTTTTATAATTAAGCGTTAAGTTTTTAAAAATTAATTATAACATCTGACGGATCTGGCTGACCTGTTGTTTACCGTCGTTGCTGACCGCAATGTGCCTGCAATCTTTTGCCCATATAGATGTAACGTGAGGCCAGAATGCTGAATGTGAGTGCCATTCCGTTAACCGACATCTCACCCATCTGGGATGACGGCTTTCTCTCTCTCTCCAAGAACCTGCTCTCCGCCGTCACCCTGGATGATTTCATCAAGAAGCTGAACCGGATCGACGCCTGCTTCGCCGGGGTGACCCGGGTCAACCTGATCCTCAATCTGGGGGCGGGGGAGGAGGCCCTCTTCTACTTCATGGGGGAGAAGGGCCCCAAGCACCTGGTCTGCGCCAAGGCTGATCTCCATTTCTCCAGGGAGCAGGCCATAGTGCTGCCCGCGGCCCGCTTTCACAACCGCTGCGAGTTACTGGCGGCGGCCGGGGTGTATGAGGGGTTGCACTCTTACTGCCAGTTGCCCATCACCACGGCCCGCAGCCACCTGGGCGGGGTGGAGTTCATCAGCCCGGCGGCCAATGCCTTCCCGATGGAGACCCTGGCCAAGCTGACCCAGCTGGCGGCCATCGTCGCCATCGCTCTCGAGAACGTGCTCGACAAGGAGCGCACCCTGGAGCAGGCCAACTCCCTGCGTCTGGAGCGCGACAGCTGCAAGATCCTGGTGGATGTCACCAATGCGGTGATCAAACTGGTGCGCATCGCCGAGCTGCCGAGGAGCCTCTTCTCCATACTGCAGCACCACTTCTCCATCAGCAGCCTCTGTCTGGCGGAGTACAACGCCACCTCCGACAGCTTCAAGAGCTATCTGGTCAATCAGCAGCAGAGCGATCAGCCCGGCATCATCAACCACTCCTGCTTCGAGAAGAACTGTCTGCAGGGGGCGCTCGGCCACAGCGAACCCTTCTTCATCTATCGGGAGCAGGGCCACGGCTGCGATTCGAGCTGCCGCTTCAGCTCCCAGATACTGCCGGCCGATGCGGACAGCTCCTGCATACTGCCGCTGCGCTATCGGGGCAACCTGCTGGGGGTCTTGATCCTCTCCCACCCGGATGCCGATTTCTTTGCCGACATCGACATCTCATTGTTGGAGCAGGTGGCGGCCCGCACCGCCATTGCCATGAACAACGTGCAGGCGCAGCAGGAGATCTCCAACACCACGGGTGCTCGCGAGAAGACGATCCGGGTGGCGGAGCTCGAGCCCAACGCCGATTTCTCCAGCATCATCTATCAAAGCGCCGCCATGGAGAGCGTGCTGGAGAAGGTGAAGCTGGTGGCCCAGAGCGACTGCTCAGTGCTGATCCTGGGGGAGACCGGCACCGGCAAGGAGCTGATCGCCCAGGCCATCCATCGGCTGAGCGATCGCCGCGAACAGGAGATGGTGAAGGTAAACTGCGCCGCCATTCCCACCGGCCTCATCGAGAGCGATCTGTTCGGCCACGAGAAGGGGGCCTTCACCGGCGCCCTGGCCCAGCGCATCGGTCGCTTCGAGCGGGCGCACAAGGGCACATTGTTTCTGGACGAGGTGGGGGACATGCCGCTGGACTTGCAGCCCAAGCTGTTGCGGGTATTGCAGGAACACGAGCTGGAGCGGGTCGGCAACAGCAACCCCATCGCCATCGACGTGCGGCTGGTGGCGGCCACCAACTGCGATCTGCTCTCCATGGTCAAGAACAAGCGCTTCAGAAGCGATCTCTACTACCGGCTCAACGTCTTTCCCATCGAGTTGCCGCCCCTGCGCGAGCGGCGCGAAGACATACCGCTCTTGGTCAACTTCTTCATCAAGAAGATCGCCAAGCGGATGCGCCGCAACATTACCTCGATCCCGGCCGATGCCATGAAGATGCTGGTGTCGCTCCCCTGGTACGGCAACATCCGCGAGCTGGAAAACATCATAGAGCGCGCCGTGGTGATGACCCGGGGCCATGTGCTCAACCTCTCGCCGGACGAGCTGATGCCGCTCAAGGGCTATCACAAGATAGAGACCCTGGTCTATGACGAGCCCGAGCAGGCCTTGTTCAAGGGCGGCTGCGGCCAGAGCGAGGGGGTGGAGGACGAGCGCCAGACCATCATAGACACCTTGCGCGAATGCAACGGCATAGTCGCGGGGGAGCGGGGCGCCGCCAACCGGCTCGGCATGAAACGCACCACCCTGCTGTCGAAGATGAAGCGGCTCGGTATCTCGGCGAAAGCCCCCCAGACCCTCAACTAAGGGCTCCAAGATGTTGCTCGAACTCGATAGCGATACGCCGCAGGCGCTTAGCGCCCACCGGGAGGTGGTCCATTACCAGCGCGACGGCGTCACCACGGACAGCGCCATGCAGCTGCCCTGCGAAACTCCGGTGGCGCTGGTCTACAACGGCATAGCCCACAGCGTCATGATGTGTTCGGCCGCCGATCTGGAGGACTTTGCCATCGGCTTTTCACTCTCCGAGGGGATCATCGACAGCCTCCACGATATCCACGACATCGATCAGGTCGATGGCTGCCAGGGGATTGAGCTGCATATCACCCTGGCCAATCGCTGCGTCCATCGCCTGAAAGAGAAGCGGCGTACCCTGGCGGGGCGCACTGGGTGCGGCATCTGTGGCAGCGAGAGCCTGGAGCAGGTGGTGCGCACTTTGCCGCGGCTGCCGGACAGCCAGTGCTTCGAGGTGACTCTGATCGACAAGGTGCTGGACGCGCTGCGGCCCCTGCAGTTGCTGGGGCAGAGCACGGGGGCCACCCATGCCGCCGTCCATGTGGACGGGGAGGGTAATATCCTGGCCATTCGCGAGGACGTGGGGCGCCACATAGCGCTCGACAAGCTGGTGGGGCACCTGCAGCGCACCGGCCGGCGCGACGGCGCCATCCTGGTGACCAGCCGCGCCAGCTTCGAGATGGTGCAAAAGTGTGCCAGTGCCGGTGTGGAGATCCTGTTCGCCATCTCGGCCGCCACTGAGCTCGCGGTCGAGCGGGCCGAGCAGACCGGGCTTACCCTGGTGGGCTTTTGCCGCCCGGGCCGCGCCGAGATTTACAGCGGTCGTCAGCGCATCCTGCTGGGGTAGTGTGGCCGCGGTCACCGCCTCATCCGGTCGGCGACGTCATAGCGCCGGCAGGCACAAGGCCATTGGCGGACGGGGGGCGGCTCGGGTATAGTCCTGCGCCAACAAGATAGGTTCGGCCGGGCGAAGCGCAACCCGCACCCGCAAGGGTTGCCTGAGGTCGCCGTCCGCCGACACAGCGTCAAAGGATACTTAGCCCATGAAATTCAGCCCCTTGCTGGATGAGATGATGAAGGCCCTGCAGGTGCTGCCGGGGGTCGGTCCCAAGTCGGCCCAGCGCATGGCGTTCACCCTGCTCGAGCGCGAGCGCAGCGGCGGCTTGCGACTGGCCCAGCTGCTCAACCGGGCGCTGACCGAGATAGGCCACTGCAGCCATTGCCGCACCTTCACCGAGAACGATCGCTGCGAGATCTGCGCCAATCCCAAGCGCGAAGAGAGCGGCCTGCTGTGCGTGGTGGAGAGCCCGGCGGACGTGGCCGCCATCGAGCACACGGGCCAGTTCTCCGGCCGTTACTTCGTGCTGATGGGGCACCTGTCCCCCCTCGATGGCATAGGTCCGGAAGAGCTGGGGCTGGAGATCCTGGAGCGGCGCCTGAAGGCCGAGTCCATCAGCGAGCTGATCCTGGCCACCAACCCCACCATCGAAGGGGATGCCACCGCCTGGTATATCGCCGACATGGCCCGCGCCGCCGGCGTCAAGGTGAGCCGGATTGCCCACGGCGTGCCGGTGGGGGGCGAGCTGGAGCTGGTGGATGGCACCACGCTTTCTCACTCCTTGATGGGGCGTCAGCCCCTTAATTGAGCCCGCGTCAGCCCCTTAATTGAGGCCGCATCAGCCACTGAGCTGAGCCTGCGCCAGGCTTATTGCTTCCCAAACCCGCCTCGGCGGGTTTTTGTTTGAGCGATGGGCGGTGCCTGGCTGAGTGCTGGCGCAAAAATCGCCATTCGCACCGTCAGCAGACTTGTCCCCCTTGAAATGGGGATCCCAGGCCCCATCTTGTATCAGGAATGTGTTCAACCCGAATCGCCTGAGGATAGTGTCGATGACCCAAAGCGTTCATGCCGAAACCCACGGGTTTCAGACTGAAGTCAAACAACTGCTGAGCCTGATGGCCCACAGCCTCTACTCCAACAAAGAAGTGTTCCTGCGCGAGCTGATCTCCAACGCCTCAGATGCGGCGGACAAGCTGCGCTTCAAGGCGCTTTCCGATGCCTCTTTGTTCGAAAACGACGGCCAGTTGCGCGTTCGCCTGGTGGTTGATAAAGAGAACCGGACCCTGACCATCTCTGATAACGGTATAGGTATGAGCCGGGATCAGGTGATCGAGCATCTGGGCACCATCGCCAAGTCCGGCACCGCCGAGTTCTTCAAGAACTTGTCCGGTGATCAGGGCCGCGACTCCCAGCTGATCGGTCAGTTTGGTGTCGGTTTCTACTCCGCCTTCATCGTTGCCGACAAGGTGACTGTGGTTTCCCGCGCCGCCGGCACCGAGCCTGATCAAGGGGTGCAGTGGGAATCGGAAGGGGAAGGCTCCTTCACCGTGGCCGATGTGACCAAGGAAGGCCGTGGTACCGACGTCATCCTGCACCTGCGTGCCGAAGAGGAAGAGTTCCTCGACGACTGGCGTCTGCGCGCCGTGGTCGCCAAGTATTCCGACCACATCAGCGTGCCGGTGGAAATGTTCAAAGAGGGCACCCCGGACCGTGAAGAGGATGGCGAGACCGTCGTCGGTACCCCGGGCGAGTGGGAGCAGGTCAACCGCGCCACTGCACTCTGGACCCGCAATCCGAAAGAGATCAAGGACGAGGAGTACCAGGAGTTCTACAAGCACGTCGCCCACGACTTCGAAGATCCGCTCTTGTGGGGTCACAACCGGGTGGAAGGGGCGCAGGAGTACACCAGCCTGCTCTACGTACCGGCCCGTGCTCCCTTCGATCTCTACAACCGGGATCAGAAACACGGCCTCAAGCTCTACGTGCAGCGCGTCTTCATCATGGACGACGCCGAGCAGTTCATGCCGGCCTACCTGCGCTTCGTCAAAGGGGTGCTGGATTCCAACGATCTGCCGCTCAACGTCAGCCGTGAAATCCTGCAAGACAACAAGGTGACCGTCTCCCTGCGCAAGGCCTGCTCCAAGCGGGTGCTGACCATGCTGGCCAAGCTGGCCAAGGATGACAGCGAGAAGTACGCCAAGTTCTGGAGCGAGTTCGGCAACGTGCTCAAAGAGGGTCCGGCCGAGGATCACGCCAACCGCGAAGAGATCGCCAAGCTGCTGCGCTTTGCCAGCACGGCGGGCGAGGGCGAAGCCCAGACCGTCTCTCTCGAGGATTACGTTGGCCGCATGAAGGAAGGCCAGCAGAAGATTTACTACATCACCGCCGACAGCTTCGCCGCCGCCAAGAACAGCCCGCACCTTGAGATCTTCCGCAAGAAGGGCGTCGAAGTGCTGCTGATGTGGGAGCGCGTCGACGAGTGGTTGATGAGCCACCTGACCGAGTTCGACGGCAAGCAGCTGGTCTCTGTGACCCGTGGCGAGCTGGATCTGGGGGATCTGGAGGACGAAGCGTCCAAGCAGGCGCAGGAGGAGGCTGAAAAAGCCAACGCCGGTCTGGTGGAGCGGGTCAAGCAGAGCCTGGCCGACGCGGTGAAAGAGGTGCGTGTCACCCACCGTCTGACCGATTCACCCTCCTGCATCGTCACCGACGACCACGGCATGAGCACCCAGATGATCAAGCTGATGCGCGCCGCCGGCCAGCCGGTACCTGAGCAGAAGTACATTCTGGAACTGAACCCCGACCATGCGCTGGTGAAGAAGCTCGACACCATCCAGGACGAGGCGCTGTTCGGCGAGTGGGTCACCCTGCTGCACGAACAGGCCCAGCTGGCAGAGCAGGGCGGGCTGAATGATCCGGCGAGCTTCGTCTCCCGTATCAACCGTCTGTTACTCCAGGCATGATGTTTGGGCCCACTGCATGCAGTGGGCCTTTTTTATGTGGCGCTTGCCCGACAAGGGGCAAGCGCCTCTCTTCGTTATTGGGGGGCGCTGCATTTTCACTCATTTTTTCAGGGTAGCGTTGCGGCTTGAGTCGCCTCGCCGCTGCGGGAACATGGTGAAAAATAAGCCACTCACACGGGGCAAGCTTGTGAAAATGAGCGAAACCGTGTAGTTTTTTGCCTTCTCAAGAATTGAATAACCAATCAATAGGAGCGTGTATGCGCATTGTTCTGTTGGGGGCTCCGGGTGCCGGCAAGGGTACTCAGGCTCAGTTCATCATGGAAAAACATGGTATTCCGCAGATCTCCACCGGCGACATGCTGCGTGCGGCGATCAAGGCGGGCACCGAGCTGGGCCTCAAGGCCAAAGCCGTGATGGACGCAGGTCAGCTCGTCTCTGACGACATCATCATAGGCCTGGTCAAAGAGCGTATCGCCCAACCGGATTGCGCCAACGGCTTCCTGCTGGATGGCTTCCCGCGCACCATTCCCCAGGCGCAAGCCATGAAGGATGCCGGTGTCGTGGTCGACTTCGTGCTGGAATTCGACGTGCCGGACGAAGAGATCGTCAAGCGCATGAGCGGTCGTCGCGTTCACTCCGGCTCCGGCCGTACCTACCACGTGGTGTTCAACCCGCCGAAAGTGGAAGGCAAGGATGACGTGACCGGCGAGGATCTGGTGATCCGTGCCGACGACGAAGAGACCACGGTACGCAAGCGTCTGGACGTGTACCATCAGCAGACTGCGCCGCTGATCGGTTTCTACGGTAAAGAGGCGGAAGCGGGCAACACCCGTTACGTCAAGATCGACGGCACCCAGCCGGTGGATCTGGTCAGCAAGCAGCTGGCCGCCATCCTGGGCTAAGCCTGCCGTTGCCAACCGCAATCGGTCGATAACGAGTCTGAGACAAGGGTCCATCCAGGGCCCTTTCTTGCATCATAACAAGAACGACAAAAACAGCATGACAGGAAGCTAACGTGACCACCAAAACCGGGATCTTGCTCGTCAATCTGGGGACGCCAGCGGCGCCGACCACCTCCGCCGTCAAGGCCTTCCTCAGCCAGTTCCTACAGGATCCGCGGGTGGTCGAAATACCCCGCCTGTTGTGGTTCCCCCTGCTCAACTTCGTCATATTGCCACTGCGTGCCCCCAGGGTGTCCAAGCTCTACCAGCAGATCTGGACCGAGCAGGGATCGCCGCTGATGGCCATCAGCCAGCGTCAGCGCGATGCCCTCGAGCAGGAACTCAAGCGCGAAGGGGTGGATGTGCCCGTGGTGCTCGCCATGACCTATGGCAAGCCGTCACTGGCCGACGGTTGGCAGGCGCTCAAGGCGCAGGGGGTCAACCGGGTGATACTGTTGCCGCTCTATCCCCAATATGCCGCCAGCACCACGGCCGCGGTGTTCGACGGCTGGGCGCGGGTGATGAAAAACGAGCGCCACCTGCCGGTGATGCGGCTCATCCGCGACTATCACAATCACCCCGAATATATCCAGGCGCTGGCCATGAGCGTGCGCCGCCAGTGGGAGCAGCAGGGCCAGGGTGAGCATCTGCTGATGTCGTTCCACGGCATCCCCCAGCGCAGCGAAGACGAGGGTGATCCCTATGGTCATCAGTGCCGCCGCACCGCGACCCTGCTGGCCGAGGCCCTGGGTCTTGCGCCCGAACAGTGGAGCGCCAGTTTCCAGTCTCGCTTCGGCAAGCAGGAGTGGCTCAAGCCTTATACCGATGCCACCATCACGGCGCTGGCGGGGCAGGGGATCAAGCGACTCGATGTGATCTGCCCGGCGTTTTCCGCCGACTGCCTCGAGACTCTGGAGGAGATCCAGGTCGAGAACCGCCACCTCTTCACCGAGGCGGGTGGCGAGCAGTTCCACTACATTCCGGCGCTCAACAGCGATCAGGCCCATATCCGCATGATGGTGTCGCTGATCTGCCGCGAGCTGGCGTGACAGCCCCGGGTTTCAACGTTCAACGATAAGGATTGTCTTCATGATGCATATCACGCTGATCTACGCCGGCCTGCTGGGGCTCTTGTTCCTGCTGCTCTCCTTCTGGGTGGTCAAGCGCCGTGCCCAGTTCAAGGTGATGATAGGAGAAGGGGAGGCGCCCGAGATGCGCTCCGCGATCCGCGCCCACGGCAACTTCGCCGAGTACGTGCCGCTGACCCTGCTGCTGATGGCCCTGTGTGAACTGGCGGGGGTCGGTGCCCTCTGGCTGCACCTCGGCGGTGCGCTCCTGCTGGTGGGGCGAATCCTGCACGCCATCGGCATCCAGATCCCCAAGGCGCCGAACAAGCCCAGGCTGTTTGGCACCCTGTTCTTCTGGCTCTCCCTCGGCCTCTTCTCGGTGCTGGCCCTGGTGCAGGGGCTCTCGTTCGGCTGATCTCCTCATCGTTGCCGACTGAAAAACCACCTCCCGGCGAGGTGGTTTTTTTATGGGAGCGGGATAAACGTTTTCCTCTGCAGCCCTTGTCTATACTGACGCCATATTTTAATCAGGCGACTTTTCGGCGCGGCGGATTGTGTTAAAATCCCGCCCCTCTTTCCCCCAGAGCACAGAACATTGCCATGAAATTTCCCGGTCAGCGCAAGTCCAAACACTACTTCCCGGTCGACAGGCGCGATCCCCTGATCCCGCAAAATCCCCTGCTTACCGAACTTGGCAAAGCCTATGTGGTGGGAATCGATCAGACCCTGGTGGACATCGAAGCCCATGTGGATGAGGACTTCCTGAACCGTTATGGCCTGAGCAAGGGCCACTCTGTGGTGATCAGTGACGACGTGGCCGAACGGGTCTACGAAGAGCTCAAGACCAACAACATGGTGGTGAGCGAGTTTGCCGGTGGCACCATAGGCAACACCATGCACAACTATTCGGTGCTGGCGGACTCCCACTCCATCCTGCTCGGTGTCATGAGCCAGGACATCCGCATCGGCAGCTACGCCTACCGCTATCTGTGCAACACCTCTTCCCGCGTCAACCTCGATTACCTGCAGCCGGTGGACGGCCCGGTCGGTCGCTGCTTCACCTTCATCACAGAGTGCGGCGAGCGCAGCTTTGGCATCAACGCCGGCAAGATGAACCAGCTGGATGTGCACCATGTGCCGGAAGAGGTGATCAAGGGGGCTTCCGCCCTGGTGATCACCGCCTATCTGGTGCGCGGTGACGATGGCGATCCCATGAAAGAGGCCGCCATGGCCGCCGTGCGTTACGCTCGCGAGGCCGGCGTGCCCGTGGTGCTGACCCTGGGTACCCGCTTCGTCATTGCCGACAATCCCCAGTGGTGGCGCGACTTCATCGCCGAGAACGTGACTGTGCTGGCGATGAATGAAGATGAGGCCGAGGCTTTGACCGGCATCGCCGATCCCCTCGGCGCTGCCGACAAGGCGCTGGACTGGGCCGACATGGTGCTCTGCACCGCCGGCCCCATCGGCCTCTACATGGCGAGCTATACGGAGGAAGACTACAAGCGCGAGACCACCCATACCCTGCTGCCCGGCGTCATCCCCGAGTTCAACATGTATGAGTTCAGCCGCCCCATGGCCCGCGCCAAGTGCCGCAAGCCTGCGCGCATCTACTCCCACATCTCCCCTTACATGGGTGGCCCGGAGAAGATCAAGAACACCAAC
The DNA here is from genome assembly GCF_028751155.1 of Aeromonas bestiarum. NCBI lineage: Bacteria > Pseudomonadati > Pseudomonadota > Gammaproteobacteria > Aeromonadales > Aeromonadaceae > Aeromonas > Aeromonas bestiarum. The sequence continues at coordinate 2,723,839 of NZ_CP064746.1, read as the reverse complement.
GGGGCAGGGGATGGCGCGCTGTCTGCCGTGCTGCACGACATGGTGGCCAACGCCTATCACCGCATGAATGTGCCGAACTCCGCCAAGCACATGTCCGAGTTCCTGACCTACTCCTCCCTGGCCCAGGTGTGCAAGTACGCCAACCGGGTCAGCTATGAGGTGCTGGCCCAGAGCAGCCCGCGTCTCTCTCGCGGTCTGCCCGAGAAGGAAGACAGCCTGGAAGAGGTTTACTGGGAGCGTTGATCCCGGCCATGGCAAACGCCTCCTTCGGGAGGCGTTTTATCAGGCAAAACACGGCATTGGGCAGTTTTTTGTGCGAATAACCCCAAGATGCTTGAGTCCATGTCACTTTTGCGACACCATTTGGCCACCGCATTGCCACTCGGCACTGCAGTGGCCGCAGCACCCGATAAAGAGAGAGCCCCATGAGTAAGTTAACTGACAATCTTGACGCCAATTTCCAACTGTTCATCGAAGAAGTCCGCGAGTCGGGTCAGGTGTGGGGCTTGCGTTACGGTGAAGACTGGGTCGTCTGCCGCTCTGCCGAATTTGAAGATGCCGATGTGATGCCGCTCTGGTCCGCCGAGGTAGATGCCCGCCTGCATTGCGTGGACGAGTGGGCCGACTACGAGCCGGAAGTGATCGAGCTGGAAGAGTTCCTCGACATCTGGATCAACGATCTGGACGAGGACGATGTGCTGATCGGCCCGAACTGGAATGCCGATCTGGAAGGCCAGGAGCTCGAACCCATAGAGCTGGCCAAGGCACTGGTCGAACTGGACGCCTGAACCGTTCTGCATTGATGGCCACGGCCATCGGATGCCTGAAGAACCGATATCCGCGAGGATGTCGGTTTTTTTATGGCCAGCTTGCAGAATACTGAATGAAAAGGTGATTTGGCTTTGCACCTGCGGGGGGTATGGTCCATCATCAACCTTTTGCCGAGCGGGAGGAGCCATGTTTGTATTCGACGTAACCGGCATTGCAGGGGAGCGCGCCGAGATCCGGGTCCAGGCGCTGGACTGGGGGCAGACAGGCCCAGTCACCTTCAGCTGTGATGACGACCAACTGGCCGTGCTGCTGTTGACCGAGTGCCGCTGCGATGCGGTGGGTTTCTTCAATCTGCTGGCGGGCAGCAAGCCGCTTTATCTCGAACAGTGGCTCGCCTATCTGCAGGAGACAGGCCGCATCGCCAAACAGAGCAGCCAGCTGGAGAGCCCGGCCCAGAGCGACTACCTCGCCAGAGCCGGCTTCGAGCACGAAGAGCTCAATGCCCTGCTGGGCCAGATCTATCAGGTGGCGGGTTTCAACCGCCTGCAGATCAACCGCTACCTCAAGAATCGCCACAATCCCACCACACTGGCGACCCGTTACGATCAGAAGGAGCTGGAACGTTATCGCCAGCTCAACGACATCATTCTGACTCTGCTGAAGTTGAAGCGTCCTCAGTAAACAGGCCAAGCTGGCTGATATCCGGCCGCAACTGCTGGGGCTTGGCGATGAGATAACCCTGCAAGCCGTCCACATACATGCCCTGCAGCAGCTGTTTCTGGCCAAGCTGCTCCACCCCTTCCGCTATCACCTGGCAGCCCATACGATGTGATACGTCCACTATCATCCGCACGAACTGCTGATTGGTCAGATCCTGCTCCAGCCCCGTGATCAGGGCGGGATCCAGCTTGATGTAGTCGGGCTTGAGCTCGCGAAACAGGTTGAACGACCCTATCCCCTTGCCGAAGTTGCAGATGGCGGAGCGACTGCCGTTGCGCCTGAGCAGCTCGAACACCCGCTTGGCCCCCGTCATGTTGCGCTCCAGATGCTCCTCATCCAGCTCGAACACCAGGTTGGCGCTGGTGTTGGGATCCTTGAGCAATTGCCGGTCGAGCCAGATCAGGAAGGCGCTGTTTTGCAACAGGTTGCTGGAGAGGCTGATGCCCCAGCGACTCTGGTTGGAGCCAAATGCCCGGTACTGGCGCATGACGTTGATGACCAGCATCTGCTCCAGCCGCATCACCATGTCCAGTCGCTGGGCCATGGCAAACAGGGTGTCGGTTGGCAGCACTGTGCCGTCGGCGCCGCTGAAGCGGGTGTAGATCTCGTTGTAGGCCAGCATGCTGCGGTGCATGGGCTGGATCGGCTGATAGGTGAAGCTGATGCGCTCCTGCTCCAGCAGATCATTGAGCACCAGCTTCCAGTGGTGCTGGCCCTGCAGTTCCACCACGTCATCGTCCTGTTGAATGGCCCAGCCGTTGACCGTTTCTGTCTGGGCACGGGCCAGCGCCAGATCAGCCCGCGCCAGTATGGCCTCTATCTTCTGCCCGCTGCTCAGGCGCGTCAGCCCCGAGTAGGCGGCGCTCTCCAGCTCGTGTTGCTGCTGATAGTGATCGAAGGCGATTTTCAGATCCCGGCCGAGCAGGGGCGGCGGTATGTTGGCCACCGGCTGCACCAGCACGGCGAAGTCGGCCCCCGAGATGCGATAGACCTGATGGCCCGGGAAGCGGCTGACCACCCGGGTGATGAGATTGGCGATATCCTTGATGTAGGCGTCCCCCGACTGGAAGCCGCGCTGGGCGTTGAGCTTGCCAAGTTCGGTGGCGCGGATCAGCACCAGGGTGGCGGTCTGGGTATCCTGATCCCGCTGCAGCAGCTCCGTCATGTCGCGCCGGAACGCGTGGCGGTTCTGCAACTGGGTCAGCTCATCCTGGGTGGCCTGATTGTGCAGCTCGCTGATCTGACGATGGGCGTCGAGCTCGGCTTCATTGAACCGGGTCAGCAGTTGTTGCAATGCCTCCTGGGCTGCCGGGCTCTCCAGACAGGCGGGATCGCGCAGTCGCAGTGCCTTGAGCCAGACTTGTTCCTGCTGTTCACGCTCGGCGTTGCGGGTGCGATGGGCCAGCATGAACAGCAGGCCAAAGCCGAGCAGGGTAGTGCCGACGATGAGGATCAGGGTGAAGAGGGTTGCCTGTACGGCGAGCCAGATGCCTTGTAACAACAGCAGAGGAGCACAGGTGACGGCTGCGATCAGTAACAGGTTACTCCCGAGCTTGTTCAACATCTTGTCATCCTTGATGATGCGTGTGATGTTGAAATTCTAACCAAGCTCGGGGTGTAAAGCATGGGATCCCGCTCAACTCCTGGAAAAGGGCCAATTGAAATCGGTTAAATGTGAGTGAAACCACTTTCATGGGCACTTAAAAAGGCGAAGATGGGTTGAAAATAGATCAAACAAGGCAGAGGTAAATCATGTTGTTAGAACCCGTAAATACTGCCAAAGCACGGCAATTATTGAATCAGAGTATGGCCTTGGTGCTCGCGGGGGGACGGGGCAGCCGCCTGAAGCAGTTGACAGACAACCGCGCCAAGCCTGCCGTCCATTTCGGCGGCAAGTTCCGCATCATCGACTTTGTGCTCTCCAACTGCATCAACTCGGGCATTCGCCGGGTGGGGGTGGTGACCCAGTACAAGTCCCACAGTCTGTTGCGCCACCTGCAATCGGGCTGGTCCTTCCTGCGCTACCAGATGAATGAATTCATCGATCTGTTACCTGCCCAGCAAAGGGTGGACGAGGTGCACTGGTATCGCGGCACCGCCGATGCCATCTATCAGAACGTCGACATCATTCGCGACTACGGCCCCAAATACATAGTGGTGCTGGCGGGGGATCACATCTACAAGATGGATTACGCCGCCATGCTGCTCGATCACGTGCGTCTCGGTGCCAAGGTGACGGTGGCCTGTATCGAGGTGCCACGGGCGGAGGCCTCTGCCTTCGGGGTCATGGACATAGACGAGCAGCGCAAGATCCGCGCCTTCGTCGAAAAACCGGCCAACCCGCCGGCCATGCCGGGCCATGAGGACAGATCCCTGGCCTCCATGGGCATCTACATCTTCGAGGCGGAGTACCTCTATCAGCTGCTGGAAGAGGACATCCACAATCAGGAGTCCAAGCACGACTTCGGCATGGACGTGATCCCGCGCATCGTGGGAGAGGGCAAGGCCTTTGCCCATCCCTTCACCATGTCCTGCGTCGGGGCCAAGGAGGGGCAGAAACCCTACTGGCGCGACGTGGGGACCCTGGATTCGTTCTGGGAAGCCAACATGGATCTCGCCTCCGTGGTGCCCGAGCTCGACATCTATGACGAGAACTGGCCCATCTGGACCAGCCAGACCATGACGCCGCCCGCCAAGTTCGTGCAGGACAGAAACGGTCAGCACGGCATGACCATCAACTCCATGTTCGCGGGCGGTTCCATCGTCAGCGGCTCCTTCGTGCTCAACTCTGTGCTGTTTACCCATGTGCGGGTGCACTCCTTCTGCACCCTGGATCAGGCCATCATATTCCCCGGGGTCGAGATAGGTGCCGGCTGCCGTCTGCGCCGGGTGGTGGTGGACAAGGGCTGCGTGCTGCCCGATGGACTGGTGGTGGGGGAGAACGCGGACGAGGATAGCCGCCGCTTCTACCGCTCAGAGCAGGGGATCGTGCTGGTGACCAAGGAGATGCTGGCCAAGCTGGCGTGAGAGAGAAGCGTGAAACTGTGTCAGACGTTGTAATGCAAAGGGAGCCGAATCAGCTCCCTTTCTTTATGGCGTGATCGTTGGATTTATCCGCTGACTTATTTCTCGCTGACAATGGCCTTGGCGGCCATCACCATGGCGGTGCCATGTTTGCCACCGGCGGCGGTGACTTGCGGCACGCCGTCTTCGTCCGTGTCGCCACCGGCTCCTTCGATGACGTTCTCACCGGAGTCGCCGATCCACTCGGCCATCTGCATGCCGCCGTTGACCGTGCCACGGAACCAGCTCACGTAGCGCTGGGTCAGCTGGGCCAGTTCCAGCGCAGGGGCCTTCTCTGTCCCCTCGTTGCGCAGGTTCAGCATGGCGGAGCGCAGGGCGCCCGAGATGGCGGCCTGGGTCCAGGGGGTGTATTCGCCCTGCTTGGCCGCAAGCCAGGTGCCTGCCTTGGCATTGAAGTAGGCCTTGTCGGTGGCGATGAAGAGCTCGCGCGCGGCAGTGCGGTACTTGGCATCCGAGGTCGCCAGGAAGGCGGCCGTCAGACCCCGCACGGCGGCAAATTGCGCGTCGATGGATTGACCGGCATCCAGCTTGCCACCCAGGGTCAAACCGTCATGCACCAGACCGTTCTTGCCCTTGAGCTTGCCGAGGATGAAGTCGGCCTGCTGGCGAATGAGCACCAGTGCCTGCTGGCCTTGTGCGGTTTTCAGGTTCAGCTCGCCGTTGTCACCGGCGGCGTAGCCGACCGGCAGTGCATCCTGGGCACGCTGGAAGATCTGCAGGGCGACCAGGGCGTAAGCGGCGTCGAAGGTGGTGACGTGCTTGCCTTGTTTACCTGCCTGCCAGCTGTCGACCAAAGTGCCGGCCTTGGGCTCGAAGTGCAGGGCGTTGAGGTTCTTGAACACCAGGCCGGAGAGGTTCAGGGCCAGGGAGAAGGCGTCGTCGCCGACCACCTGCTTGGCGCTCTGACCCTGGGTGTTGGCGGCCGGGGCGGCGGCAAACGGGGCACCGTCAAACACGGCGTGGAAGGCCGGATTCTGGTTGGTGTTGGCCGTGCGTTGATCGCTGAAGGCGTAGAACTCGGAGAGCGGCCACAGCATCATCCAGGCGTCGCGCAGCTGGGCTGAGCCATCCACCACCTCGAGCTTGCCGATGGCGCCCACGTCATTCTTGCTGGTTTCGGTCACTTTCACCTGATGGGGGAAGTAGACGATACCCTTGGACGGATCGTATTGCGGTGTGATCTTGGCACCCAGCTGCTTGCCATCGAAACCGAGCTGGCCCTGCATGATGGCCAGCTTGTCGATGGACTGCTCGGTCAGCATCATGCCGTTGAAGCCGTCGGCGGCAGAGACGCCCAGCTTGTGCTTGCCGTCCTGATCCATGGTGGCGGACGCGGCTTCCACCTCTTCATCGGTGTCGGCCACGTGCATGCCGCCGAGGAAATCCTGGGACCACATCACCTCTTTGAGCAGTATGCCGCCCACGGCTGCCGGGTTCAGCAGGTTGTCGGCACCGCTCCAGCGCAGGGTGGCGTAGTCGCGGAAGTAGGCCGGCACCTGGGTCTTGACGGTTTTCTCTGTGCCCTTGGCGGTCTTGATGGTGATCTGATCGCCGTTGACCGGGGTGGTGTTCACCGCTTGTGCAAACTCCGGATTGGCGGAGGCGTAGGGCAGGGAGAGGGGGTACATGCCTTGCGGCACTTCATCGGCCGGGAAGCCGACGGCCTCGGCCATGGCCAGCACCCGCTTGCCGAGGTCGGCCAGGGTGCCGCCGCGGGCCAGGTTTTGCGGCCCGTTCACCAGATGGGGGCCCATGCCGGACTGATAGTTCAGCGCGTACATGGCCTCTTCGGAATATTCATAGGATTCGATGCCGGCGGCGAAGTCGAACGGGGTCGGCTCATCGGCGCGGTTGGCATCCAGCACATCGAGATCCAGCCCCAGCGCTTCGGCCAGCGGCTCGCCGGAGAGCTCGAACTCGGTATAGGCCAGCATGTTGGCGGCGGTGTTGAATGTCTTGTCTTCCACCTTGACGGCAGCCTGTGCGGCGCCACTGAGCAGTGCGCAGGCGATCGCCTGTACCAGTACGGTTTTTCTCATGTCCCTTCTCACCATATGTTTGATTTTATTATGACGCTTCTCATGAATCTAAATGAGAATGGTGTGCATTATGTACCAAGGCGATGGGCTTGAGAAGAGAAAAGCCGCGCTCCGAGAGGGGCGCGGCCTGAGGGTCACAGCAGCTTGAAGGGGATGACCAGTCGGCCCGGTTCCACCTTGAGCGCCTCGACCTTCTCCTTGATCCTGGCTTCGTTCTTGCGACTGCCATCCAGCCGATAGACGGGCGTCTGGGAGAGGAACAGCGAGAGCGACTGGTTGAAAGTGGGCAGCAGCGGTGTGAGGGCTGCGCCCACGTCGGCCGGCTCCGTCTTGACCGAGATGAGTTCGAGATCGCGCAGGTAGATGGCGCCCTGCTCGGCCACATAGTCGGGGCGGGCGCTGAGGGAGAAGCGGATCTTCATCTGCTGGCTGCCAAGGGGGCTGCTGACCTGCAGATCACCGGCAGCATCCAGCTCGACCCGATCGGCGCGGGCGCGGCCGATGCGGCTCTGCATCTCGTCCAGGCGGATCTTGCTCGACATGATGCCGGGGATCCCCAGCTGTTTCTCGAAGGCGACCCTCTCTTTGAGGTATTGGTTGATTTCGCCTTCGCTGACGTTGTACTGGGTGAGCGAACAGGCTGCCAGCAGCAGGCTGAGGGGGAGCAGAAGCAGGTGCTTTAACATCGACAGTTCCGTGAGTTGAGATAAGTGACCAGAAAGATGGCGCCATCTTAGGGGGAAATGCCCCTGGCTGCCAGTCTGGGCACACAGCTGCCGTTTTTGTCGCAGCCTCATATGGGGTGTGGGCTGTGTCTTCATACGAGTAACCCCTTCGGTGCCTGGCATGGCAGGCCGCCAGTGGCGCGGCTTGCCCAATATCCACAGATAAGTTCCAGTTTTATCGATATAAAAATCCCATTGACCGGGTGATTTCAAAGCGAGTATTTTACCGCCGCACAAATACAAATTGATAATCATTATCATTTTGAATCATGTTTGAGGGTGTAACGTGGATACTCTTGTGATGGAAAATAGCGCACCTGCCCAGGCTGCGTCTCCGCCCGATTTCTTGTTTACCTCAGGTCAGGGCACGATCAGCGCCTACGATCTGGGCCAGCCTATCACCACCCCCGCCTGCGAATGGCCCCTGCTGGAGCGACAGATAGCCAGGGCGCTGGCGGCGGCCGAGGCCGCAGGGCAAGCCAATCCGCTACTGATCGGTGCCTTCGCCTTCGACCCGGCCGACGCCTCCTGCCTCTATGTGCCCGGCCGTTATGAGCGGGGAGAGCGAGCGCCTGCGGTGGAGCGTGCCGCCGAGGCCAATCAGGTCATCTCGGTGCAGAGCACGCCGGCGGCGGCCGAGTTCAAGACATCGGTCAGCTCGGCGCTGGATGCCTTCGCCCAGGGTCACCTCGCCAAGGTAGTGCTGTCGCGCAAGCTGATCCTCACGCTGCACAAACCCGCCGATCCCGAGCAGGTGCTGGCCCGGCTGATGAGCCAGAATCCCCATGCCTTCCACTTCTCCCTGCCGCTCGGGCAAGATCGCCGCCTGCTCGGCGCCAGCCCCGAGCTGCTGTTGCGGGTCAGCGGGGGCGAGGTGTTCACCCACCCGCTGGCGGGCTCTGCCAAGCGCGGCGGCGAGCCGGCGCAGGACCGGCAGGTGGCCCGGGATCTGCTGGCCTCCCGCAAGGATCAGCATGAACACCGTTTGGTGATCGACGAGATCCGCCGGGTGCTGACACCGCACTGCCGCGAGCTGGCCATCCCCGCCAATCCCACCCTGATGAGCACGGATACCCTCTGGCATCTGGGCACGCCCATCGCCGGCCAGCTGCATCCGGGTCAGGCTTCTGTGCTCTCCCTGGCCTGTCAGCTGCATCCGACCCCGGCCCTGTGCGGTTACCCCACAGAGCTGGCGCGCCAGTTCATCCTCGAGCAGGAGCCCTTTCGGCGCGCCCTGTTCAGCGGCATCGTCGGCTGGTGCGACAGTCAGGGCAATGGCGAGTGGGCCGTGGTGATCCGCTGTGGCGTGCTCGATGGCCATCAGGTGGAGCTGTTTGCCGGCGCCGGCATAGTGGCAGGCTCGGATCCCGCCATGGAGTGGGCCGAGACCGGTACCAAGCTGGGGACCATGCTCAAAGCCCTGGGCCTGAGTCCGGAGGTGGCACAATGACTCAGCCCAACCGCTTCCTGCCCTATACCCGCTGGCCCGCAGAGCTGGCGGATCAATACCGAGCCAAGGGCTATTGGCGCGGTGAACCCTTGACCGCCATGCTGGCGCGCCAGTGCGAAGTGGCGCCGGATGCCGAGGCCATCCTCTGCGGCGAGCGCAGCTTCAGTTATCGCGAGCTGGACGCGGCCTCGAGCCGATTGGCCGGGCGGCTCGCCCGCCATGGCCTGGGGGTGGGGGATACCGCCCTGGTGCAGCTCCCCAATGTGGCCGAATTCTATCTGGTGTTCTTCGCCCTGCTCAAAGTCGGCATAGCCCCGGTCAATGCCCTCTTTAGCCACAACCGGCTGGAGCTGGCCTCTTACGCCGAGCAGATCATACCCCGCCTCTTTATCGGCTCGCTCGCCCATCCGCTGTTTGCCAACGGGGATCGCCACAGTGACCTGCTGCGAGGCATAGGTGCCGAGCTGGTGTTGCTGGATGGCGAAGCGGGCGAACTGGGTCTGGCCCACTGGCTAGGGGCGCGAGATGACATGGGCACGGCGCCCCTGAACTATGGCCCTAGCCCGGCGGACGAGGTGGCCTTCTTCCAGCTCTCCGGCGGCAGCACAGGCACTCCCAAGCTCATTCCCCGTACTCACGACGACTATCTCTACAGCGTGCGCCGCAGCAATGAGATCTGTGAATTGGGGCCCCACACCCGCTATCTGTGCGCCCTGCCGGCGCCTCACAACTTCCCCCTGAGCTCCCCGGGTGCCCTGGGGGTGTTCGAGGCGGGCGGCGCCGTGGTGCTGGCGCCGGATCCCGGCCCCATGAGCTGCTTCCCGCTGATAGCCCGCCACGGCGTCAACCTCTGCTCTCTGGTGCCGCCGGCGGTCTCCCTCTGGTTGCAGGCGGCCGAGGCGGACCCGTCCGTGCGCCGCCAGCTCGAGAGCCTGGCCTTGCTGCAGGTGGGCGGCGCCAAGCTGGCCGAGGCGGTGGCGCGCAAGATCACCCCGCTGCTCGGCTGCCGGCTGCAACAGGTGTTTGGCATGGCCGAAGGCCTGGTCAACTACACCCGGCTGGACGATAGCGATGACAAGATAATCCACACCCAGGGCCGCCCCATGAGCCCGGACGACGAGGTGCGCATCCTTGATGAGGCGGGCAATCCGGTCGCTCCCGGCGAGCCTGGCGCCCTGCACACCCGCGGCCCCTACACCTTCCGCGGTTACTACCAGAGCCCGGCCCACAACGCCCGGGTGTTCGATGCCGAGGGCTTCTACTGCTCCGGCGATCTGGTGGTACAGGATGCCGATGGTTACCTCACCGTGGTCGGGCGGCAGAAGGATCAGATCAACCGGGGCGGCGAGAAGATCGCGGCGGAAGAGGTGGAAAACCAGCTGCTGCACCACCCGGCCATCACCCATGCGGCCCTGGTCTCCATGCCCGATAGCGCCATGGGGGAAAAGAGCTGCGCCTTCATCGTCAGCACGGATCCCGCCTTGAAGCCGCTGGCCTTGCGCAAGTTTCTGCGCGAGCGCGGGGTGGCGGACTTCAAGCTGCCCGACCGTTTCGAAACCCTGGACGCCCTGCCGATGACGGCGGTGGGCAAGATTGACAAGCAGGGGCTGCGGGCGCGCATTGCGCACGCCATCGCCGCCAACCAGTCCCTGACAACAGCATAAAACTAAAAAGGAATCATGACGTTATGGCTATCCCAACCCTGAACAATTACGCCATGCCCAGCCAGTGGAAGGCCAACAAGGTCAACTGGTCTCTGGATCCCAAACGCGCCGCCCTGCTGATCCACGACATGCAGGAGTACTTCACCGCCTTCTATGGCGAAAACAGCCCGCTGATCGCGGATCTCACCGAGCGCCTGGCCGCCGTGCGCAAGCAGTGCAAGGCACTCGGCATCCCGGTCTTCTACACCGCCCAGCCCAAGGATCAATCCCCCGAAGATCGCGCCCTGCTCAACGACATGTGGGGCCCGGGGCTCAACAAGCGGCCCGAGCTGCAGCAGGTGGTGGCAGCACTCTGCCCAGAGCGGGACGACACTGTGCTGGTCAAGTGGCGCTACAGCGCCTTCCAGCGCTCCGAGCTCGAGCAGATGCTCAAAGCGCTGGGACGGGATCAGCTCATCATAGGCGGCATCTACGGCCATATCGGCTGCATGATGACCGCCTGCGACGCCTTCATGCGTGACATTCAGCCCTTCTTCCTGGCGGACGGGGTGGCGGACTTTTCCCTGGCCGACCACCAGATGGCGCTGGACTACGTGGCGACCCGCTGCGGCAAGGTGATCCCCTGCGAGGAGGTGCTGGCCATTGCCCCGGCTTCCACCTCTGCCACCCAGAGCAATCCGTTGCTGACCTACGAGGGGCTCAAGGCGCGGCTGCTGAGCCATATCGACGAGGACGAGGGGGAGTTTGATCCCGACGAGAACCTCATCGACTACGGCCTGGATTCGGTGCGCATCATGTCCCTGCTCACCGAATGGCGCGCCGCCGGGGTGGAGCTCGGCTTCGTGGACTTGGCCAAGCTGCCGACCCTCAACGGCTGGTGGCGCCTGATCGAGAAGAAGCTGGCCGAGCAAAACACCCTGGAGGTGGTGCAATGAGCCGCTTCCCCTTGACCATACCCCAGCAGGGGCTCTGGTCCGGTCATCTGCTCAACGACGACAAGGCGATGTTCAACACCGCCGAGTGCATCGCCTTCGATGGCAAGGTCGACGCGGCCGTGCTGGTGGCCGCGCTCATCCGGGCTGTGGGTGAGTGCGAGGCGCTCAAGGGCCACTTCGAAGAGGATGGGGAGGCGGTCTGCTTCGTTTCGGACGAGGCACAGCTCGCCTATGGCGAGGTGAACCTGGCGAGTGACGACGAGGCCGCCGCCCGCGGCTGGGCCTGGGCCGATCTGCGCCGTCCGTTCGAGTTGACCAAAGAAGCCCCCTGCCGCTTCGCCCTGCTGCGCGGCCCCGGCCGGGATTACCTCTACAGCTGCGTGCACCACATAGCGCTGGATGGCTTTGGCACCACCTTGCTGTTCCAGCGCATCGCCGAACTCTATGGCGAAGGGCTGGCAGGGGCAGTGCCGTCGCCATCGCCGTTTGGCCTGCTGGACGAGGTGCTGGCCGAAGAGCTGGCCCGCGAGGATAGCGGCAAGAACGCCGCCGCCCGCACCTTCTGGCAGGAGCAGTTGCAAGGCTGGCCCGAGGTGAAATCCTTTGGCGAGGCCCGCGCCCCCATCGCCGCCGAGTTTATTCGCGAGAGCCGCCCGCTGCCGGCGGCGCTGTGGCAGGCGCTGACCGGCTTTGCCGACGAGCACAAGTTGGGTTGGCCCGATCTGCTGCTGGCCGGCCTCTCGGCCCAGTTGTCCCTTGCCAGCGGTCAGGAAAAGACCCTGCTTGGCCTGATGATGATGAACCGCATCGGTTCGGCCTCCCTGACCGTGCCCTGCATGCAGATGAACATCACCCCCCTGGCTCTCGCGCTTGGTGAAGAACTGGATCTGGCGGGAGCAGCCGGCGCCGTGGCCAAGGCCAAGCGCGGGGTGCGCAAACACCAGCACTACCGCTACGAACTGCTGCGCCGAGACCTTGGTCTGGTGGGGGGCGACAAGCGCCTGTTCGGCCCACTGGTCAATATCATGCCGTTCGATCATGCCCGCCGGTTTGGCCCCCTCAGTGCCCATATTCTCAACATCAGTGCCGGCCCTGTGGAGGATCTCACCATAGAGGTGCAAGTCGGCGCCGACGGTCAGCCCAGACTGGATCTGGACGCCAACCCCGGTTGCTACCAGCAGGCCGATCTGGCGGCCATCGCCGATACCCTGTTCGCCCTGCTGGGCCGCTGGCTGGCCGAGCCCACCCTGACTCTGGGAAGCCTCAAGGCCGACTGGCTGGCCGAGCAGCGGCTGGCTGCGCTGATCACTAGCCCTGACCATGAAGTGATCAAGGTGCGCCCTGTGCTGGATGCGCTCTGCCACTTCGCCGCCCAGACCCCGCACAAGATTGCCTTGATACAAGGGGAGGTGAGTGTCAGCTACGAGGCGCTGCTGACTCGCTGCGAGCAGATGGCGGCGGCCCTGCAGGCGTCCGGTGTGCAGCCGGGAGATAGAGTCGGCGTCATGCTGGCCCGCACCCCCCAGGCCATCTTCGCCCAACTGGCTGTACTCCTGGCGGGCGCCGTCTATGTGCCGCTAGACCCCGAGCAGCCGCTGGAACGTCAGGGCCACATACTGCGGCTGGGGGAGGTCAAGACCCTGATCACCCAGGCGGAATATCGCCACAAGCTGGCCAGCCTGTTTGAAGGTCGTACTCTCCTGGCGGGGGATCTGGTGAGCGACGATCGGCTCAACCAGCCGGCCGCCGGTCGCGCCGTCGCCTACCTGATGTTCACCTCCGGCTCGACCGGTCTTCCCAAGGGGGTGGCGGTCAGTCACGGGGCGCTGGATCACTTTGCCGCCGCCGCCCGCTGCCGCTATCACCTGGATGAGGGGGCGCGGATGCTGCAATTCGCCCCCTTCAATTTCGACGCCAGCATCGAAGAGGTGTTCGCCACCCTGAGCGCCGGTGCGACCCTGGTGCTGCGCACCGACGCCCTGCTCGAATCCATTCCCGCCTTCGTGGCCGGGGTGGAGGCGCTGGGGATCACCCATCTCGATTTGCCCACCGCCTTCTGGAACGAGTGGGTGGTGTCCCTCGGCGCGGGCCAGGCCCATATCCCGGCCAATCTGGCTACCGTCATCATAGGCGGCGAGGCCGTCTACCCCGAGCAACTGGCCCAGTGGCAGCGTCAGGGCCGCACTGATGTGCGCCTCTTCAACACCTACGGCCCCACCGAGACCACTGTCGTGGTCACCACTCAGGAGTTGCAAGGGGAAGACCCGACTCAGGCCCAGCTGCCCATAGGTCTGCCGCTGCCCGGCATGCAGGCACTGATCCTGGGGGCGGGGGAGCAACCCGCCGAGGAGGGGGAGCTGGTGCTGCTCGGCCCGCAGCTCGCCAACGGTTATGTGGGCAGCGCGCAGAGCGCGAATGTGCAGAGTGCACAGGGCGGTTTCGGTACCCTGAGGGTCGGCGCGCAGGAGCTGCCCGTCTATCGCACCGGCGATAGAGTGCGCTGGGTGGCCGGTCGTCTGGTCTATCTGGGCCGGCGCGACAACGAATTCAAGATCAGCGGCTACCGGATCCAGCCCGGCGAGGTGGAGGCCCAGTTGCTGGCCCTGCCCGGGGTGGACGAGGCCTGCGTGCAGGGGGTGAGCATCGGCAGCGTGCGCCGGCTGGTGGCCTTCGTGGCCGGGTCCGAGCGCGACAGCCGGGTCATCAAGGCGCAGCTCGCCAAGGTGCTGCCTGCCGCCATGATCCCCACGGACTATCGCCACTATGACCAGTTGCCCCGCACCGGCTCCAACAAGCTGGATCGCAAGGCCCTGCTGGCTCAGTACCAGGCGGGGGGGGAAGCCCTGACGCTGGGCAGCGAGACCGAGAACAGGGTCGGCGCCATCTGGCAACAGATCCTGGGGCTGGCCACCATGGCGCCCGCTGACAACTTCTTCGAGCTGGGGGGCCAGTCCCTGCAGACCATACAGATAGTGAACCGGCTCGGCGCCGAGTTCGGGGTACAGGTCAAGGTCTCCGATGTCTTCGATCATCCCCGTCTGGATGAGTTCTGCCGTTTCCTCGATGGCAAGCTGACCGAGGATGAAGAGAGCGTGGAGATGGTCTGGTGATGGGCAAGATGACGAAGGAGCAGCAAAAAATGGCGTTTGATTTCACTGGCAAGCGGGTCTGGGTAACCGGGGCCGGACGTGGCATAGGGTTTGAGGTGGCGCAGCAGTTCGTGGCCGCCGGCGCCGAGGTGATCGGGCTGGATCAGGCCTTCCCCCATGCGGATTATCCCTTCACCACCCGGTTGCTCGACATTCGCGACTCAGGGGCGGTCAATGCCTGCTGCGAGGGACTGCTGGCGGACGGCGGGCTGGATGTGCTGGTGAACGGGGCCGGGGTCTTGCGCCTCGGCCCCACCGAGACCCTGAGCGATACCGACTGGGATGACTGCATGACGGTCAACGCCAGCGGCGTCTTCTACCTGCTGCGGGCCCTGGTGCCCCATTTCAAGGCGCAGCAGCACGGTGCCATCGTCACCATAGGCTCCAACGCGGCCCATGTGCCGCGCATGCAGATGGCTGCCTACTGCGCCTCCAAGGCGGCGGTCACCAGCCTGACCCAGACGGTGGGGCTGGAGCTAGCCCCCTTCGGCGTGCGGGTCAACCTGGTGTCGCCGGGCTCGACGGATACCGAGATGCTGCGCGGCATGCTGCCCGATGAGGGGGCCATGGCCCGCACCATAGCCGGGCTGCCGGCCCAGTTCAAACTCGGCATCCCACTGAACAAGATTGCCACCCCCCGCGAGATCGCCAATACCGTCCTCTTCCTGGCCTCGAGCCTGGCCAGCCACATCACGCTGCAGGATCTGGTTGTCGACGGCGGCGCCACCCTGAGCGCCTGATCCAAGAGGCTGAGATAACTTATGAACAACATGATTGCGTTGCTCCAGCAGCTGGAGCGCCAGGGAGTCAAGCTGGCCCTGAACGACAAGGGCCAGCTCATCTCCCAGTCGAGCAAGGAGGCGGTGACCCCCGCCATCGGCGCCCAAATCAAGGCGCACAAGGATGAGCTGGTGCGCTGCCTGGCGGCCCGCGCCGCCTTCGAGGCGCCTATCGTCGCCCAGGGCGCCCTGCAGGGGCCGCTCTCGTCGTCCCAGAGCGGGCTCTGGTTTATCGAGCAGTACGAGGAGGCCTCCCACCTCTACAACATGCCGGTCTATTTTCGGGTGAGCGGCGAGCTGGACACGGCCGCCCTGGAGTTTGCCTTCGATCACCTGTTTGCCCGCCACCCCAGCATGCGCACCCGTTTCATCAAGGACGAGGCGGGCAGGGGGGCGCAGGAGATACTGCCCCACGCGCCCTTCAAGCTGCAGATAGAGGATGTGAGTGCAGAGCCCGAAGCCGAGCGTGAAGCCTATGTGGCACGGCGGGTGCGCGAGGAGATAGGGCGCCCTTTCTCCCTGACCAAAGGGGACCTCAGCCGGGTGCACCTCATCCGGCTCTGCAGCCGCGAGCACGTGCTGCTGATCACCCAGCACCACATCATCTCCGACGGCTGGTCGGTCAAGAACATGTTCGCGGACTTGAAGCGTGCCTTCCTGGCTCATCAGAACCGTGCGCCCTTGAGCGTGCCCGAGTTGCCGCTCACCTACATCGACTATGCCCGCTGGTTCAACTCGCCGCGTTTTCTCGATTATCACGCCGAGTTCAAGCCGTTCTGGGTCGACCGACTCGGTGGCAGCCCCGAGGTGCACGGCCTGCCGCTTGACAAGCCGCGTTCGGCTCATCAGGCCAGCGGCGGCGAGCTGGTCTTCTCCACCATAGACAACGGGCTGTGGGAGAGCTTCAAGCGGCTGTGCCAGCGCCACAACACCTCCAATTTCATCGGCCTGCACGCCCTGTTCGCCCTGCTGATGGTGCGCCAGAGCGGGGAGAAGGAAGTTGTCATAGGCACGCCGCTCGCCTACCGCGAGCGCCATGAGATAGAGTCCCTGGTGGGCTTCTTCGTCAATACGCTGGTGCTGCGCACCCGGCTCGACGGTCGCCCCAGCTTTGTCGACTACCTGCAGCAGTGCCGGGAGGAGGATCTGGCGGCCTTCGATCACCAGCTCTACCGTTTCGAGGCGCTGGCCGAGGCCATAGGCGCCGATCGCACCACCGCCATCAACCCCATCTTCCAGATCATGCTGGTCTATCAGGCCAAGGTGGATTTCAACGATCTCATCCCCGGCTGCCAGCTGGTGGAGGAGACCTCCCCCGTGCTGCCGGCCAAGACCGACATCTCGGTCAAGGTGACCGAGCTGATGGACTCGGTGCGGGTGGACTGGCTGTTTGCCACCGCCCTGTTCGAGCGGGAAACGATTGAAAGTTATGCGGACAGGCTGCTGCATCTGATGCGCGCCGTGGTGGCCGCCCCCGAAACCGAGATCTGGCAACTGCCCCTGGAGGCGGGCACAGACCAGACGGCGCTGGCCACCGAGCTTGCCAGCCTGCCGAGCGACTACCCGAGCCGCGACACCCTGCTCTGCCATATCGAGCGCCGCGCCGTTCAGTTCCCGGGTGCGCTGGCGGTGAGTGACGACCAGCAACGGCTGAGTTATGGCGAGCTGGAGGCCCGAGCCAACCGGCTGGCCCATTGGCTGCAATCCTGCGGCGTGACCTCGGGCGCGGCCATCGGCATCCAGGCCAAACGGGATGTGGCCTTCGTCATCGCCCTGCTCGCCTGCTGGAAGGCGGGGGCAGCCTATGTGCCGCTGGATCCTGCCTATCCCGCCGAGCGGCTGGCCCATATCCTGAGCGACGCCAGCATTGCGCTGGTGCTCGGGGGAGAGCCGGATGCCCGGCTCGCCGAGGCCATCAAGGGCACAGATGCCGGTTACCACAACCTGCATCGGCTGGCGCTGGATGGGCTGCCAACCAGCACGCCCGCCATCCCCCGGGACGCCGCCATGCTGGCCCAGATCATCTACACCTCCGGCAGTACCGGCCTGCCCAAGGGGGTCATGGTGGAGCAGGGCAGCCTGGTCAACCTGATGGCGGATCACGCAGAGCGCATCGCCCTTGATCAGGACGGCGCCATGTTCAACTGCATGTCCCTGTCGTTCGATGCAGGCAACATGACGGCCCTGTTGCCGCTCTCTTGCGGCGCGGCCCTGCACTTTGGCGAGCCGGGCGAGGGGGTGATCAGTGCCGCGATCGCGCGGGGTGCCAGCCACATGATTTTGCCGACCGCCCTGCTCGCGAACCTGCTGCCGCCGGCGGATCTCGGCTCCCTCAAGGCCATCGGCTTCGGCGGCGAGGCGTGTCCGAGCAGCCTGATGGATCGTTGGGGTGACAGGGTCGCGCTCTACAACATGTACGGCCCGACCGAGTGCACAGTCACTGCGCTCTGCGCACGGCTCGTGCCGGGTCAGCCCATCACCATAGGCAGGCCCGTCAACAACCTGAAGGCGCTGATCCTGGACGAGGGGGGCAACCCCTGCCCCGTGGGAGTGCCGGGCGAGCTCTGCCTGGCCGGCCTCGGCCTGGCCCGTGGCTACCTCAATCTGCCGGAGCGTACTCAAGAGGTCTTTATCGAGCTCGCCTTGGCGGGTCGTACTTGTCGCCTCTACCGCACCGGCGATCGGGCCCTGCTGCGCCGCGACGGCAAGGTCCAATATCTGGGCCGGCTTGACGAGCAGATCAAGCTGCGGGGCTATCGCATCGAGCCCGGCGAGATAGAGACGCAAGTCGCCGCGCTGTGCCCGGCCATCCGCCAGATCAAGGTGGTGGTGCAGGGGGGGCGTCTGCTGGCGTACGCCTGCCTGCATGCGGGGGCGAGCGAGCCGGACGGCGAGGCCCTGCTGCAACGGGCCGGCGAATGCCTGCCCGAATACATGGTGCCGGTGAAGCTCTGTTGGCTCACCGGGATGCCGCTCACCCCCAACGGCAAGCTGGACCTGCGCCGCCTGCCTGTCATTGACTGGCAGGAGAGCAAGAGCGAGCCGCAGAGCGAGCTGGAGCAGACCGTGCTCGCCATCTGGCAGGGGGTGCTCAAGCAGCCCCTCGGGGTGGAGGATGACTTCTTCCGCTTGGGGGGGGATTCCATCCTCAGCATCCAGCTCACCACCCGGTTGCGGGATGCGGGGCTGCACTGCAGCGTGAAGGACGTGTTCGAGGCCAAGACGGTGCGCCGTCTCTGCCGCCAGCTCGGTCAGCAGCAGGCGGTCAGTCACCAGACCGAACAGGGCAACCTGGTCGGCGACTTCCCGCTCCATCCCATACAGCACTGGTTCTTCGAGCAGGGCTTCGCCAAGCCCGGCCACTGGAATCAGGGGGTGATATTGCGCCTGCCCGCCGGGATCTATGATGACACCCTGCACGGCTGGCTGACCACACTGCGCCAGCATCACGACGTCCTGCGTCTGGCGGTGACCCCAACCGGTCAGCGCTATCTGGCCGAGCTGGCGCTGCCGCCCTTGCCGACCCTGGATACAGGAACACTCGGCGGGGCTGAACTGCAGGCCAGCCTGACCGGGCTGCAGGGGGATCTCGAGCCCGCCAGCGGCCACACCCTGGCCTGGGCCCGCCTGCGCAACCTGGCCATAGAGGGTGAGGCCGATCCGGTGGAGGGGCTCTTCCTCGCCTTCCACCATCTGGTTATCGATGCCGTCTCCTGGCGCATCCTGGCCGAGGATCTGGCCCGGGTGAGCAGGGGCGAGCCCCTGCCCGCCAAGGGCAGCAGCTATCGCCAGTGGGGCGAAGGGCTGGCGGCCTACGCCCTGCGCGAAGAGGATCAACTGGCGTTCTGGCTGGCCCAGGGGGAAGGCAGCCAGCAAGGCCTGCTGGAGGCCGAACGCGCCGAAGATGGCCGCGCCGCCGCCAGCCTGCTGCAACTGGACAAGGAGACCACGGCCCGCTTGATAGACCCGGCCAACCAGGCCTTCTTCACCCGGGTGCCCGACCTGCTGCTGGCCGCCCTGACTCGCACTCTGAGCGAGCTGGGTTATGGCGCACGCCACTGCGTGATGCTGGAAGGGCACGGCCGTGAGGCCATCGATGCTGAACTCGATGTGAGCCGCACCCTGGGCTGGTTCACCAGCACCTATCCACTGGCGCTGGCCGATGAGCCGGAGTGGGATGCGCTGGTGTGCACCACCAAGGAGCGGTTGCGGGCCGTGCCGGACAAGGGGGTGGGTTTCAACGCCCTGCGTCTGCACCACCCCCGTGGTTGGGAGCTGCCCGAAGCCCTCATCGTCTTCAACTACCTGGGGGTCAGCCATCAGGGCGTTGCAGGTCAGCCCTGGCAACCCCTGCCCATGGCGCCGGGGGCGCCCTCCTCACCGGACAACCTGCCGCGGGAGCTCATCAGCCTGCACGGGGGCGTCTATGACGGATGCCTCACCCTGCGCCAGGTCGGTGCCCTCAACCAGCAAGGGAGCGACGCCCTGATGGTGAGATTGGCGGCCAACCTGCGTGCCCTGGTGGATCACTGCTGTAGGGTGAGCGCCCCGCGCCACACCCCGAGCGACTTCCCGGGGCTTGGCCTCTCGCAAGCGGTGCTAGACCAGGTGCTGAGCGGGCGCGAGGTGGAGACACTGCTGCCCATGACCTCGCTGCAGCAAAGCATGCTCTATCACAGGGCGCTGGCGCCTCGTGACACGGCTTACCACCTGCAGACCGAGATGGAGTACCGCCAGCCACTGGACCTTGCCGTCTATCGCCAGGCCTGGCAGGCGCAGATCGCCCGCTGGCCGGCCCTGCGCAGCGAGCTGGTGCTGGCGGATGGGGTGGCGCTGCAGCGCATCCTGCGCCATGCCGAGCTGCCGTTCCACCATCAGGATCTGGTGGGGGATGAGCAGGCCGAGGAGCGCATCGCAACCTATCGCCAGCAGGATCTGGCCCGCCCGATCCCGCTTGATCAGGCTCCCTTGTTGCGGGTCGCCTGCTTCAAACTGGCGCCCGATCACCACAAGATCATCTTCAGCGCCCACCATGGCGTGCTGGATGGCTGGAGCGGCCCAGTGCTGCTGGGCTCCCTGCATCGCTGCTACCAAGCCCTGATGAACGGCCTGCTGCCGCAAGCCGAAGCGGATGGGGCCTGGCTCGAATTTGGCCGCCATATCGCGAGCCAAACCCGCGCCAGCGAGGCCTACTGGCAGGGACGCGCCGAGTTGCTGGCCCGACCCAACGATCTCTCCCGCCTGTTCGGGGTGGCACTGGAGCCGCAGCTGACGCAGCACAGGCCTGCGGTGTGCGGCCAGACCCTGGCGCCGCAGGTGTCGGCTCAACTGGAGGCCCGTGCCCGCGAGCTGGGGGTGACCACGGGCTTGCTGGCCCAATACGCCTGGCATCGGCTGCTGGCCCGCCGTTGTGGCGACGACATCACCCTGGTGGGCAACGTGACCCCGGGCCGGGATTTCCCCATCGAGGGGATCACCCAGAGCGTCGGCCTCTATATCAACAGCCTGCCGCTCATCCTGGATTGGCGCACCGAGGCGACCCTGGCCGAGCATATAGGCAGGCTGCAGTCGGACTCGATGGCACTCAACGAGCACGGCACCCAGTCGCTCGCGGCGCTGACGCAGGGCAGGGCTCGCCTGTTCCAGAGCCTGTTCGTGTTCGAGAACTACCCTGTGCCGGCGCTGCCGGAGGAGCCGGAGCCCCATCAGCTAGCGCCACGCTTTGGCGCCGTGGTGGAGAAGGTGGAACTGCCGCTCTCCCTGGTGGTGAACGCCCGCGGTGGCCGGCTCAATCTGCGCCTCGAGTTCGACGGGGATCTGATCCCCATGGCGAAGGCAGAAGTCGTGCTGGCCGCCTGGCTGGCCGAGCTCGGCTGGCTGGCGGGGGCGAGCCAGGCGCTGCCGGCCAGACCCGATGAGATGAGCCTGCCTGCCCCCATGGCCGCGCGCGTCGCGGCGCCAGTCGCTGAGTCCTGCCCGTCCGCGGCCCGTCCGCTGGTGGCCCTGTGGGAGCGCCAGTGCGGCGTGCCCGGCGTCTGGCAACAGACCCTGTGTGAACTCGGGGTGGACTCGGTGCAGCAGCTCGCCCTGCTGGCGGCCCTCAATGCCGCCTTCGCCGGCGAGCGTGCGCCGCTCACCCTGCGGGATCTCAAGGCCCATTCATCCCCCAGCCGGCTCTATCAGCACTGGCTGGTGCGACTGCCCGAGGAGGTGCTATGACGACCCTGACCCCGATTGACCAAGCTCCCGTCAAACCGAGAGCCCATCGGGAGTTGAGCCCTCCGCAAGGCGGGCTGGCAACCGAACAGACCCTGGGCTCGCGCCTGGCCGATTGCCTCGCCGCCACCCCGCTGGCCCCCGCCATCGGCATGGGCGGGGTCAGTGTGAATGAGCGCGGCATGAGTGAGCAAGGCTCGAACGAGGCCGGCCACGGCGCCTGGCTCAACTATGGCGAGCTCAGCCAGCGGGTCGGTCAGATCGCCGCCCGCCTGCAGGGGCTGGCGGTGGGGGAGCGGGTCGGCCTCTATCTGGCGCGAGGACCGGATCTGGTGGCCAGCCTGCTCGCCTGCCTGCGGCTCGGGCTCACCTTTGTGCCGCTCGAGCCGGATTTCCCGGTGGAGCGGTTGCAGGGTATCGCCCGTCAGGCCCGGCTCTCGGCAGTGATCTGTGATGGAGATCGGGAGGTGCCGACCTTCGGCTGTCCGCTGCGCTCCCTCGCCTGTCCCGGTCACGCGGGGACTGCGGCCGTGCAGTGGCCCAAGGTGGACGATTCGCTGACGGCCTACATGATGTTCACCTCGGGATCCACCGGCGAGCCCAAGGGGGTGGTCATCAGCCGGCGGGCTCTGCTCTGCTTCCTCGACGGGATCCGCGAGCGGCTCGGGCTCTCACCTAACTGCCATTGGCTCTTTATCACCACCCCGGCCTTCGATATTTCCTTGCTGGAGATGCTGGGGCCGCTCTGGGGCGGGGGCCGCTTGACGGTGGCCGGCGGCGAGCACAACAAGGATCCGCTGGGAATGATGGCGCTGCTCGAGGCGGATCCTTCCATCAACTGGCTGCAGGCCACCCCGGCCTGCTGGCGCATGCTGCTCAAAGCGGGCTGGCAGGGGCGCGAGCGCCTCACAGCCCTGTGTGGCGGCGAGGCGCTGGACTCGGGATTGGCCGAGCAGCTCTGCAGTCGCACCCAGCGGCTGTGGAACTGCTACGGGCCGACCGAGGCCACCGTCTGGTCCCTGGTGAGCGAGGTGCGCTGGCCGCCGGCGGAGGGGCAGATCACCATCAGCCACAGCCTGCCCGGCTATCGCCACTGGGTGTTGGACGAGGCGGGGCAGCCAGTGGCGGAGGGGGAGTGCGGCGAGCTCTGCATCGAGAGCCCGGCCCTGTGTGAAGGCTACTGGCGCAAGCCCGGGCTGACGGCGGCGGCCTTCCTGCGGGTTGATGCCCATCGCCTCTATCGCACCGGCGATCGGGTGCGCCGACTGGGGGCGGATCGCTTCCTCTACCTGGGGCGGCGCGACGATCAGGTCAAGCTGCGCGGTTTTCGCATCGAGCTCGGGGAGGTGGAGGCGGGCCTTCGCCGTCAACCCGGGGTGCAGGAGGCGGCGGTGCGCCTCTTTGGCGAGGGGGATGAGGCCATGCTGGTGGGCTATGTGGAGGCCAAGGCCGGGGCGCAGCTCAATCGCCTCGCCCTGCGCAAGGGGCTGCAGGCCACGCTGCCGCACTACATGGTGCCGGCGCGGCTCATTCTGCTGGATGCCCTGCCCAAGACTGGCAGCGGCAAACTGGACAGAAAGGCGCTGCCACTGCCTGAATAGGTTCTGCCCGAGTGCCTTGATAAACAAAGAAGCCCGCAAATGCGGGCTTCTTTCTGGCTGCCATATGAGTGTTGGCTTATTGGGTGATGGGGGCCGCGTCCGGTTTGGCCAGCAGCTGCTCGACGTCGTCGATCACCTTGAGGGCCGCCTGGGGGCCGCCGGTGGAGGTCCACAGCGAGCCGTCCACGGCGCCAAAGCGCTTGCCCTTGATGGCGTTCAGTTGCTGGAAGGCCGGGGTCTGCTCGGCCTGCTTCATGGCATCCACCGCATCGCCGCTGGCGCTCAGGGTACCTATCACCAGCCAGTCACCGTCCAGCAGGTTGAGGGATTCGAGGCTCAGGGCCGGGGAGTGGGGGGTCTTGTCGCCGACCTGGTGGGTCGGACGGGCCAGCCCCATCTCTTCCACTACGCTGCTGGCGAAGGTGCCGCCGTGCATGTAGCTCGGGCCCTTCGGGTTCCAGCGCACTATGCTCAGGCGCTCGCCCTGATGCTTGGCAAGCTTGCTGCGGGCCTCCTGCAGGCGGGCGTCATACTGGGCGAGGAAGGCCTTGCCCTCGGCATCCCGGTTCAGCACGTGGGCGCTGCGATTGAAGATCTCCTTCCAGGAATCGCCCCAGTTGCCGGTGACCACTGTGGGGGCTATCTCTTGCAGCAGGGTCAGCAGCTCGGGTTTGGTCTGGCCGGTCAGGATGAGATCCGGCTCCAGATCGATCAGCCGCTCCAGATTGGGGTTGTCCAGATCGCCGACCACGGCGATATCCTTGCCCGCCTTGGTCAGCAGGTAACGGGGCAGTGTGCCCTGGCCGCGACCGTTGACCGTGCCGACTGGCTGCAGTCCCAGGGTCAGGGCCGTATCCAGATCGATTTCGCTCAGCACCACCACCCGCTTGGGCTGGGCGGGCACGAGCTGGGTCTTGCCATCGGCATCGGTCACCTGACGGGTCTCGGTGCCGGCCTGGGCCTGAAAACCGACCAGGCTGGCCAGCATGAGCGCGGCGGCCAGGGGGGAGGAGATCTTCATCGTTACATCCTTCTTGGTGAAATCAGCGAAAAACCGGGCCCCAAACGGGCGGCCTTATGCTATCACAAATTCAAATGATAAAAATTGTCATTTGCGTTTGTGGTGTTTGGACTGGGTGATTTGCTACCATGGCCGCTCTCGAACCAAGGGCTTTTTCGATGCCAATCGCTCCCCTGGCTGCCGGATCCCGAGGCAGCTTTATCCTGCAGGCCGACTGCCTGCCGCTGCCCGGTTTCGCGGAACTTGCGCTGCAGCGGGTCTGCTTCGATCCCGCCGCTTTCACTCCGGCTTGCTATGAGCAAGCTGGGATCCTGCTGCCCGCCAGCTTGCAGCGTGCGGCCCCCAAGCGGCTGGGGGAGTTTCTGGCCGGCCGGCTGGCGGCGCGCCAGGCTCTGCACCGCTTTGGGCTGGGCGATCATGTGGTGGCCATAGGATCGGCCCGCGAGCCACGCTGGCCTGCGGGGTTTGAGGGCAGCATCAGCCACAGCCTGTTGCAGGGGCGCGGCATGGCGCTGTGTGCGGTGCGCCCCGGTCGGGCGGGGATTGGGCTGGATCTGGAGGGCTGGCTGGCAGAGGGGCAGGCGAGCGAGCTCTGGCCCGGCATTGTGGATGATGAGGAGTGGGTGCGGCTGCAGCGCTGTCCGCTCGGTCCGGCCCTGGGATTGACCCTGGTGTTCTCCGCCAAGGAGAGCCTGTTCAAGGCGCTCTACCCCAGGGTGGGGCGCTATTTTGACTTTCTCGATGCCCGCTGGCTGGCCATGACGGAGCAGACCCTCACCCTCGAACTAAAAAGTGCGCTGACCCCGGAGCTGCCCGTCGGCTGGCACTGTACCCTGCACTGGCAACGCTTGCCGGGGGGCGTGTTGACCACGCTTCTGCTCTGAACGTGTCTCTGCCGCTCGGTGTCATGGGATCAAAAAAACCGCCATCAAGGCGGTTTTTTTGATCCTGCATTCAGGCCTGCTGCTGCATGGCAAAGGCGTGCGGGCGGCGGCGCGGCACTATGATGGGGGCGCCATCGCCGGGGGCGTGCAGTATGTCCACGTCCGTCTGGTAGAGGCGGTCGATGAGGGGCTTGGTCACCACCTCGCGAGCCGGGCCCATGGCCTGGATCTTGCCCTCGCCGATGGCGATCAGCTCGTCGCAGTAGCGGGCGGCGGTGGCGAGATCGTGGATGACGATGAGCACAGTCTTGCCTTCGGCGGTGATCTGGTGGATGGCCTCCATCACCTCGGTCTGGTGGCCTATGTCCAGCGCGCTGGTGGGTTCATCGAGCAATATGATGTCTGCGTCCTGGGCCAGCACCATGGCCAGCCACACCCGCTGGGCCTGGCCGCCGGAGAGGGAGCTGGCGCTCTGCGCCAAGATGTCGCCAAGCTGCATCCGCTCGCAGGCCCAGCGCACCATGCGGGCATCCTCTTCACTCCACTGATTGAACCAGCCCTGATGGGGATGGCGGCCGTACTGCACCAGCTGCTCGACCTGAATGCCGGCGGGCACCAGGGGGCGCTGGGGCAGGTAGGCGAGCTCCCGGGCCAGCGCCTTCATGCCGTAACTCTCCAGCGGTTTGCCCTTGAGCAATATCTCACCGGATTGGGGCTGCTCCTGGCCCGCCAGCAGCTTGAGCAGGGTGGATTTGCCACCGCCATTGGGGCCGACGATGCCAACCAGCTTGCCCTTGGGAATGGTGAAGGAGATGTCGTTGAAGACGGGCTTTTGCTGATAGCCGAAGTGGAGGCGATTTAGGGTGAGGGTCATCAGTCGGTTCTCTGTCTGTCTTTGATCAGAATAAACAGCAGCAGTATGCCGCCAAGAATACGGGTCATGATGCCGGTGGCGACCTCATGGGGGCTGGCCAGCACCCGCACCAGGGTGTCGCTCGCCAGCAGCAGCAGGGCGCCGCACAGGGCGGCGATCCACAGCGGCACTATGCGATCCCGGCTCATCCAGGAGGCGAGTATGGGGGCCGCCATGGCGATGAACACCACAGGGCCGCCGATGGCGGTGCCAAGGGCCGCCACGACTATGGCCTGGGCCAGCACGCCGAGCTGCACCCGGTTGACGTTCACCCCCAGGCTCTGGGCCGTGATGGGGCCCAGACGCAGCACGCCCAGGGCGCGGGAGAGATAAATGATCCAGGGGCAGACCAGCAGGATCAGGATCCCCACAGGCACGACTGTGGTGTAGCCCTGGCCGACGAAGTTGCCCATGTTCCACAGGTAGAGGCTGGTGAGGTGCACCAGCGACTGGGTGGACATCACGAACTGACCGATGGCGTTCATCAGCTCGGAGACGCCGATGCCGATCACCACGAACAGATAACCCTGCTCCCCCGGCTTGTTGCACAGGGCGTAGAGCACGGCGGCGGCAAACAGGGCGCCGAGGGGCGCGGCCCACCAGGGCCAGCTGCCCAGGGTGAGGTAGAGGGAGAAGGCGATGATGGCGAGCGACGCCCCCTCGTTGACCCCTATCATGTCCGGGGTGGCGAGGCGGTTGCGAATGAGGGTCTGCACCAGACAGCCGGAGAGGCCCATGGCGGCGCCTGCCACCAAGACGGCGACGATGCGCGGCAGCCGGATCTTGAAGACAGTCACCTCATCGAGCCGGCTCCCCTCGCCAAGCAGGGTCTGCACTACCCCCAGCATGGTGAGCTTGCTTGAGCCCAGGGTCAGCGCCAGCAGGGAGAGCAGCACCAGAGCCACCAGGAGCCCCAGCGTGATCAGCCAGGCACGGCGGTGCAGCAGCAGGGTGCGCTCACCCAGTCGCAGGCAGAGGGTGCCGGAGGGGAGGGAAGCGTTCAGCGGTGTATTCATTGGATTGTTCATGAGGCAGGCGACCTTATTTGACGGCCAGCAGGGAGCGGAAGCCGCCGCTGCGCACCACCATGATGAGCACGGGGGCACCGATCAGCGCCAGGATCACCCCGTTGGGCAGCTCGAACGGCTGGATCAGCCAGCGGGCCAGTATGTCGGCACCGAGCAGGAACAGCACGCCAAACAGGGCGGAGAAACGCACCTGGATGGCGAGGCGTACCGGCTCCACCAGACGGGCGCAGTAGGCGGCCAGGAAGCCGACGAAGCCGATGGGGCCGGCGATGGCGATGGCGCAGGCGGTGAACAGGGTGGCGGCCAGCAGCACGCCGATCCGCACCCGGGTCGGCCGTATGCCGAGCGCCTGGGCCTGGTTGTCCCCCATCTGCATCAGGGTGAGCTGGCGGCACAGGGCCAGGGTCAGCAGCAGACCGGCCAGGGCGAAGGGCACCACGGTGAGCACGGCGTCGAGATCCGAGGCGGCCAGCGACCCCAGGTTCCAGAAG
Source organism: Aeromonas bestiarum (assembly GCF_028751155.1). Lineage (NCBI taxonomy): Bacteria > Pseudomonadati > Pseudomonadota > Gammaproteobacteria > Aeromonadales > Aeromonadaceae > Aeromonas > Aeromonas bestiarum. Next base: position 2,696,369 of record NZ_CP064746.1, on the reverse strand, counting down.
CGGAACTGCTCCAGCACCACCTTGTTGGAGAGCAGCAGGAAGTTGGAGAGGCCGCCAAAGGTGGCGGAGAGGGCGACCCCCACCAGGATGAGCTTGAGCGGATTGGAACGCCCTACCATGAGGCCGAGACCCAGTACTATGAGGTTGCCAAGCAGGGCACCCATGCCGGACCAGAGCAGGTAACCATAGGCGGATTCGACGCCGAAATAGGTCAGCCCTATCACCAGGGCGAACACGGCGCCGGCGTTGACGCCGAGCAGGCCGGGCTCGGCCAGCGGATTGCGGGTGGCGCTTTGCAGCATGGAGGCCGCCAGCGCGAGACAAATGCCCACCACCAGGGCACACAGGGTGCGGGGCAGACGCAGGGTATGAATGATCATGGCGAGCTTTTCATCGGCCATAAGGGCGGGATCGCCCAGCAGAAATCCGGCGACCTCGCGGCCACCATAGACACCGGCACCCGTGGCCAGTGACAGACAGATCAGCAGGAACAGGAGAACAACTCCCAGCCAGAACAGCTGTGTTTGGTGTCTGAGCACCCGGCTACTCCTTATTGTCGAGGCGATAAAACGGAAAAAGGGAGCCCTGACGGGCTCCCGAACGGGGGATTACAGCTTGTAATCCACGCCGGCGTAGACGGTGCGACCTTCCAGGATGAAGTCGGCGTCGGTGGCGACCTGGTCACGCTGGGTGTTGGTCAGGTTGGTGATGCCGAGTTTGAAGTCGAGCGCCGGGGTGACCTTCCACTTGGTGTTGACGTCCAGGGTCTGGTAGTGCTTGGACTTGAGCGCCTGGGAGTTGTGCATCGGCACCTTGATGAACTGGCTGCCCACGTATTGCCAGGCCAGGTTGGTGCTGACGATCTCGGTGGCTTGCCAATCCAGGCTGAGGTTGCCGGTGTGATCCGGGGTCTTGGCCAGATCCTCGCCCGTGCTCTTGTCTTCGGAATCCAGCAGGCTCCAGTTGCCGGTCAGCTTGAGGTCGTCTCGCACGTCGACCCAACCGTTCAGCTCCAGCCCTTTCACCCGCGCCTTCTTGACGTTGAGGTAGGTCATGACGGTCGGACGGTAGCCCGGGCCCCACTGATCGCTCTGGATCAGATCCTCGATGTCGTTGTGGAAGCCGGTCACACCGGCGCCGAAGCGAGCGCTCTCGTAGGCGGTGCCCAGCTCATAGCTGACGGCGGTTTCCGGTTTCAGGTTCGGGTTGCCGACCACCTTGCAGGCGCCACGGCAGGCGGTGGTGGCGAAGCCTTCGCTGGACTGGGCCAGGGTCGGTGCCTTGAACGCCTTGCCGGCGCCACCCTTGATCACCCACTCGTCGCTCAGCTTGTAGAGCGCATAGGCGCGCGGGCTGAACTCGTTGCCATAGGTTTCGTGGTGGTCGAGGCGGCCGGAGAGGGTCAGCGCCAGATCACCCAGGCTGAATTCGTCCTGCAGATAGAGGGCGCTCTGGCTCGCATCCACGCTGCCGTTGGTGATGCTGCGGCTGTGCTCCAGCTCGGTCTTGCGCATCTCGGCGCCCGAGGTCAGCAGATGATCCCCCAGATAGCCGCTCAGCTGGCCATCGACAGTGTGGTTGGTCTGGGTGACATCGGCGGCGCCGCCATTGAGCTGGGAGTCATCCATCAGATCCGTCTGCTCGAAGTAGTAGCGGGCGCGGCTGTCGAAGTGCTCCCAACGGCCGTTGTGGGTGACTCCCAGGCTCAGGCGATCGAGCTTTTGCACGTTGTGCGGAGTGGCCGGTGCGGTCGGGGCACGGGGCACGTTGTTGAAGTAGCTGTCCATGTCGTTCTGGTTGTAGCCCAGATCGAAATCGATATCCTGGTTGTCGCTGACCAGCCATTTCAGGCTGGAGAGCATGTTGACCACTTCCCGTTTCTCCAGCGCATCGGCATCCGGGTTGTTGGACTGATCGCTGTGCCAGCGGTCGCGCTGATAGCCTTCCACCACCACGCTGCCCAGCAGCTTGTTGTCGATCAGGGCTCCGGAGACGAAGGCGCTGCCCTGGTTGGCATCGCCACCGTCGCCCTTGGTGGGCATGGTGTGGGTGTAGCCGAAGGCCGCTTCCGTCTTCTCCTTGGCCTGGCGCAGGATCACGTTGACCACGCCGCCGAGGGCGTCGGCACCGTACAGGGAGGAGACGGGGCCACGGATCACCTCGATGCGCTCTATGGCCGCCATGGGGATGGAGCTCAGGTCGAAGTCATTGCCAAAGGAGCTGCCCAGGGTTTCGCGGGCGTTGACGCGCTTGCCGTTGATCAGCAGCAGTGTGTAGTCGCCGCCCATGCCGCGGATCTTGATCTCGCTGCGGCCCGTGGGGTTGGTGCCTATGATGTTGACACCCGGCACATGCTTGAGGGCATCGCCTATGTTGTTGGCGTTCATCTTGTCCAGATCGGCGCGGGTCACCACAGAGACGCTGGCCGGAGCGGACAGCTCAGTGTGCTGGGTCTGGGTGGCGGTGACCACCATGGTCTCGTTGGCCTTGACCGATTCGGCCTGGGCCAGGCCCGGCAGGGCAAACAGGCCGAGGGAGAGCAAAATCGGGTTCAAGCGAAATACGCCAGGCTGCAACTGCATAGTCAAAACTCCATGAATAAAACAGAGGTTATGGGGTCCGGCTCTGGGGCCGGTAGCTCACTGACTTCCTTGTCTGGCGGCGCCAGACTCGGGGTTATTGTTATTCCTTGTCTGCGCCAGCCCCTTGAGCAGGAGCCAGACACCGCCGCAGGCCAGCAGGCCACAGCCGATATTGATCCAGGCGAGCCCCGCAAAGCCATGCAGGGCGCCAGTGTCATCCGAGAAGAGATACCTGGCCGAGAGCAGGCTGCCGAGACCCGCCGCCACATTGGTGACCGTGCCCTGGAAGGACATGAAGGCGGCGCGCTGATGGGGGGCCGGAATGGCCGCCGTGATGGCTAGCGTGGTGCTGGATCGGGCCGAGCTCAGCGCCATGAAGAGGGTAAACAGCAGGTAGACGGGCACGCCGACGGGGGCGGCGAAGCCGAGCAGGGTGATCATCGCCAGCAACAGGCTGGTGATCAGGATGGCGGCCAGCGCCCGGCCCTGATCGATCCAGCTGCCGCACAGTCGCATGGTCGCCATGCTGGCGAGGCCGCCACACAGGTAGAGGGCGGCGATCTGCTCGCGGGGGAAGGCGAGGTTGAACTGGAAGTAGTTGGCAAAGTGCGGGATCAGCAGGAAGTGACCGAACATCTGCAAACAGAGAATGAGCAGGGCGCCCTGGCAGAGCGGCGAGCCTAGCAGCTGGCGCAAGCCGCTGCCGTGAGGGGCACGGCTGACCGGCAGGGAGGGCAGCAGCCGGGCGCAGAGCAGGGCCAGCAGCAGGCCGCCAGCGCCAAACAGCAGGAAGGGGCTCTGCCAGCCGAGCCACTGGGCCAGCACCAGGGCGATGGGCACCACCAAAATGGCAGCCAGCGAGAAGGCCATGCCCACGTAGGCGAGGCGGCGGCCCCGTTCGGCCGGGGGAACCAGGTCCAGCACGGCGGCCATCAGGATGGCGGAGAGGGGCCCGGCCACGCAGCCTGACAGAATGAACAGCATCAGCAGTTGCTGGCTGTTCTGCACCAGGGCACAGGCCATCAGCAGCAGGAAACGCAGGGTCAGCAGTACCAGCAGGGCGGGTTTACGGTTGACGCGATCGAGCCAGGGAGCGGCGATAAGCCCCATCAGAGCCGCGCCCAGGGTGGCGCCGCCGCTGAAATAACCCGTCTGTTCCGGTTGCATGCCGAGGCTGATGACCAGATCCGGCCCGAGCGGCATCACCATCATCATGCTGCCCATGGAGAGCATGTTGATCAGCATCGCCAGATGGATGATGGCAGGGGTGGTGGTGGCGGTAACAGGCTTCATCAGCGGCTGGCTCGAAAAAATGAGTCCGAATTGTATCCGAGCGATTTTTTCGTGACAACAAATGGTAATCATTTTTATTTGTATTATTTGATCTATCTCCGTCCTTTCGGCTCGCAGGCCGTCAAGGGGGGCGCTCCGGCCCATGCCGCCATCGCCCCTGGGGTGCAAAGTCATTGAAATGCGAGGCAGATGGATCATGATGGTGATAGCCAGACTGGCAGAGACGGTGAGCCGGGCTCCCGGACAGGAGAGAGAGATGAAAAGGTGGCGTTGGAGCGGGATCTTGTTGTTGTGCGGGCTCTGGTGCCTGCCGCTGCGGGCCGAGGTCAAGGTGATCCCGGTATTCGAGGCCCAGGCGGCGGTGCAGACCCTCAAGGAGATCTACCCGGATCTCGGGGTGAGTGCCATGGGCAATCAGCTGGTGCTGAGCGGCAGTGCGGCCCAGTTGCAGGAGGCCGAAGCGACCTTGGCCAAACTCAACCAGCCGCCCCAGAGTCTGCTCGTCGAATGGCGGGTGGATGGCGCCTCAAGCGGTCAGCAGATAGAGGCGGGTATCGGTGGTGATGCGGCCAAACGGCAATGGCTGCTGGAGGGCAATGCCCGGCAATACCAGCGCAGCCAGAACGACAGCTGGCAGGTACGCGGCCTGTCGGGGCGGCCCGTGTTGCTGCAGATGGGCTCCTACCAGCCGGTCACCTTCTATCAGTGGCGCGGTGGTCAGGTGGTGGGCTTGATGCCGCTCATCAACGGTCTCTACGCCACCGCCACCCTGATAGGGGACAGGGTGCAGATAGCGCTCAGCAGCGAACAGGCCAGGCTGGAGCAGGGCACCATCAGCACGGGGCAGAACGCCACCGAGGTGAGCGGTGCCCTGGGGCAGTGGCTGACGGTGGGGGAGCTCTCCACCAGTTCGGCCCAGCAAGGCAGCAGCCTGGGCACCCAGTTGCAGGGGGGGCGCGGCAGCCAGAGCGATCGCCAGACCCTGCAGATCCGGGTCACTCGTCAATGAGTGACCCCTATTTTCTCAGTGAGGTTGATCGGCCGCGTATTCGCGGATCTGGCGGCTGCGCAGCAGATACCAGAGCGCCCAGAGGCTGCCGATCAGCACCAGGGCGGTGGGCCAGCTGAACGACCATTTCTGCAGGTTGAGGCTGTGCAGCTGCATCAGCAGGCCGCTGACGGTGGAGCAGAGCAAGAGGCCGCGGCTGTGGCGCCTGAGCCAGGCGCGCACGCTGTTGGTCTGCTGATAGGTGCCGCCAAAGGCGAGCAGCGCCAGCATGGCGGGCACGTCGGTCAGCAGGCTGATGTAGAGGCTGATCTTGTCCGGATAGAAGAGGGTCAGGATCTCGCTGCCGCTTTCGCGGGTGACCCCGGCCATCAGAAACAGCCAGACCGAGCGGGTCAGCAAGAGGGCGATGGGCCAAAACCAGAGGGGAGGGCGCAACTGGCCGTGATCGTCATATCTGTGTTCGGGGTAGAGGGTCATGGTCGCCCGTTATCCGCTTGGGTTGTGCAAATGATGAAGAGGATATGGGGCAGGCTGGTGCCCTTTGCAAGGTGTGCCGGGGGATACGAATTAATCGGGGGGCCAGTGCCCCCCAATCCATCGTCTCTTTCTATCGCACTTTCTGGCGGCGTTTACAGCCAGCCCTTGCGCTTGAAGAAGAGGCCGGTGCCGAGCGATGACATCACCATCAACACCAGCGAGAGCGGATAGCCATACTCCCAGGCGAGCTCGGGCATGCGCCCAAAGTTCATGCCGTAGATGCTGGCGATAAGCGTCGGCGGCAGGAAGATGACAGCCGCCACCGAGAAGATCTTGATCACCTTGTTCTGCTCCAGATTGGTCACCCCCATGGAGGCCTCCAGCTGGAAGTTGATCTTGTCGAACAGGAACTGGGTGTGGGGCAACAGAGATTCCACGTCGTGCAGCATCTCGTCGATCCACTTGTTCTGCTCGTTGCTCATGCGCTGGCGCAGGCTGCGCTTGAGAAAGCGCAGGGCGCGACGGGTATCGTGCAGGGAGAGGCGGATCTGACCGTTGGCCTCTTCCTGTGCCATCAACTCCTTGAGCATGGGATTGATCTGATCCGGCTCGAAGATCTGATCGGCGGTGTTCTCCAACGTCTTGTAACCGTCTTCGATAAGGTCGGAGAGGTACTCCACCTTGAGGTTCTGCACCTCCAGCAGGATGTCGAGGGCATCCTCCACCTCCAGCCGGTCCTGGCGCATGTAGTGGCGCAGCAGGCGCACCAGGCCGATGTCATCCTCGCGGATGCTGATCAGCAGGTTGTTGCGCAGGGTAAAGGAGACGTGGACACCCTTGGTGTCACGGCCGATCCGCTGGGGGAACAGGGAGTGAATGTGCAGACCATCGGTATCCCAGTAGAAACGGGCGGATGCTTCGATGTCGTCCAGCTCTTCCTTGTCGGGAACCTCTTCCAGAAACAGGCCCGTCAACCATTCTCGCTCCGCCGTGTCCGGCTTGTAGGCATCCAGCCAGACGGTGTTGTCAGGCACTATGTCGTCAGGCCCGAGCGTGACTATGTCCAGTACCTTGTTATTGAGAATGTAGGCGGTGATCATCTGTCCCCCCTTAAGAAGTCATGGGTAATCAGGGATGGTTGCACAGGTCATGCGGCCTAGATCGCATAGAAAGCGATCCCGTGGACAAGCAAAACGGGCCGATGGAAAACCTGAATGCGGCGAACTATACAGGGGCGGGGCGCGCTTGTCAGGGCCTATTCATCCGAGGTTCAGCCTGTTCGCTCAAAAAAACAGCGAGGTCGGATCAGCGGATCCAGCCTCGAAAGTGGCAATGCTTGTTCGACCTCCTTGTTCACCTCTGTGCGAAAGATGACTCGGGTTTACCTGCCGGGATTGCGGGATCCTGAGCCCTCGCGGTGGCGTTCAGACGATGTGCTGGGACTGCTCATCTTTGCTGTTTCCGTAACGCTGCGGGCCTCCCGTCACATATTGGGATAGTTGGGGCCCGAACCTCCCTGTGGCGGTGTCCAGACGATGTTCTGGGGCTGCGCATCCTTGCTATCACCGTAGTTCTGCGGGCCTTCCATCACATATTGGGATAGTTGGGACCAGAGCCACCCTGCGGTGGTGTCCAGATGATGTTCTGGGGCTGCGCATCCTTGCTGTCGCCGCTGATCTGCATGGGCAGTCCCATCACATATTGGGGTAGTTGGGGCCCGAACCTCCCTGCGGTGGTGTCCAGACGATGTTCTGGGGCTGCGCATCCTTGCTGTCGCCGTAGCGCTGCAGACCTTCCATCACATATTGGGATAGTTGGGGCCCGAACCTCCCTGCGGCGGTGTCCAGATGATGTTCTGGCTGGGATCCTTGATGTCGCAGGTCTTGCAGTGAATGCAGTTGGCCGCGTTGATCTGCAAGCGCGGCTGGTTCTCGCTTTCCACTATCTCGAACACCCCGGCCGGACAGTAGCGCTGGGCGGGCTCGGCCCAGGTGGGCAGGTTGACCGCCACCGGGATACTCGCGTCCTGCAACTTGAGGTGGCAGGGCTGATCCTCATCGTGACTGGTGTTGGCGAGATAGACAGAGGAGAGCTTGTCGAAGCTGAGCCTGCCGTCCGGCTTGGGATAATCGATGGGATCGCAGCGGCTGGCCATGCGCAGCTGACGGTAGTCCGGCTCCCGGTCCAGCAGGGTAAAAGAGCCCATCAGGGGTAAGGAGGAACCCCGCTGCTCCAGCCAGTTGAAGGCGCCGCCAAGCCAGGGGCCCCAGCGATGCAGGGCGGCGCCGAAGTTGCGGGCGGTCTTCAGCTCCTGCCCCAGCCAGCTCTGTTGCAACGCATCGCTGTACTCGGCCAGATCCCGGCCACCCTCATCGCCACCGCGCAGCGTCATGGCGACGGTTTTCGCCGCCAGCATGCCCGACTTCATGGCGGTGTGAATGCCCTTGATGCGGGAAAAGTCGAGGGTGCCGGCATCGCAGCCGATCAGCAGACCACCGGGAAAGTGCATGCGCGGCAGGGAGTGCCAGCCGCCCTTGGTGATGGCGCGGGCGCCGTAGCTGATGCGCTCGCCTCCCTGCAGGGTCTGCGCGATGAGGGGATGGTGCTTGAGGCGCTGGAACTCGTCGAACGGGCTGAGCCAGGGGTTGCTGTAGTTGAGATCGACGATGAGCCCGACCGCTACCTGATTGCCCTCCATATGATAGAGGTAGAAGCCACCCTGGATCTTGCTGGCTCGGCGTTCGACCAGCGGCCAGCCGCTGCCATGGAGCACCCGGCCCGGCTTGGCCTGATCCGCTGGCACCTGCCACAGCTCCTTGAAGCCGATGGCATAATGTTGCGGCTGGGCGCTGTTTTCCAGATTGAACTCGGCGATCAACTGCTTGCCCAGATGGCCGCGGGCCCCTTCGGCAAACAGGGTGTAGCGGCCATAGAGCGCCATGCCGGGCACGTGATCCGCCTTGGGATTGCCGGCTCTGTCCAGCCCGAGATCGCCGGTGATCACACCCCGCACCCGCCCCGCTTCCATGATGAGCTCGCTTGCGGTAAAACCCGGGTATATTTCGACTCCCAACTGCTCGGCCTGCTGACCGAGCCAGCGGCAGAGGTTGCCCAGGCTGAGGATATGACTGCCATCGTTGTGCATGCGCGGCGGCACGGCCCAGTGGGGCAGTTGCAGGGCGCGGCTGTCGTTTTGCAACAGATGAACCCGATCATCGTTGACGGGAATGCCAAGGGGCGCCTGCTGCCAGCGGTCCGGCAACAGCTCCTTGAGGGCTATGGGGTCGAACAGGGCGCCGGAGAGCAGATGGGCGCCGATTTCCGCTCCCTTCTCCAGCAGACAGACCGAGAGATCGGCATTGTGCTGCTTCAGGGCGATGGCGGCACTGAGCCCTGCCGGGCCGCCACCGACGATGACGACATCAAATTCCATTGCTTCGCGTTCCATCTTGCCTCTGCGCTTGACTTGGCCTAGGGTAGTGCTGGTAGTTTACGTAAACGTAAAGCAATTGTAAGCAAAAAAATGCGAGGGCTCGTCAATGGATTCACTCAACCGAAGCGAGGGATGCGCGTCATGAAGCTGCTGGTCGCGATCAAGCGGGTACTGGATTACAACGTCAAGATCCGGGTCAAGAGCGATGGCTCCGACGTGGAGCTCGCCAATGTGAAGATGGGGATCAACCCGTTTTGTGAAATTGCGGTGGAGGAGGGGGTGAGGCTGCGTGAAGCCGGCATCGCGACCGAGCTGGTGGTGGTGACCTTCGGGCCTGAGGCGGCGGTCGAGCAGTTGCGCCATGCCCTGGCGCTGGGGGCGGATCGGGCCCGCCATTATGTGACCGATGAGACGCTCACTCCGCTTACCGTGGCGCGCGCCCTGCAACAGGTGTGCGAGCAGGAGCAGCCCGATCTGGTGCTGCTCGGCAAGCAGTCCATCGATTCTGACAACAACCAGGCGGGCCAGATGCTCTCAGCCCTCACCGACTGGCCGCTCGCCACTTTCGCCTCCGCCATCAAGCTGGTGGACGGCGAGTTGCAAGTGACCCGTGAGATCGACGGCGGCCTGGAGACCCTCGGCATGCCGCTACCTGCCGTGGTGACCGTGGATCTGCGCCTGAACGAACCCCGCTTTGCCTCGCTCCCCAACATCATGAAGGCCAAGCGCAAGCCGCTCGAGAGTGCTCCTTTCGCGACCCTAGGCGTCGAACCCGCCGGCCATACCCGGCTGCTTGGGGTGATGGCGCCAGCCGTGCGCCGTGCCGGCGTCAGGGTCGGCTCGGTGGACGAGCTGCTGGAGAAACTCAGGCACGAAGCCAAGGTACTGCCATGAGCGCACCTATGATGGTGAAACATATTGGGTGCCTGCCCCAGGCTGGGATGAGGGCTTGCACGATGAAAAGCGTTGCTAACGATAGGGTGTTGTCATGAGCGTACTGGTTATTGCTGAACATCATCAGGGCAGGCTTGCCGACAACGTGGCCCAGCTGGTCACGGCGGCGGGTCAGCTTGGCGGCGAGGTCCATCTCCTGCTGCTGGGCCAGGGGCTGACCGAGGCGGGCGAACAGGCCGCCAGCCTGCAAGGGGTGGACAGGGTGCTGCTGGCCGAGCATCCCATGCTGGCGGAAGGGCTGAACGACGGCGTCGATCCCCTGCTCGCCCACATAGCACGCGACTATCAGCACTGCCTGATGGCGGCCAGCACCCAGGGCAAGGATCTGCTGCCGCGGGTCGCGGCCAGGCTCGGGGTCGAGATGCTCTCCGAGGTGACCGGCATAGAGAGCGGTGATACCTTCCTGCGGCCCATCTACGCGGGCAATGCCGTTGCCCGGATGGCGAGCAGTGCCCCCATCAAGGTGCTCACCATCAGGCCGACCGCCTTTGCCAAGGCCGAATTCGGGGCTGGGCAGGCGGCTGTCGAGCGGCTGCCGGTGGCCGATGTGGCCTGCCGCACCCGGCTGGTCGAGCGGCGCGCCGTGCGATCCGCCAGACCCGAGCTCGCGGCTGCGCGGGTGGTGGTCTCCGGCGGCCGGGCGCTCGGCTCCAAGGCGCAGTTTGCCCTGATCGAGGCGCTGGCCGACAAGCTGGGCGGCGCGGTCGGGGCATCGCGGGCGGCGGTGGATGCGGGTTATGTGGCCAACGATCTGCAGGTAGGCCAGACCGGCAAGGTGGTCGCCCCCGAGCTCTACATAGCTGTCGGCATCTCGGGTGCCATTCAGCATCTGGCGGGCATGAAGGAGTCGAAGGTGATCGTCGCCATCAACAAGGATGGCGAGGCCCCCATCTTTCAGGTAGCCGACTATGGTCTGGTGGGGGATCTCTTCACCCTGCTGCCCGAGCTCACCGCCAAGCTGTGAATTTGTTGAAAAGGGGCCTTGCCTGTCATTGATGCGGCCTGTCCCCCATTTCCATGCATGTTCCCTGCAAGCCCTGACCCGTTCAGGGCTTTTTTCATCATGGCCTGAGCCGGGCCGGGCGACAAAAGGTTGAGCCAGCTCCCAAAAAGCCTTTGATCCTGGGGCGGCTCTTGTGTAAAACCAGACAAGTCATCGATTACTCTCATCCACTCACGGAAAGCGTCATGAGCAAACAGATTTACAACTTCTGCGCCGGCCCCGCCATGTTGCCGGTTGAAGTCATGGAGCGCGCCCAGCGCGAATTTTGTAACTTCCAGGGGCTGGGAGCCTCGGTCATGGAGCTCTCCCACCGCGGCAAGCCCTACATGGCGGTCGCCGCCAAGGCGGAAGCCGATCTGCGCGAACTGCTGGCGGTGCCGGACAACTACAAGGTGCTCTTCATGCACGGTGGTGGTCGTGGTCAGTTCTCCGCCGTGCCCATGAACCTGCTCGGCGGCGCCAACAAGAAGGCCGATTATCTGCTGACCGGGGTCTGGGCCCAGAGCGCCGTGGATGAAGCCCACAAGTACGGTGACATCCAGACCTTCCCCGGGGTTGCCAAGAACGCCCAGGGGATCTCCCATCTGCTGCCGACCCCGGCGTTTCGCGCCGATGCGGCCTTTGTGCACTACTGCCCGAACGAAACCATAGACGGCATAGAGATGTTCGACATCCCGGCCACCGGCGATGTGCCCCTGGTGGCGGATTTGTCCTCCACCATCCTCTCCCGCCCCATCGACGTGAGTCGCTTCGGCATCATCTACGCCGGTGCCCAGAAGAACATAGGCCCGTCGGGCCTGGCCATCGCCATCGTACGTGACGACCTGCTGAACCAGGCCTGCGCCGACGTGCCCTCGATTTTTGACTACCAGCTCACCGCCAAGAACGACTCCATGTTCAACACCCCGCCCACCTACGCCTGGTATCTGGCCGGTCTGGTGTTCGAGTGGCTCAAAGAACAGGGCGGGCTCGCCGCCATGGAGGCGCGCAACAAGGAGAAGGCCGACTTCCTCTACGGCTACCTCGACCAGTCGAGCTTCTATGGCAACAAGGTGGATGCCAGCTGCCGCTCCCGCATGAATATCCCGTTCCAGCTGAAAAATGCCGAGCTGGACGCGCTCTTCCTGGCCGAGTCGGAAGCCGCCGGTCTGCTGGCGCTCAAGGGGCACCGCATCGTCGGTGGCATGCGTGCCAGCCTCTACAACGCCATGCCGCTGGAAGGGGTCAAGGCCCTGGTGAGCTTTATGGATGGCTTTGCCAAGCGTCACGGCTGAGGCGTTTTTCCCCAATTGCAAACGCCGGGGACTCCCCGGCGTCTGTTTTTTCAGTGGATCCTGATCGGCCGCGAGTCTGGCCCGCTTTTGTGCCACGCGCGGTCTTGCCGAGCAAGGCGCGGGCTGCTAACGTCCGGTCAGGTGAATTATTTGAGACAGTACAGGAAGTTTATGAATTCGTTGCGTTTGGAACCTATTTCTCGTGTGGCCGGTGAGGTCAATCTGCCCGGCTCCAAGAGCGTGTCCAACCGGGCTCTGCTGCTGGCAGCCCTGGCCCGTGGCACCACCCGGCTCACCAACCTGCTCGACAGCGATGACATACGTCACATGCTGGCGGCACTGACCCAGCTCGGGGTCAAGTACAAGCTCTCCGCCGACAAGACAGAGTGCACAGTGCACGGTCTGGGCCGCAGCTTCGCGGTGAAGGAGCCGGTCAATCTGTTCCTCGGCAATGCCGGTACCGCCATGCGCCCGCTGTGCGCCGCGCTGTGTCTGGGCTCGGGCGAATATACCCTGGGCGGCGAACCACGCATGGAAGAGCGTCCCATCGGCCATCTGGTGGATGCCCTGCGCGAAGCGGGTGCCCATATCCAGTATCTGAAAAAAGACGGCTACCCGCCGCTGGTGGTGGATGCCAAGGGCTTGTGGGGCGGTGATGTGCACGTCGACGGCTCCGTCTCCAGCCAGTTTTTGACGGCGTTTTTGATGGCGGCGCCCATGGCGGCGGGCGATACCCGCATCCACATCAAGGGGGAGCTGGTCTCCAAGCCCTACATCGACATCACGCTGCACATCATGAAGCAGTTCGGGGTGGTCATAGAGCACGACAACTACAAGCTGTTCTACATCAAGGGCAACCAGAGCTATGTCAGCCCGGGCGACTTCCTGGTGGAAGGGGATGCCTCCAGCGCCTCCTATTTCCTCGCGGCCGGGGCCATCAAGGGCAAGGTGCGCGTGACCGGCATCGGCAAGCACAGCATCCAGGGCGACATCCACTTCGCCGACGTGCTGGAGAAGATGGGTGCGCGCATCACCTGGGGTGATGACTTCATCGAGGCCGAGCAGGCCCCGCTGCACGGCATCGACATGGACATGAACCATATTCCCGATGCGGCCATGACCATAGCGGTTGTGGCGCTGTTTGCCGAGGGGCCTACTTCCATCCGCAACATCTACAACTGGCGGGTGAAGGAGACGGATCGTCTGCACGCCATGGCCACCGAGCTGCGCAAGCTGGGTGTGGAGGTGGAGGAGGGGCACGACTTCATTACCGTGACGCCGCCGGCCCAGCTCAAGCATGCGGCCATCGACACCTACAACGATCACCGCATCGCCATGTGCTTCTCGCTGGTGGCGCTGTCGGATACCGCCGTCACCATCAATGATCCGGGTTGTACCTCCAAGACCTTCCCGGACTACTTCGACAAATTGGCAAGCGTCAGTCAGGCCGTTTGAGCCAGTTTCGATTGCTCCAAGGCCCGCCTCAGTGCGGGCCTTGTTTTTCAGTCCGCCAACAATTCGCTAGCAGTATTATTGCAACTTGCAAGACTGCGTTGCTAAATTCATTTCATGAAGATGTAATTTTCTATTTACACCGCTGCCCGTGCGGGCTAGATTGAAGTTTCTTTATCGCAGTCATCTAGCAGGAAGCCTTGTCATGCAGCATCAAACCGACGACGTTCGTATCAGTGAAATCAAAGAGTTATTACCCCCGGTTGCGGTGCTTGAGAAGTTTCCAGCCACCGAGACCGCATCAAATACCGTCTTCGAATCCCGCCAGGCCATTCATCAGATCCTGGCCGGTGAAGATCAGCGCCTGCTGGTGGTGATCGGTCCCTGCTCCATCCACGACCCCGCCGCCGCGTTGGAATATGGCAAGCGCCTCAAGACCTTGCGTGATGAGCTCAAGGGTCAGCTGGAAATCGTGATGCGGGTCTACTTCGAGAAGCCGCGTACCACGGTCGGCTGGAAGGGGCTGATCAACGACCCCTACCTCGACAACAGCTGCCAGATCAACGACGGCCTGCGCATCGGTCGCAAGCTGCTGCTGGATCTCAACGACATGGGGCTGCCGACCGCCTCCGAGTTCCTCGACATGATCACCCCGCAATACGTGGCGGATCTGATGAGCTGGGGCGCCATCGGGGCCCGTACCACCGAATCCCAGGTACACCGCGAGCTGGCCTCCGGTCTCTCCTGCCCAGTGGGCTTCAAGAACGGCACGGATGGCACCATCAAGGTGGCCATCGATGCCATCGGTGCCGCCAGCGCGCCGCACCACTTCCTGTCGGTCACCAAGTATGGCCACTCCGCCATCGTCGCCACCCGGGGCAACCCGGATTGCCACATCATACTGCGCGGCGGTCGCGAGCCGAACTACAGCGCCGCGCACGTTGACGAGGTGGTGAAGGGGCTGGACAAGGCCGGTCTGTCGCAGAAGGTGATGATAGATTTCAGCCACGCCAACAGCAGCAAGCAGTTCAAGAACCAGATGCTGGTGGCCGAGGATGTGGCCGGTCAGCTGCGCGCCGGCAGCCGGGCTGTGTTCGGTGTCATGGTGGAGAGCCACCTGGTGGAAGGGCGCCAGGATCTGGTGGACGGCTGCGAGCTCACCGTCGGTCAGAGCATCACGGATGCCTGCATCGGCTGGGCCGATACCGAAGTGCTGCTGCGCAATCTGGCCGATGCGGTGGCCACTCGCAACGCGGGCTGATCCTGATCTGTCCCGGCTGCCTGCGGCAGCAGCAAGGCAATAAAAAGCGCGACCTCGGGTCGCGCTTTTTTGTTGGGGCGCTGCGCCTTACCAGCGGTAGGTCTTGAGCAACTGCTCCAGCTTCTGGCACTGCTCCACCAGCTGGATACTGGCGAGGTTGGCGGCGTGTGCCTGGCCCAGGGTGTCGTTGGAGGTGTTGCGAATGTCGCTCACCGAGCTGTCCACCTCGCTGCAGACCCTGTCCTGCTCCTCGGCGGACTGTGCCATCTGGGCGTTGAGATCGTTGATGCTGGCGATGCGACCTATGATGTTCTGCATGGCGGCCAGGGTCGCCTCCGTTTTGTGGATGCTCTCGTCCGCCTTGGATTTTGCATCCCCGATCACCGCAACGGCGCTCTGGGCCTCTTTTTGCAGGGCGGCGATCATCTGGGAGATCTCCTCGCTGGCGGCGCGGCTGCGGTTGGAGAGGGCGCGTACCTCGTCGGCCACCACCGCAAACCCGCGACCCTGCTCGCCGGCGCGGGCCGCCTCTATGGCGGCGTTGAGGGCCAGCAGGTTGGTCTGATCCGCAATCCCCTTGATCACCTCCAGCACGCCATCAACGGCCAGACAGCGGTTGTCGAGCTGCTGGATCACCCGATCGACCCGTTCAATCTCGGCCGACATCTCGCCCATGTCGGTGATGGAGTGCTGGGCGAGGCGACTGGTGTCGGCCGCATCCTGGTTGGTGAGGGCGGAGAGCTCGGCGCTGTGGCGGGCGTGCTCGCGCACCTCGTGGGAGCTGGCGGCCAATTCGCTGACGGCGGCGGCGACCTGGGTGGTCATGCTCTCCTGCTGGCGGGCCGAGCCTTCGGTCTGGGTCGCGACCTGCCGGATCTGGTTCGACTCCTGATAGAGCTGCCGAGTCGCGTGCTCCACCTCCTGCAGGCTGTGGCGAAAACCCTGCACCATGTCGCTGACGGCGCGGGTCATCTGGCCCAGCTCATCCTGGCTCGGGTTGAGCAGGGGGAGGGAGAGATCCCGCTCCTTGGCCATGCGGGTCATGGTCCGTTGCAGGTGGCGCACCGGTCGCTTGATGTAGCGCTGCAGCACCCAGCCAAGCAGGCCGAACCCGAGCCCGAACACAGCCACCAGGCTGCCGCTCAGGATCAGGTTGTTGTGGCGAATTTCGCCGAAGGTGTGGCTGAGGTCGTAACTGATCCGCACCGCCCCCATGACGGTGCCTTCTGGCACCTGATGGCAGGTGGTGCACTGGGTGCCACGGTACTCCTTGTACGCCTTGAAGGGCTTGACCAGGGTGAGTCGGTTGCCCTGCTGCTCGAGTATGGTCTCCCCTTGCGTTATGGCGCGCTGATCCCAGTTGTCCTCTGCCTGCTGATCCGGGTGACCCGGCCCGAACAAGTCGGTCACGGCGGGGGCGCGGATCAGGCGAGCCTCGACGATCCCTGCCTCGCTCTTGAGCTTGGTCTGCACGATTTGCCGGTTGGCGATGGCTCCCGTCATCATCATGACGTTGAGCTGATCCATGTAGGTGTTGGCGGCGCTCTCGACCTTTTCACCGGCCAGCCGGATGGCGAGATCCCGTTGCAGCCAGGCGGAGAGTTCGAAACTGAGGGCGAAGGTACAGCCTATCACCAGGGTGAGGGGGAGGAAGATTTTCCAGTTCAGTGACAGATTTTGCATCGTTTGCAGGGTCCATGCGCAAGTGGGCGAGCGTCAATGCCGGGCGACTCTCCTCACGCTCGCTCGTCAGGGCGGGGGAGATGGTTCTCTATCGGCACACCCTACCCCATCTTGAGTAAATTATCTGTTAACTGGATCCATGATGGAGGTTAAGGATGGGTAGCAAAGCTGGGTTGTCTGAGCCTGGTTTGATCCAGCACAAGCTCGGCATTAATTGATAGTGGTTATCATTTGCATTATTTCCATGTGGTAACCCAGCCAGTGATGACATTACAACTGACCCCGACCATGACCGGACTCGACACGCCGGATCCCCTCAAATTTGCCTTCGGCGCCAAAACCTCGGCCCATGCCAGTCGCGGTGGCATTCGCCCCTTCACCCTCGACCATGGGGGCTGGCAAGCCTGGTGGCAGCAAGAGAGCGAGGCCGGGGAGCGGGCGCTCTACATCCATATCCCGTTTTGCCGCAAGCGCTGCAGCTTCTGCAATTTCTTCGAAAATGGCGCCAACCCGGCGCGCATGAGCCGTTACATGGCGGCCCTGTGCGCCAGCCTGCAGCAGGCGGCGGATACCCCCTTTGGACAGAGCAAGCCCTGCTCGGCCGTCTATGTGGGGGGCGGCACACCGACTGACATGGCGGTCGAGGATCTGGCGCGATTGGCCAGGGCTATCCAGGGTTTTCCGCTGACCGCAGATGCCGAGGTGACCCTGGAGGGGCGCCTCAATGGCTTTGATGATGCCAAGTGGCAGACAGCACTGGCGGGGGGCTTCAACCGCTTCTCGTTCGGGGTGCAGAGCTTTGATACACAAGTACGCCAGCAGGCGGCCCGCTTCGATGACAGGCAGACCCTGCTGGCCCGGTTGAGCGATCTGACCCGGGATGATGCCGCCGTGATAGTGGCGGATCTCATCTTCGGCCTGCCGGGACAGGATGATGCCGTGTGGCGCCAGGATATCGCGGACGTGATGGCCAGCGGGGTGCACGGCGTGGATCTCTATCAGCTGATCGCCATGGCGGGCACCAATCTGGAACGGGCCGAGGCGAGCGGCAAACTGGGCTGGGCGGCCGATGGTCAGCAGCGAGCCGCCATGTATGCCTATGGCGCCCAGACGCTGGAGCAGGGCGGCTGGCAGCGGCTCTCCTGCAGCCACTGGCGGCGCGGCGATGCCGAGCAGAGCCGCTACAACCAGATGGCCAAGCGCGGCGCCGAGATCCTCCCCTTCGGGGCGGGGGCCGGAGGCAGCGTGCACGGCCATGGCCTCATGTATGGCCGGGATCTGGCCCTCTGGCACGAGGCGCTGGCAGGCGGTGTGCGGGCACCCGGCATGGTGATGGGGAAGAACTCAAATGCCCTCATGGACGGCCTGCTGCGTGGCGCCCTCGACAGCTGCTGGTTGACGCTGGCGCGTCTGCCGGCGCCGCTGCGGGCCCACCTGTTGCCGCTGTTTGAGGCCTGGCAGCGGCATGGGCTGGCGACGCTGAGCGAGGCGCGGCTTGAACTGACCCTGGCGGGGCGTTTCTGGAACGTCAATCTGCAGGCAGGAATGTTTGAGTACTTGCAACTCAATCCGCTGGCGGGATCTGAGGCGGCGCCGGCTCCGGCCGACATGGTGCGCCACTCGCTGGTGTGACGGACAGGCGTCAACGAAAGGGAGGGGGATGAAACGGGGGCGCTGAAAAGCACCCCCGTGTTCAGTTATCGGTTGTGCACCTCTTCCACCCGCACCTGCAGATGCCCCTCGGCGAGCGTGGTGATCAGGGTTTGCCCGGCGTTCACCTGGGCGGCGCGGTTGATCACCTCACCGCTCTGGGTGCGGGTGATGGAGTAACCGCGACCCAGGGTGGCGAGCGGGCTCACACCGTCGAGGCGGGCAGTGAGCATGGCGAGGCGGTGGCTGGCCAGATCCTGGCGTTTGGCGATCAGCGCATAGAGCCGCTCTTCGGCCAGCTGATGGCGGCGCTTGCCAGCGGCCAGCAACCGCTCCGGGCTCTTGCCTTGCAGGCGCAGCTCCAGGTTGGCGAGGCGCCGCTCCCCCTGATGCAACTTTTGATTCATCAGCTGTTGCAGGCGGGCGGAGAGTTCGTCGAGGCGCTGGGACTGCTGCTCCAGCCGCCGTTTGGGATCCTGATGGTCGAGCCGTTTTTGCAGCAACGCGAAGCCGTGGCGGGCGGCGGTTTGGTGGCGGCCTATGCCCTGTGCCAGCCGTTGCCACAGATGGGCGAGGCGCTGGATGCGGGCCTGGTTGTCCGGCGCCACCAGTTCGGCGGCGGCCGACGGGGTCGGGGCACGCAAGTCGGCGGCAAAGTCGCTGATGGTCACGTCCACCTCGTGGCCCACAGCGCTGATGACGGGGATGCTGGAGTTGGCAATGGCGCGCGCCACCGCCTCCTCGTTGAAGCACCAAAGGTCTTCCAGCGAGCCGCCGCCGCGACCTACGATCAGCACGTCCACCTCGGCGCGGCGGTTGGCCAGGGCAATGGCCGCCACTATCTGGCCGATGGCGGCGCTGCCCTGCACCTGGGTCGGGTAGATGAAGACGGGGAGATCCGGGGCGCGGCGTTTGAGCACGGTCAGCATGTCGTGCAGGGCGGCGCCGGTGGCTGAGGTGACCAGCCCCACGGCGCGCGGTTCACGGGGCAGGGGGCGCTTGCGGCCCTCGTCAAACAGCCCTTCTGCGCCGAGGCGGCGCTTGAGCTCTTCGAAGCGCAGGGCCAGCACGCCATCGCCGGCGGGCTGCATGGATTCGATGATGAGCTGATAGTCGCCACGCGGCTCGTAGAGGGAGACCCGCGCCTGCACCAGCACCTGCATGCCATCCTGCGGGCGAAACGCCACCCGCCGGTTGTTGCCCTTGAACATGGCGCAGCGCACCTGGGCACCGAGATCTTTTAGCGAAAAGTACCAGTGGCCCGAGCTTGGCATCGCCAGGTTGGAGAGCTCCCCGGTCAGCCACACCAGGCCGAGATCCTGCTCCAGGATCATGCGCACTGCGCTATTGAGGCGGGTGACGGTAAAGACCTGTTGTTGCTGGCTGGATGGGTTGAGGCGATTCAAGGGGGATCCTGCTGCTGTGCCCCGGGCAAGGGGAGAAAACAATGGCGCCATCTTAGCGCAGTTCGGCGCAAGAGCCGAGCCCTGGCGTGGCCCGGCTTGATCTGGTGGCGGCCGCAGGGGGGTGAGCACCCATTGGGTAAACAACTATCATCAATCGTGTCTTGAACATTCGACCGACTGCCAGAGCGAGCTGGGAACAGCTGATGTCAGCATGGACAAGGGGTGTGTGGCAAGGCGGTTGCGACCAAGCGCCAAGCAAGCAGAGACAGGCCGCATCGACAGTGCTGCAGCAACCCAAATCAACGGTTTTCTCATCGCTGATATTGAATATGTTGGGATGGTTCAGGTGAGCGTAAATAAAACACGCTTGCCTGCACCTGCCCCCTCATTCAGGAGGCATTACCATGAGTATCTTTCACCGGGAAGCGCTATTGCTTGTTCTTGTCTCTTCTTTGTCATGGGGGGGCAACCGATATTGATGTTGCAGTCTACCCATTCAGTCCATTTGTTGAAAAAACCAGTGACAATGAGTGGCATGGGGTGACCTTCGATATTATTGATGCACTCAATGCTGTCCAGTCCGATTATCACTATCGCCCCGTTGTTACCAGCCCTTATCGTGTATATGCAGAAATGTATATGGGACGATTTGACATGCTCCTGTTTCAGGATGTCAGCTGGGGATGGGATGTCAATAAAGTGATTATATCAACCCCTCTGCTGGATTACTCGGAATGCTATGTCGCACGTTATAAAGCGGGTCGGGATCAAAATTTTTTCAATGAGTTAAATAAACTGACAATGATAGGGGTAAGAGGTTTTCATTATTTTGAGAAAAAGACCAGTTTGCTGTTGAGAGATGATAGCCAGATAGTCAATGCCCTGTTGAAAGATCGGGGGGATTTTATCCGGCTGGGTTTTTATCGTCTGCAAGACATGCTGAAGCAGGATCCTGAATTACGGAGCAAACTGATCATATCCATTCATCCGGCACAAAATTATCATTTACGAGCCATATTCGCCGCTACATCCGATATTTCCATCATGGTTTTTCAAGAGCACCTGGCAAGCTTGGCTCGGCTGGGGTTGCTTGACGATATATGGAAGAAATATGGCATTCAGAGTCGGGTCGATGAAGACTCCACCCTGGATTGCAATTTCAAATAAAACGGTCAAGAAACGACGCCGGCATCTTGTGTCGATGCCAGTCCCATGGCACAGAATGACGTTTGTTTCCCCGGTGCCGTGTCACAACGGAAGATTGCTGGCATTTGCTATGGAGTCGCGCTGTGGGCAGGCATGTTGCGGCCCACCCGGGCCGCTCAAGAGTCCTTCATCCGTGCCAGGCCGGCTGCGGCTCTGGTCGGGCTGACCACCAGCCAGACTGCGAGACAGACGATGGCGCCACCGACCACAAAGCCCTCAGTGATGGTCTCCCCGAGCACCAGGTAACCCCACAAGATGCCAAAGGGAGGAATGAGAAAGGTGACCGTCAATGAGCGCAGCGGTCCGATATCTGCGATCAATCTGAAGTAGATGAGGTAGGCGAGGGCGGTACAGATGAGACCGACCGCCAGCACGCTGGCCCACACCTCAGGGATGGCCCAGTCCACCGCAGGCCCCGCCGTCACCGAGTAGCCGAAGAAGGGCAGCAGGAACACGCATGCCCCCAGCTGGCTGCCGAAGGCCACCAGTTTGGCATCGAGGCCGCCGCGCTCCGAGATCCAGCGCCGGGTCAGAAACCCGGCGCAGCTGTAGCAGGCGGTGGCGATCAGGCAGGCCAGCACTCCCGTGATCAGGTTGCCGCTCACATTCACCTCGCTGGTGGTGGTGATGAGGGTGATGCCGACTATGCCCAGCATGACCCCCAGCCATTTGCGCCCGCTCAGTTGCTCGTTGAAGCAGGAGAAGCCGATCAGGGCCCCCATCAGCGGCGTCGTCGCGTTCAGGATGGCCGAGTAACCTGCCGGCAACCAGAGTGCGGCGATGGCGTACATCAGAAACGGGATGCCTGAGTTGATGATACCGAGCAGCATGGCGGATTTGAGCTTGCCCTGGAAGAGCATGGGGGAGCGCAGCAGTAGCAGTATGACGCCAAGCCCCACCAGGCCGAAGAAGACCCGCAGGAAGGCGGTGTTGACCGAACCAAAGGCCGGCGCGGCAATGCGCATGAACAGAAAACTGGCGCCCCAGATCGCGGCCAGGAGCAGCAGTCTCACATAATCCGATGTTCTCATCTTGCTTCCTTGAAATGATGGCCGCGGGCCAACCTGATGTGGGTCAGACTCGGCATCATGCCGGGTACGGGCGTGGGATGGCAACTGCGTGTATGGGGGGCGTCCTTGTGCAAAAGGCATCACCCGGGGTGATGCCTTTTGCACATTGCCAGGTGGCGGGCGCCACAAGGCCGGGGTTAGCCTGCGTCCGGCTGACTGACAAAGGCAATCTTGTGCAATCCATGCTGGGACGCCTGCGCCATCACCCTGGCTATGATGCCGTACTCGACCCGCTTGTCGATGCGCAGCTGGATCTCGGGCAGCTCCCCATCGGCCTTGCCGGCAGTCTCCATCTGGGCAAGCAGGGCGGCCTCATCGACCTCCTTGTCGTTCCAGTAGATCTTGCCTGTGCCATCGATGGCGAGGGTGATGTCCTCCTTCTCCGGCTGATTGAGCTGGCTGCTGGCCTCCGGCAGCTCGAGCTTGACCGCATTGGTGAGCAGGGGGGCCGTGATCATGAAGACGATGAGCAGCACCAGCATGACGTCTATCATGGGGATCATGTTGATCTCGGAGAGGGGCTGATCGTCTCCGTCGTCCGACAATTTGCCAAATGCCATTACCCGTGCCCCTTCTTGGCTTCCCGCTCGGTCAGCTGGGTTACGTTGGAGGGGGCCTGCTCAAATCCCGTCACCAGCAGGGCAAACAGGTCGTAGGCAAAGGCCTCGAGCGCGGCCAGCTTGAGGCGATTGCGCCGCACGAAGAAGTTGTAGACAAGCACGGCCGGCAGGGCGACGGCGAGGCCAAAGCCGGTCATGATCAGCGCCTCGCCCACTGGGCCTGCCACCTTGTCCAGACTGCTCTGGCCGGCGGCACCTATGGCCAGCAGCGCATGATAGATGCCCCAGAC
Organism: Aeromonas bestiarum; assembly: GCF_028751155.1. Taxonomy (NCBI): domain Bacteria; kingdom Pseudomonadati; phylum Pseudomonadota; class Gammaproteobacteria; order Aeromonadales; family Aeromonadaceae; genus Aeromonas; species Aeromonas bestiarum. The sequence goes on along the minus strand of NZ_CP064746.1, from coordinate 2,673,766 downwards.
GGTGCCAAACAGCCCGATGAAGGGGGCCGCCGAGCCCACGGAGGCGAGGAAGGCCAGGCCGTGCTCCAGCCTTACCCGCTCGTGGGTAATGGCCTGGCGCAGCGCCCGCAACAGATACTCGTCCGGTGAACCCAGCTTGAGCGACACGGTCCGCTCCCCGGCCCGGTTCAGTTGCGCTACCGTCGCCAGCGCAGTGCTGGTCACGCGACCATAGGCCTCCTGCGGCGGGAGATGGGCCAGCTGACGTTCCATATCCTGCACGCTCTCGTGCTGCCAGAAGCGGGTCACGAATTGTGCGTTGAGGCGGCGCTCGCGCTGACCCAGCACGATTTTCAGCAGGGTGTAATAGCAGGTGCCGAGGGACATCAATACCAGCAAAATGAATGGCAGCAGCCCCACACCGGTATTTTGACTGAGCAGATGGGCGACGCCCATCCCGTTGTTTGCGATTTCCGGATCCATATTCAAGCCCTTAATTTAAAAATGATGGTGACCTTTGCCCAGGCCTCGACGGCCGTATTGTTCTGTTTGGCGGGAATAAATCGCCAGCGACTGACCGTCTTGCGCGCCGTCATGTCCAGCCGCCGATAACCGCTGCCCTTGTCTACCTCCACCGAGGAGGCGGTGCCATCGGCCGCCACCAGTACATTCAGGATGACGCGCCCCTCCTCACCCCGTCTTCTTGATTCATAGGGGTAGGGTGGCTCAGGGTTGTTCAGCCGCGCATCGCGGGCGATGGGGGCGCTGCTGCCAGCCCCGCTGCCGCTCTGCCGGGACTTGACCGGCGCTGTGCCACTGCCGCCTTGTTGGGCATTGGCCGCCACCGGCGTGGCAGGGGCCGAGGGCGCCGCGACCGGTTCTGCCCTGGCCACCTGAGTAGCCTTGGGCGTTGGCGGTGCCGGTACCCTGGGGGCCGGTTTGGGAATGGGTTTCCTGACCGGTTTTTTAACGACCTTCTTTTGAACCGGTATGGGCTTTTTGACCATGGGCGGCGCCGGGGCGGCTGCCGGCGCCTTGGCCGGCGCGTCATTGGCGCTGGCCTCACCGACCCAGCGGGCCGACAGGGTCAGCGGCAAGGGCGGGGTGATGGGCGCAGGCTGGTGTTCATAGAGCCACCAGAAGGCGGCAAGATGCAGGACGACCGCGATGGCAAGGCAAGCGAGGCGGGCGGCATCGGGATCGTTGGCGGGCAGTGTTGGCCTCGGGCTGCAGGCTTCCATCACTGCCCTCCATTCCAAATTTTCATGTTCATACTCAAACGGATAGTGTGGTAGAGCCAGTACAGTGCACTAGCATGCCTGATGATGCCAATCGCAAACAACAACCATTATCAATCGCATTTTAATCGAGAGATACCACCGCCAGATGCTGACCGGGCTGTTCCCTGTCGCGCGGGATCCGGTCTGCGCTGGCCAGCCGGATCCTGCTGGCCGGGTGAACTGGGTCGAGTGCCATCAGGATGTTTGCATCTGGCGCCGCAGTTACAGCTCCAGCAGAACCCCCAGCTCCACCACCCGGTTGGCCGGGATATGGAAGAAGTCGGTCGCCTTGAGGGAGTTGCGATTCATCCAGACGAACAAGCCTTCCCGCCAGCGTGCCATGCCGGGCAGGTCGGTACTGACCAGATTTTCGTGAGAGAGGAAGAAGGAGGCATCGCGCATGGAGACCTTCAGGTCTTGCTGGGCACAGGCTTGGAAGATCTCCTCGATGGAAGGGACCTCCTTGTAACCAAAGTGCGCCACGACCTGCCAGAACCCCTCCCCAAGGTGGGTGAGAAGGATGCGCTCCTTGAAGGACAACCAGGGCTCATCCTTTATCTGTATGGTCAGAAAAATGACCCGCTCGTGCAGGATCTTGTTGTGTTTGAGGTTGTGCAGCATGGCGTGGGGCACCACCTGCACCGACTTGGAGAGGAACACGGCTGTCCCCGGCACCTGCAGTGGTGGATGAGCCAGCATGTTGTCGACAAACCCTTTCAGCGCCAGTGACTTGTGCTCAAGCTTGTCGAGAACCAGCTCGCGACCGCGCTTCCAGGTGGTCATCACCACTATGGTCAACAGTGCAAACAGGATGGGCAACCAGCCGCCGGCCAGGAACTTGGTGGTATTGGCGGCAAAGAAGGTGACATCGACCAGCAGGAGAGGGGCTCCCGCGATCACGATCAGCCAGGTTGGCCATTTCCAGCGATGGGCGGCGACCACCATCAGCAACAGGGTGGTGATCGCCATGGTGCCTGTCACCGCTATGCCATAGGCGGCGGCCAGATTGCTGGAGCTTCTGAACCAGAATATCACCAGCACTATGCCGGCCAGCAGCAGCCAGTTCACCACTGGCAGGTAGATCTGGCCAATCTCATGCTCGGAGGTATGGCGGATCTCCTGGCGTGGCAGATACCCGAGCAGGATCGCCTGGCGTACGACTGAGTAAGTACCGGAGATGACGGCCTGGGACGCGATGACAGTCGCCATGGTCGCCAGGATCAATAACGGTATGGCCATCCAGGTGGGGGCGAGCAGATAGAATGGGTTTTCAATGGCGTCAGGACGGCGCAGCAGCAGCGCCCCCTGGCCAAAATAGTTGAGCAGCAGGGACGGCATCACCAGCGAGCCCCATGCCAGCCGGATCGCACCTCGGCCAAAATGGCCCATGTCGGCGTAAAGCGCCTCAGTACCGGTGACGCAGAGCACGACAGCGCCCAGGGTGATGAAGGCCACACCTGGCCGGCTGAACATGAAATCAAGGGCATAGAGGGGATTGATGGCCTGCAGGATGGCCGGGTTTTGCACAATTTCCTTTGCCCCGAGTCCTGCCAGCACGCCAAACCAGAGCAACATGATGGGACCGAAGAGTCGGCCTATTCCTGCCGTGCCGTAATGCTGAATGCCAAACAGTATCACCAGCACTATGAGGGTTATGGGCAAGACGAAAGAGGCCAGTTCGGGGGCAACCACCTGCAGGCCCTCGACGGCAGACAGCACCGAAATCGCGGGTGTGATCACCGCATCCCCGATGAACAAGCCCACCCCGATCAGCCCCAGCAACATGGCCAGGGATCGAGCCTTGGGCGACAGGCGGCGTGAGGCCAGGGAAGCCAGGGTCAAGATGCCCCCTTCACCCTTGTCATCAGCCCTCAATACCAGCAAGACATATTTAAATGAGACCACGATCATGATGGTCCAAAAAAAGAGGGAGATGATCGACAGGATGTCGTCAGGGGTCGGCTGCAGGCCAATATGCCCGGCAAAGCTCTCCTTCAAGGCGTAGAGCGGGCTGGTGCCAAGGTCGCCGTAGACGACGCCCAGTGCGGCCAGGGTAATCGCCATGCGTCCTTGATGATGTCCGTTGCTCATCATGAAATTCCATTTCAATTCAGACTGTTAATCATGATACGCGAGGTTTGGCCAAAGTGAATACTGTGATGGACACTTCGATATTCCCCATGGCATCGAACCCGGCTGATCTGCATGCCGCCATGCGTTGCCTCGGCCATGTCAGAACTGCCTGAGTCGCGTCAGTATGAGTGCCTGGGCGAGTGTCTTGGCAAGCGAGGGGGTGACCTCGGGATCCGGGTTGGCGACTGAGCAGGGGGCCTCTTTGCATAAAATCGCAGTCTGGCAACTCTTCTACCCCCAAAGTGCCTGTTTAGGACTGATAATCTTGTTTTTTTGGCCTTTTGGCACGTCAAACACGGGCTACGCCATAAAAAATTCAAAAAACTTCTTTACCAGTGACCAATCGGTGAGTAAACTTCGTCGGCAATATTTTACACCCCCACTTCCTCAACGGTGAGATATTGCCATGCTCAGGATTGCCAAAGAAGCGTTAACCTTCGACGATGTACTGTTGGTTCCCGCCCACTCCGATGTTCTTCCCAATACTGCCGATCTGCGTACCAAGCTGACCTCCTCTATCAGCCTGAATATCCCAATGATTTCCGCTGCCATGGACACAGTGACCGAAGCCCGTCTGGCTATCGCACTGGCCCAGGAAGGCGGTATCGGCTTTATCCACAAGAACATGTCCATCGAGCAGCAGGCTGCAGAAGTGCGCAAGGTCAAGAAGTACGAGAGCGGCGTGGTCACTGACCCCGTCACAGTACGTCCTGACATGACCATTGCCCAGGTCAAGGAGCTGAGCCACAAGAATGGCTTCGCTGGCTACCCTGTCGTGACCGAGGGCAACCTGCTGGTTGGTATCATCACCGGCCGCGACGTGCGCTTCGTGATCGATCTCTCCCAGACAGTCGAACAGATCATGACCCAGAAAGATCGTCTGGTGACCGTGCGTGAAGGGGCCCCTCGTGAAGAGGTGGTTGCCCTGATGCAGAAGCACCGTATCGAGAAGGTGCTGGTGGTCAACGCCGATTTCAAACTCAAGGGCATGATCACCGTCAAAGACTTCCAGAAAGCCGAACGCAAGCCGAACGCCTGTAAAGACGAGCGCGGCCGCCTGCGTGTCGGTGCGGCCGTCGGTGCCGGTGCCGGCAACGAAGAGCGCGTCGCCGCCCTGGTGGAAGCCGGTGTGGACGTGCTGCTGATTGACTCCTCCCACGGCCACTCCCAGGGCGTGCTGGATCGCATCAAGGCGACCCGCGATGCCTATCCTGAGCTGCAAATCATAGGTGGCAACGTAGCCACCGCCTCTGGCGCCCTGGCGCTGGTCGCCGCTGGCGTCAATGCCGTCAAGGTTGGTATCGGCCCTGGCTCCATCTGTACGACCCGCATCGTGACCGGTGTTGGCGTGCCCCAAATCACAGCCATTTCCGACGCCGTTGACGCGCTGGAAGGCACTGGCGTGCCCGTGATTGCCGATGGCGGCATCCGCTTCTCCGGTGACGTGGCCAAGGCCATCGCCGCGGGCGCCAGCTGCGTCATGGTGGGCTCCATGTTCGCCGGTACCGAAGAGGCGCCGGGCGACATCGAGCTCTATCAGGGTCGCTCCTTCAAGTCCTACCGTGGCATGGGTTCTCTGGGCGCCATGTCCAAGGGCTCAAGCGACCGTTACTTCCAGACCGACAACGCCGCCGACAAGCTGGTGCCGGAAGGGATCGAAGGGCGCGTACCCTACAAGGGCCGCCTGAAAGAGATCATTCACCAGCAGATGGGCGGCCTGCGCTCCTCCATGGGATTGACCGGCTGCGCCACCATCGACGACATGCGCACCAAGGCTGAGTTCGTGCGCATCTCGGGTGCCGGGATGAAAGAGTCCCACGTCCACGATGTGACCATTACCAAAGAAGCCCCCAACTATCGGATGGGCTGATAAAACGGGGCTGCGGCCCCGTTTCTCCACCAGTTTTTATCCCCACACCAGCCTGATGCAGGAATAAAATGACTAAAGACATTCACCAGCACCGTATCCTGATCCTGGACTTCGGTTCCCAGTACACCCAGCTTATCGCCCGTCGTGTCCGGGAAATCGGCGTCTACTGCGAACTGTGGGCCTGGGATGTGACCGAAGAGCAGATCCGCGAATTCAATCCCAACGGCATCATACTCTCCGGCGGCCCGGAATCCGTGACCGAGGCCGGCAGTCCCCGTGCCCCCGCCTATGTGTTCAACGCCGGTGTGCCGGTGTTCGGTATTTGCTACGGCATGCAGACCATGGCCGAGCAGCTGGGTGGCAAGGTGCAATCCTCCACCGAACGTGAATTCGGTTATGCCCAGGTGGAAGTGCTGGGCCAGACCAATGCCCTGCTGCGCAGCATCGAAGATGCCATCGCCCCCAACGGCAATGCGCTGCTGGACGTCTGGATGAGCCACGGCGACAAAGTCACCGCCATCCCCGCCGACTTCACCACCATAGCCCAGACCGCCACCTGCCCCCATGCCGCCATGGCGTGCGAGGCCAAGGGCTTCTACGGCGTGCAGTTCCACCCGGAAGTGACCCACACCCGTCAGGGTGCCCGCATGCTGGAGCACTTCGTCAAGGACATCTGCGGCTGCGAATGCCTGTGGACCCCGGCCACCATCATCGACGACGCCGTTGCCCGCATCCGCGAGCAGGTGGGGGACGACGAGGTGATCCTGGGCCTCTCCGGCGGTGTCGACTCCTCCGTGGTCGCCATGCTGGTACACCGTGCCATCGGCGAGCGCCTGACCTGCGTCTTCGTCGACAACGGTCTGCTGCGCCTGAACGAGGGTGAGCAGGTGATGGAGATGTTTGGCGATCACTTCGGTCTCAACATCATCAAGGTCGAAGCCGAAGAGCGCTTCCTCTCCGCCCTGGCGGGCGAAGATGAGCCGGAAGCCAAGCGCAAGATCATCGGCCGCGTCTTCGTCGAGGTGTTCGACGACGAAGCCAAGAAGCTGAAAAACGCCCGCTGGCTGGCGCAAGGCACCATCTATCCGGACGTGATCGAATCGGCCGCCAGCAAGACCGGCAAGGCCCACGTCATCAAGTCCCACCACAACGTCGGCGGCCTGCCGGCCGAGATGAAGATGGGTCTGGTCGAGCCGCTGCGCGAGCTGTTCAAGGACGAAGTGCGCCGCGTCGGTCTGGAGCTGGGTCTGCCCTACGACATGCTCTACCGTCACCCCTTCCCGGGCCCCGGTCTGGGCGTGCGAGTGCTTGGCGAAGTGAAGAAAGAGTACTGCGATCTGCTGCGCAAGGCCGATGCCGTCTTTATCGAAGAGCTGCGCAAGGCCGACCTCTACAACCAGGTCAGCCAGGCGTTCGCCGTCTTCCTGCCGGTGCGCTCCGTCGGCGTCATGGGCGATGGTCGCAAGTACGACTGGGTGATTGCCCTGCGCGCCGTCGAGACCATCGACTTCATGACCGCTCACTGGGCCCATCTGCCCTATGACTTCCTGGGTCATGTGTCGAACCGCATCATCAACGAGATCAACGGCATCTCCCGCGTGGTGTACGACGTCTCCGGCAAGCCGCCTGCAACCATCGAGTGGGAATAAGCGGCTCACGCCCCTCTGCCCTTCGAGCATAAAAATGCCAAAAAGACGCCCTTGCGGCGTCTTTTCTTTTTCCAATCGTTTGCGCCTCAATTTTCTGCTCGCTAGCCGCTTTCTCGCCCCCTTGCCCCTGTCAGATATGACAGGAGGTGTTTTATGGATCTCGCACTAGGCTCTGCCATGCCAATTGAGACCGGTGCTGTGAGGCGGCGGCCGTGGCAAGAGGGGAAGCTGGGTGCCAGCAGGCCTTCATTCACGCTGCCGGCACCGGACATACTGATACATGGTCGGTATGGCCCCCGGTGGAGTCCGGACACCACTTGAATAAACGGGGCGGAACCCGAACAGCCAAACGAGTAGGGACAAGAGATCACGGAGGGTTTGCTATGTCAGAACAAGCAGTGTTGCTGGGTGGATGGACCGCATACCACAAGCTGAGCGCAAAAGATCAGGCGGTATTTGACCTGGCACTGAAAGGATTTGTCGGGGTGCAGTACCAGCCGTTTGAAGTCTCCACCCAGGTGGTGGCTGGCACCAACTACCGTTTCAAATGCAAAACCACGGTGCCGCTGCCCAACCCGATCCACGGGGAAGCCGTGGTGCAGATCTTCCAATCTCTGGATGGTTCTGCTCATATCACCTCCATCACCCCGATTTGATCCGGTTGTGGGGCTAGGTGGGGAGGGCGTAGAGTGTCCAACCGGTTTACCGCCAACCTCACTAATAAGAAAGACGCCCGAGGGCGTCTTTTTTTTCTTCCACGAGTTTGCGTGTCAGTTTTGTTCTGACAACGGAACAGTGAAGAATGAAACTCATGCGATTGTTGACATGCGCAGATAATTTTTGGTTGAAATATAATCACCTTCCGATATAGGTCACTCCACTTCCTATACAAGTAGATTATTGATTTATATGTGAATAATATAGTTGCTTTCTAACTCGGAAAGATCAGAGGGCATCGTGGCGATTTTTGATATTGAGAAAGATGAATTACTCCGGCTCTCTGATACACAGCTTGAAGAGTTAATAGCGCGTCTTGCTGAAGCGGAAATTTCAGCCCACGGGCATAGCCCTGCCTATGTACACTGGTCAGGCTCTATAAATGCCCCCGACGGCGGTATCGATGTGCACGTTAAAGTACCGGTCGAGCAAATGAGCACAGGCTTTATTGAAAGACCTGATACGATCTTTCAAGCCAAAAAGCATCCAATGCCGAGGGCTGCGATAACCTCAGAAATGACTACTGATGGTGCATTATCATCGATTATCTCTGAGCAAGCGGCAAAGGGAGGGAGCTATATCATCATCAGCTTAAGTGATGATTGTTCTCCTCTTATGAAGAGGGATCGCCTTAAGGCAATGAAGGATGCAGTGACGGATGATCCTAATCGCTCCAATATTCACTTGGATTTTTACGACCGCTCGAAACTGGCGCAATGGTTGCGGCAGCACCCGTCAGTCATGCTCTGGGCCAAAAAAACGCTCGGTCAGGGATATTCTGGGTGGCAGCCATATGGTGCTTGGAGCAATCCGCCTCAGGGGTCAGAAGATACCTTGATTTCAGCACCTGGGGTGACAATTACTCTGCCATCCGGAAAGGGGCAAAAGCTAGCCATTCAGGATGCTATCGGTCCAATGCGTGAGCTGATTCGCTCAACCAATAAAGCTGTTCGCATCACGGGATTATCCGGTGTTGGAAAGACCCGAATTGTACAGGCACTTTTCGATGAATCAGTCGGAGCAGATGCGCTCGATCGTACTATCGCAGTTTATGTTGATACTGGAGAAAGCCCAGAACCCTCTGCAACAGCAATGCTGGATCGACTGATCGCTGAGGGGCGACGGGCCATTATGATCCTTGATAATTGCCCTTCTGAATTGCACACACTTCTAGCCAGTAAAGTAGCGGCCAAAGGTACGATCAGCCTTATTACTGTTGAGTATGACATTAGAGATGACAAGCCTCAGACCACAGAGGTCATCCAGATTGAAGCGGTGGGGCCTGAGGTTGCCGAACAGCTTCTTCTACGTCGTTTTCCCAATATCGGTCGAAATAACGCCCGCCGAATAGCAGAGTTTTCTGATGGTAATGCACGAGTTTCTTTGGCTATTGCCGAGAGAGTTGAGGTAGGTGAAAGCCTGGCCCAGCTGTCAAATTCACAGTTATTTAACCGTTTGTTCGAACAGCGAAACAATCCGGATGAGGGTCTACGGGAGCAAGCTGAAATATTATCTCTAGTCTATTCATTTTCGGTCTCATCGGCTGAGGAAGGTCAAAACGAACTGGAGGTATTGGGATCTATCTCGGGGTATTCCGTAAACCAGTTGTTCCGAGCAACAAGCAAGTTGTCAGAACGCCATATTGTACAGAAGAGGGCTCATTGGCGGGCCATCTTGCCCCATGCAATTGCCAATAGATTGGCTGGGTCAGCATTGAATAGCATTCCAGTCGAACAGCTCAAAGAAACTTTTGAAGCCCCGGATCGTCAGCGTTTACTCATGTCGTTCGCGCACAGGTTAGGGCTGTTGCACGACCACGCTGTTGCGAAAGAAATTGTTAATACTTGGCTTGAACCTAGTGGGTTATTAGGGCGGATAACTACGTTGGATGATATGTCGGCACGAATGCTGGATTATATCGCACCGGTTTCTCCCGAAACTCTTCTCGATAGGATTGAGACCGTACTTATTTCCTCTAGTTTTAATGGTATGAAGCCGGGTTACAATTCACGGCAAACATCAATTATTAATATTTTATGTCAGTTGGCGTATGAACCCAAAGCCTTCGAACGTTGCATCAAACTCCTTGTTCATATGGCTGATTATGAGAAGGATAACGATGGCAATAACCCACTGACAAGGCAGATAACGAATTTCTTTCAAGCATATCTGTCTGGCACACACGCTACTTTAGTACAGCGAATTGCTATTATGAATGAATGTTTTTCATCTGATGTTCCTAGACGTAAATCATTGGGTTTCAAGATGCTTTCGACAGCCCTAGAGGATCGCTGGACTGGTTTTGGAATGAATGCGTTTGGTGCTCGGCCGAGAGACTATGGACTTCACCCTAGTCATGATGAGCTTGTAGAGTGGCGCACCACTTTTATCGACGTAGCCGCACAATTGGGCACTTCTGGCGATCCAGCTCTTGAAGTTCCCGCACGGCAGATTATGGCGAATACATTTCGAGGGATGTGGAGCCAGCAAGCGATAAGGGAAAAACTTATTGACGCTGCCCGCAAACTACATGCACATCGCCCTTGGGGAGATGGTTGGAAAGCCGTCCGCTCTACGATCTATTTCGATCATACCGAGCGAAAAAACGTGAATAATGTCGGGCCCATACCAGATAATCTTGCCACCTTGGAGAAAGAGCTGGAACCTCATGATTTGCTTCCGACAATCATGACGTATGTGTTGAGCAGGGTACATGGCCTGTGGACGCTGGATGCCGATTTTGATCACAATGATCATAACAAGTATCAGGAAGCTGAAAGGCGACTTAAAGCCAAGGCGTTCCAATTGGGTGAGGAGTTTGCGGTCTCAAGTCATAAGTTCGATGAGCTGGGACCTAACATATTTTCCAATGACTACATGCCTTACCGTGCAGTATTCGGGAGAGGTTTGGCCAAAGGGGGGCATGACTTATATACCGCTTGGCTAAAACTTATCGAGCATCTTGAACGGCAGCCAGCAGGCCATAAGAACTTGTCAGTTTTTGAGGGCTTTATCGAAGAAGTTGACCGTATCGAGCCAGCTCTTGCTAAGGCGCTACTTGAGGATTGTGCACTGCATCCTGAACTTCGGCATGGTCTGGTCGATCTGCATCCCCAAAGAAGTTTTACAGAAGCAGATTTGGATCGTTGCATGATGCTTCTTGATGAGCCCGATATTTACCCGAGTATGTACGAACCAATCTTATGGCGGGATGAATATGAGAGTTTGCCCCGAGAGCGTGTACTCGATCTTGCAACACGGATCCTGAGTAAACCAGGTGGCAGCGATGTGGTGCTGCGTGCGCTAAGTATGCGGTTACACAGTGAAGAAGGGGCTGTGGACAAGCTTGGCCTTGATTTTCGACAAATAGGTCTTAAAGCTGCGAGGCTGAGTCTGCCAAAGGATCATTGTGCTTCCTGTGGGGGGGATGGTTACAACATGGAATGCGTCATCAGTGCTGCATTACGTTTCGATGGCAATGAGCCCGAAAAACAGGAGTGGTTGGACGCGATCTTTGCTGTTGTTGACCTGCACTATGGTTACGTCCATTCATATGAAAGTGCCATTGAGACAACAGCTGTGCTGATGCCAGAAGCATTTTTAAACCGAGTCTTTGAAGGCACTGAAGAGCAACAAGAACGACGGCAGTTTTTTATTTGTAACAGCGACTTACGATTCTCACCTCTCGCCAATATTAATATGGATTTTCTGATTGACTGGTGTTGTGCCCGAAATGAGCCCCGCGTATGGATGGCTATTGCAGCAAGTATTAATTTGTGGGGAAAGGATAAAGAAATTGAAGGGCTTGGGATGTCAGAGTTAGCTCTCAGGCTGCTTGAGGCATCTCCTGCCCCTGCTATTGTTCTGGAAATATTCGCCGAGCGTGTCACTCCTTCATCTTGGTCTGGTAGTCGAGCCAAAGTGATGCAGTCCAGAGCTGAGGCAATTCGCAAGTTGGTTGAACATGAAAGAGCAGACATTGCGACAGCAGCCCAAACAGTCTCTGCAAACTTGGTTCAGCTAATCGAGCGCCAGAAAGAGCGAGAACAGCGGGAGGATATGGATCACGAGCAGCGGTTTGAATAAAAACTGTCTGTTTCAAGTCCGTAGGGTGCAATGAACAACGTGAATTGCACCGCTAATTTGCCCACTTCAAACCTTGTTCAAAAGGCACTCTCCAAACGGTGCAATGCGCTGCGCTTATTGCACCCTACCTGTTTCGTCAATTCGACGGGGGCGTTGCTTAGCGCCATACCCCGTCACCAAGGCAACAAAAGGGGCGATCTGCGCCCCGAATTCTTTATAATGCCCCCCTTTAAAACCGCTGGACGCTGGTCCGGCGCGCTCTGATGGCTGGTTGCGCCGTCAGAGCGGTCATCAGGATTGAGAAACGGTTATGCATACTCTGGAACAGCTGCGCGCGGGTGAACTGTGCGGCGCCCGCCATCTGAAGCTTTGTGAAAACCTGACGGAGTTCCCACCCGAGATCCTGAGCCTTAAAGAGACGCTGGAGGTGCTGGATCTCACCGGCAACCAGATAAGTGAGCTGCCGGACGAACTGGCCGGGTTCACCAAACTGCGCATCATTTTCTGCTCCGAGAACCGTTTCACCGAGTTGCCCGAGGTGTTGGGGCGCTGCCCGGCACTCACCATGGTGGGCTTCAAGGCCAACCGGATCGCCACGGTTTCCGCCGCGTCGCTGCCGGCGGGGCTGCGCTGGCTGATCCTGACTGACAACGCCATCGAACAGTTGCCCGATGAGTTGGGTCAGTGCGCCGCCCTGCAAAAGCTGATGCTGGCGGGCAATCGCCTGCGTGAGCTGCCTGCCAGCCTTGCCAACTGCCGTAATCTGGAACTGCTGCGCATCGCCGCCAACCGGCTCGAGACATTCCCCGGCTGGCTGCTCACGCTGCCGCGCCTTTCCTGGCTCGCCTATTCCGGCAACCCCTTTAGTGAGGGGGAGGAGGCGCAGGCCATCGATGTGGATCATGTGGCTCATATCGCCACTGTGCCGTGGCGGGCGCTTGAGTTGGGTGAGCTGCTGGGGCAGGGGGCCTCTGGCGTGATCCATAGTGCTACCCGCATCACTTGCGACGGATTGCAGGGTGATGAACCGCAGGCGGTGGCGGTCAAGCTGTTCAAGGGGGCCGTGACCAGCGACGGCTTGCCTCACTGCGAGATGGCGGCGTCACTGGCGGCCGGCACCCATCCCAACCTGATCAGGGTGTTGGGGAAGGTTAATGATCACCCCTCCGGCATGCCGGCGCTGGTGATGGCGCTGATAGACCCAACGTTTGCCAATCTGGCGGGGCCGCCGAGCCTGGACTCCTGCACCCGCGACGTCTATCCCGCAGGGTTGTCGTTCACCCCGACCGCCGTGCTCGTCATGGCGCAGGGCATAGCGGCTGCCGCGGGGCATCTGCATGAGCGGGGCATCATGCATGGCGATCTCTATGGCCATAACATACTGCACTCCTTGCAAGGGAAGGGCCGGGTGCTGCTCGGCGATTTTGGCGCGGCCTCTTGTTACGACCGCACGGAATGCGTGCTGGCCGAGGGGCTGGAGCGGATCGAGGTGAGAGCCTTTGGCTGCCTACTGGACGAGTTGCTGGCACGCTGCCAGCCACAGAGCGAGGCGCTGCAGGATCTGGCCCTGCTGGCCCGGGCGTGCCTCTGCGAACAGATGTCGCAGCGTCCCTCGTTTGCGCAGATCTCGGCCAGGATAACGGCGGTGGCGGCCATGATGGTGGCCGAGCCCCTCTGTGCCTGAGCCTGTGCGATTAACGGGCATCTGACTGACGGCGAGCAGGGGCTGCACAGCACGCAGCACATCCTCATGACACAAAGATGGCAAAAAGACGCCTTGGAGCATCTTTTCATGTTGCAATCGTTTTTCTGGCAAAAATCACCCATAGGCCCGGTGCAAGGCTTGCGTGCGCCGGGTTAAGTTGTGATATTGAGGCATCTTCAGATAACAGGGGTATTAGGATGGAAGCTGCGTTTTGGCATCAGCGTTGGGAAGAGAACCGGATTGGCTTTCATCAGGCAGACTTCAATCGCTGGCTGCAATCCTGGTGGTCTGCCCAGCAACAGGATGAACCCGTGCTGGTGCCCCTGTGCGGCAAATCCCGCGACATGCTCTGGCTCAATGGCCTGGGCCACCCTATCGATGGCTTCGAGCTCTCGGCGCTCGCCATCGAGCAGTTTTTCAGTGAAAACCGGCTCACCGATACCCTCAGCGAGTTGGGCCCCTATCAGTGTCATCAGCACGGCTCCCTGCGCATCCATCAGGGGGATTTCTTTGCCGCCCCCGAGCTGGGGCGCCGCTACCGGCTGGCCTATGACAGGGCCGCCCTGATCGCCTTGCCGACGCAGATGCGCCGCCAGTATGCGGAGCTGATGAGCCGTCTGATGGAAACCGGTGGCCAGATCCTGCTGGTGACCCTGGAATATCAGCCGGAGCAGCAGAAACAGCCGCCCTTCTCGGTGGGGGAGATGGAAGTGCGTACCCTGTTCGAGCGCGATTTTCGGGTGGAGGTGCTGGGCCGTGCCGCAGAGGTGGATCACCCCAGGGTGCTCTCCGGCCAGCTCTCCTACTTCGATGAAGTGGCCTATCGCCTGATCCGCCGGGGCTGAGGGGCGGCTGAAAGTGTGATCCCGCGCGACAAAGCCGCAGGTCACGGACTCTTTGCTACCTCCTTTGACATAGATCAACGTGGCAAGGGAGGCTAATCCCTAAGATGAGCCTGTTTCTCAATCACTGTTGGCATCGGCAGATGAGCTCTGGTTTGAACCATATGGCCGATCATCAACTCAGTGTCTGATTTTCACGCTCATGTTCACTTTTGGCGGCTTAGGTCGCAATTGATTATGGTTTTTCCAGCCGACCCTCAGGGGTCGGCTTTTTATTGGGCGGGATAGGCTGATGGGCACGCTGCCTGCTCAGGCTTCGAAGGTGCTGGCGTTGAGCCGAAACGCCCTGGGGTCATCGATAAACTGGCCCGTGATGCGCTCGTCGTGTTCGTGGCCCTGGCCATAACTGCAGAGGATCAGCCGATCCGAGGTGCGTGAGCGCAACTGTATGATGAAGCGCACCAGATCGGCGCGGCTCAGCATGCCTACCTCCTCGCACACCCTTTCGCGCTGATCGAAGCCCAGATCCTTGTTGCCTATGCTGACCCAGAGCCGCTGGCCGCGACTGCGCAGGTTGGCATCCCGCTCGCTCAATTGGGCCTGCAGGCCCACCTTGCTGTCTTGCCATTGCTGCTCGGTAAGCTCCAGCATGGCCAGCGGGAAGAGGTCGATGAACTCTTCCACCGCATCCAGCAGGTGTTGGGGGCCAGCCACCGGCGACTGGATATAGAAGATGAGGCCGGGGTGGCGGTTGAGGGGCAGGTTGCCGGCACCCACCACGTAGCCGAGCTGCTGGCGGGTGCGCAGTTCGTGGAAGAAGGTGGATGACATTATGTGGTTGGCCAGGGTGAAGCAGGCGAGATCTCGCGCCCGAGTGGTGCGGGACTGGTAGTAGACCAGCAGCGCCGAGTCTTCGTGTTCACAACCCTGCTCGCGAATGAGTGTCCCCCTGTCCTGGATGGCGATGAGCGGGCGGCGGGTTTCGGCACTGGGCTGGCTGTTGGCACCGAGATGGCGCTCCAGCAGGGCGGCCAGTTCGAGCGCCTCGGTGGCGTCCCAGTCACCGTGTACCAGGGCTTCTATGTGCACCTCGCCAAACAGCTGGGCGACAAACGCCGGCATCTCGTCAAGCTCCACTGTGCGCAGATGGCGCAGCAACTGCTCGAACGGCGGATTGTTCGGCTGCAACAGGCTGGTGAGCTGGTTGAACAGCTGGGAGATGGGCCGCGCCTTGGACTGGTTGTCCCAGTTGCGGATGAGCTGCTCTTTTATCTCGGCGAAGCGGCCCGGATCCGGATAGCCCAGGGTGCGGTTGCCGAGGATCATGTCCAGCAGCAGCGGCTGCTTGTCGGCAAAACCGCTCAGGTTGATGGTAAAACCGCCCTGGTGGGCATAGATCTGGTAGCCGAGCCCCGCCAGCTCCGCCGGGTAGGTGAGGGCGTTGAGGTGATCGGTAAGCAGCTCCACCGCGAGCCGTGCCATGGCAATGTGGCGCGGACTTTTGACCGCGTGCTCGCTGTCGATGGAGATGTAGAGGTTGCCCTTGGGCACGCTGAACTGATGCTCGTGCAGATGCCAGAGTCGAAACCCTGGCCTGTCGATGAGGCAGGCGGGCATGTCGGCCTGCAGCGCCGGCTGGCGCGGATCGAGCCGGCTGCTGATAAAGGGGTTCGGCAAGGGCAGGGCGAGGGCCGGTTCAGGCTCGCTCTGCTGCCAGTGGATCTTCTCCGCCTCCGTGATGACGTCGACGCCATAGGGTGTCTGATACCAGCGGGCCAGGCGATCCGTGGCCAGCTCAGGCGCCGTGATGGTCATGCGCAGGTTGTGTGGCGTGAGCTTGGCGAGCAGGCGGCGGATCAGCGCCTCGTCGTACTCGCGCATCATGTAGTCGCCGTAGAGCAGATCCTCGGGCGTGTAGCTGAACAGGTTCAACACCAGCCCGGAGACGGTGTCGAGGGCCCGGCCCCGCTCCTGGAAGCGGAACGCCGACTCGAGCACTGTGCGCTTCTCGTCGTAGCGCCAGCTTTCCACCCCGCCGCGCTCGATGAGCTTCAGGTAGCCGAACAGGGCGGCCACTATCTCGTTGACGTGTTCGAGTCCGAGCGGCGTGAGGCCGAAACTCACCCCGAAATCCTTGAAGTTGGCACCGCTGATGCCGCCGCCGGCTGAGAGCTGGTTGACCCAACCTTTCGCTTTCAGCAGGGAGAGCAGGCTGCCATCCCCTTCATAGCCGATGAGGTGGCTCAGGAAGGTGAGGGGTTTTTTGTCATAAAACTCGTCGACGTTGGGCAGCGGGAAGGTCAGCGCCAGCTTGCGGGTCTCCTTGACCGGATTGATGCGGATGCGGATGCCGAGATCGTCGAGGCGATAGAGGGGGGTCGTCAGGGTCGGTATTCCCAAATTGCGATTCAAAATGGGAGCGAAAAAGCGATCGCACCAAGCCATCTGGGTCTTTATGGATTCAGGCGAGATCATCACCAGCGCCATGCGATCCGCGCTGTAGTGAGATTCGTAGAACCGGATGAGATCGGCGCGCAGATCCCGACCGGGCAGATCCGCCAGGGTATCCAGGTTGCCGACCGAGAACTTGGAGAAGGGGTGGGCCGGGTTGACCGTCTCTTTATGTACCTGGTAGCTGCGGCGCACATCGTCCTGCAGCTTGAGGCGGTACTCTGAGTCGACCGCGTTGCGCTCCTTGTCCACCCACTCGGGGGTGAAGGTGGGGCAGATGAAGAACTGGGAAAAACGGTCGAGCCCGGCCTCGAAGAAGCCGTTGTCTATCTCGAAAAAGAAGTTGGTGAACTCGGTGCCGGTCCAGGCATTGTTGCTGCCGCCATGACGGCTCATAAATTGCTGGTACTCACCAGGCTTGGGATAAGTACGAGTGCCAAGGAACAGCATATGCTCAAGGAAATGAGCCATCCCCTGCCGATCGGCCGGATCGTCGAAATGACCTGTGTTGACGGCCAGGGAAGCGGCAGACTTGTCGGTATCGGGATCGCAGATCAACAAGACCCTGAGCCGGTTTGCCAGCTCCAGATAGTGGTACTGCCGATGGTCATTAGGACTGGCATATGGGCTCATTGGGGCGTGACTCATGTTGGATTTATTTGAATTTAAACATGATTATCGACCCCGCTATCCAGTGAGGCAAACCCTTTTCTGAGAGGTAGCGCAATTGTTTCCCCCGGCATGGCGGGGTAAGATCCCCCCGCTATCAAAACAGGCCCCTTGGGCGAGGTTGTAATGAAAATCTACATAATGCGTCATGGCCAGGCTGGCATGAATGCGAAAACAGATGAACAGCGTCCACTGACCGAGCAGGGCATCGAAGAGTCCATTCACATGGCCAGTTGGCTGGCCCCTCAGCTGGATGGCGAACTGGATTTGGTGGTTCACAGCAATTACCTGCGTGCGAGACAAACCTGGCAGAGCATATGCAGTGAATTACCCAAGGCCGCCAGGGTCGAGGAGAGCAGCGAGATCACCCCCTATGGCGACCCGGCGTTTGTCGCGAGTTATCTCACTGCGTTGGCGGCAACACATGACAATATTTTGATGGTCAGCCACCTGCCGCTGGTGGGTTATCTGGTGCAGAGCCTCTGTCCGGCGGCGGGTGCGCCCATGTTTGCCACCTCGGGTCTGGCCTGTATCGAGTGGCAAGATGACAAGGGGGTCTTGCTCTGGCTGGAAGGACCACATACAATACGCTAAAAGTTAATAAAAAGTTATAAATTGGTTTTTTGGGGAAGAGAGTCGCGATTTTTCCGGATTTTTATATAGAATTTACGGAATTATTTCGCAGAAGCTGCTGTCATACGGATACAACTGCAAGAGGTTGCAAACGATGAGAGTGTTCAAGAAGTACCTGCCACTCATGGTGGCAAAACATGTCAAAACCTTCTTCAAGGGACGGATCTATATCCACGGCAGGGGGCGTTTTGATTTCAAGTCAGGCTTGCTGATGATGCCAACGCCAGCTGACATTCCCCACCGCCAGACCGTGGTCGAGGTCAACGCAATGATCTCCAGACTGCACATGGATGCGGCGTGATACTTTCACTATCCCATCCAGACGCTTCATGCCCGCCACCGTGCGGGCATGATTGTTTTTGGCCCTGATCTGCCCGAGTCGGCTCTGTTCGATTCCGTTTCAAACCAGCCTGCATCGGCAAGGCCGGCAAGCACTTGCTAATCCTGTTTGCCTCTCTATACTTCCCGCCGGAAATACCCGCTGCTTTCTTCTGGATATAGTGATGCCCCTTGCCTTCTTGTTTCCCTTCTCCTGCATGGCCATCTGGGCCGGCAACGCCATCGTCAGCAAGTTGGCGGTGGGCGTGCTCTCACCTGCGGCGCTGGCCTGGTCACGCTGGATGGTGGCCGCCATCATCTTGACGCCTTTCCTCGCGCACCGCGCCTGGCGGGATCGTGCCAAGCTGCGGGCCGGCTTCTACCAGCTGGCGGCGCTGGCCCTGCTCGGCATGGTGTTGAACCAGACCTTCGGTTACTACGCGGCGCAAACCCTGGGGGCGACCGAAATCGGCCTGATGATGGGGCTGACCCCGCTGATGACTGTGGTGCTCAGCATCTGGCTGCTGCGCGAGCGCCCAACCTGGGGCGCCCTGCTCGGCGGCGTCATCTCCATTCTGGGGCTGGCCATCTTGCTGGGGCAGGGGGATCCCTCCCGCTTGATCACCCAGGGCATTCACATCGGCTCCGTCTATATGCTGCTGTCGGCGGGCACTTATGCGCTCTACAGCGTGCTGCTCAAGAAGTGGGATCTGGGGCTGGACAACTGGTCCATGCTCTATGGCCAGGTGCTGTGCAGCCTGCTGTTTCTCACCCCGTTCTACCTGCTGGTGGACGGGCAGTGGCCAGATGGCCGCGCGTTCTGGCTCATCCTCTACGCCGGTATTCCTACCTCGGCCTTGTCACCCTGGCTCTGGATGCAGGGCATAGCCCTGCTGGGGGCGAGCCGCACCGCCATCTTCATGAACCTGTTGCCGGTGATGACGGCGGCGCTGGCCATCAGCTGGCTCGGGGAAAAGCTGACCAGTTATCACCTGATAGGGGGCGGCATGACGCTGCTCGGGGTCTTGCTGGCGCAACTGCTGGTACAGCCTGTGGTGCTGGGCCGGCGCCGGGTGGCGCTGGCCGCCTGCCGGGAAGATTGAAAAAAAGACCGCCTTCGAGGCGGTCTTTCTATTCAGGGGATCAGGGCGTCACTGCGCGATGAGATAGAGGTCTTTGGAGTAGACCACGTCTTGCGGGTTCTGATAGGGATAGCCCTTGATGTTGGGCTTGAGCAGCCGCGACTTGACGTAGAAATAGACGGGGGCAATGGGGGCCTCGTCATCGATCAGTGCCTCGGCCTGCTGATAGAGCTGGTTGCGCTCGGCTGGGTCCTTGGAGTCATGGGCCTTGGCCAGCAGGGCATCATACTGCTTGTTGAACCACTTGCCGCTGTTGGCGCTGCTGCTGGAGGTCATGATGTCGAGGAAGGTTGAAGCATCGTTGTAATCCCCGTTCCAGGAGTAGCGGCTGACGCCGAAATCCCCCTCGTTGAGCACTGACACCATGGTTTTCCACTCCATGTTGTTGAGCCGGGCGCTGACTCCCAGGTTGTGCTTCCACATGGAGGAGATGGCCAGGGCTATCTTCTTGTGCCCCTCGCTGGTGTTGTAGAGGATGTCCACATCCAGCGGCTTGCCCGGGCCGTAGCCCGCCTCGCTCAGCAACGCTTTCGCCTGCTTGATCCTCTCTTCCTTGCTCAGCAACTGGCTGGCAGGGCGCTTGAGTTCGAAGCCGTCGACGCTCGGCGGGGTCAGGCTGAAGGCGGAGATCTGACCCTGTCCCAAGATCTTCTCGGTGATGGTGTCCCTGTCGATGGCCAGCGACAGTGCCTTGCGCACCTTGGGATTGTCGAACGGTTTGCGCTGGGTGTTGAACACATAGTAATAGGTGGCGAGCATGGGGGCGTTGACAAGCTCCTCCGGGCTCTGGCTCTTGAGCTGCTTGTACTGCTCCAGCGGATAGGTGGTGTAGTGCAGCTCACCGGCGCGATAGCGGTTGTAGGCGGCGGTGTCCGAGACTATCTCCAGATAGAGCACCTTGTTCAGCACAGTATGCTGGTTGTCCCAGTAATGGGGGTTGCGCTCGGAGATGAGCCGCTCGTTGGGGGTCCACTCCTTGAGCACGAAGGCGCCGTTGGAGACTATGTTGCCCGGTTTGACCCACTCGTGACCGAACTTCTCTATGGTCGCCTTCGGCGCCGGGAAGGTGGTGTAGTGAGAGAGGGTTTTGAGGAAGAAGGGCACAGGGTTCTTTAAGGTTATCTGCAGGGTATGCGCATCCAGGGCCTTGATGCCGAGGGTATCCGGGCTCTTCTTGCCCTGCACCACGTCACTGGCGTTGGTGACGCCGGTCAGCTCGATGAACCAGGCATAGTTGGAGGCATTCTTGGGATCCGCCGCCCGCTGCCAGCCATAGACATAGTCTGCCGCCGTGACTGGCTCGCCGTTGGACCATTTGGCCTCGGGTCTGAGCTTGAAGGTGTAGACGGTGCCCGTGCTGTCGAGCTCGTAGCCAAGGGCGCCGGCGGCTTGCAGCTTGCCGTCGCCATCCAGGGTGTAGAGCCCCTCGAACAGGTCGTTGACTATGTCGCTGCCTGCGTTCTCTTCCACCATCTGGGGATCGATGGAGGCGGGTTCAGTGCTTATATTGCGCACGAAGGTTTGTTGATCGGCGGCTAGCAGCTTGGTGCCGGGCGGTACCTGGGCGGCCAGGGCGGGTAATGCGAACAGGGCGGCAACCGTGCCGGCAATGAGTGTCCTTTTCATTGAATATCCTTATGTTTTTTTGCTTCCAAAGCCTGGCCAGTGTGCTGGATTGATCTGGAGATCTCAAGAGGGGGACGCTGACCTTGCCGTCCGCTACCCAGATAGGGGGCCAAGTGGGCTGTTGCACCCACCATGGCGGCCTGTTCGTGACTTTTCACCACGAATTAACATGGTGAAAGTCACCGATTGGCACCGATTAAAGGGGGTTTTGACAGGGGCTCGACGGCCAGGGTGCGCATTTATCCAGCGGCTTAATTCGCTGCAAAAACAAAAAACAGGCGTTACATTAGGTTACAAAACAAGGCTGCCGAGGATCGGCACTTTTTTTGTTGACGCGTGCAAACGTTTTCAAAGCCAACGGAAACGATCTTAAAGGAACAATAATGCGAAACATGATCACCATGGGCGAGTTCATCGTCAAAAAGCAGGCGGATTATCCCACCGCGACCGGGGAGCTGACCTCATTGCTCAGTTCCATCCGCCTGGCCGCCAAGGTGGTGAACCGGGAGATCAACAAGGCGGGGCTGGCAGACATCATCGGCTCCATGGGCGCTGAAAACGTGCAGGGCGAGGTGCAGCAGAAGCTGGATGTGTACGCCAACGAGCGCTTCAAGGCGGCGCTGGAGGCCCGCGGCGAAGTGTGCGGCATGGCGTCTGAAGAGGAGGAGGATTTCGTCTCCTTCGATTCCGAGCTCTCCCGTCACTCCAAATACGTGGTGCTGATCGACCCGCTCGACGGCTCCTCCAACATAGATGTCAACGTCTCGGTCGGTACCATCTTCTCCATCTACCGCCGCGTCAGCACGCCCGGTGCCGGTGTTACCCTGGAAGACTTCCTGCAGCCGGGCAACCGCCAGGTCGCCGCCGGTTACGTGGTCTACGGCTCCTCCACCATGCTGGTCTACACCACCGGCTTTGGTGTCAACGGCTTCACCTACGACCCCTCCATCGGCTGCTTCTGCCTTTCCCACGAGAACATCCGCATCCCGGAGGAGGGCAAGATCTACTCCATCAACGAGGGCAACTACATCAAGTTCCCGGACGGGGTGAAGAAATACCTCAAATATTGCCAGGAGCGGGACGAGGCGACCCACAGACCCTACACCTCCCGCTACATCGGCTCACTGGTCTCCGATTTCCATCGCAACCTGCTCAAGGGCGGCATCTACATCTATCCGTCCGGCACCAATTCTCCGAACGGCAAGCTGCGCCTGCTCTACGAGTGCAACCCCATGGCGTTTCTGGTGGAGCAGGCCGGTGGCAAGGCGTCCGACGGTTTCGGCCGGATCATGGATGTGCAGCCCACAGCACTGCACCAGCGCACCCCTTACTTCGTCGGTTCCACCAAGATGGTGGAGCGGGCCGAGGCCTTCATGCGGGAGTTCTCCGCCCATGAGGATCCTGCCAGTCAGGGGTGATGCCAGGATGTCGTGCCTGCGATGAGCAGATAAAAAACGGGAGCCAATTTGGCTCCCGTTTTGTTTGGGTGAGGTCGCTTGCCTCAGTGACTGGTATGGCTGGCAAGATCCGCCAGCAAGCCATCCACCAGTTTCAGGCGCATGGCGCGGTCTTGGGTCGGCACCTGGAAGCGCAAGCGGGTCGGCCCATCCATCTTGTAGATGCGCGGCTGCTCGGAGAGCAGCTTGACCAGATAGCCAGGGTTGACCCGGGTCTCCTGGGTGAAGTCCAGGTAACCGCCGCGCTCGCTCATCTCCACCCGGCGAATGCCAAGGGCGGTGGCACGCTGGCGGAAGGCGGCCAGCTCCATCAGGGTTTTGGTTGCCTCCGGCAGCAGGCCGAAGCGATCGATGAGCTCCACCTTCAACTCGCGCAGCTC
This sequence comes from Aeromonas bestiarum, assembly GCF_028751155.1. Classification (NCBI taxonomy): domain Bacteria; kingdom Pseudomonadati; phylum Pseudomonadota; class Gammaproteobacteria; order Aeromonadales; family Aeromonadaceae; genus Aeromonas; species Aeromonas bestiarum. Next base: position 2,650,829 of record NZ_CP064746.1, on the reverse strand, counting down.
CTGCTCGTCCGCCGCGCTGGCGATGCGCTTGTACATGGAGAGGCGCATGTTGACGTCCGGTATGTAGTCGTCCGGCAAGAGCGCGGGCAGGCGCAGCTCCACTTCGGTGTGCTGGCTCATCAGCTGCTCCAGCGACGGCTCCTTGCCATTTTTCAGCGCCTCGACCGCCTGCTCCAGCATCTCCATGTAGAGGGTGAAGCCGACCGATTCGATCTGGCCGCTCTGATCGTCGCCCAGCAGTTCGCCGGCGCCGCGGATCTCCAGATCGTGGGTCGCCAGCGCAAAGCCGGCACCGAGATCTTCGAGCGAGGCGATGGCCTCGAGCCGTTTGACCGCATCCTTGCTCATCAGCTTGGGATGGGGGGTGAGCAGGTAGGCATAGGCCTGGTGGTGGGAGCGGCCAACCCGGCCCCGCAACTGATGCAGCTGGGCCAGCCCCAGATGATCGGCGCGGTCCATAATGATGGTGTTGGCACTCGGCACGTCTATGCCGGTCTCTATGATGGTGGTGCAGACCAGCAGGCTGAAGCGCTGGTGGTAGAAGTCCGACATGACTCGCTCGAGATCGCGCTCGCGCATCTGGCCGTGGGCGATGCCGATGCGCGCCTCGGGCACCAGTTCGGCGAGATCGCTGGCGCATTTTTCGATGCTCTCCACGTCGTTGTGCAGGTAGTAGACCTGGCCGCCGCGCTTGAGTTCACGCAGCACGGCCTCGCGGGTGACCGCGGGCTCCTGCTGGCGTACGAAGGTCTTGATGGCGAGCCGCTTGGCGGGCGGGGTAGCTATGATGGAGAGATCCCGCATGCCGGCCATCGCCATGTTGAGGGTACGCGGGATCGGCGTCGCCGTGAGGGTGAGAATATCCACGTCGGCCCGCAGCGCCTTGATCTTCTCCTTCTGGCGCACCCCGAATCTGTGCTCCTCATCGACGACCAGCAGCCCCAGATCCTTGAAGGTGAGCTCTGAACCCAAGAGTTTGTGGGTGCCTATGATGATGTCGACCTTGCCCTCGCGCAGCTCTTTCATGACGGCATTCTGCTCCTTGGCGGAGCGGAAGCGGCTCAACACATCGACCCGCACCGGCCAGTTGGCGAAGCGATCGCGGAAGTTGTCGTAGTGCTGCTGGGCCAGCAGGGTGGTCGGCACCAGCACGGCCACCTGCTTGCCGCCATGGACCGCCACGAAGGCCGCTCGCATCGCCACTTCCGTCTTGCCAAAGCCCACGTCGCCGCATACCAGCCGGTCCATGCTCTTGGCCTGACACATGTCCCCCAGCACAGCGTTGATGGCGTTGAGCTGATCTTCTGTCTCCTCGAACGGGAAACCGGCGGCAAACTGGCGGTAGGCCTCCCTGTCGTGCTGGAAGGCAAAACCGTGACGGGCCGCCCGCAGGGCGTACACATCCAGCAGCTCGGCCGCCACGTCGCGCACTTTCTCCGCCGCCTTGCGCCGCGCCTTGACCCAGGCCTCGCCGCCGAGCTTGTGGCTGGGCGGGTTGTCAGAACCCGTATAGCGGCTGATAAGATGCAGACTGGTCACCGGCACGAACAGCTTGTCGCCACCGGCGTATTCCAGGGTCAGGAACTCGGTGGGCAGACCGCCGGCATCTATGGTCTCGAGTCCGAGATAGCGGCCGACCCCGTGATCCAGGTGCACCACAGGCTGGCCCTGGGTCAGCTCGCCGAGGTTGCGGATCACGGCGTCCGAGCTCAGGTTCTTGCTCTTCTCCCGCGCGCGTTTGCTGCGGACCTTGCCCCCCAGCAGTTCGGTTTCGGTGATGAGGGCGAGCGCGTCTTTGCCGCTCTCCTGCAGCAAAAACCCCCGCTCCAGCGGCGCTACCAGCAGGCCGTGGCGCGCCTTGCTCGCCATGAAGGCATCGAGGGAGGCGAACTCCTTGGGTTGCAAGGATATTCGTGCCAGCAGATCGCCGAGCACTTCCCGGCGCCCTTCGGATTCCACCGCAAACAGGGTGCGACCCGTGAAGCTGTCCAGGAACTGGCCCAGCGCCAGCATGGGCTGCTCCTTGCTGTGATCGAGCTGCAGATCGGGCAGGGGGGCTATGGGGAGATCCCGCTGGCCGGCCCCGCCGTCGGTGGCGGCTTCTTGCAACCGCACGGCGCCATAGTGGCCCAGCGCCGCAAACAGCTGCTCCACCGGCAGGTAGATCTGTTGAGGGGGCAGCAGCGGGCGGGTGTTGTCCCAGCGTCTGTCCTCATAGCGCTGGCCTATGTCGTTCCAGAACCGCTGGGCCGCGGGATAGATATCCCCTACTGTGAGCAGCAGGGTGTTGTCCGGCAGATAATCGAACAGGCTGGCGGTCTGGCTGAAGAAGAGCGGCAGATAGTATTCGATGCCGGCGGGCCAGCGCCCCTTGCTCACCTCCTGATAGACGGAGCCCTCGGCGCGCGACAGCTCGAACTGTTCGCGAAATTGGCCGCGAAACAGCTCAATGGCCGCCTCGTCGGTGGGAAACTCCCGGGCCGGCAGCAGGCTGACCGTCTTGACCGGTTCGCTGGAGCGCTGGGTCTCGGGATCGAACGGGCGTATGGAGTCCACTTCGTCATCGAAGAAGTCGATGCGATAGGGGCTGTTGCTGCCCATGGGGAAGAGATCGAGCAGTGAGCCACGGGCGGCAAATTCCCCGTGCTCCAGCACCTGCTCCACCGCCACGTAGCCGGCTTCGGCCAGGCGCCCCCGCAACTGTTGCAGGTTGAGACGCTGGCCGGCCTTCACCATCAGGCTGTACTTGTCGAGATAGACCCGGGGGGCGCAGCGCAGCATCAGGGTGGAGATGGGCACGATCAGCACGCCGGCGCTCATCTGCGGCAGCTTGTAGAGGGTCTCGAGGCGCTGGGAGATGATGTCCTGATGGGGGGAGAAGGTGTCGTAGGGCAGGGTCTCCCAGTCCGGGAACATCAGCACAGGCAAGCCCTGATCTGCCAGCAGGAACTGCAGCTCCTGCTCGAGGCGCAGGGCACTCGGGGTATCGGCGGTCACCAGCAGGACGGGGCGGTCGGCCTCCTGGGTGAGGCGGGCGGCAACCAGCGAGAGGCTGCTGCCTGTCAACTGGCCGAGCGTTAACTTTTGGCCCGCCTTGGCGGGCAAGGCGGGAAGCTTCATTGGCATCATTCGATTCTTTTAACGTTGGCGGTCTTGCGCACGAAGTTTGAGTTGCTTGGATTGCACATGCAGGCTGGCACGCACCAGCAGTTCGCGGTCATCCTCGCGGATCCGCACATAGTCGAGCACCACGTGCATGCCGTGCTCGCTCGGTTCCAGCTGCTTGACCTGGCCGTAGCAGTAGATGGCGGAAGCCTCTTCCCGCAGGAAGATCTTGAGCCGCACTATCTGGTGCAGGTGCGGTGGCTCGCCATGGCCCTGGCGTGGATGCAGGTAAGTGAGTTGGCCGGCGCCAAAGCGCAGGGTGTGGAAGCGATGCTCGGGGTGATCCTGCACCGACAGCACATAGCCCATGATCATGTCGATCTTGCGGGACTGCTGATTGACTATCTCCACCAGGTCGTGCATCGACTCGTTCTGGTTGCGCATCAGGCGACTGGTCACCATGTCGATGGAGGTGATCGAAGAGGCGATGCGAAAGGGTTCGGGCAGTTCGGCTTCCAGTGCCTCCAGCGTCGGCAGATGAAAGTCACCGGGCATGGGGATCACATTGACCGGGGTGGCATGGGTGACGCTGAAGAACTGTTCCTGCATGGAGGCTATCCCTTGTTGTCATGGACGGTTTCCCTTTATTATCCGGTATCTTATTTTGTTGGCAACGTAGATATCCTTGAAGACTGGACTTTTTCAGCCGCTGTCGCTGGCCATAGGCCTTCGCTACGCAGGCTCACGACGCAGTAACCGCTTCGTTTCATTCATCTCCCTGTTCTCCACCTTTGGTATCGCCATCGGGGTCGCGGCCCTGATGGTGGTCATCTCTGTGATGAACGGCTTCGAGGGGCAGCTCAAGGGGCGCATCCTGGGAGTGATCCCCCATGTGGTGGTGACCAATCAGGCTGGCCGCATCGACGCCCAGCCCGCAGGCTTGCCCGATCTGGCCAAATTGCCCCATGTGATCGCCAGCGCCCCCATGCTCGACAGCGAAGGCATGCTGCAGAGCCCGGGTCAGCTCACCGGCGTCAGCGTGCAGGGCATAGATCCGGCCCGCTGGCCAAAGGATGACATACTGCACGCCCAGATGCAGATGGGACGCCTCGACAGCCTGCAGCGCGGTGAATACCACATAGTGCTGGGGCAGGGGGTGGCCAATCGCCTCAAGGTCTCCATGGGCGACCAGGTTCGTCTGATCCTGACCGAAGGCACTCGTTTCACCCCCTTTGGCCGGGTGCCGGCCCAGCGGCTGTTTACCGTCTCCGGGATCTTCGGGGTCGGTGCCGATGTGGACAGCCAGGTCGCGCTGATCGCGCTGGGGGATGCCCAGCGCCTGCTGCGCCTGCCGACAGAAACCGTCGGCGGCATTCGGCTCTGGCTGGACGATCCCTTCGCCGCCGACCAGGTGATAAAGACGGCGCTGCCGGACGGACTGGAGTGGCAGGACTGGCGCCGCGAGCGCGGCGAGCTGTTTCAGGCCGTTGCCATGGAGAAGCGCATGATGGGGCTGATGCTGGTGCTGATCATCGCGGTCGCCACCTTCAACATCCTCTCCGCGCTGGTGATGGTGGTCACCGACAAGGAAGGGGAGGTGGCCATCTTGCGCACCATGGGCATGAGCGAGGCAGGGATAGTCAAGATCTTCATGGTGCTCGGTGCCTCCAGCGGTGTGATCGGCGCCCTGCTCGGCGGTCTGGCCGGGCTCGGCCTCTCGCTTGGCCTCAATCCCCTGCTCGATGCGGTGGGGCTCAACCTCTACATGACGGCCGGTGGCAGCGGTCTGCCGGTGATAGTGGAGCCGGCTCAGGTCATCACCATCTTGCTGGGGGCCGTGCTGCTCAGCTTCAGCGCCACCCTTTACCCGGCGGCCCGTGCGGCGCGGGTGAAACCGGCCGAGGCGCTGCGTTATGAATAATTCATCTTCTATTGTTACATCCGGCGTTAGTGGAGCCCCGTTTATGAATGAACCCTTCTCCTGTGAACCTCTGCTGCGTTGCCAGGCACTGAATCATGTCTATAAAGAGGGCGAGCTGGAGACCCAGGTGCTCAAGGGGATCGACTTGTCCGTCGCCCCCGGCGAAATGCTGGCGGTGGTGGGCAGCTCGGGCTCGGGCAAGACCACGCTGCTGCACCTGATGGGGGCGCTGGACAACCCGTCAAGCGGCGCCGTGCTGTTCAAGGGGCAGGACATCCACCACTGGGACAGTCGCACCCAGGCCAGATTCCGCAATCAGGAGCTGGGCTTCGTCTACCAGTTCCACCACCTGCTCGCCGAGTTCACCGCACTGGAGAACACCGCCATGCCGCTGCTGATCGCCGGCGAGTCTGTGGCCAGCGCCACCGACAAGGCGACGCGCATGCTGGGGCGGGTGGGGCTCTCCCATCGCCTGAATCACAGGCCCTCCGAGCTCTCGGGTGGCGAACGCCAGCGGGTGGCCATCGCCCGCGCCCTGGTCAATGAGCCGAGTCTGGTGCTGGCGGACGAGCCCACCGGCAACCTGGATCATGCCAGTGCCACCGCCGTCTACGAGCTCTTGTGCGAGCTCAATCGCGAGCTGGGCACGGCATTCGTGGTGGTCACCCATGATCTCAGCCTGGCTGCCAAGCTCCATCGGCGGGTGACCCTGGTGAGCGGCATCATGGCGGAGGTCGCCTGATGTTCAAACCGCTGCCCCTGTTTCTGGGCCTGCGTTACAGCCGCTCCCGTCGTCGCAACGGCTTCATCGCCTTTATTTCCGCCTCCTCCCTCATCGGTATCGCCCTCGGGGTGATGGCGCTCATTCTGGGCTTGTCTGCCATGAACGGGTTTGAGCGGGAGCTCAAAGACAGGGTGCTCTCTGTGGTGCCTCATGGCGAGCTGATGGGGATGGAGGCACCGTTGCCCGACTGGCCAAAACTGCGGGATTACCTGCTGGCCCAGCCCGGTGTGGAAGCCGCCGCGCCCGTCATCCGGCTCGATGGGCTGCTGGAGCACGGCAATGCCCTCAAGGGATTGCAGGTGCGCGCCGTACTGCCCGAGCTCGAAGCCAATCTGTCCGATGCGGGCAAGTACATGACGGGACGCGGTCTGCGCGAGCTGCAGGCCGGTGAGCACGGGCTCATTCTCGGCAAGACCATAGCCGACAAGCTGGGGGTCACCATCGGGGATACGGTCGCCCTCTTGCTGCCCCAGGCGGGCGATGCGTCCGCCATCAAGAACCCGAAACGGGAATCCCTCAAGGTGGTGGGACTGCTGGAGATCGGCGGCCAATTAGATGGCGTGTTGGGCTTTATGCACCTGGCCGATGCCCAGGCCATCACCGGTATGGGCAGCGCTGTGGAGGGCTTCAGCCTCAAGGTGAACGACGTGCTCAAGGCGCAGTCCATCACTGTGGCCGCCGCCCAGAAATTCCCGCACTACGTCTATATCAGCAGCTGGATGAGCCGCCAGGGCTATCTCTATCAGGACATCCAGATGGTGCGTACCGTCATGTACGTGGTGATGCTGATGGTGGTGGCGGTGGCCTGCTTCAACATAGTCTCCACCCTGGTGATGGCGGTGAACGAGAAGCGCAGCGAGATCGCCATCTTGAAGACCATGGGGGCGAGCCCGGGCCAGATCCGGCTCACTTTCGTCATTCAGGGCATGGTGAACGGGGTGCTCGGCGCCTTGCTCGGGGCCCTGCTCGGCGGCCTGCTCTCCAGCAAGCTGACCCAGATCCTGAGCTTCATCGAGGGGCTGATAGGCCACAGGTTCCTCAACCCCGACATCTACTTCATCGACTTCCTGCCGACCGAACTGCACATGCAGGATCTGCTGATCGTGACCGGCGCGGCCATGCTGATGAGCCTGCTGGCGACGCTTTACCCCGCCTGGCGGGCGAGTGGTCTGGTGCCGTCCCGGGAGCTGGGACACTGATGCACGCAGCTGATTGGCTGATAAAGAACGAAGGGCCCGCCGGTGCAAACCGGCGGGCCCTGCTGTTTTCTGGTCGTTTGGACTGACTTAGTGGGCGTTGAGCTCATCCAGCGGCAGCGAGAAGCTGGCCACGAAGACGTCGATGAAGTAGCGCATCTGCGGGCTCATCCTCGCTTCCAGCATGGCTTCGAGGCGCTTGCGCGCCGGTTCGAACTCCCGGTTGCCAGCGTTGATCTCCTCCAGACACTTGGTGTAGGCGCAGAGGGTATCGGCATCCTTCACCAGCCGTGCCAGCTCGGCATCCTGCGCGCCCGAGTCCAGCAGGGGGCGAAAATCCTCCACCAGTTCCGGCGGCAGCATGGCCAGCAGGCGCTGCTCGGCGGCCAGCTCTATCTTCTTGTACTCCCGGGCAATTTCGGGATTGAAGTACTTGACCGGGGTGGGCATATCGCCGGTCAGCACCTCGCTGCTGTCGTGATAGAGCGCCATCACGGCGGCGTGATCCGCATCGACCTTGCCCCCAAACAGCCGATTGTGGATGAGCCCGAGGGCGTGGGCCACCATGGCCACCTGCAGGCTGTGCTCGGCGATGTTTTCGGGTTGTATGTTGCGCATCAGCGGCCAGCGATAGATGAGTTTCATGCGGGCGAGATTGGCGAAGAAGTGGCTGGGAAGCATGGCTGGCCTCGGTCGGTGGCAATGAAAAAGGGCAGACCCTAGTCTGCCCTTTTTTTGCGGCGCAGGCAGCTTGCCTGTGCGATTTTCGTGGCGCTCAGCGAATGTAGCGACCGGATTCGGCTTCGTGGTTGGTCACCACCATCTGACCTATGGGAGCCAGGGCAATCAGCGCCAGCTTGAGGTGCTGGATGCCGAACGGAATGCCTATGATGGTCACGAAGCAGGCCAGCGCCGAGGCGATGTGGCCGATGGCCAGCCAGATCCCGATCACCAGGAACCAGAGGATGTTGCCAATCAGCCCCAGGGTGCCTGTGCCTATGTCACTCTGCCCCGTCATGCTCTTGCGGCTCACCGCCTGCTTGCCAAAGGGGAAGAAGGTGAAGGTGCCGATGACGAAGCAGGCGCGACCCCAGGGGATCCCGATCAGCGAGACAAAGCAGAGCAGCCCGGCCAGCCACCAGGCCAGCCCCATGAAGACGCCCCCCAGTACAAACCAGAGCAGGTTAAACAAGAAGCGGAAAAAGGCCATGTTGGTCACTCCAGACTCATAAATTTGGCTGTCACCATAGCGAGCAGCAGCCATGGACGCAATGGTTGATGTGATGGGGTGGACAATTTGGGTCGCAGCCTGCGAGCCGGGTGGCTTTTTAGCGGGAAATGAGGTGAAAAAGTAGGCCTTTGCGCGAAAAAAGGTGAGCAAGTGCAAATTCTTGTGCATTGCGCGCTTGAAGTCAGGCCTGGGCTTCCCCATATAAGAGTCAGATTTGCGCGAATTGTGCCATCGGCACCCCCGTTGGGGGATGTGTGGCTCGACTCGACCAAAGTGCGCCGCTATAATGTCGCGTCATATTTTCTCATCACAAAGACAGTCGTTGTCTTTATAAACAGGAAGACTCCGGGCTTTGCCCAGGGGCAATAAGGGTCAGCACACAGTGCTGAGTTGAACGAGGTAAAAGAATGCAAGTTTCTGTAGAGACAACCCAGGGTCTGGAACGCCGTCTTACCATCACTGTACCGGCTGCTACCGTTGACGCTGCCGTGCGTAAAGAATTGAATGGCCTGGCCAAAACCCGTCGCATCGACGGTTTCCGTCCTGGCAAGGCTCCGGTGACCATCATCAAGAAGATGTTCGGTGCCATGGCTCACGCTCGCGTTGCTGATGAAATGATGCAGAGCAACTTCATCAAGGCCATCATCGAAAACAAACTGAGCCCGGCCGGTGCCCCGACCATGGATCCGAAAGAGATCCAGGAAGGTCAGGACTTCGTATTCAGCGCCACTTTCGAAGTGTACCCCGAGTTTGAAGTGGCTGGCCTCGAGACCATCAAGGTCGAGAAGCCGGTTGCAACCGTCAAGGATGAAGATCTGGCCAACATGATCGACACCCTGCGCAAGCAGCACGCCACCTGGGCTGATGTTGATGCCGCCGCTGCCGATGGCATGCGTGTGACCATGGACTTCATCGGTTCCATCGACGGTGAAGAGTTCGACGGCGGCAAAGCCGAAGGCTTCAACCTGGTACTGGGTGCCGGCCGCATGATCCCTGGCTTCGAAGACGCCATCATGGGCAAGAAAGCAGGCGACGAGTTCACCATCGACGTGACCTTCCCGGCTGACTACCACGCCGAAAACCTGAAAGGCAAGGCGGCCAAGTTTGCCTCCAAGCTGAACAAGGTTGAAGAGCAGATCCTGCCTGAGCTGACCGAAGAGTTCGTCAAGCGTTTCGGCATCGAGAGCGGCAACGTTGAAGAGCTGAAAGCCGAAGTGCGCAAGAACATGGAGCGCGAGCTGGCTCAAGCCCTGAAAAACAGCGTGAAAGAGCAAGTGCTGAATGGCCTGGTTGAAGCCAATCAGATCGATCTGCCGAAGGCTGCCGTTGCTCAGGAAATCGATACCCTGCGTCAACAGGCCCTGCAGCGTTTCGGTGGTTTCCAGGGCGGCAACGCACCTGAGCTGCCGGCCGAGCTGTTCCAGGCCCAGGCCGAGCGTCGTGTTCGCGTAGGTCTGCTGCTGGGTGACGTCATCCGCACCAACGAGATCAAGGCTGACGATGCCCGCGTGACCAGCATCATCGAGTCCATGGCCACTGCCTACGAAGATCCGAAGGAAGTGATCGAGTACTACCAGAAGAATGAGCAAATGCTGAATGGCGTGCGCAATCTGGCGGTTGAAGATCAAGCCATCGACCTGATCCTGTCCAAGGCGCAAGTGAGCGAGAAAGAAGTTGCCTTTGACGAAGTGATCAACAAGTCCGGTGCCGCTGCCTAAGAACATTTGACTTAAGGTCAAGACTGTTAAGTATAATGGCTCGTGTGATCTCCACTCGGGCCATTTTATTTTAGGGACAATGCCTTATGTACAAGAACTATAACGATGTGACTGAATCCCCACGCAATGCGCTCATCCCCATGGTGGTAGAGCAGACTGCAAAAGGGGAGCGTTCCTACGACATCTATTCTCGTCTGCTGAAGGAGCGGGTGATCTTCCTGACCGGTCAGGTCGAGGATCACATGGCGAATCTGGTGGTAGCCCAGCTGCTGTTCCTGGAGTCAGAGAACCCTGATCAGGACATCAGTATCTACATCAACTCTCCGGGTGGTGCCGTCACGGCCGGCATGTCCATTTATGACACCATGCAGTTCATCAAGCCGGATGTCAGCACAGTTTGCATGGGGCAGGCCTGTTCCATGGGCGCCTTCCTGCTGGCCGGTGGTGCCAAGGGCAAGCGCTTCTGCCTGCCCAATGCCCGCGTGATGATCCATCAGCCGTTGGGCGGTTTCCAGGGCCAGGCATCTGACATCCAGATCCATGCCCAGGAGATCCTGAAGATCAAGAATACCCTGAACGATCGTCTGGCCTTCCACACCGGACAGGACATGGCCACCATAGAGCGTGATACCGACCGTGACAATTTCATGTCGGCCGATCAAGCCGTGGCCTATGGCCTGGTAGACGGTATCCTGAGCCAGCGCGGCTGAGCAGGGTGTCCCGGACTGTTGTAAACTCAACAGGACGATCCATCCTCTATTGATAAAACGAGGTTGCTGAATGACAGAAAAACGCAAGGGTGAGGGCGACAAGCTGCTTTATTGCTCTTTTTGCGGCAAAAGCCAGCATGAAGTGCGCAAGCTGATCGCTGGCCCTTCCGTCTACGTATGTGATGAGTGTGTCGAGCTGTGCAACGACATCATCCGCGAAGAGATCCGCGAGATCTCTCCCAAGCGCGATGGTAGCGAGCTGCCGACCCCTCATGAAATTCGTGCGCACCTGGATGACTATGTGATTGGCCAGGAGTATGCCAAGAAGGTGTTGGCCGTCGCCGTCTACAACCACTACAAGCGTCTGCGCAACAGCAGCGAAGCCGGTGGTGTGGAGCTGGGCAAGTCCAACATTCTGCTGATTGGCCCGACCGGTAGCGGCAAGACGCTGCTGGCCGAGACACTCGCTCGTCTGCTGGATGTGCCCTTCACCATGGCCGACGCCACCACCCTGACCGAAGCCGGTTATGTGGGCGAAGACGTGGAAAACATCATCCAGAAGCTGCTGCAAAAGTGTGACTACGACGTAGAGAAGGCCCAGCGTGGCATCGTCTACATCGACGAGATCGACAAGATCTCCCGCAAGTCAGACAACCCCTCCATTACCCGCGACGTGTCCGGGGAAGGGGTGCAGCAGGCCCTGCTCAAGCTGATCGAAGGCACTATTGCTTCCGTCCCGCCGCAAGGTGGACGCAAGCACCCGCAGCAGGAGTTCTTGCAGGTCGATACCTCCAAGATCCTCTTCATCTGTGGTGGCGCCTTTGCCGGTCTGGACAAGGTCATCGAGCAGCGTTCCGTCAAGGGCACCGGCATAGGGTTTGGCGCTGACGTCAAATCCAAGAATGCCAGAGCGACCCTGAGCGAGAACTTCGCCAAGGTGGAGCCGGAAGATCTGATCAAATACGGTCTGATCCCCGAGTTCATCGGTCGTCTGCCCGTGGTTGCGACCCTGACCGAGCTGGACGAGGCTGCCCTCATCCAGATCCTGAAAGAGCCGAAAAACGCGCTGACCAAGCAATATGCCGCGTTGTTCGATCTGGAAGGGGTGGAGCTGGAGTTCCGTGACGACGCCCTGAACGCCATTGCGCGCAAGGCGATGGAGCGGAAAACCGGTGCCCGTGGTCTGAGATCCATAGTGGAAGCCGTGCTGCTCGATACCATGTATGACCTGCCCTCCCTGGATGGCGTCAGCAAGGTGGTGATCGACGAGACGGTGATCAAAGGGGACTCCGCGCCCTTGATGATCTACGAAAATCCCGAGACCCAGGCCGCCGCATCAGAGTAACAGTCTGATTTTTAATCAAATGAAAGGGGCTTTTTGCCCCTTTCATGCTTTTTACGGTTTCGGCGATTGAATCTCATCTCTGCGCCCCCATATACTCAGCCAAGCGCTTTGCCAACGGTATAACAAGCCGAGAGGACATATATGAACCTAGAGCGTTCAGAACGCATCGAGATTCCCGTCCTGCCTCTTCGTGACGTGGTGGTTTACCCCCACATGGTCATTCCACTCTTTGTGGGGCGGGAAAAATCCATTCGCTGTCTGGAAGCGGCCATGGAGCAGGACAAAAAAGTTCTGCTGGTGGCCCAGAAGGATGCGTCAACCGATGAGCCGACGGTCGAGGAGATCTTCTCCGTCGGGACAGTGGCCAATATTCTACAGATGCTCAAGCTGCCGGATGGCACCGTCAAGGTGCTGGTGGAGGGTGGCCAGCGTGCCCGTCTTGAGCGGATGATCGATGACAAGGACTTCTTCGTCGGTGAGGCGCAGTACATCGCCTCCACTGCCATCGACGAGAAGGACCAGGATGTGCTGGTGCGCTCCGCCATCGGTCAGTTTGAAGGCTATATCAAGCTCAACAAGAAGATCCCGCCCGAGGTGCTGACCTCGATTTCGGCGATCGACGACGCTGCGCGTCTGGCCGATACCATGGCCGCGCACATGCCGCTCAAGCTCGAAGACAAGCAGAAGGTGCTGGAAATCGCCTCTGTGTCCGAGCGCATCGAGTTTCTGATGGCGATGATGGAGTCGGAGATTGACCTGCTGCAGGTCGAGAAACGCATCCGCACTCGCGTCAAGAAGCAGATGGAGAAGAGCCAGCGTGAGTACTACCTCAACGAGCAGATGAAGGCCATCCAGAAAGAGCTGGGTGAGCTGGAAGACAGCCCGGATGAATTCGAAGCCCTCAATCGCAAGATTGAAGAGGCGGGGATGCCGGAGGAGGCCCGTGACAAGGCCCAGGCCGAGCTCTCCAAGCTGAAGATGATGTCTCCCATGTCTGCCGAAGCCACAGTCGTGCGCAGCTACGTGGACTGGATGGTGCAGGTGCCGTGGAAGGCGCGTTCCAAGGTCAAGAAAGACCTTGGCAAGGCGCAAGAGGTGCTGGATGCGGATCACTTTGGCCTGGAGAAGGTCAAGGATCGCATCCTCGAGTACCTGGCGGTGCAGGCGCGGGTGAACAAGCTCAAGGGCCCCATCCTCTGTCTGGTCGGGCCTCCCGGTGTGGGCAAGACCTCGCTGGGCCAGTCCATCGCCAAGGCGACCGGTCGCAAGTACGTGCGCATGGCGCTCGGCGGCGTGCGTGACGAGGCGGAGATCCGCGGTCACCGTCGTACCTATATCGGTTCCATGCCCGGCAAGCTCATCCAGAAGATGGCAAAGGTTGGCGTGAAGAACCCGCTGTTCCTGCTCGATGAAATCGACAAGATGAGCTCGGACATGCGCGGCGATCCCGCTTCCGCCTTGCTGGAAGTGCTGGATCCGGAACAGAACAACAGCTTCAACGATCACTACCTGGAAGTGGATTATGACCTGTCGGACGTGATGTTCGTGGCCACCTCCAACTCCATGAACATCCCGGGTCCGCTGCTGGACCGGATGGAAGTGATCCGTCTCTCCGGTTACACCGAAGACGAGAAGCTCAACATTGCCAAGCAGCATCTTGTTGCCAAGCAGATCCAGCGCAACGGCCTGAAAGAGTCCGAGATCACCATCGAAGATTCTGCCCTGGTCGGGGTGATCCGCTACTACACCCGCGAGGCGGGGGTGCGGAATCTGGAGCGCGAGATCTCCAAGATTTGTCGCAAGGCGGTCAAGCGCATCCTGCTGGACAAGAGCATCAAGCATGTTCAGGTCAATCAGGCCAACCTCAAGGAGTTCCTCGGGGTACAGCGTTTCGATTACGGCAAGGCCACCGACCAGAACCAGGTGGGTCAGGTATGTGGTCTGGCGTGGACCGAAGTGGGGGGCGATCTGCTCACCATCGAGACCACCAACATGCCGGGCAAGGGTAAGCTCACCTACACCGGTTCGCTCGGTGACGTGATGCAGGAGTCCATCCAGGCCGCCATGACGGTGGTGCGGGCCCGTGCCGAGAAGCTGCGCATCAATGCGGACTTCTACGAGAAGCGCGATATCCACGTGCACGTGCCGGAAGGGGCGACCCCGAAAGACGGTCCGAGCGCCGGTATCGCCATGTGTACCGCCCTGGTCTCCAGCTTGACCGGCAATCCGGTCCGTGCTGATGTGGCCATGACGGGGGAAATCACCTTGCGCGGCGAAGTGCTGCCCATCGGCGGTCTCAAAGAGAAGCTGCTGGCGGCGCATCGCGGTGGCATCAAGCGTGTGCTGATCCCGAAAGAGAACGAGCGGGACCTCGAGGAGATCCCGGACAACGTCAAACAAGACCTTGAAATCTATCCGGTTCGCTGGATTGACGAGGTGCTGGAACTGGCGTTGCAGGACAATCCGCAGGGGTTTGAGCGCGTTTCTGTCGTGTAAATGTTGATGCGCCGCAAATTTGGCGCATTCGGGGGGTGGTTAAGGCTTGCATGCGCCGGGTAACGGAAGTAGCCTTGACCACCGATCGGGTACTCATGATGAGTCGCAATGCGTGATGTGGCGCGGGTTTGCGCTAGATTGTCACTTGCAACTGATCAGGAGGCTTGCTATAAAACCTCCACTTGTTGTGGCCAGGGAAATCGGCGCCGCAGCGATGTTCGATAAAAGGGGAATATAAGAGTGAATAAATCTCAACTGATTGACAAGATTGCAGACGGTGCTGATATCTCCAAAGCCGCTGCTGGCCGTGCGCTGGATGCTTTCATTGACGCCGTTGGTGAAGCCCTGAAAGAGGGTGACCAGGTTGCTCTGGTGGGTTTCGGTACTTTCGCCGTGCGCGAGCGTGCTGCCCGTTCTGGCCGTAACCCGCAAACTGGCGCGACCATCGAAATCGCCGCTGGTAAAGTTCCTGCCTTCAAAGCCGGTAAGGCCCTGAAAGACGCTGTCAACTAAGTCCGGGCGCTGATATCACATCGGCCACCGTCCTTGGTCGCAGACCAGACAAGTGAGAGGGCTCTCCCTCATACTGATTGACCAAGGCGCATCGCAATCGGTGCGCCTTTTCATTATTTACGCCCATCGAGTTCGGGAGCATAAGTACAAACATGATGTTGGATAAACTACGCGAAGGGGCGCAGGGCAAGGTAGCCAAGGTTATCTTGGGCCTGATCATCCTCTCCTTTGCCTTGGCCGGTGTAGGTAGCTACCTCAATGGCCCGGCACGTACCGCCCCCGCCACCGTCAACGGCAATGAGATCAGCTCGGCTGCGCTGGAAAATGCCTATCGCAACGAGCGGGCCCGGATGGAATCCCAAATGGGGGAGTCTTTCAGCCAGTTGGCCGCCAATCCCGATTACATGAAGCAGTTCCGCCGCGGTGTGCTGGACCGGCTGATCGATCAGGCCCTGTTTGACAGCAAGGCCCGCGAGCTGGGTCTGCGCGTCAGCGACGAGCAGATCAAGCAGGCCATCGTCGCCATGCCGGAGTTTGCCGAAGATGGCAAATTCAACAATGACCGCTACCTGCAGCTCATTCGTCGTGCCGGCATGACCCCCGAGATGTTCCGTGACTCCCTGCGCCAGGACATGGTGCGTCAGCAGCTGATGGGCGCCTTGCTGGGCTCCGAATTTGCACTCAAGGGTGAAGCCGAGCAGCTCGACCGGATCTACAACCAGACCCGGGATCTGCGCCTGGTGCGCCTGGCTGCCGCCGCCTACATGGGGGATGTTCAAGTCTCCGATGAGGAAGTGGATCAGTACTACAAAACCAACAGCGCCCGTTTCATGAACGACGAGAAGGTCAAGGTCGACTATCTGCTGCTGGATGCTGCCACCCTCGGCAAGGATATCAAGGTCACCGAGCAGGATGCCCAGGATTACTACGATCAGCACCAGGACCTGTTCCAGCGTGCCGAGCGTCGTCACGTGGCGCATATCCTGATCCCGTTTGGCAAGGACGAGAAAGCTACCGAGCAGAAGGCTGACGCCCTGCTGGCACAGGCCAAGGGGGGCGATGATTTTGCCGCGCTGGCCAAGGCCAACTCTTCCGACACCTTCTCCGCCAAGAAGGGCGGCGAGCTCGACTGGTTCGAGAAAGGGGTGATGGATCCGGCATTCGAGAAGGCGGCCTTCGCGCTGGCCAAGGCGGGCGATCTCTCCACCGTGGTGAAGAGCCCGTTCGGCTTCCACGTCATCAAGCTGCTGGGGGTTGAACCGGCCCAGACCAAGCCGTTTGCCGATGTGAAAGCGGAGACCATCAGCCGTCTGCAAGCTGACAAGGCCAAGGAGCTGTTCTTTGCCGAGCAGCAGAAGATGGCTGACAGCAGCTTCGAGAACCCGGATTCGCTGGATTTGACCGCCGATGCCATGGGCCTGAAGGTCATCTCCTCTGACTATTTCAGTCAGGCCGATGCGCCGGCACCGCTCAATGATCCCAAGGCGCTGTCCACTGCCTTCTCCGAGCAACTGCGCGATGACAACACCAACTCCGACGTGATCGAGCTGGCGGATGGCAAGGCCCTGGTTATGCACATCACCGGCCATCAACCGAAAGCGGCCAAACCGCTGGCGGAGATCAAGGAGCAGGTGATTGCTGCCATCAAGCACGACAAGGCCAGTGAAGTGGCCCGTGGCAAGGCGCAGGGTCTGCTGGACAAGCTGAAGGCCGGTGAGAACATCCAGGCCGATCTGACTGCACTGGGTCTGAAGGTGGAGACGCACAAGGGCGTTGCCCGCTTCACTCAGGAGATGGATCAGAACCTGCTGGCCCAGGCGTTCCGTATGCCTCATCCGCAGGATGGCAAGCCGAGCGTCGAGCTGGTGACCGAAGCCAATGGCGATCGCGTCGTGGTGGCCCTGGACAAAGTCAACGTGACCAAGGAGCCGTCCCAGATGGTCAGCCTGCTGCAAGGCCAGCTTGGCCAGGGCAAGGCTCAGGTGAGCTACAAGTCGCTGATCGACGAGCTGCGCAAAGCCGCCAAGATCGAGTACTTCACCGATGTGGAAGCCACAGTCGAATAAACCCGACCGGTTGCAACCCATTGAAAACGGCCCCGTGATGGGGCCGTTTTTTTATCTGCAGGAGTGGTGCTGAGGTCGTTATCCTGGCTGCGTTGCAGTGCAGAGCAGGTTGATCGTCAGCAGGGGACTATCCCGGCCATAAAAAAACCGGCAATCGCTTGCCGGTTTTTTCTATTCAAGCGCCTTGGCTGGCGAGGCTTATACCACGCCCTGAGTGCGCAGGTAATCCTCGTAGGTACCGCCGAAGTCGCGGATGCCGTTTTCGGTCAGCTCCATGATGCGGGTCGCCAGGGACGACACGAATTCACGGTCGTGGGAGACGAAGATCAGGGTCCCCTGATACATCTCCAGCGCCAGGTTCAAGGATTCGATGGATTCCATGTCCAGGTGGTTGGTCGGCTCATCCATGATCAGGATGTTGGGACGCTGCATCATCAGCTTGCCGAACAGCATGCGACCCTGCTCGCCACCGGAGAGTACCTTGACCGGCTTCTTGATGTCGTCCTGGGTGAACAGCAGACGACCCAGCACAGAGCGTACCGCCTGCTCGTCTTCGTTGGCCTGTTTCCACTGGGCCATCCAGTCGAACACGTTGAGATCTGTGTCGAAGTCCTCGGCGTGATCCTGGGCGTAGTAGCCGATCTGGGCGTTTTCGGACCACTTGATGGTGCCGCTGTCCGGTGCCAGCTCGCCCATGAGGGTCTTGATCAGGGTGGATTTACCTATGCCGTTGGTACCCAGAATGGCGACCTTCTCGCCCACTTCCAGCATCATGCTCAGGCCCTTGAACAGGGGCGCCTCACCATAGCCCTTGGCAACGCCTTCCACTTCCAGGATGTTGCGGTAGAGCTTCTTCTCCTGCTCGAAGCGGATGAAGGGGTTCTGACGGCTGGAGACCTTCACTTCCTCGATCTTGATCTTGTCGATCTGCTTGAGGCGGGAGGTGGCCTGGCTCGACTTGGAGGCGTTGGCGCTGAAACGGGAGACGAAGGATTGCAGATCGGCGATCTGGGCCTTTTTCTTGGCGTTGTCGGAGATCAGACGCTCGCGGGCCTGGGTGGCCGCCGTCATGTAGTCGTCGTAGTTGCCCGGGTAGACGCGCAGCTCGCCATAGTCCAGATCCGCCATGTGGGTACAGACCGAGTTCAGGAAGTGACGGTCGTGAGAGATGATGATCATGGTACTTTCACGATCGTTGAGCACCTGCTCCAGCCAGCGAATGGTGTTGATGTCCAGGTTGTTGGTCGGTTCGTCCAGCAGCAGGATGTCGGGGTTGGAGAACAGCGCCTGTGCCAGCAGCACCCGCAGCTTCCAGCCCGGCGCCACTTCGCTCATGGGGCCGTTGTGCAGCTCGATGGGAATGCCGGCACCCAGCAGCAGCTCGCCTGCGCGGGCCTCGGCGGTGTAACCGTCATACTCGGCGACCAGACCTTCCAGCTCGGCGGCTTTCATGTAGTCGTCGTCGGTGGCTTCCAGGTTGGCGTAGATGGCATCGCGCTCGGCGATGGCGGCCCACAGCTCGTTGTGGCCCATCATGACCACGTCCAGCACGCGCATCTCTTCGTAGGCGAACTGATCCTGGCGCAGCTTACCGATGCGCTCATTGACGTCCAGGCTCACATTACCGCCAGTGGGCTCAAGGTCGCCACCGAGGATCTTCATGAAGGTGGACTTGCCACAGCCGTTGGCGCCAATCAGGCCATAGCGGTTGCCGCCGCCAAACTTGACGTTGATGTTCTCGAACAGCGGCTTGGCGCCGAATTGCATGGTGATATTGTTGCTGCTTAACAAAGGATGTGTCCCGGGTTGTCTGCCAAATGGCGCGCATTATGGCACAGATCCCCTAAAAGTTTTAGCAAGAACTGTGATCCGCCCCCATTGCGCATGGCTTGTCGCTCATGATGGGCGACCATGAAAAAAGCCGGCACAGGGCCGGCTTGCAAAAGGGGATCCGCGTTTAGTGGGCGGTGGCGCTGGAGGCGCCCAGCCCGGTTTGTGAGCGGACGAACTGGGGCAGGAACTTGGCGTGCTCATCGGCCGCATTCTGCGACTTGTCGGTGACCGAGAACAGCCAGATCCCGATGAAGGCCACTGCCATGGAGAAGAGGGCAGGGTACTCGTAGGGGAAGATGGCCTGGGCATGGCCCAGCACCTTCACCCACACGGTCGGGCCCAGGATCATCAGGCTGACCGCACTGACCAGCCCGAGCCAGCCACCGTAGACGGCGCCGCGGGTGGTCAGACGGGACCAGAACATGGAGAGGAACAGCACAGGGAAGTTGCAGCTGGCCGCGATGGAGAAGGCCAGACCCACCATGAAGGCGATGTTCTGCTTCTCGAACAGGATCCCCAGACCGATGGCGACCACTCCCAGCACCACAGTGGTGTACTTGGAGACGCGCAGCTCGTCGGTTTCGTTGGCCTTGCCCTTCTTGATGACGCTGGCGTAGAGGTCGTGGGAGACCGCCGAGGCGCCCGCCAGGGTCAGGCCCGAGACCACCGCCAGTATGGTGGCGAAGGCGACGGCCGAGATGAAGCCGAGGAACAGGCTGCCGCCGACCGCATCGGCCAGGTGAATGGCCGCCATGTTGGTGCCGCCCAGCAGGGCGCCGGTGGCATCCTTGAAGGCCGGGTTGGTGCTGACCAACAGGATGGCGCCAAAGCCGATGATGAAGGTCAGTATGTAGAAGTAACCGATGAAGCCGGTGGCGTAGAACACGCTCTTGCGCGCTTCCTTGGCATCGCTCACGGTGAAGAAGCGCATCAGTATGTGGGGCAGGCCGGCGGTGCCGAACATCAGGGCCAGACCGAGCGAGATGGCGGAGATGGGATCGGCCACCAGACCGCCCGGGCTCATGATGGCGATGCCCTTCTCATGCACCTTGACCGCTTCGCTGAACAGGGCGCCTATGTCGAAGTTGACGGACTTCATCACCATGATGGCCATGAAGCTGGCACCGGAGAGCAGCATCACCGCCTTGATGATCTGCACCCAGGTGGTGGCGAGCATGCCGCCAAACAGCACGTAGAGCACCATCAGTATGCCGACCAGCACCACGGCGACGTGGTATTGCAGGCCGAACAGCAGCTCGATGAGCTTGCCTGCCCCCACCATCTGGGCGATCAGGTAGAGCGCCACCACCACCAGGGAGCCGCTGGCGGAGAGGGTGCGGACCTCGGTCTGCTTGAGACGGTAGGAGGCCACGTCGGCAAAGGTATATTTGCCGAGGTTGCGCAGCCGCTCCGCGATCAGGAACAGTATGATGGGCCAGCCCACCAGGAAGCCGATGGAGTAGATGAGGCCATCGTAGCCCGAGGTGTAGACCAGGGCCGAGATGCCGAGGAAGGAGGCGGCGGACATGTAGTCGCCGGCGATGGCCAGCCCGTTCTGGAAGCCGGTGATGCGGCCGCCGGCGGCATAGTAGTCGGAGGCCGAGCGGTTGCGCTTGGAGGCCCAGTAGGTGATGAACAGGGTGCCCGCCACGAAGATCACGAACATGACGATGGCCGAGATGTTGAGGGGTTGGCGATGGACTTCACCGGTCAGCGCGTCGGCCGCCAGCAGGGGGGAAGAGGCCAGCGTAGCCAGCAACAGCAGAGACTTGCCTTTCATGATTGCACTCCCTTGAGGATCTTCTGGTTCAACTCGTCAAACTCGCCGTTGGCCCGAAACACGTAGATGCCGGTCAGCACGAAGGAGGCGAGGATCAGCCCCACCCCGACCGGGATGCCACGGGTGATGGTGGAGCCCTGGCTCAAGGGGGTGCCGAGCCAGCCGGGGGCAAAGGCGATGAGCATGATGAAGGCCAGGTAGAGCCCCAACATCAGGATGGAGAGGGTCCAGGCGAAGCGCTGACGCTTGGCGATCAGCTCCTGGAAGTTGGGATCTTGCTGGATCCGAAGATAAGGTTGCTGTTCCATTGCAGTTCTCCATGACATTGAGTGTCAGCGGTGGATGAAGGGAGGTCCCTACCGAGCAGCAGACCTGCTCATGTAAGTGAAATGTGAATTAAATGTTATTGGTGGGCAATTAGACTTTGGGATAAGCCAGTGGCCCGCCTTGGGTCAGGCGCAGGTAGATGAGGGCGGCCGTGATGGCGTCACTCAGGGCGTCGTGGACGGGCAGGGGAGGCAATGCCAGGTGCTGGCAGATGGCGGCCAGATGCAAGTCGATGGCGGCGTCGGGATAGCGCCGATAGAGGCTGTCATGATAGAGGCGGCTCACCTCTATGCCCCGCTGGGGCAGGGTCAGCCCCCATAGTCTCTGGCAGGCCAGGTTGAGAATGCGCAGGTCGTAGGCGATGTGATAGCCCACCAGTTCGCGCGGGCCGATAAAGTCGAGCAGCAGGCGCAGCGCGGCTTCCAGCGTCAATCCCTGTTGCAGATCCTGATGGCGCAGGCCGTGGATCACCACGGATTGCGCGCTCAGACTGGCGGGTGGCTGCACCTTGAGGGTGAGCGCCTCTCCGGTCAGCAGCCGGTTGCCCTGGATGCGCACGGCGCCGATGGAGACTATCTCCGCCCGCTCGGGATCCAGGCTGGTGGTCTCGAAATCGAGGGCGATCCGCTCATCGCCCGGCGGTGCGGTGAAGAGCGGGGCGAACTCTCCCTCACGGAAGGCGCGACCAAGCCAACGGCGTCGCCAGTGGTTCCACATGCCTATTGTCTCAGACGAAAGTGCAAGGTGAGCCACTGCTGGAATTTCTTCACCTGATGCAGCGCTTGGCGCAGCAGATCCCGCTCGCCGTGGCTGAGCTCGCTTACCTGCACCCGGCTGTCGCCTCCCTTGAGCTGGCTGCGCAAGCGCAAGCGGATAAAGAGCCGGAACGCCTCCGCCAGGTTGGCGCCATAGCTGGCGCTGAGCCGATCGCACGCCACCAGCGCCTCGATGCGCCCCAGGGTCGAGGTCTCCAGAATGGTCGCCTCCAGCGCCAGCATGCGGATGCCGTGCACCAGCGGGAAGAGGCCGCCCCGCTTGAGATCAAGCCCGTCCGGCGCCCGCTCCAGCCGGCCAAACAGGGTCAGCGGCGCATGAAAGGCCACCGCCGGCCGCACCATCTCCGCCAGCAGATCCTGCCGATCGGCCAGTTGCTCCCGCAGCTTGCGGGCGACGGGAGGCAGCAGGCCGCGATCCCCGGCGATGGGGTGGGCATCGGCCAGGGTAGCGAGCCAGAGCAGGTCGGCCTCGCCCGCGTTGACGCAGGCCCGCTCAATCTCCTGTTGCCACTCGTTGACCTCTTTCACCCAGCTCGGGTTGTTGACCATCACCTGGCCGGGGCAGGGCGGATAACCGAGCCGCTCGAGCAGGGCGCTGAAGGCGGCCAAGTCGGCCTGCTGATTTGGCCAGTGCAGGCCGGCGGGCAGGATCAGGGCATTGTCCTGATCGGTTTTCTGGATCTGCTCGCCGCGCCCCTCCGAGCCCAGCATCAGCAAGCACACCTTGTCCTGTACCTCGGGCGGGATCACCAGGGCAAAGGCCTTGGCGATCAGCTGTTCGTTGATGGTGGCGATGAGCCGCATCAGGAAGGCGGTGTGGATCCCCTGGCCAAACAGGGAGCGAGTCAGCTGTTGCTGCTCGCGGGCCACCGCCTCCAGTGCGGGCTGGGAGTCTGCCCGGGCGATGCGCAGGGTCAGCACGTGGGAGTGGGTGGAAAAGAGCCCCAGCACCTGGGTCAGCTGCAATATGCCCGCCACCTCGCCTTGTTGCCAGATGACCAGCCGCTTGATGCGATGACGGGTCATCAATAACAGGGCATCGAACAGGTAACTGCCCAGCGGCAGGCCAATCAGCTGTGTCGGGGTCAGCACGGCGAGTGGCGCAGTCAGCGGCAGTCCCTTCAGGGTGAGGGCGTGCAGCAGTGTCTTGCGGGTCGCCAGGGTCAGGCTGCCATCCGGCGCCGGGTAGAGCAGGCAATCCGTGCCTTTGGCCACCATGGCCTCGGTGGCCGCCAGCAGGCTGAGCCGGTTTTCGACGACGAGCGGCGCCTGCAGATGGCCGGGTTCGATGCGGGTCAGGATAAATTCCGCCAGATTCTTCTGGCCCAGCTGTTCCCGTTGCTCCTGCTGCTGTTGCCGCTCGACCAGATTGGCGGTGAAGTAGCTGGCCAGCGCCGGCGCCTGCTCGCAGAGGGCCAGAAAGGTGTGGCGGGGGATCAGCTGGCAGAGGGTATCTTCCAGCGCCGTGAAGCTGTGGCGACAGCGGCCGTCAAACTGGGCACGCACGTCGAACAGATCATCGACCCCGTAGTCACCGAAGTGGTGGTGAGGCGCCGACTCCTCCACCGCCCCCTTGATGACGAGGTAGAGGCCGGGCGGGACATCACCGGCGTTGAGCACCACCTGACCTGCGCGGAAATAGCAGATGGAGAGGCTCTGCGCGAGCCGCTGGCGCTCTTCGGCGCTCAGGCTGTCAAACGGCGGGCGGGAAAAGTTGAACAGGGTGGTCATGGCAATCCTTGGCCGGTGGCGTCAGGTCAGTCTGACAAAGCGGTAGCATCTGAGCCAGCCGACTTTAGTCGCACGCGGCATCTGCAACGGGAAACATATGCCCTCGCTGTACCTGGCGATAACACTCTGATAACGTGGTGGTATGACCAGTGAGTCAACAACAGGGATCAAGGAGAGGACAAGGGAGATGGAAAAACCAAGGGTCAAGTGCGAGATCCGGGACGGCATCGCCGAAGTGATACTGGCGCGGGGGGACAAGCTCAATGCGCTGGATAGAAGCATGTTCGGCGCCATCGACGAGACGCTGACGCAGCTCGCGCAGCACAAGGGGTTGCGGGCCGTGATCCTGCACGGTGAAGGGCGTGCCTTCTGCGCCGGACTGGATGTGAAATCCATGCTCAAGCAGCCGGTGGCGGCGCTCGATATCCTCAAGCGCGAGGCGGATGAGGCGACCAACCTGGCCCAGCGGGTGGCTTACGGCTGGCATCAGCTGCCGGTGCCCGTGATTGCGGTGACCCAGGGGGTCTGTTTTGGTGGCGGCCTGCAAATTGCGCTGGGGGCCGATTTTAGGTTCAGCACCCCGGATTGCCGCTTCTCGGTGATGGAGATCAAGTGGGGCATCATTCCCGACATGAGCGGCAGCGTCACCCTGCGCAACCTGATGGGGGTGGACACAGCCATGGAGCTGGCCATGAGCGGGCGTGAATGCGATGCGCTGGAGGCGAGATCCCTCGGGCTGGTGAGCCGGGTCTGCGAGGATCCGCTGGCAGAGGCGCGGGAGTTTGCGAAGACCCTCATCACCAAGTCGCCGGACGCGCTGGCGGGGATCAAGCAGCTCTACCATCAGGCCTGGGCTCGCAGCGATGAGGTGATGCTCAAGGAAGAGACCCGTTTGCAGAGACAGATCCTGGGGCGGCCCAATCAGTGGCGCGCCACCCTCAACAGCCTGTTTCGCTGGCGCTTGCCATTCGGACCCAGGCGCAACGCGCTCTGAGCGGCCCGTACCCCAGACTGATGCAGAACAAATAAAAATGGCAGCCGAGGCTGCCATTTATAAATCAATAATGCTTTGTTTTATAAGCTCTTTTTGTTTTTAGTGTCCGCAATGTGTCCACGACTCTGACAAACTGACCACGCTTATAGGGCCAACCACATCTCACAGGCTTCTATTTTCCGTGAGATAAGCCAACAAGTACATCAGGGTCACATTCCCCCTTCAAAATTTCAGTTCTCAGAGGACCCCTTCTTGCACCTAAGCGTCTGAAACAAAACGCCTTCTAGCTGTTCCCTCGCGGAAAGCAGGATCCTTCCAGATAGTTCAAATCCCCACGGAAAGTACGCTACTCCCAATATATTCAATGACTTACGTTTTCTACGCCGCTAGTCAGACCCCTTTCAAACTGTAAAACCCTGCAATTTCTTTCGATCCTTTCAGATCCTAACCTCGGCCGAGATCCTTTATCTGGCGCGCTCTAGGCCTATGGTTTTGCGGTAATCCACTTTTGCAAAAAATTTTATTGATGCGGCGCGCAGGCGGGAGCGGAAGAGCGCGGTTTCCGTGACGCAGACGCGGCGGTGGGCGTCGCCGCCATGCGCTGGGAGGCTGTGAGCGTGCGCATGCTTCACGTATGATGCAGCGCTGCCCGATGGCTGCTTCTTCATGCGGCGCCATTCCCTGGCCATG
The DNA here is from genome assembly GCF_028751155.1 of Aeromonas bestiarum. Taxonomy (NCBI): domain Bacteria; kingdom Pseudomonadati; phylum Pseudomonadota; class Gammaproteobacteria; order Aeromonadales; family Aeromonadaceae; genus Aeromonas; species Aeromonas bestiarum. The sequence goes on along the minus strand of NZ_CP064746.1, from coordinate 2,625,613 downwards.
CTCAGGCGCTGTCAGGCAGATAGAAGAAGGCCCCACTTTGTGGGGCCTTCTTTGCTTGGTGGCTTACTCGATGATGGGGGATAGCTGGCTGGCCAACTGCTTGGCTTGTTGGCCATGTCCGGTCATGGCCCCGCTGTTACCGGGGGCTGGCCCGTTGCCGTGGGTGTGGCTGGCAGTGGCTGCGGCCAGCTGCTCTACCACGTTCATCAGCTGCAGCAGCAGCCGGAAGATGTTCACGCTGTCGGACCCCATCCACGAACGGGGCGCCTCCAGGTGTTGCAGTTCGCCGGCAACCGCCCGGCGCAGCTGGCCCACCACCTCGACCAGATCCCCCGCCGTGGTCTGGCTCATGTTGCCCAGACTCCCCAGGGTGAGGTCATCCCCGGCCAACAGCTCGATGGCGCCCAGCGCCTCGATGAGCTTGAACCCGCCCACTTCCTCGATGCTGTGCTGGGCTACCTGCAGCTGATGCTGGCCATGTTCCCCCAGGTAGTCGTCACTCTGGTGGTGCATCTGCAGGGCTTGGTCATGCAGGCGTCGGTCGGTGTGGCGGGAGAGGTTACCCACGGTGTCGGTGCGGCTGGCCACCTCGGCCCGTTGCTGCTGCAACTGCTCGCCCGGGGCGATGTCCGGCAGGGACCAGCCACTGCCGAGCACGGTACGGATAAAGGGCCGGTCGGCCCGCCCAAAGGCAAAGCCCAGCTCAACCAGTGTCCCCTCGATGGGGAACTGCAGCAGGCCTTGCTCCTGCCCGCCGAACTGCACTGGCAGCGGCACGGCCCGATAAAGTGGGGCGGCCTTGTCCGGCTGGCCATCCTCACCCAGCAGTTGCACGTCCACCGCATAGCGGGGGCGAAAGGGGTCATTGAGCTGGCCAGCGCTGGCCTGATCGCTGATGGCCTCGACCCGTCCGAACTTGGGCAGGTGCATCTTGTCGGCCAGCTCCGGGAATTCCCCCTCTATCTTGCGCCGCTCTGGCGACTTGGTGACCTTGCCCGGGGTGGCCGTGGTCAGGGTCATCTCGTCGCCCTTGAGCCGCACCCGCATCACCCGCTTGCCGTTGATGATGGTACCGGGCCGGATGGACGGGACCGGCGACAGGGTCAGGGTGTCGCCCGCCTGGCGGCCTGACCAAGCGGGATCGAGCGTGACCTCCTTGTCATGCCAGCGGCTGTGGGCGTGGCTGCCCACAAAGATGGCGCCATTGGGTTGCTGGTACCAGACAAAGTCGGGCACCTCAAAGGCGCGGCCAGCGTTGTCGAGCAGCTGATAACCGGTGCCGGCGCTGGTGAAGTTGGGGATCGGCCGGTCGGTGTAATCGCTGCCCTGGGGCAGCAGGAAGGTCAGACCGGTCTGGTCGGTCAGCCAGGCCAGCAGGCCGCGCAGGGTGGCATGTTGTTGGCTGACCGGCAGCCGTGAGCCCAGGGCACCGGCCAGCTCGCGGCACAGCAGCTTGCTGGCGCCATTGGCGGCAGGCTGCACGTCGTACACGTAACCTGTGAACCAGCGGCGCAGGTCGCCGTTGTAGCCGGTGTCCAAGGTGAAGGTCTGCCCCTTGCGGGCCGTTCCTTCAATGGTCAGGGCGGCGCGGCCGCCGGCGTTGATGTCCAACACCAGGTCATGGTCGACCAGGTGCACCGGCTGGCCGGCGAGGGTCAGTGACGTGGAGAGTTTCATGCCAGCATGTCATCCATCGGTTTGAGCACATAGCGCTCGAAGCTGCTGAGGTCTTGCTCGTCGTCGCCAGTCCCTTTGGCGCCTGGCTTGGCGGTGCTGGTGTTGGCGGTACTCTGGCCCACGGTGGGGGCTTTCTTCGGCAAGCGTTGTTCGCGCTTCTCCGGTACCGAGTTGAACTCTTTCAAGGTGAACTGCACCTGCCAGGCCAGCAGCCCCTCCTGTTCGCTGGCGGTGATGCGCCCGGCAAACTTGGCCTGGCGCACCTTCACCGACTTGGCCAGGAGCGAGCCGACCCGGTAGACGTGGCGTTTGCCGCCATTGCCCTTGGCATCGGCCAACTCAAACAGCCGGCTGAGCATGCGCTCATCCTTGAACGGGATGAGGCCGGATACGTCGAGCTCCTTGCCCTTGGCGCCCTGTTCGGCGCTGCTGGTTGAGCTGGTCTGGCCGCTCTGGTCCTTGTCCTGAAACTGCATCGATGCGGATACCCGCATCGACTTCATGACGATGGGCTCGCCATCGAGGGTCAGCATGGCTTGGCTCATGGGGTTAACTCCTGCCAGAAGGTGAGCGGGGAGGGGGAGAGCAGCAGAGCCCCAACAGTCATGCTCTGGCTGTGGTCGGGTGGGGAGCTCTGCCCGAGCTGGGTGGCGAGGCTGGCCGTATCCCCCTGACCTTGCCAGTGCCAGAGCGTGCCGGACAGCGTGCCCAGCTTGGCCAAGGTCTCGGCGAGTTGTGCCAGGCGAGCGGTGCGGCGTGTCGCCAGTCCCTGCAGCTTGGCGATCGGGGTCTGGCTGTCACGGGCCAGGCTCTCCAGCTGGGCCAGCTCTGCCCCCAACACCATGCGGGCCGGGCGCAGTGGTGCCCAGCTCAGCGGCTCATCGGCGCGCCAGCGCGGCACCTTGGCCGCCGTGGGCTGGCTCATGGTGTCGTTGTTGGCGTGAAGGCGCCGCAGGGTGGCGCACCACTCCGGCAGTGGCAGCAGGGCGCAGAGGATAGCCAGCTGCCTGGCCAGCTCCTCGGCGCTATTGCCGGTGACCAGCCAGGCGAGGGCATGCAGTTGCCCGCTGGGCAGAAGGGGATCAGCCCCGTCCTGCAGCTTGGCGGCCAGGGTGGCCACCGCATTGGGGGCGGCCAAGCTGAATTGTTGTCCCTGCTGTTGGCCGACCCCGTGCTGGTAGGGGGTGACGGTCAGACAACGGCCAGTGACCAGCAACTGGTCGAGCTCGGCGCGCAGACCCGCCAGCGCGGTGGCCGCCTCGCTTAGCGGGCTGCGTGGGTATTGGGCACGCTCGGCCACGCTCTGTAGGCGCGCCATAGCACTGGTTTGGGTGGCCGGGATCTGGGCCAGCACGCCCTGGGCGTTGGCCTGCAGGCTGGCGGCACTGGCCGGCCAGCGTAGCGCCCCTTGTGTCCAACTCATTGCGGCATCTCTGGCCAGTTGACCTCGGTGGGCCAGCCTTCACTTTGTGGCAGGCGGTAGAGGGCGACCCGGTAGCGCTGCCAGGCGGTGAGCTGTTTGCGTTCGGCCTCGCTGATGATGCCCAACGCCTCGGCATCCTCCAGCGGCGCCATGGTGGTGGCGGCCTGTTTGAGCAGCGTCGTGAGGCGGGCCTGCTGCTGCGTCTCGGTCGGCGGCGCGAGGGTGATCACCTCGATATCGCCAAACTCGCCAAATACAGCCCGGCTGTAGAGCTCGCGGCCATGCTCCTCCGAGTCATCCTTGCGGGCGGCGAACTGCACCTGCTCAGGCAGGTGGGCAAACAGCACGTCCAGGGTGATGCTGTCGGGATCCGCTGCGTAATGGCGTGGGTTCGCAGCGGTTAGCACTTCAATGCGTTCCATGATGTTCTCCTCTCTTATGCAACCCGGATCCACAGGGTGGTGCGGTCATCCCAGCGGTCATCGCTGTTATCTGTGACGAACCCCAAGCACTTCCAGGTGCCCGGCAAGGCCCAATCGCGATTCTGGCCCCACTCGGAGGCGTTGGCAGGGCGCAGCGACGAGCCGGCGATGGTGGCAGATGGATTCATGGCCGCGGCATGGCCCGGGATCACAGCGGCCATCATGTAGGTACCTACCTGCCCCCAACCGCTGGCGACGATGTCCTGGTTGCCTTGCGCGGCCGTGTGGTTGTGGGTGTAGTGGGGCTGGTTTCCCGGGCTGTAGCAACGGCCCGTGCCGTCATTCACCGTGCCCACAAAGGAGCCGTTCCCTGCGGCATCAATCGTCAGGCGGGTGGCGGTGGCTCCCCCTTGACCGTTGGAGGAAGCAATCCGAAACGCGCCATCGGTCGCAAGGTAGGTCATCACCGCCCATTTGCCCGGGATGTGGTATTCGGTCATTGCGTAGTTGGGATCCGAGATCCCTAAGCGCCAGCCCACCTCCCAGCCAGTGGCTGCCTGGTTGAGCCACTGACGAAACGCAGTCTGGCTGGCGCAGTAGCGCAGATAGCTGTCGTTGCCGTAGTCGACCCGAAAGGCCACGGCGCCGACCATACGTTGTTCATCAACCAGGTTGGTGCGCAAGGTGCGGACTAGGAGATCGCCGGAGCCGTCGCGTAGGGCATAGGTGTTGGCCGATGGATCGTAACTGGGGGCAATGTTGGCGAGCTTGCCCAGACCCACGTCATCGGCGCTCGGCTTGTTCAGGGTGTTGTAATCCCGGGCCCAGGGTGTGAAGGCCCCGGTGTTGTACTGGGCGCGGGTATAGACCCGGCTGGTGTTGTAGACGTGGTAACGCTGCTGCACCCCGGCGCCGACGGTCACTGTCAGGGAGCCGGCTTTAGGCTCGGGATAGTTGAGTGAGGCCGCGGCATTGGCATCGGACTCCTGGCGAAACACGCTGGGGGTGATGAGGGTGTTCAGGTCTTCCTTGGCCAGCGGGATCGGATTGGTCAGCGTGCCCGGGTGGGTGTGGTTGGCAGCAGCCAGATCCGGTTTGTTGGTCACCTCGCTATAGCTAGGCCAGCGGCTGGCGGTGGCCGGTATCTGGTCGAGCTCATTCCACCGGTGGCGGTGGCTGCCGTCTTTTATCTCCACCGCGATGGTGACGCCTTGGGCATCTTCCAGGATGCCCTTGCCGGCCACGTCCCCGGTCAGCTCGATGGTGCGCTTGCGGCGCACGTCGGTGACGCTGCCATTGGCATTGACGATGGCCACCTTGGCCACATGGTGCTGATAGCCGTTGCTGTCTAGGTAGTCGGTGAGCTCTGGCACGCTTAAGGTCAGAGTGAAGTGATTCACCCAGGCATCGAGCAAGGAGCCCGCCCGGTAGATGTCGAGCCAGAGCCCCACCGGCTTGGCTCCCGGGGTCACCTTCTTGACCTCGTTCAGCTCCGCCCGCAGGCCGCCCACGTAGGCCACCCCGGGTTGCACCTTGTAGACCCCGGACTCGATACCTAAGTTAAAGCCGTTGCCGTAGAAGGTGGCCGGCCCGAAGAACTGCAGCGCCTGCAGGCGCAGGTCGTCGTCCATCCCGCGCAGGCGGGCGGCATAGTCTATCTGCCAGGTGCTGGCGTCCACGTGGGTGGCGGTGGCCTCAGCCGCCCGGTCGTACTCCATCAGCATGGATTTCACCAGGCTGTTGCCGGTCTGGCCGGTGGCCTCATTGGTCTTGAGTTTGGTCTCCAGCCCCTTGTGCACAATCATCCCCACCACGCCGGTGGCCTTGTTGATGAGGTACATGGCGTTGAAGCTGAAATCGCCGACCGTGGTGTCCATTACGATGGTGTAAGCCACTGCATCGTTGTTGATACGCCCGCGCTGGTCCACCGGGTGGCGGTGCACAATCTGGCCCGCCTGCGGCAGGCCGCTGTCCGGGTTGATGGCGGCATCGGGATCGAGATCCGGCACGTTGGCCAGCACGAACTCATCGAGCACCACCGGTGCCTGGGTGGCGAGGCACTCCTGCCAGTAGCGGGAGAAGGCGTTGGTAATGATTTGGCTCATGCGTTCCTCTTGAGTGATGCGCCGAACACCTGCTGGCTCATGTCGATACGACCGAACCGCAGGGTGCCGGTGACCGGGTAAACCACCTGAAAGCGATAGCGGCGGCAGGTGCGGCCATAGTGTTGAATGAGGGTTTCCATCAGTTTCTGGTTGGCTGCGATGGCGCCGTCGGTCACCTCGATGGTGATGACGTCCCAGGGGGCGCCGGCCTGGCGTTCGTGGATGTCACACCAGCCGATGCCCAGGCGCTCAAAAATGCGCTTAAAGCCGGCCACCTCACCGGCGTCCCGGGCGTTCACAAAGGCGAATTTGACTCGTTTGCGAAAGAGCAGCAGCGGCTCGCCGTTGAAGCGGGTGATGTCACGCTCCCAGGCGAGCAGCGAGAGCAGGGACTCCGAGCAGGTCAGCGGGTCTTGCTGGGCCAGCGGCAGCAACAGCCAGCCTTTGAGCCGCTGCCAGAAGGCGTTGATGCCACGCGCCAGAAACCCGGGCTCGGCGTGGGCCGGGCTGATGGTGTAACCGTCTTCCCACCAGGGGGCGCTGGCATCGGGTAGCACCGGCGCCTGCCGGCCGTGTTCAAGCGGGGTCGGGTTACTCATGCAGGGTCACCGCCAGCTTGTCGAGGCGCGGGATGGCCAGCCCCGACACGATGTCATCCTGCGCAAACTTGAGGCTCTGCAGCTGCGGGAACTGGCTGTGCAGCTCGCGGCCCAGCTGCGAGAGCGAGAAGCGCGAGCGCGGCCAGGTACGGGTCACGGCCGGAAAGTCCGCCGACTGGCGAAACGCCGCCTTGACCAGATTCTCGGCGCCCGCCTTGAGCGCGGCCAACTGCTCATCGGAGAGGTTGGGCTGGGGCCAGAGCTCCAGCGTCAGGCTGTGCTGGGTTTCGGGCATGGGCATCACGAACAGGTCATCCCCATGTCCATGGTTGCCCTGGCGGCCCACGTAGTCGTTGAGCTGCTCAATGAGGCTGGCTGGGGTCGCGCCCACCTCCAGCAGGATGTAGGCATTGGCGGTACCCGGGCCACGGGGGCCTTCATGTTCAAAGAAGATGTGATCGGCCCGGATCCCCGCCACGTTTGCCAGCATGGAGCGGTAAATCGCGTCGATGTGGTAGCGACCCACCGCCGAAAACTGGTTCTGGATGCGCAGGCCGAGCGCGTCGTTGCCCTCGGCATCGGCGCCCTGGGTGGTGATCCATTCCTTGTCATCGTTGCGGGCCGACAGGATGCCGGTCACCGGTTCACTGAGCAGGTTGTAATAGCCCGGCGCCAGATTCCAGGCGCTGCCGGCAAACTCCGCCTCGCAGACCACCCGGGCAACCGCTTCGCCGGCGGGGCTCACTACCGCCTGCAGGGGTTTGAGGCGGTAGATGGTGCCGTTGATGCGCTCGGTGGCGATCCAGATATCGGCCGGGATGGTGGCGGCCTCGCTCGGATTAGCCTTGACGAAGTTGACCAGGCCCCGTGTGGTCTGGGCCGCCTTGCGGGTCAAGTCCACATCCCAGGCCTTGAGGTCGAGATAGGCATCGGTGGCGGTGGCTGCGAAGGTGTTGGGCAGCACATGGCCGGCCAGCAGGGTACGGACCAGCCAGAGCGCCGGGGTTATAACCACCCCGCGCACCAGCCGCCAGAATGGGCTCACGTCGCTGTCGTTGGTGATGAGGGAGCCGGCGGCCACCACCTCCTTTTTGAGCTCGGCCTCCATGGCCTGTTCGGTGGTTGGGACGCCGGTCTCGGCCAGCAGGGCCATAAAGTCCACGGTCGGGCGCAGGTTCACAGGGTTACCTCCAAATCGCCGAATTCATAGGTGCGAGCGGTGACCAGCACCCGGTCGGGGACCTCTTCACGGATGAGGATGGTGCCGGGCACCAGCCGCTCGTCGTCTTCTACCAGCAGTTCAATCTCGGTCATCACGTCGCTGCGCAGGGTCGGGCTGCGCTCGCCAATGAGCTTGCGGGCGAGCCCCGACTCCATGATGCGGTGCTTGATGTCCTGACCGATGCTGTGGCGGTCCTGGGTGTAGCGCGGCTGGCCGCCGGCATCGAGTTGCCAGGCGCCGTTGACGACCAGGAGATCGATGTACTTAGGTTCGTGGGTCAGGGGGTCATTCATCATTTGGTCTCCAGCCAGACGTTCTCGGCCATCTGCTCCGGGGTCATCGGGTTCTGGTTGGTGATGTGCACCTCGCCGACGTGCAGGGACTTGGCCGGCTTCTGGTTGGCAGAGGTCGCGGCCGCGTTGGCCTGGATCAGCTGCTGGCCAATGCCACCGGATGGCACCTTGCTCTGGTCTTGCTGGCGGTAGCGGGCGAGGGGCGCGTTGACCGTCTCCTGTTGTCGCTCTTGCGCTGGCACATTCATCACCCCGGGCATGACCGGCACATTCAGTGGCGGCATGCTCGGCATGGCGAGATCCGGCATGCTGCCGAGCTCGATGTTGACGCCCGGGATCATGTTGAGCTTGTCGATCAACCAGTCCACGGCTTTGCCCAGCAACTGGAAGGGACTTAGGTTGGCAAGCAACTGCATGAAGTTGGCCCAGCCGGCGGCTGCTCCATCGATCATCGCCTGGATGGCGTCGAACACGCCCCAGTCTGCCAGGGTCTTTTTCAGGTCGTCCCAGTAGTAGATGACCGCCGCGACGGTGCCGATCAGCAGCACAATGCCCGCGATGATCAGGCCGATGGGGTTGGCATACATGGCAATGTTGACGGCCAGCATGATGGCGCGAAAGGCAACCAGCCCGGCTTTGAGCAGGTTGAGCGGCGCCATGATGACGGTCCAGGCGATGCCGAGCCCCAGGGTGGCCAGCTTGGCGAGCCCGGCAACCAGCATCCACACCCCGGTGACCATACTCAGTCCGACGATGGCGAGCAGGGTATAGCTCACCACCTTGGTCAGGTTCGGGAAGAGGTGCGTCCAGCGCAGCACATCATTGGCGCCATCGGCAAAGACGCCGACCACCGCATTGATGGCAGGTAGCACCACCCCGAAGGCGGCGGCACGAATGGCGAACCATCCCTGTGTCACCCGTTCCCACTGGTCGGTCATGGAGGCGGCCATCTGCTCGGCCTTGCCCATGCCGTGGGTGTTGGCCAGCGCGTTGATGTTGGTGGCCAGCCCCTTGGTGTTGGTCATCAGCAGCTTGATCATGGCGACTGCCTCATCCGAGCCGAAGGCCTTCTTGAGCTCGTCCCCCTCGGCCACGCTCATGGTCTCGCCGTAACGCATCTTGAGCTTGTCCAGGATGGTCAGCACCGGCAGCATGTTGCCTGCCGAGTCGGTGAACTGCATGCCGAGCGCCTTCTGAGCGCCACCGACACCAGCCAGGAACGACTTGAACTTGGTACCGGCCTCGCCGCCACTCATGGTGGCCTGCAGTTGGCCGATCACGGCGAACTGCTCATCCATCGAGACGCCCGCGGCGGTGGCGTTGGCACCGATCGCCCCAAAGGCATCGGCCATGCCCTGGCCGGTGGTCTTGAACAGCTGCACCGCCAGCGCGGTCTTGCCGGCCACATCTTCGACCCAGTTGGCCTTGCCCATCTGCTTGGCCTGCTGTTCGAAGATGCCGTACATGGTGCCCATGTAGTTGGTGATGGTGGCGGTATCGGCTTTGGTGGCCTTGGCCAGGGTGGTGGAGGCGCGGGTAAAAGCGGGCAGTTCATTGCCCTCCAGCCCGGCGATCGCGGATTGGATATCGTAGGAGGAGCGCACGATCTCGGTGGCCGACTCACCATACTGGATGGAGAGTTTGAGCGCCTCGCGACCGAGCGCCCCGAGCACATCCTTTTGCACATCGAGAGAGGCCACTTCCGCCAGCGCCCGATCCATTTCGATGGCGGGGCCCAGAGCCCCCTGGATCGCCATGACGCCGCCGGCGACGGTGGTGGCCCCCATGGCCATGCTGCCCCAGCCCTGGCGGCCAGCCTTGCTGACCTTGTCCATCTGGGCATTGATGCCGGCAAGGGGCTTGGTGACCTGGTCAACCAACGCCACCTGCATCATCAATTTTTCCATCCAGGCCATAGGGGTCTCTTATCCGTTCAGTGCTTTGGCGATGCCCTCGGCCACGGCGATGGCGTTGGAATCTCGGTGGTACTTGTCTAACCAGGTAGCGCGGGCCAGGCTCTCGATGTCGTCATCCTCATGGGGCAGGTAGTAGCGTCGCAGCGCCAATACTTGTTCAAGCTGGTTGCGCTCGATGGCCTCGGCACGCGCGGTCAGTTTTTTACGGTGATTTCCAGATCAGGGGCGAACTCTTTGTTGATCGCGCCCGCCAGCTGCAGCGCAGCGCTGGGACGCTTGAGCAGATCATCGAGCGCCTCTTTGCTCTCGGTGCAGACGATCTTCTTCAGGTAGTTGTGGGCCGGCGCCACCTTGTCGTTGGGCATCATGTCGTTGATGAAGCCGTTGTAGGCGGTCATGGTCGGTTCAAAGCTGATGTCGGTACCGGCGATGGTCAGGGTGATTTTTTTGCTCATGGGGTGGTTTCCTCTTGTTCAATCCAATGGTTCAGGGTGTTGAGTTGGGTCTGGCAGCGGCGCATGGCCGTCTGCAGGGTGGGGATAAACCGCACGGCGTCGCCGTAGGTGCTCCCCGTGAATTCAGGCTCCGGGCAGTGGGGCACCAGCCCCGGCGGCGGCAGTCGCTTCACTACCTGGGTTTGCACCACTGCGGTGGGCTGGCTGGAGCAGGCGCAAAGCGCCACCAGGCAGAGGCTCGCGAGCGCAATCTGGGCGGCCCGCCGGCGGTGTGGCCAGGGCGTGTTGCAGTTCATCGGCGGTTTTCCTGTTCTGGTTGTCGAGCTCGGTCAATGCCGCGTTCTGGTCGTTAAGCAGTAAGCGCAGACCCTTTGCCTGCATCAGCAGTTCCTGGAGGGCGGTCGCTTGCTGGGTGTTGACTGCCTGCAGGATGTTGATGGTGTCGTTGGCGTTGGCCAGCTCCTTGGTGCGCTGCGTGAGTCGTTCGCCTTGGGTAAACAGAATGGTGCCAAGCACAAAGCCGATGATGGTCGGCAGGAACCGGATGAGCGTGCTCATGCTTCCCCCATCGACAACTGGGCAGGGGTACCTATGGGCAGCTCACCGGCCGGCATCGGTTCATGCAGCGGCCAGCGGTAGCCGGTGACGCGGGTCAGCGGAAATTCACGGATATTCACCTCATCCCCTTGGTTGCCACCGAGCACCAACAGGTTGCCGGAGGGTGACTTGCCGACCACGAACCCCACATGACCACCACCGTCACGGGTGAACACCACCACGCAGCCTGGCACGGGGCTATCCAGTTTCTCGCCCCATCCCAAGTAGCTTTTGGCACTCTCAAAGCGGGTTGACTGGATGCCGACCCGTTCCAGGCAAGCCCCGACAAAGGCGGCGCACCACGGGGTTTCATCGTCTTTGATGCCGCCCCGCTTGATTGCCTTCCACATGTCCAGGATGGCCTGGGCATGCTTGGGCCCTTTTATCTCTTTCAGGCCCAAGAACTGGCGGGCCTCTTCAATCCAGCGCAGTGACATGTCAGTTTTCCTTCTTGTTGAACATCAGTGCGGCCCGGTCGCGGATGATGTCGATCCCAAGCAGTCCCACCATGCCACCCAGTAACGGGGTGGCCTCCTGGGGGATCCCGAGCAAGTGGGTCCCGGTGGCAGCAGCCAGAGTGATGAGGCCGCACAGCAAGGATTCGATCAGCCGGCGGCGACCCCGCCCACCGGCATAGGTGATGCGCAGGAAGGCGATGGCCAGCGCCAGCAGTGCCCCATAGACAGCGGGCCAGTTATCCATCAACCAGGTCAGCATGGCGGCCCAGAGGGTGGGGTCTTTGTTTGGCATAGGGTTCATATCCCGTTCTCGATGCTTATTGGCCGCGACGCTCTGCGCGGCTCTGGCAGGGCACACATTTGCGCACCCCGGGTACTCGCTGGCGGCGTTCCTCCGGGATCGGGTCATCGCACGCTTCGCAAAGGTGCAAGCTCTCGCCCTGGTAGTGGCTGCGGCCAAGCTGGCTATCCAGCTGGGCCGCCAGCATCCGCTCGGCGTGTTGGTTGGCACGGTCGATCAGATCCATCGGTTAGCCCTTGAGGTGACGGGTGTCGTCATCCGACAGGTACGGCATGCCGTTGATGTGCACGAAGTCCGGGGAGGTGACGAACCCCTTGATTTTGTGCACCCCCTTGCTGCCGCCCTTGGGATCGATATCGAGCAGGTCAGAGATCACCAGCTTCACGCCAAAGGCTTCCACCTTCATGGTCTCGTCGCCGGTGTCGGCGTAGAACAGCACATCGTCCGGCTTCATGCCGCGCCAGCTGCCCTGACGCTTGGCGCTCTCACACAGCATCTTGAAGTTCTTGGCATCGAGCTCGAACTCCAGCTCTGCGGCCACATCCCCATCGATATAGCCATCAGGGATGCCACGGGTTTGCGCCACGGCGCTGTTGTCGGTGATGGAGAGGCTGGCCTTCTCGATGTGCACCATGGTGCCCATCAGGGTGGTATCGAAGGACTGGCCTGAAATACGGCGGGTCATGGGTTAGCCCTCCCCGTTGTTGAGGATCAAATCGAGCATGATGTTGACGGTGATCCCTTTGGGGCAGTCCACGGTGCGCACCACCACATAGATGGAGACCAGGTTCTTGGCGGTCCACTGGATGCGGATGTCGCCATCCTTGGGGGAGGCGATGTCACCCGGGAACGGTTGGCCGTTGATGGTGATGGCGCTGGCCATCTGGCGCAGGTCCTTGCCAAAGAACATGACGGCGGCCTCGGTGCTGCCCGGGGTGGAGTTGAACGAGCGATCGCCGATGCGGGCTATGGCGCGCAGGCGCATCCGGCGGGCGACCTTGTAAGCAATGCGCAGGTTTTCGATCACCTGGTAGTCGCCGCCCTCGACGTCCAGGGTGCGGCCATCGGCCCAATAGGTGCCGTCAAAGTCCGGGTACCACATAGGCACCGAGTAACGGCTGGCTTCCAGGGTCTGCAGGGTGGCCAGCGGCAGTTCGGTGCCGTCCTTGTCCTTGGGGGTCGCCCCAAGGCCGACCACAGCGCCGGTTTTCACCCGGCAAGGGCTGTCTGCGATGCTCACTGCCCGGTTGCACAGGCGGCCGGCGTAAGCCCCGATGAGGTTGGGCCACAGCTGCGGGATCAGGGAGACCGATTCCGCCGCGATGCCATCCTGCAGGGCGGCCAGTTCTGCCTCGTATTCACTCCAGTCCTGACCACCCTCGGCGGTGGAGACGATACCCGGTACCGCCAGCAGCATGGCTTGCCAGCGACCCCATTTGGCGATCAGCTCCTGGTTGAGGGCGTGGGCGGCGTTGATTTTCGCCTTATCCCACTCCTGCCCCAGCACCACGACGGCCTCGAATGACTGGGTTTTCTGGACGGTGCGAACGGCATCCTTCCAATCCATGTCGGTCGGCAGCACGAAGGCGGCGGCCGTCCAGTTCTGGCCAGCGTTGGCCATGGCAGCCTGCAGGTTGGTTTTCAGCTCGCTGTCAGCCTCGCCCAGCAGCTTGTCAAAGTCCGACTGGGTATTGAGCGAGAGCAGCTTGTTGGTGTTGGTCGGCGCACTGCCGATGAACAGCAGGTGACGCTCGACTTCCGTCACGGGCCCCTGCATCTGGTTCAAGTTGTTGATCTGTACATAAGGCCACATGCCGTTATTTCCCCTTCATGCCTTGTTTGTTGACGTCCCAGCCGTAGTTGATGCTCTGCAGCGCGCGGGCAAAGGCCTGCTCGCGCTGCTGGGTGTTGGCGCCCAGGAATGGGCGGGCGGGTAGCTGGATCTCCCAGCTCTCTTTCACCGGTTCATCCTTGAGTTTCTTGATAAGCAACCCTGCCTGGGCGTAGTTGAGGTTGCCCGTTATCCAGCCCAGTGAAGCCGAGCGGTATGCCCGCTTGCGCTTGCCCGGGCGCTTGAACCCCAGTTCCCGCAACTTGCGGGCTTGTGCCTTGCTGGCCTGCTTGTTTTTGCCGCCGTCGCTGGGGGCAATACGGCGCCGGCTGGCTGCCGTTACCTTGTAGGTGTGCCCCTTCTGGTGGGTGTTGGCGATGACCCCGGCGTGGGCGCTCATGGTGCCCTTGGTGAACCCCAGCTCTGCCACGTCCTGACGAGGCTCGCGGATCTGCAACAGCTTGGGCAGGCCACGCAACATCTTGCGTTTGCCCCGCTTGCGCGGTGCCCACGGCTGGCCGTTGGGGTCTTGTTGCTGGCGCACGTTACGGGCGGCCAGCTTCTTCATCTCGTTGGCTGCGCGCCACACCAGGCGCTTGCGCTTCTTGGGTGGCAGGGCCAGCAGGTTGAGCTGGTCTTTGCTGCGGCGAGTGTCCAGGGTGATGGTGATCATGACTGGCCACCGACCTGGTGATGGCCGGTATCACCCACGTTCAGGTCGATATGGTCGGCCACCCAGATTTCATACGGACCCACGTTCCAGCGTTTGCCCATCCAGTTGATCGGGCCTTGCGGATGCTCGATAAGGCGAAGCGGCTCGGTAAAGGCGAGCTGGATCTCGAGATCGGCGGTCTTCTCATCGTTTGGGGTGACGGCGTAATCGGGATCGTCCAGCTCGAACTTCTCGCGGAATGGGTCGTTCTCCTGCACCCAGGCGGCGACAGCGGCCAACACGATGGCCGGATCCAGTTCGCGAAACGGCAGCTGCTCGATGGTGAACACCGCCTGATAGGTGAGCCAGGCCACATCCACCCCAGTGGGGCCCATGTTCTTGGGCTCCAGCCGGATGGTGCCGTTCTCCATCCAGCTATCCAGCGACTTGTGGCACTTGGCCGGGAGCACCCGCAACAGCTCGGCGTGGAGCGCCTGCAGGAAATAGCCCTGGGCCTGTTGCTCGTTCATGCCTGCATTTTTATCTGGGCTCATATCAGCGAGACCCCCGCTCTGTGCTTGCCCTTGATGCTGCGCACCAACTGCTGACTCTCGGCCAGCAGGTGGGCGCGCTGGTCTGGCGATCGCTCTACCTGGTTGTTGGCGGTGGCCCGCTCGGTGACGCTGGCGAACTCGGGCAGCAGGGCCGCCTTGGCGCGGGCAAAGACGGCGGCCAGATACTGCTCTGTCAGCGCATTGGTGCCGCCTTCCAGGCTGGGCCCGGGTACCTCGGCGGCGGTGGTGTAGCCCTTGCCCAGCAGCGCGGCCTGATGGCTTTCGAGCTGCAGGTTGATTTCAGAGACGGCGGCCAGCAGGGCGGCGCCGGTGGTCTGGGTATCCAGATCAGCAGGCAGGGCGCGGCGGCGCTCGAAGTCAGCGACGGCCACATCCGGCCAGAACCCGTCATTGCGGATAGTGGCGGCGCTGTAGTCGATGTCCTTGCCTGCAAACATGGCTTGCCTCGCTGGTTGGTTGAAATGGGGCACCCCTGTAGCCACGCAATTGCCGCTGGGTTAGCCAAAGGCTGCCCATGGCATTCGCGCCGGGGTGCGGTGGCGCGGAGAGTCTTATTGCTCCGGATTCAGCGCCCGCAGGCGCATGGCAATCTTTTGGCGCAAGGTGCCGACGCCCACCTTGCTGTGCAGCTTGTCGGCCTGGGCCAGCCAGTGATCGGCTTGTTCCAGGGTGGCGTTGTCGCCCACTGCGCTGGGGCGGGGCTGGCCGTCGTGGTCACGCAGCAGCAGGCAACCGGCGGCCTTGAACCACTTGGCGGTCAACCGCTCGTTGAGGCGCCAGTCATTGCGCACCTTGTCGAATACCCGGGAGAACCAGGGCTCGACGGCATGACCCTCGGCGGACTGCTTCTCGGCCCACTCCAGCACGGTGTCGGCCACGAAGTGGGCCCAGTCGCGCTTGATGTTGTTCGGGGTGCGCTGCCCCTGAGCAATGGCGAGCTCTGCCCAGGCAATGCCTGCATCAAAATCCCCGACGTCAAAGGCCCAGATGATGAGGCGCTGAAACAGCTCGTTCTGGTAGGGCTGGCCGGACTCACTGATGGCGGCCAGATAGCGCTCCACATAGGGGCGGTACTTGGGCATCAGCTCATCGCGTTTCATGTTCACCCGGTCACCGATGCGCGCCAGTTTGCGCAAGCGGGCAATGTCCTGTTCCAGGGCAACCAGTTGCAGGTGCAGGCTGTCTGCCACTGCACCGGTGGCCATGCCAGAGCAGGCGGCCTGCTCGGCCCCCTGCATGGCTTGAACGCGCTGCTTGTGACGTTGACCGGGTGAGCTCATGACTTAGGCCTCGGGCGCTGCCGGTGCGGCGCCGATCTCGATGTCGGCCTCTTCAAAGCCGCCATAGGCCAGGTGCTCGCCCAGGGCATAGCCTTCCATGCGCCAGTACTGGTTATCGAAGCACTTGCGATCCTGGTTATCCTCGGCCTTGCGGTTGCGCGTACCGCGCTGGGTGTAGCAGTGCAGGTTGTCCAGGGTGGTGACCACCATCCGCTTGCCCGGGAAGAAGGGCGGGATGTAGGCCTTGCGCCCGGCGATGGACTCGGCCAGCTTCTGGGCGGCGATCTGCTCGCTCGGCTTGGTGGCTTCGCTGTAGAGCTTGGCCTGGGCAGCTGCCACAAGTTCGGTACCGACCAGCACCACCAAGCGTGGGTCTTGGCGGAACAGGGGATCGATGGTGGTGTTGATAAGATCGGAGGCCATCTCGTCCAGGGTCTTGTAATCGCCCTTGCCGTCCGGGTCGAAGTGGATTTTCTTGCCGGCCCCGGCCTTGATGATCTGGCTACCTTTGTTCCACTCGCGGGCGATCTGATGCCAACCCTTGTTGACATCTTCACCCAGCGGATGAGCATCGGGGTCGGTAGTCTCTTCGGCAGAGACGCCGTTCCAGCCGACCCGCAGGATGTCGAGGGCGAATGCCGTGTTGATGAACTCACCGACCAGGCGGATGAACTCGCCCTCGCTGCCGGCGTTGGCCCAGACGCACAGGGTCGCCCAGTCGAGCGAGGCGCACGAATCGGTCTCGGTCAGCTCGTAGGTGTTGCCATCCACGCCGACCTTGCCGTTGAAGCGGCCATTTTTCTTGCGGCCGGTGAACAGCTTGCCGATGCCGACTTGCACCACCTGGCCCTTGATCTGATCCACATCCATGCAGGTGATGAGGTTCAGGAACTCGACCGAGGCGAGCAGGCCCGCGCGCAGGCCGGTTTCCACCGGGCCACTGATGACGCTGAACTGTTTGTCCAGCACGTTAACGGGGATGCCATAGGTCTTGGCCAGGGCAGCACTGTATTTTTCGAGGCGCTGACGGGCCTGGACGGTTAGGGTCTGACTCACGGTCGCTCCTTAATATGCGGTGGGGGTATCGTCACCGCCGAGCTCACCTGGGCGCTGGCCCG
Source organism: Aeromonas bestiarum (assembly GCF_028751155.1). Lineage (NCBI taxonomy): Bacteria > Pseudomonadati > Pseudomonadota > Gammaproteobacteria > Aeromonadales > Aeromonadaceae > Aeromonas > Aeromonas bestiarum. The sequence goes on along the minus strand of NZ_CP064746.1, from coordinate 2,608,689 downwards.
GCACTTCAACGGAGAACTTGTCGATCTTGGCGGTCAGTTCTGAGAGCTGGGTTTGCAGCTGGTTGAACTGCTCGGTGGTGACGCCGGGTTTGTCTTCTTTTGCCGGGTCGATGACCGGGGCCGGTTCGGTCTCCGGTTTGGTTTCCAGCTTGGCGCTGAAGGCATCGATCTTGGTGCCAAGGCCTGTCAGGGCCCCCAGCATCTGATCGAACTGTTCTGGTTTCATTTCCTCATCCTCGGATTGGCTGGGGGTGGGTTGTGGTTCGTGCTCGCCATGGCTGGACAGTAGGTTGAACAGCTTTGAGAGCAGGCTGTCGGGCTTCTCGTGCTTGGGCAGCTTGAGCATGGAGAGATCCAGCGGTTCGCTGGTGCCGATGGTTTGGCCCTTGCTGCTCTTGCTGAACTTGAGATGGGTGGTGCCGGTGCTGGCTGGCTGGTCGGTGACGCCCAGGCCAATCAAGTAGGTTCGGCCCAGATCGGCGAATTGCTCGAACGGTTCGATGGAACAGAACTGGTACTGGCCGCTTTGGTTCCAGTAGACGAGATCCCGGTTGGGGCAGAGGACGGCGAACAGTTTGAGCTTGCCGTCGACCTCTTCGGTCTTGAGCGCCTGCACGGTGCCATAGCTGGACCAGCGATCGTGCTCTGGCCAGATGACGGCGGTGTAATAGGTCGGGTCGTAGGTCTCGGCCATGTCGACCAGCCAGTCGCGGGTGATGTCTCGGCCGTCCACCGCTTTGCCTTCGGTGGCGATACAGACAAAGCCAGTTCTCAAGGTTGATTCGTTCATGCCTGCTCCCAATTGATACGGGCTCAGGCTATCGGGTCGGGAAGGGGTATTCATCCGGTTGTGTTCGGGGGGATTCGGATCCTGCTGGATATCCGAATTGCTCAGAACATCAGTGGGATAAGTGGGGATAGTGGGCTGGCTATGATGGCGCCATCATTCATATTGATGGAGGCGCCGTGGCGTATCCCGAAGAGATCCGCAATGCCGCGCGGGGACTCTACCTTAAGCGATGGACCCCCCAGGAGATCAAGGACGAACTAGGTCTGAACTCCTGCCGCATTGTCTACTACTGGGCCGAAAAGCTCGGCTGGCGGGAGCTGCTCACTGATGAAGCGGTAGAGGATGCCATTGCCCGCCGCCTGCACTCCCTGTTGGGGCGTGAGAAGAAAACCAGCGCCGAGATGGATGAGATTGACCGGCTGGTCTGCCACCATGTCAGCCTGAAAGAGAAGGCCCTCAAGTGGGCCGAGCGGCAGCAGGCGCTCGCCGCTCGCCGCGAGAGTGGCGATGAACCGACCGCCGAACGGCCGCGCCGTGGCCGAGGTGGCCAGGATAGTGGCAGCAGCAAGGGCAAGGGCGGCAAGAAGGCCAAGAACGAGGTCGGCCACCTGACAGCCGATGACTTTGCCGAGTGGCTGGGTACCTTGTTTGGCTATCAGCTGCGCTGCCGGGAGGCCAAGAACGACCCGGCCTTGCCGCGCACCCGTAATATCCTCAAATCCCGCCAGATCGGCATGACTTACTACTTCGCCGGCGAGGCGCTGGAAGATGCGATTCTGACCGGCGGTAACCAGATCTTCCTGTCAGCCACCCGGGCCCAGGCGGAGGTGTTCCGCTCCTACATCTGCAAGATTGCCCAGACCTTCCTTGGGCTGACCCTGACCGGTAACCCCATCGTCTTGTCGAACGGGGCAGAGCTGCACTTCTGCTCGACCAACTCTAACAGCGCCCAGTCCCGTTCCGGCAACGTCTACATCGACGAGTACTTCTGGATCCCCAACTTCGAGAAGCTGTCGGACGTGGCCAGCGCCATGGCGACCCAGAGCCGCTGGCGCAAAACTTACTTCTCGACCCCATCCAGCAAGGTTCACGAAGCGTACCGGTTCTGGACCGGGGATCGCTGGAAGGGACAGCGCCCGAGCCGGGTGGCCATCGACTTCCCTGGTGAAGATGAGATGCGCGATGGCGGACGGGTCTGCCAAGACCGTCAGTGGCGCTATGTCATCACCATCGAGGATGCTATTCGCCTGGGCTGCAACCTCATCGACATTGAGGATCTCAAAGACGAATACCCGGAGGAGGTGTTCGATCGCCTCTACCTGTGCCGCTTTATCGACGATGCGCTGTCGGTGTTCAAGTTCCAGGATATGGAGCGGGCAGGGGTGGACCCGACCCGGTGGGAGGACTACAAGCCCGGGCGGCCTGACCCGTTCGGGCGGCGAGAGGTGTGGATGGGCTACGACCCGAGCCGCACCCGCGACAACGCCACCCTGGTGGTGGTCGCCCCACCCACCGTTGCTGGCGAACGGTTCCGGGTGCTGGAAAAGCACTACTGGCGCGGGCTCAACTTCCAGTACCAAGCGCAGGAGATCACGCGGATCGCCAAGAAATTCCGGGTCACCTATCTCGGGGTCGATGTATCCGGTATCGGCTCCGGGGTCTATGACCTCTTGAAACCCGTGTTCAAAGGGGTATGTCACCCCATCAACTACAGCATCGAGAGCAAGTCGCGGCTGGTGCTCAAGATGATCGACGTGGTGGAGGCCAACCGTATCGAGTGGGACAGCGCGGACCGGGATATTCCGCTGGCGTTCCTTGCCATCAAGCGCAGCACCACTGGCGGCGGTCAGATGACGTTTCGGGCCGCCCGCGACAATGTGACCGGACACGCTGACGTGTTCTTTGCCATCGCCCACGCCGTGGCCAATGAGCCGCTCGATACCAACCGCAAACGCAAATCCAGCTGGGTCACCAGCCAGGAGAGAAAGGCAGCATGACCAAACGACAGCAAGCACAGGCCAAGGTGGCCACCCCTTCCGCGCGTCCCTCCGTGGTGTTCAGCATGCCGGAAGAGATAGACCCCACCGCCTGGATGACTGACTACACCGGGGTGTTCTACAACCCCTACGGCGAGTATTACCAGCCGCCCATCGAGCGCAAGGGGCTGGCCAAGGTAGTGCGGGCCAATGCCCACCACGGGGCCATCCTGATGGCGCGGCGCAACATGGTTGCGGGGCGCTTTACCAACCAGCGCGCAACCATCACCGCGTTCGTGCACAACTATCTGCAGTTCGGGGATGCGGGCATGCTCAAGCTGCGTAACGGCTTTGGCCAAGTGGTCGGGCTGCACCCGCTCTCCAGCGTCTACTTGCGCCGGCGCGAAGACGGTTGCTTTGTTTATTTGCAGCAGCAGGGCAAGCCGAACCTGATTTACCGGCCGGAGGACGTGATCTGGCTGGCCCAGTACGATCCTGAGCAACAGGTCTATGGGATGCCCGATTACCTGGGCGGCCTGCAGTCGGCCCTGCTCAATCAGGATGCCACCCTGTTTCGGCGCAAATACTTCCTCAACGGCGCCCACATGGGGTTCATCTTCTACGCCACTGACCCGAACATGGACGACGACACCGAGCAGGAGATGAAAGACAAGATCGCCAACAGCAAGGGGGTGGGGAACTTTCGCTCCATGTTCGTCAACATCCCGGACGGCAAGCCCGACGGCATAAAGCTTATTCCGGTGGGGGACATCGCCACCAAGGACGAGTTTGCGGCCATCAAGGGGATCACCGCCCAGGACGTATTGACCAGCCACCGCTTTCCGGCCGCGCTGGCCGGCATTATTCCGACCAATGGCGGGGGAGGGCTCGGGGATCCCGAGAAGTATGATGCCACCTATGCCCGCAACGAGGTGCTGCCGTTGTGTGAGCTTATCCAGGATGCCATCAACAGCGCGGGACTCCCTCGCTCCCTCTGGGTCGATTTTCGGGAGAATATCGGTTCAACTGTATAAACAAACAGTGTTTGCTATGGCAAGATAGGCTGTTGATTTGGATAGAGAAGGGGGCGTAATGCGGGTTTATTGCAAAGTGTGTGGCCAGCGGGGCCGCATTACCAAGACCAACCGACTGAGCGATGATGTCTCGGATCTCTATTGTCAGTGCACCGATGCCGAGTGTGGCCACAGCTGGGTGGCCACCTTGTCGTTCGCCCACACCTTAAGCCCCTCGGCCAAGACTACCAACCAGCTGGTGCTGAGCCTGATGGGGTCGCTGACCCCAGAGGGGCGGCAGTTGATACTGAAAGGACTGGGGGCGCAGTAGCGCCCCCAGTTGTTTTTCCTCTCTCGCATTGTGGATCCCCACTAGGTAGAGGCACCGTGGCCGCTAGCCACAGCCTTCCCACTTCATTACCCCATTTTGCTGACTTGCGTCAAAAAATTAACCAAAAATCAGTATCATAGATAACTTATTGATGACTGAGATGGTCAGCGTTTGATACCCTTTATCATCTATCCCTCACTGTTCCAAAGGCAACCGAGGCGTACCTGATGGTTTTTCCAGCTTCAATCCGGTTAAAAGCAGCGTGCAGGGAGCTGAAACCCCTTGCGGTAGCCATCTTGTTTACCAGGAGATGAGATACAAGGCGATAGATAATAGTGAGACTCATTATCGGATAATAAGGAGAGGTTCCACATATCCACGGCGTGGGCCAAGCCGGTTAGCGTAGAATATTGAAATGTCATAGATATTTTTAATGCATCAAAAAGTTTGTTGAATATATACAGAACAGAGGCTCGTTATTATGTGGAAACTTTTTGCATAATAAATTGTTAGGCATCAGAAACCGTAACCTGTTTACGTCACGATCCAGCCTCCGAAAACTTCACCAGAAAAAACTCATTGAGATATAACCATGAATAAAAAATCTTCCCAAGGAAAAAAGCCAGGAGAGTTAGATGTTAACGGCTATCCAATCCCAAGATATATCGTCCATGGCGGCCCTGAACTGGCAAAACTACGGGGTCTTCCAGACTCAGAGTGTCAGTTCTTTGATGAGCTACCGAACTCGGAAGAACATCGTAAGAATCAAGATGCGATGTGGGCACGCTGGGTAAATGCTGGAGCCGAACACATTTACCCTTAGGCAGAACTCGTTGTACTGAAATAGCAGCTCTGCTGCCTAACAAGTCATCCCAGCCGACCCCGTACCGGGGCGGCTGAATTCCAACGTTATGCACACAAGGAAGAGGCCATGAGCAAACCTGACATCGCACTGATATATGAAGAAAGCCTTCCGGAAGATCTATTCCAAGATTTCAAAGAGGGGCTTAGCGATGACAAAATTAAAGTATCAGTCGAGTCTAGACCTCCAAGTGGGCCTCAAGCATGTTTAGAATGGTTCATCTTTCCACTTGTAGCCGCTTACATTTCAAAGCCATATTTTGAAGCTTTTTTCGGAGAAATGGGGAAAGACCATTACGCCATTCTTAAGAAAAAGCTTTCTGAAACCACGACAAAAGTTATGTCGCAACCAAAAATTGAGCCCGTGCTTTACGGCACAAAAGGGAAAATCAGTAAAGACAACCCTTACACCTTAGCCTTCGCAATATATGCAGAGGCTAACGATAACCACAGGTTCAAACTACTTATCCCAAAACCAGCAGATGACAATAATTACAATGAAATTATTGAAATATTCCTAGAATTTCTATCGGAGTATCATTCTGGTATAAAAGAACTTAGCGCTATCGGTTTCGAAAAAAATAGCAAGCCTCCTAGTGGCTTGATTTTTGTACATGTAAACCCTGCCACAAAAACAATAGAGTGGCTTGACCACATGAAGAGCGCATAACAAATGGTTTAAACCGTTCGCTTCGCTCACTGGGACGGGCTAAAGCCCGCCCCTTAACCAAACGTTAACTGTATTTGTCTGTACGTATCGAGGTTTCTGTGAAGATAGAAAAAGCCAAGATCGAAGATTATCAAAAGTACTTGAGTGAAAAATCAAGACCTCCAAGTAAAGGAGGAAATACGAAAGCTCTGCACTCTCACCTACTCGTCATTGATGGAGAGAAATACAGCTTTCTTGCGCTAGGTTCACAGCAATGGGTATTCAAAACTGACCTCGTTAGCTTTGAGTACGAACTGAACGGCCAGTATAAGAACATTAAGAAAGAGACGCTTGTTACCGTCGATAAGAATGGTAAGGAAGTAGTCCGAGGTAATCGAGGCTTCAAAAAGCAGTTGCGCACTGCGGATACTCGAATGCCTGTCAGTCGTCGTGAAATGAACAGTTAACAAGGCGCATCAGTACGCGGCCGATGGCCGCCGGACGCCCTTTTCATTGCGGCTTCGCCTCCATTACAAGGTCGCCGCTGTGCTTAGCGTTATGTGAACATCTAATTCGAGAATTGTATGGAAGATATAGATCGATTAAATGCAGAATGGATTTCTTTAAATGCTTTTAGAGGGCTCTCTAAGATTGCATCTAATGGAGATATGGAGAAATCCACCTATGATAATGCGCTTGAGTTGGGTGGTGCACTTTATCCGGATCTATTAGGTGACGATGTTAGTGAGTTAAAAAGAGAGCGAGTTAGTGATACGACTAAGGAATATTGGCAAAGAGCCGCATATATGTCTATTAGAGATAGTGCAACAGTCCATGCCATCGACCTCGTAAAGACAGCTATTGAGGAAGATGAAGGTCTTTTAAAAATTGCTGAAAAAGAGAAAGGAAACAAGAGTCGAGTTGATCAGTTAAAGAGGAAGCTTGGTCAGCTTTACAAAGCTCGCGAGGAATTAGAGCCTCGAGAACACTCTGAGAACCAGCTCATATTTAGAGATGCATATAACGTTGAGCGAATAATACCTTGTTTGACAAAAGGTCAAGGATACCGAGATTTTAGGCTTCCAAATGACAAAATATTAAGGTTGAGAGTTCTCCATCCCGATAAAATTGAACATATTACTGGGGCTGATTTGATTTATGAAAGACATTCGCTAAGTGACGAAACTGTGGCAATCGTCGCAGTACAATACAAAATCTGGGAAAATCGAAAACTTTACCTTTCCGATGAAAGAATGCTCGACCAAATATCTAAGATGAATGGATTTTTGTGTGATAAAGGTGTTTGCGAGTCGAATTCAGAAGAGAATGAGTATAGGTTTCCATGCTGTTCTGCATTTCTCCGGCCAACAGATAAGCTACAAAAGCCGGATCAAGCATTCATATCTACAGGCGAGCATTTACCGATATGTAAGATCGAGCAATGCGCCAGCAAAGGTGTTAGAGGTGCAGATGTTCTTGAATACAAGAACATTAAAGATATTTCCCTTTCAAGTGAGATGTTTGAGTTTCTCTTCAACAAGGGGAAGATCGGCTCTAAGGAATTAAGCTATGCAGAGCTCGAAGAGTTATATGGTAAGTTTATAGGCGACGCCTCAATTGAAAGAGTAGTAGTCTATGCGCAAGAGTTTTAATCATATAATACTCTCGCCAATTAGGATGTTCGTAAGTTCACGCCCATTACGCAGACGCTAGCATTTAAGGAAATAAGGAGTACGCATGGATATAACCACAGTATTAAGTTCAGGTGTGGTGGCTGGTTTAATTGCGGGATTAGTCACTTTGAGAAAGTCTGAGCGGCAAATCGCAATTGAAAACATAACTAAACAAAGAAAAGTATGGCGGGATAAAGTTAGAGCTAAGTCTCTAGATATAACTAATGCTATTGAAAATAAAGCCCTTTCAAAGTTATGCGGGTTGTATACAGAGTTTTCACATTTGCTAAATCCTGAAGATACAGAAGATTTTGCGATATTGAGCTTGATATGGCGTTTTAAAATGGGGGAGTTTGAAGAGAATTTACATGTAGAATTTATAGAGCGTGTATCGATTTTGCTAAAACATGACTGGGAAAGGGCCAAGCGCGAAGCAAAGCCTTGGTTCTTTTTTAGCAAAGAGCCCGAACGAACGAAATACAATGACTTTAAACATACGCGAAAAGCTGCTAACCAGCAAAGTCAGAGGAACGCATAAATGCGCCGCTGCTGTGGGCGTTAGCTCTCGATACCAGAATAAGAGACTTATCCTCGGGAATGATGAGGTGCACCTCCTTGTTACCACGGCGGAGCAGATCGCTAATGATTGCCTGCCGGTACTGATTTATCTGTGGTCAGCCACCACTTGGTGCATCGCTGGTTTGTACTTCGAGTTAAGGTTCGGCTTCCCCCAGGTTGGCTTGATCGGTCGGGCTGCCTGGCGCTATCCAGAGGATGTGGCCGGTGACTGCGCATCGGATGGTACCGCTCTGGTCGATGGCCACAGGGGGGAGCCCGTCCACGATATAGCGGCGGCCAACAGGGCGGCCATTTGCTGAGAGCTGCGGCACGGTGGGCCGATTCGGCTTGGCCTAAACGGGTTGGACACGGCCGGCAGGGCCAGAGATGCGGGGCGAGGATGGCGCAGGCCACGGCCTGCTGTTTGCCCTTGAGCATCCCCACCCATTGGCTGATTTCCTTGGCTGGCCAGCGCTGCTGCAGGATGCAGGTCACCCGATTATCTAGGCGGCGGTACTCTTCTCGGCTGACGGTCTATTTGCTGTTTATGTTCATGCCCACTCCTCGCTGTAGTCGTCCTGTTCCTGCATCCATACCGGCACATCTAACTTCTCCAATTCTGCCCACATCTCCGACTGGTAGGGCTCGGGCAGCATCTCAATCCAGCTGCAGGTACCGGTATGGCCCTGTGCCTGGTAGACCTTGGCGCATAGATCAACAAGCATCGGCCAATCCTGGTCATCAGCCGGGATCGCGTATTCATCTGTTCCGGCCTGTTCGGCTGACTGCTGACCATCGGGCACCCAGTCCGGCTCGTTGGGCATCGCTCGGCTCGACTGCAGCTGGCCGTTCTCCAGCCAGAGGGTGAAGCCGTCCATGCTGACGCTGGCACCTGAGTGCAAACGGCTGATAGAGAAGGGTGATAAACCCCATTGCTCTGCCATTAGCTGATCCGCGAACGCCGCAGGATCCGGCTGCGTACAGTTATTGTCAGAGCTCCAAGGAGCCGGGCTGTCGCCCGACTGAACCCCAACACCCCAGCCCGACGCCCCGGCGGCCTTGGTGGCCTCATGGGTGCCTGCGGGCACTACTTCCCACCCTTGCAGGCGGGTCTTGATACCCAAGTGGGCGGTGTGCAGTCCCATTAAGCGCTTGATGTCTTCGCCGTAGCAGTTGGCCTGCTCCTCGATGAGGTGGGCCAGTTTGATTGGGTGCTCGGCGCGGGTAGAGAGGGCACCACCCATGGCCTGGATATAGCAGCGGAAGATGCCGTTATCCGCGGCATAGCGGGCCGCCTCAAAGCGCGGGTCTTGCAGCACGGGTTTGGGTGGCCCCACCAGATCGCCGTGCTTCTTGGCGTTGCTGATACGGCGCAGCTCGCGCCATACCCCGACTGGGGCACCGCCGATCTGCTGGAAGGTGCGGATCCCCCACCAACTCGCCCAAGCGCAGGCATGCTGGGCGCCTATGTCTGCTTTGGTACCGGCTTCGTCATCACCGTCAACGTGCTCGCCATCGATGTTCTTGGCGATATAGGCGGCGATGTAGCCAGTGGCATCCCCTTTAGTTGGGTCGATCTCCTTCCAGTCAAAGCGGGGGGTGATGTCGGTGAAGGGGATCCCCTGGTTGTTGCGCTCCAGCTCCTGGTGGTCATGGCTCAGGGCATAATGCTGCAGGGTGCTGATCACCCGCCACTTGTCGGCCGGGCGCATAAACAGCAGCAGGTGCCAGTGCGGTGTGCCGTCATGGTGCGGCTCGCAGACCCGAAAGCCATAGACGGGGGTATCGCTCCGCTTGAGGGCGGCCCGGGTCAGGCTCCACAGTTTGGCCAGATAGGCGCAGGTTTCACGCGGGGTGGCGCCTGCATAGCGTTTGTTCTCAATGGCCCGGCTGTTACGTTGCTGTGTCCAGGAGTGATATTTGCTCGGGGCGGTCCAAGTAAAGAAGACCCCCACATGGCCCTGTTCCTCGGCGTAGTCCTCAAAGCCGCGCATGCGGGTCATCATTTCATTGCGGCGGTTGACCGGATTGGAGGTGCTGGCCTCCCAGCAATCCTTCATCGACACGACCAGATCGTACTGGGCGTTCATCACCTCCGACTCGGCCAGCCAGCGCATCATGGCCCGCTTACGCTCGCGCACCACCTTCATGGTGGCGTTCGAGATATAGGCGGACACCCCTTTGCGCACCTTGCCGAGCAAAATGGCGATGTGTTCCTGCAGTCTGTCCCAGCAACGGTTAACCCTGCGTTCCCACCACTTGGCAGAGAGCAGGCGCACCATCACCCGGATAATCCATTCATCCTGGCTTTCTTGGTTTTTGAACTTGGGCATTCGGGGAGTGAATCCCCATTGGTCGGCCGGTTGGCGGATAGCTTCCCAGGTGAGCAGCAGATCCGGCTTTTCGCCGGCTTTGATGTCTTGCTCGATGTGGCGCCAGATCGCGGCTGTCTGGTTGGCAAACAGGTGGGCGACACGCTTGCACCCCTCTTCATCGCGCATGGTGTGCGGGTCGACCGGGATCGCCTGGATAAGGCCTCGCACCCACTTGGTTCGTTCACGCAGCCAGATATTGGCGTTGCGGCAATTGCGGCTGGTGCCATCTTTGCGGCGGCGCACGTACTGCTTGAACAAGGTCAGCGTGAGTTGTTGTGACAGGCCATCAAGCAGCTGGATAGCCCACACTAGATCGCTCTGGCCCGGGGTGCCGATAAATACGGGGCCAAGGGCACTTAGGTCGAGGTGGGGCAGGGCGTTGGCAAGGGTATCGATGCGCTGCCGCAGTGTCCGTTTGGACAGCGGCAGCTTGACGGTGTTGCGGGTCATTGGGCAGTAGTACCTAGCAGCGAGTTGAGGGCGCAGCGGTGGCCCTTGATCACCAGGGAGGAGTGAGCGCAGATGCGACGGGCCGCCGCGCACTGTCGTAGGGTCAGCGCTATGGTGGCCCTTGGCCGTGGCGAGAGTTGGCGGCACTCAATGAGCAGACGCTGGTAACCCTGCAGGCGCGCACTGGCGCCCCGCAGGTCTTCCCACCACCACCCCAAGTCCCGCTCCATCATTGATATCAGGCGGTAGTTCATTTGATGGTTTCCCCCAGGCCGTGCATGGGAGACACATCCGCCCACCAGTTCGCGATGGTGGTCGCCAGCGCGGCTTCACCACTGCCCAGCGCCAGCCAGTACAAGGCACGGATCGCGCCCAGTGCCAGCAGCTCCGCCACCTCGCCGTTCTCTGGGGCGATGAGGTATTCCCTCATCGCCGCTTGCCAGTGCTTGGTAAGTTGGCTGACCGGTGCCGGTGGCTGCATATGTGCTGGGCCTGCTTCACCGCAGCCCACGTCATCAGTAGGGGCCTCCAGTTCAAACAGGTCAGCTGTCATGCCTCGTCCCCCATCACGGAATCGTCATCCAGCAGATCTTCCTGCTTGCTGGTCACGATCAATTGCACCTGGATGTATTGGTCGCCTGAGTAGAGCTCCCCCAGGGCGATACGGTTCTCCTGTTCGCCGCTGGCCAACAGCTCGGTCAGCAGCGGCAACACGGCCAGTTCGGCCCGTTGGGCGATATGAATGGCGTCAATGCTCATGCCGGCGCCCTCTGATTCAGCGCGCGAAACAGCTGATGCCAGCGCAGGTTTTGTTGGGCTTGGGCCCGCAGGGAGTTCCCCTCCGAGCCACGGTAGAGATAAGAATGCCGGGTATGGCCCTGCAGTCGGGTTGACAGCTCATGCAGGGCCTCGATGGCCGCCTGCGGGTGGATGTGGTTGAACAGCTTTTTCATGCAACCCCCTCAACGATGCGGATAGCGCCAGACGTCAGGCGCTCCATGCGGGCGTATCCGTGTTGGCCGCGCAGCCAGGTGGTGCCGCAGTTGATGTAACCGCGGCTGGCAAGGTAGGCACTGGCGGCCCTGATAGTGGGTTCGGTGTGACGAGTGGTAACGGCGGCCATGGTCAGGCCTCCGCTATCTGGTTGGGGGCCTGCCCGGTCAGCAGCCAGTTGAGGTGCTGTTTCAAGTCTGCATGGTTGGCAATCAGCAGGAACAGGCCGCCGCCAATCTCGCGGTACCCCAGCTCGTAGTTCTTGAGCGTGGTCGGGGGGATATCCAGCAGCGCGGCAAACTTGGGGCGGCTCAGAGCCAACCGTTCCCGCAACTGGCGCAGGCGCTTGGCGGCATGATGGTTGAGCAGGTTGATTTGGGTCGGTTGTGCGGTCATGGTCAGGCTCCTTGTTGAACGGTGCAGGGGTTGATGCGGTGAAACAGAGAGGCCCAAGCCAGGGCGGTGGAGCGCTCGATAAGCGCCACGCCGTCCGGGTGTTGGCTAAGACGGGTGCCATACCGGCCTGCTAGCTTGCGTTGCTGGATGCGAAGGTTGCGCAGGGCGCAGGGGATCGCTAAAGTTGTCATGTCGACTTCCTCATACGTTGTTGATAGAGGCCCGCTTGGAGTTGCAGCTCCGTAATGCGGGCTTTTTATTGCCCGATGGGTCGCGGGCCTTGTCTGCACATCTCGATGCCAGCCGCAACGGCGCGCTTTTGGCGCAGCCTGGCGGCTCGCTCTTTCTTCTCTCTCTCGATATCCCTCATGGATCTGGTGGTTGTTACCGGGTGCCATAGCCTCGTGTCACAGGCGCAGCGAAACTCGCCCTGATAATCCAGCGCCATCACTGCCAGCCTGATGGCCTCACGCTGCTGGTGCGGCAGTGCGGACAGGGTGGCCGTCATCAGTTCGCCGCGTGGTTGACGGGCGATGGCGCAAATAGCGGCTTTCTTGGCTGAGCTGATCGCCAGCCAGTCGGTATCCAGACTTGAGCGCCTCTTTCCGAACTGCTCGCGAAGCAGGGCGAGCCCAGCTGTATTCATTTCGGCTTGCTCTAGTGGTGTCAGGCCAGCCAGATTGCGTTGTTCTGAATCAATGTGTTTTTGCATGGGGTCCCCCTTACATGGTCGAGGCTTGCATCAGGATGTCTGATGCACAGGCCAGGGCCGGTATCGCTTGAAAGCGGGCTTCTACGTCATGGATCAAGATGGCCAGTGAGCCCATGGCCGAGGTGGCCACGCTCACCAGGGTGTTGCGTTCAGATCGGGTGATCCGGCCGCGGTCGGTCAGCTCCAGGGCTCGTTGGCCAATGCTGGCGATCTTGGCGTTCAGGTCGATCGCCTGATGGGGCAGGGAAGGGGCGCGTTCTGCCTGGGGGATGGCAACTGCCGTCAAGCCACAGCCAAACAGGGCGCCATCAAACAGGGTTTCATCGCCGCCACTCGCCTGGGTGATGGCAATCAGCTCTGCTACCGTCAGTTCATGGGGCTGATCGGGGTTTAACTTGTTGCGCAGGAGCTGCGGGTTCATGCCGACGAGTTGGGCGATCTGAGCCATGTTGTGACTGGTCGCAAAGCGTTGGCAGGCGCTGATCCAATGCGGATGTTTGCTGGCGTATTCGGTAAACATGCGAGGTTCTCCTTGACCCGTTATGGTGTCTGCAGGTTCATGCGAGCGTCATGGTGACGTAGCGCTCGGCCTGATAACGAGCCTGCAGGAACAGGGCGTAAAGGTTGACCTCGCGAGGTGCGCCCGGACCGTCTTGCAAGATGGGCAACTGGCCGCGGTCGGCGCGTTTCTTGATAGCCCCAATGCTCATGCCCTGGCGTTTGGCGTACTCTTCCAGGCTTTCGCTGACGCGATGGCCAAAGGGGTAATCAAGCGGCAATTGGCTTACGTCGCTGGGGATACGGATGGGTTTGATTCGAGCAGTCATGGTGAATCCTTCTCAGGGGGTTCAAACACAAGGGGTTGATTGTTGCGGGACGCTGCGCGTGTTGGCTTTCAATTTGCCGCCGGTCAGCACCTCGATTTGGTAGGCGCGGCCTTGGGGAACAAGGTCACTCCACTGAGAAATGGCTTGAGGCTTGCAGCCCAATGCCTGTGCCAATTTGTTAGCCCCACCGAAGTGGTCAATTGCGTCTATTTTCTTCATCACACACCACCTTGTAAGGTTTACTTTCGAAAGCAAATGTAAAGCTAGGTGAAGTGTAAATGCAAGGAAAAACTTACAAAAAAGACAAGAAATCCTACGAAAGCAACTTGTAAGATTGCTTACATGAAAATAAACGAACGCATCAAGCAGATACGTAAGAGACTCGGGTATAGCCAAGAGATTCTCGGCTCACGGGTTGGTGTATCACGCGTTTCCATTAGCCAATGGGAGCGAGGAGAAAACACACCTAATGGTCGCTACCTCAATGAGTTAGCCGCTGCGTTGGGAGTAACGGTTGACTGGCTTTTGACAGGCGAGGGAGATGCCCCAAGTTCGTCAGGAGAGCCGCAGATACCTGGTTATCACAACGTTGAACCAGCAGTGATTCCGCAAGGAACGCGCGTACCGGTGCTGAGCTATGTCCAGGCAGGCCACTGGCACGAGATGTGTGAGCAGGCCACTGCTTTTGATGGCAATGTCGAGTATGTGACGGCGGGGGTCGATGTCGGCCCTTGTGGTTTCGGCCTCTGGTTGCGTGGCAAATCGATGGAACCCTTCTTCAAGGAAGGTGACCTCATCATCGTTGACCCTGACGAAGCACCCCAACCAGGGGATTTCGTCGTGGCCAAGAACGGAAGCGAAGAGGCCACCTTCAAGAAGTACCGGCCCCGCGGCATCGACGAGAGCGGACAAGAGGTGTTTGAACTGGTCCCCCTCAATGATGATTTCCCCACCATGCACTCCGACCGGCAGCACATCCAGATCATCGGCGTGATGGTAGAACATCGATCATATAGAAAAAGACAAACAGGGCGCTAATGCGCCCTGTTTTACATATCTAAGTTTATTTTTCTTCCGGCTAAAGTGTTCATTCAGTATATTTTAATAAAATTTTCACTATCGACTTATAAATCAAGTTTCGGTCTTTTATAATATTAACCCACAACATGGGATGGCCACCGGGCCATGGGAATTAATCCGAGTTTACTACCGACTATATTATCTGGTAATGGAAGTATGGTTAGATACTTGTACATATGTGGAGCAATAACCATCTCCAGATGCTTTATATTTTCTTTCATAGAATTTCTACTTTCTATCATATAATTTTTAGTGTCATTTTTCTCTACTTTCTTATCGCCATTGGGATCTCCACATGTTGACTCAACTCCCCAAGCCATATCTATACCAAGTTCAAAAATAGAAAAATCTTTGGCATACACTCTTAAAATAGCTGGAGTTGCTTTATCATTTTCTGGATTAGGAATGCATCCCCCATCTTCGCTATAAACTTGCGTAGAAGAGTCACTATAATCCTTTGCGAGACCTAACAAACGAGCAATATAAAAACCACTACCTTTAGCTTGACCATCTCCCGTTCCGCAAAAGATCTCATTGAGTCCATTTTCGCACATGTTTAAATAATTATGTCTGTTTGTTCCGTGATATCCAATGAAAACATAATTGTTATCAGATAGAGCTCGATCTGCAGCAATTAAGTTTTCAGCAGTACAGTTATCCCTGATAGCAGAGAATCCCAAATCACAAACATGACAGGCCCGTTTTGTTGCTTGAACTGGTGGCCATTTGGTTGTGCTGGGTTCACCATCCTGCTTTGTTTCTTCAGCTAGATTTATTATCGGTAATTGAATGGGGCAAGGTTCTCCATTGACCCAATATCCTTTAGGTTGTCCATTTAACATCACATTGACAGTGTCATTCTTACGAATATATGACATTATTTCAGCGGAATCTTCAGATCTGTCTCTCCAATGTCCTCTGGCCCGCATTAGTTTGATAAATTTTTGACGTTCCATAATTCCTCCGAAAGATGTATGTATGGAAACATTGTCTTTTTTCAGTAGCTTTCACCCCAAGTCCATTCGCTGTCAAATTGGTATTCCAAGCACTGATAGTGCTGTTTATCAAACTAACTACAACTAATATAGCTGCTCTGATTAGATCTAACTTGATAGTTTGTGTGCCCTCGAGTTATTACTACCGCTTCGATGATATCCATCATCTACTACTCCCTCATGTATGCATTCGCCTCACGTAAACACTACCAATGACCATTGATTACTGTATAAAATTACAGTTGTTTGGTGGAGGGGCGATGAGAGTCAACGAACGAATCTTGGGATCGGTGCTACTAAGTGGTCACCTGCGATTGGAGAAAGCCTTTCTTTATAGGAGGGGCCGATGAGCATCAAGTCCACTCCCGAGGGCTACTTGGTCGATATCCGTCCGCAGGGAAGGGAGGGCAAGCGGATCCGCAAGCGCTTCAAGACCAAATCCGAGGCCCAGCAGTTTGAGCGCTGGGTGATCGCCACCGAACACAACAAAGAGTGGGTGGAGCGCCCGGCAGATAACCGGACGCTCTCCGAGCTTATCGAACTCTGGTGGCGCTACCATGGCCAGACTCTGAAGTCGGGGGAAAATGCTATTACTCGACTGCGCAAATTAGATACGGCGTTGGGCTATCCCCAGGCTAGGCAAATAAACCGACTGTTGTTTGCAGAGTATCGGGCGCAACGCCTGCAAGCCGGTTGCCAACCCAGTACGCTCAACTGGGAGCAAGATAGGCTTAGTGGTGTCTTTTCCGTGCTGATTGCATTGGGGCACTACCACAATGAACACCCGCTCAAGGGGCTGAAAAAGGTCAAACAGGTAGACCGCGCTATGGGGTATCTCACCCATGAGGAAATTGGTAGCCTGCTGGCGGTGCTGATAGGTGACAACCTGAAGGTGGTCAAGTTGTGTTTGGCCACCGGAGCCCGCTGGAGCGAGGCGACGGGCCTGCGGCGAGATGATGTGATTGCCAGCCGGGTGACCTACATCAACACCAAGAACGGCAAGAACCGGACAGTGCCCATCTCGGCCGCCCTGGCGAAAGAGATCACCCAGGGTGTTCGGCGTGGCCCGTTATTTCAGGACGTTGATTATCTGCTGGTGCGTGACGTGATCAAGCAAGTTGCCCCTGATTTGCCAGTAGGGCAGGCGGTACATGTGCTGCGCCATACGTTCGCTTCTCACTTTATGATGGCGGGTGGAAATATCTTGGCGCTGCAAAAAATTCTTGGGCATCAGAACATTCATCAGACGATGACCTATGCCCACTTTGCACCGGATTATCTTAATGATGTGGTCCGCTTCAACCCTCTGGAAAACCATCTTCAGCCAGCTTGAACTGCCCGGGAATGGGCGGCAAAAAGTGTCCACATTTTGCCAATATTGGTGTCTTTCCTCGTCCCATAGCGTCCCCTTGCGTGGCACTTAACTATTTGATTTTATTGCAAGTTGTTGAATTTAAAGAAATAAAAATGGCAGCCGAGGCTGCCATTTTTACTGGGCATTGCGTTCAGGAGATCTTGCGATCCGGCTCGAACGGGTGGCCGGCCTTCTCCTGCTCCAGGTTGTCTTCGGAGCGGTGGCCCATCCAGTAATCGGCGTTCTTGATGCCGAGTTTTTCCGGGTGGAACACGGGATCCAGCCCCTTGGCCTGCTGGGCTTCATAATCCCGCAGGCAGGCGAAGGCGGTCTTTTGCAGCAGCAGGATGGCGATGATGTTGAGCCAGGCCATCAGGCCGACCCCGATATCACCCAGACCCCAGGCCAGATCGGCGGTCTTGACGGTGCCGTAGACGGTGGAGGCCATCAGCGTCAACTTGAGCATGAAGGTCAGCCAGGGACGGTTCACCTTGCGATTGATGTAGGCGATGTTGGTCTCGGCTATGTAGTAGTAAGCGACGATTGTGGTGAACGCGAAGAAGAACAGCGCTATGGCCACGAACATGCTGCCAAAGCCGGGCATCATGCTCTCCATGGCGGTCTGCACATAACCAGGCCCTGCGGCTATGCCGGCGATCCCCGTGTAGAGGGCGGCACCATCCGGTCCCTGCACGTTATAAAGCCCGGTAATGAGCAGCATGAAGCCGGTGGCGGAGCAGACGAACAGGGTATCGATATAGACGGAGAACGCCTGTACCAGACCCTGCTTGGCCGGGTGGCTCACAGCGGCGGCGGAGGAGGCGTGCGGTCCGGTACCTTGACCCGCTTCGTTGGAGTAAACCCCGCGCTTGACCCCCCACATGATGGCCAGACCCAAAATGGCGCCAAAGCCGGCGTCAAAGCCGAAGGCACTCTTCCAGATCAGCAGGATCACGCCCGGCAGGGCCGTGATGTTGAGGGCTATGATGACGCAGGCCACTATGATGTAGCCCAGCGCCATGAAGGGCACCACTGTGCTGGCGAAGCTGGCAATGCGCTTCACACCACCGAAGATGATGAAGCCGAGCAGCAGCGCCAGACCGGCGGCGGTGACGTTCGGATCGATATCAAAGGCGGTCTGCAGGCTGGAGCCGATGGAGTTGGCCTGCACCCCCGGCAGCAGCACGCCGCAGGCGAAGATGGTGGAGATGGCGAAGGTCCAGGCATACCACTTCATGCCGAGCCCTTTCTCTATGTAGAAGGCCGGGCCACCGCGGTATTCGCCGTTGATCTTCTCTTTGTAGACCTGACCCAGGGTGGACTCCACGAAGGCGGAGCTGGCGCCGAGGAAGGCGACCATCCACATCCAGAACAGGGCGCCCGGGCCACCGAAGGTGATGGCGGTAGCCACACCCGCGATGTTACCGGTACCCACGCGACCGGCCAGGGTCATAGCCAGCGCCTGGAAGGAGGAGACGCCAGCATCCGTGCTCTTGCCATCAAACATCAGCCGGATCATCTCCTTGATGTGACGCAGTTGCAGGAAGCGGCTGCGCAGGGAGAAGTAGAGGCCTACCCCCAGACACAGAAAGATGAGCGCTGGGCTCCAAATCACCCCATTGATGGCATTGACGATCTCATTCATGTACAACAACTCCTTTGTCGTGCTGTCTTGGCGGGGTCTGCGCCCCGCTCCCTTAAAATAGTGAGTGACCAAGGGGGCCACTCAATGGTGTGCGGAATGTTCAACTGCCAAGTCCGCGGGTTTTAACATATCCATTTGTTCATGGGCTTCCCAGTTAAATATGTTGTCGGCTTGTTAATTTGTGAATTGACATTAACAAATGGTCGATTTGACTGGACACGATACGGCGCAACCCCTTTATCATCGCCATTTTCTCCTGGATGGATTGGGGGGGCTGAGACAGAGCAAAATGGAGGCCAAAGATGAAGATGGAAAGAGACGCGTGGCAGATCCGGCCCGCCGGGCAGGCGGATGCCGATGCCATGGCGCAGCTGTTCGGGCAGCTTGGCTATCCCGCCAGCCCGGCCGAGGTGGGCGAGCGCTGGGGCAGGCAGGATCCTGCTAGCGAGGTGCTGCTTGCCTGTGATGGGGATGAGGTGGCGGGCGTGCTGGTGTGGCACCGCCTGCGGCCCTTGCATGTTGCCCCAGACTGGGGCCTGATCTCGGCGCTGGTCGTCGATGAAGGTGCAAGGGGGGCGGGTGTGGGGGCCGCCTTGCTGGCGGCGGCAGAAGCCAGCGCTTTGGCGCAGGGTTGCAGCCAGCTGGAGCTCTCCAGCAGTCTCAAGCGTGAGGGGGCCCATCGCTTCTATCTGGCGCAGGGCTATCTTGAACGCCCGAAACGGTTCGTGAAATCATTCTGATCAGCAAGAGGAGTCCATGTGTTCTGGTCCAGGTTATGGAGTCTGTTTGGTGGTGCATCCCGGCAGGAAGAGAATGCCCCGGGTGCGTTGGAGTGGCAGCAGGCGCTGGCCGCCGTGCCCATTTTGCAAGGATTTACCCACAGCGATCAGCTGCGGTTGGTTGCGCTGGCGCAGCAGTTTCTGGCTCGCAAGACGCTCACCCAGATTGGCGTCGAGCTCACTCCTCGCCAGCAGGCCGTGCTGGCCCTGCAGGCCGTGCTGCCCATTTTGCATCTGGGGCTCGACTGGTATCGCGGCTTTCACGAAATCATCCTGATCCCCGAGCCGGTGACCCGTCGTCAGGAGGTGCAGGATGAGTTCGGTCTGGTGAGCGAGTGGGAAGAGGAGAACGCCGGGGAGTCCTGGCCGCAGGGGCCGCTGGTGCTGGCCTGGAGCGAGCTGCAGCAGGACGGAGACTGGGACGGCTTCAACCTAGTGATCCACGAACTGGCCCACAAGCTCGACATGCTGGGGGGGGAGGCCGACGGTGCACCACCACTGCCGGCAGGCATGGATCCGCGCCAGTGGACCCAGGCGTTGCAGGGGGCATTCGATGCCATGAATGCCCAGCTGGCCCGCCATGAGGTGACCGCCATCGACCCTTATGCCGCCGAGCACCCGGCCGAGTTCTTTGCGGTGTGCAGCGAGAGTTTCTTTACCGATCCGCTGCGCCTGCGTGACACCTATCCCGCCGTGTATGAGCAGTTCGTGCTCTTCTTCGGCCAGCAGCCGGCGACGCGTTTCCCGGCCACCCGCTTGCTGGCAGGGGAGCCTGAACTGCAGGGTTGACGCGCCCTGGCTTGCCAACGGCAGATAAACAAAAGGCACCCCTGAGGGTGCCTTTTTGCATGGGCGCGAGGGCCTGGGGCTGCGCTTACGCGGCGGCCTTGAGCTGCACGGCGGCGGCTTTCTTGTGATCGCCAATCGGCAGCACGGTACGGCCAAATTGCTCGTTGATCACTGTGGCCATGGCCAGGTAGATGGCGCTGGCGCCGCAGATGATACCTTCGAAACCGGCGATGGTGCCGATCAGGGTGCTGCCGGTGAAGTCACGGGCGGCCAGCAGGAAGAACAGCACTGTCAGGGAGGCGAACACGAACTGCTTCACGCGCGGGTAGTTGACGGTGCCAACCAGCATGAACAGGGTGAACATGCCCCACATCAGCAGATACCAGCCCATGTAGGCGTGGGGAGTGGCTTCGGCCAGACCCATGGTCGGCATCACCAGAAGGAACACCAGGCTCCACCAGAAGGTGCCGTAGGAGATGAAGGCAGTGACACCGAAGGTGTTGCCACGCTTGAACTCCATGATACCGGCGATGATCTGGGCCAGACCGCCATAGCACAGGCCCATGGCCAGGATCATGGCGCTGATGGGGAAGAAACCTGCGTTATGTATGTTCAGCAGAATGGTGGTCATACCGAAACCCATCAGACCCAGAGGGGCAGGGTTGGCCAATTTTTCGCTCACGTGGCGTTCTCCAAAAATAGAGGTGGGGGTTGATAAAAGACGCGCGATTTTAGGCAGGCTCTTGGCCCCGAGCAAGAGGGGGAACCGCAGAAATGGTAAAAAAACTACACGAAATTTTACCCCATGGACCATTCGTGCCATTCAGGTAGATGGCAGGTGAATGAATAGCGCCGACAAGGTTGATTTTTTGTATGAAAAGCGCGCTTTGTGAAAGTAAGCAACATTAGGACGTGGGCATGTTTGACTGCGCGCCTTGTCCCTCTTTTTATTGCCTGAGCAGTGCTCTGCAGTTCGATAAATAGTCTCATATGCCATCAGACAAGAGTGTGTCACTATCATATGAGGCTGGGACAGAGCTCGGCTTATGTTGGGAGCAAGCCGGTTTGGCAGGGCCGCGGAGAAGGGAGAGCATGATGGCTAACGGGCTAACGGGCTAACGGGCTAACGGGCTAACGGGCTAACGGGCTAACGGGCTAACGAGAGCGAGGCATCCGGGGAAGGGGGTACGGATCGTCGTGCCGGCGCCAGTAACCTGGCCCCCATCACGCCGCCCCCAAGCACCGCCATATGGCGGTGCTATGGGGAAAATGGTCGCCGTGGACAAGGCGGGGCGATGCAAAAAGACAACGGGAACAGGCATGGTGAGCAAGGGGGGAACCCTCTCGGCCCCCCGCTGTTGGTCAATCATCCAGGGTCAGGACGACCTTGGCATCCTTGTCTGTTTCCTTGACCTGGCTGTCGAGCACGAACAGCCGCTCCGGCACTATCCCCTGGGTATCCACCAGATACTCCTTGGTGTTCTGGGCACGGCGCATGGCGAGGTTGCGCAGGGACTTGGCGGTGATCAGCTGCTGATCCCGCAGCAGGATCTCCGCCTGGGCGCGCAGGGCCGGGCTCGACTCATCCAGTTTCAGCCGATCGGCCAGATCCCCAAGATCCTCGTTGAAGCGAGCCTCATAGGCTTCGGCCAGCGCCGCTTGCAGGGCGGGATCCTGCTCCAGCAGGGCGAGGTCGACCGGTGCGCCCGTGATCTTGGCCAGCGCCCGCTCCAGCTTCTGGCGCTGCAAGATGGGGCGCTCCTCGTTGAAGTTGACCTTGCCGCGAATGTTCATGCTGAGCTTGGGCCTCTCCTTGAGGGCCTGCGCCAGCTTGGCCAGCTTCGCCTGCTGGGTGGGGGTGAGATCCGGCTCACCGGGCAGGAAGGGCAGTTCGTCCAGATCTTCGGTGCCGCCGGCCAGGGAGGCGAGCAGGGAGAAGGGGGAAGTGATGGCTTTGCTGAGCGTGTTGCTTAGCACATCCCAGAAGATGTTGCCCAGGCTGAAGTCCGGCTGATCCAGATTGCCCTTCACCTTGAGGTTCATCTGGATGACGCCATTGGCGTCGCTGAGCAGGGCGATGGCCAGCCCCAGCGGCAGATCCTTGGCCTGCTCACTCTTGATCTTCTCCCCCAGTTGCAGCTTCTTGATGGTGATGTCGTTGTCCCCCTCCAGTCGGTTGCCCTGCAGCTTGTAGTTCAGCTTCATGGAGAGCTGCCCCTTGTCGATGGCATAGCCCGCATAGGTGCTGGAGTAGGGGGTGAAGGTGGTGAGCTCCAGGTTGTTGAAGGTGACGGCCACGTCCAGCACCGGCTGCTCGACCAGCAGGTTGGTGCCGCCGCGAATGGTCACGGGGGCATAGCGGTCAACCTTGCCGTTGAAGGCGAGATCCGAACGCTGGCCGGGAATGTTGCTGATATGGCGGCTCTGGCCGCTGAGGGAGGCGATGTCCACCACGAACTCCGGGCTAAGGCTGCGATCGGCAAAGCGCAGGTTGCCCTGCTCGGTGCGGATCTGATCTATGGTGATGCGGGGGGCGGGCCCGCTGGCCGGCTTGGTACTGGCGGCTTGCGGCAGCAGCAGTTGCTGGACGTTGGTCACCCTGTCCTCGTCGATCTCGATGCGGGCAAAGGGCTTGCGCAGCAAGATGTCGCCAATCTTCACCTGCTGGCTGATGCCGTCATAGTGCAGTCCGCTCAATTGCAGGTGATCTATCTGCAGCAGACGCTGATTGTCGGCCCGATCCAGCACATTGAGACGCTCGATGTCGAGCCCGCCCGTGACGTCGAGCCGGCTCAGTGCCCCCTTGGCATCGGTGGCGATGGCCAGCTTGGTGCGACTGGCGAGCAGGCCATCGCGCACGCTGATGCGCAACAGATCCTGCAGGTAGGGCTGGGCCCACTTGAGGGGCAGCCCTGCCTGCTTGATATCCCCGTCGAGGGTGAAGGGGGTGAGGGTGAGGGCGCCGTCAAACCCCAGCGTACTCTGGGCGTTGAGGGTGGCATTGAGGGTGAGCGGGCTGCGCTGGCCTGCCTGGCTGCTCAGGGTGCCCAGGGTGAGGTTCAGCCCGGAGAGTTCCCGCAGTTGCGGCTTGCCGCTGCTCGACTCGGTCAGCTTGAGCTCACCCTGTTCGATGCGTGTCTGCTTGAGGCTCCAGCGCCAGGGTTTGCCGTTATCCGCTTGCTTGCCCGCCGGCTTGGCGGCGGCCTGCAGGATCAGCAGGGCGGCCAGATCCAGCTGCTGATTGGCATCGAGTACAGCGCTGACGGCCGGGGCCTTGAGCGCTATCTTGTCGATCTGGATCGACTGCTTGCCGCCATCCATGGCAATGCCTGCCAGCGCCAGCTGCTTGAAGCGGGCAAACTCGGCCCCCTTGCTCTGCCTGAGCTGCCAGTCGTTCAGGGTCAGCTTGCCCTTGGCGAGCTGCCAATCCAGCCCCTGCTTGCCCGGCGTGAGCCGGTAATCCAGTTCGGCACTGGCCTCGCCCTTCACCAGATTGACCCTGAGATAGGGGGCCCAGAGCGGTGCGAAGGGCGAGAGCGCCAGTTTGCCCAGGCTGATCCGGCCCTTGCCTGCCCCCGTCATGATATCGAGCTGGCCATTGGCCTTGAGCGGGCTGCGCTGGTTGAGGATGGCGCTCAACTGAAACTGGTTGGTGTGGGTCGGCGCCGTGGTGAAATCCGGCAACTGCAATTCGAGCCCGCTCAGGGTGAGCGGCGGCACCCAGCCCAGGCTGCTGCTCTTGCGACTGTCCTGATAGCGGAGATGGCCCGCAGTGGCGGCCAGCCTGGTTATCTGTACCAGGGGCGGTTCGCCGCCGGCCGGTTCGGGCGTCTGCGTGGGGGCCAGCAAACGGGCCAGGGCCTCGGTCAGGTTGAAGCGGATGGCCCCCTTGTCGTCCGGGAGCCGAACAAGCTGCACCGTTGGCCGGGTGAGGCTGGCGTCGCTCAGTATGATGGCCTTCTGGCGCCAGCTTTCGCCAAGTGCGGGGATAACCTGCAACTGCTCGAAGGCGATGATGGGTTGCTGTTTTTCATCGAGCAGTGCCGAGGAACCTATGGTGAGGGAGGGGTGACGCAGGCCGACGCTTATCTCCCCCAGAGTCAGGTTCAGACCATAATGCTTGGCCAGCCAGCCCGGCAGGTGGCGCTGGGTGAGGGTGGGGGCTTGCCATAACAGGATGAACAGGGAGATGAGCAATACGGCGCAAGAGTAAAGGACGTAGCGCAGCAGGCGGGCACGCAGGGGCTTGGGCATGAAGGTCTCCAATTGATGCGCATAGGGTACCAAAATCTCAGGCGATGATCATGGTGCCGCTTGATGCTGTACGCCGTACTTTGTCCAAAGGCGTGTCAGTCTTCCACTGCTCTGCAACGCGGCCAGCCAGGCTTCCAGCTGGCTGGCCGAGACGCTGGCCGTCGGACTGAGCAGCGCCCTGAGTTCGTATTGCTGATCCCATTTGTCCGATCGCAGCAGGCGGGCGGCCTGCTGCGGATACTGTTTGCTGAACTGGTTCAGGTAGGAGAGGTTGAGCATGGCCACCTCGCCGCGCCCCTTGAACAGTCCCTGCAGGGCACTGATGTTGTCCTTGACCAGGGTGATGTCAAAACGTTGCTTCAGCTCCGCCGGGGTGGCATTGAAATCGGCGACCCCGTAGTGATAGCCGGTGACGCCGATCAGCCGACGCTGCTCCAGGTGCTCGAAGAAGGATTGATCCCGGTCCGGTGCCTTGAGCGCAACATAGATCTCGCCTCCCAGCAGCAGGGGCCGGGTCATGCGTACCTGATCCGCATTCCAGTCCCAGTGGATGTCCTCGAACAGCATGAGGGAGAAGCGACCGAGCGCCAGCGCCTGGTAGCGATGGGAGGCCGAGGTGGGCACGAACACGAAGCGCACATCCCGTTGGATCTCGTTGAGTTCGGCGATGAGATCCAGGGTCAGCCCGCGATAGCTGTTGTCACCCTCCTTGACCACGAAGGGGGCATAGGGGTAGCCCCCGACCTTGATCAGGGGGTGGCTCCATGCCGTGGAGCAGAGCAATAACAACCAGCAGCACCAGCGTTTCATGGGGGGCTCCAGGGCGGTGAGATGATCCCAGATTCGGTTAATCTGCGCTGGTTTTCAAGCTGTTGAGGGAATTTGCACAGCGCTGCTCGGCGGCCTCCAGCTCCGCCATCACCATCTGGATGTCTTCCAGCTGCTGGCGCAGGGATTGGCGCTTGGCGTCGATGAGCTGGATCATGGAGTGAAGCTGGGTCTTGCTCGATCTGTCCGTGTCATACATGTCGAACAGCTCGCGGATCTCCGCCAGGCTGAAGCCGAGCCGCTTGCCGCGCAGGGTCAACTTGAGCCGGATCTTGTCCTTGTGGCTGTAGATGCGGGTCTGGCCCTCTCGGGTCGGGGTGATCAAGCCTTCATCCTCGTAGTAGCGGATGGTGCGCGGCGTGATATCAAACTCGTGGGCCAGCTCGGAGATGCTGTAGGTGATCTCCTTGCCGGGCAGGGGATCAGGCATCATGGTGCGCTCCTGTGGCAAATCGGGTCTGCAGTCGCTTGGGCTCTGGGAGGCCGGGCCCGCCTGGCGGGGGATCAGAGATCATGCTGTGCTTCCATTGACAGCGCGGCGCGAAGCCGCAGGGCGTTGGCGTGCAGGGCCTGGCCGACTCGCGAGCCGTTGGGGCGACCGAGCTGCTCGCTCACCCACTGGCCGGTGGCGGCCAATTTATCGAGACTCACCCCTGTGCTCATGCCAAGGCCGTGCAGCAGATAGACCACCTCTTCCGAGGCGACGTTGCCGGAGGCCCCCGGCGCATAGGGGCAACCGCCCAGCCCGGCCACAGAGCAGTCTATGGTGCGGATGCCGCGCTCCAGCGCCGGCAGCAGGTTGGCCAGCCCCTGGCCATAGGTGTCGTGAAAGTGTACCGCGAGCCGGCCCGCCGGGATCTCGTGCAGCACAGCATCCAGCATGGGCGCCACAGTGCCAGGGGTGCCGACCCCTATGGTGTCGCCCAGGGAGATCTCGTGACAGCCGAGATCCAGCAGCCGCTCGGCCATGGCCGCGACCCGTTTCGGGCGGGTAGGGCCGTCGAACGGGCAGGCGATGACGGTGGAGAGATAACCGCGCACCTTGATGCCGAGGCGGCGCGCCTCCAGCACCAGGGGGGCGAAGCGTATCAGGGACTCCTCCACGCCGATGCCGATGTTGGCGCGGGTAAAGCCATCGGAGCAGGCGGTGAAGAGGCCAATTTCGTCGGCGCGGGCGGCAATGGCCGCCTGCAAGCCCTGCAGGTTGGGCACCAGGGCGCCGTAGCGGGTCGGTCCCTTGCGCGGCAGGACCTTGAAAAGTTCGGCGGAGTCCGCCATCTGCGGCACTTTTTTGGGAGAGACGAAGGCCCCCACCTCGATGCGCTGCAGGCCGCTCTCGGCGAGGCGCTGAACAAGCTCCAGCCGCTGGACGAGCGGCAGGGTACTGGCCTCGTTTTGCAGGCCGTCGCGCGGGCCCATCTCCACCAGGCTCACCTTGTCATCCTGCATTCCTGATTCTCTCTTCATGACCCGCTCTCTTGTTGATCCACGGCATCGGCAAAGCGCACCAGTATGGCCCCCTGACTCACCTGTTCCCCCTGTTTGCATTGCAGGGTCTCGATCACCCCATCCCGGTCGGCTTTCAAGACGTGCTCCATCTTCATCGCCTCCAGCACCAGCAGGGGTTGGCCCTTGCTGACGCGCTGGCCGGTCTCGACCAGCAGCGCCACGACTATGCCGTGCATGGGGGCCGTTGCGCCCTGTGCGGCGCCTGTGTCCTGATCATGATGCAGCTGATGGTGCTGATCATCGGCGCAGAAGCGGATGCGCTGGCCATCGAGCAGCAACACGCACTCGGTGGCGGTCAGCGTCTGGACGGGGTAGCGCTGCCAGTGTCCTGCCTGCTGCAGGCGGATATGATCGGCGCCCAGCTCGCAGGGGAGTGATCCCCCCTGCCACGTCAGCGTGCCGGCGCGCTCGGACAGGGTCAGCACCCGGGCCTCCTCGCCGATGCGCACCGCCGCCGTCCAGTGCCTGCTGGCCCCCAAGCGAAAGCCGCGCGCCTGTTGCCAGGGGGAGTCGTCGGCACTGCGGCTGGCGAGCCAGAGGGTGGCCAGCGGCCAGGCCAGCTCCGGGATGGCTTGCGGCTCGGTGGGGATGGGCCACTGGGTGTGATGGCGCATGGCCAGCACGTCCGGCTCCTGACACAGGCGCAGCAGCAGCGCCCCGTTGTGTACCAGGGGGCCCAGCTCCAGCGCCGCCAGCGCATCGGCCAGGCTGGCAAAGGCCTCGGCGCGGCTCTGGCCGTGGGCGATGAGCTTGGCGATCATGGGATCGTAATAGGGGCTCACCTCATCACCGGCGGCGACGCCGGTATCGATGCGCCCCCCCTTGGGCCAGCTGAGCCACTGGATGGGGCCGCTGGCGGGCAGGAAACCGGCCCCCACGTCCTCGGCGTAGAGGCGCGCCTCCACCGCGTGGCCACGCAGCACCACCTCCTCCTGGGTGAGCGGCAGCGGCTTGCCTTCGGCCACCGCCAACTGCCAGGCCACCAGATCCTGACCGGTGACGGCCTCGGTGACCGGGTGCTCCACCTGCAGGCGGGTGTTCATCTCCATGAAGAAGAACTCATCTCCGCACAGCAGAAACTCTATGGTGCCGGCCCCCCGATAGTCGATGGCCCTGGCCGCCGCGACGGCCGCCTCGCCCATGGTGCGGCGCAGCGCCGGTGCGATGTCAGGGGCGGGGGCCTCTTCGATCACCTTCTGGTGGCGGCGCTGCAAGGAGCAGTCCCTGTCCCCCAAGTAGATGGCGTTGCCCAGGCTATCGGCAAACACCTGCACCTCCACGTGGCGGGCGCGGGCCAGATAGCGTTCGAGCAGCACATGATCATCCCCGAAGGCGGCCTGCGCCTCGCGTTTTACCGCCGCCAGCGCAGCATCGAATTCATCTATCCGATCGACCCGGCGCATCCCTTTGCCACCGCCGCCGCTGGCGGCCTTGATAAGGAGCGGGAAGCCGGTCAGCAAGGCCTGCTCGCGCAGCCACTCGGAGCGTTGATCCGCGTCGTGATAGCCGGGCAGCACGGGCACGCCGGCCGCCAGCATCAACGCCTTGGCCCCCGACTTGTCGCCCATGGCGAGAATGGCGGCGCCGCTCGGGCCTATGAAGCGCAGGCCACGCTGTTCGCAGGCGGTGGCAAAGTCGCTGTTCTCCGACAAGAAGCCGTAACCGGGGTGGATGGCGTCGGCCCTGGCCTGCTGGGCGATGCGCAATACCTTGGCGGCGTCGAGGTAGCTCTCCCGTGCGGGAGCCGGCCCCAGATGCCAGGCTTCGTCGGCTTCCCGCACATGCATGGCGCAGGCGTCGGCGTCCGAGTAGAGGGCGATAGTGTGGATGCCGAGGCGCCGGGCCGTCTTGATGATGCGCACGGCGATTTCGCCTCTATTGGCAATCAGCAGGCGCTTGATGGGAGCCTGATGGGTCATTTTTTCGCCTCGCTCATAAAGGTACACAGGGGCCTGATGTGTTGATCCGCACCGCGGCTATCCTCGCCACTGTGGGCGATCAGCCGGTGCTTGATAGGGTGATCTTGGGTCATGCTTCATCCTTGAAACGGGGGCGCCAGGCGGGGGGACGTTTATCGAAGAAGGCCTGCATGCCCTCCTGGGCCTCGAGTCCGACCCGCACCCGGGCTATGGTCTCGACGGTTTTCTCTTCGTGCAGGCTGGCGCCATGGCTCTCGATGGCGGCCAGCAGCCGCTTGGTCTCCTTCATCGCCTCCGGGCCGTTGCGACACAGCCGCAGGGCCAGCGCGCGCCCTTCGGCCAGCAACTGCTCCGGCTTGGCCAGCTGGTGCGCCACATTGAGTCGACAGGCGGTGATGGCATCGAAGGGCTCGGCGCTCAGCATGTAGCGGCGCGCCTGGCGCATGCCCATGGCGCGCACCACATAGGGGCTGATCACCGCAGGCACCAGCCCCAGGCTCACCTCGGAGAGGCAGAAGCGGGCATCCTCGCTCGCCAGCACCAGATCGCAGGCGCAGACAAGGCCGAGCGCCCCGCCATAGGCCGCGCCCTGCACCAGCGCCACCGTGGGGAAGGGCAGCTCGTCCAGGGTTTGCATCAGCCGCGCCAGCACCCGGGCGTCTTCCCGGTTGTGCTCGAAATCGGCGTGGGCCAGGTTGCGCATCCAGTTGAGATCGGCACCGGCGCAAAAGTGCCTGCCCTCAGCCCGCAGCAAGAGGGCATGGGGTCGCTCGGCGAGGTCGTGACCGTGGTGATGGGCCAGATCGTCGAGGCAATCGAGCAGCCCCAGCATGAGGTCGGCATCGAAGGCGTTGTGGCAGGCGGAGCGCGAGAGCACCAGCTCGGCCAGCGGACCGTGACGCTCCAGGCGAAATCCTTGCTGGGCGCCGCTGAAAAGTGGATCGGACATGTCGAACTCCTTACATCCGGAAGATGCCGTACTGTTCCGGGCCTGTCTCGGCCCCCTGACAAGCGGCCAGCGCCAGCGCCAGTACGGTGCGGCTCTGGGCGGGATCTATGACGCCATCATCCCACAGCCTTGCGCTGGCGTAGTAGGGATGACCCTGCCGTTCGTACTGGGCGATCACGGGCGCGCGGATGGCGTCGGCTTCCTGCTCGCTCAATGGCTTGCCCTCGGCGGCCAGCTTGTCGCGGCGCACCTGCACCAGCACGCCGGCGGCCTGCTCGCCCCCCATCACAGAGATGCGGCTGTTGGGCCAGCTGAACAGAAAGTCGGGCTCATAGGCGCGGCCGCACATGCCGTAGTTGCCGGCACCGAAGCTGCCGCCGACGATGAGGGTGATTTTGGGCACCCGGCTGCAGGCCACGGCGGTGACCAGCTTGGCGCCATGCTTGGCGATGCCTTCTCGCTCGGCTGCACTGCCTACCATAAAGCCGGTGATGTTTTGCAGGAACAGCAGGGGGATCCCGCGCCTGTTGCAGAGCTGGATGAAGTGAGCGCCTTTCTGGGCGCTGTCGCTGTGCAGCACGCCATTGTTGGCGAGGATCCCCACCTGCATGCTCTCGATCCGGGCGAAGCCGGTAACCAGCGTGGTGCCAAACAGTGCCTTGAATTCGTCAAACGCGGAGCCGTCCACCAGGCGGGCGATGAGCTCGCGGGCGTCATAGGCGCGTTTTAGGCTGGTGCCCACCAGACCGTAGAGATCTTCTATCGGATAACAGGGGGCTTCGTAGGCTGAAGCGGATGGAGTGGCGTGTTCTCCCAGGTTGCCAACTAACGTGCGGGCTATGGCCAGCGCATGGGCATCGTCCCTGGCCAGGTGATCCGCCACGCCTGAATGGGCGCAGTGCACCTCGCCGCCGCCGAGGGCCTCGGCGCTGATCTCCTCGCCCGTGGCCGCCTTGACCAGCGGCGGCCCCGCCAGAAAGATGGTGGCCTGGTTCTTGACCATGATGGATTCGTCCGCCATGGCGGGCACATAGGCGCCGCCTGCGGTGCACAGCCCCATTACCACCGCCAGCTGGGGGATGTTCCGGGCCGACATGCGGGCCTGGTTGTAGAAGATGCGACCGAAGTGCTCCCGGTCGGGAAACACCTCATCCTGCATGGGCAGGAAGGCGCCGCCGGAATCCACCAGATAGAGGCAGGGCAGGCGCAGCCGCTCGGCGATGGCCTGGGCGCGCAGGTGCTTTTTCACCGTGAGCGGGTAGTAGGTGCCCCCCTTGACGGTGGCATCATTCACCACCAGCAGGCAGAGCCGGCCCGCAATCTGGCCCAGCCCAGTGATGATGCCGGCGGCGGGCACAGGCTCGTCATAGACCTGCCAGGCGGCCAGTGCAGAGAGTTCGAGAAAGGGGGAGCCCGGGTCCAGCAGCTGGTTGATGCGCTCGCGGGGCAGCAGCTTGCCACGGGCCTGATGGCGGGCGTTGTTGGCCTCGCCGCCGCCCTGGGCTATCTCGTCGAGACGGGCATTGAGATCCTCGACCAGTGCCAGCATGGCCGAGCGGCTCTCGGCAAATTCGGGGCTCGCCGTGTCGAGGCGGGAGTGGATCCGGCTCATGCGTCTTCCCCCATCAGAGTGTTGCTGCCGATATCAGGGAGTAACAGGAGAGGCTTCATGCATTCTCTCCCATCAGCTCACGGCCGATGAGCCAGCGACGGATTTCCGAAGTGCCGGCGCCTATCTCGTAGAGCTTGGCGTCCCGCAGCAGGCGGCCTGTGGGGTATTCGTTGATGTAGCCGTTGCCCCCCAACAGCTGAATGGCATCCAGCGCCATCTGGGTGGCATTCTCGGCGGCAAACAGGATGGCGGCGGCGCAATCCTTGCGAATTAGGTGACTGTCATGACCCTGATCGCAGGCCGCGGCCACCGAGTAGACCAGGGCGCGGCTGCTGGCCAGCCGGGTGTACATGTCCGCCAGCTTGCCCTGTACCAGCTGGAACTCGCCGATGGCCTGGCCGAACTGTTTGCGCTCGCGCACATAGGGCAGCACCACATCCATGCAGGCCTGCATGATGCCGAGGGGGCCCGCCGCCAGCACCACCCGCTCGTAATCGAGGCCGCTCATCAGCACCTTGACCCCGCCGTGCAGGGTGCCGAGCAGGTTCTGTTGCGGGACGCGGCAGTTGTCGAACACCAGCTCGCAGGTGCTGGAGCCGCGCATGCCGAGCTTGTCGAGCTTCTGGGCCGTGGTGAAACCGGGGGTGCCCGCCTCGACGATAAAGGCCGATATTCCCCTGGCGCCGGCCTTGGCATCCGTCTTGGCATAGATGACGAAGGTGTCGGCGTCAGGGCCATTGGTGATCCACATCTTGGTGCCGTTCAGCACGAAGTGATCGCCCTCTTTATCTGCGGTCAGCCGCATGCTGACCACATCTGAGCCGGCCCCCGGCTCGCTCATGGCCAGGGCTCCCACGTGTTTGCCGCTGACGAGGGCGGGCAGATAGCGTGCCTTCTGATCAGGGGTGCCGTGGCGGTGGATCTGGTTGATACAGAGGTTGGAGTGGGCACCGTAGGAGAGGCCGACCGAGGCGCTGGCGCGGCTCACCTGCTCCATCACCAGCACGTGGGCCAGATAGCCGAGGCTCACGCCGTCATACTCCTCCGCCACCGTAATGCCGTGCAGCCCGAGTTCGCCCATTTGCGGCCAGAGATCGCGCGGGAAGGCGTTGCTCTGATCGATCTCGGCGGCGCGCGGCGCTATCACTTTCTGGCAGAAGGCCTCGACCTGCTCGGTCAGGGCGCGGAGGGTCTCATCCATCACTGCGTGCATCCTTGCTCTCCTTTGAATGACGGGTGCTCACCTGTCTGGTTGCCCCGACGAGCCGAAATAGGGGGGTCAAACTGGTCAGTCCATCTGTGCGTTAAGTTTACGTTAGCGTAAACGTAAATTGATTGTTAGTCTAAGGTAAATTTGTCGGGTGGCGGCTGCAAGGTGGCTCGTCTCCCTCCACCAACCGAACTCAAGGAGTGAGCGGCATGACCAGCCAGTACCCATTGCAGTCTGCCAGCAAGGAGAGCAGGGCATGAGCAACCATCAGACCCAGTACGGCGATGTGCCGCTTTATATCGGTGGCGAGGCCTGCGCTTCCACGAGCGAGGCATGGATCGAGGTGACCAACCCGGCGGATCAGAGCCTGCTGGCACGCGTGCCCAAAGCCACCCCGGCCGAGGTGGCGCGCGCGGTGCGCAGCGCCCACGACGCCTATCTGCTGTGGCGGGATGTGCCAGCCCCCGAGCGGGCACGGGTCATGTTCAACTACCAGCATCTGCTCAAGGCCCATCACGATGAGCTGGCATCCCTGCTGGCCCGGGAGACCGGCAAGAATCTGGCGGATGCCAGGGGGGATGTGTGGCGCGGCATCGAGGTGGTGGAGCAGGCCTGCGGCATCGCCAGCCAGACCATGGGGGAGACCATGGGCAACGTGGCGCGCCGGGTCGATGGCCACTCCTGGGTGCAGCCGCTGGGGGTCTGTGTCGGCATCACGCCGTTCAACTTCCCCGCCATGATACCCCTGTGGATGTTTCCGCTGGCGGTGGCCTGCGGCAACGGCTTCGTGCTCAAGCCTTCCGAGCAGGACCCGCTCACCCCCATGCGGCTGGCCGAGTTGTTCACCGAGGCGGGGGCCCCCAAGGGCATACTCTCCGTTGTACACGGCGGCGCCGAACAGGTGGATGCGCTGTTGTGTCATCCGGATGTGAAGGCGGTCAGCTTCGTCGGCTCGGCCCGGGTCGGGGCTCACGTCTATCGCACCGCCACCGAACACCTCAAGCGGGCCCAGTGTTTCGTCGGTGCCAAGAATCACATGGTGATCATGCCGGACGCCAACAAGGGGCAGGTGCTGAGCAACCTGGTGGGGGCCGGCGTCGGCGCGGCCGGGCAACGCTGCATGGCCATCAGCGTGGCTGTGTTCGTGGGCTCCGCCCGCGACTGGATCCCCGAGCTTGCGGCCGAGTTTGCCAAGGTGAAACCCGGGGTCTGGCACGATCCCGAGGCAGCTTATGGTCCTCTCATCAGCCCGGAGGCGAAAGTCAGGGTAGAGGGCCTCATCGAGGCGGGGATCAAGGAGGGGGCCGAGTGCCTGCTCGATGGCCGCTTCTGTGATGTGGCGGGCTATCCGGTGGGCAACTGGGTGGGGCCGACCCTGTTTCGCGGCGTGACCCCAGAGATGCGGATTTATAAAGAGGAGATCTTCGGCCCCGTGCTCGCCTGTCTGGAAGTGGAGAGCCTGGACGAGGCGCTGACCCTCATCAACAACAACCCCTATGGCAATGGCACCTCCATCTTCACCGGCTGCGGCGCGGCGGCCCGCAAGTTTCGCCACGAGGTGGCCGTGGGTCAGGTGGGGATCAACGTGCCCATTCCGGTGCCGCTGCCATTTTTCTCCTTCACCGGCTGGCGCGGCTCCTTCTACGGGGATCTGCACGCCTACGGCAAGCAGGCGGTGCGCTTCTACACCGAGACCAAGACGGTGACCGAACGCTGGTTCGACGAGGATATCCCGACCGGCCCCAATATGACCATCAGCCTGCGTTGAGCGTGGGCCAAAGAGACAACAGACAAAGGACACAAGGAAGCGGACAAGATGGATTTTACCCTGACCGAGGATCAACAGGCTTATGTCGAGGCGGCCACCGCCTTTGCCAATGAGGCGCTCAAACCCCATGCCGCCCGCTGGGACAGAGATCACGAGTTTCCCATC
The DNA here is from genome assembly GCF_028751155.1 of Aeromonas bestiarum. Classification (NCBI taxonomy): domain Bacteria; kingdom Pseudomonadati; phylum Pseudomonadota; class Gammaproteobacteria; order Aeromonadales; family Aeromonadaceae; genus Aeromonas; species Aeromonas bestiarum. The sequence continues at coordinate 2,574,229 of NZ_CP064746.1, read as the reverse complement.
CCCACCATCAAGCAGGCGGCGGCGCTCGGCTTTTGCGGCCTCTATACCCCGGAGCAGTATGGCGGGCTCGGCCTGCCCCGGCTCGATGCCAGCCTCATCTTCGAGCGCCTCGCCATGGGCTGCACCTCCACCACGGCTTATCTGACCATCCACAACATGGTGAGCTGGATGCTGGGCAGCTGGCTGCCTGGCGATGTCGCCGAGCAGTGGGTGCCCAGGCTCGCCAGCGGCGAACTGCTGGGCTCTTATTGCCTTACCGAGCCCGGTGCTGGCTCAGATGCAGCGGCCCTCAAGACCCGTGCTGTGCGTGACGGCGAGGACTACCTCATCGACGGCAGCAAGGTGTTCATCTCGGGGGCGGGCAGCACGGACGTGCTGGTGGTGATGGCCCGCACCGGGGGCGACGGGGCCAAGGGGATCTCCGCCTTCATGGTGCCCGCCGACAGTGAAGGAATTGTCTACGGCAAGGCGGAAGAGAAGATGGGCTGGAACAGCCAGCCGACCCGGGAGGTGGCCTTCAACGGGGTGCGCATTCCCGCCAGCTATCGGCTGGGGCAGGAGGGGGAGGGATTCAAGTTCGCCATGCAGGCGCTGGATGGCGGGCGCATCAATATCGCCACCTGCTCTGTGGGCACAGCCCAGCAGGCGCTGGATGATGCGCTAGCCCATGTGCAGCAGCGCCAGCAGTTTGGCCACCCCATCAGCGAATTTCAGAGCGTGCAGTTTCGCCTCGCCGACATGGCCACCGAGTTGGCGGCGGCGCGGCTGATGGTACGCCAGGCCGCCGACAAGCTGGACAGGGGCAGCCCGGACAAGAGTGCCTGGTGCGCCATGGCCAAGCGGTTTGCCACCGACGTGGGTTATCGCGTCTGTGACGAGGCTCTGCAACTCTTTGGCGGCTATGGTTATATCCGCGAGTATCCGCTGGAGCGCTACCTGCGCGATACCCGGGTCCACCGTATCCTGGAAGGCACCAACGAAGTGATGCGGCTGATCATAGCCCGCCGCCTGCTGGCGGATCCCGGTCTGTCGCTGGAGTAGCGGGATGGGGCCGCCATCCACGGTAGCCCGCCCTGACGATGCGGCCGGCGCGACTCGTCGCAGGCTTTGTGAGCCGGCCGAAGGTTGGCTCCATTCAACCCTGTCATCATGGGGCAGTCTCATTCACAAGGACAATGCAATGACAAGGATCAGGCTCGAATATCACGGTCACGTGGCCTATATCACCCTCGACCATCCGCCCGCCAACACCTGGACCCTGGCCAGCCTGCAAGCCTTCTTGCAGATGATGGTGGAGCTAGACAGCCGCCCCGATGTGGTGGCCCTGGTGATCCGCGGGGCGGGGGACAAGTTTTTCTGCGCCGGCGCCGATCTCAAGATGTTTGCCGACGGCGATCTGGACCATGCTCGCGAGGTGGCCGAGGCCTTCGGTCGCGCCTTCGAGGCGCTGGCCGGTTTCCACGGCGTCAGCATAGCCGCCATCAATGGTTACGCCATGGGTGGCGGGCTGGAGGTGGCGCTGGCCTGCGACATCCGCATCGCCGAGCAGCAGGCCAAGCTGGGGTTGCCGGAGGCCTCCGTGGGCTTGCTGCCCTGCGCTGGTGGTACCCAGCGCCTCACCGAGCTGGTGGGACCGGGCTGGGCCAAGCGGATGATCCTCTGTGGCGAGAAGGTGAGCGCCACCTTGGCCTACGAGATGGGGCTGGTGGAGGAGGTGGTCAAAGAAGGCCACGCCTGGGACGCGGCGCACCAGATGGCCCAGCTGGTGGAACGTCAGAGCCCGAGCGCCCTGCGCGCCTGCAAGCAGCTTATCAATCAGGGGCGCAGCGGCCATCGGGACGCGGCGCTGCCGCTGGAGCGCAGCCTGTTCCTTGAGCTGTTTGCAGACGCCAACCAGCGTGAAGGGGTGGCGGCCTTTTTGGAGAAGCGCCCGCCCCGCTGGCAGTATGAAAAATCCAATGGAGTGACGAATGAGTGAATCGGTTCGCATAGAGACCCATCCCACGGCGGACGGCCATCAGATCGGTGTGCTGACTCTGGACAGCCCCGCCTCCCTCAATGCATTGAGCCTTGAGATGATCCAGTTGTTGCAGGCGGCGTTGACCCGCTGGGAGCAGGACCCGGCCATCGTCTGCGTCTTGTTGCAGGGGGCCGGTGAGAAGGCATTTTGCGCCGGCGGCGACATTCGCTCCTTCTATTACCGCCAGCAGGAGGAGAGCGAGCAGGCGCTGTTTGGTTATGCGCGGGATTTCTTTGAGCAGGAGTATCGGCTCGACCACCATATCCACAGCTACGGCAAGCCCCTCATCTGCGTGGCGGACGGTATCTGCATGGGGGGCGGCATAGGCCTGTTCGCCGGTGCCGACTTTCGGGTGGTGACCGAGAAGAGCCTGTTCGCCATGCCGGAGGTGACCATAGGCCTCTACCCGGACGTGGGGGCCAGCTGGTTTTTAAGCCGCATGCCGGGGCGACTCGGGCTCTGGCTCGGGCTGACCGGCGCCCGTTTCAACGGCGCGGATGCCATCGGCCTGGGGCTGGCGGATCACGCCATCGCCAGCAGTGAGCGTGCTGCCTTGTTGCCGCGACTGGCCGCGTTGGCGTGGGGGGCAAAGGCCGAACCGCGCGAGCAGATCGAACGGTTGCTGAGCGGCTTGCACGCAGAGGCGGACCAGCCGCTGCCAGCGCCTGTGATCTTGCCCCATCAGGCCAAGATCGATGCCCTGCTGGCCGGGCGCACCCTGCAAGGGGTACTGGATCGGTTATACGATGCCGCCTTCGCTCCCGAGCTTGGCGAAGGGAGCCTGGCGCAGGCTCGCGACACATGTCGCAGTGGCAGCCCCATCAGCCGCGCCATCCTGTGGCGCCAGTACTGGCAGGCGCGCCGCCAGTCGCTGGCCGAGGTGTTTGCCGATGAGTTGGCACTCTCGGTCAACTGCGTGCTGAGGGGGGATTTTGTGGAAGGGGTTAGGGCGCTGCTCATCGACAAGGACAAGTCCCCGCGCTGGCAGGCGCCTCAGCCCGGCACTGACTGGCTGGATGCCTTCTATCGCTGGCCCGAGGGGAAAAATCCCCTGGCGCCTTGAGCCTTCGAGAGGGCGTCAGGGCGGATCAACAGACACAGGTTGCTGGATAGCCAGCACCAGCACGGCAAGGAGCAGACGAGATGACAAGGATTGGGTTTATCGGGCTGGGCAACATGGGGGGGCCCATGGCCGCCAACCTGGCCAGGGCGGGGCACGGGGTCCGGGTGTTTGACTTGATGCCGGAGAGTGTCGCCAAGGCGATCGCCGCCGGTTGTATCGCCGCCGGGGATGCCCGCGAAACGGTGGCCGATTGCGATGTGGTCATCAGCATGCTGCCCGCCGGTGAGCACGTGCGCGGGCTCTGGCTCGGCGAGAGTGCCGGAGAGCGGGGAGGACAGGATCTGCTGGCAGCCTTGCCCGCGGGGGCCCTGGTGATCGATTGTTCCACCATAGACGTGGCCTCGGCCCGCCAGGTGGGGGAGGCGGCACGAGCCCGGGGGATCCGCTTTATCGATGCCCCCGTCTCGGGTGGCGTCGCCGGGGCGGCGGCGGGGAGCCTCACCTTTATCGTCGGCGGCGAACTGGCGGATTTCGAGGCAGCCAGGCCCATTCTGGCTCACATGGGGCAGAACCTGTTTCATGCCGGGGCGCTCGGGGCAGGCCAGATCGCCAAGATGTGCAACAACATGCTGCTTGCCATCCACATGGCGGGCACCGCCGAGGCGCTGGCGCTCGGGGTGAAGGAGGGGCTGGATCCGGGCGTGCTCTCCACCATCATGGGCAAGAGCTCAGGCAACAACTGGAGCCTGGAGCGCTACAACCCCTGGCCTGGCGTGATGGAGAACGTGCCTGCCGCCCGCAACTATCAGGGGGGCTTCATGACCCGGCTGATGGTGAAAGATCTGGGGCTGGCCATGGCCCTGGCCGAACATGCCCACAGCGCCGTGCCCATGGGAGCCCTTGCCCGCAACCTGTTCAACCTGCACGCAAGCCAGGGCCAGGAGAGCAAGGATTTTTCCAGTATCGTCGAGCTCTATCTGGATAAAACGCTGGACCCGTCACAGGCCGGTTAGTCTGCGGCAGTTTGCTCATCACCTCATCAAGCGGGCTGCAACTCAGTTAACAACAAGGAGTACCCATGGATATCAAGCAGAAAGTCATCGCCATCACGGGGGCGGGCAGGGGGCTCGGCCGCGCCATCGCCCTGAGCCTGGCCAGTCAAGGCGCCGTGCTGGCGTTGATCGATGTCAATCGCACCGATCTGGAGGTGACCGAAGCCGAGCTGCGCAGTCGCGATGGCCAGTGCGCCCTGTTCGTCTGCAACGTGGCGAGTGAAGCCGAGGTGGAGACGACCTTTGCCGCGATTAAAGAGCAATGTGGCGCCCTGCATGGCCTCGTCAACTGCGCGGGGATCCTGCGGGACGGCATGCTCATCAAGGTGAAAGAGGGCGAACTGGTGGAGAAGATGAGTCTGGCCCAGTGGCAGGCCGTCATCGACGTCAACCTCACCGGCACCTTCCTCTGTGGTCGCGAAGGGGCGGCCCTGATGGCCAAAGGCGGGCAGGGGGGCGTCATCGTCAACATCTCCTCCATCGCCCGCGCCGGCAATATCGGCCAGAGCAACTATGCCGCCAGCAAGGCCGGGGTGGCCTCCCTGGTGGTGACCTGGGCGCGGGAGCTGGCCCGCCACAATATTCGGGTCATGGGCATAGCCCCCGGGGTGTTTGCCACCGACATGACGGCGGCGATGAAACCGGAGGCGATGGCGCGCATGCAGCAGGCCATTCCGGTCGGCAGCCTGGGGCAGGCGCACCAGCTGGCCGAAACCGTGCATTTTATTCTCGCCAATGACTATCTGTCCGGCCGCATGATAGAGCTCGACGGCGGCTTGCGACTCTAAATTCCGGCTGCCTTTTGCAGATGCCCCTGGCCCCTGGTACAGGGGCATTTTTATTGAAACGTTTGTCAGCAGTCGATGCTGCCGACCCAGGCTGCAAGCTGCATGCTCATGCAGGTCTGCTCCGAAAAACGGGGGCGAAGTCATGGAAAAATGTGAAATATCAACGGGTCTTTCTTAATTTGAGCCAGCTCACAGGCGCTTGAGGTCAGTGCTGTAGAATTGCGCGCGGTCAAGACGGTGCATGATTGACGGTACGAGGGATTGCGGTCGGAATAGTCATGCAATATAGTTGCCGCCTTTTTCACGGGGTACGGATTTTTCGCCCCTCCCATATTGCGCGCAGTATGAATACGGATGCTCTACCGCCGCCTAATCAAACAGGATTGAGATGGACAAGAAACTAGGGCTTGGCGCCCTCATCTCGCTGGTGATCGGCTCCATGGTCGGCGCCGGGGTCTTCAGTCTGCCACAAAATATTGCCGCTCATGCCAGCGCCGGGGCCGTCGCCCTGGGGTGGGCCATCACAGGTCTTGGCATGATCTGTCTCGCGCTGGTTTACCAGAATCTCTCCATGCGCCGCCCGGATCTCGATGGCGGTATCTTCAGTTATGCCAAGGCCGGTTTCGGCGATTTCATCGGCTTCAACGCCGCCTGGGGTTACTGGCTCTGTCAGCTGCTGGCCAACGTCTCCTACGCCATAGTGGTGTTCAGCGCCCTGAGCTACTTCTTCGACACGCCGGACAATGTCATCTTCGGCGACGGCAACACGCCCGTGGCCATCACGCTCGCCTCCCTCCTCATCTGGTCGGTGCACGCCCTGGTGCTGCGCGGGATCCAGGTCGCGGCCCTGGTGAACATAGTCACCACCATCGCCAAGATGGTGCCGCTCATCGTGTTCTGCGTGGCCATACTGCTTGCCTTCAACATGCAGACCTTCACTCTGGATATCTGGGGCCACGACAACGTGGAGCTGGGTTCCGTGATGGATCAGGTCAAGTCCACCATGAAGGTGACGCTCTGGGTCTTCATCGGCATCGAAGGGGCCGTGGTAGTCTCCGCCCGCGCCCGTCATCGCAAGGACGTGGGCCGTGCCACCGTGCTGGCGCTGCTCGGCGCGCTGGCGCTCTACGTCATGGTGACCCTGTTCTCCCTCGGCGTCATGAGTCAGCCGCAGCTGGCCGCCCTCAAGAACCCGTCCACCGCCATGATCCTGGAAGCCGTGGTGGGCCCCTGGGGCGCCTGGCTCATCAACATAGGTCTGGTGATCTCCGTGATGGGGGCTCTGCTGAGCTGGACGGTACTGGCGGCGGAAGTGCCCTATATCGCGGGCAAGACAGGGGTCTTCCCTGGCTGGTTTGCCAAGGAGAACAAGAACGGCTCGCCCAAGGTGTCGCTCTGGTGCTCCACCTGCCTGGTGCAGATCTTCCTCATCATCATCTACTTCCAGAGCAGCACCTATCTGGCGCTGGTCAACATCGCCACCTCGGCGGCGCTGGTGCCCTATGTCTTCTCCGGTGCCTATGGCCTCAAGCTGGCGCTGAAAGGGGAGACCTACGAGGGTCAGCCCCATCAGCGCAAGCGCGATCTGCTGCTGGCGCTGGTGGCCACCCTCTACGGCTGCTGGCTGGTCTATGCCGCCGGGGTGGAATACCTGCTGCTGGTGGCGCTGCTCTACAGCCCCGGCATCTTCATCTACTGGAAGGCGCGCCAGCACCACGGGCTGCGCGGCCTCAACCGGCTGGAGCAGGGGATGACGGCGGCCCTGCTCGGTTGCGCCGTGCTGGCCTTCTACAAGGTGATGGACGGTACCATTCCCTTGAGTTAACCGGCACAATGAAGAGATGGCCCAAGGGCCATCTCTTTTTTTATGCGCGTGTTGGCCTGGATGGTCAGGCGCCGCCTCGGAAGGAATTTTTATGCTGTTTATGGGTTATCTGCTGCTGGGTGCTTTCGCGGGCATGCTGGCGGGGCTGTTCGGGATCGGTGGCGGTCTCATCATAGTACCCGTGCTGGTTCTCAGCTTCCACGCTCAGGGGGTAGCCCCCGATATCATTACCCATTTGGCACTGGGTACCTCGTTGCCCACCATGATCTTCACCGGTTTCAGCTCATTGCGGGCACATCAGGAGGCCGGCGCGGTCGACTGGGTGGTGATCCGCCGATTGGGGGCCGGCATGCTGATCGGTGCCTGGCTTGGCGGCATGACCGCCAACCTGCTCAGCGCCAGCACCCTCAACATCATCATTGGCTGCTTCGCCTGGACCATGGCGCTGCAGATGGGGCTCAACCTCAAGCCCAAGGCGGAGCGGCACCTGCCGGGACCTGTCGGCACCGGCATCGCGGGCACCGTCATCGGCTGGATGTCGGCGCTGTTTGGCATAGGCGGCGGCTCGCTCACCGTGCCTTATCTCAGCTGGAACAGCGTGCCGATGCGCAACGCCGTGGCGGCCTCCGCCGCCTGCAGCATGCCCATCGCGCTGGCGGGCAGCCTGAGCTACCTCTACGCCGGCTGGGGCAATGCCTCCCTGCCAGAATGGAGCCTGGGCTTCATCTACCTGCCCGCCCTGCTCGGCATAGTGCTCACCAGCACCCAGTTCGCCCGGGTGGGGGCAAAGCTGGCCCATAAACTTTCCCCGCAACGGCTCAAGCAGGCGTTCGCCCTGTTGATGTTGCTGGTGGGGGCCAAGTTCATGCTGTTTAGCTGATTCATTCGGCAGATTGTTGAAAAATAAGGCGAACGGTTCGTCTCTCGGCAGAAAGCCATTGCAATGAAACGGGACTTTGCTATTCTCCTCGCCGGTGGTCCCATTGGTCCTCTCGCATTGATAACTCGTCAACCTGGTCAGGACCGGAAGGTAGCAGCCAAGGCGGGGGACTCGAGTGCCGGGATGTGGCTGGTGGGGCCACCACCTGTTTCTGCAGATCAATAAGTTAGCCTCCAAAACCCCCTCTAGACCTCTTGGTCATCCACTTTGTATGGATGGACTCGGAGTCTTCATAGTGAATCTCTGGCTCTCTGCGCAAGGTATCTGGTACTACCACAAGTGACCTTGCTCCCCTGTGGGCATTTTCGCGTAAAGCCAGTAGCTGCCCAGCCAGAACCTCAGTCAAATTCCCTACCGGAACCTCAGCAGCCACAACAACAGAGACAACCTGCGGCCAATTCTGCCCCTCAGTCAGCCCTGATGGCTCCTTCTACTATTTCATCCCCTGTACTCTCAGAACTCAGTGAGCGTTATCTGAAAGAGAGGGCACTTTCCTGGGTACCAAAAGCGCTCCGCAACCAGAAGAACTAGAGCGGTTACTTCACCACGGCGAATGCTCAACACTCCGCCGGAGTATGGCGGAGTGTTGTTTTGTTGCTATCTCCCAGACCTGGGTTCAGAACCTGCCATTTAAGCCCACTCGGAAAGTGTCGTTGCGTTCATTTGAGCCAAGATTGGTTTTGTATGAAACCCCTAGCTGCCAGGAGTGTCCCAGGTTGAAGTCGATACCCATATCCAGGCCGGCTAAATCGCTGTCCTGAGCATCGGGCTTGAGGCTGTAAAGCATGCCTTCGTCGCCCAGGTCGGTATAGCGCATCTTGTAGTCGCTGCTATGACTGAAGTTGTGGCCCCAAGCCAGGCCAACCTTGGGTGTCACCACACCAAGCGGAGCCATCAGGTCGTAGCTAGTACGCACACCGAGGTAGGATGTGAAATTCTCTTGGCGTTGCTCTTCATAGGACAGACCATAAATGCCGCCACCACTTTCACGGTAAGCCTCCATGAGGGTTGTGCTGGCATTCAAGCGGCCGTAAGGCGCCAGCGACAACGGCCCCTTGCGGTATTCATAGCTGGCAGTCAGGGATGCGAACAATTGATCTGCATCCCGCGAGCCACTGGCATAGTCATCTGCGCTGTCGGTGATGTAACGGCGTGAATCAAAACTGATACGGTTGTAGCCCAGCAGGCCGTCGACATATACCTGCGGCGCCTGGTTCAGGCTTAGATAAGTGGCGATACCGATGGCCTTCCCATCACTGCGAGTGTTGTTCTTGCCGATATCACTGCGGTCGTTGCCGTAGCCGATACCGACACCGACGATGGCCGTTGGTGATAGGCGATAGTCTGCACCGGCGCTCAGGCCCAGTGTAGTGAAGCTGTTGTCTTGCGCGCCCTGCGCATGGGTAGAGCCGACGTTGACGAAGCCGTCGCTCCAGAATGCCAAGGCATCCTGTTTGCAGCCGTTCTGCACCGAGGTTGCGGCCTTGCCTTTTTCCAGTTGTGCCTGGTTGGCGGAATCTCCTTGCTGACTCTGGATAGCTTTGGCGATCTCGCCCAGGGGCATGGCACTGTCATCCTTGCGTAAACTGGCATTGAACGAATTACGGTCGCAATTTGTTTGATGCAACTGCTCAAGACGTCGGTTGAAGTTGTCCATCTGAGTGCCGGCGAAGCGCTCTGCTGTCCGGCTCTGAGCGTTAAGCAGGCCGATAACTTCGGCATCCTTGGTCGGGTCTGGACGTTCCTTAATGATGAAGCTGACGGTGCTGGCTGAGCTGGCACCGCTACCGTTCCGCAGGCTGAAGCTGACGATTGCCGTCCCAGCGAAAGCGACCGACGGTGCGAAACGCATCGAGAATGGGCCCGTCATCGTTACTCGCCCGGCGGAGGCAGGGGTGACCGAACCCAGAGTTGCCTGGGTGAACGGGCCACCGGTGGCACCTTGGGTCAGGTCGACTGTGGCAGACTGTCCCACGGCCAGGATCTGGCTGGATGCTGGCACGGAGATCTCCATGGCAGAGATGGTGATCGAGAAGTTTTGCAAGCTGGTGGCACCTTTGGCATCAGTGACTGTGATGGTCAGGTCGGTAGTGCTGGCGGTGCTTGGCGTACCGCTGATGAGGCCGCTGGCGGCATTCAGGCTCAGGCCCTCAGGCAGGGCGCCGGCGGTGATCGCATAGGTGTAGGGCGCGGTGCCGCCGGAGGCGGTGAGCGTCGCACTGTAGCTGGTGCCGATAGTGCCGTTGCTCAACGTGGTGGTGATCAGACTGATGCTCGGCGGGTTGACGGTGATGGTCACCGTAGCCGGGCCGGAGGTGCCGCTGGCATTGGTGGCTGTGTAGGTGAAGCTGTCGGCACCGGAGAACCCGGCGGTCGGGGTGTAGGTGATGCTGGTGCCGCTGGCGGTGGCAGTGCCATTGCTGGCGGCGCTGGCCACGGCGACGCTGGTGGCAGCGCCGCCACTGAGGGCCAGGGTGATCGGGTTGGCACTGCTGTTGGCGGCGACAGTGGCACTGACGGCACTGGCGACTGGGGCCTGGGCATCGATGGTGAGGGTGTAGGCCTGAGAGCCGGTCGCGCTATTGGCATCGGTGGCGGTCACGGTCGGGTTGCTTGTGCCGCTGGCGCTCGGCGTGCCACTGATGGCACCTGTGCTGTTATTCAGGCTGAGGCCGGCCGGCAGACTACCGGCGGTGATCGCATAGGTGTAGGGCGCGGTGCCGCCGGAGGCGGTGAGCGTCGCGCTATAGCTGGTGCCGATAGTGCCGTTGCTCAACGTGGTGGGGCTCAGGCTGATGCTCGGCGGACTGATGGTGATGGTCACCGTAGCCGGGCTGGAAGTGCCGCTGGCGTTGGTGGCGGTGTAGGTGAAGCTGTCGGCACCGGAGAACCCGGCGGTCGGGGTGTAGGTGATGCTGGTACCGCTGGCGGTGGCAGTGCCATTGCTGGCGGCGCTGGCCACGGCGACGCTGGTGGCAGCGCCGCCACTGAGGGCCAGGGTGATCGGGTTGGCACTGCTGTTGGCGGCGACAGTGGCGCTGACGGCACCGGCGACTGGGGCTTGAGCATCGATGGTGAGGGCGTAGGCCTGGGAGCCGGTCGCGCTGTTGGCATCGGTGGCGGTCACGGTCAGGTTGCTTGTGCCGCTGGCGCTCGGCGTGCCACTGATGGCACCTGTGCCGGTATTCAGGCTGAGGCCGGCCGGCAGACTACCGGCGGTGATCGCATAGGTGTAGGGCGCGGTGCCGCCGGAGGCAGTGAGCGTCGCACTGTAGCTGATGCCGACAGTGCCGTTGCTCAACGTGGTGGGGCTCAGGCTGATGCTCGGCGGGCTGACGGTGATGGTCACCGTGGCCGGACTGGAGGTGCCGCCGGCGTTGGTGGCTGTGTAGGTGAAGCTGTCGGCACCGGAGAACCCGGCGGTCGGGGTGTAGGTGATGCTGGTACCGCTGGCGGTGGCAGTGCCATTGCTGGCGGCGCTGGCCACGGCGACGCTGGTGGCAGTGCCGCCACTGAGGGCCAGGGTGATCGGGTTGGCACTGCTGTTGGCGGCGACGGTGGCGCTGACGGCACCGGCGACTGGGGCCTGGGCATCGATGGTGAGGGTGTAGGCCCGGGAGCCGGTCGCGCTGTTGGCATCGGTGGCGGTGACGGTCAGGTTGCTTGTGCCGCTGGCGCTCGGCGTGCCACTGATGGCACCGGTACTGGTATTCAGGCTGAGGCCGGCCGGCAGACTACCGGCGGTGATCGCATAGGTATAGGGCGCGGTGCCGCCGGAGGCGGTGAGCGTCGTACTGTAGCTGATGCCGACAGTGCCGTTGCTCAACGTGGTGGGGCTCAGGCTGATGCTCGGCGGGCTGATGGTGATGGTCACCGTAGCCGGGCTGGAGGTGCCGCTGGCGTTGGTGGCGGTGTAGGTGAAGCTGTCGGCACCGGAGAACCCGGCGGTCGGGGTGTAGGTGATGCTGGTGCCGCTGGCGGTGGCAGTACCATGGCTGGCGGCGCTGGCCACGGCGACGCTGGTGGCAGCGCCGCCACTGAGGGCCAGGGTGATCGGGTTGGCACTGCTGTTGGCGGCGACAGTGGCGCTGACGGCACCGGCGACTGGGGCTTGAGCATCGATGGTGAGGGCGTAGGCCTGGGAGCCGGTCGCGCTGTTGGCATCGGTGGCGGTCACGGTCAGGTTGCTTGCGCCGCTGGCGCTCGGCGTGCCACTGATGGCACCTGTGCCGGTATTCAGGCTGAGGCCGGCCGGCAGACTACCGGCGGTGATCGCATAGGTGTAGGGCGCGGTGCCGCCGGAGGCGGTGAGCGTCGCGCTATAGCTGGTGCCGACAGTGCCGTTGCTCAACGTGGTGGGGCTCAGGCTGATGCTCGGCGGGCTGACGGTGATGGTCACCGTAGCCGGGCTGGAGGTGCCGCCGGCGTTGGTGGCGGTGTAGGTGAAGCTGTCGGCCCCGGAGAACCCGGCGGTCGGGGTGTAGGTGATGCTGGTACCGCTGGCGGTGGCAGTGCCATTGCTGGCGGCGCTGGCCACGGCGACACTGGTGGCAGCGCCGCCACTGAGGGCCAAGGTGATCGGGTTGGCACTGCTGTTGGCTGCAACCGTAGCGCTGACCGGGCCTGCGATCGGTGCCGGTACTGTGTATGTATAACCGTTGGTCAGGGTTGCGCTGCCACCAGGTGTGGTGACTACCACGTTCACCGCGCCGGCGGCGTGGGCCGGGGTGGTCGCGGTGATGGTGGTGGCATTGTTGACTGTGTAGCCGGTGGCCGCTGTTCCGCCAAAGCTTACGGCGGTAGCGCCAGTCAGATTGGTGCCGGTCAGGGTGACTGAGGTGGCGCCAGCGGTGGAACCACTGTTCGGTGCAGCGGAAGTCAGGGTCGGTACTGCGGAGCTGGTGACCACCAGGGTATAGGTGGCGACACCACCCTGATTCAGGCCGTCATTCAGGGTGATGCTGAATGTGTAGGTGCCGGCCGTAGTTGGCGCGCCGTGGAGCGTGGTGGTCGGGCTGCCCGGCGACGGGTCTAGGATCAGGCCGGGAGGCAGGCAGGGCGTCACGCCATCGTAGTCCGGGTCGTTGGCATCGCACTCCACCCATTGGTCCAGCGGCAAGGCGCCGCCGGTCGAGCTGATGGGGATACTCATGGACTGACCTACCGCCACGCTGGGCAAGGTACTGCCCGAAGCTGGACTGGTGATCACGGGAGCTGCGGCCATTGCCTGGGTGGGCAGTGCCAACATGACCAGCAACATAAAAAGTGAAATCAGCGGGCGTTTTACTCTGGTACCTGGCGCGGTAAGTAGTGTTCTCATGATGGCTTCCTGCCTTGCGACCGGTTCGTGGCTCGTATCCAACGTGAATGTTGATAAAGGTCCTACGGTTACGGCATGGTTACAGCTAGTCCAATCCACTGCTCTTGCATGGTGTTCAAGGGTTGTCGAGGTTCTGTTTGACAGCAGGCTTGGCAGGTCGCTGCATCTGGGTATAAAGGCCGCTATCAGCACAGGGCTGGAAGCCAAGTCGTTCATAGAGTCTGCGGGCCGGGCTGCCTTGTTCGACGCTCAGGCTGCAGGACTGACGATCGGCATCCGCCTCGGCGAGCAGGGTGCGCAGCAACTGAGTACCTATGCCCCGGCCTTGCCAGGCGGGGAGCAGGGCAATATCGACGATGCGCATATCATGGGCCTCGCGATTCACGCACAAACGCCCGATCGGGCTGCCGGCCTGCTCAACGATCAAAAAGTCCGCGGCGGGAAAGTGATTTTCATAATGCTGGCGTTGCAGTTCGGCCTGTGAATACAGGAACGCCCGGCGCTGGGCATCGTTCCAGCCCGGTACCGCGCGGACCTCGACCCAACGGCGTGACAGATACAGCTCACACAGAAAGGTCCGATCGTGGTCGTTCTGCTTGCGCAGTACGACCACCTGGTTCGTCGACAGTTGGAGGTGGACGGAATGAATCATTGGGATCTTATCGGGTACTCGCCATCAAGGCAGATGCAATAGGACAGCGTCAGGAAGGGTTGCATGGTGTTACGCATCGTTGGCGGTGGTGCAGCGTTTCCGACTGGCGCCACTGTGCCGGCGGCCAGTTTGGGGTCGGTCGCCGACGGAACGGTAGCGTTGTACAGACGGATATTGCGGGGCTGTGCCAAATAGGCGGTGTTGTTGGGGGTGTCCACGGCTGCGGCTGTTTCGCTGCCATCCTTGGCCAAGACCATGTGGCTATGGGACGAGATGTTATCTGGCTTCAGTTCTATACGATCGGCGCCCAACGGGGTTCCGACGTTCGTTCCTATGGTACCACCTGAACCCATGGCAACCCGTCCGTTGAGATTGGGCAGCCTGAAATTCTGCCCTGATGTGCCGCCATAAAGCGTGCCAATCACCGAATAGAGCGCGGGATTCTGCTGAACAGTCATGAGCGATCCATCGCAATAGGCCCAGTTTTGTGGGGCAAAGTTGTAGGGAAACAGTCTGATTTCACCGGTAAAAGCGTCCATGAGCGGTCGTCCCAGATTGAGTGGTTAACGTTACTGGCTGCGAGTCGGATAGAGGCCGACCAGACAAATGATGTAGCTGACCGTCAATGACCCCATCAGGTTGTCATGCGCGGTTGCGTTGACACCGGGTGGAACCAGTGCCGTGTCGAGAAAATTCGGGTGCAGGGCGTGGGGAGTGGAGGTGCCGGTTCCCGCGCTGTACAGACCGGTGATGATGCCCGCCCCCGGGAACTTGCCGAAGGTCATTTTGTTGGGATCAGTCGAGGGGGACGGCACTGAGGACGTGGCGTCGCTGGTGCTCACCATAAAGGAGTGGGTATGGTTTGGCGTGTTTTCCGGGCGCATGGTGACGGAGGCTTGGCCCATGGTGTTCGCCAGCACTCTTGGGGTCAGGCCCGGACCACTTCCCGAGCCTACGGGCAGGCGGCCGCGGTAGTCCGGCAGGCCGAACGTGGTGGCACCGTTGCCGCCATATAGGGTTCCCAGTAATGAATACAGAGCTTGATAGTCGTTGATCGACAGGGTTCTACCGTCACACAACGCCCAACCTTCAGGCGCATAGTTGCCGGCAAACATGCGAATTTCTCCGACGAAGGCTTCAGACATGTCAGTTTCCTTGCTTGAGAGTCTGTAAACAGCGATTACTGGCGCGGTGGGTAGATACCCGTTGTAGCAATGCAAAAATACCCGACGATGGAGGGCTGCATGTTTGGCATGGGCAAGCCCTGGGTCGGCACAACGGTGGCACTGTTGAGGGACACCAGATTGGTCGCCGCCGGGGCATAAGTCGGTTTTGCAACCGCCCCCACGGAGTTCGAACTGATGGCGGGAATATTGCCGGAGGGGCCAGCGGTGCCGGGAGCGTTCGAGACATGGGTGGCATGGGTGTGCGCGAGCAGTGACGTCAGGGGCAAGGCCACTGTTTCGCTCCCCCCTTGGCTGCCCAGCGCATGGGTATCCATGATCGGAGGGAGAGTCGAAGCCTGAAAGTTCTGCCCCAGGGCAACCCGGCCGCGCAGATCCGGCAGGCCGAAGGTGGTGGTGCCATTGCCGCCAAAGTTTTTGCCCAGTAGGGAGGCCAGTGCGACATTGCTGTTGAATGGTAGAACCTGCCCCTCACAGGGAAGCCAGCCTTCAGGTGCCCAGCCCCAGGGGAACAGGCGAATTTCACCAAGAAAGGGATCCATGTTCTTTTCTCCTTGAACAAGATAATGGCGCCAAATCCATTTACCGCAGGAGAGTAGCAAGCGCTTGTAGACAATAGACAGGTTTGGATTCATTTGGCAAGTGCATTTTTTAATGTTTAATTGCGCTTGCTACGAACCTCGAATAGTTGATGTATTTACTCAACATCTATTGCCATAAAAAGCACTGAAGTGACTTAGCGTAAAATTGTAGAAAAATACCATGCTGTAACCAGCATCTATCCTTCAACCTATATCACATTCGCACGCTATACCGTCGAATGTATGCGTTGAAATGCTGCGTGCACGCTGCACTATCAAAGTGAACTGGCCAACTGAAAGGATGGGTGCTTGCGTCACTTTTCTTCTCTATCTACTGCAATGATTGACATCAATGCTATCTAACTCGATATCGAACAATGGATAGTTATGCCGGCATCACAGGCCAGGAGCGTATAAAGCTGATTTATCATGCCTAATCAAAATATATGGCTGATCGTAGTAAAATCTCTAGCAGGCTAGCTAAGGTATAAACTCGAATATGAGATACATGAGATACATGAGATACATGAGATGTCGTTGTCGAATCCTCCCGGCTATCTTTTTTAGGTGATACCATGTCCAGCGGTGCTCAATAATAAGATTGCGTTGTTTATTGACTGCTGAGCCAAAACTGGAAGACATGCTCGCTAAATAGCGAATCCGAATAGTGTGCTACACCTTGACTCTTCCATAACCACTCTTGGGAAAGGATATACTGTTGCAACCCACTATGTGGCAGCTTGGTAAAGGCGACCAATCCAATTAATCAGTCTCTAATACTCTTTCCGTCCTCTCGGTCAGCCACTTTATGTGGATGACCAAGACCTCTTTCAAGTAAATCAATAACCTTCTTCGCACGTTTTCCGATCCTGCTGCAAGGTGGTCCACCGTTTTCTCTATTCTGGTATGACATCCTTGATGCCATCGGCGGTGGGCAAGGTGCGGCTGCCGTAATAGATAGCAGGCTGTGCATGCCCTCATGTGTTCGGGTAGCAGGGGAACCAGACGACTGGCCTGGATGTGCGCCGCCGTCTCGTCATTGGTGGAGATGGTGGCGCTGACAAGATGCCCCTACAGACTGTTCCCGATTTTGACATGTCAGGGGATCAGGCGACCGAAACCTGCTGCTCTCACCGTGGCCCCGCCATGGTGGAGTGGCTGACCCAGCGCAGGCTCGACGTCTGACGAGGGCAATGAGCCATAGAATCGGGACATGCTCCGGCTGACGGTGAATGGCGTATCGCATCAAGCCGCTTGCCGCAGCCTGACTCCCATGATCGGGTCTGCGCACCTTGCTCCAATCTGGCTGCCCAGATGACACAGGCCTAGTCGGGATGCCCGCGCTTTTGGGGATCCTCGGGCGGTGACAGGGGTTGCGATCCATCGTCATGGACAGGTTGCTGATCGCGACTGGCCAGCACGGTGCGATTGCGGCCCCGTCGCTTGGCTTCATAAAGTGCCTTGTCGGCCTGTTTCAACACGGCGTTGAGATCGTCATCGCTGCCGGGCCAATGGGCGACCCCGAGCGAGATGGTGATGTGGCCGGCGCCGGGCATCGGATGTGCGGCGACCCGCTGGCGCAACCGCTCGGCGATTTCGAAGGCGAGGGGGAGCGGCAGGCCGGGCAGCAAGACCAGAAACTCTTCACCGCCGCTACGACACACGGCATCCGCCTGTCTGGCGCCTTGCTGCATCAAGGCCGCGAGGGCGGCCAGCACCTGGTCCCCGACATCGTGGCCGAAGCCGTCATTGATCTGCTTGAAGTGATCTATATCCAGCGCTATCACGGCGAGTGGCTGGCCCAACGCCTGATAGCTGTCGAGCACCTGCTGCATGCCCCGGCGGTTGAACAGGCCCGTCATGGCATCGGTATGGCTGTCATTGTGCAGCTGGGTGATCCTGGTATTGAGCAGCCCCAGCCCCTTGAGCATGGCCTGCTTGAGCTGGGCGGCCTCGAAGTACCAGACCCGGATCCTGGCGATGTTCTTCAGCGACTCTTGCTGATCCATCAGCTTGGCCTTGTGGGCCAGCTGCCACAGCGGCCTGGAGATGAAGATGGCGGAAATCCAGATGAACAGCAGGATCAGCAGGTTGATGGGAATGATCTTGAGCAGCACGTGCATCATCTGCTGATCCAGTCCGGCCAGGGTGGCGGCGCGGGGACGCTGTGCCACCACCCCCCAGTGGGTCTGCGGGATGGGGGCGAAGCCGGCCAGCATCTCTGTGCCCGTATCGTCAGTCAGTGCGAGTGCCCCTTCTTCGCCATTCAACACCCGATCGACCACCCCGTTGTCACGGATTTTTTCACCGACCCTGGCACTGTCCGGGTGATAGATGCGGGTTCTGTTGCGATCCACCACATAGAGGGAGGAGCCATCCTGATAGTAGTGCTGGCCCAGTATGCCGGAGAGCATGTTGTGTGACTGGAGGTAGATGGTGCCCGCCACATAGCCCAGATAGGCCTGCTCCTTGTCGAAGATGGGGTAGGAGATGCTGATGAGATAGTTGCCCGAGAGCGAAACGAACGGATCCGTGATCACCGGCTGGCGGGTCGTGATGGAGAGCTTGGCGCTCTGGGACGTGAGTCTGGCCCCCTTTACCTGCAGCGTATCGGGATAGACGGCCACGACCACGGCATCGGCATTCACGACGGCCACCGAGTTGAAGGTCGCCGTCTGCTGTTGCAGCCGCCGTACTTCACTCAAGAGGGTGCTGTCATCCTTCATGGCGGGGGCGAGCAGGGTGGCGCTGTAGGCCAGCTGGCTCTGACCGGACTGGAGCATGGTGCTGGTCATCTCGGCCAGCTTGGCCGCATAGACGCGATTGGCATCCAGGGTGTTGCTGATCAGCAGTGCCCGCTGCGCTTCGTAAGTGGCATAAAAACTGTTGCTCAGGGTCGCCATGACGCTGATGACGGCCAGTGCGAGTATGAGGCTGCGCAGGTCAATTTTCAGGAACCGAGGAAGTAACATGAGCAGGCAGGCGTCCGGTATCAAGGTGCGGTAGTGGAAATGAGCCTGTTGATTCTAATGGAGCCAACTGTCGAAAAGCTACTACTATCCGGCCTGGCCTACCCACCTTAATGCCTTGATCGAAAAGATGATCTTCTCTGTTCCATCCTTGGTCGGCGCGGATCACTCAATAAAGGCCGCCATCCCAGACAGGGACCTCTCCCTGGGTGGGCGAGGCGGCGAGTGTGCGTTGCAGAGGTCAATCCGGCTCGCCCGTTGGCGCGACCATGGCCGCGACAATCTGCCAGAAGGCATCGATGAGCGGGCCCTTGCTGTGGGGCGGGCGAATGAGGCCTATGGTCCAGCTTGCCTCGGCTTCGCGCAGGGGCAGGGTGAGCACATCCGGGTGCTCTATGGTGGTGGAGGAGGGCACCAGGGTCCAGGCGATATCCGCCGCCGCGGTGGCGACCCCGGCGGCGAAGTCGTTGACGTACTGGATATCGCGAAAGCGCACGCCGCTCTGGGCCAGGTAGTGCATCAGGTTGTCGTAAAACGAGGGTGCCTTGTCCCGGCGCAGTATGGCCAGCGGCTTGTCCACCAGATCCGCGAGTTCATTTATGCCGCTGTAGCTGGCTGGCAGTACGGCGACAAAGTGCGCCAGCACCACAGGCAGGCAGTGCCACCCCTTGGGAGCGGGCAGGCGGCAAAAGCCGAGATCCAGCCTGCCTTCGCTCAGGGCCAGCAATTGGTGATGGGTGGAGAGGTCGTTGAGCTCTATGGTCACCTGCGGCCGCTCGGCGCGAAAGCGGGCGATGGCGGCGGGCACCAGTATCTTGGTGGCCACGCCGAAGCCGATGCGCAGGGTGCCGCTGTTGCCTGCCAGCACATCGCGGGCGGTGCGCCCTAGCTGTTCGCTCTGGGCCACCAGGGCGCTGGCATCCGCATAGAGCGCCCGTCCCAGCACGGTCAGGCGGGTGCTGCTGGCGTTGCGCTCGAACAGCTCACCGCCGAACTCTTCCTCCAGCCGCCTTATCTGCTTGCTCAGGGCCGACTGGGTGACATGCTGACGCACCGCCGCCTGACCGAAGTGCAGCACCTCCCCCAGGGTCACGAAGGCTTTCAGATCCCGTAGCTCCACCACAGCTCCTTTCATTCCTGTTGGGAATGTTGAATGGCCATATTTGTCATTGGACGGAATTTTAGAACTGTTCGATGCTTATGCCAATTTATTTGGGGCGCCTTGACTGGGGCGCCGACTTATCAGAGATGGCTGACACCATACGCGCAGAGGGAGCAACACCAGATGCATCACCATATGTTCAACGACTTCCCGAAAGACTTTCTGTGGGGCGCCGCCTCCGCCGCCTATCAGGTGGAAGGGGCCTGGAATGCCGACGGCAAGGGCCCCTCTGTGTGGGATCTGTTCACCAAGCTGCCGGGCAAGACCTTTGAGGGCAGCAACGGCGATGTGGCGGTCGATCACTATCACCGCATGGAAGAAGATGTGGCGTTGATGGCCGAGATGGGGCTCAAGGCCTACCGTTTCTCGGTGAGCTGGCCGCGTATCTATCCGACCGGCCGGGGCGAGGTGAACGATGCGGGTCTCGCCTTCTACGAAAAACTCATCGACACCCTGCTGGCGCACAAGATCGAACCCGTGCTGACCCTCTATCACTGGGACTTGCCCCAGGCGCTGCAGGATGAGTACGGCGGCTGGGAAGACAGACGCATCATCGACGACTTCGAGCGCTACTGTGTGACCCTGTATCAGCGCTTCGCCGGCAAGGTGAAGTACTGGGTATCGCTCAACGAGCAGAACTACAACCTGACCAACGCCTATCAGCTCGGCACCCATCCCCCCGCAGTGCAGGACCGCAAGCGCTTCTTCGCCGCCAACCACATCGCCTTCCTGGCCAACGCCCGGGTGATCAAGGCGTTTCGCCAGCACGTGCCGAACGGCCTGATAGGCCCGAGCTTTGCTTATTCGCCCGCCTATCCGGCGTCATGTGACCCCAAAGACATGCTGGCGTTCGAAAATGCCGAGGAGTTCACCAACTACTGGTGGCTGGATGCTTACTGCTTCGGCCGCTACCCCCAGGCGGCGCTCGCCTACTTGAAAGAAAATGGCGAGGCACCGGAAATACTGCCGGGCGATCTTGAGCTGCTGCGCGAAGGCACGCCGGATTACATAGGCGTCAACTACTACTACACCCTGACCTTCACCGACAATCCCCTCGGCGGCCAGACCCTGCAGCGCATCAACACCACGGGGCAGAAGGGCACCACCCCTTCGAGCGGCATTCCGGGCCTCTACAAGACGGCGCCCAACCCCCATCTGGAAACCAGCAACTGGGACTGGGCCATAGACCCGACCGGGATGCGCATTGCCCTGCGCCGCCTCTCCTCCCGCTACGGTCTGCCGCTGATGATCACCGAGAACGGCCTCGGCGAGTTTGACCAGCTGGGGGCGGATGACAAGGTGCACGATGATTACCGCATCGCCTACCTCAAGAGCCATCTCGTTGCCTGTCAGGAGGCGCTGCAAGACGGGGTCGAGCTGATTGGTTACTGCGCCTGGTCCTTCACCGATATCCTGAGCTGGCTCAACGGCTACCAGAAGCGTTACGGCTTCGTCTATGTGGATCGCGATGAGCAGGGCGGCTCCTTGCGTCGTATCAAGAAAGAGAGCTTCCACTGGTATCAATCGGTGATCGCAAGCGGCGGCAAGATGCTGTAAATCACTCGGTTCGGATTGCATTGGAACAACAGGCTCTGCTACGGAAAAGGCCCCTCGTGTGAGGGGGCCTTTCGTTTTGCCGCCGACCTCTTGTGCGATGCAGTGGCATGCTGCGATGGGCGCTAGATAAACATGCCGCCCGAGGCCTCGATGCGCTGGGCATTGACCCAGCGATTGTCATCCGAAAGCAGGGCCGCTATCACGCCGCCTATGTCGTCCGGCTGGCCGACTCGCCCGAGCGCGGTCTGGCTGGCGATGAAGTCGTTGACGGCCTGATTGTCCCGCACCACACCCCCGCCAAAATCAGTCTCGATGGCACCGGGCGCCACCACGTTGACGGCGATCCCGCGCGGGCCCAGCTCCTTGGCCAGATAGCGGGTCAGCACCTCTATTCCCCCCTTCATGGCGGCGTAGGCAGCGTAGCCTGGCAGCGCGAAACGGGTGAGGCCGGTCGAGAGATTGATGATGCGCCCGCCATCGCGGATCAGGGGCAGCAACTGCTGGGTCAGGAAGAAGGTCCCCTTGAGGTGAATGTTCATGAGGGTATCGAACTGCTGCTCAGTGGTTTGCTCGAAGCTGGCGTGGATGCCGATGCCGGCATTGTTGACCAGAAAGTCGAACCGCTCGCGTTGCCACTCCCGCTGCAGCAACTGGCGCACCTCGGCCGCGAAGGTGGCGAAGGAGGCGCTGTCGGCCACATCGAGTGGCAAGGCGTGGGCCTTGACGCCGAGCGCATTGGCCTGCGCCACCACGGTGGCCGCCTCTTCGGCCTGGCTGCGATAGGTGATGATGAGATCGACGCCTTTGGCGGCGAGGGCCAGGGCCGAGTGTTTGCCGAGGCCGCGGCTGGCGCCTGTGATGAGGGCGATGGAACGGGTCATGGTACGACTCCTGTCAATAAGGTGGATGCGGGCTCGGGACGAGCCGCTAGTGCCACTCTATTGGTGCGTGCATCATGGATAAAGATGGTAATAATAGATGCACTGTTCCGTTCAAAGTGACAATGATGCCATGGATCAACTGGATGCGATGAGAATGTTCATGCGGGTGGCCGAGCTTGAGAGCTTCACCCGCAGCGCCGAGCAGCTGGGCATGCCCAAGGCAACGCTCTCCGCGGCCATACGCCGGCTGGAAGAACAGCTGGGCACCCGCTTGCTCCATCGCACCACCAGGCGGGTGCAGCTGACCACGGATGGTCAGCTCTGCTATGCCCGCAGCCAGGAGCTGCTGGCCGACATGGAGGAGTTCAACGGGCTGTTCCGGCAAGGGGGACAACTCAGCGGCCAGCTGCGGGTGGACATGCCAAGCCGGATGGCGCGCCATCTGGTCATCCCGGCGCTGCCCGCCTTTCTGGCGGCCCATCCTGATCTGCAACTGATGCTGAGCAGCACGGATCGACGGGTCGATCTGGTGCGTGAGGGGTTCGACTGCGTGGTGAGGGTGGGGGCGCTGGAGTCCTCCAGCCTGGTGGCGCGCCCCCTGGGTCACTACCGCCAGATCAACTGCGCCAGCGCCACCTATCTGGCTCGCCACGGTACACCGCAGACGCTGGTGGATCTGGCGCAGCACAAGCTGGTGCACTATGGCGCCGGGCCCGGGAGTCGCGAGGCCGGTTTCGAGTACGTGCAGGCCGATGGCTCCCGCACCGTGCTGGCGATGGCGGGGACCCTCACGGTGAGCGACAGCGAAGCCTATCTGGCGGCGGCGCAGGCGGGGCTGGGGATCATCCAGCTGCCAGGCGTCGGGGTCGAGCCGCTGCTCGCCAGTGGCGAGCTGGTGGCCATACTGCCACAGTGGCAGGCGCCGCCCTTGCCGATCCATGCCCTCTATGCCCATCGTCGCCAGCTCTCGCCCCGGGTGCGGGCCTTCATCCACTGGCTGAGCGAGGTGCTGGATGAGGCGCTGGCTGCTGACACGGCGGTCGTCACCTGATGCGGGGCCGGTAACGGATGACCTACATCCGTCATGCGGGGCGCCTGTGATCAGAGTCTCTATGACGGCCATCGAGGATCCCGGTTTGGCGTGGGCGGGGGAGATCGGCATAATGGCGCTCTCACAGAGCAGAGGAGATCTCATGAAATATATCGGAGCCCACGTCAGTGCCGCCGGCGGGGTGGAGAACACCATAGCCCGCGCAGAAGCCATCGGCGCCAACGCCTTCGCCCTGTTTACCAAGAATCAGCGCCAGTGGCAGGCGGCGCCGCTCTCCGAGGCCAGCATCCGCGCCTTCAAGCAGGCCTGCGAGAAAGCCGGTTTTCGCCCCGAGCAGATCCTGCCCCACGACAGCTACCTCATCAATCTGGGGCATCCGGATCCCGACGGCCTCGCCAAATCCCGCGATGCCTTCCTCGATGAGCTCAAGCGCTGCGAGCAGCTGGGGCTTTGCTACCTCAACTTCCACCCCGGCAGCCACCTGAAACAGATCCCGGAAGCGGCCAGCTTGAAACTGGTGAGTGAATCCATCAACTGGGCGCTGGAGCGCAGCCAGGGGGTGACGGCGGTAATCGAGAACACAGCCGGGCAGGGCAGCAACCTCGGCTGGTCGTTTGAACACCTGGCCACCCTCATCGACGGGGTGGAAGACAAGAGCCGGGTCGGCGTCTGTTTCGATACCTGCCACGCCTTCGCCGCCGGTTACGATCTGCGCACGGCCGAGTCCTGTGCCCAGGTGTTCGCCGACTTCGATCGCATCGTCGGTTTCCAGTACCTCAAGGGGATGCACATCAACGGCGCCAAGTGCACCTTCGGCAGCCGGGTCGATCGCCACCACAGCCTGCAGCAGGGCAATCTGGGGGAGGCGGTATTCCACCACATCATGAATGACGAGCGTTTCGACGGCATTCCGCTGATCCTGGAGACCATAGACGAGTCCATCTGGGGCGACGAGATCCGCTGGCTGCGCAGTCTGGCCAAGGCATAACCCGTGCAGGAGAAAGAACGGATGCAAACAGAGGAACTGAGCGCGGCGCCACTGCGCTGGGGCATTGCCGGGGCGGGGGCCATCGCCCGTCGTTTCTGCCGGGACGTGAATGATCACGCCAGTGGCAGCCGGGTGGTGGCGATCGCCGCCCGTGATCAGACGCGGGCCCGGGCCTTTGCCGATGAACAGGGACTGCCCCTTGCCTATGACAGCTATCAGGCGCTGGCGGCCAGCGCCGAGGTGGAGGCCGTCTACGTGGCGGTGATCCACCCTGAGCACGCCGGCCTGATCAGGCAGATGTTGCTGGCGGGCAAGCACGTGCTGGTGGAAAAGCCGGCGGTGACTCAGGTTGCAGACTGGGATGCGCTGGTGCAGCTCGCCCGGACGTGCGGCCTGCTGCTGATGGAGGCGATGAAGGTGATGTGCTTCCCCGCCATGCGTGAATTGATGCGACGGCTCGGTGCCCTGCCTGCCCCCAACCGGCTGCGGGCGGCCTTCGGCTCGGTGCAGGAGCGAGACGGCAAGCTGTTTGATCCCGCATTGGCCGGCGGCGCCGCCTGGGATGTGGGTGTCTATCCGCTCTGGCTCTACGCCGCCATCTGTCACCAGCTGGGGCTGGTTGCAGGTGAGCCGCAGGTTGCTCTTTCCCGCCAGGCTGGCGAGGTGGACGAGGCCGCCAGCTTCCGCTTTGCCGGCCCCCTCGCGGCCGAGCTGGATGCCTCCATCGTCCAGGATTTCGACAAGGCGGCGTATCTTGGCGGCGAGGGCTGGGCCCTGCAACTTGTCGGCAAGTGGTGGAACCCCCAGCAGGTATGCTGGCTCACGGGCGATCCCTTGCCTGCCTGGCCGCAGGACATCGCGCTGCCGGTGGCGGGCGGTGGCATGCAGCACGAGGCGGATCATTTCGCTGCCTGTGTCAGGCAGGGATTGAGCGATTCCCCCTGGGTGCCGCAGGCCCTGACCAGACAAGTGCTGGGCTGGGTCGAGCGTGGCTTGCAAGCCGGCTCGTGATCATGATGTGCAGAGAGGGCGCCGGGGCGCCCTCTCTGTTTTGTCTGAGCTCTACCGGCTTGAGCGGCAAGCGGCGAGCCGTCATGCCTCAGACGCTCACCTATCTGCTCGTTGGCGACTCGGCTGTGGTCACCTGAGGCAGGGCCCCCTCCTGCGCGCGGCAAAACTGCAGGAAGCGGCGCAGGGTGGCCGAGTGGTATTTCTGCCGATGCCAGATGAGGGAGAGCTGGCGGGGAAAGCGCCGGGCAAGGGAGAAGGCCACCAGCCGACCGGCCTGCAACCGATCCGACACCGCCAGGCGGGAGATGAAGGAGATCCCCAGCCCTTTTTCAACCGCCAGCATCACGGCCTCCAGGGTGTTGAGCTCGAGCCCCGCCTGCCAGCGGGGCAACTCGGGCTGGATCTGCAGCTCGAACTGCTCGCGACTGCCCGACTGGGGTTCGCGCAGCACCCAGGTCTCATCGCTCAGCTGGCTGAGCGACAGGCGATTGCGCCGGGCGAGGGGGTGGTCGGGGTGGGCCACGATCAGCATCTCGTCATTGAGCCAGGGCTCGCTGACCAGATCTGGGTGGTGGTTCTGCCCCTCTATCAATGCCAGATCCAGCTCGAAGTTGGCCAGCAGATGGCAGAGCTTGTGGGTGTTGGTGATGGTGACCCTGGGGGGCAGACCCAGCTCCTGCTTGCTGCTGGCCAGCAGGGTAGGGAGCAGGTAGTTGCCTATGGTCTGGCTGGCACCGAGGCGCAGCTGGCCGCTCGGCTCCGCATCCGGGCTGAACAGGGTCTCGATATCCTGCATCCGGGTCAGCAGCTCTTCGGCGGCCGGTTGTAGCAGGCGCCCCTCGTTGTTGAGCTGCAATCTGGGGTGGATGCGATCGAACAAGGGGGTGGCGAGCTGGCGCTCCAGCTCCTGCAACGACTGGGAGACGGCGCCCTTGCTCAGGCAGAGCTCGTTGGCGGCCAGTCCCAGATTGCCGTAGCGGGCTATGGTGGCGAACACCTTGAGTTGTTGCAGGGTCAGTTTCATGTTTGGTTAACCTGAACGATTGATTCAATTCATTTAGATATCGTAAACGATAGCCGCTCTTTATCCTATGCACATCGTCTCTCACAAGAGGTTTCAGACATGATCGCAAGAACCCGTCAATCCTTGGGCAAAGCCCCGACCCCCATGGCGGGCCTGGCCCTCGGGATCGCCAGTCTTGGTTGGTGCTGGGAAAATGCCGGTCAGTTCGATGGCCGCCTGCAGCTGCTGGGCGCCGCCGTCGCCGCCGTGCTGCTGGTGATCCTCACCTTCAAGTTTCTGCTCCATCCGCGCCTGCTGTGGCAGGATCTGGCTCACCCCGTGGTGGGCAGCGTGGTCCCCACCTATGCCATGGGCACCATGGTGGTTTCCAAGGCGATCGGCATGCTGAGCCCGGGCCTTGGCGAGGGGCTCTGGTTGTTTGCCGTGGTGCTGCACCTTCTCTTCCTGGCGACCTTCCTCTGGCACAGGGCCAGGCAGTTCGAGATCCATCACATGGTGCCGAGCTGGTTCGTACCGCCTGTGGGCATTATCGTGGCTGACGTCGCCTTTCCCGGCGGTCAGTTTGCCGCGCTGGCCGATGGTCTGCTCTGGTTCGGCATGCTCTGCTACGCTCTGATGCTGCCGCTGATGCTCTACCGTCTCATCTTCAGCCATGAAGTGCCGGATGCTGCCAAGCCGACCATCGCCATTCTGGCGGCCCCTGCCAGCCTGTCACTGGCCGGCTACCTGACGGTGACCGAGGATCCTTCCCTGCTGCTGGTGGCCGTGCTGCTGGGGATCGCCATCCTGATGACCGGCATCATCTACCTGGCCTTCATCAAGCTGCTGCGTCTGCCGTTTTCACCGGGCTATGCCGCCTTTACCTTCCCGCTGGTGATAGGCGCCACCGCCCTGTTCAAGGTGGGGCACCTGCTGGAGCAGTGGCCGCAAGCGGCCCACTATGTGGCGCAGATCAACCTGCTTGCCCACTTCGAGCTGGGTGCCGCCACCCTGATTGTCGGCTACGTGGCCCTGCGTTATCTGATGTTCTTCCTGCCACTGGGTGATAGCGGCATGGCGCCCGGCATGGCCCGGCACGGTGCCCGCCGCTAGGCAAAGACTCTGCTGGAGAGCAAGGGGATAAGGGGTCAGTCAACGAGAAGGGCATGCGTGATGACATGCTCCGCTGACCAGACAGCAGCGACAGCGCTCCACCATGGGTGGAGCGCTTTTTTGTCTCTTCTCGCGGGCCGAACTCGGGGGTGTCAGCCCCTGGCGGATCCATTTTTTGAACCAGCGCTCATCGTGGGGGGCTCACGATGAATTTCACTGGTATTACCTGTCAGGACGAATACAATGCAACCCCATTTTCTTCGTTTGACCTCATTCATGTCTGCCCAAGATCCTGTGTTTGACTCCTCTTTTCAGACCCGTTTGCTGCGCCCGCGTTACTGGCCAAGCTGGCTGGCGCTCGGTGCGCTTTGTCTGCTCGCCTTCGTGCCGCCCCGCTGGCGTGACAAGCTGGCAGAATGGCTGGCGCCGCTGATCGTCAAGGTGTCCAAGAAGCAGATTTATATCGCCAGGACCAACCTGGATATCTGCTTTGCCGACAAGAGCGACGCCGAGCGCGATGCCATTCTGATGACCTCCATTCGCATCGGTCTCAAGACCCTGCTCGGCTTCGGTGAGTTCACGGTGCGCAGCCCCGCCTACCTGATGAGCCGCATCCAGGTGAGCGGCTGGGAACATATCGAGGCCGAACAGGCCGCCGGCCGCCCCGTGATCCTGGTGGTGCCCCACAGCTGGCCGGTCGATGCCGCCGGCTACTACTTCACCCAGCGTGGTGTGCCCATGTGCACCATGATGAAGAGCTCCCGCAATCCGGTCTTTGACTGGCACCTCAACCGGGCCCGGGCCAAGAACGGTTGCCGCGTCTACGAGCGCAGCGCCGGCATCAAGGCGGTGATCCGGACCATCAAGGGGGGACACAGCTTCTTCTATCTGCCAGATCAGGATCATGGCCGCGAGAAGAGCATCTTTGCCCCCTTCTTCGGCTACCCCAAGGCGACCCTGCCGGCCCTGCCACGTCTGGTGCAGGTCAGCGGTGCCCGGGCCGTGCCCCTGCTGGCCTGCTATGACGAGGCGCACTACTGCTACCGTCTGGAGATAGAGGCGCCGTTTACGGATTATCCCAGCGCCGATCTGATGGCGGACACCTGCCGCATGAATGACATGGTGCAGCAGCAGCTGACCCGTCATCCCGGCCAGTACATGTGGTTCCTCAAGATCTTCGATACCCGCGAGGATCAGGAGGGGCCGGATGGCCTCTACGAAGAGGGCATTAAACGGATCCGGGGAGATCTTCCCCCTCGCCCCTGAGGGGGTGTCAGCGTTGTTTGTCATGGCCCTTCGGGGCCATTTTTGTGGGCGCCGCACCCGGGACTGCGCACTCCCTTGCACCCCAAAGTGGAAAAAAATATCAGGATAATTAAAATAACCGTTTCTTTTCTATGACTTGATGGCGGCCATGTCCTCACACGATCCGGTTTTTGACACCTCATTTCATGCCCACCTGCTTCACCCGCGCTGGTGGGGCAGCTGGCTGGCGCTCGGTCTGTTGTGCCTGCTGGCGCTGGTTCCCCACGGGCTGCGCGATCGTTTTGCCAATGTCATGGCACCTGCCTTGCTGCGCTTCTCCAGGAAACAGGCCTATATCGCCGAGACCAACCTCAAGATCTGCTTTCCCGAGCTGGATGCGGCCGGGCGCCGCACCCTGCTGCTCAAGGCGATCCGCACCGGCCTCAAGACCTTCATGGGCTTTGGCGAGCTGACCCTGCGCAGCGCCGCCCACCTCAAGCGCCGTATCAAGGTGCGGGGCTGGGAACATATAGCGGCGGAGCAGGCTGCCGGGCGTCCCATGATACTGGTGGTGCCCCACACCTGGGCGGTGGACATGATAGGCCGCTACCTGACCGACGAGGGGCTTGTGCTCTGCACCATGATGAAGAGCCCGAAAGATCAGGTATTTGACTGGTACATCAACCGCGAGCGGGCCAAGGGGGGCAAGGTGTACGAGCGCAGCGTCGGCATCAAGCCGGCCATCAAGGCCATTCGCAGCGGCGCCAGCTTCTTCTACCTGCCGGATCAGGATCATGGCCGCGAGGCCAGCCTGTTCATCCCCTTCTTCGGCCACCCCAAGGCGACCCTGCCGGCGCTGCCCAAGCTGGTGAAGCTGACCGGTGCCAGGGCCGTGCCCATCCTCGCCTGCTACGACGAGGAGGAGAGCTGCTACCGGCTGGAGATTGAACCGCCGTTCGATCCTTATCCCAGCGGGGACCTGAACGCCGATGTCAACGCCATGAACCGCATGGTGGAGCGGCAGCTGCGCCGTCATCCCGAGCAGTACATGTGGTTTCTCAAGATCTTCGAAACCCAGGAGCATCAGGCGGGGCCGGATGGTCTCTACGAAGAGGGCATTAAGCGGATCCGCAGCGGTCTGCCCCCCGAACCCTGAAGGGAAATACACCGGCTGGCGTGTTGAGCAGAGGCGGGTGACAACTGCTTGTCCTTCAGGCAGTTTGGTGGGCAAAAAGTCGGCAATCAGGGCGCCGCGGGGCGCCAGATAACAGGGATATGCAAGCTGGCCCCGCAGGGGCTATCTTCTGATGCGCAAATAGGGTAAAAGGGCGGCCATGAAAATTCCAAATCGAATCCAACCTCTGGTTGATGACGGCCTGGTCGATGACGTCATCAGCCGGCTGATGAGCGGCAAAGAGGCCGACGTCTATGTGGTGCGCTGCGGTGACGAGATCCGCTGCGCCAAGGTCTATAAAGAGGCGTCCAAGCGCAGCTTCAAGCAGGCCGTGGTCTATCAGGAAGGGCGCAAGGTACGCAACAGCCGCAGCGCCCGCGCCATGGAGAAGGGCTCCAAGTACGGTCGCAAGCAGCACGAAGAGGTGTGGCAGAACACAGAAGTCGACGCCCTGTTCAAGCTGGCGGCGGCCGGGGTGCGGGTGCCGCAGCCCTATGTCTGCCTCGACGGCGTCCTGCTGATGGAGCTCATCACCGACGAGGAGGGCAACGTGGCCCCCCGTCTCAACGATGTGGCGCTCTCGCCCGAGCAGGCCATCGCCGATCACGCCAAGGTGATCCGCTACGTGGTGCGCATGCTCTGTGCCGGCCTCATCCACGGCGACCTTTCCGAATTCAACGTGCTGGTGGATGCCCTGGGGCCCGTCATCATAGACCTGCCCCAGGTGGTGGATGCCGCCGCCAACAACCAGGCCAAGGCCATGCTGGAGCGGGACGTCAACAACATGCGCAACTACTACGGCATGTATGCCCCCGAGCTGCTCAAGACCCGCTACGCCAAGGAGATGTGGGCGCTGTTCGAAGATGGCAAGCTCACCCCCGAGAGCGAGCTGACCGGCCTGTTCGAGGAGAGCACCGAGGCCATCGACATCGATGCCGTGCTGCACGAGATCGAGAGCGCCGAAGAGGAGGCGCTGGCCCGTCAGGCGCGGATGAAGGCCGAGCAGGAAGACAGCTACTGATCCTCGTCATCATCACCTCATCAGTCACACCATGAGCGCCCTGGAGGCGCTCTTTTTATGGCCGCGACCTGTACCCGTGCCGAGTCAGGCAGGTGGTCATAGTGCGGGAGATAGCCGGTAAAACCGCACCCAGCAGTCATCCCCTGCATGGTAGCGGCGATCCAGACATTGTCCGTTGGCGGCCGCTATGACCCTGAGGGAGGCGCCGTTGGCTTCGTCGCAGCTGATGAGCAGTGGCTCGGTCAGCACAGCTTGCTGCAACCAGCGCAGCAGGGTGCGGGCCACCCCTTCACCACGGCGGGAGGGGCGGGTCTCGTAGCCTATGTGGCCAAGCCAGGCCAGGGTGGCCGGATTGTCGCCGTGGCGCAGGCGCAGGGCTCCGAGGATCTCCCCCCTCTCAAGGGCAAAGTAGGTGGTGGTGGGCGGGTAGTCCGGCGGCAGATGCCGTCCATCGGCATGGGCGAGCAGATCCAGCAGCCACTGATCCGGGTCAAATTGCGCCACCTGATAGAGCGGCAACCCGGCGGCGCCACATTCGGCCACATAACGGCGATAGGCGGGCGCATCACAAAGCTGTGCGGCCCGGCACTCTATGGCGGCCGTCATGAGCGCTGCTCTGCCGTCTGCAGTGGCTGGGGCGCGCTGTGGTGGGGCTCCTGCACGCAGGCCCGCTGCCGTCCCGTCTGCTTGGCGGCGTAGAGCGCCTGATCCGCCCGCAGATAGGCCTGCTCGAAGCTCTCCCCCGGCTGCAGCGAGGTGAGGCCCATGCTGAGGCTGATGGGGCCGCCCGCCAGCCAGCGGGTCGCCTCCGTGACCTCTTGCTGCAGGGCGTGGCAGTAGCCGGGCAACGTCTGCGGCGTCTCCATCACCAGCAAGGCCAGTTCGTCGCCACCGAGGCGCCCGGCCAGCCCCGCCGGGGGCAGGTTCTCCCGGATCACCCGGCCAACCACCCGCAGCATGGCATCACCGGCGGGATGACCGTGCCGGTCGTTGATCAGCTTGAAGTTGTCCAGATCGATCAGCAGCAGCTGGCATGGGCGGGTGTGTCGGCATGCGCGCGCCGCCAGCTGCAGCTCGAAATGGTGGCGGCTGTCCAGTCCGGTCAGGGCGTCCAGATTGGCGCGCCGTTCCAGCTCGCGCTGGGTCGCCAGCAGCGCCTGCTGCTGGCGAGTGTGCACCAGGCTGAGCAACAGATAGCTGCGGGCTATGGTGAAGAGCAGGCTGAGCAGGATCACGGGCCCAAGCAGGGGATCGGTAAAGGTGGTGGCCGCGAACTCGGGCAGCCAGAGGTGCTTGGCGATCCGCAGCAGTTGCAACAGCAGTTGCAGGCCGAGCAGCAGGACGGCAAAGCGCAGCACCCGATAGCCGGGGGCCAGCCGTTGATAACGCCAGAGCTGCCAGATCAGCACAGCCATCTGCAGCGAGAGCACGGCGGAGAGCACTATGATCCGGCTGTGCACATCGGACAGCGGCCGCAGGCTGGCGGTCAGGGCAAACAGCGCGAAGCCGGTGAGGGCGATGGCGGGACAGAGCCAGCCCAGCCGGTCCGCCTCACGTCGAAAGAAATGACGCAGGCCCCGCTCATAGAGCAAGGGGGTGGCGATCAGCAGCAGGTTGGTCAGCAGAATATTGGCGAGGGAGGTCTCCCCCGCGAGCGGGCGGATCAGCAGGCAGCCGAAGGCGGCGGCAATGGCCAGCTCGCTGGCCGACCAGTAGAGCAGGGCCCGGATGCGGCGCTGGGTATGCCACACATAGGCGAAAATGGCCGCGACCCCGACGTGCGACAGCGTGACGAACAGCACCAGGCTCAACAATTGCGCTGAGGAAAACAGATTTTGCATCTAGGGGTCTCTCTGGGCTCGTCCTGCCGGTCACTGTGTCTCGACCCTAAGGGTCTCCATGACAATGCCGGATCACAACATGAATCCGACCCATTATCAATGGCTTGAGCGGCTGGATCCCGATCCTGGCCACAACCGGATCGATGGCGGCAGCTGACGCGATTCATCAAGGGCACGAGACGGGGTTTGTCGATCACGCCACCCGTCTGGGGAGTGTCAGGTTGGCTGCACCGGCAGCGCCATGACGGTGGCCTCCCGGCCGAGATGGGCCAGCAGGCGGCGCACATCGTCCAGCGTGATGATGAGGGTGGCTGTGTTGACCAGCGGGTGGCACTGCACCCGTTCGGCTTGCCAGATGGTGTGGTCCACCACCAGGGTCACCGCCCGCTCTGTGTCGCGCACCATGGCGAGCAGGGTCACGGCGCCCGGGGTGAGGCCGAGCACGGCAGCCAGCCGTTCGGGGGAGCCAAAGCTCAGCCGCTTGACCCCGAGCGCCCTGGCCAGCGCCTTGAGATCGACCCGGCTCTCCTCCGGCACGACCACCAGAAACAGCCGCTCGCTTTTGGGGTCGCGCAAAAACAGGTTCTTGGTCCTGGCGGCGGGCAGGTCGGGCAGCAGCCTGCTCGCCTCCTCACAGGTGAAGACGGGGGCATGGTCGATGCGCTGATAGGAAATGGCCAGCCGGTCCAGCAGGGAATAGAGTGTCACCAGGGCTCCTCGTGTCGGGTGAACAGGCGCAGGGAATGGGCGGCGATAACTGGGCTCCCGGCGCATGGGCAGAGGGTCGAGCTTACCAGCTTGGCCCCGGCCGCGCAGCCTGGCGTGGCAATTGCGGCCAGGCACTGTATGAACGTACAATAGTCTCATCCCAAGGCCGACTCTTTTATCCTGAATGACTGCGACCCAGCCCACAGTGACGACCACTTCTCCTGCCACGCCGCCTCGCGACGGTTTCATCCTGACCCGTCATGGCCGGGATGTGCGCGGCCGGGCCGAGCAAGGGGGACGCACCGAGATAGTGATGTGGCTCTGGAGCGAGCAGGGGCCGGTGCGGCTGGTGGTGCCGGGGCAGGAGCCCGTATTCTTCCTGCCACAGAGTCATATGCAGGAGGCGGCCGAGCTGTTCAAGGGGGCCGGTGTGAGCGGGCGATTTCGCCGTCTGCCCATGCACACCTTCGACGGGCGTGCCGTGGTGGGCTGCTATTTCTCCACCCTGAGCGCCTTTCACCGCGCCATCGAGCTGCTGCTGATCCGCGGGCTGGAGCACTTCGAGGCGGATATCCGGCTGCCGGAGCGTTTCCTGATGGAGCGCTTCATCACGGCCGGGGTCCGTTTCGGCGGCCATGCACGGCAGAAGGGGGGCAAGCGCGGCTACTGGGAGGTGAACGAGGCGCGCTGCGCCCCGCAGGCGGTGACGCCGAGCCTCTCCTGGGTGTCGCTGGACGTGGAGTGTGCCATGGACGGGGCCCTCTTCTCGGTGGGGCTCTACAGCCGTGAGGATGCGCGTGTCATCATGATAGGCGCCCCCGAAGCCGGTGCCGAGGCGTGGGAGACTCGCATCGAGTGGGTAGCGGATGAAAATGCCCTGCTGAGCGCACTGGAAACCTGGTTCAGCCAGCACGACCCCGATCTGGTGATCGGCTGGAACGTGGTCAATTTCGATTTTCGCCTGCTGCTGCGCCGCGCCGAGCTCAACAAGCGGCGGCTGCGCCTCGGGCGGGGGCGCGAACTCTGCTTCTGGCGCTCGTCACGCAACGATCCCCAGACCGGCAACGTCATCATCCCGGGCCGCATGGTGCTCGACGGCATCGATACCCTGAAAAGTGCCACCTGGCAGTTTGCCAGCTACAGCCTGGATGCGGTGGCAAGCGAGCTGCTCGGTCGCGGCAAGGATATCGAGGATGTGGCGAACCGGGGGGAGAAGATCACCGAGCTGTTCCACTCCGACAAGGAGGCGCTTGCTCGCTACAACCTGGAAGATTGCAGGCTGGTGTGGGAGATCTTCGACTACTGCCACCTCATTCCCTTTGCCATCGAGCGCGCCTCCCTCACCGGTCTCGAACTCGATCGGGTGGGGGGCTCGGTGGCGGCCTTCACCAACCTCTACCTGCCGCGGCTCCATCGCGGCGGCTATGTGGCGCCCAACCTGCCTGCCGACGGTGGGCTGGCGAGCCCGGGCGGCTATGTGATGGACTCCAAACCCGGCCTCTATCGCCACGTGCTGGTGCTCGATTTCAAGAGCCTCTATCCCAGCATCATCCGCACCTTCTGCATCGATCCCATGGGGCTGGTGGAGGGGTTGCAGCACCCGGACGAGGCGATTCCCGGCTTTCGCGGCGCCCTGTTCTCCCGTACTCGCCACTTTTTGCCGGATCTCATCGCCACCCTGTGGGCGGCGCGAGACAGGGCCAAGGCGGCCAGCAACAAGGCGCTCTCCCAGGCCATCAAGATCATCATGAACTCCTTCTACGGCGTGCTGGGCTCGGGGGGCTGTCGCTTCTACGATCCCAGGCTTGCCTCTTCCATCACCTTGCGCGGCCACAGCATCATGCAGCAGACCCGGGAGTGGATAGAGGCGCAGGGGTTCGAGGTGATCTACGGTGACACCGACTCCACCTTCGTCCATCTTAATCGGGACACCAGCCCCGAGGCGGCGGACGAGATTGGCCATGAGCTGGCCCAGATGATCAACGACAACTGGAGTGCGCTGATCAGGCGCGAATTCGACCTGCCGAGCCATCTGGAGATCCAGTACGAGACCCATTACCGCCGTTTCCTGATGCCCACCATCCGCGGGCTGGAGAAGGGCAGCAAGAAGCGTTACGCCGGCCTGGTTGGAAAACAGGAAGAGGGGCGAGGGGAGGAAGAGCATCTGGTGTTCAAGGGGCTGGAATCTGTGCGCACCGACTGGACCATGCTGGCCAAGCAGTTCCAGACCCGGCTCTACGAACTGGTGTTTCACGACCAGGACCCCAGCGGCTACGTGCGCACCATAGTGGATGAGACCCGGGCCGGCCTGCACGATGACTTGCTCATCTACCGCAAGCGGCTGCGCCAGAAGCTGGAGGAGTACCAGAAGAACGTGCCACCCCACGTGCGGGCGGCGCGTCTGGCCGATGAGGAGAATCTGCGCCGCGGTCAGCCCCAGCGCTATCAGCACAGGGGCACCATCGCCTATCTGATGACGCTGGGCGGCCCGGAACCGCTGGAATACAGGCGCAGCGCCATCGATTACGAGCACTACATCGACAAGCAGCTGAGGCCCATCGCCGACGCCATACTGCCCTTCATCGGCGAGTCATTCGACCGGATCTGCGGCCAGCAGCTGGATCTCTTCTAGCCCGAAGGCGTGCAAGGCGTGGAGGGAAAGGACGCGGGGAGGTGAGCTCAGGCGGGGGCAAGCTGACCTCTGTTCCCGATTGGCAAGAAGCTGAAATGCAAGAAGCCCGCTGTTAAGCGGGCTTCTTTAATCTGGTGCGTCCTAGTGGATTCGAACCACCGACCCCCACCATGTCAAGGTGATGCTCTAACCAGCTGAGCTAAGGACGCAGGGTGCGCAAGGCGACTTTGTGTTGCAGGGAAGTGGTGGGTTTAATTGGATTCGAACCAACGACCCCTACCATGTCAAGGTAGTGCTCTAACCAACTGAGCTATAAACCCACATCTGCAATATATTCAATTTATTCAAACTGTTATGGTGCGTCCTAGTGGATTCGAACCACCGACCCCCACCATGTCAAGGTGATGCTCTAACCAGCTGAGCTAAGGACGCATAACAGTGTCGTGATGGTGCGTCCTAGTGGATTCGAACCACCGACCCCCACCATGTCAAGGTGGTGCTCTAACCAGCTGAGCTAAGGACGCATCACGAAAAGTGGTGGGTTTAATTGGATTCGAACCAACGACCCCTACCATGTCAAGGTAGTGCTCTAACCAACTGAGCTATAAACCCGCTTTTCAGCACGCAAGCGAACACGACGTCGCTGGCGTGGTCGGCATACTACCCATGCCCCCCAAGGCTGTCAACAGGCCGCACACACAAAGGAGACTGTTTGCCCAGTTCTTGCGCAGCCTGTTGATTTTGCAGGCGAGCCACTCTCGTGAGCGGCTCGCCGAGCACACATTTACTGGGCCCGGGAGAGGGCGGTACAGGCCTCTGGACTCGCGAAGCGGCCATAGATGAGGCGCAGACGGGCGCCCAGCATCAGGGCGGCGCCGGTCAGGCCGACGATGAAGCCGACCCAGAAGCCTTGCGGCCCCATCCGTGGCACCAGCCAGTCGGTCAGCCCCAGGATCATGCCGGTGGGCAGCCCAAGACCCCAGTAGGCGACTATGGTGACGTAGAAGATAGCCTTGGTGTCCTTGTAACCGCGCAGGGCCGCGGCTGCGACCACCTGTACCGAATCGGAGATCTGGTAGATGGCGGCAAAGAACAGCAAGGTGGCAGCCAGCGTGATCACCTGCATGTCGTCGGTGTAGATCCCCGCGATATGCTCGCGAAGCAGCACAGTCAGGGCGGCGGTGCCGGCGGCGACCGCCATGCCCAGCATCAGGCCGGTACGGGCGGCGACCCTGGCGTGAGCAGGCTGGCCTTCGCCTATGCTGTGGCCGACCCGGATGGTCACGCCTACCCCAATCGACAAGGGCAGCATAAACACCAGGCTGGAGAAATTCAGGGCTATCTGGTGGCTCGCCACCGTTTCGGCGCCGAAGGGGGCCAGCATCAGGGCCACCACGGTAAACAGGGTCACCTCGCAGAAGATGGCCATGGCGATGGGGAAGCCCAGCCGGAACAGGCGCCAGATCCGGCTGCCATTGGGGCGGGCGAGTTGAGCGAACAGGTCAATCTTCTTGAAGTGGGAGGATAACTTCACGTAGAGGATCATCGCCAGCAGCATGGCCCAGAGCACTATGGCGGTGGCGACGCCGCAGCCGACACCGCCGAGCTTGGGCATGCCGAAGTGACCGTGGATGAAGACGTAGTTCGCGGGAATATTGACCGCCAGCCCCACAAAACCTATCACCATGGTGGGCATGGTATGGGAGAGCCCCTCACTGAAGTTGCGCAGCACCTGGAACAGCACGAAGGCGGGCAGACCCCACATGATGGCGTGCAGGAAGCCGGTGGTCTTGTCCGCCATGACAGGATCCACGTCCATCAGATGCAGTGCCAGCGGGCTGAAATAGAGCGCCAGCATGGCGAAGGGGATCACCATGAGCGCCAGCCAGAAGCCCTGGTGCACGGCCGGGCGTACTTCATCCCGTTTGCGGGCGCCATTGAGCTGGGAAACTATGGGGGTGAGCGCCATTATGATGCCCTGGGTCAGCAAGATGATCGGCAGCCAGAAGCTGGAGGCGACCGACACTGCCGCGAGATCCACGGCGCTGACCTGGCCCGCCATCACGGTATCGACGAAGCTCATGGCGACCTGGGCGACCTGGGCCACCAGAATGGGGCTGGCTAAACGAACGAGCTGCCTCGCCTCGGACCAATAACGTTGCACTGACACCTCCGAGTGGATCAGATAAATGAGAAAGAACGGATAACGGATGGGCTTTTGTCTCCCCACTGTGGGGAGACAACATGCGGGGGTGTCATTCTAGCCTGAAAATCAACCATCGTGAAACGGTTGAGGGGCGGCTTTGTGGCGGGATCAGGCGTCTTCGTGATCGCTGATCAGCAGATTGGCGGCGGCATAGGCGGCCTGTTCGCGCAGATCGGCCGGCACCCGCTCGTCAGAGGCCACGGCGTTGAGCGCCCGTATGGCCGCGGCTATGGCTTGCGGCACATAGCCCTGATCACCTGAGCCTATCTGGTTATAGGCGATGCGAATGGCCTCACAACATTGATATACCTGCATTTCTTTTTCCTCGTTAACCCGAATGTGAACGCCGTCACTATAGCGATCGAGGGCTGGCTTGTCAGCTGGCGCGCTTGTCAGTGCCGCGATGCGGGGTTAACCTGCCTTTTTTCGTAGCAGGAGACGAGACATGTTCACCGGCATAGTGCAGGGGACC
This sequence comes from Aeromonas bestiarum, assembly GCF_028751155.1. Taxonomy (NCBI): domain Bacteria; kingdom Pseudomonadati; phylum Pseudomonadota; class Gammaproteobacteria; order Aeromonadales; family Aeromonadaceae; genus Aeromonas; species Aeromonas bestiarum. Next base: position 2,535,770 of record NZ_CP064746.1, on the reverse strand, counting down.
GCCGAACTGGTGGCCATCGAAGAGCAGCCCAACTTTCGCACCCACCTGATCCGCATGCCCAGCCAGGCCTGGGGTCAGGGTCTGGCGCTCGGCGCCTCCGTGGCCCACAACGGCTGCTGCCTGACCGTCACCCGGGTGGAAGGGAATCTGGTCAGCTTCGATCTGATGCAGGAGACACTGCGTCTGACCAACCTCGGCCAGTTGCAGCCGGGGGACAAGGTCAACGTGGAGCGGGCGGCCCGCTTTGGCGACGAGATCGGCGGGCATGCCATGTCCGGCCACATCATGGGCACGGCTGAGGTGATCTCCGTCATCGATACCCCCAACAATCGCCAGGTGTGGTATCGCCTCGCCCCCGAGTTGATGAAATATGTGTTGACCAAGGGTTACATCGGCATCGACGGCATCAGCCTGACCGTGGGGGAAGTGCGTGAGAACACCTTTTGCGTCAACCTGATCCCGGAGACCCTGGCCCGTACCAACCTCGGCTGGGTCAAAGCCGGCTGGCACACCAACATCGAGATAGATCCCCAGACCCAGGCCATCGTCGACACGGTGGAGCGGGTGCTGGCGGCGCGCCAGCCGGGGTGATCTGCCTGGCTCAACTTCCCCCTGGCGATTTGCCATAGAAAAGGGCCTGCATCCTGCAGGCCCTTTGTGATCTCTTGATCGCTTTCGCTCGCCGTCACAACAGCCGCTCGGCTTTCTGTGATTCGCAGTCAGAACATCTGCTCGGCTTTTTGTGACTCGCAGTTAAAACATCTGCTCGGCTTTTTGTGACTCGCAGTCAAAACAGCTGCTCGGCTTTTTGTGACTCGCAGTCAAAACAGCTGCTCGGCTTTCTGTGACTCGCAGTCAAAACATCTGCTCGTCGTCTGCATCCACAAACAGCTGCAGGCAGTCGCGGGCTTCATCCCGGTGCAGCCGCAGGTGGATGGGGTTGCAGCAGGCCATGCAATCCTCGTAGAACTCCTGATCCCCCTGGCTGGCATCCAGCTCGACCCGGGTGTGATGGCCACAGTGGGGGCAGACGATACGCTTGCTGGTGTACTCGATCATGGTGACCTCCTCGGGCCCGTGGGCCGCTTATCTTCCCTGATTCTAGTCGGCCGGGAGGGGGTTGACCGCGAGCAAGCGCACGTTTATGACAGAGATCAAGGGCGCCGCCGTGTCAGGTTTTCTGGCCCTATGCGCCCCTGGTTCCTGCGCGCGTTCACGCCACCCAGCTGGCCAGCATGTCGGCATCCAGTTCGGCGAGCGAACGCAGCTGGTGATCGGCGATGGCCAGACGCGGATCGCCCACCAGAGCGGGATCCGGCACTATGAGCGCCTTCATGGAGGCCGCCTTGGCCGCCAGCAGGCCGGTGAAACTGTCCTCTATGGCCAGACAATGCACCGGCAGGGTGCCGAGCTTCTCGGCGGCGTGGATATAGACATCCGGGTGCGGCTTGCCGAAGCGCTCCACCTCGGCGGAGTGCACCGCCAGGAAGCGATCGCGGATACCGAGCTTGCCGAGTACAGCCTCCACCATGGCGAAGGGGGAGGAAGTCGCCAGACCTATTTTAAGCCCCTGTGCTTCCATCAGGGTCAGCGCGTCCAGTACACCGGCCTTGGCCTCACCTTCGCTCAGGATGAGGGCGTTGACCCGATCCAGAATACGCTGCACCACCTCTTCCTGACTGGGGCCTACCCAGGGACGCAGCCGATACCAGTGCGCCACCAGCTGATCGATGCGCACGCCTATGGTGGAGTTGCAATCTTCCTCGCTGTGGGGGTGACCCAGCTCGGAGAAGACAGCCATCTGGGCCCGTTGCCAAAAGGGTTCCGAGTCGATCAGAACACCATCCATATCGAAGATCACGGCAGCTAACATCTTGTACTCCTGACAAATTTGAAGGGGGATTATAAGCCCGACGGGCAAATGCAAAAGGGGCATTGCCATGCCCCTTGCGCCCGTTCACATCGGCAAACGTTTGTTTTGCTGTGGCAAAAAACGAGGGTTAGAAAATCACTTCTACCTTGGCTGCGACCGCCTTGGCCTTTTCCACCGCATCCGGGCAATCCTGGGCGCGGGCGAGCGCCACGCCGAGACGGCGGCGACCGGCTATCTCCGGCTTGCCAAACAGCCGCAGCTGGGCACCCGGCACCAGGGCCAGCGCCTCGCCAATCCCCTGATAGCGGATGTCCTGACTGTGCCCCTCGCGCAGCACCACGGCGGAGGCGCTCGGCCCGTACTGGGTGATGGTGCCGACCGGCAGCCCCAGGATGGCGCGCACATGTAGCGCGAACTCGGAGAGATCCTGAGAGATCAGGGTCACCATGCCGGTGTCGTGCGGGCGGGGCGAGACTTCGCTGAACCACACCTCGTCGCCCTTGATGAAGAGCTCGACCCCGAACAGGCCATAACCGCCCAGCGCCTCGACCACCTTGGCCGCCACGGCTTTGGAGCGGGCCAGTGCCAGCTCGCTCATGGCTTGCGGCTGCCAGGATTCGCGGTAGTCGCCCTCTTCCTGACGATGGCCTATGGGCTCGCAGAAGTGGATGCCATCCACGGCGCGTACCGTGAGCAGGGTTATCTCGTATTCAAAGGGGACCAAGCCCTCGACGATCACCTTGCCGCGACCGGCGCGGCCACCCTCCTGGGCATAGGTCCAGCTGTCGTCAAGTTTGGCGAGATCGCGCAGCACGCTCTGCCCCTTGCCTGACGAGCTCATCACGGGTTTCACCACGCAGGGCAGGCCGATCGCCTCGACGGCAGCGATGAACTCCTCCTTGCTCTGGGCGAAGCGATAGGGGGAGGTGGGCAAGCCCAGCGCTTCGGCGGCGAGGCGGCGGATCCCCTCCCGGTTCATGGTGAGCTGGGTGGCGCGGGCATTCGGCACCACCTTGACCCCCTCCTGCTCAAGCAAGGCCAGGGTATCGGTGGCGATGGCCTCGATCTCGGGGATGATAAGGTCCGGCTTGACCTCGGCCACCAGGGCACGCAGGGCGTTACCGTCGAGCATGTCCAGCACGTGGGCTTTGTGCGCCACCTGCATGGCGGGAGCATTGGGGTAGCGGTCGGCGGCGATCACCTCGATCCCGAGCCGTTGCAACTCGATGGCGACTTCCTTGCCGAGTTCCCCCGAGCCAAGCAGCAGGGCGCGGGTGGCGCCGGGGCGGGTGGCGGTTCCAAACATGTGATCTCTCCTGATGTCGTTGGTCACAGTTGATGGCCGCTATTGCGGGAATAGCGGGCAAAAAAAGAGGCACGCATGGCGTACCTCAGGAAACGGATTTGTGGGCGCGCTGCTCCAGATGGGTGAGCAGCGTGATGGCGCCAATGATGATGGCAGCGCCGAGCCACAATCGGCCGGGCGGTGCCCAGCCAAACACCAGCCAGCCTGCCAGCACGTTCATCGGCAGCTTGGCAAAATCAAAGGGTTGCACGAACGAGGCCTCGGCCACGCTGTAGGCGCGGGCGATGGACATCTGGGCCAGCGCAGATAGCACCCCTGACACGGCCACCAGCAGCCACTGGGTTTCGCTCGGCCACTGCCACTCAGGCAGGGCCAGCATGGCGTTGAACGGGGTGCTGAAGATGAGCAGGTAGACCACTATGGTGTGGGACGACTCGCTCGCCGCCTGATAGCGCACCAGCAGGGAGTAACCGGCCCAGAACAGGGCGGCCGCCACTGGCAGCAGGGAGGCCCAGCTGAAATCATCGGTCCAGGGGGCCAGGATCACCATGGCGCCGACAAAGCCCGCCAGGGTTGCCAGGATGCGCGCCCGGCTCACCTGCTCCTTGAGCAGCAGGGCCGATCCCAGAGTGGCAAACAGCGGAGAGGTCATCAACAGGGCTATCCCCTGCCAGATGGGCACAGGCACCGCCAGCGCCCACAGCCAGAACTGGATGCCGATCACGGCCAGCAGCACCCGCAGCAGGTGCAGCCTCAGCTGGTTGGTCATCAGGGACTGGCGCAAGCCGTGGCGGACCAGCCAGGGCAGCAGACAGATCAGGGCGATCAGGTATTGATGAAAGGCGACCTGGGTCGAGGGGAGGCCAAGTTTGAAGCTGACGTACTGGCTCAGGCTGTTGACGGCGGCGAAGCAGAGGCCTGCCACCATCATCCAGACTGCACCGGCAAAAGGAGAGTGCCTGCGCGAGTGTGCCATGGGATCCGGGTCACTGAAAAAAGTGCGGCGAATCATAACGGCAATCGTTTGTTCTGCCAAGCCTTGGGCGGCTGGCTGCGGTCCGTTGGCGAGAGAATGAACTAAGGTCAAAATTTTTGAACAAGTTGAGCATCTATTTTCGCTATCCGCATATAAGCCCAGCGTTTAGAGTGACCTCCATCGACAGCACCGCTGTTCAACCGACCACCTAATGGAGTTTCACCATGGCTAACATCCTCGTTCTCAAGTCCAGCATCCTGGGCCAGTATTCCCAATCCAACGCCCTGATCGACGGTTTCCTGGCCGACCATCAGTCCGATACCGTCACAGTGCGTGATCTGGCGGCCCTCAACCTGCCGGTACTGGATGGCGAGCTGGCCTCGGGTTTGCGCGGTGGTGACAACCTCAATGAACGTCAGCTGGCCGTCATGGCCCAGTCCGACGAGCTGGTCGCCGAATTGAAGGCGAGCGACCTGGTGGTGATTGCCGCCCCCATGTACAACTTCAACATCCCGACCCAGCTGAAAAACTGGATCGATCTGGTGGCCCGTGCCGGCGTGACCTTCCGTTACACCGAAACCGGTCCGGTCGGTCTGGTGGAGAACACCCGCGCCCTGGTGATCAGCCCCCGCGGCGGCATGCACGTCGGCAGCGCCACCGATCTGGTGACCCCCTACATGCGTACCGTGCTGGGCTTCATCGGCATCAAGGATGTGGACTTCATCTACGCCGAGGGCATGGGCATGGGCCCGGACGCCCAGGCCAAGGGCATAGAGCAGGCCAAAGGCCAGCTGGAAACCCTGGCACTCTGATCAAGAGGCAGGCCATGGCGGGTGCGGCATAACGCAGAGCCGTGTCGTACCAAACGAAACAACGCAGCCCAAGGGCTGCGTTGTTGCTTCTGTGCGGGTGAAGACGGGATCAACAGGGGCAGAGGGGGCGAGTCAATCCCGAATGAAGCGGCGACAGCCGCTGCCCACCATCAGGCACACGGCGACCAGAGAGCCCAGCAACAGGGTGCTGAGCCACTGTTCGGCGCTGTCGGGCAGGCGGGGGGAGAACAGGCTGATCATGAGAAGGGCACAGAGGGTGATCAGACTGGTCTGTCGGGTCAGGAACATCATGGGTCATCCTTGGCTGCGGCTGGTGAGTGGAAGGCTAACCGCGGTCTGTGACAGCAAGATGTATCCATACTTCTTGCCGAAGGTCAGTCGACCGGGGTAGCCATCACCATAGCAGCTTTTGCGGCCGGAGCCAGCGACATGGGTCGGGTTGTGATCCGGATCCCTATCTGAACTGTTTCTGATCCGGTCGGTAGTGGAAGTCGCCGCTGGCAAGCCTGGCGATCAGGGCCGCCTGGTCGAGATCCTGCGCCTTGCAGAGATCATCCAGATCATCGTAACGATCACGCAGCTGCATGTTGATCAGGCTCAGCAGCATGTTGACGTCCATGGTGGCGAAGTTGTTCAGGTTCATGAGGTGTGCTCGTTATCCAGCAGATGCAGCTGTTCGATGGCGTCGCTGACACTTTGCAGGTGCAGGCGAATGGTCTGGCGCGCCTCGCTGGGCAGATAGTCGGTGAGGGTATGCTGCCAGCTGCCCGCTTCGCTCTTGAGTTGCTGGAACAGGGTGAGCCCGGCCTGGGTGAGTGACACCAGACTGACCCGCTTGTCCTGTTCGCTGCTCTCGGTAAACAGGATCCCCTTCTCCACCAGGCGGTGGATTTCGCGGGAGATCCGCACCTTGTCCATCCCGCTCGCCTCTACCAGCTCTTTCTGGCTGATGGGGTAGTTGGGGCCAAGCACCATCATCAGGCGCCACTGGGGCACCGTCAGCTGATAGCGCTGCTTGTAAAACTGCTCAAAAGTGTCGCGCACCATCTCGGCGGCGTGAACCAGCTGATAGGGGGGATAGTGCGCAAGCAGCTCTATGATCTTTGACATATGACATCCTGCTGTGACGGCTGCATCGGGTGCAGTTTCTCTTGATACTTTGACCTTGATGATACGTAACACAAGGACATTTGTCTGAACATGCACCAGAGAAATGTGCGGTTGCGCACGTCATCCGCCGCAACCGGGTCTGTTCGAAGCTGATTTTTGCCTCGGGTTGCTCAGCCTTTACGCAGCCAGATCAAGGCGTTGTGCTTGAGCCAGGCTTCGCGGCTCTGCAATGTGTAGAGCGCCGCTTCATCGCGACTGCCCGCCTGCCAGCTCTGTGGCTCCTGTTTGGGCAGCTTGCGCTGACCCAGCAGACAGGCCGGCACATGGGCATTGGCCTTGATGGCCGCATCCAGCCGTGGCTGCGCCACTTCGGGGCCGTCACAGACAAACGCCATCAGCGCCCTGTTGTAGAGCAGCCAGCTGGAGGCCTCGTCGAAGCGGACCAGCAAGGCGCGCAGGGCGGCCCAATCCCCTTGCAGGGCATAGAGGCTGGAGAGGGGATAACGGCAACCCAGCTCATCGGCGATGCACAGATCGAGCAGCGCCAGATATTCACTGCGCGCCTGTTCGATCTGGCCGAGACGCAGCAGGCAATCGGCCCGGCCGGCCCTGGCGGCGAGCAGGGGGCGTGCCTCGTGGGCACTCCAGCCGTGGCCGGCCATCTGCTGCCAGAAGGCGGCATCGAACAGAGGCTCGGCATCGTCAATCACCTTGTCAAACCAGCCGAGGCGAGCCTGGGGATCGCGGCAGGCATCGGCCAGTTCGAACCACTGCTGCCACTGCTCGGCCTGCTCGCTATCGAGGGCTGCCTGAGCGCCGGGCACCGCCTGATACTCATCCAGCTGCAGCAGCTGGTTGAGCGCCGTCTTCATGTTCTGACGCTGGCGTTTGCAAAATTCCATGAAGGGCAGCTCGCTGCCGGCGGCCGCGTGCAGCATCTGGGCCATGGGCTTGTCGCGAAACAGGCTGAGCTCGGCGGCCAGACTGAAGCGGTACTGGGTGGTGGGATCGTTCAGATCCTTCGGCTTGGGCCAGCTGGCAAACCCCTGGCTGAAGCCGTAACACCACTGGCCTAGGGGGTGGCTCTGCGCGAACACCTGCTCCGGGGTCTCGGTGGAGAGACGGCACTGACTCGGCAAGGCGAGCTGGGCCTCGTCCGCCTGGGTTTCCAGTTCGGCGATCAGATGGTGCAGCGCCTCGGCGCTCTTCTCATCCAGCTCGGCGTCATGTGGCAACAGACCGGCCAGCGGGGCCTGCCAGTCAGGGGCATCCGGTCCCACCAGACGGGCGCACAGAAAACCGTGCAGCGCCGGGTAGGTCATGTCCTGCCCACTGTGGGTCTGGATCCATTGATTGAGATGACGGGTACGAGTGGATGGATTCATCGACAGTTCCTCTGGATTTGAACAGCGGCGCAGTCTACCCAAAAGTGGGGTTATTTGCAGCAAAGCCCTGGCTGACTGACGATTATATCGCCACCAACCGGGCTGGCCGCCCCGAAAATCGTGTGAGAGAAGGGCAAGGGACTAGGCCCGGTTACCGCTCTTGAGGTAACATGCGCGCCCATACGGGCAATGAAAAATTGACCATCCGGATAATGAAAGAAGAGATCACCATGTTACAGATTGGCAAGATGAACACCCTCACCGTAATCGAGCTCGAAGAGAGGGGCGCCTGGCTTGCGGCCGACGAATATGGCGAGCTGTTGCTGCCCAAGCGCCAGCTGCCGGAAGGCGTGGCCGAGGATGACGGTGTGGAAGTCTTTCTCTATCTGGATGCCGACTGCGAGCCGGTGATCACCACCGACAAGCCGTTCGCCATGGTGGGTGACATAGTCGGCCTCAAGGTGGTCAATGCCAACAAGATCGGGGCCTTCCTCGACTGGGGCATGAAAAAGGATCTGTTCGTGCCGACCCGCGAGCAGAACAAACCCATGCAGGTGGGCCACGTCTATCTGGTGCACCTGATGCTCGACAACGAGGGGCGCATGGTGGGCACCAGCCGGCTGGAACGTTTCCTGCGCACCGACAAGCCTCCCTTCAAGGCCGGTGACGAGGTGACGGCGCTGCCGGGCGAACACACGCCGCTTGGCATCAAGGCGATCGTCAACGGTGAATACTCCGGCATGCTGTTCAAGAACGAGGTATTTGGCCGGGTGATGACGGGTCGACCGCTGACCGCCTGGGTCAAGCAGGTGCGCGACGACGGCAAGCTGGACTTGACCCTGCAAAAGCCGGGCATGGATCGGATGGACGACGCCGGTGGCCGGATCCTGACCCGGCTGATGAAGCAGGGTGGCAGTCTGGCGGTGGGCGACAAGAGCGAACCCGAGCTCATCTACAAGATGTTCAACATGAGCAAGGGTACCTTCAAGAAGGCCATCGGCGGCCTCTACAAGCAGGGCAAGATTGTCATCGAAGACAACTGCATCACGCTCGTTGCTGCCGATAGCGCGCCGGACGGCGAATAAGTGCCGAGTCCCTGTATCGGCCTGTGTCAGGCCCGGGATGGGCTCTGCCTCGGCTGTGGCCGTACCCTGACCGAGATCGGGCACTGGTCGGCCATGGAGAGCGATGCCCAGCTGGCGGTGATGGCCGAGCTGGATGGGTCAACAAGCACCCATGCGTGCCCTGGCTGTGGCGAGCCGGCGTTTTGCGCCGTCTCCGCCGGTCAGACCATAGATCAGTGCTGGTGCAGCCAGCTGCCCGTCTTGCCCATGAGCGAGGCGAGCGCCTGCTGGTGTCGTCGCTGTCTGGCCAAGGCCATAGCGGCGCAGGCTTAGCAGAGAACAAAAACAAGAAAGGCGCCCATGGCGCCTTTTTTATGCCTGTTGCTGGCGGTGCCAGCGCACATGGACATGGTGCTCGTTCAGATAACGGGGCAGCAGGAAGGTGGCATAGATCACCTCAAACTCATCCTGATGGTCCAGCAAGCCGACCCACACTTCGACCCAGCGCTCCATGTCGACCGGCACACCGAGTTCGGTTGACCAGTCTCCGTTGGGCAGGGTCGCCTCGACGGCGCCACGCTGTTCAAATTCCAGGGTGATGTCGACGATTTGTTCGGGGGCCAGCATGTCTGCGGCCTGCTCAAGAAACTGATCATAGGCCCATTCGACCAGCTGATCCGGGGTACGCTGTTCCATGAAATCACTCCAGATACATCGAGGTTCGCTACTGTAGCAAGTATTGACGGTGGCGGCCAGACCAGTGCGGATGGCCATTTGCTGCCTGTCCAACGAAGCGGGCAGGAGGTATGGTTGAAGAGGCGGTTAACCCGGGCTGGCTGAGCCCGGGCCCTGTTCACAGGAGTGAGGCCATGAAGCGGCGGGTGCGGCGACAGCAGATCAAGCGACGGCGGGAGACCTGGTGGTGGCACTATCTGCCGCTGCACCAGGGCACGGTAGGCGGTCATCTGGGCCCGCCGGCAGACGAACCCGGCAGTTAAGCCTTGGTCACCGCATCGTCAATCAGCTTGATGCACCCTGTTGAGGGTGACCTGACCCAGCTGCCCCATCTGGCGGCGGATCCAGGCCGAGCGCTGCTGCACATAAGGGGAGGGCGGCTTGACCCGATAGCGCCAGGGATTGGGCAGGGCGGCGGCGAGCAGAGAAGCCTCATAGCGGGTCAGACGGGCGGCCGGTTTGCCAAAATAGTGCCTGGCGGCGGCTTCGGCGCCATAGATGCCGGGACCGAACTCCACGATATTCAGGTACACCTCGAGGATGCGGGACTTGTCCCAGCCCAGCTCCATCAGCAGGGTGAACCAGGCCTCGATCCCCTTGCGCAAGAAGCTGCGATCGCTCCACATGAAGAGGTTCTTGGCCGTTTGCTGGCTCAGGGTGCTGGCACCCCGCACCCGCTCGCTGCGCTGGTTGTGCTTGAGCGCCGAGCTGATGGCATTCATGTCGAAGCCATTATGATCGGGGAAGCGCTGATCCTCGGCGGCGATCACCGCCAACTGCAGCTCCCGCGAAATGCGCTCGAGCGGCACCCAGTCGTGCTTGACCTCGGCCACCTTGGCGGGCGGAAACAGGGCTCGCTCGATGCGCCAGGTCCACATGGGGGGATCGATGAAGCGCAGCAGCGCCACCGAGACGATGGAGCTGACCAGCGCTGCCAGCAGCAGCTTGCCGAGCCAGCCCAGCAGGCGGCGTTTCAGCGCCGGTCGCACGGGGCCTGGCTCGGGTTCCCAGACATGCTGGCCAGGATCATCGGGATCCGGAATTATTGGGGCAGCCATTCGATGTGGCAGAACTTCTCGTCAACACGGCGGGAGAGCAGCATGCGGGCAAACAGGTGCTCATACTCTTGCTCGGCATTGCCAAGCCCGACCCAGATCTCGGCGTACTCGGCATCGCTCACGGCAAAACCCACGTCCGCTTCCCAGTCATCGGCCGGATCGGTTTCCGCCAGCAGACCCCGATCGTTGAACGCCTGGTTGAACAGGGCTATCTCCTGCTCCGGCAGGTTGTCGGAGGCCAGCTCCATGAAGAGTTCGAGGGCGGTGTCGAGCAGTTCCTCGACACTGTGCATTTCGTCGTTCAAAGACATTGGTCTGTTCCAGATAATAAAAAGAGAAGCCCCGCCGGCGATGCCGGACGGTGGCGCGCGGTATTCTAGCTGGCCCCCGCTCCCTTGGCGAGATCCGGCTCCGCGAGTCGGCCCCGTTTGTGACAATAAAAAACCGGATCCTGCTACAGGATCCGGTCTTCATTGAGGGAAAGGGTCACGCATGGGGCGTCAGCTCATCCCTTCTTGTCGTCGGCGAAGGTGATATTGAGCTCCAGCACCGACAGCTCATCACTCTTCTTGTCCAGCTGGACCGTGATCTTGTCAGGGTCTATCTGCACATATTTGCGGATCACGTCGAGCAGGTCCTGTTTGAGCTGGGGCAGGTAATCCGGCCCCCCTCTGGATGAACGCTCGTGTGCGACTATGATCTGCAACCGCTCTTTGGCCAGTTGTGCGGTGTTTTGTTTCTTGTTGGAACGAAAATAATCCAATAATGACATGTTTAACTCCCGAACAGTCGGCTAAAGAAGCCCTTCTTTTCTTCTTCCAGAAAACGAAAATCCTTGGTGTCGCCCAGCAGACGGGCAACGGCATCCTCATAGGCCTGACCGGCATCGGACTCCTTGTCCAGAATGACCGGCTCCCCCGAGTTGGAGGCGCGCAGCACAGCTTGGGACTCCGGGATCACCCCGAGCAGCTTGATGGCCAGGATCTCCTGCACATCCTGCACGCTCAGCATGTCGCCACGGCTGACGCGGGTCGGGCAGTAGCGGGTGAGCAGCAGGTGCTCCTTGATCGGGTCTTCGCCGCGCTCGGCACGACGGGACTTGGAGGCCAGGATGCCGAGGATCCGATCCGAGTCACGCACGGAAGAGACTTCCGGGTTGGTGGTGACGATGGCCTCGTCGGCAAAGTAGAGCGCCATCAGGGCACCCGCTTCGATCCCGGCCGGCGAGTCGCAGACGATGTAATCGAACTTCATCTCCGCCAGCTGATCCAGGATCTTCTCGACCCCTTCACGGGTCAGGGCGTCCTTGTCCCGGGTCTGGGAGGCGGGCAGGATGAACAGATTCTCGCTGCGCTTGTCCTTGATGAGGGCCTGATTGAGGTTGGCCTCACCGTTGATCACATTGACGAAGTCATACACCACGCGCCGCTCGCAGCCCATGATGAGATCCAGATTCCTCAGGCCAATGTCAAAATCGATGACCACAGTCTTGTGGCCACGCTGAGCCAAACCTGTGCTCAGGGCCGCGCTGGTTGTGGTCTTGCCAACGCCACCTTTACCCGATGTAACGACTATGATTCGCGCCATTCTCGCTTCCTTGTAACTCTATTTGATATGGTCTATTCGGAGTTGTTCGTTATCCAGCCGGACATGTACCGGCTGTTGTATCAGGCCGGCCGGCAGCGCATCGCTCAGTTGGAACGTGCCTGCGATGGATAGCAGCTCGGCCTGTAATTGCTGGCAATAGATCCGTGCCTGGGTGTTGCCCTTGGCACCGGCTATGGCCCTGCCGCGCAGGGTGCCATAGATATGAATGCTGTCATCGGCGATGACTTCGGCGCCCGGGCTCACCGAGCCCAGTATCACCAGCGAGGTGCCGGCGGCATAGAGCTGCTGACCGGAGCGCACCGGGCCCACGTGTACCTTGCTCGGCACCAGAGGCGCCGGGGCGGCTTTGACCTCGACCACGGGCGCCAGGATTGGCGCTCTTTCCGGCGAAAGCTCGGCCTTGCGGCTCTTGCCGGACGCCATCACCGCCAGACCCGCCGCCTTGGCGGCCGTCTTCATCGCCTCGTTTTGTGTCCCCGTGATCCCGACCAGCACGAAATCCTCCGACTCCACCAGCTCCTTGAGCTGTTCGAAGTCAGGAATATCCGTCAGTCGTTCCACATTGATGACGAGGGGGGCACAATTAAAAAACTGGGGTGCCTGGGCGACCTTTGCCGCCAGCAACTGGCGGATCCGCTCAGGCTTGCCATCGCTGATATGCAACACAGAAATAGTGAAGGTGGTCCCTTTCAATTCGTTATCGCGCTCAACCATGAATCTTCCCCGAGACAGAGACGGTAATCCGTTATTGTTATTCAATTCCTGATGTTATAGTTTGCCACCATCAGAGGCAATAAACCCGTCGGATTATATCAATTTCCATGTTATGTGCAGTCTATAAAAGTCGCAAAAAAGCCGAGACCTATCTTTTTGTTGAAAGAAGAGAGGATTTTTCCCGTGTACCCGAGGCACTGATGAGTACATTTGGTCGCCCCGAGCTGGTATTGATGACCAAGCTGGACCCAGCCAGGCCCTTGGGGATCGCCTCGACCAGCCGGGTGATGGAGGCGCTGAAAAGCCAGGGCTTCTATCTGCAGGTGCCACCACCGCCGGAAAATCTGCTGGAGCAGCACAAGGCACAATTAAAGGCCTCGGGCTGATGAAGGGTCGGCTGGCACTGTTATTATTGAGCGGGCTGTTAAGTGCCCCCTTGCAGGCCAGCCCCGATTTTGACACCTATGTCACTGGACTCAAACAGCAGGCTCTGGCCGCCGGGATCAAGCCCGAAACCGTGGCGGCCGCCTTTGCCGATATTAGGGTCATAGAGCCCACCATCAAGCACGATAAAAACCAGCCGGAATTTAAACTGACGCTGGACAGCTATATTCCCCGCGCGGTTCCGCAATGGAAAGTCAATCAGGCCAAGGCCTTATATCGTCAGCATTTGCCGCTGCTCACAAAAATAGGGGCGGAATATGACGTGCAACCCCGATTTATTGTCGCCTTGTGGGGCATAGAAACCAATTTCGGTAAATTGACCGGTACATATCCGCTGATCTCCTCGCTGGCGACCCTGGCCTGGGATGGCCGGCGGGAGGACTTTTTCAAGGGTCAGCTGCTGGATGCGCTGCGCATCATAGAGCAGGGGCATGTGACCCCCGCCGCCTTCAAGGGCTCCTGGGCCGGCGCCATGGGGCAGGTGCAATTCATGCCCTCTTCCTTCCTCAAATACGCGGTCGATCAGGATGGGGACGGCAAGAAGGACTTGTGGGGCAATCTGGCGGATGTATTTGGTTCGGCAGCCAATTATCTGCAGCAGAATGGCTGGCACGGGGATGAAACCTGGGGGCGCCAGGTCAAGGTGCCCGAGGGGCTGGATCCCGCCCTGCTCGGACTGGAGCAGACCCGACTGCTATCGGCGTGGCAGGCTCTCGGCGTACGTCAGCTCGACGGTTCACCCTTGCCCAGGGTCGAGATGCAGGCCTCCCTGGTGCGCCCCGATGATGCCAAGGGCCGCGCCTATCTGGCTTATCCCAACTATCTGGTATTGCGCCACTGGAATCGCTCCCACTATTTCGTGGTGGCGGTGGGCACCCTGGCCGATCGCATCGTGGAATAACCGGCGCAGCGCCGGGCGGCTCGGGTGACGTGTTGAACGCTGTGTTTATCTGGAGAGGCGCATGGGGCGCGGGAATATGGGATGAGCAGGGCTGATGAGTCAGGCGGGACAATCGAAATAACGGGCAACAAAAAGGCGGGAATTCCCGCCTTTTTGTATTTCTGGCAAATGCTGCTTATTCGCAGGCAACCTGCATCACCTTGATGGCCAGGCCACCACGGGAGGTTTCACGGTACTTGGAGTCCATGTCCTTGCCGGTGATGTACATGGTCTCGATGACCTTGTCCAGGGAGACGCGCGGCTTGGAGGTGCGACGCAGGGCCATGCGGGAGGCGTTGACCGCCTTCATGGCCGCGATGGCATTGCGCTCGATGCAGGGTACCTGCACCTGACCGGCAACCGGATCACAGGTCAGACCCAGGTTGTGCTCCATGCCGATTTCGGCGGCTTCACACACGTGCTCCGGGCTGCCGCCCATCAGTTCGGTCAGACCCGCGGCGGCCATGGAGCAGGAGACACCCACTTCACCCTGGCAACCCACTTCGGCACCCGAGATGGAGGCGTTCATCTTGTAGAGCATGCCCACGGCACCGGCGGCCAGATAGAAACGGGTGTACTCGTCGCGACCCACCGGCTGGATGAACTTGTCGTAGTAGGCCAGCACGGCCGGGATGATGCCGGCGGCGCCGTTGGTCGGGGCGGTGACCACGCGGCCACCGGCGGCGTTCTCTTCACTCACCGCCAGGGCAAACATGTTGACCCAGTCGATGATGTTCATCGGATCGTTGGAGAGATTCTCGTTGGTGGTCAGCTGACGGTAGAGGGGCGCCGCACGACGGGGCACACGCAGCGGGCCGGCCAGCACACCTTCGGTGCGGCAGCCACGCTCGATCCCTTCGCGCATAGTGTTCCAGATCTTGCCGAGCTTCTTGTAGATCTCTTCCGGGGTGTTGAAGCACTTCTCGTTCTCCAGCATCAGGGTGGAGATGGAGAGGCCGGTCTGGCTGCAGTGGGCGATCAGCTCAGCCGCGCTCTTGAACGGGTAGCTGACGGACATGTCGCCGCTGTCGGCCTTGCCGAAGTTCTCTTCATCGACGATGAAACCACCACCGATGGAGTAGTAGGTCTTGCTGTAGACGGCCTGATCTTCGACCAGCGCGGTCAGCTTCATGCCGTTCTCGTGCAGCGGCAGGGCTTCGTCATGGAATACCATGGCATCGCGCGGGAAGCTGACGGTGTGGCAGTGCAGGCCGATCGGCAGGCGGCCGGTCTGCTCTACGCGGGAGATGAATTCAGGGATGGCGTCGATGTCGACGTTTTCCGGCAGGTTACCCGCCAGACCCATGATGATAGCGGTATCGGTGTGGTGACCTTTACCGGTCCAGGAGAGTGAGCCGTAGACATCGACCTGGATCCGGGTGATGTCACGGATCTTGCCGCCTGCACGCAGTTCATCCACGAACTGTTTGGCAGCCTTCATCGGGCCGACAGTGTGGGAAGAGGAGGGGCCAACACCGATTTTGAAGATATCAAAAACGCTGATCATGTAACAATTACCTCAGGATAGAAGGGGGCGCCATGCCCACTCGCAGAAACGGGGTGATCCATGGGACGAGGGCGTCGTCGCCGAGGTCAATGAACCAGATAACCGCAGTGTAACGGTTCAAAGCCTAAAAAAAGTTGAAATAGATCTATTTTTGTTGAATCAGAGGCGCGAGTATAAAATTTATTTTGATGCTTATCCATTTTGTTAAGCGTTTGCCCATAAAAATACCCGGCCAGGCCGGGTATAGGGGGACAAAGTGGAGTCAATTGGCTGTTTTTAACATTCTGTAATGTTAACCGCCAGGCCGCCGCGGGCGGTTTCCTTGTACTTGGTCTTCATGTCGTTGCCGGTTTCCCACATGGTCTTGATCACCTTGTCCAGCGACACCTTGTGCTCGCCCGTGCCGCGCAGGGCCAGGCGGGCGGCATTGATGGCCTTGACCGCGCCCATGGCGTTGCGCTCTATGCAGGGCACCTGCACCAGCCCGCCCACAGGATCGCAGGTGAGGCCCAGGTTGTGCTCCATGCCGATCTCGGCGGCATTCTCGACGATGGCGGGGCTGCCACCCAGGATCTCGGTCAGGGCGCCGGCGGCCATGGAGCAGGCGACACCCACTTCCCCCTGGCAGCCCACTTCGGCCCCCGACAGCGAGGCGTTCTTCTTATATAGGATGCCGATGGCGGCGGCGGTGAGGAAGTAGCTCAGCAGCAGCTCATCATCCACCTTGCGCACGAAGCGATCATAGTAGTGCAGCACGGCGGGAATGATGCCGGCGGCGCCGTTGGTGGGGGCGGTCACCACCCGGCCTCCGGCGGCGTTCTCTTCGTTGACGGCCAGCGCAAACAGGTCCACCCACTCGATCACCATCAGGGGATCCTTGTTGAAGTTGGTCTCGCAACTGAGCTGACGGTGGAGGGCCGGGGCCCGACGTTTCACCTTGAGGCCACCGGGCAGCACACCCTCACTGCGACAGCCGCGCTCGACACAGGCCTGCATCGCCTGCCAGATCTTGCGCAGTCCCGCTTTTATCTCCTGTTCGCTGCGAAACACCTTCTCGTTGGCCAGCATGAGCCCCGAGATGGAGAGACCGCTCTCCTGACAGTGGGCCAGCAGCTGGGCGCCGCTCTCGAACGGGTAGGGGATGGGGTGGGCGGCATCGAAGCGGGCCGCCTCTTCCTTGGCGTTGGCAAAATGGCTCTCTTCTATGATGAAGCCGCCGCCGACCGAGTAGTAGGTCTGCTCGAACAGCAGAGCGCCGCTGGCGAAGGCCCGCAGCGTCATGCCGTTGGAGTGGGCGGGCAGTGTCTTGCGGCGATTGAAGATGATGGCGCCGCTGCGGGCGAACTGGCATGGCTGCTCGCCGGCCAGCAGCAGCGACTGGTTGCGATCCACCTCGCCGAGGAAGGCGGGAATGGCCTCTATGTCCACCGATTCCGGTTCAAAACCGGCCAGCCCCAGAATGATGGCCTTGCCGGTGCCGTGGCCCTTGCCGGTCTGACCGAGGGAGCCGTAGCACTCCACTTCTACCCGTTCGATCCTGGGTAGCAGATCCTGCCGCTTGAGCTCTTTGACAAAGGCGCAGGAGGCCCGCATCGGCCCCACTGTGTGGGAAGAAGAAGGGCCGATCCCGATGGAAAACAGGTCGAAGACACTGATCATGACACCACTCCGATTATGGGTTTTGTCTAAACATTGTAATTTTTTTGTAGTCGATGGAAAGCGGGGAAGCTGAGGCGTGTGATGGCGGCATACAAATGAGTGGCTGGCAGCGGGCAATAAAGGTTGGAATGAGTGCGCGGGCATCAAAGAAAAGGAGCGAGACTTGGGCTCGCTCCCTGGCACTGTTCAGCCACTCATCTGTGTTCGGTCGTTCAGTCGAGGAATTCGCACAGATAGGCGGTGGGGGTCTTCACCTCCAGCTTGAAGGAGGAGTGGCCCGCCACGTCGAAGGATTGGCCCTGGCTGTAGGTGTGCCATTCATCTTCATCGGCCAGCTGTATGGTGAGGGCTCCCTTGACCACAGTCATTCGCTCGGGGGCGGCGGTATTGAACTGGTAGTCGCCCGCATCCATCACACCGACTGTGGCTTTGTCGCCTTTTTGCTCGAAAGCGATGGATTTTACATTTCCGTCAAAATATTCGTTAACTTTCAGCATGTTTTCATCCCTGTATGCATGTTTGCACAGCAAAAGTAGCACAATGTTTTGTCAGTTGTCATGAACAAAGCGGCAAAAATCGCCATGACTCTTTTGAATCAACACTTTATTGCAAACTTATCAATAACTCCCGTTAACGTTCCGGCGATTTAAAACAGCAGATAAATATGAGATAAAGCGCGCGCTCAGGGGAATGAACAGAGGTTCTTCCCCTGTTTGGTTAATTGCACTGGGAAAGTGTGAATATCTGCTAATTAAAGGAGCATTCTGTGTTAACAAAAGGACTCATCAAGAACGTTGGCTTCCAGGTGGTGGTCGCCATGGTGCTGGGGGCACTGGTGGGGGCGTTCATGGGTGAACAAGCCACCGTCTTTGCGCCGCTCGGCACCCTCTTTATCCAGCTGATCAAGATGCTGGTGATCCCGCTGGTGGCGGTCGCCATACTGTCGGGTGCGGCCAACCTGGGCGCCAGCCCGGCGGCGGGCAAGATAGGGGTCACCACCCTGATCTTCTTCCTCGGTACCTCTGCGCTGGCCGTGCTGCTGGCGCTGGTCATGGGGCAAATCTTCAAACCGGGCGTCGGGGTCGAGTTTGGCTCCATGGCCTCCATGTTCTCCGGTGACTACGCCGACAAGGGCGCCTTGCCGGATGCGGTGTCGACCCTGCTCGGCATGATCCCGACCAACGTGTTCCAGGCACTGAACGAGGCCAACATTTTGCAGATCCTGGTGTTCTGCATGTTCCTCGGCATCGCGCTGGCCAAGCAGCCCCGCGAGCGCGCCAAGCCGCTGGTGGACGGGCTCAACACCCTGGTGGATGCCTTCGTCTGGATGATCAACAAGGTGATGCTGATAGCACCGCTCGGGGTGTTCGGTCTGATGGCCGAGGCCATAGGTACCTACGGCTTCGACGTGCTGACCCTGGTGCTCAAGCTGTTCCTGGTCTATCTGGCCGCCATCCTGATCTTCGCCTTCGTGGTCTACCCGCTGCTGATCGCGATCTTCTCCAATACCCCGGTGCGCAAGTACCTGTCGGCGATGAAGAAACCGCAGATCGTCGCCTTCTCCACCGCCTCTTCCATGGCGACCCTGCCGGTCAACATGGAAACCTGCGAGCAGGATCTGAAGGTGACCAACGCCACGGCGTCCTTCGTGCTGCCGCTCGGTGCCACCATCAACATGAGCGGCAACGCCATCTATTACGGTCTGGTCGCCATCTTCTTCGCCCAGGTCTACAACATGGATCTCTCCATGGGTGCCTGGGCCGCCATCATAGTGACCGCGACCCTGGGAGCCATTGGTCAGGCCGGTGTGCCGGGCCCGAGCTTCCTGGTGGTGGCCGTGCTGCTGGCTGCCGGGATCCCCATCGAGGGCTTGCCGCTGCTGTTTGCACTGGATCGCCTGTTCGACATGATCCGTACCGCCCTGAACATCACGGGGGATGCGGCCTGCGCCATTATCGTCGACCGCTACAGCCCGGATTACGATCCGGATCGCTGGAGCAAGGAAGCCTGAGAGCAGGCTCACTGCCATGAATGACAAGAGGGAGGCGCAAGCCTCCCTCTTTTTATTTTCATCGGGCCAGGATTGTCGCCCCTCCCTTGCCGACTCAGGGGGTCAGCTGGCCAAACGCTAGCTGGCAACGCTGCTCGGCGGCGTCGAGTTCCAGCGGGGCCTGCGGGCCCTTTCTTTATAACGGCATGACGGCTGAGAGGGACTCATCGCAGTTGGGTCAGTGCCAGCTGGCAACGCTGCTCGGCGGCATCGAGTTCCAGCAGCACCATCTTGATGTCTTCCAGCTGCTGCTCCAGCATCTCCCGCTTGTCGGCCACCAGGCCCAGCATGGTCTGCAGCTGGGTTCGACTGCTCTTGTCCGCATCGTAGAGATCGAACAGATCGCGGATATCCGCCAGGCTGAAGCCGAGGCGCTTGCCGCGCAGGGTCAGTTTGAGACGCACTCTGTCCTGCCGGCTGTAGATCCGGGTCTGTCCCTGACGGGCCGGATTCAAAAGTCCCTGATCTTCATAAAAACGAATACTTCGGGTCGTAACATCAAATTCACGGGCCAGTTCGCTGATGCTGTAGGTCCGCGTGTCATCCTTGGATTTGGTCATACGGCTGTCTTGGCTGCCATCTTGGTTGTCAATGCAGGCTGGCACCTTACCCAAACGTCAACTGCCCCGCAAGTCTTGTTCCGGCTGCGGTGGCAGCATATGTTATGTCTATGTAACAAGGAGAGTGCAATTGATGGATATAGTGATTGTTGCGGCCAAACGTACCCCCATGGGGGCCTTTCAGGGGGCCCTGGCCAACCAGACTGCCCCCGAGCTGGGTGCTTGTGCCATCGCCGCCGTCATGGCGCAGGCCGGGCTCAGAGGCGATCAAATCGACGAAGCCTATCTGGGCAATGTGCTCAGCGCCGGGGTGGGGCAGGCGCCCGCCCGTCAGGCCGTGCTGAAGGCCGGCTTGCCGGACAGCGTGCCCTGCACCACGGTCAACAAGGTGTGTGGCTCCGGCATGAAGGCGGTGATGCTGGCGGCAGATGGCTTGCGTCTCGGTGACACTAACATAGTGATCGCCGGAGGAATGGAGAGCATGAGTCGCGCGCCCTATCTGCTCGACAAGGCGCGCAGCGGTTTTCGGATGGGGCACCAGAGCGTGCTGGATCACATGTTCCTCGATGGCTTGCAGGATGCCTATGAGGGCCAGCTGATGGGCCACTATGCCCAGCTGAGCGCCGATCGCGCCGGACTGACCCGCGCCGACATGGACGCCTTTGCCATCGCCTCGCTCGAGCGGGCCCTGGCGGCGCAACATAGCGGTGCCTTCGAGGCCGAGCTGGCAGCTGTGATGGCCGGAGATGCCCTGCTGCTCGCCGAGGATGAACAGCCTGCCAAGGCCAGGCCCGAGAAGATCCCCCATCTGAAACCGGCATTCAGCAAGACCGGTACCATCACGGCGGCCAACGCCAGCTCCATCTCGGATGGGGCGGCGGCATTGATCCTGATGCGGGCCGAGACGGCGGCGCAACTGGGCCTGCCGGTGCTGGCCCATCTGGTGGGTTATCAGAGCCATGCCGCCGCGCCTGCCGAGTTCACCAGCGCCCCGGTCGGTGCCATCAAGGGCCTGTTGGCCAAGGTGGGCTGGCGAGTGGAAGAGGTGGACCTGTTCGAGATCAATGAGGCGTTTGCCATGGTCAGCCTGCTGGCGATGGCGGGCTGCAAGCTGCCCCATGACAAGGTTAACGTGAACGGCGGGGCCTGCGCGCTGGGTCATCCCCTGGGGGCGAGCGGCGCCCGGATCCTGGTTACCCTGATTCATGCGTTGCGCGCGCGCGGCCTGAAGCGGGGAGTGGCTAGTCTGTGTATCGGTGGGGGAGAGGCAACGGCGGTTGCCCTCGAGCTGGGTTAATCCGTGTCCGCCATGGCCTGGAGTTGCTGGTTGACCCAGGCCGTGGCGGCCAGATAGAGCTGGCTGACCTTCTCTTCATTGAGCCCGAGCCGGGCCGTTCTGGCGGTGATGCGCTGCCAGTTCGCACTCTCATAATCCTCACAGAACGAGAGATAAAACCCCAGGTTGCCCTTGCGTTCCAGCAGGGCGACCCGGATCTCCTCGATCAGGGGAATGGTGCCGAGCAGCTTGTCCATCGGCTGTTCCATCAGCACATCCAGCAGCGAGAACAAGCCTGTGATGAAGGCTTGCTGTGCCTGCTGGGTAGGGGCATGGGCGTGGGCCAGCAGCTCGCAGAAACGGGCCCGGATCATCGACATCTGATAGAGCTCGGCGCTCTTGCCGTGGCCCGCACTGGTGGCGGCGACCAGGGTCACGAAGCGTTTGAGCTGGGCGTGGCCAAGATAGACGGCGGCCTGGCGAAAGGAGGAGATGGGGTTGGCGTGGCTCTTCAGGTGGTTGACGTAACGCAGCAGCTTGAGCGACAGGGAGATGTCCTGACTCAGCAGTTGCTCGATGCGATTGAGGTCGGGTTCCTCCTGATTGACCACGTTGAGCAGTTGCATCACCACCACCTGGGCGGGCTCCATGGTGGCCTGTTTCACCATCTCGGGCCGGCTGAAGAAGAAGCCCTGGAACAGATCGATACCGAGCCGTTTTGCCCGCTCGAACTCCGCCTTGTCTTCCACCTTCTCCGCCAGATAGGTGAGCTTCAGATGTTTATGCTGCTGGATGAACATCTTGATCCGCAACAGTGAGGTGGCGCGCAGATCGAACTTGATGATGTGGATATAGGGCAGGAAGCGCTCCCACTCGTCCGACATGGTGAAGTCGTCCAGCGCCAGCTGATAACCCAGCTCATGCAACTGCTGCACCTTGGCCAGCAGGGCATCATCGGGATCGGCATCCTCTAGGATCTCGATCACCACCTTTTCTTGTGGCAGGCACTCGGCCAGCCCCTCCAGCAACAGGGAGTGGGGGAAGTTGATGAAGCAGGGACGGCCACCGAGCAGCTGATCTATGTTCTGTTGCAGGAACTGCTCGACCACCAGTCTGGCTGTGGCTTGTTGAGAGGAGATCACCGGAAAGACATTATTCAGACTGTCGCGAAACAGCAGCTCATAGGCGTGGGTATTCAACTCCCGATCCAGGATGGGCTGCCTTGCTACGTATGAATACATGCATCTCTCCAGTGTGGGTACTGGATTGATTTTATTGTGAAGATGCGCACTATGCCAGTGCTGCCGGGCCGGAAACGGTCAATAACTGGCATAGTGCTTGTATGGGAGGAGGATCTGCCCCGGCTTGGACTAGAAGAGGTAATTCAACTGCAGGCCAGCCAGCCAGGCATCCCCTTCCGAGGTACCCTGGAAGGTGGAAGTAGTCTGCGGGATCCCGGGTTTCAGCTGCATGGTTTCGGTCACATCCACCTTCTTGCCATCGATCAGGGTCAGGCCCAGATCCAGCGAGAGGTTGCGGTCGATCTGGTAACCCACCCCGGCGCTGTACCAGACCCGATCAGAGTCAGGGATGGAGATGGTGCGGCGATCCGCCGGCACCGGACTGCGGTCATAGGCCAGGCCGGAGCGCAGTTGCCATTGCGGCGCCAGCTGATAGGTCAGGCCCAGGGCGTAGCGCCAGCTGTCTTCCCAGTGCTCGTCCTTGATATGCATGACACCGTGGTGGTCGAGCTCGGATTCGAGCTGCACGAACTTGCTCCAGTTGGTCCAGTTGATGCTTGAATGCAGCGCCAGGCTGGGTGTCAGCTGGTGAAACAGCGCCAGTTCGGCGGTGGCGGGCAGGGGCAGTTCCAGGCTGCCGGTATCGGTAAAGGGCTGACCATTTTGATCGATGCCGATGGCATCGCCAGAAAGCTTCAGGGTCACGTCGTGGCGGTAGGAGAGGCCGATACGCGTCGCATCAGACAGCTCCAGCAGGGTGCCCAGGTTCCAGCCCATGGCCCAGCCATCTCCCTTCAGGTGCTTGGCGATCTTGTTGTTGGAGGGGAAGGTACCGCCCACTTCTCCTTCCCCCTGAATGGCGGAGAGGCCGGCACCGACGGACCAGGCACGGTTGATGCGATAGGCCAGCGAGGCCCCCAGATCCAGGGTCTTGATGTCGGAGACATTGCCGAAGTGACCGGCATTGTAATTGTCCGGCATCTCGACGCCGAGGCCGTAGTAGGAGGTTGCCGCCAGCCCCAGTCGCCACTGGTCGTTGAGCGGCACTATCAGATAGGCATTCGGTACCCAGGCATCATCGGCAATGTCGTGGGCACTCGCATCCAGCGTGACGGGTCCCATGGCGGTGGGCACCCGGGTGATCCCTTCGATGTTGACATCGGGGCGCACATAGATGAAGCCGCCGGAGAAGGCCATGCGATCGAAACGGGTCATGGCGGCGGCGTTGCGGGAGAGCACGCTGGCATTGTCGGCGATGGCGGCCTCGCCTGCGAAGGCGCGGCCCATGCCGGTGGCGGATTGTTCAGCCAGCTGGAAACCTGCCGCCTGGGCCTGGCTTGACAGCACCAGCAGGGCGATGAGAGACGGCTTCATGATGGAGTGCATTGAATGGTCCTTGAAAGTGAACTCGGCGTTCAATCTGTCTTATGGTTGGGTGCAGGATTTTATATGGTATGACCAGTAAGGCAACGGCAGGGGAGCCGTGGGGAGAAAAACAAGATTAAATGCTGAGAGATAGGGCGCTAATAGCTTGATAAAAAAGGAAAAGCGTACAACTGTTTGCTACATCTGTACGCTGAAAATGGAATTTTGCATAAAAAAAGAGCGCCCGCAGGCGCTCTTGTCGATAGGCAGATGATCAGAATTTCATGTTGAACTGAGCGGAGGCGAGGAAGGCGTTGCCGTGGGAGGTACCCTTCCAGCGCAGCGCTTCATTGCTTTCGACCAGCTTCTCGTTGACGTCAACTTTCTTGCCGTCCAGATAGGCCATGCCGAAATCGACGCTCATGTCCTTGTCGATGTGGTAGGTGGCACCGGCGCTGTACCATACGCGGTCGGAATCCGGGATGCTCAGGCTGCGATATTCCGGCTCGATCGGGGTCTTGTCGTAGGCGAAGCCGATACGCGCTTCCCATGATGGGTTGACGTACCAGGTACCGCCCAGAGAGTAACGGGTGGAGTCCTTGAACTTCTCCGGCTTGTACAGGCAGACGCCAGCACCGTCGGTGCTCTTGCACTGGTCACTGGTGGCCTTGAGCTCCTGGAAGGCGCTCCAGTCGGTCCAGTTGACGGAGTAGTGAACGGCAAATTGCTGGTTCAGACGGTGGTAACCGGCGAACTCGGCCTGGGCTGGCAGATCCAGCGGCAGTTCGCCACTGACGGTCTTGAAGCCGGAGGAGGTGCCCTGATAGTCACCCTTGAACTTCAGATCTACCTGGGAGCGATAGGTCAGGGCGAAACGGTTGTTCTCGTTCACCTCATACATGGTGCCCACGTTCCAGCCGTAACCCCAGTCATCTCCTTTCAGGTGGCTGACGATGGTGTCCTTGCCGATACCCGGCACGCCACTCAGCGGCGGTACGGCGGCCAGTACACCGGCGCGGCGGTTCAATTCAGCCTTGGCATACACCAGGTTCAGACCGGCACCGACGCTGAAGTGCTGGTTGACGCGGTAGGCGATGTTCGGGTTGATGTTGAAGGTCAGCAGTTCTGTGTTGCCGGCAACTGAGCCCCCGTTGAAGTTGTCGGAGTACTCGGTGGCCAGACCGTAGTTGGAGAACATGCCGATGCCCCAGGCCCACTGGTCGTTCAGCGGCTGGATGAAGTAGGTAGCAGGCACGAAGGCGCTCGGTGCGATACCGCTTTCGCTGGCGCTTGCCAACTTGGTGGAGCCGGCATAGATATCACCATTTACATCCACGTCCGGCTTGATATAGGTGCCGGAGACGGAGAGTGCCATCTTGTCAAAGCGGGTCATGGCTGCCGGGTTGCGGGACAACACGGAGGCGTTGTCCGCCACGGCGGCTTCCCCTGCATACGCGCGACCCAGACCGGAGGCTGAGTGTTCGTTCAACTGGAACGCGGCGGCGAAGGTTTGGGTACTGGCCAGGGTGACGGCGGCAGCGATCAGGCTCTTTTTGAAAAAGGCAGTTGTCATAGTGTTCTCTCTTGTAGGCAGATTTTCTGTCAGCATCAGGGCTTTTTTGCCACCGTATACGACAAGATCTGTTGTTATTTCAGCTTCTTCCCATTCAATTCTGGCGTGATTCTATGGATCTGGTAGGAGGTAAGAAATCAGACCAGTGACAGCAGAATACATAAAAGTGTCTATTGTGTTAATCATTTGTTTTAACTTGGCGTTTAAATAGTCTCTTTTGCCACTTATTGAGTGAAATCTGAGCGTTAAGGATGATCTGCGTCACAAAAATAATTTTGACCATTTGCGGTGATTGGGCGGCAAATGAGTGAGGATTGTGGTGGGAATGGAGAGGAACGGGCAGACAACCGGATTGTCTGCCCGTGTAGTTGACTCTATGCGGTGCGAGTCAGGATTGGGTTAACCCCTGTTAAATCGACCAGTGCAGACGGGATTCCAGCGCCTGCGCCACCGGATCCAGCGGCTCCTGCATGTCGCCGATCAACACCATGTTGGCCCCCTTGAGTTGCACTATCTCCCCTTTGAGCTGGCCATCTTCGAAAGTGGGCTGCAGGGTGAGCGGCACATGCTTGGGCACCAGGAACAGGGTCACGGGCCCCATCTTGCCCTGGAACACCATGTGCAGCGCCGGTCCCTGGTAGAAGGCACAGTGATTGACGTAGGTGACCTTAAGGCCCTGCATGCCCATCAGGGTGGCGCCGTATTTCTCCATCTTGGCGTTGATGGTGCGCAGGCTCACCTTCTCATCTACATCCTTGATGAAGGGTTCCTCACCGTAGACGTGGGCCATGGCGACCTGGGCGAGGGAGAGTTCAGCGGGCGGTGTCAGCGGCCAGCTGAGCCAGCGGGTGCTCATGCCGAGCAGGAAGGCGACCGAAGCGGCCATGGCCAGCGGACGCCAGTGGCTGCGCGGGCGCACCGGCAGGGGAACCAGGCTTTCCTGCTCGGCCTCCAGCGCCTGTCTGAGCAGGATGCGCTCGGCCAGCCCGGCCGGTACCTCGACCTCCAGCGCCTGATGCAGGCGACGATCCAGTTGCTTCATCTCGTCCAGATGCTTGCGATTGGCGGGGGAGGCCTGCGCCGCGTCGACAAAGGCGGGGTCATGCTCCAGCGGATGGGCGATGGCCCGACGGCGAAATTCCAGCTCATCCATTGGTGTGTCCTCTCTGTTGTGTCGCTGACTCCATGGCCTCTTTGATCTGGTTGCGGGCCCGAAACAGGCGAGTCATGACGGTGTTCTTGTTCAATCCCAGTTGCGCCGCTATCTCGTCGCCGCTGAAGCCCCCCAGCACCTGCAACAGCAGAGGCTCCTGATATTCGGCGGGCAGGCGGGCTATGTGGCGTCTGAGCCACTCGTTCTCCATCTCCTGCTCGTTGTGCAAGGCATCCGGATCGCTTTGGGGATGCTCGTCGAGATCGATGAGATCGAACTGCTTGCGCTCGAACCTGCGCGCATTTTCCCGTCGCAATATGGTGATGAGCCAGGCCTTGGCGGCCTTGTCATCGAGCAGCGAGTCTATGCCCTTCCAGGCGCGCAGAAAGGTCTCCTGCACCAGATCCTCCGCCACCTGCGGATCCCGGCACAGCCAGTAGGCGTAGCGATAAATGTCCCCGTGCAGGGCATGCACCAGGGCTTCGTATTTGGTCTGTTTGTCTGCCATGTATCCATAGACCGGGGAAGCAGTGGGATCCTTTCCGACCGTGGCACCTTTTTTTCTGAAAAAACCTAACGCCATCGCTGGGCTTCCTTTTTATATGAGGGTCCTCAAGGGTCAGTGACCCAGGCGGGCCAGTTGCCTGAGGCCATAGGCTATCGCAAAAGTTTCATACGCGCATAGCGGGCCGGCGAGGCCTTGCCATGGGCGCTGACGGTCGGCGGGGGTGACCTGGGTGGCAAAACAGGCGCGATCCAGCGTGGCGAGTCCGGCGGCAAGCGCGGGGGCATGGCGACAGGGCAAGCCGCTGAGGTGCGTATGGCGCCGTGGCCAGCGCAGGCTGGCCCATGCCAGCAGGGCCGCTCTGGCGTGGTTTGCATCCTCGCGCTGCAATGCCCGCTGCAAGCGATAGAAGGTGTGCCAGCGTGGCCACCCTTGCCAGAGGGCCCGCAGCAGCAGGGCCCAGATCACCCAGTGAAGGCTCTCATGGCTTGGGTCGGTGAAGGCTTCCTGTGCCTGTGCGCCCGCCTCTATGCGCAGCGGGGTGGCGGGCAGGCGGGCATATTCGATGCGCCCGCTCCGGGTGTTGAACCAGGGCAGGGTGATGGCCGGCAGCAGGTAGTCGCCTGGCGCCGTGGCCGTCAGGGCCTGACGCCATTGGCGCTCGAAGCGCAGCGCCCCCTTGGCGAGAAAGCGCTCCTGCTGCTGTTCCCCATCCGGTCTTGCCTGCATGCCGGCGGGCAGGGCCGCGGGCCCGGTGAGCCCGGGCAGGGTGAGCCGGTTGCCATCACCGCCCTCCATCACCAGCGTCAGGGTGCGGATCACAGGCTCGCCCTCCCTGGCGCCCGAGGTCGGGCTCAATTGCTGGCTCAGAGTCAGCTGGCTGGCCACGGGTTGCTGCGGCGCCTGGTCGATTTTCACAAACAGGGTGGCCGCTCTGGCCGAGAGGGGGTCACTGGTGCCGTTATCCTGGGGCAGGCGGCCCTGAAAGCGCGGCGACACCAGCGGATGCAGCCCGGGCTCCCTGGCCTGCAGCAGCCAGTTGCGGGTCAGCCGACCCGGCAATCCCGCCCCCGCCGGAGCCTGCCACTGATCGTTTCCCAGGCGGCGGATGGTGAAAGCGTCGCTGGCCGGCTCTGTGAGATTGGGGGCCTCCATGTTGGCGGGCAGCCAGAGGCTGAGCTGATAGATGAAGGGCTGGCCCGGATAGAGCGGCCCCTGATGCAGCACCCTGGCCTGCAGCTCTATGGGGGAGATGGGCTGGCTGGGTTGGGCTGCCAGCGTGCCCGCCTGGCTGCGCTTTGGCAGGGGCAAGGCCGGGGTCTGCTCCGGCCCAAGTGACAGGGAGGGCACGACCCCGGGGCCCGTATCCAGGGTGTGCAGCGGGATCTGCCAGCGGGTCAGGCTGTGCACGGGAGTGGTGACCCGGCTCATGGTCACCTTGCCCACCGCGAACTGGCGCAGCAGGGGAGCAATGGCGAGTTCGTTGCTCTGGCGCTCCCCGTCCGCCTCTATGATCAGCAGCCAGTCACGGCTGTCGGCCCCCGGCAACAGCTCGGCCCTGGGCGGCGCGGCCAGGGCCGGGGTTGACAGCAGGCAGAGCAGCAGCCAGCAACGCAGCCAAGGCCACAGAGGATTGATCTTCACCAGGTGTCATCCCCTTTCAGCGCTGAAGGCCAGGTGCCTTTTACCTCTTCCTTGAGCTGCTGGCGACGCTGGGCCTCCTTGCGCAGCCGCTGCTCCAGCAGTACCACAGGGGGGGCTGGCGGCAGCGGCGCGTCCGGGGTGGCGGCCTGCTCGGGGGCGTCGATGGGCTTGGGATCCTGCGCTGCCGGGCTGGCCTGGGGCGGCTGGGCCCGCAGCAGGGCGAGGTTGTAGAGCGCATCCTGGTGGCCCGGCTCCAACGCCAGCGCCGCCAGATAGGCTTGCTCGGCGGCGACCAGATCCCCGAGCTGCACCAGCGCGTTGCCCCGGTTGTAGTGGGCGGTGGCACTGTTCGCACTGGCGTAGGCGGTGACGGCCCGGGCGTAGTCACCGGCTCTGTACCAGGCATTCCCCTGCCAGACGGGGTCCTGGAAGCGGCGAGCCGCCGCCAGATAGTGCCCCTGCTGGAACGCTTGCCAGGCCTGGCTCTCCTGTGCGGAGAGCGCAGGGGCTGGGCTGGCCTGCGAGGGAGGTGGGGTGAAAAGACCCGCGCCTGCGACCAGCAGAAGCAGCCAGAGCGTGCCGACGCGAGCCAGCAGGGCGAGCGGCAGCAGGGGCAGCAGCAACCAGGGGCCGAGATCCCGCGACTGATGGGCCGTCAGCGTCTGGCTCATGGGCAGGGGCGCAAAGCGTGGCAGCCCGGCCTGCAGCCATTGCAACTGACCGCCAAGCTCGCTGGCAAGTTGCTGCATGGTCGCCACATCGGGGGCGGGCAGCTCGCGGCCGAAGGGGGCGCCAACGCCTTGTACCTCGCTGGCGGCCGGCGGCAGCCTGCTGATCTTGCCGCCGTTGGCGAGCAGTATGTCGAGACGGGGCGCCGCCCGCTCATGACAAAACAGGCTGCCCTGACAGGGCCAGAGCGCACGGATCCGGTCTGCCTGCCTCGCCGAGAGACCATCGGTGACCAGCAGCAGGCGTGCCTGCTGGCCCGGGGGGATCTGGCCGAGCGCCAGCGCCACGGCGCGCTCGGGCGTACTCCCTTGTTTGGGCATGATGGCCGGGCGCAGGTCGGGCAACAGCAGCGCCATGGCCTGGTGATCCCGGGTGGCGGGCATGGCGAGGTAGGCATCGCCGGCAAACAGTATGAGGGCGATGGGGCGTCCCTCCTGGCTCGAGCGGGCCTCGGCCAGCATATCCTGCAGCAGCACCCGCACCCGGGTGGCCCTGTCCGGCAGCAGATCGGTGGCCAGCATGGAGCGGGAGAGATCCAGCAACCAGATGTCGAGGGCCGGCGTCGGTATGGCCTGGCTCTGCTGGCGCAGGGCGGGGCCGCTGAGGGCCAGTATGACGGGCAGGCCCGCCAGCCAGATCCAGGGCAGGGTACGTCGGCGGCCCGGTAGCAGGTAGGCCTGCATGGCGGGGGCGAGCAGCTGTGGCTGCCGGCGGCGACGCCAGCCCTGCCACAGCCAGGGCAGCAGGGCCAGCAGCCAGAGCGGGCGCAACAGGATCAGCTCCATGACGGCCATGCCTGGCAGGGGGGCTTAATCATGAGCCTGCTCCCGTGGCGGTCGCAAGCGCAGACGCAAGGAGCGGGGCCAGCGCAGCCGGGCGGGCCAGCTCAGCAGCAGCCAGGCCAGTGCCAGCGGCCAGGGGTAGAGCTCCACGTTTGGCCGATAGCGGGTGTGGGGCGTGGCGATGGGCTCCAGGGTATCCAGGGTCTGGTTGATGGCAGCGAGATCGCTTTGGGTGCGGGCGCGGAAATAGCGGCCATGGCCCACCTTGGCCAGCTGTTGCAGCAGGGCCTCGTCCAGCTCGGCGCTGGGATCGCTCTGCGCCGGAGCCAGTGCCGGGGACAGTGCCTCGGCAAAGGTATCGGGATCGGCCCCCACCCCCAGGGTATAGAGGGTCATGCCGCTGGCGGCGGCCCGTTTGGCCTCGCTCAGGGGATCGGCGCTGCCTGCGGTGTTACGACCATCTGTGACCAGCAGCAGGGCGGTAGGACGCTTGGGGTCGGCGTGCTGGCGGGCCAGCAGTATGGCTTCCCCCAGCGCCGTGGTGCGGCCCACCAGATCGAAGTCCAGCTCGCGGGCCAGGGTGAGCAGGGCCTGGGTCTCCTGGGTCAGGGGCGAGAGCAGGTAGGCGTGATCGGCGAAGACGATGAGGGCGATGCGATCGCCGGGGCGCGCCTGGATCAGCTGACTTATCTGCTGGCGCACCGCACTGAGCCTGTCCCGCTGCTCCCCCTCATCCAGCATGTCCTGGGTGCGCATGCTGTCGGAGAGATCCACCGCTAGGATCAGATCCCGGCTGCTCTGGTAGCTGACGATGGGCGGCTCCTGCCATTGGGGACGGCACAGCGCCAGCACCAGGGCGCACCAGCACAGCGCCATGCGCCACAGTGGCTGGCCGGCATGGGCACGCAACAGAGGAAAGCCGTCGTGTGCCAGCGCAGCGCCGCTGTGCGGGCCGGTTGAACGTGGTGGCAGGCCGAAGCGCACCAGGAGTGGCAGCGCCAGGGCCAGCGCAAACCAGGGCCAGGCGAGGATCATGACGAGCTCCTGATGCGCAGGCGCGTCAGGCCCTGTTGCCAGCGGCGTCTGAATGCGATCACCCCAGGTGGCAGGCAGCAGCAGGCTCGCCCCCAGCTGAGGTAGGCGCGGCGCAGCGCCTCGCACTGGCGGGCATCCGGTATCCCCTGGCCGTAGAGCCAGTGTGGCCAGAGGGTCGCAAATTCACGAAACTGGCTGCCGCCCTGTCTGTCCAGAAACGCGAGCCAAGCTTCTCCTTGCAAGGTGCGCGCCTCGGGCCAGCGGCCAAGGGCGGCCTCGCGCAGCACTGCCTGCAATCTGGGCACCAGCTCGGGCGCCTCCCAGTCGATTTGTCGCTGCCAGCGGCGATAGCGCAGCAGGCTGAGCAGGGCTGCACCGATCAGCGCCCCCATCAGCAGCATGATCAGCAGCGCCCACCAGCCCTGAAGGCGGGGATCCGCTGCCTGGGTCAACATGGGGCCAGGATGGATATCGCGCAGCTGCGCCGCCAGCGCAGACATGGGTGGCGCGCTTGAGACGGCGGCGAGCAGGCTCAGAACTGGCGACATGCACCCTCCTGCCACTGACGCTGCAGCGGCTGGCCGTTGTCGAGCCGGTAGAGACGCTGCACCAGCGGCAACAATTGCTGATGGCACTGCCTGGCCAGTCGCTCGGCCGCTCGCTGGTAGCGGTGGGCAAAGCCGGGCTGAGTGGCATCGAGCCAGCCGCGTTGTCTGCCCGCCTGCACCGCCAGCCGTCCCTGCGCGGGCAGGCTTGCCTCCAGCGGATCCCGGATCTGCCAGCAATGGATGTCGTGGCGGCGACCGAGCAGTTGCAACTGTTGGCGGAGTGGCTCATCGCAGGGCTGGTGATCCGTGATGATCGTCAATCTGGCGCCATGGGGCAGGGTGAGCCGTGCCAGGGTCCGGGCCAGCGAGTGCGGCAGGGGCGTGCGATCCAGCCCCTTGTCATAGTGGTGGCAAAGGGCCTCCAGCAAGGGTACCAGGGAGCCGTGCTGGGGCTGGACATGGCACTCAACGCCGTGGCAGATCAGGGTGTTGGCCTGTTTCTCCCCCTGCCACAAGAGGGCTGCTGCCAGCTCGCAGCCCAGCCGGGCCTTGAGTTGCACCTGTGAGCCGAAGTACATGGCAGGGGAGAGATCAATCAGCAGCCAGTGGGCCTGATCCTGCTCCTCGCTATAGAGTCGGGTGTAGGGGCGACCGAGCCGTGCTGTGACCCGCCAGTCGATGTGGCGCACCTCATCCCCCGCCTGATAGGCGCGCAGCTCGCGAAAGGTGAGTCCCGGCATGCGGCCAAGTCTGCCCTGCTGGGCCGGCTGGACACGCGCCCTCGGCCCCTGTCTCGCCCACAGCCGGATGGCCAGCAACTGGGCCAGGGTGAGGGCAATATCGGCATGCGCGCGGGGATCCGGGTAGGGAGTTAGGGGCACGGTATCGCGTCCAGCAGCCGGGCGATCAGGGTGTCGTTGTCCAGGTTGTCTGCCAGCGCCTGATAGCTGGGAATGAGGCGGTGGCGCAGTATGGCCGGCGCCAGCTGTTGTATGTCCTCCGGCAGCACGAAGTCCCGTCCGGCGAGCCAGGCTTGGGCGCGGGCGGCGCGTGCCAGGCCTATGCTGGCCCTGGGGCTGGCACCCACGGCGATGAGGGGCTCAAGCTCGGGGCACAGGCCGCTGCCCGGGCGGGTGGCGCACACCAGCTGCACTAGATAGTGCTCTAGCCGCCCCTGCATCTGGACTGCCTGTACCGCCGAGCGGGCCGCCAGCAGGTCGGCCTGGCTCAGGGTGACTGGCGGTGGCGTCAGTTGTTCGCCCCGGGCGTTGAGTTGCAAGATGGCGAGCTCCATGGCGGGGCTGGGGTAATCCACCAGCAGCTTGAGCAGGAAACGGTCGAGCTGGGCCTCCGGCAGCGGGTAGGTTCCTTCCTGCTCTATCGGATTTTGCGTCGCCGCCACCATGAACAGCGGTGGCAGGCGCCAGCTCTTCTTGCCCACCGTGATCTGGTGCTCGGCCATGGCCTCCAGCAGCGCGGATTGCACCTTGGCAGGGGCCCGGTTGATCTCGTCCGCCAGCACCAGATGGTTGAACAATGGGCCGGGCTGGAACACGAAGCTGGCATCTTGCGGGTGAAACACCTCGCTGCCGGTCAGATCGGCAGGCAGCAGGTCGGGGGTAAACTGGATGCGGGCAAAGCGCCCCTCCACGGCCCCGGCCAGCGCCTTGACGGCGCGGGTCTTGGCAAGACCTGGGGCCCCTTCGATTAACACATGTCCTTCACATAGCAGGGCGATCAGCAGCCCCTCTATCAGTGCTCCCTGTCCCAGAATTTGACTGCCAAGATAGTCCCCAAGCGCTCTGAACTCGGCCGCTGCCATGTGATGAACCCGTTGTTTTTATGGAGGTTGATCTTTTTATACTCCAGTTGGCCCCCAAGGGCGAGGGAGGGTGCAAAGATGGGGGCAATTTAGTTTCAATCAGCCGTATGAAATTTGTGAGTGGATTGTTAAGATGTGGCCCAATGGAGGTCAGACCTCTTCCTTTTAATCTTCTCGTTTAACCAAGGAGCCAGGATGAAACAGCCATTGAAACTGACGACTCGCCAGGGCGAACGGATTGCCGTCGTGGCGGGTCTGCGTACCCCCTTTGCCAAGCAGGCCACCGCCTTTCACGGCGTGCCCGCGGTGGATCTCGGCAAGCTGGTGGTGAGTGAACTGCTCGCCCGTACCGATCTCGATCCCAAACTCATCGACCAGCTGGTGTTCGGCCAGGTGGTACAGATGCCGGAAGCGCCCAATATCGCCCGCGAAATCGTGCTCGGCACCGGCATGAGCGTGACCACGGATGCCTATAGCGTGTCGCGTGCCTGCGCCACCAGTTTCCAGGCGGTGGCCAACGTCACCGAATCCATCATGGCCGGCACGGTCGACATCGCCATCGCCGGTGGTGCCGATTCTTCCTCCGTACTGCCCATCGGCGTCAGCAAGACGCTGGCCCGCGCTCTGGTGGATCTCAACAAGGCTCGCAACCTGCAGCAGCGCTTCAATATTTTGCGGACATTGAGGATCAAGGATCTGATGCCAGTGCCGCCCGCCGTGGCCGAGTATTCTACCGGTCTCTCCATGGGGCAGACCGCCGAGCAGATGGCCAAGAGCCACCAGATCAGCCGCGAGGCGCAAGATGCGCTGGCCCACCGCTCCCACACCCTGGCCGCCCAGGCCTGGGCTGATGGCAAGCTGAGCGGCGAGGTGTTCACCGCCCACGTACCCCCCTACAAGTCGCCGCTGGAGCGGGATAACAACATCCGCGAAGCGTCCGATCTGGCGAGCTACGCCAAGCTCAAACCCGTGTTTGACCGGGTGCATGGCACTGTCACCGCCGCCAATGCCACCCCGCTAACCGACGGCGCCGCCGCCGTGCTGCTGATGCGCGAAGGGCGGGCCAAAGAGCTGGGGCTCGAGCCGCTTGGCTATATCCGCAGCTTCGCCTTCTCTGCCATCGATGTCTGGCAGGACATGCTGATGGGTCCCTCCTATGCCACGCCGCTGGCGCTGGACCGCGCCGGCATCACCCTCGCCGATCTCACCCTGATCGACATGCATGAGGCCTTTGCCGCCCAGACCCTGGCCAACCTCAAGATGTTTTCAAGCCTGGAGTTTGCCCGCAGCAAATTGGGCCGGGATCAAGCCATCGGCGAGGTGGACATGGACAAGTTCAACGTGCTCGGTGGCTCCCTGGCCTATGGCCATCCTTTTGCCGCAACAGGTGCGCGCATGATCACCCAGACGCTGCACGAGCTGCGTCGTCGGGGTGGGGGATTGGGGCTTAATACCGCCTGTGCGGCGGGTGGGCTCGGTGTGGCCATGGTGTTGGAGGTAGAGTGATGAGCGAGAAGACTTTTTCCCTGGCGGTGCGCCAGGATGGCATCGGTATCCTCACCATGGATGTACCGGGCGAGAGCATGAATACCCTGAAGGCCGCCTTCGTGGACGAGATCCGCACCGTGCTGGCCGAGGTGAAGGCCAACAAGGAGCTGATCGGTCTGGTGGTGGCCTCCGGCAAAAAGGACTCCTTCATCGCAGGTGCCGACATCAGCATGCTGGCGGCCTGCACCAGTGCCCAGGATGCCCAGACGCTGTCGCGGGAAGGGCAGGTGATTTTTGCCGAGATCGAGTCGCTGGCCATCCCGGTGATCGCCGCCATTCACGGTCCCTGCCTCGGCGGCGGGCTGGAGCTGGCGCTGGCCTGCCATGGCCGGGTGGTGACAGATCACGCTAAAACCGTGCTGGGGCTGCCGGAAGTACAACTGGGTTTGCTGCCGGGCTCCGGCGGTACCCAGCGGCTGCCGCGTCTCATCGGGGTGGCCAAGGCGCTGGATCTGATGCTGACTGGCAAGCAGGTGCGGGCCAAACAGGCCAAAAAACTGGGACTGGTAGACGATGTGGTGCCGCCCTCCATCCTGCTTGATGCTGCCATCAAGCTGGCCAAGAAGGGCAAACCCCGTCACGAGCTGAAGCGGGATCTGCAGGGCAAGCTGCTGGAGACCAATGCGCTGGGTCGCAAGGT
Source organism: Aeromonas bestiarum (assembly GCF_028751155.1). NCBI lineage: Bacteria > Pseudomonadati > Pseudomonadota > Gammaproteobacteria > Aeromonadales > Aeromonadaceae > Aeromonas > Aeromonas bestiarum. The sequence goes on along the minus strand of NZ_CP064746.1, from coordinate 2,500,087 downwards.
GCTGTTCGATCAGGCCCGCAAGGGGGTCAAAGCCAAGACCCGCGGCAACTACCCGGCGCCGGAGCGGATCCTCGAGGTGGTACGCATCGGGGTGGAAGAGGGGATGCAGGCCGGCCTCGCCGCCGAGTCCCGCCACTTTGGCGAGCTGGTGATGACGGCGGAGTCCGCTGCCCTGCGATCCATTTTCTTCGCCACCACCGAGATGAAGAAGGAAGTCACCTATCAGGGAGCCGAACCGCGCAAGGTCACCCACGCCGCCGTGCTGGGCGGGGGCCTGATGGGGGGCGGTATCGCCTTCGTCACCGCCACCAAGGCGGGGGTACCGGTGCGGATCAAGGACGTGGCGAGCGCGGGGATTGGCAATGCCATGCGCTACAGCTACGAGATCCTGGCCAAGAAACTCAAGCGTCGCCACATTCTGCGCAGCGAGCTGGAGAAACAGATGAGCCTGCTGTCAGGCACGCTGGACTACTCGGGTTTTCACCGGGTGAACATGGTGGTGGAGGCGGTGTTTGAAGATCTCGCCCTCAAGCATCAGATGGTGAAGGAGGTGGAGCGTGAGTGCGGTGAGCACACAGTGTTTGCCTCCAACACCTCCTCCCTGCCCATCCACCAGATAGCGGCCGAGGCGGCGCACCCGGAGCGGATCGTGGGGCTGCACTATTTCAGCCCGGTGGACAAGATGCCGCTGGCTGAAATCATTCCCCACGCCGGCACCAGTGCCGAGACGGTGGCCACCACGCTGGCGTTTGCTCGTGCTCAGGGCAAGACCCCGATCGTGGTGAAAGACGAGGCCGGTTTCTACGTCAACCGCATCCTGGCCCCCTACATGAACGAGGCGGCGCGGCTGGTGCTGGAAGGGGAGCCGGTGGAGGTGCTGGACGGCGCTCTGCTCGATTTCGGCTTCCCGGTCGGTCCCATTACCCTGCTCGACGAGGTGGGGATAGACGTGGGCGCCAAGATCTCGCCCATCCTGGAGAAAGAGCTGGGTGGCGAGCGCTTCCAGGCGCCGGCAGCGTTTGACAAGCTGCTGCAAAACGATCGCAAGGGGCGCAAGAACGGCAAGGGCTTCTACCTCTATGGCAAGGCGGCCAAAGGCAAGAAGAAGGTGGACGAGAGTGTCTACGCCGTGCTGGGCGTCAAGCCTGTGCCCAAGCAATCCCGGATGGAGATTGCCGAACGCTGCGTGCTGATGATGCTCAACGAAGCGGCCATGGCGCTGGACAGCGGCGTGGTGACCTCGGCCCGTGACGGCGACATAGGCGCCATCTTCGGCATCGGCTTCCCGCCCTTCCTCGGCGGCCCCTTCCGTTACATGGACAGCCTCGGCATAGAACATCTGGTGGGGCGCCTCGAGCACTACCAGAAACGCTATGGCGACCGCTTTGCACCCTGTGATCGCCTCAAGGCGATGGCGGCGGAGCAGCTGAGCTTCTACTAAGCCGCGCACCTTGCCGGTGACGGCAGGGCTGATGTCAAGGAGGCGACCCCGGGGTCGCCTCCTTCGTTTTGCGCGATCCATGCCGTGGGCGGCAGGCACAGTCGGCTGACAACTGGCTGAATTGTGTCCATATTTGTCCTGGCCAAGGGCTAAATTGTTGATCCAGCGCAAAGTAGCCCCCTATTTATTACTTTGGTGGCATAGGACTCAGGCGCTGGTTGGGGTCAAATAGCATCATCAGGAACGGGGAGATAACTCCGTCACGAAAGGGACACCCATTTCACTGGATGAAGGACACATAATGAGTCTGCTTGAACAAACCATCTGGACTGTATTGGGATACGGGGCCATGCCCTTTATCTTCCTGAGCGGGTTTGTGGCGGTGGCAGTGACCTGCTGCTTGCTGCTCAATGCCTTCGGGGTCAAGTCCGCCGAGAAGTGATCCGCTTCTTTCGTTCATACCGCCAAATGCCAGTCTTCGGACTGGCATTTGTTTTTTGAGCCTTTTTCGGTACTTATCCGCACCACACAGGGCAAATCTTTGGCCAAGGTGGTCGAACCGATCGCCGATTTTGATTACACTGGCGCGCAGTTTTTCCACCCCGGATTGACCACTCAAGGTATTCAAGGTTTCTATGGCTCTCAAGGCAACCGTATTCAAGGCTCAACTCAGCCTGTCCGACATGGACCGCCACCAATATCAGGACGTCTCACTGACCCTGGCTCGTCACCCTTCCGAGACCGATGAGCGCATGATGATCCGGCTGGCGGCCTTCGCCTGGCACGCCGCCGAGCGGCTGGAGTTCACCAAGGGGCTCTCCGCTGACGACGAGCCCGAGCTGTGGCGCAAGAACTATTCCGATGAAATCGAGCTCTGGATCGAGCTGGGCCAGCCCGACGAGCGTCGTCTGAAGAAGGCGTGCAACCGCTCCCGTCATGTGGTGCTCTACCTCTACGGTGGCCGTGGCACCAACGTCTGGTGGAAGCAGAACCAGGGCAAGCTCAATCAGCATGACAACCTCACTGTGATCGAGCTCTCCGACAGCCAGACTCTGCCGCTGACCGCCATGGTGGCGCGTACCATGCACCTCACCTGCACCATCTCCGACGGTCAGCTCTGGGTCAGCAACGGCACGCTGGAAGTGACGCTGGATCCCGTCTTGCTGATGGGGCCACCCGCCCGCGAACTGTAAAGAGACTCGCCCATGTTCAGCGCACTGCTCAATATCGTCATCCCAGTGTTTGCCGTGGTGGGCCTGGGTGCCCTCTATGGCCGGCTGCGGCCGGGCGGGGCGCTGGGCTATGTCAACCGGGCCAATATCGAGCTGTTTACCCCGGCGCTGGTGTTCTCGGCGCTGGTCAAATACCCGCTGGCACTGATGGCCCATTTGCCGCTCATCGCGGCGGGGGCCCTGGTGATCCTGTTGCCGGGTCTGCTGCTCTCCCTGCTCAGGCTCAAGAGCATCAGCAGACCGGCGCTGATCCTGCCCGCCATGTTTCGCAACACGGGCAACCTCGGCATTCCGCTGATGGTGCTGGCCTTTGGCGAGCAGCAGCTCGGCGCCATCGTCATATTGTTCGTGCTCTCCAACCTGCTCCACTTCTCGGTGGGCATGTTCATCCTCTCGGCCAATACCTCCCGCTGGCTCTGGCTGCGCAGCCCGGTGCTGTGGGCCGCCTTCGCTGGCTTGCTGGTGGCCAACTTGCACATTGCGCTGCCGGAATACCTGGTGACCAGCGCCTCCCTGCTGGGCCAGATCTCGGTACCCTTGATGCTGTTTGCCCTCGGCATCCGCTTGATGGAAGGGGAGCTTGACCACCTGGGGCTCGCCCTCAAGTGCAACCTGCTCTACCTGCTGGCGGGCGGCGTCTCGCTCTGGCTGGCTGTCTGGTTGCTGCCGTTGCAGGCGGAGTGGATCCCGCTGTTGATGTTGTCGGTGGCGCTGCCACCGGCGGTGCTCAACTACATGCTGTGCGAGCAGTACCAGTGCCAGCCCGAGAAGGTGGCCAGTATCGTGCTCGGCGGCAATGCGCTCTCGGTCGTCGTGATCCCGCTGGCGGTCTGGCTGGCCCTGCACATCAACGGCTGAGCCGGTTTTTTCCGCATTGTTCGTGGACGCCTGTTGGCGTCCGCGGCCTACTCCTTGGCTCTCATCTTCCCCAGTCTGCGCTAGCGCCCACTCCCGGCAGCGGGGTGGATGCAAGTTCCCTTTTCGTGATCCTCAGCGAAGTCGCTGCCGTCGAATTGGCATAGTATCTGGCCAGCATGAATCCCACTCAGGGTGGGAGCCAAGGGATTAACAACATGATGTCCGTCAGTAACCAATGTTTGTTGATGCAGATCCAGCCCACCATCTTGCGCTTTGCCAAGATGCTGGCCAGCGTGCTGCAACTGGAAGTGGAAATCGTCGACGCCAACATGGTGCGGGTGGCGGGAACCGGGCCTTATGGCAAGTTTTTCGGCCGCCAGCTGGAGGGAGACTCCCGCCTGTTGCGCTACGTGATCGAACACCAGAGCGAGAAGATAGTCACCCACACCAGCGAGGATCCTGTCTGTGAGGGGTGCAGCTGCAAGGAGAGCTGCCGGGAGCGCGCCTTCCTCGGGGTACCCATCATGGTGGAGGAGACCTGCATCGGGGTCATCAGCCTGGTGGCCTTCAACGCCGAGCAGCAGGCGCGTCTCAACAGCAACCTGCAGGAGGTGTGCGACTATGTGCAACACATCTCCAGCATCTTCGTGGCCAAGCTGCTCGATTCCCGCGGCTTGTCAGACGGGGTCAACAAGGTTTTCCTGAACCTGATGAGTCACATGGATCAGGGTTGCCTGCTGCTCGACGAGAAGAGCCAGGTGCGCTATGCCAACGAGGTGGCGCTCAAGCAGCTCAACTGCCAGCAGGAGCAGTTGCTGGGGCGCGAGATTGGCGTACGCCCGCTCACCTTCGCCCAGCAGGGGCTGACCGGGCACATGCAGCACATCATTACACTGGCGGATCGCCAGGAGCTCATCATAGGCCAGCTGCACCATGTGCAGGGCCAGCAGCTGTTCCTGATGGCGTTTCACCAGTCCCACTCTGCCCTGAGCCAGCCACTGGAGCCGGACGAGGGCATGGCGCTGCTGATCGGCGAAAGCAAGCCGATGCGGGCGCTGAAAAAACTGCTCCATCGCATCGCCATGAGCCCCTCCAGCGTGCTGGTCTGTGGCGAGAGCGGCACCGGCAAGGAGGTGGTGGCCCGCGCCATTCACCGCCTCAGCCCGCGCCATGACAAGCCCTTCATCGCCATCAACTGCGCCGCCATTCCGGAGCAGCTGCTGGAGAGCGAGCTGTTTGGCTACGTGAAGGGGGCCTTCACCGGCGCCTCCAGCGGCGGCAAGCAGGGGCTGATCCAGGCCGCCCATCAGGGTACCCTGTTTCTCGACGAGATAGGGGACATGTCGCTCACCATGCAGGCCAAGCTGCTGCGGGTGCTGGAGCTGCGGGAGGTGACGCCGATAGGTGCCAGCCGCCCCGTGCCGGTGGACATTCGCATCATAGCCGCGACCCACCAGCATCTGGAGCAGTACATTGCCGAGGGCAAGTTTCGCGAGGATCTCTTCTATCGCCTCAACGTCATCCCCATCCACCTGCCGCCGCTGCGCGAGCGGGAAGGAGACGTGGCGCTGCTGACCCACTACTTTCTCAACCTGCACACCAGCCGCATCGGCCTCATCTATCCGGGGCTGAGCCCGGAGGTGATGGGCCTGCTCGAGGGGTATCGCTGGCCCGGCAACGTGCGTGAGCTCAGCAACCTCATCGAATACCTGGTCAACGTGGTGCAGGCGGGGGAGGTGATCGAGAGCATACTCCTGCCCCCCAATATCCTGCGCAACCAGCGCGGCGCGGCGGATGAGCAGCCTCGGAGTGCGGCGCACATCGCGCGGGTGCCGCTCGCGCCCGAGCCCTACGCCCATGCAGCGGCCTCCGATCCCTCCTTTGGCCATAATGCAGTTGCCAGCCCTGCACCTGGTACGCAGGGTGCGGCCGGGGTTCCCTGGCCCCTGTCGGGAGAAGGGAGCCTGCAAGGCCATGCAGCGGTGCGGGGAGCCGGCCAGGCCGAGCGAAGCCTGGAGTTGCCCCTCGGGGAAAACGGGCTGGAGAGCATGGAGAAGCAGGTGATAGAGGAAACCTTGCAGCGCCTTGGCAACAAGAAACTGGCCGCTCAGGCGTTGGGGATTGGGATTGCGACCCTCTATCGCAAGATAAAGAAGTACGAGATCGCCGTGCAGGCCTGATCGCTACTTCGCCGCGCGCCGCAAGCGGCGACCTGCTCACAGATAATGGCTGCGCCTTGAGCAAGGCCATTATCATTATGATAATTCCCCCGCATCGCCTATCAATTAACGGCCCGCATCTGATAGCCAGGGTGATAATTATCAGCGCGCATCTTGGCACTATTTTAAATACGGCTTTGGCGTGCCGGCATTTATCGTGAAAGCGTCACACCATATGCCTGAATGGCGTTGTCATGTGCGCTGGCTCACATCTATTTTCCTGTTTCTCGCTATTCCCCCTTAAATTCCGCATTGGCACGCTTATTGATTGCTCTTGTTTGACGCTGACCGATGAACTCACCCAATGGCCCTATTTTCGGTGACCTTGTGAGTGGAAGGGGAGCAATCCATATCTCATCAACAGATTGGGGCTAACGATGAAAGCAGTGAACCAGTTAATCAAAGAGATCAATGAGCTCAAATCCAACCTGCATGAAAAGGACTTCCTGCTGACCTGGGAGCAGACCCCCCAGGAGCTGGCGCTGGTCCTCAAGCTGGCCGAGGCCCTCAAGGGACTGCGGGCCGAGAACATAGCCACCAGGCTGTTCAATACCGGCCTTGGCATCTCTGTGTTTCGTGACAACTCCACTCGCACCCGCTTCTCCTATGCCTCTGCCCTGAACCTGCTCGGCCTCACCCAGCAGGATCTGGACGAGGGCAAGTCCCAGATTGCCCACGGCGAGACGGTGCGTGAAACCGCCAACATGATCTCCTTCTGCGCCGATGCCATCGGCATTCGCGACGACATGTATCTGGGGGCGGGCAACGCCTACATGCGCGAAGTGGGCGCTGCACTGGACGAAGGGTTCGAGAAGGGGGTGCTGCCCCAGCGCCCGGCCCTGGTCAACCTGCAGTGCGACATTGATCACCCGACCCAGTCCATGGCTGATCTAGCCTGGCTGCAGGAGCACTTCGGCAGCCTGGAGAGCCTCAAGGGCAAGAAGATTGCCATGACCTGGGCTTACTCCCCGAGCTACGGCAAGCCGCTCTCCGTGCCCCAGGGCATCATAGGGCTGATGACCCGCTTCGGCATGGAGGTGACCCTGGCCCACCCAGAGGGGTATGACCTGATCCCGGACGTGATCGCGGTGGCCCATGAGAATGCCAAGGCCTCCGGGGGCAGCTTCCGTCAGGTCACCTCCATGGAGGAGGCGTTCAAGGATGCCGACATCGTCTATCCCAAGTCCTGGGCGCCCTACCAGGTGATGGAGCAGCGTACCGAGCTGCTGCGGGCCAACGATCACGCCGGCCTCAAGGAGCTGGAGAAGCAGTGTCTGGCGCAGAACGCCAAGCATCAGGATTGGCACTGCACCGAAGAGATGATGGCCCTCACCAAGGGGGGCGAGGCGCTCTATATGCACTGCCTGCCCGCCGATATTACCGGCGTCTCCTGTCAGGCGGGCGAGGTGAGCGAAGGGGTATTCGAGAAATACCGCATCGCCACTTATAAAGAGGCGAGCTGGAAGCCCTATATTATCGCCGCCATGATAGTTGCCCGTAAATTCTCGGCGCCGGGTGCCGCGCTCGAGGGGTTAATCAAAGAGGCGCAAAAACGCGTCAAATAATGGTTGGGCCGGTCGGGAATATTTTCCCGACCGGCCATCATGGCGCAATTATTATCACGGGTTCTCTCTCTTGGGCGCTTTTTAATCAATGATCCCCGGCGAGATGACTCTCTGTGAGGTATTCATGTCCCAATTCTCCCTGAAGATGGATATTGCCGATAACCGTTTCTTTACCGGTGAATCCCTGTCTCTGTTTTCCCGGGCAGAGGCGCAAAAGGCCCGCGCCTTTCACAAGAAACTGGCCGGTTATGAACCCACCCCCCTGTGCGATCTGAACGCGCTGGCCGCCTATGTCGGGGTGAAAAAAATATTGGTCAAGGACGAGTCCAAGCGCTTTGGCCTCAACGCCTTCAAGATGCTGGGGGGCGTCTACGCCATCGCCAATTTGCTCTGCGAAAAATACGGGGTGGCGGTGGAGGATTTCACCTTCGATCTCATCAAGCGCACCATCAAGGAGCCGATGACCTTCGCCACCACCACGGATGGCAACCACGGGCGCGGCGTCGCCTGGGCCGCCAAGCAGGTGGGTCAGCATGCGGTGGTCTACATGCCCAAGGGCTCGGCCCAGGAGCGGGTGGATCACATCCTGGCGCTGGGGGCCGAGTGCATAGTCACCGACATGAACTACGACGATACAGTGCGTTTGACCATGAAGATGGCCGAGGAGCGCGGCTGGCACATAGTGCAGGACACAGCCTGGGAGGGCTACACCCAGATCCCGACCTGGATCATGCAGGGCTACGCCACCCTGGCCGATGAAGCGGTCGAGCAGATGCAGGCCATGGGCATCAAACAGCCCACCCACGTGCTGCTGCAGGCCGGGGTCGGGGCGCTGGCGGGCGGTGTGCTCGGCTATCTGGTGGACTGCTTCGGGGCGAAGAACCTGCACAGCATAGTCGTCGAGCCGGATCAGGCCGACTGCATCTACCGCTCCGGTGTGGCGGGGGAGATGGTCAACGTGGGGGGCGACATGCGCACCATCATGGCCGGTCTCGCCTGCGGCGAGCCCAACCCCCTCGGCTGGCCCGTGCTGCGCGGTTGCACCACCCAGTTCATCTCCTGTCACGACAAGGTATCGGCGCTCGGCATGCGGGTGCTCGGCAACCCCCTTGGCGACGATCCCCGCATCATCTCCGGCGAATCCGGTTCGGTCGGCACCGGCGTGCTGGCGGCGGTGCGCCACCACCCGGATCGCGCGGCGCTGATGACCCGCCTGGGGCTGGACAGCGACTCTGTGGTGCTGCTGATCAACACCGAAGGGGACACCGACGTGGCCCACTACCGGGAAGTGGTGTGGGAAGGCAAGCACCCCGCCTGCGAGTAAGAAAACACGAATTGAAGAACTGCGAATTAAAGAACAGATCGCACCCTGCCAACGGGGCGCGGTAACGGGCACAGGGCGCTGCCGACGAACAGGCAGCGCATTCTCGAATGTTTGGAGAAATCACAATGAGCAAGCAGATTCCGTTTGAAATGGTGTTGGAGAAGGCCCACCAGTACAAGGCCGAGATGAGTCAGTTCCTGCGCGACATGATAGCCATCCCGAGCGAAAGCTGTGACGAGAAGCGGGTGGTGCTGCGCATCAAGCAGGAGATGGAGAAGGTCGGCTTCGACAGGGTCGAAATCGATCCCATGGGCAACATTCTCGGCTATATCGGCCAGGGCCCGCACCTGATCGCCATGGATGCCCACATAGACACGGTCGGGGTCGGCAACCGCGCCAACTGGACCTTCGATCCCTATGAGGGAATGGAGGATCACGAGATCATAGGTGGCCGCGGTGCCTCCGATCAGGAAGGGGGCATGGCTTCCATGGTCTATGCCGGCAAGCTCATCAAGGAGATGGGGCTGGAAGATCAATATACCCTGCTGGTGACAGGCACAGTGCAGGAGGAGGACTGCGACGGCCTCTGCTGGCAGTACATCATAGAGCAGAGCAAGATCCGCCCCGAGTTCGTGGTCAGTACCGAGCCAACCGACTGCCAGATCTACCGTGGCCACCGCGGCCGCATGGAGATCCGCGTCGAGGTGCAGGGGGTGAGCTGTCACGGCTCGGCGCCGGAGCGCGGTGACAACGCCATCTTCAAGATGGGCCCCATCCTCGGCGAATTGCAGGAGCTGAGCCACAACCTCGGCCATGACGACTTCCTCGGCAAGGGCACATTGACCGTCTCCGAGATCTTCTTCACTTCGCCAAGCCGCTGCGCCGTGGCGGACAGCTGCGCCGTCTCCATCGACCGCCGTCTGACCTGGGGCGAGAGCTGGCAAGGTGCGCTGGACGAGATCCGCGCCCTGCCTGCGGTGCAAGCCGCCGGTGCCGAGGTCTCCATGTACCAGTACGATCGTCCGGCCTACACGGGGCTGGTCTACCCGACCGAGTGCTACTTCCCGACCTGGAAGGTGGAAGAGGATCACATCACAGTCCGGACCCTCTCCAAGGCTTACACCCAGCTGTTCAACAAGGCGCCTGTGGTGGACAAGTGGACCTTCTCGACCAACGGGGTCTCCATCATGGGTCGCCACGGCATTCCTGTCATCGGTTTTGGCCCGGGCAAGGAGCCGGAAGCCCACGCGCCGAACGAGAAGACCTGGAAGGAGCATCTGGTCAAGTGCGCCGCCATGTATGCCGTGATCCCCATGCTCTATCTGGCCGAGCTGGACGAATGAGGGGTCTGCCGGGCGGCGAGCGCTATCGCCGCCCCTCTGTTGCCAGTGCCCCGTCTCCATTGAGGCGGGGCCTTGCTGTTTGAAGCGATCTGATGTGCGAGGTGGTGGGGATGAAACGGCTGATCAAAAACGGTGTGCTGGTCGATGCACAAGGGGAATATCGTCAGGATCTGCTGATCGAGAACGGGGTGATCCGTGAGCGCGCAGCCGATATCCAGCCCGATGGCGAGACCGACATCATCGATGCCAACGGCTGCTACGTGATGCCGGGCGGCATCGACGTCCACACCCACTTCAATATCGATGTGGGGATTGCCCGCAGTTGCGATGACTTTTTCAGCGGTACCCGTGCCGCTGCCTGTGGTGGCACCACCACAGTTGTCGATCACATGGGTTTTGGCCCGGCGGGGTGCAAGCTGCATCACCAGCTGGCCCGCTATCACGATTACGCCGCCACACAGGCGGTGATCGACTACAGCTTTCACGGCGTGATCCAGCATGTGGATGACGCCATTCTCCACGAGATGGCCGCCATGGTGCAGGAGGAGGGGATCAGCAGCTTCAAGCTCTATCTCACCTACCAGTACAAGCTGGGGGACCATGACGTGCTGCGCGCCCTGGCTCGCCTCAAAGAGGTGGGGGCGCTCGCCACCGTCCATCCCGAGAACGACGCCGCCATAGCGGCGCGGCGCGCGGCCCTGCTGGCTGCGGGCCACCATGAACCCTGGTATCACCCCCAGAGCCGCCCGCTGGAGTGCGAGGCGGAGGCGATCGCCCGGATGATCAATCTGGCGGCGCTGGCGGGCAATGCGCCGCTCTATATCGTCCACCTCTCCAACGGCTTGGGGCTCGAGTATCTGAAACTGGCGCGCCGCCAGGGGCAGCCGGTCTGGGTGGAAACCTGCCCTCAATATCTGCTGCTCGATGACAGCTGCTACTACAAGGAGAACGGAGTCGACTACCTGCTCAGCCCTCCACTGCGCGGGCGCTGCGAGCAGGACAAGCTGTGGGTCGGCGTCGCTGCCGGCGACATAGACACTGTGGCGACCGATCACTGCAACTTCTCCCACGCCCAGCGCATGACCCTGTCAGGGGGGGATTTCAGCCGCTGCCCCAACGGCTTGCCCGGGGTGGAGAACCGGATGCTGCTGCTGTTTGCCCACGGGGTGCTCGGTGGACGCATCTCGCCGTCGCGCTTGGTGGCGCTTACCAGCGCCAATCCGGCCAAGCTGTTCGGCCTCTGGCCGCGCAAGGGCAACCTGCAACTTGGGTCTGACGCCGATCTGGTGATCATGGATCCCAGCGGTGAGACGCTTATCCGCCACGCCGCGCTGCACGACAACGGTGACTACAGCCCCTACGAGGGGATGCGCTGCCCCGGCCGGATCAGGATGACCCTGAGTCGCGGCGAGATCGTGGCCCGCGACGGCGAGTTCACCGGGCAACGGGGCCATGGCCGCTTTCTGGCGCGGGCACCCTTTGATCCGCTGCTTGGCGCGGCTGCCAGTGCGCCACCCCCTTCAACCACTCATTTGGCAACCCGCTAGAGCGAGCGCCAGCGGACGGCGCGGTTTGCGCCCTTCCCGAACAAGGACAAGGGGTCGGTATGACATCGGCCCATCCCCTCACTGGAGAGAACAAGATGAAACAGCGAATCGTACTGGCTCTGGGTGGCAACGCGCTGGGCAACAACCTGCCCGAGCAGATGAAGGCGGTGCAGAGCACGGCGGGCACCATAGCCGACCTGATAGCCCAGGGGCATGAAGTGGTGGTGACCCACGGCAACGGCCCCCAGGTGGGGATGATCCAGCAGGCGTTCGAGGTGGCGGCCCGCCACGACCCCAAAGCCCCCCATCTGCCCATGTCGGTCTGCGTGGCCCTGAGTCAGGGTTATATCGGCTATGACCTGCAAAACGCCTTGCGGGAGGCCTTGCTGGCGCGCGGTATCCATAAACCGGTGGCCACCCTGGTGACCCAGGTGGAAGTCGACAAGAAGGATCCTGCCTTCCTCGACCCAAGTAAGCCTATCGGCGGTTTCTTCAGCAAGGAGGAGGCCGAGGCGCTGATAGCCAAGGGCGAGCGGCTCAAAGAGGATGCCGGTCGCGGCTATCGCCGGGTGGTGGCATCCCCCAAACCCGTCGACATCATAGAGAAGGAGACAGTCTCTGCCATGCTGGCTGCGGGACAGGTGGTGATCACCGTCGGTGGTGGCGGCATTCCTGTGCTGCGCGAGGGCAATCATCTGCGCGGTGCCAGCGCCGTGATCGACAAGGATTGGGCCAGTGCCAAACTGGCGGAGCTGATCGATGCCGACATGCTGATCATCCTCACCGCGGTAGAGAAAGTGGCCATCAACTTCGGCAAGCCTGATGTGCAGTGGCTCGATACCCTGAGCGTGGCCGATGCCAACGGCTTTATCGCCCAGGGGCAGTTTGCCAAGGGATCCATGCTGCCCAAGGTGGAGGCGGCGCTCTCGTTCGCCACATCCTTGCCGGGGCGCAAATCCCTGATCACCTTGCTGGAGAAGGCCGCAGAGGGGATCGCCGGCAAAACCGGCACCCTGATCAGCCTGTAGCCTCGCCTTTGATGGTTGCAAACAGGGGGCCCAAGGCCCCCTTTGTGTTGGCCGACAGTCCCTCCACCCGACGATGGGCAGGGCGAAAGGAGAGGCGTAAGATGGCCCCCCTTGGCATAAGATGGGCCAGCAGCAGAGGCGACAAGGCAGACAATGAGCACAAAGATCAATATGGCGGCGCTGGGGGGCTTGATCCTGCTCACCGCCATCTGGAGTTACAGCTGGATAGTGATGAAGCAGGTGATGCTCTACGCGGGGGCCTTCGAGTTCACCGCCCTGCGCTGCCTGTGCGGATCCCTGGTGCTGCTGCTGGTGCAGTGCCTGCGTGGTCGCCAATACCTCACACCCACCCCGTTTCGCTACACCCTGGCCATAGGTCTGTTTCAGACCTGCGGCATGGTAGGGCTGGCCCAGTGGGCGCTTATCAGCGGCGGGGCGGGCAAGGTGGCCATTCTGAGTTACACCATGCCGTTCTGGGTGGTGATCTTCGCGGCGCTCTTTCTGGGTGAGCGGATGCGCAGGCTGCACTATCTGGCGGTCGGGGTGGCCGCTTGCGGCTTGCTGCTGGTGATAGAGCCCTGGCAGCTGCACCTCGACTCCATGAAGAGCGCGCTGCTGGGCATAGCCTCCGGCATCTGCTGGGGGATCAGCGCCATCATTGCCAAGCGGATGTATGCCCGCCACCCCGGGGTGGATCTCATGTCCCTCACCACCTGGCAGATGATTTACGCCACCATTGTGATGGCACTGGTGGCGGTGTTGGTGCCGGAGCGACCCATCGACTGGCAGCCCTACGTGTTTGGTGCACTCGCCTACAGCGCCATCTTCGCCACCGCGCTGGCCTGGAGCCTCTGGCTGTTCGTGCTGAAAAAGCTACCGGCGGGGATTGCCGGGCTCAGCACACTGGCGGTGCCGGTAACAGGCGTGCTGCTCTCCTGGTGGCTGCTCGGCGAAAACCCGGGGCCGGTGGAGGGGAGCGGCATCCTGCTTATCGTGCTGGCGCTTGTCGTCATCAGCCGCAAGGGCAAGCGTTCCGTGGTGTCGGTGGCGAGGGAGACCCGGGTCAAGCACGGCTGAGTCGATTGGAGGAACGAGAATGGAAAAGGGCCCGCCATCATGGCGGGCCCTTTTTTGCTTCTGTGCTGACTTATCTGCGCTGGGCCAGATGCATCATGGCTTCCAGCACGGCGCCGCCGATCGCCCGGGCCTTGTCAGAGACGGTAGTGGGGTCGGCACGCTCGCCGCGCGGGTCTATGTCACCGATCTTGAAGCCGACCGGTACCTCAATGCCATCGCTGAGCAGTCCCCGCACCATGCCAGAGAGCGGCGCGATAATGGGGGCGTCCCCCACGTGGGCGATAACATCGCCCTCCTGCACCAGATCACCGAGCTTGATCAGGCTCTTCATCATCCCGGCGACGGGGGCGCGGACCACCCGGCGGGCCGAGTGCCCCTCGATCACCCCGGGAATGCCGGTATTGGGCTGGGCGGGGCCCTGATAGATGACCCGCCCCAGATGGTGGCCGCGGTTGGTCTCGATCACCGCATCGCAATCGCGCCCCGCCTCGAAGCCCGGGCCGAGGGCCACAGTAATGGGGGCCATCTCCCTGTGGGTGCCGAGGTTCTGCTTGGCCAAAATGGCATCCACCAGATAGCGGGGCTTGAGATCACTCAGGGTCGTGCAGTCGGGGTCGACCAGCAGCGGGATTATGCCAAGATCCAGCTGCTCAAACGCCTGCTCGACGTTCTCGACCCGCTTGGCACGCACCCCTTCGACGCTGGTTTCGCCGTCAAACATCCCCTGGGCGAAGGCGACGGTGCGGCGGATCACAGTGGGCTTGTCGAGATCCAGCATCACCACCTTGAAGCCGGCATTGTAGAGCCGCAGCGCCACCCCGGTGGCGATATCGCCGGAGCCGCGCATCACCACCAGCCTATCCCGCTTGAGGCGCACGTCATCCTGCATCAGGCCACCCGCTTTGCCGTTTTTTACCTGCAGCAGCTCGGCGAGGATGCTGATGGCGATCTCCTCCGGGGTCTCGGCGCCTATGTTGTAGCCGATGGGGGCGTGCAAGCGCTGCAGCTGTTCCTGACTCACCCCTTGCTGGCGCAGGGCCTGGGTGAAGGTCTGCACCTTGCGCTTGCTGGCGAGCAGCCCCAGATAGGCGAGGGGACGGGAGATGAGCCGCTCCAGCGCCTCCTTGTCCTGGTGGTTGGTGGCTATGATGACGAAGTTGGCGGGCTCTATGGCCAGCGCCTCGATCACGGCGCTCATGGTCTCGGCCTGCTTGAGATGAGTGCCGGCCGGAAAGAGCTCGGGGTTGAGGCTCCCTTCAAAACAGTCGCCGACATGGATATCAAAGCCCAAGGGGGCTGCGGCATGGGCCAGAGCCCGGTTGACATGACCGGCACCGATCAATACCAGACGGGGGCGCAGGCCGTAGACATCGATATAAACCGACATGGCGCCGCCGCAATCCGAGCCCACCGCATGCTCGCCGTTGCGGGCCATGCGGCCATGGAAGATGCGCGGCTTGCGCTCGGCAATGGCCGCCACCGCCTCCTCTATCACCAGCCGCTCTATCATGCCACCGCCTATGGTGCCGAGGATCTGGCCATCGGCCATCACCAGCATCTGGGCCTGATGGCGCGGGGTAGAGCCGCGGCTTTCGATGATCTGGGCCATCGCGAACGGGGTGTTGGCCTGTTCCAGTCGGGCTGCGTGTGAAAAAAGATTCATAAGGTACCTCATTTCATCCTTAACGGGTCATGCGCGCGGTGAAGCCACCAGTTCGCCATCCAGAGGGGCCTGGCTCACCACATGACGAATGGCGATGGGCTCGCGTACCGCTCCCTGCCAGATGGCGTGGAGCTCGGGGTGACGGGCCAGCAGCGTTATCAACTGCGGCTGCCATGACGCCTCATTTTGATAATCGCCATTGATAAACCAGATCCGGCGGGCCCTGGCCGGGGTGCCCTTGAACACCCCCTGGGGGTGGGCGAGCAGCCGGTCAAACAGCGCCCAATCCAGCGGCTCACCGGCCTCTATCCCGCACAGGGACTGGAGTTCGGCCCAGCGGTGGATCTGCTGGGGGTCGGCCTTGGCCCCCACCATGGCGCCGCCCACCAGGGCGATTACCCAATCACTGCTCTGGGGAATGCAAGGTTCGTGCAAAGCGGGCACTTTCAATAACTTGTGATGGGCGCCGTCCGCCTCCACCAGGATGAGATCGAAGCGCTGCTGCCCCTTGATGAGATCGATCTGTTGGGGCGTGGGCCCCACCGCCTTGCCGCTGGTCCGATCGAGATGGCTGAACAGGGCGACCAGGGTGGGGCCATCGGGCAGGTGCTGGCAGCGGGTGAGCTGGCGGACGGGATCGGCTTCCAGGATCAATTCCCGATAGTGTGACTGGGCTGGCAGAAACATCCGGGTGCTGGTGGTAATCAGCACCCTTTTGCCCTGTTTATAAAAATATCCCGCCAGCCAGAACAGGGTGCTGGTTTTGCCGCCTGCGCCGCAGAGGCTAATTAAG
The DNA here is from genome assembly GCF_028751155.1 of Aeromonas bestiarum. Classification (NCBI taxonomy): domain Bacteria; kingdom Pseudomonadati; phylum Pseudomonadota; class Gammaproteobacteria; order Aeromonadales; family Aeromonadaceae; genus Aeromonas; species Aeromonas bestiarum. The sequence goes on along the minus strand of NZ_CP064746.1, from coordinate 2,483,997 downwards.
GTGGTACGGCTATCTATATTTTCGGTGAGCGGGTTTAATAGTGTCTCAATATCGGGAAAGGCACGCTGGACAGGTGAGGGGATGGGCATGGCAACGACCGATTCAAATAAGGGCGCAGGCAGTGAACAGCACTGTCATTCCAGAACGAGATGCGACTGCATAATAACGGCGGCCGGCCTCTCGTCGCGAATGGGCGCGTGGAAACTGATGCTACCGTATCGCCAGAGCACGATTCTTGATGAGAGTCTCAAAAATGCCCTCGCTTTCTGTGACCGGATTATTCTGGTGGTGGGACATCGCGGTGACGAGCTGATGGCGCGCTATGCAGACAGGCCCGAGATCCTGATGGTGGAAAACCATGATTATGCACAGGGGCTTGGCAGCTCCATCCGGCTGGCATTGGCGGCCAGCAGCAGCGACTACCTCTTCATCTCCCACGGCGATCTGCCCTGCATTCCCCTCGATGTCTACCAGACGCTCTGGCAAGCACGGGGGCCCCACACACTTTTCCCCCGTTATCAAGGAGAGTCAGGGCACCCTGTGTTGCTGCCATCATCCCTTGGCAAGGCGCTGGCCGAGGCGCCGGTACAGGGTTCGGTGCGCCGCTGGCTGATGGCACATCCCCATCGCTTCGTCGAGGTGCAAAGTGACGCCATCCTGCTGGATGTGGACACCCCGGAGCGTTATCAGGCGCTGCTGCGGGCAGACGACGCTGGCTGAGCCTGGCTGTTGGTGAGTGCATAATTATGAAAGTCGGAGCCAGGGCGAACGCGGCATTTTTGCCGGTATGGTGGCCGACATTATCACCCTGCGTGGCCTGATAAAGGCAGGCGAAACGAGATTATCAAACTGATATTCCAACCCCGCCAACGTGAGACTTTCTCAGCATCTATCGCGATTGCTGCGTTATTAATGTGCGTTATTGATAGCCGCTCTCATTCCCGAAATAGGTATTTCCTGTCGACATTTCATTAATTCGAGGTGCCTCACGCTTTTACGCTCACAAATTTAAATATGCCAGCACTGGCCTGATTGTTGCTCTTGTCTGTTTCAAGGGGCTGCCTTGTGAATGAGCCCCATTTATTCACCCAGTCAATGAGCAGAGCCGCTGCAAGGAGATCATCATGGGCGATATTATGCGACCCGTTCCGTTCAAGAACCTGCTGACCCGTATTTTCGCGGAATATAAAGAGAGTCAGAGCATTTTCGGTATTCCCGCCGCGCAATTCTATCGCAAGCAGGACGAGCGCAAGATCAAGGTGTTCGGTGAAACCTGCGAAACCCCCATAGGTCCGGCAGCTGGCCCCCATACCCAGTTGGCCCAGAACATCGTCACCTCCTGGCTGACCGGCGGGCGCTTTATCGAGCTCAAGACGGTGCAGATCCTGGACCGTCTTGAACTGGCAAAGCCCTGCATCGATGCCGAAGATGAGTGCTTCAATACCGAGTGGTCCACCGAGTTCACCCTGCCCAAGGCGTTCGACGAGTACCTCAAAGCCTGGTTTGCCCTCTATCTGCTGGAAGAGGTGTTCGACCCCCGTCTCGACGGGGAGGCCAAGTCATTCATCTTCAACATGAGCGTGGGGTACAACCTCGATGGCATCAAACAGCCGCCGATGCAGCAGTTCATCCACAGCCTGAAGGATGCAAGTCAAAGCCCGAAATTTGCCGAGTACCAGCAAGTGCTGCGCGAGCTGGTGGCCGACCCGCAGTTTATCGCCGAACTGGGACTGGGAGATCGCCGTGACCGCCTGCAACAGCTGGCGGACTGCATCCCGGCCAATCTGGTGCACGGCGTCACCCTCTCCACCATGCACGGTTGCCCGCCCAACGAGATCGAGGCCATCTGCCGTTACATGCTGGAAGAGAAGGGGCTCAACACCTTCGTCAAATTGAACCCGACCCTGCTGGGCTACCCGCGGGTGCGCGAGATCCTCGACACCTGCGGCTTTGATTACATAGGTCTGAGCGAAGCGTCGTTCGATCACGACCTCAAGCTGGAGCAGGCCAAGGCCATGCTGACCCGCTTGATGGCACTGGGTGCCGAGAAGGGGCTCACCTTCGGGGTCAAGCTCACCAACACGCTCGGTACCATCAACCGCAAAGGGGCGCTGCCCGGCGATGAGATGTACATGTCCGGCCGGGCGCTGTTCCCGCTCTCCATCAATGTGGCCGCCGTGCTGTCACGCGCCTTTGATGGCAAGCTGCCTATCTCCTACTCAGGTGGCGCCAGCAAGTTCAACATCGCGGATATCTTCGAGACCGGCATTCGCCCCATCACAATGGCGACCGATCTGCTCAAGCCCGGTGGCTACCTGCGCCAGCTCGAGTGCCTCAACGAGATCGACTCCTCCGATAGCTGGGGCATGAGTCAGGTGGATGTAGAGAAGCTGGAAGCGCTTGCCGCCAAGGCGCTCACCATGGATTACACCCAGAAGGAGTGGAAGTCCGACGACCGTATCGAAGTGGGCGGCGGCCTGCCGCTGACCGACTGCTACGTGGCCCCCTGCGTCACCGCCTGCGCCGTGCATCAGGACATCCCCGAGTACATTCGCCTGATGGGCGAGGGGGAGTATGTGGCCGCCCTTGAGCTGATTTATCAGCGCAACGCCCTGCCCGCCATCACAGGCCATATCTGCGATCACCAGTGTCAGTACAACTGCACTCGTCTGGATTACGACAGCCCGCTCAATATCCGCGAACTCAAGAAGGTCGCGTTGGAGCGGGGCTGGGAAGGGTACAAGGCGCGCTGGCACAAACCGGCAGGCAGTGGTGACAAGCACCCGGTTGCCGTGATTGGCGCAGGCCCGGCCGGCCTCTCCGCCGGTTACTTCCTGGCCCGTGCCGGCCATCCGGTCACCATCTTCGAGCGCGAAGCCGATGCCGGTGGTGTGGTCAAGCACATCATCCCCGAGTTCCGCATTCCGGCCGAGCTTATCGCGCACGACATCGACTTTGTCGCCGCCCACGGGGTCAAGTTCGAGTTTGGCTGCGATACGGCCCTGACTGTCGACAAGCTGCATGCCCAGGGCTTTGCCTATGTCTTCGTCGGCATAGGTGCCGACAAGAATGGCGGCATGCGCCTCGATGGGGGCCATGAACGGGTCTACAAGTCCTTCCACTTCCTGCGCAGCTTCAATCAGGGCAAACCGCTGCCGCTCGGCCGCCATGTGGCTGTGGTCGGCGCCGGCAACACCGCCATGGATTGCGCCCGCGCGGCCCTCAAGGTGCCCGGTGTCAGCGATGTGACCGTGATCTACCGCCGCAGCGAGAAAGAGATGCCAGCTTACCGTGAGGAGGTTCTGGAAGCGGTGGAGGATGGGGTGCGCTTTTGCTTCCTCACCAATCCGGAGCGCTTTGAAAAAGATGGCAAGCTTGTCGTGCGGATGATGGCGCTGGGGGATCCTGACGAGCAGGGTCGCCGCCGTCCTGTGCCCACAGATCAGACAGAAGTGATGCAGATGGATGCGCTGATCACCGCCATCGGCGAGCAGCCCGATTGTGACGTGCTCGAGGCGATGGGGATTCCCCTTGGCAGCGATGGCTGGCCCGAGGTGGATAGCCAGGGCGAGACCAGCCGTCGCAACGTCTTCCTCATTGGCGACGTGCAAAGCGGCCCGTCTTCCATAGTCGCGGCCATCGGTGGCGCTCGCCGCGCTGCGGATCTGGTGCTGGCCCGCGAGCATATCGCCGGAAGCCAGACCGAGGTGTCAATCCAGCCATCGGGCAAGGATGAGATCTACCGTCGCAAAGGGAACATAGCCGTCACCCTGGTCGACAAGGGCGAGCGGGAGGCCTTCGTGGCGCAGGAGGCGCACCGCTGCCTCGAGTGCAACTACCTCTGCAGCAAGTGCGTGGATGTCTGCCCCAACCGGGCCAACGTCGCCATCGCCGTGCCTGGCTTCAAGGATCAGTTCCAGACCCTGCACCTGGATGCCTACTGCAACGAGTGCGGCAACTGCGCCCAGTTCTGCCCCTGGCAGGGCAAGCCCTATCAGGACAAGGTCACCATCTTCAGCCTGCCCGAGGACTTCGACAACAGCCGCAACCCCGGTTTCTATCTGGCGGATGGTGGCGAGCTGCGGGTGCGTCAGGGTGGCGAGACCTATCGCCTGACCATAGACGAGCAGAGCCGGATCAAGGATGCCCCCGAGGCGCTCGCTGACATGTGCCGCATCATCAGCCATGTCCACGCTCATCACCACTACCTGCTGGGGGCCGTCGAGGCCTGAGCGAACAACGAATAAGCGAAGGAGCAAACCATGTTTATTCTGAAAAACGTCACCGCCGTCCAGCTGGAGCCGACCCGGGTGCTGGAAGGGGTGGATATCGCCATCGAAGGGACACTTATCAAGGCGGTGGGGCCCAATCTGCGGGCCCTCTACCCGGAGGCCAACTATCGGGAGATGGGGGGCAAGCTGGTGATGCCGGGCATAGTCTGCGCCCACAACCACTTCTACTCCGGCCTGTCGCGGGGGATCATGGCCAACATAGCCCCCAGCCCGGACTTTATCTCCACCCTGAAAAACCTCTGGTGGCGGCTCGATCGGGCGCTCGATGAGGAGTCCCTCTACTACAGCGGCCTCATCTGCTCGCTGGAGGCTCTCAAGAGCGGTTGCAGCGCTGTGATCGACCATCACGCTTCGCCGAACTTCATCAAGGGTTCCCTGAATGTGCTGCGCAAAGGGTTTGTGGAGGCGGGTCTGCGCGGCATGACCTGCTTCGAGACCACGGATCGCAACGGCGGCCTCGCCGAGCTGCAGGCCGGGGTGGAAGAGAACATCCTCTTTGCCCAACAGATCGATGCGGCCAAGGCCAAGGGGAGCGAGCCCTATCTGGTGGAAGCGCACATCGGCGCTCACGCCCCCTTCACCGTGCCCGACGAGGGGCTCGCCATGCTGCGCGAGGCTGTGCAGGTCACCGGTCGCGGTCTGCATATCCATGTGGCGGAAGACAGATACGACATGGCCCACGGCCACCACCACCATGGCAAGGAGCCCATCGCCCGGCTGGATGAATTTGGCCTCATCGACAGCAAGACCCTGATCGCTCACGGCATCTACTTAAGCCCCTCGGACATCGAGCTGCTCAACAGTCGCGATGCCTTCCTGGTGCACAACGCCCGCTCCAACATGAACAACCACGTGGGCTACAACCTGCACCTGCCACAGTTTCGCAATCTGGCGCTCGGCACCGACGGCATCGGCTCCGACATGCTCGAAGAGCTCAAGTTTGCCTACTTCAAGCACAAGGATGCTGGTGGGGCGCTTTGGCCAGACAGCTTTGCCCGGTTCCTGTGGAACGGCAATACCCTGCTGGAGCGCAACTTCGGCGCCAAATTTGGTCGCCTGGAGCCGGGCTACAAGGCCGACCTCACCATCTGCGACTACGACGCACCGACCCCGCTGGCCCCGCGCAACCTCGGCGGCCATCTCGCCTTCGGCATGGGGTCAAACAGCGTCAACAGCGTGATGGTGGAGGGACGCATGGTCTATCAGGATCGCGAGTTCCCGTTCGATGTCGCGCCCCTTTATGAGCAGGCCAGCAAGGTGGCGAGCCGCCTGTGGCAACGGATGGATCAGCTGGCCTAAGGCCACTTTCCACAGTTTTGGACCGGATTGCCCGCCCAGTGGATAGCCCCGGCGGCGGGCAGCAAGAGTGAGGACGACACATGATTGAGCAATTCTTCCGACCCGAGCAACTGGGTCAGGCGTTGGAACTCAAGGCCCGCTTTGGCAGCGACGCCGTCTACATGGGGGGTGGCAGCAAGCTCAACGCCGCCCCGACCCGCACCGACAAGAAGGTCGCTATTGCCCTGAACAAGCTGGGCCTTGGCCAGATTGAGCAGCAGCACGGTCAGCTCCATATCGGCGCCACCGTCACCCTGCAGACCTTGCAAGATGACCCCCGCACCCCGGCTGCCCTGTGCGAGGCGCTGGGCTTTGTCTACTCCCGCCATCTGCGCAATCAGGCCACCGTCGGTGGCGAGCTTGCCTGCCAGCAGCAGGACTCCCCGCTGCTGCCGGTGCTGCTGGTGCTTGAAGCCGTGGTGGTGCTGGAGAACAACCAGCTGCAACCCATAGACGCCTATCTGGCGGGGCAGCGCAATGCGCTCATTCTGGGGATTGTGCTGCCGGAGCCTGAACTGCGCTGCGCCACCCGCCGCATCAGCCGCAACGCCGATGGCTTGGCGGTGATGACGGCCGCCGTGGCCCTCGACAGCATTGGCGAGATGCGGGTGGCCCTGGCCGGCGTCACGCCGCAGCCGATGCGATTGCGAGACGTGGAGCGCCACGATCTCCATGACGGGGCGCTGGAAGCGGCCGTCAGCAAGATATTGATCCCGCGCGCCGATCTGACGGGCAGCGTGGCCTACAAACGCTATATCAGCGGCGTGGTAGTGGCGGATCTGCTGGTGGACTGCCAGCAGCAGGAGGTGCAAGCATGATGGAACTCAACTTCACACTGAACGGTGCCCAGCGCACCGTCATCGCCCCGGCTGGCGAGAATGCCCAGCGGGTGCTGTTCAACCAGTGCCGGATGCACTCGGTGCGCAACAGTGACGATGGTTTCGGCTTTGCCGGCTCCGACGCCATCCTCTTCAACGGCAAGGTGATCAACGCTTCTCTTCTGATCGCCGCCCAGCTGGAGGGGGCAGAGGTGCGCACCGCCGAGTCGCTGGGCAGCTGGAACCAGCTCAGTCTGGTACAGCAGGCCATGGTGGATGTCGGCGTGGTGCAGTCCGGCTACAACGATCCGGCCGCCGCGCTCATCGTCACCGACCTGCTTGATCGCCACCCCGATCCCACCCGTGATCAAATCGACGACGCGCTCTCGGGCCTGTTTCACCGCGATGGCGGTTACCAGCAGTTCTATCAGGCCATAGATCTTGCCTGCTCGCGCCTCAAGGATCCGGATTATTTGTGCCAGATAGCCCCGGAGTTTCGGGGTGATCTGCGCCATATCGGCAAGAGCTGCCCGAAAGTGGACGCGGCCAAGATGGTGCAGGCCAAGCCCTGCTACGTGGAAGACAGGGTCACCGAGGATGCGCTGATCATCAAGATGCTGCGCAGCCCCCATCCCCATGCAGTGATCACCCGACTCGACGTGAGCCGCGCCGAAGGGCTGCCGGGCGTGGTGCACGTCATCACCCACCTCAACTGCCCGGATGTGTTTTACACCCCGGGTGGCCAGAGCGCCCCCGAGCCGTCACCGCTGGATCGCCGCATGTTCAGCCGCAAGGTGCGTCACGTGGGGGACAGGGTCGCCGCCGTGGTGGCCGAGAGTGAAGAAGCCGCACTGGCTGCGCTGAAGCTCATCGAGGTGGAGTATCAGGTGCTGCCTGCGGTCATGAATATCGATGAGGCGATGGCCCCCAATGCACCCCTGGTGCACGACGAACCCATCATCTACATGGCCGGCGCGCCTGCGGATCTGGAGCAGCAGAACGCCTGCTCGGTGCGTCGCGGCGACGAGCACATGATCATCAACTTCCCCATCGGCTCACGCCCGCACGAGAACCTGGCAGCCAGCGTCCATGGCCAGATCGGTGACGTGGCCAAGGGTTTTGCCGAGGCGGACGAGATCGTCGAGCGTACCTACGAATCGACCCAGGCCCAGCAGTGCCCGACCGAGCCGCACATCTGCTTCACCTACATGGATGGCGATCGTCTGGTGATCCACGCCTCCACCCAGGTGCCCTGGCACGTGCGCCGTCAGGTGGCGCGCATTGTCGGCATGAAGCAGCACCAGGTGCATGTGATCAAGGAGCGGGTAGGGGGCGGCTTTGGCTCCAAGCAGGATATCCTGCTGGAAGAGGTGTGCGCCTGGGCGACCAGGGTCACCGGTCGTCCCGTCACTTTCCGCTACACCCGTGAAGAGGAGTTCATCAGCAACACCTCCCGCCACGTGGCCAAGGTGAAGGTGAAAGTGGGGGCCAAAAAAGATGGCACCATCACCGCCATCGACATGGATTTTCGCGCCAACACCGGCCCTTACGGCAACCACTCGTTGACGGTGCCGAGCAACGGCCCGGCGCTCTCTTTGCCGCTCTATCCGTGCGACAACGTGCGCTTTACCGTCAACACCTACTACAGCAACATCTGCCCGACCGGGGCCTATCAGGGTTACGGCGCGCCCAAGGGCAACTTCGCGTTGACCATGGCCATTGCCGAACTGGCCGAGAAACTGGGCATAGATCAGCTCGACATGGTGGAGCACAACCGGGTCCATGAGGGGGACATCCTCAAGGTGCTGGGGGCCATCGGCGAGGGCAAGATGCCCACCTCTGTGCCCCACGCGGCCAGCTGCGCCCTCGAACCTATCCTCAGGCAGGGTCGTGAACTGATTGCCTGGGACAGCCCCAAACCCGCCGACGGGGATTGGCGCATCGGTCGTGGCGTCGCCATCATCATGCAAAAATCGGGGATCCCGGACATCGATCAGGCCAACTGCATGGTCAAGCTGGAATCGGACGGCACCTTTATCGTCCACTCAGGTGGCGCCGATATCGGCACTGGTCTGGATACGGTGGTAGCCAAGCTGACCGCCGAGGTGCTGGGTTGCCCGCTCAGCGACGTGCATGTGATCTCTGGCGACACGGATCACGCCCTGTTCGACAAGGGGGCCTACGCCTCGTCCGGTACCTGCTTCTCCGGCAACGCGGCCAAGATGGCGGCCGAGAACCTCAAGGCGAAGATCCTGTTCCACGGCGCCGCCATGCTGGGCGAGCCGGTAGAGGAGGTGGCGCTGGAGTTCCCCGGCCTGGTGCGTGGCAAGCTGGGGGAGGTCTCCTTTGCCAAGATCGCCCACAAGTCCGAGACAGGCACAGGCTTCGGCATTCTGGTGGGCACCGCCAGCTACATCACCTCCGAGCTCGCCTTCCCGTACGGGGCCAACTTCGCCGAGGTGGCGGTCAACGTCAGAACGGGCCAGATCCGGCTCGACAAGTTCTACGCCCTGCTCGACTGCGGCACCCCCATCAACCCGGAACTGGCGCTCGGCCAGATCTATGGCGCCACCATGCGGGCCATAGGCCACACCATGACGGAGGAGATCTGCTACGACGGCAGGGGCATTCCGCTCACCCGGGATCTCAAGAGCTATGGCGCCCCCAAGATTGGCGACATTCCGCGCGATTTTCGGGCCTTCCTGGTGCCGAGTGATGACAAGGTCGGCCCCTACGGCGCCAAGTCCATCTCGGAGATAGGGGTGAACGGGGCCGCGCCAGCCATCGCCACCGCCATCCATGACGCCTGTGGTGTCTGGCTGCGCAAGTGGCACTTCACGCCGGAGCAGATCCTGCGCGAACTGGGCAAGCTGGAGCAGAAAGAGTCGGCATAACAAAAGAAAAGGTGAGGGGCGGGCACAGGCTTGCCCCCAGCACCTGACGGCGGAATGAGTACTCCGCCCACATTCTGTGTGATGGGACAAACATGATGTCTAAAACAACACGCAAGCACTCGGATCTGATTTACGCGCTGGACGACAAGCCCCCCTTCTATCAAACCCTGATGGGCGCCGTGACCCACCTGCTGGCCATCTTCGTGCCCATGGTGACCCCGGCGCTGATCGTTGGCGGGGCCCTCGGGCTCTCCACCGAAACCACCGCCTATCTGGTCTCCATGGCGATGATCGCTTCCGGCATCGGCACCTGGCTGCAGGTGAACCGCTACGGCCCCATAGGATCGGGCCTGCTCTCCATCCAGTCGGTCAACTTCTCCTTCGTCACCGTGATGATCGCGCTCGGCAGCGCCATGAAAAAGGATGGCCTGCACGAGGAACTGATCGTCTCGACCCTGCTGGGGGTCTCCTTCGTCGGGGCCTTCCTGGTGGTGGGATCCTCCTTCGTGCTGCCCTATCTCAAGCGGGTGATCACCCCGACAGTGAGCGGGGTCGTGGTGCTGATGATTGGCCTGAGCCTCATCAAGGTCGGCATCATAGATTTTGGCGGCGGCTTCTCCGCCATGAGCAGCGGCACCTTCGGCAAATACGAGAACATAGGGCTGGGGCTGCTGGTGCTCTGCGTCATCGTCGCCTTCAACTGCAGCAGGAGCCCCTTGCTTCGCATGAGCGGCATCGCCATCGGTCTGCTGGTGGGCTATGTGGTGGCCCTGATGCTCGGCATGGTGGACTTCTCCGCGCTGGAGAACCTGCCGCTCATCACGGTTCCCATTCCGTTCAAATACGGCTTTGCCTTCGATTTTCACGCCTTCGTGCTGGCCGGCACCATCTATCTGTTGAGCGTGCTGGAGGCGGTGGGGGACATCACGGCCACCGCCATGGTTTCCCACCGGGATATCCAGGGCCCCGAGTTTCAAAAACGCCTCAGTGGCGGCGTGCTGGCGGACGGCCTGGTGTCGGTGATCGCCTCGGCGCTCGGCTCCCTGCCGCTCACCACCTTCGCCCAGAACAACGGCGTGATCCAGATGACGGGGGTGGCGTCGCGCCACGTGGGCAAGTTCATCGCCGTCATCCTGGTGCTGCTGGGCCTCTTCCCCGTGGTGGGACGCTTCTTCACCACAATCCCGTCCCCCGTGATGGGGGGCGCCATGGTCATCATGTTCTCCATGATTGCCATCGCCGGTGGCCGCATCATCATCAGCCACGGCTTCGATCGGCGAGAGACCCTGATAGTCGCCACCTCGCTGGGATTGGGGCTCGGCGTATCTTACGACCCGAACGTCTTCAAGGTGCTGCCGGCCGGGCTCTACATGCTGGTGGAGAACCCCATCTGCGCCGGTGGCATCACTGCCATCATCATGAACCTGGTGCTGCCCCAGAGCCGCAAACGCAAGGCGGCTGCCAGGGATGCCGAGGCGGTGGAGCTGATCCAGCTCAGCGACAAGCCGGATGTGATCTTCACCGCCCGCAACGCGGGCCAGCCGGGGGGCAGGAAGGATGGGCCACAGGCTGAGTCCGGGCTGGCGGTGGCGCAACAAGTGGAACGGATCTGACGGTTAAACCGACAAAAAACGTCAACAGAACAAGAGAAACAGGGACACGGTTATGAAAAACGACAACTCCGTCAAAGCGGTGCGCGGCAGCTTCTTCGATATCAGCCGGGTGGTGGACCAGCCCGAGGAGATTGAGCCCAATGCCCGCCTCATCGAAGACGGCCTGCTGATCATTCGCAACGGCTGCATCGACTGGTTCGGTCAGTGGGAGGAGGGCAAGGATCGCATTCCGGCCGAGGTGCGGGTGCGCGATTACCGCGGCAAGATGATAGTGCCTGGCTTCGTCGATACCCACATTCACTACCCCCAGAGCGAGATGGTGGGGGCCTATGGCGAGCAGTTGCTGGAGTGGCTCAACCGCCACACCTTTCCGGCCGAGCGGCGCTACAACGATCTCGAGTACGCCCGCGAGATGTCCACCTTCTTCATCAAGCAGCTGCTGCGAAACGGCACCACAACGGCGCTGGTGTTCGGTACCGTCCACCCCGAGTCGGTGGATGCCCTGTTCGAGGCGGCGAGCCGCATCAACATGCGGATGATCGCGGGCAAGGTGATGATGGATCGCAACGCGCCAGATTATCTGCTGGATACCGCGCAGAGCAGCTATGAGCAGAGCAAGGCGCTTATCGAGCGCTGGCACGGCAACGGCCGTTTGCTTTACGCCATCACGCCGCGCTTTGCCCCCACCTCGACCCCCGAGCAGCTGGCCATGGCCAGACGGCTGCGCGAAGAGTACCCGACCACCTATCTGCACACCCATCTGTGCGAGAACAAGGACGAGATAGCCTGGGTCAAATCTCTGTTCCCAGAGCATCAGGGCTATCTCGATGTCTATCACCAGCACGGCCTCACCGGTCACAACTGCGTGTTTGCCCACTGCGTCCATCTGGAAGAGCAGGAGTGGGATTGCCTGAAAGAGACCGGCTCCACCATCGCCTTCTGCCCCACCTCCAACCTCTATCTGGGCAGCGGGCTCTTCAAGCTGCACAAGGCGTGGCGCAAGCAGGTGAAGGTGGGGATGGGCACCGACATCGGCGCCGGCACCACCTTCAACATGCTGCAGACCCTCAACGAGGCTTACAAGGTGATGCAGTTGCAGGGGGAGCGGCTCTCGGCCTATCAGGCCTTCTATCTCGCCACCCTGGGCGGCGCCCATGCGCTGGGGCTGGACGAGAAGATCGGCAGCTTTGCCGTCGGCAAGGAGGCGGATTTCGTGGTGCTGGACCCGGTCGCCACCCCGTTGCAGCAGCTGCGTTATGACAACTCCACCACCTTGCGGGACAAGCTCTTTGTGCTCTTGACCCTGGGGGATGACAGATCCATCTACCGCACCTATGTGGATGGCCAGCTGGTACACGAACGGGGCTAGGGATGGAGGGGGCTGCCTGGGCGCAGCCCCATAGAATACGGTGGCTGGCGGGCCCACAGGGAGGCCGGCACTTAAGCAAGTGAGCAAGCAAGCGCGGGGAAGGTTTCCCCGCAACAGAAGGTGAAATGGCCCGGTTTTTTTGATCAGCAAAGCAAACGTTTGTCGATCTTCCGAACACCATATCGCCTGCGATCGTGGCATGACAGAGCCACGGCACGGGCCGCCATTTCGTCACACATATTCAGGGATGCTGGAAGGAGTGGGTTATGACCCAGGCAAGCAGGACAAACAGTGTGAAAGAGGCGGCCAGTGGCCAGGGTGAGGCATCGGGGCGACAGCCGTCCTCAATCGGTGCGCTGGATCGCTACTTCATGATCAGCGAGCGGGGCAGCAATGTGCGCCAGGAGGTGCTGGCGGGGCTCACCACCTTCCTTGCCATGGTCTACTCGGTGATAGTGGTGCCCGGCATGCTCGGCAAGGCGGGCTTTCCTCCCGGCGCCGTGTTCGTGGCCACCTGTCTGGTGGCGGGCTTTGGTTCGCTCCTGATGGGGCTCTGGGCCAAGCTGCCCATGGCCATCGGCTGCGCCATTTCGCTCACCGCCTTTACCGCTTTCAGCCTGGTGCTGGGGCAGCACATCTCCATTCCGGTGGCGCTCGGCGCCGTCTTCCTGATGGGGGTGCTGTTTACCGCCATCTCGGTGACCGGGGTGCGCAGCTGGATCCTCGACAACCTGCCGATGGGGATAGCTCACGGTACCGGCATCGGCATAGGGCTCTTCCTGCTGCTGATCGCCGCCAACGGGGTGGGGCTGGTGATCAAGAATCCGCTGGAGGGGCTGCCGGTGGCGCTGGGGGCCTTTACCTCCATGCCGGTCATCATGTCCCTCATCGGCCTGGCGGTGATCGTCGGGCTGGAGAAGCTCAAGGTGCCGGGCGGGATCCTGCTGGTGATCATCGCCATCTCCCTCTTCGGCCTTATCTTCGATCCGGCGGTGACCTATCAGGGGCTGTTTGCCATGCCGAGTCTGGCCGATGAGCAGGGCAAGTCCCTCATCTTCAGTCTGGACATCATGGGGGCCCTCTCGCCGCTGGTGCTGCCAAGCGTGCTGGCGCTGGTGATGACGGCCGTGTTCGATGCCACCGGCACCATCAGGGCGGTGGCGGGGCAGGCCAACCTGCTGGACAAGGATGGCCACATCATCAACAGCGGCAAGGCGCTCAGCGCCGACTCCATCAGCAGCATCTTCTCCGGTCTGGTGGGGGCGGCGCCGGCCGCCGTCTATATCGAATCGGCGGCAGGCACGGCCGCGGGCGGCAAGACCGGCCTCACCGCCACCGTGGTGGGAGCCTTGTTCCTCTTGATGCTGTTCCTCTCGCCGCTCTCCTACCTGGTGCCGGCCTATGCCACGGCGCCGGCCCTGATGTACGTGGGACTCCTGATGCTGAGCAACGTCGCCCGGCTCGACTTCGATGACTTCGTCGGGGCCATGTCCGGCCTGCTGTGCGCCGTCTTCATCGTGCTCACCTGCAACATAGTCACCGGCATCATGCTGGGCTTCAGCGCCCTGGTGATAGGCCGCATCTGTTCCAACGAGTGGCGCAAGCTCAACATCGGCACCGTCATCATCGCCCTGGCGCTGGTGCTCTTCTACGCCGGTGGCTGGGCCATCTAGTCCAGGGGCCTGTGCCATTTCGAGCGTCTCATCGGGGGCCACCGGCAGGTGACCCCCGACGCTTTTCAGCCGCGGCAGGTACCATTTTGATAATGGGGATTACCAGATTGATAACGGGGCGCATGCCAGCGGCTTGATGCGCATGAAAAATCGGCAATCCGGCAGCGCCCCGAGCCCGGCTTGGGTGCCGGATGGGATCTTCTTCACACTTATCCCCATCGCTGGCCAGCCTGCGGGAAACAGGCGCATATCTTGCTGTTTTTTATCCTGGTTCTGGATTTTCTTACCTGAAGCAAGGACTTGCATATGTCCATAGGATTACCGCTCAAGCGGGTGGATGCCGAGGCCAAGGTGACCGGCAGCGCCCGCTATACCGATGACAACATCATGCTCGGCATGCGCCACGCCAAGTACGTGCGAAGCTCCATCGCCCACGGCAAGGTCACTGCCATCGACGCCAGCGAGGCGCTGGCCCTGCACGGGGTCGAAGCCGTGTTCACCCATGAGGATGTGCCCACCACCTGTTTTCGTACCGCTGGTCACGCCTGGTCCCTCGATGAGACCAAACGGGATGTGAAAGACAGGCGCCTGCTCACCGATCATGTGCGCCACTTCGGCGATGGTGTGGCCATAGTTGTGGCCCGCGATCCCCTGGTCGCCGAGAAGGCGGCAGCCCTGGTCAAGGTCACCTACGAGCCGCTGCCGGTGATGACGGATGCCCGGAGTGCGCTGGCCGAGGGCGCCTACCCCATACACCCGACCGGCAATCTGCTGCGCCAAAGCCAGCTCAGCGCCAGCGATCCCGAGCAGGCCATCGCCGCCGCCGATCTGCAGTTTCAGGCGCACTATCAGACACCTGTGGTGCAGCACTGCCATCTGGAGACGGTGACCTGTTACGCCTACATGGATCAGCCGGACCACATCATAGTGGTCTCCAGCACCCAGATCCCCCAGATAGTGCGCAGCCGGGTCGCCAAATCCCTCGGCCTGCCCTGGTCCAGCGTGCGGGTGATCAAGCCCTATATGGGCGGTGGTTTTGGCAACAAGCAGGATGTGCTGGAAGAGCCGATGGCGGCGTTTTTGAGCTACAAGCTCGGCGGTGTGCCGGTCAAGGTGACGCTCAGCCGTGAGGAGTGTTTCTTTGCCTCCCGCACCCGCCACGGTTTTGCCATCGACGGCAAGATAGGGCTCAACCGCGACGGCACCCTCAAGGGCTATCAGCTGGACGTGCTCTCCAACACCGGCGGTTATGCCTCCCACGGCCACTCCATCGCCAGCGCCGGTGGCAACAAGATAAGCTACCTCTATCCGCGCAGCGCCTTTGGCTATGACGCCAAAACCTTCTACAGCAACCTGCCCACCGCCGGTGCCATGCGCGGTTACGGCGCGCCGCAGGTGGTGTTTGCCCTCGAGTGCATGCTGGATGACGCCTGCGCCGAGCTGGGTCTGGATCCGCTTGCGGTGCGCATCGCCAACGTGGCACGGGAGGGGGATGTCAATCAGGTCAACCAGAAGACCATCTACAGCGCCGGCTTGCCCGAGTGCCTGCGCCGGGGTGGCGAGCAGTTCGAGTGGGAACGCCTGCGGGCCGAGTGTCTGGCACAGGAGCCGGCGAGCCGGGTGCGGCGCGGCATCGGGGTGGCGTGCTTCAGCTACGGCTCCAACACCTATCCGGTGGGGGTCGAAATTGCCGGCGCCCGCATGCTGCTCAATCAGGATGGCACCGTCAATCTGCAGATAGGCGCCACCGAGATAGGGCAGGGGTCGGACACCGTCTTTGCCCAGATGGCGGCCCAGACCTTAGGCATTCCGTTTGAGCAGATCCGGGTCATTTCGACTCAGGACACCGACATCACAGCCTACGACCCGGGCTCGTTCGCCTCGCGCCAGAGCTACGTGGCGGCCCCCGCCATCCATCAGGCGGCGCTGCAGTTGCGGGCGCGCATCCTGTCGCTGGCAGCCCAGCTCTGTCATCAGGATGTGGGATCCCTGACCCTGATCGACGGTTACGTGGTGCTGGCCGGTGCGCCGGACAAGGTGCTGATCAGCGTCGCCGAGGTGTCAATCAATGCCTACTACCACCTCACCATAGGCGGCCAGATCACATCGGAAGTCTCCCACAAGACCACCACCAACCCGCCGAGTTTCGGCTGTACTTTTGTCGATCTCAGCGTCGATATCGATCTCTGCAAGGTGACCATCAATCGCATCATCAACCTGCACGATGCGGGCAAGATCCTCAATCCGCAGCTGGCGGAGGGGCAGGTGCACGGCGGCATGGGGATGGGGATCGGCTGGTCCCTGTTCGAGGAGATGATCATAGACCCCAAGAGCGGCGTGGTGCGCAACCCCAACCTGCTCGACTACAAGTTCCCCACCATGCTGGATTTGCCCGAGCTCGAATGCGACTTCGTGCAGACCTACGAGCCCCAGTCTGTCTATGGCCACAAATCCCTGGGGGAACCGCCCATCATCTCCCCCGGCCCCGCCATCCGTAACGCCATTCGCATGGCAACCGGGGTGGCCATCAACGAACTGCCCATCACCCCCAAGACCCTGTTTCGGGAGTTTGTGCTGGCGGGTCTCATTACCGAGGGGTCAAGCGAGGAGCAACGCCATGTTTGATATTGCCCGTTATTACAAGGCCCGCAGTGTGGCCGAGGCGGTCGCCCTGCGTCAGGCCGACCCGCAAGCGCGGCTGCTGGCAGGTGGCACGGATGTGATGATCCAGTTGCATCATCTCAACGCCGCCTATCGCCATATCGTCGATATTCACGACTTGCCCGAGCTCAAAGGGGTGAGCGAGTTGCCTGATGGGTCAGTTCGCATCGGCTCCGGTACCACCTTTACCGAGCTCATCGAAAACGAACTGGTGCAGCGCCGCCTGCCCATGCTGGCCGAGGCGGCCGCCACCATAGCCGGCCCGCAGATCCGCAACGTCGCCACCTATGGCGGCAATATCTGCAACGGCGCCACCAGTGCCGACTCGGCGGCGCCCACGGTGGCGCTGGAGGCCGAACTGGAAATCGCGGGCCCCGATGGCACGCGCCGCATCTCCATCGCCGGTTTTCACACAGGCCCCGGCAAGGTGGCACTGCAACCGGCGGAGATCCTGGTGGCGTTTCACTTTGCCCCCGATCCCCATCTCCAGGTGGGCTCCCACTACTTCAAATACGCCATGCGCGGGGCCATGGACATAGCCACCATAGGCTGCGCCGCCTACTGCCAGATTGAAGATGGCCGCTTCAAGCGCCTGCGTCTGGCCTACGGGGTGGCGGCGCCGACGCCGGTGCGCACCCCCCATGCGGAAGCAGCGGCCGAGGGGCAACCCCTGACTTGGGCAACCCTGGCCGCCATTGCCGAGGCTGTGGTGGCCGATGTGGCGCCGCGCTCCTCCTGGCGGGCGGAGAAAGCCTTTCGCCTGCACCTGATCAAGACCCTGGCGCAGCGGGTGATCACCTGCGCCGTCGAACGTGCCGGAGGCAAAATTTTATGATGCAACCGCAAACCTGTCCCGCCGTGGAAATCCAGTGCGAGATCAACGGCAAGCCTTACTGCTATGCGGTGTCCCCCAATATGTCGCTGCTCCACTTCCTGCGTGGCCAGGGGCTGATCAGCGTGAAAGAGGGGTGCAGCGTCGGCGAGTGCGGCGCCTGTACCGTGCGGGTGAATGGCACAGCTATCGACAGTTGCCTCTATCTGGCGGTGTGGGCCGATGGCAAGTCCATTCGCACCGTGGAGGGGGAGCGGCAGGGCAACCAGCTCTCCGATGTGCAGCAGGCCTTTATCGACGAGGGGGCTGTGCAGTGCGGTTTTTGTACCCCCGGCCTGGTGATGGCGAGCGCCGCCCTGCTCGACAAGACAGATCGCCGACCGCTGACAAACGAGGAGATCCGCCGTGGCCTCTCCGGCAATCTGTGCCGCTGCACCGGCTACCAGAACGTAGTGCGGGCGGTGAAAAAATGCTGCAAGGGCTAGGGTGAGGCTGCCGCCCCGAACGCCATGCGCGGGGCGGCTATGTTGGGGGCATACCTGCTCCCGATATATCCGCCGGCAAGGCGGCATCTGACGGCCATGCAAACAACAGGCGGGGCCTGCAAAACCTTATTTTGGTCGTCTCATATTAATGGCGTGATATTTATCCATGGGAGGGGGAGCTGTATTTTCGCCCGGCGACACAGTGACGCCATATGGTCGGGTATCCTCTGCCGTCGTCGCTATTTCCAGCTAATTGTCCCGTGAATGGCCACTCGCGATTCGCCCTGGCTATCGCTGGCGGGATCCTTTCTCAAGCTGCTGTTTTTTCTTCCTATGTCAGTATGTGTCGCCATCTTGTGCGCCGTTGCCGGATATTGGCGGCAGCAAATGCCAACGGTGGTGCGCCGCTCATCTTGTGGCAGAGATGTCAGCGGAAAAACATTATTTTTCGTCACCTGCTCGCAACAATTTTCTGTAATTGTTAGCCAGCTCGCGGCGGCCCCGAGGCCAAACGGGCAGAGTAGGCGCGATATTTGGCCATGGGCCCGTATCGACGGTTTTGATAGCTGTAACAAGGTGCTGCGGCCCGCCTAACGCGGGGCGCCAATAACATATCTGCTAATAAGAAAAGGAACATTGGCTATGTCAGGAAGACACTCTCTGGTGGCGCTCGCGGTCGGGTTGGCGCTGTCAGGACAGGCACAGGCACAACTGCTGATCAGCGAATACCTGGAAGGATCCAGCAACAACAAGGCGGTGGAGCTGAGCAATCTGGGCGCGACGCCCGTCGATCTCTCCCAATACCGGCTGGCGCTCTATGCCAACGGCAAACCTCTCACCGATACCCCCACCAACAGCCTGACGCTGCAAGGCACCCTGGCCCCGGGCGCCAGCCTGGTGTTGGCAAACCCCTCCGCCAACGCCGAGATCCTGGCCAAGGCGACCCAGACCAGCGGCAACCTGGTGTTCAACGGTGACGACGCTCTGGTGCTCTATCGCGGCAGCGAGATAGTGGACAGCTTCGGCCAGGTGGGGGTGGATCCAGGCACAGCCTGGGTGTCCGGCAGCGTCTCGACCCTGGACATGACACTGCGCCGCAAGGCCACAGTCACCACGGGCCGGACTGATGCGACCGGCCCCTTCGATCCGGCGCTTGAATACGTGGCCGCCGCCAAGGATGACGCCAGCGGCCTGGGTTGCAGTGGCGATGGTCCCTGCGATGGCACTCTGCCACCGGCCTTCGTCTGCCCGGTCGATCAGCTGGTGCCCGTGCCCGCCATTCAGGGTCCCGGCAGCAGCAGCCCGCTGGTGCCGGCCGGCAAGTTTGAATCCGAGCAGGCCTATGCCACCCGTGGCATCGTCACCCAGGTGGTGAACGGTCTCTACAAGGGCTTCTTCATCCAGGATCCGCAAGGGGACGGGGATCCGGCCAGCTCGGACGGTCTCTTCATCTACAGCACCCAGGCCAACGGCGCCATAGTGCCGGGAGCCGAGGTGTGCGTCTCGGGCAAGGTGAAGGAGTACTTCAACCAGACCCAGCTCAATGCCGACCAGCTGGTGGTGACCCAGCCCATGGTGGCCTTGCTGCCGGCGGTGGATCTGGTGCCGGTGGCGGGCGAGACCCTGAACCAGTTGCTGGAGCGCCACGAGGGGATGCGGGTGCGGCTGGTGCCCGAGTCCAGCCTGGTGGTGACCCGCAACTTCAGCTTCGATTACGACGGCAAGCGCAACAACCTGGTGCTGGCTTATGGCGCGCCTCTCATCAAGTCGACCCAGAAGTTTGCCGCCATGAGCGAGGAGGCGAGCCAGTGGGCCCTGCGCAACCAGCAAAATCAGCTGGTGGTGGAGACGGACGCCAAGACGCCGGATGGGGTGCTGCCCTGGTATCCCGCCTTCAATGCCGAGGATGGCTACCTGCGCATCGGCGACAAGCTCAATGGCCTGGAGGGGGCGCTCGGCTATTCCTACAACCTGTTCCGGCTGGTGGCGAGCAACCGCATCGACAGCGGCGACATAGATCACAGCGGCTGGGACAGGGCCGAGACCCCAGAACTCGCCGAGGCGGGGGATCTGCGGGTCGCCAGCTTCAACGTGCTCAACTTCTTCACCACTGTGGTGGGCGGGGATGCCAACCCCACCGGCAGCAACCGTGGCGCCCTGACAGTGGCGGAGTTCGAGAAGCAGCGCACCAAGATCGTCAGCGCCATCACCCGCCTCAACGCCGACGTGGTGGGGCTGATGGAGATAGAGAACAACGGCTACGGCGACAACTCCGCCATCGCCAACCTGGTGGCGGCCCTCAACGCCGCCCAGCCGGATGAGGCGGATCACTACCGCTGGATTGCTTCGCCGGATGGCCAGCCCATAGGCACAGATGCCATTACCGTGGGTCTCATCTACCGACCCGCCAGCGTGACGCCGCAAGGGGCCGCCAGCCTCATAGTGCTGCCGGTGCAGCAGGCCGAGGCTCTGGATGCCAGTGGCAAGCCGGTGGCCATCAAGCAGGGCATGCGCGAGTCGCTGGTGCAGCAGTTCAGCTCACCCAAGGGGGATGCGCCTCTGACCCTGGTGGTCAACCACCTCAAGTCCAAGGGCTCCGCCTGCTTCGAGGATTATCCCGACTATGCAACCGCCGATCCGCTGGATGGTCAGGGTCACTGCAACGCGCTGCGGGTCTCCGCCGCCAAGGTGCTGGGGGAGAGCCTCAAGGCGCTGGGCGGGGATCTGCTGCTCATCGGCGACATGAACGCCTATGGCATGGAGGATCCCATCCGGGTGCTGACCAGCTATGATCCGGCGGCCCAGCCGCGCCAGATCATGAGCGCCTCCTTCACCACGCTGGCGGGCCAGCCCTATGAGGAGAGCGGCAGCGCCCTTGGCAAGGGGTATGGTTTTGTGAACCTCAACACCCGCTTCCATGGCACCGACACCTACTCCTACAGCTATGAAGGTGAGCTCGGCAACCTGGATCACGCCCTGGCGAGCCCCAGCCTTGCGGCCAAGGTGATCGGCATAGAGGATTGGCACATCAACTCCGCCGAGAGCAACTTCTTCGAGTACGGCAGCAAGTACACAGGCCAGCTGGCCAAATCGGACGGTCCCTTCAGCGCCTCGGATCACGATCCCGTGCTGGTGGCGATCCAGTATCCGTTGCCGCCTGCCGGGGTGATCAGTCTGGAGAGCGCGGTCGCCAGCGTGGAGGAGGGCAGCACCCTCACGCTGAGCGTTGCGCGTCGCGACGGCACTCATGGGGAGGCCAGCGTCAGCTATCGCATTTCCTACGGCAGCGCGGATGCCAATGACGTGGCGCCACTGACCGGCACCCTGAACTGGGCGGCCGGCCAGAGCGACAGCCAGACCATCCAGATCCCGGTGAAGAGCGACACCCTGCACGAGGGGGATGAGACCTTCACTCTGGAACTGTTCGATGCCAGCGGCGCCACCCTGGGTGAGCAGCGTCAGACTCTGGTGACCATCAAGGACAAGCTGGCGCCGTCCACCATTGCGCTGGCTCGCGCCAGCATGACGGTGAACGAGGGGCAGTGGTTTGCCGAGATCCCCGTGGTGCGCAGCGGCGATCTGAGCAAGCCGGCCCGTGCCCAGTTGGGCCTTGAGGGGATCACGGCGCGCTGGGGGCTGGATTTCCTGCCCTGGTTCAGCCAGTCGGTGAGCTGGGCCGCCGGTGAGGGGGGCAGCAAGTCGGTCAAGGTGCTGATCATCGATGACTGGTTTGTGGAGCCCACCGAGCAGTTCAAGATAAGCCTGCGCCAGTTGCAGGGGGGCCAGCCCGGCAACCTGCAGGAGACCCGGGTCGACATAGTGGACAACGACAAGCCCTGGTGGCCGTTTGGCCGCCACTGAGAGGCATCATGAACATGTGTGATACAAGGGGCCTGCGGGCCCCTTTTTGCTGGGCATGATGGGGTTGGATTGGGCGGGCAGCCATGTCAGACGAGGTGACTGGTGCCCATCGGTGTGATGGGCCTTGGGGTGCTCATAGAACTGGGTCTGTCAGGATTGACTCTGGGCGCTGTCGATCACCAGCTTGCCATCCTTGACCGGTATGGTGGCGCCGGGGGCCTTCTCCATGCGGATGACCCCTTCCTGGCCGGCGAGGCGGTAGGTGACGTCATAGCCCAGGGTGCGGGTGCTGCTCTCTTGCACAGTCTTGCAGCGCTGCTCTGTGGTGGTGTAGGTATCACCGGCCTGCATGTTGCCCTGCACCTGGTTGCCGGCATAGCCACCCGCCACGGCGCCCGCGGCGGTCGCCACCTTCTTGCCGTTGCCGCCACCAAACTGGTTGCCGAGCACGCCGCCCAGCGCGGCGCCAACCACGGTACCCAGGATCTTGTGCTCGTCCTGCACCGGTTTGCGGTGGGTCACGGTGACGTTGCGACACTCCTGACGGGGCGTCTTGATGGTCTCGGTCACCGGCTTGCTGGCCAGCACCTCGGCAAACTGAGGCTGGGCTGAAAACAGGGATCCGCTGGCGGCGGCCGACAATGCCAGCGCAGAGGCCACACCGATCCCGACACCTGCCAACATGGATTTGTTCATTTTGCGTTCTCCTGAAATGCATCACCTGATGCGGCTGTTGCTTGCCGCGATCTTGGCACAACCCGGAGGATGAACAAGGCGGCCAGCGCGCGGGCACGACAAGCCCTGACTTCACCAAAAAGCCCCTCGTCAAAAAGGTGTCGGGCTTTGGCGACAAAGGCCGTGGAGCTGGGACTGGAAAATGGGCACGTCACTCTGGAGCGGGTGGATGCGTCGCAATTTGCGATTCATATGGGGTCTTTTTATTCATTTTGCGTCAAACCACTGCCGCACCATCACCATAGAGCGGCACTCTGCCGCGCTTGCCCCCCGATGCGGGCTTTAAGGGCTTGCCCGCGTGCACCGACTCGTGCGCAAGTGCTTGATAAATCGCTTTACCGGCGCAGGGGGACTGCCGATAACAGATCACGGCAAGCATTATGCTTGGTCATTTGGCAGAGAGAGTGACGGGCCCATGAGCGACTGTGGCTCACCCCGACAGGCGCGATGCAGTGCCGGTGAGCCAGGTAACGCCGTCATCATCTCGGGGCCAGTGAAAGTGACAATGGCAATACCGAGGCAATCCCGACGCGGCACATGTTGGGACTGTGGTGGTCAAGCAAGAATCGGCAAGGGGGACTTATGTCGATGCTGCCAAGATGGATACAGCCGGCCGTACAGGCCGAGATCATTACCCAGCAGCAGGCACAGCGACTGCTGGCATCCCTTTATCAACCCCTCTCCGAGGTGGCGCAGGAGCTGCCCGCCGACATAGTCGACATCAGCCTCAAGCTCTACTGCTTTCGCCAGCAAGGCCGGGTGCGTCATTGATGCACGAGTGAGAGGGCGTTTCCCTGGAGCCGTGGACCGCACAGAGAGCGCCCGGCACAGTGGGCCGGGCGCTCTCTGGTAGTGAGGCTCGCCTCAGATCATCATCACCTGCACCACCAGCATCAGGGCGCCAAAGCCCAGCACGAAGCCCACCATGGGCAGCACGAACCTGACCCACTGGTTGAACTGGATGCCGAGCATCTGCAGGGTGACCAGCACCAGCCCGGTGGGGGCCAGGAACAGCATGGCGTATTGCCCCCAGTTGTAGGCCGACACCACTATGTAGCGCGGGATCATCACGGTATCGGCGAGCGGCGCCATGATGGGCATGGAGAGCACGGCCAGCCCGGAGGAGGAGGGCACCACCAGCCCCAGCAGGGTGAACACCAGCATCTGGGCCACCGCAAACACGGCGCCGTGCATGCCGGCAACCAGACTGGAGGCGTAAGCCAGTATGGTGTCCGAGATCATCCCCTGATCCAGCACCAGATTGACCCCGCGCGCCAGCCCTATGATCAGCGACACCGCCACCAGTTCGGAGGCGCCCTGGGTGAAGGCCTCGACCGCCTCCTTCTCCTTCAGTCCCGAGATGAACATGATGATGATGGCGACGGCGAGGAAGGAGGCCGCCATCTGCGGGAACCACCAGCCGGCCATGGAGACGCCCCACACCATCAGGGGAAAGGCGAGGATGAACAGGGTCAGGATGATCTTGCGGCGCAGGGTGAAGGGGACTCCTTCATCGAGAGATCCCTCTTTGAGGAAACGGGCCCGGAAGCTCTCTCTGTCCTCATAGGTGTAGGAGAAGGCCGGGTTGGCCTTGATCTTCTTGCAGTACCAGTGGAGATAGCCAATGACCACCAGGGTACCCACCAGACAGCCGACGGCGCGAAAGATCAGCCCCTCGGTGAAGGGAATGCCGGCGGCGTTGGAGGCGATCACTACCGAGAAGGGGTTGATGGTGGAGAAAGTCGTGCCCATGGAGGCGGCGAGGAAGATGGCTCCCACGCAGACGATGGCGTCATAGCCGAGCGCCAGAAAGATGGGCACCAGTATGGGGTAGAAGGCGACAGCCTCTTCCTCCAGCCCGCAGGTGGTACCCCCCAGCGCCATGACGAAGCAGACCAGCGCCACGAACATGAATTCGTTGCCCCGGGTCCTGCGCGACAGCGCCACCAGGCCGGCGCTGAAGGCCCCCGTCTTGTTGATGACGCCGATGAGCCCGCCCAGCACCAGGATGAAGACTATGATGTCGGCACCCTCTATGGTGCCCTTGACCATGCTGACCGCCACGTCGGCGAGCCCCTTGGGGGCCTGCGCCAGTCGCTCATAGGTGCCGGGGATGGCGATGGGCTTACGGATGGTGCCGCTGGTGAACTGTTCCACCCCGATATTGATATTGAGTTTTTCAAGCTCGCCCTGGGTGGCGGGCACCCGGCTTATTTCTCCCTGCGGGCTATTGACCATCAGGGTGTGGTTGGCCGAGTTATAGGAGAGCTTGGAATAGGCCCCCGCCGGAATGATCCAGGTCAGGGCAATGGCCAGCAACATAATAAGAAACAAAATGGTAAAGGCAGTGGGAAATTGTCTGCGTGGCTTGGTATTCGGCTTGGCACACATAAAATGCTCCTCGATAAAGCAGGTTCGGGCTAGGCGGAATATCGGGTCGACAGGGTTCCTTCGTCATGGGGCAGAAGTGCGCAGATCTACTGGTAATGGCGTACTCGTTGGCGAGAAGTCTGGCCTGATATTGGGCATGCGGTAGATTGTTTCACTATGTAACCATAACCTGCTGGTGTCGGGATGAATACGAAGCGCGGCCCGCTTTATGGGCTGGCTCACAGAATATATTTGCTGATGGAATTGTCGTTAATTTCAATCCCGTACCCATGCCGGGTCATTATATTCAATAATTATCCCGGTTCATTTGGTGGGTATAATTGGCAACAACGCCTCGGCTGCAAATAAATATGTAAAGGATGCATGGCAACCCATGCTGGTTTGATAATGGATACATATTATTCAAGGCTGGCAATACCCCGCATCATGACCGGGTGAAAACCCAAGCAGCGCCATCGCCTAAGACGTTTTGCTAATACCTGCCGCCATGGCGCTGCTGTTAGGCTGTCAGCCCCATAAGAGATCGGTGCAGGGCATGATGCCGACGAGATCTCCTGCCCAATCCGATCCAGCCGCTTTGTGCCACCTGCGAGGAAGGAACCCGATGACAGAGCAGAACATCTATGAGGCCGGCCTTGATAAAAGCCCCGCCAATTTCGAGGCGCTGACCCCCATCAGCTTCCTGGCGCGGGCGGCGCGGGTTTATCCCGACTACCCGGCGCTGATCCATGGGGCCTTGTGTCAAAACTGGGCCCAGACCGAGCGACGCTGCCGCCAGCTCGCCTCGGCCCTGCGTCGGCATGGCATAGGCGAGGGGGATACAGTCTCCATCGTCGCCCCCAATACCCCGGCCATGTTCGAAGCCCACTTCGGGGTGCCCATGAGCGGCGCCGTGCTCAACACCCTCAACACCCGGCTCGATGCCGAGTCCATGGCCTTCATCTTCCAGCATGCCCAGAGCAAGGTGGTGCTGGTGGACAGGGAGTTCGGCGCCGTGGTGCGCAAGGCGCTGGCATTGATTGAACACTCGCCGTTGGTCATCGCCATCGACGATCCCCTCTATCGGGAGGGGGAGCTGATAAGCGAGCTCGACTATGAGGCGTTTCTTACCCAAGGGGACGAGGATGAGCCCGGTTGGCTGCCGAGCGATGAATGGCAGGCGATCTCCCTGAACTACACCTCGGGCACCACGGGCAACCCCA
The DNA here is from genome assembly GCF_028751155.1 of Aeromonas bestiarum. Taxonomy (NCBI): domain Bacteria; kingdom Pseudomonadati; phylum Pseudomonadota; class Gammaproteobacteria; order Aeromonadales; family Aeromonadaceae; genus Aeromonas; species Aeromonas bestiarum. Next base: position 2,457,833 of record NZ_CP064746.1, on the reverse strand, counting down.
AGGGGGTGGTCTATCACCACCGCGGCGCCCACCTCAATGCGGTCAACAACGTACTCTCCTGGGAGCTGCCCAAACACCCTGTCTATCTGTGGACCCTGCCGATGTTCCACTGCAACGGCTGGTGCTTCCCCTGGACCCTGGCGGCCACCGCCGGGGTGAGCGTCTGCCTGCGCCATGTGCAGGTGGGGGCCATCTTTGATGCCCTGCGCGAGCACAAGGCGAGCCACTTCTGCGCCGCGCCCATCGTCCTCAATATGCTCAACAACGCCAGTCCTGCGCTTAAATACGGGCTCAATCATCCCATCAAGGTGATGACGGCTGGGGCGGCGCCGCCCGCCACAGTGATCGCCGGCATGGAGGCCATGGGGATCGCCGTGACCCACGTCTACGGACTCACCGAAACCTATGGTCCCTGCGTGCTGTGCGAGCCGCAGCGAAGCTGGCAAGGGCAGGATGCCACCACGCTGTCGCGCCTCAAGGCGCGCCAGGGGGTGGCATCCCCGCTGCAGGGAGAGATGCGGGTCATCAACCCGGTCAGCGGCGAGCCGGTTCCCCAGGATGGCAAGACCCTGGGGGAGATAGTGCTGCGCGGCAATGTGGTGATGAAGGGGTATCTCAAGAACCCGGCGGCCAGCGCCGAGGCGATGGCGGAGGGGTGGTTTCGAAGCGGTGATCTGGCGGTGTGGCACCCGGACGGTTATGTGGAGATCAAGGACAGATCCAAGGACATCATCATCTCGGGCGGGGAGAACATCTCCAGCCTGGAGGTGGAGGATGTGCTCTATCGCCATCCCGATGTAGACGAGGTGGCGGTGATCGCCATGCAGGACGAGAAGTGGGGGGAGGTGCCCTGCGCCTTTGTGAAGCTCAAGGAGGGCAGGGAGCTCACCCAGGCCGAGCTGATTGCGTTTTGCCGCGAGCAGATGGCCCATTTCAAGGCCCCCAAGCGGATCATCTTCACCCCCTTGCCCAAGACCTCCACCGGCAAGGTGCAGAAATTTATGCTGCGCCAGCAGCTGGGCAGTTGAGGTTGCGACAGCCGTAAAACAAAACGGGCCTGCAAGGCCCGTTTTGTCGATATGAGTTCAACAATTGTTTGTTATGGCGCTCATAAAGCCGCTGCACCACATCCTTCAACTCCAGTCCTTCGTTTTGCAGCAGTACGGTGAGGTGATAGAGCCGTCAGGAGGGATTCGTTGTTCACTTGTTATGGCGCTCATTGAGCCGCTGCACCACATCCTTCAACTCCAGCCCCTCGTTTTGCAGCAGTACGGTGAGGTGGTAGAGCAGATCGGCGGATTCGTTGATGAGCTCCTCACGATCCTTGGCCATGGCGGCCAGCGCCACTTCCACACCCTCTTCACCCACCTTCTGGGCGATGCGCTTGGTGCCTTTGGCGTACAGGCTGGCGGTGTAGCTGGTGGCCGGGTCGGCGCCCTTGCGCGATGCCAGGATCTGCTCGAGCTCTGCCAGGAAGCCGAGCGGCGGCACAGGGTGGCCGTCGAAGCAGGAGGGGGTGCCCAGATGGCAGGTAGGGCCGACGGGGTTGGCGGCGATCAGCAGAGAGTCCTGATCGCAGTCGGTGCTGATGGCGACCAGCTTGAGCACATGGCCCGAGCTTTCACCCTTGGTCCAGAGGCGTTGTTTGCTGCGGCTGAAGAAGGTGACCTGGCCGCTGGCCTGGGTCTTTTCCAGCGCCTCGCGGGTCATGAAGCCCTGCATCAGCACCTGGCCGCTCGCGGCGTGCTGGACGATGGCGGGGATCATGCCATCACACTTTGCCCAGTCCAGGCGCTCGGCGAGCGGTAGCTCGTTGTTTACAGCTTGATTATTCACGGATGGCGACTCCTTCGGTTTTCAGCCAGCGTTTCAATTCGGGAATGGGGATAAGGCCCTTGTGGAACACTGAGGCGGCCAGGGCCCCGTCCACGTCGGCGATAGTAAAAGCATCGAGGAAGTGTGCCATGGTGCCGGCACCACCGGAGGCGATGAGCGGCACCTTGCAGACGGCGCGCACCAGCTTGAGCTGCTCGAGATCATAGCCTTGGCGCATGCCGTCCTTGTTCATCACGTTCAGCACGATTTCGCCGGCGCCGCGCTTTTGCGCCTCCTGCACCCAATCCAGGGTATGCCAGGCTGTGGTGCGGGTGCGGCTCTCGTCACCGGTGAACTGCTTGACCTGATAGTGGCCGGTTTGCACATCAAAATAGGAGTCGATCCCCACCACCACGCACTGCACGCCGAAGCGCTCCGCCAGTCGGGTGATGAGAGTTGGATCGGCCAGGGCCGGCGAGTTGATGGAGACCTTGTCGGCGCCGAATTCCAGGATCTGGCGGGCATCCTCCACGCTCTTGATGCCACCGGCGACACAGAAGGGGATGTCGATGACCTCGGCCACCCGGCTCACCCAGCTCTTGTCGACCACACGGGCATCGCTCGAGGCGGTGATGTCATAGAACACCAGTTCGTCGGCCCCTTCCTCTGCGTAGCGGCGGGCAAGCTCGACGATACCGCCCATCACTTCATGATTTCGAAATTGCACTCCCTTGACCACAACGCCATCTTTGACATCCAGACAGGGGATAATACGCTTTGACAACATGCTCGTTGCTCCATGTAACGCACGGTTAAAAACATCGTTATTGCCGGGTGACGCGGGCGTCAGACGGCCAATGAGTGAAGATCGTCGGCATGCTTCAACAGGTGGTGCCCAACCGGGCGACAACGTGGCCGCAAGGGGACGTGTTCGACAGGGGAACCAACACTATATGCATGACTTTATTCAGTGATTCAACCCTTTATCTCTCTTTGTCGCCGCAGGATGCCGGGTCGGCGCATCCGGGCCCGCCGGTTCAAATCCTGTGGTATGTTCCTGCGTCGCCTGCAGGCTGCGCAGGGTAAGCAGGGCGCCGTCGAAATCGAACACTTTCAACTGGCGTGCCAGCGTATCCCCTTTGGGTCCGAGGCCAAGGAGCAGAGGACCGGCGTACTGCTCGAACAGTGGAATGACGGCTGTGTCGCTCTGCAGCAGCAGGCCTTCAATCTGGCGCAGCAACTGCTGCTGCCAGTGGCCGTTGAGGGGGGCCGACACGGCGGCGGGTTCAGGCTCTTCCTGACCCAGCAGCTCAAGCAGGGCGCCGAGTGCATTCGCTATCTCCGTCATCTGATCGGTCAGCTCGCTACCATCGCGGGACAGGTCGTGTTCCAGTCGCTGGCTCTGGTCGGCCAGGGATACCCAGCCCAAAGTCGCGGCGACGCCGCGCAAGGTGTGGGCGAGGCGCGTGGCGGCCGGCTGATCACCCGCCTGCAGATGGCTGCTGAGCAGTTGCATGTCCTGGCTGTGTTCACTGGCGAAATGGCGCAGCAAGGCGGCGTATTTCACCTGGTTGCCCTGCAGCGCCGCCAGCCCCTGTTGCAGATCCAGGCCGGGGAAGGATTGCAGCCGAGCGAGCGGGGCTATCAGGGTATCGCTGGCCCTGCGCTGGTATTGAGGCTGCACCGGCGTGCTGGCGGGCAGCCACAGTTGCAGCGCCTCAAACAGCTTGGCGGGGGTCACGGGCTTGGCGATGAAATCGTTCATGCCCGCCGCCTCACAGGCTTTTCTGTCCTCTTCAAAGGCACTGGCGGTCAGCGCCAGAATGGGGATCTGCTCCCAGCCCGGCAAGACACGGATGGCGCGAGTGGCACTGTAGCCATCCATCAGGGGCATCTGTATGTCCATCAGGATCAGATCGAAGGCGTGCTGGCTGACGCGCTCCAGCGCCTCCTGGCCGTTGACGGCGGTTTCGATGACGAGGCCGCTGTTGTTGAGCAGTTCCAGCACCACCTCGCGGTTGATGGCGTTGTCCTCCACCAGCAGCACGCGGGCGTGGTTGGAGAAAAAGAGCGTCTGTTGCACCGTCTGCTCGAGTCGCGCGGCTTGCTGCGGCTCGCTCTGCCCCAGAGAGAGCTGGGCGGTGAACCAGAAGCAGCTGCCCTTGCCCGGCACGCTGCTCAGACCGACCTCGCCCCCCATCAGGGTGGAGAGCCGGCTGGTGATCGCCAGGCCAAGGCCGGTACCGCCGTACTTGCGGGTGGTGGAGACGTCGGCCTGCTCGAATGCCTGGAACAGCTTCTCGCTCTGTTCCGGACTGATGCCGATGCCGGTGTCTTCCACCTCGAAGCGCAGCAGATATCCCGTGGGCAGCGGACGTTCTATCCGTACCCGCAGGGTGACCGAGCCCTGTTCGGTGAACTTGATGGCATTGGCCGCGTAGTTGAGCAGCGCCTGGCGCAGGCGGGTGATGTCGCCATGGACCCAGGCGGGTGTATCCCCTATGTCGACTATGATGGTGAGCCCCTTGGCCCGGGCTTGCTCGCTCATCAGGGCGCTGACATTGTCCAGCATGGCGGTGAGGGAGAAGTCACTCTGCTCCAGTACCATCTTGCCCGCATCGATTTTGGAGAGATCCAGAATGTCGTTGATGATGGTGAGCAGGTGCTGGGCGGCGTTGTCTATCTTCTCCAGCCGATCGTGCTGGGTGTGATCCGGGGTGTCGCGCTTGAGCAGATAGGTGAGCCCCAAAATGGCGTTCATGGGGGTGCGGATCTCGTGGCTCATGTTGGCCAGGAAGGCGCTCTTGGCACGGTTGGCGCTCTCCGCCCTTTGATGGGCCTGGGCCAGTTGCAGGGTGCGCTCGTTGACCATCTCTTCCAGGTGGTAGCGGTATTGATCCAGCTCTTCGCCGAGCTGTTTCTTCTCCGTGATGTCCGCCTGCACGGTTACATAGTGGGTGATGACGCCGTTCTCCTGCCGGATGGGGGAGACGGTGGCCAGCACCTGGTAGTGGGAGCCATCCTTGCGGCGGTTGATGAACTCGCCATGCCAGCGCTGACCCTGATGGATGGCGTCCCACAGGGCAACATAGGTCGCCTTGGGAGTGAGGCCTGAGCGCAGCAGGGAGGGGGTCTGGCCCAGCACCTCGCTCTGCTGGTATCCACTGGCGGCCAGGAAGGCGACGTTGACGTACTCGATGCGCGCCTGGGTATCCGTGATGAAGACGCCATCCGGGCTCTGCTCCAGGGCCAGCGACAGTTGCCGCAACTGTTGTTCGGCCTGCTTGCGCTCCGTGATGTCCAGATTGATGCCGAGCAGGCGCAGCGGGCGCTGCTGGGCATCCCGATAGACGCTGCCCTTGCTCACCAGCCAGCGGATGTCACCGCTGGGCAGCAGGATGCGAAACTCTATCTCGAGCGGTTTGCCTGCTCCAGGCAAGTCGGACAGCAGCTTGTCGATGCGGACCTTGTCGTCCGGATGCACGCAACTCTGCCAGGTGCTGAAGGTGTTGAGCTGCTCCACACTGCGGCCATAGAGGCGGGCACATTCGGGGGAGAAGAACAGCTGGCCACTCGGGATGTCCCATTCCCAGATGCCGACATGCGCCCCTTCCTGGGCCATCAGCAGGCGCTGTTCGCTATTGCGCAGGGCTGTGCTGGTGGTCTCTGCGCGGATGCGGGCGCTGATGGCATCGTCCATCAGATTCAGTGCCGCCAGGCGGGCGCGGCGCTGGGTATCGAGTGCGACCTGCTGGTTTTGCAACAGCTGTTGCTCGGCCAATTTGCGCTCCGTGATGTCCTGTACCGTGCCGTACAGCTCGACTATGGTGCCACTGCCATCGCGCAAGGCGGCGCCCCGGGCAATGATCCAGATGGGCTCCCCCTGTTCGTGGATCACCTCGGCATCGCACTCGTAGGGATAACCGGTCTGCAGGCAATGTTCGACGGACTGGGCGATGGCGCGCCACCCCTCCTGGGTGAAATATTTCCTCACCTCGGGATAGACGGCGGGAGGCAGGGACTGGTCGCGGCCATAGATGCGGTAGATCTCGGGTGACCAGTAGTGGCTGTTGTCGGCAATGTGCCAGCGCCAGTTGCCTATCTTGGCCAGATGCTGGGATTCGCGCAGGATCACCTCGTTGCGGCGCAGGGCCTCTTCGGTCTCCTTGCGTTGCTGGTTGTCCTCGATGATCGAGATGAAGTAGTCGGGCTCCCCCTTGAGATCCCGGACCAGCGCCACTGTGAGGGTGATCCAGAGAATGTCGCCCCCCTTGCGCAGGTAACGTTTCTCCAGGGTGTAGTGAGGCCGCTCGCCCGCCAGCATTTGGGTCACATAGGTCTGGTCGATGAAGAGATCATCCGGGTGGGTGATCTGCTGGAAGGTCATGCCCATCAACTCATCGGCCTGGTAGCCCACCATGTCGCACAGCCGCTGGTTGACCCGCAGCCACTTGCCATCCGGGGCGACCAGGGCAATGCCCACCGCCGCCTGCTCGAAGGTGGCCTGAAAGCGGGTTTCGCTCTGCTGCAGACGGGACTGGATGTTCATCAGCTCCTGCCAGCGCTGGGTCTCCCTGGCGCGGGATCTGTGCATGGCGGCGCTGAGCAGGCTGATGAGGACGCCGTTGGCGAGCAGTATTCCCCATTGCACCAGATCCTGACCGGCGGCAATGGTCAGCGAATGGAATGGGGGCAGCAGGAAGTAGGTGGTGACCAGGGCGCTCACCAGGGTGCTGAGCAGACCCGGCAGCAGGCCACCGAGCAGGGAGCAGAGGATGATGGGCAGCATGAAGAGCACCAGCAGCGGTCGTTCGCCAAAGGCGATGGGCAGCTGTATCCGGATCTGCAACATGAGAATGGGCAACAGAATGGCCAGCAGGCAGACCCCCCACCGTTGCCGGGGCTGGCGGATATGCCACAGCTGGGACCAGCTCATCATAGGGACTCCTCCGGCGGCGTGGGGGCTTGAGGATAGGGTGGCTGCTGCCCGAGCTGAAGTGACAGTGCATTGATCTGGTGCTTGAGGGTGAGCATGGCCAGCTCCCTGTCCACCATCACCTTGTTGAAACGCTCCAGCTCGCTGTTTTGCTGGCGCAGTTCCGCGGCCTGACGGGTCAGGGCCTGCTCGACCTGCTCCCGTTCGGTGACGTCCAGCAAGAGGCCGAGAACGGCGGGCTGGCCACGATAGTCGACGCGCCGCCCATACAGCTCCACCTCTATGTTCTGATGGTCGTGGTGCAAGGCGGTGAAACGGGTGTGGATCTCGGTATCTTCCTGCTCGCAGCGCAGCAGTTGCTCCGCCACCCTGTCGCTGTCTTTCGGGCTGGCCAGAGCGTGCAGCGTGCCGACTTTGAGCAGGGAGTTGGTCGAGCCGTAGCCGAACAGACGGGCGAAGCCCGGGTTGATGTAACAGAGCTGGCCCTGCTGGAGTATGTAGATGCCGGCCAGGGATTGTTCCACCAGGGCGCGAAACAGCCCTTCCCGTTCCTTGAGGCCCGCCTCGGCCCGCTTGAAATCCGTGATGTCGCGGGAGATGCCGAAGATGCCGATTACCTGGCCCTCGTTGTCTTGCAGTGGCCCCTTGGTGGCGAGGAACACCCGATCGCCGCTGGGCAGGGTGAGGTACTCCTCCTGTGTCTGTACCTTGTTGCGGGCTATGACCTGCTTGCCAAGATCCATCAACATTCGTGCCTGGTCGGGCGGGAAGATGGCCATGTCATCCTGGCCCAGCATCTCGGCGGCCGGCTTGCCGACGAACTGGCTGGCGGCGCGGTTGAACAAGATGTATTTGCCTTCCATGTCCTTGGCGAAGATGGCGTCTTCCGAGCTGTCGGCAATGGCGGAGAGCAGTTGCAGCGCCTGCAGGCGTCCCGCCTGGGATTGACGGATCTGTTCGGCCATGAAGAGCTGGGTGTGCTGGCGCAGCAATATGATGCCGGCGTTGGCGATGAAGAGCACCAGCAGGCCTATGAGCCCAATCCAGATGCTCTCCCTGAAGGCGGCGTGGTTGAGCTCCGCCTTGTCTATCTTGGCGATTAGATACCAGTCGGTGCCGATGACGGAGTGGATGGTGCCAAAGACCTCGACCCCCCGGTAATCCTGGCCAAAGAACGTCTGTCTGAGCCCCTCTTTGGCACCGCCGTTGAGAAACTGGGCTGCCAGCAGCGCCTTGTTGTCGATGGGGATCTGCAGGGTGAGGGCAGAGTGGGGACGATAGCGCACGTCATTGAGAAACTGCACCTGATTGCCGAGTTTTCGAAACAGCAGGGCTTCCCCGCTGCTGGCCGGAATGGGCCACTGCTTGAGAATGTGGTTGAGCCAGTCGCTGGAGCTGATCTGCAGTACGACAAGAGGGGAGCCGCTGCCAGTCATGGACAGCGGGGCTATGAAGTCGAGCCTGGGCTGGCCCTGCTCATCGAGATAGGGCCCCACCCGCATGACATTGCCCGTTTCCACTTGAGCCAAGGCCTCACGCAGCGGCGCGCCAAGACCGCTGGCCCCGGGCGTCTGCCACAGGGCTGTGCCGGTCGGGCTGAATACGGTCGCCGCGCTGAATCCCCTGATGGAGATGAACTCGGCCAGCCGGGTCATCAGGGGGGTATGTCCATCCTCTGGATGTGCAACTTGTCCCTGGCGATAGAGATTGGCATAGAGCGGGCTTTCGATCAGCAGGCGGGCATCGCGCTCACGGGCATTGAGCCACTCGGTGATCTGTTTGCTCTTGAGATCGGCGATGGCCTCGATCCTGGCTATCTCCTTGTCCTGGGTGTGACCCAGGCTCTGGGCGATGGCCATGCCGGTGAGTCCCAGGATCAGGCCGTTGATCAGGATAAGGGGCAAGAGCTGACGGCGAGAGAATTGACGGGTGACCACTGGCATGTCGATGCGACGGCGCAGCATGGCATAGAGCATGAGCGCCGTGATGAGGATGAACAGCCAACCCTTGATGGTGCTGGCCAGGGCAAACTGGGCCTGAGTGCTGAACAGCCACTCCACTGCCTTGTCGGAGAGCAGGATCCACAGGCTGGCCACTGCGGCATAGGTCAGCACTATGTTGAGAATGTAGGCCCGGGTGAGCGGGGGCTGGTCAGCCATGCTGTGCCTCGTTGTCATCCTTGTAGCGCTCGGCGATGGCGACGAACTGTTCGAAATGGCTGTCAAATGCCGCCACCACGTCCGGATCAAAATGCTGGCCGCTGCCGGTGAGGATCAGGGTTCTCGCCTCGTCATAGGGCATGGCGGCCTTGTAGACCCGTACGCTGATGAGGGCGTCAAACACGTCGGCCAGCGCCATCAGCCGGGCCGAGAGGGGAATGTCATCGCCGTGCAGGCCGTCAGGGTAGCCGCTGCCGTCCCACTTCTCGTGGTGCCAGTGGGCAATCTCCTTGGCCAGGGTAAGGAATGCCAAGGGTTGTTCTATGTCTTGTTCCGCTTGTTCGATGGCATCGCTGCCGAGCTTGGCATGGGTGCGCATGGTGCCCCACTCTTCCACCGTCAACTTGGCCGGTTTGAGCAGTATGTGATCGGGAATGCCCACCTTGCCGATGTCGTGCAGGGGGGCCGAGCGGCTCAGCAGGTCTATGTAGCGGGGAGTCAGGGTCTCGGCAAAGCGGGGATGCGTGGCGAGGGCGCTGGCCAGTTGCCGCACGTAACCCTGAGTGCGCAAGATGTGGTTGCCGGTTTCGGGGTCGCGGATCTCCGCCAGGTGGGCGAGGGCACGGATGGAGACCTGCTGGATCAGATCGTTCTCCATCATGCGGCGTGCCACCTCGGCCTCCAGCGCCGTGTTCTGGCTCTGCAAGCCGTCACGGGCCTGTTTGGCCTCCAGCTGGGTACGCACCCGGGCCTGGACGATGGCCGGTTTGATGGGCTTGGTGATGTAATCGGCCGCTCCCAGCGACAATCCGTACTCTTCACTCTGGGGATCGGCGAGGGCGGTGAGCAGCACCACGGGAATACGGCTGGTCTCGGGGGTGATTCGCAACTGTTTGAGCACCTCATAGCCATCCATGCCCGGCATCATCACATCCAGCAGGATGAGATCCGGCGCCGTCTTGCCAGTGGCGATCCGCAGGCACTTTTCTCCGCTCTGGGCGGCCAGCACCCGATAGGTGGGAGAGAGCAGATCGGTCAGCACCATCAGATTCTCGGGCGAGTCATCGACGATCAGTATGGTGGCGGCGTGAGATGTGAACATAAGTCCTCCGTGACGTTGTCTCAATGAGTTCGAGTATAGAGTCAATTGTTACCAAGTAATAAGGACTTACCCCGACTTATCTCTGGATGGAGAGATACCTGCCCGACCCCTGTGGCCAGGCAGGCTCTCATGTCACGGCGGCTGATCAAGCCGTCAATCTGGCGTGCCGTTGGCCCAGCAGGTGATGGCGTCACCCACGGAGAATTTGCCCTCCAGCAGGGCGCGGCCGAGGATGATCCCCTTGACCCCTGAGCCCTTGAGCGCCTCTATGTCCTGGATCCCGCCAATCCCGCCCGAGGCCTGGAAGGCCACGCTCGGGTAACGGGCGCAGAGATCCCGATAGAGCTCGACGTTGGTGCCCGCTAAGGTGCCATCGCGGCTGATGTCGGTGCAGAGCACATGCTTGAGACCGACCGGCAGGAAGCGCTCGATCAGCGCCTCTATGGTCACGCCGCTGTTCTCCTGCCAGCCCGCCACGGCGATATGGCGATTGCCCTGGGCGTCGATATTGACGTCCAGCGCCAGCACGATTTGCTCGGGGCCATATTTTTCCATCCAGCTCGCCACCAGATCCGGGGACTTGACGGCGGTGGAGCCGATCACCACCCGGCTGGCACCGGCGGCCAGCAGATCCGCCACATCCTGCTCGGTGCGCACTCCGCCGCCCACCTGCACAGGCGCCTCGGTGGCCGACAGCAGCTGGGTCAGCAGAGGGAGTTGGCGGGCCTGTGTCTCTTTGGCACCGTCCAGATCCACCAGGTGCAGTTGCACCGCCCCCTGGGAGACATATTCGTCAAAGCGGGCCTGCGGGCTGTCGCTGTATTCGGTTTTTTGGTCGTAGTCACCCTGATAGAGGCGAACCACCTGACCCTTGATAAGGTCAATTGCAGGAATGATCATCCTTGTCATAACTCCAGAAAGTTTTGCAGTAAACGGGCTCCCGCCGCGCCTGAGCGCTCCGGGTGGAATTGGGCACCGAAGAAGTTGTTACGGGCCACGATGGCGGTAAAAGGCGTGCCGTAGTCACAGGTGGCGAGCGTCGCGTCTGTCACCTCCAGGGCGTAGGAGTGGACGAAGTAGAAGTAGCTGCCGCTTGGGATCCCCTTGAGCAGAGGATGGGTCTCGTCGTGTTCAATCTGGTTCCAGCCCATGTGGGGCAGGCGCAGCTGGCCCACCTCCATCAGCCGGATCTTGCCCGGCACTATGCCGAGGCAGTCGATCAGATCGCCGCTGCTGCCATCTGCACTCATGCTCTCTTCGGACGCCTCCGCCAGCATCTGCATGCCGAGGCAAAAGCCCAGCAGCGGCTGTTTGGCGGCGCGAATGAGGGGCACCAGCCCCCGTTCGTTGAGATTCTTCATGGCCGCCACGGCTGTGCCCACCCCGGGCAGGATCAGCTTGTCGGCACTCTCGATATCGGCCGCCTTGCTGGAAACCCGCGGCTGCACGCCGAGGCGCTCGAACGCCATTCTGACCGAGGCCAGATTGGCGCAGCCGGTGTCGATGATGACCAGTTTCTGAGTGCTCATCGTGTGCCCCTACCCATGTCGATTGGCGAGATCCGCACCATCGATGCGGTATCGATAATCACCAGTTTCTGAGAGTTCATTGCCATTACAAGACTCCCTTGCTGGAGGGGAGCTCGCTCCCTTCCACCCGGATGGCCTGGCGCAGGGCGCGGCCAAAGCCCTTGAACAGCGCCTCCACCTGGTGGTGGGTGTTGCCGCTGCCGACCTTCATCTGCAATGTGATGGCCATGGCGTCCGACAAGGAGCGGAAGAAGTGTGGCACCATCTCGGTGGCCATCTCGCCCACGCTGTCGCGGCCAAAGCCGCTCGGGCAGTCAAACACGAAGTAGGGGCGACCGCTCAAGTCCAGGGCGGTACTCACTTCCTGCTCGGTGAGCGGGCGCGCATCGATCACCGCCTGCACCTCGTCCATCGCCAGCACGAAGCCGAAACGGCCTATGCCGCGCTTGTTGCCGAGCGCCTGGCGCATGGCCTGACCCAGCGCCAGCCCCACATCTTCCACCGTGTGGTGATCGTCGATGTGCAGATCGCCGCTCACCTTCAGCTTGAGTCTGAAACCGGCGTGGGTCGCTATCTGATCCAGCATATGATCGAAGAAGCCGATGCCGGTGGCAATCTGGTTGCCGCCGCTCTTGTCGAGATCCACCGCCACCTGGATGCGGGTCTCCTTGGTGTAGCGCTCCACTTCGGCCACGCGTCCCTTGGACAGCAGCTGATCACGTATGGCGAGCCAGTCGTGATCCTGCGGCTGATAGCGAATGCCACGGATGCCCATGTTGTCGGCGAGCTGCAGGTCGGTCTGTCTGTCACCAATCACGAAAGAGTTGGCGAAATCGATGCGACCGGAGGCCAGATATTCCTTCACCAGTCCCAGATTGGGTTTGCGGCAGCTGCAGCCGTCGGTCGGGAAGTGGGGGCAGATCAACACCTGTTCCCAGTGGACCCCTTGCGATTCAAACAGGTGCATCATCAGGTCGTGGGGCGGCTGGAAGTTTTCCAGCGGCAGGCTGGCCGTACCCAGCCCATCCTGGTTGGTCACCATCACCAGCACGTAACCGGCGGCCTGCAGCTCGCGCAGCACAGGGATCACCATGGGTTCGAAGCGCAGCTTGGCGAGGCTGTCCACCTGCTTGTCGGTCACCGGCTCTTCAATCAGGGTGCCGTCGCGGTCGATAAACAAAAACGGGGTCTTCATCAATGACATCCTTATACGCTGGCGGCAGACGGGTTGTTGAGTGGCATCTGGTTGGCCGAGACGTCTCGCAATACTGCGATCACGGCATCCATTTCGCCCTGATAGCCGATGGTGATGCGAATGCTGTTGTCCAGGCCCGGCTTGGTGGAGAAATCCCGCAATATGATGCCGGCGGCCTTCATGGCGGCAAAGACGGTGGCGCCGTCAACGAAGCGCACCAGTATGAAGTTGCCCTTGTCCTCGAAAAGCTCCCGCACGCAGGCCAGGCTGGCCAGCTCGGCCTTGATCATCGCCTTCTGCTTGTTGAGCTCGGTGACCCGCTCCTGCATCAGCTCCAGTCCCATGGGGGAGAGCGCCTGCGTCGCTATCTGGGCGATGGGATCCGGGATGGGGTAGGGAGCTATCACCTTGGCCAGCATGGCGATCACCTCGGGGCTCGCCAGCGTAAAGCCGCAGCGGATCCCGGCCAGGGCAAAGGCCTTGGAGAGGGTGCGGGTCACCACCAGATTGGGGAAGCGGGCCAGCAAGTCCACCACGGACGCCTCTGGACAGAACTCGATATAGGCCTCGTCGACCACGATAATGGCGCGCTTTCTGGCCTTCTCCAGCAGGGCGATCAGGCCGTCGCGCCCCACCAGATCCCCGGTGGGGTTGTTGGGGGAGCAGAGGAACACCAGCTTGACGTCGGAGAGGCGGTCGGCGATGGCGGCCCAGTCCGGCTGACGACTGGCAGTCAAAGGCTGTTCGACGATACCCACACCACAGGTCTCGGCACTGATGGCGTACATGCCGTAGGTGGGCGGGCAGATCAGGATCTGATCCTGCCCCGCCTCGCAGAAGGTGCGAACTAACAGCTCTATGGCCTCGTCGGCACCCCGGCTCACCAGCACCTGACTTGGGCTAACCCCCGCATAGGCGGCGTAGCCGTTGACCACCTCGGTCGGTTGGGGTTCGGGGTAGCGGTTGAGGCGATTTCCCTCGATGGTGAAGGGGTAGGCCTGGGGCGCCTCGTTGGCATTGAGCCAGATGTGGCCCTTGCCGCCGATGCGGCGGGCGGATTGGTAAGGGGTGAGGGCCCGCACCACGCGGCGGGCCAGATTGGCGATGCTCATGACAAATCCTTCTGCGGCTGGTTTGAAAGTGCGCTCAATCTGAGGGTGACGGCGTTTTTGTGGCCATCGAGCCCTTCTGCCTGGGCGATGCGCTGGACTATGGGGCCGAGCCCCTGGATGCCCTCGACGCTGAGCTCCTGCACGGTGTAGCGGCGCTGGTAATCGGCCAGCCCCAGGCTCGAGCAGGTGCGGGCGTAGCCGTAGGTGGGCAAGGTGTGGTTGGTGCCGCTGGCGTAATCGCCGACCGACTCCGGTGTCCATGCCCCAAGGAAGATGGAACCGGCGTTCTCGAGCTTGCCAAGCAGTTCCCGTGGCGCCCGGGTCTGCACTATCAGGTGCTCCGGCGCATAGGCGTTGGAGATGGCGCAGGCCTCGTCCAGGCTGTCGCAGAGGATCACCAGGCTGGCGCCCAGCGCCTTGGCGGCGATCTCGCGGCGACTGAGCCGGGCCAGCTGGCCCTTGATCTCGCCGGCAATGGCATCGGCCAGCAGGGGTGAGGTGGTGACCAGCACCACCTGACTGTCGGGGCCGTGCTCGGCCTGGGAAAGCAGATCTGCAGCCACGAAGGCTGGATTGGCGCTCTCGTCGGCAATCACCAGCACCTCGGAGGGGCCGGCGGGCATGTCGATGGCGGCGCCGCGCCAGTCACGGGAGACCTGGCCCTTGGCCTCGGTCACGTAGGCGTTGCCCGGGCCGAAGATCTTGTCCACCTTGGGGATGCTCTCGCTGCCATAGGCCATGGCGGCGATGGCCTGGGCGCCGCCGATGGCGAATACCTTCTCGACGCCGCAGGCGCGGGCGGCAAACAGTATCTCGTCGCTGGCCGGCGACGGGGTGCAGAGCACCACCTCACGGCAACCAGCTAGGCGTGCCGGAATTGCCAGCATCATGACGGTGGAGGGGAGCGGTGCACTGCCCCCCGGCACATAGAGACCGACCCGGCTGATGGGCTGGGTGCGCAGCTCGCACACCACGCCGGGCTGGGTCTCGACCCGCACCACCGGCTGCACCTGGGCGGCGTGGAAGGTGCGAATATTGGCAATCGCGGCTTCGATGGCACTCTTGATGTCATCGTCCAGTCGGGCGCAGGCGGCCTCGATTTCGGCCTCGCTGACCCGCAGTTGTTCACGGGGCGCGCGTTCGAAACGCAGGCCGAGCTCGCACAGGGCCTCGTCGCCACGGCTGCGCACGGCTGTGATGATCTCCTTGACCACGGCGCCTATGTCCGCCTCGTCATTGAGGGCGGGCCGGGTCAGCACGTCGGTCTGCTGGGCGGGGGAGAGGGTCTTCCAGATCAGGGTCTGCATGGTGTCCCCTCCTTATTCCATCATTTTTTCGATGGGCAGCACCAGGATGGAGCTGGCACCGAGTGCCTTGAGCTGCTCCATGGTTTCCCAGAACAGGGTCTCGCTGGATACCACGTGCAGCGCCACCTGATTGGTGTCACCGGCCAGCTGCATTATGGTGGGGCGCTCGGCGCCGGGCAGCAGATCCGTGATGGCATCGAGTTTGTCTTTCGGGGCGTGCAGCATGATGTACTTGCTCTCGCGCGCCTGCTGCATCCCCTGGATGCGGGGCAGCAGCTTGTCGATCAGCTTCTGCTTGGCCTCATTCAAAGGGTTGGGGGCCTGTACCAGCACAGCCTTGGAGCGGTAGATCACCTCCACCTCTTTGAGGCCGTTGGCCTCCAGGGTCGCGCCTGTGGAGACCAGATCGCAGATGGCATCGGCCAAACCCGCGCGGGGGGCCACTTCCACCGAGCCGCCCAGCATGACGCTCTTGAAATTGAGCCCCTTCTCATCGAAGAAGCGCTTGAGCAGACCCGGGTAGGAGGTGGCGATGCGCTTGCCCGCCAGGCTCTGCGGCCCCGTGTAGGCCACATCGTCCGGCACCGCCAGCGACAGGCGGCAGCCCCCGAAATCGAGCTGCTTGAGGGTTTTCACTTCCGCGGGCAGCCCCTGGGAGGCGCGAATGAGCTGCGCCTCTTCCAGCACGTTCTCACCTATGATGCCAAGGTCGACCACCCCTTCCATCACCAGACCGGGGATGTCGTCATCACGCACCCGCAGTATGTCGATGGGCATGTTTTCCACATGGGCGATAAGGCGCTGCTCGCGCAGGTTGATCTTGAGGCCGCAGCTCTTGAATAGGGCTTGGGAATCCTGGCTCAGACGACCGGACTTTTGCATGGCGATACGCAGGCGTTGTGTTTCCATTTGCTCGATTTCCTTCTAGTCAAAAACGAAAAAACCCTCGGAAGTATGTGCTTCCGAGGGTTTATGAATCTTGCGGTCCTTTTGGAAGTCACCAGTTAAGTGTCTTCCAGCAGCCAACCTCCTGAAAGACTAGTCGGGATGATGATGGTGGTGATGAGTCTTCAGCAGGGTGAACTTCATGTAACTAATCCTTTACAAATAAGATGTCGTAGTTGACGCCCGATTTAAACTACCTTCCTTGACGGAAAAAGCAACTCGAAAATGTGATTCCATCGATTAAAGTTGAGAAAACGGTTTCTTGGTCGATAACTAGACAAGATGCCCCAGAGGAGGCGAGATCATGCCCAGCCAGGACCTGTTGTTCCCCATTTTGCCGCGGGCGCCAGCGACCCCGAGTCCTGACGACATCAAGCGGGAAGTGACCCAGATCAGCCAGAAGCACCAGCTGCGCAAGACCAGCACCGACAACGGTGAGTCCCAGCAACGCCAGCAGGCCTACCCCTCTGCCAAACGTGATCAGCCAAAGCCCGAAGAGGACGATCACAAGCCGGATCCCGAGCACCAGATCGATCTCTTCGTCTGAACGCATTATCAGTCCCGCTTTCACCGCATTTTTGGCATAATGCCCGCTTTTGCTGCGGGACGCCCTTTTGACCATCCAGACCCTGTTCAAGCCAGATGGCCCTCTGGCCAGCCACATCGACGGCTTTGTTGCCCGCGCCCCGCAACTGGCCATGGCCGAGGCCGTCTCCAGCGCCATCAAGAGCGGTGGCCGTCTGCTGGTGGAGGCGGGCACGGGCACCGGCAAGACCTATGCCTATCTAGTGCCGGCGCTGGAGTCCGGCAAGCGGGTGGTGATCAGCACAGGCTCCAAGAACCTGCAGGAGCAGCTCTTCTATCGCGATCTGCCTACCATCACGGGGGCGCTCTCCTACACCCCGCCGGTGGCCCTGCTCAAGGGGCGCAGCAACTACCTGTGCATAGAACGCATGAACCGCCTGCTCAGCGAATCCCATCTGCAAAAGCCGGAAGTCCTCAACGATCTGGTCAAGGTCAAATCCTGGTCCACCGCCACCGACAACGGCGATGTGGGTGATATTCCGGGTCTGCAGGAGAACGCCGAGATCCTGGCCCACGTCACCAGCACCAACGACAACTGCCTCGGCCGCGACTGCCCCTATTACGACGACTGCCATCTGGTGGTGGCCCGCCGCCGCGCCATGGATGCCCAGGTGGTGGTGATCAATCATCACCTCTTCTTCGCCGATATGGCGGTGAAAGACACGGGATTTGGCGAGCTGGTGCCCGAAGCACAGGTTTATGTGTTCGACGAGGCGCACCAGTTGGCGGAGATCGCCACCAACTACTTCGGCAAATCGGTGGGCAGCCGCACCATCCAGGATCTGGCGCAGGATATCCAGCTTGCTTATCGCGCCGAGGCTCACGACATGGGGCAGCTTGGCAAGGCGGCGGACCGGCTCTCCATCGCCAGCCAGGATCTGCGCCTCGCCTTCGGGGTGGACGGTGGCCGTGGCAATACCCGCGACATGTTGCGCCAGCCGCTCTGGGCCCAGGCGCTGGCCCGCCTCAACGATGCTCTCGGGCTCTGTTACGAGGTGCTCAAACTCGCGCTGGGGCGCGGTGAGCAGCTGGATCACGCCTTCGAGCGGATCTGCGAGCTGCGCGCCCGCCTTGGGGAGGTGCTGACCATCAACCAGACCGGTTTCTCCTACTGGTATGACTGCTCGCGGCTGCACTTCTCCCTCAACATCACCCCGCTGTCGGTGGCCGAGCGCTTTGGCGCCGAGGTGCTGCGTCCCGAGGTGGCCTGGATCTTCACCTCCGCCACCCTGACGGTGGACATGCGCTTCGATCACTTTGTGGCCGAACTGGGGCTCGCGGGCAGCGCCGAGCTCATCCTCGACAGCCCGTTTGATTACGCCGAACAGGCGCGGCTGTGCGTGCCCCGTTTTCTGCCCGAGCCCAACGCCTTCGGGCGGGGCGAGCCGCTGGCCCAGCTGATGATCCCCCTCATCAACAAGACGCCGGGGGGCTGTTTCTTCCTCTGCACCAGCCATCAGGTGATGCGCCAGGTGGCCGAGGTGCTGCGCCGCGAGATAGGCCGTACCGTGCTGCTGCAGGGGGAGGACAACAAGCAGCGGCTGCTCAAGGAGTTCGTGGAGAATGGCCGTGCCGTGCTGGTGGCTACCAGCAGCTTCTGGGAGGGGATAGACGTGCGGGGGGCCGCGTTGTCGTGTGTTATCATCGACAAGCTGCCGTTTGCCAGCCCCGACGACCCGCTGCTCAAGGCGCGAGTCGATGATTGCAAGCTCAAGGGGGGCGATCCCTTCGCCGAGCTGCAGTTGCCCAAGGCGGTGATCGCGCTCAAACAGGGGGTGGGACGGCTCATTCGTGATCGCAGTGATCACGGTGTACTGGTCATCTGTGATCCACGCATGGTCAACAAACCCTACGGCGCCACCTTTATCAAGAGCCTGCCCGCCATTCCCCGAACCCGGGAGCTAGGGACGCTGGGGAGTTTCTTCGATCGTGGTGGATAAGACTGCCGGTTATATGCCCTGCACCCGGGAACTAGCAACGTAGGGAAGCTTCTTCGATCGTGGCGAATAGGTGCCCCGCTGATGGGCATCCAGTGGCCTGTTGATGGCAGTTAAGGCTATTTTTTCAAGAGATGCGGCGGCCACGCAGCCCGTATCGAGGTTTTTCATCGAGCCACTTGCAGATAGATGACAGAATTGAACAACGGGCGAGCACAGCTTGCTTGCCTGTTACGTAATTGACTGATTTTATAGAGATTGGAAAGCATGAACGAGTTGAAGATCCTGGCCGTTGATACCGCCACCGAAGCCTGCTCCGCCGCCCTGCTGGTGGGTGACAAGCTGTTCTCCCGTTGGGAAGAGGCGCCGCGGGATCACACCCGCAAAATCTTGCCCATGGTTCAGGCTGTGTTGGACGATGCCGGGATAGCCTTGAGCGAGCTCGATGTCATCGCGTTCGGGCGTGGCCCGGGTTCTTTCACCGGCGTGCGGATCGGGATCAGCGTGGCCCAAGGGCTGGCCTTCGGGGTTGGCGTGCCGCTCATCGGCATCTCCACTCTGGCCGCCATGGCGCAGGGGGCTTATCGGCTGGAAGGCGCCGAGCGGGTGTTGACCGCCATCGATGCGCGCATGGGGGAGGTCTACTTCGGTCAGTACGCGCTGAAGGAGGGCCGCATGCAGCTGGTGGGTGAGGAGGTCGTGAGCGATCCGGCGGCGCTGGTGGCGTCTGGTCCGCTGGCGGGTCGCTGGACCCGTGTCGGCACCGGCTTTGAGACCTATGGCGAGATCCTGGGTGGTCTGGCCGAGGAGGTTGTCATGAGCCAGGTGCGCTTCCCGGCGGCCGTCGACATGC
Source organism: Aeromonas bestiarum (assembly GCF_028751155.1). Lineage (NCBI taxonomy): Bacteria > Pseudomonadati > Pseudomonadota > Gammaproteobacteria > Aeromonadales > Aeromonadaceae > Aeromonas > Aeromonas bestiarum. The sequence goes on along the minus strand of NZ_CP064746.1, from coordinate 2,438,358 downwards.
TGCCGCTGGCGCGTGCCGCCTTGCTGGCGGGGGAGGCTGTACCTGTGGAGCAGGCCACCCCGGTATACTTGCGAGACAAGGTAACCTGGAAAAAATTGCCGGGTCGCGAATAAGGGCAGGAAGCGGCGTGGCATGCCTGTCGCCCCTGCCGTAAACCAAGATCCCCATGCCGGACAGGGTCTGGTAACAGGTTCGGTCTTCGGCAAACAGGAGAGTGACATGATGAAACGTGCGATTGTGATAGGGGTAGCGGGCTTGTTGCTCGGCGCGTGCAGCTCCGTGCCCAAGGAGCTGGCCTATGAGCCGGAAAGCCAGCTGGTGGCGTATCAGCCTGCCCTGGCTGGTCAGGAAGGCAAGCCGGCGCGCTGGAGCGGAGTCATCTCGGCGGTGCACAATTTGACGGAAAAGAGTGTCATCGAAATGGTTTATCTGCCGCTCAAACCCAACGGCGTGCCGGAGCAGACCGAGCAGAGCCCGGGTCGGTTCTTCGCTGTCATGAAGGGCTTCGTCGATCCGACCCTGTACGCCAAGGGGCGCAGCCTGACGGTGCTCGGCACTATCGGCAAGCCGGTAGATGGCCAGATTGGCCAGCACAAGTATCGCTTCTCCGTGCTCGATGTCAGCTCCAGCAAGCTGTGGCCGCCGGTGAAGGAGGTGGAGATCCGCTACATGGACCCTTACTTCTACGACCCCTTCTATGATCCCTTCTGGCCGAGACGGCCGCTGCGTCGCTAAGGTTGCTCATGACACTCATCATGCAGGAGAAAATGGTCACCCTGACCGATGGTCGCCGGGTGGCCTTGCTTGACAACGAGCAGCAGGGCAAGCCGCTGCTGATCGCCTTGCACGGCTGGCTCGACAACGGCGCCAGCTTTCTGCCTCTGGCCCCCTATCTGGCTGATTTTCATCTGATCTGCGTCGATCTGCCGGGCCATGGCCACTCGGATCACAAAACCACCCCCTATGTCTTTGTCGACTGGCTGGACGATCTCTACCAGATCGTTCAGGCGGCAGGCTGGCCGCGTTTCAGCCTGCTCGGTCACTCCCTCGGGGCACTGATCGCCTCTGCCTATGCCGGTGTCTTTCCCGAGCAGGTGGAGCGGCTCATCATGCTGGAAGGGCTGGGCCCCTTGAGCCAGCCCGATGAGGAGGTGCCGGCCCAGCTGCGCCGGGCGATGTTAAATCGCAGCCGCACCCGTGAGCGGGTCTCCAATGGTTTTGCCTCCATCGAGGAAGCGGCAATGGCCCGTTGCAAGGTGGCGGACATTGCCCCGAACGCGGCGCGACTTATCTGCGAACGACAACTGGTGGAGCGGGCCGGGCGCTGGCATTGGCGCAGCGACCCCAGATTGCGGGATCTGTCACCACTGCGCATGAGCGAAGGCCAGGCCCAGGCGTTGATCCGGGCCATCCGCTGCCCTGTGCTGTTTATCCGGGGCGAGCAGGGCTTTGCCAGCCTGCTGGCGCAGTGGCAGTTGCGTCATGGCGCATTCGAGCGAATAGAAATGGTCGTTTTGGCGGGAAACCACCATTTTCATATGGAAAATTCGGTCGATACCGCCGTTTGTATCGAAAAATTTTGTCAAATTCGGTAGAATCACCGGCTTTCAATAATTCCAGGTTTGTCTTCCCCCTCACACTTTTTCGTTGTTAATTTGCTGTTAATTGATGTTGCCCTATGTAAATATGTGCGGCATTAGAGCATGAGCTTAAAACAACCGATTTAAATGGATGTGAACAGGGACGGAGGCAACACAGTGAGCGCACAGGTGCTAGTTATGCAGGAGAAGTTCGTGGAAAAAGTCTGGCTGAAGCGTTATCCGGAAGGGGTCCCCGCCGAGATCAACCCAGACCAATACAGCTCCCTGGTCGACATGTTTGAGGCATCGGTGACCGAGTTCGCCGATCAGCCTGCCTTCGTCAACATGGGGCAGACCATCACCTACCGCCGACTGGAAGAGCAGTCCCGCGCCTTTGCCGCCTACCTGCAAAACGAGCTCAAGCTCAGCCAGGGTGATCGGGTGGCGGTGATGATGCCGAACCTGTTGCAATACCCCATCGCCGTGTTCGGCATACTGCGCGCCGGCATGATAGTGGTGAACGTCAACCCGCTCTATACCCCGCGCGAGCTGGAGCATCAGCTCAAGGACTCGGGCGCCAAGGCCATCGTCATCGTCTCCAACTTTGCCCATACCCTGGAAAAAGTGGTCTACGACACCCCGATCAAGCACGTCATCCTGACCCGCATGGGCGACAACCTGGGGCTGGCCAAGGGCACGCTCGTCAACTTCGTGGTGAAATACGTCAAGAAGCTGGTGCCCAAATACAACCTGCCCCACGCCAGCACCATGCGTCAGGCCCTCTCCAAGGGACGCTACCTGCAGTACATCAAGCCTGAGATCACCAACGACGATCTCGCCTTCCTGCAGTACACAGGCGGCACCACAGGCCTCTCCAAGGGGGCCATGCTGACCCATCGCAACATGATCGCCAACGTCGAGCAGTGCCTCGGCGTCTACGGCCCCATGCTGGAGCGGGGCAAGGAGTTCGTGGTCACGGCACTGCCGCTCTACCACGTCTTCGCCCTGACCGTGAACTGCCTGCTGTTCATGCGCATGGGGGGATACAACCTGCTTATCAGCAACCCGCGCGACATCCCGGGCTTCGTCAAAGAGATCAGAAAATACCCCTTCACCTGCATCACAGGGGTCAACACCCTGTTCAATGCCCTGGTCAACAACGGCGAATTCCAGTCGATTGATTTCAGCAAGCTGAAGCTGACCATAGGGGGGGGCATGGCGGTGCAACGGGCGGTGGCCGAACAGTGGAAGGGACTGACTGATACCCCGCTGCTGGAAGGTTATGGCCTGACCGAGTGTTCGCCACTGGTGAGTGTCTGCCCCTACGATCTGCTCGACTACAACGGCTCCATCGGTCTGCCGGTCTGCTCCACCGACATCCGGCTGGTGGATGACGCCGGTCAGGTGATCACCGAGTTTGGCAAGCCCGGCGAGATGCAGGTGCGCGGCCCCCAGGTGATGGTGGGTTACTGGCAGCGTCCAGAGGCGACTGCCGAGGTGATGCAGGATGGTTGGCTCTGTACCGGCGACATCGCCGTGTGCGACGAGCAGGGCTTCTTCAAGATCGTCGATCGCAAGAAGGACATGATCCTGGTCTCGGGTTTCAACGTCTATCCGAACGAGATCGAGGACGTGGTGGCGCTTCACCCCAAGGTGCTGGAAGTGGCGGCGGTCGGTGTGCCGCACAAGGTGTCCGGCGAGCTGGTGAAGATCTTCGTGGTCAAGAAAGATGCAAAACTGCAGGAGGACGAGATTATTGCCCACTGCCGCACACATCTGACTGCCTATAAGGTGCCGAAACTGGTAGAATTTCGCGACGAACTTCCCAAGACCAATGTGGGCAAGATCCTGCGCCGCGTGCTGCGCGACGAGGAAATTGCCAAGCAGCAATAGCGGGCGATGCGCCGCTGTCATGCAAAACCGTGGGTCATGCCACGGTTTTTTCTTTTGGCCCTGATCAACGCGCAGGCAAAGATGCACTATCAACTCATTTCACAGCAAGCCGAACTGGAACAGTATCTCGCTTCCCTGGCCGACGTTCCCCTGGCCATAGATACTGAATTCGTTCGCACCCGCACCTATTACCCCCAACTGGGCCTGTTCCAGATCTATGATGGCGAGCACCTGGCCCTGCTGGATCCCCTGGCCCTGGATCTCACCCCTCTCTGGCAACGGCTTGGCCGGGCAGGGCAGATCGCCATATTGCACGCCTCCGGCGAAGATCTGGAGCTGATCCAGCACGAGGCCGGCCATCTGCCCAATCAGATGCACGACACCCAGCTGGCGACTGCCTTCCTGGGGCACGGCGTCTCGGTGGGCTTCGGCGCCCTGGTCAAGGAGTTCCTCGGGGTGGAGTTGGAGAAGGATCAGGCCCGTACCGACTGGCTGGCCCGTCCGCTCACCGAGCGTCAGCTCGAATACGCGGCGGCCGATGTGTTCTACCTGATGCCGCTCTACGAGAAGGTGATGGCCCGGCTGCACGAGAGCGGCAAGTTTGCCTGGTTCGAGCAGGAGTGTCAGAACCACTCGGCCCGCAAAACCCAGGGTAGCGATCCCCGTCAGGCCTATCTCGAGATAATCAATGCCTGGCAACTGGGGCGCCGTGAACTGGCCATACTGCGCGAGCTGGCCGCCTGGCGTCAGCAAGAAGCGGTACGGCGGGATCTGGCCCTCAACTTCGTGGTCAAGGAGCTGCACCTGTTCAAGGTGGCGGAGCGCAAACCCACGTCGCTGCGCGATCTCAACGAGCTGGGGCTGGCTCCCATCGAGATCAAGATCCACGGCAAGCGGATGCTGGACATAGTCGCGACGGCCCAGCAGAGCGACCCTGCGAGCTGGCCAGAGCCCATTCGCCGGCTGGTGGATTATCCCCAGTACAAGGCCGAGCTCAAGCGCATCAAGGGAATGGTGGAAGAGAAGGCCAAGGCCAGCAACATTCCGCCGGAACTGGTGGCGAGCAAGAAGATCATTCACCAGTACTTCACCTGGAGCTGGCGCATGAGCGATGAAGAGCGCGCTCGCGCCGACAAGCCCATGCTGCTGCAAGGGTGGCGTCATGAGCTGGTGGGTCACCTGCTGGCATAATAAGCGACACAGTCAACAATGGGCCCGATGGGCCCATTTTTTTATCTGTCTCACTATACCTCACTGCAGCGGGTAGCGGTAGCGTGCGAGGATCTGCCCATATTCCGGGCTCTGCAGCAGCGCCCGGATGGCCTCGTCGAGCCGTTGCAACTGCTGGGGCGTGGTGGTGCGGCGGCTCAACATCAGATGGACCGGGGTCTGCTGGATAGTGAGCAGTGTGGCCAGCTCATCGAGTGGCATGCCAACGAGGCTCAGCTCCTGCAGCCCCATGGGATCCATGACCACACCCTGGATGCGGCCTGCCAGCAGCAATTTCACCAGCTGATCCAGCCGCAGCCTGACGAGCAGGCGATCCTTCAGCTGGGGAGATTGCATGAAGGCACGAAAATCCACGCCATAGTCAAAGTCGCGCAGCATGCCTATGGTGAATTCGGGGCGAGGCAGCAGATCGGAGAGCTGGGCTATCCCCTGCCAGCGTGACACATCCTGGCGCCGGATGAGCAGCACAGTCTCTTCATTGCGATAGGGAATGGAAAAGCGGGCGAACTGTTCGCGCTGGGCGGTTTGACTGGCGGACATGGCCAACTGTATGGAGCCGAACTCCAGCTCGCGCAGCACGCGGGCCCAGGGCATCTCGCTGTAACTGGCGTCAAAACCGGCCCGGCTGAAGATGGCCTCCAGCAAGTCGATGTCCAGCCCCTGCAACTGCTGCTGTTCATCGCGAAAGCTGAACGGATGCCAGCTTGACCAGCCCACGACCAGTGACTCCTGTGCCCAGGCGGTGCAGCACAGACACCATAACAACAAGACTCTGTACACGGATCTGTCCCTGTTCAGCGTGGTTGTTGTTGATTATTGGATAGAAACGGCAGGCTGACCAGCCCGGAAGCGAGGATGCACGAATGTGCATCCCTCAGAGTTCGTGGGCGTGGAATCCCTTGCGATAGCGGGCTTCGCAGCGCGGGCAGCGTTGCAGGGTCGGATCCTGTTCGAGCTGCTCTATGGCAAGCGGTTCTTCGCAATCGGAACAGAGGCCATAGAGACCCAGATCCATTTGACAAAGCGCTGCATCGATCCGCTTGAGGTTGGCCACGCTCTGCTCCACCTTGGGCAAGTCGAGGCGACTGGTCAGATCCACCAGCTGATCCCGTTCGCAGTGATCCACTTTTTCCGCCCACTCGTCACGCCGACAGGCTTTGAGCTGACCGATCAGCTCTTCTCTTACTTGCGCCCAGTCAGTCAGCAGGCGATCACGCCACACGGCCAACCGAGCTTGCGTCATTTCACACACACTAGCCCCCAACAGACGAATTACAAATCCAGGGCAGTATAGGGAGACGACAGGATTATCAAGATGATATGCGTCAAGTAAAGGACGGTTAGATCACAGTTTTCGAGGCTTGCAGCAAGGCCTCCCGGATGGGAGCCGTCTCTTTGTGCAGCCGGATGTCGCGAAACAGCAGGTCGGCTTGCGGGTATTCCCGCTTCAGGTAGCTGAACCACTGCTTGATGCGGCTGGGGTAGTAGTCCGCCTTCTCGCTGGCCAGATCCTGCTCCGTGTAGTTCACCATCAGCTGCAACACCTGGGCCCAGCTCATGTGGGCACAGCCTGTCTTCATCACGTTGGCCAGGTTGGGCAGGGAGATGGCGCCGCGCCCCACCATGAGGGCATCACAGCCGGAGACGCGGGCACAGGTCAGCGCATCCTGATGATCCCAGATCTCGCCGTTGGCGGTGACCGGGATGGGCAGGGCGCGGCGGATGGCATCCACATACTCCCAGTGGGCCGGAGCCTTGTAGCCTTCGCGCTTGGTGCGGGCATGCACCGCCAGCTCGTTGGCCCCCGCCTGATAGACGGCCTGGGCGTTCTCCAGGTAGAGATCCTTGTCATCGTATCCGAGGCGGATCTTGGCGCTGACCGGCAGGTGGGCGGGCACCGCCTCCCGTACCGCCTTGACGATGCGGTAGATGGTGTCGGGTTCTTTGAGCAAGACGGCGCCGCCCTTGCTCTTGTTCACCGTGGGGGCAGGGCAGCCGAAGTTGAGATCGACTCCGGGGGAGCCTAGTTCAATGGCGCGCACCGCGTTCTCGGCCAGCCATTCGGGGTGTTGCCCCAGCAGTTGCACCCGTACCGGGGTGCCGGCGCGGGTCTTGCCGCCCTGCTTGAGTTCGGGGCAGAGGCGATAAAACACCTTGGCAGGCAGCAGCTGATCGACCACGCGGATAAATTCGCTGACGCAGAGGTCGTAGTCGTTGACGGAGGTGAGTACCTCCCGCATCAGGTGATCCAGCACCCCCTGCATGGGGGCCAAAATAACGCGCATAGCTGCTTCCGAAGACAAGGGGAGAAAAAAGAGCGCAGATTGTAGTGGCAATGGCCGGTCTTGTCAGCCGTCAGCCCACTCGTTGAGCGTAATCAGCCGCCGCTCGCGGGGCTGAGCTGTCAGCTTTTGGGTCAACTCTGTTAGGCTAAGCAGAGCTGGATGGAAGAGGAGTGGCCATGAAACGTTGGTGTCTGATGGGATTGGGCTGGTTGGCATTCGTCACCGGCATCATAGGAATCGTGTTGCCGCTGTTGCCGACCACCCCCTTCATGTTGTTGGCGGCGGCGCTGTTTGCCCGCTCGTCCCCCCGTTTTCACCGCTGGCTGCTGGCTCACCCCTGGTTTGGTCCCCCCATCGCCGATTGGCAGCAGTATCGCGGCATTCGCCGCCACGCCCGACGCCGGGCCATCATCTTCATCCTGCTCTCTTTCTCGGTGTCGCTGGCGGTGGTGCCCCTGCTGTGGGTCAGGCTGCTGCTCATTGCCATAATGGTGATCCTGCTCACCTGGTTAATGCGTCTGCCGGTACTGGAGCCAGTTGCAATGGCGAAGTGAAGTCCCTAAGCTATTGCGGCAATAATGCTATGGAGTCGGCCTGTCATTTTGCGTGACGGGCCTTTTTATTTCCCGCTGGCGGGAATCGAGAAATACGGCCACGCCTGGGCTCAAAAAATAAGCGGTCAAACAATGAATCCGGATACCCTGAAATTTATCGAAGCGAGCATCAAGACCATCCCCGACTATCCGAAGCCGGGCATTCTGTTTCGTGACATCACCAGCCTGATAGAGAACGCGGAGGCCTTCAAAGCCACCATCGATCTGCTGGCTGAGCATTATCGTGATCAAGGGATCACCAAGATCGTCGGCACCGAGGCCCGCGGCTTCATCTTTGGTGCGCCGGTCGCCTTCGCCATGGGCCTGGGATTTGTGCCTGTGCGCAAGCCGGGCAAGTTGCCCCGCGACGTGATCGAGGAGTCCTATGCCCTCGAATACGGTACCGACACCCTGCAACTGCACACAGATGCCATAGTGCCGGGTGACAAGGTGCTGGTCGTCGATGATCTGCTGGCCACCGGCGGCACCGTCGATGCGACCGTCAAGCTCATCCGCCGTGCCGGTGGTGATGTGGCCGATGCGGCCTTCATCATCTCCCTGCCATCTCTGGGCGGGGATGCTCGCCTGACGGCGGCCGGCATCAAGGTCGTCTCACTGGTCGAACTGGCCGGCGAGTAATCCCCCAGGATGCAACGCAGGCCTCGTCAGCCTGCTGCGTGTCCCGAAACCGGTGCCCATCCGGGCATCGGTTTGAAATTCAAGCGATCCCTCCCGACCTCGCCGATAGCCGATACAGCCCGCCTGGCATTTGTGTTAGCATTCTGCCTCAATGCCTTGTCATCCCTGCATCGAGACTTATGAGCTATCAGGTTCTGGCGCGTAAATGGCGCCCCCATACGTTTGAACAAGTGGTAGGCCAGCACCATGTGCTGACCGCCTTGACCAACGCCCTGGATCAGGGACGGCTGCATCACGCCTATCTGCTGAGCGGTACCCGTGGGGTTGGCAAGACCACCATAGCCCGCATTCTGGCCAAGAGTCTCAATTGCGAGCAGGGGATCAGCAGCCATCCGTGCGGTGTGTGCGACACCTGCCGCGAGATCGATCAGGGCAATTTTGTCGATCTGCTGGAGATCGATGCGGCGTCCCGCACCAAGGTGGAAGACACCCGCGAGCTGCTCGACAACGTGCAGTACCGGCCGGCCCGTGGCCGCTTCAAGGTCTACCTCATCGATGAGGTACACATGTTGTCGCGCCACAGCTTCAACGCCCTGCTCAAAACCCTGGAAGAGCCGCCCCCCTATGTGAAGTTCCTGCTGGCCACCACGGATCCGCAGAAGCTGCCCATTACCATCCTCTCCCGCTGCCTGCAGTTCCATCTCAAGAGTCTGGATCAGACCCAGATCGCCAAGCAGCTGGAGTGGGTGCTGGATCAGGAGGGGCAACCGTTCGAGCCGCGCGCCCTGCAGGCCCTGGCCAAATCGGCCGACGGCAGCATGCGCGATGCCCTGAGCCTGACCGATCAGGCGCTGGCCCACGGCAATGGCAGCGTACGCCTCGAGAGCGTGCTGGCCATGCTGGGGACGCTGGATCATCGCCACCTTCACCAGTTGCTGGAGGCCATCCTGCGCCAGGATGCCCCGGCGACCATGGCCAAGATCACCGAGATTGCGACCCTGGGGCCCGATTTTGATCAGCTGCACGCCGAGCTGGAAGGGCTGCTCCATCGCATCGCCATGGCCCAGCTGCTGCCCGCCACCGTACAGGAGCAGGGGGCTGATGCCGATGCCCTGTTGCAGCTGGCCCAGGCCATGAGCCCGGAAGAGGTGCAGCTTTGCTACCAGATAGTGCTGGGGGGGCGCAAGGATCTGCCCTGGGCGCCCGATGGTCGCACCGCGCTCGAGATGACTTGCCTGCGCATGCTGGCGTTCTCACCGCGCCGTGAGGCCGTGCACCCGGCCAACCTTGCCGCGCTGCCGCCCGGACTTGCCGTGGCAGGAAGGACCGCACCGGCCCCGCTGGGAAAGCCACAGGGGGTTGAGCCAGCCCCCGCTTCGGCCACAGCGACTGTGGCCCAACCGGCTGTATCTGGTGATGCTCCGCCCCCCACGCCGGGGGAGCACACCCTTGTGCAGGCCGAGCCTGTCATCCTCTCTGCTACGGATGAGCAAGAGAGCGCCAGCGATGCGCTGAGTGCGCCGCTGTTTGCCGAGCAGGACGAGTTGCTGCGTGAGGCGCAGCAGATGGGCTATGAGGGATCCTCTGGCGCGAGTGAGCCAATGGCGCCAGTCAGCGAGAATGACCCTGCGATGCAGGATGCCTCATTGGCAGCACCGCCATCCCCCGAGCCTCATATGGAAGAGGCTCCCGTTGCCAAGCCGGAAGCTGCGCCCTCAGCCGCGTCCAGCATGCAGAGTCTGCTGGGCAAGCGCAATTTGCTGCGCAGCCGCCTGCGTGGTGAGCCAGGAGCCACCGCCGTTGCGTCTGCACCTCCTCGCGTTGCGCCCACCCGACCGGTGGCGGCCCCCGAGGCCGGCCCGATCGCGCCGCCCGCATCCCCCGCTTGGCAAGCCGCCGCCGTGGTGCCGGCCCAGAGTTCAGCGGTAGCGGGTTATGAGGATCTGCCGCCGCTCGATGCCTATGACGACAGTGGCAGCGACTATGAAGAGTATCTGAGCCAGGGCTTTAGCGATGCCGCTGCCAGTGCCCCTATGCCGAACCGGGTGCCGACGGCCAGCGCCGGGCCTGCCTATGGTCAGGCTGCCCCGGCTCAGGCTCCCGCCAGAGCGAGTCCCAACCCGGACGATCTGCCACCCTGGGATCTGGACGGTACGCCGGCCGCGAGGGCGCAGGTAGCGCCTGCCGTGCCCAGCCCCAGCACCGCCCCCGCGACGCCCCGGGTTGCTGCTGCCAGCGAACCACAGCCGACGACGGCCTCCGTGATGGAGACCATCGACTGGGATGAGCTGGAGAGCGACAGCCAACCCGAGGAGGGGGAAGAGGTCGCCAGACTGATCCCGTCCTCCTTGCTGGTCAACTGCGGCGATCCCTGGGCCGAGTTGATTGCCCGCACCGGGGTCGGTGGCCGGTTGCGTCAGCTGGCGATCAACTCCGTCATGCGCCAGCAGGGAGACACTGTGCTGCTGACCCTCAAGCCCGAGCAGCGCCACCTCATCAGCGATCGGGCCCGCGCCGATCTGGCCGAGATCATAGGCCCCGAGCTGGGTCAGGCCGTGCAGGTGGAGGTGACCCTGGGCCTGGTGCCCGAGCAGGAGACGCCGCTGGAGATAGAGCATCGCCTCTATCTGGGCGTGCGCGAGCAGGTAAGCCGGGATCTGGAGCAGGATCCCAACGTGCAGTTTTTAGTTCAGCGATTCGGCGCCGTGCTCCACCACGAGAGCATAGAACCGCTCAGCAATTGAATTCGATGCTTAATACCCATGCCGGGCCTTGTGCCCGGTTGAAAAGCGGTTTGCTTGTCCCCATCTAGGACAGACAAGCCCACAGCCCGGCGCTGGATGCCGGATTTCAAGACGAGAGACGACATATGTTTGGTAAAGGTGGAATGGGGAACCTGATGAAGCAGGCCCAACAGATGCAAGAGCGCATGCAGAAGATGCAAGAGCAGCTTGCCCAGATGGAAGTGGTCGGCGAAGCCGGTGCTGGCATGGTCAAGGTCACCATGGCCGGCAGCCACAGCGTGCGTCGCATCGAGATCGACCCGAGCCTGATGGAAGATGACAAAGAGATGATCGAAGATCTGGTCGCTGCCGCCGTCAACGATGCCGTTCGTCGTGTGGAAGAGCAGAACAAGACCAAGATGGGCGAACTGACCGGTGGCATGCAACTGCCCCCGGGCATGAAGCTGCCCTTCTAAGGATGTCAATCCAATGCTTCGACAGGGGCGCGGGCTAAGGGCCAGAGCGGTCTGATGTTCCCGCGATGTGGCGCAGGGTGGGTGTTTCATACCTTCCCCATCTGGCATGGCAAGCCCCATCAAGCATGACCAGAACGCAGTTGATGCAGGCACTCTGTATCAGCTGCGTTTTTTTATGCGTGCGTGCCAATCCAGCCCCTGTTGTGGCGGGTCCATGGCTGCTGTGCAAAAAAGGAAGGCGCCCTCGGGCACCTTCCTGGTTTGTGCACGCGCTTGCGCTTTATCACCAGCGTTGCCACCTCGCTTAACTCAGCCAGCCTGCCGCCATGGCCAGCTTGCCGCAGAGTGCGGCCAGCACTATGCCGAGCAGGGTGCGCAGGAACCAGATCACTACCAGCTGACTCACACTCACCGGGATCCTGGTGGCCAGGATGCAGGGAATGGAGGCGGAGAAGAAGAGGACAGAGCTGACCGACACCACTGCGGTGACATAGCGCACCAGCAGATCCGCGTCCTTGAGCAGGATGGCGGGCAGGAACATCTCCGCCAAGCCGGCCGAGAGCGATCTGGCTGTCTCCAGAGGCTCGCCCAGATCAAGCAACCAGGTCAGGGGCCACAGCAGCCAACCCAGCAGATCGAACAAGGGGGTGTGCTGTGCCAGCAGCAGGCCGAGCAGGCCGACCGACAATATGGTAGGCACCACGGCGGCCGCCATGCTGAGGCCATCTTTGAGGTTGTCCTGCAACTGGCGCAGCACTGGGTCCGCCTGACGGGATTGAGCCAGCCCGGATGCCAGTGCGGCTTGCCAGCGGCGCATGCCGGCTGGCAGTGGCTCATCGGTCTCCCCGTGATGGGCCATGTTGGAGATGGGGGGCACGCGCGCCAGAATGGCGGTGATGACAAAGGTGATCACCAGGGTGGACCAGAAATAGAAGTTCCAGTGTTCCATCAGGTTGAGGGTCTTGGCCACAATGATCATGAAGGCGGCCGACACGGTGGAAAACCCGGTGGCTATGATGACGGCTTCCCGCACAGTGTATTTGCCCGCGAGGAAGACCCGGTTGGTGATGAGCAGACCAACCGAATAGCTGCCGACGAACGAGGCCACCGCATCGATGGCGGAGTGTCCCGGTGTGCGCCATAGCGGGCGCATCACGGGCTGCATCAGTACCCCGATCAGTTCCAGCAGGCCGAAGCCGAGCAGGAAGGTGAGGGCCATGGCACCTATGGGGACTATGAGGCCGACCGACATGGCCAGCTTGTCGAACAGAAAGGGCAGGCGATCCGGGGTCATCAGCCAGGTCGGTCCCAGCTCGGCGACATGCATCACTGCCAGCCCAAGACCGAGCAGCTTGAACAGGCTCAGGAGCCGGTCGATGGGACGCGCGCGCCAGCGGCCATCCAGCAGCGGAGTCACGGCCCCATAAGCGATCAGCAGCAGGATCAATCCCACCGCCAATGGCCGCTGTGCCATCAGCAAGCCAGCCAGATGATCCACCAGTATGGTGCTGCGTCCCGCCAGCTCGAACGGGATGAAAAAGATGGCGATACCAAGCAGGCTGGTCAGCAACAGCTTGATGCTGGCACCTGATTTTGTGGGGGCTATGAGTACATTGTCCTGTTCCATACTTCCATTTCTCCTTGGGGTGTGACACCTGCCCGACATCTGACTGAGCTAATTGTATATACAATATCGTTGCCGGCCCATAAATTAAACACAAAATTAACCAATGTGAAACATTTGCACTTTGAGTCCGGCGTGAGAGGGCGAGCGGATGGCAACGTCGATGGTGAGCTGGGTGCAGGGGAGGCAAAGGGTGGCGAGTGGGGTAGTCAGCCTGGCTGGGTAGATGGGCAGCAAAGGGGAGGCTCGCGCTCAGACAAGATGTGGCGCTGTCGTGCGGGCATCGCCAGACCAAGAATAACTTGGCCAGGGGAGGCGGGGAGCGGGAGCTTTATTGGAACCGGGCCGGTCGTCGGGGCCAAAGGGGGAAAAATGCGAGGTTTGTCGTGGGATACGGATCTCGCCGTGATGGGAACCCTGATGATGATAAAAAAATCTATAGCGACAAAAATCATATAAAACATTAACTTGGATTTCAGATTTTCGCTTTCGCTCATCCTTATGTACTTTCATCATTACTATTTATGGATCAGTTATAAAACCTTTGTTCATTTGACTACTTTTCGGGTTTCTCATTGCAGAGTAAGATGCCACTTCAATAAAAATAAGAATTAGGAGTTCGGGTGTGAAGGCATTAGCAAAAGAAAGGGTATCGCCCTATATAAGCCAGTTATATGAGTGCGGTATTAATGACTCTGACATTAAGTTGGTGGTGGATCAGTTCCGCTCCGATGTGTCGGGGAGTTCCTCGCTGTTTCTGTTACGGGATGATGACAAGAGCGACGGGATAAAACTCTTCTCCAGTGGGCTGACGGAGGCCCAGCAGCAGTTCTATGTGCAGCACCATCGCCAGGATGTGTGGTTCAATCACTATCTGGACAAGGGCTGCCAGGGCATAGTCAATGCCACCACATTGTCCAATTCGACCGGGCTGCTGGCCAGTTTCGGTGCCCAGTTTGCGGCCGGAGGCGTCTGCCGGGTGAAGGGGCGGGGCCTTAGCAGCCTGTGCACCTATCGCGGTGCCAGCCAGGATGACTTCAGCGCTCAGGATATCTCCTCGCTGACGGAGGTTTATTCTGGTCTTGCGGCCTGGAGCCACCATTATTGGAACCTGCTGGCCCTGGAAACCCAGAACTATCAGCTGCAGCAACTGGTTAAAAACCATAATAAGCCCAGCGCCATCGTCGATGATAAAGGTCATATCCATTATTCCAATGTGGCCTTCAATCGTATCTCCGATGAGAATGTGGAACTGCGGGCCATCAATGGTATTTTCTCGCTGCAAAATAAGGATCAACAACGCCAGTTCAAGGAGATCCTGAATGGCTTTGCCTACTTGTTGCCGGGGGCAAGCGCTTATATGTCGATTCCCCGTCAGGCCAATTTAAGGCCGCTGTTGATCCAGTGCACCCTGATGAGCGGCCTCAGCCGGTTCGAGCGCTATGTGGAAGTGGTGCTGCGGGATCCCGAGCACTCCTTCAATCCCGATATAGAAGCGCTGGCCAGCCTCTATCCGCTCACCATAGGCGAGAAGGAGCTGCTGGTGCTGATGAGCAAGGGTTACAGCAGCAACGACATCGCCGAGCTGCGCGGTGTCAAGGTAGAAACCGTCCGCTCGACCCTCAAGGGGGTGTTCAAGAAGACCGACTGCCACAGTCAGAACGAGCTGCTACTGTTGCTGCAATCCATCTCCTGATCCGGTGCGAGCTATGCTTGGAGTGAGCCGGACATAGTGCCCGGCTTGCGCCTCCCGCCCGGGAGGCTGGTTGGGGGAACGCACAATGGAATCACTCAAGGCAAAGGATTACATGCAGACCCGGCCCATCACGTTCAGCGCTGACATGATGGTGCAGTCTGCGGTCGAAAAGTTTCTCAACAGCCACCAACTTGGTGGCCCCGTGGTGGATGCGCAAGGCCATCTGATTGGCTGGGTTTCCGAACAGGACTGCATCGCCGTCATGCTCAAGGAGGCCTATCACTGCGAGCAGGTCGCCCAGGTCAAGGATGTGATGCGCAAGGAGGTGCTGGCGGTCGGACCCGACACCAGCATTCTGGAGCTGGCCGAGATGATGATGGGGCAAAAGCCCAAAATCTATCCTGTGGTGGAGGAGGGGCATCTGCTCGGGGTGATCAGCCGTCACGATGTGATGCTGGCGATCCACGCCCAGCTGGGCACCTGTTTCGTACACAAGGCCCGGGCCTGATCGGATTGGGCGCCATGCGTCATCGGGAGCAGGCCGGGTGCCTGCTCTTTTTATTCAGACGCGCCATTCAGATGCTTCTGCCCAGGCGCCCGTTATTCCGGTTTTCATCGCCACCCCAATCGCTTTAAGGCTTGCACCTCTCTTCCTCGCTCTTTAGGATCTCCCAACGCTTGTCGATATGGCCCCTCTGGGCACTCATTTAAGGAATTCGTACCTTGTCTCTCTCTATCGAGGCGCTGCGCCGCCGTCTTTCTGCCTGCATGAATCTCGATGCCCGTCGCCTTTCCAGCCGTCTGCACGGGGTCAAGAAGCTGCCTGAGGGCAAGCAGGCTGCCGTGCTTGAGACCCTGGCCGCGGATCTGGATGTTGCACAGGCGCGCTACCAGTCCCGTCTGGCGGGCGTGCCCAAGGTGACCTACCCGGCCAACCTGCCGGTCAGCCAGAAGCAGGCGGAGATCGCCAAGGCGATCAGCGAACATCAGGTGGTGATCATCGCCGGCGAAACCGGCTCGGGCAAGACCACCCAGATCCCCAAGATTTGTCTCTCGCTCGGGCGCGGGGTGAAAGGCTATATAGGCCACACCCAGCCACGGCGCCTCGCGGCCCGTACCGTGGCGGCCCGCATCGCCGAGGAGATGCAATCCGAACTGGGTCACTACGTGGGCTACAAGGTGCGCTTCACCGATCAGGTGAGCGAGCAGACCCACATCAAGCTGATGACAGACGGTATCCTGCTGGCAGAAATCCAGCACGACCGCATGCTCACCCAGTACGACACCATCATCATCGATGAGGCCCACGAGCGCAGCCTCAACATCGACTTCATCCTGGGATACCTCAAGCAGCTGCTGCCAAGGCGCCCGGATCTCAAGGTGATCATCACCTCGGCCACCATAGATCCCCAGCGTTTCTCCCGTCATTTCAACAAGGCGCCGGTGATCGAGGTCTCCGGTCGCACCTATCCCGTGGATGTGCGCTATCGCCCCCTCGTCAGTGACAAGAGTGAAGGGCTGGAGGAGCGCGACGAGCTGCAGGGGATCTTCGATGCGGTGGAAGAGCTGGCCCGCGAAGGGCTGGGGGATATCCTCATCTTCATGAACGGCGAGCGGGAAATTCGCGATACCACTGAGGCCCTGCGCAAGCTCAACCTGCGCGATACCGAGGTGCTGCCGCTCTATGCCCGTCTCTCCAACGCCGAGCAGAACAAGGTGTTCCAGCAACACGCCGGCCGGCGCATAGTGCTGGCCACCAACGTGGCGGAAACCTCCCTCACTGTGCCGGGCATCCGTTATGTGATAGACCCGGGTACCGCCCGTATCAGCCGCTACTCCTGGCGAACCAAGGTGCAGCGCCTGCCCATCGAGCCGGTCTCCCAGGCCAGTGCCAACCAGCGCAAGGGGCGTTGCGGCCGGGTGGCGGACGGTATCTGTATCCGTCTCTACTCGGAAGAGGATTTCAACGGCCGCCCGGCCTTTACCGATCCGGAGATCCTGCGCACCAACCTGGCCTCCGTCATCTTGCAGATGCTGGCGCTCGGCCTTGGTAACATGGAGGCCTTCCCCTTCGTCGAGCCGCCGGAATCACGCCACATCAAGGATGGCCTGAGCCTGCTCAAGGAGCTGGAGGCGGTGCGCGAACTGCCTGTTCGTCACGCCGCTGCCCAGCAAGCCGGCCAGCAGCAGGATCTCGAACCCAAGTTGCAGCTGACCGACACAGGTCGCCAGCTGTCGCGCATTCCCCTTGATCCACGTCTGGCGAAGATGGTGATCACGGCGGCGCAAACCGGCTGCCTGAGCGAAGTCATGGTGATCACAGCCGGCCTCAGCATCCAGGATCCCCGCGAGCGGCCCATGGAGAAGAAGCAGGCCGCCGACGAGCAGCACAGACGGTTTGAAGACAAGGATTCCGACTTCCTCGCCTTCGTCAATCTGTGGAACTACCTGAAAGAGCAGCAGGATCTGCTGGGCAGCAACCCGTTCCGCCGCATGTGCCAGAAGGAGTTTCTCTCCTACCTGCGGGTGCGCGAGTGGCAGGATATCCACTTCCAGCTGCGCCAGACGGTGAAGGAGCTGGGCTTCAAGGCCAACCATGAACCGGCGGATTTCAAGACGGTGCACTGCGCCCTGCTGACCGGCCTCCTGAGCCATATTGGCAACAAGGATCTGGAGAAACCCGAGTTTCTCGGCGCCCGCAACGGCCGCTTCCACCTGTTCCCGGCCTCGGGCCTGTTCAAGAAGCCGCCCAAGTGGGTGATGGCCGCCGAACTGGTGGAGACCTCGCGGCTCTACGCCCGGGTCAACGCCAAGATTGAGCCGGAATGGGTGGAGCCGCTGGCGGCGCACCTCATCAAGCTGCACCACAGCGACCCGCACTGGTCGAAGAAAAGTGGCGCCGTCATGGCCAAGGAGAAGGTGACCCTCTATGGCCTGACCCTGGTCAACGAGCGCACCATCAACTTCAGCCGCCTCGATCCGGCCCTGTGTCGCGAGCTGTTTATTCGCCGCGCCCTGGTGGAGGGGGATTTCGAGACCCGTCACCGCTTTTTTGGCGAGAACCGCAAGCTGCTCGCCGAGGTGGAGGCGCTGGAGCACAAGTCCCGTCGCCGCGACATCCTGGTGGATGACGAGGACCTGTTCCGCTTCTACGATGCCCGCTTGCCGGAAGACGTCATCTCCGCCCGTCACTTCGACAAGTGGTGGAAGGAGGCGCAGAAGCAGGATCCCGAGCAGCTCAACTTCGAGAAAGAGATGCTGATGAAGGGGGATGCGGCCCACATCAGCGATCTCGACTACCCCAACTTCTGGCAGCAGGGGCGACTCAAGCTCAAGTTGAGCTACCAGTTCGAACCGGGGGAGGCGGCGGACGGCGTCACTCTGCACATTCCATTGCCGCTGCTCAATCAGGTGGAGGTGAAAGGGTTCGAGTGGCTGATCCCCGGGCTGCGCCATGAGCTGCTGGTGGCCCTCATCAAGTCGATGCCAAAGCCGATGCGCAAGAACTTCGTACCGGCCCCCAACTACGCCGATGCGCTGCTCGCCAGCCTCAACCCAGAGCAGGGGCCGCTGCTGGACGAGATGGAGCGCCAGCTGCGCCGCATGACGGGCGTCTCCGTGCCCCGCGAATCCTGGGATTGGGCATCTGTGCCCGATCACCTGAAACTCACCTTCCGGGTGGTGGACGACAAGCAGAAGAAAGTGGCAGAAGGGAAAGACCTGGAAGCGCTGAAGGAATCCCTGCGCGGCAAGGTGCAGGAGACGCTCTCCCAGGTGGCTGACGATGACATAGAGCAGTCCGGCCTCACCCTGTGGAGTTTCGGCGAGCTGCCCCAGGAGTACAGCCAGAAGCGCGGCGGATTCGAGGTAAAGGCCTATCCGGCGCTGGTGGATGAGAAGGACTCTGTCTCCATCCAGCTGGTGGAGAGCCCTGTGGCCCAGCAGCAGCTGATGTGGGCGGGCCAGCGCCGGCTGGTGCTGCTCAACGTGCCATCCCCCATCAAGTACCTGCAGGAGAAGCTGCCCAACAAGGCCAAGCTGGGTCTTTACTTCAACCCCTTTGGCAAGGTGGCTGAGCTGATCGATGACTGCATCGCCTGCGGCTGCGACAAGCTCATCGAGCGCCACGGCGGCCTGGCCTGGGACGAGGCGGGGTTCGAGGCACTCAAGGAGTTCGTGCGCGCCGAGCTCAACGATGCCGTGGTGGAAGTGGCCAGCCAGGTGGAAGCCGTGCTGACCCTGTCTCACGAGATCAAGAAGCGGCTCAAGGGCAAGATGCAGCTTGATACCGCCTTTGCCATGTCCGATATCCAGTTGCAGCTGGGCAACCTCATTCACAAGGGCTTCGTCACCGAGACCGGCTGGCAGCGGCTGCCGGACTTGCTGCGCTACCTGCGCGCCATCGAGCGCAGGATGGAGAAGCTGGCCATCGATCCCAACCGGGATCGGGTCTATATGCTCAAGGTGCAGAGCGTGGAGGCCGATTACAAGGCGCTGCTCGCCAAGGTCCCCAAATCCCAGCTGATCCCGGCCGAGGTGGCCAATATCCGCTGGATGATCGAAGAGCTGAGGGTCTCCTTCTTCGCCCAGAATCTGGGGACCCCCTATCCGGTGTCAGATAAACGGGTGCTTAACGCCATCGCCCAGTGCTAAGCTGCTATCTGTCTGTTTTAACTGCGTGATATAGCTTTATGAGGATGCGCTGCCAGTCAGGTGGCCCCCTTCAAACCACAAGTCAGGGAGGCAAGGATGCTGGGGATCTGGTTGAGTATGGCGCAGGTGGTGATCAGCGGTTACCAGCCTATTGCAGAGCAAACCTGGGTGCAGCTGAACCCAGAATATTACCCGCTGCACCGCTCCCCGCCGGCCATGTTCGTGGCCTGGCGGGGCAATCAGTTTCCCCCCCTCGAGCTCAAACAGAAGAAGGGGCGCTGGCTGGTGCTGTTTCCGGCCCGGCTGGTGCCGCCCTTCGATCTGTTCGAAGGGGAAGCGCAGCTCTCCAAGGCGTATCTGGCCAGGCTCAGGCGCATCGATGAGGCCGCCTATGGTCTGGCACCCGTCGCGCCCGTCACGTCGCCGCATTACAGCGAGCAGGAGGTGGCCGGTCTGGGAGTACCCTTCATGGCCGAATTCACGCCGCCAGTGATGCCGGGTCAGCGGTACACCACCAGCCTGGGCACCGGACGGCTGGCGGTGAGCCTGGCTCTGAACGCGGCCCGGCGAGCGCCGGATACCCTGCTGGTCCGTGTTGCTAATGGTGAGACACCACCGGCGGTGAACGCATCCCCCGGCGGTGAGACGCTGACGCTCTCGGCGCCGGCGGCCGGCAATGGCAAGCGGGTCTGTCATCAGGTGGCATCCGGGGAGACACTGTGGCGTATCGCCGCCACCCTGGCCCAGAATGGCACCGTCACTGGGGCGGCGGGAGACACTTACAGCTATCTGCTGGCCATCGTCGATGACAATCGCCCGCTGATGGGCAACAGCATCCGGGTCAAGGCGGGGGATACCCTCTACTGCCCGGCGCCCCAGACCCTGGCCCGCTTCGATGCCCTGAGTGCGGCAGAGCGGCAGCAGCGGTTTGCACGGCTGGAGCAGGGGCGTTAAGGTTTCTTGTCACTGTACTGGGCCCGTGCTAGTATGCGCCCTCGTTTTGCGAGGTGCTGACCGGTCGCAGTCAGCACCATAAATTCATCTATATGAGATAACCACTATGTCTTTCGTATTCCAAGCTGAAGTCCGTTCTGACCTGGGGAAAGGTGCGAGCCGCCGCCTGCGTCACGCTGACCAAGTTCCTGCCATCATCTACGGTGCAGGCAAAGAAGCCCAGTCCATCACTGTTGACCACAAGAAATTCATCATTGCCCAAGAGAAGCCGGAATTCTACGAATCCGTGCTGACCCTGGTCATCAACGGTGAAGAAGTCAGCGTTAAAGTGAAGGCTATCCAGCGTCACCCGGTTAAGCCGAAGCTGGTTCACCTGGACTTCGTTCGCGTTTAATCGGCAACGAACGTTCCTGTAAAGAGGCCACCCAATCGGGTGGCCTCTTTGTTTTTACGGCGTTTTTTCCCGATAAAAATAAAATACTCAAATAGTACCGTTAGTCTTTACTTGTAGGCATGATTGACAGCAGGACACCCGTTGTGGTGCTCTGGCATATATAAAGTATTCGAACAAGTCCACATACGGGGTAATGTTGACCGTGATGAAGGGAATCATACGGGGATATTTCCTGCTGTTCTCACCCATTCTTGTGCTGGTTTTGGTGGGTGGGTATCTGCTGGGTGACGCACTGATCGAGCGTGAGCTCTACCGTGTACGTAGCGATGAGAGCACTTTTCTGACGCTCGCCAGCGGTCGTCTCGATGACGAGCTGGCGGTGCCGCTGCGCCATGTGCGTAGCATGTCTGAAGAGCCTATCCTGCTCGAGGCGGCGGGTCGCGACGAACGTGACAACATTGCCGCCCAGTTTACCGTTCTGATGAACCGCAATCCCGACTATGCCCAGGTGCGTTGGCTGGCGCCGGATGGCATGGAGCTGGTGCGCTTCAATCGTCAGGGCCAGCATCTGCAGCGTGTGGCTGACGACCAGCTGCAAAACAAAAAGGATCGTTACTATTTCCGCGATGCCATGGCGCTGCCCTGGGAGCGGATCTACGTCTCGCCGCTCGATCTCAACGTCGAGCAGGGGGTGATCGATCGCCCCTTCAATCCCATGATCCGTATTGCCAAGCGCTTGCGCCTGGGGGATCGCGATCTGGGCTTGCTGCTTATCAACGTGCAGGCCGGCCGTATGCTCAAGGTATTCGCCAACAGCAGTGGCAAGGCCGCCGATCACACCATGCTGCTCAATCAGGATGGCTATTGGCTGCGCAGCCCGGATCCGGCACAAGAGTGGGGCTTCATGCTCGAGCGTCCGGACCTCACCTTGAAGCAGTTTTCTCCCCAGGCCTGGCAGGCATTCTTGGGTGCTTCGAGCGGCCAGATTGAGCTAGCCGACGGCCTGTGGAGCTGGACCACTCTGTACCCGGCCCTGAATCACGATCAGCTGGTCTGGAAGACTGCCTCCATGGTGCCACGCAGCGAGCTGCTGGCCATTCGCACTCACATCTGGGGGATCATCTCGGTCACCTGCGCCATCTTGCTGTTGCTGTTCGGTGCCGGAGTGGCCTCGCTGGTGCTCAGCCGGCATCGGGAGCAGCTGGCGCAGCAGGAGGCGGCCAGGCTCGCGCGGGTCAAAGGGGATTTCATCGCCAACATGAGCCACGAGATCCGTACTCCCATGAACGCCATCATGGGGTTGGCCTACCTGCTCGAACAAGGGGGGCTCGACGATGGCCAGCGCGCCCTGGTGCGCAAGATCCATCAGGCTGGGCAGGCTCTGCTCGGGATCATCAACGACATCCTCGATTTCTCCAAGATTGAATCGGGCCGGCTCGAGCTTGAGCAGGTGCCATTCAGCCTGGAAGAGGTGCTCGATCATGTGGCGGCCATCATGTCCACCTGCGTTGGCAACAAGCACCTCGAGCTGGTAGTGAGCAGTGCCCCCGAGCAGGCCGCCCATCTGGTCGGAGACGCCCTGCGCCTCGAGCAGGTATTGCTCAACTTGACCGGCAACGCCATCAAGTTCACCGAGCGCGGGGAGGTGGAGGTCAAGGTCGAGCTGGAAGCCGAGCAAGATGGCATGGCCACCTTGCTGTTTCGGGTGCGCGACACCGGGATCGGCATTCCGCCCGAGCAGCAGGCAAACATATTCAATGCCTTCTCCCAGGCCGACTCCTCCACCAGCCGCCGTTTTGGGGGAACCGGGCTTGGCCTGACCATCAGTCGCCGTCTGGTGAGCCTGATGGGGGGCGACATCGGCGTCACCAGCGAACTGGGCAAGGGGAGCGAGTTCTGGTTCCGCGTCCGGCTGGAGCAGGTAGAGCAGCCCGAGGCCTTCCACGAGCGGCTGCAGCACGTCTCGCTGCTTATCGCCGACGACAACCAGGTGACCCGCGATACCCTGTCGATGACGGTGGGCTCCCTCGGCTGGCAGTCACGGGTGGTGGAGTCAGGCGAGCAGGCCTTGCACCATCTGCTGCGTCAGGGGGAGCGTTTCGACGTGATCCTGCTCGACTGGATCATGCCGGGCATGGACGGGCTCGAGACCTGCGTGGCCATTCGCCGTGCCTTCGAGCTGCAGGAGCGCTCGCCCATCATCATCATGGCGACTGCCTATTCCCAGGAAGAGTTGATGCGCAGCCCCGGCTCGGAGCAGGTCGATCTGGTGCTGCACAAGCCGGTCACAGGTTCCAGCCTCTACAACGCGGTGGCGCGCCTCATCCACGAGAAGCGCGAGCATGTGGATCTGCTGAAGAGCGGTCAGCGCCGTCTGCGCCTGCCTGACGTTCATATACTGCTGGTCGATGACAGCGACATCAACCTGGAGGTGGCAACCCGCTTGCTGCAGCGGGAGGGGGCCGAGGTGATCACCGCCATCGACGGGGAGCGGGCCCTGGCCTGTCTTGCCGACCCGGCGCAGCGTATCGATCTGGTACTCATGGACGTGCAGATGCCGGTGATGGATGGCTACGAGGCGACCCGTCGCCTGCGCCAGCTGCAGGGACGCAAGGAAACGCCCGTGCTGGCACTCACCGCCGGTGTATTCAAGGATCAACGCGAGGCGGCGCTGGCCTGCGGCATGAACGATTTCATCGCCAAGCCGCTCGACGTGGAGCAGCTCATCGCGACCCTGCTGCGTTACCTGCCCGACAGTGTGGTGCCGCTAACGATCAGCGACGCGCCGCCTGCCCTGGAGCCGGTGGCCGGCATTGATATCGATACCGGACTTCGCAACTGGGGCGAGGCCTCTGTCTATCTCAAATACCTGCGCCGATTCCGCGATGACTACATGACGGTCGGTACCGTGCTGCCGGACTACATAGCCCAGCACGAGACTGATGCCGCCGCGAGCCTGACGCACAAGCTCAAGGGGGTGGCGGGCAGCCTGTCGCTCACCGATGTGGCGCGCATCAGTGCAGAACTGAATGAGGCCATCGAGCAGGGAGGGGACACCAGCCAGCTCATGGCCCCCTTCCTTGAGGCGCTGGAACGAGCGCAACAGGCCATCGACATCTATGCCGGGCGCGAGCCGGGGGCTGTCAACTCCCCGCTGGCTCAGGGTGAGGCGCAGGAGGTGTGTCTGCACGCTCTGCGTGAGGCCCTGATGAGCGAGGATCTGGAACTGATTGAACCGGCGCTGGGCCAAGCCAAGAGTTACTTGCCTTCTGAGCTGGTAAGCGAGATCAGTGCAGCCCTGGAGCTGTTCGACATCCAGCTCGCGACCTGCAAGCTGGAGGGGTATCTGGAAAATTGGGAGGCACCTGGATCATGAATCGACCGCGAGTGTTGATCATCGACGACGAGCCGAGCAACCTCGGGCTGCTGCGGCAAATCCTCAAGGAGGAGTACAGCCTCTTTTTCGCCAAGGGAGGCGAGGAGGGGCTGGCCGCCGTGGAGCGCCATGAGCCCGCCTTGATCCTGCTTGACGTGCGCATGCCTGATATGGACGGCTACGAGGTGTGTCGCCGGCTCAAGGCCGATCCGGCCCACGCCGGGATCCCGGTGCTGTTTATCACGGCGAGCGACAACGCAGACAGCGAGAGCCAAGGGTTCGAGGCGGGCGGGGTGGATTACATTTACAAGCCGGTCTGCCCAAGCACGGTGCGCGCCCGGGTGCGCAACCACCTCTCTCTGGTACGCCTCGATCAGCTCGAGCGCAGCTACCGCACCGCCATTGTGATGCTGAGCGAGGCGGGTCACTACAACGACACCGATACCGGGGTACATATCTGGCGCATGGCCGCCTATGCCCGAGCCCTGGCCGACGCGGCGGGCTGGAGTTCGGAGCAGTCGGAGCTGCTGGAGCTGGCGGCCCCCATGCATGACATGGGCAAGATTGGGATCCCCGACTACATCCTCAAGAAGCCCGGTCCCCTCACCGAAGAGGAGTGGGCCATCATGCGCACCCATCCGAGCATTGGTTACGAAATCTTGAAACGCTCCGACGGGCTCATCTTCCGCATGGCGGCGGAGATTGCCCTGCATCACCACGAGAAGTGGGACGGCTCGGGTTACCCCGCAGGAGAAACCGGCGAAGGGATCCCCGAGGCGTCGCGGATCGTAGCCATCGCCGATGTGTTTGATGCCCTGAGCGTGCGTCGCCCTTACAAGGACCCCTGGCCTCTGGAGCAGGTGCTGGCCACTATGCGTGACGGTGCTGGCCAGCACTTTGATCCCCGGCTGTTCGCATGTTTTCTCGAGATCATGCCGGAGATCTTGCGCCTCAAGGCCCAGTGGGACACCCGTGAGGAGCGGGGGGTTACCAGATAGGTTGCGTCAGGTAGGGATTGCTTGCCTTCTCACGGCCGAAGGTGGAACTGGGGCCGTGGCCCGGGATGAAGACGATCTCGTCACCCAGCGGCAGCAGGGTCTCGGTGATCGACCGAATCAAGGTAGCGTGATCGCCGCGCGGAAAGTCGGTCCGGCCTATGCTGCCGGCAAAGAGTACATCGCCGACCCAGGCGAGCCGCTCGCTCCGGCTGAGCAGGATGACGTGGCCAGGAGTGTGGCCCGGGCAGAAGTACACATCCAGCTCGCATTGACCCACCTGCACCTTGTCACCCTGGGCCAGCCACTGGTCGGGGGCGAAGGCGGGGGTATGGGCAAAGCCGAACATCTGGCTCTGCTGGGGCAGCATGTCGAGCCAGAAGGCATCCTCCTTGTGGGGCCCCGTGATGGTCACGCCGGTTTTTTCACGCAGCTCGGCCGCTGCCCCCACGTGATCCAGATGACCGTGGGTCAGCAGGATATGGGTCAGGGTCAGTCCGCGCTTGGCGATGGCGGCCAGCAGCTTGTCCGCTTCGCCACCCGGGTCGATCAGCGCCGCCTGATGGGTCTCGTCACACCAGATGAGGGAGCAGTTCTGGGCGAACTGGGTGACCGGGATCACCTCGAATTTCAACATGTGGGGTCCTCTTGTTGGAAAGGCGACGGGCTCAGCCCTGTTGCGCTCTGGCGTGCTGCTCGGCGAAGTAGTCGAGACAGGCCTGCTTGTCACCCCGAAACACGATGCGCTCACGCTTGTTGCCAAGTTGATAGAGATACATGGGGTCGTAGTAGCGGGTCAGCAGCAGGGTGATCCAGGCCAGATGCAGCTCGGTCGCGCCACTGCTGGCCTGCTCGGTGAGGGCCGTCTGCATCAGCGCATCCAGCTCGCGGTGGGCCTGATCCCCGAGGCGACGTTTGAGGCGGGCCAGTGCATCTGTGAGATAGGCGGCAAACAGCGGCCAGCCCGCTTCTGCGCCGAACATGGCCTGATAACGCAGCCAGAGATCGTGCACATAGTCCTGGCGGATCTGTTCGGCCCGCTCGCTCTGCGGCACATCCACCACCACCAGCGGGGCCTCGCACATGGCATCGAACAGGGTGTTCGGCAGGCAGCAGCGACCGATGAGCCGGCTCTCGTCCTCTACCACGAAGGCCTGTTCGCCCTTGTGGCGGCGCTTGAGCAGCTCGATGGCCATGTTGTTTTCAAAGTTGATGTTGCCGGGCTGGCCGCCGGGCAGCTGACCAAAGGAGGAGCCCCTGTGGCGGGCATGACCTTCCAGGTCGAGCGCCTGGGTCACCTGGCCCAGCATATGGGTCTTGCCGGAGCCTGTCATGCCGGTCAGCACAGTCCAGTGGCACTCGGCAGAGGCCTTGTCCTGGGTGTCGATGAGGAAGCGACGCAGCTCCTTGTAGCCACCGGCGACGCGGGGACGAGTGACCCCGGCCTCATGCAGCCACAGTTGTACGGTTTGCGAGCGCAGGCCGCCGCGAAAGCAGTAGAGCAGGGCGTCGGGCTGCTGGCGCAACTGCGCCAGCCAGCCCTCGAGGCGTTCGGCCCGCACGGCGCCACCCACCAGCTTGTGACCCAGTTCGATGGCGGCCGCCTGACCCTGCTTCTTGAAGCAGGTCCCGACCTGGGCCCGCTCATCGTCTGTCATCAAGGGCAGATTGGTCGAGCAGGGGAAGGCCCCCTCCTTGAACTCGATGGGCGCACGCAAGTCGATGAGCGGGACATCGTCCAGAAAAATCCGGGCCAGATCTGTGGCCAGTGGCAGTTGGCTCATAGCATGGCCTCCGCAAGCAGCCGCTGACTCATTGGACAACCTCGATAAACTGATCGCCGGTACGCGCCTTCAGCTGGCCGACGGGGGAGAGGGTCAGCCCCGCTTGCGTTGCGATGGCAAGGAGCTCGGCTTCACTTTCTTTACCGACGGCTACCAGCAGGCCGCCGCTGGTCTGCGGGTCGCACATGATGTTGCGGGTACGATCGTCCATGGCATCGAGCTTGTGGCCATAGGAGTCAAAATTGCGCAGGGTACCGCCCGGTACGCAGCCCTCGCTCAGGTAGTAATCCACCTCGTCGAGCAGCGGCAGCGCCTTGAAATCGAGGGTGGCGCACACCCCTGATCCTTCACACATCTCCAGCAGGTGACCCGCCAGACCAAAGCCGGTCACGTCCGTCATGGCGTGCACGCCCGGCAGTTCGGCAAAGCACTGGCCAATCTTGTTGAGGGTGCACATGGCGTTGGGGGCCAGCTGCTCGTGCTCTGGCTTGAGCTTGCCCTTCTTCTGGGCCGTGGTGAGTATACCGATGCCAAGGGGCTTGGTCAGATAGAGGATGTCGCCCACCTGGGCGGTGTCGTTCTGCTTGATGGCATCGAGCGGCACTATGCCGGTCACCGCGAGGCCGAAGATGGGCTCGGGGGCGTCTATGCTGTGGCCGCCGGCGAGCGAGATGCCCGCTTCATGGCACACCTGACGGCCGCCGTCGATCACCTGCTGTGCAATCTCGGGAGCGAGCGTATTGATGGGCCAGCCGAGGATGGCGATGGCGACGATGGGCTTGCCGCCCATGGCGTAGATGTCGCTGATGGCGTTGGTGGCGGCGATGCGGCCAAAGGTGAAGGGATCATCGACGATGGGCATGAAGAAGTCGGTGGTAGAGACGATACCCTGACCGTTGCCGATATCGACCACGGCCGCGTCATCCTTGCTGCTGTTGCCGACCACCAGGGTCGGGTCGTCAAAGCCCGGGATCTGGCTCTTGAGAATGGTGTCGAGCACCTTGGGAGAAATTTTGCAGCCGCAGCCAGCGCCGTGGCTGTATTGGGTCAGACGAATGGAAGACATACTTACCCCTTATGCAGAGGCTCTGTGGAGCCGTCTTGGTCAATGGGCGGTCATCCGTCGCCTTGTAGACAGGCAGACAAGATACCGCAAAAAATGGGTGGCCTCGGTGCCAACAGGGGCAACGATTTCAGGCAGCCATGGGAAGGCCGCCAAGCCGGACGGGGGAGGAGGGGCGACATGGTGCGCCAGAGCAGCCCCGCCAAGGGCCACAGGACGGGCCATTATGCCACAAATGCCCTCTCTGGTTCGAACTGGAATTCACACAAAGCGCGGGGGATTGGCGGGAAAAATGAGAGAGGGAACAGCCTTCGCCATGCGCTGGCGGTGAGGCATATCCCCCTGTGTTGCCCCGATAAGGCCGAGCCTGTCTCACTTCGGGGCCATGTTTGGGTGGAGAACCTTACCCGGCTTGCTCCATCACTGGCTGGTGAGCCTTGCCCCAGCGACGCAGGCGCCGTTGCAGCGGTCGCTCCAGCAGGTTGTAGCTAAGGGCCGAGAGGCCGATCAGCACCGCCAGCATCAGCAGGGTCGCCACTACCCCCAGCAGCGGGTGGGTCTGGGCATACCACCAGTCGGTGAGCCCCGGCGCCAGATAGTGAATCATTTCGCACCCGGTGAGCAGCACCAGCGCATGCAGCAGGTAGATGGAGTAGGAGAGATCCCCCAGCCAGTTGGTGAAGCGGTTGTCCAGCAGGCGCAGCAGCGGGCTCCGGCGATCCCCCTGGGAGGCCGCAATCCAGATCAGCAGCACGTAGGAACTGATCAGCAGCAGGGTCAGCTGCGGCGTCATGGTGAACTGCATCAGCGCGAAGGGCAGCACAAAGGCGATCAGCAGCGGCAGATCCCGTTGCATCATGGGCAAGTGTCGCGCGGCCCTGACCCTGGGCAGCAGCCAGAGGCCGAGCACGAATTCACTCACCCCGCGTCCCACAGCCAGCGCGCCGCTGGTGACATCCAGGGTGCCCCGGCTGTGCACGATAAAGGCCAGCACCGTCAGCGCCAGCAGGGGCGCGAGATGGCTCCAGCGACTGCGGGTCACGGCGAGCGGAATGAGCAGCGGGAACAGCAGGTAGCTTATCCACTCCACGCTCAGGGACCAGGCGGCGAAGTTCCAGGTCAATCCGTGATCAGTCACTACCTGCAGCAGCAGGAAGGCGCTTGGCAGCGCCTCGGCCGGGGTGAAAGGAGAGCCGAAGGGAGGCATTCCCTCCCACTCCCACATCTTGAACAGCGGGCCGGCATAGAAGCCTACCCCATGGCGGGCCTTGTAAAGCTCCCAGCCCACCAGCAGCACCAGGGTCACAAAGTAGAGGGGGTAGACGCGGGTCAGCCGCAGCCAGAGAAAACGGCCATAGCCCAGGGTGCGGGGTGTGCGGCTGAAGGTCTCACCGTAGACGTGGGCCAGCACCAGGCCGCTCAAAATAAAGAAGAGATCGACCCAGAGGTAGCCGTTCTCGATGAGTTGGGTGTGGCCGGCGATCGACTCCATCCACTGGGGAAAGAGCAGCAATCGGGCATGGAACAGCACCACCATCAGGGCAGCTATGCCCCGCAGCGGCGTCAACAGCGGCAATGATTGATTCATATCGGGATCCCTTGCGATGTTCAGCTTGGCCTGACATCGATTTTGTTGTTGTGCTGGGGCATCGAGCCTGATGCCCCAGCAGCCTGGACTCATGCTGGCCACAGGCGGGATCACCCTACCTAAAAGAGAGTCATACGGGTGTGATTTTCGTCATAAATATGCGTTTCTTACGCAAAAATAGCCAGCTGTATGGGTGCAAGATCAGGGGCAGTCGTGGGGATCTAGACTAGGGATGTCGTCCATCTGATCGCAAGGAGCACGCCCGATGAAACTCTATGCCCATCCCTTCTCATCCTACAGCCAGAAGGTGCTGATCGCCCTCTACGAGAATGCCACTCCGTTTGACTATCAGAACCTCGAAGATCCGGCGGCCAACGCCGAGCTTGCCGCCCTCTGGCCGCTCAAGCGCTTCCCCGTGCTGCTGGATGACGGGCGCTGCATCCTAGAGAGCAGCACCATAGTCGCGCATCTGCAGGCGCACCATCCGGGCCCCATCAGCCTGATCCCGGCTGGCGATGCGGGTCTGGAGGTTCACATGCTGGATCGCGTCTTCGACAACTATGTGATGACGCCCATGCAGAAAGTGGTGTTGGATGCGCTGCGCCCGCAGGCCGAGCGCGATGGCTATGGCGTGATGGAGGCCCGTGAGCTGCTCGACCAGATCTACCCTTGGCTCGATCAGCGACTCGAAGGGCGTCGCTGGATCGCCGGCGATGGCTTCAGCCTGGCCGATTGCGCTGCCGCCCCCTCGCTCTTCTATGCCGACTGGGCCCATGAGATACCGCACTCCCACACCAGACTGAGGGCCTACCGTGCTCGCCTGCTGAGCCGGCCCTCTGTGGTGCGCGTCGTGGATGAGGCGCGGCCATTTCGGCACTATTTCCCGCTGGGGGCGCCGGCCCGTGACTGAGCCGGGTGCTTGAGCCCGACAGGTCTGCTGCCGACCCAGAGATGATGTGCAGCCGAAATGGGGGAATGGCCGGGATCAGGAGAGGGGGAAAACTGATTTATGCAGCAGAGTGATTTTCGATGCGATATATGCCGATATTTCCCCGAGGATTTTCCAATATTGGTGATTTTATTTTCATATTTTTGCATAAATAAAAGATCGGTCAGGTTCCCCTAGGTGGGCTGAGTGCCATTCCCTGGGTGGATGCTGTGAGCACAGAGCTTGGTTAAAGGGCTGGAAACGCACGCTAGAGGGATGGCAGCGGCAAGCCGAGGAGAGGGAGTGAGCGGCGTTATCTCTTTGGAGTACAGCGCAAAAAAAGGCCCGCTAGCGATAGCGGGCCTTTTGATGACTGGCTTGCCGGACCAAGCCCGGGCCTGGAACCGGGGGCAAGGGGCGGCCAACTCTGCGGCGGCTCTTAGCGAGCGCGCACTACCAGACCCTTGAGGTAGAAACCTTCCGGATAGGCTGTGCCGATCGGGTGATCGGAAGCCTGGGACAGGAGCTCCAGGATCTGGGCATCGCGACCGGCGTCCAGCGCCGCATCGGCCACTATCTTCTGGAACAGGCTCTGCTCCATCAGGCCGGAGCAGGAGTAGGTCAAGAGCACGCCACCCGGCGCCAGCAGCTGGAACGCCAGCATGTTGATGTCCTTGTAGCCACGGCAGGCACCCAGCAGCTGGGCCTTGCTCTCGGCAAACTTGGGCGGATCCAGCACTATGACGTCGAACTTCTCACCCTTCTCGCGGTATTCGCGCAGCAGCTTGAACACGTCGTGACGGATGAACTGGGTGTTGGAGATATCCAGCCCGTTCAGCTCGGCGTTCTGGCGGGCCATATCCAGCGCAGTCTGGGAGAGATCCACGTTGACCACTTCCTTGGCGCCACCCTTGAGGGCATAGATGCCAAAGCCACCTGTGTAGCTGAAGCAGTTGAGCACCCGCTTAGCCGAGGTGTATTTGGAGACAGCCTGACGGTTGTCGCGCTGATCCAGATAGAAGCCGGTCTTGTGGCCGTTGCGGATGTCCACCAGGATCTTGACGCCGTTTTCTTCGATCACCACAGGCTCGGTCGGGGTTTCGCCATGGATGACGCCGGTGCGCTCTTTCAGCCCTTCCTTCTTGCGTACCGCCACGTCGGAGCGCTCATAGATGCTGCATTCGGGGTAGAGGGTACGCAGCGCCTGAGTGATCAGCTCGCGCTGGAACTCGGCACCGGCGGAGAGGATCTGGCACACCAGGAAATCGGCATAACGGTCTATGGTCAGACCCGGCAGGCCGTCGGATTCGGCGGCGCACAGGCGATAGCCGGTGAGGCCCTGACGCTTGATCAGCGGATCCCGGGACTCCTGGGCATATTTGAGGCGACGCAGGAAGAAGTCGAGATCGACTGTCTCCTCTTTATCGAAGGTCCAGACCCGGGCACGGATCTGGGAGCTGCCTGACCAGGCACCACGGGCGAGCCATTTGCCATCGTTGGCGTAAATCTCGACGGTATCGCCGTCAACGGGGTTGCCTTCAACCCGCTCAATCCCCTTGGAGAAGATCCAGGGGTGACGGCGCAGCAGGGATTTTTCGCGGCCTTTGACGAGATAGATGAAAACGCTCATGGGTGTTTGCCGATGGTAAAAAGAAAAGGGGCCACATTCTATGTGCAATGGGGCGGCTAAGCCAGTCTTTGCTGGTATATGACGGACGTACTCAAGTTGCTCTTGGATAACGGCCGGGCATCGGTTCTGCAAGGTTTGAAGAATCTCAATGTTGGCGTTTCACACGACTTATTTTGTTGGCTTTGGTTGGTTGTGCTTGTTTTGTGTTCAATGTATTTTTTTAAATGCACAAAATATAACCAAGTTAGTGTTTTTATCTTTTCTTTGTGTGATTTTCTTTAAAGAGTCATTTGGTAATGTCGATAGAGGGGAAGACCATTTTGAATCTTTCCACTTATCGAGCTGTCCATGTCCCTCTCCATTGCCACCAATGTTTCCGCCCTCAGCGCTTCTCGCCATCTTGGTCAATCATCGAGCACACTGGACTCGGTATATCGGCGGCTCTCATCCGGATTGCGCATCAACAGCGCTGCCGATGATGCGGCCGGCTTGCAGATCAGCAATCGCCTCACCAGTGAAGTAAACGGGACCAATACGGCTATTCGCAATGCCAATGATGGGATCTCGGTGATCAACGTGGCCGATGGTGCGCTCGATGAGTCGGTGAACCTGATGCAGCGGATGCGCACCCTGGCACTGCAGTCAGGAAGTGGTGCCAACACGGCAGAGGATCGCGTGGCCTTGAATGCTGAATTCAAGCAACTGCAGTTGGAGATGGATCGGATTGCCACAGGCACCCGGTTTGCCGGACAGGATCTGCTGGCCGGGAGCTATAAAGGCATCTTCTCGGTCGGTGCTTATGCAGGACAGAATACCGTCATTACCGATATCAATGCCCAGACCAAAAACCTGGGCGAAATGGAGTGGCAGGCGCGCAGTCCGGCAGGTAGCAAGCCGGGGGCGTATGACATTGCTGATCTCAAGCTTTCATCTCAGCCTGTCACTCTCAACGGCGTGACCTTTGACAAGGATTATTCCACCCTGGAAGCATTCGTGGCAGATATCAATGGCACCACTTTCCCCAATAATCAGGGGCCGGTAAAAGCGCAACAACTGCCATTTTCAGTCGCCTCCGCAGTCGATTTATCCGCCCTGCCATCCTATATCGATGTGGCGGGTCACTCTGTGGATCTGACTACCGGCATTGATATGACGGGTTGGGATCCGGTCAATCCTACGCCCGAAAACAGCGATTTGATGAGGGAGGTGGTTCGGCGTATCAACAATACTGCGCAATCGGCAGGTCTAGGCTTTTATGTGAGTGCCTCCAACAATAGCAATCCCGCCAGTAATGCATTGACCATGTATAGCTCTCAGGGCAGCAGCCTTGCGCTTGCAAATGGCACAACGCCACCTCCGCAGCCAGCACCACCGGCGCCTCCAATTATCAGCAATCCTTCTCTGAGCACTCTGCTACCCGATGTCACCCCCACGACCTATATTGGCCAGATGGAACTGCACTCATCAGGTGACAAGTATTCCAATATCGATATGCAAGGATCTAGCTTGAATGCACTGGGTTTTTATCAAGCAGACAAGAAGAAATATACCGTTGATAATATTGATGTTTTGAATGATGAGAACGCCAGCAGAGCCATCAAGACGCTGGATGCGGGCATGAAACAGCTGGGTGTTCAGCGTTCGCGACTCGGCGCCCAGGCCAATGCGCTGGATTCACGGGTGCGCAATCTGGCCAATGCCAATGAGAACCTCGGTGCCGCCCGCTCAAGGATCCGGGATGCCGATATGGCAAGTGAGTCGGCTCGTCTGGTACGTACCCAGATTTTGCAGCAGGCCAGCTCGACCATATTGAGCCAAGCCAACAGTCGGCCCAATATGGCACTCAGCCTGCTGCAGTCATGACCATCAAGTCGACATGGATGGACTCTGCCGCTCTGCAATCAGTTCAGCGGAGTGCCGTGTGTCCATAGCAGAGCATTGTGAAGTATTGACTTGATGCTGAAACAACAGAGGCCATCCATGGGATGGCCTCTGTTGTTATTCCACGGAATGTCAGATCTTGAGCCCCTTCAATGCCTGGGCCAGCTCGGTGGCGGTGGCCTTGAGGCCGGCTGTGCCGGCCACAGAGGCGCTGGCAGATTCCTCTACCTGGCCCGCTTCGTGGCGCACCTGATCCAGGTTGCGGGAGATCTCCTCGGCGACCGAGCTCTGCTCCTCGCTGGAGGTGGCTATCTGGGTGCTCATCTCCAGCACGGCATCGCTATGGTTGCTGAGCTTGTCGATGTCGAGCCCCACTTCGCTGATCAGCGCCTGGCTGCTGGCGGCGCGGCCAACTGTCTTCTCCATGATGTCGTTGAGGGCACCTGTGCCTGCCTGCAGCTCTTCGATCATCTGCTGGATCTCCACCGTGGCTTGCTGGGTGCGGCTGGCGAGGGTGCGTACCTCGTCCGCCACAACTGCAAAGCCGCGACCCTGCTCGCCGGCGCGGGCCGCCTCGATGGCGGCGTTGAGTGCCAGCAGGTTGGTCTGCTGGGAGATGGCGTTGATGACGTTGACCACCTCGTTGATGCGATTGGCGTTGTGGGTCAGCCGCTCGACGGCGCCTGAGGCGTTGCCTATCTCGTCGGCCAGGGTGCGGATGGCGGCTATGGTGCGAGCCACCCGCTCGGCGCCGTTGGCCGCCTCTTCGCTCGACTGGCGCGTCTGCTGCAGGGTGTCGTTGGCGTTGCGGGCCACTTCACGAATGGCGGCGGACATCTGCTCCATGGCGGCGGCCAGGGAGTCCATGTGCTGGCGCTGGGAGCGGGCCATGGTTTCCCCTTCGCTGGCGTGATCGCGAAATTCGTCGGCGGCCATGGTGAGCGCCTCGGCGGATTCTTCCACTAGCTGTACTATCTTGTGCTGGCGGTCGGTGAATCTGTCTATGCTGCCCGCCAGGATGGAGAACTCGTCCCGCACCGGGAAGAAATTGAGGCGGAAGGTGAGATCCCCGTCGGCCACGGTCTGCAGTGCCTTGTTGGTGGAGTAGAGGGCGCCGGAGACAAAGGTCATCAGGTAGTGGGTGATGAGGGCCAGCAAGGCTGCCAGCACGGCGATGATGGTGAGGGTGGTGCCCTGGCCGTCCCACATGGAGTAACGCCCCGCATCCAGGCTGCCGGTCACGAAACCGGCCTGACCTGCGCTGGCGCTGAA
This sequence comes from Aeromonas bestiarum, assembly GCF_028751155.1. NCBI lineage: Bacteria > Pseudomonadati > Pseudomonadota > Gammaproteobacteria > Aeromonadales > Aeromonadaceae > Aeromonas > Aeromonas bestiarum. Next base: position 2,403,101 of record NZ_CP064746.1, on the reverse strand, counting down.
ACGGTAGTGGTCGCCCTGCTGGCTCAGGCCGGCACTGCCGGTCGGGCTGAGGATGAGATCGGCTGGCAGGGTGAGGCTGGCGTGCTGGCTTACCAGCTGGGCGCTGGTCTTGACCCTTTGCTTGAGTTGATCCAGCCGAACCTGCATCTGCTGATCATGAGCGTCGGCCAGCAGGTACCCGGTGAGCAAGGCGATGAACAACAGAGGGCACCAGAAGGTGATGAGAAATTTTTCGCTGATCGTGAGGTGAATGAGATAACGGTCAACCCACCGAAACTTTACTTCTTTCATAATGGTATTGCGTCCTGCAAGGGGAAGAGAGTGTCGCGCTCATTATCGCCTTGGGGGGAAATTTCTTAAGGGGAAGGTGTGAGAAATGGGAGAGCAATCGTTTGTCGTGCGCGTCTGGGGTCAGGTGCAAGGGGTGGGATTTCGCTACTTCACCCGGGAGCGGGCGCTGCAACTGGGACTGCGCGGCCACGCCTACAATCTGGAGGACGGATCGGTGGAGATCCTGATCTGCGGGCCCGAGCACGGGGTGCAGATGATGCTGGGCTGGCTGGAACACGGGCCGCGCACCGCCGAGGTGACCCGGATGGAGTATGAAGAGGCGCTGCCGCCCAAAGGGAGTGGCTTTCATACCAATTGAGCGGAGTGAAACCGCCATGCCACGCATAAAAACGGGAGCCATCGGGGCTCCCGTTTGTGCATGTTGGCGTCAGCCGGCCTGGGCTGCGTCGGCGATGGCCTGGGTCTTGGCCAGCACGGCCTGCAGGGCGGGGCGTTTGGCCAGACGATCCCGATAGGCGGCCAGCTTGGGGGGAATGGTCTGCTCGAAGCGGGTGGCCCACATCAGGGTATGGGCCAGCAGCAGGTCCGCTATGGTGATCTGCGCCCCCAGCAGGTAGCCCTGCTCGGGCACCCAGGACTCGGCGATGGCCGCCGCCTTGTCGAACTCCCACTTGGCGGTGGGGAAGATGGCTGGCAGGCGCTGGGGCTCCGGCAGGGCAAACTTGTGCTTGCCTATGGTCCACAGGGGTTGCTCCAGCTCGCAGGTGATGAAACTGACCCACCGGGCGTGCAGCGCCGAGGCCTGCGTCCCTCTGGCAGGCAGCCAATCCGGGCCATAGACTTCGGCCAGGTACTGCATGATGGCGGCGGATTCGGTCAGCACGAAGTCCCCGTCTTTGAGCACCGGCATCTTGCCGCTCGGGTTCAGCGCCAGAAACCAGTCGCTGCGATTCTCGCCCTTGGCGAAGTCGAGAAACTGAAATTGCCACGCCACGCCCAACTCTTCCAGTAACCAGGATATGCGCAGTGCTCGACTGACTGGGGTTCCGTATAAGGTGATCATGCTTGCTCCTTGCCTGATGGTGGGTGGGCCCATGTGCGACCCGAGGTGAACAGGCAGTCTAGGTAAATTGCGCGGTGGCAACAAGCCCATATGGGAGTGCTGACGATGGGGTGCAGCTGCCATGCCGTGGGAAAAGGGGGATAAAAAAAGAGAGGCCCGATGGCCTCTCTTTTCATGGGGGTTGCAGCCAGCGCGCTTACTTGACGCGCATGCCTGGCTGGGCTCCTTCCTGCGGCTCCAGGATCCAGAGATCCTTGCCGCCCGGGCCTGCGGCCAGCACCATGCCTTCGGACATGCCAAAGCGCATCTTGCGCGGCGCCAGGTTGGCCACCATCACGGTCAGCTTGCCTTCCAGATCTTCCGGGTTGTAGGCGGACTTGATGCCGGCGAATACCTGACGGGTTTCACCGCCCAGATCCAGTTGCAGTTTGAGCAGCTTGTCCGCTTCCGGCACGGCTTCGGCCTTCTTGATCAGCGCCACGCGCAGATCCAGCTTGGCGAAATCCTCATAGGAGATGGTTTCACTGATGGGGTCGTCTGCCAGCGGGCCTGTCACTTTCGGTGCCTGCTCCTTGGCCAGATCTTCCTTGGAGGCCTCGATCATGGCTTCAATCTTGGCGGGCTCGATGCGAGAGAACAGTGCCTTGAACGGGGTCAGCTGATGGTGGGTCAATGGCAGGGCGACGCCATCCCAGGTGAGGGTCTCGCCCAGGAAGGCCTCGGCGCGCTCGGCCAGCAGCGGCATGACCGGCTTGAGGTAGGCCATCAGTACGCGGAACAGGTTGATGCCCACGGAGCAGACTGCTTGCAGCTCGGCGTCTGCGCCTTCCTGCTTGGCCAACACCCAGGGGGCTTTCTCGTCCACGTAGCGGTTGGCCTTGTCGGCCAGCGCCATGATCTCGCGGATGGCGCGGCTGAACTCGCGCGCTTCATAGGCATCGCTGATGGAGGCGCTGGCATTGGCGAATTCGGCGTAGAGCTCGGGCTCGGCGCAGGTGGCAGCCAGCTTGCCGTCGAACCGCTTGGCGATAAAGCCGGCGTTGCGGGAGGCGAGGTTGACCAGCTTGTTGACCACGTCGGCGTTGACCCGTGCCACGAAGTCATCCAGGTTCAGGTCCAGATCGTCGATGCGGCTGTTGAGCTTGGCGGCGTAGTAGTAGCGCAGGCACTCAGGATCCAGGTGATTCAGGTAGGTGGAGGCCTTGATGAAGGTGCCCTTGGACTTGGACATCTTGGCGCCGTTGACGGTCACATAGCCGTGCACGTTGACCTTGGTCGGCTTGCGGAAACCCGCGCCTTCCAGCATGGATGGCCAGAACAGGCAGTGGAAATAGGCGATGTCCTTGCCGATGAAGTGATAGAGCTCGGCGGTGGAGTCTTTCTTCCAGTAGCTGTCGAAATCGATGTCGCCGCGCTTGTTGCACAGGTTCTTGAACGATGCCATATAGCCGATGGGGGCATCCAGCCAGACGTAGAAGTACTTGCCCGGTGCGCCCGGGATCTCGAAACCGAAGTAGGGGGCGTCGCGGGTGATGTCCCACTGCTGCAGGCCGCTCTCGAACCACTCCTGCATCTTGTTGGCCATCTCTTCTTGAATGGCGCCGGAACCGCGCACCCAGCCGGCCAGCCAGGTTTCAAACTGCGGCAGGTCGAAGAAGAAGTGCTCTGAGTCCTTCATCACAGGCGTGGCGCCCGAGACGGCAGATTTCGGATTTATGAGCTCGGTCGGGCTGTAGGTGGCGCCGCAGCTGTCGCAGTTGTCGCCGTATTGCTCCGGAGACTTGCACTTGGGGCAGGTGCCCTTGACGAAGCGATCCGGCAGGAACATGGATTTTTCCGGATCGAACAACTGAGTGATGGTGCGACCCTTGATGAAGTCACCGGCTTTCAGACGACCGTAGATCAGCTCCGCCAGCTCGCGGTTCTCGTCGCTGTGGGTGGAGTGATAGTTGTCAAAGCTGATGTTGAAGCCGGCGAAGTCGGTCTGGTGCTCTTTGGAGACGGCGGCGATCATCGCTTCCGGGGTGATCCCCAGCTGTTGTGCCTTGAGCATGATGGGGGTGCCGTGGGCATCATCGGCACAGATGAAGTGCACCTGATGGCCGCGCATTCGCTGATAACGAACCCAGATATCGGCCTGGATGTGTTCCAGCATGTGGCCAAGATGAATGGAGCCATTGGCATAGGGGAGGGCGCAGGTTACCAGCATTGTACGAGGATCAGTTGCCATATAGTCGTTCTTGATGTGCTTGTTGGGATGATACAGTGCCGTGCATGTTACCCGAATTGGGGGTAGCCTGCCTAGGGTTGTGGCGCTGTCCGCCCTGGTGCTCGCGCTGGTTGGCAAGCAGGCAAGCCACTGATTTGTGTGCGGTAACCGTTCACCTCAAGATAATGACAAGATAATGAGGAGTTAATGGTGATTGATTCAGTAAAACAGATCCTGGCCGAATTTAAGCCGACAGGGTGGGGCAAGGATCTGGTTGCGGCCGGGTTTGTGCGCAGCGCAGCGCTGCAGGGGCAAAGCCTGACCATCAGGCTGGTGTTGCCCTTTGCCGGGCGTTCCCTGTTTGAGCAGATCAAGCAGGACTTCGATGCCCGGTTGCGCAGCGCCACCGGCGCTACCCGCATCGACTGGGTGTGTGACATAGAGGTGGCCAGCCTGCCGCGGGCGCAAGGGCTGGCGGCGGTGCAGGGCATTCGCAACATCCTGGTGGTCGCCTCAGGCAAGGGCGGGGTGGGCAAGTCCACCACGGCCGTCAACCTGGCGCTGGCGCTGCAAAAGGAGGGGGCGCGAGTCGCCATTCTGGATGCGGACATCTATGGCCCCTCCATTCCGACCATGATGGGCACGGTCAAGGAGCGCCCCGTCAGCCATGACGGCAAGCTGATGGAGCCTGTGATGGCCTGCGGCCTCAAGAGCAACAGCATTGGTTATCTGGTGGACGAGCAGGATGCCACCATCTGGCGCGGCCCCATGGCGAGCAAGGCGCTGGCCCAGATCCTGCACGAGACCCGCTGGGGCGAAGTGGATTATCTGGTGGTGGACATGCCGCCAGGCACGGGTGACATCCAGCTCACCCTGGCCCAGCAGGTGCCGACCTCGGCGGCGGTGATCGTGACCACGCCGCAGGACGTGGCGCTGACGGATGCCCGCAAGGGGGTCGCCATGTTCAACAAGGTCAATGTACCCGTGCTCGGCATCATAGAAAACATGAGTTATCACGTCTGCAGCGCCTGCGGTCATCACGAGCCCCTGTTCGGTACCGGCGGCGGCCAGAAGATGGCGGAGCAGTATCATGTGGCACTGCTTGGTCAGTTGCCGCTGCACATAGATATCCGCCAGCACATGGATGATGGCTGCCCGACCGTGTTCGGCGCACCGGAAGGAAGCCTGGCTCAGGCCTATATGAAACTGGCTCGTCGAGTGGGTGCCGAGCTCTATTTCAGCGGTAAACCGATTGCGACCCCCCTTTATACGATGGCGGTGGATGAATAATCGGCTGTCGTGTGGTTGAGGTGGATTTGAGGGTGGGCATGGCTCACCCTTTTTTATATAATGGATCGGTTTAAACAATCCCCACTGCTCTTCTCTTTAGGTATTTTCAATGTCTGATACTCAACATTCGTGTGTGATCATCGGTATTGCTGGCGCATCCGCGTCCGGCAAGAGCCTCATAGCCCAAACCATTTATGAAGAGCTGGTGGCCGAACTGGGCGCGGGTCAGATTGGTGTGATCACCGAAGATTGCTACTACCGTGATCAGACCCACCTGACCATGGAAGAGCGGGTCAAGACCAACTATGACCACCCCAATGCCCTGGATCACGATCTGCTGGTACAGCACCTGAGCCAGCTGGTGAAAGGCGACGCGGTCAACATTCCCCAGTACTCCTACACAGAGCACACCCGCATGAGCGAGGTGACCCCCTTCGCCCCGCGCCGGGTGATCATTCTGGAAGGGATCCTGCTGTTGACCGACAGCCGCTTGCGGGATCTGATGGATGCCTCCATCTTCATGGATACCCCGCTGGATATCTGTCTGCTGCGCCGGCTGGTGCGTGACGTGCAAGAGCGCGGTCGTACCATGGATTCCGTGCTCAAGCAGTATCAGAAGACGGTACGTCCCATGTTCCTGCAGTTTATCGAGCCTTCCAAGCAGTACGCGGACGTAATCGTGCCACGCGGTGGCAAGAACCGCATCGCCATCGACATGCTCAAGGCGCGTATCCGCCACATGTTGATTGGTTAAGATGAAACAAGCCGGGTGATGCCCGGCTTTTTTAAATGAACATTTTGTCAGGAGAGTCGCCCAATGCGCCTTTGTGATACCGATATTGAACGTCATCTGGATGAAGGCAAGATCGTCATTGAGCCAAGACCCGGTGTTGAGCGGATCAGCGGCGTCAGCGTCGATGTGCTGCTGGGCAACGAGTTTAGAGTGTTTCGCGATCACACGGCCCCCTATATCGACTTGAGCGGCCCGAGCAGCGAGATGGCCGACGCCATTGATCGGGTGATGAGCGACGAGATCCACATCGCGGATGGGGAAGCCTTCTATCTGCACCCGGGCCAACTGGCACTGGCGGTGACTTATGAATCCGTTACTCTGCCGGCCGACATCGTTGGCTGGCTGGATGGCCGCTCCTCTCTGGCCCGTCTCGGCTTGATGGTGCACGTCACCGCTCACAGGATCGATCCGGGATGGTCCGGTCGCATCGTGCTGGAATTCTACAACGGCGGCAAGTTGCCGCTGGCGCTGCGTCCCAAGATGAAGATAGGCGCACTGAACTTCGAGATGCTCTCCGGGGCAGCGGCACGTCCCTACAACAAGCGGGAAAATGCCAAGTACAAGAGCCAGCAGGGCGCCGTTGCCAGCCGTATGAATCAGGATTGAGATCGGCGGTGCGTGATCCGGTCGACAGCGGATCCGGTTGCAATCTGTTAAACAAGAGGGCGCCACTGGCGCCCTTCGCCGTCGGATTTGGGCGGCAAGGCAAGATGGGACGGGTGTGATGGGGCAGGGGAGTGGCTTGCTTTTGCTTGCCCTTTGTACAGATGTCGCGATTCTGTCGGTCGAAAACTGACGGTGACGCCGAGCAAGATCCGGTGCCTCCGGGCGATATCGTGATGAATTGTTCCCGTTTGGAGACTGTTTTTGTCAGCTTGGATCTGTTTAATTAATCATGGACAAGCCGCATGATTGCTGGCTCTAAGCTATTTTTTGAGAGAATGCTCTTTTTTTTTCTTACTGAAATATTTCAACAACGGGTATGGCGCAACCAGCCTTCTGGCATAATCCGCCGCAACTCATAAACAGGTTCGTTTTTATGTTTGAAATGTTTAGTGGTTTGGGTTTGTTATGGTCAATCGGTTTGGTATTGGCCGTTTTTTTTGTGTTGGCCTATGAATTCATCAATGGCTTTCACGATACCGCCAACGCGGTAGCAACGGTTATCTATACCAAGGCGATGCCGGCTCACCTGGCGGTCGTCGCATCCGGGATCTTCAACTTTTTTGGCGTCATGTTCGGCGGTCTGGGCGTAGCCTATGCCATTGTCCACTTGCTGCCGATTGATTTGCTGTTGGGCATGGATTCCACCCAGGGTTTGATCATGGTGTTCTCCCTGCTGTTTTCCGCCATTGTCTGGAATCTGGGGACCTGGTTCCTGGGCATTCCGGCCTCCAGTTCTCACACGCTGATCGGTTCCATCCTGGGGGTGGGCGGTGCCTATGCCTGGCTCAACCATCAGCCGCTGACTCAGGGTATCAACGTCGCCAAAGCGATCGACATCATGCTTTCCCTGATCATCTCCCCGACCGTCGGCTTTGTCGTGGCAGCCCTGTTGCTGTTTGCCATGAAGCGAGTCTGGCTGGGCAGCAAGATCCACAAGACCCCGGAAGAGCGCCTGCTGGTGGACGGCAAGAAGCATCCGCCGTTCTGGGCTCGCCTCACTCTGGTCGCTTCCGCCATGGGCGTGAGCTTCGTGCACGGCTCCAACGATGGCCAGAAGGGCATCGGCCTGGTGATGCTGGTGCTGATCTGCATGGCACCCGCCTATTTCGCTCTGGACATGAACAGCCGCTCCTACGATCTGGATCGCACCCAGGACGCCAACCAGCGCATCATGGAGATCTATCAGCGCAACCATGAGCAGGTTGCTCATGTGGTGGACTTCAAGGTGCCTGCTCAGGCCCAGGAAGAGCTGATGACCCATTGTGCGGCGAATGGCGCACTGCAAGCCATGGCAACCCTGGACAATCGTCTCGGCCAGGTACGGACCTATGAAGAGCTGGATCTGACCGACCGTCGTGAAGTGCGCCGTCTGCTGCTGTGCATCGACGATACCGCGCGCAAGGTCTCCAAGCTGCCGTTGCCGGCCAAGGAGCTGACCGATCTGGCCAAATGGCGCAAGGATCTGACGGCGACCGCCGAATATGCCCCGACCTGGGTTATCGTCTCCATCGCACTGGCGCTGGGTTGCGGTACCATGGTGGGCTGGCGTCGCATCGTCTACACGGTCGGCGAGAAGATTGGCTCCACCGGCATGACGTACAGCCAGGGGATTGCTGCCCAGATCACGGCGGCAGCCTCCATCGGTGTTGCCAGTTTGACCGGTATGCCCGTCTCCACCACCCATATCCTCTCCTCTGCGGTAGCGGGGACCATGGTGGCGAACAAGTCAGGCCTGCAGAGCCAGACCATCAAGACCATATTGATGGCCTGGGTGCTGACCCTGCCGCTCACCATGCTGCTCTCTGGTGGCCTGTTCCTCATCAGCCACCACCTGTTTGGCGGCTGATAGCAGCGCAAACTCAGACATTGACGAAGGGCCTACGGGCCCTTTTTTCATGTCCGCAGATCCCGCGCAGCCCCGTTCTTTGGCTGGGAGAGTACAGATCATCTGGCCCGGACAGACGGGCAGGAAGAGAGTCGATGACTTGTTTCTTATGCTGTTTACTCTTTATATGCCATCAAACTTGCAATGTTAAACACATAGCAACACAGATTGAGCGAAGTGAATAATCCAGCCTACTCAACGACTGTCTACAGCAATAGCGGCGTCAAACCCGGATACTGTGCTGTTTGCTATCCGTTGCAAGACATAAGGTCTTGCTCAGTGTTTGATAGGGATTGAAGCGGGGAGGCGAGAAGGCGGCAACCTGTCATTCTGTTGTCTGTGCTTGGCGCTGCGCGCGGGAGCGTTGTCACCTGGGGCAAGCCGAGCTGATGGGATGACTAGGATATCTCTCCAGGCCAGGGCGCTATTCATTGACGGATACCGTCACAGGGCATGGACAACAAGTCTGACGGGCACACAGGGTGACTCATCAGCAGCAGGGGGATAAAGGACGAGATCTTGGCTTGGGTCACCAGTGGCTCGGATGTGACAGAGAGAGGTAACCAGGCGTTGCAGCTTATTGGGCCGTACAGAGGGCGACTCTCTTCTTGTATTGGTGGACGTGGAAGGAGAAGGAGTGGCTCTGGTGACAAGAGAAAAGCGATGGGGGAAGGCTGGGAGTCAGTGACTCGGTTAACACCCGAGCCCAAACGGAAGATAAAAAAAGAGCCACACAGTGTGTGGCTCTTTTCCATCAGGCTAGCTGGCTGGCAATCAAGGACGACCAGCCGGGCTGGTTGCCACGTTGACAGCAGCCGTGCTGCCACCATGACGACCAGAGCTTGTCACGTCATTGCGCACCAGCGGTGCCTGCTCGACAGGTGCCTGCGCAGGCAGGGCGGGTGCCGCAGCCGGCGTTGCCATCGGGGCAGAAGCCTTGCGGGCACCGGCCAGCAGACCGGCGCCTTTCTTGGCCTGGTTGACCACGGGCGCAGCGACGGCAGCGGGTGCTACCGGCTCGGCCTGGGCAACAACCACGGCTGCGACTGGCTCGGCGACCACGGCCGCAACAGGTTCAGCAACCTGGGGTGCTGGTTCAGCTGCAGGTGCGGCTTCCACGACAACGGGGGCAACAACCTCGGCAGCCGCCTCGATGACAGGGGCCACAGTCGCAACGACGTCGTCAGCAGGTGCGACAACGACGCTCGCTTCGGCAACCACGTCTGCGACAACCGGCTCGGCAGCCACAACAGGGGCAGCTTCAACAGGGGCAGCTTCAACAGGGGCTTCGGTCACGACGGGGGCGGCGATCGCCACGGCTTCGGCTTGCTCACGGGCTTCCTCGGCAACGGCTTCCACCACCACATGCTCGGTCAGTGCAGCAGAGGCTTGTACGGCGGCGGCAATGGCTTCGGCGCTCGGGATTGTGATGACGGGCACAGCCGGCTCTTCCACTTTCACCTGAGCCGCATCAGCCTGGGCTGCCGTGGTCAGGATAGGGGTGTCTGCTTGCTGCTCTTCATCATCGCGCTGACTGCGGGCATCTTCGTTGATGCGCTTGCGACGCTGACCTTCGATACGCTGGCTGCGCGGCGTACGACGGGAACGACGCTGGCCGTCGGCCTGTTCGTCACTCTGTTCCACTGTGTCAGCGGCATCGGCCACGGCAGCAACCGGCTCATCAGTCGGCTGGGCAGCAGGGTTGCTGGCCGGGACATCGGCACGGATCTGCTTGCGCAGTTGACGACGTTCGCGGCGCTCGGCGACTTTCTGCTCTTTTTCCTGCTGGGGCTCGGCACTGACGACGGCAGTTTCAACGGTTTCTACCGCTTCAACGACCAGCTCGGCACGGGGCTCACGCGGTGCACGGGGCTCACGAGCCGGACGCGGGGCGCGCGGTTCGCGTTCCTGACGAGGTTCGCGGGGCTCACGTTCCATGCGCTGTTCAGTGCGCACTTCACCGCGGGCTTCACGTTCCTGACGGGGCTCACGCTCTTGACGCGGTTCGCGTTCTTTACGCGGACGACGATTGCGGTTCTCACCACCCTCGCGATTGGCCGCGCCTTCGCGCTTCTCGCCGGCTTCCGCCGTGTTGCGGTTGCTGCGGTTGTCGTCGCGACGGGGACGCTGGCCACGGCCACGGTTTTCATCACGCTGGTGACGATGACCTTCATCCTTGCGCGCTTCCCGCGGCGCAGCCGGTTTCTCGGCAGGGGCCTTGACGTCGCTTGGAGCGGCATCGCCGGCAAACAGACCCGAGATGGCCTTGAACAGCTTGCCAAACAGGCCCGCTTCGGCGGCAACCTGCGGCTGTGCCGCGACGGGCGCAGGAGCAGCAGGGGCGGCCGGTTGAGGAGCCTGGACGAAGCCTTGCAGCAGCGGTTGCTCGCGTTCGATCACCTGAGCCTGCTTCGGCTGGTAGACCGGCTTGGCAATCTCGGTTTTCAGCTCATAGCTGGCCGCTTCCGGGATCTCGTTCTGACGAATGCGGGTCACTTCGTAGTGCGGGGTTTCCAGATGCTGGTTCGGAATGATGTACAGACGTACTTCATTACGCTGTTCCAGACTGGCGATGGAGGCGCGCTTCTCGTTGAGCAGATAGGCGGCAACATCGACCGGCACCTGAGCATGAACCTGCTCTGTGTTGTCCTTCATGGCCTCTTCTTCGATGAGACGCAGGATGGACAAGGCCAGTGATTCGTTGTCACGGATGACCCCTTGACCCTGGCAACGGGGGCAGATGTGGCTGCTTGACTCGTTGAGGGAGGGACGCAGACGCTGGCGGGACATCTCCAGCAGACCGAAACGGGAGATCCGGCCCAGCTGGATGCGGGCGCGGTCCTGATGCACGGCTTCACGCAGACGGTTTTCCACTTCGCGTTGATGGCGAACTGGTGTCATGTCGATGAAGTCGATGACGATCAGCCCCCCCAGGTCGCGCAGACGCAATTGACGGGCAATCTCGTCGGCCGCTTCCAGGTTGGTTTGCAGCGCCGTCTCTTCGATATCGCCGCCCTTGGTGGCGCGGGAGGAGTTGATATCGATGGAGGTCAGTGCTTCGGTCGGGTCTATGACTATGCTGCCGCCGGAGGGCAGGCGCACTTCGCGCTGGAAGGCCGACTCGATTTGGCTCTCAATCTGGAAGTGGTTGAACAGGGCAACTTCACCCTTGTACAGCTTCACGCGGTTGAGGAAATCGGGACGAACCAGCTCGATGTGAGCACGGGCACGTTCAAAGATGACAGGGTCGTCGATCAGGATCTCGCCGACATCGCGACGCAGGTAGTCACGAATGGCGCGCACGATCACGTTGCTTTCCTGGTGGATAAGCACGGGGGCAGTACGGTCCTGTGACGCCTTGTGGATGGAGTCCCAGTGGTTGAGCAGAACGTTGAGATCCCATTCCAGCTCTTCCGGGGATTTACCCACACCGGCGGTACGTACGATGAGACCCATGCCGTCCGGCACTGTCAGGCCGCTCAGGGCTTCTTTCAGTTCTGTCCGTTCATCACCCTCGATGCGGCGGGAGATACCACCGGCACGGGGGTTGTTCGGCATCAGCACCAGGTAGCTGCCGGCCAGGCTGATAAAGGTGGTGAGGGCTGCACCCTTGGTGCCACGCTCTTCCTTATCGATCTGGACGATCACTTCCTGGCCTTCGCGGACCACTTCTTTGATGTTGGGACGACCCTGATAGGAGTAACCGGAGGGGAAGTAATTGCGGGCGATCTCCTTCAATGGCAGGAAACCGTGACGCTCGGCGCCATAGTCGACAAAAGCAGCTTCGAGACTGGGTTCTACGCGGGTGATTTTACCCTTGTAGATGTTCGCTTTTTTCTGCTCGTGTCCCGGACTTTCAATATCCAAATCGTAGAGCTGTTGTCCGTCAACCAGCGCTACGCGCAACTCCTCTTCCTGAGTCGCGTTGATTAGCATTCTTTTCATTGAGTTCTCGTTATTTTGTCATTTTGATTTCCTCCACAGGATCCTGCCGGCGCCGGCCTCGGGTCTTCAGCATACTTGGGCAACCTCCCGGTTGGGGTATGCATGAGGCGCAAACTAAGGGCGCTCTGGTTCGGCCTTCTCGAGAAGGCATGAATTAAGGATGCCGGTGTGGAGACAAATAATCGGTTCTGTTTGTGTTCTCCATGCGCTGTACCTCGCACCCGGGAACCGTCATGTTCTTATATACACGGTGTTTCGGGATTGGGTGGCATAAATTTTGGCCACTTAGTACAAGGCTTGAACACAATGACAAAACCTTGTTTATTATCCCATTTAAACCACTTTTATAGCAAGGCGCCATTTTTCAACAAAGCATGCAGCCAAGGGCCGCCGGCAGTGTTAAAATCCGCGCCATGACACAGATACAACAACAAGTGCAGCTGCTCACCATCGAAGCTGAGCATGAAGGGCAGCGCATCGACAATTTTCTCAAGACTCAGCTAAAGGGCGTCCCCAAGAGCCTGATTTATCGCATCCTTCGAAAAGGGGAAGTGCGCGTCAACAAAAAGCGCATCAAACCGGAATACAAGCTTTGCCCAGGCGACGAGGTGCGGGTTCCTCCCGTGCGGGTTGCCGAGAAAAACGAACTGCCCTCGGCCAACCTCGGCAGCATCCAGCGTCTGGAGAGCCAGATCCTGTTTGAAGACGACGCCATGATAGTGCTCAACAAACCGTCCGGCATGGCCGTGCACGGTGGCAGCGGCTTGAGCTTCGGCGTCATCGAGGGGCTGCGCGCCTTGCGCCCGGATGCCCGCTTCCTGGAGCTGGTACACAGGCTGGATCGCGATACCTCAGGCGTACTGCTGGTTGCCAAGAAGCGCAGCGCCCTGCGCAGCCTGCACGAGCAACTGCGAGTCAAGACCATGCGCAAACAGTATCTGGCGCTGGTGCGCGGCCAATGGCAGCCCCACGTCAAGGTGGTCAATGCGCCGCTGCGCAAGAACGATCTGCAATCCGGTGAACGTGTGGTGCGGGTCAGCAGTGACGGCAAGCCATCGGAAACCCGTTTCCGCATCGCCCGTCAATTTGCCGAGGCCACCCTGGTCGAGTGCAGCCCGATCACCGGCCGTACCCACCAGATCCGGGTGCATACCCAGCATGCCGGTCATCCCATCGCCTGTGATGACAAGTATGGGGAAGCGGCCTTTGACGAGAAAATGCGCAGCCAAGGGCTGAAACGGCTGTTTTTGCATGCCTGGAAGCTGAGCTTTACCCATCCGGTCGACGGCCGCGAGATGCAGGTGGAAGCCCCGCTCGCGCCTGAACTCGACAACTTCCTGAACAAGCTGGCTCGCTGATGAAGACGGTCCGACTCGCCATTTTCGACTGGGACGGTACCCTGATGGACTCGGTGGGCCGGATTGTCGCCTGCGTCGCGGGGGCGGCTCGCGATTGCGGCGAGCCAGTGCCCACTGCGATAGAGACGCATCAGATCATAGGGCTCAGCCTGGAGGTCGGCATTCCACAGCTGTTTGCGCTGGCGCCGGGGGGCGAGCGGGCCAACGCCCTGATCGCCCGCTATCGTCACCATTATGTGCATGACGACACGCCCAGCCCGCTGTTTGTCGGGGCGAGCGAGCTGCTGCACCACTGGCACGGGCAGGGGATAGCGCTGGCAGTGGCCACCGGCAAGTCGCGCCGTGGCCTGGATCGGGTGCTGGATGATACCGGACTGCGGCCGCTGTTTGCCGCCACCCGTGGCGCGGACGAGGCCAACTCCAAACCCGATCCCTTGATGCTGACGCAAATTCTGGATGAGCTGGGCATTGCCCCTCACCAGGCGGTGATGATCGGTGATTCCATCCACGACATGGCGATGGCAGAGGCGCTGGCCATGCCGCGGATCGGGGTGAGCTGGGGCGTGCACGACAAGCACAGGTTGCAGGCACATGATCCGCTTGCCGTCGTCGATACCATGGATGAGCTCAAGCGGTTGCTGGGCTAGCCTTGCTACATGTCTGATGAAGAGATGACAAAACGGGAGCCTTGGCTCCCGTTTTTCATTGCTGGCATGTCACCCCATCAGGGCAGGGCGAGGCCATGGCGCGCCAGCAGCTCGATCAGGCCGATCAGCGGCAGGCCGATCAGGGCGTTGGGATCGCGCCCCTCCAGCCTCTTGAACAGCACTATCCCCATGCCTTCACATTTGAAACTGCCCGCGCAATCAAGGGGCAGCTCAGCCTCGACATAGCGGCGAAGGGCAGCCTCATCCAGGGTGCGAAAGTGCACGGTGAAAGGCTCCACCAGCTGCTCGGCCCGGCCGCTGGCGGCATCCAGCACGCACAGGCCGGTATGAAAGGTGACGCTGCGGCCTTGCGCGGCCATCAGTTGTTCCACCGCCTTCTCCACAGTGCCCGGCTTGCCCAGGATCTGGCCGTCGCAGACACACACCTGATCGGACCCTATGATCAGTCCCTGATCAAACCGGTCGGCAATGGCGCTTGCCTTGGCAAGGGCCAACCGCGCCACCAGCACCTCGGCCGGTTCGCCGGGCAGGGGAGACTCATCCACCTCGGGGGCCGCGCATTCAAAAGGAAGCGCGAGTTTTTCCAGCAGGGCTTTGCGATAACGGGAAGTGGAGGCGAGGATCAGCTGTGTTGGCATTGTGATGTCCTGGTTCGATGCGGTCAGGCGCAGATGGTATCGCCACGCCGTGAGCCGGGCAAATACCTGATGGGATTTTCGTATTTGGCATGATCTGCTGGTATCACAGGGTTCATCCCGTGTGGCCGCAGTGCGAAGGGCGTGCAATTGCCTCCGGTTTCCAGATTGGAAAGTGTCGCTATCGACTCATTCATCGGCCTCTTCCCTATAGTGGCAGGCTTATCCGACTGTCATGCCCTGGGTGGGCGACAGTCCCCTGCTGCTGGAGTTGTCATGCGTCCCTACCTTGTCTGCTGTTTCTTGATGATCACCCTCTACCCGGTGGGCATAGATCTCTATCTGGTCGCGCTCCCCCAGATCGGGGTCGCGCTGGAGGCCAGCGCGGCGCAGTTGCATACTGCGTTTTCAGCCTATCTGTTTGGCATGGCCGCTACCGTGCTGGCGGGCGGGCTGCTGGCCGACCGATATGGCCGCAAGCCGGTGATCCTGGGGGGCGCCCTCATCTTTGTGCTGGCCTCGCTGGCTGCCGGCGGCGCCGACTCGATCACGGCATTTCTGCTGGGTCGCATCGGTCAGGGGATAGGGGCCGGCACCCTCTATATCATGACCTTTACCGTGCTGCGGGATGTGCTGGCGCCGGCCAGGCTGGCAGCTGTCCTGTCGATGATCAACGGCGTCATCTGCGTGATCCCCGTGCTGGCGCCGCTGCTCGGTTATCTGATCCTGGCCCGCTTCGACTGGCCTGCGATCTTCCAGGCCATGGCCCTGCTCGGCGCCGTGGTGGCGCTGGTGACCCTGCTCTGGCTGCGGGAAACCCGCCCGGGGGAGGGCAGGCAGACAGTTTCCCATTCTGCCGAACGCCTTGGATTTTTGCGCACGAGACAGTATCTGTGGATGTGCGGCCTGACCAGTACCGGCATGACCTGCATCCTGACCTATGTCAGTACCTCACCCATGATATTGATGACGGGGATGGGGCTGGATACCGCAGGTTACGCCGAGATCATGATGGCGATGGCCGCGATCAGCATGATCACCTCTTTTCTCAATCCCGTGCTGATCCGCCGGTGGGGCAAGGAGAGGGTGCTGGCCTGGGCCCACGGCGCCTTGGGGGTGGCACTCTTGTTGCTGCTGGCCTCCCGGCAGGAGGCACTGTTGATGGCGCTGGCCCATGATGGTTCCTCGCCGTTGTGGGCGCTCTGGCTGATCCGTCTTGGCTTTGCCTTCGTTTGCATCGGTTTTTCCGCCAGCTTCGGCATCGCGATGGGCGAGGCCCTCGCCAGTTGCCGGCACCAGATCGCCCTGGCCAGTGCGACCCTGTGCATCATTCAGATAGCCAGCTCGGCGCTCTATATCTGGCTGATGGGCTGGCTTGGTCTTGCGCCCCTCCTGTTGCTGGCTTATTCGCTCCTCCTCGCCGTGCTACTCTATCTCGCCTTTCGCATCATGGGGCCTGTGGCCGACCAGGTGCCCTGCGATCCCCAGTCCGTGGAGAAAATCTGATCATGCGCCCCCTGGTCGAACTCGATCTCAATCTGTTGGTGGTCTTCAGGCTGTTGTTGCAAGAGCGCAGCGCGACCAAGGCGGCCAAGCGGCTCAATGTCACGGCGCCGACGGTCAGCAAGGCGCTGGCTCGCCTGCGCGACTGGTTTGATGATCCGCTCTTTATCCGTACGCAGCGGGGACTGGAGCCCACCAATCTGTCGCTGAGTCTGGAAGAGGAGCTCAAGGAGTGGTTTCAGCTGTCGGGCAACATAGCCTCCCTCTGCGGCAACGCTATACCGGAAGGGGCAGCCTTCAGACTGGTGCTGGAGTCCCCCTTTTACATCAGCTTTCTCAACAGCCTGCCCATGGTCATCTACGAGAAGTACCGCAAGTCGACCATCAAGGTGATGAATTGGGATCACCACTCCCTCAGCGACATCATCAATGGCGATGCCGATCTTGGTTTCTGTGCTCGCGAGACGCACCCCAGCTCCTTGGCCCGGGTCAACCGCCTGCCTTATTACATCGATCACGAGGTGTTGTTCGAAGACAGACCCGTGGTGTTTCTGCGCAAGGATCACCCCCTGCTGGCCCGCAAGTGGAGCCTGGACAATTTTCTCGCCTACCCCCATGTGAGCGTGGTGTGGGAGGCCAGCGATGCCTGGGCGCTCGACAGCCTGCTCGATGATGAGGGACTCAGCCGGCGGGTGCCGATCCGGGTCTCCAGCTTCGAGCAGGCGCTGCACATTGCCGCCCAATCCGCCCACGAGCTGATAGCGGTCGTGCCGTCCTATTGCGCCAGCTATGCCAGCTTGCATCACGACAACCTGATCTCCTTGCCACTGCCGCTGGAAGAAACGCTGTATCGCCAGCTCGACATCGCCTTTATCCTGCTCTGGCACAAGCGCAACAACTACAACACCAAGGTGCTTTGGCTGCGAGACGAGATAAAGAGGCTCTATCACGAACACATGGGGGAGCCCGGCTAGCCACCATCTGCCCGGGACATGTCGGCCCGCCAGCAGACAGACCGCCCTGCCAGCCGAAAAGCGGCTATAAGCATAAGCAGGATCAGGCGAGGGCATCAGATGACGAGACATGGAATATGGCTGCTGTGGCTGCTCTGTTTGCCGGCATGGGGACAAGGGTGGCAATTGCAAACGGGGGAGGCCGGCATCTTGTTATGGACCCGCGCCCACCCACCGGGGACATTTCTGGCCCTGCGCCTGGAAATGAACGTAGCGGCGCCCCCATCCGCCCTGCTGGCCGTGCTGCGCGATACTGCCCGTCATCAGGAGTGGCTGCCCCAGAGCCTGGAGGTGCGCGTGCTGGCAAAGCCGGCGCCCGATGAAGATCTGGTATATACCCGCTTGTCGGCCCCCTGGCCGGTGCAGGAGCGAGAGCTGATCACTCATTCCCGCCTGCGGCGCAGTGCCGATTGCAGCCTGAAACTGACGGTATGGGCGGCGCCCGATGCACTGCCACCCCATCCGGGGCGAGTGCGGATCCGGGCCAGTGAAGGGCGCTGGGAGGCATTGCCACAACTGAACGGCACCACCCTGGTGCGTCTTGAAACCTACACCAACCCGGGCGACAGCCTGCCGAGCTGGCTCGTCAATCCGATTGCCGCCCAGGCGGCACTGGACAGCTTTCGAGCCATTCGCCGGCTGATGGAAGCCGTGCCACCCCAACCTTGCGCTTGTGCGCGGCAACACTCTGCTGGCAAGTGGCATTCATGCCAGGTTCTTCCTTGAGGTTTGCCCTTGATGGGTATTCTCCCGGCTTAAGCCGGGGCGTTTTTAAATATTATCCTTATCAATAATCTTGCATGTGTCTTTCACTGCCAGACCATCAGGGTAAATAGTGTGTCGCTCATATCTAGGTCATGAAAAACGGTATATAGCGCCAACCTCATGATATTTATCATACTTCTTTCATTCCCCATCTTTATCTGCATTGTGTCAGACAAGTCTTTGTCAGTTGTTTTGACCGGGGCGGGAATATCACGCATGAATAAATCATTCTCGTTAATTTTCAGTTCAGGTTTTAACACCTTTTTTACCTTATCGTCATTTCTGGCACCAATATCTCCATCCGTTACAAACGAATGAAGAGCCAATGGCAAGGAGGCTAATATAGCCACCCTCAAGAAACAGGATCTTTCTTGCCGTGCTAGTCACCATCTGACCATATAAGGATATATCATGAAAAAATTACCTATATTTGCGGCCCTGCTGTGCTTGTCACTGGGCACTATGGGCGGCGTGGCGGCTGATGAGGCGCAGCCTGCGGCCGCTCCGGCGGCGATGGACGCGCTCAGTGCCGCGGCTGCGCAGACGCCAAGAGACTTTGTGAGTCTGACGCTGATGAATCAGAGTTCCCGTGCCAGTGCCTATATTGAAAGAGGGCATTTATGACACCAGAGATGTTCCTGCGGGAAGCTCCACCTTTATATCTTATCCTCGGGGGACCTATATCAGTACCCTGCGCGCCACCGATGGGGCAATAGGTTATGCCCATTGTGCCCCGGTTCTGCTGGATGCGAGTAAAACGTCATTCATGAACCTTGAAACCCACTCTTGTTATACACAGTGATGGGTATCGATGACATGTCATGCGCCAGCACTGCTGGCGTATTTAATCTAGGGTGGAGGTTCCCGATAATGTCCTGGCGTCAGCCATGACATGTAATCAGAACAGTTGATATAACATATTCCCCATTGCAGTCATATGAGGGAGTTACTTCTATTCCATCTTCACCAAATATTGACTCTGCCCTTGCTGACCGTGATAACGCCCTTATTTTCAGAAGGCTCAATATCGTTAATCGGTGGCTGGATATAAGAGCCTGCTGGTAACTACAGGGGACGTGAATGAAAAACGGTCATGACTTGGCATGAAAAGCATCTGTGAACCGACATCCTCTCGCAGTCACATCGGTGCCTCGGTCGATCGCAGGGGGTT
Source organism: Aeromonas bestiarum (assembly GCF_028751155.1). Classification (NCBI taxonomy): domain Bacteria; kingdom Pseudomonadati; phylum Pseudomonadota; class Gammaproteobacteria; order Aeromonadales; family Aeromonadaceae; genus Aeromonas; species Aeromonas bestiarum. The sequence goes on along the minus strand of NZ_CP064746.1, from coordinate 2,383,846 downwards.
GGAGTGAGATAGCTGAGTTGGCTTTCACGCTGAACGCTGCCGCCAGACAAACATGGCCAGTGGTCAGCAGACATTGCCTGCGGATTGCCGCGGCGAATGAAAGGGAGTGGGAGCATGTGGCGGTCATATGACGACAAGACTTCGGATTACGCACTCTTGAGGGGGCAGCAGAGACAAGGTCAGTGAGACCGCGGCACACTCGATATGTGCCGAATGCAGGCAGGATCCTGTGTAGGATCCTCAGGTTTATGGCATAATCAGCCACCGATGAGAACAAGTCCCGGCATCTCAGGGACTTGTATGGTTAAAATCATCGGCGGTAAGGACTTTTTCCTTTGACTATCAGTTGTTGGACCTATAATATTCGCGCCCTATGCAAAAGGTGAAGTTGCCCGTTAAGGTTGATCCAGTCCGTAATGCCTTGAAGCTGCTCGACTATGTCGGGATAGTGGAAAAGTCGCAGATGCCCAGGCTGGAGGCATCAACCGCAGGCTTGCAGAGTGATGTCGATGTATCACTGCACTTTGGCAAAGATGTCCAGAAGTTGACCGTTATGAAAGGCACTGCCCATGCCAAGGTTGACCTGGTTTGCCAGCGTTGTGGAGATACATTCGAACACCTTTGTGAAGCTGATTTTATCTACACTCCGCTGTTTGAAAAAACAAACGAGGAAGAACTGCCGGAAGCTTATGAGCCCATTGAGTTGGACGAAAACGGCGAGATAGATCTTCATCAAATCCTGGAGGATGAACTCATCCTCTCGTTGCCTCAGGTGGCGATGCATCCGATGGATGCTTGCCCGCGTGGTAACATGGAGATGACTTGGGGTGATATCGAACCTGCTGATGAGCGGCCGAATCCCTTTGCAGTTCTTGAAGAGCTTAAACGTAAGTGAATCTAGGAGTTAGCCTACAATGGCCGTACAACAGAACCGTAAAACCCGTGCCAAGCGTGGCATGCGTCGTTCACACGATGCGCTGACCAGTGCAGCTCTGACTGTTGATCAGACCAGTGGTGAAATTCATCGTCGTCACCACGTGACTGCCGATGGTTTCTACCGCGGTAAAAAGGTAATCGCTTAAGGATTGCCTTTGTCTACGCAAACTGTCGCGCTAGACATAATGGGGGGAGATATTGGCCCCTCGGAAACAGTGCCTGCCGCCGTGCAGGCACTGTCTCTTTTGCCCCAGTTAAAACTGATCCTGGTCGGTGATCAGCACCAGACTACCTCCTTGTTGCAGCAACATGGCTTGCTGACTCATCCTCGCGTTCGTTTCGTGCATGCATCCCAGGTGGTTGGCATGGGCGACAAGCCGATCGTGGCGCTGCGTACCCTGAAAGACTCCTCCATGCGGGTTGTGCTCAATCTGGTGAAAGCCGGTGAGGCCGATGCCTGCGTCAGTGCCGGCAATACCGGTGCCCTGATGGCCATGGCCAAGTGCGTGCTCAAATCCCTGCCCGGCGTCGACAGACCCGCGCTCATCAAGGCGCTGCCGACCTTGGGCGGCAAGCGTACCGTGATGCTGGATCTGGGGGCGAACGTGAGCTGCGATGCCGATACCCTGCTGCAATTTGCGGTGATGGGCTCAGTGGTGGCCGAGAAGGTGGAAGGCATCGCCTTTCCCCGGGTCGCCTTGCTCAACGTGGGGGAGGAGGAGATCAAGGGCAACGATCTGGTGCGTCACAGCGCAGAGCTGCTGCGTCAGTGCAGCGCGCTCAATTTCGTCGGCTTCGTCGAGGGGGATCGCATCTTCAGCGGCGAGTGCGACGTGATTGTCTGCGACGGTTTTGTCGGCAACGTTGCCCTCAAGACGGCGGAAGGTGTGGTACGGATGATGGCCCAGCTGGCCGGATATCCCCGCAAGAAACGCAGTTTTCTTGGCCGTATCGCCGGATTTATGTTCAAACGACGTTTTTCTTACCTGAACCCCGACCAGTATAACGGCGCAAGTCTGTTAGGATTGCGCGGCATTGTGGTAAAAAGCCATGGGCGGGCCGAACGGCGCGCTCTGTGTAATGCGATCCTGCTGGCCGCACAAGAGGCCAAGCATCAACTTCCATTGCAAATAGCAGATCGCCTTGAATCTGTCTTTTCCGACAGGGATCTATAAGAACTCTATGCATAGCAAAATTCTGGGTACTGGCAGTTATCTGCCGAGTTCAGTGCGTACCAACGCCGATCTCGAGCAAATGGTTGAAACCAGTGATGAGTGGATCGTGGAACGTACCGGGATCCGTGAACGCCGTATTGCCGGTGCCGACGAAACCGTCGCCACCTTGTCTCACCAGGCCGCCCTGCGCGCCCTGGATGCTGCGGGTCTGACCGCGGCCGATCTCGACATGATAGTGCTGGCCACCACCAGCGCCGAGAACGCCTTCCCGGCCGCCGCTTGCGAGTTGCAGGGGCTGCTCGGCGTGCCCGGCATCCCCGCCTTTGATGTGGCGGCCGCCTGCGCCGGTTTCACCTACGCACTCTCCATCGCCGATCAGTTCGTCAAGTCCTGCGCCGCCCGCCATGTGCTGGTCGTTGGTGCCGATGTGCTCTCCCGCATGTGCGATCCGCAAGATCGCGGCACCATCATCATTTTCGGGGATGGTGCCGGCGCCGTGGTGATTGGTGCCAGCGAGACGCCAGGGATACTGTCGACCCACCTCCATGCCGATGGCCGTTATGGCGATCTGCTCAAGCTGCCGCAACCCCGTCGTGGCATGCCGGGAGCCGAGCTCGAAGCCTACATGTATATGAAGGGCAACGATGTGTTCAAGGTGGCGGTAACCCGTCTGAGCGAGCTGGTGACCGAAACCCTGGCCGCTGCCGGTGTCGAGCCGAGCGAGCTCGACTGGCTGGTGCCGCACCAGGCCAACTTCCGCATCATCAGCGCGACCGCCAAGAAGCTCGGCATGAGCCTCGACAAGGTGGTGCTGACCCTCGACAAGCACGGCAACACCTCTGCCGCCTCCGTGCCCATCGCCTTCGATGAAGGGGTGCGCGACGGCCGGATCAAACCGGGTCAGCTGGTGCTGCTGGAGGCCTTCGGCGGTGGTTTTGCCTGGGGCTCGGCGCTGGTTCGCCTCTGATCTTCAGCGGGATGGGGTCCTGCACCATCCCGCGACCGATTTCGTTTTCGTCTTACCTTAAAGGAATCAATGATGACCCAATTTGCCATTGCCTTCCCGGGACAAGGCTCCCAAACCGTCGGCATGCTGGCCGAGCTGGCCGAGCAGCACGCCGTGATCAAGGAAACCTTCGCCGAGGCGAGCCAGGTGCTGGGTTATGACCTGTTTGCCCTGGTCATGGATGGTCCGGTTGAAGATCTGAACAAGACCTGGCGTACCCAGCCGGCGCTGCTGACAGCCTCCGTCGCTCTGTGGCGTTTGTGGCAACAGCAGGGTGGGGCAACCCCCGCCGTCATGGCCGGTCACAGCCTGGGGGAATATTCCGCCCTGGTGTGCAGCGGTGCCTTGGCCTTTGGCGACGCGGTCAAACTGGTTGAACTGCGTGGTCTGGCCATGCAGGAAGCGGTGCCGGAAGGCACAGGCGCCATGGCCGCCATCATAGGTCTGGACAACGAGGCCATCGCCGCCAACTGCGAAAAAGCGGCGCAAGGTCAGGTCGTGTCCCCGGTCAACTTCAATTCCCCGGGCCAGGTGGTGATCGCCGGTCACAAGGAAGCGGTTGAGCGCGCCAACATCTTGATGAAAGAGTCTGGTGCCAAGCGTGCGCTGCCGTTGCCGGTCTCCGTACCCTCCCACTGCGCCCTGATGAAACCGGCGGCAGAAAAACTGGCGGCTGCGCTGGACGGGATCGAGATCAAGGTTCCAACCATCGCAGTCATCAATAATGTCGACGTGTCCTGTGAACAGGATCCGGCCGCCATCAAGCAGGCCCTGGTGCGTCAGCTGTTCAGTCCGGTCCGTTGGTCCGAGACGGTGGAGCGGATGGCCAATGAGGGTGTCACCCTCGAGATCGAGATGGGGCCGGGCAAGGTATTGACCGGGTTGGCCAAGCGCATCGACAAGCGCGTGGAAGGCATTCACGCCAACGATGCCGCCTCTTTCGAGCTGGCGCTGGCCCAGTCCAAGTAAACAGGAGCAGATCATGAGTTTTACCGATAAGGTTGTGTTGGTGACAGGTGCCAGTCGTGGCATCGGCCGGGCGATTGCCGAAACATTTGCGGCCCGTGGCGCAAAAGTCGTCGGCACTGCGACCAGCGAGAGCGGCGCAGAGGCGATCAGCGCCTATCTGGGCGAGCAGGGTTGCGGCATGGCACTGAACGTGACCAGTCCGGAATCCATCGAAACTGTCTTTGCGGCCATCAAGGCACGCTTTGGCGAGATCGACATCCTGATCAACAATGCCGGCATCACCCGCGACAACCTGTTGATGCGCATGAAAGATGATGAGTGGAATGAAATCATCGACACCAATCTCACCTCACTGTACCGTCTGAGCAAGCCGGTATTGCGCGCCATGATGAAGAAGCGTCATGGCCGGATCATCAGCATAGGCTCAGTGGTCGGTACCATGGGCAATGCGGGCCAGGTCAACTATGCCGCCGCCAAGGCGGGCCTGGTTGGCTTTACCAAATCGTTGGCACGGGAAGTGGCATCCCGTGGTATCACAGTGAATGCGGTTGCGCCCGGTTTCATCGAGACCGACATGACCCGTGCCCTGAATGACGATCAACGTGCCGGCATCATGAATCAGGTGCCTGCTGCCCGTTTGGGCGATCCAAAAGAAATTGCCGCAGCTGTGGTATTCTTGGCGTCTGATGACGCCGCCTATATCACTGGCGAAACCCTGCATGTTAATGGCGGGATGTACATGGTGTAATCAATTTGTCGTGAGATCTGTTCAAATTTGCGATAGTACGCCGAAGTTTGGCGAATTTCGTGGTTTGACCAGCGGCAAGCTACTTGCAAACTCACGTCAATTGAATAAACTACCCCAACCAGACGCAATAGCGTATTTTTAAAGGAAAATTCAGGTCATGAGCAACATCGAAGAACGCGTAAAGAAAATCATCATCGAACAACTGGGTGTTAAAGAGGAAGACGTTAAAAACGCTGCCTCCTTCGTCGACGACCTGGGCGCTGACTCTTTGGATACCGTTGAACTGGTAATGGCGCTGGAAGAAGAATTCGATACCGAAATTCCTGATGAAGAAGCCGAGAAGATCACCACTGTTCAAGCGGCTATCGATTACATCACCGCTAATCAGGAATAAGTTCCTGTTCTGAAAGAAGCGGCCCAAGGGCCGCTTCTTTTATGTTTACCCCTTTCAAAATAGCTCTCGGAGACTAGCTCAGTGTCAAAACGCAGAGTCGTGGTGACCGGCCTGGGGATGCTTTCCCCGGTGGGCAACACTGCCGAATCCAGCTGGCAAGCCCTGCTCAACGGGCAGAGCGGCATTTCTCCCATCGAACACTTTGATGCCAGCGAGTTTGCGACCCGTTTCGCAGGCCAGGTCAAAGAGTTTGATCCCGAACAGTACGGCATCAACCGCAAAGAAGCCCGCAAGATGGATCCCTTCATCCAGTACGGCGTGGCGGCGGGGATCCAGGCACTGGATGACTCGGGTCTGGTGATCAACGAAGAGAACGCAGAACGGGTTGGCGTGGCCATAGGTTCCGGCATCGGCGGTCTGGGTCTGATCGAACAGAACCACAGCAGCCTGATCAACGGTGGCCCGCGCAAGCTGAGCCCCTTCTTCGTACCGTCCACCATCATCAATATGGTGTCCGGTCATCTCTCCATCATGAAGGGACTGCAAGGCCCCAACATAGCCGTGACCACAGCCTGTACTACGGGTACCCATGCCATCGGCATGGCCGGCCGCATGATCGCCTACGGTGATGCGGACGTGATGGTGGCCGGTGGTACCGAGAAAGCCTCCACCCCGATGGGGATGGGCGGTTTCGCGGCGGCCAAGGCGCTCTCTACCCGCAACGACGAGCCGCAAAAGGCAAGCCGTCCGTGGGACAAGGATCGCGACGGTTTCGTGCTGGGTGATGGCGCCGGTGTGCTGGTACTGGAAGAGTACGAACACGCCAGGGCCCGTGGCGCCAAGATCTATGCCGAGCTGGTTGGCTTTGGCATGAGTGGCGACGCCTATCACATGACGGCACCGCCCGCTGACGGCAACGGTGGCGCCCGCGCCATGAAGAACGCCATCAAGGATGCCGGCATTGCCCCCGAGCAGATTGGTTACATCAATGCTCACGGCACCTCCACCCCGCTAGGGGATGTGGCCGAGCTGCGCGGCATGAAGCAGGTGTTTGGCGAGCATGCCAGCGCCCTGATGATCAGCTCCACCAAGTCCATGACCGGCCATCTGCTGGGTGCGGCTGGTGCGATCGAAGCCATCATCACAGTGCTGGCGCTGCGTGATCAGATGGCACCGCCCACCATCAATCTGGACAACCCGGATGAAGAGTGTGATCTGGATCTGGTGCCTCACGTGGCCAAAGCCGGTCACTTTGAGTATGCGCTCTCCAATTCCTTCGGTTTTGGTGGCACCAATGGCTCACTGATCTTCAAACGCGTATAATTCGCCCCAGGGCGGACAGTATGGGCCCGATACGTCAGTATCGGGCCTTTTTTATCGGAGGGATCCTTTTGCTTATCAATGGAATGCAGACAGATGCTGTGTCCGCCAGGGATCGTGGGCTGGCCTATGGGGATGGTCATTTCACCACCATGCTGATCAAGCATGGTCAGGTTGTCTGGTGGCCGGCCCATCTGGCGCGCCTGCAGCAGGCCAGTGTCAGACTCGGGTTTGCCGAGATGGACTGGTCAACCCTGACCCGCGAGGTGGCGCAGCTTGCCGCCGGCCAGACGCAGGCTGTCGCCAAGGTGATGCTGACCCGTGGCACAGGTGGCCGAGGCTATGACGGCAGCGACTGCCAGACGCCGACCCGGATCGTCTCCCTTGCGGATTACCCGAGCCACTATCAGGGCTGGCAGCAAAACGGTATTCCACTGCTGGTTTGTCAGCAACGGCTCGGTGACGCTCCCATGCTGGCCGGACTCAAGACCCTGAACCGGCTGGAGCAGGTGTTGCTGAAAAGCGAACTTGCGGCGCGTTCGGGAGTCGAAGGTATAGTCTTGAACAGTCGCGGATTTCTGGTAGAAGGTGTCAGTGCCAATCTGTTTTGGCGCCGTGGCAAGACGGTGTTTACACCGGATCTTTCTCACTGCGGTATTGATGGCATCATGCGGCGACACGTGATGGGGATGCTAAAACAGATGAGTATTGAACTGCGTGTCGTGGAGGCTCCGTTGGAGTCACTGTGGCAGGCCGAAGAGGTATGGCTGACCAATACCCTGATGGGCATAGTGCCGGTGAGCGGCATCGGGGATACCCAGTATCCCAGCCCGGTATTGATCCGCCGTTTACAGGAGCGTTTGGTCATTGAAGTTTAATCGGCTTTACACCCTGCTCGCGGGCGCGGCACTGACAGTTGCCGTGGCCGGGGGCTATGTACATTACAAATGGCAGCAGGTGGAGACGCTCACCAACAAGGGGCCGACGCGCCTCTTTACCGTCGAGAAGGGAGCCCACGCGGCGCGTTTGATCGCCGAGCTGGGGGAGGGGGAATCCAGCCCCTGGGCGGTGCGACTCTGGCTGCGAGGCCATCCCGAGCTGGTTGCCATCAAGTCGGGCACCTATGAAATCAAGGAAGGGGCGCCACTCAAGGAGACCCTCTCCCTGTTTGCCTCCGGCAAGGAGTTTCACTTCAGCCTCACCTTCGTCGAGGGTTCCCGTTTCGAGGATTGGCTGAAGCAGCTCTCCGGCGCGCCCTATCTGGAACGGCTGACAGTGGAGCAATCTGAAGCCGACCTGGCCCAGGAGCTTGGCATCGACAATGGCAAGCTGGAGGGCTGGTTCCTGCCGGAAACTTACGCCTATACCACCCATGCCAGTGACATCTCGATCCTGCGTCGTGCCTATCAGGACATGAGAGCTTTCCTGCAACAGAGTTGGGACAATCGCCAGGCCAATCTGCCCTACAAGACCCCTTATGAGGCGCTGATCATGGCCTCCATCATCGAGAAAGAGACGGGTCAGCCAGACGAGCGGGCGCAGATCGCCTCCGTGTTCGTCAACCGCCTGCGCCTTGGCATGAAGCTGCAGACAGATCCCACCGTCATCTACGGGGTCAAGGATCGTTACGATGGCAATATCCGCCGCAGCGATCTGACGGACGTGAATCCGTACAACACCTATGTGATCGACGGCCTGCCGCCCACGCCCATCGCCATGCCGGGCAAGGCTTCCATCGAAGCAGCGCTCAACCCCAAGTCGACCGACTATCTCTATTTTGTCGCCAAGGGGGGCGGTGCCCACTATTTCTCCAAGACCCTCGATGAACACAATCGGGCGGTTCGCGAATACATATTGAAGAAGCCCTAATGTCTAAATTTATTGTGATTGAAGGACTGGAAGGGGCAGGGAAGAGCTCCGCGGTGCGTTATGTCACCGATTATCTGCAACGCCACGGCATAGACCAGATCGAATGCACCCGTGAGCCGGGGGGAACCCCGCTGGCCGAGCGGATGCGTGCCATCGTCAAGGAAGTTCACGACGAGCGCCTCACCATAGAAGCCGAGTTGCTGCTGATGTATGCCTCCCGGGTGCAACTGGTCGAAACCCGGATCAAACCGGCACTGGCTGAGGGTCGCTGGGTGGTGGGGGATCGTCACGATCTCTCCTCCCAGGCCTATCAGGGCGGCGGGCGTGGCATAGATGCGGGGCTCATCGGTGCCATCAAGCAGGCGGTGCTCGGTGACTTCAAGCCGGATCTCACCCTCTATCTCGATATCGATCCTGCCCTTGGTTTGCAGCGTGCCCGTCATCGCGGCGAGCTGGACAGGATCGAGCTCGAGCAGCTCAGCTTCTTCGAGCGCACTCGGAGCCGTTATCTCGAACTGGCCGCCAGGGATGATTCCATCCGGGTGATCGATGCCGGACAAACCCCGGATCAGGTCAAAGCGGCCATCGAGAAAGTATTGGCCCACTACCTGAAAGATGATCCCTCATGTATCCCTGGTTGATCCCGGACTGGCATGCCCTGAGCCAGACGGCCCAGGCCGGTCGGCTTGGCCATGCCTGGCTGCTGCTCGGCGATCCAGGGCTTGGCAAGGAGCAGCTTGCAGAACGATTGGCGCGCTTGCACCTCTGCCAGCAACCGGATCGGGGGGAACCCTGCGGCCAGTGCCACTCCTGCCAGCTGCTTGACAAGGGTCATCACCCGGATCTCGGCACCCTGCCTGCTGACAGCAAGACTATAGGGGTCGAGGCCATTCGCGAGATCTGTGCTCGCTTGCAGAACTCGGCCCAGCTCGGCCGTGGCAAGGTGGTGATCATCCCGGATGCGGAGCGCATGACGGAGTCAGCCGCCAACGCCTTGCTGAAAACCCTGGAGGAGCCGGCCGGCGACAGTCTCTTGTTGCTGATCGCCTCCCAGGTTTCCCGTCTGTTGCCCACCATTTTGAGTCGCTGCCACAAGCATGTCTGCCAGTTGCCGACGGAAGGTGAGACGGTTCGCTGGCTGGCCGAGCAGGGTCATCAGGCCACATTGGCCCAGGTGCGGATCTGTCAGGGGGCCCCGCTGCGGGTGCTGCGCTACATCGACGAGCAGCAGGACGGCAAACGTCGGGAATTGCTGGAGAGTTTCGTCTCCCTGTCACAGACCCCGACCCGGGCCACCCATGTCTGCAGCCAGCTGGCGGATGAAACCCAGGTCAGACTGCACTGGTTGCAGCTGTTCTTGTGCGATGCACTCAAGACTCAGGCCGGCTGTGGTCATCATCAGCTGGCGATGCCGGATCTGGCGGCCCTCAGCCAGCAGTTGGCCGAAGGCAACTCCAGCGAAAAATTGCTGGAGGCGGAGCAGCAGCTCGTGGCGCTCAAGGCCGCCTGCCAACCTGGCCAGCTCTCCAATCCCACCATTCATCTGATGAACTGGCTCAGCCGCTGGTTATAACACTGACAAGACGCAAAGGTTCTTTATGTTACTCGTTGATTCCCATTGCCACCTCGATCGCCTCAGCTATGGCAGCAAGCAGACCGACATGGCCGATGTGCTGGCCAAGGCCGCGCAGCAGGACGTGGGATACTTTCTGTGTGTGAGCGTCACCCAGGCACAATTCCCGACCATGCTGGCGGCGATCGCCCCTTATCCCCAGGTGTTTGCTTCCTGTGGCGTGCATCCGCTCAATCAGGAACCCGGTGTCGATGCCGAGCTGTTGCTGACGCAGGCCAGCGATGAAAGGGTGGTGGCCATAGGGGAAACCGGGCTCGACTACTTCTACTCGCCGGAAAACAAGGAGGTACAGCAAGCCTCCTTCCGCGAACATATCCGGGTCGCCCGCGCCTTGAACAAGCCGCTGATCATACACACCCGTGATGCCCAGCAAGATACCCTGCAGATCATGCGTGAAGAGGGCGCCGACCAGGTGGGTGGTGTGTTGCACTGTTTCACCGAATCCCTGGAGATGGCCCAGGCCGCCATGGAAATGGGCTTTTATATTTCCATTTCCGGTATAGCGACCTTCAAGAATGCGTCCGCGCTGCAAGCCGTGGTCAAGGCGTTGCCGCTGGCGCGCTTGCTGGTCGAAACGGACTCTCCCTATCTTGCCCCCGTTCCTCATCGGGGGAGGGAGAACGAACCCGCCTTCGTACGCGATGTTGCCCAATTTGTTGCCGACCTTCGCCAGATCCCGCTGGCCGAGCTGGCGGAAGCGACAAGTCACAACTTCTTCGAATTGTTCAAGTTAGCAAAAAAATAGAAGACGAGGCCCCGGATAACGGGGCCTCTTAATTTCAAATCTTCCGCATACTTCCCCTCATCAGCATTGCCTACGCCAGCTGTTATCTCTCACTCACATGAATGTCAGCGCAATGCTATGGCTGATAAACAGGCAATTAAAAATGATGTTGCTGCAGGTGATCATCGAGGTTCAAAGGGTTTAATCAAGGCCTCTATAAGTATCGATAATATTCATTATCGATACTTGATGTATATGAAGGATCCTGTAAGATCCTCCTAAACTTCATATTGAATCATAGGCTTACGTGGCTTATCCGACCCTTGCTCCCTCCGCTCATCAGTCATTACAGACTGTGTTCGATCCTCAGCTCAATAGCCGGGCGAGACGCTTCTTGCGCAGTGCCAAGGCGGATTCAACCCTCAATGCCTATCAGGCTGACACCCGTATCTTCGTGTTCTGGTGCCAGCTGCATGGGCTGGATCCACTGCAAACCACCCATCACGACATCATGAACTTTCTGGCAGATCAGGCCGATGGCATATTGGCGGACTGGGTCTGGCTGGACAAGGAAGAGGGCAAGGGGGAACTGCGCAACGGCGAGCCTCGCAAACCTGCGACCCTGGTGAGGCGACTAGCCGGGATCCGCTACGCCTTCAAGCAGAAGGGCATCCATCCCATGCCGACCGAACATGCCGAAATCAAGGAGATGATGCGCGGCATAGTGCGCCTTGGCGATAACCGCAAGCGCAAGACCGGGGCGCTGACCCTGCAACCCTTGGCCAGGGTACTCGATGAAATCGATACTTCCAGTCTGGCCGGTTTACGGGATCACACTCTGCTGCTGTTGATGTTCAGCGGGGCTCTGCGCCGCTCGGAGGCGGCCAGAATCGAGGTCAGCGATCTCAATTTTGTGGGGCAGGGGATCCGGCTTCGACTCAAGCCGAGCAAGCATCAGCTCCATGAAACCGAGATAGCGCTCATACCCGGCAAGCAATATTGCCCTGTCTCGGCGCTGCACTCCTGGCTTAAAAAAAGCCGGATCGGCGAGGGGGCGCTGTTTCGTCGCATGAACCGCTGGGGTCAGCTTATGTCGGAACCCCTCGGTCCCCAGGGGATAAACCTGATGATCAAGCGGCGCACCGGCCAGGCCATCGACGATCTCTATGTCAGTGGTCACAGCCTGCGACGGGGATTCATCACCTCGGCCGTCACCGCCGGCAAACCCATGAACAAGATCATCGAGGTGACTCGCCACAAGGATATGCGTACCCTGCAGGAGTATTTCGACGACGCCCATAAATTCTCCGATCACGCACTGGATGGATTGTTGTGACACAGGTCTTCACTGTTTCTGATGTTATGAGGATGGAGAGCCCGATGTGTTCTCCGCTGCTCTTGATGACACAAAGGAAAAGAATGTCCAGATGTTCGATATCTGGGTAAAATTAGATAGGCAGCGCATCGTCATTTTAAACATCAAAGAGTAGATATGAACATTAATGATTACATAAGTAAGGGGATGTTCAAAAACTCCTTGGGCAACCATCATACATTTCCACTTTGCATTTCGGTTTGCAAATTTGATGATTTATCCAGATTTGAAGAGGTAAATATCGAAGTAGACCAAGCGGGTTGTATCACTCAATATCGTGAACCGCGCATATTTCAAGCAGGTTCAATCAGCAAAACGATTTTTTCATTGGCCGTCATGAAGCTTGCTACTCAGGGGATTCTCAATCTGGATGCTGACGTCAATCAGTATTTACGTAATTGGCAACTTGAAGACCTGAATGATAAAAACAGCACGGCAACTATCCGTCAGATACTGAGTCATTCTGCTGGAATTTCTATCACCAGTTTCCCTGGATATAACCTGACAGCCCCACTACCAGAATTGATCAACATTCTTAATGGAGAATACCCGGCAAACACGGGAAAAGTTGGCATCATTGGTCAACCAGGACAGTCATTCCAATACTCTGGTGGTGGAACTACCATTGCACAGAAAGCCGTGATGGATCTGTTGCAACAAGATTTTCCATCATTGATGCGTGCTCTCATTCTGGAACCAACCGGAATGAATAACAGTACCTATCAACAGTCATTGCCATCCGAATTAAGCGAAAAGATGACAATAGGACATGATATTAATGGTCATCAAGTAACAGGTGGATATCATATTTACCCTGAAATGGCTGCGGCAGGGTTATGGAGCACAGCCCTGGACTTAGCTACCTTGGGTATGGAAGTGATCAACACATTACAGGGGAATCCCTCCACACTTGGCTTATCCCAAGATACACTGGAGTCAATGGTTCAACCCCAGACGCCGGATATATCCGAAGATTCATTTGTTGGCTTGGGTTGGTTTTGTAACCAAAAGAATGGCAATTTATGTCTCAGTCACGCAGGCCAAACAGAGGGATTTATTGCACAGCTGAGTTTAATCCCGAGAGAAAATAAAGGAATTTCGATTATGATTAACTCCCTCGATGGCTGGCCAATGGTCCAGCATTTGCTCACTGATTTGGGATTTAGCCCTGCATCAACCTGAATCCGCTTACATTCCCATAGGGGGGGAATTTAGCAACAGACCTTCAAGGTCAGGCCCTTGTTCAAGCCGGAATGAGCACAAAACACAGAGCCGTGATCTGGCCGGTTGCCTCATCCATAAACGTAGGTGAACACCCCTTCAAGATGGGTACAAGCAGTCATCCTTGATGATAGAGGGTAGACCTACAGCGCAACTTCAAATCAACCCAATAGGGAGATTACAATCTGGGGCTGACAGATACTGTCAAAAACTAATTGAAATGTCGTGAATTCCGTCAAATAGAAATGTCATAGAATAGAGGAAGTGCTGAGTAAAGAGTCACGACAACAGAAGTATAATGAAGGGCCACAGGAGTCTCACAATTTTGATCGCTCGCGCGGAATTTTTACAATGCAAACCAACGCTACTTGCTGTGCTAACATTTATACATTAAATTCATTTGGAACTGAGCGAGAGCAAACATGCACGAATTCATAAAGCTGATAAAATCACGTTCAGATGAACATGGCATAGCATTTTCTCGTATACATGACCTTCCTGGCTCTATGATGTCGATTCTTAGGCAGGAACTTGATTCTTTAATTAGGGTTCTTTATCTGTTATCTATATCAGATCTAGAAGAAAGAAATAGACTCATGGAATGCACCGTTAGCGGTAAGCAATGGAAAGTTTCTACACCAAAAGGGAAGCTGAGAAAAGTTACTGATGCTCAGATGGTCGAAATATCAGATAAATTTGGTGGTTGGGCTAGCTCTGTCTATCGATTTGGCTGTGCCTTTATTCATCTTTCGAACTTTCATGGCTATAATGCATCAAATCCACTTACGACTCTTACCACAGAGGAAAGACATAAAATCCTTGACCATATGCGTCGTTATCACCACGGCCCTGAATCGGATAATCCAAATTTTCAAGAGCTATCGAGTTATTTTCCTAGGGTATTTGAGAAGATCAAAGACAATTTGGAATGCTACCTAGAGCTCTTGGCTGAAGGAGCCCCGACTGAGGATGTTTTTTGAGTGTAGGAAAATATGAAAGAAGAGTTTACCCCATTCGAGCCCGCTGATTACTTGATCAGCGAAGCTGAAAGAACAGCCTATCTCAACGCAGCTATTGAGGAAGAAGACCCCTATTTACTCACTTTCGTCCTCAGTGATATAGAAGAGGCCAGAGGCAGAGATGAACCAACGTAAGTGATGAGTGATACTTACGTCGCCGCTCTTACAAAGGGCTATCGCTCTCATTTTTGTAATAGGTCTGGACTGCGGCTTCGACGTTATTAACATATCGCTGAATCTCATCAACGGTATACATCAAAAACCGTTCATTCATGAGTACATAGTTTAAGTAATTAACTGATATGCCTGCATTTTCCGCCTCAGCCCTGCGTATCGCTCGTAGTAACCTTTTCTGACGATCATTTTTCTTACTTTTTGTAGTAGATATACTTTTATAATCATAAGCAACACCATCACTATGTGCCATTACATTTCTAATAACTGTAAGATGATCTACATCTGCAATATTTTCACCACCAATGACTTCCTTTAAAATAAAGTGAGTCTTCTCAATCACCCCACCTTTCATTTCTCCTGTATATCCAGATAGTTTTTTCATAAGCTCTAAGCATTTCCCCATACGGTCTTCAAAAAGGCCAAATATAGTAAGAAATGCTGAGCGTCGAGTGAGCTGGGTGATTAAATGTATGTATTCTGATTTGACTTCATCATAGTCATGACCAATACATGAACCACATGTGTAATACGTCTGCATAAATTCGTAATTTATACCATACTCATTCGTGACTTCATCCGAATATTTCCCTTCCATGACAGCACCAGGCAACTCAGCCTCTTTAATAGCCAGTTCCACATTCCTTTCGGCCTGCTCAGCAAGCATTTTCATGATTGCAACTGACGAGGTGGTTTCCCAAAGATGGATAAAAATAGGAAATGTAAGCCTTGCCATGTCTGCATCCTTTATAAAACCATCCCAATAACGGGGTACATAATACTCTATTTTTGAGTCCGCTGTTGCCACAGACAAACAGCTGCCGCGACGGCTGGCGAAGGGGGGTCATTCCGTGGGCCGGTGATCTGTGGCCTTCCTCGTTTCCGTTTTATCAGTTTTGGAATAGCTTCATCATTCGCAATGTCTGCCAGCTCTGGCCTATCTGATTGCGCCTCCATCCGTTCACCGCTGACTTCCATCAGCGCCTTGTAATACTGCTCTTCTCCTAGCCTATTGGGTTTTACCTTATCAGGATGTGGCCCACGCCTCCGGTTCGTCGTCGGGCTGGCTGGCAAGCTGCGTGAGCGCACATCATCGCGCATGGTTTGCACTTCCTGCGCCATTTGCAGAACATGGCCAAGCCGCTTGTTATCGACAATGGCCCCCTGATTCACAGGCGCTAAATGATCATTGATGTAGTATTCCAGGAGCTCACCCTCTGGCCCACGTAACTCAACCCGATCATCGCAATAGTGGTACACCATGATTTCTCGACCGATCAGGCGGCGCTGGGCGGGGGTATCGAGCAGCAGGTATTGCACCTTGTCATACTGGGTCGTAAGCCGCTTGGATACCTGTCTCGGCTCCTTCCAGATCAGCGTGTGCTCCAGATCGTCCTGTGGGCCTAAAGGCCGATGCACATCCAACTCATGTAAAGGGGCTTTACCGAAACGCTGGTTGTAATCAACGATGAAGCCCGGTAGCCATGCGTTGGCATCGTTAATCGAGCTGATCCCCGCCAATCTCAACTCCTTGACCAACCTGTCCTGCAAGGTCAAGTGTGCTCGCTCTACGCGGCCCTTGGCCGCACTGCTGTGTGCACAGAAGCCATCGATGTTGAGATCGTTCAGAGCGCGGGCAAACTGTGTTTGTCCCTCTCCTCGTACCGATTTGTGATTGACCCTGAACACGCTGGCTTTGTCGCTGTAAAATGCCAGCGGCCTGCCGTGAGCTACCAGGTGATCGCGCAGTGTACCAAAGTAGGCGAAGGTAGACTCGGAATGTACAAAACGCAGAGCGGTGATCTGGCTGGTCGCATCGTCCACAAACACGATGGCGGTACAGGCTGGGGCCCGCTCTTCAAACCAGCGATGATCACAGCCGTCAATTTGGATAAGCTCACCAAAGCAGGCTCGCCGATAGCGAGGTTGTTGGATCCTTGGGAGACGCTGCCG
This sequence comes from Aeromonas bestiarum, assembly GCF_028751155.1. Classification (NCBI taxonomy): domain Bacteria; kingdom Pseudomonadati; phylum Pseudomonadota; class Gammaproteobacteria; order Aeromonadales; family Aeromonadaceae; genus Aeromonas; species Aeromonas bestiarum. Next base: position 2,367,330 of record NZ_CP064746.1, on the reverse strand, counting down.
ACGCGGCACCCACAACCCCAGATCGATCATCATCTGGCGAACCGTGCCGATGGCCAGATGGATGCCATGTAGCTCAGCCAACTTCTCAGCGGCTAATGTTGGCCCAAAATCAGGGTAATGCTGTAAAATGAGCCGTCCGGCACGCTCCTTCACACCAACGGGCAGCTGATGATTGCTGGGCTTGCCAATATGTTGTGAACGCAGCCCCGGTGGCCCGGATAACTTATACCGATCGACTAATCGGTAAATTTGGCGAACGGATAAGTCCAACCGCTGGGCCCCGATGCTTGCTGTTAGATGGCCATCCACGATTGCTTGGATAGTCTTGAGCCGGTCGATTTCTCTCATGCTAAACCAGATCTCGTTGCGTCTCATCAGGGATGCCCTTGGCATGGTCGGTAACTAACCAGCTTAGCAACCCAGAGTGACACTTCAATTTGTCTTAAACATGACATTACTACTTAACGCTTACACACCAACCGCGCTTATGCATTTTTTATGTTAAATTTCATCTTGTTGATCTGATGATATATTTATCGCGCTTTGCCAAGATTCTCGATGAGAGGGGAGAGTCCTCTTGTTCAGGCAACAATGCGCCACAGGTTAGAGATAACAAACGTTAAAGAAGAAAATTGCAAGGTCATATGAGCCAGGAAATAAACGTGAATGAGGCCCAAGAGGCGACCCCGTACAACAATGCCGAGCGGCAGCGCCAACATGTGAAGCGTAAACAGGAAACCCACAGCCGGTTGCAGTGCTGGATCAGCAATCGTCACGCAGAGCGGCTGCAGGCGTTGGGGTTGCACCTCGAAGACAGTCAGGCTTCGCTCATCGAGCAGGCGATCGATCTGCTCTATCAACATGAGCTGTCATCCCAACCCCAGGTTGAGCAAGAGATGGCTGAGGCACTCGAGTGAGAGACGGGAAACTGAACGTGCGGACATAAAAAAAGCCAGGTACGAATTCCTTGTACCTGGCATAGGGGAATTGGCTCCTTGCAGAGCCGTGCGCTAACTGGTGTTCGGATAGCCTTAAGCTTAGACAAGGCTCAAGGCTTTTCAAGATCCGAGCAAAAGTTCAACCCGAGTGTGGGTTTTCAAGACTCGATCAGACGCGAGTCATCACGCACTCAGGCGCCGAACAGATTGTTGTCGCGCACCAACTCGCGGGGCAGGGCATTCTTGACCCGGCTGCCAACCCATTTCCCCATGCCCAGGGTATGACCCTGATAACGAACTATCACCTCACCCGAGCCGGCTTCCTGCGCTGGCCAGACATCCCGCCCCATCATGAACTCCCGTGCATTGGCGCTGTCGAGTTCGATAATTCCGAGCGTGGCCTTGTCGCCATAGGCCAGCGCCCACTCATGGGTGAGGCGATAACCCTTCTTGAAGGTCTCCGCCAGCTTGATGCCGATGCGATCGAACCGCAGCTTGCCTTGCACCTGCCCAAACAGGTGAGGGAACAGCCAGATCTCGTCATTGCGACCAAACAACTGCCCCAGGGGGGCCACACCAAAATTGGCTTCAATCTCGCGCAACATGGGCTCGGCCTCTTTGGCCGGCAGGGGCGAGAAGGGGAACTTGCCGAGTTTGCCCGGCTTGAACATGGTGTTGGGCACAGAGTGATGCTTGCGCAATCTGGCGGCGAAAAAGCCCTCACTGTCGAAGATCTGGGGCCAAACGTGCAGATATCCTTCGGGTGTACAGGCCTGCTCCGCATGGGGGAACAGGTCGGCCAGCGAGTCAACGCTCAGGGCATCGCCGAACTTGTCCAGCAAAGACTGACAGACCGCCTGGTTCTCCTGTTCGCTCAAGGTGCAAGTGGAGTAGACCAGCACGCCACCGGGCTTCAGGGCATGAAAGGCGCTCTCCAGCAGCCCTTGCTGCACGGCCGCAATCTCATCGATGCTCTCGATGCTCCAGTTGCGCAGGGCGTCTTCATCCTTGCGTACCGTTCCTTCGCCGGAGCAGGGGGCGTCGAGCAGTATGGCGTCGAAGGTCTCCGGCAACCACTGGCCAAACACCTTGGCATCGAAGTGGGTCATGCCCACATTGGTCACGCCGCAGCGCTGAATGTTGGCGCTGAGCACCTTGAGCCGGCTGCTGGAATATTCATTGGCAACCAGCATGCCCTGGTTGTTCATCAAGGCCGCGATCTGGGTAGTCTTGGAGCCGGGGGCGGCGGCGGCGTCCAGCAGCATGCCATCCCGCTTGACCTGAGCGCTGGCAAATAGCGCCGTCACCGGCAGCATGGAACTCGCTTCCTGGATATAGAAGAGGCCACTCAGGTGTTCCGCGGTATTGCCAAGGGGCACGCTCTCGTCGCTGCGACTCAGCCAGAAGCCGGTCTCGCACCAGGGTACGGGCTCAAGCTGCCAGCCCAGCGGTTGCATCTGTTCGACAAATGCGGGCACCGAAATCTTCAGGGTATTGACCCGTATGCTGCGGCGCAGTGGGCGCCGGCAGCTGGCCACGAACGCATCCATGGTGAGATGCGCCGGCATGATGGCCGCAATATGGTGCAAGAAGTGATCGGGAAGGTAGGTATTGTCGTGCACTGTGCCGTCTCGCTGACCCAAAAAGAGGGGCGACATCTTATCACAGGGCCAGGAATATTCTTAACGGCCAATGAGAAAGGGGGAAATGAACAAGCCCGACACAGGGCCGGGCTTGAAACAAGTGAGAAGATCAGGGCTGGATGCGAGGACTCCACTCCTGCCACTCCTTCTCCGCCTTGCCATACAGCGGGTAGCTGTGGCCGGCCTTGACGGTCGACCCCATCTCCCGCTCCGGGGTATTGAAGGCGATGCCGCCCGCCAGCAGGCTCTGCACTGTTTCCACCTCTATGGTGCCGCCGGTCAGGCCTATGTCGGCCTTGACGCCGGAGACATTCCAGAAGCGGGTGTTGGCCCGCACCAGATGGACATATTCCTTGTCGACATTCACCTCGATCAGCACCTCGCTGCCATCGCGCGCCAGCGCGACCCCGGTGACGCTGCCCACCACCATCTTGCGAAACAGCAAGGGGCTGCCGACACTCAGGCCATTGACCGAGGGGCTCTTGAGGGTCAAGGCCAGACCAACCGGACCACTCTGACTCAAAGGGAAGCGATCCTTGCCGGCTCCCTGACCTGGCTGAGCCTCCACGAAGGCCCCCTTGATCAGGGTGTCGAGGTGGGCGACGCCGCCCAGCCCCAGCTTGGCCTGCACCAGAGTGAAGCGGGCGCCGGATTGCAGGAATCGCTCGGCATACTGCCCCTCCAGCTCGGCCTTGAAGATAACCTGACCCAGCGACGGCTCCAGCTCGATCTGCTCAATCTTGCCGATGTCGACCCCGCGATAGCGGATCGGGCTGCCGAGGCCCAGACCCGGGTTGCTGTCGGCTACCAGGGAGAGGCTGCGCACTTTCGCCTTGGCCTGCTCCTTGCTGTCAAACAGCTGGTGACTGCTGCGGCCGGTGCCGAGTCGATCGAACTCGATGGCGCCGCGCAGCAGGGTGGCCAGATTGCCCACCTTCACCTGCACACCATCGACCCGCACCCGGGTATCCAGCGCCGGTTTTTTCCAGAACTGCGGCTGTTGTGAGAGCAGGGGGGCATAGACGCCGTCGATTTCGAGCTCGATCTCGACCCCTTCCTTGGCGGCGCGCAGCTGCTTGACCTTGCCAGCTTCCAGCCCCAGATAGAGCACGGGGGAGCCGATGCCGATGCCATCGGCCTGTTCGGCTTTCAACAACCAGCGCTGGGGCTTGGCGTCCCGGGTGCCGAGCAGAGCCAGCTCCTGACTCGGGTAGAGACGGTTGATCCGTTCGCCGCTCGCCGCCTGCACCAGCTTGATGCCGCCGCCGATCCAGGCGCTGGCCGGACTGGTCTCCACCTTGATGCCGCTGAGATCGGCATCGATCTGCAGCGGCGCCGCCCGATAGAAGCGGGCCCGTGCCAGCAGATGCTGATACTGGCTGTTGACCACCAGGGCGACGCTGGCATTGCCCCTGGCATCCAGGGTCAGCTGGCTGATCTGGCCGACCTGCAGCCCCTTGTACCAGAGCGGCGCCCCTTCATTGAGCCCCGCCAGATCGTCGGCCTGCAGAGTGACCCGGGTGCCACTGACCTGATCCTTGCTGCTCAGTGTCATGGCCTTGACCCTGTCGCCTTCCACGTAGTCGAGGCGAATGGCCGGGCCGGCCAGCAGGCGATCCGCATGCTTGAGACCGGCCGCACCGAGGGAGACAGTCTCCCAGACGAGGCGGCTGTTGCCGGTGATCCTAAATGCCTGTTCAGGGTTGATCAGCGCCGTCACCAGCCGACCCTTGTCGGTCAGACGAATGGGGTCAACCCGGCCGATTTCGATCCCTTCATAGAGGATGGGCATCCCCTCCTTGATGGGCAGATCACCGGCCACTATGTCGATCCGCTCGCCACGGGCCGCTTCGGCCAGCCCCTTGTAGAGGACAAAGGTCTGGCCTTTCTCCGGCTCGGGGGAGGCTTTGGGGGAATCAAACGCTATGCCGCCACTCAGTATGGAGGTGAGGCTGCCGGCTTCCACATTGACCCCGGCCAGGCTGAAGGAGCCCTTGATGCCGCTGATGTTCCAGAAGCGGGTGTCGGCCTTGATGAGGTGTTCAAAACGCGGCTCGATCACCAGATCCAGGATCACGTTCTGGTTGTCCTGGCCAAGGCGGGTGTTGATGACGCTGCCCACCTCGATGCCGCGGAAATAGAGCTTGGCGCCGATGCCGACCGATCCCAGCGAATCGGCGGTCAGGTGCAGCATGCGCCCCTGTGCCTGATAGCCGGGGGGAGGGCCGTCCAGCGCATCGAACTCCTCCTCCAGCGGGTTGTTGTCCCGACCGGGTTGCAGGTTGATGTAGTTGCCGGAGACCAGGGTATCCAGGCCTGAGATCTCGGTGAGCGAGGCCTTGGGGCTCACCAGCCAGAAGTCGGAGCCCTTGCGGATCAGCGGCCGGGCCCGGCTGTCAATCTTGGCCAGTACGGCTATCTTGCGACCGTCCGCGGCCAGCTCCAGCTCCTGCACCACACCGATGGCCACGCCCTGATAGCGCAACTGGGTCTTGCCCGGCAAGATACCGTTGCCCTGGGCAAAGTTGATGCGAATAAGTTGGCCACTGCTCGCAAACTGCTGGTAGATGAAGCCACCCGCCAGCAAGAGGGCGATAACGGGCAACAACCAGACTGGCGACAACCAGCGACGCTTCTCAATGACGGGTTCAGCCCCGATCATACCGACTCCTTAATTGGCTGAGATAAACAGCAGTTCAGATACATAGTCCCCCGCGCTTTGCCTTGTGACAGCGCAGGCGGTTATTCACCATTCGGGCATCCACAGACAGGCGGGATGCGTGTTCAACAGGCCATCAACGGGCCGCCTTGTCCCATAGCAAGCGGGTATCCAGCATGCGGGCCGACATCATGGTCAGTACCACCACACCGGCAAACGCCGTGGCGCCGGGCCCAGCCCGCACATTGAGCAGCACGCCGCGATCCACCAGGGCCACCATCAGCGAGATGACGAACAAATCCAGCATGGACCAGCGGCCGATGAAGTCGATGATGCGATACATGATGAGCTGGCGCTTGCGGCGCACCGGCTTGCTCCGCTGCAACTGCCAGCAGATCCAGCCCAGCCCCAAAATCTTGCCCACCGGCACTATGATGCTGGCGGTCAGCACTATGGTGGCGATCCCCGACATCTTGCTGCGATAGAGCATCATGATACCGCTGAAGATGGTGTCGGACTGCAATAATCCCTTGTTGTAGAAGTGGGTGATGGGCAGCAGATTGGCAGGCAGCAACATGAAGGTGGCCAGCGCCAGCAAACCCCAGGACCAGGCCAGGGAGTGGGGGATGCGCACCTGCAACCGGCTGTGGCAACGGGGGCAGACGCTGCCCGCCCGATAGCGCACCAGCAGGCCGCAGGTGTGGCAGCGGCACAGCCCCAGCTCACGGGCGCTGGTCTGGGACATGATCAGGCTCCTCCAGGGGTACGCGCTCCCAGTAGGGGGCGGGATCGAACAGGATCAGCAGCGTCATGTTGAGCAGCATCAGGATCCCCAGGCTCAGCAAGCCGCCGCCGAGGCGCACATCGGCGATGTCGATCAGCTTGAACAGGGCGACCAGCAGGCTGACGATGTAGACCTCCAGCATGGCCCAGTGACGAAACACCTCCACCGCCTTCAAGGTCGGCGCCAGTATGTGCCAGCGCTTGGCAAGGCCGGAGGCCAGCGCAAAGATCCCCAGCAGCAAACCCACGGGTGCCAGCACGGCGCACCAGAACACCAGTCCCGCCACCCAGAATTCGTGCTCGACCATCAGCACCAGAATGCCCTTGAGCAAGTTCGCATCCGAGTTCACCCCGGCCAGGCGCAGGTAGATGAGCGGTTCGAAGAAGGCGGACGGCAGCAGCAGGAACCCCGTGATGGTCAGCGCCATCAACTGGGAGGGGCGAAAGGCGTAGCGTCCATACAGATGCTGGTGACAGCGGGGACAGTGAGCGTGGCGGCGCAGAGGCAATAACTTGCGTTCGATCAGCAAGTCGCAAGCCGGGCAGACGATCACGGGATTGGGATCCGACATTACGATTCAACCTGTTGAAGGAATTGGTGAAATTTACCCTAAAACCCGCGTCCTGTCTTGCCTGGCGCCGTTCTGCCACGAAAGTATGATTGACGTTAACGTAAACGTGATATTAGATAGTCGAACCAGACAAATGAAAGGAGTCATGATGTCCAGCCTTACCCCCTCGGCAGGTCTGCGGTTTCGCACCGCCCTTGCCAACGAACGGCCACTGCAGATCGTCGGCACCATCAATGCCTACATGGCCCTGATGGCCGAGCGTAGCGGCTTTCAGGCTATCTACCTCTCCGGCGCCGGAGTGGCCAATGCCTCCCATGGCCTGCCGGATCTCGGCATGACCTCCCTCAACGATGTGCTGATCGACGCAGAAAGGATCACTGCGGCGACCAAGGTGCCTCTGCTGGTCGACATCGACACCGGCTGGGGCGGCGCCTTCAATATCGCCCGCACCATTCGCGCCTTCGAACGCGCCGGAGTGGCCGCCGTGCACATGGAAGATCAGGTGGCCCAGAAGCGCTGTGGTCACAGGCCCAACAAGGCGGTGGTCTCGCAGGAGGAGATGTGCGATCGCATCAAGGCGGCGGTGGATGCCCGTGAGAATGGCGAGTTCGTCATCATGGCGCGCACCGATGCACTGGCGGTGGAGGGGATAGGCCCGGCGCTGGAGCGCGCCGCCGCCTACGTGGCCGCCGGGGCCGACATGATCTTCGCCGAGGCGGTGACCGAGCTCGGTCAGTATGACAGCTTCAAGCAGGCCGCCGGGGTGCCCATCCTCGCCAACATGACAGAGTTCGGCAAGACAGATCTGTTCGACAAGGAGGCGCTCGCCGCCCACGGCGTCGACATGGTGCTCTACCCGTTAAGCGCCAGCCGGGCGGCCAATCAGGCCGCGCTCAACGTCTACCAGCACATTCGCCAGGATGGCCACCAGAGGGCCGTTGTGGACACCATGCAGACCCGGGAAGCCTTGTATGACTTTCTCGGCTATCACCATTACGAGCAGACACTGGATCGTCTGTTCACATCCAGGGATTAGGAGGCAAGGTTATGGGACAACAGAAGCCATTGGGCGGCGCCGGCCTGCGGGGTCAGAGCGCAGGGGAGACCAGCATCTGTACCGTGGGCAAGAGCGGTACCGGGCTCACCTATCGCGGCTATGACATTCAGGAGCTGGCAGACGGCGCCCAGTTCGAGGAGGTCGCCTATCTGCTGCTCAAGGGCGAGCTGCCCAGTGAACAGCAACTGCTGGACTACAAGCGCGAGCTGCGTCGCCTGCGCAGCTTGCCCAAGGCCCTGCTGGAAGTGCTTGAGCTCATTCCCGCCAATGCCCATCCCATGGATGTGCTGCGCACCGGCTGCTCCATGCTCGGCGATCTGGAGCCGGAAGAGGGCTTCGAGCACGAACATGAAGTGGCCGATCGCCTGCTGGCCGCCTTCCCTGGCATATTGATTTATTGGTACAAGTTCAGTCATGAAGGGGTGCGCATCGCGCTCGATACCGACGAGGAGTGCATCGGTGGTCACTTCCTTGCCCTCTTGCACCAGAAGGCCCCGAGCGAGCTGGAACGCCGGGTCATGCACGTCTCCCTCATTCTCTATGCCGAGCACGAGTTCAACGCCTCCACCTTCGCGGCCCGGGTCTGTGCCTCGACCCTGTCCGATCTCTTCTCCTGCGTGACCGCCGCCATCGGTACCCTGCGCGGCCCGCTGCACGGCGGCGCCAACGAGGCCGCCATGGCGATGATCGAACCCTGGCAAGATGAGGTTCAGGCCAGGGGCGAGCTGCTGGCAAAACTCGCGGCCAAGGAGAAGATCATGGGCTTTGGCCACGCCGTCTATCGCACCTCGGATCCGCGCAACGTCATCATCAAGGCGTGGTCGGCCAAGCTGGCCGAGGCGGTGGGGGACACCCGCCTCTACCGCGTCTCCTGCGAGGCGGAGAAGGTGATGTGGGAGGAGAAAGCGCTCTTCCCCAACGCCGACTTCTTCCATGCCAGCGCCTATCACTACATGGGGATCCCGACCAAGCTGTTCACCCCCATCTTCGTCTGCTCGCGGGTCACCGGCTGGTGCGCCCACGTGATGGAGCAGCGCGAGCACAACAGGATCATTCGCCCGAGCGCCGATTACATCGGCCCGGCCCCCCGTCATTTCGTCTCTTTGCAACAACGATAAGATGCAGCGCCCTGCCATCGTAGACATCCACCACGACCCGGCGCTTGCGCAAGCAGGCCTGTGTGGTCATGTGTCGGCGATGGCGGCCCAGCCGCTCGTCACCTCCTTCTATTCACAACAACGATAAGGAAATCACGATGTCCGCCAACGTCGACGTCAACCACAGACCCGAACCCGATCAGGTGCTGGTCGATATTGCCGATTATGTCTGCAGCCACCCCATCACCAGCCAGGCCGCCCTCGATACCGCCCGCTACTGCCTGATGGATACCCTGGGCTGTGGCCTCTTGGCCCTGCGCTTTCCCGAGTGCACCAAGCATCTGGGCCCCATAGTCGCGGGCACCACTGTGCCCCATGGCGCCCGGGTGCCCGGCACCCAGCTCTGCCTCGATCCGGTCAAGGCGGCCTGGGACATAGGCGCCATCATCCGCTGGCTCGATTACAACGACACCTGGCTTGCCGCCGAATGGGGCCACCCCTCCGACAACCTGGGGGGCATTCTGGCTACAGCCGACTGGCTGTCGCGCACTCGCGTGGCCGAGGGCAAGGCGCCGCTCACCATGGCCGATGTGCTGACGGCCATGGTCAAGGCTCATGAAATTCAGGGAGTGCTGGCGCTCGAGAACTCCTTCAACCGGGTCGGTCTCGATCACGTGGTGCTGGTGAAGGTCGCCAGCACCGCAGTGGTGACCCATATGTTGGGCGGGAGTCGGGATCAGGTGATCAATGCGGTCTCCCAGGCCTGGGTCGATGGCCAGAGCCTGCGCACCTATCGCCATGCGCCGAACGCCGGGTCGCGCAAGAGCTGGGCGGCCGGGGATGCCACTTCCCGCGCCGTGCGTCTGGCAATGATTACCATGAGCGGCGAGATGGGCTATCCCGGCGTATTGAGCGCACCCAAGTGGGGCTTCTACGACGTGCTGTTCAAGGGCAATCAGTTCGCCCTGCATCAGGGCTACGGCAGCTATGTGATGGAGAACGTGCTGTTCAAGATCTCTTACCCCGCCGAGTTTCATGCCCAGACCGCCGTCGAGTGCGCCATGAAACTGCATGGGGAGGTGAAAGGGCGGCTCGACGAGATCGACCGCATCGAGCTCACTACCCACGAATCGGCCATTCGCATCATCAGCAAGGTCGGCGCCCTCAACAACCCGGCGGACCGGGATCACTGCCTGCAGTACATGGTGGCCGTGCCGCTCATCTTCGGGCGCCTCATTGCCGAGGATTACGAGGATGGCATAGCGGCCGATCCCCGCATCGATGCGCTGCGCGCCAAGATGGTGGTGCAGGAAGAGAAGCGCTACAGCCGCGAATACCTGGAGGCGGACAAGCGGTCGATTGCCAATGCCATCCAGGTCTTCTTCAAGGATGGCAGCCACAGCGCCAAGGTAGAGGTGGAATACCCGGTCGGCCACCGCCGTCGTCGGGAGGAGGGAATACCGCTGCTGGTGGAAAAATTCCAGCACAACCTGGCCACCCGTTTCCCGGCCAAACGGGTACACGACATCCTCGCCCTCTGCCAGGATGGCAAGAAACTGGCCGCCACGCCGGTCCACGCCTTTATGGACTTACTGGTGATTTGACCTGTCTCTTATCGACAAACCGCGATAAACGAGAAGCGGGCCATTAGGCCCGCTTTTTCATGTCTGCATGGCTCCCGAGGTCAATCCAGCACTGTGCTGTCACCCGCCAGCAGCGCCTGCATGATGGCGCTTTCCCGGCTGGCGATGGTTTCCAGAAACTCGTTGGCCCGCCCCATCTGATGGCAGACCCGATAGCCGCGCTCGACAAACGAGAAGAGCTCGCCGAGCCCTGCCAGATGGGCCGGTCCCGAGATCAGCTTGAGAGTGGTGCCGAGGAAAGGCTTGCGGGCCAGCCTGTCCAGGGTGAGCCCCAGCTCGGTGACCAGGGTTATCTGATGGGCGCGCCGCTCGGGTTCGCCCACCTCCCGATAGGCGAGGGCATACGCCTCTGCCGTCAGCCGATGGATGGCCCCACTACGGCGCAGCGCCACCACCATCAGGTAGTCGAGCTCCTCGGAGAGGGCATCGAGCTCGATCGCCTGCGCCAGCACCTTGAGGCCGGACTCCGGCAGCAATCGCTCGGCGGTGGGCATGACCCGCATCACATCCGCATCGCGGCGGGCGCAATCCCCCGGTCCGTAGAGATCCGTCAGGAAGAACTGTGCGGCCGGCCCGTAGCGTTTGCTCTGCAGCAGATCGCCGTGGGTGCGGCCCAACCGATCCGCCTGCCACTGGCGCAAGCTGTCCCTGTCTTGTTGATCTTCCGGGTGGGTACGCATCTGTTCGCGCAGGGAGGCAACCCGGTTGAGCTGGCGATAGAGCCGCCCCAGGGTACTCTCGTCGTCAGCTTCTGGGTCATCGGCTATGTGTGTTTCTTGGGTCATATGCTGCTCTCTGGTGACCTGCACCGAATGGCCTGACGGCCAGATAAAACGAGGGCATGAACCCTGACAGGGAAGCGGAACTGCCACTCGGGTACGCCTTTGCCTGTCAGTGTAACGCGAGCGGGAATGAGGAGAAATGCATGGAGCATTTACTCAACCGGCTTTGTTAAGTGAGTCCCAATTATGTTGCAAATGGCTTTCACTTGTTTGATTCATATGTTTAATATCAATAAATATTGTCACCGCTCAGAGAGTTAGCATGTTTCTATACGATCCCCTTGTCGGCAGCAGCCTGTCGACCATCAAGGTCAACCGCCAGCATCCCCTGGGATTGGCGGGGGCACGGCTCGCCGCCGAAGCCATAGCGCAGGACATGAGCGAAGAGTACGAACTCGACTGTGAGTGGGAAGATGAGGAAGAGACCCGGCTGATGTTTCGTGGCGCCGGGGTCAATGGCTTTCTCTGCCTGACCGACAACAGCCTGCAGCTGGAGGTGCGTCTCGGCCTGATGCTGCTGCCGGTACGCAGCGTGCTGGAGCAGGAGATCCTCGAATATGTCGATCATCGTCTGCCTTGTCCCAGTCAGGGATAACCCGAGCGGGAATTCAACATTCACCCAATACAGTCGCCGAAATAGCAGGGAGTTCGTGTTCCTGTATATTAACTGAACGAAACGCATCCTCCGGATAACCATATTTCGGGAGGATGCGAGCGGGCGGATTATGTGTTCTGCGATGCAATGTTCACGGCGCTACGTGTTGTTCTGCTCCGGCAGAAAGAATTAATCGAAGCGTATTGGCACCAACATATACGACACCTGTTTGTTCGCCATCGAGTATTTGGTTTTCATGAGAAGGGCGCGGACAAATAAGCGAAACGGTAGGGAAAATACCATGTCACCCTGTGAACTTATCTCCTGTGTCGATACCGCCTGGCTGCGGATGGACAGACCCAACAATCTGATGCAGATCGTCGGTGTACTGATGTTTGACGGTCAGCTGGATGAAACCCGACTGCGAGAGAGCCTGCTGCACACAGTACGGGTACAACCGCGCTTTGGGCAGAAAGCCTGTCTGGAGGGGGGCGAATATTACTGGCGCACCGATCCCGACTTTGATCTCGACCTGCACCTCAAGCGGGTGATCCTGCCGGGCAAGGCCGGCAAGGAGGAGCTGGAGCGGCTGGTGGCCGATTTTGCCTCCACCCCGCTCAACCACCAGCGCCCCCTGTGGGAGATGCACCTGGTGGATACCTCTCTCGGCGGGCAGGCGCTGGTGGTGCGTTTCCATCACGCCATGGGGGATGGCTTCTCCCTGGTGCGAGCCATGCTGACCATGATGGACGAGAGCCCGATCTCGGCCCCCAGACCGCAACCCGAGCCGGTGGCCAACGACGACAGCGACGAGGATCACGATCATCAGGGCAGCCGCCTGCTGCGAGCCGGGCTCAAGCTGACCGGCACCCTTTGGTCCAAGTATGTCGAGGTGCTGACCCATCCCACCAAGGCGATGGATTACCTCAAAACCAGCCGGGACGTGACCGCCGAGCTCTACACCATAGCCACCCTCTCCGACGATGCCAAGACCCGGCTGAAGGGGGAGACAGGCAGCACCAAGCGGGTAGCCTGGTCTGAGCAGATCCCGCTACCGGACGTGAAGGCGGTGGGACGGGTGCTCGGCTGCTCGGTCAACGATCTGCTGATCGCCGCGACCGCAGGGGCGTTTCGCCACTATCTGCTGGCGCAGGGGGACGAGGTCGATGGCGTCGAGATCCGCGCGCTGGTGCCGGTCAACATGCGCGCGCCCGACGACAAGGGGGCCCTTGGCAACCGCTTCGGGCTGGTGGCCCTGGACCTGCCCATCGACATAGCACACCCGCTGCAGCGGCTCCATGCGGTACGGGATCGGATGCAAGCGCTCAAATCCTCCCTGCAACCGGCCGTGGTGCTCAACCTGCTGGAGGTGATGGGCATGGCCCCCAGGGCGGTGCAGCAGCAGGCCATCGACATCCTCTCGGCCAAGGCCAGCGCCGTCATCACCAATGTGCCCGGCCCCCAGCAGACCCTCTATCTGGCCGGTGCCCGCCTGCGCCAACCGCTGTTCTGGGTGCCTCAGGCCGGTGACATCGGGGTCGGCGTCTCCATCCTCTCCTATGACAACAAGGTGCAGCTCGGCCTTATCACCGACAAGAAGCGGGTACCGGACCCTGATCTCATTGCTCTGCGCTTCGCCGTGGAGTTCGAACAGCTGCTGTTGCTGGTGTTGATGGAGCCGGACTTGCTCTACGATCCCGAGATGCTGGATCAGCTGCTGCACGGCTGAACCGCTCAGGCATGCCACCTGACATGAAACAAAGAGGCCAACCCGGGGGTTGGCCTCTCTCATTGCGCAGCGCCGCCGGACTATTCGTCCTCCAGCTCCTCACGGGCGGCTTCCACGTCGAGCCGCTCCATGGCATCCAGCGGCTCGCATTCGGCCGCCTCGCCGTAGAGCGCCTCGGCGGCCGCCATCTTGCTCTTGCCATGCATCATCACCATGGCATTGGCGTACTCCATGCGAGCGATGGCGGAGTGGGGGATGATGGCCAGCGCCGCCTTGAAGTGGCGATCAGACTCCTCTTTTTTGGCGCCATAGGTGATGCCACCTATCATGGCCCCCAGCTTGTCGATGATCTCGGCGTGCCAGGCACCGAAGGCGATGTGGGCTTCCGCATGGTCGGGGGCCAGCGCCAGCGCCTTTTCCAAACTGGTCTTGATCTTGTCACCTATGCCGATGGATAACGCCTTGGAGACAGAAATCACCTGGCTGTAACGGCCCAGTGCCAGGGCGTGAAAATACCAGGCGTTGACGTTGTCGGGCTGACGCTTTTGCAACTTCTCGGCGTTGCTGGCGGCCAGCTCGAATGCTTCCCGCTTGGCATACTTGTCATCCAGCAGGTAGCTGGCGTGGATCACCAGCGCCTTGTTCGCCACGTTGAGGCCATCCTCGCCGGCGCCCAGACCCAGGGCGACGGCCCGGGCGAAATCACCGGCGTGATAGGCCCGCCAGGCTTCCTGTACCTGCTCATCTTCCGGCCAGGGTTCGGCATCCCCCTGGTGCAGGCGATCCCAATGCTGCTCAAGGCGCTCCCCGGCATAGTCATAGGCCGCCTCCGGCCAGGGGAAGGGGGTGAAGTCGGACAAGTTGGGTTGTGAAGTGGTCATATGATTCTCCCTGTTAAAAACACAATCAAAAACACAGTTCTGTTAACCCGCCGTCGTGGCGGGCTGGTAATGGGTGGCGATGGCATCCAGATGGGCGCGGGCATTTGGCCGCAGGCGAGGGGCCACCAGCTGCATCACCTGAAACACCCCCAGGGCTATGTCGGCATCCGCACGCGGGTGCAACGCCCGCTGATAGGAGATCCAGAAAGTGCCCACCAGCGCTATGTTGGCCGCCAGAGCGCCGATCTGGGCGTCGCTGCCCAGCAGCAAGCCACTGCCGGACAGGCTGTGGCAGATGGCGGCGGCAGTCAGCTCCTTGCGCCTCAGCAGAGCCGAGAAGCGCAGCTCCACCTTGTGGTTGCCACTCATCAGGGTGCTGATGTCGTAGTAAAAGAAGCGATACTTCCAGATGAGCTCGAACATCAGGTGCAAGAAGAACCAGATGTCTTCCGTCTCGTCCAGCGGGGGGGTGACAGTGTCGAGCAGATGGGCCATCTCCTGTTCGAACTCGCCGAACAGGGCGTTGACTATTTCCTCCTTGTTATGGAAGTGGTAATAGAGGTTGCCCGGACTCATCTCCAGCTCGGCCGCGATGGCGGAGGTGGTGACGGTCGGCTCCCCCAGCAGGTTGAACTGGGCGAGGGCGGTGGCCAGGATGCGATCCCGCGTCCGCCGCTTGGGTTTGCGGTCCATGCTACTCCTTCGATTGGCGACGACCCTTGCCGCCATAACGGTGGGTCAGCCAGTGCTGCAACTGGGTCAGTGAGGCATCCAGCGCCGCTACCGAGCCGGTGCCCGGGGTGAGCAGGGAGCGCTGTTCATCGGCCAGTGCACTCAGATCAAGCTCCAGACCATGCCTGGCGAGAATGGGGCCAAGCTCGGCCCGTCGCTGCCACAGATCCCGGCGGGTATGCTGGAAGGCGTGCTCGCACAGACGGCGGCGATCCCGGTAACTGAACACATTGGTGAAGAACATCTTGCTATCGGCCGGAGAGGGCTCGAACAGCAAGGCGTCGGCCTGTGGATACTGGTGCTTGTAGCGATCCATGCCCACGTGCATGCGCGAGTGGATGATGGCGCGAAAGGTCTGGGCCAGCACCACCGGCAGGCCGCTATCCACCAGGCTGGCGGGGTGTTCGCTGGCCAGCCCTGCATCAAACGGCACCAGCGGATTGATGCAGAACACCAGATCGGCCCCCTCTTGCAGCGCCACCGAGGCGTGCAGCGTCTTGATCAGGGCCCCGTCCACGTAGTAGCGACCGTTGATCAGCGACGGGGGAAACAGACCGGGCAGGGCGGCAGAGGCTTGCACCGCCGCCGAGATGGGCACCTGATCCAGCCCCGGGCTGCCAAAGGCGACCGCGCGGCCGGTATCGAGCTCGGTGGCGATGACGAACAGACGGTTCTTGAGTTCACGAAAATCGTTGCTGCGGCCCCGGCGAGAGAAGAACTGGGTCAGGATCCTGTCCACCCCGCGACTGTCGAACAAGCCGGTCGGGATCGCCTTGGACAAGCCTTGCAAGGAGCCGAGCAGGCTCTTGTGCCAGGGGGCGGAGAGGTAATCGGCCAGGCACTCCCAGGCCAGTGGCGGCAAGGAGGAGAGCCGCTTCGCGTATTCACCGAAGGCGGGGCGCAGCAGGGTGGAAGGATCGAAAAATTCACCGCTGTCATCGCTGAGCAGGATCCGCACCAGCTTGTCGGGGGAGATGCCATTGGCCAGCGCAGAGGCGATCACGGCCCCCGAGCTGACCCCCACGTAGATGTCGGCCTGCTCGAAACGCAGCCCCTTGATGCTGTCAGCCAGGGCGGCGCAGGCTCCGATCTCGTAAATCCCTCCCAGAGGTCCACCTCCGGCGAGGGCAATCGCAATCGTGCTCATGACATGGCCTCCCTTCTCAAGCAAAACCGGCCCAGCAAGAGGGCATGGGCCGGTGGGTTATGACGCAAGGCCAATCAGGCGTTGCTTGTCAGATCAGGAGAGGGCGGTCTCGCCTTTCTCCTTGACCTCTTTCACTACGCTCTCGACCTCGGTCGCCAGCGCCTTGACCTCTTCCTTCACCTTGGCGATGGGGGCGGCAGTGGCTTTCTTCACCGGTGCCTTCTTGACAACCGGTTTCTTGGCGGCAGTCGCGGCGGCGGGTTTGTGCTCCGCGGCCGGCGCGTCCTCTTCATCCTGCGCATCGATGAGTTGTTGCACCACCTCGGTCAGCTCGGCCATGCGCTTGGAGAGCTTGTCGATGTCCTTGCGGGTCGGGATGCCGAGGCTGGCGACGGCACGGGCCACGCGATCCTCGAACACTTGCTCCAGACGGCCCCAGGTACCCGTGGTCTTGTCGGTCATGGCAGCGATCTTCTCATCTGCGCTCTGACGGGTACGAGTCTGCAATGCCTCGCCTTCCTGTACCAGGGCTTCGAAGATCTTGCCCCCTTCCTCTTGCGCCTTGGCATAGGCGCCCAAGCCCGCCAGCCAGATCTGCTGGGTGGATTCCTTGATGGTCGAGGTGAGCTGGTTGTCGGTCACCGAGCTTGCCAGCGCTTTCAATTTCTTGGCCATGATTGTTTCCTTACTGGTGAGTGGGATATAGGTAATGACAACAACCTTGGTACATTCGTTGTGGCATTACTGAGCTTTCATCCTCAGTCTATGGAGAAAAAATAGAGGGTTCTACCTAATAACGGAACAGGCAGTCGTGGTAATTTTGGTCTGGGTCACGAAGATGACGTTCAAATGAATATTTCCATTTGAAGCGTGATATATCTAACAGCAACTAACAGCCCAATCAGTAAGGGAAATAAATACCATGGACTATTTCATCACGGGGGGCAGCGGTTTTATCGGCCGCCGGCTGATTAAAAAACTGCTGCAGCGCCCAAATAGCCGGGTGCATTTCTTGATGCGCGCAGCCCATCTTGAGCGGGTACCCGATCTGCTGGCCTACTGGGGGGTCGACGCGCAGCGCGCCATTCCGGTTGTCGGGGACATGACCCATCCGCAACTCGGCGTGAGTGTGGCCGAGCAGGAGCCGCTCATCGGCCGGATCGATCACTTCCTCCATCTCGCCGCCATCTATGATCTCAACGCCAAGGCAGGCATTCAGCAGCAGGTCAATGCCGAGGGTACCCGTCAGGCACTGCAACTGGCCGAGCGACTCGGCGCCCGCTGCTTCCATCACTGCAGCTCCATAGCAGTGGCCGGCCTGTTCGACGGTCTGTTCAGGGAAGACATGTTCGATGAGGCCGAACACCTCGACATGCCCTATTTCCAGACCAAGCACGAGGCCGAGGGCATAGTGCGCCAGGAGAGCACCATCCCCTGGCGCATCTACCGACCCGGGATAGTGGTGGGGGATGCCAATACCGGCGAGATGGACAAGGTGGACGGCCCCTATTACTTCTTCAAGACCATCCAGAAGCTGCGCCGCATGCTGCCGCCCTGGATGCCCGCCATCGGGGTCGAAGGGGGGCGCATCAACCTGGTGCCAGTCAACTTCGTGGTGGATGCCATCGATCACATCGCTCACCTGGAGGGGGAGGACAACAAGGCGTTCCACCTGACCGACTCCCATCCGATGCGGGTTGGCGACATGCTGAGCACCTTCTCCCGCGCAGCCCATGCGCCCGAGCCCGCCATTCGCATCAATGCGGCCCTGTTCAGCTTCATTCCCCGCCATCTGATGACCATGCTGATGGCGCTGACGCCGGTGCGGCGCATTCGCGATGCGGCGATCGCCGATCTCGGCCTGCCCAAGGACATCTTCCGGCTCATCAACTATCCCACCCGCTTCGACAACCGTGAAGCCCAGCGGGTGTTGAAAGGGACCGGCATTGAGGTGCCCCCGCTGCACAGCTATGCCTGGCGGCTGTGGGATTACTGGGAGCGTCACCTCGACCCCGAGCTGTTCATCGATCGCACCCTGCGCGGCCGGGTCGAGGGCAAGGTAGTGCTGATCACCGGCGCCACCTCCGGCATCGGCAAGGCTACCGCAAGAAAGCTGGCCGAGGCGGGCGCAACAGTGCTGACCATTGCCCGGGACGAACACAAGATTGCCGAAACCCAGGCCGAGTTTGCCGAGCAGGGCTTGACCCTGCAGGTCTATCAGGGGGATCTGGCGGATCTGGCGCAGGGGGAGGCGATCACCCGGCAGATAGTGGCCGAGCATGGCGGGGTGGACATCCTCATCAACAATGCCGGCCGCTCCATCCGCCGCGCCATAGAGGACTCTTTCGAGCGCTTCCACGATCTGGAGCGCACCATGCAGCTCAACTACTTCGGCACCCTCAAGGTGATCATGGGGGTGCTGCCCACCATGATCGAGAAGAAGAAGGGCCACATCATCAACATCTCCTCCATCGGGGTGTTGACCAATGCGCCGCGCTTCTCCGCCTACGTCGCCTCCAAGTCGGCGCTCGACGCCTGGGTGCGCACCGCGGCGTCCGAGTTTGCCGACAAGGGGGTCAACTTCTCCATCATCAACATGCCGCTGGTGAAAACCCCCATGGTGGCGCCGACCAAGGTGTATGAGCAGGTGCCCATGATGACGCCGGAAGAGGCCGCCGATCTGGTGTGCGACACCATCATCAACAAGCATGTGCGACTGGCCACCCGGCTCGGGGTGTTCGGTCAGGTGATCCATGCCCTGGCGCCGCGGGTGGCCCAGGTGATCATGAACACCAGCTTCCGCACCTTCTCGGATCCCAAAGAGGGCGGCGAGTCCAAGGCCTCTGCGGATCAGATGGCGGTATCTACCCTGATCAAGGGCATTCACTTCTGATTTGAGGAAGCATTCGATAAACCGGGGCCTGAGCAATCAGGCCCTTTTCGTTTGTGGCTGGGAGCGGGCAAGCAGGGTCAGCAGCAGGGCCGTGGTACGGCGCGAGTAGATGAGGGAGAGGTGGCCAAGGGCGGCGAGCTCTATGTCCTCCATACCCTCCATCCGCTGACGGGACTGGGGCAACACGAAGTTGTCATGGCTGGTGCGCACCGAAATCCCGGGTACGCACAGCGGCACGGCGGCGAAACGTTGCAGCCAGCCGGAGCCCGGCTCCATCTCCCGTGCGTTGTCTCCCAGGCCAAGGGTAGCCAGCTGACTACCCTGATGAGGGGTCCCCAGGGTGATGAGTTGCGCCACCTTGCCACCACCGGCCAGAGCCAGGTAGTCGCGGCACACCAGCCCGCCCATGCTGTGGCCGATCAGCACCAGCTGAGCGGCGCCGGTGGCGGCCAGCACCTCGTCGATACGCCTGGCCAGCAGGGGGACCATGTCATCGAGATGACCGAAGGGAGGAGTCAGGGTCACGGTGGCAACCACGTGGCCGGCGGCTTCCAGGCGGGCGCGCTGCAGCCGCCAGATCCCGCGACTGCAGCCGTAACCGTGTACCAGCAGCAGCGGCAGGGGGGACGGGGTGAGCCTGTCCGGCGCCATCAGCAGCCGCTCAAACGGCAGCAGCCAGGTGAAGGTGAGCAGGTAGGCGAACATCTCCCGGATCACCATGTGCAGCCAGGCACGCAGACCGATGGCGGGGACAGGGTAGAAGCGGGAGAACCCCCAGGTCAGCAATACCACCAGGCAGCGCAGCCCCAGCAGCGCCAGCACCACAAATAGCAGGGAGAGCAGGGGAGAGAGACCAATGACCAGATGAGCGATGCCCCCGAGGAGCGTCACTTCAACCAGCAGCAGTATGAGCAGTTGTCTTGTGATCGTCATGAGCCCATCATCCGACTTGCGTAAAGCGGATGTCAAATGACCCTTTCATCAATGTGATAACGGCCGCGTAATCGGCCCGACCACCATGATAAACGCCCGTTGGACAGGGTTATTTGCAATACTGTATATCCGTACATATACTTGTGGTCACTATCATGAGGAGGACGCCACTATGGCCGTTGAGATCAAATATGTTGTCGTGCGTGGGGGAGTGGAGAAGATGACCTTTGCCAGCAAGAAAGAGGCGGATGCCTATGACAAGCTGCTGGATACCGCCGATGAATTGATGACCCTGCTGGCGGGGGCACCTGTCGCCCTCGAACCCGAACAGCAGGAGAGCCTGGCCTTCTACCTGGCCGAACAGCGTGATGTACTGCAAAACGTGCTGCGCGGTGGCAAGGGGCAGGGGAGTCCCAAAGAGGAGCCCCAAAAGACGGCAGAGAAGAGCGATGCCGACAAGCCCAAGGGGAAATCCCTCAAGAGCGTAGCCTGAGGGACGGGGGAGAGGCGTCAGGTTGACATTATCCTCATGGCGCCTTCGCAAACCATTCACATATTGAGCATTAAAAATCATTTTTACGGCTATTTACTCCGAGAATTTTCCAACCATCGTGCATATCCATTGAATAATGCCATCATGTTGTGCACACAGGTTGCAACGGACGATTCAATCTCACATATACCCGGATTGTCAGTCACACAGTGATGCCGATAACCCCATTTATCGGCATCAGCTTTTGAGCGGGGCTGCCGGCCTCCATTCCATGAACCAAGCAAGCACCACCATGACCTCTATGTTACTTCCGCCCGCCATGCCGCTGTTTGATGGCCTGGCTCACCTGGAGGCGGGCAATCCCCAGGTCAACCAGTATCTGGCCAACCTCAGCCTGAACGACGTGCCCGATGCGGGTCTCGTCTACGAACTGGCGGTCGACTGGCTGCTGGAACAGCGCCACAACGAGAACAACTACAAGACCTACCGCAGCGAGTTGACGACGTTTCTGCACTGGTGTTTCAGCGAGCTGGCCATCAGCCCGAAAGATCTGACCCGGCGCATCATGATGCGCTACCTCGACTACTGCCAGGCGCCGCCAGAACCGCTGATTGCCTACCGCAACGTTGCACAGTTCATCCTCGACAAGGAGTGGGGAGAGCGGCTGCCCAATCCCTTGTGGCGACCCTTTCTCGGCAAACGGGAACTGGGCCGCGAGCTGCCATACCGTCTGAGCGAGCAGGCAATGAAGACCAAGCTCGCCATCCTGTCGGCCTTCTTCCAGTTTTTGATCCAGGAAGAGTACATGGACAGAAATCCGGCTCTGCTGCTGCAGCGAGTCAAGCGACCGGTCCAGCAGGAGCCCGATGATCAGGGCCAGGCCTTCAGCGAGTTGCAATGGTCCTACGTGATGCAAGCCGCCGACCGGCTGGCAACCGAATCACAAGATCAGCACGAGCGCAGCCGCTTCCTGATAAGCCTGATGTACGCCTGTTATCTGCGCATCTCCGAGGTGGCAGCCAGACCCGGTTTCACGCCCGTCATGGGCCAGTTTCGTCGCGACGGAAAAACCGGCGTCTGGGGGTATTACATTCCACGCAGCAAGGGTGGCAAGCGGCGCACAGTGGCGGTATCCCATGCCTTGCTGGAGGCTCTCGAACGCTATCGCATCTTTCTGGGATTGTCGCCATTGCCGGCACCCAATGAGCAGACGCCGCTCTTTGTACGCCACAAGGCCGCTGCACACGGCCGGGAACAAGGCGAACTTAATGCCAATCTCGGGATCCGCCAACTGCGTGAACTGGTCATGACGGTCATCCAGACCGCAGCGAACCTGGCTGAGCAAGACGGCTTTACCCAGGACGCCGCCGAGATGCGCAACCTGACCCCGCATTCCATTCGCCACACCGGCATTACCCACGACATCAATCTCAACGGGCGGCCGCTATCCCATGTGCAGGCCGATGCGGGCCATGACAGCATAGACACCACCTCAAAGTATCTGCACACCGGCAACAGCGAACGCCATGAAAGTGCCAACCACAAACCGCTGGATCGGTTGCACGAATGAACGGGCAATGAGTGAGAGATAACAATCAAGATGGCATGCTCAATGGCCAAACCCAATAGCGAGAATCTCCGGCCTGATAAGCCCGGACCTGGCACCTCGCTCAGCCCAATAAACCACAACCGCGCATAATGTATATTATGTTAAATATGATATCTTGTTTCCTGTTCCCACTAATTGAACTGTGTATAATGGAAACAATTGATCCTATCTCCGACCGGATGTCTTAAGTGGCTGAATTAACATCAGAACAACTAAAACCCGCTTTTGCGATTGAACAGTTACCTGCCCTCAGCGAGATCGAACCCATACCCTTCGCCGCCTTGCAACCCAGAGCCATTTCCGGCATCAAGCGTCTCGCCAGTTTTGATGGCGACTGCCCGGTCATGCTGCTCAACGGTTTCCCCGGTGCAGATTATGAAGGTGTGTGTCAGACGCTGATCGCCGCCTCCAATGGCAAGGATGGTGATCTGTTCGATCTCTGTTACACAGAAAACCTGAACAACCCGTTCAAACCTATCTGGTTGCGTCTGCAGCCCGGCAGCGGCGTCGAATTTTGTGAAATGGTTGGCGAGCTGCTCAAGCTGATGAGCCACCATCTGGATGCCGAGCGCCTGGTCACCCGCATCATGCGTAAGCAGAACAACGATCCCAAGATAGATGACTTCCTCTCCGATCTGGCGGCCCATGTGGCCCAGGGACTCGAGTTCCAGCATCCCGTGCTCATCAACCTGCTGATCCATCATGAAGAGCAGGAAGCGCCCGTGATTTATGGCCGGGATCTGAATTGGGATACCCTGTTCGGCTCCATCAATTATCAGACCGAGCAAGGCTCTGTGTATGCCAACCAGCATCTGCTGGAGCCCGGCCTGTTGCGCCAGGCCAACGGTGGCTACCTTATTCTGCAACTCGACGAGTTGCTGGATCAGCCCCACCTCTGGTTCAAGCTCAAGAACGCCATCCAGAAAGGCGAGCTGGACTGGAACGCCTATCAGGAAGGCAAGACCCTGACCCCCTTCTTCACCCCCGAAGCGACCCCTATCCGGCTGAAGCTGATCCTGGTTGGCGATCGCCTCGAAGTGGCCGAGTTCCAGATGCTGGACAGAGACATGTCCGAGCGCATCTTCCTGCGAGCGGATCTGGTGTCAGAGGTCAATATTGAGGAAGACTTGCCAGAGTTCCTGCAATACCTCGCCTGGATCCGTGAACGCTGGGCTCTGCTGGACTTCACCCCTGCCGCCATTGCGGCCATCTGCCGTCACGCCAGCCGCCTGTGTGATCATCAGGAGTGGCTCTCTTTGTCCGAGATCCAGCTTGGTGCCATCATGCGCATGGCCGACAGCCTGGCCCGCGAGATGGAAGCCGAAACCGTGACTGATGAGCATATCCGACTCGCCCTGGAAGAGCAGGACTACCGCCTCAACTACCTGGTGGAACAGTCCGATCAGGGCGTCATCGATGGTCAGATCCTGCTGCAGACCGATGGTGAAGAGATTGGCCAGATCAACGGCCTCTCCGTCATCCAGGTCTCGGGCCACCCCTATGATTTCGGTGAACCGGTGCGCCTCACCGCGACCGTGCATCTGGGTGATGGCGACGTGGCGGATATCGAGCGCAAGGCCGAGCTGGCTGGTCATATCCACGCCAAGGCGATGATGATCATCCACGGTTATCTCTCCAACAAATTTGGTGCAGAGAACCCCTCGCCGCTTTCTGCCAATCTGGTGTTCGAGCAGTCCTACCACGAGATCGATGGTGACAGCGCCTCCCTCACCGGCCTGTGTGCCCTGCTCTCCGCCCTCGCCCGCCAGCCCATCTATCAGCACTTTGCCGTCACCGGCGCCGTCGATCAGTTCGGCAATGTGCAGGCGGTGGGTGGTGTGAACGAGAAGATTGAAGGCTTCTTCCGGGTGTGCAAGATCCATGGCCTCAATGGCAAGCAAGGCATACTGCTGCCAGGCACCAATGCCCAGCAGCTCAACCTCTCCGACGAGGTGATTGCCGCCGTCGCGGCGGGTCAGTTCCACATTCATCCGGTGGATCATGTGGAAGAGGCTATCGAGTTGCTGACCGGCTGCGTGGCGGGTGAACCGGATATGCCGGATACCCTGTTCGGCCGAATTCAGCAGCGCCTGGATGAACTGAATGGCACAGCGTTCAAGGGTGGCTTGCTCCGTCGCCTGCTGGGCCGGTTGTTCAGCTTGTAATAAAAGAAGAGATCGGAGTTGTTTAGCGCACAAGTGTACGCTAAATTGGCCCGGCTTTGACCCATATGAAGGATAAACAGCGTGACCCTAGACAATACCGCCATTGATGCCCGCCTTTCCCTGTGTGAACAAGGCAAAGACTCGTTTACCCGTGAAGAGCTGCTTGCCTGCAGCCGTGGCGAATTATTTGGTGAGGGTAACAGTCAGCTGCCCGCCCCCAACATGTTGATGATGGATCGCATCGTCAAGATCAACGATAACGGTGGCGAGCATGGCAAGGGCGAGATCCTGGCAGAGCTCGACATTACGCCGGACCTCTGGTTCTTCGATTGCCACTTCCCGGGTGATCCCGTGATGCCTGGCTGCCTGGGGCTGGATGCCATGTGGCAACTGGTCGGCTTCTTCCTCGGCTGGAAGGGTGGCCCGGGCAAAGGCCGTGCACTGGGTGTAGGCGAAGTGAAATTCACCGGCCAGATCCTGCCGACCGCCAAGAAAGTGACCTACAAGATCACCTTCAAGCGCGTGATCAACCGCAAGCTGGTCATGGGGATCGCCGATGGCGTGGTGGAAGTGGATGGCCGTCCCATCTATAGCGCCACCGACCTGAAAGTGGGCCTGTTCAAAGATACCACCGCATTCTGATCGACTGATCCCGTGGTAAGACAGAGATAACGTAAAGGGGCCGCGATGGCCCCTTTCCTTTTGTAATGAGTGATGAAGTACCTATTACTTCATGAAGAGGCCTGAGCCCCGCCCTTCCATGGCGTCACGCCAACCACCAAGCCAATGCCCTCGGGCATCCAGGCATTGATACGGACACGCTTCTTTCTGTTTGCCGACCACGCCAGCCTGATAACCACGAGCACGAGCTCTTTCCAGACGGTCCCGTTTCTGTCTCTTCATCATCTACGACCCTCTTCGTGGAACAAAAAAAGCGACCAATTTTTCATCGGTCGCTTTCATCTTTACCCCACAGGGTGGGCAGGGTCAAACAAAAAATTCCATGCTATCCGGTCATTGTGACACAAGACACTGAACCGCATTAATTTTTAGTGACATGCCTTTTTATCGTTGGTAGCGGCGCAGCCAAGTAAATGGCAGAGCCAGCAGAGTCAACCAGAACAGGCTGCCACCACCGCTGCCACCATCCTGACCGGTCTGGTTGTTGACCGGTGCGTTGGCGACCACATAACCGGCAGGATCGTTGTTCTTGTAGTCGGTCACAACCGGCGCCAGCTTCACGCTGACCACGGTGGCATTGCTGCGGTTGTTGAGATCGCTCTCGCTGTTATAGCGGAAAGCCGTCGCCGCCACGGTACCATCCGTGCTGATGCCGCTGGCATAAGCGATGTGATAGTAGTAGCCGTTCTGGGCGCACTGCTTGGCACCCGCATCGTCCAGCCCGCAGATCAGGTCGTTCAGATACCAGTTGTTGCTGGTCGCCGCGTTGAGCAGGAAACCTTCCTGCATGCGGTTGGTGCCGTTGACCACAGGCTGAGTCTGATGACGGGAATCACGCCAGCCAACCACCATGTTGTGGTTGTTGATGGCGGCCGCCTCGGAACCAGAGCCGCTCAGCGGCTTGTCCTGCAGGGAAACAACGGCATTGGTGGTCGGGGTGTTGAGATTGAACACGAACATCTCGACCGGGCGGTTCTGGCCCTTGTTGATGCGATAGAGCTGGTTGCCAATCACATAACCGTTGTCATTGACCCCCACGGCCCAGCTGTGTTGCAGCTTGGCGTCATCCTTGCCCGGCTCGCCTTCGGCCAGCGGTATGATTTGGGTGGTGCCCACCTTGCTGTTATCTAGATCCAGCGTCCAGTATGCCGCCAGGTTGCGACCATCCAGGTAGTTGGTCCCTATCTCGCCGGTGGAGGAGTAACCCACCCCGTAGAGGCTGCCGTTGAATTTGCCAACGCCGAGCGCGGAGGCGGTCTGCACCACCTCGTTGCGACCACGGGCATATTCATTGGCCTGAACCAGCTTGTTGAAGGTGCCTGTGCTGTTGAGCAACCAGAAGCTGGCCTGGGTGTTGAGGCCCGGGCAGTAGCGATAGTCGCCATACTGACCATCGTTGCCGGCGAAGCACCAGTTGTAGGTCTCGGAATTGACGGCGATGTTCTTGCCGGTGGCGGCGGTGCCTGTCACCAGATACTGGCCGTTGTCCAGCTTCTTGATGCTGGTCGGCACGCTCAGGCTGTGGGTGCTGGCGCCATCCTTGAGGTTGACGCTGTTGCCTTCTTCGACGACGGCAAATGCGGTGCGCAGCTTGCCATCCATCTTGTAACCGACGCGAGTGCCCGATACGTCGCCCAAAGCGGTGACCAGACCATCGGTTTCGTTGCTGACCACAGACCCTACGTTGCTGCGCTGATCTGTTTTGGCCAGAAAGTCGACGCGCCACTGATAAGCAAAGTTGCTCTTGTCGCTCCAGAAGGTGTTGCAGACCGAGTTGGAGAGCATGCAGCCCTGCTCAAAACGGAAACGATCGACCAGGAAGTCGGCGAAACGTACGGTCGAGAAGTGCTCGGCCATGTCGTTTTTGGTGTTGATCCCGATGAGCCCGTTGCCATCGGCACTGATCCCGCTGGCATAGCCTTTGACTTCATCATCAATGATTTTGAAAAAGGGGTCTTGTGCCGCCTGGGCGTGCAGGCTGGCGCTGACCAGAATGGCCAGCATGGATAATTGCTTTTTCATCTACTTCCTTAGTCCTGATGTTTCAACGCTTCCAACTCCTCCCAACGGGAGAAGGCTTGTTCCAATGCAGCCTCTGCTGCATTCAGGGCATCCAGTTTGAGCTGGGTTTGATCGCTCGGCAGGGCGAAGAAACCGGGATGGTTTACCTCGGCCTGCAGGGCATCAAGCTCAGTCTCCAGCTGTTCCAGTCGGGCTGGCAGATTATCCAGCTCCAGCTGCAACTTGTAAGAGAGTTTTTTGGTTTTTGTGACCACCTGGCTCGCCACAGCGACAGGCTCTGGCGTTTTGGCCTGCGCCACTTTCGCCGCCTGTTGCGTGCTTTGCAAGGCACGGGTCGCCATCATATCGGCATACCCCCCCACGTAATCACTGATGCGGCCATCCCCTTCAAACAGCCAGCAACCGGTCACCGTATTGTCGATAAACCGACGATCGTGGCTCACCAGCAACAGGGTGCCAGGATAGTCTGCCAGCAGCTCTTCCAGCAGTTCCAGCGTTTCGACATCCAGGTCGTTGGTTGGTTCATCGAGGATCAGTAAATTACTGGGCTTCAAGAACAATTTGGCCAACAGTAAACGGTTTTTTTCGCCTCCTGACAAGGCTTTCACCGGGGTACGTGCCCGCTTGGGTTCAAACAGGAAGTCCTGCAGGTAACCCAGAATGTGACGGGAGCGACCACGCACCATCACTTCCTGCTTGCCCTCCCCCACGTTGTCCATCACAGTCTGCTCGGGATCGAGCTGATCACGATACTGGTCAAAATAGGCCACTTCCAGCTTGGTGCCGCCCTTGACCAGACCACGGCTGGGCTCTAGCTGACCGAGCAACAGCTTGATAAGGGTGGATTTGCCGCAACCGTTGGGCCCCACCAGGGCAATCTTGTCGCCGCGCAGCACCTGCAGATCCAGCCCCTGGAACAGGGTCCGATCGCCAAAGTCCAGCCCCAACCCTTCGGTCTCGAACACCAGCTTGCCGGAACGATTCACATCGTCCATCTGCAGCTTGGCCTTGCCCTGCAGCTCGCGACGCTGGGAACGCTCCATCCGCATCGCCTCGAGGGCACGAACGCGCCCTTCGTTGCGGGTGCGGCGCGCCTTGATCCCTTGGCGAACCCACACCTCCTCCTGCGCCAGCTTGCGATCGAACTCGGCGTTTTTCAGCTCCTCGACCCGCAGCCACTCCTCTTTACCCAGCAGGTATTGATCGTAGTTGCCAGGCCAGGAGGTGATCTCGCCACGATCCAGATCGATGATCCGGGTCGCCAGCTTGTGGATGAACTCCCGATCGTGAGAGATGAAGACGATGGCACCACGGAAATCTTTCAGGAACTCTTCCAGCCAGTTGATGGCTTCGATGTCCAGGTGGTTGGTCGGCTCATCCAGCAACAACAGATCGGGGTCACAGGCCAGCGCCCGGGCCAGGGCGACTTTGCGCAGCCAGCCACCGGAGAGGCTATCCAGGGTCGCGTCGGGATCGAGGTTCAGCAGGGTCAGCACCTGGCTGATACGGGTCTCGAACTGCCAGCCATTCTGATAATCGAGCTGTTCTTGCAGCTCGCTCATGATGCGAATGTTGGCATCGCTGGGATCGTGGGCCAGCTCCATGGAGATATGGTGATACTGCTTGAGCAGCTCGCCGACGCCGGCCAGCCCTTCGGCCGTGTAGTCGAACACGGTCAGATCGCTGGAGGCGGGCGGATCCTGCTCGAGGCGAGTCACCTTCAGATCCTGCTGCTGCACCATGCGACCGTCATCGAGCGGCAGTTCGCCGGCGATGACCTTCATCAGGGTGGACTTGCCCGCCCCGTTGCGCCCGACCAGACAGAGGCGCTCACCGCGCTCTATGCTGAGCTCGGCATTGTCGAGCAGCGGGAAATCACTGAACGACAAGCAAGCGCCGTGCAATGTTAAAAGAGCCATTTTCGTTCCTTATTTCATATGAAAAAACGGGCGACAGACTGGGTCTGCTCCCGTTTCATCGTCAAATCAGCATTCATCCTGACGTGCAACCCAGGCTTTCAACTCAACCAGGGTGAAGGGCCAGCCCAGTTCGCGACCGGCCTCATCCCGCAGCACCGGAATGCGTACCCGATAAGCGGCAAGCCACCCGGCATCGTCCATGATGTCGCTCTGGCGGGTCTGGCCAGCCAGCCCGGCCTCCTCCACCAGCCCCCATGCCTGTTCGCACAGATGGCAGCCGTCGGTGTGAAACAGGGTCAGCATCACGCCTGCGCTGGCGCCTCGGCGTGGGTGATGATCCAGCAGTTGTGGATATGCTGGTTACGCTCGAAGTCCTTCGGTCGGGTCTGCTGGGTGATGTTGCGAGCCTTGAGACCCGCGGCCTCGAGCCCGGCCAGATCCATCTTGAAGTGGCGCTTGTTGTTGGAGAACACCAGGGTGCCATCGGCCGCCAGCAGTCGCTTAAGGTGCTGCATCAGCAACAGGTGATCGCGCTGCACGTCGAAACTCTCGTCCATCCGCTTGGAGTTGGAGAAGGTGGGCGGATCGATGAAGATGAGGTCGTACTGATCGTCCGCTTCCGACAGCCACTTCAGGCAGTCGGCCTGCACAAACTTGTGCTGACGACCCACCAGCGAGTTGAGTCGCATGTTGTCCTGCGCCCAGTTCAGGTAGGTATGGGACATGTCGACCGTGGTGGTCTCGCTGGCGCCGCCAAGACCCGCGTGCACGGTGGCACTGCCGGTATAGGCGAACAGGTTCAGGAAGCGCTTGCCCCTGGCCATCTGACCCAGCATGCGACGAGTCTGACGGTGGTCGAGGAACAGGCCGGTATCCAGGTAGTCGTAGAGGTTGACCCACAGACGGGCGCCGTACTCCTGCACCTCCATCCGGTGCTGCTCTTCGGAGAGCTTCTGGTACTGCTGTTTGCCCTCCTGGCGCTCGCGCACCTTCAGGATCACCTTCTCGCCGTCCATGCCGGTCACCTTGATGGCGGCCTGAACCATATCGAGCAGACGCTGACGGGTCTTCTGGGCGGGGATGTCCTTGGGCGCGGCGTACTCCTGCACCACCAGATAATCCTGATAGCGGTCGATGGCGGCGTTGTATTCCGGCAAGTCGGCATCATAGAGGCGATAGCAGTCGATGCCCTCTTTGTTGGCCCACTTCTCCAGCGTCTTCAGATTCTTGCGCAGACGGTTTGCAAAGTCCTGTGCCACCTCTTTTTGGGAGGCCACCGAGTCGAGCGCTATCTGGTAGTTGCGCAGCTGGCACTCGAGGGCGCCGTTGAACAGGCGATATTGCTTGTCGGCGCGCAGGCGCAGACAGCTGAGCAGTTCAGGCGAGGCAGAGAGAATGGAGACTCTCCAGCCTTGGAAGCTGCGACGCAGGGCATCACCGAGAGCCTGATGCACCTCAAGCAGCGCCGGGAATTCGCCAAGACGCTCGCCATAGGGCGGGTTGGAAATCAGCATGCCGACCTGGCGGGCCTCCCCTTGACCTTCTTCCCCTTCAACAGGGGCCGGCATCGGCAACGGGTTTTCCAGCGCGGTGACATCGGCCTGCTTGAAGGTGATGAGGTGGGCCACACCGGCCGCCTTGGCGTTGTCGCGGGCCTTCAGCAGCACACGGGGGTCGGCATCGCAGCCAAACAGCTTAACCTCGCAGCGCTGCATGCCACGCTTGGCCCGCACCTGGGCTTCCATCATCAGGCTCTGCCACAGCTCGCCATCGTGCTGCAGCCAGCGATCGAAGCCGAAGCGTTCGCGGCGCAGGGCCGGCGCCATGTCGGCGGCGATGAAGGCCGCTTCAATCAGCAAGGTACCGGAGCCACACATGGGGTCCATCATGGGCTCACAGGCCCAGCCGCTACGGGCAATCATGGCGCAGGCCAGGTTCTCCTTGAGCGGCGCCTCGCCTGTGCCCTGACGATAGAAACGCTGGTGCAGCGCCGGGCCTGACAAGTCCAGCGTGATATTGGCCTTGCCTTTGCCCAGGTGCGCCATGATGCGAATATCCGGCGATTTCTTGTCCACGTCCGGGCGCACGTGACCGCGCTTGGTGAAGCGATCGACGATGGCATCCTTGATCTTCAACGCGCCGTACTGGGTATTGCGAATGGCGGGGTTGGTACCGGTAAAGTCCACCGCTATGGTGGAAGTACCGGAGAAATGCTCTTCCCAGGGGATGGTGTGGGCGCCGAGATAGAGATCCAGATCGTCGTTCATCTGGAATTCGGACAGCACCAGCACGATGCGGGAGGCAAAACGGCTCCACAGGCAGGCCTTGTAACCAATGGCCAGTTCGCCTTTGAAATGGACACCAGCGACCGTCTCACGGACCTGCTCTGCGCCCAGGGTGGTCAGCTCGTCGGCCAACAGGTTTTCCAGCCCCTTGGGGCAGGTTGCAAAAAATTCTTTCATCACGCTCACGGGGATGCCATAAAAATAGTGCCGTATTATACCTTAAGAGCCGATCCTGAGCAGCAAAAGCTTGGTGATGACGCCAGAAACAGGGCGTTTCTCTACATGTTGGCCGGCTCACCTCCCCGCCCATTCTGCCATTTCCCTTGATACCAGGATGGATGCCTTGCGCCAACTCACCTGATGAAGTGACAGGGTATCACCGCAAAATAGCGACAATCTGAACCGGGTTATATCTCCCTTGTCAGCAGGCTGAACATATTCCACATCCGTGGCGCAGCGGATCTCAACACATCATGATTGCCATATCTGACAGGCGTCAAACAAAGCTCTCTGAGTTATTATCCTTCCGACAGAGCATGTCCTTTCGTTACCCCGTGTTTTTGCCCTCCCGTTATCGTCCGAAAACAGGAGGGCTATTTTTTTACTTGCCGCGCCCCGCTATTCCATCAACTGTCAGACTGTCATATCTATCAGGTTTCAGGCTCAACCATACGTCTTAAAATAGCCGGGTGGCTGGAACAACAGCTTATTCCTCCTGTAGTGTGTGTTTGCCGCCCTCCCATCCTCTTGATGCGAGGGCATTTTTTGAGCGTTAAAAGGGGATGAGAATGGAGCAATAGGCATGAGTGAAATGAAGAGACAGAAATATCGGACGAGCCAGAACAAGCTAAATATCGTACCAAAAAATTTGAGAGTATCACCCCACCTGACGGTATTGTGTCTGGGTCGACACTCTGGCGCTCATGCGATTGTTCATTACCTTGATGACCCCGAAACGGGGCAGGATCTTGCTGGCGGTCAAAATAAGATCATCCGTCAGATTCAGACAGACGCTGGCCTGTTCACCCGCCTCGATCACCATGAACTCCCCCTTGCCATGAGGGGTATTCATGCACACCAGGGCGCCGGTCTCAGGAATAATGAAGGGATGAACTTCACCAAAGAACCAGCTTTGTGGCATCAAGGGTTTATAAAAGCGACTGACGGCGATGGCATTGAGTACCAACTGAACCTGATGGGGAGTGCTCCAGTCGAGTTCGGCAGCCTTGTCCATCAATTGATAATAGAGGGCGGCATCGTCCACGCAAAAAGGCTGGGTGGTGAAGGAACAGGGGACAAGCTGTCGCCCTTTATATTCGGTCGCGAATATCATGCGATCGGATAAATCCAGCATCAGACGATCATCATGAGCATCATAATGCCACTGCCAATTGTCATTGGGTTGGATACACATGGGGGTGCCCTTACTGGAAGTCGTTACTCGACTTTATTCCATGTCGAGAATTTCAGCAACTTTAAATAAAGGGCACCCATTTATTTCTTAAATATGGGTCACAATCTCTTTGACCAGACTCGGGCCTTTATAAATAAAGCCGCTGTAAATCTGGACCAGACTGGCTCCCGCTGCCAGCTTCTCCCGCGCCGCCATGGCGCTGTCTATGCCCCCTACCCCTATGATGGGCAGGGCGCCGTCCAGTGCCTTGGCCAGCTGGCGGATCACCTCTGTGCTCTTGTGCTGCAAGGGACGCCCACTGAGGCCACCCGCTTCACTTGCATGGGGCATGTCATAGATCATGTCGCGCGCCAGAGTGGTATTGGTGGCAATCACGCCATCGATCCCGTTTTTGATCAAGGACGCAGCTACCTGATTAATTTCATCCAGACTCAAATCCGGTGCGATTTTAACAGCGAGCGGCACGTACTTCTTATATTGGGCAGCCAGCTCCTGCTGACGAACCTTGAGCGCGGCCAGCAACTCATCGAGTGCGTCACCGTATTGCAGCTGACGCAGACCCGGGGTATTGGGGGAAGAAATATTGACGGCAATATAACCGGCATGATCATAAACCTTGTCCATGCAGATCAGATAATCATCCTTGCCCTGTTCTATCGGGGTGTCCTTGTTCTTGCCGATATTGATGCCGATGACGCCCTGGTATTTGGCTTTCTTGACCTGGGCAACCAGATGGTCGACACCCTTGTTGTTGAATCCCATCCGGTTGATGATCCCCTCTGCCGGAATAACCCGGAACAGACGAGGCTTGTCATTGCCGCTCTGGGGCTTGGGGGTCACTGTACCTACTTCAATAAAGCCAAACCCCATGGCACCAAATGCATCGATGCACTCCCCGTCCTTATCCAGACCCGCAGCCAGTCCGACCGGATTGGCAAAATAAAGCCCCATGACAGTGACGGGGCGTTTGGGCAGTGAGTGGCGGAAGAAACAATCAAGTGGCGTACCGAGAAGGCGGGGCAAATATTTGATGGAGAGATCGTGTGCCTGTTCAGGATTGAGCTTGAACAAGAAATGCCTGGCGAGGGGGTACAACATTTTTGCTCCTTAAAAAAGCCCCGGCAACTGGCCGGGGCTTTAGGGGTTATGCCGAGGTTCGGCAATTCAACTGGAGCAGGTTCAACTCTCGCAAGGCCACCGAGAACTTGGCGAACTCGTGGGTGCTCGTGGTCTTGAAGTCGGCCAACATATGGGTCCAACGGGACAAAAGTTGCTCATGCTCCGAAATCCAGTCGGCCAGTATGGTAGCGCATTCTCCCTGCTCTTTGCACCCTTCCAGTACCACAGATGTGAGGCTGCGCTGCTGCCAGTCCAGATCTTCGCGGAAGGAGGCCCGTGCCATCGCCTGCCAGTGGTTGCCCACCGGTTGATGGTTGATCTGGTCGAGGAACCAGTGCAGATCCAGCTTGGCGCCGAGGCGATAGTAGACATTGGCGGCACGCAGGATGTCGGTCTTGTGCTCCGCGGCAATCTGCGCCAGATCCAGGCTGGAGAAGAGGCTGCTCATGTGGGCCACCTGACGGGCGATGGCATCCGGCACCTGCTTGGCCACCAGCGCGGCCACTGCCTGCTGGTGCTCGGCCACCTCGCTCTCGTCCATCACCTCGTAGAGGTGGGTCCCCAGGGTCTCGAACGCCGGGCGGAAGAAGGCGATGTTCTCAGCTATGCTCCAGCTGCGATTGCGGGCACGCAGGAACCAGCGGGTGGCGCGGCGCACGATGCGGCGGCTGTAGAACATCAGCTCGAGCTGGGTCTCTGCACCCACCAGGTTGTCGCACCCTTCGATGTCGCGCCACAGGGCCCCTAAGCCAAACACCTCGCGGGCCATGGCAAAGCAGCAGGCCACTTCGGCCACGGAGGCACCTGTCTCGTCCTTCATCCGGCTGGCAAAGTTGAGCCCCATGTCGTTGACCAGCATGTTGGCCACCCGGGTCGCAATGATCTCGCCACGCAGCGGATGCTGGGCAAGCTGGGCACCGAACTGCTGCTGCAGTTTGGCCGGGAAGCTGGTGACCAGCATGTTGGCCAGGAAGGGCTCCTCGGTGATCTCCGGGCAGTTGAGTTGCTCCTTGAGCACCATCTTGCCGTAAGCCACCAGCACCGCCAGCTCGGGACGGGTCAAGCCCTGCCCTGCCGCCATCCGCTCGGACAGCTCTTCATCGGAGGGCAGGAACTCCAGCCCCCGATCCAGCTTGCCTTCGCGCTCCAGCCCCTGGATGAAGCGTTGTTGCTCCTTGAGCTGCTCGGTACCCCGGAAACTGGTGACCGAGATGGACTGGGACTGACGGTAGGCGTTGGTGATGACGATCTGCGCCACGTCGTCCGTCATCTCGTACAGCATCTGGTTGCGCTGCTTGAGGGTCAGATCGCCGGCAGCCACCAACTGGTTCAACAGGATCTTGATGTTGACCTCGTTGTCGGAACAATCCACCCCGCCCACGTTGTCGGTGAAGTCGGTGTTGATGCGACCGCCCTGGCTGGCGTACTCCACTCGGCCGAGCTGGGTAAAGCCGAGGTTGCCACCCTCGCCGACGATATGGGCACGCAGATCACGACCATTGACCCGCAGCACGTCGTTGCTGCGATCCCCTACTTCGGCATCGCTCTCGCGGGAGCTCTTCACATAGGTGCCGATACCGCCATTCCACAGCAGGTCGACGTTCAGGCAGAGCAGCGCCTTGATCAGTTCGTTCGGCGCCATGCTGGCCTTGTCGGTACCGAGCAGGGTCTGGATCTGCGGGCTCAGCTTGATGGACTTGGCCGAGCGGAGGAAGATGCCGCCCCCTGCCGAGATGAGATCACGGTTGTAGTCATCCCAGCTGGAACCCGGCAACTCGAACAGCCGCTTGCGCTCGACGAAACTCTTGGCCGCATGGGGCGTCGGGTCGATGAAGATGTGCATGTGGTTGAAGGCGCCCACCAGCTGGGTGTGCTCGGAGAGCAGCATGCCGTTGCCGAACACGTCGCCCGCCATGTCACCTATGCCCACGCAGGTGAAATCTGTGGTCTGGCAGTTGATACCGATCTCGCGAAAATGTCGTTTGACCGACTCCCAGGCGCCGCGCGCCGTGATGCCCATCTTCTTGTGGTCATAACCGACCGAGCCACCGGAGGCGAACGCATCGCCGAGCCAATGGCCATATTCCTGGCTTATCTCGTTGGCGATGTCGGAGAAGGTCGCGGTGCCCTTGTCGGCCGCCACCACCAGGTAGTAATCATCCTCGTCATGGCGTACCACGGATTTGGGCGGGATCACCTCTCCCTGGATGATGTTGTCGGTCACATCGAGCAGACCGCGGATGAACAGGCGATAGCAGGCCTTGCCCTCCTCCTGGATGACGGCGCGGGCCGCCCCCACCAGCATCTGTTTGCAATAGAAGCCGCCCTTGGCCCCCACCGGCACTATCACTGTGTTCTTCACCTGCTGCGCCTTGACCAGACCCAGCACCTCGGTGCGGAAATCTTCCTTGCGATCGGACCAGCGCAGACCGCCACGGGCCACCTTGCCCCAGCGCAGATGCACCCCTTCCACTCGCGGCGAGTAGACGAAGATCTCGAATTTCGGCAGCGGCAGCGGCATGTCGGTGATGCTGGAGGGCGCCAGTTTGAAGGAGACGTAAGGCTTGACCTGACCCTCCTTGTCCAGCTGGTAGTAGTTGGTGCGCAGGGTGGCGTCGATCATCTCCACGTAGCGGCGGATGATGCGATCGTCATCCAGGTTCGCCACCTGATCCAGCTTGGCGGCGAGTTGCTCGTGCAGCTTGGCCTGTACCTTGGCATCCTGTTTGCCCGCCGGGTCGAGGCGCTGCTCGAACAGGGTGAACAGCAGTTGGGCGATGTCGGGATAACGGGTAAGTGTCTCTTCGATGTAAGACTGACTGAAGGAGACGCCGGTCTGGCGCATGTACTTGGCGTAGGCACGCAGTACCGAGACCTGGCGGCCGGTGAGGCTGGCACCCAGTACCAGACGGTTGAAGCCGTCATCCTCCAGCTCCCGATTCCAGACGGCCGCAAACGCCTGCTGGAAGCGCTGCTGGCTCTGTTCCAGATCAAACGGCTGATCGCCACGCAGCAGCATGGAGAAGTCGAGGATCCAGAACACATCCCCCGAGGGGGTACGGACCTGATACGGGGTCTCGCCTATCACCCGCAGCCCCATGTTTTCCAGCATGGGCAGCACATCTGAGAGGTGAATGGGTTCGGTACGGTGGAACAGCTTGAGGCGGACCCTGCGATCGTTCTCCTCCTCCTGGGCACGGTAGAACAGCATGCCAAGGGGATGGGTTTCGCTCAGATTGTCCAGCTCCATGATGTCGGCCACGGCGGAGCCCGGCAGCACATCTTCCTTGTAGGCACGGGGGAAGGCGGTGCTGAAACGACGGCGCAGGGCATTGCCACGGGCCTCGCCATAGTGCGTCAGCAGCACTGAGTCGAGCCGGTCGTCCCAGCTGCGGGCCGCTTCAATCAGGTTGTTCTGCACTTCGTTCACGTCCACATCCACGTTGTTATTGTTGACCCGCACTATGTAGTGGGTCCGCGCCAGCACGCCTTCGGAGAAGTAGACGTTGAACTCCACTTCTTCGCTGCTGCCGAAATATTTCTGCAGTATCTGCTGGGTCTTGACCCGCAGCGCCGTGTTGTAGCGCTCCTTGGTGACATAGACCATGCAGGAGAAGAAACGGCCGTAGACATCGCGGCGCACGAACAGCCGCAGCATGTCGCGCTCCTGCATCTCCAGCACGCCGAGACCCGTGGCCAGCAACTCCTCTTCGCGAGCCTGGATCAGCTCGTCGCGGGGATAGGTTTCCAGCACGTTGAGCAGGGCCTTGTAGGCGTGGGAGCCCTTCTCATGACCGGACGAGGCCATGATGCGCTCGAGGCGATGGCTGATGAGCGGGATCTGGGTCGCACTGGTGTTGTAGATGGAAGAGGCGTAGAGACCGATGAAGCGATCCTCCCCCACTACCTTGCCATGTTCGTCGAAACGCTTGATGCCGATGTAATCCACATAAGCCGGGCGGTGGACCCGGGACTTGCTGTTGGACTTGGTGAGGATCAGCAAGTCGGAGCTCAGGGCCGCATGACGGGCACTGGCCGGCATGTTGCCAAGGCGCTGCCCCTCATCCTTGATGGAGTTCTTCATCAACCCCAGGCTGGAGTCCGGCAGTGGCAGGATCTCGTGATCCCCCTCCACCGCCTTGACGTCGTAGCGGCGATAGCCCATCAGGGTGAAGTTGTGAGCGGCCACCCACTTGAGGAAGGCGACACAGGAGGCGACCTCCTCCTTGCTGACCGGGTTCTTGCGCTTGGGCAGCTCGTCGATGATCTCGTTCAGACGACCCAGCATGGGCTGCCAGTCACCCACCGCCAGAGCCACTTCACCGGCGACCGAGTTGAGCTCGGCGGCCAGCGCCTCCATCTGATCGTCACCGGTCAGGTGATCGATCTCGATGAGGAAGGCGGTTTCGACCGAGGTCTGCCCGGCCGTGTTGTCGAGATCCAGAATGGCGCTGATCTTGCCTTCGTTGCCGCGAATGAGGTGCAGCGGCTGATGCAGCATCATGTGAGCCGTGATGTTGAGACGCTTGAGCGTCATGCGGATGGAGTCCACCAGGAAGGGAGAATCCTGCAGTATGATCTCGACTATGGTGTGGGGAGACTGCCAGCCGTGGCGGGTCAGCTCGGGATTGTAGACCCGGATGTAGGGCTCCGTGCTGGTACGCTGGTTGAGCGCATTCCACAGGCTGAGCGCGGCGCCGTAGAGATCGCTGTCATTGCGATCATGCAGATCTGTGCTGGCCATGTTGCCGTAGAACTTGGCAACGAAGCACTCGACCAGGGAGGCACTCTTCTTGGGCAACTTCTGATGGATCAGGCTGAGAACGTTTTCGAGCAGAACTGAGGTAGGGGCGTCTTTCAATGCCATTGCTATATTCCTTATCGGACGACATTAACCACCGACGGAAAGACATCCACCCTGGATGCCCACCGGTACAGAGTTGCTGCGAAGTGTAATGTCTTGGATCAAGGAAGGCGAGCAAAGGTGCTAACGAGATGTTAAAAACAAGGGGCAGATCACGGCTTGAGCTGTGAAAAATTTTGCCAATTTGGCAAAAAACAGAAAATCCCACTGGATGATTGCGGATTTACCGGATAGATAGTGACTGAAAGCAGATAATTACTCGGGATCCTGTTCAGATTTTGTTAATTTATGCGTTCCAGGCTGATAAAGCGATAATCGTCCTGGGTTTTCAGCCGGAAATAGCCGTATACACCATTGATAGCGACAAATGGCCGGATTTTTTCCAAGGCCAGCTCTATGGTCAGGCCCTGCTCGGTACGCACCACCAGCCGTCTGGCATGGCCCTGATACATCAGCATGATCTCGTCGCTGTTGAGCGACAGCCGGAAAGTAAACTGCTTCACTGTGACTCCTGATAAAAAGCCGCCTGTGGACGTCCCCACAAAGGTAACGCCGGTGCCTTGACCTCGTGCTCGATAAAGCAGGGCAGGAGAGCCCGCTCCCCTGCCCTGCACCACTCTTAATTACTGCTGCAACGCCTTGCTTATCTTCTCGAACAGATCCCGCGCCAGCCCGTTCAGGTTGAACAGCCGGAGCAGCTCTGCGCGGATCAGCGCCTTGCGCGCCTCATCCAGTCGCTTGAACTGGATCAGCGGTGTGATGAGGCGAGAAGCCACCTGAGGATTGACCTCGTTGAGCTCGATCAGCAGATCGGTCAGGAAGCGGTAACCACTGCCATCGACGGCGTGGAACTGCACCTGGTTGTTCATGGCAAAACTGGCTACCAGGGCGCGCAGCCGGTTCGGGTTGCGAATGCTGAAGGTGGGGTGGGCCATCGCCTGGCGCACCTCGACCAGTACATCGCTCGCCGGCTTGGCGCCGACCAGCCGTAGCCAGTTGTCCAGCACCAGTCCATCCCTGGCCCACTTGCCTTCGAAGTCTGCCAGCAGGGCGGCCCGGCATGGCAGCAAATAGCCGTTGGCCACCTGCAGCGCCGCCAGGGTGTCGGTCATATTGTCGGCTCCCTGATACTGTTCCCGCACCAGGGCATCGGCATGCTCGGTATTCAGTGCCGCCAGATAACCCAGCACCACCCCTTTGAGGGCCCGCTTGGCCATGTCGGCATGAACCACCTGATAACCTTGCAAGCGCAGGCTCTCGTAAGTGGCCGTCAGCCGGGCACCGAACGCCTGCGCCAGCGAGGCATGAATGATATCCCGCACCTGATGGATGGCATCGATATCGGCCACCTCGAACAGCTCGGCCAGGGTAGCTTCCCCCGGCAGCGCCAGGATCTCCGCCTTGAGGGCAAGATCGAGTGCTGCATCGTCCAGAATGGCGACAAAGGCCGCCAGCAGGGTCTGGGAAAGCTCGACCCCCTGCCCGTGCTGGACCCGTGCCACCCCGTCGATCACCGCCTTGTTGATCAGCATCTGGGCGGCATCCCAACGGGCGAACTCGTTGCGCGCAAAGCGCATCAAGAAGGCCAGCGCCTCCTCGCTGTAGTCATAGTGCAGCTTGACCGGCGCGGAGAAGTCCCGCAGCAGGGAGGGAACCGGCTTCACCGCCACCCGATCGAACAGGAAGGTCTGCTCTGCTTCCAGCACGTCGAGCACGTTGCCGATCGGCTTGCCCTGATATTGAAGCGCGATGGCGGCGCCGTTCTCGTCATACAACTCGATGTCGAGGGGAATATGCAGCGGCAGCTTCTGGGGCTGATCCTGGGTCGGTGGGGTGTGCTGGCTCACGTGCAGGCGATAGACACCGCTTTCGGCATCGTACTCGTCGGTCACGGTGAGTTCGGGGGTACCGGACTGGCTGTACCAGCGGCGGAAGCGGCCGAGATCCACGCCGGAGGCATCTTCCATCGCCTGCACGAAGTCATCACAGGTGACCGCCTGCCCGTCAAAGCGCTCGAAATAGAGGCGCATGCCGGCCTGGAAGGCGGCCTCGCCCAGCAGGGTGTGCAGCATGCGGATCACTTCCGAGCCCTTCTCGTAGACGGTCAGGGTGTAGAAGTTGTTCATCTCTATCACCACATCCGGGCGGATGGGGTGTGCCATGGGGCCGGCATCTTCGGCAAACTGCGGGCCACGCACGGTGCGCACGTTGTTGATGCGATTGACCCCGCGCGAACCCAGATCGGAAGAGAACTCCTGATCCCGGAACACGGTCAGCCCCTCTTTGAGGCTGAGCTGGAACCAGTCGCGGCAGGTGACGCGGTTGCCGGTCCAGTTGTGGAAGTATTCGTGGCCGATCACCCGCTCGATGCCGTGGTAGTCGCCGTCAGTGGCGGTAGCCGGGTTGGCCAGCACAAACTTGGAGTTGAAGATGTTGAGCCCCTTGTTCTCCATGGCGCCCATGTTGAAGAAGTCCACCGCGACGATCATATAGATGTCGAGGTCGTACTCGAGGCCGAAGCGCTGCTCGTCCCAGCGCATGGAGTTG
Source organism: Aeromonas bestiarum (assembly GCF_028751155.1). NCBI lineage: Bacteria > Pseudomonadati > Pseudomonadota > Gammaproteobacteria > Aeromonadales > Aeromonadaceae > Aeromonas > Aeromonas bestiarum. The sequence continues at coordinate 2,326,128 of NZ_CP064746.1, read as the reverse complement.
ACGAGACTCTCCATGGCAAAGCCGGCGCGGTCCAGATTGCCCTTGTCGACGAAGATCTCGAGAGCCACCTTGCGGCCGCTCTTGGTGACGTAATGGCTGCGTTCCACGTCGAAGTCCCCGGCCACCAGTGCAAACAGGTAGCTGGGTTTGGGGAAGGGATCCTGCCACTGCACGAAGTGGCGGCCGCCATCCAGCTCGCCGCTGTCGACCTTGTTGCCGTTGGAAAGCAGGAAAGGGAACTGGGATTTATCGGCTGTAATGCGGGTGCTGTAACGGGCCAGGATGTCGGGCCTGTCCAGGTAATAGGTGATGCGGCGAAAACCCTCGGCTTCACACTGGGTGCAATAGGCATCGCCGGACTTGTAGAGCCCCTCCAGCGCCGTGTTGGCGGCAGGATCCAGCAGGGTGACAACGGTCAGCACGCACTCGGCCGGCAGGTTGAACAGGGTCAGGCTGCTCTCCCCCAGCTCGTACTGGGCAAAGGGCACGCCATCCACGCTGACGCTGTGCAGGGAGAGCCCTTCTCCATCCAGCACCAAGGGTTCATTGTGTTCGCCATTGCGCCGCAGACGGGAGATGGCGGTAACCTGGGTCAGCGGCTCCTGCAGTTGAAAATCGAGATCGATGCTGTCGATCCAGTAGAGCGGAGCCTGATAATCCTGGCGATATTTGGCCGTCATGGCCTGGGAGTGATCGGTCATTATTGTTTGCTTCCACGCTTGTAATTGACGTGTCAGAGGCTGTCACAACCGGTTGGCAGGGTCAAATAGTTTGCATTCAGCCAAAAGAAAGGGCGACCTGAGTCGCCCTTGTATGCATGTTGTTCGTCAACCAGGGTCAGCCCTGTTTGCTGAGTCTGGCCAGATCCGCCGTGATGTTGGCAGCCTCGACCAGATACTCATCGGGGGCTTCAAAATCGGCCGGCAACTCGTCCAGGCTCTTCACCGCCGGCTTGCCAAGGCGAGCCAGACGCTCGTTGGTACGCGCCAGCGCCTTCTCGTCCTGTTTGGCCTGATCAGCCAGACGCTCCGCCTCGTTGAGGGAGACCGACTTCTTGTCCTTCTCCTCCTTGTAGTCGGCGATGTCCTGCATCACATAGGCAAACTCCGGATCCTTGTTGATCCGTGCCTCGTGGGCCGATTGCAGCTTGGGCAACAGGCTGGCGAAATTGCCGAGCTTGTCGTACTTGGCCGAGGCTATCTTGTCCCAGGGCAGCGCGTTGAACTCACGGCTCTCACCCGTCTCTTCCGGGGCGACCGCAGTGGGGAAGCCGATGTCGGGTGCAACCCCCTTGTTCTGGGTGCTGCCACCGTTGATCCGGTAGAACTTGGCGATGGTGTACTGCACGTGACCCAGCGGCTGCTCGTAGAAGTCATAGACCTTGGCGAGGCTGCGATGCTGTTGCACAGTGCCCTTGCCGAACGAGTTCTCACCCAGGATCAGGGCGCGACCATAGTCCTGCATGGCGGCGGCAAAGATCTCGGAGGCCGAGGCGCTGTAGCGGTCGATCATCACCGACATGGGGCCGCCGTAGTAAACGTTGCCATCGTCATCGCCATTGACCGTGATACGGCCCATGTGATCACGAATTTGCACCACGGGACCGCTGGCGAAGAAGAGGCCGCTCAGGGCAGAGGCTTCGGTCAGCGCACCGCCGCCGTTGCCGCGCAGATCGACGATCAGGCCTTCGATCTTCTGCTTGTTGAGGCTGGAGAGCTCCTTGATCACGTCGTCGTGCAGATTGACGTAGAAACTCGGGATCTCGAGCACCCCTATCTTCTTGCCTTCGGCGTTGATCACCTTGGACTTGGCGGCTCTGTCTTCCAGACGCACCTTGTCGCGGGTCAGCTCGATCTGCTCGGTCTTGGCGGTGGCGCCCTTGCCGCGCTGGATCTCCAGCTTCACCTTGCTGCCTTTTGGCCCCTTGATGAGTTCGACCACGTCATCGAGACGCCAGCCGATCACATCGACAATCTTGCCGTCGTCCTGCCCTACCCCGGTGATCTTGTCATCGGGCTTGAGGTGATTGGACTTGGCGGCCGGGCCACCCGGCACCAGGGAACGAATAACGGTGAAGTCATCTTCCGCCTGCAGCACGGCACCTATGCCTTCCAGCGAGAGGTTCATCTCGGTGTTGAAGCGATCGGCGCTGCGCGGGGAGAGATAACTGGTGTGCGGTTCGATGGCGCGGGCGAAGGAGTTCATGAAGAGCTGGAACACGTCCTCGCTCTCGGTCTGGGACATCCGCTTGATGGCGTTGTTGTAACGCTTGCCAAGCAGCTCCTTGATCTCGGGCCACTCCTTGCCGCTGAGCTTGAGGCTCAGGGCATCGAACTTGACCCGCTGACGCCACAACTCGTTGAGTTCTGCTTCGTCTTTGGGCCAAGCCGCCCCTTCCCGATCAAAGATGTAATTGTCGGGCTGGGTAAAATCGAAAGGAGTATCGAGCAGTTTGAGGGCGTATTCGAACCGCTCATAACGCCGCTGCTGACTCAGATTGAACATCTCGTAGGCAGGTGCCAGCCGTCCTCTTTCGAGATCGGTGTCAAAGCCGTTACGGTACTTTTCAAAGCGGCTGATATCAGAGGCCAAAAACAGGTTTCTGCTGTAGTCCAGATTCTCCAGATACTTGTCGTAAATCACGGAGGAAAAGGCATCGTCCAGCTTGAACTGCTTGTAATGCGAGCGGGTAAACAGATTGGCAATTCGCTTGCTAGCCGTAGCATGTTGGCTCTCTTGAGCCAACACAGGCAAATCACTTTCCTTGAGCACCGGCTCGATGGCCTGTGCAAGCCCGGCAAGCGCCAGGCTACAGGCAACGAGGGAAAAACGAATTACGCCATGCTTCAACATTTGTCTCCTTAGAGAACCAGATGCTCAAATTTGACCCGCAGCATCATGCCGGTCTGCAATTGGACCTGAACGTCATCCTTGGTCACTTCTTTGATGGTCGCCGGTACAGGAGACTTGCCCAGCACGACCCGAACGCCTTGATCCACTTTCAGATTGGCAGCATCAACCTTCACCAAGGGCGCATCGGCAACGGGTGCCTTGGGTGCGGCTTTGGGCTTGTCAGATTTGGCGGCAGCGTCAGCCTTGCGCGGGGCAGGACGACGGGGCTGCTTGGCCTTCTCTTCTTTAGTATTGGTACGACGGCTGGCAAAGACGCGCTCTTTGCTCTCTTTCAGGGCTTGCTTGGCGTGCTCGATGTGCTCTTCGGTGAGCAGCTCGCCCGGGTTACCGTCCAGATCGACACGGGCCTGGCCGGCTTTGAGGCCATGCAGGTAACGCCAGCTGGAGGTGTATTGACGCAGTGCAGAGCGCAGCATGGTCTTGGAGACTCTGGCGTCGTCAGCAAGACGCTCGGCCAAATCCTGGAAGATGCCAATCTTGAGCGGCTTGGCCTCTCCTTCAGCGATGAAGCAGGCCGGGAATTTCTCGACCAGGTAGGCAACGATCTCTTTACTGTTCTTCAGCTTCTCAGTGTTTTCCATGTATAACCTTGGCTTTCATATAAACGCGCGGGCACGCCCGAGCACAACAAAGGCCCCATTATAGAGAGCTTGGGGCCTTTTGCGAACCTTCAAGCAATGACTTAGAGCATGCTTTCCAAAATTTGCACCGTTTCTTCCAGCCCAATCCGGTCTTCTGCGTCAAAACGGTTAAAGATTGGACTATCGATATCCAGTACGCCAATGATCTCGCCACCACGGCGCACCGGGATCACGATTTCCGAATTGCTGGCGCCATCGCAGGCGATGTGACCTGCGAATTGGTGGACATCGTCAATGAGCTGGGTCTTGCCCTGTGCCACTGCCGTGCCACAGACCCCGCGGCCGACCGGAATGCGCACGCAGGCCGGCTTGCCCTGGAACGGACCGAGCACCAGGGTATCCCCCTGCAACAGGTAGAAACCCACCCAGTTGATGTCGGCAAGCTCCAGCGCCAACAAGGCGGAGAGGTTGGCCAGGTTGGCGATGAGATCCGGTTCCCCTTCCAGCAAGGCCTGTGCCTGCTGGTTGAGACCGCGATAAAAAGCTTGTTTTTCAATCATGATTAAATGAACTTCACTCCCTGATAATCTGTGCAAGGTAACGCCCTGCCTGAAAATTTCAAATCTATTTTCACCTTACCCCCCATCCTTTTATTCATAAAGGCAGGGATTCAACGGCTGACGGAGAGCGCCAACTGCTGGCGCTGGCCATTGCTCCACTCGATATTGAGCAGCCAGACCATCACAGCCGAAGTGCAGGAACCCACCAGAGTCGAGCCCTGCCAACCGCGCTCTGCCTGCTCGAAACTGACCGGTATGGTGCCCATGAACATGTCCCGTCCTTCCAGCCAGGCTTTCACCGGTTTGAACGCGGGATCCCCCCCCTGAAGCAGTATCACCAAGTCATGTTCGGCCCGCACCGGCAAGGAAGCGACGCTGACGGTCATCGACTTGTCCCCCAGCAGCAGGCTGCAGGAGGTGCGGGACAGATCACAAATCTGATCTTTTTCTGCGCCCGCCACCGCCGCCTGGCCCCCGTCAAACCAGGTTCGATAGGCAACCAATCCGAGCAAAATGGCCAGGACGATCGCCAAGTGGACAATTTTGCGTGAAGTGAGTCTCTCTTTCATGAAAAAACAACCTTGTAAGATGCCTTGAAAATGACATTTTCGTGATCTCGCGCAAGGTAAATAATTGAGCAGGCGAGACCCAACGGAGCCAAATATATCACTGTTTATACTGTTATTTTACCTGTCAGTTCAGTATCATTCCCATTGAATTTTCATTTAGCTACTTTTTGCTTTTCCTTTTATTAACAGTTGTTAACAAGGGGTAAGGCAGTAGCCAATGATGTCGGTCCATGTCACTGGACAAAAAATCAAACAACAGCAGCATCGGAAGCGGAATACAACGATGAGCCATACAACTAACCATCCTGAGTACAACTACACCGTTGTTCGCCAGTTCACAGTCATGACGATTGTCTGGGGAATTGTCGGCATGTCGGTTGGCGTACTGATCGCAGCCCAGTTGATCTGGCCTGCCCTCAACTTTGATACTCCCTGGCTGACTTACAGTCGCCTTCGCCCTCTGCACACCAATGCGGTCATCTTCGCATTTGGCTGTAGCGCCCTGATGGCGACCTCCTTCTATGTGGTGCAACGCACCTGTCAAACCCGACTGTTTGGTGGCAAGCTTGCCTCCTTCGTGTTCTGGGGCTGGCAGGCGATCATCCTGTCTGCCGCCATTTCGCTGCCGCTGGGATACACCACCTCCAAGGAGTACGCAGAGCTGGAATGGCCGATCGATATCGCCATCACCATCGTCTGGGTCGCCTATGCCGTGGTCTTCTTCGGCACCCTGGTCAAACGCACTACCTCCCACATCTATGTGGCGAACTGGTTCTTCGGTGCCTTCATCATCACGGTGGCCGTGCTGCACATCGTCAACAACATGGAAGTGCCGCTCTCCGGCATGAAGTCCTACTCCATGTATTCCGGTGCCATGGATGCCATGGTGCAGTGGTGGTATGGCCACAATGCGGTAGGCTTCCTGCTGACCGCCGGCTTCCTCGGCATGATGTACTACTTCGTGCCCAAGCAGGCGGGTCGTCCGGTTTACTCCTACCGCCTCTCCATCGTCCACTTCTGGGCGCTGATCTCCCTCTATATCTGGGCCGGTCCGCACCACCTGCACTATACCGCGCTGCCTGACTGGGCCCAGTCGCTGGGCATGGTGATGTCCCTGATCCTGTTCGTCCCCTCCTGGGGTGGCATGATCAACGGCATCATGACCCTCTCCGGCGCCTGGCACAAACTGCGTTATGACCCCATCTTGCGCTTCCTGATCGTGTCCCTGTCGTTCTACGGCATGTCCACCTTCGAAGGCCCCATGATGGCGATCAAGACGGTCAACGCCCTCTCCCACTACACCGACTGGACCATAGGTCACGTCCACTCAGGCGCACTGGGCTGGGTTGCCATGGTATCCATCGGCGCCGTGTATCACCTGATCCCGAACCTGTTCGACCAGGGCCGCATGTACAGCATCCGCCTGATCAACGTGCACTTCTGGCTGGCTACCGTGGGCACTGTACTCTACATAGTCGCCATGTGGATTTCCGGCGTGATGCAGGGTCTGATGTGGCGTGCGGTCAACGACGACGGCACCCTGACCTACAGCTTCGTGGAAGCGCTGCAGGCCTCTTATCCCTTCTACTTCGTGCGCTTCCTGGGTGGCTGCTTCTTCGTCACCGGCATGTTGCTGATGGCCTACAACGCCTATCGCACCATCACTGCGCCCAAGGGTTCCCTGGAACCTGTCGCACAGCCAGCATGATTGAAGAGGTCAAAGCATGAGCAACAATAACCGTCACGAGATCTTTGAAAAGAGCGTACCCATGCTGGTGGTCGGCATCATATTTGCCATCAGTCTGGGGGGCCTGGTCGAAATCACCCCGCTGTTCTTCCAGAAGCAGACCACCGAGCCGGTAGAGGGCCTCAAGCCCTACACCGCCCTGCAGATGGAAGGCCGCGACATCTTCATCCGCGAAGGCTGCACCGTCTGTCACAGCCAGATGATCCGTCCGTTCCGCGCCGAAACCGAGCGCTATGGCCACTACTCGGTCGCCGGTGAAAGCGTGTGGGAGCACCCCTTCCTGTGGGGCTCCAAGCGTACCGGTCCGGATCTGGCTCGTGTGGGCGGTCGCTATTCAGACGACTGGCACCGCGCTCACCTGATCAATCCGCGCGATGTGGTGCCCGAGTCCAACATGCCGGCCTTCCCCTGGCTCGACACCAATGTCCTGACCGGTGAACTGACCGGCAAGAAACTGGCGCTGTTCCGGGATCACTTCGGCGTGCCTTACAGCGACGCTGACATCCAGGGTGCAGGTGAAGCCGTCAAGGGCAAAACCGAACTGGATGCGCTGGTAGCCTATCTGCAATCACTGGGTCATGCCCTGAAATAAAGGAGTCAGGATATGGATTACGGCACATTTCGCGGCCTTTATACCCTGCTGTTGATGGCCATCATGATCGGCATCATCGTCTGGGCATACAGCAAGCGCCGCAAGGCCTCTTTCGACGAGGCTGCCAACCTGGTTTTTGCCGACGACGAGCAACCCGGTGCTGATAACAAGAACGCAGGAGCGAAACAATAATGAGCACTTTGTTTAGCATTTTTGTGACCGTCATCAGCCTGGGGACCATACTCGGCTGCTTCTTGCTGCTGGTGTGGTGCCTGCGCGACAAGATGGGCGTGGAAGAGGGCAAGTCCATGGGACACGCCTTCGACGGTATCGAAGAGATCAACAACCCGCTGCCGAAGTGGTGGACCTACATGTTCCTCTTCTTCATCGTCACCGGTCTGGTCTACCTGCTGGCCTTCCCGGGCCTGGGCAACTGGAAGGGTCTGCTGGGCTGGCAGAGCTCCAACCAGGACGTCCGCTCGCTGGCCGAGTCCAAGGCTGCGGTGGCCTCCGCCAAGGCCGAAGGCCGGGCGGTGGAGTACGACCGCGAACTGGTCAAGGCTGACGAGATCTACGGCGCCAAGTTCCGCGAGCTGGCCTATCAGGCCGATGGCAAGACCTATCGCGCCATCGAAGAGATCGCCGCCGATCCGGAAGCACGCAAGGTGGGTCAGCGTCTGTTCCTGCAGAACTGCTCCCAGTGTCACGGTTCCGATGCCCGCGGCGGTCGCGGTTTCCCGAACCTGACCGACAGCGAATGGCAGTGGGGCGGTCAGCCTGATCAGATCAAGACCACCATCATGGGCGGTCGTCAGGGTGTGATGGCGGCCTGGGGCGAGATCCTGGGTCAGGATGGGGTGAAAGAAGTCGCCTCCTACGTGCTGAGCCTGTCCGGTCGCAAGGTCGATCTGGTCGAGGCCAAGAAGGGCGAAGCGCGCTTCACCATCTGCGCCGCCTGTCATGGCCCGGATGCCAAGGGCGGTATCGCCTTCGGGGCACCTGACCTGACCAACAACACCTGGCTGTATGGCGGTTCCCGTCAGGTGGTCGAGCAGACCATCACCCACGGTCGTCACGGCGTCATGCCGGCCTGGAAGGATATTCTGGGTGAAGACAAGGTGCACCTGCTCGCCTCCTACGTTTATAGTTTGTCCCACAACAACAAGTAAAATAAGCAGTAACATGTGATAAGCACGTGATTACTCAGCAAAAAGCCTCGACTCTTCGAGGCTTTTTGTTATCTTGTGTTGGCTGAAAAGCCTCCATTCTGTTAATCATACGTTTCGGTAGCACTCATTATGTCCCAACCCTGGTATCGCCAATTTTGGCCCTGGTTCATCATCGCCCTCCCGGCCGCCGCCGTGATCGCCAGTATCGGCACGGCCATCATCGCCAGCAAGGATGGCGTCAATCTGGTCGCCGAGGACTATTACAAACAAGGCAAAGAGATCAATCAGGACTTGAGCAAGTTCGATCGCTCCGAAGCCCTCAACATTCGCATAGCGCTGGAAGTGAATGGCCAGGAGCTGACCCTCAAGCCTCTGTCGGGAGATATCCCCCCCGGTCAGGCCCTCTACCTCTCCCTGTTCCACCCGACCCTGGCCGGCATGGACAGCGAACACATGGTGACGGCCGACGCCAGCGGCGTCTATCGTCTGCTGCTCGACAAACCATTGAACGGGAAATGGCATATCCGGGTCGATGCCTTCAATCACGAATGGCGTCTGCAAGAGACAGTCCAGCTCCCGACCAAGGCGCCCGTCGAACTCGATCCCAAAGGACGTTAAGCCATGACAGGCGGTTTTCACCCTGGCGAGCCGGTTCCCGCCAGCACGCCCCATGCCCCGATCGTTTACTTTACCTCCCGGGGCAAGACGCCATGAAGGCTTGTTTCCATTGTGGTGAGCCGGTTCCAGCCGGCAGTCGTTATGCGCTCGAGATCAAGGGCATAGTGCAACCCATGTGCTGTCCCGGCTGTCAGGCCGTGGCAGAAACCATCATGGAGTGCGGCCTCTCCAGCTATTACGAGCACCGCACAGCGCCCGGCATCAAGGGGGAACTGGTCCCGGAAGAGCTGGCCGCCCTCACCCACTACGATCTGGCCGAGGTGCAGCAGGATTTCGTCACCGACAGCGGCACGGGCAGCCACAGGCAGCGCGAGATCCTGCTCAGCGTGGAAGGACTGACCTGCGCCGCCTGCGCCTGGCTCATCGAGCGTCATCTGACCGGCCTTGCCGGCCTGCACTACATCAACGTCAATACCACCACTCACCGCGCCCGCATCAAGTGGGATCCGGATCGGCTTGCCTTGAGCGACATCCTCAAGGGGTTCGCCAAAATAGGCTATCGAGCCTACCCGTTCCAGACCCACAACCAGGAAGCTATCTACGCCAAAGAAGTGCGCAGCTACATGTTCCGGCTGGCACTCGCTGGCCTGGGGTCAATGCAGGTGATGATGTGCGCCGTGGCGCTCTACATGGATCTCTTCATCAGCGTCGAGGATGAGTTCATGGTCTACTTCAAGTGGATCAGCCTCTTGCTCTCCACCCCCATCATGATCTACTCGGCCCAGCCGTTTTACGTGGGCGCCTGGCGCAGCCTGAAACAGGGCCACCTCTCCATGGACGTGTCGGTATCGCTGGCACTGATCGGCGCCTTCGTCGCCTCCATGTGGGCCACCGTCTTCAATACCGGTGAGGTCTATTACGACTCCATCACCATGTTCGTCTTCTTCCTGCTGCTGGGGCGTTTTCTGGAGTTGCGGGCCAGACGCAAGGCGTCAGAGTCCAGCTCCAACCTGGCGCGGCTGGTGCCCATCATGGCCACGCGCATCGATGAAGATGGCGAGCACGAGGTGGCAGCCAAGATGCTGCAGGTGGGAGACAGAATACGGGTACTGGCCGGTGCCACCCTGCCGGCCGATGGCCTCATCGTCGAGGGGCAGGCCAGCCTCAACGAATCCATGCTGACCGGTGAGCAGTTGCCGCTGCTCAAGCAGCTGGGTGACAGCGTCTATGCCGGGACCATCAACACGGATGCACCGCTCCAGATCCGGGTCAGCCACCGCATCGAGGAGTCGCGCATCGCCCAGATCATGCGGCTGCAGGATCACGCGCTGGACGACAAGCCGGCCATCGCCCAGATGGCAGACGTGCTCTCCCGCCACTTCATCCTGGTGCTGTTGATCATTGCCGCGGCTGTGTGGACCTTCTGGCACTTCCATCAGCCGGAGCAGGCCTTCTGGGTCACCCTGGCCGTGCTGGTCGCCACCTGCCCCTGCGCCCTGTCGCTGGCCACGCCGACCGCGCTCACCTCGGCCACCGCCCGCCTGACCCGATCCGGCATTCTGCTGCGCCGTGGCCATGTGCTTGACGTGCTGACCAAGGCCAACCGGATCGTAATGGACAAGACAGGCACCCTGACCACGGGCAACATCAGCCTGATCAGCACCACGGCGCTGGCCGAGCTGAGCGAGGCCCAGTGCCTCGCCATCGCTCGCGCACTGGAAGCCTACTCGGAACATCCCATCGCCCGTGCCTTTCGCAGCAAGGCGGCAGACGATGCCCTGTTGCTGGCGGCAAGCGAGGTAACCCCCGTCATAGGTCACGGCATTCAGGGCACGATCGCAGGCCGGCATTACCGCATCGGCAGCGCCCGCTGGCTGGCACTGCCTGTCGGACAGACTGCCAGCCAGGGCCTTGCCGTCTATCTGGCCGATGAGTCCAGGCTGCTGGCCCGCTTCATCCTGGCAGATACCCTGCGCCCGGATGCCAAGGCGCTGATCCAGGCCTTCAAGGCCGCCGGTCTCAAGACCACCATACTCACGGGTGACAGCTCGGCCCAGGCCGACGAGGTGGCTCGCGAGCTCGGAGTGGACGAACTGGTGAAAGGGGTCACGCCGGATGGCAAGCTGTCCTATCTCAAGGAACATGAGGCCCGCGGCGATATCAGCATCATGGTAGGGGATGGCATCAACGATGCCCCCGTGCTGGCCGGTGCCCACGCCTCCTTCGCCATGGCGGGCGGCACGGATCTGGCCAAGAACAGCGCCGATGCCATATTGCTGGCCGACGATCTCTCCCGTCTGCTGGAGGCGCGCACCCTGGCCATTCGTACCCGCAAGATCATCCAGGAGAACTTCGCCTGGTCCATCGGCTACAACCTGCTGGTGCTGCCGCTGGCGGCCAGCGGCTGGTTGCCACCCTATGTGGCGGCAGCGGGCATGTCTCTGAGTTCCCTCATAGTCGTCACCAACTCCATGCGGCTGAACCGCTGAGCCATGGCCGCATATACGCGCACGATAAAGGGAGCCCGCGTTTGCCGCGCTCCCCGCCCCACAGAATCGCCGGGCCCCTGGTCACCAACGGGTGTACCATGACCACTCTCATTGCAAGGCTTGCACCATGAACATCATCTTCGTCCTGATCCCCATCGCCATCCTGTTTGTCATCATCGCCGGCGCCGTCTTCTTCTGGGCCATTCGCTCCGAGCAGTTTGAAGATCTCGACCGCCAGGGCTCCAATATCCTGTTCGATGAGGACAAACCCGCCCAGAAACCTAGCGAGCATACCTCCGATGACCGCCAGCCTTGATCTGGTCGGGGCCCTGCTGGTGGGGCTCGCCGGCTCAGGCCACTGCATCGGCATGTGTGGCGGCGTCTCGGCCGCCCTCTCCATGGCCATTCCCCCCGAGAGGCAGCACTTCTGGGGCCGGCTCGGTTATCTGCTCAACTACAACCTGGGCCGGATCCTCAGCTACGTGGTAGCCGGTGCTCTGGTCGGGGGCCTGCTGGCCACCACCAGCGAGCTGGGCGCCGGCAAGCACGCCATCGCCGGCTTGCGGTTGATGGCGGCGCTCTTGATGATAGCGCTCGGTCTCTATCTCGCCGGCTGGTGGCAGGGCATATTGCTGCTCGAGCGCATCGGTGCCCGACTCTGGCCCCGCATCAAGCCGCTGGCGGGCAAGTTTATCCCCTTCACCTCGGCCTGGCAGGCCCTCCCCTTTGGCATGGTGTGGGGCTGGCTGCCCTGCGGTCTGGTCTATTCCATGCTGACCTGGAGTGCGGCGGCAGGATCCGCCGGTGGCGGTGCGCTCATCATGCTCAGTTTCGGCATAGGGACCCTGCCGACACTGTTTGCACTGGGAGGACTGGCAGACCGCCTGCGTTACTGGCTGACCCTGCGCAGTTTGCGCCAGGGCGGGGCTGTTTTGCTCATCGCGTATGGACTTCATACTCTCTGGATCGGGATAGCGTCCTTTTGAAACCCTATCCAAAACGGATGAGTTGATGGTAAACTTGTTTGATATAAATCAATTATTCGTATGAGCCTATGATCCCGGAAAAGAAACCTGGCAGACGTATTCAGAGCGGTGGCTGTGCAATTCATTGCCAGGATTGCAGCATCAGCCAGCTCTGCATTCCCTTCACCCTGAACGACAGCGAACTCGATCAGCTCGACAGCATCATCGAGCGAAAGAAGCCGATCCAGAAGGGTGAGGAGCTGTTCAAAGCCGGCGATGAGCTGAAATCGCTCTACGCGATCCGTTCCGGGACCATCAAGTCATACACCATCACGGAACAAGGGGATGAGCAGATCACCGCCTTCCACCTCGCCGGTGATCTGGTTGGTTTCGATGCCATTCACAAGCAGGCTCACCCCTCCTTCGCCCAGGCGCTGGAAACGGCCATGGTGTGCGAGATCCCGTTTGACGTGCTCGACGATCTCTCCGGCAAGATGCCCAAGCTGCGCCAGCAGATCATGCGACTGATGAGCAACGAAATCATGGGCGATCAGGAGATGATACTGCTGCTCTCCAAGAAGAATGCCGAAGAGCGCCTCGCCGCCTTCCTGCACAATCTGTCGGTGCGTTTCTCCGAACGCGGCTTCTCCGCCAAGGAGTTCCGCCTCTCCATGACCCGCGGTGACATCGGCAACTACCTCGGCCTCACCGTCGAGACCATCAGCCGCCTGCTTGGCCGCTTCCAGAAGTCCGAGCTCATCAGCGTCAAGGGCAAATACATCACAGTGCTGGATCACGTGGCCCTCGGCGTCATGGCTGGCGCGACCCGTCCTCCCTGCGGTTAATCCTCCTCTGTTGCCGGATCGGTTTACGCTGAAATTTGATCCGGCACACGTCTCCCCACCTCCTCCTGAGCTAAGCTGTAATGGCTAAAGGTCTGCCATCATTGGTATTTTTGCCAAGGAGGAGGAGAACATGGTCAAGTACCGAAAGATCCTGGTCGTTATCAACCCGGAAGAAGAGCGGCAAATTGCCCTCGAACGTGCGGTCAAGGTGGCTGAGCTGGATGAAGGCGCTCAACTGACCCTGTTGCTCACCATTTACGACTTCTCGTACGAGATGACCGCCATGCTGTCGGTGGACGAACGGGAAGAGATGCGCCACGGCGTGATCGCCCAGCGCCGTGAATGGCTCGACGATATTCTGAAACCCTACCGTGCCAAGGGACTGGACTGCGAGATCAAGGTGGTCTGGCACAATCGGCCCTTCGAATGCGTCATTCAGGAAGTGCTGGAAAACCGCCACGATCTGGTGGTCAAGGCAACTCACCATCACTCGTTTCTGCAAACCTTCATCTTCACCCCGACCGACTGGCACCTGCTGCGCAAGTGTCCCTGCCCCGTCCTGCTGGTCAAGGAGGGTCATTGGCAACGGGGCGGCAACATCATAGCCGCCATCAATTGTTCCAGCGACGACCAGGATCAGAAGCTGCTGAACGAGCGGATCACGGAAGAAGGGATTGCCATCGCCGAGCTGCTCGGTTCCAACCTCTACCTGGTCAACACCTATCCCGGCACCCCGGTCAACGTGGCCATCGAGCTGCCGGAGTTTGATCCCAACGCCTACAACGATGCCATTCGCAAACACCATGAGGGCCTGCTGCTGAGCCATGCCGACAAATTTGGCATCAGTCATCTGTGGACCCGGGTGGCGGAAGGCCTGCCGGAAGAGGTGCTGCCCGATCTGGCCGAAGACCTGCAAGCCACCCTGATGATCATGGGCTGCGTCGGTCGCACCGGCCTCTCCGCCGCCCTGCTCGGCAATACCGCCGAACACGTGGTGGACAGACTCGCCTGCGACATGCTGATCCTCAAACCCGCCGATTACAGCTGCCCGGTAGACAGCCGGCGCAGTCAATCATAAGACGGCTTTCATCCTGGCATCTTGCCCTCCCCCGGGACATGGCTATAATAACGCGCTTATTTGTGTCCCGGGTTTTACGAGCATGCTAGAAGAGCTGAACGCCAAAGATAAATACAGTTTCAACAAACTGCAGAAGCGCCTGCGGCGCAACGTAGGTCAGGCCATCGCCGACTTCAACATGATTGAAGAGGGCGACAAGATCATGGTGTGCCTGTCCGGTGGCAAGGACAGCTTCGCCATGCTCGACATCCTGATGAGCCTGAAGGCAAGCGCCCCCATCCATTTCGATCTGGTGGCCGTCAACCTGGATCAGAAGCAACCCGGTTTCCCCGAGCACGTGCTGCCGGAATACCTGGCCACCCTGGGAGTCGACTTCAAGATCGTCGAGGAAGACACCTACTCCATCGTCAAGGACAAGGTACCGGAAGGCAAGACCACCTGCGCCCTCTGCTCCCGTCTGCGCCGTGGCATTCTCTATCGCACCGCCCAGGAGCTGGGCTGCACCAAGATTGCCCTCGGTCATCACAGGGACGACATACTCGAGACCCTGTTCCTCAACATGTTCTACGGTGGCAAGCTCAAATCCATGCCGCCCAAGCTGGTGAGCGACGATGGCAAGAACGTGGTGATCCGCCCGCTGGCCTACTGCAAGGAGAAAGACCTGGTGCGCTATGCCGAGGTCAAGGCCTTCCCCATCATCCCGTGCAACCTGTGCGGTTCGCAGGAGAACCTGCAGCGTCAGGCCATCAAGCAGATGATGCAGGATTGGGATCGCCGCTTCCCGGGTCGTATCGAGACCATGTTCACCGCCATTCAGGACGTGATCCCGAGCCACCTGCTCGATCACAAGTTGTTTGACTTCAAGAGCATCAACCGCGACTCCGGCATCATAGATGGCGGTGACAAGGCATTTGATCCGCCTGAACTGCCCAAGGCGCCGCTGCTGGACATCGACGAGATGGACATGCTGGATGTGATTGAAGTGCGCTAAGCACGATAGACACAAGTCCACAGCAACAAAAAAGGAGCGCCAGGCGCTCCTTTTTTTATCTCACTGGCAAGCGGCTGGCTCACTCCTTGTGCAGCCAGGGGGTCAGTCGCAGTATCTCCCCCTGCAGTTGCAACTTGCCCACGGCGAAATCCGCCAGCTGGGCGTTGCTCAGCAGCAGTTGCCCTCCCTGCCAGGAGAGAGGTTGCTGGCGGGCACCATCGACCAGATAGGCGGTGCCCGTCGGTTGTACCAGGGTCACCCGCACGCCCGCCATCTCGGGCAGGAAATACTTGCCGACCATGCCGGCCAGCTTGCTCAGCAGGGCCTGCATATCCTGCTGACGCCCGGCCACATCGGCCACCTTGAGATCCCACTGGCTGCCTGACACCGGCTGCACATCGGCCATCACCTGCACCGACAGATCGCAGGCCGTGTGCGCTTCGGTCAAGCCCACCACCACGGTCGCCTTGTCCAGATTGAGATCATCGTCGTAGGGCAGCCGCAGTTCGCTGTCTACCGTCACCTCGGCGGCCACGTCCCGATCCAGGGTTGAGACCCGGGCTGAGGTGAGCAGGCAGCGCTGGCCATTTTGCTGATCGGTCAGGTAAAACCCCAGCCTGGCGTGACCGAACTCCCCCTTGGCGAAGGTCTTCATCTGGCTGTAGAAGGTACTGTACTGCAGATCCAGTGAAGGCTGCGCCAAGCCCAGGGTAGGCAACAGCAGCAAGCCTGCCGCCACGCCATGTCGAGTCCTCTTCATATGCCGTCCTTTTGCATCGCGCACTCGTCATGCGCTGAAATATGCCTGCGCCATCGTCTGGCCTCAGACTCGCTATGCGGTGAAATGTGCCTGTGCCATCACCTGACATCACCTGACATCACGCTAGCTATGCGCTGAAATGCGCCTGCGCCAGGCGTCTGGCTGCAAGCTTGTTATGCGTTGAAATGATTTGGGCCTTCGCTCACTTCCGTCACTTCGACCGCGACCCCGCACAGATCCCGATAGAGGATCCCCTTGCAGTTGAAGTAGAGAGGGGCCACCCAGACAAGGCCCAATCCCATGGGGATCAGCGCCAGGAAAAACAGCGCCAGCATGACGCCGTGCAGCAGCACTATGCTGGGCCAGCCGCGGGCAAACAGCTTGAGCGATACCAGAATGGCTTGCACCGGCGACAATCCGCGCTCCAGTACCAGCGGCACCGAGAACACCAGTCCCATGCCGATCAATGCAGACGGGATGAAGGCCAGCACCACCGGCAGTCCCACCAGTTCAAACAGGGGGCCGAACAGACTGGTGAGCATGCTGCCCAGCAGACTCAGGCTGCCGAGACGCAGGAAGTGGCGAAAGAAATCGAATACCTGGCTCGGGCGGGCACGCACACCGACCGACTGCTGCAATCCCAGCATGTCGAGGGACGAGGTCATTGGCGACATCATGATGGTAATAAGCAGGCTCAGTACCAGGGCTATGTCCATTCCCCCCTCCTGATTGAGGTAGGGGGCCAGCAGGGTATTGCTCAGCAATATCCAGATGGCCGTGACACCGACGATGGCCAGCAACAGGCCGAAACCGGTGCGCCGCGTCTGTTGCCAACTCTCCTGCAATACCCCCTTGAGGTCGAGACGATATCCCTGACTCAGGGATTGTTCGAGGGAACCACCGATCCGCATTTTATTACTCAATTGACTATCCAACATCAGAAAAACCACTATTCAGGGAGCACATTATAGCGATTTGACCCGGCATGCGTAGCCGTTTTTCCCCTTATCTGCTGACCAAAAAGTCTTTGATTTCATAAGGGCCCGTCATCGCAGTCGACGCCGCGTCCGTCCGGAACAGATTATCCACGCCAGGATCTTGCCCCCATCCGCATCCGCCGTCGGGCGTCCCCGTGGGGCTGATCTCCCTGCCTTGGCCCGCCGCGGCGATGGGCGTAGGATGCCAGAAGCCGTCACCCGTTTCTGCTCGCCGCCACCTCCCCCATCCGGATTGCCCGGTGGCGACTGCTTCACAAGGAGAATTGCATGTCTGATCTGACCCTGTATCTCGCCCCCGGCACCTGTGCCATGGCTGTGCACATAGCCCTGACCGAAGCCAAGGCCCACCATAGCATCAAGGTGCTCGACCTGGCGGCCGGGGAGCAGCGCTCCGCCGCCTACCTCGCCATCAATCCCAAAGGCCGGGTGCCGGCTCTCGTCACCGAGCGCGGCGTGCTGACCGAAACCCCGGCCTTGCTGCTCTATGTGGCGCAGCGCTTCCCTAACGCCCGGCTTGCACCGCTGGACGATCCCTTCCTGCTGGCCCGCATGCAGGAGGTGAACAGCTTCCTCGCCTCCACAGTTCACGTCTCCCATGCCCACGGTCGCCGTGGCAGCCGCTGGGCCGATGACGAGCAGGCCATCGCCGCCATGAAGGCCAAGGTGCCGCAGAACATGCGCGATGGCTTTGCCGAGATTGAACGCCACTATCTGGTCGGCCCCTGGGTGCTGGGAGAGAGTTTCAGCCTGGCCGACATCTATCTGTTCGTAGTGGCGAGCTGGCTCAAGAGCGATGGCGTGGTCATCGGCGAGTTCCCCAGGGTAGCGGCCCACTATCAACAGATGCTGGCACGCTCCGGCGTGCAGCAAGCCCTCGCCCTCTAGCCCGGTATCTGCGGGTGCCAGTGCTCTGTCTGGCACCCTTTTCCCCCTCTCCATCCCCCGCATTGAGATCGTTTTCACATTTCTGCCATCTCACTGTGGATCGCGCGGACCTTAGGGCCTATCTTTCCCACATGACGCAACCGGTTGCGTAACCGGTTGCCTAGATGAACATCAGATATGCGGACGCGAGTCTGCCGAGGTGCTGTATGAAACGAGGCAAGCTGCTCAATGCTCCCCTGAGTGCCCTGGTGGCACGGATGGGTCACACCGACGAGATCACCGTCTGCGACGCGGGCCTGCCCATTGCGGCGGGGCCGGAGCGCATCGATCTGGCGCTGATGGCGGGCACCCCCAGCCTTGCAACCGTGCTGACCGCCCTGCTCACCGATCTGGTGGTGGAGAAGGTGATCATGGCAAGTGAGATCAAGCAGATCAGCCCAGCCGCCCATCAGGCGCTGGTGGATCAGCTGGAGGCGCACGCCGCAGCCCAAGGCAAGCCCATCACCATCGAGTACTGCCTGCACGAAGCATTCAAGACCCGCTCCCGCCAGAGCAAGGCGATCGTGCGCAGCGGCGAGGTCACCCCCTACGCCAACATTATTCTCTGCGCCGGTGTGGCGTTTTAAGCCTCTTCAAGGAAGCTGCAAATGAGCACAACCTCCTCCTCGCCCATTCTGGAGCTCACCGGGATCGTCAAGACCTTCCCCGGTGTACGCGCCCTCGATGAGGCTGGCCTCAAGGTCTACCCGGGCCAGGTGATGGCCCTGCTCGGCGAAAATGGCGCCGGCAAGTCCACCCTGATGAAGGTGCTGACCGGCATCTATCAGGCCGATGCGGGCAGCGTCAGCTATCGCGGCCAGCCGGTCCATTTCAAGGGCCCCCGCGACTCCCAGGATCAGGGGATCAGCATCATTCACCAGGAGCTGAACCTGCTGCCTGAGCTGTCGATTGCCGCCAATATCTTCCTCGGCCGCGAACCGCGTACCCGTTTTGGCAGCATAGACCACCGCCAGCTGCGCGAGCGCGCCAGCGGCCTCCTGGCCCGCCTCGGCGTCAAGCACGGGCCGGATACAAGGCTTGGGGATCTCTCCATTGGCGAACAGCAGATGGTGGAGATCGCCAAGGCGCTGTCGTTCGATGCCAGCGTCATCATCATGGATGAACCCACGGATGCGCTGACCGACACCGAGACCGAGCAGCTGTTTGTGGTGATCCGCGAGCTGCGCCAGCAGGGCTGCGGCATTGTCTACATCTCCCACCGTCTCAAGGAGATCTTCCAGATCTGCGACCGGGTTACCGTGCTGCGCGATGGCAAGTGGATCGGCGAGAAGGCGGTGAACGAGCTCGATGAAGACAGGATCATCGAGATGATGGTGGGTCGGCGGCTGGAGGAGCAGTATCCCCGTCTGCAACGAGAGCTCGGCCCCGTCAGCCTGCAAGTCAAAGATCTGGCCGGCCCCGGCGTGCGCGGGGTGAGCTTCTCCCTGCGTCAGGGGGAAATTCTGGGCTTCAGCGGCCTGATGGGTTCCGGCCGTACCGAGCTGATGAAGCTTATCTACGGCGCCAGCCCCATCAGCGCAGGTGCGGTCGATGTCGATGGCAAGGTCATGGTGCCGCGCAGCCCCGCCGATGGGCTGGCTGCCGGCATCGCCTACATCTCCGAGGATCGCAAGGGCGATGGCCTGGTGCTGGAGCTGTCGGTGCGCGAAAACATGAGTCTGTGCGCCCTCGGCGAGTTCATCCGCCACGGCAAGATCGACGGCAAGGCCGAACGTCAGGCGGTGAGCGACTATGTGCGCCTGTTCAACATCAAGACGCCGAGTCAGGATCAGCTGATAAAACTGCTCTCCGGCGGCAACCAGCAGAAAGTCGCCATCGCCAAGGGACTGCTGACCCGGCCCAAGGTGTTGATCCTGGATGAGCCGACCCGCGGCGTCGACGTGGGGGCCAAGAAGGAGATCTACCAGCTCATCAACCAGTTCAAGAAGGAGGGGATGAGCATCATCCTGGTCTCCTCCGAGATGCCGGAAGTGCTCGGCATGAGCGATCGCATCATGGTGATGCACGAAGGGCGCATCAGCGCAGAATTCATGTCCGCAGACGCCAATCAGGAGAAACTGATGGCGGCGGCAGTCGGTAAACAGTGGCAATCAGAGCAAGAGGCCTCCCAATGACAACCCAAACCCTTCCCCGCCGCGGCATCATGAGCAAGGCCTGGTGGATCGAGAACAAATCCCTGGTCGCCCTCCTGGTGCTGATCGGCGTGGTCTCGGCCTTAAGCCCCAACTTCTTCACCGCCGACAACCTGCTCAACATACTGCGCCAGACCTCGGTCAACGCCATCATGGCGGTCGGCATGACGCTGGTCATCCTCACCGCCGGCATCGATCTCTCGGTCGGCTCCGTGCTGGCCCTGTGCGGCGCCCTGGCGGCAACCATGGTGGCCATGGAGCTGCCCATCTGGCTGGTGGTGCCCCTCACTCTGGGAGCCGGTGCCCTGCTTGGCGGCGTCAGCGGTCTCATCATCGCCAAGGGCAAGGTACAGGCCTTCATCGCCACCCTGGTCACCATGACGGCCCTGCGCGGTGTGACCATGGTCTATACCGAGGGGCGTCCCATCTCCACCGGTTTCAGTGACGGCGCCGATCACTTCGCCTGGCTGGGTACCGGCTACCTGCTCGGCCTGCCTGTGCCCATCTGGCTGATGGCCATCGTCTTCCTGCTGGCCTGGTTCATGCTCAACCACACTCGCCTCGGCCGTTATATCTACGCCCTGGGCGGCAACGAGTCGGCCACCCGCCTCTCCGGCATCAATGTGGCCAGGGTGAAGCTGGCGGTGTATGGTCTGTGCGGCATGCTGTCGGCACTGGCCGGGCTCATCGTCACCTCCCGCCTCTCCTCGGCCCAGCCGACCGCCGGCATGGGGTACGAGCTGGATGCCATCGCCGCCGTGGTGCTGGGGGGGACCAGCCTGATGGGGGGCAAGGGTCGCATCATGGGAACCCTGATCGGGGCTCTCATCATCGGCTTCCTCAACAACGCCCTCAACCTGCTCGACGTCTCGTCCTATTACCAGATGATCGCCAAGGCCAGCGTGATCTTGCTCGCCGTGATGATCGATAACAAAAGCAAGTAAGCACACACAAGGAATGAAATGATGAAAAAGCTCAATACCCTGCTCGCTGCCGCCATCATGTCCGTGCTGGGCACCGCCCAGGCCGCCGATCACACTCTGGCCATGGTGGTCTCCACCCTCAACAACCCCTTCTTCGTCACCATGAAAGAGGGGGCCGAAGCCAAGGCCAAGGAGCTTGGCTACGAGCTGGTGGTGCTGGACTCCCAGAATGACCCGGCCAAGGAGCTCTCCAACATGGAAGATCTCACCGTGCGCAAGGTCAATGCCATCCTGATCAACCCGACCGACTCCGAGGCCGTGGGCAACGCCATCCGCCTGGCCAACAAGGCCAACATCCCAGTGCTGACGCTGGACCGCGGTGCGGCCCAGGGTGACGTCAAGGCCCACATCGCCTCCGACAACGTGGCCGGCGGCAAGCTGGCCGGTGACTTCATCACCCAGAAACTGGGGGCCGGTGCCAAGGTCATTCAGCTGGAAGGGATCGCCGGTACCTCGGCCGCCCGCGACCGTGGCGAAGGTTTCGCCCTGGCCGTGGCCGCCAACAAGCTGGAAGTGCTGGCCTCCCAGCCCGCCGACTTTGACCGCACCAAGGGTCTGAACGTCATGGAGAACCTGCTGGCCGCCCACCCGACCGTACAGGCCGTGTTCGCCCAGAACGACGAGATGGCGCTGGGTGCCATCCGCGCCGTGCAAGCCGCCGGCAAAGAGGTGATGATCGTCGGTTTCGACGGCACTGACGATGGCAAGGCCGCCGTGGCCAAGGGTAAACTGGCCGCCACCGTGGCCCAGCAGCCGGCGCTGATCGGTGCCATCGGCGTGGAAACCGCCGACAAGGTGCTCAAGGGCCAGCCGGTGGAAAAATCCATCCCGGTCCCGCTGCAAGTGGTCAGCAAGTAAGCCGACGGGGGGAGGCGTGCCTCCCCCTTTACCTCCTGTCTTCGATTAACCGTGCCGCTTGGCTTGGGCCCACTCAAGCCAAGATGTTCCAAATCAAGGGTGATAAGAATGAATCGTCTCGTTGTTCTGGGCAGTGTCAATGCAGACCATGTGCTGCGCGTCCCCCACTTTCCTCGCCCCGGTGAAACCCTGACCGGCCACAGCTATCAAGTCGTCCCCGGTGGCAAGGGGGCCAATCAGGCGGTCGCCGCCGCGCGCCTCGGCGCTCCCGTCGCCTTTATCGCCCGCATCGGCGATGACGCCATCGGCCAGCAGATGCGCCAGGGCTTTGCCCAGGACGGCATAGACGTCAGCGCGGTGGAGCTAGACGAGCAGCTTCCCACCGGCATCGCCATCATCTATGTGAGCGACGAGGGGGAGAACAGCATAGGCATCTCCGCCGAAGCCAATGGCGCCCTCTCCCCCGCCATGGTCAAGCGCCATGAGACCCTGATTGCCGACGCCCACACCCTGCTGTTGCAGCTGGAAGTGCCGCTCAAGAGCGTGTTTGAAGCCGCCAGACTGGCTCGTGCCCACGGCACCCGGGTGGTGCTCAATCCGGCGCCCGCCCAGCCGCTCTCTAGCGAACTGCTGGCGCTGGTGGATCTCATCACCCCCAACCAGACCGAGGCCGAGCTGCTGACCGGCGTCAAGGTGACCGACGAGGCCAGCGCGGCTCAGGCGGCGGCCCGCTTCCACCAGATGGGGATCAGCGATGTGATGATCACCCTGGGCTCCCAAGGGGTCTATTGCAGCAACGCCCGGCAGCAACAACTGATCCCGGGCTTTCGGGTCGAGGCGGTGGACACCACGGCCGCAGGCGACACCTTCAACGGCGCCCTGCTGGCCGCCGAGCTGGCCGGCGCCGATTTCAAGGCCGCGGTGCGCTTTGCCCACGGCGCGGCTGCGCTCTCTGTCACCAAGTTCGGCGCCCAGAGCTCGATCCCGAGCAAGCAGGAGGTCGAGGCCTTCCTGCTCGCCCAGACTGCGCAGGGGCACTGATGGCCAATATCAAGGAGGTGGCGGCGCGGGCCCAGGTCTCTACCACCACAGTTTCCCACGTCATCAACGAGACCCGCTTCGTGGCCGAGGAGACCCGGGAGCGGGTCTTCGCCGCCATGCGCGATCTCAACTATGCCCCCAGCCTGGTGGCCCGCAGCCTCAAGGTGAAGGAGACCAACAGCATCGGCATGCTGGTCACCACCTCCAGCAACCCTTTCTTCGCCGAGGTGGTGCGCGGGGTGGAGCGCTACTGCTTCGAGCAGGGCTACAACCTGATGCTGGGCAACACCGAGGGGCAGGCCGAAACCGCCCTCTCCTACCTCAAGATGATGCTGCGCAAGCGGGTCGACGGCCTGCTTATCATGTGCAGCGAGGGGCAGCAGGAGGTGTTCAACCAGCTCGACTGGCTCAAGAGCCTGCCGGTGGTGGTGATGGACTGGGGCATGGAGAGCAAGGACGTGGATCTCATCGCCGACAACTCCCATCGCGGCGGTTACCTGGCCACCCGCCACCTGCTGACGCTGGGTCATACCGACATAGGCTGCATCACGGGCCCCCACAGCCGTGCCCCCGCCAATCAGCGCCAGTCCGGCTTCGAGCAGGCGATGCAGGAAGCGGGGCTGACCATCAATCCGGCCTGGATCCAGGAGGGCGACTTTGACTGCGCCAGTGGTTTCAGTGCCATGCAGCGGCTGCTGGTCCAACCCAAACGACCGAGCGCCCTCTTCATCTTCAACGACATGATGGCCATGGGGGCCATCAGCGCCGCCCATCAGGCGGGCTTGAACATACCGCAGGATCTCTCCATCGTCGGCTATGACAATGTGGCGCTGGCGCAATACCTGTCACCGCCGCTCACCACCATCAATCAGCCCAAGGAGGAGCTGGGTCGCCTCGCCGTCACCCGGCTGCTGGCGCGGATCAACGGGGTGGCGGTGGATAATCACCTGATCACGGTCGATCCTGACTTGGTGATCAGACAATCCTGCGCCCCCTTCCCTACCCCCTGATTTTCTAAACGCATCATGCAAAAAGGGCGACCCCTGGGTCGCCCTTTTTATCGCAGCCAGTCAGGCCTGCTGTCGCTCAGCCTGCGCAACCTGGGCCAGGCGTATCACGCCCAGTCGCTGTGCCAGCGGCGCCAGCAGACCGGCGTGAGCCGACGCCACCGGCAGCCAATAACGCAGTGGCCAGCCCGCCGCCAGCAAGTCCGGCGTACTGCTGCCAATCTCGCGGAGCGCCAGGGTACAGGCGCACTGGTTCAGCTTGGCCAGCAGGGCGGCATCCTGCTGCAGGCTTGGCAGCAGCAGTATGGGTTCGACATGGGCCAGCGCGGGCAGATAGGCCAGCACATGGGCCAGCTGAGCCTGATGCGTGAGCGCGATCAGTAGCGGCTGCGGATCACCGCCGGCAGGCTGATCATGCTCTTGCAGCAGCCGTGCGATCACGGGCCCCAGTATGCCGCCCTCCTGCAACCAGCCCATCTCGCAGGGCGTCAGCGTCTCCTGCCAGCGCAGTGACAAACCTGTCACCGCGGCGCCGCTCTCGCTGCCGAACCGCTGGGTATCGATCACCAGAGGGGAAGGCGCCACGTTTGCCAGCCAGTCCCGCAACTGGTGCAGCTGGCGCTGGGTCAGTTGCAACTGCAGCTGCATCCCGGGCTCGAACCAGGCGAGATCCCCATCGGCATCGCGCTTGGCCTGATTGAGAGCCAAAATGGCCTGATCCAGCAGCCGCTTGGGATCTGGTTCCTCCTGCACCTGGGCAACCCCCAGCCGACACGCCAGCTCGAAACTGCTCTCCCGGGTCACGAACTCGAAATGGAGCAGGCTCATCAACGCCTGGATCTGCGCCGCCATGCTCTGCCGCCCGGCGGTCAGGATCACCGCAAACTCATCCCCACCCAACCGGTAGGCATGACCGCCATGGGCGTGCTGCAGTTTGTCGGCTACCGTTTGCAGCAATCTGTCTCCCACCTGATAGCCGAGCAGATCGTTGACCTGTTTGAAGCGCTTCAGATCGAGCACCACCAGCGCCAGGGCATGGGAAGAGTCCAGCGAGCGTGCCAACTGTTCCTGCAAGGCGCGGCGATTGCCGAGCCGGGTCAGGGGATCGAGCAGGGAGAGGCGCCGGTTCTGCAAGTTGGCACGAATGAGGGCAAACACCAGCACACCACCGGTCACCAGCAGGATCAGTTGCCAGATCTGCAGCCAGAACAGGCTGCTGCGGATCTGGTTGACCGAGGCTTCCCGCTCCTGGCCGGAGAGGATCTGATCGCCAATCTGCTCAATCTGGCGGGTCTGCTCGGCAATCTGGCTCTGCAGTTGTTCGAGCTCGGCCCCTTCTCGCAGTTGCCCGGCCTGTATCTGGGGTTCGAGCCGCTTTATCTGTTCGAACAGCCCGGCCAACGCCTTGCCCAGCCCGTGACGCTCGCGCGCCTCGGCGGTTTCACTGCTGATGAGGAAGATATCCAGCCGGTTCCACAACAGATCGTAATTGAGGCTCAGGGTCTCCATCTCCAGTTGCCCGGCCCGATAGAGACGCAACTCATAGAGGAAACGCTGGGACTCCAGCATCACCTGGCTGATGTTCCAGTGGATGTTGCGATAGAAGGTATCGACCAGCTGCTCCTGGCGGTGTTGCAGATAGAGCCCGCAACCCGAGGAGAACAGAAACAGCAAGGTGATCGAGACCAGCAGCAGGTTATGGCGCTGACGACCCATCAGTCGATGATCTCGATGCGGGTCACCTGCCAGACCATGCAGTTATGAATGGGGGGAATGTCCAGCTTGGGGTGGCTGGAAAACGGGATCAGCAGCCAGAGCGGCCCCTTGTTGCGCCGGGTCAGCGGCTTGTCATCCTCGTGGCGCACCAGGGTCAGGGGCACACCGTCAAACAGGGCAAGATCCACCACCTGCTGATAGCCGTTGAGGGCCGAGACGGCAATCTTGCTGGCACTCAGAATTCCCTGCGCCGCAAGTACGGCCGCCAGGGTCGAACCACGATAATGGTGAGAGCCCTGAGTCCAGGGCGTGGTGGTGGTGAACTCGGTTTGTGGCAGGGCGGCCAGCGCCGCATCATCGAGCGTGAGCTGCTTGCCGTTGGGCAGCACCAGCGTCATCAGGGGGGGAGATGCCAATGTGCTGGCGCTGGCCAGCATCAGGAGGAAAAAAGCGATCCATTGCTTCACTGTGGTCATGATGATTTGCGCCAACTGCGTCCCATATTTGGGTTGCCAGTGTGGCGATTTCACCAGGTCATTGCAACTGTGGCATGGCACGGTTGCTCAGGATCCGCGCATCTCCATCCAGTTGTGACCGTCTATCTGTTTGGGTTGATGCACACCGCAACGTTGCAGCAACTCGTCAACGAAGGCGGGCACCAGCAGGGAGGCAGGCCCGTACCGTTTCTCGTCAAACTGGCTGCCCACCTCGCTCGGTTCCAGATTGAGCTCTATGGTATGGGCACCGTTCAACCCGGCCTCATGCACGAAACCGGCGGCGGGATAGACGGCACCCGAGGTACCGATGGAGATGAAGAGGTCACACTGGGCCAGTGCGCCGTAGATGCGATCCAGCCCCAGCGGCATCTCGCCAAACCAGACTACATGTGGGCGCAATGGCTGGGGAAACTGGCAGCAGGAGCAGAGCTCATCCTGATGCAGATCGCCGCGCCACTCGATCACCTGGCCCGACTCGGGACAGCGGGCCTTGAGCAGCTCCCCGTGCATGTGGATGAGGTTCTTGCTGCCCGCACACTCGTGCAGGTTGTCGATATTCTGGGTCACCAGGGTGACTGTGCCCGGCAGCAGGCGTTCGAGGCGAGCCAGCGCATAGTGGGCCGGGTTGGGGTGGATCTGCGGTTGTTGCAGCTGATGGCGGCGCGAGTTGTAGAAGCCTTGCACCAGGGCGGGATCCCGCGCGTACCCTTCCGGGGTCGCCACATCCTCCACCCTGTGCTCTTCCCACAGACCGTCGCAGGCCCGGAAGGTCTTGATGCCGGATTCGGCAGAGATCCCGGCGCCGGTAAGGATGACGATGTGTTTAGCTGACTGCACCATGATGGATTCCCTCTGTCCGCATACAAGGCTGACCTTAGCACAGGGTGAAAAACAGGCCTATTCGCCCTTGGTCTTATGAGGATACCCCCGTCACAGGGTATCGAGCACGCTCAGATCAAGCCGGACAAACACCAGCTCCCGCCCCGTCACCAGGGTGAGCGGCAACCCCAGCCCGCGCAGGAGTGCCAGCATGGGGCGATTCTGGGCCAGCACCTCGGCCGTCCACTCGCGGATGCCTTCGGCGCGCGCCAGCAGCGCCAGTGCCAGCAGGATACGCCGCCCCGCCCCCCTGTGCTGAAAGTGATCCGCCACCAGGCAGGAGAACTCGGCCCGATCCGGGTGCAGCCGCCGCCGGATGGACTGGGCCTGGGCCAGCGGCCGCCCCAGACCATCTGTGAGCAGCAAGCCTATCTGGGATGCTCTGGGGTAATCGAGAAAGAAGGCGAGCTGATCGGCGGTGGGGGACTGCTTGGCCCGCATGAAGCGCAAGTAAATGCTCTGCTCGCTCAACGCCTCATAAGCCGCCTTGATAGATTCGGGATCGGCCCCCGCCAGCTCTTGCAGCCGGCAGGGGACGCCCCCCACTTCCATCATCAGCGGCAAGGATGCCCGCGAGGTGGGGTGCAGCCAGCCGGCCAGGCTGCGGCGCAAGCGCGCCTCGTCGGGAGGCCAGCAGAGATAGCGAGGCACGGGTTACCAGCGCCCCGTCATGCCGCGATCGCGCCACAACTCGTTATCGAGCAGGTTGAAGGGATCATCCAGATAGAGGGCGATGCCAAGCTCCCTGGCCCGGTTGATGAAGCGCCCCAGCAGGGAGTCCGGCGTCATGGCCTCCAGCCCGGGCAGCAGGCTCTGCCCCAGCAGCAGGTGCTGCAAGGGCATCCGCTCCAGCAGATCGAATGGCATGTGCTGATCGCTGTCGAGCAGCAAGGCGAGCCTGGCGCCGGCCAGACTGGCCTGCAACACCAGGGCAAACCGCTCCGCCTGACTGAGCAGGTGGTCGCGACGGTGAATGACCAGGGTCAGCTCGCCGGCGTCTCGCCCCTGCCTGCCCAACCACTCCCGCACCAGCTCCCAGCGTGGTGGCAAGCCGGTCACCGCCAGCCAGACGGGCAGCCTGGAGGGGGGATCCGAGATAAGCCCCAGCAGCCCCTTCTCCTCCCCCTGCCAGGTACGAATGGTGCGGCGCTGGCCACTGAGCCGCTGTTGCCGCTGGGGCCCCAGATAAAGCACCTTGAGCAAGCGCAGCAGATCGTCGGTCAACAGGGGCTTGGCCAGGGCTGCCACCACGTTGAAACCGGCGTCATGCAGCAGGCGCCGGGCACCGTCTATCAGGGTCTGATCGTGCGCCGACAGCAATATGATGGGCAGGCCGCTCTGCTGGTACTGGGGCTGGCTCATCAACAAGCTGATGGCATCCTGCTCCACCAGACTGAGATCGCTGATGAGCAGTGTGACCTTCCCCTCAGCCAGCGCCTGGATACAGGCATTGCCATCCTGCACCCATTGACAGGAGAGCCCCAATCCCTGGATCTCCTGCTGAATGTGGGCCCCCTGAAAAGGGTGGTCCTCCAGCAACAAGATCCGCATCCCGGCCAGCCAGTGTTGCCACTGCTGGTAACGGCCATGCACACCAGACAGCCAGTCATCCGAGAGCCGATAGATGCCCTCCCCCTGCGCCATCAGTTGCGGCAGATAGTCGGCGCCAGCGTGCGAGGCCGGATCAAACAGGGCAATGGCACCGGCGGCAAACAACCCCTCCCAGTGCCAGCAGGCATCGGGCCTGGTGCGGCGCAGGGTCGCAAATTCGGGCAGGCTGACCGCCTGGGCCGCCCGATAGGCGACCCCATCCAGCGCATAGATGGTCACGGGATGGAAGAAACGCTCTTGCGTCTCTGCCGGATCCAGCAACGCCAATAACTCTTCATCTGTGATGATCATGTCAGACTCTCTCACCCAATCGCCGGCACACTTCATCCAGAGCGTGCCGCAGCGGGGATATCAGGGGTTGCCGTGGATCCCGTTGCCACTGCTCGATCACCTGGATAAGCGGGGTGGCCCCCACCATTTTGGCGGCCCCCTTCACCTTGTGTAAAGCCGCATCGAGCGCCATCTCATCCCCTTGTGTGATGCAGTGCTCAATGTCGGCCAGATCCTGGCGAGTGGCCTCCAGATAGAGGGTGACAAGCTCAGCGCTCAGCAGCGGCAGCATCTGGTCCAGCCATTCCGGCGCCAGGCTCTCCTCTGGTGCCTTGGGCTGCGAGGTGAGTGTGTCAGCTGAGGTCGGCAGGCTGCGCAGCAAGTTGGCCAGATCCTTAAGCAGCAGGGGCTTGTCCAGATGTCCCCGGCAACCGCAGCTGGCCAGTCGCTGCGCCGCCTGCTCGCTGAGATCGGCGGTGATCACGTAGGCCGGCAGATGCTGCCAGCGCGCCGAATCACGCAACTGCTGACACAGCTGGGCTCCATCCATCACCGGCATCTGCAGATCGGTCAACACCAGATCCACCGTCTCGTGCTGCAAGATGTCGAGCGCCAGCTGGCCATTGGCCGCACTCAGTACCTGGGCCCCCAGCTGGGTCAGTTGCATGCTGATCAACACCCGATTCACCTCGTGATCTTCGACCAGCAGCACCCGCATCCCCTGTCCCGGCAGGCTCATCGCCTCCTCGGCAGAGGACACCAGCCTGGGCTGCAACAGGCTGACCACAGCGCCTGGCACCCAGGGCTCGCCCTGCCAGTCCCAGTAACGCAGGCCCTGTTCATCTTCGGCGGCGCGCAGCAGGGGACCGGCGGGATCCTCGTTCAGGCCAAGCTCGCCAAGCCAGGGCATGAGATAGGCACGCTCCGTATCGTTCAACTGGATGTTGACGCTGGTCACTCTCGGTTGCCAGCGCGGCGCCTCGTGCAGCAGCACCAACGGCAAGGTGCAGGTGAAGCGGCTGCCCCCGAGGGGACGCGGCTCGACCCGGATCTCGCCGCCCATCTGCTCCATCAGCTGACGGCTGATGGCCAGCCCCAGTCCTGTGCCCTGAGCCCTAGGCTGGCCCTCCTCTCCTCCCTGCTCGAAGGGCAGGAACAGGCGAGGCAGCAGATCGCTACTGATGCCGGGCCCTTCATCATCCACACCGCACAGCAGGCGGTTACCTTCACGACGGGCCCACAACACCACCTCACCGACGGGGCTGAACTTGATGGCGTTGGCGAGCAGGTTATGCAGCACCTGCTGCACCCTGTGGGGATCCAGCTCCACCTGTGCGGGCAGGCGATGATCGATATCCAGCCGCAGTTGCAACCGCTTGGAACGGGCCTTGGACCAGTGCACCGCCGCCACATGCTCGCACAAATCCACCAGATCGGTCGGCTGGGGGGAGAGCGCCAACTGCCGGTTCTCGTTGCGACTGAAATCGAGCACATCGTTGAGCAGGCCGAGCAGCTCGTCCCCCGCCTGTCTGACATGGGAGAGCGCAGAGCGCTGCTCCGCCGACAGTGGGGTGTGATCGAGCCACTCCAGCAGCCCCAGTATGGCATTCATGGGGGTACGGATCTCGTGGCTCACCGCCGCGAGAAAGCGCCCCTTGGCCAGCACGGCCTGCTCGGCCCGCTCATGGGAAGCCTGCAAGGCATGCTCCTGCTCGACTCGGGCGGTCACATCCTGCACCACACCGTAAACGCGCCACCCCCCTTCCGGCTGGCTGCGACCCCGACCATAGAACTGCAGCCACCGCGTCCCCTTGTCCGGGTGGGCATAGCGCAGCGCGTAGGAGAAGGGCTGCCCCGCCTGCAACATGGCCAGCATGGGCATCCGCATCTCACGTCTGTCCTGATGCAGCAGCCGGCTGAGTGCGCTGTCGGGATCGCGGCGGATCTGCTGGCTGGCCAGCCCCAGCAGCTCGTAACTGCCGCGGCTGATGAACTCGACCTGCGCTGTACCGCCCTGCTGCAGGATGAACTGAATGACGACCCCGGGCACCGTATTGGTGAGGGCACGCAGGCGACGCTCGGCCTGGCGCAGCAAGCGGGTGCGCTCGCGCAGGGCGCTGATATCGGACAGCGCGATCAGATCCCCGGCCTGTGTCTGCTTGCCCAGTTGCAGCGGGATCTGGGCGTAGGAGAACACCTGATCTCCGAGGGACAAGGTTCCTTCCGCACCCTGCACCTGGGACGATGGCAGGCTGAGCTCGGCCAGATAACGGGCCTCCAGCCGTTTGGCCTGCTTGTTGCGCTTGATGATCTCCCCCTGATTGTCCCGCAGGAAGACAGGCACCGGCAGCGCCTGGAACAGAGACTCCCTGAACTGGCTCTCCAGCGCCAGTGTCTGCTCCATCTCCTGACGCTGACTCACCTCCCGCGCCAGCTGCTGGCGGGAGCGCCAGATCAGCCAGATGACGCCGGCGCTGATCAGCAGCGCCAGCAATACGGATCCCAGCCAGATACCGTAACTGACGCCGGCCTGCTGGGTCAGCACCAGCTGTCGCCAGCGCTGGTTGAGTTCATCGTTCTGCCTGCCGGTGAGGGTCATCAGGCTCTGTTCCATCACCCCCGCCAGTCTGGGGCTACGGGAGCCTATGGCAAAGCCGAGCCCGAAGCGAATCGGCAACTCCTTGATGTCCAGGCCATCGAGCCGGTTGTTGCGCAGCGGATACTGCAGCTGATACAACTCGGCCAGCATGGCATCGGCCTTGCCTGCCTGCACCTGTGCAAGGCCCGACTCAAGCGTCTCGCTCTTGCGCCACCCATGCTGGCCGAAACGTGCCAGCATGTCGGGGTCATAGAGGCTGGCGGGCACCACCACCTCCCCTTTGAGCGCCTCCAGCCGATCGAACGAGTGGGACTTGCGGCTGACCAGGGCGTAACGACTCACG
Source organism: Aeromonas bestiarum (assembly GCF_028751155.1). Taxonomy (NCBI): domain Bacteria; kingdom Pseudomonadati; phylum Pseudomonadota; class Gammaproteobacteria; order Aeromonadales; family Aeromonadaceae; genus Aeromonas; species Aeromonas bestiarum. The sequence goes on along the minus strand of NZ_CP064746.1, from coordinate 2,294,372 downwards.
ACCATGATGCGGGTGAAGTCGAACTCTCGGGTCAGGGCCGGGGTCTCCAGCAGGCCTGCCATCATGTCCGCCTCGCCACTGCGCAGCTTGGCCAGTGCCTCCTCCCTGTCCCGGGCGGGCACCACATGGAAGTTCAGTCCGGTCTGCAGGCTCACCCGGCGCAGCACATCGGCACTCCAGCCCTTGAGCTGCCCCTTGCCGTCGATGCCGCTATAGGGCATAAGCGCAGGATCCACCACCAGCTTGATGGTGCGGGAGGTACCGACCAGCCAGGCCTGCTCCTCATCGGTGAAGTGCAGCGGGTTGATGTCCTGCTCTCCCTGTTCCAGATAGCGATCCAGATCCTTGTAGAGGCTGCCGGGGGGCATGTAGCGGATCGCCGTATCGATCAACTCCCTGAGCTCGGGCTTGTCCCGCATCATAATGCGGTAGCTGATCACCAGTTCATCGCTGCGCAGCCGGCGCAGCCGCAACCCCTCATCCGGGTATTCGCGCATCAGGTAACGCAGTTGCAGGTAATCACCGAGATAGGCTGTCCCCTTGCCGGCCACCAAAGCCGCATACCAGTTGTCGGCATCGGTCAGGACAAGCTGGGTCGCATGGGGGTAGAGCGACTTGAGCGCCTCGCTCGCCTGCCAGACGGGCGCCACCAGAAAGGTGGCGCGTTCCAGCTCGCCGCGATAGAGGATGGCGGATTCGGCCTCCAGCAGGGCGCGGCTCAGGGCCATGCCCGGCAATGCCTGCAGTGAGGGGCCGACATAGGGGATGAGATCGCAGCGCCCTGCCAGCAGCCCCTGCTGCACTGCGGACCAGTTTGGCAATTTTTCGTGCAGCAGTGGCACCGGCAGTTGCTCGGCCAGCCGCTCCAGCTGATCGATCAGCAAGCCCCCCGACTCTTCGAGATAGGGCGGCCGGATCAGGGCCGGATAGCAGATGGTCAGCGGTTTGAGCGCGTCGGCATAAGCCTGGGCAGCTGGCGACAGAGGCAGGGTCATGGCCTGCACCGGCATGGCCAGCAACAGTGTGAGTAAAAGGCGGGTTTTTATCATGCAAAAGTAAAAGCCAGGCGGCTGCCTGGCTTTTTGTCACTCGTTGGGTTCAACATTTTCTACCCTGGCCTTGAGTTTCTGGCCAGGCCGGAAGGTCACCACCCGACGGGCGCTGATAGGAATATCTTCGCCCGTCTTGGGATTACGTCCAGGACGCTGATTCTTCTCACGAAGGTCAAAGTTACCGAAGCCTGAAATCTTGACTTGTTCACCACGCTCAAGCGCCTGTCTGATTTCCTCAAAGAAGGCTTCCACCATATCTTTGGCTTCACGCTTGCTCATCCCCAGCTGGGTGAACAGGTGCTCTGCAATGTCGGCTTTGGTAAGCGCCATAGATCAATCCCTCAAGGATGCATTCAACTCTTCACCAAGGGCCCGCACGACATTGTCTACGGTCTCGGCAATCTCTTTCTCCTCCAGAGTGCGCTGGGTGTCTTGCAATACAAGACTGATGGCCAGGCTCTTCTTGTCCTCTGCCATACCAGCACCCTGGTATACGTCAAACAAGTTTATTCCAACTACCTGATTTCCGCCAACTTTTTTAATTACTGCGAGGACATCGCCAGCCAGAACCGCAACGTCGACCACCACGGCAATGTCACGACGGTTGGCAGGGAAGCGAGAAACCTCGGCTGCAACCGGCACCTTGGCAGGGGTCAGCTTGTCCAGCTCCAGTTCAAACATGACGGCGCGGCTCTTGAGACCCAGCTTCTTCTCGAGGCTCGGGTGGATCACGCCGATGTGGCCGATGACCACGCCGTTGCGCAAAATGGCTGCGCTCTGGCCCGGGTGCAGGGCACTGTGCTCGGTACGCTCGAAGCTGAAGCTGGCCCCTTCGGCGGTCAGATCCAGTACTGCTTCCAGATCCCCTTTCAAATCAAAGAAGTCGCTACCGCGGTTCTTGATGTCCCAGTGCTCATCGCTCTGGTTGCCGGTGATGATGCCGGCCAGCATGGGCTCCTGACGGATGCCGTTTTCGGCACTCTCGTCCTTGATGAAACGCAGGCCCTGCTCGAACAGACGCACCCGCGCCTGCTGACGGTTCTGGTTGTAGACCACAGCCTGTACCAGGCCAGGGAACAGCGACACCCGCATGGCGGACATCTCGACCGAAATCGGGTTCGGCAGCACGATGGCGTCGCTCTGCGGATAGAGCAGTTGCTGCGCTTTGGGATCGACGAAGCTGTAGGTGATCGCTTCCTGGAAGCCGCGATCAACCAGCAGGTCGCGCACCCGCTTGAGGGTCACCTGCCCTTCCGCCTGCTCAACCATGGCCAGAGAGGCGGCGGGTTTCAGGTTCGGGATGTTGTTGTAGCCGTAGATGCGGGCCACTTCCTCGATGAGGTCTTCCTCGATGGCGATGTCGAAACGCCAGGAGGGCGCCAGCGCGGTCCAGCCGTCAGCATCCACAGTGACCTGCATGCCGAGGCGGGTCAGGATCTCGACCACCTGGGCATCGCCTACGCTGATGCCGATCACCTTGTCGAGCTTGGTGCGACGCAGTTTGATGGGGGCAGCCTTGGGCAGATGGGCATCGGATTTGACCTCGATGACCGGACCCGCTTCGCCGCCGCAGATATCCAGCAGCAGACGGGTGGCTCTGTCCATCACCTTGGCTTGCAGCTCGGGATCGACCCCGCGCTCGAATCGGTGGGAGGAGTCGGTGTGCAGACCATAGGCACGGGCACGACCCGTGATGGAGAGCGGTGCAAAGAAGGCGCACTCCAACAGGATGTCTGTGGTGGACTCGGACACGCCGGTGCGATCGCCACCGAAGATACCGGCCATGCAGGCAGGACCTTTGGCATCGGCGATGACGAGCGTGGTCTCTTTGAGCTTCACTTCGTTGCCGTCGAGCAGGGTCATGGGCTCATCGGCCTTGGCACGGCGCACCACCAGTTCCCCTTCCAGCTTGGCCAGGTCGAAGGCGTGCATCGGCTGACCGTATTCCAGCAGCAGGAAGTTGGTGATGTCGACGATGGCGTCGATGGAGCGAATACCGCCACGGCGCAGCTTCTCCTGCATCCAGAGCGGGCTCATGGCTTGCAGGTTCAGCCCCTTGATGACGCGGCCCAGATAACGGGGGCAGTCGGCGCTTGCCTCGACCCGGATCGGGAAGGTCGCGTCTATGGTGGCAGCGGCAGGCGTCCAGCTCGGCTCGACCACGTCGACGCTGTTGAGCACGCCGATCTCGCGGGCAAGCCCTGCGATCCCGAGGCAATCGGCCCGGTTCGGGGTCAGATCCACGTCGATCGCCACGTCATTGAGATTGAGGTAGTCGCGAATGTCAGTGCCGATGGGGGCATCGGCCGGCAGCTCTATGATGCCGTCCGCTTCCACCTCGATACCCAGCTCGCTGAAGGAGCAGAGCATGCCGTGAGATGGTTGGCCACGCAGCTTGGCTTTCTTGATGGTGAAATCACCCGGCAGGGTCGCCCCTACTTTGGCCACGCACACTTTCAGGCCCTGGCGGCAGTTCGGCGCGCCACAGACGATGTCCAGCAGCTCGGCCTCGCCCACGTTGACCTTGGTCACTCGCAGCTTGTCGGCGTCCGGATGCTGGGCGCACTCGACCACTTCACCGACCACCACGTTGTTGAACTGGCCAGCCACCGCTTCCACGGCGTCCACTTCCAGACCGGCCATGGTGATCTGCTCGGCCAGTGCGTTGTCACTCAACTCGGTGCGGACCCACTCCATCACCCAGGATTTACTGAATTTCATGTTCTCTCGCCCTTACTTGAACTGCTTGAGGAAGCGCAGATCGTTTTCGAAGAAGGCACGCAGGTCATTGACCCCGTAACGCAGCATGGTCAGGCGCTCAACGCCCATGCCGAAGGCAAAACCGGAGTATTTTTCCGGATCGATGCCGACCGAACGCAGCACGTTCGGGTGCACCATGCCGCAGCCCAGCACTTCCAGCCACTTGCCGTTCTTGCCCATGACATCCACTTCGGCGCTCGGCTCGGTGAACGGGAAGTAGGAAGGACGGAAACGTATGGTGAGATCTTCCTCGAAGTAGTTGCGCAGGAAGTCGTGCAGTATCCCTTTCAGCTCGGTAAAGCTGGCATGCTCGTCAACCAGCAGGCCTTCAACCTGATGGAACATAGGCGTGTGGGTCATGTCGTAGTCGTTACGATAGACACGGCCCGGCGCTATGATGCGAATTGGCGGCTGTTGCTGCTGCATGGTGCGGATCTGCACACCCGAGGTGTGAGTACGCAGCATCAGATCGGGATTGAAGTAGAAGGTATCGTGATCGGTACGCGCCGGGTGATGAGCCGGAATATTCAGCGCATCGAAGTTGTGGAAGCCATCTTCAATCTCGGGACCACGCTCCACTTTGAAACCCATCTCGCCAAACAGCCGCTCGATGCGCTCGACGGTGCGAGTCACAGGGTGCAGACCACCGTTCTCGATACGACGGCCCGGCAGGCTGATGTCGATGGTCTCGGCAGCCAGCTTCTGGTTCAGCTCCTGCTCCACCAGTGCATCACGGCGTGCGTTCAGGGCATCCTGAACCTGCTGCTTGGCCTGGTTGATCACGGCGCCCGCAGCGGGACGCTCTTCGGCGGACAAGGCGCCCAATGTCTTCATCTGCTCGGTAAAAAAGCCTTTTTTACCCAGATATTTGACCCGGATCTCGTCGAGGGTCGCAACGTCATTGACGCCCTCAATCTCGGCCTTGGCCTGGCCGACTACTTCTTCAAGCTGTTGCATGTCTTCCTCGTCACCACTCCCGAAACAGGAGCCTGTTAGGCTAAATAAGGTCAAGAGGGGAATAATACAAAAAAAGCCCCTTGGCTGACCATAGTTATGGCGGCTTTTCTCCCTAGAAATCATTTTGTTATCAGGCAAGCAGCCAGCTCTGCCCTCTACGTTCATCAAATATGGGTAAAGAATGCTGGTTTGTTGGCATATAAAGGAGGCATGTTGCAGGGATGAAGAGCAATGGGTGAGCGCAATAACAGGATGTAAAAATGACGGGCAGCAAAAGACGGACAACAAAAAAGGAGGCCTGAGCCGCCTTGACATACCTAATAAAAACAACAACTTAGACTCAAATCAATGAGTTAGGGACTACAAGGGGTGACGCTTAGTCACCCCAGATGACCCTGTTTGGGGCAATTTGTGGACACTTCGTCATAGGGTGGGCAGCGGATTTTCCAGCGGGTTGAAGCGCACAGCATCGCTCAGGTAGTCCGGTGCAAAGTGGGCATAGGTCATGGTCTGCTGAATGTTGTGATGACCCAAAATTTTTTGCAGCGCGAGGATGTTTCCCCCGGACATCATGAAATGTGATGCAAAAGTGTGCCGAAACACATGCACCGCCTGCCCTGCAGGCAGATCCGGCGCCACTGACTTGATCACCTCACGCACAAACATATAGTTGAGGTCACGGAACAATGGGCCCCGATTTACCCCATTCGTTATCTCTTTCGTCAGATCGGCCGAGATCGGCACGGTGCGGTTCTTGCCATTCTTGGTATTGATGTAGGTTACCCGATGGGCCCGCACCTCCTCGCGGCGCAGATTGGCCGCCTCACTCCAACGCGCCCCCGTTGCCAGGCAGAGTCTGACCACCTTCAGGTTATCCTCCGATAGAGCAGCCAGCACATCGCCAATCTCTTCCTGGGTCAGGTACCCCATCGACCGCTCGACCAGCTTGACCTTCTTCATCTCCTTAAGCGGATGATCATTGTGGTAATGACCGAGCTCAATGAGCACCGAAAACACCCCACCCAGCATCTCCTGCTCACGGTTCACCGTTTTAGGCTGTCGGCCAGCGTTCAGTCGCTGCGCCCGATATTCAGAGAACAGCGCCCGCGTCACCTGCCTTGCCAACGGGTGGCGCAACGCGGCATCGATATTGTGGAGTTTCTTTCGCACCGCCTCCCCTGCTTTCAGGGTCTGGCCGTGGTAGCGCCACCAGAGTTCGATCAGCTCAGAGAGCGGGCGGTTATCTGCTGGGCGATCAACCCACTCTTTATTATGTCCGGTGGCGATCACCCAGCGTTCGAACTGCTGGGCCTCGGACTTGGTCTTGAAGCGCTTGCGGATCCGCTTGCCTTCCCTCCCCTGCGGACGGATATCGACTAGGTAGCCCTCGGGAATGGACTTGATGCTCATCGCCCCTCCTTATATATGAAAGGGTTCTCCATCATCCAGAGGCCATACAGTGACACGAATCCCAATCTCTGCTTTTGCATACCCACAACCCTCCATCAAAGCACTGTCATTTTATACAGTTATTGATGATTGCTAACAGTGTTTAATTGAGGGGGGCGCATACATAATATAGGAGAAGGGTTCTATTAAGAGAGAACTGTAGTCACCTTAATAATTGATAATATATATAAAATGCCTTAAGCAAGGCGATAACAAATATTTACTCATATCATACGACAATTTTCCAAACTAACATCACAACTCATTACATGTCATTAACAGGAGTGACTGTAAATATTTTCATCTTCAATGAAAAAATTTCATTTAGGATATTTAGATATCAATTCACAATTAACAACCTGTCGACCTATAATTTGACCATCAACGATTAATAACGTATGATGTTCAGTTCAAAAAAACATCTCATTCTTGATGGCATTGCCACCAGAGATTTAAATACCAGCTATAAATATTGGATGAAGAATGAACTTTAAATATATATTGCTACTAATTTGTTTTATTTTGGGTGGGTGTGGTGACAGTAATGGTACTGACACATCTAATCCAGATACTTCTGGACCTGACGTTTCGGCCCCTAAAAATACAATAAACATCTATGCATCAAGTGATGGTCACTTTGGTAAAGCATTTATGCTTTCCAGTGCATTTTCTAGTGATGTATCACAAACAATACTAGCAATGGGGGTAGAATCACAGCCTTATGAATATCGCTCCATAAATGGTAACTCATACAAAGTAATTGGAGTCGAAAATGATTATAACAAAATAAGTGACTTAGTGATCAACAACTCTAATAGCGAACTAAAAAGTAATTTATATCTGGGCATTATACAGGTTTCGAGCGGAGCTTTACTAACTAATGAAGCATTCAAACAACTTGATTCAATATATATTGTACCAGAGGGTACATCTTTATTAAATGCATCGAGTAGTGTAGTAGATGGTGTAATATCTTTCGCAAAAAAAGCGAAAGATAACGGCGTTAAAAACGTAAAGCTAGTTATTTGGGATAGCATTAACGAGAATATTCTTCTTAACTCTGGCGCTCAGATTGCAAGGCTTCCAGCCAATGGCGTTGGCTACGAATTTTTCAGCTTTGACGATATGGCTAAAAAAATCCATGCATTAAAAACAGATGAAGGGCTTTTGTCTGCCGCTATTTACACTGGAGCAATTAGCAATTCAATAACCAGCAATGATATTTTCATTGAAAATAAATCTTCATTCGATAAAGATAAAGATAGCATCGTTCTCATTGGTAGTTATACCAGAAACGAAATCAATACATCTAAAACAAACCAGATAGAAATACTCAAAAAACTAGAATCATTAATTGACTTTGAAAAATACAACCTTATTTTCAAGGGGCATCCAAGTGAAGTATCTGTAAACCAATGGATACAGGACAACCCAGATCTTTCATCTGCCTCATACTTCAAAAGCTTTCCATATGAAATATGGCAAGTTCTTGGTGAAGGAGAGCATCGTTATTCATATAATGATGTAAGCTATAGTTTATTTTTACCAAAAGTCCCTAGTGTAATTTACAGTGTTTTCAGTACAACTTTATATGGTGAAAACCCTGAGAAGATTAATACAATTCTTGGGTATAATAAAATAACCTTGAATGATGAAGATTACATGCTAACTGATGAAGCTGATGGTTCTTCCATTGAAGATTTCAATGAGTATACTCGCTGGTCTACCTGGACAAACAATAGTCAAGTCCCATTTAAAATGACTCATGACTGGATCAATCAAAAATAAATATCACATTCAGTGAGTACTGATAATTTAAGGTTGGTTATCACTTTTTTATTAAAATGGCCAGACATAACTGTCTGGCCATGCAATTATTGTAACTCATTAATGCGAATAATATCTCAGGTTTTTATAAGGCAATCCGAACCCAGTCTTCTTCATTTATGATCTGGATATCCTGCCCTTCTTCCTTGGCTTTGATCGCAGCCTCAATCTTGCGGCCGTGGCTGGTGAACATCCAATCTCGACTAGCAAGACTGCCAACTATCAGCACATTGACCTTTTTGGTAATCGCTTTTACTGGATCTGCACCGAGCAGTTTTGCTTGTTGCTCAAGATTATGGCGAGTATCAGAGAGGAACTTACCTGTAAAGCAGACGGTTTTGCCTTGTATGCTAATCACATTGCCATCGGCAAAGAACTCGGTAGCCATTCCCGCTGCGAGGCCAGATTCAGTAAAGCGCTGACCTGAGATCTGTTTGACCAATTCCAGCAGGTCTTTACGCTCCTCGTCATCGATCTTGCCATCAGCCAGAATATCGTTGAGGCGATTGAACAGCAGGCTACCCGGCCATGAGGCTAGAAGGTCACGATGCTTGAGCAGTAACGAGCTAAGTGCCATCACTTCTTGTTCTACGATGTTGCTATCGGCACTGATGCCTTGCAGAAAACCAAGCAACATGTTGACTAACGCATCCATGTTGTCGTGCTCAATTTCGTTGTATTGCAACACATCATTGAGCAGGTTCAGCAGATCTTCTTTTTCATCTGAAGTGATGACACCGTCTTCGAGAACGTCATGGATGAGATCTTGAATATCGAGGAAATCGCCATCTTTTTTGAACTCGGAATCCGATTTCAACCAAGTGGCCATAAAGAGTATTTCAGTGTCATTAAGGCGTTGATCGGCAGTTAGACCGCTCAAGATACCGTGGAGGCTGATCAAAGCTTTTTGCTTATTGCGCTTGTAACCAAATGACATTGGCACATCATTGAACTCTGGCATGTTTTCTCCCTAAAACGTCTCTACCGCTCAAGCATGTCGTCCAATGTTATTTTCGTCTTGGCGTGGCTATAAGCTGGCAACGAATACAAAAACAGAGCGCATTAGCGCCCTGTTTGTCTTTTTCTATAAGATCTGTGTTCTACCATCACACCGATGATCTGTATGTGTTGTCGGTCGGAGTGCATGGTGGGGTAATCATCATTGAGGGGGACCAGTTCAAACACCTCTTGGCCGTTCTCATCAATGCCGCGGGGCCGGTACTTCTTGAATGTGGCCTCGTCGCTGCCGTTCTTGGCCACGACGTAATCCCCTGGCTGGGGTGACTCATCAGGATCAACGATGATGAGATCCCCTTCCTTGAATAACGGCACCATGGAGTCACCACGTAACCACAGGCCAAATCCGTAGGGGCCGATCTCGCCACCTGCCGATACATATTCGACATTGCCATCGAAGGCAGTGGCTTGCTCGCACATCTCGCGCCAGTTGCCCGCTTGAACATAGCTCAGAATCGGGATCCGTTTACCCTGATAAATCACTGCTGGTTCGACGTTGTGATAACCAGGTATCCGTGGCTCCCCTGATGATTCAGGAGCACTCCCCTCCCCCGTCAATAGCCACTCAACGGTTACCCCCAGCGCTGCCGCCAAGTCATTGAGATAGCGGCCTTTCGGCTGGTTAAGTCCAGATTCCCACTTGCTAATTGAGACACGAGTAATCCCGATGCGCCTTGCAAGCTCATCTTGGCTCATTTTCTGCGCACGCCTGCGTGCTGCAATACGGTCATTGATTGTTTCCATAAACCTAAGTTACCACTCGGTGACGTAACTAAAGCAACGAAACAGCTTGATTTGAACCCGACCCATAAGTTACCTTTCAATTAAACCGACACTTAGGTAACAGAAAGAGAGGGCGAAATAATGCAGAAAAGTACTGTCTTAGAGCACTTTGGCACCGTAACGGCAACAGCCAAGGCTCTTGGGATCTCCCATGTAGCGGTTAGCAAATGGGATAACACCATCCCCAAAGGCCGCGCCTACCAGATCGAGGTACTCACCGGCGGAAAGTTAAAGGCCGACTCGCGCAGCACCCCGCAACAACCCACCCCTTGTGTTTGAACCCCCTAAGAAGGATTCATCATGACTACTCGAATCAAACCTATCCGCATCCCCAGTGATGTGAGCCAACTACCGCTTGATTACCCGTTTGGTGATCGGGTCAGCGAAAGCCTAGAGGAGTACGCCAAGCGCCAAGGCTTGACGATTGGAGCCGTTAAAAAGCGTGCCGACCGCGGCCAGTTGCCCATTTTGCAAGACGGCCCGGGCGCACCTCGCGAGGTCAATCTTTACGCCCTGTTCCTGAAAGCCCGTTATCAGGCTGAGCGCTACGTCACCATGACGCTCGCGTGAACCTACAGACACCATAACGGGTCAAGGAGAACTTCACATGTTTACGGATAGCCCCAACAAACATCCGCACTGGATCAGCGCATGCCAACGCTTTGCGGCCAGTCACAACATGGCCGAGATCGCCCAACTAACGGGCATGAATCCGCAGATCCTGCGCAACAAGTTAAACCCCGACCAACCTCACGAGCTGACGGTTGCTGAGTTGATTGCCATTACCCAGGCAAGTGAGGGGGATGAAACCCTGTTCGATGGCGCCCTGTTTTGCTGTGGCTTGACGGCCGTGGCCATCCCCGAGCGGGAGAAGGGCCCGAGCCTGGCTCATCAGGTGATTGACACCACGGCCAAGGTGGCAGGGCTCGGCGCGCAGGCGCTGACAGTGGTGGAGAGCGGCCGCGTCACCAAGGGGCAGCGCAATGCACTGGTCGGTGCTGCAACGGCAGCCATGGGCAACCTCGCCCTGCTGATCACCGAGATCGAGCACAAATACCAAGCCATTCCCTCTCTGTCTTGTGCGCTGGATATGGCGCGCATGGCGGCCGGGGCTTAGGAGAACCCATGAGACTGATTTGCCCCCACTGTGGTGCCCGCGCCAGCACTCGCACATCCATCCGGATGAGCCCGCTTTGCGGCATCGCCACTTATCAATGCAGCAATGTGGATTGCGGCCACACCTTCAAGGCGGGGTTCGAAATCATCGCAACCATCAGCCCTAGTGCCATGCCCAATCCGGCCATTGTGCTGCCCATTGTCCCGCGCAGGGTGAAAGAGGTGGCCCAGTGACCCCCTCACTGGCCGCCAAATTCTGCGCACAGGTGAAGGAGAAACCAGCATGCAACACACCCAACCAGAGTCCCGCAACATCGCCGGTCTGACCGCCGAGGAGCAGGTGTTGATGAATACCGCAGGCATTGCGCTGTTGCGGGAGCACCTCAACCGGGCGGGTTCAAACCTCGACGGTGATTGGCTTAATGCGCCCAAGACCAAGCGAGTCGCCATTTGCACCATCGCCCGCCAGCCATGGGATTCGCTGATGATGGCGACCCTCTCTGCCCTGCCCTATCAGCAGCGTGAGGCGATCCGCCTTGCGGTGATTGCGCTGGATTATCAGTCGCTGTTTCACAGCGGGTGCGATCCAAAAGTGTGGCACCCATCGGTGAAGGTGACGCCGGCAGAACTGGCCGAGCGGAAGAAGAGAGAACAGGCCAAACGCCAGCAACTGGATCATGCGGTGCATGTCGCTGGCCAGATTGGCCAAGAAGGCCCGCGACCTATCGGGCACTAAAAAGCCCGCTTAACGGAGCTGCAACTCCAAGCGGGCCTTTATCAACAACGTATGAGGAAGTCGACATGGCAACTTTAGCGATCCCCTGCGCACTGCGCAACCTTCGCATCCAGCAACGCAAGCTGACGGGCCGCTATGGCGCCCGTCTGAGCCAACACCCGGACGGGGTGGCGCTGCTCGAGCGTTCCACCGCACTGGCTTGGGCTTCTCTGTTCAGCCGCATCAACCCCTGCACACCTCAACAAGGAGCCTGACCATGACCGCACAACCGACCCAAATCAATCTGCTCAACCACCATGCCGCCAAGCGCCTGCGCCAGTTGCGGGAACAGTTGAAGCTGAGCCGCCCGAAGTTTGCCGACCTGCTGGGTATTCCACCCACCACGCTCAAGAACTACGAGCTGGGATACCGCGAGATTGGCGGCGGTTTGTTCCTGCTGATTGCCAACCACCCGGAGCTGAAACGGCACATCGACTGGCTGCTGACCGGCATCGCTACGCCAGAGGTGCAGGTATGAACAAGCTATTCCATCCCGTATCAGAGCAAGAGGCGCTGGCAGAGTTGCCGCGCCTTCAACAACGGCTGACCGCCAAAGCTCGCCCTGCCTCTTTTACCTATCGGGGGTCAGAGGGCAAATCCCTGTTAGTCCAGGCGCAGCAGTCATTGCGCTGGCATCAGTTGTTTCACCACCTCAACCGGAGGGCCCGCCCATGAGTGACGCCATCAAGATTGCCAACCAAGCCCCCAAGGTGATCGAGGGTCTGCTAGCCGAGATGTTTGCCGTACGCGCCGAGGATAACCGCATCGCCCTGGGCGCACTCTACTCGGGGGATGAATACATCCAGGTACAACTGGTGGTGACCAGCAAGCCTGCGGATCTGCTCGATGACGATTTGGTGATGGAGGATGAGGCATGAGTACCACGCTGTTCACCCTGGCCAGCCTGAAAGAGTGGCTAGCCCAGAACGAACCGAAACTGCTGCCGACAGCCCCGCTTTGCTGTGGTGGTGAACTCGGTATCTCAATCCGCATCGAGGCGGGCCATATCGCCATCGATGCGCCGGACTTTCAGGCAATAGATGAGGCATGCGATGAGCAACTTCGAACTGTTTGAGCTGGACGACCAACAAGAACAGAGCGAGGCCGGCCCTGCACATATGCAGCCCACCACACCGGTCAGCCAACTGACCACCCACTGGTTTGCCGCCCGCGCCGAGTTTATCGCTGCGGGCAGCGATGCCAGAGGCAACCGGGATCAGGTGGCCGAGCTGTTGGCGCTGGGCGCAATGCGCACCGTCTACTGGTTGGCCGCTGCCAATCAGGAGTTGGCACTAGCCCGGGAAATTGCCGAGTGGTGGGCCGAGTGCGCACCACTGCATGGACAGGGGGAGATCATAAAATGAGCCATGGACTGCAATGGGAGCTCACGCTCCTGCAAGATCACTGGCAAGCCACCTACCGGGAAGACGCGGCACGGCTGCGTCTTTATCAACGGGAGCTGGCCCATGCGCGCCGGCTACCTGCCCGCCCCCGCGCCAGCATCAAGCAGTTGCTGCGCCAGTGTGCGGCCGCCCGCCGATTAAAAGAGCATGCCCAAATGAGCGTTCGTGGCTGCCAGTTCCGCATCAAAGAGCTATCCGGTTATCTCTCTGCATGACCAGCAAGACCAAACGCCTGCCGCTGTCGAAAAGAACGCTGCGGCAGCGCATCGATACCCTTTGCAACTCTCTGCCCGGCGTCAACTTTGACGCCGCTTTTGCTGGTGACCGCGGTCAGTACGATCTGATCTGGGCCATGCAACTGCTCGATGGGCTCTCCACCGAGTTGACCAAGAACCTGTTCAAGCAGTACATCCGCCGCCGCAAGGATTGCAGCTTTACCCATTGCCGGGCGGCCAATATCTGGCTGCGTGAGCGAACCCGCTGGGTGCGCCAGCTGCTCCACTCCATTCCGGTCAACCCGAGGGAGATGCGCGATGAAGACGCCCGCAAGAAGGTGGCCCACCAGTTCGCCAACCAGACCGCAGCCATTTACAAGAACATCGAGCAGGACATCAAAGAAGGGGTCGAGCCGGATCTGCTGCAGACCTGGGGGCTGATGCGTCAGCCGGCCGACCAGTGGGGCTTTATCGGCAAGCTGCCCAAGTTCAAATCCGACGAGGTGCGGGATAACTGGATCCTGAGCCTGCTGGTGCGCCTGCTCTCTGCCAAGTGGTGGGAGAAGCGCGTCAACCGCTGCTGGGATCGGCTGCAGGAGCAGATCAACATTCTGCTCGGTAAGGTACGCAAGGGCGTGTCGGCTTATGTATCGAACGCCACCATGAAGGTGGTGCGCGAACGCAAGCGGGCCATGATGCGCTGGCTGGCCGAGTCGGAAGTGGTCAACGAGCAGTATGACCTGGTCGTGTCGATGAAGGATTGCTGGGAGGCCAGCAACGCCAACCCGGTGAACCGCCGCAACGAAATGATGGTGCGTGCTCGGGGATTCAATGACTATGCCGAGGAGCAGAGTCATGTGGGGGTCTTCTTCACCTGGACAGCCCCGAGCCGCTTTCATGCCTGGACACAAAAGCACAACGGCAAAGTGGTAGAGAACAAACGCTATCAAGGGGCCACGCCGCGGGAAACCTGCGCCTATCTGGCTAAACTCTGGAGCCGCGCCAGGGCCGCCCTCAAACGGTGGAACGCGCCCGTTTATGGATTTCGCGTTTGCGAGGCTCACCACGACGGCACCCCGCACTGGCATCTGCTGCTATTTATGCGCCCGGAAGATCGCAACCGGGTGATCGGCATCCTGCAACGCTATGCCTTGACCGATGACCACGAAGAGCTGGTACGGGATATCAAGGGCGCCCCACCCTTTACCGACTTCACACCCCGCTTTGACTGGAAAGAGATAGACCCGGCCAAGGGGGATGCCGCGGGCTATATCGCCAAATACATTGCCAAGAACATCGACGGCGCCTACTTGGACGATGACGAAGAGGCTGGCACCGCCGCCGATGAGGGCGCCCTGCATGCCGTGGCCTGGGCCAGTTGGTGGGGCATTCGCACCTTCCAGCAGATCGGAGGCGCTCCGGTCGGGGTATGGCGCGAGCTGCGCCGTATCAGCAACGCCAAGAAAAATGCCGATCTGGTTGGCCCACCCAAGCCAGTACTGCAAGACCCACGCTTTGAGGCCGCCCGCTTTGCCGCAGATAACGGCATCTTTCGCTGCTACCTACACGCCATGGGCGGCGCACTGGCCACCCGTGCCGAACACCCCATCAAGCTGGCCCACCTCATTGAGGAGCAAGCCAACAGCTACGGCGAAGACATCAAACGCCTGATGGGCATTACCTCCGCTCGCCTGGGCATCAAGACCCGCCTGCAAGGGTGGGAAATTGTGCCCGCCGGCACCCATGAAGCCAGGAAAGCCGCCGAGGCTGCAGCGAGGGGGGTTGGGGTTAAGACGGGCGACAGCCCGGCACCTTGGAGCTCTGACAATAACTGTACGCTACCGGATCCTGATGCCTTCGCAGACCAGATCATGAGGGAACAATGGGGGTTATCGCCCTTCTCCATCGACCGATTGCGGGCTGGTGCCAACGTCAGGGCCGATGGTTTCACCCTCTGGTTGGAGAACGGGCAGGTACAGTCGAGCCGCTTGACCCCATCGGGAGATGACGACCCACTTATCGAGTTTGAATGGTTACGGGCCATGGTTGGTGTACCAGAGCCGGACGAACAGCCCGACACCATTACCCCCGATGATGAGCATTGGCCGACACTGGTGATGGATTGCTACGAGCGGTTCAACACTTGCGGATTTGCAGCGTGCCATCAGTGGATCGCCGCGCAGCCCAATCCATATCGATGTGAACTCTGGCGAGTGCTTGATAAATTAGACTGGGCAGAGCGACACGAAGTGGAAAGCCCGCTGTTTGACGAACTGATGAGCGAGGTAGAGTTTGACTGACCTATTTTCCAAGCAGGAAACACTGCAGGGCGAACTGCCCGACACTCCCATACCTACAGGCCGTTGACGGCGCTGCAGTATGAGGCGCTGGAGAACCAAATTTAACGGATGGGGCCCCAGATTGACGGCATCCCAGCCGATGCTCCCTTTGCTCCCCGCCAATGGCCGCCCCGTGGGAAAATGTCACTTTGTGGATGGCCTAAGCGGGTTGTTGCACAATAGTTTAAGTGCTGCCAGAATGGGGCCCCAAGCGATACCACACACTATATTGACGGGAAGATAAAAATATTTATCTGTGATAAAAATATTCAAATTTCGTTATAAAAACAGTGGAATGTGACTTTTAACTTTTTATTTTCAAATCCATTTATTGAATCGCTATCATACTAGTAAAGGATATAATTGACATGGCGAATGAAAAAATATTTATCAGCCTCCCAACACCAAGTATCATAGGGATTAAAACTATCGACCATAGAAAAAACGGCGATGTTATCGAGACTCGCAGCGGCCATTTCACTCATAAGTATGTAGACTGTTTTTATGTTGTTGTTGAAGATGAACTAGCGAAGAGAGTAATAGAGTCCGTAGCTTGCGACTGTGGCCACCTACCAATGAAATTTATATTTTCAGGTGCATGGGGTAATCAGGCTGCATGTTTATTTGGTTTTTTATTATATGCCGAAAAACTTAAAGGTTCTAACATTCCGCCATTTTCTATAATTGCTATTGATGACGGTGACATATCTATAAAATCAAAAGAAAAGAGAATTGACGGCCTATTAAAAGGAAACTTTATTGGTGCCGAACTAAAAAACCTAAGAGATAGTTTATCAAATCTATTGTTATCTTTTAATTTAGATTATTTAGATAAAAACATCAAGAAAGGCATCCCGGAATATAATCATAAAAAATGGTTTGAAGAAATCACAAAGGAGATGATTATAAAGGTAGACCAGCCATCTGATTACTATGAATATGGACAGTTAGAAAGCCGCTTGGAAATTATTGAGTTTTCAAAAGGTATAGAACTTGAAGACTATCACAATTATTATGAAGAGCTTTCGAAATGCTCACCAAGAAATACTATCCACACGTTCCATGACGTGAAATACTTTGTACTAAATTCAATAAAAAAATACAACCCTATTAAATGGGAACAATATACAGGTCATATAAAAAAAGCATTAGTCGACTTAGATGCTAAGAATAGAGAAAACTTCATCGCCTCTAATGTGTATTTAGAACGATAAGAACATTATAAGCTATTACACTAGGGGGGAATCCCCCCTAGCCCTTTAGTTCCAACTACCCCTCCTCCGACATCAGTGCTCCATCAAGTTTTGCCCCCGTTGGTCCGTTGTCTTGGCCGAAAGACTTAGGATGTTGGTGCACGACAAGTGGGATGCCTAGCTATGTCGATAATCGGTATCTGTCTACTGGCAAAGATAGGTATTGCATAACTCACTTAACCACAGGCAGCTCGCCGAGCGCGGTGGTATAGCGGGGGCTTAGCTGCTCCCGCTTCATCATCCACTCTCGAGTATCCCGGCCACGGCTCGCAAAGTAGACCTTCCCCAACCGTCCCTGATTGATCATGTCGATGACCTGCATCAGCGCCTCGCTACGCGGGGATTGCTGCTGGGCGGCGAACAGGTCGCCCTGCTGCATATTGGCGGGGGTGAAGTCGGCCAACATGACGCCCCCTTTCTGGTAACGCTGCTCGTCGCGCCAGATGCGAGGGAGGAGTTCCGGGATCAGGGCCAGCAAGGCTCGGGTGTCATGGGTGGGCATCGTCAGCTTGGAGCTCACCTGATTGCCGTAATAGGTCTCCCGGTCGCTGAACGGGCTGGTGCGAATGAATAGGGTCACGTGCCGGCAGCACATCCCCTCCCCCCGCAGCTTCTCTGCGGCCCGCTCCATGTAGCCCGCCAGCGCCTGGTGCATCAGGCCGATCTGGGTGATGCGCTCGCCGAAGGAGCGCGAGCAGATGATCTGTTGCTTGGCCTGGACCTCTTGCTCCAGCTCCGCACAGGGAATACCACGCAGCTCCTGCACCGTACGCTCGACCACCACGCCATAGCGGCGCCGCAGTGCCTTGGGATCGGCGGCGACCAGCTCGGCCACGGTCTTGATGCCCTGCGCCTCCAGCTTGGCGGTGAGCCGTCGGCCAATGCCCCATATCTCATCCACCGGGGTGATCGCCATCAGCCGGGCGCGCCGCCCTTCATCCCGCAGATCAACCACACCGCCAGTGGCCGGCCACTTCTTGGCGGCGTAGTTCGCCAATTTCGCGAGCGTCTTGGTGGGGCCGATGCCGACCCCCACGGTCAGCCCCGTCCACAGCAGCACCCGCTCGCGAATCTGGCGGCCATAGGCCACCAGGTCGCCCGCCCAGGACTCGCTCAGTTCGATGAAAGCCTCGTCGATGCTGTAGACCTCCACTGCCGGGGCCATTCCCTCCAGAATGGTCATCACCCGGTTCGACATGTCGCCATAGAGTGCGTAGTTGCTGGAGAACCAAACCCCGCCCATGGCCTCGAAGAATTGGCGGATCTGGAAATAGGGAATTCCCATCTTGATGCCCAGCGCCTTGGCCTCCGCCGAACGGGCCACCACGCAGCCATCGTTGTTGGAGAGCACCACGATGGGCCGCCCCTTCAAGTCG
This sequence comes from Aeromonas bestiarum, assembly GCF_028751155.1. Classification (NCBI taxonomy): domain Bacteria; kingdom Pseudomonadati; phylum Pseudomonadota; class Gammaproteobacteria; order Aeromonadales; family Aeromonadaceae; genus Aeromonas; species Aeromonas bestiarum. Next base: position 2,276,050 of record NZ_CP064746.1, on the reverse strand, counting down.
GGGCGGAACAACCGCTCGCAACTGGCGTAGAAATTGTTCACATCGACCAGGGCGACGGCGCAGCGCTTGTTCATGGGGTATCCACCTGATGCACGACAAAAGACACCACCCCGAAGATTTCCAGCTCCTGCCCCTCACTGAATTGGATGGGCCGATATGCCGGGTTGCCAGGGAGCAGCGCCACGGTTGGCGCAAGCTGCAGCTTCTTCACCGTGAACTCGCCATCGACCGCGGCGACTACCACGCTGCCGTGCTGCGCCTTGCGGCTGCGGTCGACGACCAGCAGGTCGCCATCGCGGATCCCGTGGTCCACCATGCTGTCGCCGGCCGCCCGCACGAAGTAGGTGGCCGCCGGGTGGGCAACGCACAACAGATTGAGATCGATGGTCTGCTCGGTGTAGTCCTGCGCTGGCGACGGAAAGCCGCAGGCCACCGGGGAGAGGAACAGGGGCAGCTCCAACAAGGGGGCATCGGAAGTGGGTTGAGCAAACATGCTGACAATCTCAAAAATGCTGTATGGATAACCAGTATAACAAGGCATCAAAAACGGATCACCGTGCGGCATTTGGCTCCGCCATAATAGGCCCCCTGTGTATGTTTCCTGCCGGAACTCACTGCATTCGCTGGCGTGGCTCTGGCGCGCCGCCGATTGCATGATGGGGGCCGCCCGTCGCATCTCTCCCTTGCTCGAGGTAGCCGATGACCCTGGCCGCCGCCCAGCGCATCCTGGCCGACAAGACCCGCCATATTCAGAGCGCCACCCACGGTGACCGAGACTGGCAGCGCCTGCTCCCTCACCTGCACAGCTAACCCGCAAAAATCGGCAATGTGCCCGGTCAGGGCCTGCTGGTATGAGTACCAGCAGGCCCTTCCCCTTACCTTCTCTCTCGCTCCGCCGCCCTACATCTTGGCCAGCTACACCATGTGATAGGGGTCGCCTCGATCACAGTCCTGACTTGTTCACGATGGCGAGCCTTGGTGGATCTTTCCATTTCAGTTCTTTGAGTGTATTGTTGCACCGCTACAAAAGCGGAGCCAAAAGAGGAGTCACTGCACATGCGTTCAGCACCAGTGACAGGCTGATAAAGTCATGCTTTAAAACGAGTTTTATCGGGGCGGTTCGGAGTTATATGGAAGGCTCGATTAACGGATTAGTACCGCCTTCCATCTAATCACTGTTAGGTAATGAATGGAGAGTGCAGTGGTAAGTGTTAAGGCTAATAAGCATATTACTGCCATTTGGTATATATTCTCAAACCAGAATAAATGGAATACAGTTGAGCTTTCGGAAGTGGAAGCTCTAGCAAGCACTAAAGGCATGCTAGTAGAAAGCATTCAAGAAATTGAATTTGGTTTTATGCCTAGACAGAAAGGCGTATTACTAAAAACAAACTTAGGTACTGCGTTATATCCTAGGGAAAAACTTGAAGATCTAGACCTGTATCAGAGGAATATTGTTCCTACAAATAATTACGAAAGATTTTGGCATTCGGTTGACTGGTTTTCACCTGCGTTCATGCCACGTAACCAGATATTTGAACCTATCAATGCGTGCGGAATAGATATAATTCTGCATGAAAATTATCCAAAAGAGCTACTCCAGAAACGATTCGATGGGGCTTTAAGCTCAATTTACGATTTTAGTAATATCATTCCCATTACAGAAGATACATTAAGAAAGTCTAAGACTATATCTCAACATGTACCTTTAATACGTGAGTCTATTCTAGCCTTTTATAGCGGTATGAAAGTTATCGCAATAGCTGGCTTAATTCCTATTGTTGAAAGCATTATCTCTACCATCATTGGTAATGATGCAGAACAGTTGACTATCGTCGACAAAGTTAATAAATGTATAGATAAAGCAAGAGCCAATGTAGTAAATATGCATTTCAATTATGCTGACTGGGTACCTGAAGAATACTTAGATATTAGTGTGTTAAAAATACTCAATGAGAGAGTATTCATGTTGGAGACTATTAGGCATTGGTTATTAAAAAGTTTTTATAGTCCTACTGCCGATTACGATAACCATTCCGGCTTCAATCGGCATATTTTTGCTCACGCAAAATCTGATCTATGGCATAGTAATTCAAATTTTTTCCGTGCTTTAGGCGTAATTCAAGCAATGGCATTTGTTGAGTGCTTTGCCGTAGATGGAAGCAGTGTGAGTTTATTTGCTCCCGTACATGATGAAAATGCCGAGTCTCTTAGACAAGAAGTCTTTGCATGTATGAACTACCAACTGATAAAGAATCAATTACTCACGATGCAAAAAAGTGAACGGGGTTTACCGTTCAATCCGACTAGTTCGGATGATGGTTGGTTGACAAGGGCTGCTATTTTATCAGAAAAAATGGACAAAGAAGTGGTGCCCAACTTAAGAGATAAAGGCTGGGATTGTCACTATATATCTGATCCAATTAAAGACGGTGAATACATTACAGTTAATGCTCAAAAAGAAGATAAAGAGATAAAAGTTGCTCTGTTATTCTCTTGTGCATCAAGCAATGCGCTGTATAAGAAGCTAGATGATACGCATCAATACATTATTTATCAAGGTCATCAATACAAACAAAGTAGTTTTGCTCGCGGAGTAAAAGCACAAGTGCGTCCTTTGAGTGCTTGGATTGCGCCTAATTAATTGCCTAACAAAGCATTTAAGATTGATTCTCAACGCTTGGCATTCTTCATTCAATCGTTGAGTTCGGTGTTTACGGTGGTAAGGTTTAGTTTCGTGGTAGCGTTGCTCACACCTTAATGCCGCGTTAGCTGTAATATATGTACTCGGTGAGTGTCATTTTTCATCTTACTGATTGCCAGTGAGTAAATTTAAAAATAGGTAGTTAAATGAAAGTAATTGCTAATAAAACAGATGCTAGATTATTGGAACTCGATGACGGCGAGCAAATAAAACTATCTGCTGAGGGTGACCTAACAATCGTAGTAGTTAGCGTCACGAAGAGAATTAAAATTGGCGCCTTTGATTTCAATTTTATAGACGATGATAATGGTGGTTTTTACAAGTTAACGCATATGTTTCTTGACGAAAGTCCGGGATATACAGGCCAAGGTATTGGAAAAGAGTGTTTGAAATTCTGCCATGATCACACTGGCTCAGTAATTGTTTGTGGAAAATCTAATGGTGAAGAAGCTGATGATGGAAGCCACTTAACTGGCGGAGGCCAAGGTTTTGCAGAGCACATGATTGAGAAAGGTTTCATTTCAGGCCAAATGTAATACAGCTAACAAGCACTTTAAACGGAACAAAAACAGTTGGCTACGTTTCGCTTCGCTACACATTATAGCCAACAATTTTTGTCCGCTTAAGTGGGCGTTAGGTCTCTACGAGATCACACGAGCAATGTATGACGGTGTCGAGTGAATATGGAAAATAACTAGGGGCGCTATTGCGCCCCCAGTCCTTTCAGTACCATCTGCCGCCCTCCGGTGTCAGCGACCACATCAAGCTCAGCACCAGCTGGTTGGTGGTCTTGGCCGAGGGGCTCAGTGTGTAGGCGAACGACAAGACAGCCACTCAGCTATAACCACTCCTAGCTGTGTCCCCCCCTTCGCGCCTGAACGGATCTGATGGAAAGTGAAGGATCGCAAAAAGGATCTGCAATCCAGCACGCGGCCAGTGCTGGCGCGGGGAGCCGATACTCACCCCTAGTCTTTCATCTGCATGATTTTCAACACATAAAGCGCGCAGGCGAGGCGGGGTCCCGATTGCGCGCGCTGGATGTTGAGGGGCCTTTCGAGGCTCCGCTCATGCTCGCAGGTGCGCGTGAAGGATCTCGGGAGTGTGGTTGCGAAGGGATAGCCGGCGGTTGCCTGTAACACGACTGGTGGGCTCTGGCAGGATGGGAGTTCAGCCAAAACAAAGCCCCCTGGATAGGGGGCTTTGAATTAAATCATGGAGGAATTTGGAGGAATTCCAATTTGAAGATAGCCAAGGTTTTCAGCTTTGCACTGTCAGATCTGACAGTCGATAGGAGGTGAATCGGATTATCTCCTCCCCTGCCCACTCGTTGAACTGCGCAAAGTTCGCCTTCATGCTGTCGATCTCGTTGACGTCAAACACCTGGGCCGCCTTGGTCACATCCCCAAACCCGCCCGTGTTGTTCGGCACCACCCCCATCAGTTGCGGCGGTACCCGATGGGCCGCCAGCTGGTCATCCCGGCTCACCCCCTTGATAGACAGGAAATCATCCTTGGCCGCAATCTCGGCCACCGGGATCAGCTTCACCGAATCCGCCTTGCCACCCGGGGTGTAGAGCAGCAGGTTACGGAAGTTGCCCGGCCCCTTGCTGTTTTGCAGCGCCGTCTTGAGCGCGGTGATGTCGCCCTCGTTCTGCAGGGCATCGCTGATGTGCAGGATGAACCCCGCATGGCTGCCATTCTCGTAGTAGCGACGGCGAAACAGGGTGGCCGACTCGTTGAGCAGCGCCGAGTTCAGGCTGGCCACATAGTCGGGGATGCCGTAAATCTCCTGGTTAACGTCCGCCTCCATCACATGCCCCACATCACCGGCGGGCAACTCCACCTCATCCCCGGGCCTTGGCACCCACCAATAGCGATCCAGGTCGAGGGAGCGGCGGGTGTATTTGGCCGGCATCTGGTCATAGCGCAGCGTGCCGCCCAGCCGGTTGCGCACCCGCTGCAGGTGAGCGTTGCCGAAGATCTCGTAGTCCATCACCAGCCCGGTGAAGGCGGCCAAGCTCAGTTTCGGATGAGGGATGAAACAGCCGCGCAAGATATTGCGCTTCACCTGGATGGCCGAGGCGTGATGCACCGCCGCCCGATAGACCCGCGCCAGCCCGTGCAGGCTCAGGGGATGCTCATACCAGCGGCCGTTATGCATCGACTCCAGGTAATCGAACACCTCCCGCTGAGATAACACCGGGATAGCCTCTCCAAACGTAAACGCCTGCACACCGGCAGGCGAGTTGATCTGCTCACTCATCAGTAAATCTCCATAAAGCCGGAATTGGTGCCGGTCTGCCCCTCAAGAGGCTCATGTAACAGGGCTTGCATGGTTGCCCAGGCAATATCGGCGTGGCTGGTCTCATCAGATCGGCTGGCCTCGAAGGTGGGCAGCTTGCCGCTTTGGGTCACGGCGCGCCGTATGCTCATAAATGCCTGGGCCAAGTCGGTCCAGCCGCTGTCGAACTCCAGCCGCCCCTTGTTCATCACATCCTGTGCTTTCATCACCATCCGCATCTTCACGTTGGGGTTGTACTGAATGGCGGTCACTGCCGGATAAAACTGCTTCACCAGCTGATAGACCCCCTCCCCGATCCCGGTGGTATCGATGCCGATATAGGCGACGTTGTAGCGATCGCAGATGGCGCGAATGGATTTGGCCTGGGCGTCAAAGTCCATCCCCTGCCAGCGGTGGCGCTCCAACACCCGAAACTTGCCACCCGGCACCAGTGGCGGGGCCAGCACCGCGCAGCCGGCGCTGTCACCTTTGCCCCCCTTGGCCGGGTCATAGCCGATCCACACTGCCCGGTTGGCCAGCGGCCGCAAGGTGTGAGGCTTGTAGTCCTCCCACACCAGCCAGCTGTCGACCATGCAGCGCTGCAGCGTCGCCAGCGGAAACAGGCTCTCGGTGTCATCCATGAATTCGCACATCAGCAGGTTGCGGTATTCATCCTCGGAATACTCACTGCGCAGCTGATCCAGGTCGAACAGATTGCAGCCACCGCGCACCGCGTCCTCCACCGTGACGATCTGCCGCCACTGACCATCGGCGCACAACTTGCCGGCAGACAGGTTGGCGTGGCTCAGGTCAATCTCGACCCGGTCGGCCTTGGCCTTGCCGCGGTTAAAGTTGGCGCCAGACCAGAATCCATAAGCAGGATGGGAAAGGCTGGAGGGGGTGGAGATGTAGGTCTGGCGCCACTTCTTGTGCATCGCCATGCCGGAGGCCACCTTGCGGAACTCCAGAAAGCCGTGGATCCAGAAATACTCGTCCATGTAGATATTGCCGTGATAGCTCTGGGCGGTGCGGGCGTTGGTACCGAGGAAGTAAAGGTGCGCCCCGTTCGGCAGCACCATGGGGTCACCTTTGAGCTCGACCCCCTCCTCCTTGGCGAACTGGATGATGTACTGCTTGAACATGTGGGCCTGTGCCTTGCTGGCTGACAGGAAAATCTGGTTGCGCCCGGTCACCAGGGCATCAATGAACGCCTCGAAGGCAAAGAAGTAAGTAGCCCCAATCTGGCGCGACTTGAGCAGGTCGCGGATCCGGTACTCCTGCCCGGCCCGATACCAGACCCGCTGGTAATCGAACATGGTCGACTCAAACCGCTCGATGAGCCGCTCTTGCTGCTCGGGCTCCACCACGTTGCGCTCGGGCGCCTTCTTCGGCCCCTTGTTGCGGTTGGCGACCTTGGGGTTGAGGTCGGCCTCGTTGCCGCCGTTGCTGTACTTGTTGACCCGGGCGATGCGCTCGAGCTGGCGGCCCAGCAGATCAATCTCTTTGAAGTCGCCGCCGCTCTTGGTCTCCTTCATCACCAGCTGGATCATGCGCGCCTCGATGGCGCTATCCACACGGTCTATCGGTTTGATGTCCTCCCAGCCGTCGCGCTTCTTCCAGGTCGAGACGGTACCCTCCGGCGTTTGCAGCAACTCGGCAATGGCGCGCAGCGGGTACCCCTGAAAGAACAGGTACATGGCCTGCCGTCTGGGGTCGAGATGGGGAAAGATGATGGGTGCTGTTGTCATGGCGCCAGTCTACCCAGCCGCTACTACCCCAAACGCCCCACTGCCAGTGTGTAGCGCCACCACACACTGGCCCCGGATTGCACGATCCCGCCGCTCACCCAGACCATAACCGCGACATCACTACCCAATTACCAAAGGGATCCCAGCACATGCCTAAGTCCAAATTCTTCCGTGTCGCGGTTGAGGGGGGCACCACCGACGGGCGCGCCATCACCCGCGAATGGATTGAGCAGATGGCCCAGCGCTACAACCAGGCCACCTATGGCGCACGGGTCAATATGGAGCATATCCGGGGCCTCGACCCCAACGGCTTGTTCAAGATGTACGGCGACATCACCGCCGCCAAGACCGAAGAGGTCACCATCGAAGGGGAACAGCGGCTGGCCCTGTTCGTCCAGATTGACCCGACGCCGGAGCTGATCGCGCTGAACAAGAAGCGCCAGAAGGTCTACACCTCCATCGAGATCCACCCCAACCTGAACGAAAAAGGGGCCTACATGATGGGGCTGGCCGTCACCGACAGCCCGGCAAGCCTTGGCACCGAAATGCTGCAGTTCTGCAGCAAGGCCGCGGTCAACCCGCTGGCCGACCGCAAATACCATCCGGAATGCCTGTTTACCGAAGCCCTTGAAACCGTCATCGAGTTTGAAGATGAGCAGGAGAAAGGCCCGGGCCTGCTGGAACGGATCAGCGCCATTTTCACCAGTCACAAGCAGCAATCGACCGCCGATTTCAGCGAGGTGCATCAGGCCGTCGAAGCCGTCGCCAAAGAGGTGACCAGCCTCGATACCGACCTGCAAACCAGGTTCAACGAACTGACAGCCCGGCAAACGGCGACCGCCAACGCCCTGGCCGACCTGACCACCCAGCTCGAGCGCCAGGAAGATTTCAGCCACAAGCGCCAGCCTGCCACCGGTGACGATGGCACCAAGCCAACCAAAACCGATTTTTAAGGGACCCCGATAATGCGCAACGATACCCGTCAGCAATTCGAGCAGTACACCAGCCAACTGGCGAGCCTGAATGCCGTCAGCTCGGCCATGGTGCAATTCAGTGTCGAGCCCAGCATCCAGCAAAAGCTGGAAACCAAAATGCAGGAGTCCGTCGACTTCCTCGGCATGATCAACATCGTGCCGGTGGACGAACTCAAAGGGGAAAAGGTCGGCATCGGCATCAATGGCACCATCGCCTCTCGCACCGATACCAGTGGGGGCAAGGCTCGCGTCCCGTTCGACCCGACCGGACTGCAAAACACCAAATACGAGTGCGAAAAGACCAACTACGACACCAGCATCGGTTACGCCAAGCTTGATGCCTGGGCCAAGTTCAAAGACTTCCAGATCCGCATTCGCGATGCCATCGTCAAGCGCCAGGGCCTGGACCGCATCATGATCGGCTGGAACGGCAAACTTGCCGCGAAAGACACCGATCGCGTCCAGTTCCCCATGCTGCAGGACGTCAACATCGGCTGGATTGAGCACACCCGCCATGATGCTCCCGCCCAGGTGATGAGCGAAGGGGATGCGGGCACCGGCCATATCTACATCTACCAGCCCAACAGTGAAGCCGACACCAAAGAGGGTGATTACGGCAACCTCGACGCCCTGGTGTTCGATCTGGTCAACAGCAAGATCAAACCCTGGTACCAGGACGACACCGATCTGGTGGTGATCTGCGGCCGCAAACTGCTGGCCGACAAATACTTCCCCATCCTCAACGAGACCCGGGACAACCAGAACAAGCTGGCCGGCCAGGTGCTGGTGAGCCAGAAGCAGATCGGCGGCCTGCTGGCGATCCGCGTCCCCTTCGTCCCGGAAGACACCCTGATCGTCACCCGCCTCGACAACCTCTCCATCTACTGGCAGATCGGCGGCCGCCGTCGCCACCTGGAAGAGCAACCGAGCCTCGACCGCATCGTCAACTGGGAATCCTCCAACGATGCCTACGTGGTCGAGGATTACGACTGCATCGCCGTCGCAGAAAACATCACGCTGGGCGCCAAACCTGCGCCTGCAGGCGGTTAAGGAGCCACGATGACACCTGCACAACGACACACCGCCCGCATCATGGCCGCCCTGCAAGGGGCGGCCAATCCCGAGCAGGATCGCGCCGCCGCCAACCAGTACGAACTCCAGCTGATGCAGCTGGCCGAGCACCGCCGCACCCTCAAGGGCATTCAGAGCCTCGAGCGCAAGATTGACGCCAAACGCACCATGCTGGCCACTTACACACCTTGGATTGATGGCCTGCTGGCCGCCGATCGCGGCGGTCAGGATGACGTCATGGTGACCGTGATGCTTTGGCACCTCGACACCGGCGATCTGGCAGGCGCCCTGCCGATGGCTGATTACGTGATCCGCCACGGCCTCAATACCCCGGACCAGTACGAACGCACCGCCCCCACCCTCATCGCCGAAGAGGTGGCCGACACCGCCATCAAGCTGCAAGAGGCGGGCAATGGCCCATCCCTGCCATTGCTCAGCAGCTACATGAGCATGCTGGCTGACTGCGACATCTTCGACCAGGTACGCGCCAAGTTGCACAAGGCGGTGGGCCGCGCCTGTTATGCCGAAGGGCTTAAGGAGCAAGCGGCCGACCACTACCGCCGCGCCATCGAACTGCACGACAAGGTGGGCATCAAGCGAGAGCTGGAAGATCTGCTGCGCGAGATCAAAAAAGAGAAAGCCGCCGCCGGCCAGCCCGCCAACGAACCGGCACCGCAGCCAGGCGCTGAGCCCCAATCCGAATCACAGCCACCCGAACAGCCTGACCCCGCCCCCGGCGAGGCCAGCTAACCGAGCGAACCCCGCACCCTGGGCGGCTCGGGCCTGACGAATGCCAGCGGCATACCAGACGGTCCGACCACCGCCCAACATGCGGCGCCACCTCACATCAGGAGCACCATGAGCACCATGAGCACCATGAGCACCGGATTTTTAGCCACCAACCCGACACCGGCCGCCACAGAAGAGGGCGACATCACCAGCGCCCCCTTCTGGCCGGCGATCTCGCTCTGCGCGCTGCGCGACACCGTCCGGCTCGATGGCACCATCACCACCGCCCGCCTCACCCATGCGGTGATCGACGCCATCACCAGCGTCAACCGGGATCTGGCCCAGTGGCGCAGCACCAGAGAAAGCGAAGGTCACGCCACCCTGGCCGCCGTCCCCGCCGAGCCCATCAATGGCGAATCGGTACACCTGCACAGCTACCGACGCGCCGTCTACGCCATGACCCGCGCCAACCTGCTGGAGCGCTACACCGACTACAGCGCCACCGGTGACGGCATCAAAGGGGCCGATGCCAAAGAGATAAGTTCGGATGACCTCTACCGCGACGCCCGCTTTGCCATCCGCGACATCATCGGCACCACCCACACCACGGTGGAGCTCATCTGATGCAACTGCGCAGCCTGCAGGGTGACACCCTCGATCTCATCCTGTTTCGTCACTACGGCTACACCGCAGGCATCACCGAGCAGGTGCTCAACCTCAACCCCGGTCTGGCAGCGCTCGGCCCCATCCTGCCAACCGGCACCCTCATCAACATGCCAGCGGCCCCCACTCAGGCCGAACAGCCGCTGATCCAGCTATGGGACTGACTGTCATGCGACACAAGAGAACACCGACATGAGCCGCCTCGACGACGAACTCGAACGACTGGCCAACATCAGCGAGCAACAACTGGCTGCCCGCATCCATGCCGCCCGCATTGCTGGCACTGGCCCCCACTACTGCATCGACTGCGACGACCCGATCCCGCAGGAGCGCCGCGAGGCGATCCGGGGCTGCGAGCGCTGCGCCGACTGCCAGACCATCTACGAATTCCAACTCGCCCGCCACTGCGGCAGCAAACGATAGGAGAGCACGATGCCAGAACCGATTTCCTCCAGCGCTGCAACCAGCACCCTCACCGGTCTGGCCTTGCTGTTCACCCTGCCCGGGGTGGATCCCTCCGTCGTGCTCGGCGCACTCACCGGCGCGGTGCTGTTTATCTCGGCCGCCGAAGAGCAGGGACGTCTGCGCCGGATTGCCCTGTTTGTCGCCTCGTTTATCAGCGGCCTGCTGCTGGCCGGCTTTACCTGCCAACTGCTGGAGGTACTGCTGCCCGCCCGCGTCCAGGTCAGCAATGCGATCGGCTCGCTGATCGCCTCCGCCATGATGGTGCGCCTGCTGCAGCTCATCATGCGCAATCAAGATCGGCTACTTGAAGCCTTGTTTAACAAAAGGGGGCAACCATGATCCCGACGACTCCGACCGGTGTGTTTATCTACACCGCACTTTACGCCCTGATCTGCGCCGCCATTTTCCTGCGGGTCATGCTTTTTGACCGCAAAGGTGGCGAGTATCGCGCCCTGCCCGCCTGGATGGCGTGGCTGCTCTGCGTGCTGTCAGGCTCCATTCCGCTGCGCTTTCTGTTCGGTGGCATTCCGGTGCCAGATCCGGCCGCCTTCGGGCTCGCCCTCTTCCTGCTGTGCGCCGTGCTCAACACCCGCGGCTCGGTGCACCACCTGCTGCCCCGGGGCAAACCGTCCAGCACCGACCATGCCCGGGATATTTACCGGAGGTACCAGCCATGAGCCTGAAAAAAGGGGATACCGGCACCGCCGTGGCCGACCTGCAACGCCGCCTCACCGCCGCCGGTTATCCGGTGGCTGTCGATGGCTGGTTTGGTGAGGCAACCGAGCAGGCGCTGATCGCCTTCCAGCGGGATTACATGATCGCCGCCATCGGTCAGGCGGGCCCGCGCACCCTGGCCGCCCTGCTCGGCAGTGAACGCGGCAACCAACTGACCATCAACCACATGCAGGCCAGTGCCGATCTGCTGGCGGTACCGCTGGCCACCATGGCCACCGTTGCCCAGGTCGAGAGCATCGGCGAAGGCTTCACCCAAACCATGCGCCCGGTGGTGCTGTTCGAGCGGCATGTGTTCTACCAGCAGCTCACCAAACGCCAGGGCAAGGCGGCGGCCGACCAACTGGCCGCCCATTACCCCAACCTGGTCAACCCCAAGCGCGGCGGCTATGCAGGCGGCGCAGCCGAGTGGGAGCGGCTGCAACTGGCCATCAGCCTGCATCGGGATGCAGCCATCGAGTCGGCCAGCTGGGGCATGTTCCAGATCATGGGCTACCACTGGCAGCCGCTGGGCTTTGCCTCTGCCAGCGACTGGCAGGCGGCCATGCAGCGCAGCGAGGTCGAACACCTCACCGCCCTGTGCCGCTTTATCCAGCAAGACCCCGCCATGCACAAGGCACTGCAGGGGCGAAAGTGGGCGGATTTCGCCCGCCGCTACAACGGCCCGGCGTTTAAGGAGAACGAATACGACACCAAGCTGGCCAAGTGGTTTGCGCACTTCACCAAGGTCTATCAGGTGCAGGAGGTGGCCAATGTGGCGTGAGCTGCTGGGCTCGCCCCTCAGCTGGTTGCTGCTGGCGTTGGTTGTCGCCCTTGGTGGCTGGGGCTGGTCAGCCCGCTCGGCGGCCAAGGCCAAAGGGGACGTCACCACCCTGCAAACCAGTCTCAAGGCAGCCGAAGAGAAAACCAGAGAGGCCGAGCGGCGCGAGCAGCTTAAAGAGACCGCCATCGCCACCCTCACCCGGGAACTGACCACCCAGGCACAAGCGGCGCAGAAGCTGCAGGGCCAGCTCGACCAGCTGACGCAGGCCGCCGCTACCCGCGCCGACACCATCAAGAGGCTCAAACGTGAAAATGCCGAACTCAAGGCTTGGGCTGATCGCCCTCTGCCTGATCCTGTTATCAGGCTGCTCCAGCGCACCGCCCTCACCGGCGCCGCAGATTATCAGGCTCACCTGTCCGGCACCGAGCCGCTGCCAGCTGCCGCCGGCGGCGCCACTCAATAACGGCGACTTGCTCGACCAGCTGAGCCAGACCGAAGCCGCCTGGGCCAGTTGCGCCGCCAAGGTCGATAGCCTCATCACCTGCCAGACACGACAACAACGGAGTGAAGATGGAAAAGCCAAAACAGATCCGTGAGGTGCTGACCCGCTGCGTGCCGCACCTCAAAATCAACCCGGACAAGCTGCACATCTTTATCGCCCCGGGCAATATCGAAAGCACCGGCGCCCGCACCCTCTCGTTCGAGTGGCAATACCCCCTCACCATCGGCATTGAAGACTTTGCGGGCCACCCGGATCAGATCATGGTGCCGCTGCTGGCCTGGCTGCGCCAACACCAGCCCGAGCTGATGACCAACGACGAGCAGCGCAAGGATGGCATCACCTTCGAGGCCGAATACCTCGCGAGCGACCTGATGGATCTCATCATCACCGTCAAGCTGACCGAGCGGGTCAAGGTATGGCAGAACGAACAGGGGATTGGCTGGGAACATCTGCCAGAACCGCCGGAAGACCCTTATGACGGCATCACCTGGGAGCTCTTTATCAACGAGGAACCGCAGCCATGGCCACCGACGACCTGAACCGGCTGATCAGCTGGGCCGATGGTCTGCTGGCCAGCATGACACCAGCCGCCCGCCGCCAACTGATGGGGGAAATGGCCCGCAGCCTGCGCGCCAGTCAGAGCAAACGGATCAGGGCCAACATCCAGCCGGATGGCAGCCCCATGACCCCGCGCAAGCCGCTCAAAAAGTTGGCGAAAAAACGTGGTGCCACCCGCCGCAAGATGTTTCAGCATCTGGTCAGCCCCCGCTGGCTCAAGGCAACCAGCACAGAAAATCAGGCCGTGGTCGAGTTTGTCGGCTCGGCCAACCGCCTCGCTACCATCCACCAATATGGTTTAAAAGATCGAATCAAAGGTTTCGAGATCAATTATCCCACTAGAACACTATTAGGCTTTGGTACCAAGGATATCCAAAAAATTGAAAACATGGTGTTGATATCTTTAGCCAAATAGAAAATAGTCAGATGAAAATCTGAAATGTGAACTTGATCAATGTTCATGTTTTACCTGTAGGGAATACATAGACAAAGTAAATTTTATGCGATATTTATATAACTTTTGAACTGTGGGTAACCTCAGTATCAACAGATAATGGTTCATAGTTTCTACAATAACAGGAGACAATCATGTCTGAAGGAACGCCAATAGACCTAGGAACAATTGGAATGGGCATACCTATTATTTATCGTGATGTTGTATCCAAAATTCTCTCTTATCACATTGCGATAGAATCAGCACTAGAAATGTACATTGAGAAAAATAACATTTCTTCTGAAAAACAATTCTTCGCTCGCTTAAGATCTGTTGAAGAAAATTCCGGCAATAATGACTGGAGCATTGAAGCATGTAAAAAACTAAATAAAATTAGAAACAGTTGCGTGCATATTGACTCTAAAGAATACAAGAACCTTCAAAAACGCATAGACATACCAACGCAAGAATTCATTGATTTTGTAAGCAAATACAATGTCAGGCATTCAGCACATAAAATGTCTAATTTTGATTGGGCTTGTACTTTAACATACCAAAGAATTTATGAGATTTTAAATTTAGAATATGATGACTTAATACTTGGAGAGTTTGCAAGACTACCTAATTCATTAGCTAGAAACTTCCAACCTATATAATATGGGTTAATACTCACAACCATTGTGTAATACAACTACACACTAACCTCCCCTCGCCTTCCCGGCCATTGCCCAAAACAATGGCCCCATGCAACCGACCCCAACCGAACTCAAACGCCTGATCGACAACCTGATCCGCATTGGCACCGTCACCGCCGTGCGCTCTGGGGAGTGTCGCGTCAAAACCGGCGAGATCACCACCAACTGGCGGCCCTACACCACAGAACGGGCCGGGGCTAACCGCACCCGCCACCGCCTGAGCCTGGGCGAGCAGGTGATCCTGCTCTCCGTCAGCGGCGATCTGCGCAATGCCTATATCGTCGGCCGCCTCAATGCTGACCAGTACCCCGAACCGTTGGCCGAAAATGACAACCCGGATCTCGACCGCACCGAATACGCCGATGGTGCCGTCATCGAATACAACCCTGAAACCGGAGCACTCAACGCCACCGGCATCAAGTCCGCCACTATCTCGGCATCGGTAACCGTCAAGCTGATCACCCCGCTGGTCGAATGCACCAAGGCGCTCAAGGTTGGCACCACCATCAGCGCGGGGGGCAAGATTACCGCCCCCACCGCAACCATCGGCGGCATAGAAGTCACGACCCATAAACATAAAGACACTATGCCGGGCAACGGCACATCAGGGGGCCCTGTATGAACTGGCTCGGCATGAATGCCGCCAATGGCCGCGCCATCAGCGCCACCGACCACATCATCCAGTCGGTGCGCGACATCCTTATCACCCCGGTGGGCTCGCGGGTGATGCGCCGTGACTACGGTAGCGAGCTCTTTTACCTCATCGACATGCCCCAGCATCAAGCCACCCGCCTGCGCCTGATGGCCGCCACTGTGCAGGCCCTTATCAACTGGGAACCGCGCATCACCGTCACCCGCGTCGATGTACTGGGCAGCGGCATGGATGGCGCCTTAACCATCGAGCTCACCTGGCAGCGCAAAGATGGCGGCGTGCTGGAGTCTGCAACCATCCCCATTCCGACAGGAGCCGCCCAGTGAGCAATGTAGACCTGACCCAGCTGCCGCCACCGGAAGTCGAGGAAACCCTCGACTTCGAGGCCATCCTGGCCAAGCGCAAAGCCACCCTGATCAGCTACTACCCAGCAGACCAGCAGGCGGCCATTGCTGCCACGCTGGAACTTGAATCAGAGCCGCTCAACAAGCTGCTGCAGGAGAACGCCTACAACGAAATGATCCTGCGGGCCCGCATCAACGATGCCGCCAAGCAGACCCTGCTTGCCTTTGCCAGTGGCACGACCCTTGACCATGTGGCTGGTGAGTACGAACTCGAACGCCTGCTGGTCACCCCGGGTGACCCCAACGCCACCCCTCCCATCGAGCCGGTGTATGAATCTGATGACCGCCTGCGCCTGCGCTGCCAAATGGCTTATGAGGGCATGGCCACGGCGGGCCCGATCAATGCCTACAAGTTTCACGCCCTCTCGGCCAGTGCCGAGGTGGCCGATGTCGCCGTCGATAGCCCCACCCCGGGTACTGTCAGAGTGACCATCCTCTCACCGGCAGGCCAGCCGAGCGCCGACACCCTCAATCTGGTCGATAAAGCGCTCTCAGCCGAAGACGTGCGCCCGCTCTGCGATCTGGTGGCAGTCGAACCCGCCCAGATCAAACCCTATGCCATCGATGCCACCCTCAACGCCATCGGCCTGGGTAAAGAGCAGGCCATTGCTGCCGCGAAAGATGCCATGGCCAAAACGGCCGCCGCTTACTACCGGGTCGGGGCCACCGTCCCGCTTTCCGCCATCTATGCCGCCCTGCACCAGCCGGGGATCGATAGCGTCACCCTGCGCGCGCCGCTGACCGACGTCACCTGTAGCGCACAGCAGGCCGCCAAACTCACCTCCATCACCCTCGACTAAGGACACCACCATGGCAAACGCCCTCTATGACAAAGGCCGCGAAAAGTTTCTCACCGGCGCCATCAATGCCAGCGCCGACACCCTCAAGTGTGCCCTGCTCAAAAGCACCTATTCACCGACCCTTGCCAGCGACGAGTTCTACAGCGGAATTTCAGCCCATGTTGTCGGAACCCCGCAGACCCTGACCAGCAAAACCGTTTCCGCTGGCGTGCTCGACGCGGCTGATGTCACGTTCTCGGCAGTGCCAACCGCTAACGTCAACTACTGCGCCATCTACAAAGACACCGGCAACGCCGCGACCAGCCCGCTGATCGCCCTGTTCGACACCGCGGCGGGCCTGCCGGTCAGCACCAACGGCGGCGACATCATCATCGCCTGGGATAACGGCCCCAATAAGATCTTCAAGCTCTGATGGCAACCCTCTATCCCGTCTGGCGCGGGTCACTCACCTATCACGACGGCACTCTGTCATATGACGGGGCTGCCCTCTATCGGGGCACAGTGCAAGGCCCGGATGATCCAGCGCCAAAAGCCATTGCCGGGGTCAGAGTTGGCCTGACAGTGGCAGGGATAGAAGCAGGCCAAGTCGGGATGGCATCGCTCATTCAACGCGCCAAGCCAACCGGGATCAGCCAATTTGCCGCCGGGGCCAACAAGCTGACCAGCCGCACCAAAGCCATCGCTATCAGCGATGGCGCACAGGGCGCTCCGGCAACGACCATCCGGGCCACGGTTGCAACAATGGGCGATCTGCTCGCCATGGGGACGGCTGACATGTCAACACAGATAACCCTTGTCGGGCTTGATGCGGGGATGGTCGGCACGGCGGGAGTCAGAACCCGGCTCGCTACCGGCGGATTCCCCCCTGATGCCATCAAGGCGCCGACCATTCAGCAGCGGCTGGCTCCTGCAGGGTTCGCTCTCGGCGTCATCGGCAGCCACAAGGCCAAGGTGCGACAGACCATCGGTGATCTGACTGACGGTCAGCAAGGTGAGCCATTGCTGAAAACCAAGCTGGCGCAGGCGGCAACCGCCTTTACCGGCGCAATGGGCACACCGATCGCCAAGTACGCCCAGATCATCTACCCGATGGCGCCAGCCCTGCCAGCAGCAACCCAGCCAGCCCTGACCATCACCCTGGCACACGATGGACTTGAGCCCCCATTGGTAAGCCCGTTCACCGCCATCACTCGCTTGGCTACCCAAGGGGCCGATGCCGGTGGCATGGGGTCGCACAAGGTGCATCGCCTGCCGCTGGCAACGCCTGCCACTCGCGATCTGCTACCTCCATCGGCGAGCAGACTGGAGCACCTGACTGCCGCCGCGCTGGGCTGCAACCTGACACCAGAAGTCATTACCTCCACCCGCTTTGCCAACACCTGCCCGGCGCCGCTGCTGCCTTGGCTGGCATGGGCCCGTTCGGTGGACTGGTGGGAGCTGGCGGAATCGGAAGACCAGCAGCGGGCGCTGATCAAAGCCTCGTTCAGGTTGCATCAGCGCAAGGGCACCCCATGGGCCATCAAGGAGGCGCTGAACGTGCTGGGCTTTGGTGACAGTACCATCATCGAGCGCGCCACCGGCCGCCGCTATGACGGCACACTCAGCTACAACGGCAACGAACCCCACGGCGACCCGACCCGCTGGGCAGTCTATCGGGTCATCCTGACTCGCCCGGTCACCACCGAACAGGCCAACCGCATCAAGCGCCTGTTGGCAGAGATGGCCCCAGCCCGCTGCCACCTCTCTGCGCTCGATTACACCCGGGCGCCCGTTACCTACAACGGCGCCGCAACCTACAACGGCAACTACAACCACGGAGCCTCGTGATATGGCGAATTTACAAGAGGTCGTCAGCTGGGAGGCTGGCATCTACCAACTCGAAACCGGTGATCCGGTGCTGGGCGGCCCGGGCGGCATCTCCAACAAGCAAGCACAAGCGCTTGCCAATCGTACCGCCTACCTGAAAAAACACGTCGATGATATCGAAGGGGGCAACACGGCGGCGGGCAAGGCCAACAAGCTCAGCACCGCCCGCAATATTGCCCTGGCTGGCGATGTGACCGGTCAGGCGGCATTTGATGGCAGCGGCAACATCACCATCACCGCCACCTATAAAAACTCAGGAGTGGTGGCGGGTACCTATCGCTCGGTCACCGTCGATGCCAAGGGCAACATCACTGCCGGCAGCAACCCAACCACTCTGGCAGGCTATGGCATCACCGATGCCATTCCCAACGCACAAAAAGGCGCAGCCAATGGGGTAGCAACACTCGATGGCAGTGGCAAGGTCCCCGTTAACCAGATCCCGGCCACGGCCATCACCGACACCTTTGTCGTCAGCACCCAGGCCGCCATGCTGGCCCTGACCGCCGAGGTCGGAGATATCGCCGTACGTACCGACCTCAACAAGAGCTTCATCCTGCGGGTAGCTGGCGCCACCACCCTGGCCAACTGGCAAGAACTGCTCACCCCGACTGACTCGGTGCAATCGGTGGATGGCATGACCGGGGCGGTAACCATCGCCACCGCCAGCGAAGCCGTGAAGGGTAAGGCACAGATCGCCACCCAGGCAGAGGTGAACGCCGGTACCGATGATGCCAAATTCGTCACCGCCAAGAAGCTGTTGGCATGGGTCAAACAGGCATCAGAAACCGCTCTCGGTTTGATCAAGGTGGCAACCCAGGCACAAACCAATGCAGGAACAGCCGATGATGTGGCGGTCACCCCCAAGAAGCTGCGCAGCGGTCTTTCTGTGGGTCTGGGCCTCAATGGTTACATTGCACTACCGAGTTGGATGGGGGGCTTGATCATTCAGTGGTCATCGGTACTGTCCAACGCCACAGGCTTCGCTCCAGTAACATGGTCGGTCCCATTTCCCAATGCCTGCTTCACAGCACTACCGACGCCGTTTGTTGGCTCTGGTGGCGCGCAAAACGTCAACTTCACCCTGACCCAGCTTGGTGCGCCATCCACTACCGGACACAACTGTTCTTGCTGGGTAAATGGCGTTCAGTCCAACGCAAATGGGCAAGTCGGTGTGCGATACCTCGCCATTGGCTACTAACGAAGGAGGCAATATGTTTCGTTTTAATCCGCAAAATTGCGCGTTTTACCCGTACAGCCTGAAAAGCTGTTACATCGAAGCCGGCGCCTGGCCAGTTGATGGGATAGATGTTGGATTTGAGACGTTCAAACAATTCAGACTCGACTTGCCACCATCAGGCATGACGGTTGGTGCTGATGCTGACGGAAAACCAATCTGGGTCCCCACGCCAGAAGAGCCAACCGAAGATCCGATGCCAATAGTGAGATAACGCCACAACACCCCGCCTTGTGCGGGGTGTTTCGTTACTGCCGCCCATAACCCCATTGTCACCGCCCATCCAGTGTATCCAAGCCAGATACACTGGCCGCCGCTCGCCTGACATCCCCTGCCCCTGCATCCTGACCCTGTTCACATCACCTGCATTACCTACGCAAAGAATGCTCCGTCCGGACAACAGGAGAACCTATGGCACTGGACCAATTCCACCACGGCGTGCGCGTCGTCGAAGCGACCGAGGGTACCCGTACCATCCGCACCGTCGCCACGGCGGTGATCGGCATGGTCTGCACCAGCGAAGACGCCGACGCCACCTACTTCCCCCTCGACAAGCCTGTGCTGATCGCCAACCTGCCAGCGGCCATCGCCAAGGCAGGCAGCGAGGGGAACCTGAAACGCTCGCTGCAAACCATCTATGACACCGTCAACACCATCGTTATCGCCGTGCGCGTGGCTAAAGGCGCGGATGCAGCAGCGCTGACCAGCAACATCATCGGCACCATCAAGCCCGATGGTAGCTACACCGGCCTCAAAGCACTGGAGCGGGCCACCCCGGCTACCGGCGTCAAGCCGCGCATCCTCTGCGTGCCGGACAACTGTACCCTGCCGGTGTCCACTGCGCTGGCGGGCATGGCCAAGAAGCTGCGCGCCTTTGCTTATGTACCGACCATCGCCGAGACCGTCGAGGCTGCGCTGGCCTACCGTGAAAATTTCTCCAGCCGTGAGCTGATGCTGGTGCATGCCGACTGGACGGCGTGGGACATTGCCACCAATGCCAGCATCAAGCTCGATGCCTGCCTCAAGGCCGCAGCCATGAGGGCGCTCATCGACAAAGAGATTGGCTGGCACAAGACCCTGTCGAACGTCGGTGTGACCGGGGTCGATGGCATCACCAAAAACCTGTTCTGGGATCTGCAAGACCCCGACACCGAGGTCGGCCTGCTCAACGCCAACGAAGTCACCGCCCTGATCCGCTCTGACGGCTTTCGCTACTGGGGCAACCGCACCTGCTCAGACGATCCCCTGTTCGCCTTCGAGAACTACACCCGCACCGCCCAGATCCTGGCTGACACCATGGCAGAGGCCCACATGTGGGCCAACGACAAGCCGCTGCACCCTTCCCTGGTCAAAGACATCGTCGAAGGGATCAAGGCCAAGGGGCGCGAGCTGGTGAACGGCGGTTATCTGCTCGGGTTTGACTGCTGGTACAACGAGGAGCTCAACGACAAGGACACCCTCAAGGCGGGCAAGCTGCGCATTGATTACAACTACACCCCGGTGCCGCCGCTCGAAGACCTCGGTTTCATCCAGCGCGTCACCGACCACTACCTGATCGACTTCGGCGCCCGCGTCGCGGCCGCAGCATAAGGAGCCCCCATGGCACTGCCACGCAAACTCAAACGCCTGAACGTCTTTCTCAACGGCGAGAACTGGGTGGGTGAAGCGGAAGATTTCACCCCGGCCAAATTGACCCGCAAGTTTGAAGCCTATCGCGGCGGCGGCATGGGCGGCGCCGTCAACATCGACATGGGATTCGATGACAGCGCCCTCGATATCTCGTTCACCTTCGGCGGCTATGGCGAGCCCCTGCTGCGCTGCATGGGGGAACCCAAGGCCGATGGCACCATGGTGCGCTTTGCCGGCTCGGTGCAGGGCGACGACACCGCCGAGGTGGTACCCGTCGAGATCATCTGCCGTGGCCGCTTCAAAGAGCTCGACCGCGGCACCCTCAAGGCCGGTGACAACTCCCAGGCCAAGGTCGGCATGGTCAACACCTACTACAAGGAGACCATCAACGGTCAGGTGATCCATGAAATCGACCTCATCAACATGATTGAGATCGGCCCCGATGGCGTCGACCGCATGGCCGAGCACCGCAAAGCCCTCGGCCTCTAACCCCTTATCTCATCCAATGGGCGGCCCTTATCCAACCAATAAGTGCCGCCCTCACCACATCACCAGGAACCGACACCATGGAAAACAAAACCGTTACCCTCGACCAAGCCATCCAGCGCGGCGACACTACCCTCACCGAGATCCAGCTGCGCAAGCCCAAGGCGGGCGAAATGCGCGGCCTCAATATGACCGATGTGGTGCAGATGGACGTCAACGCCCTCACCAAACTGCTGCCCCGCATCACCACCCCCATGTTGACCGAAGCCGAGATTGGCAACATGGATCCGGCTGACCTGATGCAACTGGGCAGCGAGGTAAGCGCTTTTTTGGTACCGAAGAGAATGGCCTACCTCATTGCGTAGACGAGGTGATGGCCGATCTGGCCATCATCGCCCACTGGCCGCCGTCCGAGATGGCGGTCATGGAGATCAGCGAGCTGATGGGCTGGCACCAACGCCTCGTTGAGACTCACAACCGCATCAACGGGGCAGAACAACAATGAACCCTCTCAAACTTCAAATCCTGCTTAACGGGATCGACAAGCTCACCGCCCCCCTCAAGGCAGCCAGCGGCCAGAGCCGCATCACCGCCAAAGACCTGGTCGACACGAAAAAGCGCATCAAGGAGCTGGAAGCCCAGAGCGGCCAGATTGATGGCTATCGCACCCTCGGCCAGCAGATTGGCGCAACCCGCGCCCAGCTGACCCAAGCCCAGCGCGACGCCCAGCAGATGGCCCAGCAATTCGCCAAGGTCGAGCAACCGACCAAGGCCATGACCCGGGCTATGGAGCAAGCCAAGCAGAAGGTGCGCAACCTCTCCCAGCAAGAGCGGGAAATGGTCGCCCGTCACGGCAGCCTGAAACGGGCCATGAGCGAGGCAGGCATCAACACCAAACAGCTGGGCCAGCACCAGCGCCAGCTCAAGAGCGATCTCGCCGCCGCCAACAGCCAGCTCGACCAGCAGCGGGCCAAGCTGGGGCAACTGGCCGACCAGCAAAAGCGCCTTAACCAGATCAAAGCCAACTACGACAAAACCATGTCTATGCGCGGCACTCTGGCGGGCTATGGCGCTGCGGGCATGGCCACCGGGGCCGCCGCCATCTACAAGGGCACCAATATCGCGGGCAAGGCGATGGGCTTTGATGTCGATATGTCCAAGGTGCAGGCGATCACCCGGCTGAGCAAAGAGAGCAGCGAACTGGCCGCCCTGCGGGCCCAGGCACGGGAGCTCGGCGCCAATACCGCCTTCACGGCGGGTGAAGCGGCGCAGGGTCAGGGCTTTCTGGCCATGGCCGGTTTCACCCCCAAGGCAATCCGTGATGCCATGCCCGGGGTGCTCGATATTGCCAAAGCGGGCGGCGTCGAGATTGCTGCCGCCGCTGACATCGGATCCAACATCCTGACCGGCTTCAAGCTGCCGGCCAACCAGATGACCCGCTTGGGGGATGTGATGGTCGGCACCTTCACCCGCGCCAACGTCGACTTGCAGATGCTGGGCGAAACCATGAAATACGTGGGGCCGGTAGCCGCAGGGCTCGGGGTCGACCTTGAAACCGCCTCTGCCATGGCGGGCAAGCTGGGAGATGCGGGTATTCAGGGCAGCATGGGCGGGACTGCCATCCGCGCCATTCTCGGCCGTTTGGCCTCCCCGCCCAAGGCCGCGAATGATGCGCTGGCCGCCCTCAACGTCAAGACCGCCGATGCGGCGGGCAACCTGCGCTCGCTGCCAGATATCCTGGACGAGCTCTACAAGAAAACCAGCAAGATGGGGGACGCCACCCGCTCGGGCTACTTCAAGGCCATCGCCGGCGAAGAGGCATTTGCCGCCCTGACCGTGCTGACCGAGCAGGCTGGTTCCGGCAAGCTGCAGGAGCTGATCGCCACCTTGAAGCAAACGCAGGGGGAAGCGGGCAAGGTCGCCAAGGTGATGGCCGATAACGCCATCGGCGACCTGGACAACCTCACCTCCGCCTGGGACGACGTAGGGATCCAGATGATGGAGACCGAAAACGGCCCACTGCGCGGCATTATCCAGCGCGTCACCGAGATCATCCAGGTCACTGGCGACTGGATGCGGGCCAACCCCGAGCTGACTTCGACCCTGACTCGTATCGCGGCGGTCACCGCCGTAACGGCTGCCGCTGGCGGATCGCTGCTGCTGATTGTGGCCGGGCTGCTGGGGCCACTGGCCGCCATCAAGATGGGGCTTTCAACCCTGCTGGTTTATGGCGGCCCGCTGCTGACCTTCATCAAGGCGCTGACCATGGGCATGGTCAGGCTCGGGATTGCCATGCTTACCACCCCGATCGGCTGGTTCATCATGGGGATTGTGGCAATCGCGGCCGGGGCCTACCTGCTCTACAAACATTGGGATGGGGTCACCAAGTGGTTCAGCGACCTATGGGCCCAGTGCAAGGCCCCTGCTCTCGCCTTCTGGGAACTCCTGAAAGAGCTCTTCTCATGGACCCCCATCGGCATGCTGATCATGCACTGGGACGAAATCTGGGCCTTCTTCGATACCCTGCCTGCGGGCGCCACCAACAAGGGTAAGGCCATCATCGACGGCCTGATTGGCGGCATCAGTGCCAAGTGGGAGAGCTTGAAGAACAAGATCAAAGCCCTCACCGACCTGCTGCCGGACTGGATGACGGGGGGCGGCTCGGTCACCGCCAACGTCAATCCGTCCGGCTACCTCACCGGCAACTACAACACCCCAGCCATGGCGGGCGGTTCGGGATACGGCCCGCGCATCGTCACCCAGGTGCGACCTGTGGCCAGAGGCAACAGCACCACCCAGATCCACACCCCGATCAGTATCACCCAGCAGCCGGGACAATCAGCCACCGATGTGGCGCAAGAGGTGCGCCGCGAACTGGACCGACGCGAACGCCAGGCTGCCGCCAGTGGCCGCGCCTCCCTGACCGACCGCAACTAAGGAGCAACCACCATGATGATGACCCTGGGCTGGTTCGTGTTTATGCGCTCGACCGTGGCCCCGCAATCCCAACAAGACGAACGCGCATGGCGCCACCCGGGCAATAACCGGGTCGGCGCCCGACCCTCTTATCAGTACCTCGGGCCAGATGACGAACTCAGTCACTTAAGCGGGGTGCTCTATCCAGAGCTCACTGGCGGGCCCGTCTCCCTCGATATGCTCAATAGCATGGGTGACAGCGGCCAAGCCTTCCCCCTGATCCAAGGGGATGGCGTGATGCGTGGCTCGTTCGTGATAGAGGGGATCAGCACCACCCGCAGCGAGTTCTTCCAGGATGGCAGCGCCAGAAAAATCGAGTTCATCATCAAGCTCAAGCGGGTCGATGACAACGCCAGCTCCCTCGGCAATACCCTACTCGGCCGCACCGCGGGCAACCTGCTCGGTAGATTGGGCGTCGGCAAGCTGCTGAACACCGTAGGCGGCAAACTCGGGGGGCTGCTCTGATGGAGGCATTCGACCAGTTCGGTACCCGTTTGGCTGAAAACCTTGGCATCACCAGCCAACTGGATGCCCTGCGCCAACAACATCCGGCGCCCGCCTATCAGGTGCGGGTCGATGGTCGCGATGTCTCGGGCACCCTGCGCCCACGCCTGATGCACATGACCATCACCGATAACCGGGGCTTTTCGGCCGACACCATCGAGATCGCCCTCGATGACAGCGATGGCAAGCTGGCCATGCCGCGCCGTGGGGCCACCCTGCAAGCCAGCATCGGTTGGCAAGGCGGCCCCCTGGTCGATAAAGGCACCTTCAAAATTGACGAGGTGGAACACGGCGGCGCGCCGGATGTGCTCACCATCAGGGGCAAGTCGGCAGACCTGCGCGGGGGCATGAATAAACTGCGCGAGCGCAGCTGGCACTTCGAGACCATCGGCGCCATCGTTGAGCAGCTTGCCGCCCGCTATGGCCTGACACCGAGCGTTGGCGACGCCTTCAAGGGGATGGTGATCGACCACATCGACCAGACCAACGAGAGCGATCTGGCCTTTCTCACCCGCTTGGCCACCGAGCAGGATGCCATCACCACCGTCAAATCTGGCCGTCTGATGTTCATCAAGGCGGGCAACGGTACCACCGCCAGCGGCAAGGCACTCCCTGCCATCACCATCACCCGCCAGGACGGCGATCAGCACCAGTTCTCGGTGGCAGACCGCGACGCCTACACCGGTGTCATCGCCTACTGGCAAGACAACAAGGCCGCCGAGAAGAAGAAAATCGAGGTGAAGCGCAAACGGAAGACCAAACCGAAAGAGGAACGGCCATTACCGCCTGGAGTGGTGGTCAACAAGAAGGAAAACGAGCTGCTGGTTGGTGACAGTGAGAACGTCAAGGAACTGCGCCACGTTTACGCCAGCCAGAGCAACGCCATGCTGGCCGCCCGGGCAGAGTGGGAAAAGCTGCAGCGCGGCGTGGCCGAGTTTCAGATCACCCTGGCCAAAGGCCGCCCCGAACTTTACCCGGAGCAACCCACCACGGTCAGGGGCTTCAAACCGCAAATCGACGAAGCAGACTGGCTACTCACCCAGGTCATCCACGACCTCACCGATCAGGGCTACACCAACCGCTTGCAACTCGAAGTGAAACTGGAAGAACTGCCTGAGTGACCACATAGATAAAAAAGCGTGGACATAATGTGGACATAAGAAAGGAAAAACTTATGTAAAACAAAGAGTTACAGATACAAAAAAGGAGGCCTGAGCCTCCTTTTATCTTTCATAACAGAACCGGATTAAACCAGCGCTGCTTTAGCCTTTTCAACCAGGGCGGTGAAAGCCAACTTGTCGTGAACGGCGATATCGGACAGGATCTTGCGATCGATCTCGATAGAAGCCTTCTTCAGACCGTTGATCAGACGGCTGTAGGACAGACCGTTCTGACGGGCTGCAGCGTTGATACGCGCAATCCACAGCTGACGGAACTGACGCTTTTTCTGGCGACGGTCACGGTAGGCATACTGACCAGCTTTAGTTACCGCTTGTACCGCTACGCGGTAAACTCGGGAACGGGCGCCGTAGTAACCTTTGGCGGCTTTCATTACTTTCTTGTGACGAGCGCGAGCAGTCACACCACGTTTAACTCTTGGCATTTTTCACATCCCCCTTATGCGTACGGCAGACAAGCGACAACACGTTTGTGGTCGGCAGCAGAAACCATGAACTTCGGCCCCAGCTTGCGCTTACGCTTGCTGCTCTTCTTGGTCAGGATGTGACGCAGGTGGTTGTGCTTGCACTTGAAGCGACCCGAGCCAGTCTTCTTGAAGCGCTTTGCAGCACCCCGGTTGGTTTTCATCTTCGGCATTTCATACTCCGCATTGTGAGTGACAACAAAATCGCAAGGCGAACCGACTCATGGGGCGAACCCATGAGTCAATTTCTTGTGGGCCTTAAGATTTCTTCTTGGGTGCGAGGACCATCACAGCTTGACGGCCTTCGACTTTCGGGAACGACTCCACTACGGCCAACTCTTCCAGATCGTTCTTGACGCGCTCCAGAACCTTGATACCAAGATCCTGGTGAGCCATTTCACGACCACGGAAGCGCAGGGTGACCTTAGCCTTGTCCCCGTCTTCTAGAAAGCGAACCAGGTTGCGTAGTTTTACCTGATAGTCGCCTTCGTCAGTACCAGGACGGAATTTGATTTCCTTGACCTGGACGACTTTCTGCTTTTTCTTCTGTTCTTTGGTTGTTTTGCTCTTTTCGTAGAGGAATTTGCCGTAATCCATGATCCGGCAAACGGGCGGTTCAGCGTTAGGGCTGATCTCGACCAGATCCACTCCAGCTTCAACGGCTAAGTTCAATGCATCTTGGATAGCAACGACGCCCAAAGGCTCTCCGTCAATACCAGTCAGACGAACTTCTTTCAGACGAATCTCGGTATTGATCCGGTGAGCGCGGGCTTGCGGTTGCTTGCCCAGTTTTTTTCCGCCTTTTATAGCTTATTCCTCCACTTTCTTTTGTCCGCGGGTCTGAACTTCCTGGGTCAACAGAGCAACTAGCTCTTCAACAGGATAAGTGCCCAGGTCAGCCCCTTTACGAGTCCGTACTGCAATCTTACCGGCTTCAACTTCTTTATCGCCGCAGACCAGCATGAAAGGTACTCGCTTCAAAGTATGCTCGCGGATTTTAAAGCCAATCTTCTCATTTCTCAAGTCCGCTTTTGCGCGAAGACCCGCATCATTCAATGCTTTGGCTACTTTTACCGCATAATCGGCCTGATTATCTGTGATATTCATGACCACAGCCTGAGTCGGAGCCAACCAAGTCGGGAACAATCCGGCGTACTCTTCGGTCAGAATACCGATGAAACGCTCGAGTGAACCCAGAATGGCCCGGTGGATCATCACCGGTACGTGGCGTTCGTTGTCTTCACCCACATAAGTGGCACCCAGACGTCCAGGCAGGGCGAAGTCGAGCTGCACGGTACCACACTGCCAAGCACGATCAAGGCAATCATGCAGGGTAAATTCGATCTTGGGACCGTAGAAGGCGCCCTCACCCGGCTGCAGATCGTACTTCAGACCATTCAGCACCAGGGCTTCGGCCAGCGCCGCCTCGGCGCGATCCCAGGCCTCATCGGAGCCGATGCGCTGCTCGGGACGAGTCGAGAGCTTGACCACGATATTTTCGAAGCCAAAGGTGCCGTAGACGTCATAGACCATACGGATACAGGCGGACACCTCTTCCATGATCTGCTCTTCGGTACAGAAGATGTGAGCGTCATCCTGGGTAAAACCACGCACCCGCATCAGACCGTGCAGGGAACCGGACGGCTCGTTGCGGTGGCAGGAGCCGAACTCGGCCATGCGCAGCGGCAGATCGCGGTAGGACTTCAGACCCTGGTTGAAGATCTGCACGTGACCCGGGCAGTTCATCGGCTTGATGGCGTACTCGCGGTTTTCGGACTGGGTGGTGAACATGGCCTGGGCATACTTCTCCCAGTGGCCAGAACGCTCCCACAGCACGCGATCCATCATGAAGGGACCCTTCACTTCCTGGTAGTCGTACTCTTTGAGCTTGCCGCGGATGAAGGTTTCCAGCTCACGGAAGATGGTCCAGCCATCGTTGTGCCAGAACACCATGCCAGGGGCTTCTTCCTGCATGTGATACAGGTCGAGCTGCTTGCCTATCTTGCGGTGGTCGCGCTTGGACGCCTCTTCCAGACGCTGCAGGTAGCCTTTGAGCTGCTTCTTGTCAGCCCAAGCAGTGCCGTAGATGCGCTGCAGCATCTTGTTGTTGGAATCGCCACGCCAGTAGGCGCCGGACATCTTCTGCAACTTGAAGTGGTGGCAGTGACGCATGTTGGGCACGTGCGGGCCGCGACACATGTCGACATACTCTTCGTGATGATACAGACCAGGCTGGTCATCACGGGCAATATTCTGATCCAGGATCTCGACCTTGTAGGTCTCGCCACGGGCTTCGAACACGTCGCGTGCTTCCTGCCAGGAGACTCTCTTCTTGATGACGTCGTAATCCTTGGCGGCCAGCGCCAGCATGCGCTCTTCCAGGGCAGCCAGATCCTCGTCGGTCAGGGTACGATCCAGATCGATGTCGTAGTAGAAACCGTTGTCGATGACGGGACCTATGGCCATCTTGGTCTGGGGCCAGAGTTGCTTGATGGCATGACCCAGCAGGTGAGCACAGGAGTGGCGCAGTATGTCCAGACCTTCTTCGTCTTTGGCGGTGATGATGGCCAGGGAGGCATCGGCTTCGATCAGCTCGCAGGCATCCACCAGTTCACCGTTTACCCGACCGGCAATGCACGCCTTGGCGAGACCCGGACCTATGTCCGCGGCCACGTCCATGACGGAAACGGAGTGGGCAAATTGACGTTGGCTGCCGTCAGGCAGAGTAATGATTGGCATTGTGTGTTTCCTTGTACAGTGGTGCCCCCTACCAAAGGGCACATGCGGGATGGAAAAAAATCATTCAAAAAAGGGTGATGTTCTGGCTCTCCACAGCACTTTGCGAAGACACCCAGTGCCGCAAACAGCTTGCGTGACGGCACAAGGCAAACCAAAAACCGGACCATGCTACCAGAAGTAGGCGGGGCTGTATCGGGTTGGATGAGATTTTCTACAACCAAATGAGGTGCTTGCCGGTTAGTCACCCAACAGGGGTTGCCAGTTGAAATCGAAGGTACTGCTCCCCTCCTCGGCCAGTGCGATCTCCTCCAACACCTTCAATGCAAGCTTGTTGCCCTTTTGCGAGGCCTGATAGAGCCACTGCTTGGCCTGAGCCAGATCGACCCGGCCACTCACCCCCATCAGGTGCAGCACGCCGACTTTCAGCATGGCGGGTACGTCACCGTTGCGGGCCGCCAGCTCCATCCAGTGAAATGCCTGCCGCAGATCCCGTTTCACCCCGGCGCCGCGCAGATAGACCTCCGCCAGCCGGTACTGGCCGAAGGCATCCCCCGCCTGCGCCGACTGACGATAGAGGCTGATGGCCTGCTCCATGTCCTGATCTGTGCCCTGCCCCACTTCATGACTCCAGCCCATCAGCGCCTGCGCGCGCGGGATCCCCTGCTCGGCCAGCGGTTGCCAGATCCTGGTTGCCGTTTCGAACTGGCCGCTGCGCCAGGCCCGGTTGGCCGATGCCAGCTCCTGCTCGGTCGAGAGCGGGATCAGCCGCCAGATGACCAGACCAAGCACTCCGATAAACAGCCAGCGGCAGGTGATGGGTTTCATGATGATTTCCGTGATCCAGTTCGCATTTTGTCTATGTAAACGAAATGTAGCGCAGTGATCAAGCAGGAGATCCCGTTGACATGCTTTTTATGGCGGTATGAGTTGGCAGGGCTTGCATTTGGCAATGAGGGTCAGCATGATAACTGTATATATAAACAGTGTCAGTGCGAGACGATGGCAGCACGAGGCAGCACCCACAATATCGAGCATCGTTTCAGCGGCCCGCTGGTCGAGGCTGTCGACGATGGCTGGGCCCAAACCGAGTGGGAGGCAGCATTTGCCGCCAGTGCTCCCCGCACCGAGGTGAAGGAGATAACGGCGCGCAGCATCATCAGCTACAACCGCTCACCGGATGTGCCATTTGGTCGCTCCATCAACCCCTATCAGGGCTGCGAACATGGCTGCATCTACTGCTATGCCAGACCCAGTCACGCCTACCTGGAGCTCTCTCCCGGCCTCGACTTCGAGACCAGGCTGTTTGCCAAGCTCAATGCCGCCGAGCTGTTGCGCCGGGAGTTTGCCAAGCCAAGCTATCAGCCAGAGACCATAGTACTCGGCGCCAATACAGATCCTTATCAGCCCATCGAGCATCACTATCGCCTCACCCGCGCCTTGCTGGAGGTGATGCTGGCCCATCGTCACCCGGTGGGCATCATCACCAAGAGCGCCATGATATTGCGCGATCTCGATCTGCTCGCCGAGCTGGCCCGGGAGGGGCTCTGCCAGGTGATGGTGTCGGTGACGACCTTGAATGAAACCCTGCGGCGACAGCTGGAGCCCAGAGCCAGCACAGGTGCGGGTCGGCTCAAGGTGGTCGAGAAGCTGGCACAGGTCGGTGTGCCGGTCGGCGTGCTGGCGGCCCCCATGATCCCGCGCCTCAACGAGCCCGAGCTGGAGCAGATCATCAAGGCGGCGGCCGAGGCCGGTGCCCACTGCGCCGACTACATACTGCTGCGATTGCCCCACGAGCTGACCACCCTGTTCAGCGACTGGCTGGAGGAACACTACCCCGGCCAGAAGGAGGCCATCCTGAACCAGCTACGGGCCAGTCGGGATGGCGGGCTCAACAGCCCCGCCTTTGGCACCCGCATGCGCGGTGAAGGCCAGTTTGCCGACTTGCTCGCCCAGCGCTTTCGGCTCATCAGCAAGCGCCTGGGCTTGGGCAAGCGCCATCTTCAGCTGCGGCGGGACGGCTTCATTCGCCCGGGCGAACAACTGCGGCTGTTCTGATCGCCCCGACAGCGTCAACCGCACTCATAACGCCTCCCCTTCGCCGGTACACCACAAACCATGCCGACGAGCAGGGCCTCACCCCCTTGGCCGAGGCGAGTGCGTGGCCTTGCCCTGGGCGATCAATTCGGCGGGCAGTCGTGCCGGCTCATGGGCCACTTCGTCCTCATGCTCCCCTGCCAGCGACGCTGGTTGATGTTCGCCCCATACCCGGCTCCACCAGATCTCCCACATTACCCAGCTAGTCATAAGGTGCTCCTGTTTGATGGCTGCGCGTCGCAGTCTGTTGAGTGCGACAGGGGCAAGCTTGGCCGCATCCCATGACAGGGGGATGACGCAGGCATGATGAATTGAGGACAAGGAGGAGTACGGCAATGCTCGCGGTGCGAGTGATCAGCAACGCGTGCGGCAACAGGATCAGGCTGACCCATCAGGCTGGGGGCGCGCTACCTGGGGCAAACGGCAGCAACAAAAAGAGCGACCCTGGGGTCGCTCTTTTTCATGGAGGCAGACGCGCGATTATTCGTCGCTCGCTGCACCCTCGTCAGTGGATCCTGCATCGGCAGAGCCGGCATCTGGCGCGGTATCTGTGCCTTCGGACACCTCACCGTCAACGGCCACGATGTCGTTCTCTTCCTCGTCGCTCTCGGCGATACGCTGCAGGCCGACGACTGTCTCGTCTTCACCGGTACGGATCAGACGCACACCGCCGGTGTTACGGCCTATGACGCTCACCTCGGCGACGCGAGTACGGACCAGGGTGCCGCCATTGGTGATCAGCATGATCTGGTCGGTATCTTCGACCTGGATCGCATCGATCACCTTGCCGTTACGCTCGTCCACCTTGATGGAGCGAACGCCCTGGGTACCACGGCTCTTGGTCGGGTACTCGGTCAGCGCGGTACGCTTGCCGTAACCGTTCTCGGTGGCGGTCAGGATGGCACCCTCGCCACGGGGGACGATCAGGGACACCACCTTGTCACCGTTGAGCAGGCGGATACCACGAACCCCACCGGCGGTACGGCCCATGGGACGTACGCCCTTGAAGGTACCCTTGCTTTCGGTGCCTTCGCCGTTGTCGCTGCCATCGTCGTCGTTGCCGGCGTCAATGACACTCTCGTCATCCCCGTCGACATCATCGCTGGCATCGGCATCGGCTGCATCGGCGCGGCCGCTGCCTTCATTGAAACGAACCACCTTGCCCGCATCGGAGAACAGCATGATCTCGTTGCTGCCATCTGTGATATCCACCCCGATCAGCTCATCACCCTCTTTGAGGTTGATGGCACGAATACCGGAGGAGAGCGGACGGCTGAACGCAGACAGGCTGGTTTTCTTCACGGTACCGTCGGCGGTGGCGAAGAAGACATACTTGTCGTCGGCATACTCTTTGACCGGCAGGATGGCGGTGATGCGCTCACCCTCTTCCAGCGGCAGCAAGTTGATGATCGGACGACCACGGGCGCCACGGGACGCCTCCGGCAGCTGATACACCTTGAGCCAGTAGACCTTGCCACGGGTGGAGAAGCACAGAATGGTGTCGTGGGTGTTGGCCACCAGCAGACGTTCCACAAAGTCCTCTTCCTTGATCCGGGTAGCCGACTTGCCACGACCACCGCGGCGCTGGGCCTCGTAGTCGGTCAGCGGCTGGTACTTCACATAACCCTGGTGAGACAGGGTCACGACCACGTCTTCCGGGGTGATCAGATCTTCGATGTTGATCTCGGCGCTGGAGGCGCTGATCTCGGTGCGACGCGCGTCGCCATACTGCTCGCGCACGGCCAACAGCTCATCGCGGATCACTTCCATCAGCCGTTCCGGGCTTGCCAGAATGAACAGCAGCTCGGCGATCAGATCCAGCAGAGATTGGTACTCTTCCAGGATCTTCTCGTGCTCGAGACCGGTCAGCTTGTGCAGACGCAGATCCAGGATGGCCTGGGCCTGCTGTTCGGTCAGGAAGTATTGACCTTCACGGATGCCGAACTCCGGCTCCAGCCACTCGGGGCGGGCCGCGTCGTCGCCTGCCTTTTCCAGCATGCCGGCCACGTTGCCGAGTTCCCAACCGCGGGCAACCAGCTTGGCCTTGGCGTCAGCCGGGGTATCGGAGTGACGGATCAGCTCTATGATGGGGTCTATGTTGGCCAGCGCGACCGCCAGACCTTCCAGGATGTGGGCCCGATCCCGCGCCTTGCGCAGTTCGAACACGGTCCGGCGGGTCACTACCTCACGGCGGTGCAGCAGGAACGCATCCAGAATGTCTTTAAGGTTCATCACCTTGGGCTGGTTGTTATCGAGCGCCACCATGTTGATGCCGAACGTGGTCTGCAGCTGGGTGTGCTTGTAGAGATTGTTCAGCACAATCTCGCCAGACTCGCCACGTTTGATCTCGATAACGATGCGCATGCCGTCCTTGTCGGACTCATCGCGCAGGGCACTGATGCCCTCGACTTTCTTCTCTTTGACCAGCTCGGCGATCTTCTCGATCAGCCGCGCCTTGTTCACCTGATAAGGCAGCTCGTGAACCAGGATGGTCTCGCGACCCGTCTTGTCGTCCACTTCCACTTCGGCCTTGGCGCGCACGTAGACGGAGCCACGACCGGTGCGGTAAGCCTGCACTATGCCGGCGCGACCGTTGATGATGGCGCCAGTGGGGAAATCAGGCCCTGTGATATAGGTCATCAACTCATCGATGGTGAGATCGCTATTTTCGATCAGCGCCAGACAGCCGTTGACTATCTCGGTGAGGTTGTGAGGAGGAATGTTGGTCGCCATGCCCACCGCGATACCGGATGAGCCGTTGACCAGCAGGTTGGGCACCTTGGTGGGCATGACAGCCGGGATCATCTCGGTACCGTCGTAGTTCGGTACCCAGTCCACTGTCTCTTTGTCCAGATCGGCCAGCAGCTCGTGGGAGATGCGGGCCATCCGCACTTCGGTGTAACGCATGGCGGCGGCGCTGTCGCCGTCGACCGAACCGAAGTTGCCCTGACCGTCGACCAGCATGTAGCGCATGGAGAAATCCTGCGCCAAGCGGACAATGGTGTCATACACGGCACTGTCGCCGTGCGGGTGGTATTTACCAATTACGTCACCGACCACACGGGCCGATTTTTTATAGGGCTTGTTCCAGTCGTTCCCCAACTCGTTCATAGCAAACAGAACGCGGCGGTGAACCGGTTTCAAGCCATCACGCACATCCGGCAGAGCTCGTCCTACGATCACGCTCATGGCGTAATCAAGATAGGAACTCTTGAGCTCTTCTTCGATGTTGATCGGCGTGATCTCTCTGGCCAGATCGCTCATAGAAAGCCTTAATCCCTAATTAGTTGTTCTTTGGCTTAAACAGCGCGCCATGGTAACACACTGAGCCAAATACCTTAAGCCACAAATCCGGGTAACAAGTCGGGCTGGTGTGACAAAGTGTGTCCGTTATAATGCCCGCCAGGACAATAGATTGCGCCCAAGTCTTGCTACCTGCGCGCCCTGCCACAGGATCATCAAAACATGAATAGTGATGCCAATGTCGATCTGACAGAAATCGCCAAATTTGAAGCCATCGCCTCCCGCTGGTGGGACATGGAGGGCGAATTCAAGCCACTGCATCAAATCAATCCGGTGCGCCTTGACTGGATCACCGACAAGAGCGGCGGCCTGTTTGGCAAGCACATCCTCGACATCGGCTGCGGGGGCGGCATTCTCTCCGAGAGCATGGCCCGGCGCGGTGCCCACGTCACCGGCATCGACATGGGCAAGGAGCCCCTCGGCGTCGCCCGCCTGCACGCCCTCGAGCAGGGGGTGGAGCTCCAGTACCAGCAGATGACGGCAGAGGAGCACGCCGGCCAGGCCCCTAGCCAGTATGACGTGGTCACCTGCATGGAAATGCTGGAGCATGTGCCGGATCCGGCTTCTGTGCTGCGCGCCATCGCCACCCTGGTGCGCCCGGGCGGACGAGTGTTCGTCTCCACCATCAACCGCAACCCGAAAGCCTACCTGATGATGATCCTGGGGGCCGAATACCTGATGAAGATGGTCCCCAAGGGTACCCATGATCACAAGAAGTTCATCACCCCAGCCGAACTGTGTCGCATGGGTGAAGCGGCGGGCCTGCTGGTGCGGGACATGAGCGGCGTGCACTATTCGCCGCTGACCGGCCAGTTCAAGCTCGGCAAGAACGTCGACGTCAACTACATGGTGGAGTTCATCCGCCCGGAGCAAGGCTGATGAGCGACTCTCACCCTGTGCCGCTGCGCTGCGTGCTGTTCGATCTCGACGGCACATTGCTCGACACGGCTCCCGATCTGGGTGCCGCCGTCAACCATGTGCTGGTGAGCGAAGGCTTTGCCCCGCTCTCCGAGGCCATCATCCGCCAGACCACCTCCCATGGCGCGCTCGGGCTGCTCAGAGCCGGACTTGGCGATGAGTTGCTCGAGGAGCTGGGTGCCACGCGCCTGCGCACCGCCCTGCTCGACTTCTACGCCGCCCACCTGTGCGTCGGCACCCGCCCCTATGAGGGCATGGTGGATCTCATCGAGTGGCTGGACGAACGGGCCCTGCCCTGGGGCATAGTCACCAACAAGCCCGGCTTTCTGACCGAGCCGTTGCTGGCGGCCCTGCCCGAGCTTGCCAGTTGCGGCGTCACCGTCAGTGCCGATACCCTGCCGGTGCGCAAGCCAGACCCTGCCCCCATGTACTTTGCCTGCGAGCAACTGGGCGTCGACGCCGCCCATTGCCTCTACGTGGGGGATCACGTGCGTGACATAGAGGCCGGCCGCAATGCGGGCATGCGCACTGCCGTCGCGGGTTGGGGTTATCTGAGCGATGACGAGGATCCCGCCGACTGGGGCGCGGATCTGCACTTCGATACCGTGCAGGCTCTGCACCACTGGCTGCGTTACGAGGTAGCCTGACCCCATGATCCACCGGGTCACAGGCATTGATGGATCATAAAGGCAGCTTTGTTGCCAAACGGTGCCCATATGAACACCAACATATGGATGTTCGTGGGTACGCCAGGATGCGATGGGAGATCAGGAGTGATCTCCCGTTTTTGCCGTTTGACAACCGCTAACACACTGGGACAGGACACCTTTTGACCCTTGCTGCACAAGGGATAACCAGACTGAATTTGCTAGTAAAAACACCCCATTTTCGCAAGCAAAAAAAGTTATTTAAATTTTCCATGTTCGATCATCAGACTTGCATTTACCGGATCGGACGCATGAAAACCCACTCACTGTGAGCATCCACTAACCTGGGTCGCGACACCCACAATTTATCCACAGCTAATGCCTTATCCACAGATTGCAAAGCCGGGTAGACCTCACTATCTTGTAGCTCGAACTTAAAATAACACTATATCTTGTGATTCATCGCACAATACGTCCCCACCTCCCGCAGCCGATCACGGCCAGGAGGTCAAGGCCGTGCGATGGTTTTTCGGGAATCAACTAAAGGTCATCAGCCAATGAACTTGTTTGTGACGAAGCGTAACGGCCACAAAGAACCCATCGATCTGGATAAAATTCACCGCGTGCTGGATTGGGCCGCCGAGGGACTCGACAACGTGTCTGTCTCCCAGGTGGAACTCAAGTCCCACATCCAGTTCTATGACGGCATCCGTACCGCCGATATCCACGAAACCGTCATCAAGGCCGCTGCTGACCTGATCTCCGAGCAAAGCCCGGATTACCAGTACATGGCCGCCCGTTTGGCCATCTTCCACCTGCGCAAGAAAGCCTACGGCCAGTTCGAGCCGCCCCACCTTTACCAGCACGTCGCCCGTCTGGTAGACATGGGCAAGTACGACAAGCACCTGCTGACCGACTACACCCAGGCCGAATTCGAGGAACTCAACGAGCACCTGGATCACTGGCGTGACATGGACTTCTCCTACGCCGCAGTCAAGCAGCTGGAAGGCAAATACCTGGTGCAGAACCGCGTCACCGGCGAGATCTACGAGAGCCCGCAGTTCCTCTATATCCTGGTGGCGGCCTGCCTCTTCTCCAAGTATCCGAAAGATACCCGTCTGGACTACATCAAGCGTTTCTACGATGCGGTCTCGACCTTCAAGATCTCCCTGCCGACGCCCATCATGAGCGGCGTGCGCACCCCGACCCGCCAGTTCAGCTCCTGCGTGCTGATCGAGTGCGATGACAGCCTGGATTCCATCAATGCCACCGCCAGCGCCATCGTGCGCTACGTCTCCCAGCGCGCCGGCATAGGCATCAACGCCGGGCGCATCCGTGGTCTGGGCAGCCCCATTCGTGGCGGTGAAGCCTTCCACACCGGCTGCATCCCCTTCTACAAGTACTTCCAGACCGCGGTCAAGTGCTGCTCCCAGGGCGGCGTGCGCGGCGGTGCGGCCACCCTGTTCTACCCGCTGTGGCACACAGAAGTGGAGAGCCTGCTGGTCCTGAAAAACAACCGCGGCGTGGAAGAGAACCGGGTCCGTCACATGGACTACGGCGTGCAGATCAACAAGCTGATGTACCAGCGCCTGATCAAGGGCGGCGACATCACCCTGTTCTCCCCGTCCGATGCCCCCGGCCTGTACGACGCCTTCTTCGCGGATCAGGACAAGTTCGAGCAGCTCTACGTCAAGTACGAGCAGGATCCGGCCATTCGCAAGAAGACCCTCAAGGCAGTCGATCTCTTCTCCCTGATGATGCAGGAGCGCGCCGGCACCGGTCGCATCTACATCCAGAACGTGGATCACTGCAACACCCACAGCCCGTTCGATCCGAGCGTGGCGCCGGTACGCCAGTCCAACCTCTGCCTCGAAATCGCGCTGCCCACCAAGCCGCTCAACAACGTGGATGACGAAGAGGGCGAGATTGCCCTGTGCACCCTGTCTGCCTTCAACCTGGGTGCCATCGAGAAGCTGGAAGATCTGGAAGAGATGGCGGATCTCGCCGTGCGCGCTCTGGATGCCCTGCTCGACTATCAGGACTACCCGCTCAAGGCCGCCCAGAAAGGCAGCATGAACCGTCGCACCCTGGGGATAGGCGTCATCAACTACGCCTACTACCTGGCCAAGAACGGCGCCCGTTACTCCGACGGTTCCGGTCTGGCGCTGACCCACCGCACCTTCGAGGCGATCCAGTTCTACCTGCTGAAGGCCTCCGTGCAGCTGGCCCGCGAGTTCGGCCCCTGCCCGGCCTTCAACGAGACCACCTATGCCCAGGGCATTCTGCCCATCGATACCTATAAAAAGGATCTCGACAACCTGTGCAACGAGCCGCTGCACCTGGACTGGGAAACCTTGCGTGAAGAGATAAAGACTGTGGGTCTGCGCAACTCCACCCTGACCGCCCTGATGCCGAGCGAGACCTCCAGCCAGATCTCCAACGCCACCAACGGCATAGAGCCGCCGCGCGGCCTGGTGTCGGTCAAGGCCTCCAAGGACGGCATTCTCAAACAGGTGGTGCCCGAGTATCATCGCCTGAAAGATCAATACGAACTGCTCTGGAAGCAACCGAGCGTCGATGGCTATCTGCAGCTGGTCGGTATCATGCAGAAGTTTGTGGATCAGGCGATCTCCGCCAACACCAACTACGACCCCGCCCGTTTCGAAGGCAACAAGGTACCGATGAAGCAGCTGCTCAAGGATCTGCTGACCGCTTACAAATACGGCCTCAAGACCCTCTACTATCACAACACCCGTGATGGTGCGGATGACGCACAAGCCGATATGCTGGATGACGGTTGTGCCGGTGGCGCCTGCAAGATCTGATTAACCGGGCGGGAGCGACAAGCTCCCGCTCTCCTGTTTTATCCATTCAATACATTCTGGTAACCATGGCCTATTCAACTTTCTGCCAAACCCAAAACGACCAGCTCAAAGAGCCGATGTTTTTTGGCCAATCGGTCAATGTGGCCCGTTATGATCAACAAAAACACGAAGTCTTTGAACGGCTGATCGAGAAACAGCTCTCCTTCTTCTGGCGCCCGGAAGAGGTGGATGTCTCCCACGACCGCATCGACTATCAGGCGCTGCCGCCCCACGAGCAGCACATCTTCATCTCCAACCTGAAGTACCAGACCCTGCTGGATTCCATCCAGGGCCGCAGCCCGAACGTGGCGCTGCTGCCGCTGGTCTCCATTCCGGAGCTGGAAACCTGGATCGAGACCTGGGCCTTCTCGGAGACCATCCACTCTCGCTCCTACACCCACATCATTCGCAATATCGTCAACACCCCGGCCCAGGTGTTCGACGATATCGTGACCAACGAGCAGATCTTGAAGCGCGCCGGCTCCATCAGCTGCTTCTACGATGACCTGATTGAAGCGACCGCGCTCTACAACCTGCACGGTGAAGGGACCCACAGCGTCGCCGGACAGATGCGCACCATCACACTGCGCGAGCTGAAGAAGAAGCTCTACCTGTGCCTGATGAGCGTCAATGCGCTGGAGGCGATCCGCTTCTACGTCAGCTTCGCCTGCTCCTTCGCCTTCGCCGAGCGCGAGCTGATGGAAGGCAACGCCAAGATCATCAAGATGATCGCCCGCGACGAAGCGCTGCACCTGACTGGCACCCAGCATATGCTGAACCTGATGCGCACCGGCCAGGACGACCCCGAGATGGCCGAGATTGCCGCCGAGTGCGAGCAGGCCTGCTTCGAGATCTTCAAGGAAGCCGCCATTCAGGAGAAGGAGTGGGCCGAGTACCTGTTCCAGGACGGCTCCATGATAGGCCTGAACAAGGACATCCTCTGCCAGTACGTGGAGTACATCACCAACCTGCGCATGAATGCGGTCGGTCTGCAGCCAGCCTTTGCCGGGGCCAAGCAAAACCCGATTCCCTGGATCAACACCTGGCTGTCGTCCGACAACGTGCAGGTCGCCCCCCAGGAAGTGGAAGTGAGCTCCTACCTGGTCGGCCAGATCGACAGTGAAGTGCACGCCGATGACTTGGGTGATTTCGAGCTGTGATGAGGTTTACCCTGATGGCCTCGGTGACGTCGCGCGGTGAGTGACACCGTCAAGATGCAGGCCCCTGCCCCGCAGCCTGCAACACGGCAGGAGGCCCCACAGGCGCCGCTGGTGCATACCCGCGACGGCGCCCTGCTCGCCCATCCCGGCGAGAGCCTGTTGGAGACCCTGGAGCGCCACGGCCATCATCTGGAGTTCCAGTGCCGCAGCGGTTATTGCGGCGCCTGCCGCACGCCCTTGCTGGCAGGCTCTGTGCACTACCCCAATGTGCCGCTGGCATTCGTCTCCCCAGGCGAATGCCTGCCCTGCTGCTGCAAACCGGTCGGTGCCATCCGGCTGGACATCAAGAAAGGCTGACGCAGCAAGCACCACACACTTCGCCAAACAAAAAGCCGCCGGATTGCTCCGGCGGCTTTTTTATCGCTCGTCTTTTTATCGCTCGTCTCTGGCTTGGGGCCCTGACCCGTCAGAGCCCCTTGATTGACTTCAAAGCCAGGGCGCTGCGGTCGGTCCCTGGTGCAGGCCCAGCTTCCAGACCCGACCAAAGTGCTTGTAGTGACCGGCGGCCACGCCAGCCTTCTCACCCATGCCATGGTAGAGATCCAGGTGTCCCTTCTTCACGGCGCCCCCCACATCCAGCGCTATCAAGAGCCGCAGCTGGTGTTTGCCGGTCCAGTTGCCCGCCTTGTCGAGCAGGGGCACTTCCGCCAGGATGGGGGTGCCCATCGGCAGCAGTGTCTTGTCTGCCGCCACGGCCGCCAGCGGCAGCAACGGAATGCCGGCGGCGCCGATCACGTCATTGGTGGGGCGACGCTCGAAGAAGACATAGGAGGGATTCTGCTCCACCAGCTCCTTGACGCTCTCCTCCGGTTTGCTGTTGGCCCAATCCTTGATGGCCTTCATGGACATCTGCTCCTTGGGCACTTCGCCGCGATCGATCAGCACACGGCCGATACTCACGTAGCCGTGACCGTTCTTGCCGCTGTAACCCAGGTATTGCAGCCGATCGTCATCCCCGTAGTGGACAAAGCCCGAGCCCTGTACGTCCATCAGGAAGTTGTCGATGAGGGATTTGCTGTAACCCAGCTCCAGCCCCCGGTTGGCCAGCGCCCCCTGATGGATCTCGGCCCGGCTCGGGCAGCGGCCACCGCACTTGGGCATGGCATAGATGGGGTACTTGTACTTGGCATCCGGGCGATGACGCACCTCCAGTACCGGCGAGTAGTAACCGGTAAACAGCACGTTGCCCATGCGATCGGCACCGCCCAGCTGGGCCAGGCTGATGCCGTACCGGGTGATCTGGGCCGGGTTGCCGCCATTGGCGACCCAGCGGGAGAGCTGGCGATAGAGCTCGCCATAGCGGCGGGTCATCTTGCCGGAGCGCTCCAGCACCAGTCGGCTCTGGGGACCGAACTTGCTGTAGTCGGCGCGCTGGCGACTGTTGACGCGTTCTACCCGTACCAGATCATCCGGCAGGGGGCCGTCCAGATACTGCTTGCCCAGATTTTCCGGCACCTCGCAGTTGAGAAAACATCTGGCCTCGGGTTTCTTCTTGGGCACCTGTGCTTGATCAGAGTTGCCCGCACAACCGGCCAGCCCCAGCACTGCGGCGGTCAGCCAGTACGCGTGTTTATTCATATGTCCTCATATAACACCAAGCCTCATGCTTGGCGGGGAAGATGCCAAATTTGCAGGGGGAAAGCAAACGCCATCAGCCCCTTGGCAGTGGATTTCTCCAAAGGGGATCTTCTGGGTTATAACAAGGTAACAAGGTGTGAGAGGCCATGGATGGAACAGCTCGAGATCTTCCCGCTGCAGAGCCCCTGCATAGGGGTATGCGAAGTGAACAACAAGGGCTACTGCAAGGGCTGCCTGCGCAATAGGGATGAGCGCTTCAACTGGCTCACCATGACCCCCGCCGAGCAGCAGGAGGTGATGCGCCTGTGCCGCAACCGCAAGGCCCGGGTCGACGCCGCCCGTCGCAAGGCGCAAGAAGCCATCCAGGCCAGTGAGCAAGCGCAGGCCGGCTGGGATTTCTAACCCCCCATGCACCATCCTATTCTCTGTTACCTACCCCCGCGACCCGAGCCAGTTCGCTAAACGCCACAAACAGATGATAAAGGGTGCTGGCTGGTGCATAGGAGGTCAGCGGTTTCCCCTCGCTATCCACTT
Organism: Aeromonas bestiarum; assembly: GCF_028751155.1. NCBI lineage: Bacteria > Pseudomonadati > Pseudomonadota > Gammaproteobacteria > Aeromonadales > Aeromonadaceae > Aeromonas > Aeromonas bestiarum. The sequence continues at coordinate 2,233,643 of NZ_CP064746.1, read as the reverse complement.
GATCAATCCACTGTCCGGGCTGAGCTGGCGACAGGTAATAATGGAAGATACGCCCGACCGACGCCTCAATCTGGCGGGCTGTGTTGGCATCGCCTCTCGGCTCATAGGCCGCCAATAGTGCTTTCAAGTGCTCGGTCTGGCACCAAAGCCGGCTGGTGTCGCGATGGGGTTGCCCATCATCGGTCAGTTCATCGAGCACCAGCCCGGTTTGCCCGTGACCATGGCGGATGGCAAAGCGGGTCAATATCCCGATCGCCTCGTCAATCTCGGCGCTGGTTGGCCGATTTTCCCATCTGCAGGCAAGCGTCCGGTAGCGCGCCAGCAACCAGCACCACTCGTAGTGATGACCCGGGTCGATTAGACGGGAGTCTGGATGGCGCGCCAGCAGCGCCTCGTCGAAAAACTCGCGCAATAACCCTGGCTCCAGAAAACGTTGACAAAACAACCGATATAACCCGTTTGCCCGCTGCTGCCATATCACATCATCAAAGCTCTCAGCCGCCACCAGCAACGCCTCGAACAGATGCATATGGGGATTTTGACTGCGTGGCGCACTGGGTGGCCAACTGGAGTGAAATCCGCCGTGCTGCGGGTCAGCAAAGAGTTGCTCGATGGCCTGATAGCGCGACTCAGCCTGTTGCTGCCAGATTTGATCGCCACTCAGACGATAGAGCCAGCATTCGGCCAGCAGGGCAAACGCGTATTCATAGCTGCAGACTGACGCATCAGCAATCGAATCGTCCCGGTTAATGGAAAAAACGCCGTGCCCTGCCCCATCGTCAAAGTGGCCCATACCGACCCGCGCAGATCGCTCGGCAAGGGTGCGCCCGTCATACCAACCGAGCAGAGTGGCATGACTGAACACATAGATCTGGCGGCTTTGTACCCGAAAACGGGTCGGCTGCCATAAAGGCTGGCCAGCACTGTCCAATCCCTCGGCAAACACCCTGCGTTCGCGGTCAAAGCCCTGCGATCCCCAATGAGGCAGCGCCTCGGACACCAGCCAGCGATGACAGCGCTGCGCCGCCTTAATCATCTCGATATGCATAAACTCCCCCTCGCAACAGCCATAAAAGGGGAGAGCCAGGCTCTCCCATTGTTGAGCAAATGATCCTTACCCCTTCAAAACAGCCCGATGGCGACACCGACAAAAGCCAGCACCAGTAGCCCGAGCATCGCCTTGACCGGAGATACGTTGCGCTTGGCCATCAGATACCAGGTACCTAGCACCACCAGCAGCGGCATCAGTTTGGGGAAGATGCCATCCAGCATGGCCTGCACCTGGATATTGACTCCATCCGAGGTGACGAAATCGAGTCCGGTTGAGAGATTGACATAACTGGCCGCCACTCCACCCATCACGAAGACGCCGAGCAGGGAGAGCGCTTCGCGCAGCTTGGCCGACTCGGCACTCACCAGTGATTCCACCGATCCAGTGCCAAGCTTGTAGCCCTTCATAAACAACATGTAGGAGCCGGTAATGGCGATGGCGTTGAAGCTGATGATATAAAACAGCGGCCCCAGCACACTCCCCCCTGCCGCCAGCGCCATGCCGATACTGAGCAAAATGGGCACCAGCATACCGGGGATCATGGAATCACCTATGCCAGCGATGGGGCCCATCAAACCCACCTTGAGGGTATTGATGGTCTCACCGTCGATCTTCTCACCATTGGCCTTCTTCTCTTCAAGCCCGACCGCCAGCCCGTTGATAATGGCGCCGATCTGGGGCTCGGTATTGTAGAAGGAGGCATGACGCTTCATCGCTTCCATTCGCTCGGCTTTGCCGGGATAGAGCTTCTTCAGCGCCGGCATCATGCCGAGACAAAAACCGAACGATTCGAGTCGCTCAAAGCTCATTGACGAGAGGTTGTACATCATCCACGAACGCCAGCAGGCGCGCAGATCCCGTGAGGTAAGCATGACCGGTTGCTTGGCCGCCGGCTCCCCTGATTGCAGCTCTGTGTTCATCAGAATTCATCCTCGTCATCGGCAGGCACGGCACCGCGGGCGGCCACCGCTTGCCTGGGTTCGGGTTTGTAGCTGTAGTGAATCAGCGCCAGCAGGGCCCCAATCATCACCAGCCCCACCATATTGAGCTTGAGAAAAACGATGCCGACAAAGCCGACCAGGAAGTAGATCAGCATGCTGTTCTGCTTGATAATCTGCTTGAGCAGGATGGCAATGCCGACCGCAGGCAGAATGCCACCCACCACCGTCATGGTGCGGATAACCAGCTCCGGCAGGCTATTCATGAACCCTTCGATATACTGGTTGCCGAAATAGACGGCGATGAACGTCGGTACGAAACGCAGCACAAAGTTGCTGGCCTGAGGGAAGATGGCGCTGTTGAGGTAAACCCCCTGTTCATCTCCCTGCTCAAGCGCCACATCGGCCCTGTGGTTCCAGTAGGAGTTGAAAACCATCATGAAGTTGAAGAGGATGGTACCGGCGATGCCAATCGTAGCGGCAATGGCCACGGCAACCGAAGGCTCCTTGCCAGACATGATGCCCAGCGCTATGGCCGGAAAGGCGACGAAATTGAGATCCGCCGGCATGGAGCCACCCGGCGTCACCATGGCGATATAGACGGCCTGCACCGCCACCCCGATCAGGATCCCAGTCTGCATGTCCCCCAGAATGGCGCCGACCAGCATGCCGGATACCAGCGGGCGGGTAATGGTATACCAACCACCGGTCAAGCCCAGCAGCCAGGGGCTGCTGAGGGCACCGAGATAACAGAGTATCCCGATGAGTGTTGCTTCAAAAAACATGATGGCCTCCCCTTATTTCAGCTTTTTCTGGGCATCCGCCCAGCTGTAGTGACTGGCATCCGGCACCAGTCGAAAATCGATCTCATAGCCCAGGCTTGCTAGGTAATCAAAGGCGGCTATCTCCTGCGCGGTCACCGATTGATTGGGCCCTATGGTCGTGGTCTGCTCTCTGGCACTCATGGGGCCGACGTTGATTTTGCCGTTGAGATTATCAAGGGAGATCCCGGCGGCGCAGAGCCGCTGCAGAGTGACCGGCGATTTGCCAATCACGAAGTAGCGCTTGTCGCTGGCAATCACCTTGGGCAACTTGGCAATGGCGGTCGCCACATCGAACAGCCACACCCTAGTGTCCGATACGGCACCCGTCATCACCTGAGAGAGCAACGGGTCGGCCGCCACCTCATCATCGATCGCCACTATGCCATCGCAGGGCAACTCCCTGGCCCAGCGGGTAACCAGTTGACCGTGAATCACCCGGTCATCAATCCGTATAAATGAAATGGCCATCATGCTCTCCTAGAAGTTGTCATCGTGCTGATGGGTCGCCGCAGGCGCGGCGATCACCATGGATTCCAGTGCCTGTGCCAGTAGCTGGCGGGCAGCCTCATGCACATCCGTTGCCGCCAGCCAGTCGGCGCTCATCAGCAGCATGGGAAAATTGACGCCGGTCACGATGGCAACCGGCTGTGGCCATTCGGGGTCGAATGCGAAGCGGCACGCCACGTTGTAGGGGGTGCCACACTCCATGTCGCACAGCACCAGTACCCCGGCAGACCCTGCGCCGTGTTGGCGCAGGGTCTGCTCAAACTCGGCACGAAAGGCCTCGATGCCTCCTTCTTCGGTGAGAGAAACGGTCGCTACGGCAGGCATCTCGCCGTAGACCATGCTGGCGCTGGCCAGCAGGGCCGGCGCCAATGAACCATGGGTTGCGATAAGGATCCTCAGCATCTCGGTTACCCCCTCACATAGGCTTTGATGGTGGCGATGGTCCGTCCTTCGCTCGCGCCACTCGGACGGATGCGGTAACGGCCCACCGATGCCGGAACGATAAAGGTTTCGGCGTAGTGCACCACGAACGGGGCGAAGGCGTTGTCCGGGCTCTCCACCGTGGCTTCCAGACCTTCCACTAGGTTGAGCACCTGCACTGTACCGCCGGTATCATGCTCTACCGGCACGCTGAACCAGTGGCGACGAGTTTCAATGAATTCCCGCTCGTGCAGACCGGTGCGCTCCTCACGCCAGCCCTTGCCCTCTGCAATCAACTCGATGCGATTGACCAGGTTTTTGCGGGTCCAGTCAGCATCGCGATTCCACTGGATCACCTTGCTGCCGTGCTCGAGATGGATAGGGCGCGGGATGCCATCGAGCCCGACCCGGCCCCAGTCCCACAACTTGAAGGTGAAGATGAAAGGGGTGGCGCTGATCTCAAGCACCATGGCACCCTCCCCTGAGCAGTGGACGGTACCGGCCGGGATCAGAAAGTGGTCGTGCTTGCGGGCCGGGAAGCGGTTGATAAAGCGCTCGTCATCGAAGGACTTCTCACCGCGCTGGGCAGCAGCGAGATCCGCCAGCATATCTTTCGGGTCGATGCCGTTGCGGGTACCGAGATAGACGCAGGAATCGGGCGCCGCGTCGAGCATGTAGTAGCTCTCATCCTGGGTGTAGTGCATACCGAACTCCTGCTGTATGTATTCGGTCAGCGGGTGCACCTGCAGGCTGAGGGGTTGCCCCTTCACCGTATCGAGAAAATCGAAGCGGATGGGGAACTCGGCACCAAAGCGGGCGTGTACCCGCTCGCCCAGCAGCGACCCGGGCTCGCACAGCACCAGATTTTGCGAAGGGATCTCGACCCGGACCGAACCAAAGCGCAGATAGAGGCTGTTCTCCTCAGGCACGCAGTCAAAGCACCAGGCGTAATTGGCTGGCGCAGGGTCGAGATCACACACCTGTTTCATCCACTGCCCACCCCAGACACCGGGGTCAAAGAAGGGAACTACCCGAAACGGTTGGCGGGCGGCCTGATGCAGTGCGGCATGCAGAGCATCTCCCGTCACCAGTGTCGGCTTGCCCTTGACATTGGTGTCGAGCAAGAAGTCGATCGTCGGCAGTTGCGCCAGCTTGTGACGATCAAATACCCGCCACTCGATGAAGAAGGCGCGCTTGTAACGGCGAAGAATGTCCTCTTCCTCGTTGTCAGCGCCCCAGTTGCCAATCTCTTTGCGGCGCAGACGCTGCTGGATCTCCCAACGGGCCAGGTCGGCGTAGACACGCACATCCCCCTCTGCGACCAGCGAGGCTCCACTGCCCATCACCACCACCAGTCCTTGCTGGATGGCGCTTGTCTCTGCCTGTAAACGGGCAAGGGCGGCGGGATCAAAAAATTCTAGCATCTTGTGGGGAGCCACCACCCCGAACACCCTGTCGTCGGTGATGAAGCGATCCAGCATCTCGAGGATCCGGGGCTCTGGCCAACGGGCCTGCTCCGTATCGATCAGGGTCAGTTCCCCGAGTTGCTCCAGCAAAAACGCGCGCAATTCTCTCTGATCAACCCCGTGATAACAGTCAATAACCAGTACCACTTTTCTGTTGGCTTGTTCGGCCAGCGTGATCTGTAACCGCCGGACGATGGCATCCCACCCCTCACAGGCGGCATCTTCATATCCGGCGACTGCAATCTCGGGATACTTGTCGTAATTGGAAACATAACTCGAATGGATCATTGGTCTGCTCTCTCGCTGATATCTGCAAGAAAGATAAATCGATTAACCTATTAACCCCAACCTGATAAACAAGATTAACCTCAAACAATCGACTATTCGCTCACCACTTGTCGGGTTATTTGTGATCTATGTATCATTTTTATTAATGTCAAATCAATCACAAAGGTTAATCGATATATCTTTACTGCCATTACCATGACAGGAGACACCTCATGAGCAATGTGACCGTTGCCGATATTGCCCGCCATCTAGGGGTATCTACCGCCACCGTCTCCATGACCCTGCGCAACAAGGGGCGAATTTCGGAACATACCCGTCAGCGGGTACTCAAGGCGATCGATGAACTCGGCTACGTCTACAACCAGACCGCCGCCAATCTGCGCAACAAGAGCAGCAACCAGGTAGGCCTGCTGCTGCACGACATCACCAACCCCTTCTATGCGGAGATGACAGCGGGCCTGAGCCGGGAGATGGAGCATCACGATCTGATGCTGTTTCTTGCCAACAGCGAGGAGTCAGCGGCAAGACAACAACAATTCATGGACTCGCTACAACGCAACAGCGCCGCAGGCATGGTGATCTGCGCAGCCCAGCCTACCCCGCACAGCTTTTTTGAGAGCCTGCAACGCCGCCACATGCCCACCATTCTGGTGGTGCGGCCCGTGCCGGATGTGGCGATCGACTTCGTGGGCACCGACAACTTTCTGGGTTGCCAGCTGGCAACCGAACATCTGATCCGCCTCGGCCACCGCCACATAGCGTTTATTGGGGGGGCAACCACCTCCATCAGTCGCGCCCAGCGTCTCGGCGGCTACATGAGCAAGTTGCTCGAGCACGGCATAACAGCAAGACCGGAGTGGATCATCAGCTGCGGCGCCAGCCGGGTGGAAGGCACTCTCGCGATGACGACGCTGCTGGAGCAGTATCCTGAGGTCACCGCCGCCGTCTGTTATCAAGACATAGTGGCACTCGGCGCCATGTTGGCCTTGCGCAAGCAGGAACGACGGATCGGCCAGGATTTTGCACTGGTGGGATTTGACGATATTCCGGAAACCGCGCTGGTAGAACCCGCCCTGACGACGGTGTCAGTGGCGGCGCGAGAGATTGGCCGCAAGGCGGGTGAGCTGCTGCTAGAGCGCATTGCCGGCAATGATGAACCGGCCAAGAGCATTATCTTGCCCCCCGCCCTGGTGGTGCGCCAATCCTGCGGCAGCCGCTAACGGGGCCACTTACAACCCCGCCGGGCTGATTGCTATTTCATTGAGGAGTCCACTACCTGGGGTGCGCCATCCTCCCCCGTAAGGATCCTCAAGCCAAACCCCCGCTCTGCCATCAGCTTGTAGTCGTGGCCGGCGATGGTGGGCCAGACCGCCAACGCAGAGAGCCGAGTCTCGCCTGTATTGATGAGCCGGTGGGCCACGTGACCCGAGATATGGTGGACACTGCCAGGAAAAACCTGCTCAAGCCGACAGACGCCAGCCATATCCTGCAACAGCAGCATGCCCGTCCCGCACAACCCGAAGTAGTACTCCGCCTGTTCGGCCCGGGCATGCATATGACCACGGGTCATGAAAAACTCGCTCCCTATCCTGCCAGCCTCGAGATGGGTGACACCCATGTTGAGATCCCCCTCCACGCCACTGCCGGGCAACATGACCACTCGATAGAGCACAGTTTGCGAGTCAACCTCAGCGTCAGCAACAGGATCGGCAAACAAGCCATGCAGATCGGCCAAGGTCGTACTTTTCTCCAACAGCTCGGCACCACAGAGCCGGCCGGTCGCAAAATCCAGAATGGGGGGGATCATCGGCGTCATCATCTACTCCTTTGTGAATCTCTGAATCAAGGCGCAGCTGCGCTCTGGTCAAAATACGCTAAATGGTTAATCCATTAACCACAAGCAACATTGAGCCATGACTGCCCCTTTTTGCCATAAAAAAAGCGGCCCGCAGGCCGCCTTGTCACTCATGGTTGTTAGCTTGTCACGCCGTTGCCAGCTTGGCCTGTGCTTCGCCGCGCTTGAGCATGGCGTAGCCAACCCCGGTCACCAGGGAGCCTGCCGCTATGGCCAGTATGTACATGAACACATGGCTGATGGCGTTCGGGATGAAGAGCACGAACAGACCACCGTGAGGGGCAACCAGCTCGCAGCCGAACAGCATGGAGAGCGCACCCGTCAGGGCACCACCCGCCATGCAGGCCGGGATGACGCGCATCGGATCCTTGGCGGCAAACGGAATGGCCCCCTCGGAGATGAAGCACAGACCCAGTACGAAGGAGGCCTTGCCCGCTTCCTGCTCCGCCTTGATGAACTTGGCGCGGGCCAGGAAGGTGGCGATCCCCATCCCCAGCGCCGGCACCATGCCGGCGGCCATCACGGCAGCCATGGGAGCGTAAGTTTTGGAGGCCAGCAGGCCCACCCCGAAGGCGTAAGCGGCCTTGTTGACCGGGCCACCCATGTCGAAGCACATCATGGCACCTATGATGACACCCAGCAGCACGGCGTTGGCAGAGCCCATGTTGTTGAGGAAGGTGGTCATGGCACTCATGATGCCGGCCACCGGACCGCCCACCACGTAGATCATCACCAGACCGGTAAACAGGCTGGCAACCAGCGGAATGATGAGGATGGGCTTGAGCGCTTCCAGGGTCACCGGCAGGCGCACCTTGTCACTCAGGTACTTGGCACTGTAACCGGCCAGGAAACCGGCGACGATACCGCCAAGGAAGCCGGCACCGAGGGAGCTTGCCAGCATACCGCCTATCATGCCGGGCGCCAGACCAGGACGGTCGGCGATGGAGTAGGCAATGTAACCGGCCAGTACCGGGATCATCAGGGCGAAGGCCGAGCCACCGCCGATCTTCATCAGGGCGGCGGCGAGAGTTCCCTCAACCTTGAACGCCTCGATCCCGAAGATGAAGGAGATGGCGATGATGAGGCCACCGGCCACCACCATGGGCAGCATGAAGGAGACACCGGTCAGCAGGTGCTTGTAAGGGCCTGCCTTCTCCTCTTTCTTCGGCTGGCTGGCGCCGCTGTGACGATAGGTTTTCGCCTCGTTCCATGCCTTGTCGAGCTCGGCACGGGTCTTCTTGAGCGCAGCGCCCGTGCTGGTGCGATAGACGGGCTTGCCATCGAAGCGGGCCATGTCCACTTCGATGTCGGTGGCGAGGAACACCAGATCGGCGGCGGCAATCTCATCCGCAGTCAGGGCATTCTGGGCACCGACCGAGCCTTGGGTCTCGACGCGGATCTGGTGGCCCAGCTGCTTGGCCATGGTCTCCAGTGCTTCCGCCGACATGAAGGTGTGTGCCACCCCGGTCGGACAGGCGGTGACGGCAACGATGCGCTTGGCACCCGCCGGTTTGGCGGCGACGACCGGCGCCGCCTGATGACGATAGACGCTGGCACCGCTGGTGGCGGCGTCAAGCACGGCGGCCGGATCCTGCAGCGCCAGATCCATGCTCCCCTGATAGACCCGCTTGCCGTCATAGGCGGCGAGATCCACCGGGGCGCTTGCTATCACCAGCACCAAGTCGGCGGCGGCAATCTGCTCCTTGCTCGGCACCTGACGAGGTTGCACGCTGGAGCCGACATCGAGGGTGAGCTCCCAGCCCGCCAGTTTGGCCTGCTGTTCTATCCGTTTTGCAGCGAGAAAGCTGGTGGCAATGCCCGCCGGGCAAGCCGTAACCAGAATTGCTTTCATTGGGCATCTCCTGAGTTTTCCATTGAGGGGGTATTGAGTCGGCTCGGGGCAAGGTCATCCAGACGTTGCACACGCACCTGCTCGAGTAAGGGTGTCAGCACATCGATATCACTAAAACCGACCGCGATCTGACTGACCGCCAGCGCCGAGACGGCGGTGGCCAGACGCAGGGTCTGCTCCGGCGCCCAGCCCAGGCTGAGGCCATGGGCCAGTCCCGCCACCAGGGAGTCGCCGGCACCGACTGTGCTGACGACCTGCATGCGCGGCGGTATGGCCTGCCAGACGGCATCCGGACCAAACCAGACCAGGCCGTCGGCACCGTTGGAGATCACCACATGGGCTATCCCCTGGGCCTGCAACGCGCGGGCACATTCGGCCTGCTCGCTCAGAGTCTTGATGGGGCGACCGGCCCACTGGCTGAGCTCTTCCAGATTGGGTTTGATCAGGGTCGGCGCGGCCTTGATGCCTTCGCTCAGGGCCAGGCCGCTGCAATCGAAGATCACCTGCTTGCCCTTGGCCTTGAGCAGGCGAATGAGGCGGGCACAGTAATCGGGGGCAACCCCCTTGGGCAGACTGCCGGCCAGCACAAACCAGTCGGCCTGTGGCGCCAGCTCGTCGATGGCCGTCTCAAGGGCCGCCACTTCCCCCTCATGGATGGTGAGCCCAGGCAGGTTGAGATCCGTGACCCGACCCGATTGCTCGGAGATCTTGACGTTGATGCGGGTGCTGCCCGCCACGCGCACGAAGTGATCGGCCAGGGCCCGCTCGGCAAACAGGGCAACGAAGCTCTGCTGGTTGTCCGCGCCGAGCCAGCCGGTCAGTCCCACGTCACGGCCCAAGTCTTTGAGCACCATGGCGACGTTGATCCCCTTGCCCGCGGCGCGCAAATTGGCGTCGCTCACCAGATTCACCTCGCCCAGGGTCATGGCCTCGAGGCGGGCGGTGAGATCCAGCGCTGGGTTGAGGGTGATGGTCACTATGTCCATCAGTGCGCCCCCTCGCCCAGCCCGGCAGCGATGGCCGCGCCTATGCCCTTGAGGGCCGCTTCGGCATCCGCCCCTTCGGCGCGAAACGCCAGGCGATGGCCGCACTTGACGCCAAGGCCAATCACCTTCATCAGGCTCTTGGCGGAGACGGCTTCACCGCTGCCATCCAGATTCGCCACCCGGATGTCGGACTCGAACTCCTTGGCCACCTTGACCAGCATGGCGCCCGGACGGGCGTGCAGGCCATGGGGGTTGATGATGGTGAAGGTCTCGGAAAGACCGCTCGCCGGCCCCGCCTGCAGCATGGCCAGCCCTTCGCTGCCAGTCAGGGTGGCAAGCTGACCTGCGGCGGCCAGCTTGGCCAGATTCTCCAGCTGCGGTAGATGGCCGGCATCGGCGGCGCACAGCAACAGCAGGGCACTGACCGGCAGATCCCCTGCACTCAGCGCGCTGCTTGGGGTCGCCACGACCCAGCCGGTCTGGGCCGCGGGTGTACGGGCCAGCCAGACGCCATCGCCCAGATAGGCGGGCTCGCTTGCCAGCAGGGAAGTGACCATGGCGGCCTCCCCCCAACCGGCTGATTTGGCGCGGGCGGCGGCGCCCAGCAGCAGCTGGTCGCGATCGTCGGCCGGGAAGTCGGCCAGGGTCAGGAACTGCACCTCTTTGGCGGTTGTGGCCCCGGTCAGAATATTGATGATGGTGTCGGCATCGGTGGCATTTTTAAGGGCCTCGGCCGCCTGCTCGTCGCCCAGCACGTGGGTGAGCTGGCGCAAGATGCCCAGATGCTCGTCGGATTTGGCGGCGATGCCGATGGCCACATAGGCAATCTGCCCCTGGTCCCACTCAATACCCTGAGGGAATTGGGCCACCATGACACCGGTGCTTTTCACCAGATGACGGGTATCCGTGGTGCCGTGGGGAATGGCGATGCCGCTGCCGAGGTAGGTGGCGTGCTGTGCTTCCCGCGCCAGCATGCCGTCCACATAACCTGCTTCCACCAGACCCGCTTCGGTCAGTTTGCCTGCCAGCAGGGCGATGGCATCCGCCTTGGTCGCCACCGATTGCCCCAGCAAGATCTGCTGCTGCGCCAACTTCAACATAGAGATTCTCCATCAGGTTCCGGGCTGGCCGTGCGGCTCGCCGGATCAACACCATTAAAAAATGTGGATCATTCGCCTGCTGACAATAGACCTGATTGCATCCCTTCGGGAGCCGCCGGGGTTTTCATCCCCGGTCATCGATTGTCTGCTGACAAGCTGAATCGTTTCACTTACACTCAGACTGAATCGTTTCAGCCAATTGATCAAGTACCCACAAAGAGTGCTTTTCAATGATATGATCCCGCGCACACTTTTCGGTGCCCTCACCTGGCAGTGACCGTGGGCCTTGCAACTCAAACAGAGCCAATATGATGAAACTGGATGAAATCGCCGCCCTCGCCGGTGTCTCGCGCACCACGGCCAGCTATGTGATCAATGGCAAGGCCGATCAGTACCGCATCAGTCAGGCGACCCGTGACAAGGTGATGGCCGTGGTCACGGCCCACAACTACCAGCCGGACAGCCGCGCCGCCTCCCTGCGCGGCGGCCAGACCAAGACCCTCGGCTTTATCCTGCCCGACCTTGAGAACGCCAGTTACGCCAAGCTCGCCAAGCGCCTCGAACAGGGTGCCCGGGCCCAGGGCTATCAGCTGCTGATCGTCTGCTCGGAAGATGAACCGGCCACAGAGAAGGAGCTGGCCGAGATGCTGGCCAGCCGTCATGTGGATGCCCTGCTGGTGGCCAGCTGCCTGCCACCGGACGATCCCTTCTATCCGCGCCAACAGGCGCGCGGCATCCATGTGCTGGCCATCGACCGGGCCATGGCCGCCGACAAGTTCGTGACCGTCGCCAGTGAAAACCAGAAGGCGAGCTTTGATCTCACCGCCTCCCTGCTCACCCCGGCGCTCAAGCATATTGCCTTGATCACCGCGCTGCCGGTGCTCACGATCAGCCAGGAGCGAAAAGCGGGCTTCGAGCAGGCCGTCGCCAGCCACAACGCCACGCGCCATCTGTGCGAGGGGGCCCACTTCTCCCGCGCCGAGGGCTATCGCCTGATCAAGGAGTTGCACCAGCGACTCGGCCAGTTGCCCGAGGCTCTGGTCGCCACCTCCTACATATTGATGGAAGGGGTGCTGGACTACCTGCTGGAGCAGGAGACCGACATGAACCGGCTCGCCATGGCCACCTTCGGGGACGATCGCCTGCTCGACTTCCTCCCCTTTGGCATCAACTCCCTGCCCCAGCAGCACGATGCCCTGGCCAGCCAGGCACTGGAGCTCGCCCTCAAGGCGATCAACGGCGAATACCTGTGCGGGCTGCACTACGTGAGCCGGACCCTCAAGCGTCGCCGCTGACATCTCCCTTCACGCGTCGACGCTCTCCACGCCGGCGCGTTTTTCCACCAGTCAACGCCCCTTTCTGTCATCTTTTATTTCCACCTATTGCCACCTTCCAGTACAAAATCCGCCTTTACAGGCTTGTTTCCACTATTTTGATCCGTTAACGTGGCAACCATCTTTTACAACCCGCAGGTTTTTCGTAACGATGCGTCCACTCCGATATCGCTAGCCTCCGGTCCTGACCCCGGAGGCGCCTTGCCAGCACAGCCACTGGCACTCTTTTTTGAATACGCAGTTTCTCGATCTGGATGGACACCATGAACACCAAGACCCTGGGTTGTACCCTGTTGATTGCCGGCACCACCATAGGCGCCGGCATGCTGGCCCTGCCGCTGGCCTCCTCTTCCCTCGGCGGACCCGCTACTCTGCTGCTGATGGTCGGGCTCTGGGCCCTGATGGCCTTCACCGCCATGTTGCAGGTGGAAGCCAGCCTCAATACCGGCAAGTGGTACCTGCACCAGCTGGCGGATCACCTGCTCGGCCCCTGGGGCAAGCGCATCGCCTCCTTCTGCATCCTGATGCTGTTCTACTCGCTGGCCTCCGCCTACATCAGCGGCGGCAGCAGCCTGCTGGCCCAGGCACTGGCCGATGCGGGCATGACCCTCAGCCAGGAGCAGGCGGCCTGGGCCTTTACCCTGCTGTTTGGCGGCATGGTCTGCGTTGGTACCAAGCAGGTGGATTACCTCAACCGGCTGATGTTCACCGTCAAATTGGTGATCATGGTGGGGGTGCTGGCGCTGCTGCTGCCGCGCGCCGAGGGGCAGCACCTGCTCTCCATGCCACTCGGCCAGGGTTTGCTGCTGGCAGGGCTGCCGGTGATCTTCACCTCGTTCGGCTTCCACGGCTCCATCCCGAGCGTCATGCTCTACCTGGGCGATTGCCCCAAGCGGCTGCGCCGGGTGTTCGTGTGGGGCTCGGCCTTGCCGCTCATCCTCTACGTGCTGTGGCAGGTGGCCATCCTGGGGCTGCTCGGTCAACAGACCCTGATCCAGACCGGCGGCGCGCTCGACAGCCTCTTGGCCAGCGTCGGCAATCTGGTCAGCTGGCCCGCCTTCAATCAGGCGATGCATCTGTTCGCCGATCTGGCGCTCGCCACCTCCTTCCTCGGGGTGACGCTGGGGCTGTTTGACTTCATGGCCAAGGTGACCCGCCGCAAGGACAACTGGCAGGGCCGCAGCCAGACCGGCCTCATCACCTTCGTGCCGCCCCTGCTGTTTGCTCTCTACTTCCCGCAGGGCTTCATCATGGCGCTGGGTTACGCGGCCATCGCGCTGGCGGTGCTGGCGGTGCTGCTGCCGGTGACCCTGGTGTGGCAGAGCCGCAAACGGGCCGAGGCGCACCACTACCGCGCCCCGGGCGGCGTGCTGGCCCTGGGTCTGGCCGGCGCCATGGGGGTGCTGATCGTGGGCGTGCAGGTCAGTGTCAGCCTCGGCTACTTGCCCGCGCTGTAAGCGTCCCGCTCCTCTCATACCAATGAAAAGCCCCGCCAATCTGGCGGGGCTTTTCATTGGGCAGCATCCATGGAGACAGCCCTAAGCCACAGGCTTAGGGCTGCTCTGCGACTGCGGCTTAACGAGCCGAGACTGTGATGCCGGCCAGGTCGATCAGGTTGACCGCTCCGCCCTGCCCACCGGCATCGTTGTAGGTCGCGTTCGCTTTCAGATAGCTCATGTTATAGAAGTCACTCACCTGGATGTCGTACTGCCCCGCCTGCACCGAGACGATGACGGGGGTAGAGTCGCGCAGCGGCTTGAGGTCGCCATCCTGCATCACGTGGGGCATCTGCACCATGCCGCTCGCGACCACCTTGCCATTGCTGAGCACGGATACCCGTTTCACCCCGTTGGTCACCCCCAGGTTGATGGCGTGCTGGGCATTGCTGTATTGCAGGCGAATGGCACGCTTGCCATCCAGGGTGACGCCCCGCACCAGCAGGGTATCTTCCGGGCGGCCCCAATCCTTCAGATAGGGCACGGGAATGGCCGCATCGGCCGCCGTGAGGGTGCCACTATGCGAGACCGCGTCGGCATCGACCGCGATGCGCTGGAGCTCGGGCTGGTAGCACACAGGCTTGGCGTGATGGGAGCGGTTGCCAGACTCGGGGTAGATGGCCTCCGCGCTGTAGCAATAGGCCATGCCCGGTTGCGGCGCCAGATTGTCGACCCAATCCCTCGCCGCATCCAGCCCGGTGGCCACCAGCTTGCCATCCCGATAGATGTTGTAGCTGAGCGCCCCCTGGTTGACGCTGTCTTGCAAGGCGACGACTAGCTTGCCCCCTTGCTCGGTGACTCCCGATAGGGTGGGCTCGGTCGGGGCGAACACCTTGCGGTTCTCCACATCCAGCGGCGCCACGTCCTCGATCAGGCGGATCCCCTGTTCATCGGCCACCCCGGCGCCCAGCTGGACCTCGATCAGGTTGCTGGCCGCCAGCATCTCCTCGGTGATCAGCTCACCCACGGGGGCGCCATTGAGCGTGATGCCCCGCACCGGGTAGTAACTGCCCCCCTCCCCGACGTCGGGGAGCAGCAACTTGATCTCGATCTGCTTGCCGCGGTAGTTCAGCCCCTTGAGCGCCGCTTCCGGCTTGGCCCCCATCAGCTTGTGCAGGTGCGCGGTGACGAAGGGCGAGACCCGGATCCCCTGCTCCTCAATGTGGTAACCGAATAGTGTGCTGGTCACCATGCCAAGATAGCCACCCACGGACCAGAGCTGGCGCTGAGAGTTGATAACCGGGCCCGTCAGGTCGGGATGGGTCAGATCCATCAGGGAGGGCTGACCGGAGAGCCACTCCAGGTTCTCCATGTTGGAGAGGTTGAGCGCGGCCCCGCGCATCAGGGAGTCGACATGGCGGTCGGCCACGGCCACGTTCTGCACCCTGGCGGCGGCTTTCAGCCCATAGGCGGAGACAAAGGGCCAGATGGCGCGGTTATGGTAGACCGGCATGTCGGGCTGCTGCGGGAAATAAACCGGGGCGCCATAAGGCCCCATGGGATAACGGCTGACGATCTCTCTGGCCTGCTCCTCATCGGCAATGCCCGCCAGTATGGCAAGGGACTCCCCGAGCAGGTCGAACTTGTAGGCCGGGCTCGGATCCGTATTGGTGTTGATCAGGCTGGCATACATCTTCTCATCCGCCAGCCAGAAGCCGTGATTGATGGCCTGCTTGAGCTCGGCCGCCCATTGGCTGTAGCGGGTCACCAGTTCATCCTGGCCCAGCTCGGTGGCCAGACGCGCCGCCAGCCTCAACCCCTGATAATGGAGCACGTTGGTGGAGAGGGACTTGCTCATGCCGATGTGGGCTATGTCTGCGGTGATCCACTTGGCATAGGTCTGATCACGCCAGTCGAGGAAGGATTGCTCCCCGCCATAGAGGCCATCGCCCTTATCGAAGGCCGCCAGGCGATCGCTCTCTATGGTATTGCGCAACCCCTCGAACGCCTCGGGCAGGAAGGCACTGCGCTCCCCGGCAGGCAAGGCCGCCAGCACCTGCTCGGCCGCCAGCGCCCAGCCCATGCGGTCTGTGCTGATGGGCCAGCTGCCCCCCGTCCCCGTATCCTGGATGATCTGGCGTCCCTGCGGGATCAGGCCGTCGAGGCCCTGCTTCAGCTCGGCTCTGAAATCGGAGAGCTTGAACTGCAAGGAGTTTCGCGCCCGTTGCGGATCCAGGACCCCCAGCCCCAGATCGGTGGCGTAGGAGAGATCCCGCGTCCAGACATAATGCCACTTGGCACCGGTTTCGAAGCAGTCACAGGGGATCGCCTGACCGCCGCCGTAACTGCCATCCTTGACCTGGGCCACGCTGTTTTGCCGCATCTCGTGCATCGCCAGCGCAAACAGGGCGTCAAACACCATGTCGCCCGAGCGCAGTCGGGGCAGATCGGCCTGCTCCTGATACGTGGTGAAGCTATCCCCCGGATCCCGCAACTCCTGGGTCGTCGACTGGGCATAGTCACGATAGTCGGCCCCGACCTGCTTGACCGAGAAGGTGGCCACCTCCTTGACCCCGGGTTTATGGGTCTGGTACTCCAGCTTCTCGATAAGATCATGCCCTTCATGAGGGTTGATCATGCCAAGATCCTCGTCGGTCGCCGCACTGACCAACAGCCAGGGAGCCTGCTCATCCTGACTCGCATCGAGGACAAACTTGTAATATCCCGCCTGCGACACCGACAGGGACGCCAGCTGGCAGCCGCTGTCACAACGCTGCATCCTGACGTTCTCATTCAATGAGATGGCGCCGCCAGGCGCAAAGCCGATCCCATCCTGCGCGGACGCCATCTTTATCTTGTGCTCCCCCGGGGTCAGCTTGGCGACCACTACATAGCGCTTGTCACCCTGATAAACCATCTGCAAGAGAGGTTCGAGGTTGCCATCTACGCCCTTCAGGTAGAGGCTCTCGCCGTAATTGGGGTCATCACGCACCATGACAAATTCGATGACGGGCGCCGCCAGATCGGCATTGATCACCTTGACCTGAATATCGAGCAGCCCTTTTTCGGTCACGACCAGACGGTTGTTCTGGCCGTTATTCTGGTAATACATGGGGTAACGCTGTTCGGGAAAAATACTGGTCTCTTTGCGGCTGTCGGCAGAAAAATCGGGATATTTGGTCCACTCCGGCCCCCCTACCTTGAAGGGTGACATGCCTGAATTCATCTTCAGGTTATCCAACCGATAGACCCCATCTTTGAAGACCAGCTTGAATTTGTCCGCACGATCCCAGCCGCTGAATTCCCCGACCAGATAGAGATCGAAATCCCAGGGGACCTTCACCTCTGGTTTGACCGTTTTGTCATTATTGGAAGATGAGCCGTTATCGTTACAGCCGGACAAGATGACGCCGCCGCATAATAATGCCACGGATAAAGCCAATGGATTTATTTTCATATATTCCCTTCGTTACTTTATTTTTTGTTATTTGAATGACAACAATAAAAATTGTTTTCACAGCTTACACCCGCATGCCAGGAAGGAAACATAGATGAGCTGACTGGCGAGATAGATGTGCTCTATAACGGCATGAAATTGCGTGATCGTACGCACTAAAATGGCGCTATTGCCGGCCAAAACGAATGGAAAACAACGTGAAGAGACACACATAAAAACCATTTCTGGCGATACGGTGGCGATTGACAGTCTCGCATGCTTGCACTAGCGTTGCGCTCCGCCTGACCCTGAACGGACGCCGTTTTCCGTGGACAAACATCTAAGACAATTCATCGAGGTCGCGACCCACAAGAGTGTGAGTCTGGCAGCCAGACATATGGGGCTGAGCCAACCGACGCTGACCCACAACATGAAGAAACTCGAAGAGAGCCTGGGCACGACCCTGCTGATCAGGCACGCCGGCGGCGTGACGCTGACCGCCGCCGGGGAGCTGCTGCTGACACAAGCCCGCGTGATGCAGCGGATCTATGATGATACCCTCAGGCGGCTCGCCATTCTTCGCGAGCGAGCGGCCCTGCCACTGAGAGTGGGTACCGGCCATGCCTGGTGGCAGCATGTGCTGCAACCTGTCACTCTGCACTATCGAGCAGCCAATCCATCCTGTGCCATCAATATCGAGGTCGGCAATCACCTGCGGCTATTGGATCTGCTCCTTGGCAATCATATCGACCTGTTTCTGGGACATGAGATCCATGGTCTGGATAAACATTACAGCCTGATATTCATCCCGTTATTTACCTCCAGCGATGCCATATTTGTCAGGGCCGGGCATCCCCTCCTGAGGAAAGTATGCAGCAAGCAGGAACTGGTAAATTACCCCAGCCTGTTGATCACCACGGATGAGCCGAAATATCTTCACCTGGTCGAGGACCTGGCAAGAAAAAAGCAAGATCAGGCAGCTATGCAGCTCAATGACAAAATAATTTATACCTGCAATTCGCTGATGGCCGGTATTGACATGGCAAATACCAGCAATGCCGTCATGCCCTATCCAGGCAGCATGGCGAGTTATTTCGCCCAATTCGGCATAGTCCCGCTCGACATGGATGAGGAATATAACAAAGGGGTTATCGGCATCTATATTTCTCGTGAGAAAATGGATGAGCCCCATATTCACACCCTGTGCCAACAGATCCAGACGCAAGTCAGCAAGCATGACAACTTGATTGCCAGCTGCTGAAACCTGGATAGGCTCTCTCTACCCTGGGCGGCAACCCCAGCCACCGGGGATGGCGGTGAACGACAGACATAAAAAAGCCCTGCCGGATTGGCGGGGCTTTTTATTTCAACCGAGTGGGCGGGGATGACAGTCCCCAGCCGCTTACTGGTTGTGGGTAGCGCGACGGGGGCGACGGGCCTGGGCCGGTTTGCCGGCGCCATCGGCCGGACGCTGTCCGCCCTGCGGCTTGGGCTTGCCACTGTTACCGGTGCGGGCACCGCCGGCGTTGCCGCCATTGGCGGAGCGACCGGCGCCCTGACGCTGGCCCTGACCCTGCGGACGCGGCGGCGTACGGCGCTGCTCGCTCGGATCACGGGGCTCTTTGCGCAGGGGCGCGCCTATACCACGGGCAATGTTGTCCAGGGTTTCACGGGAGGCTTCGAAACCGGCCACCTGCTCGCACGGGATGTTCTGCTTGGTCAGACGCTCGATGGCCTTGATAAGCTTGCCTTCATCGGCCGCGACCAGGGAGATGGCGTGACCGGCGGCACCGGCACGACCGGTACGACCGATACGGTGTACATAGTCTTCCGCCACGTTGGGCAGCTCGAAGTTGACCACTTGCGGCAACTTGTCGATGTCCAGACCGCGGGCGGCGATGTCGGTCGCCACCAGCACCTTGACGCTACCTTCCTTGAAACCGGCCAGGGCACGGGTACGGGCACCCTGGCTCTTGTTGCCGTGGATGGCGGCGGCGCTGACGCCGTTCTTGTCGAGGGTCTCGGCAACACGGTTGGCCATGTGCTTGGTACGGGTGAACACCAGCACCTGCTGCCAGTCGTTGCTGGTGACCAGATGGCTCAGCAGACCGATCTTGTTGGCCTTGTCGCACGGGTGAACCAGCTGCTCGATACGCTCGGCCGTGCTGTTGCGCGGCGCCACTTCGATCACGGCCGGGTTGTTGAGCAGGCCGGTGGCCAGCTCGCGAATTTCGTCGGCGAAGGTCGCGGAGAAGAGCAGGTTCTGACGCTGCTTGGGCATCAGGGCCAGGATCTTGCGGATGTCGCGGATGAAGCCCATGTCGAGCATGCGGTCCGCTTCGTCCAACACCAGGATCTCGACTTCGTCGAACTTGACGGCGTTCTGGTTGTAGAGGTCCATCAGGCGGCCCGGGCAGGCAACCAGCACGTCCAGACCACGGCGAGTCGCCATCATCTGCGGGTTGATGCTGACACCGCCGAAGACCACGTGGCTGCGCATCGGCAGATGTTTGCCGTAGTTGCGCACGCTCTCGCCCACCTGGGCGGCCAGCTCACGAGTCGGGGTCAGTACCAGGGCGCGGATCCGGTTGGGAGAAACTTTACGCTTGCTCTCCATCAGACGCTGCAGCATCGGCAGGGTAAAGCCTGCGGTCTTGCCGGTCCCTGTTTGGGCCGCCGCCATCAGGTCGCGGCCAGCCAGAACGGCGGGGATCGCTTGCAGCTGAATGGGAGACGGGGTGTCGTAGCCTTGCTCGGCAACGGCACGCAACAAGGGTTCGGCCAGACCGAGGGAAGAAAAACTCATAATTACCTGCTAGGGATAGTGGCGCCGGGGATTTGTGGTGGGGCTCCTCTGCTGAGCCGATGCCATCTCACAAGTTCTGGGCCTATTGAGAAAACAACGATTTCCCCGGGGAGCAGAGCAAAGGGGAAAGAATAGAGGCGCAGTCTAACGGAGTTGCCGTGGATAAACGAGAGAAATGTGATGTTCATCCCAGCGCGAACCGAAAAAGTGGGTCACCTTCCCGCTCGCAGATCCTGCCTCAGAACTCATTCGAATCAGGCTATGCTTGATGCCAGCAACAGACGACCATCATTTCAGTCCCCGAACAAGGAGGTTCAGGCTCATGGCTGCACATATCACAAGCAAGTGTCGTCGCTGGCGTCAGGCAGGCCTGCTGCTGCTGGCACTGGGGCTGAGCCTGCCGCTCGGGGCCAAGACCAGGCTGTCGGTAGCCTGGGGCCACTGGCCGCCCTTTAGCTACATCAACCCTCAAGGCTCGCTGGATGGGCTGGATGTGACCCTGACCCGCCAGATCCTGAGCCAGGCCGGGCTGGAGGCGCGCTTTCGCAACCTGCCCTGGGCCCGTGCCCTGCACCTGATCAAGCAGCAACAGCTGGATCTGGCCATGGGAGCGCTCGATACCCCGGATCGGCGCGAGTTCGCCCGCTTCTCGGCCCCCTATCGGCGCAGTACCTTCGTGCTGCTGAGCCACAACCCCATTCCGGGCCATGCCGATCCCTGGCAAGACATACAGAGCCTCCCCGCCCTGTGCCAGCAGACGCAACTGCATCTGGGCAAGCTGCGTGGCACCCTCCCCACCCAGCGGATGGCACACTGCCAAGCCCTCAAGGGCGCCAACGACTACAACACCGACGACAGGTTGATCGAACTGCTGCTGGCTCGTCGCCTGGATGGGGTCATCATGGAGTGGCAATACGCGCGCTATCGGCTGCAACAGCTGGGGGCGGACGGCTTCATCCGCTGCCAGTTGTTGCTGCACCATCAGCCGGTCAGCCTGATGTTTGCCAAAGAGGCGGTGAGCGAGGCAGAGCTCGCCCGGGTCAATGATGCCATCGCCGCCCTCCCCTCGCCCGGCAGCGGCTTTGCCCCGCCTCCATGCCGGTTTGACAATCCAGAGGGGGAGGAAGCCGCGCCCCGACCAGACACGGCCCAGACCCGTCAGCCCTAGGCGGCGAGATCCATAAAAAAGGCGACCCTGGGGTCGCCTTTTTGCGCTGCCTGTGACTGCGCCATTGCGGTATTTTTCTGCGCCACCGCTCGATCAGTTGGCGGGGTAGGCAGGCCGATCAGCGCAACTGGGGCGTATGGGTCAGCACGCCCTGATTCTGGGCACGATGGCGCAGCAGGTGATCCATCAACACCAGCGCCAGCATGGCTTCGGCGATGGGCACGGCGCGGATGCCGACACAAGGATCGTGACGACCCTTGGTGATCATCTCGATAGCCTCGCCCTCGGTATTGATGGTCTTGCCCGGCACTGTGATGCTGGAGGTGGGTTTGAGCGCCATGCTCACCACGATATCCTGACCGGACGAAATCCCGCCCAGAATGCCACCCGCATGGTTGCTGGCAAAGCCGGCCGGGGTCATCTCGTCGCGATGTTCGGAGCCTTTTTGCTCCACCACGGCAAAGCCGTCGCCTATCTCCACCCCTTTCACGGCATTGATACCCATCATGGCGTGGGCTATGTCGGCATCGAGCCGGTCGAACACCGGCTCGCCGAGGCCCACCGGCACCTTGCTGGCAATGACCTGTACCTTGGCACCGACACTGTTGCCCTCTTTTTTCAGGTCACGCATGTACTGATCGAGCGCCTCCAGCTTGCCCGCATCGGGGAAAAAGAAGGGGTTCTGCTCAATCTGCGCCGCGTCGAACGCCTCGGCCTTGATGGGGCCGAGCTGGGAGAGGAAGCCGGTGATCTCGATGCCGTGCATCTGCTTGAGGTACTTCTTGGCGATGGCGCCCGCCGCCACCCGCATGGCGGTCTCACGGGCGGAGGAGCGACCACCGCCCCGATAATCCCGCTGACCATATTTCTGGTGGTAGGTGTAATCGGCATGGCCCGGGCGGAACACATCCTTGATGTCGGAGTAATCCTTGGAGCGCTGATCGGTATTCTCGATGAGCAGCCCGATGGAGGTGCCCGTGGTCTTGCCCTCGAACACCCCGGAGAGGATCTTCACCTCATCCGGTTCACGGCGTGGCGTGGTGTAACGGGAGGTGCCAGGCTTGCGCCGATCCAGATCTCCCTGCAGATCCGCTTCGCTTATCTCGAGCCCGGGCGGACAGCCGTCGACCACGGCGCCCAGCGCCAGGCCGTGGCTCTCGCCAAAGGTGGTGACCCGAAAGAGTTGGCCAAAACTGTTCCCTGCCATGGGTGCTCCTTGCTGCTTAGCTCTTGTAAATCGCGAAATGGTCCCGGTATTGCTCCAGCTCGGCCCTGGTCATCACGAACACGCCGTGACCACCGTTCTCGAACTCGACCCAGGTAAAGGGCACTTCCGGGAACTGGGCTTCCAGGTGGATCATGCTGTTGCCCACCTCGACCACCAGCACGCCGTCATCCTTGAGGAAGTCGGCGGCATTGGCCAGCAGGCGCTTGGTGAGCTTGAGGCCGTCCGAGCCGGAGGCCAGCGCCAGTTCCGGCTCGTGACGAAACTCCTCCGGCAAGTCCGACATGTCTTCGGAGTCCACATAGGGCGGGTTGGAGACGATGAGATCGTACTTGTCACCGGCGGGCAGATCGCGCATCAGATCGGAGCGGATCGGAATGACCTGCTGCTCCAGACCGTGATCGGTGATGTTGCGCTCGGCCACGTTCAGCGCATCCACGCTGATGTCGATGGCGTCCACTTCCGCACCCGGGAATTCGTGGGCCATGATGATGGCGATGCAACCGGAACCGGTACAGAGATCCATGATCCGGGTCGGCTCATGCTTGAGGAAGGGGGCGAAGCGGTTGGCCACCATCTCGGCGATGGGAGAGCGCGGGATCAGCACCCGCTCGTCCACGTAGAACTCCCAACCGGCATACCAGGCCTTGTTGGTCAGGTAGGCGGCCGGCACGCGTTCCTGCACGCGGCGAATGATGAGCTCGGCGATGCGATGACGCTCGCTGGTGGTCAGACGGGAGTGGCGCATGCCCGGATCCGCGTCCGGCGGCAGATGTAGCGCGGGCAGTACCAGCTGCACGGCCTCATCCCAGGCGTTGTCGGTACCATGTCCGTAGAAGATCCCGGCGTCGTTGAAACGACTCATGGCCCAGCGCAACATGTCCTGGATGGTGTGCATCTCGGCAACCACCTCATCGATAAATATCTTGTCCAAATCCACCTCCAAGTCGAGTAATATCCGGCCCGAGAAACCTATATAGCGAGCAAGACGAGTACCTGATGAAAAAAACGCCCTCACCGACGATCGAGGAAAGCCTGCTGTTTCGCGATGCTGTCAAAGGTACCCGGAAAATTAAGCAAGATACCATAAGGGCCGACCTGCGCCCGGTCAAGCAGAAACGCGAACTGCGTGAAAGCCGCGAAAAGCTTGGGGTTGGCCACTTTTTCAGCGACGAGTACCAGCCCCATCTGGACGAGGATGGCCCGACCCGTTACGTGCGTGACGATGTGTCAAAATTCGAGCTGAAGAAGCTCAAACGCGGCATCTACCCGCCGGAGATTTATCTGGATCTGCACGGCATGAACCAGAACCAGGCAAAGCAGGAGCTGGCCGCACTGCTCACTCTCTGCCAGAAAGAGAACATCCACGTCGCCTCCGTGATGCACGGCATCGGCAAACACATCCTCAAGCAGCGGATCCCGAGCTGGCTGGCCCAGCACCCCAATGTGCGCGCCTTTCATCAGGCCCCTCGTGAATGGGGCGGCGACAGCGCCATCCTGGTGCTGCTGGATATAGAAGAGTAAACGGCCACAGACAAAGGGTGACAACACCCCTGCCGATAGCGCCACCTTGATGCCCCTTGCCATCAGTGCCTGCCGCCCGCATCACACACCTGGGCTCATGTCCCAATAAAAAACCACCGCTGCCCGCCGGTGGTTTTTTATTGGCCTGGCCGGATCTGCGTCAGCCCGCCGCCTCCACGTAGCGTTTGAAGTTGTTCAAAATGCCCTGCCAGCCCGCTTGCTGCTGTTCACGGCTATGCGCGGACTCAGCGTCAAAGTCCAGGCTCACCAGGGTGGCGCCTTGCTCCTCGACGAAGCGCACATCCACAGCCCGTCCGTCATCCATCACATAGGCAAGCCGGGTCGGTGCCTCGACCAGGGTGAAGGTGCCCTCGAAATCGAAGGCGGCACTGCCATCCCTGGCCGCCATGTGATGACAGAAACGACCACCCACCACCAGATCGACCCGGCTGCGCGTGGTGTGCCACTCATCGGAGGCGGCATTCCATTTGACGACACAGTCCGGGTCATTCCAGGCCCACCAGACGGCGTCTATCTCCTGCTCGATACGCGCATCAATGCTGATCTTCATCCCTCTCTCCTTGCCTCGATTGACATCCCTTGCCAGCGCTGGCCTCGACACCGAGACCGCCTCTCCAAACACAGCTGGCGACGTGTGCGATACCCAAGTCAACAGAGTAAAGCCCAGCCACGCCCCCTGAGCCAGTCACCCCCGCCACGGCTTGACTCACGCCATGGCGGATCCTGACGCATGGCATGATTGGTGGAAAAACGCCCACACCGTACTGAATATCAACGTGTTATTCGCAGTGGAGGTTGCATGTTCACACAGGGCTCCCATGCCGACATCAAGTCGTCTCTCGATGCCATCGGTGCCGCTTCGATGAGCTGGTGAAGCGCTCAATCTTGCAGGCTCGGACGACTGAAACATATCAGTGGCCCGCTCGATGCGTGCACCACGACCAAGCTGTCACCATTAGGCAATTGCCAGTCGAAAAAATCGGAAAATCCCGTGGTCGTGAGGGCGCGGATCACTTTTGCCACCACCCCGTGCGCCACCAGCAAGACCCGCTCGCCCTGCGCCTCCTCGGCAAGCCTGGTCAACCCCAGTGACACCCGCGCAATCACGGCATCCAGCGACTCCCCTTCCGGGGGCGCTGCTGTCCAGCGCCGGGTAATATTGCGCGCCCACAGCGCGGGATAACGCTCCCTCGCCTCTGCCTGGGTCAGCCCTTCAAATACCCCCACATGACGTTCACGAAAGGCGGGCACTATCCGGGCAGGCAGCGCCAGCGTGTGCGAGACAAGTTCGGCACTCTGCCTTGCCCGCAGCAGAGGCGAGGTCAGCAATCGCTGAAACGGCGCCTCCGTCGCCACAAGCAGCTGCGCCAATCTGGTGACTTGCGCAACTCCCGTGTCATTCAGCCCGACATCCAGCGCCCCCAGATAACGCCTCTCGGCATTGGCCTGGGTCTCACCATGGCGGATCACCACCAGTTCCATCATTTGTCCTTGTCTGTCAACGTCATCGCATCAGCACCTTTCTCATCAGGGCTTGGGCGCAAACTGCTCGAACACCTGCTGGCCGGTCAGGGTGGGCGTCTCGTTCTTCAACTCGTAGAAGTCTGGCTTCTCATCGATGAAGATCTGGCTCGCCAGCTGAAAATCGTCCCGCTGGAAGAGGCCAGCCGGCACTATGTATTCATCCGTCGGCAGCAGGTGATAGAAGAGGTGGGTGCCGCAGGTGGGGCAAAAGCCGCGCTCCGCCCACTCGGAGGAGCGATAGGTGGCAGGCGCCATCCCGCTGAAACGCACATCCTTGCCGCAGTGCACCGCAAACAGGGGACCGCCGGACCAGCGCCGGCAGGTGGTGCAGTGGCAGAGGTTGACCTCCTGGTGATCCCCGCTCGACACCAGGATCCCGCCGCACAAACAATGTCCTTGCATAACGCCTCCCTGACAAGATGGATCCAAGCCGTTCTTCGGCCATATTTCGCATCAGATGAGTACCACACCTGTCGCGCCCTCGCCATTAACTGCCTCACAAAACACGGCACGGATCCAGCCAGTTCACCGCATCTGGGGGGGCGCGGCCTCTCCCTGTCGGCCAAGGAGGGACGCGCGCGCCACGGCCTGCTCGTTACCCATCATCTCGCAAGCATTTTTTGAAACGCATCTCTCCCTCCTCCTGAATGCCATCCTCCATCCAGCCAAGATGGCGATAAAAACCGTTGGCCCTGACCCGGAGATCCGCATCGGTCAGCAGCCACACCTCGGTGCACCCTTCGGCACTGAGCCAGCATTCGGCAGCCTGCATCAAGCGGCGCCCCAGCCCCCTGCCCTCATGACTCTGGCGCACAAACATGGCAAATATGGTGGCGTCACCGGCCTCTGCCATCGCAAACGCCACCACCTGGTCCCCGTCACAGGCCACCCAGCCTCGCCCGCTTCCGGTGAGCATGCCGGGCAAGGTGGCGGGGGTGATCCCCACTGCGGCCAGCTCCAGGAGGGACATCTGGTTCTCTCGCACACTGGTACGCACCTCGAACATCGCCGGGACATCCACCGGGGTAGCAATACGTATCGTCATAACACCTGCTTGTCTGTGTCGAGCCGGGCCCCGTTTGGCCTGCCCAGCATGAATGAATGTTTGCGTCAGCGTCTGGCCGTTTCCTGCAGGGCGATCCGGTTGCCCTCGGGATCCTGAAATTCAGCCACCCTGATGGTGTCGCCAACCCGGGTAACGGGATACAGACTGTTGGCACCGGCCAGCAAGGCGCTGGCCATCACCTGCTCGATATCGGTCACCGCCAGATAAATCCGCGTGCCATCCAGGCTCGGAACATATGTCTCTCCCCTGGCCAGGGCACCGGAACACCCCTCTCCCCCCTCCGAGAGCGGGAACAACGCCATCTCGTTGCCATCTATCTCCGCTCGCTCGAACGTGATGCCAAATACGCGGGAGTAAAACCCGATGGCTCGCGTCATATCCGTCACCGGAATTTCAAAATGCATGGCGATATTCATTGTGTGGCCCCTCCTTGTTTATCCCGATTCAGCCATCATCAAGGCCCATGTCCGATATGGCCACCTGTCTCTCAAAACACAGAGTGAGAGGCTGGCACACGACAAGATCACGCCATTATGCCGCGCCATATAGAAAAATGGATATTTTCCCAGGCGCAGTGTGCCAAACGAAACAACCATGAAAATAGGCTTGACGACGGTGGAGATAAATTCCCCTGCCCCAGGTCACTGAGTGTTGGCGCGCGATAACAAGAGGCCGGTATGATGGCTTCCAGCCATCGCATCACGCTGGATGAGCAGCCGTTCGCCAATATTTATGGCATACAACCTACATCGCCAGACCAGCAAACGGCTTTTCGCCGCACATATATCGCCAACAGGGAGCACCATAAGATACCGGATATGAACAGAGGATAAATAAACCGTCTTCTTCAGGGCGAAGTCATCTCTTGATAAGTGGGAGGTGCAAGCATGGCAATTCATCTTCTGCCTAGATGAATAAATGGCCTCTATAAGATGCAAGGGGGAGGCAATAAGCCTCCCCCTTTCCTTTTCGTTCAGCCAGATATATGAAGGGGCCGTGGTACAAATCTCGTTAGCCCAGGTGATGGAGCCAAGCCCTCCTTACCTGGCTGGCACCAGCGCCCAGGGATCGCCCTTGCCGGGTTCATTGCCCTGAGTCCACCACTTTGCCTGATAAACGGCGCCCTTGTAGCTGGCCTTGGCCCCCGCCGTATAGACGGTGGTCGCGCTCCAGGCCGGCGCGTCCCCGATCGGCGGATCGACCGGATCCACGGGGGCCGGATCCAGCTTGGCCACCACCCGCACCTTGGGCCAGTTGGCATGGGAGCCGTAGAAGTTGGTCACACACTTCTCGTAATCCCCCGGCACCAGGGCCGAATAGGCGGTCTGAAAACCCACCAGCTCACATTCAAAGGAGTAACCGCCGGGTCTGTCCGGGTAGTACTTCCAGTTGCCATCCCAGTTGGTATAAAGCACATCGGTGGCGCCGTTCAGATTCAGGCTGCCATAAGGGGTCTGCTGCCAGCAGGTGTTCTTCTCGTCGGCCTTGACGGGGATCTGGTAATGCTCGGCCAGCCCCTCCCAATAACGGATCCGGTTGACCGGTTGGCCCTTGTCCTTGTTCTGTTCACCACACTCTATGCCACCGTTGATGACGTTGATGGTGGTGCCAAAGCCGTAGCCGATGCCCGCCGCTATCTCGCGCTGGGAAGGCACCCAGGTGCGGTCTATCACGTGCAGCATGGCAGGCTTGGGGGCCTGGGGGGTGAGGAAGAACCAGATGGCGGAGGCCAGATTCAGCCAGGAGTCGGCGACCCGCCCCGGATCGCTCAGCAGCACCGAGGCATCACCCGCAAACATGGCCTCGGAGAAGGCGCCGTAGTTGAAGTGATAAGAGAGCTGCTTTGCGCCGCGTCCGAAATAGCCCTGCCCCGTGCTGCAGGGCCACTTCTTGTTCTGCCAGTCATTCTGGCCGCAACCCGTGGTGTAACCCGCCTGCCCCTCTGACCACCCCATCTCGCGCACATGCACCAGCGCCTGTTGCCACTCCTCCAGCGCCAGCGGATTGTCGGATATATTGTTCTTGCTGATATGCCCGCCCGTCTCCTGGGCAAAATGGGCGAAGGCCGTCACTATGGATTTTTTGCAGATGGCATCCGAATCCCGGCCATCGGTATATTCACCACAAAAAGCCGGGAATTTACCTATGGCCCGCAAGAAGCGTTCATAGGTATATTCAGGTGCCGCCATCTGGGTTAAATATTCCCAGTCCGATTCCGTGAATACCCGCTCGACCCGTTTGACGTTATCCGGGTTGCTGGCCGCTCTTGGTATGATGGCATCGACAATATTATTGGGCCGTGTCGCCAATGCTTTTGACCAGACCCCGTACATGGGATTGGCTGTCTTTGATTTTTCAACTGCCGCCAGATCCGGTGCGGCAATCACATATCCACCGGTATTTTGTGGATCGGGCTGAATATTCATGGCGGCATAGCTTGGAAATGCGCAGGCAGCAGCAACCAGCCAGGCACATTGCGTGGGTTTGAACATGGGGCACAGTCCTTGTCTCGGAAAAGTTCATCCCGAGAATAGGCTTTTTCATAACTAAATTCTCATCAAAAATTAAGAAATAAAACGGATCTGTGAGCCATTTCACTCTCTGGGCGAAACGCCATAAAATGCATAAAAAACAGATGTTCCGACTGATGCAAAGGGCACTGTGATATGCCTTGTAAAAGCTGATGAAAAATAATAGCAACCCGCATCTTGCCGTGGCCCATCCCATGATGGGCCACATCACACACCTATGGGGTCAATCACCCGGCAGGATAGGAACTGCCCGGCTGGCAGCCGGGCATTCCAGAGGGATGTCACTCATGCCTGTGCAGAGCGCACGGCACGGATCAAGATATTGCGGGGGGTCATGGGTTTGTCGCAAAACTCGCCCACCTCCACCCGGTAGCCCTGCTCTTGCAGGAAGAGCGCCCGATCGAGCGCCAACCAGATCTCGAGCGGTCGGCGGAACAGATGACGCACCAGCTCCATGCGGGCGACATCGCCATAACGGGCCTCCCCCATGGCCAGAAAAGCGGCAAGATCCATTCCCGCCGGCAGGGCTATCCCCTTGCGCTCGGCCGCCCATTCACAAAATGCCTCGAAGCTGCCAGTGAGCAGGCTTTTTTGCATATTGGGCACCGGCAAGTATTCGTTCACCCCGCGCACCTGGCGCTGCAGGCAGTCAAACCCGAGCCGCCACACCACCTCCAGCTCGCGCAGGCGCGAGATGCGGGCCCCGGCGGTCACCGTCTCCTGCAGCGGCAACCGCAGATCCGCCTTGGCCAGCTGCAGATCGCTGGCCCGGGCGGCGGTGGACAAGGGGGCATAGTGAGTACCGCGGATCAGGTGATAGCAGCAAGGGGATATGGTCACCCCCTGGGCGCCGCGCTCGGCCACCAGCGCCAGCAGATGGGTATGCAGCTCGCCGCAGGCGTGCAGCGCCATGGCGTGGTGTTCGGTAGCGAGCAGCTGGCCGGCATCGGCCGCAAAGGCGTCCGCCTGCACAAACTGCATGCGGGCCCCGTCACGGGCCGCCAGCCGACGCCCCTCCTCACAGAGCGGACCTTGCAGCTCCAGGCTCAGGATCTCTGCCCGGCGATGCAGGGAGACCAGCCGCCCCAGGTGCCCCTTGCCCGCGCACCACTCCAGATAGGGGCCTTGATGAGGTGGCAGGCAGCCGGTAAAGGCCTCTATCTGCGCCTGCTTGCGACCCGGCATGTGCATCGCCATCTCCTTGGCGCACTGGATGGGCTCGGGGCTAAATAGCGCGAGCTCACTCAGGGCATGCAGCGTCTTCCCCGCCGGGATCCAGGGAGCGAGCAGGTCGCACAATGCCCCCATGTCGCCATCGAGTCGATTGATCTGTTCAAGGGGCATGACGTTGAGCTGTGCGGCCAGCGCGGGGGCCTCGTCGGCGAAGGCCAGGTTCAGGTGATGATAGGGTTGGTATTGCCACCAGCGCCGGGTCTCGGTCAGCAATCCATCCAGTTGTTGAAAACGTTGAGCCAGCACGCTTGCCCCTGCCTTGCAGTCAAAAAAGAGGCTTATTCTAGCGATCCCTCCCCAAAAAGCACTCGCCAATGCGGGTCGGCCGCCATAAGGCCGGACTCCGGCCT
Source organism: Aeromonas bestiarum (assembly GCF_028751155.1). Classification (NCBI taxonomy): domain Bacteria; kingdom Pseudomonadati; phylum Pseudomonadota; class Gammaproteobacteria; order Aeromonadales; family Aeromonadaceae; genus Aeromonas; species Aeromonas bestiarum. The sequence goes on along the minus strand of NZ_CP064746.1, from coordinate 2,202,702 downwards.
GACTGGCGGTCATACACCCAGGCTTGGCCCCGGCAAGCCGCCGTTAGCGCAAGTGTCAACCTGGCAAACGACCCGGAGCCCGGGTGTTGGCCTGACAAAGAGAGGGGTTTTATGCTATATTCCGCCCCCTCTTTACCCTGGTTCGCTCAAGGCGGGCCATTTTACCAACATGAATGGAACCAAAACATGACCATCAATGCCATCCTGCAAGCGCGCGCGGGCGCCAAGTGTGAACTGTGCGGCGCCGAACAGGCACTGTCTGCCTTCGCTGTGCCCCACTCACCGGCCAGCGATGATGATCACAGCCTTGCCCTGTGTGACACATGCCGTGGCCAGCTGGAGCAGCCGGACACCACAGTGGTCAATCACTGGCGTTGCCTGGGCGACAGCATGTGGAGCCAGGTTCCCGCCGTGCAGGTCATGGCGTGGCGTCAGCTGAAAGCCCTGTCCGGCCAGGGCGAAGTGTGGGCTCAGGACATGCTGGACATGATGTACATGGAAGACGAGACCAAGGCCTGGGCCGAAGCCGGCCAGGCTGGCGATGATGACGACAACGTACCTACTCTGGATTCCAACGGCGCCGTGCTGGTCGAAGGTGACTCGGTCACCTTGATCAAGGATCTGGACGTCAAGGGCGGCGGCTTCACCGCCAAGCGCGGCACCCTGGTCAAGGGCATCCGCCTGACCAACAACCCGCTGCACATCGAAGGCAAGGTCAACGGCGTGCAGATAGTGCTGGTCGCCGCCTACCTGAAAAAAGCCTGATAGAGTCAGGTTTGCCAGTGATACCAAGAGCGCCCCAAGGGGCGCTTTTTGGTGGCCGCGATATGCCGCACAAGCCTTCTGCTAGTCGCCCAACCTTGTTTGATGCCTACTGCTACCGAGCTCACTCGTAGCTAGCCCCCCTGTTTTTCCTCGGCACCCCGGTTGAAATGTGCTGTTTTCTTCGACAGAGGATTGGCTCAGACGGCAACCCTGTGGCACTCTGGGACGTCGATGGACAGACTCACGGACACTCGAGGTGTCCCCACTGCAAAAGGAGCAACACAGATGGCCAAAGCCAGCAAGAAAGATATCAAGAAGAAGATCGCCGCACGCCTTGAGAAAATTGCCAAGCACGAAGGCAAGATCAAGAAGCTGAAAAAAGCCCTGAAATAAGGGCCGGCATGATAAAAAAGCCGCCATCAGGCGGTTTTTTTATGGCTCCATTAGTCGCAAGCCGCCCCCAATGGCCATGACTGCCAGCGTCTGGCCAGCACCAGCACCTCTTGCTCCAGCCACAACCCGTGTGCGATCAGATGCGTGAGTGCCTCTGCCAGCAGCTCCCCAGGCCTGCCTGCCGTGGGAGCGGCGCCCCAGGGGATCTTGCCTCTGCTAGCCTGTTGCCCCTCAAGCTGACGGGTCAGAGGACGGGCATAGTGATGGATATACGCCATCAGCATCTCGGGCAACCAGAGTGCCAAGGGCCGATGGATGGCCCCAGCCAGCTCGCTGGCAATGTCCAATCCCCGCTGATCCAGATCGCCAAAATGAGCCCAGGGCACAGCCGCCGGCAACAGCGGGATCACTTGCCGTGCCAGCCTGGTATTGCGGCCAGGCACATAGAGCAGCAGGTCCCCCGCTTGCAATGGGTAATCCACGAAGGCGCCCTTGTTCTCCACCGTGACTATCTGCCGCCCTTGCCACTCGATGCCCTGCAGCCTGGCCAGGCTGCGCTCCGGCAAGGCCAGCTCTCCCAAGAGTGCCATCGGCGCCCTCATCTCGTGGCGCTGGCCATCCTGATCGATGAGTGACAACGGGCTCAGGGTACGCAGTCGGATCACCTCATCCTGCGTCAATGCTATGTCCATGGCAGCTTGATCCGGGTCTGTGTCACTGCGTGGATGCTTGCTGTCCCCATGCCAAAGGGCATGAAAACTGGCCTGATTGAGGCGCGAAGGCAAGCTCACCCCGAGGGCCTGCACACTGCCGCGCATGTCCGGCATCTGAGGTGTTGTGTGTGCCAGCTGCTTGGCAAGATAGTCGTGCCCCGCGGGGGTCAAGGTATGGCGAGCGCTGCGCCCCACCGGCTTGACACCGCTCACCGCCTGCAACAGGGCAAGCAGCTCGCGGCCATGCTTGCTATCGAGTGAATACCCCTTCTCATCGGTGCCCTCCAGCAAGCGGGCACAGAGATCCTGTACCCTGCGCTCATCAAACAGTGACATCTTCGCCTCCCCTATTACGGTGCCATATGACCAAGTAGAGAGGTTTTTGCTGCCCGTTACCGTGACCCACCTCGCGCCAGGGGAAACGCACTCCCGCGGCACCCCGTGCAGCAAGGGGCCCTGCCCCGCAGGATCTGCCAGCGGCTTCACTGGTAAACCCGAGGCAAACACGGCAAGCTGGATGGGTCTGTGCCAGTCAGCACGCACCCAGTGGGTGCAAGTCTGCTTGCTGACACCATCTCCCTGAGGGCGACCCCATGACCCAGTCGACAGAGCAGCAGCCGGTTTCCTCCTGGCATCTTTCCGATATCCGCGAGCTGGCCCGCTTGCTCACCCAGGCCCTGCCTGCTGCCGTGCAGATCACCGAAGCCGTCCATCAGGCGGTGTTGAGTGGCATGGGGATCAGGGGCAAGGCCCAGGGTCAGACCCGGGGGATCACGGGTCTGGTCTACCAGAGGGTGCACGGCGCCGCCCATACCCTGAGCGGTGGCATCCATGCTTTGCTCACCCGCTTGCCGCCAACGCCTCCCTTGCACCAGATCCCCGAGACGCCCAGGCGCGCCGCCCTGCTCGCCACCCTCAATGGTGTGATGGGGGACAAGCTGGTCGAGAGCCACAATGCCCTCGCTACCCCCATGACACTGCGCCATGGTGGCCAGCCGCTGGACTGGCACGCCATGCCGTCGAGTCTGCCCGCCGGGGGGCGGGTGCTGCTGATGGTGCATGGTCTGTGCATGAACGATCTGCAGTGGCAGACCCAAACCAGGGGGAAGGACAAAGAAAAAACGCTCAACCATGGAGAGATGCTGGCCGGCGAGCTGGGCTATGTGCCCGTCTATGTGCGCTACAACTCGGGCCTGCCCGTTGCGCAAAACGGACGGGAGCTGGCCCGTCAGCTGGAACGACTGGCAACCCACTGGCCAGGCGGCATCGACGAGGTCAGCGTGCTGGCCTACAGCATGGGGGGACTGGTGATCCGCAGCGCCTGTCATCATGCCAGCCAGAGTGAGATGGGCTGGCCCGGCGTCCTGAAAAACATGGTGTTTCTCGGCACGCCCCATCATGGCGCGCCCCTTGAACACGCAGGTCACTGGCTGGAGCAGCTGCTGCCTGCCACCGCCTATACCCAACCCTTCGTCAGGCTGGCACAACTGCGCAGCGCCGGCATCAAGGATCTGCGCCACGGCAAGGTGATTGACTCGCCGCCCCCGCAGGGCGAACCGCACGCCTTGCCCGATCCTCGCCCCCCCTTGCCCCTGCCCGCCGAAGTGGCCTGCTTCACCATAGCGGCCACCACGGCGGCCAAGCGCGGTCTGCTGGCTGATAGGCTGATCGGCGATGGACTTGTGCCCCTGCGCAGCGCCCTCGGCCAGCATGACGAGGCGCACCACCAGCTGGCATTCCCCCCTTCCCACTGCTGGATTGCCTATCGCACCAGCCATATGGCCCTGCTCGGCAGCCCGCAGGTAAGTCGTCAGCTGCTGCACTGGCTCACCGTTCACGAAGAGTGCAGCCCATCTGGGGAGCATGACCAGAGCGCATAGTGGGCGCAATATGCCGAGAAACACGCTTGAGTTCGCTCCTGCACAAAGGAAAAAACCGCCAGTTGGCGGTTTTTTCATTGCGTGTCGCTCACATCAGGCGGGCCCGGCCGAACACCCTGATTGAGCTGCCGGGTGCGGCCGGGATCTCGGCGTGCAGATGTGACGCCATCCCCATGTCCTCCCCCTGAAAGAGATCTATGATGCCGCCGTGGGGCCAATGGATATCGCGCAGGTAACCGGCAAAGGCGGCGGTGGCTGCGCCTGTGGCGGGATCCTCATAGACGCCGCCATAGGCGAAGGGGTTGCGGGTATGAAACAACTGATCCCGGGCGGCATGAGCCAGCAGTATGGTGACCAGCCCTTCCCTTTGCATCAGGGTTCGCCCCTGCGCCAGTTCGTAGTGCATGGCCGAGAGCGCAGCCCGACTGTTCAGGGCCAGCACCAGATGATCGGCGCCGCCATGGATAAGTGCCGGCGGAATGCGGGGATCCAGATCTGCTGACGTGTAACCAAACAGCGTCAGCGCGGCACTCACCAACTCGGCCGGGGCCGGCTTGCTGCGGGTCGGCGGCGATTGCAGCGCCGCCTGCCACTGCCCCTCCTCATCCTGCCAGCCCGATACCTTGATCTCGGTCTGATTGAGGTGCAATGCATACTCCCCTTCTCCAAAGCGCCGCGCCAGCGCCACACCCAGGGCTATGGTGGCATGGCCGCAGAAGGGCACCTCGGCCTCGGGGGAGAAGTAACGCACCCGCCACTCCCCAGACTCGGCGGTTTGCCGGGCGGTCGCAGCCCCCCAGGGTGAGCCTGGTGGCCCGAGTGGCGACAAGGGCGCGGCGAAGGCCGTTTCCGAAAATCCCACCTGAGCGGCGATGCGTTGCATCTCCTCTGCCGCGGGCAAGCGAGACCCTAGCCAGACACCGGCAGGATTCCCTCCTTGCTGCCCGTCAGAAAACGCGGCAATCCGCACCAACTCAGGCTCCAACGGGGAGGCTAGCTCCTTCATGACCACTCCTTGCTTGCGTGCTGAAAACCACTCTGGCGCCTGTTATGGGGGCCCCAAGCGAGGGACACTGGCAAATGCAGGCCATGCCCCCATATAAGATAAGCAGACCCAGCTTACCCGTTAAATTAAATGCCGCACAGGTGCCGCTTGGGCGCCGCGGATACGGACGATGGCAACTAGCCTTGTGATGCGTGTCTGTATACGGTCCTGCAGTGGAGAACCCTATGTATTCGTACACCCTCACCTTCAAGGAGGAGGTCGACAAGCTGACCGCCCCCGAACAGGAGATCAGCCTGCAGAGCCCCGCCCAGGCAGGCGACTTTATTATCCTCTCCGACGGCAGCCGCCATCAGGTGATGTTTGTCACCCACCGCGCCCACTACAGCAGCCTCTATCTCGACAAGGGGGTCAGGGTACCGCAGGGCTAGCGAAAGCCATCAGCCCCTTGCAGATAACAAAAGCGCGGCCCTTGGCCGCGCTTTGAACGTTTCGGGCAGATTAAGGGATATCAGAGCACTTTGATCACCGGCTGGTGCATGATGGCAACCTCGTTTTGATAGACGACCAGCTCACCGGTTGGTGCGCCCCGCTCACCCAGCACTGTCACGACACACTCGTAGCGGTAGGGGCCGCTCTTGAATTGATAGGTATGGTTGCCCCCCGTCCCCTCCACCCTGACGGTGCCATTGCTGAGCACCAAATCCGGCTTGTCGCTGAGCGTCTTTCCCTTCGCCCAGGAGGCATAGCGATAGTGGCCATCATCCATGTTGTCGATGCGAATGGTAAATTTCTCGGTCTGCCACATCAGTTCGGGGCGCTGGTACTCCCGCAGACCGGGATGCAGGCCGCTTTTCTGCCTGGCGATAAGCCTGGCTTTAAGCTCCGCGGCCTGCGCCGTCTGATGATTGATAGCTATCACCTTGCCATCAAAATCCAGCCACACCTCGCCACTGCCGAGCATGATGCCGCGCCAGCCCATGGTCTGCCAATCCTGCCCGATCCGGGAAGTGGCGATACTCTTGAGAATGGCGTCATCAAACACCTCATCGAAACGGGCCACCATCTCGGGCGAGTTCTTGATGATCGGGATGGGATACTCCTGCTTGAAGGGGTACTTCATCTGGTTAGCAAGCGCCTGATGATCCCGCGCCTTGGCGGCATCGATCACCTTCTGTACCAGAGGGCGATACTCGGCGCCGAGCTGCGGCTCCTCGGCATGGGCCGGCGCCATGGCCAACAGCCAGCCCAGCGACATCAGCACAAGCACCGCCCATCTGCGCGCACTCTTTGGCGACCGAGCGACGTTCAAGGGAACCCACCACTGCATCTTGCTCATGCCACCTCCTCAATCAGCTTGGCCATCATATATTCATCGACATATGCCCCATCGACTCTCATCGTATTGCGTTTGACGCCTTCTACCTCGAACCCGCAGACCCGATATAGCGCGCAAGCCCGGGCATTGTGGCACATGACGCCCAACTCCATACGGGTAAAGCCGTGCGCCCTGGCCCAGGCCTCCAGCGCAGACATCATTTTTTTGCCAAAGCCCTGTCCAGCTACTGAGTGTTGAATACCGATAACGCAATACAGTACATGTTTGTTGCGATTTGCCGGTTGACCGATGCCGACAATAAAACCTGCAATCTCGTCCTGCTCCGACAGTACCAGCATGACTTTATTATTTGCATCGACAAACGAGGCCAATATTTGAGCTTGCTCGACCTCTGTCGTGGTGCGCTCACCCGGCTCATAGAGCATAAAAGTTGTTTCATTGTCGAGTCTGTTCATCAGGGCCAGTACGCTATCTGCATCCGATACCCGGACTTGTCTCACTTCCATATATTTTCCCCCTCCATGGGACTTTTTTTCCCCGTTCAAATACGGCTACTGATTACGTCGGATCCGACAACCAATATTCATAAAAATCTGTTTCGGCATGCTTGGGGTTTGGCCCCAGGTATTGCCACCCGCAGCGCTGATAGAAACGCAGCGCGCGCTGGTTGAGACGGCTGACCGACAGCACAACCCGCCGGCAACCGGCCTGCCGCAGTGTGCGACCAATATACCGGAGCAGTAATTCGGCCAACCCTTGCCCCCGAGCCTGTGGCGTCAAATAGATCAGGTATATGTAGCCGGTATCCGGTTCGGATGAGAAAGTGCAAAACTCCAGCTGCCCCACTATCTCGCCCCCCTGCCAGACATGCAGATAATGCCACTCCTTGCTGGCCAGCCTCGTCGCCATCCGCTCCCGATAGCCCGCCAGAAACTCGTCAAATCCGTCGTCGCGATGGAAGCTGCAAACATAGGCATCCCGGCGGGCGGTCACACAAAACTCATAGTCACGCGCCAGATTTATTTTTTTGAATTCGAGGTGCATGTGCCATCCTGTTTCATTGGGCAGACAGGCTATGGGTCCAGACAGATATAAACAGTGAGCAATGGCATCAGTCGAATGACTCTTCAGCCTCTCTGATAGTGGAGGAGATCAGCTGTTCGAAGATATCCATTTGTCCGGCAGGAATAAGCTGAGATTGCATCAATCTACGTTTTTCCGGACCAAAACACCGTTCGGCCACCCAGCCAATCAAATAAACCAGTGAGAGGCAGCCGCCTGCCGTTGCAATATTTCCTTGCACGACCAGAGGAAAGTCCTGAACATCACCCCCCATCTCCAGCAACTGGGCTTTGGCTGCAGGGTTGGTTGTTAATTTCTTCCCCTTCAGCAAGCCCAGTTCATGCAATATGAATGAACCAGCACAAATTGATCCAATCAGCTGCCGCTGTGGGTCCAGCCGCAATGTGGACATGAACTCATGGTCTTGCAGCGCGGCAGGGATACCACGCTGCCCACTGGTGATCAGCACCACATCCTGATCACGTGCTTCCGCCACATCTCCATCCGTCTTTACGTTGATACCAAGTGCAGAAACATGCTCAGGCTTGGTTCCCAGTATTTTCACCGACCAGCTCTCTTTGCTTCTCCCAAGCAGGTCATACATCAAGAAAAAATCCACATCGGTGAAATCATCAAATAAAACAATACCAACCTTGTACATGGCTACCCCGTTCTCCTGTGCAGATAATCAAATGGATATGTAATGCGCCGCATGAAATATCACGTCATGTCGCCTTGAGGTGCTTTTTCACCTTCTTCAACGCCATCTTGCGCTTTAGCGGCGAGAGATAATCGATAAACACCCTGCCCTGCAGGTGATCGATCTCATGCTGCATCACGATGGCCAGGAAATCGCAGCTCTTTACCGTGATAGGCACGCCATGGCGATCCAGTGCCGACACCACTACCGAGCCATAACGCTCAACATCGGCATAATAATCCGGCACGGAGAGACACCCCTCTTGCCCAAGCGCCGGTTCAGTACCGCTTGTCACTTGCGGATTGATCAACACTAGCGGCTGATCCCGTTTTTCCGACAGGTCGATGATGACGATGGCCTCCTTGCGCCCCACTTGCGTGGCGGCCAGACCAATACCATTGTCGGTGGCATAGAGGGTCTCCAGCATGTCATCGATCAGGCCTTGCACGGCCGCAATATCCTCAACCTGCTCGGCATTGATGCTCAATCGGGGGTCGGGGACCGTTAAAATCTCTAGCATTGCCATTAGGGCTCTCCGCCAACCATTAGTACTTACGACTCTTCTCTCGTCACCGGCCGGGACAAGAAGACGAATGCTGGCTCTTCCGCCACCGCCTGGTAACCGAGGCGCCGATAAAATTCTATTGCCCTCTGATTGGCGGTAAAGCTCGACAGGGTCACCCGACTTTTCCCCTCACGCTCCGCCTCGCGATACAGCCGGTCCATGACGGCCGAGCCCAACTGCCGACCCTGATACTGCGGGAAGATGATCAGCAGATGAATGTGCAGCGCATCGTCGTATGGCTTGCAGCAGAGCAGACCGACTCGCTCGCCCCCCAGCAGGATCCACGAAAACCACTGCGGTTGGTATTCACTGCTCAACCGCTCGCGCTGAAAGTCGTCATCCCAGCCAAAGACCGCCTCAACATAGGGAAAAATCCCCTGTTTGACGGCAGCAAAGCGCTGTTCGAACTCACTGTCCGGCACATCCGCCAACGCGATCTCCATCTCGTCCCCCCGTTAAAGCCATATCGGCCCTCCTGGATAGCCAGTCGTGTCGTTAAGCAGACATGGCCTGCCACGGTTTTTATCTAGAGCACTAGGCTTAGCGCAAATTTGATTTTCATTTGGATATCTTACCGACCAGCGGGGAGATGAAAAGGCTATTGGGCAGAAATAGGGGGAACCAGTGTAATGCAACATCCCTAACGGGTGTCGTGAAGATGCAAGCTGGCGGATCATCGACACCAAGGAATAGCGGGAAAGCGTCTGGGCTGGGCACTTGGCATATGGGGGAAAATTGGGCCAGCAGCAGGCCCAATTCGCTTATGGATGGCTCACCTCCGCCATAAAAATCAGCCGCAGCGGCTCTGCCAACAATGTATCGGTCTGATTGGCAAAGGCCTGAAAATAGTCGGTCGCACAATGGGCATCCAGCGCAGCCTGACTGACAAAGGCTTCGCGCATATAGAAGGTGCCCGGTTCGTCGCGCAATTCAAACAGTACATAATCCAGATTGCCCGGCTCTCGCCGCGTCGGCGCAATGAGTTTGAGCAACTCACGGCGCAGCGGATCTCTCATGCCGGCGCGGGCTTTCAGTACGGCGATGGACACCCGTTTCTCTTCACTCATCTTTATCTGCTCCATTTTCAGGGGTATGCAAAGGGGCTCCGGTCTGGGAGCCACCTTTGAGCGAAGGAGCAGTGTAAAAGGGAGTACCCGGCGGGATATAGCCGGGCAGATTGGACACTCTGTTCGTGCCATTGAACGAGTCGGCGACTAGAGCACCTCTATCTTCACCTTGATAAGGCCGGATCTTGTGCTGCCGATGCTGCTAAAAGCCGATTTGGAGAGATCGATTATACGCCCGTTTTTAAAGGCGCCGCGGTCATTGACCCTGACCACCACGCTCTTGCCATTGGCGAGGTTGGTGACCCGCACCATGGCGCCAAAGGGCAATTCCATATGGGCGGCGCTATTGAGGTTGTTGCGATAGCGCTCGCCGCTGGCGGTCTTTTTGCCGTGATAGCGGTCGGCATAATAGGAGGCGAGCCCGGTGTCGGTATAACCGCGCCAACTGCCGCCGTGGCTGTCGTCATATCGGCTGCTGCAAGCTGCCAGCAGCAGACAAAGCGATAACAGCAGCCCTTTTTGTACGTCTTGCATCTTTCCCTTCATGTCAGCCATGGGCTTTGTCCTTGCTCCCCTTGCCGGGATAAGCGGTTCTGTCGTGCCGTAAAAATGACCACCCAGGGATGACCAATCGCGCGTTCCATGCCGCATCACGTCTTTCAAGCAACGAGACCGGAGTGCCCATTTTCCCATATTTTCCATATAAAACGGGAGGCCTCAGCCTCCCGTTTGTGTGTTCACCCGTCAACCTGTGTCAGGCGATCAGCTTGTCATCGGCAAAACCAAAGCCCCGCAGACCCACCACGTGCACGTGCTCGTGCTTGCCCTGCACCTTGCGGATGAGCTTGTAGGTGGTGCCCTTCTCCGGACTGATGTTCTCGGGTGCGGCGATCAAGAGCTGCATGTCCTGGCGCTCGCACAGCTCGAACAGGGTGGCGATGGATTTGCCATCCAGACGGGCCGCTTCGTCGAGGAACAGCAGGCGGCAGGGAGCGATATCCTTGCCGCGCAGACGGCGGGACTCCTCCTCCCAGCTGATCAGCACCATCAGCAGGATGGCCTGACCGGTACCGATCGCCTCGCCGGTGGAAAGCGCGCCGCTCTCGGCCCGCAGCCAGCCATCGGCGCCACGCTGCACCTCGATCTCCAGCTCCAGGTAGTTGCGATAGTCGAGCAAGACATCGCCCATCACCTGATAGCTGCGATCCCCCTGCTCGGTCTGCGGGTTGAGACGCTGGAACAGCTTGGCCATGGCCTCGGAGAAGCTGAGCTCCTTGTCGGCGAACAGATCGTTGTGCATGGCACTCTGATCCGCCAGCGCGGTCAACAAGCGAGTGTGAGCCTCGCGGATATTGACGTTGAGGCGCACCCCGCGCACCAGACCGAAGGCGATGTTCTGCAAGCCCTGGTTGAGCACCCGGATGCGGTTCTGCTCGCGACGTATGATGTTGGTGATCTTGGCCGCCACCTCGTGAGAGGAGAGCGACAGGTGGTTTTCCCGCTGCTTGAGCTCGTCGGCCAAGCGCGCCAGCTCGATCTCCATCTCCTCGATCGCCTCCACAGGATCATCGGATCGGATGATGTCGTTGCGGATACGGTCTTTGAGGTAACGGTAGACCTGCACGTAGAAGGCGACCTTCTGCTCGGTGCTGCGGTTGCCTTCCGACAGACGCAGCGCATCGCGCAGCGCTTCGTCGTGAGCCACGGCGACGCGCAGGGCGCCGAGCGCCTTGTCCGACATGGATCTCAGCTCGTCGCTGTCCAAGTACGCCAGCTCGCGCTTGTTCAGACGCTTCTCGACGTCTGTGTCCCGTGCCAGACGCACCACCCGCGACCAGCTCGCCTTGTGGCCCACCAGGGATTTACGGGCGCTGTAGTAATCCTTGCCTTCCAGCTTGAGGCGCCCGCCAAGGGATTCAATCTCGCGCTTGGTCACCTGCAACTGGGCCTCGGCGCTGGTGCGACGGGAACGGGTGCGGATGAGCAGCTCTTCGATCTCTTTCTTGTGGGCGCGAGATTTCTCTTCCATGTCGTCCGACAGGGTCAGCCCCATGGCGGCCAGCTCCTGCTCGAACTCGGTCAGGGTCTGGCGCTTGGCCGAGGCGCTGGAATCGAGCGCGGTGCGCAGTTGCAACGCCTCTGTGTGGCGCTGGGCAATCTGCTTGTGCTGCTCCCCTGCGGTGCGGGCGGCCAGCTCGGCCGCTTTGAGCTTCTCTTTGAGTCGCTCGCTCATCTCGGACGCCTTGCCAAGCAGGTCTTGTGCATCCTGATAGGCGAAGTGCGGCAGACGGGCCACCAGCTGATCGAGGGCATAACAGCGGCGCTTCTGCTCGGCCAGCAATTCGCTCGTCTCGTCGAACGCGGCCTGCAGGGCGGCGAGATCCTGCGGATCCTGGCGCAGCACCTGCACCAGGGTCTCGAGCTTCTCCAGCGCCTTGCCGTGCTGGGCGATAAAGGCTTCGGCTGTTTTAAGTGCCTCGACGTCGGCGTGGGCCGCCTCGAGACGGGCGGCCAAGTCGACCTCCGCAAACAGATGGCCAAAGGGCAGCATCCCCTGCACCAGCTGGATATATCGGGTCAGCTGGGCAGCAATGGCCTTGGATTCGCCAAGCTGCTTGTCGCACTCGGCTATGGCCCCCTGCAAGGTGCGCAGTTCGGCCTGCTTGGTCTGCACCTCGGCTTCGGGGTCGGGGCGGAAGGCGATGTCCAGATGCTGGCCGATAAAGTCGCGAAAATGTCCGTAGAGACGGTGGAACTTCTGCTGCTCGAAGGCGGCCTTGGCGTAGCCCTCGATCAGATTTTCCCGCTCGAGATCAAGCTGCTCGATCCGTTTTTCCCGGGCGGCGCGACCAAACAGCGGCAGCTCGGGGTAGCGGGAGAAGCGCACCTGACGCTTGCTGGTGCGCACCAGCACGGCGTCCCCCAGCTCGTCCGCTTCCACCAGATCCTCGTCAAAGGAGTCGGGGTTGCCCTGGATGAGGTAGATATCTTCCGGGCAATCTTCCAGTTTTTTCAGCCGCTCTATGGCCCCTTCCAGATCCAGCACCACCAGGGCACTGCGAGCCGGACCGTAGAGCGCGGAGTAGTAAGGAGCATCGTCGATGGAGATGTCGTCATAGACATCGGAGAGCAGCACGCCCCCCACCTGCTCGGCGATGCGGGCCAGACGCGGATCCGCCTCGCCAGCACCCAGCTGCAGGTTGCGAATTTGCAGCTCCAGCGCCTGCTTCTGCGCCGCGATGCGATTGCTCTCCTGCTCGAACTCGCGCTCCTTGTCGAGCACGGTCTGCATGCCAGCCGAAAGCGCCTCGGCGGTGGCGAGCGGCAGCCCGCTCTGCTCGCGCAGCTGCTCGAGCTTTTCAAAGGATTTGAGCCAGCGCGGGGCCAGCTTGGTGAGCTCGCCGATATCACGGCCCAGCTGTGCACCCTGATGCTCCAGGCTGGCACGGCGCTGGTTCAGATCGCTCTGCTGATCGGCCAGCTCTTCCTGACGGGTACGCTGGGCTTCGAGGAAGAGCTCGAGCTCGTCCTGGCTCGCGATCTGCTGGCCACTGGCTTGATGCAGCTCGTCACGCAACTTGAACAAGGCCTTCTGGCTCTCGCTCTCTTTTTCCAGGCGAGTCAGGGCTGAGCGCAGCCCCTGCCCCTGCGCAATGCGGGCCTTGTCTTCGATATGGCGCTTGAGCAGCGCCTGCGCCGTGGGCCAGGCGGCCTCGCGGGCGGTTTCGGGGGCAATAGTCAACAGCAGCGTCAGCGCGGCCTGATGTTCGGCTACCGCCGCCTTGGCCAGTGCCAGCTGCTGCTCGGCCCCCAGCATACGACTGGTGAGGCTCTGCTCGGCGCTGCGGAACTGGTGCAGGGTGTCGCTCGCCTGTTCGGCGGTCAGCCCCGGCAGCTCGCACTGCACGCGGGCGTTCTCCAGCGCCTGCACCGCCTGACGGTACTGGATGGCGCGGGTCTGCTGAATATCAAGCGCCTGCTGGTAGTCGGCCAGCTGGGTCTTGAGACTGTCTACTTCGGCCTGCGCCAGCTCCTTGCGCTCCTCCACCTCCAGCAGTTGGCCGTGGATCTCCTCGACGATCGCTTGCTGTTGCTCCAGCTTGTCGCACAGATCCGCCAGATCGGCGCGGTACATCTCGATCTTCTTTTGCAGTGCAACGGCAGCCAACACTTTTGCCAAGTGATCGGCGGCAGACTCAGCTTCAGCAGTCAGCAATTTCTCGCGGTTGGTGAGTTGCTCCACCTCGTCGGCCAGATAAATGGCGCGCTGGCGCTCTTCGGCCAAGATGCGGCGTTTCTCCGCCAGCTCCTGACGCGCCTTAAGGGCCAGCTCGGAGAGGCGGTTCTTCTCGGCGGCGTTGCGCACATAATCCGCCGCCACATAGTGGGTGGTCTCGGTGATCAGGTTCTTGAACAGATCCCGCTGACCTTGCGTCTCCTTGATCGCTTCCAGGGTGCGGCGGTTCTCATAGATGGCCGCCTCCATGTCCTGGAATGCCTTGCGCACGCCCGAGTTCTCCGGCAGCAGATATTCACGCAGGGAGCGGCTGATCGAAGAAGAGATGCCGCCGTAGAGGGAGGCTTCGATCAGGCGATAGAACTTGCCGCGATCTTTTTGATCACGCAGCTTTTTCGGGGTGATGCCGAACTCGAACATGAAGTTGTGATAGTCGGTCACCGTATTGAACTTGGCGACCTTCAGCGCCCCCAGCTCGGCGGCGGCCCCTTTCAGATCGGCAAAGGCACGAATGCGGCCCTTGCCGCCCTCGAGTTTCTCCAGCAGCAGATCCGTGGGTGACAGGTTTTCTGGCACATCCACCAGCGCAAACGGGGTGATGTTGACCTTGTTGTCACGGTTCTGGATCTGCTCCAGGTGCACGCCGACCCAGATCCGCTGCTCGCGGCTGTTCATCACCTCCAGCACTGAGTAACAGGAACCCCGTTGCAGCTTGCCGTAGAGCCCCTTGTCGCGGGACGCACTGGAGGAACCCGCTTCCGTGGTGTTGCGAAAATGCAGCAGAGACTGGTCAGGAATAAGCGCCGCGATGAAGGCCGCCATTGTGGTGGACTTGCCCGCCCCGTTGCCGCCGGAGAGCGTCGTCACCAGCTGGTCGAGATCGAAGGTGCGGGCGAAGAAGCCGTTCCAGTTGACCATGGTCAGGGATTTGAATTTGCCTCTCACGCCGCACTCTCCATCAAAGTAAAGGGCTCCATCAGGGCCTGGGATTTAACGCTGCAGGTCATCTTCAACCTCCAGTTCAAGCTGTTCTTCATCGAGATCCGCTTCAATGTCTTCAAACAGCGAGTCGCTGCTCGGCATCTCGTCGTCGTGGAAGATGGCCTCGCCCTCCTGGATCATCCGCAGTTGCACGGCGCGCGGATCTTCATCGGAGCGCACATCGGCGGCAAAGCGGAACACGGATTCGTTGACCCGGAATTTGTCGCTGTTGCCAAGGGCGGTGATCATGCCGAGACGCCGCAGCCGGCGCATGGAGGTACGGATCTTCTCCAAGAGCTTCTTCTTGTCCAGATCGGTGCCGCCGGAGCGGCTGTTGACCATGCGCAGCAGCTGCTTCTCGTCGGCCAGGCTCAGCACCTCTTCTTGCAGCTCTCCCATGGCGAACACCCCTTCCGAGGCGAGCCTGTCCGGGCTCAAGTACAGGTAACAGAGCACCTTGCCCACCAGCATGTCGAGCTCGGAGAGCACGGTCGTGCCGATGTCGGCGCTGGGGCGCGGACGCAGGTAAAAGAAGCCCTCCGGCGCCTTGATGAGTTCCACCTGATAGCGGCCGTAGAAGATCTCCAGCTCGTTGTGGTACTCCACCAGCGCCGAATGCTGTTCGAAATCGTCGGCACTGATGTGGCGGCCCGAGCGCAAGGCGGTGTCGATGCGCGGAAACAAGGGGTTGGCAATGGCCTCTGCGAGCCGCAGCGGCAAGGGAAACTCAGTATTGATCAATGACATAGGCCTGAACCTTGGATCCAGCTTGGTTAATGGGTTTCCATGCGGGTTGGTGGTGCAGCTCGCGCTCACCGCTGGCATGGCCCAGGCGCACGGCCTGGTCGATCAGGAGACGCGCCACATCGAAATGGGCGTGAGCCGGGTAATCCAGCAGGTATTCCCGCAGCACATCGGCCACATCCAGCTGATGGCCCTGCTCGGGGTAGCGGGCCAGGTAGCGCTCGATGCGCTCAGCCAGCTCCTGGTTGATGTCCACCATCTCCATGTACTCCATCTCGAGGGGCACCTCGCCGGTGACCTCTTCATCGTGGATGGCGATGGTTTCATCCCGCAGCTCCAGCAGACGGGGCTCCTCAGCCACCCTCAGCAAGAAGTTGTGCTGCTCGAAATTGCGGATGGAGTCGCGCAGCCGCTGGCTGAAGGCGCGGTTCTTGTCCATGTCGATGGCGTTGCGGATAAATTTGTGGACGTGCCGATCGTAACGAGACCAGAGCTCGATGCACTGCTGGCCCCAGCTGGTGATGACGTCAAGCCGCCCCTGCAGGGCGTGGGTCAGCTCCTCGACATGGAACAGATCGTCGCGCCCCTGGGCCACTTCCTGAATGTTGAGCAGCCCCGCCTGCAGGCGGTGGCCGGCGGCGTCCAGGGTATCTTGCAGCTCGCGCAGGGTCTGGCCTGTCTCGTGCAGCAGTTTTTCGCAGCTGTGGATGGCATCGACCCAGTTCTGGGTCAGCAGGGCCGCTATCTCGCTCTTGACCTGATTCTGCTGCTCGTCCATGGCGCGCTGGGTCAGATCGATGCGCCCCAGCGTCTCTTCCAGCGAGAAGGTGAGCCGTGGCAGCACCTCTGCATCCCACTGCTCGCGAGTGTTGGTCTCAAGCGCCGCCTTGCGGGCGGTGTCGAGCTCGGCCGCCAGGTGTTCAAGCAGGATGGAGAGCTTGATGGAGTCGACCTGGCGCTGATCCATGAAGAAGTCGACGATCCCCATCCCCAGCCGCGACAGGCGATAGAGGCTCTCCCCCGCCACCATATCGGTGGTGAAGCGCGACAGCAGCTGCTGTCGAATGAGATCGTTGATGGCGTTGTTGGCGCGACCTGTGAGGGTCTCGTCCATCTGGCCAAAGGCGTT
The DNA here is from genome assembly GCF_028751155.1 of Aeromonas bestiarum. Taxonomy (NCBI): domain Bacteria; kingdom Pseudomonadati; phylum Pseudomonadota; class Gammaproteobacteria; order Aeromonadales; family Aeromonadaceae; genus Aeromonas; species Aeromonas bestiarum. The sequence continues at coordinate 2,186,124 of NZ_CP064746.1, read as the reverse complement.
GCTGACATAGCCGAAGGCATCGTGCAGCGCCGCTTCCGACAGGTCCGACTCATCTTCGGACAGGGTCTTGATTGCAATCAGAAAGGCCAGCCGGTCGGTCGGCAGGCTCAGCGCCAACCCCTCCTGCCTGACCCATCCCACCATCTCGGGCAGGGTACGGGATGTACTCATCATGACGTCATCATCTCGTTGTTATCCATTTGGATGGCCTCATCATGAAAATCTGACCATCTCGTTGTTATGCATTTGGATGGCCTCATCATGAAAATCTGACCACCTCGTTGTTATGCATTTGGATGGCCTCATCATGAAAATCTGACCATCTCGTTGTTATGCATTTGGATGGCCTCATCATGAAAATCTGACCATCTCGTTGTTATCCATTTGGATGGCCTCATCACGAAAATCTGACCATCTCGTTGTTATTACAAGGCTGCTAGACAGACTGCTGGTCAGCTTGACGGTTTCTGCGCCATCACATGGATATAGCGACCCAGGGAGATAAAGGGTTCCTGGCGGCAATATTGCTGCTCCATGGCCAGCAGATCATCGAACTTCTCGACCTGATCCTGCTTGTGGCGCATGTAGTCGTGGATGACGCGCACCCCCGTCTTGCCGATGATCTTGAGCCCCCCTCGCCCAATCCAGTCGTATACCTGCTCCGGCAACTGCGGATTGGTGGGGGTCAAGGCGGTCTGGCGCTTCTTGCGCAGGCCGAGGCGCACATAGTCAAAATTGCCTACCACCAGGCTCTGAAACAGCAGGCCATGACGGTTGTAAAAAAGCAGCGACAGTATGCCCCCTGCCTTGACGAAAGGGAACAGACCGAGCAAGGTCTGGCGCGGCTCGGCGAGCCATTCCAGCACGGCGTGGCAGAGCACCAAATCAAAGGTGCCGGTCACCTGGCTCTTGAGATCCTGAATGGGGCACTGGATGAGACGAATTCTGTCTTCCAGCCCCTTTTCGGCGATCTGGACCCGTGCAAGTTCAAGCATTTCGGCGGAAAGATCGCACAGTTCCACCTGATGACCCATGGCCGCCAGCTTCTGGGCAAAGTAGCCAAATCCGCCCCCCGCATCCAGGATGCGCAGGGGTCGGTTGCCAAGGCGCGCCAGGCAGGCTTCTATGTCGCTCCACACCACTGTGGTGCGAATGCGCCCCTTGGTGGAGTCATAAATGTTGCGGGCGAACTTGTCGGCGCGCCCGTCAAAACTCTGATCTTGCTTCAAGACACACTCAACTTTTGGCCGCAGGGTTGGGCCTGACGAAAAAAGAGGGGTATTCTGTCACATCCCGAATTTGCTGAAAACTCAAGGACTACATCCCAGTGTTTGAGCTCAACCTGTTTGCCGCCAACTTGTTTGTTATCAAGAAGTGGCTAGGCCAATTGCTGATGCCGCTGCCCTTCTCCCTCTCCCTGCTGCTGCTGGCGCTCTTGCTGCTCTGGTTCACCCGTTTTCAAAAAGCCGGCAAGCTGCTGGCGACCCTCTCCTTGCTGGTCGTCGCCCTGATGGGTATGCGACCGATAAGCTACGAGCTGGCCCGCCCGCTGGAGCAGACCTTTCCGCCCTTTGAGATAAACCAGCACCCGGATATAGCGGCTATCGTGGTGCTGGGCAACGGCCACGTGAGCGATCCGGCCGTGCCCGAGCGCGCCTGGCAGAACAACATATCGCTCGCTAGAACGCTGGAGGGGGTGCGCCTCGCCCAGGCTTACCCGCAAGCAGAGCTCATCTTCTCCGGTTATGTGTCCGGGGATCCCCTCTCCAACGCCGAGGTCAATGCCCGCATGGCGACGAGTCTGGGCATACCCCGCTCACGGATGACGTTGTTTGAAAACAACAAAGACACCCATGACGAGGCCGTCAGCATCAGCCGTTATCTCAAGGGCAAGCGAGTGGCGCTGGTCAGTTCGGCCACCCACCTGCCGCGAGCCATGGCGCTCTATCAGGGACAGGGACTCGATGCGGTGCCGGCCCCCACCGACTACACAGCCAAGCAGAGCCTGGTGGCGCAACCCCTCTACAGCTACCTACCGAAGGGGCGTTATCTGATGTATTCCGAGGCTGCCATTCACGAATGGATTGGGGTATGGTGGGCCCGTTTGCGAGGGCAGGTTAACGATTGAGCAATCGAGCCTTGCATTCCTGATTTGGATCAGGAAAGCGAAAAAAAATTACGTCATTTGCCGCCGGGTCAGCTATCTTGGGCTCGGTTCAATTCATATAATGTCGCGCAATCAAATGCCTAGGAGAGTTACAAGATGAGACAGCACCTGGTAATGGGTAACTGGAAACTGAACGGCACCAAAGCTTCTGTCGAAGCTCTGATCAAAGGACTGACTCCGGCTGCTGCCGCTCATCCTTCTGTGCAAGTCGCCGTCTGCCCGCCGGTTATCTTTTTGGGTCTGGTTGAGCAGCTGACCGCTGGCAGCAAGATCGCCTACGGCGCCCAGAATGCCGACCTTCACGAATCCGGCGCCTTCACCGGTGAAAACGCCCCCTCCATGCTCAAAGCCTTCGGTTGCACCTACTCCCTGGTCGGTCACAGCGAGCGTCGTACCCTGCACGCAGAGAGCGACGATGTGGTTGCCGCCAAGTACGAAGTCATCCAGAAAGCTGGCCTGGTGCCGGTACTGTGCATCGGTGAGACGCTGGAACAGTTCGAAGCCGGCGTGACCAAGAACGTGGTTGAGACCCAGCTGAAAGCCGTCATCGACCGTTGTGGCATCGCCTCCTTCAGCAACGCCGTGGTTGCCTACGAGCCGGTATGGGCCATCGGCACCGGCAAGACTGCCACGCCGGAAATCGCCCAGTCCGTCCACGCTCACATCCGTCAGTACCTGGCCGGGTTTGACGGCGCCGTGGCTGCCAAGGTACAGATCCTGTACGGCGGCTCCGTCACTGGCGCAACCGCAGCCGATCTGTTCGGTCAGCCGGACATCGACGGTGGCCTGGTGGGTGGTGCGTCCCTGAAAGTGGACGACTTCTCCCAGATCATCGCTGGCGCAGCCAAGTAAGCTGTTGCCCAGGAGGGGGCGCTTGCCCCCTCCTGCATATCGCTTTTCCTATGGCGGCCCCCGCATCCCATACGAAAGCCGATATAGTCAATGTGGCTTATCTCATTTTCAAAACTTCGTATTAGACAACTCAGATCCAGAGGCACTCATGACCAAACAAATCAAACGTATTGGTGTTTTGACCAGTGGTGGTGACGCACCGGGTATGAACGCAGCCATCCGCGCCGTGGTGCGCGCCGGTCTGCATCATGGCCTGGAAGTTTACGGCATCTATGATGGCTACCTCGGTCTGCATCAGGACAGGATCGTCAAGCTGGAGCGTCACAGCGTCTCCGACGTGGTCAACCGCGGCGGCACCTTCCTGGGTTCCGCCCGTTTCCCCGCTTTCAAAGACCCGAAAGTGCGCGCCGAAGCGATCGAAAATCTGAAAAAACACGGTATCGACGCCCTGGTGGTGATCGGTGGTGATGGCTCCTACATGGGTGCCAAGAAGCTGACCGAGGAGGGTTTCCCCTGCATCGGCCTGCCGGGCACCATAGACAACGACATCGCCGGCACCGACTTCACCATCGGCTTTGATACCGCCCTGAACGTGGTGGTTGACGCCATTGACCGCCTGCGCGACACCTGCAGCTCCCACCACCGCATCTCCGTGGTCGAGATCATGGGTCGCCACTGCGGCGATCTGGCCATGTCTGCCGCCGTTGCCGGTGGCGCCGAGTACGTGATAGTGCCGGAAGTGACCTTCGACAAGGACAAGCTGCTGCAACAGATCAAGGAAGGCGAAGCCAAAGGCAAGAAGCACGCCATCATCACCATCTGTGAGCACGTCACCGACGTGAATGCCCTGGCCAAGGACATCGAAGCCATGACAGGCCGCGAGACCCGCGCCACCATTCTGGGCCACATCCAGCGTGGCGGCTCGCCGACTGCGCGCGATCGCATCATGTCCAGCCGCATGGGTGCCTTCGCCGTTGAACAGCTGCTGGCCGGTCAGGGTGGCCGCTGCGTCGGGATCCAGGGCAACGAGATGGTGCACCACGACATCATCGACTGCATCGAGAACCTCAAGCGCCCGTTCGATCAGGAGCTGTACGATCTCTCCACCACCCTGTTCTAAGCGCCTGTCGCTTGCTCAGCCTGTTGTGACAAAAAACCCTCCGCTGGAGGGTTTTTTTATGCACGTCGTGTGCCCGGCAACGGGTGGAACCGGCAACCGTACAAGGGCCCTCTCTCTTGCTGCGCCATCTGCTGCACTGTTGTCCAAATCTTGCCCCATGCCCGCCATACCGGCGAGCGGAGCGCCTCCCTGGCCCCTGGATAGTCAACGACAGCCCTCTCGCCATCGACGAATGGGCGCTACTTCCTTGCCAAGGTTTGGCGGCTCACGACATCCCGGGTATGCCGGCTGGCGGGATGGCCTTTTCTGCATCGGACGCAGGATCAGCCCCAAGCTCTCCTCCCATCACCACAGGCCGCCGGTGGCGTCGGCCACACTCATCGCTAGCACAGAGCCTTGTATCGTCATCCCGGGGGTGTTGAGAGCCTCTCCTCAATGCCGTCGCACCGGGACACACAGACGCATGGCATAAGAAAAAGGTGAGCCCAGCGCAGGAGCCGTCATTCGTGCCCCCTCAATGGCAAGCCCCTCATCATGTTCACCATTTTTGCGTACTGACTGAGAAGCGGGTGCCGCGCCCGCTTCCTGAAAGAGGCGCCCTGTCAGGCTTCAAGGCACAATATGCGACAAAAAATGGATGCACTCTTCAAATTCAGCCAAGGGACAAGCCAACCGGCTTTCGACGACATTTTCAGACGCCACAGAGGGGCTTGAAAGCGGATCAAATTTCAAGAAAACCAGAAAAGCCCCATACAAAACCCACTGAAAAATTGACACGAACAAAACATAACATAATGAATTTTATAAATTTATACCACATACACAGAGTGCGCATCGGCATCACAAAGAAGGCCAGATGATAAAACAGACGCTAAAATGTAAAAACAAGGCTTTAGATGCTTCAAGCCCATAATTTGCCACATAAATACATTTTACTATTGTTTTACCGCACAATTGTGGTATCTTGGTCCCATCAACAGTCAGCCAAGGGAGACAAAATATGAAAGAGTTTGTTGTTACTGCCGTTTTTACCGTGTTTTTCACTCTGGTTGCCGTCTCTCTGCCGTCGCTGTCACAGCTTTGAGCCGGTTAGTCATCCAGAATTGTGTATTGCTGAATGACAGCCATAGCCCAGGCGCTGACTAATTCACCACTCTCTGTCTTTTTTGGCTATTTCACCCAGCGTGATACCGAAAGCCTTATTTAGAACTGGTTGATGCACACTATATAAGCTGCATGTCACTGCCACCGTCCACAAGGGGAGCCTCATCGCTCCCCTTGTTGCATTTGCGCTCCGGGATTTACTCTTGCTCCCCTGCCCGTCACAATATCCGCTGGACTCGCCATGCAGGAATTACCATGACCCAAGATGCTCTACGCCAATGGCGTCGTGATCTTCATCATCTGCCCGAAGCGGCCTGGTGTGAATTTCGCACCAGCTCCCTCATCGCTCACCACCTCTCAAAACTCGGATTTGAAGTCATGCTGGGGGACAAGCTGCTGGCCAGCAACCTCATCATGGGACGGGAGGTAGACGTACAAGCCCAGAAGGAGCGCGCCCTGCGCCAGGGTGCACATCCCGACTGGCTGGCCCGCATCGAAGAGATAACGGGTGTGATGGGCGTGTGGGACAGCGGTCGTCCCGGCCCAACCCTGGCCTTTCGCTTCGATATCGATGCGGTAGAAGTTAATGAGAGCCAGGATGAGCTGCATCCCCCCAGTCAGGAAGGGTGGCAGTCTCGCAATGCCGGCTGGATGCACGCCTGTGCCCACGACGGACATACCGCCATCGGGCTGGTGCTGGCCGAGCGGATCGCAGCCCTCGCCGATCGGTTGAACGGCCGTATCAAGTTGTTCTTCCAGCCCGCCGAAGAGGGCTGCCGTGGCGGCAAGGCGCTGGCGGCGGGCGGCCAGCTCGACGATGTGGATGCCCTGCTGGCGCTGCACATCGGCATTCATGCCAACAGTGGCGAGCTGGTGGTCAATCCCACCGAGTTTCTCTGCTCCACCAAGTTCGACGTGGAGTTTCTGGGGCGCGCCGCCCACGCGGGGCTTGAGCCCAACGCGGGCAGCAATGCGCTGGCGGCAGCCTGCACGGCGACCACCGCCATGCTCGGCATTGCCCGCCACCGCGATGGCATGACCCGCATCAACGTGGGCCAGCTCAGCGGTGGCAGCGGTCGCAACGTGATCCCGGGCCATGCCCGCCTGCAAGGGGAAACCCGTGGTGCCACCCCGGCGCTTAACGACTACATGTTCGGCCAGGTGCAGCAGATAGTGGAAGGGGCCGCCATGATGCAGGGCGCCACCTACCTCATTCGCAAGCAGGGGGAAGCCATCGGCATCGAGAACAGCCCGGCCCTGCTCGAGGAGATAGTGCCGCTTGCAAAGGCGCTCAAGCTTGAGACCATCCACACTCGCCGCTTTGGTGCCAGCGAGGATGCGGGCTTTCTCATCGAGCGGGTGCAGCGAAACGGCGGTCAGGCCGCCTATCTGATCCTGGGGGCCAATCTGGCGGCGCCTCATCACCATCCGGAATTCGACTTCGACGAGACCGTGCTGGAACACGGGGTCGCCCTGCTCGAATCCTGGCTGCTCAGTCGCTTGGGTACCTGATAGATGACAAGATGACAAGATGACAAAAGGCAGCCCAAGGGCTGCCTTTTTTGTTGCTGGCGAGCGGCTCGCCGCTTGGCTTACTGCCCCAGCACTATGGTGGAGAGGTGGGCAAAGTGGTGGATCTCGTGGGTCGCCTCGCACTCGGTGTCGTGACGGTCCGGGTTGTACCAGCAGGTAGCCAGCCCCTGCGCCGCGGCACCGGCGATGTCGGTCTTGGGGTTGTCCCCCACCATCAACACCCGCGCCGGGCTCGGCTGCCCCATCAAGGCCAGGGTATGCTGGAAAATGGCGGCGGCCGGCTTGGTCACCTGTACCTCGTCCGAGATGACCAGCGGCTCGAACCAGTCGCTCCAGCCCAGCTTGCTGAGGCGACCCCGTTGCGGCAGGCTGAAGCCATTGGTGATGATCCCCATCCGCACCCGGCCTTTGAGGGCCTGCAGTGTCTCCAGCACCCCCTCCAGCGGCACGCTCAGGGCGATGATCTGCTGCAAGAAGGTGTCGTTCATCGCCATGGGTGCCACGTCCACCTGCTCGGCAAACAGGGAAAAACGGGTCTGCTGCAGGTGGGCCGCATCTATCTCGCCCGAGTTGTACTGCTGCCACAGACTGTGGTTCAGAGCATGATACTCCGCCATCTTGGGGGGAGTCGGCGTCACGCCGTAGAGCTGCAGAGTCTGCTCCAGGGCCTGGGCGACCGGGAAATCGAGCAGAGTTTCGTCCAGATCGAACAACACCCAGTCATAACTTGGTACTTTCACGGGATCCCTTACTGTTCTTGTTCATCGAGTTCATGGCGGCGGCCCAGCGGGCTGGCGAGCAAGTCCAGCGTCAGCCTGACCCCGAATCCGGTCACTTCACTGCTGACCACGCCATTGCCCCCCTTGCTGCGAAAACCGCTCAAATCGAGGTGCAGCCAGGGGGTCTGGGCAGGCACGAAGCGGTTGAGAAAACGGGCGGCATCTATGTGATCCGGCGATGCGCCCGGCGCACACTGTAACAGATCGGCCCACTCGCTATCGAGGTTGTCGTCATAGTCCTCATCCAGCGGGAAGGGCCAGACTCGCTCACCGCTGCGCTGGCCCAGGCTTATCAGCTCGCCGAACCACTGGGGCCGGTTGGTAAAGGCGCCGCTGTAACGGCTGCCCAGTGCCCGCTTGCAGGCCCCCGTCAGGGTAGCGTAATCGATCAGCAGATCCGGATTATCCTGCACCGCCATGCAGAGGGTATCCGCCAGCACCATGCGCCCCTCGGCATCGGTATCCACCACCTCTATGGTGGTGCCGTTGAGCGCCGTTACCACCTCCCCCGGCCGGTAAGCGAGCGGGCCTATGTGGTTCTCGGCGATGGCGAGCCAGCAGTGCACCTCGTAGGGCAGGCGGGCCCGGCTGATCGCATAGAGGGCGCCCAGTGCCACTGCGCTGCCACCCATGTCCAGATGCATGCCATACATGCTGCCGGCGACCTTGAGGTTGTAACCGCCCGAGTCGTGACAGATCCCCTTGCCCACCAGGGCGACCCGGCGCACCGGATTGGGCGGGCAGTAACTGAGCTTGACCATGGCGGCCTGGTTGTCTTCCGAGCCTCTCGCCACCGCGATGAAGGCGCCGGCTCCCCGTTCGGCCAGTTGGGCCTGATCGTACTCGTGCCACTGCCAGCCTTCAACCTGGGCCAGCTGACGTGCCCACTCCCGATAGCTGCGGGCGGTGAGATCGGAGGCCGGCGATACCGCCAGATGCCGCGCCATGCCATTGCCTTCGGCCTCGGCGTAGATCCGCGCCAGATCCAGCACGCAGCGCGGCGATACCACAATCTGCTGATAGCGCCACTCATCCTCGGCGCTATGCTTGTGGCTCGGCAGCGGCACATTGGCCGCCAACAGGCAGGCCAGCGTCAGCTCGGCCAGCTGCGCCCTGTCCCCCTCGTCAAACCCTTCCAGGTGCAGCCCCATCCGCTCGATCTTGAGTCCGGCCAACGGGGCTATCCAGGATCTGGCCTGCTTGTAGAGGGCGTGATCCCGGGCGGGACGGGCTCCGATGAAGATCACCAGTTGCAGGCTGTTGTGCTGCACCAGGCTGTAGGGCGCCTTCTGCCCCAGCGCTATCTGGGTTGCCACGGCGGCAAACTCAGGTCTGGCCAGAATAGAGTCGCGCAGATCTTCGGCGACAAGCAGCAGGTTGGCCGAAAGCCCGTTGCCCATGGCCTGGCTCAGGGTGGCATCATGAATGTCGATCTGGGGGGGGAGATAAGTGAACTGTTGCATCATTGGGCAGAGGCCTCGTCCATGAAGAGATATCACTGATGATACCCAACAAAGCGCGGTGGCGGCCAGATTTGCACTTGAAAATCAATATCAAGCGTGATTATGCGTACATATGATGAGCAACCGGAAACGGCGCGAAACATAACGAGGGGAAAACAAGAGGAAAAACGAAATGGAGAAACAGAAGAAAGTTGGTTGCGGGGGCCGGATTTGAACCGACGACCTTCGGGTTATGAGCCCGACGAGCTACCGAGCTGCTCCACCCCGCGTCCGAATTGTACTGCCTTTATCACCACACACTACCGAGCAGAAGTAGTGTGCTGTCTTTACGTTCACCGCTTGGCATCAGCCTCGCCATGAGCACAAATAGTTGGTTGCGGGGGCCAGATTTGAACTGACGACCTTCGGGTTATGAGCCCGACGAGCTACCGAGCTGCTCCACCCCGCGTCCGAATTGTACTGCCTTTATCACCACACACTACCGAGCAGAAGTAGTGTGCTGTCTTTACGTTCACCGCTTGGCATCAGCCTCGCCATGAGCACAAATAGTTGGTTGCGGGGGCCAGATTTGAACTGACGACCTTCGGGTTATGAGCCCGACGAGCTACCGAGCTGCTCCACCCCGCGTCCGAATTGTACTGCCTTTATCACCACACACTACCGAGCAGAAGTAGCGTGCTGTCTTTACGTTCACCGCTTGGCATCAGCCTCGCCATGAGCACAAATAGTTGGTTGCGGGGGCCAGATTTGAACTGACGACCTTCGGGTTATGAGCCCGACGAGCTACCGAGCTGCTCCACCCCGCGTCCGAATTGTACTGCCTTTATCACCACACACTACCGAGCAGAAGTAGCGTGCTGTCTTTACGTTCACCGCTTGGCATCAGCCTCGCCATGAGCACAAATAGTTGGTTGCGGGGGCCAGATTTGAACTGACGACCTTCGGGTTATGAGCCCGACGAGCTACCGAGCTGCTCCACCCCGCGTCCGAATTGCACTGCCTTTATCACCACACACTACCGAGCAGAAGTAGCGTGCTGTCTTTACGTTCACCGCTTGGCATCAGCCTAGCCATGATCACAAATAGTTGGTTGCGGGGGCCAGATTTGAACTGACGACCTTCGGGTTATGAGCCCGACGAGCTACCGAGCTGCTCCACCCCGCGTCCGTATTTTTTCCGAAGTGGCCGAGCAGTAGCCAGTTCGAATTCTCTTTATCTTCAATGCCTTAATTGGCGTTGTCGACTCGGAAACTCAGATGGTTGCGGGGGCCGGATTTGAACCGACGACCTTCGGGTTATGAGCCCGACGAGCTACCGAGCTGCTCCACCCCGCGTCTGAGGTCGCCAATAATAGGCGCCAGCGCTCAGATTGCAAGTAAATATCCTAAAAAAACTTCATTCGTAGGTTAAAGCGGCACAAATTGAAGGAATTTGCAACAGGGCGCTGTTTTTTCAGACAAGCAGGTTTGGGGCCAGCTTGGCGCACTACACTGAATTGGATTATCACTCCTCGTTTTGGGTAGGTTTATCATGCGCATATCCGCCGGTCATTGCCGTCAATTGGGGGCCACACCCGAGCACGACGGCGTCAACTTTGCCATCTGGGCCCGCCTGGCCAGTCGGGTCGAACTGCTGCTGTTCGCCAGTGCCGACGATACCACCCCTGAGGTGATCCCTTTGTCACCCCGTCTCAACCGCACCGCTTACTACTGGCACATCCATATAGAAGGCCTGCCACTGGGTCAGCGCTACGCCTATCGCATTCAGGGCCCCTGGCGCCCCTACTACGGCACCCGCTTCGATGCGGACAAGGTGCTGCTGGATCCCTATGGTCGCAGCATTGAGCTGGGGCCGACTTACGACCGCTGGGCCGCGGCCCGCCCCGGCAGCAACCTGGCTGTGTGTGCCAAGAACCGGGTGGTGGATACCCGCGACTACGACTGGGAAGGGGACAAGCTGCCCGCCCACTCCCTCTCCCGCTCGGTGATCTACGAGCTGCATCTGGGGGGATTTACCAAGTCGCCGAGCTCAGGGGTGGATCCCGCCCTGCGCGGCACCTATCTTGGCCTCATCGACAAGATCCCCTACCTGCAATCCCTCGGCGTCACCGCCGTCGAGCTGCTGCCGGTGTTCCAGTTCGATCCCCAGGATGCCCCCAAGGGGCTCTCCAACTACTGGGGTTACAGCCCCATGTCGTTTTTTGCCCCCCACGCCCAATATGCCAGCGGTCCCGATCCGCTCACCGAATTTCGCGACATGGTCAAGGCGCTGCACAGAGCCAACATCGAGGTGATCCTGGACGTGGTCTACAACCACACCGCCGAGGGGGGCGATGATGGCCCCACCTTCTCGTTTCGCGGCATAGACAACGAGGCCTACTACATACTCGACAGCAACCAGAAGGACACCAACTACTCGGGCTGCGGCAACACCTTCAACGGCGCCCATCCGGTGGTGCTGCGCATGATCATGGACAGCCTCCACTTCTGGCGCCAGGAGATGCACGTGGACGGCTTTCGATTCGATCTGGCCGCCATACTGTCGCGGGACGAGTCCGGCATGCCCCAGGCCAATGCACCTACCCTGCGCACCATAGACACGGATCCCCGCATCGCCGACATCAAGCTCATCGCCGAGGCCTGGGATGCCGGGGGCCTCTATCAGGTGGGCAGCCTGGCCGGCGCGCGCTGGCGTGAATGGAACGGCCAGTTCAGGGACGATGTGCGCCACTTCTTGCGCGGGGATGACAACGCCGTCGCCACCTTCGTGGAGCGACTGTGCGGCAGCCCGGACATCTACCACTATCACCACGCCGATCCGGAGAAGAGCATCAACTTCGTCACCTGCCACGACGGCTTCACCCTGTGGGACTGGGCCAGCCATGATCACAAGCACAACGAGGCCAACGGTGAAGAGAACCGGGACGGCTGCGATCACAACTTCAGCTGGAACCATGGCCAGGAGGGGCCGACCGAGGATCCCCAGATCAATGCCCTGCGGGTGCGTCAGGCCAAGAACATGATGGTGGCGACCCTGCTGTCGGTGGGATCTCCTATGCTGCTGATGGGGGACGAGGTGCTGCGTACCCAGCACGGCAACAACAACGGCTACTGCCAGGACAACGAGACCTGCTGGATGAACTGGCAACCCAGCGTCATGGGGCAGGAGATGTTCCGCTTCATGAAGGAGCTGATCCAGTATCGCAAGCACCTGTTCCAGCGACCCGAGCAGGAGAGCATGCCGCTGTCGCTGACCGAGATCCTGCGTCACAGCGAGATCTGCTGGCACGGGGTCAATGCCGCCCAGCCGGACTTCAGCCCCCACTCCCACGCCATCGCCATGTCGGCCCTCTCCAGCGAAACCAAACTGGCGCTCTATGTGCTGTTCAACGCCTACTGGGAGCCACTCACCTTCAACCTGCCGAGCCCGCCCAAGGGGGTCGGTGGCTACTGGCGCCGGATCCTGGATACCGCCCTGCCCTCACCCCATGACATCTGCACCTTCGGCATGCCGCTGGAGGGGCTGACCCGGGAATACCTGGCCCAGCCACGCAGCAGTTGCCTCTTTATCTGCGGGGCCGACGACTTCTACTAGGCCCGGGTTGCGGCCAGCAAAAAGCCCCCCTGAACGACTCAGGGGGGCTTTTTTCATTCATGCGAGGAGCGATCAGGCCAGCTGGTGCAGCACGCTGGTCGCCGCTATCTGGGCGATGATGAGGCCGCACAGGGCGGTGGAGACCACCACGGGCGCCGTCTCCCGCTGTTGATAGATGGGGCTGAACCAGAGCAGCAGGGCCGCAATCAGCAAGCTGGCCTGGGTCAGCACGCCGGGGATCAGGGCATCCAGCGCAGCGCCACTGCCCTGCCAGCCCACCAGCACCGCCAGCCAGAGCAGGCTCAGGATGGCAGCCACCAGCCCGGCCACCGGCAGCAACAGGTTGAAGGCCTGCAGGCGGTGACGCGCCCGCAGCAGCATCAGGTGCGCGAAGGCCGCCCCCAGCAAGGTCATCTGCAGCAGGCCGCTCAGCCAGCCCTGGATTTGCAGCAAGCCGACGCCATAGACCAGCAGCGGCATGGCAGGCAGCCAGAGCAGGGTGGACGGGATGGCGCGCTTGCCCTCCAGCCGGGACTGGGCCAGCGACAGCACTATCCCCAGGATCAGGGCGGCCCCCCCGCTCCAGATCAACCAGCTCGCCACCCTGGCCTCCACCGCCAGCATCAGGGAGAGGCCGGTGATCACCCAGATGGAGAAGAGCTGGGCCGTGATCCGCGAGCGCTGGCCCGGGCAGATGTCACCGCGCCACAGCACTATGCCGAGGGCGATGAGCGCCCCCAGCGCCATCAATCCGGTCAGGGGAAAGAGCCAAAAAGGGAGTTGGACGAACATGACGCCTCCAGCAGCAAGGATTCGGGATGCGCCTATGGGGCGCCAAGAAGGGGCCGAGTATACCCAAACCGACTCCCAACCCCAATCCCTGCCTCCGGCGAGGGAGTGGGTGGCCGGCGCCCCGTCAGCCTGCCGGGACAACAGGGGCGATTCCCCTGGCCTGCATTCTCCTGCGCCAGGGGACAGACGGGCGGATCAGCCCTGACCGCGCGCCAGCGCCACCACCTTGGCAAACATCTGGCGGATCACCGGCGGAATGTGCTCGCCGCCGAGGCGCTCCGCCTCCTCCACCACCGCCAGCGCCATGCCCGGCTTGCTGCGGTGATGAATCGCCTTGTTGATGATGCGCCCGGCATTGAGGGTCGAGCGGCCACCGACGCCGGCCTCGCGCCTGAACACCGCCTCGAAGCCATTGTGATAGAGGTAGTGCTCTATGTCCGCCGCCGGCAGCTGGGTCAACCGATCCCGCTCCCGCTCCCCCTTGAGCAACGCCCGGGCCGAGGTGGCGTATTTGATCCCCGCCTCGTCGCCATCGGTGAGCAGATGCCACTCTATGCCAAAGTCGCGCGCCACCTTGATGAGGGGCGACTGGCCGCACTGGGCGAACTCTATGATACGCACCCCTTCCGCCCGCAGGCTGTAACCGCAGATCTGGGCCAGCTCGGAGAGCAGCCAGATCTCTGTCTCCCCCTCCACCAGCAACCAGCAGCGGGCAAACATCGACATGGGGCGGTTGATGCGCACGTGAAAGGCAATCTTGCGCAAGTCATCGCTGCTGTAACGCTCGCCACCGAGCTGATGGCAGACGATGTCCTGCTGGCGACGCACCAGACGGCGCACCTGATTCAGGGGCAGGGAGGAGAGCAAGTCTCCCGAGTTGGTGGTGAGCAATTTCTGGCCAGGCAATTGTTCGAGCAGGCCCCAGGCCAGAGCCAGCATGGTGGGGTGCAGACGACTCTCGGGATCTTCCAGGATCATGATGGGGCGCGCGCCCTGCTCCAGCTCGCGGTTGCCACGGGCGTTGAGCAGGGTGGCTGCCATGCCCGCCATCGCCAGCTGCAGCGCCCGGTTGTCGGCATTGCGCAGCAGTGCCTGCAGATTGCCGGGGTTGCGCAGCGTCATGGGGCGATTGACTATGTCCCGCTGGCTGCGGGGCTTATTCTTGATGGGGGCAAGGGCATTGAAGTAGTGATCCATCAGCTGGCGCACCGCCTGCAATGCCTCTTTGAGCTCGGGCTCGCCGATGCGCTGGGGCTCGTCGATCAGCTTGTTGGCCAGCTGGCTCAGCCGGTTCTGCGACAGATCGCTCCACTTAAGCACCTCCACCCCGCTGCGGGCGGTGCGGGCATCCCGCAGCCGGAATACCGGGTTCATGGTGATCAGCAGGCAGACCAGTTCATGGGCATTGTCGATGGGCAGGCTCTTGCCGATGCCGTCGAGAAAGTCATGGGTGGTGGTCACGGAGCCGTCGGCCTCCAGCTCGGCGCTGGCGCGATAGTGGATGCGGTGGAATTTGTCTTTGTGCTTGACCCAGGAGGCGCCCAGCCGGGCCAGACGATGGGAGTGCAGGCACATCTGGGGTCTGTGCTCACTGAAGGTGAGCACCAGTTGCAGATTGCGGGCGGGTGCGAGTTCGGGGTCTTCCGGCTGGTGAAAATCGTCGGCCTCGAACTGATAGGGTTCGGCATCCTGCCCCAACAGGCACCAGAGGGCGCGCAGCAGACTGGACTTGCCCCAGGCGTTCTCACCGATGAGAACCGTGGTGTTATCCAGCCCGAGCGAGAGGCGATTTATCCCGCGAAAACCTTTGACTTCAATGCGTTCCAGAAACATGCGGCCATATCCAGTCCATCCTGATGGCGCAATAGTGGCAAAGTTGCCGGAAAAATCCTATCGGGTCGTGTCGATTTTCAGCGGGAACTGTGAGGCACTACGGGTTCGGGAGGGGTGGGAATACAGGTGCGATCTTGGGGGGCATTCCAGTGGCTGAACCACAGGTGGCGGGTACGGGTCTGACGTTTGCGATAATTCAATGGGCATTCCTTTCAATGGGTAAGTGGTAGATGGTACACCTGTTTTACCCAGAGTCTCAGCGTTATCTGTGACGATAGGATGACAATTGCGCGCGCCACTGGCCCGGCGTGAGGCCAAATGCCTCGCGAAAACGGTTGCCAAAGTGGGCCTGGGAAGAGAATCCGCACAAGATGGCGATGCTGGCCAGGGGCTCGGGGCCCGCCAGCAGCTGCTTGGCCCGTTTGAGGCGCAGCCCCTGCAGGTAGCGATGGGGCGGACACCCCAGACTCTGGCCGAACATGCGGGCGAAGTGGTATTCGCTCAGACCCGCCTCCTGCGCCAGCTGGGCCAGGGTGACGGGCTCGGCCAGATGGGCCAGCAGGTACTCCTGCACCCGCCGGATCACCCCGGGTGCCAGGCCGCCACGCACCTCGGGCAGACTCGGCGCCTCCCGGGTGTGGTGGCGGTAGGCGTGCAGCATCAGCATCCAGGCGCCGTGGGAGAGCGCCATGCGATCGACGCCGTGCTGCCACTCCAGCTTCATCAGCTGGGCCTGCACCAGTGCCGCCGCCTGCGGGTCATCGATGAAGGTCTTGTCTTCCAGCAGCAGATGGCGCCCCTCCTTGTCGCAGGCCTGTTCGGCGATGCGGGTGAGGTGGGCCGGAGTAAAATAGAGGTGGAAGAAGCGAAACTCTTCGCGCACCAGCCACTCGGATCTGTGGTGATCCGGCATGATGCACACCTTGCCGGTACCGCCATGACCGCCGGGGCCATCGAGGCGCTCGGTCTGCTCGCCCCCCTGCAGATAGACGCTCAGGGTATGGTGGCCCGGCTTGTGGTAGCGGGTCTGATCGTAGCGGTTGCGCCAGCTGGCCACCCCAAGGCCGGGCTCCAGCCAGCAGGAGTCTTCCAGCCGCGCCCCCGTGCTGACCAGTGCATCGAATACCCCTGCCCCTCTCATCTGCTGCACCCTTTATGCCCCGCCCTTCATGCTTGGTGGCCATCTTACCGCGCCGCTGGACCAAACGCTGCGGCCCTGCGGAAAAAACCGCAAGATGGTGCAAGCCAGTCGCTCCGGCCCGCGCCATGCTGATCCTCATGCCCTCTTCACGCCACCGGATCCCTCATGAACCTACTGCTCTACCTTGCCACCGTCCTTATCTGGGGCAGCACCTGGATCGCCATCGCCTGGCAGCTCGGCCCCATTCCCATCGAGGTCTCAGTGCTCTATCGCTTCCTGCTGGCGGCGCTGGCGCTGTTTGCCCTGCTCACCGTCAGCGGCCGTTTCCCGCGTCTGCCCTGGGCGGGCCAGCGCTACGCGGCCCTGCTCGGTGCCCTGCTCTTTTCCACCAACTTCCTCTGCTTCTATCACGCCACCCTCTATATTCCGAGTGGCCTGTCGGCGGTGATCTTCGCCAGTGCCAGCATCTTCAACGGTCTCAATCTCTGGCTGTTCGAGGGCAAACGCCCCAACCTGCGCTGGCTGCAAGGATCCTTGCTGGGGCTGCTTGGCACCCTGTTGCTGTTCTGGCCCGTGCTGGCGGATGCGCAACTGGGTGCAAACGGCTGGAAGGGGTTGCTGCTGGCCTGTGGCGGAACCCTTTGCTTCTCGCTCGGCAATCTGGTCTCTGCCCGTGGCCAGCGCCACGGCTATCACGTGCTGCAACTGGTGCCCTGGGGCATGGTGTACGGGGTCGTGCTGTTGCTGGGCTGGGTCACCCTGCTAGGCCAGTCCCTCACCATACCGACCGACGGTCACTATCTGGCGGCCATGGTCTATCTCGCCCTGTTCGGCTCTGTCATCGCCTTCACCGCCTACCTCACACTGGTGGGCCGGATTGGTGCCAGCAAGGCCTCCTACGCCACTGTGCTGTTTCCCCTGGTGGCCCTCAGCCTCTCCACCCTGTATGAGGGATTCGTCTGGCAGACTGTCTCTGTGGTGGGGGTGGTGATCAGCCTGCTCGGCAACCTGGTGATCTTCGCCCCGCCCGTGCGGGATTGGCGCTGGTGGCCAGCCAAGGCAGCGAACGACACTTGCTCCTGAGGCCGTCAGCCCCTAAGGTAGCGCCATTCGATCTGCGTGATGGCAACACTAGGGGGCAGGATGTTACTGGAAGGGCTGGAGACACTCAGTCTGCTGGCAAGCGAAGGCACCATGGCCAAGGTGGCCAGTCGCCTCTACATCAGCCAGTCGGCGGTGAGCAAGCGCATTGCCCAGCTGGAGCAGCGCCTCGGCAAGAAGTTGATCGAGCCGGATGGCCGCCAGATCCGGCTCACCCCGCAGGCGCAGGAGCTGCTCGACCGGGTGGCCCCGAGCCTCGCCGAGATGAAGGGGGTGCTGGCCGACAGCCAGACCCTCACCGATCTGACTCCCCTGCCCGTCGCCTGCTCCGAAACCCTGTTGGCGGGCTACCTCGCCCGCTTCATGCACGACTACCTCGGCCGCGATCCTCATATTGCCCTCTCTACCCATCACACCCCGGTGATCCTGGCGCGGGTGCGCAGTGGCGACGCCCTGCTCGGCATCTGTGCCGGACGCCTGCCTCCCGGCCATGGCCTGGGAGCCGAGCTGCTGCTGGAGGAGCCTTTCTATCTGGTGGGAAACGATCAGGATGAGGGGGTGCCGGCAGATCAGCGGCCGTTCGAGCAGGGGCACAGGCGCAAGATCCTGACCATGGATCTGGATAACCCCTCCAACCGCTACCTGCGTGAACCCCTGGCGCAATTGGGCATGGTGCCCGCCATGGAGCTGGACTCCTATCTGGCATTGATCGAACTGGCCAAGGCGGGCATAGGGCCGGTGCTGCTGCCGGCCGGTCTGCTGGCACTGGTGGGGGAACAGGGAGAGAAGGCGCGTCCCTTGCCCGGGCTCGCCCGCCCGCTGCACCTGGTCTACCGGCCAAACAGCCTCAAGCGCGCACGGATTGCCCATCTGGTGCAGGCCCTGCAGGCCCATTTCCGCCCGCTGACCGTGTGAGCGCCACAAAGCAACAGGGCCCGATCCAGCGGATCGGGCCCTGTTGGCTGACTCATGCCACGAAGCGGCCGTTACACCAGCCAGGCAAACAGCTCGGGATACTGGCTCCAGGCCAGAATGCTGCAACAGACATCAGCAGGTGACATCACCTAGCCGACCCAGGCAAACAGCTCGGGATACTGGCTCCACACCAGCTTGGCCGACATCAGCAGGGAGACGGTCACCAGCAGCGGCTTGATGAGCTTGACCCCTTTCTTCAACACCAGCTTGGAGCCGACACGGGCGCCGATAAACTGGCCCAGCGCCATGCAGAAACCGACGCTCCACACCACCTTGCCACCGAGGGCGAAGAACAGCAGGGAAGCGATGTTGGAGGTCAAGTTGAGCAACTTGGTGTGGGCCGTGGCCCGCGCCATGCCAAAGCCCGCCAGGGCCACGAAGCCGATGGCAAAGAACGACCCCGTGCCCGGCCCGAAGAAACCGTCATAAAAACCCACACCGCCGCCCACCAGCAAGGCGAACAGCATGGGGGTGAGACGGCGCTGGCTCTCGGCATCGCTCACCCGGGGGGAGAAGTAGAAGTAGCAGGCAAAGGCGACCAGCAGGAAGGGCAGCAGTCGCTCCAGGATGGCGGCGTCTATGGTCTGCACCGCCAGGGTGCCGATGGCGGCGCCGATGAAGGTGCAGATCACCGCGGGCCAGATCATGGCCCACTCCAGCAGCCCCTTGCGGGCATAGAACCAGGTGGCGGAGAAGGAGCCGAAACTGCTCTGCAGCTTGTTGGTGCCGAGCACCAGGGCCGGCGGCATGCCGGTAGCCAGCAGGGCCGGCACCGTCAGGAGGCCGCCGCCGCCGGCGATGGCGTCGATAAAGCCGGCGATGAGCGCCACCCCGAACAGGGCGACAAGCGTGTACAGTTCCAATTCCATCCCTAGACCTCGTGTGATTGTGGTGCCCGCCGCACCCGCGCCGGGAACCTGAATGAGTCAAGCTGGTCGCTATCCTAGCGGGCTCTCGCTCATGAGGCTAACGAAACGATGGCAGCCAATTGATTCCTGATTTTCATCAGTATTGTTGGTCTCTTCTCGTCAGTCCCTTTCCTCCATTAGGCGGCGCTATCGGCCAACGCCTCAGCGAGTATGTCTTCCTTTATCGCCGCCAGCGCCTGTTGCAGTTGCACTTCATCCTCACCGGGCGCCCGGCTTACACGACCGGCCATGTAGCGGCGGCTGAACAGATTGAACCAGAGCTGCAACGCCTGGCCTGCCTGCAGCTCGCCGGCCACCTCCAGCACGCAGGCCGCCACTTCGGCGGTACAGAGGTGCTCGTCGCAGTTGGCGACCCGCATGCCATAGGTGGAGAGCGCATCCGGCTTGACCGCCAGCACGGGGAAGCCATCCAGATAGGGGCTCATGTTGAACATCTTGCGCGCCTCGGGCCAGGTGCCGTCCAGCAGAATGAAGAGCGGCTTCTTGCCGGGGGCGAGCGTGACCCGTTCGGTCACCCGCGCCGGGTTTTTCTCGCAGGCGGGAAACACCACATAGGGCTGCCAGGCGGGATCGGCCAGCAGTGCCAACAACTCGGGGTGGGGCTGGGTGCGCTTCCAGAGGAAGGCCCAGGTGGTATCCGGCAAGACGTCAGCGATCAGTCGACCCGTGTTGGAGGGTTTCATGGGTTCGCTGTCATACATCAGCAGGCAGAAGCCGGCCTCGGCCTTGAGCTCGGGGCGCCATTCGCAGGCGCACCAGTCGCGGCGCAGCTGGCACGCCTCGCAGCGTGGCACTGTGCCACCACGGGCGAGAAAAGGACGGGTGGAGATGCTCTTGCGCCATACGCGCAGGCGATTGACGGCGTGATCTGGGATTGGCTTCATGGGGCGCGGCTCTGGCGGTGCACGTTGCGGGAAAAAAGGGGGCAGATTGTAACGAGCCGTCCGCCGCGCAGCAAGGCCCCCCATCCGGGGCAAGCCGGGGCACCACGCCTCTCTATACTTGGTCGTCAACCCATGCACCCACGCATGGGACACAGGAGGACGACGATGGCAGAACAAGACATTGCCCGCGAGCACGCCCTGGCCGAAGGCACTACCTTCACCTGGCACGAGCTCTATCTCCCCGACGCCGAGGCCGGGATCCGTTTCTACACTGAGGTGCTCGGCTGGGAGAGCCAGACCATGGCGATGGAAGGCGGCAACTACCCCATGCTGGTTGCCAATGGCAGGCCAATCGCCGGCGTGCAGGCCACCCGGGGCAATCCCGAGATGGCCGGCGTACCGCCCCACTGGGCAACCTATATCGCAGTGGATGACGTGGATGCCAGGGTGCTCAGGGTCAATCAGCACGGTGGCACCCTGGTGGTGCCCGCCATGAATATCCCGGGGGTCGGGCGCATGGCCCTGATTGCGGATCCACAAGGGGCGCACATCTGGCTGTTCACCCCTGAATCCATGTGACATCGCCAACCACAACAACGACAGAGGGGCCCGCGGGCCCCTCTGTTGTTTTCGGCAAACCGTCAGGCGGGCTTGCGCAGGATCTGCTCGAGGTAGCGGGCAAAGCTGTGGCCGTGATGCTCCAGCAGTTTCGGGAACATGGAGATGGAGGTCATGCCGGGGAAGGTATTGATCTCGTTCAGCAGGATATCGCCCTCTTCGGTCAGGAAGAAGTCAATGCGCGACAGGTGGGTCAGTTTGAGCTGACGGAACGCCTTGAGGGCATACTCGTGGATCGCATCGGCCTGCGCCTGGGTCAGGCCTTCGGCCTTGAGGCTGGTCGCCGTGTGGCTGGCGCTGCTGTACTTCTCTTCATAGGTGTAGAACTTGTCCTGCGGCACGCAGATCTCGCCAGGATAGGTGGCAATCAGCTCGTCACCGTACTGGTAGACAGCCACTTCCAGCTCGCGGGGCTTGACCGCTTTTTCGATCAACACCTGCTCAGAGTAACCGAAGGCATCCTTGATCCCCTGCACCAGGTCGGCTTCGTTGCTGGCGGAGTAGCAGCCCACGGAGGAGCCCTGGGAGGCGGCCTTGATGAAGACCTTGCCCCACTTGGCCAGGGCGGCTTTTGCCTCGGTCAGGGCGGCGTCGTTCTGTTCGGTCAGGAACAGATAGGGGGTGTTGGGAATGCCGATGGCGGAGAGCCACAGCTTGGTGCTGATCTTGTTGAAGCAGATCTTGCTCGCCTCGGCATCGCAACCGAGATAAGGCAGGCCCGCCAGCTCGAGGAAGGATTGCAGATCGCCGGTCTCACCCGGGTAGCCGTGGATGCAGGGCACCACGTAGTCCACCGGACGGGCCACGCTGTCAAACGAGAGCAGCTTGTCCAGCCCCAGCTTGCACTCGCGGCCGTCGGCAGAGAGCCAGCGATCGGCGAACATCTCGACCCGGGTCACTTCGACGCCGGGCAGGAAACCGAGTTGTTGCTCGAGGAAATTGGCGCTGCGCAGAGAGACTTCGTGTTCTGAGCCACCGCCGCCGCACAGCAGCAAGACATGCATGTTCTTCATTAGATGTGATCCCTTGGGAAAAGCGGCCTCGTCATGACCATCTGATAATCCAACCGTACTGAAAAACCGGACGAAGCCAAGTGCGGGCCAGTGTAGCAAGGGAAATCAAGCCTTGTCAGCCGATGGGAGCCCCATCCGCCGACAACAGCCTGAAAAATTCCTGCCTGTGTCAGAAATTGGACGAAAAGGCGTCAGCGGGGCGGATCCAGCCGTCCCACGCCGTTGCCATTGACCCTAAACCAGCCGGCTATGCTGTAACGCTCCCGATTGGCGGGCAGCACCTCGTGGGGAAACTCCTCCGACAGGAACAATACCAGCCGTCCCCCCTTGGGAGAGACATCCATCAGCAACTGCTCGTCGTTGTCGTAGACCCTGAGCACACCGCCCGCCTCCGGTTGCCAGTCGTTGTTGAGATAGAAGACAGAGGTGAGACGGCGGTTGGAACGACCGGCGAAGGCATCGCGGTGGGTGGCATAGAAGTCCCCGCTGCGATAGCGGGCAAAATGCGCCTCGTAGTCGAACAGCCCCAGCATCAGCAGGCGGTTGGCGACGAGGCGCAGGGATTCCATGCGGGCCAGATAGGCGGCCACAGGCGCGCCAAGATCGGGCTCCAGCCAGTGGATCTGATCACGGCGAATGTCGGGGTTGCCCTGATGCAGCGCGGCGCGTCCGATCCCGGCCGGTTGCCACTCCCCTGGCAGACAGGCTTTCAGCTCATCCACCTCGGCGGCAGTTAAAAAATCATCCACTATCACCCATCCCCGGGTGTAAATGGCATCCATGACGGCTTGATAGTCCAAGAGTGACTCACAATAAGTGGAGAGAGGGCGCTTTTTAGCGACTTCCCGGCCTGGGCACAAACCAGATTGCTTCTCCTGAGAAGTCCCACCATCAATACGCTATTCCGCCACAGAAGGCGCCCTTTATCGTACCGGCCTGGTCACCCTGTGATCCGGCTCCCCAAAAGGTGGGGCATGTCGCACGAGAGCCATGGCGCAAACGGGGCACATGCCCCTTGCCCCCGACGCCCTGGCCCGTTAACGTGCATGATAACCGCCCTGAATGGGCCCCATCCTCCCAGGAGTGCACCATGCCTTTGCCCGACCTCACCCTGCAACACCTAGATGGTTCCGAACTCTCGCTCACCGCCCTGCAAGGCCAGGTCATCCTGGTGGTCAACGTGGCCAGCCGCTGCGGTTTTACCCCCCAATACACGGGGCTGGAGGCGCTCTACCAGCAACTGGGGCCCAAAGGGCTGGTGATCCTCGGCTTTCCCTGCGATCAATTCGGCCATCAGGAGCCGGGGGATGCGGACGAGATAGCCCGCTTCTGCTCGCTGGATTACCCTGTGAGCTTCCCCATCATGGCCAAGTGCGAGGTCAAC
Organism: Aeromonas bestiarum; assembly: GCF_028751155.1. Classification (NCBI taxonomy): domain Bacteria; kingdom Pseudomonadati; phylum Pseudomonadota; class Gammaproteobacteria; order Aeromonadales; family Aeromonadaceae; genus Aeromonas; species Aeromonas bestiarum. Next base: position 2,162,842 of record NZ_CP064746.1, on the reverse strand, counting down.
GGCGAGCACGCCCACCCCTTCTATCGCTGGCTGAAACAGCAAAAACCCGGGCTGCTGGGGCTGGAAAACGTCAAATGGAACTTCACCAAGTTCCTCATCAACCGCGACGGCGAGGTGGTGGATCGTTTCGCCCCCCAGACCAAGCCAGAGAGCCTGATGGACGAGATAAGCGCCCTGCTCTGAGCCTCGCCAGGGAACCAGACTCGCACCGCGGCCCGGGCAAGCGACACGGCTGCTGCGTGCAGGTCGCACATCTGCTATATTACGCCCCCATTATCTTTTCTATGTTGTGGCTGGCTGCCAAGGTGGCCCGCCGCACCTTATGTTGTGACAGAGCAGGCGTCAGCGCATGTCTGTCACGCGTTGAGCCCAAGGCTCACCTCAGGAGTCTCTCTCGAACATGTCATTTAACGAACTGGGTCTGTCACCGCATATTCTGCGGGCCGTCAAGGAATTGGGTTACGAACAGCCAACCCCCATCCAGCAGCAAGCCATTCCGGCCGTGCTGGCAGGTCAGGATGTGCTGGGCGGCGCCCAGACAGGCACAGGCAAAACGGCCGGTTTCACCCTGCCCATGTTGCACCGTCTGCTGGCCAACCATGGCCGTGGTGGCCGTCGTCAGGTACGCGCCCTGGTATTGACCCCGACCCGTGAGCTGGCCGCCCAGGTGGGCGAAAGCATCATCAAGTACGCCCATCACTTGCCGTTTCGCACCCTGATCGCCTACGGCGGCGTCAGCATCAAGCCCAACCTGGACGCCATCAAGCTCGGCGTCGACATCCTGGTCGCGACCCCGGGCCGGCTGCTGGATCTGCTGACCCAGCGCGCCCTCACCCTGACCGAGCTGGAAGTGCTGGTGCTGGATGAGGCGGATCGCATGCTGGACATGGGCTTCATCACCGACATTCGCCGCATCATGAAGGCGCTGCCGGAAGAGCGGCAGACCCTGCTGTTCTCTGCCACCTTCTCCAACGAGATCAAGGAGCTGGCCGACGATCTGCTGAAGAGCCCGACCCTGATCGAGGTAAGCCCGAGCAACAGCACGGCCGAGCAGGTCAATCAGCGCATCATCAAGGTCGACCGCGAGCGCAAGCGCGAGCTGCTCTCCCACATGATCGGCCGCAATAACTGGCAACGGGTGCTGGTGTTCGTGCGCACCAAGCAGATCGCCGACCGCCTCGCCCACCAGATGGAAAAAGACGGCCTCAATACCGTCGCCATCCACGGTGACAAGAGCCAGGGTGCCCGCAACCGGGCGCTGGCGGATTTTCGGGAAGGCAAGGTACGGGTGCTGGTCGCCACCGACATCGCCGCCCGTGGTCTCGATATCGATCAGCTGCCCCATGTGATCAACTTCGAGCTGCCCCAGGTGGCCGAGGATTATATCCACCGCATCGGCCGTACCGGCCGTGCCGGTCGTGGCGGCGAAGCCATCTCCCTGGTGAGCCAGGATGAACAGGATCAGCTCAAGGCCATCGAGGCCCTGATCGGCCTCAGCATACCGAGCGAGATCCTGGCAGGCTACGAGCCGAGCGGCAAACCGACTCGCCAGACCCTGCCGGGCAGCAAGCCGGTACAAAACCCGCCGCGGGATCGCGGCCATGCCAACGCCAAGCACAATGCCAAGGCGCCTGCCAAGGGCAAAGGCAAGCCGGGAGCCGGCAAGCCCAAAGCCGATGGCAGCAAGCAACCGGCGCCGGCGCGCCAGAAGGATCGCGGTGGCGTGGACGCAGGGCTCACCCCGATGCGCCGCCTGCCCCGGGCCCAGCGCGACAGCTATCAGGACAACTCCAACGAGGAGTAAGGCCAGCCATGAGCTGCCCGCACTGAAAAACAAAAAACCGCCTTTCGGCGGTTTTTTTATTGGCGGGATAGATCACACCGTTTCGACACGCGCCAACACCATATGCAGCAGTGGATAGGGTTTGCCCTGGCGATCCAGCGGCGAGCGCCCCGTCACGACGAAGCCCATGCGCTGGTAGAAGCCAAGCGCCTGCCCATTCTGCTCGTTGACGTCCACCCGGGTCGCGCCTTGGCGGCTGATGGCATGGGCCACCAGCTGGCGGCCAACACCGCAGCCTCTCGCCTCGGGGGCGATAAACAGCATCTCGATATTGCCATCGAGCACGCCGCAAAAACCGACGATGCCAGCGGCCTCATCCCTGGCACAGACCAGATCGACGGCGGCGAAATAGTGCTCCAGGATCAGCGGCTTGAGGGCATCTATCTCCGCCTCTGGCAGAAAATGATGAGTGGCACGCACCGAGGCTTCCCAGAGGGCGATCAGGCTTGGATAATCCTGCGTCTTTGCTTGTTCAATCTTCATGCTCTGACTCTTGTTGGCTGGGGTGGATAGTCTCATCAAAGAGGCTCGGCTGTGCCTTTGGCATCCGCTTGCTTGATGACGAATCCCTTCTCGATGCCGGCCTTGAAACCCAGCTTCTCATACAGGCAGTGGGCCGCCTCGCGCCCTTCCCCCGACAACAGCATCACCTTGTAGCAATCCTGCTGCCAGGCGAGGGCCAGCGCCTGCTCGAGCACTTGCTGGCTCAGCCCCTGGCGCCGAAAGCGGGCCGCCGTGATCACATGCTCTATGATGCCAAAGGGCCGGCCACCATTGGTGAGCGTGGGGATCACCCCCAGCTGGCAGGTGGCGGCAAGCTGACCCTCCACCTCGGCGACGATAAGCCGCACATGGGATTGGGCCAGCAAGGCGGCAAGAGCCGCCTCGGCTTCAACCAGCGGCGGATCATGGCGCCTCAGCTCCCGATAAAGGGTCAGCAAACCGGCTATGTCTTGTTCATTGCACGCTCTGATCACCACCATGGCACTCCTCCTGATCTGATTGCCGACACGGCTTCACCCACGGACCCTAAGCGGGCCTTGGCGCAAACATGATGATGGCCATGCCGAGCAGGGCCACCAGCGAACCCACCAGATCCCACAGCGTGGGCCTGATACCGTCCACCAGCCAGAGCCAGAGGATGGCCACGAAGATATAGACGCCACCATAGGCGGCATAGACGCGGCCAGCGGCGGTCGGATGCAGTGAAAGCAGCCAGGCAAACAGCACCAGACTCAAGCCCGCGGGCAGCAGCAACCAGATGCTCCGGCCCTGTGTCAGCCAGAGATAGGGCAGATAACAACCGACGATTTCGGCCACCGCCGTGATCAGAAACAGTCCTATCGTTTTGAGTTCCACCATGATACGCCTCTATCCCCCCGTTAAACGGGCTGAATGTTAAAGCAAATCATCGCGTTATGTAAGCGCAGCAGGAGGGCGCCGAGTGGCGGGAGGACCCGGCTTCCCCCGCGGGTACAGGGGAAGCCTGGGTGGCATCAGCGGGTCTTGACCGCCTGCAGCAGGACAGACAGATCCGGCCTGAACTGGCGGGTGCGAATGGCTTCACGGATGTCACTGTCGCTATAACGGCTGGCCGGATAGACCAGCACGCAGGACGTATCACCGGGCTTGAGGAAGTGGGTCTCGCCAAAATGGGTATAACGGGTGGCCCCTATGCTGATGAGCGCATGGGACGGGTAGCCAGCCTGGGCCAGCAGCCCCTGGATATGCTCCGCCGGGCCCTCGTCCTGCTGATGGTTGAACTTGTCGATGGCCCAGTCCAGCAGTTGTCGATGAAAATAGCTGTAATCGACGGCGGCGCTGTCTACCCCGTAAGCATGCAGCTCGCCGTCACGCTCCAGGTAACAAGCGATGCGATAGTCATCGAGCTCACAGCCGGCTGCAAAATGGGACAGTGGCAGCAGAGTGGCCGCCAGCCCCTTGCTCTCTTCCCCCCAGTTCTTCTTCTCGCTGATCTTCTTGGCATTGGGACGACGGATGGAACAGTCGTTGTAGGCCCCAAAGGCGCGGGGATGGATGGCCACCACCTGGGTGCCTGCGTATTCCAGCTCGCACCAGAGCGCCACTTCCGGCTCGATCTGCACCTTCTCGTCACCGCTGACCGCCGCCTCTGGCAGGAAGATCGCCTTCTCGCTCAGGGGGAAGACACCGAGCTGTCCCGGATGACTCGGCACATAGAAGGGGAACAGCGCCTTGGGGGCGCTGGTGTCACGCACCACCACAGCCACGAAATCCGAGGCCTCTCCCGCCTGCTCCAGATGACCGGCGAAGTTGCCCGCCACCCCGAGTCCGATAAATTTGCTCTCTGCTGTCACTTGCATCTGATCACCTGCATCTTGCCAAAGCGGGGGCAGCCGACCCACCAGACGGGATCCGCTACCGCGAAAGTGGCAAGGATTAAACCACAGGGACCCGCCCCCGCCCAGCCCGGGCGCCCCATCCTGTGCGCCAGCCCGAACTTTTCGGCATCCGCCGGCGCGTCTGTGGGCAGAGGCTCACGGCCAGTTAACGGCCCCCTTGCCTCACGCAAACAAGGTCATGGATCAAGAATAAATGCACCCAGCTGATCAAGCTGAGCGCAGGGAGAGGATCCACTGAGAGCAAATGCAGCGAGAAACAGATCGTTTCCACAGAGTGCACGGCTGCCCCTTGGGCCTGCCGGTCAACTTTGCTAGGCTGCCTGCCATGCAAAACAGCACACTCAAGGATGCCTGCCGATGTCATCACAACACTTTCAGGGCCGCTTCGAGGTCGAGTTCAAGTACCGGCTGAGCGATGTCGATGCCTTCACCATCGCCCTCGCCGCCCTCAACCCCGAGGTGATGCTGGAAGACAACCAGGAACAGGACAGCTACTTCGACACGCCAGAACATAACCTGGCCGCAGAGGGCAAGAGCCTGGTGATCCGCACCATGCAGCCTTCCGGCATCCAGCTCTGGATAGTGAAGGGACCCGAAGCCGATCGCTGCGAGGCCGTCAACATCACGGACACCGACAAGGCGGCCAGCATGTTGCGCACCCTGGGCTACCGGCAGGTACTGGCCATCAGCAAGCGGCGCAGCATCTACTTTGTCGGCCCCTTCCATGTCACCCGGGATCATCTCGAGGGGATCGGCGATTTTGCCGAGCTGGCCATCATGACCGACGATGAAGCCCTGTTGCCCGGTTATCGCCAGCAGTTGCAGGATTTGGCCACACGGCTCGGCCTCTCCTCAGCGCAACTCGAAACCCGCTCCTATCGCACCCTGTGCGAGCAAAACCTCACCCTCAACTCAGAGATAGTGCCTTCATGATCGACAAACTCGCCTGGCTGACCTTCAAGGATCGGCAACTGCTCTGCGCCCGCTCCCACGGCAAGGCCATCTACTACATTCCCGGCGGCAAACGCGAGGCGGGAGAAAGCGATGAAGCGGCCTTGGTTCGGGAAATTGAGGAGGAGCTGAGCGTGCCCCTGCAAGCCGACACCTTGCGCCTTGCCTGCGAATTCAGCGCCCAGGCCGATGGCAAACCCGAAGGCGTGCAGGTCCGCTTGCGCTGTTACACCGGCGAGGCCAACGGTACGCCTGTCGCCTCGGCCGAGATCGCCGAGCTGCGCTGGCTGGACAGCCGCCATCTGGCCGAGATCTCCCCCGTCTCCCGCCTGCTGTTTGCCTGGCTGGCAGAGCAGCGTCTCATCCGCTGAGGCATAGCGCAGCGGTGCAAGCGTGATCCGGCGCAACCAACGGGAGCCTTCGGCTTGAAATCGGCGTCAGAAACGGCGAGTCTAACCCGTCATGCGGCAAAACACGGATTCCTTATCTCTGTTTGCCGCACAGCGGCGCAGCCCGCTGTCGTGACCACGTTTGACAAGGACTCTCGATGGACATAGTTGAGGTTGATACCACCCTGGGCATCAAGCCTGCGCTCATCACCCTGCTGCAAGACAGCGTGGCCAGCGGCGCCTCCGTGGGATTTTTGCCGCCGCTGACGGAAGAGCAGGGGCTGGGATACTGGCAAGGGATAGAGACGGAGTTGGCGGCAGGCAACCGCCGGCTCTGGGTCGCCTTCGAGCAGCATCAGCTGGTCGGCGCCCTGCAACTGGCGCTCTGTACCAAGGCCAACGGCCGCCACCGGGCCGAGGTGGAGAAACTGATGGTACACAGTCACGCCCGTGGCAAGGGGGTCGGCCGCGCTCTGATGGCGGCCATGGAGCAGGGGGCCAGTGACGCCGGGCGTACCCTGCTGGTGCTCGATACCCGGGTCGGCGACGTGGCATCCAGCCTCTATCGCCAGCTGGGCTATCAGGAGGCAGGCCAGATCCCGGGCTTTGCCCGCAGTGCCGACGGCACCCTGGCGGCTACCCTCTTCTTCTACAAGCAGCTCTGAGTTTCCCCTGCAAAGATGACCTTGCGCCCGGCTTCCAGAGCGGGCGCATGCCGGCCATCGGCACCTCGCAGCCCGCATCTCTTGACCCCAGATAAACCATCCAACAGGCTATTTGATTAATTTAATCGAGGGATGAACCCCACTCTCCCTTCACCTGATGGCGGACCAGGCGTATGGTGTGGCAGGAAGACCCGTTTGCATACCAACCGGGTGCCACTCACTGCCTTGAGGAATCCTGCATGCCTATCCTGCCTCGTACCGTCACCTCCCCCAAAAAGTTCATCATCGGCCACGACCTTCTGCCCCAACTCCATGATCATGTGAAAGATTTTGGCGACAACGCCCTGCTCGTCAGCGACGAGTTCATCCTGGAGCGGGTGCGTGAAGAGGCGCTGGCCGGCCTGCTGCAAGCGGGCCTGAAGGGGGCGGTCGAGAAGTTCAACTACGAGTGTACCGACATCGAGATCCGCCGCCTTCTGGATATCGCCGAACAGCAGGGCGCCAACGTGATCGTCGGGATCGGCGGCGGCAAGACCCTGGACGTGGCCAAGGCGGTTGCCTTCTACCTGCGCCGCCCCGTGGTGCTGTTCCCCACCATAGCCTCCACCGATGCCCCCTGTACCGCGCTGGCGGTCATTTACAACCAGGCGGGCGAGTTCGAGCGTTATCTGTTCCTGCCCCAGAACCCGGACGTGGTGATCGCCGACACCGCCATCATAGCCGCAGCCCCCGCCCGCTTCTTCGCCGCCGGCGTGGGGGATGCGCTGGCCACCTATTTCGAGGCCCGCGCCTGCTATCGGGCCGATGGCATCAATCTGGTGGGCAAGCGCCCCTCCCGCACCGGGCTTGGTCTGGCCCGGCTCTGCTATGAGCTGCTGGGGGAGAACATCGACATGGCGATGGACGCGGTGCGCCATCACGTCACCACACCGGCGCTGGAGCAGATCATCGAGGCCACCATCTACCTGAGCGGGGTCGGCGCCGAGGCCGGTGGTCTGGCGGCGGCCCATGCGGTCAACAACGGCATGTCTGTGGTGCCCGACCTGCACAGGGCCCAGCACGGAGAGAAGGTGGTGTTCGGCCTGCTGACCCAGCTGGTGCTGGAGCGCGCCCCCCAGGCCGAGCTCGACGAGGTGATGCGCATCATCCATGTCGCCGGTCTGCCCATGACGCTGCAGGAGATGGGGCTGACCCGCTTTGTCGAGAGCGAGTGGCGCAAGGTGGCAGCGCTTGCCTGCGATCCCCTCGATACCATGGGCAACATGCCCATGGCCGTGAACGAGCAGGATGTCTACGGCGCTATGATCGCGGCCAACGCCATGGCAGAGCGCTATCGGGCCCGCCATCCCCACCATTGATCAAGGATAAAACGCACCCTTGATCAACAACGACAAGGCCAGCCGTACGGCTGGCCTTGTCTATTGCGTCCCGAACTGCTGGAATGCCCCTTTCCCTCTCAGGACAAGGAGTCACCATGATATTGGAAGTCGCTCATCTGCAGGTCATCCCGGGCCAGGCTGCCGCCTTCGAGCAGGCCTTTGGCCAAGCCCAGGCCATCATCAGCGCCATGCCGGGTTACGCCGGGCACCAGTTGCAGCACTCGCTGACCAATCCCCACAGCTATCTGCTGCTGGTCAGCTGGCAGCGGCTCGAAGATCACACCCAGGGCTTTCGCGGCTCGGTCCAGTACCAGCAGTGGAAGGCGCTGCTGCATCACTTCTACGACCCTTTCCCCACGGTGGAACACTATCAGGCGGTGGCACAGTGCCAGGGGACCGGACCAAGACAGGGCGTCGGGATCTCGTAGCAAACAGCCAGGGCCGGCGGGTCACCATCCATCCCCCGCAGCGCCTGGCACTGACATGACCAGCTGGCCCAGGCGTGATCACTGGCTGGAACATTATGATGATCACGTAGCCCTGTTCACACAGAAAGTCCGCATCAGGCCAGCCGTTCGGCGCGCGCGCTGATCACGGGCTCGGCAAATGCCCCCTGCGCCGTGATCAGCTGCAACTCGTAAGCCTGCGCCTGCCAGGTGTGCAGCAGCACAGTGTCCACAGCCGCATTGGTGCGCTCAAACGCCGTCACGGCATCAAAGCCCGCCTGCAGGTTGGCCAGCATCAGGGCACTGATGAGATCCCCCACCCCCACCGGCTGACGGGCAAATTCGTAGAGCGGACGGGCGATCAGGTAATCCCCATCCGGGGTAGCCAAGAGCATCTCGAAGCGACCCGGCTCGCGAGCGGCGCGACCCAGATGCTTGACCAGCACCATCTTCACTCCCCGGGCCAGCAACTGATGCGCCGCGGCGCGGGTCTGGGCCAGATCCGCCAGGTGGGTATCACACAGTGTTTCCAGCTCCAGCAGGTTGGGGGCCATGATGTCGGCCGCCGGCAACGCCTGCTCGGTGAGAAAACGGGTCACCCCGGGGGCAACTATGCACCCCTTCTCCGGGTGGCCCATGACGGGATCACAGAAATAGATGGCGTCAGGATTGGCCGCCTTGACCGCAGCCACCACGGTCAGGATCTCGTCCCCCTGCTCGGCCGAGCCCAGATAGCCGCTCAGCACGGCATCGCACCGGCCCAGTACTTCTATATCCCCCAACCCCTTGCACAGGGCGCTGATGTGACCGGCGGGCATCGCCATCCCCTGCCAGCCTGCCGCGTACTGGGTGTGGTTGGAGAACTGCACCGTGTTGACGGGCCACACCTCCATGCCGAGACGGCGCATGGGAAACACGGCGGCGCTGTTACCGGCACAGCCAAACACCACGTGGGACTGGATAGAGAGAATGCGTTTCATCGACATCACCGCAGAGAAGAGTCAGGGGAAAGGCGCAATATATCGGATGAAGATATTGAACTTCCACTTTTGTGCAGCACAAACCCGTATTTGGTCTTAAAAACTGCCGATCTAAGCTCCATTTGCCAGACCTGCCTCTTTAGCCACCATCGCCCCTACTTTCCTGCCTTGCCAGATGTTGATTGGATGAGGGGTCGCGACTCCTGCTTCATGAGGTGGTTTCAGCTTCTTGTTTGATGGCATATGAGCACAATAAGGCAGCACATGGTGAGGCAAATGCTGAAGGTGAAGAAAATGGGAGCCCGCTGGGCAATCAGTCGATATCAGCGCCCGCCAGCAAGGCATGGCGGGCGCAAAATGGGAAGAGGGCGAGATCCGCTGGAACCATCAGATCCGCCTTCTGCTCAAGGGCGCGCGAAGTGGTAGACCCAACCCTCGTCCAAAGCCATCTCGGCGGGTGGCGGCACCAGTGCCGGCAGCAGAGAGACACCCCCTTTGGCAGCGTATTGCAATGCCATCAGGGCGCAGATGGCGGCATCGTAGCGATCCGTACCCGCCGTCACATCGGCCGGCAGATGGGGGTGCAGCTCGGCCCTGACCGCAGACGCCTTGCCACCCACCTTGGCCAGGGCGGGATAGACCTCCAGCACGGCGCGATCGGCCTCTGGCTGCAGCCTGGGTACCAGTTGCAAGTCCGCCAGCCGGGGCAGCATGGCGAGCGCCAGGGTGGCGTTGTTGCCGAGCCGGTCGAAGGTGGCCGAGAGCGGCTTCTTGCCATATTGCCGGTGCAGCCAGCGCTCGCAGTCGCGATAGGCATAAGGGTTGTCTATCTCCCGCTGGGGCACGACGCACTCGGTTCCCCTCCCCGCCAGCAGATCGCCCAGGGCGCGTGGAAACGCCAGCGGCGCATCGATGCCCAGCGCCAGTTGCGGGCAAGCCAGCACCTGCATCAGGTTCATCTCGTCCTGCAACGCCGGGCGCAGCAGGGCATCCAGATCCGGCGCCACCCGCGAACTCAGCCGGAACAGGGGCGACACCCCAAACCAGTGCAGGCGCTGCTCGCGCGCCTGCCAGCCCACCACGGCCACCGCCTGGGCATTGCCCTGCCAGCCTCTCACATCCCAGCCGATACCGATGGCATCCATGTGTTCCATTGTCATGCCCGTGTCACCTCTGCGCGCTATCAATGGAGCACAGGGTAATGGCTGCGTCCCCTAAAGCAAGGCCGGGAGCGCGCCTTAGAAGGATTTCTTGAAATTGATCAGCGGCAGTATGGGGAAAATGCCGTTCTCGGCGTAGTTGGCAAGGCCTATCTGCAACCCGTCCAGATGCTTGGTGGCGTTGATGAAACCCAGCTGGAAGGTGGTGCGCTCGGCATAGTTGACGAAGCCGACGTTGGCCAGGGCATTGCCCTTGGCGATGTTGACGGCACCCCAGTTCAGGCCCTGCACATTGTTGGTCAGGTTGACGAAGCCAAGGTTGATCCCCTTGTCCTGTCCCTCATGCCAGTTGACGGCGTTGATGGCCACCCCGTTGAACTGGTGGCGCACCCGTCCGGCGCCGAGGAAGACGCCAAGCTGCAGGCCGCTGAACTGATCCACGTCGGAGAGGGCCAGAATGGGCAGATCTATTCCCTTCACCTGACCGGTACGGCCATAGAGAAAGGAGGCTCTGGCGCCTTCGACCTGATGGGAAGCGGGCAGATTGACGCCGGGCAGCGAGACCTGAATGGGTGTGCTGGCATGGGCGACACCACCCAAGGCAAGGGATCCGCAGGCAAGCAGCAGGTGGGCAGGTTTCATCGGGGTTTTCCTTAACAATCAGGGAGGGAGGCCAGCCTATCAGCACTCGCGTGCGGGAACGAGGCCGGGCAGGCGCTGCTGCGTCATCCCCCGTCTGAATTCATTCGCACAAACTGGACAGACCAGAATCAAACTTTAAGCAAAAATTAACATTTATATTATTTACATCAAGCCTCATTTGGTAACACAATGCCTAAACGTGCGTTTGAACAGAGCAAACGACACGTAACGACTTAAGGATGTAGTCGAACGGATGTAACCGAAGAATGGGCCCATCGGCCTTTTGCAATACCCTTCTGCCAACCACGGAGACACGCGATGAATATGGACGTAATCAAGACCTTTACCGAGCAGATGCAAGGCTTTGCTGCCCCCCTCACCCGTTATAACCAGCTGCTGGCCAGCAACATCGAACAGCTGACCCGGTTGCAGCTGGCCTCCGCCAATGCCTATGCCGAACTGGGACTGAACCAGCTGCAGGCCGTGGGCAAGGTGCAGGATGCCCAGAGCCTGGCCGCCCTCGGTACAGTGCAACTGGAAACCGCCAGCCAGCTCTCCCGCCAGATGCTGGATGACATCCAGAAACTCAATGCCCTGGGTCTGCAGTTCAAGGAAGAGCTGGATGTCCTGACCGCGGATGGCATCAAAAAGAGCACGGGCAAGGCCTGATAACCCCTGGCTGCCCACTCGGGCAGCCACATCTCCCCACGACTCGACAGTACGGGCTTGTTCCCGGCACGGGCGTGGGTGAAGGAGAGAACATGAGCCAATCATCTTACGGCCCGCTGTTCGAGGCCCTGGCCCACTATAACGACAAGCTGATGGGCATGGCCAAGGCCCAGACCGAGCGCACCGCACAGGCTTTGTTGCAGACCAATCTGGACGATCTCGGCCAGGTGCTGGAGCAGAGCAGCCAACAACCCTGGCAGTTGATCCAGGCGCAGATGAACTGGTGGCAGGATCAGCTCAAGCTGATGCAGCACACCCTGCTCAAGAGCGCAGGCCAGGAGAGCGCCCCGGTGATCACCCCGGAGCGCGGCGATCGCCGCTTCAAGGCCGAGGCCTGGAGCGAGCAACCCATCTTTGACTATCTCAAGCAATCCTATCTGCTCACCGCCAAGCACCTGCTGGCCTCGGTGGACGCGCTCGAAGGCGTGCCCGAGAAGAGCCGGGATCGGCTGCGGTTCTTCACCCGCCAGTACATCAACGCCATGGCCCCCAGCAACTTCCTGGCCACCAACCCGGAGCTGCTCAAGCTGACCCTGGATTCCGACGGCCAGAATCTGGTGCGCGGCCTCGCGCTCCTTGCCGAGGATCTGGAGCGCAGCGCCGATCAGCTCAACATCCGGCTGACCGACGAGTCCGCCTTCGAACTGGGGCGGGATCTGGCGACGACCCCGGGCCGGGTGGTGCAACGCACCGAGCTCTACGAGCTGATCCAGTACAGCCCGACTACCGAGACGGTGGGCAAGACGCCGGTGCTGATCGTGCCCCCCTTCATCAACAAGTACTACATCATGGACATGCGGCCCCAGAACTCGCTGGTCGCCTGGCTGGTTGCCCAGGGGCAGACGGTGTTCATGATCTCCTGGCGCAACCCGGGAGTGGAGCAGGCCCAGATCGATCTCGACGACTACGTGGTGGATGGGGTCATCGCCGCCCTGGACGGCGTGGAGGCGGCCACCGGCGAGCGGGAGGTGCACGGCATCGGCTACTGCATCGGCGGCACCGCGCTCTCCTTGGCCATGGGGTGGTTGGCGGCCCGCCGTCAGAAGCAGCGGGTGCGCTCCGCCACCCTGTTCACCACCCTGCTGGACTTCTCCCAGGCCGGCGAGCTCGGGATCTTCATCCACGAGCCCATTATCGCCGCGCTGGAGGCCCAAAATGAGGCCAAGGGCATCATGGACGGGCGCCAGCTGGCCGTCTCCTTCAGCCTGCTGCGGGAAAACAGCCTCTACTGGAACTACTACATCGACAGCTACCTCAAGGGGCAGAGCCCGGTGGCCTTCGATCTGCTGCACTGGAACAGCGACAGCACCAACGTGGCGGGCAAGACCCACAACAGCCTGCTGCGCCGTCTTTATCTGGAGAATCAGCTGGTGAAGGGGGAACTCAAGATCCGCCACACCCGCATCGATCTTTCCAAGGTGAAGACCCCTGTGCTGCTGGTCTCGGCCATGGACGATCACATCGCCCTCTGGCAGGGCACCTGGCAGGGCATGAAGCTGTTCGGTGGCGAGCAGCGCTTCATTCTGGCCGAATCGGGTCACATCGCCGGCATCATCAACCCGCCAGCGGCCAACAAGTACGGCTTCTGGCACAGTGATGCGAGCAGTGACACGCCAGCGGCCTGGCTCGAGCAGGCCACCCATCAGAGCGGCTCCTGGTGGCCCGAGATGGCAGCCTTCATCCAGGCGCGAGAGGAAGAGGCCACGCCCGTGCCCGCCCGCATCCCGAGCGAGGGACTGGAGGCAGCCCCCGGCGGCTACGTCAAGGTGCGGCTCAACCCTGTCTTTGCCAAGACCCCGGAGGAGGAGCCCGCATGAGCACACTCCCCTTTGAGATTGGGCAAAAAGCCAGTCTGACCAAGCGGTTCGGCGCGGCCGAGGTCGAGGCTTTCGCCGGCTTGTCGGAGGATTTCAATCCCCTGCACCTGGATCCGGCCTTTGCCGCCACCACGCCGTTCGAGCGACCCATAGTGCACGGCATGTTGCTGGCCAGCCTCTTCTCGGGGCTGCTGGGCCAGCAGTTGCCCGGCAAGGGCGCCGTCTACCTGGGGCAGAGCCTCTCCTTCAAGCAGCCGGTGTTTGTGGGGGATGAGGTGACGGCAGAGGTGGAGATCATCGCCCTGCGCAGCGACAAGCCCATCATCACCCTGGCCACCCGCATAGTGACGGCGGCCGGGGCCCTCACCGTGACTGGCGAGGCTGTGGTGAAGGTTGGCTAAGCGCTGATCACCGACCCTCCTTCAGCCCGGCCCCGCCGGGCTGACTTTTATGGTGTAGCCTCATGTTCCACCGAGATGGCGGCTACGGTTGCTGGCCTTGAGCCCTGCCTGCACATCCAGAAAGAGGTCCAGACGCTCAGTTGCGACCACAATTGCCCGCAGACAGGCTTCCTTGCCCTTTCATTGACGGCCCGAACTGCCTAGAATAACCGCCCTGCTGTTTCAGCCATTCATCCATCTAGAGGATTTCCCATGGAGACGTTTCTGCTCGAAGGCCACCCCTTCGTTGCCTTGTGTGACCTTATCAAGCATCAGGGTTGGGCCGATTGTGGCGGCGCGGCCAAGGCGCTCGTCGCCGACGGTCTGGTGGAAGTGGACGGTCAGGTCGAGACCCGCAAGCGCTGCAAGATAGTGGCCGAGCAAGTGGTCAACTTCAACGGCATGAAGGTGGTGGTGAAAGAAGGCATCAGCCCCGAGATCCTCTGATCCCGACGCTCTAGCACGCAAGCGCTACCCAGCACAGTGGCCGAGCAAGTGGTCAACTTCAATGGCATGAAAGTCGTGGTGAAAGCGGGCGTGAGCCCGGAGATCCTCTGATCCCTGCTTGAATAAGGGCGCCGACGCGCCCTCTCGCATTCAGCTGGCCTTGATCGACAAGGTCAGCACGAAGCGCGCCATCGCCTCATCCCCGTTCAATGACGGGCAGGTGGCCACCACCTGGATGGGGCGATTGATGCGCTGACCGCTCGCCAGCGACTCGTCTATCATGGCGTCGATCTCCTCCCCCGCCGCGCAGTCAAATTGCACGTCCCCCTCGGGCCGCTTCAGAAATTCCCCTTGCACATCCTTGAAGGCGAAGTGCACCTTCTTGCCCCTCGTCCGTCCCTTTTCCATCACCAGCAGGCCGCCCACCAGATCGGCGCCGGTCGCCAATGCGCCAAAATACATGCTGCCCAGGTGGTTGCGGGTACGCCAGCCAAGGGGAATGCGAATGCGCAGCGCCTTGGCGTCCATCCGTTCGATGACGGGGGCACAAAAGCCGATGACGGGAATATAACGCCAGGCAAACAGCCGCAGCGCCAGATTGGCTTTGAAACGTTGCAAGTCCATATGCGAACTGATCCGATGAGTTGATGTAAACAGTATGTTGCCAGCATGGCCGCCATTCGACAAGGACGCTGATCACGCTTCTGCTGCTTGTCGGCCAACACAAAAAAGAGAGGGAACCCCAAGGCTCCCTCTTTCTTTTGTACAACGGCCCTCGCGATCAGGCCCGCTTCTCTTCCAGCCAGGCCCCCTGGCTCTGCATCTCGAACAGCTGGGCGTAGTGCCCTCCCTGCGCCATCAGCTCGCCATGAGTGCCCCGCTCATTCACCTGGCCACGGGAGAGCAGCAGGATCTCATCGGCATCGACTATGGTCGAGAGCCGGTGGGCAATGGCGATGGTGGTGCGACCACGACGGGCAGCCGAGAGCGCCTGGGAGAGCGCCAACTCGGTCTGGGAGTCCACGCTGGCGGTGGCCTCGTCCAGAATGAGGATGCGCGGATCCCCTACCAGAGCGCGGGCAAAGGAGAGCAGCTGGCGCTGACCGGCGGAGAGGTTCTTGCCCCCCTCCTCCATCAGGGTGTTCAGGCCATCCGGCAGGCTCAGCACGAAATCGGCCAGCTGTACCTCGGTCAGCGCCTGCCAGAGGCGCGCCTCGTCGATGCCGTCACGGCCGAGCCGCAGGTTTTCCGCCAAAGTCCCAACGAAGATAAAGGGATCCTGCTGCACCAGGCCTATGCTGCGCCGCACCGCCGAGAGCGACAGGCCCTCCATGGGGTGATCATCGAAACGAATGGTGCCCTGATCTAGCGGGTAGAAGCCCATCAGCAGGCTGATGATGGTGGACTTGCCACTGCCGGTGTGGCCCACCAGCGCCAGCATCTGGCCGGGGTGCACGGCAAAGCTCACCTCGCGCAGCACCTGTTGCTGGCCATCGTAGGAGAAGCTCACCTTGTCAAAGCTGACCCGCCCCTGCAAGGACTGGCTCTCGCCCTCCGTGCTCTCGCGGGGCTCGTCGAGCAGGGCAAATACCCGCTCCCCGGCCACCATGGCCTGTTGCAACTGGTTGAGCTGGTTGGTCATCTCGATCAGCGGCTCTATCATGCGCCCCAGATAGCTGATGAAGGCGTAGAGCACCCCCACCTGGATGGCACCACTCGCACTCAAGCCCTCGCGGGCAAACAGGGCGAGCAGGCCTATCAGCACCATCATGTAGAACAAGTCAATGAGGGGGCGCAGCAGAATGCCGTTGATCTTGAGGCTCTTGAGCCGCGCCGACCAGTGCTGCTGGTTCACCTCGGCAAAGGCGTTGGCGAAGTGGCGCTCCTGCACCATGGCCTGGATCACCGGCATCCCCTGCAGCGACTCGTTGAGACGGCTGTTGATCTCGGACAGCAGGCTGCGGGTCGCCCGCACCACGGGCACGCTCAGTTTCTGGTAGAGCCACATCACAGCCGCCACTGCCGGCAACAGGCAGGCGCACACCAGCATCAGCCGCAGATCCAGCAGCGCCATGGAGATGAGGATGCCGCACAGCAGCACCACCTTTTGCACCAGCAGGCCTATCACCTGCACGTAGAGGTTCATGATCGCCTCGGTGTCATTGGTGATGCGGGAGATGAGCGAGCCCGAGCGATGCTGGTCAAAGTAACGGGCCGGCAACCGGATGGCGGTGGCAAACACCTGCTCGCGCAAGCGCTGCACCACCGCCTGGGCAATGCGGTTGAAGCGCAGGGATTGCAGGTAGAAACCCGCCGCCGAGAGCACCTGCAGGCCGAGATACCCGGCCGCGATGGCGGCGATGGCGGGCCACACCAGCTGGCGCGGCGCCAGGTAGTCATCGATGAAGAGCTTGATGAGCAGGGGGCCCGCCACTTCGGCACCGGTCGCCAGCAGCAGGCAGATCCCGGCCTGGATCAGCCAGCGGGGGTAACGGGCACAATAAGCGAGCAGGCGTTTAATCGTTGGATTCACAGACTTGCCTCCAGTGCAGCGCTTTTGCTCCCTTCTCCCCTTGCGGGAGAAGGGTTGGGGATGAGGGGAACCACTCTTCTAATCATCACGCTCACAGGCTCTCCTCCACGTCTTGTTCCAGCCGCTGATAGCGAACCATGTCTGCGTACCAGCCGTTGTGAGCCATCAGGGCGCCGTGACGGCCCCGCTCGCTGACGCGACCCTGCTCCAGCACCAGGATCTCGTCGGCCTGCTCCACCGCCGTCATGCGGTGGCTGACCAGAATAAGCGTCCGTCTATGGGTCTTGAGGGCCTGCAGTATCTGCTGCTCGGTATGGGCATCCACCGCCGACAGGGCATCGTCCAGCACCAGGATAGGTCCCTCCAGCAGCAGGGCGCGGGCAATGGCGAGCCGCTGCTTCTGGCCGCCGGAGAGGGTCACCCCCTTCTCCCCCACTTCGGTCTCATAGCCCTTGGGGAAGCGGCTGATATCGTCATGCACACAGGCAATGCGCGCCACCTGCTCTATCTCCTCCGAACTGGCGTCTGGCCGGCCGAGGGCTATGTTGGCGGCTATGGTGGTGGAGAACAAAAACGGCTCCTGCGGCACATAGGCAAACTGGCCACGCAGCTCGCCAAGGGCCAGCTGCGCTATGGGCACGGCGCCCATGGTGAGCTCGCCGGCCGTGGGATTGGCGAGGCGCATCAGCAACTTGAGCAAGGAACTTTTGCCCGCCCCCGTGCGGCCCACTACCCCCAGCATGCCGCCGCTGTGCAGGGTGAAATCGATATTGCGCAGCAAGGTACGCTGCTCCAGCTGGTAGCTCACCCCCTTGGCCTGGAGCGGGAAGGCGGAGACAAACACCGCCGGCTCAGCCGGTTCTTCGATGTCGCTGCGCTCGGCCAGCAGGCTCTCGATGCGCGAGTAGGCGGCGCTGCCCCGCTCTATGATGTTGAACAGCCAGGCGATGGCAAACATGGGCCAGATGAGCTGGCCCAGATACATGGTGAAACTGGTGAGCTCCCCCAGGGTCAGCTCGCCACGCACCACCAGCACGCTGCCACCGGCAACGGCGAGAAAGTAGGAACAACCGATACAGAGATAGATGACGGGGTCGAACTTGGCATCGATGCGGGCCACCGCCATGTTGCACGCCCCCGCCTGCCGGGTCAGCTCGGCAAAGCCCTTGTCCTCCAGGGATTCAACCGCATAGGACTTGAGCACCCGCACGCCGGAGAGCGCCTCCTGGGTCTTGTTGTTGAGACGGGAGAAAGCCCCCTGCGCCGCCTTGAACTCCTTGTAGATCTGGGTGCCAAAACGGTTCATGAAGAACGCCATCACCGGCAGGGGCAGCAGGGAGAGCAGCGTCAGCTGCCAGGAGTACTGGCTGCACATGATGGAGAGCACCAGCACCCCGACTATGATGGAGTCCACCAGGGTCAACACCCCTTCCCCGGCCGTCATCTCCACCGCCTGGATGTCGTTGGTGGCGTGGGCCATCAGATCGCCGGTACGGTGACGCTGGTAAAAATCGGGGCTCATGCGGGTGAAGTGGCTGAACAGGCGATTGCGCAGCACATAGGCCAGCCGGTAAGAGGCGCCAAACAGCATGACCCGCCACACGTAGCGCAACAGATAGATGAGCAGACCCAGCACAAACAACCCCGCCAGATAGCCCATCAGGGTGTCGTTGTCGAGAGAGCCTTTGGCAATGCCATCCACCACCCAGCCCACCACCTTGGGCGGGATCACGGTCAACAGGGCCACCATCATCAGCAGCGAGATGGCGACCAGATAACGCCGCCACTGCTCCTTGAAAAACCAGCCCAGCCTTGAGAATACGCTCACGTAGATATCCTTTGTCGCGATCAGCCAGAAGCTGCCGCCCGTCACGGGGAAACGCAATGCAATCGCCCCCAGAAGGGGGCGATACGAGAGGGTCATGATAGCCTGAAGTGGCTGGCTTGAGAATAATTGCTATTTATCCCGTCACAATAAGCGATCATCTCGCTGTGCAAAGGGGCTGTATGGCGTTTCCTGCTGCTCGCCGGTCAGCAAGAAGTGGGACACCTCATCCCGAGTCAGACTGAATACACGCTGCAATTGCTCCAGATCCGGCTCGGTCAGCTCTTCATTCTGGCGCAGGCGCCACTCCAGATCACCCGCCATGATCTGCAGGCGGGAGGCTGAAATATTGGCCGACACCCCCTTCAGGGTATGCAGCAACCGGCAGGCGATGTCGGGCTGCTGGCGGCGCAGGGCGGAGCGGATCTCCCACAAGTCATCCTTGTGCTCGGACATGAACAGCTTGAACAGGATCTGCAGCGCCTCCTTGTCCTGCTCCAGCCGTTTGAGGGCATCCTCCAGATCCAGCACCCCCATCAGATCCGGCGGTTTCACCTCCAGCGGTACCCGGCATTCGCCGCTGGCACTCTTCACCCACTGCAGCAGGTTGTTGTAGAGATCCAGCTTGCTGACCGGCTTGGTGACATAGCCATTCATGCCGACCCCGAGACAACGCTCACGATCACCGGGCATGGCGCTGGCGGTGAGCGCTATGATGGGGACGTCGTGCTTGTCCACCATCTTGCGGATCTGGCGGGTCGCATCCAGGCCGTCGAGCACCGGCATCTGCAAGTCCATCAGGATCACGTCGAATGGCTGCTCGGAGACCCGCTCGACCGCCTCGCGGCCGTTGCCGACCACGGTCACCACGGCATCCACCCGGCGCAGGTATTCGATAATGAGCTGCTGATTGACCCGGTTGTCCTCCGCCAGCAAGACCCTGACGCCTTGCAACAGCTCACGGAAGTGTTGCTGATCCCCCTGGGCTTCGGCCTGGCGGATCTGCTGATCGTGGGAGCTGCCATTGAGCAGCTCGTCCACCTTGGCCAGCAGGGCATTCTCCGTCATGGGTTTGGCCAGGAAGTGGGTCAGCCCCATGCTCTCCATGCGCCCGTGCAGCCCCTCCTTGGCCCAGGCGCTGGTCATCAGTATGGGCAGGCGCCGCCACTGGCTGTGCTGGTACATCTCGAGGGCCAGATCCAGGCCATCCTCCTGCCCCATACGCCAGTCCAGAATGGCCAGCCGTATGCTCTGGCCCTCCTCGCGCAGCACCTGACGAGCCCGGGAGAGGCTGTTGACCGCCACCACCCGGACACCGGCACGACCGAGAATGTCCTTGGCCAGATCCAGCACAAGTTCATTGTCATCCATCACCAGAATGAGCGGTTGATGCTCGAAGAAGACCCGACGACCGGACACCCCATAGACGGCCTTGGTCATGGGGATCTCGAACTGGAACACTGAGCCTGTGCCCGGTTTGCTCTGCACAGTGATCCGCCCCCCCATCAGCTCGACCAGACGCTGGGAGATGTTGAGACCAAGGCCGGACCCCCCGTATTTTCGGGTGTTGCCCGCCTCCAGCTGGGTGAAGGGCTGGAACAGCTGGGCCTGTTTCTCCTCGGCGATGCCGATCCCGGTATCCCGCACGCTGAAACGCACCCGCATGGGGTGCTGGTTGACCAGGGTGATGGCCACCTCCACCTCGCCCCGCTCGGTAAACTTGATGGCGTTGTTGACCAGATTGACCAGCACCTGACCGAGTCGCAGCGGATCGCCGCGCAGGAAGTCGGGCACGGCCGGCGACTTGTTGATGATGACCTCGACCTGCTTGCGCTCGGCCAGATCGGCAAACATGCCGGCGAGCGAATCAATTTGCTCGCTCAGATCAAAGTCGATCTCTTCCAGGGTCAGCTTGCCGGATTCGACCTTGGTCAGATCCAGAATGTCGTTGATAAGCAGCAGCAAGGTGTCTGACGAAGACTTGATCTTGCTGAGGTAATCCCGCTGCTGCTGGTCCAGTTCGGTCTGCAGCGCCAGCGAACTGAAGCCTATGATGGCGTTCATGGGGGTGCGGATCTCGTGGCTCATGTTGGCCAGAAAATCGCTTTTCGCCTGGGCCAGCAAGCCGGTCTGACGCGACAGCTCGCTCAGCTTCTGGTTGCGACGCCACAGGGTGACGGCCACCAGTGCGAAACAGAGCATGGCGCCTCCCAGCACGATCAGATAGAAACGGCTCTTGAGGGAGGAGGCCTGGTCCATCTTGCTCTGCTTCCAGACCGACAAGCCATCGAGCTCATGCATGTCGATGACCTGGTTGCGCAGCACGTGGTAGTCCACCACCTGGTGGCTGACGTCTTCGCTCAACTGGGCGAGACCGGCCACCTCGGGGTGTGACGGATAGGCCGTCTTGAGCCGTTGTTGCAGTTTTTGCAGCTGCTTCTGCTCGCCCTTGTCCCAACTGCGCTTGAGGTAGTGGCTGAGTTGCGCCAGCTCGGTCAGGTCGATGGCCAGGGGGGCATCGGCCGGCAGGGTCGCCAGCAAGGCATTGAGCTGTTTTTGAAACGGCTGCTCTATGTACTCGATGGCCATCTCCATGGAGTAGAGTTTGGCCAAGTCCAGCAGGTAGCTGTCGATGTCGTGCAGCAGGGATTGGGAGTGGGGATTCTCAGCGGCGTCGGGGTCATTGCGCACCTGGCGCACGAAGCTGTCGAGGTTGCTCGACAGCTGGTTGAGACGCTGCTGAACATTGCCATCATTGGCCTTCTCCCGCCCCAGCAGATAGACGGTATCCGTGTTGACCCGGTTGAGGATCAACTCCGCCGCCACGCTGAGTTCGGAGGCCTTCTGCTGCTGACTGAGCAGTTGCCAGCAATAACCGGAGAATGCCAGCAGCGATACGATGATCAGGCTCAGGACAACACGATTGACCCGTGTCACATTATTCATCCCGTCTCGATTCTCATGTCATGGCCGTGTATCCGCCGACAGAATGCCGAAACCGGATCACTGGCTGTGAAAGATAACTGACTGCTATGTTACCGTTACTCGGCCCTGTCAGTGCAATAAAGATGTTGCAGGGCTTATGCATACAGGAATCAATTATGTCATTTATCACTACCTATTGTAGTCATTGCTTCACCAGGAACCGCCTGCCTGACGAAAAATTGGATTCAAACGCGAAGTGTGGTCGCTGCAAGGCACCGCTGTTTGGCATCACGCCCGTCACGGGTCGCGAGCAACAGTTCGATACCCTGATCCAATCCGACCTTCCGGTCGTGGTCGACTTCTGGGCCAGCTGGTGCGGACCATGCATACAATTTTCACCCATTTTTCAACAAGTTGCCAGTGAGCTTGAACCAAATATTCGCTTTGTCAAAGTCGATACCGAGCAGCAGCAAGCCATCGCGGCCCGCTACGCCATCCGCAGCATCCCCACCCTGATGGTGTTCAAGCAGGGCAAAATGGTGGCGCAGCGCAGCGGCTCCCTGCCCAAGAGCCTGTTCAAGGAGTGGCTGGCCTCCTTCATTCCCCCCGTCAAATGATGCCTAGATGTTTAATTTGTGTTTATTTAATGTTTTTATTTGCCTTGACTCTGTGAGTCCCGGCATGCTTTGACGACTTCCCCCTGTTTCAAACAGGGGGATAAATGTAATCTCGGCAACACAACAACAACCATAAATTAACCGAGAGAACATTATGCACACATCTGCTGTACCCTCCGCTCCCTCATCTCGCTGGCTCGACATCAAATCCGGGATCGTCATCCTGGATGTACTGCTGCTCTGCGCCATGCTGGCCTGGCTGCCGTTTGATCCCATGGTCAACAAGGGGCTGGGCATTCTGGTCTTCATCGCCATTCTCTGGCTGACCGAAGCCCTGCACGTGACCATCACGGCCCTGCTGGTGCCCCTGCTGGCAACCGTGCTCGGGGTGTTTGACATGAGCAAGTCCCTCACCGACTTTGCCAACCCCATCCTGTTCCTGTTCTTCGGGGGCTTCGCCCTCGCGGCGGCCCTCTCCAAACAGGGGCTGGACACCCTGATGGCGGGCAAGGTGATGCACCTGGCCAACGGCCATCTGGGCTGGGGCGTCATACTGCTGTTCACCATCACGGCCGCCATGTCCATGTGGATCAGCAACACCGCCACCACCGCCATGATGCTGCCACTGGCCATCGGCATGCTGACGCGGCTCGACAGCCAGAAAGATCGCGCCACTTTCGTCTTCGTGCTGCTGGGGATTGCCTACAGCGCCAGCATTGGCGGCATAGGCACCCTGGTCGGCAGCCCGCCCAACGCCATCGCTGCCGCCCAGATGGGCATTGGCTTCACCGACTGGATGAAATTCGGCATCCCTGTGGTGCTGATCCTGATGCCCTGCGGCATTGCCCTCCTCTATCTGGTCACCCGCCCGCAGCTCAACCACAGGGTCGAGATCCAGGATGTCACCATCAACTGGACTCGTGAACGCAAGGTCACGCTGGCCATCTTCCTGACCACAGTGGTGCTCTGGATTGGCTCGCAGCCCATCTCCAACGCCTTCGGCGGCATACCTCAACTCGATACACTGATTGCCATGGGTGCCATCATCGCCATCGTGGTCAGCCGCGTCGCCAGTTGGGATGACGTCAACCAGAACACCGACTGGGGCGTGCTGATGCTGTTTGGCGGCGGCCTGACCCTGAGTGCCATCCTCAAGGCCACCGGTACCAGCGCCTTCCTGGCCAGCCACCTGTCGGCCGTGCTCTCCCATGCCGACATTTTCATCGTGTTGCTGATGCTGGCGGCCTTCGTGGTATTCCTGACCGAGCTGGTCTCCAATACCGCCACCGCCGCCCTGCTGATCCCGCTGTTTGCCGGGGTGGCCGAGGCGCTGGGCGTCTCCCCCATCGTCATGGCGGTGCTGATCGCCATCGGTGCCTCCTGCGCCTTCATGCTGCCGGTGGCCACCCCACCCAACGCCATCGTCTTCGCCAGCGGCCATATCCGTCAGCGTGAGATGATGCGGGCCGGGATGGCACTGAACGTCGTGTTCACCGTGCTGCTGGCCGGGCTTGCCTACTTTGTCGGCGACATTCTCTGATCCGCTGACTCGCCCCCAGCAAAAAGCCCTCGCAATGCGAGGGCTTTTTCATATCCAGAGGGGGATCAACCTGCGATGTTGCAGCTCTTGAGGTTCCAGATCCGATCCACGTAGTCCTGGATGGAGCGGTCGGAGTTGAACTTGCCCATGGTGGCCGAGTTGATGATGGCCTTCTTGGCCCAGAGCGCCGGATCCCGATACCAGGTATCGATCAGCTTGTGCGCTTCGGAGTAGGAGGCAAAATCGGCCAGGGTCAGGTAGGGATCGCCCCCTTCCAGCAAGGAGCGCTTGATGGAGGAGAGTTCGCCCGGACGACCCGGCGTGAAGTAGTCGGTATCGAACCAGTCCAGCACGGCCTTGAGCTCGGAGTTGGCATAGTAGAAGTCATACGGGTTGTAGCCGCGTCCCTTCAATGCCTTAACCTCGTCCACGTTCAGACCGAAGATGGCGCAGTTTTCGGCACCCGCCTCTTCCGCTATCTCTATGTTGGCCCCATCCAGCGTGCCTATGGTGATGGCGCCGTTCAGTGCCATCTTCATGTTGCCGGTACCGGAGGCTTCATAGCCGGCGGTGGAGATCTGCTCGGAGACATCGGCGGCCGGGATCAACTTCTCGGCCAGGCTGACGCGGTAGTTCGGCATGAACACCACCTTCAGCTTGCCCTGGATGCGGGCATCGTTGTTGACTCGCTCCGCCAGCTTGTTGATGGCGTAGATGATGTCTTTGGCCAGCTTGTAACCGGGCGCCGCCTTGGAGCCGAAGATGAACACGCGCGGGTGCATGTCATAGTCAGGGTTCGCCAGCAGGCGACGGTAGAGCGCCATGATGTGGATGAGGTTCAGCTGTTGGCGCTTGTACTCGTGCAGACGCTTGATCTGGACGTCAAAGATCGCCTCGGCGCTCACATCGATGCCGGTTTCGGCCTTGATGACCTTGACCAGTTTCTCCTTGTTATGACGCTTGATGGTCATGAACTGCTGCTGGAACGCCTTGTCATCGGCAAACTTGGTGACGGCGCGCAGCTTGTCTAGCTGCAGCGGCCACTCCTTGCCCACCACTTCGTTGTACAGCTCGGCCAGCTCGGGGTTGCAGGCCAGCAGCCAGCGACGGGGGGTCACGCCGTTGGTGACGTTGCACATCTTCTCTGGCCACAGCTCGGCATACTCGGGGAAGAGATCCTCTTTCACCAGCTTGGAGTGGATCTCGGCCACGCCGTTCACCTTGGAAGAGCCGACCACGCACAGGTTGCCCATGCGCACCTTGCGCACGTCCCCTTCTTCTATGATGGAGAGCTTGGCCTTGATGGCATCGTTGCCTGGCCACTTGGGTTCGACCAGCTCGCTCAGGAAGCGGGCGTTGATCTCGTAGATCACCTCGAGGTGACGAGGCAGCACCTTCTCGAACAGGCTGACGGACCACTTCTCCAGCGCTTCCGGCAGCAGGGTGTGGTTGGTGTAGGAGAAGACCCGATAGCAGATGGCCCAGGCGGCATCCCAGTTCAAGTCTTCTTCATCTACCAGCACCCGCATCAGCTCGGGGATGGCCACGGTCGGGTGGGTATCGTTGAGCTGAATGGCGATCTGGGCGGCAAAGTTGCTGAAATCCGAGCCATGCACCCGCTTGTAGCGACGCATGATGTCCTTGATGGAGCAGGCACAGAAGAAGTACTGCTGGATCAGGCGCAGCTCTTTACCTGCATCTGTCTCATCGTTCGGATAGAGCACCTTGGAGATGGTCTCGGCCTGGGCTTTCTCGGCCTGGGAGTCGATGTAACCACCGGCGTTGAACACGTCCCAGTCAAAAAACTCGGAGGCGCGGGATTCCCACAGGCGCAGTATGTTGACGGTATGGCCGCCAAAGCCGACAACCGGGATATCCCAAGGCACCCCTTTGATCTTGCGACCGGCGTGCCATACCTTCTTCAGGCCGCCATTGTCACCAAACACGGTTTCCACA
This sequence comes from Aeromonas bestiarum, assembly GCF_028751155.1. Taxonomy (NCBI): domain Bacteria; kingdom Pseudomonadati; phylum Pseudomonadota; class Gammaproteobacteria; order Aeromonadales; family Aeromonadaceae; genus Aeromonas; species Aeromonas bestiarum. Next base: position 2,137,177 of record NZ_CP064746.1, on the reverse strand, counting down.
TAACCGTAGAGCGGTATCTCCTGCACGGATTCCGGACGGCAGATTTCCCAGGGGTTGCCATATTCGCGCCAGGAGTCCGGACGCTCTATCTGACGACCATCCTGGATCTCCTGACGGAACAGGCCGTGCTCGTAATGGATGCCGTAACCGACGGCCGGGTAGTTCAGGGTCGCCAGCGAATCGATGAAGCAGGCAGCCAGGCGGCCAAGGCCACCGTTGCCGAGCGCCATGTCCGGCTCTTGTTCACACAGGTCGGTCAGTTCCAGACCGAGTTCACCCAACGCCTCTTCACACACTTTGTACAAGGAGAGGTTGTGCAGGTTGTTGGAGGTCAAACGCCCCATCAGGAATTCAGCAGAGAGATAGTGAATCGCACGAGTATCTTTCTTGAAATGAGTCTGCTGAGTGCGGGTCAGGCGCTCGTACACCTGTTCGTTGACGGCGGCTGCGGTCGCTTTCCACCACGCTTCTGGCGAGGCTTTCTGTTCGCTTGTACCCAAGGTAGAACGCAGGTGACGCACGATACTCGCCTTGAGCTGATCTTTATCCAGTTGGAGATCCTGGTCTGTCTTCTTCTTGGTAGCCATAAACCATTTCCTTCGTTACAGAATAATAAAATTGTTATCCCATCAGGGACCGGTGCTGTTGTTATCTCAGAATATGTTCCGGCGTGGGCATACTAGCTAAAGCCGATGGTTGAAAAGTTAACGCAAGTCACACTTTAACGCATAAAAATGACAGTTCAAGCTTGAAAACCCTTTCCTGAAACTTATTAAGCAAGAACGCTCATTCCATTTAAAATCAGCAACTTAACAAACTCATGCAAATATAAATCCGTGAATAGGTTTTCAATCATTGCCAAGTACTGAAAATCCATGAAAATAACTGAAAATACAGCGCACATTGAAATCGTTTTCAATGTGCGCTGTTCATGGGACCAGACTGACGATGCCCTGTGATGGCTATATCCCCTTTAACCATGCGCCTTGAACTGATTGCTCATGGGGTCGTAGTGATAGCCTATCTGCAATAAACGGGTCGCGAGCTGATCCTCCGTCATGTCGTAATAGGCCAATAACTCCTCCAGACCATCGCACTCCAGCCGCAGCTTCTCATTGATGATCCCGAGCAGGATATTGGCATCCAGTCGTTGCAAGGTGCTGACGTCCATCCTCATCTCTCCTCTTCACAAACCGACTGTATAACCATGAGCGCCTGCTCCCGCTTTGTCCATAGCCTAAAAAACACGCACACCCAGATGAAAGTAAATATTAATTAAAATCAATAACATGAACATAAACCCTGCCGATTAGATCACATTTTTGACCATAAATGGCTTGTCACTGGTGTGAGTTACAACTACTGTATACGCATACAGCATGGTTATTCATACAGGACAAACATATGAGCCAGCCCATGAGTCATCCCCCTTTCGCCGCCTCTGTCAGCATGAGCAATCCCTGGCCCACCCGGCATCAGGGCAAGGTGGAAGATGAACGCCTCATCGCATCTGCCAGCCAGGAACCGCCGCTGCTCGACGAGTTGGTGAGACTGAGCCACGGCGACACGGGCTGGATCCTGCTGATTGCCCCGCCGGGCCTGCCGGTAGCCAAACAGCTGCAGGCACAGGGGATCAATCCCGATCGAGTGCTGGTGGTACACAGCCCCAAGATCAAGAACTGGCAACGCATGCTGGAGCAGAGTCTGGGCAATGGCCACTGTGCGGCCGTCCTGACCTGGCTGCCTGAGCAGATCTCGCTGGATCGCGCCAAGCTGAGCAAGCTGGGGCAACGCTTCGGGGTGCTGACTCGCTTCTTCGAACCGGCAGGGACTGCCCTCCCCGTTCACAACTGCGCACTGGCCTATGGCGGACAGGATATCTACCTCAACCATTGATGCCGGCGAGAGGATGAAACCGTGCAGAGGCTGGGTCGTATGAAGAGTCGTAGGCACAGACCAAGACACCAACAGAGGTGGCAGGACGGAAAATGTTCAAGTAAACAAGGTTCAGCAGGACAACCCAGCCAGTGAACCGGTCGCCAATCCGGCCTGCCACTCATAGAAAAAGGCGACCCTGAGGTCGCCTTTTTGCGCAGTGCCTATTGTTGAACTCGATCTGCGAGTTGGCCGCTTCACCTTATGGCAGTAAAGCGGCTACCGGCAGTTGGCAACTCAGGAGAGCTTGCCATCGAGCTCGGCAATCTTGGCCGACCAGTAGGCCGGGCCTGTCTCGTGTATGTTGTTGCCCTGAGAGTCCACCGCCACAGTCACCGGCATGTCTTCCACCTCGAACTCATAGATGGCTTCCATGCCCAGATCGGCAAAGGCCACCACACGCGCCTTCTTGATCGCCTTGGCCACCAGATAGGCGGCGCCACCGACGGCCATCAGATAGACGGCCTGGTGCTGCTTGATGCTCTCGACCGTCTTGGGGCCACGCTCGGATTTGCCTATCATGCCGATGAGGCCGGTTTCACCCAGCATCATGTCGGTGAACTTGTCCATCCGGGTGGAGGTGGTGGGACCGGCCGGGCCGACCACTTCGTCACGCACCGCATCGACCGGGCCGACGTAATAGATGAAGCGGTTGGTGAAATCGACCCCTTCCGGCAGGCCTTCCCCCTTCTTGAGCATGTCGGCGATGCGCTTGTGGGCGGCGTCGCGACCGGTGAGGATCTTGCCGGAGAGCAGTACAGTATCGCCGCTCTTCCAGCTGGCAAGCTCTGCCTTGGTGATGCCGTCGACATTGACGCGGCGCACGTTGGCCCCCGCTTCGCGGGTGATCTCCGGCCAATCAGCCAGTGTTGGCGGGGTCAGCTCTGCCGGGCCCGAGCCATCCAGTTCGAAGTGGACATGGCGGGTGGCGGCGCAGTTGGGGATCATCACCACCGGCTTGGAGGCGGCATGGGTCGGGGCGCTCTTGACCTTCACGTCCAGCACGGTAGTGAGGCCGCCCAGGCCCTGAGCGCCAATCCCGAGCTTGTTGACCTTGTCATAGAGCTCGACCCGCAGCTTCTCTTCGGTGGTCTCGGGACCGCGAGCAATCAGCTCCTGAATGTCGATATGCTCCATCAAGGCTTCCTTGGCCAGCACGGCCGCCTTCTCGGCGGTGCCGCCGATGCCGATCCCCAGCATGCCAGGCGGGCACCAGCCGGCGCCCATGGTCGGCACGGTTTTCAGCACCCACTCGACCACATCATCGGAGGGGTTGAGCATCACCATCTTGGATTTGTTCTCGGAACCGCCGCCCTTGGCCGCTATGCTCACTTCTACCTTGTTGCCGGGGATCATGTCGATGTGCACGACAGCAGGGGCGTTATCCTTGGTGTTCTTGCGGCTGCCGGCCGGGTCGGCCAGTACCGAGGCGCGCAGCGGGTTGTCCGGATTGGTGTAAGCACGGCGGGTGCCCTCGTCCACCATCTCCTGCACCGTCATGTCGCTGTCCCACTGAACCTGCATGCCGATCTTGACGAAACAGGTGACGATACCCGTATCCTGACACAGGGGGCGATGGCCTTCGGCGGACATGCGGGAGTTGATCAGGATCTGGGCCAGGGCATCCTTGGCGGCCGGGTTGATCTCGCGGTCATAGGCAGCCTTGGCGGCATGGACGAAATCGAGGGGGTGATAGTAGGAGATGTACTGCAGGGCGTCGGCGACGGAATCGATAAAATCCTGTTTTTTAATGATGCTCATATCATCCTCACTGGTCCTTGTCTTCGCCGTGACGGCAGAGCAAGGGCTTCCATATGAGCCGTGCTTCGGTGTTGTGATGCCAGGCGAGGTGCCTGCCGATCCGATAGACAACGGCGTGTTTTTTCTAAAAATTCCGGCGCCTATGATACGCTTGCCCCCCCGTACCGGCTAGGGAGCAGGGTGCAAACTGTTGCCTGTGTAACAAAAAATGAAACCAACTCTTCATATCCACCATTTTGATCACCAGACGGCGCTGCATGCGCTGTTTGGCCGCCTGCATCATCAGCCCTGGGCCATGTTGCTGGAGTCGGCCGGCCCTCAAGGGGCGGACAACCGGTTTGACATCATCACAGCCGACCCGCTGGCGACCCTGCAGACCGAGGGGCCCTTGACCTGGATAGCCCAGGGTGAACAGCGCCAGTCATTTGATGCCGATCCCCTGACCCTGCTGGCACAACGGCAGCGCGAACTGCTGGGTGAGCTGGCGCCACACAGCGACGCGCTGCCTTTTATTGGCGGCGCCCTCGGGCTGTTTGGCTATGATCTGGGCCGCCGCTTCGAACGACTGCCGGTGCAGGCTGAGCGGGATGTGTCCGTGCCAGACATGGCGGTGGGCATTTACGACTGGGCGCTGCTGCGAGAGGTGGCGAGCGGCGCCTGGCAGCTGGTGCACTGGGGTGACGAGGCCGGCCTCCATCGCCGGCTGCAGTGGCTGGCCGCGCAACACGAGCTGTCAGCGCCGCCATTTGCCCTGCAAGGGGAGTGGCGCAGCAACATGAGCCGCGCCGAATATGGCGAGAAATTTGCGCGGGTACAGGCTTACCTGAGTGCCGGGGACTGTTACCAGATCAACCTGACCCAGCGCTTCAGCGCAGCTTATCGCGGTGATGAATGGCAGGCTTATCAGGCGTTGTCCCGCGCCAACCGGGCCCCCTTCTCGGCCTTTATCCGGCTGCCCCGGAGCGCCATCCTGAGCCTCTCCCCCGAGCGGTTCCTGCTGCTCGATGATCGCCATATCGAAACCAAGCCCATCAAGGGCACCCGCCCACGGCTTGCCGATCCGGGGCAAGATCAGGCCAGCGCCCTCGAACTGGCTGGCGCCGACAAGGACAGATCGGAAAATCTGATGATCGTGGATCTGCTGCGCAACGATATCGGCAGGGTGAGCCGGCCAGGTTCAGTCCATGTGCCCAGCCTGTTCGCGGTGGAGTCATTCCCGGCGGTGCACCATCTGGTCTCCACCATCCACGGCGAACTGGACAGCCGCTGGCAGGCGGTGGATCTGCTGCGCGCCTGTTTCCCGGGCGGTTCCATCACCGGAGCCCCCAAGATCAGGGCGATGGAGATCATAGAGGAGCTGGAGCCCCAGCGACGCAACGCCTACTGCGGCAGCATCGGCTACCTGAGCCAGCATGGCCGGATGGACACCAGCATCTGCATCCGCACCCTGATAGCGGCGGATGGCCAGCTGCACTGCTGGGCCGGTGGCGGCGTCATCGCCGACTCCGAGGTAGACAGCGAGTATCAGGAGACCTATGACAAGGTGGCCCGCATACTGCCGCTGCTGGATGCGCTGCGCTGAGCGCCTGACGAATGGACAGATGGATCGCCACGCGAGAGACTCAAGGGCAGATCCAAGAGAAGAGTTGAGAGACATAGCCCAGATGGACCGCACCGAACTGCTGACCCGCTTCTTGCTGCAACGCCCCGCCCCTGCCCATCGGCTGACGGTGGCAGGACTCAAGCCCGCCGCCGTCTTGCTGCCGCTGGTCGAGCGGGCCGATGGCCTGCAACTGCTGCTGACCCGTCGCAGCCCGCACCTGCGCCATCATGCGGGCCAGATAAGCTTCCCCGGGGGCAGGCAGGATCCCGACGACCGGGATCTGATCCACACCGCGCTGCGGGAAACCCAGGAAGAGCTCGGCATCGCGCCCGCCCAGATCGAGATCATAGGCACCCTCAGCCCCCTCAATACCGTCTCCCAATACGAGGTACTGCCGGTGCTGGGACTGGTGGCCGCCGATTATCAGCTCACCCTGAGCCGGGATGAGGTGGCGCAGGCCTTCGAAGTACCGCTCAATCACCTGCTGGATCCGCACCACCATATCGCCCTGACCATTCCCAGAGCCGATCACCGCCACACCATCTACTGGATACCCTGGCAAGACCACTTTATCTGGGGGGCGACCGCCAGCATGATCCGCCAACTTTCTCGCCAGATTTCGATATAACATTTCGTCAACAGATTACTGTGCAACATTTGCTCATTAACACTAAAATAACGAAGCTCTTTATAAAAAATAATTGATTAATTCTTCCTTCGATCACATTTCCGCAAAAGAGTGCGGGTCTGGCCCTCATTAAGATGAATTTCATCAACATTTTTGATTAAAAAAACCGTATCCTTGCGCCGACTAATTAAAACCACACATTCGGGGTGAGATACATGACTAATACTGTCACCGGCGCACAGGACGTTGCGACCTCACAGGAGCAAGGAACCCGCTCCATCCAATCTCGTGGTTGGACCAAACAAGACACCAGTTGGGTGATCAGCCTGTTCGGCACCGCCGTCGGCGCGGGCATACTGTTCCTGCCCATCAACGCCGGCATGGGTGGCTTCTGGCCACTGGTGGTGATGGCGCTGCTGGTCGGCCCCATGACCTACCTGGCTCACCGCGGCCTGGCCCGGTTCGTCCTCTCCTCCAGCAAGCCCAATGCCGACATCACGGAAGTGGTGGAAGAACACTTCGGGGTGGGTGCCGGTAAATTAATCACCCTGCTCTACTTCTTTGCCATCTACCCCATAGTGCTGATCTACGGTGTCGGTATCACCAACACGGTCGAAAGCTTCATGGTCAATCAGTTGCAGATGACGGCGCCACCGCGCTGGATCCTCTCCATAGTGCTGATCATGGGCATGATGTCGGTGATGCTGGCCGGCGAGAAGCTGATGCTGAAGGTCACCGAGTTTCTGGTCTACCCGCTCATCGCCATCCTGGTGGGGATCTCCTTCTACCTGATCCCGGACTGGACCGGCGCCGCCCTCTCCCAGGTCCCCTCTGCCAAGGATTTCGCCACCACCCTGTGGCTGACCATCCCGGTACTGGTGTTCTCCTTCAACCACAGCCCGGCCATCTCCAGCTTCTCCCTGGCCCAGCGCCGTGATCATGGCGAGCATGCGGTCGAGAAATCCGACGCCATTCTCAAGCGCACCGCCACCATACTACTGGGCTTCGTGATGTTCTTCGTCTTCTCCTGCGTCATGAGCCTGACCCCGGCCCAGCTGGCAGAAGCCAAGTCCCAGAACATAGCCGTGCTCTCCTACCTGGCGAACCAGCATGCCAGCCCCATCATCTCCTACTTCGGCCCGCTGGTTGCGTTCGTGGCCATCGTCTCCTCCTTCTTTGGTCACTACCTGGGTGCCCGTGAAGGCCTGAAAGGGATGATAGTGCAGAACCTGCGCAAGTCCGGCAAGGAGCCGAACCACAAGAAGGTCGAGATCTTTATCATCGCCTTCTTCATCCTGACCCTGTGGGGCACCGCCGTGGCAAACCCCTCCATCCTCGGCATGATTGAATCTCTGGGCGGCCCCATCATAGCCACCATCCTCTTCATCATGCCGATGTACGCCATCAAGCGCGTGCCAGCCATGGCGAAATATCAGGGCCACATCAGCAACGCCTTCGTCGCTCTGATGGGCACGATCGCCATCTCAGCCATCCTCTACCAGATGGTTGGCTAATCGCCAGAAGCTGACGACAAGGCCGATGCCTGCCGTAAATGCCCGCCCATCATGGCGGGCATTTTTTATGGCGTCCCCCAGCCCAAGTCGGTGACCTGACCAGGGCTGCCAGTTTGAACACCCTATCCCAGGCTGGCGTGTTATTCGCAACTTCAGGGTCGGTCTCGGCAAGGCAGGCGGATGGCATGACCTCCATCATCCCCCGGATTTTCCCCAGATAAACCTCGCGCCGCCCGTATGGCTCACGTCCATGGGTCTCTTGCCATGTCGCGGCCGCACGCTTGCAAACCGTTGATGTGGCTGACCACACTGGCCTGACCTTGCGGCCTTGCAGATAGACAAGCCGCCGCCATGGCTGGGCTTGCTTGCACACGGATCTCCTGTATTCGGCCGTGGCAAACCGGCATAAAAAACGCCCTCCGAAGAGGGCGTTTTCCATGGAGCCATGAAGCGGGCTATCAGGCTTCGGTATTGGGCACCGGCGAGGCATCCAGCAGGGTTTCATCCTCGGCCATGCAGGCCGCGGCGGTAAACAGCACGTCGGTGGAGCTGTTGAGGGCCGTTTCGGCGGAGTCCTGCAACACCCCTATGATGAAGCCCACGGCCACCACCTGCATGGCGATGTCGTTGCCGATGCCAAACAGGCTGCACGCCAGCGGGATCAGCAGCAATGAGCCGCCGGCCACGCCGGAGGCGCCGCAGGCGCTGATGGTGGCAACCACGGAGAGCAGCACGGCAGTGGCCAGATCCACTTCCATCCCCAAGGTGTGTACCGCCGCCATGGAGAGCACGGTAATGGTGATGGCGGCGCCCGCCATGTTGATGGTGGCACCCAGCGGGATGGAGACCGCATAGGTATCTTCCGGCAGACGCAGTTTTTCACACAGCGTCATGTTGACCGGAATGTTGGCGGCGGAGCTGCGGGTGAAGAAGGCGGTCACGCCGCTCTCTTTCAGGCAGGTCAGCACCAGCGGATAAGGGTTACGTCGGATCTTCCAGAACACGATGAGCGGGTTGACCACGAAGGCGATGAACAGCATGCAGCCGATCAGCACCACCAGCAGCTGGGCATAGCCAAACAGCGCATCGAAGCCGGTTTCGGCCAGGGTCGACGCGACCAGCCCCAGGATACCGAGCGGCGCGCAGCGGATCACCGCCTTGACGATGGTGGAGACGCCGTGGGAGAGATCGGTGATCATCGCCTTGGTGCTGTCATTGGCGTGGCGCATGGCGATGCCAAGACCGATGGCCCAGGCCAGGATACCGATATAGTTCGCATCCATCAGCGCCTTCACCGGGTTGGTCACCACGTTGAACAGCAGGGTCTGCAGCACCTCAGTGATGCCGCCCGGCGGGGTGATCTCGGCGCTGCTTGCCACCAGATGCAGGTTGGAGGGGAACAGGAAGCTGGCCACGACGGCGACCGCAGCAGCCAGGAAAGTGCCCAGCAGATAGAGCAGCAGGATCGGCTTCATGTTGCTCTTCTGGCCCTGCTTGTGGCCGATGATCGCCGCCATGACCAGTACAAAGACCAGCAGTGGAGCAACCGCCTTCAAGGCACCGACGAACAGGCTGCCAAGCAGACCCGCCGTTTTGGCCCATTCCGGCATGAACATGGCGAGCAGGATACCGAGTACCAGACCGACCAGGATCTGGCTAACCAGACTGGTGCTGTTGACCAGTCGCATGAGGGGGTGTTGTTGTGTCATCAAATAGTCCCTGAGCACCTAAGTGCGTGAATCATTAGTCCTGTTGGCAACCGCTACGCCAGGCGACACCCATGTCACAGGCTGGCGTCATCTGCCCCGGCAAGCCTTCTGTTGAGCCTGTCCGGAAACACACGGGATTGCGGACAAGGAATATCCCATCTGCAATCGCTTTTTTCCACATAATCACTGAAAAATATCCGGTTAACCTCACAAAAAATCTACAACAATGCGATAACACAATATCAACAGCGCCCAATTGGATGCTGTTTTCCCCCGGATAGCCGTCCAGACACTCACTGACGGTGGTATCATGCCGGTTTTGTACTGGAGTCCTGCCATGATCTCGTCCCTGTTGACCCGCCACTTCGGCTTCGACCAGTTAAGGCCCGGTCAGGAGGCGGTGATCAGCCGGTTGCTGGCAGGCCAGAGCGCCGCAGCCATCTTCCCCACCGGCTCCGGCAAGTCTCTCTGTTACCAGCTGCCCGCCCTTGCCCTGCCCCACCTGACCCTGGTGATCTCCCCGCTGATCGCATTGATGCACGATCAGCTCGCCTTCTTGCGCAGCAAGGGGATAGCCGCCGCGACCCTGGATTCGAGCCAGACGCCGGAGGAGAGCCGCCACGTGATGCAGCAGGTCAGTGACGGTCAGCTCAAGATCCTGATGATCTCGGTGGAGCGGCTCAAGAACGAGCGCTTTCGCCGCTTCATCCAGCAGGTGCCGCTGTCGATGCTGGTGGTGGATGAGGCGCACTGCATCTCGGAGTGGGGTCACAACTTTCGACCCGACTACCTCAAGCTGCCGACTTACCGCCGCGAGCTGAAGATCCCCCAGGTGTTGCTGCTGACCGCGACCGCAACGCCGGCTGTCATGGCCGACATGCAGGCCAAGTTCGATATCGAAGATGAGGGGCTGATCGTCACCGGCTTCTATCGTGCCAACCTGGATCTGGCCGTCGTGCCGCTGCCCGCCGAGGCGCGCGATGGCTGGCTGCAAGCGGAAGTGCGACGGGAGCCCGGCGCCCCCACCATCGTCTATGTCACCTTGCAACACACGGCGCAACAGTGCGCCGAGCTGCTGCAACGGACGGGGATCAGGGCGCGTGCCTATCATGCCGGGCTCGACTCGGCCCTGCGCAGCCAGATCCAGCATGACTTCATGGCAGGCAAGGTGGATTGCATCGTGGCTACCATCGCCTTTGGCATGGGGATCGACAAGGCCGATATTCGCCGGGTCATTCACTACGATCTGCCCAAATCCATCGAGAACTACAGCCAGGAGATTGGCCGTGCCGGGCGGGATGGGCTCCCTTCCCGCTGCATAGTGCTGGCCAATCGCGCCCAGCTCCCCGTGCTGGAGAATTTCGTGTACGGGGATACGCCCGATCGCACCGCCATAGTGGCGCTGCTCGAGATCCTGCAGCAAAGCGGCAGCGAGTGGGAGTTTGGTCTGCTGCGCCTCTCCAACGACACCAACATCCGTCAGTTGCCGCTCAAAACGCTGCTGGTCTATCTGGAGATGGCGGGCATCATAGCGCCTGCCTACAGCTATTTCGCCGAGTATCGCTTCAAGTTCGTGCTGGACAAGGCCGAGATCCTGGCCCGTTTCAATCCGGATCGCCGCCAGTTCCTGGAGCAGCTATTTGCCTGCGCCCCGCAGGCGCGCAGCTGGTGCACCATGGACTTCGATGCACTCTGGCAAGGCTATCAGGGGGAGCGGCAGCGAGCGGCGGCGGCACTGGATTATCTGCAACAGCAGGGCTGGATAGAGCTGGAAAGCAAGCAGATGACGGATGTCTATCGGATCCTGCGCCAGGGGGTGGACATAGATGTTCTGGCTGATGAGCTGTATGCCCTGTTCGAGAAGAAGGAGTGGAGTGAACTGGCCCGGTTGCAGGCCTTGCTGGCTTTCTTTACATCGACTCGCTGCCTGAGCCATGAACTGGCCCGCTACTTTGCCGATGAGCAGGCGCCAAGCCAGTGCGGGCACTGCTCAGTCTGCCGTGGCGAGGTCGCCGTCCTGCCACCACTACCTAGCCTCACCCTGCCCAACGAAAGCGGGTTGCGCGCCTGGTGCGATCCCCTGATCGCCTTGTGCCACAGCCGCCATCCTCGCATCCTGACCCGTTTTCTGTGCGGTATCGCCACGCCAATGACCACCCGGGTCAAGGCAAAAAGCCTGGCCGGCTTTGGCCAGCTGGCCATGCATCCGTTTGCCGACGTGCTGGCGGCCGTGTCACGGATTTACCCTGCCCATAACGACTGATCATCTCTGTGCACGTTCACACTGCGCTGAAAAAAATAAGACCCTCGCTTTTGCGAGGGTCAAGCCAACGGAAACGTGCTTAAACAGAGCTTTGTATCCAGCAGCCAACCACTCTCTTGCTAAAGCGCTGACTGCCTGACACAGGGCCAATCTAGAGCAGCCGCAATGTAGCGTCAATGTAAAAATTAGAGCCAAAGCACCAAACAGACGACATTACGCTGACGTAAACGTAATGCACTTCCCTCTTGCCATTCCCCCTCCCCTTGCCCCGTCTAGGCTGCAGCCAGATGACCCGATAAATTCGATCTTCTTTCCATTTTCTGGCAAACATTTATTTTTTATGTCTTTGACATTTACCTCACTATCGTGGCAAAAATAATTTAACAGTCAGTAACATAGGTGTGTCACTGATTGCGCCTTCCCGCATCAGGATCGGGAAGTACCCTTGCAAATTTAAACCAATAGATGGTGATGGATTACTGGGGGCTGTTGACTAGGCTTAATGAGGTAAACAGAACAAAAGTAGTGATCCACTCTTTTCAGGGTAAGCGACTATAACGAGGGCAAAGTTATGGGCATCTTCGAGCATTATCAACAGCGATACGAGAAAGCCAGGGAAGAGGAGTACAGCATCCAGGAGTTTCTGGATATGTGTAAGCAGGACAAAGCCTGCTATGCCTCCGCTGCCGAGCGCTTGCTGGTCGCCATCGGCGAGCCGGAAATGATCGACACCTCGGTCAATCCCAGACTCAGTCGCCTTTTTTCCAACCGCGTCGTCGCACGCTATCCCGCCTTCAAAGATTTCTACGGCATGGAAGAGGCCATCGAACAGATCGTTTCCTACCTCAAGCACTCGGCTCAAGGGCTGGAAGAGAAGAAGCAGATCCTCTATCTGCTGGGGCCGGTTGGCGGCGGCAAATCCTCTCTGGCTGAAAAACTCAAGTCTCTGATGCAGAAAGTGCCGGTCTATCGCATCAAGGGCTCACCGGTCAACGATCACCCCTTCTGTCTGTTCGACATCGAAGAGGATGGTGAGCTGCTGGAAAAAGAGTACGGCATCCCGCGCCGCTACCTGCGCCCCATCATGTCACCCTGGGTGGCCAAGCGACTGCACGAGTTCGGTGGCGACATCTCCAAGTTCAAGGTAGAGAAGGTCAACCCCTCCATCCTCGATCAGATTGCCATCGCCAAGACAGAACCGGGCGATGACAACAACCAGGATATCTCCTCTCTGGTCGGCAAGGTCGACATCCGCATGCTGGAGCATTTTGCCCAGGATGATGCCGATGCCTACTCCTACTCGGGGGCGCTGTGCAAGGCGAACCAGGGGATCATGGAGTTCGTGGAGATGTTCAAGGCACCCATCAAGGTGCTGCACCCGCTGCTGACCGCGACCCAGGAGGGGAACTACAACGGCACAGAGGGACTTTCCGCCCTTCCCTTCGACGGCATTCTGCTGGCTCACTCCAACGAATCCGAGTGGCAGCAGTTCCGCAACAACAAGAACAACGAGGCCTTCCTCGACCGTGTCTACATCGTCAAGGTGCCCTACTGCCTGCGTGTCTCGGAAGAGGTAAAGATCTACGAAAAACTGCTGATCAACAGTGAGTTGACCGACGCCAAGTGCGCGCCCGGCACTCTGGAGCTGCTGGGTCAGTTCTCCGTCCTCTCCCGACTGAAAGAGCCGGAAAACTCCAGCCTCTACTCCAAGATGCGGGTCTACGATGGCGAGAGCCTGAAAGACACGGATCCCAAGGCGAAGAGCTATCAGGAGTATCGCGACTATGCCGGTGTGGACGAGGGCATGAATGGCCTGTCGACCCGCTTCGCGTTCAAGATCCTCTCCCGCGTCTTCAACTTTGACCACGCGGAAGTAGCGGCCAACCCGGTGCATCTCTTCTACGTGCTGGAGCAGCAGATTGAACGTGAGCAGTTCCCGCAGGAGCTGCATGATCGCTATCTCGAGTTCATCAAGGGCTATCTGACCCCGCGCTATGTGGAGTTCATCGGCAAGGAGATCCAGACCGCTTACCTCGAATCCTATTCGGAGTACGGCCAGAACATCTTCGATCGCTACGTCACCTACGCCGACTTCTGGATCCAAGATCAGGAGTACCGTGACCCGGAAACCGGTCAGCTGTTTGACAGGGCATCGCTCAACAGTGAGCTGGAGAAGATTGAGAAACCCGCCGGGATCAGCAATCCGAAGGATTTTCGCAACGAAATCGTCAACTTCGTGCTGCGGGCCCGAGCCAACAATGCAGGCCGTAACCCCAACTGGACCAGTTACGAGAAGCTGCGCACCGTGATCGAGAAGAAGATGTTCTCTAACACGGAAGAGCTGCTGCCGGTTATCTCCTTCAACAGCAAAACCTCGGCCGAGGAGCAGAAGAAGCACGATAACTTTGTCGAACGGATGATGGAGAAAGGCTACACCCGCAAACAGGTGCGACTGCTCTCCGAATGGTATCTCAGGGTACGCAAGTCATCCTGACCCTGCCGTGGTTCAAGGGGGAGTTATGGCGCATTTTATCGACCGCAGGCTCAACGGCAAAAACAAAAGCGCTGTCAATCGGCAGCGCTTCATCCGCCGCTACAAGAAGCAGATCAAACAAGCGGTCTCGGATGCTGTCTCCAAGCGCAGCATTCAGGACGTAGACAAGGGCGAGAGCATCAGCATCCCGACCAAGGATATCGGCGAACCCCATTTCCATCAGGGGCAAGGCGGTAAACGGGAGATGGTGCATCCCGGCAACGATCAATTCGTCTCTGGTGACAAGATTGACCGCCCCAAGGGAGGGGGCGCAGGCCAGGGATCGGGCGAAGGCCAGGCATCCAATCAGGGGGAAGGTGCTGACGATTTCGTGTTCCAGATCTCCAAGGATGAGTATCTGGACCTGCTGTTTGAAGATCTGGAGCTGCCACGCCTGCAGAAAACCCAGCTCAACCAGCTGATGGAAGTGAAAACCTACCGGGCGGGCTACACCTCCAACGGGGTGCCCGCCAATATCAACGTGGTGCGTTCGCTGCAAAACTCATTGGCCCGGCGCATGGCGCTGCAGTCGGGCAAGAAACGCCAGCTTCATGAGCTGGAAGAGCGGCTGACCCTGCTGGCAGCCGATCCCAACGAGCATTTCGCCGAAATTGCCCTGCTTGAGAAGGAGATCAGAGAGCTGAAACGGCGGATCGCAGCCGTGCCCTTCATCGACACCTTCGATCTCAAATTCAACAACTTCGTCAAACGGCCCGTGCCTTCCAGCCAGGCGGTGATGTTCTGCCTGATGGACGTGTCGGGCTCCATGGATCAGGCCACCAAGGAGATGGCCAAGCGCTTCTACATCCTGCTCTATCTGTTCCTGAGCCGGACCTACAAGAACGTGGAAGTGGTCTACATTCGCCACCACACCCAGGCCAAGGAAGTGGACGAACACGAGTTTTTCTACTCCCAGGAAACGGGTGGCACCATAGTCTCCAGCGCGCTCAAGATGATGAACGACATCATCAACGAGCGTTACCCCGCCCATCAATGGAACATCTATGCGGCGCAAGCCTCGGATGGTGACAACTGGGCCGATGATTCACCGCAATGCCGGGAGATCCTGACACGGGACATCATGCCGCGGGTGCGGTACTACTCCTACATCGAGATCACCACCCGCGCCCACCAGACCCTGTGGCACGAGTATGAGTCTGTGGCTAGCCAGTTCCCCCACTTCGCGATGGAGCACATTCGCAAGGTCGAGGATATTTATCCGGTATTCCGGGAGCTGTTCAAGAAGCAAGCGGCGTGAGGGAGGCCATATGGTAGAAACCGCAAGAAAAGTACCGCCACTGGACGATGGCCCGGACTGGAACTTCGATCTGCTGGAAACTTATCATCAGGAGATCGCCCGGGTCGCCAGGTTTTATCGACTGGATACCTACCCCAACCAGATCGAAGTGATCACGGCAGAACAGATGATGGATGCCTACTCCAGTGTCGGCATGCCCATCGGCTACCAGCACTGGTCATTTGGCAAACGCTTCATCCACACCGAGCGCAACTACAAGCGCGGCCAGATGGGGCTGGCCTATGAAATCGTCATCAACTCGGATCCCTGCATCGCCTACCTGATGGAGGAAAACACAATGCCGATGCAGGCGCTGGTGATGGCGCACGCCTGCTATGGCCACAACTCCTTCTTCAAGAACAACTATCTGTTCAAGACCTGGACCGACGCCTCCTCCATCATCGACTACCTGCTGTTCGCCAAGAACTACATCACCGAATGCGAAGAGAAACACGGCATAGATGCGGTGGAGAAGCTGCTCGACTCCTGCCATGCGCTGATGAACTTTGGTGTAGATCGTTACAAGCGGCCGCAGAAAATCTCGCTGGCGGAGGAGAAGCGTCGCCAAAAGGCCCGGGAAGACTACCTGCAGACCCAGGTCAACGAACTGTGGCGCACCCTGCCCAAGCAGCACAAGGCCTTGGGGGTTGAAGACAGACGCTATCCGGCCGAGCCGCAGGAGAACATCCTCTACTTCATAGAGAAGAATGCCCCCCTGCTTGAGCCCTGGCAGCGCGAGATAGTGCGCATAGTGCGCAAGATCAGCCAGTACTTCTACCCGCAAAAGCAGACTCAGGTGATGAACGAAGGCTGGGCCACCTTCTGGCACTACACCATCCTCAACCACCTGTATGACGAGGGCAAGATCAGCGATCGCTTCATGATAGAGGTGCTGCACAGCCACACCAACGTGGTGTACCAGCCCCCTTACAACAGCCGCTACTACTCGGGGATCAACCCCTACGCACTCGGTTTCGCCATGTTCACCGATCTGCGCCGCATCTGCGAGAACCCGACCGAGGAGGACAGATACTGGTTCCCCGATTACGCCGGCACCAACTGGGTGGATACCCTGCATTTCGCCATGCAGAACTTCAAGGACGAGAGCTTCATCAGTCAGTTCCTGAGTCCCAAGGTGATGCGGGAGATGAAGCTGTTCGCCATCGACGATGACGATCTGAAGAACTACCTCAAGGTCTCCGCCATCCACAACGAGGAGGGTTATCGACTGGTACGCAATACCCTGTCGGCCCAGTACAACTTGAGCAATCTGGAGCCCAACATTCAGGTCTACAACGTGGCGGTGAAGGGCGATCGTTCGCTGACCCTGCGCTATGTGCCGCACAACCGGATCCCGCTGGGGGATTCCCGCCACGAGGTGCTCAGGCATCTGCATCAGCTATGGGGATTCGATGTGGTGCTGGAGCAGGATAACGGCGACTTGCCTGCCGACATCATAGGCCGCTGTCCGGAGAAGAAACCGGCCTGAGGCCACTTTCAGCCATAAAAAAACGCGCCAGAAGGCGCGTTTTTCTTTGCATCAGCAATCAGTTATCGCACAGATTGCTCGGCATGTCCTGACGCAGGCGGGTCCACAGCTTGCCGGACTCTATCCCGTACTGGCGTACCGTCATGAACACGGCCTCGTGATTCTTGGTCTCGGCCAGACCCAGCAAGGTCTTGTAATAGGCATCCGCCGTTTCACGAGCCTGCTTGTCAGAGAAGTAGTAACGTCCAACCCGACTATAGAGCCCCTTGAAGCCATTGAGGATCAGGGCGTAGATGGGGTTGCCGGAGGCAAAGGAGAGCTGGTGATGCAGACGGTAATCAAACTCCGCATACGCTTCCGGAGTGCTGTCCACCGCATTGGCACCACGCAGTATCTCGGCGGCTTGCTCAGGATTGTTGCGGATCGCGCCACGGATGAAGATGGTGCAGATATTGGTGCGGGCTGACAGCAGCTGGGCCACCAGATCCGGTACCTTGTCCTGATCCAGACGGGCCAAAGTTTCCAGGATGTTGAGACCCGAGGTCTCCCAGAAATTGTTCACCTTGGTCGGTTTGCCATGCTGGATGGTGAGCCAGCCATCGCGGGCCAGACGCTGCAGCACTTCGCGCAAGGTAGTACGAGTCACCCCGATCAGCTCGGACAGCTCGCGCTCGGCCGGCAATATGGATCCTGGAGGAAAGCGATTGTTCCAGATGGACTCGATGATGTATTCCTCGGCAAACCCTGCAGGGCTCTGCGCTTTTATGACCATGTAGTGACTCTGTTGTAGTACGTAAAAAGGCCCACGAATAATAGCAAAGCAGAGAGGGCTGGCAAGCAGAAGGTCAGTCCTCTGCTCACATAAGCAGGCTATCTTGTTAAATAAATGTATGTATTTCCACCATGGGTGCCAGCCAACCCCGCCGTCTGGCGATAAAACGGACATTCTCTTGGGCAAGGGTCACTATGTTATTTATAGTTAAGGCCATTTTTGATTAAAATCATGAGGAATCAATCTGATAAGGGACAACATCCGGATGTTCTGGTCGAGCCTGTCTTGACTGCATAGACGCAGATACCCACAACAAAACAGAGACCCATTATTATGCCAATCAGCTTAGGACAAGCCTTTGCCAGGAACTTCCTGGGCAATGCGCCCCAGTGGTACAAGGCCGCCATTCTGCTATTTCTGCTGATCAACCCGATCGCCTTCCATCTCGACCCTTTCGCCGCCGGCTGGCTGCTGGTGGTCGAATTCATCTTCACCCTGGCCATGGCGCTCAAGTGCTATCCACTGCAACCCGGTGGCTTGCTTGCCATCGAGGCCGTGCTGATCGGCATGACCTCGGCAGAGCAGGTCAAGCATGAGCTGGTGGCCAACATAGAGGTGCTGCTGCTGCTGGTGTTCATGGTGGCCGGCATCTACTTCATGAAGCAGTTGCTGCTCTACGTGTTTACCAAGCTGCTGATCCGTATCCACTCCAAGACCCTGCTCTCCCTGGCGTTTTGCCTGGTATCGGCCTTCCTGTCTGCCTTCCTCGACGCCCTGACCGTGATTGCCGTGGTGATCAGCGTCGCGACGGGCTTCTACGCCATCTACCACAAGGTCTCCTCCGGCAAGGATTTCGGCAATTCACACGACTACACCAACGACAATTCCGTCAACGAACTCAATCGCCAGCATCTGGACGACTTCCGTGCCTTCCTGCGCAGCCTGATGATGCACGCCGCCATAGGGACGGCCCTCGGCGGTGTCTGTACCCTGGTGGGAGAGCCGCAGAACCTCATCATAGGTGAGCAGGCTGGCTGGCATTTTGGTGAATTTGCCATCCGCATGTCACCGGTCACAGTTCCCGTGTTTTTCTGCGGCCTGCTCACCTGCATCCTGGTCGAGAAGTGCCGCTGGTTTGGCTATGGCGCCCAGTTGCCGGATGCGGTGCGTCGCATCATGGAGGATTACAACCGCTACGAAGAGGCCGAGCGCTCCCCACAAGACAAGGCCAAGCTGATCGTACAGGCGCTGATCGCCCTCTGGCTGATCGCAGGGCTGGCCATGCACTTGGCAGCCGTCGGGCTGATCGGGTTGTCTGTCATAGTACTGGCGACCTCACTGACCGGCATCACGGAGGAGCATTCGCTCGGCAAGGCGTTCCAGGAGGCCCTGCCCTTCACCGCTCTGCTCGCCGTCTTCTTCAGCGTGGTGGCCGTCATCATAGATCAGCAGCTGTTCAAACCCGTGATCCAGTGGGTGCTGGCAGCCGAGCCGGACGATCAACTCGCCCTCTTCTATCTGGCCAACGGCCTGCTCTCCATGGTCAGCGACAACGTCTTCGTCGGCACCGTCTACATCAATGAGGTGAAGACGGCCCTGCTCAACAACGCCATCAGCCGTGAACAGTTCGATCTGCTGGCCGTCGCCATCAATACCGGCACCAACCTGCCGTCAGTCGCCACCCCCAACGGCCAGGCCGCCTTCCTGTTCATGCTGACCTCGGCACTGGCTCCCTTGTTGCGCCTCTCCTATGGCCGCATGGTATGGATGGCGCTGCCCTATACCCTGGTGCTGGGGCTGGTGGGTTTCGTCTCGGTGGAGATGCTGCTCGGCCCGGTAACCGAGTGGTTCTATCAGGCCGGTTGGCTGGTGCTCGACAAGGTCACACCTACGGTGCTGCCTGTACTGCACTGATCCCATAAGGGCCCGCCTGGGCCCTTTCTTTTTAACCCCTGCTCTGCTCTAATTCAGCCACTGTTTTTTCTGTGAGATCAACCAGATGATTGAGTTTCTGCGACGTATCGCCGCCCATCGGCTGGCATGGGGCCTGCTTGCCGCCTCCGCCCTGTTCCTCGAGTTGAGCGCCCTCTTCTTCCAGCACGTGCTGGGCCTGCATCCCTGCGTCATGTGCGTCTATGAGCGGATCGCCACGCTGGGGGTCATATCGGCAGGCCTGCTTGGTATGGTGGCACCGCAGAAGTGGTATGTGCGCTGGAGCGCCCTGCTGCTGTGGGGCTACAGTGCCTTCCGCGGCCTCCAGCTGGCGCTCAAGCACGTGGATTATCAGATGAACCCCTCCCCGTTCAACGTCTGCAGCCCCTTTGCCGACTTCCCGAGCTGGGCGCCGCTGGATCAGTGGGTCCCCTGGCTGTTCTTCCCGGATGGGGATTGCAGCGAGATCAGCTGGCAGTTTCTGAGCTTCTCCATGCCCCAGTGGCTGGTGGCCATCTTCGCCGCCTACCTGCTGGTCTTCGTGGTGGTAGCCATCGGCAACCTGGTCAAGGGCCGCTGCTGCAGCTAAACCAGACAGTGCCATTAAAAATGGGAGCCATTGGCTCCCATTTTTTCAATCATTATCCATCGCCAGACCCAGCGCTCATCCGCTTCCAACACGCACTCACCATGCCGTAGCCAGCTTAGCCGCCTGCACGCGGGTTTATGCGGTGGTGGCCATCGGCAATCTGGTCAAGGGTCGCTGCTGCAGCTGAGGCTGCCAATACCACATAAAAAGGGGAGCCACTGGCTCCCCTTTTCTCATGCTGATCTCTCACCCATACAAGATGTGGATCAGGATGCCGCCTTGCTGGCGTTCATCCTGGCCTTCACCATGCCGATCACCATGGGCAACAGCGAGATGCCGATGATACCGAAGATGAGCAGCGTAAAGTTCTGACGCACCACAGGCAGATTGCCAAAGAAGTGGCCGGCGTAGACGAACGAGAGCACCCACAACAGGCCGCCCACCAGGTTGAACACCAGGAAGCGCGGGTAGGTCATGGCGCCCATGCCCGCTACGAAGGGGGCAAAGGTACGCACGATCGGCAGGAAGCGGGTGATGATGATGGTCTTGCCGCCATGACGCGCATAGAAGGCATGAGTCTTGTCCAGATAGTCCCGACGGAAGATCTTGGAGTCCGGATTGCGGAACAACTGCTCCCCGAAGAAGTGACCTATGGTGTAGTTGACCACGTTGCCGAGCACGGCGGCCACGATCAGCAGCCCAGCCAGGGTATGCACGTCCAGCACGCTGCCGACGGTGAGGGCTCCGGCCGCAAACAGCAGGGAGTCACCCGGCAGGAAGGGTGTCACTACCAGCCCGGTTTCACAGAAGATGATCAGAAACAGGATGGCGTAAACCCAGACACCATAGTTTTCGAACAGCTCTTTCAAATGCACGTCGACGTGCAGGATAAAGTCGATTGCAAACAGGATCAGATCCATTTTTTCATACTCATAAAGTGAACGGCGTGGAGTCTACGCCAATGCATCCAGGGTCACAATCTCCCTATTATGCTCTTTTTAATCAGTGGAAAACGAAATCCAATCGATTCCCTTTTTTACCTGAAAAAGATAAAAAACCGGCTCCTGTTCACCCCTGATTAAGAGGGGAACTGATTCAGTTTCGTTTATCCAGCGTCAGCCTGACGTGTTCAGGCAGGCATTTCTCCCAGCCCCACAGCAACACCAGCAGTAGAGTCACATCATCGAGCCAGCCGAGCAGGGGCACCACATCGGGGATAAGATCCACCGGGCTGATGCCATAGAGCAAAATGAGGATCACCAGCCCCTTGGCCCACCAGGGGGTGGCCGGATGGCGAAAGCCCAGATAGAGGCGACGCACGCGCCGCCAGATGAGCCAGCGTTTGCCCATCAGCTTTCGATCAACTCGTGGCGCAGCCGCTGGATCTGGTCTCGCAACGCGGCCGCCTGTTCGAACTCCAGATCCCGCGCATGCTGGAACATCTGCTCTTCCATCCGCTTGATCTCTTTGGCGATCTCGCTGGCGGAGCGGGCATGATATTCCCCTTGTGGCTCGGCTGCCTTGCGACCGCCCCTGCCCGCCTTGCCCGCGCTGCGGCTGCCCCCCATATCCATCACGTCCCCCACCGACTTGTTGAGCCCCTTGGGGGTAATGCCGTGTTCGAGGTTGTGGGCATGCTGCAGGGCGCGGCGGCGCTCTGTCTCCTCAATGGCCACCCTCATGGAGTTGGTGATGGTATCCCCATAGAGAATGACCTTGCCGTTGAGGTTGCGGGCGGCACGGCCAATGGTCTGGATCAACGACCGGGTGGAGCGCAGGAAGCCCTCCTTGTCCGCATCCAGAATGGCCACCAGGGAGACCTCCGGCATGTCTAGCCCTTCGCGCAACAGGTTGATGCCCACCAGCACGTCGAACTTGCCGAGGCGCAGATCGCGGATGATCTCCACCCGCTCGACGGTGTCGATGTCGGAGTGCAAATAACGCACCCGCACGTCGTGATCCGCCAGATACTCGGTCAAGTCCTCCGACATCCGTTTGGTGAGCGTGGTCACCAGCACCCGCTCCTCCACCGCGACCCGCAGCCGGATCTCGGAGAGCAGATCGTCCACCTGGGTGGTAACAGGCCGCACCTCGATCTCGGGATCGAGCAAGCCGGTGGGACGCACCACCTGCTGCACCACGTCGCCACCGGACTTGTCCAGCTCGTAAGGGCCAGGGGTCGCCGAGACAAACACCGTCTGCGGCATCAGGGCCTCGAATTCATCAAACTTCAGCGGCCGGTTGTCGAGTGCCGAGGGCAGCCGGAAACCGTACTCCACCAGGGTCTCCTTGCGGGACCTGTCCCCTTTGAACATGGCGCCTATCTGCGGCACGGTAACGTGAGACTCGTCGATGATGAGCAGGCCATCCCCCGGCAGGTAGTCAAACAGGGTGGGCGGCGGCTCCCCTGGCGCCCGGCCCGAGAGATAGCGGCTGTAGTTCTCGATGCCGGAGCAGTAACCGAGCTCCTGCATCATCTCCATGTCGAACTGGGTACGCTGGCTGATGCGCTGCTCCTCCACCAGCTTGTTGAGCGACAACAGCTGCTCCCGGCGGCTCCTGAGCTCCTCCTTGATGTGTTCGATGGCGCCCAGTATGGTCTCGCGCGGGGTGGCGTAGTGGGTCTTGGGGTAGATGGTGTAGCGCACCACAGTCTGCTCGATGGCACCGGTCAGGGGATCGAACTGGGAGAGCCGCTCCACCTCCTCGTCAAACAGCTCCACCCGCAACGCCAGCTTGTCCGATTCGGCGGGATAGATGTCGATCACCTCGCCCCGCACCCGGAAGGTGCCGCGCTGAAACGCCATGTCGTTGCGGGTGTATTGCAGCTCGGCGAGGCGGCGCAGTATGTCCCGCTGGTTGATCAGGTCCCCGACTTTGAGGTGCAGCATCATGCTGAGATAGGCTTGGGGATCCCCCAGACCATAGATGGCCGACACAGAGGCGACTATGATCACGTCCCGCCGCTCCAGCAGGGCCTTGGTGGCCGACAGCCGCATCTGCTCTATGTGATCGTTGATGGAGGCATCCTTCTCGATGAAGGTGTCCGTGGTCGGCACATAGGCCTCGGGCTGGTAGTAGTCGTAGTAGGAGACGAAATACTCCACCGAGTTGTCGGGGAAGAACTCCTTCATCTCGCCATAGAGCTGGGCCGCCAGCGTCTTGTTGGGGGCCAGTATCATGGTGGGACGGTTCAGGGTCGCGATCACGTTGGCCATGGTGAAGGTCTTGCCCGAGCCAGTCACCCCGAGCAGGGTCTGGTGGGCGAGGCCGGACTCTATGCCATCGAGCAGGCGGGCGATCGCCTCTGGCTGATCGCCCGCGGGTTCAAACTGGCTGGCCAACTGGAATAACTTGCTCATGACGACTCCCGGCAAAAAACGGCAAGGCAGAAGTGTACTCCGAGTTGGGGTGGCCTGGGTATCCACTCTCCTGCCCAAGCGGCTATTGACCTCGAAAAGCGAGCTCTGTATAGTGCCCCTCCTTGCCTGATGTTCCCCCGTAGTTCAGTCGGTAGAACGGCGGACTGTTAATCCGTATGTCACTGGTTCAAGTCCAGTCGGGGGAGCCAATTCCTCACCATCTCGGTGCAAGTTATCCACTTTAGTGCTTTCCTCTGCCAATTTTAATGCACAAGCCGCACCCTGCGGTGACAACCTCTCATTGCTCCCTCTCCCGCCCCGACAGCGTTTTGTTCTGTCACACCTAACCATTTGATTTTTATAGAAACATTTTTTTCCGGTATTTTTTGAACAGCCCTTGCGCCCCAGTATTGGCGCGGCCTGCAGGCTGATCACCAAGTTTCACGCACAGGGTTATCCACAGATTTTGTGGGTAAGTCAGCCAAAGCCAGTCGTGGCTTAGCCTCGCAGGCCATCGCCGCCAGCGAGAGCCCATTTTCCTTGCCGCCCCCATTTTCTGCTGTTTTTGAGCGCCCCCCCGAATGGGTCAAAAGGCCAGCGAACAGATACTTTTTCCAGATATCTTTTCGCCATCCCATACGCCATGGGTCACCCCCCATCCGGTCCCCCAATACCCGTTTCCATTACGGTCCATCGCCCCCAGTCAGATATGCTGAAAAAGCGCGAAACCTGGCCGCCAAACAGCAGGGAATAAATTTTCAAGCTGGGTGCACGGGCCGAGATCACAGATAGCAGGAATCACTCATTGACAGCGGGGCAGACAGAGGGAAATAGAGGTTATTTTCCTGCCAGCCCCGAGGTTTCCCTCGACCATGGCGGCAGCGGAACGCTTTACTGCCGATTAATCCTCCTTTGACGCTTCTTTATTGGTGAGGGATCCGGCACAATATCGGCCCCACTTTTTTCCTCGGTTTTTCCGGGCATGACCATAGATTTCGTGACACTGCTACATCAAAGCGACTCCCTGCTGCTGTTCGTGGTACTGGCCTTCGGCCTGCTGCTGGGCAAAGTCAAACTCGGCAATTTCCAGATTGGCAACACCATAGGCGTGCTGTTTACCGCCCTGCTGTTCGGCCAGATGGGCTTCGAGTTCACCGCCACCACGGAGAACGTCGGCTTCATGCTGTTCATCTTCTGCGTGGGCATAGAGGCGGGACCGCACTTCTTCAGCGTCTTCCTGCGCGACGGCATCCACTACATCACCCTCACCCTGGTGATCCTGCTGACGGCGCTGCTGTTGACGGTGGGGCTGGCCAAGTTCTTCAACCTGGGACCAGGCATGGCCGCCGGCATATTGGCCGGTTCGCTGACCTCGACCCCAGCCTTGGTGGGGGCCCAGGATGCCCTGCGCAGCGGCCTGCTCAACCTGCCCCATGGCACCGACATGCAACCCGTGCTCGACAACATGGGGATCGGCTATGCCCTGACCTACCTGGTGGGTCTGGTGGGGCTGATGCTGGTGGTGCGCTACCTCCCCTCCCTGGCACGGCTGGACCTCAACACCGAGGCCCAGAAGATAGCCCGCGAGCGGGGGCTGTCCGACAGCGAGAGCCGCAAGACCTATCTACCCATCATCCGCGCCTACCGGGTCGGCCCGGAGCTCGCGGCCTGGATCGGGGGACGCACCCTGCGCGAGACCGGCATCTATCCCCACACCGGCTGCTATGTGGAGCGGATCCGCCGCAACGGCATACTGGCGAGCCCGGATGGCGACGCCGTCATCCAGGAGGGGGACGAGATCGCCCTGGTGGGTTATCCCGAGAGCCACGAGAAGCTCGACGTCAACTATCGCAACGGCAAGGAGGTGTTCGACCGCAACCTGCTTGACCTGCAGATAGTCACCGAAGAGATAGTGGTGAAGAACGATGCCGTGGTGGGCCGCCATCTGGTGGAGCTCAACCTCACCGAGAAGGGCTGCTTCCTCAACCGGGTGGTACGCTCCCAGATAGAGATGCCGTTCGATCGCAACATCATGCTGCAAAAGGGCGACGTGCTGCAGATCAGCGGCGAGAAGCAGCGGGTCAAGCTGCTGGCCAACAAGATAGGCTTCATCAGCATCCACAGCCAAACCACGGATCTGGTGGCCTTCACCACCTTCTTCGTGCTGGGCCTACTGATAGGCTCTGTCTCCCTGGTGTTCGGCCAGCTCGAATTTGGTTTGGGCAACGCCGTCGGCCTGCTGCTGGCGGGGATCCTGATGGGCTACCTGAGAGCCAACCACCCCACGGTCGGCTATGTGCCGCCGGGCGCCCTGCGTCTGGCCAAGGATCTGGGGCTCGCCGTCTTCATGGTGAGCACCGGCCTCAAGGCGGGCGGCGGCATTCTGGATCACCTGAGCCAGGTCGGTGCCGTGGTGCTCTTCTCCGGCATGCTGGTGACCACCTTGCCGGTGCTGGTGGGCTACCTGTTCGGGGTCTGGGTGCTGAAGATGAACCCGGCCCTGCTGCTGGGAGCCATCACGGGTGCTCGCACCTGTGCCCCAGCCATGGACGTGGTGAACGAGGCGGCCAACAGCTCCATCCCGGCGCTCGGCTATGCAGGCACCTATGCGGTGGCCAACGTCATGCTGACCCTGGCAGGCTCCTTCATCATCGGCTTCTGGTTCTAGCGCCGTATCGCACCGCAACAAGAAGGGAGCCATTATGGCTCCCTTCTTCATTTCACCCCCATCACCCGCACACAGCCTAGACCACTGCCTCCCCCTTCCTGACCCGGCCAATCCAATAGGGCCTATTGTGCTATCCGGCTCGTTTTAGCAAACCCAATGAGCTAAGTAGCACTTAGCCTGCCGCTTACACTCAATGAAACGAGTGAGGTACTCATCATGAAACGGTTATGGATCATCCTGAGCTGCTTGCTGTGCACCCTGGCCCCGGCCACGGCGGCGGAGCAGAAAGTGGCAGCCGACGAGGAGCCAGCCTCGCTGGCATTCAGCGCCGAAGAGCTGGCCACCCCCATGCTCGGCGACCTCGATGACATGCTGGCGCGGCGCACCCTGCGGGTGCTGACCACCTACAACAAGACCGGCTACTTCATCAACAAGGGGGTGCAAAGGGGCGTTACCTACGACGCCTTCATGCAATTGGAGAAACGGCTCAACGAACAGCTGCGCAAGGGAAAAAACCTCAAGCGCCACCTCAAGCTGCACATCGTCTTCATCCCGGTAGCCAGGGAGTCCCTGCTCAAGTCCCTTGTCGAGGGCAAGGGTGACATAGCCGCCGCCAACCTCACCATCACGGATCAGCGCAAGAAGCAGGGGGTTGAATTTACCGCGCCCCTGCTGGAAAACGTACGGGAGCTGCTGATCTCGGGGCCGGCCTCCCCCAAGGTGGAGAGCGCCGCCGATCTGGGGGGCCAGACCCTCTATGTGCGCCCCTCTTCGAGCTACTTCGAGAGCCTGATCGCCTACAACCTGGCGCGCAAGGCGGCGGGTGAACCCCTTATCGATATCCAGCCGGCCCCGGAGGCGCTGGAAGATGAGGATCTGGTGGAGATGGTCAACGCCGGCCTGCTGCCCTTCATCGTCATGGACGAGCACAAGGCCCGCTTCTGGCAGAAGATCTTCCCCGCCATCCGCATCCATGAAGACCCCGTGTTCCGGGAGGGAGGCATCATCGCCTGGGCGGTGCGCAAGGAGAGCCCCCAGCTGCTCGCCATGCTCAACGAGCAGATAGCCGCCCTGCGCGGCAAGGCGACGGGAGAGGCCATCCTGGCCCGTTATCTCAAGCAGAACAAGTTCGTCAAGAGCGCCGCCGCCGAGGCCGAGCGCAAGAAATTCCTGCAGGTGGTGGAGCTGTTTCGCCAGTATGGCGATCGCTATGATGTGGACTGGCTGCTGATGGCAGCCCAGGGTTATCAGGAGTCGGCGCTCAACCAGAAGGCGCGCAGCCACGTCGGTGCCATCGGCATCATGCAGATCATGCCCGCCACCGGCAAGGGGTTGAAGGTGGGCGATATCCGCCAGATCGAGCCCAACATCCACGGCGGCGCCAAATACATGCGCTGGATGATAGATCACTACTATGCGGACGAACCCATGACGGCCCTCGACAAGGCGCTGTTCTCGTTCGCCTCCTACAACGCCGGCCCCGCCCGGGTGGCGCGGCTGCGCACCGAGGCGAAGAAGCGGGGGCTGGATCCCAACGTCTGGTTCCACAACGTCGAGTACGTGGCGGCGGAGAAGATAGGCCCCGAAACCGTGACCTACGTGGGCAACATCTACAAATACTACATCGCCTACAAGCTGGTGATGGAGCAGTTGCAGCTCAAGCAGCAGGCAACCGAAGCCATCAAGCAGCAGGGAAGCCGCGACGACAAGGTGTCCGCCACGCCATCAAAGGGATGAGCCACACCCGGCATCCGCTGGGCTCACCACTTTCAGGCGGGGAGCCTAGCGCATTTTCACCCTGCGGCAGGGTTCGCACATGCCCGCCATCCGCCATGGCCAAGCCCCTCACACCGCCATGACCAGAATGAACACAATGACCACAACAGCCTTAATAGCCATTACGGCCAGATTGTTTTCCAGCCAGGCATGATTAATTAACCTTCTTGCAACAATCACAAGGAGTACACCATGTTGCAAGGAACCCTCAAACGCACGTTGCTCTGCTGCCTGCTGGGCGCCAGCCTCGGCGCCCAGGCCAAGATAGACGAAATCCACTTCCTCATTCCGGGCGGTGCCGGCGGCGGCTGGGACAACACGGCCCGTGGCACCGGCGAGGCGCTGACCAAGTCCGGCCTCATCACCACCGCCTCCTACCAGAACATCTCGGCCGGCGGCGGTGCCAAGGCCATCGCCCACCTGATCGAGACCTCGGCCCAGTCCGACAAGACGCTGATGGTCAACTCCACCCCCATCATCGTCAAATCCCTCTCCAAGGAGCTGCCCCAATCGTTCCGGGATCTCACCCCGGTCGCCGCCATCATCGCCGATTATCAGGTGCTGGCCGTGCCGCTGGACTCCCCCTACCAGAACTGGCCCCAGCTGCTGGCCGCCTATGAGGCCAACCCCGCCAAGGTGAAGATAGCCGGCGGCTCAGCCCGTGGCAGCCTGGATCACCTGGTGGCGGCCATGACCTTCAAGAATGCCGGGGCGGATGCCGGCAAGCTGCGTTACGTGGCCTATGACGCCGGCGGCAGCGCCATGGCGGCTGTGCTGTCAGGGGAAACCCAGGTGCTCTCCACCGGCTTTGGCGAGGCGATGGAGGCGGTCAAGTCCGGCCAGATGCGGATCCTCGGCATGACGGCCCCGACGCGCATGCCGGATGCCAGCGAGATCCCCACCTTCAGCGAGCAGGGCAACCCGACTGTCTTTGCCAACTGGCGCGGCTATTTTGCCTCCCCCGCCGTCAGCGCCGAAAAATCCGCCGAATTCGCCGCCCTGCTCAAGCAGATGTATGACAAGCCGGAGTGGGAAACGGTCCGGGCCCGCAACAGCTGGACCAATCTCTACCAGGCCGGTCCCGAGTTCACCGCCTTCCTCAACCAGCAGGAGCAGCAGATTGGCGGCCTGATGCGCGAGCTCGGCTTCATCAAGTGATCCCTCAACCTGTGGCGGGCCAGCCCCGCCCAACGGAGTCATCGTCATGCACCTGACCAAGGAGCGACTCGGGGGGCTGCTGTTTTTGCTGCTCTCCCTCGCCTACGGCTATCACGCCACCCAGATCCCCGGCTACCCCGGGGACGAATATGAACCCTTCACCGCCAGCACCCTGCCCTATGCCCTGGCCGGCGCCGGCGCCCTGCTCTCCCTGCTGCTGATCTGCTTTCCGGGCGGCGAGCGGCTGCAGCGGGAGAGCGGCAACTGGCGGCTGGTGTTTGCCCTGTTGCTGCTGATGCTGGCCTACGGCCTGGCCCTTGGCTGGCTCGGTTTTCTGGTCGCCACCACCCTGTTTCTCATCGGCGGGATCCGGCTGATGGGCGAGCAGAGCCTCACCTTCGCCTGCAAGGTGAGCCTGCCCTTCACCCTCATCTTCTGGGCCCTGCTCACCAAGGGGCTCAACGTCTACCTCGAGCCAGGCCGGCTGTTCACCCAGTTGCTGGGATAAGGAGAACCCATGTTAGACGGCATTTTGCAAGGACTGGGCACCGCCATGATGCCCATCAACATCTTCATGGTGATCGTCGGCTGTTTCGTCGGCACCTTCATCGGCATGCTGCCGGGCCTTGGGCCCGTCACCGCCATCGCCCTGATGATCCCCATCACCTACGGGCTGGACCCGGCCTCCGGCATCATTTTGATGGCCGGGGTCTATTACGGCTCCATGTTCGGTGGCTCCACCTCCTCCATCCTGATCAACACCCCGGGCTGCTCCGCCAGCATGATCACCGCCATCGACGGCTTTCCGCTGGCCTGCAAGGGGCAGGCGGGCAAGGCGCTGGCCATCGCCGCCTACGCCTCCTTCACCGGCGGCACTCTATCGGCCATCTTCCTGATGGTGGCGGCACCGCTGCTGGCCAAGGTCTCCCTCTCGTTCCAGTCGGCGGACTACTTCGCCTTGATGGTGCTGGGGCTCTCGGCGGTGGCGGCCTTTGCCGGCAAGGGCCAGGTGCTCAAGGCGCTGATCATGGCGCTGTTCGGCATCATGCTCTCCACCGTCGGCATCGATCGCAGCGTCGGGGTGGACAGGTTCACCTTCGGTCTGCCGGACTTGCGCGACGGCTTCTCCTTCCTGCTGCTGGCCATGGCCACCTTCGCCCTGGCGGAGATCCTGATGACGGTGCTGCGCCCGGGCAAGGACACCAGCAAGGAGGAGGCGCGCAAGATCCAGCAGCTCGGCTCCCTCAAGCTGAGCAGGGACGAGGTCAAAGAGATAGCGCCCCCCATCGCCCGCTCCTCGGTGATGGGTTTCCTCATCGGCGTGCTGCCGGGGGCCGGTGCCACCATCGCCTCCTTCATGGCCTATGGCGCCGAGCGCAACTTCGCCAGCAAGCGCAGGCAGGAGGAGTTCGGCAAGGGCAGCCTGACCGGCATCGCCGCGCCGGAAGCAGCCAACAATGCCGCCTCCAGCGGGGCCTTCGTGCCGCTGCTGACCCTGGGGATCCCGGGCTCGGGCACCACGGCGCTGATGCTGGGGGCCCTCATCGCCTACGGTATCCAGCCGGGCCCGCGCCTGTTCATGGAGCACCCGGACGTGTTCTGGTCGGTGATCATCTCCATGTACCTGGGCAACGTGGTGCTCTTGATCCTCAATCTGCCGCTCATCCCTTATCTTGCCAAGATCCTGCAGGTGCCGCGCCCCGTGCTCATCCCCATGGTACTGCTGTTTTCGCTGATCGGGGTCTATCTGGTCTCCTTCAACACCATGGACATCTATGTGATGGCGCTGGTGGCGCTGATCGCCATCGGCCTGCGCCTGCTGGACTTCCCCATGGCGCCCATGCTGCTCGGCTTCATTCTGGGGGGCATGCTGGAGGACAACCTGCGCCGGGCCCTGGTGATCAACGACGGCTCCCTAAGCTTCCTGTGGGAGCGCCCCATCACCCTCGCCTTTACCCTGATCACCCTGGTGATGCTGCTGTTGCCGGTGTGGCAGTGGTGGCAGGCGCGCCGCGCACCGGCCGCCCAGCTGCAATCCGATCCGAGCTGAGTTGGCGGATCTCACACAGCAAAAGAGCGCCGACAGGCGCTCTTTTTATGGACAAGACGAGATGGGGGATTATTCCATTCAGGGCTGGCGATAACGCCGCTCCGGCCGGCCCACGGTGCCGTACTCCAGCTCCGGGCTCGCCAGTTGCTGGCCCACCAGAAACTCCAGATAGCGGCGCGCCGTGGTGCGGCTCACCCCGACCCGGTTGCCTATCTCCTCGGCGCTGGCTCCCTGCGATCCCAGCGCCGCCAGCACCCGCTGCAGGGTGAGCCCATCGATCCCCTTGGGCAAGCCGCCCGCCGCCACCTGCTGCAACGGCGTCCCCAGCAGGGCGTCCACCGCCTGCTGATCGATGTCGGCCAGCGCCGCCAGGGCGGCGCGGTTCTGGCAATATTTGTCGAGGGTGTCGCGCAGCCGCTCGAACACCACGGGCTTGAGGATGAAATCCACCACCCCGAGCCGCATCGCCTCCTGCAGGGCACTGGCCTCCCGCGCCGCGGTGAGCAGTATCACATCCAGGCCGGCCCCGGCCTGGCGCAATTCACGCAAGAGGGAAAACCCTTCGCCATCCGGCAGCCACACATCCAGCAGCACCAGATCGGGTTTGAGGATCTCTATCTGTTCTCTGGCATCGAACAGGGTGAGCGCCACCCCCAGCACCTCGAAGCCCACCAGCCGCTGCACGAAGCGGCGGTGGATCTCGGCAATGGCCGGGTCATCCTCGACCATCAGGATCTTGATCACTCACACCTCCTTGGGAATGTAACAGACGACGCAACTCCCCTGCGCCGTGGCTTCTATGGTGATCTGCCCCTGCAGGGCATCCAGGGTCTTGCGCACCAGCGCGAGGCCGATGCCGTGATCCGGCTCCGCCTTGCTGCTGACGCCCCGTTCGAACAGGCGATCCGCCAGCGCGGGATCGATCCCCCCCGCCCCGTCTTCCACCTCCAGGATCAGAACCTGGCCGAGATCGCTCAGCGCCACCCGCACCGGCTGGTAAGGGGCACCGTGGCGACGGGTCGCCTCGAAGGCATTGTCGATGAGATTGCCCAGCACTGTCACCAGCTGGGAACCGCTGACGCGAAGGGGGATGTCGTGCAGATGAGCGTCGGCGTCGACCACCAGTACCAGCCCCAGCTCGTGGGCCCTGTGATACTTGCCAAGCAGCAGGCCCGCCACCTTGGGCTTGGCGATGGCCCCCATCAGGAAGCTGAGCAGGGTCTGCTCGGTGGCGGCCTCCCGTCCGATGAAGGCGAGCGCCTCCTGGGTGGCACCGAGTTCGATCAGGCCGGCTATGGTGCCGAGCTGGTTGTTGTGTTCGTGGGTCTGTACCCGCAGCAGGTCGCTGTAAGCCTGCACCTGGGAGAGCTGGGCGCTGAGCTCCGCCAGCTCGTCCTTGCGGCGAAAGCTCGACACGGCGCCGATCAGCTTGCCGTCCCGCACCAGCGGCAGCCGGTTGACGATGAGCTGCTGGCCGTTGAGCACTATCTCCTCATCAAACTGGGGACGGGGATCCTGAATGAGGGAGAGCATGCGGCTCTCCGGCAGCAAGCGGGTGACGGGCTGACCTATGGCCGCCCTCGCCACCTGCTCGTCAAGACGCAGCAGGCGGATACCGTTGGGGTTGAGAGAGGTGAGCCGCCCCTGTTCATCTATGGTGAGGATCCCCTCACGCACGGTGCGCAGGGTGCAATCCAGCTCCGCATAGAGGCGGCCGATCTGCTCAGGCTCGAACCCCAGCAGGGCGCGCTTGTAGCGCCGTGCCAGCCAGGCCGCCGCACCGCTGTTGAGCAAGACGATGAGCAGAGTCATCGCAAGGCCAAAACGCAGGAAACCCTGCAGATCCGCATCTATGTCGCGCACCAGATAACCGACCGACACCACGCCAATCACCTGTCCCATTTCGTTGCGGATCGGCCCCTTGCCGCGCACCGAGACCCCGAGCGATCCCTGGGCACGGGAAATATAGGCTTCTCCTTGCAGGGCACGCCTGGGATCGTCCCCCACCATGGGCTGGCCGATGCGATCCGCATTGGGGTGCACCAGCCGCCGCGCTTCGCTGTCACCGATGACGATGTAACTGGCGCCGACCTCGGCGCGGATCCGCTCCACCAGCAGGTTGAGCCTGGCGGTATCGTCGCGCTTCACCCCGGCGATGACACCGGGTTCACGGGCCACCAGCCGCGCCACGTCGAGGGCCTGATCCCCCACCTCGCGGTAGCGTTGCTCGGAGACGTAGTAGTAGCTGGCCCCGCTCAGCAACACCAGTTGCAGCAGACTGACCAGACAGAGCATGAGCAGGAAGCGTCCTTGCAACCCGAGTCTCATGCCTCCTTGTCACCTCGCAACAGGTCGAGCAGCAGGCTGCCGTCGCGCAGGGCCTTGTGCACCTGCACCGAGGTGGGCTTGGTGGGATCTTCGTAGAAATGGGTGGATTCGATCTGCAGCCGCACCAGGTATTCGGCCGGCAACTGGCTGGCCAGGGACTGGTGCAGCATGGGGAACAGCAGCCGATCGGCGCGGGTTATTTCCCCCCCCAGCAGCAGCTTGCCCGGATTGAGCAGACAGATGAGGTTGGAGAGCACCCGGGAGAGACGACCAGCCGCCTGATGGAGAATGTCCTGACACAGGCTGTTGCCCGCCAACGCCAGCTCGCACAACTCGCGGATGGTGACACTCTCCGGCAAATCATACTCCTGCATGCGCTCGCGCAGATCCCGGTATTGCGCCTCCAGCGCCTGATTGGTCACCAGGGTGCAGGCACAGCCAAAGCCGCCGCAGTAGCAGCGCTGGCCGTAGGGTTCGAGCTGCAGGTGGCTGAGATCGCCGAGCAGGGCCGACTCGCTCTCGATGAGCTGACCGTTGACCACCATGCCGACACCTATGTCGTTGTGCACGAACACCAGCACAGCATCGGCACAATTTTTGGCGGCGCCCCACTCGCGCTCGGCCTGGATCCAGGTGCGCACGTCGCCACTGACCAGCACGGGCACCTCGAACGCCTGTTGCAGGGTCGGACCAAGTGGCCAGTTGCGCAGATCATAGAAGGGGAAGTGTTTCACCATGCCGGAGTGACGCTCCACCTGCCCGGGCAGACAGAGGGCGATACAGGCAAGGCGCAACGCCTTCTTTGGCAGGAAACCCTCAATGGCTCGCACCAGACTGGCCAGCAGATCGGCGCGTTCCACTTCGCTGAAAGTATGACGATGACGGGCGAGAGAGCGACCGGCCAAATCGAACAGGGCCATGTCCACATAGCCACGGCCCAGACGCATGGAGAGAAACTGGAAGCGGCGTTCGTTGATGCGCAGCAGGGTCTGACGGCGACCACGTCCCACCGAGCTTTCACCACAGGTCACCACCAGACCGCCATCAAGCAGTTCACGGGTGATCTTGGTGATGCTGGCCGGAGAGAGGCCGGTCAAACGGGACAGATCGGTACGGGACAGCTCCTTGTGCTCCTCCAGGCTGGCGTAGACCAGGCCATAGTTGAGCTGACGGATCAAATCGATACTGCCTTTCACGATCTCATTCATAGGGTACGGGTTAACGAAAGGAACGGATGGCGGCAATTTTCCCACATTCTCCGCCGATCCCCAAATTTGCCGTCTGGAAATGACGTCCAGACGGCAAAAATGCGATCAATAACGGAATTGGGAGACAAGTTTACGCAATTTGTCACCCGTGCTGGCCAGGTCGCGGGTGGTGCTGTTGGACTCCACAGCCGCATCGGTCAGCTCGCTGACGATCTGCTGTATGGCCACCAGGTTCTTGTTGATCTCCTCCGACACCGCATGCTGCTCCTCGGCGGCGGTGGCAATCTGGATATTCATGTCGTTGATGGTGCTGACCGCCATCACCATGCTGTCGAGAGAGGTGGCGATATGGCTTGCCTCCTGTACCGTCTCCTGGCTGCGCTCCTCGCTGGCCTGCATCACGTCTACCGCCTGTTTGACGCCACTTTGCAGCCGTTGAAGCATCTCGTTGATCTCCTTGGTGCTCTGCTGGGTTCGGCCCGCCAGGGAGCGCACCTCGTCCGCAACAACTGCAAAGCCGCGCCCCTGCTCACCGGCCCGTGCCGCTTCGATGGCGGCGTTGAGCGCCAGCAGATTGGTCTGCTCTGCAATGCCGCGAATGACCTCCACCACAGAGCCAATCTTGCCGGTTTCATGGGCCAGCTGCTCGATGACCCCGGAGGCGGTATGCACCTCCCCCACCAGCCGGTTGATGCTGTTGATGGCGGTGCCCACCACACCACGGGCAGCGTCGGACTCCCGTGCCGCATCGCTGGTGGCAGTCGCCGCGTTGGAGGCACTGGCCGCCACTTCCTGCGCGGTGGAGCTCATCTCGGTCACGGCAGTGACCACCTGATCCGTCTCTCTGCTGTGGCCCTGCATCTGATGATCATAGTGTTCGCTCAAACTGTGCAACTTCTCCACGGCACTGAACAGATGATTGCTGGTTTCCCCCACCTGGCTCACCACCGACTGGATCCGCTCGACGAAGCGGTTGAACGCCGTGGCCAGCTGGCCAATTTCATCATTGCTCTGCACCTTGAGGCGCTGGGTCAAATCCCCCTCACCGTCTGCGATGTCATTAAGTGCCTGAACTGCATCTGCCAGCGGTCGGGTAACCCGGTTGCCTATCACCACTGTCGCCACCAGGGTGATGCCCAGTATCACCAGAATGAGCAATACACTGCTCTGCAGGGAGTCGTGCATGTTGTTCTCGCGCTCGGTGCGCAGCGCCGCCAGCTCGTTGTCGATGTCGTCGATATAAAAGCCGGTACCGATAATCCACTCATATTTGTCGAGCACCAGGTTGAAGGAGAGCTTGGGCGCATCCCGCCCGATAGAAGGCTTGGCGGTCCAGTATTCCGAGAAACCATCTCCCTGACGGGCGGCTTTGACGATCTCCTGGATCAGCAGCTTGCCCTTGGCATCCTTGTCCTGCCAACGGTTCTTGCCCTCCATCTCGGGACGGGTCGGCAACAAGACGGTATTGCCCTGAAAGTCGTAAACGAAGAAATAGCCATCGCTGCTGTAGCGCAACGGCCGCAATATTTCGGCTACCTGCTTGCGCACTTCCGGGGTATCTGGCTGGTTGTAGACAGTGTCGACAGCCGTCTTGGCGAGCATCAGATAGCTGCTGAGCAGCGCCTTGCGCTCCTTGATCGCATTCTCCCGCGCAACGATCAGATCGGCTTCGAGATCGCTCTTGGAGATCATGTAATTGCTGAGGTTGACTACCAGAGCCATCAGGAGCACGGGGACGGCTCCCAACAACAGAATTTTCTGTTTTAGCGTCATTTTTCACATCCTTGCTGCTGTTTTTATTGGTGTTCCGTTCCTACCTGACCAGTATAGGACGCTGGTCGACGGGGACCCGCTTTCGCTACAATCCCCGCACCTTTATCTATCGACCCTGATGGGCTGACACATGAACAAATGTCCTTGCGGTTCCACTCTTTCTCTCGAACTGTGCTGTGGATCACTGCACCAGGGGGCCGAGGCCCGCACACCGGAGCAGCTGATGCGCTCCCGTTACAGTGCCTTCGTGCTGGGGCTGGGCGACTATCTGGTACACAGCTGGCACCCTGATCATCTGGGTGGGTTGACGGCAGATCAACTCTCCCAGACCGACACCCGCTGGGACGGGTTGGATATCCTCGCCGCTCAGGGTGGTCCGCTGGACGACACCGGCATGGTGGAATTCAAGGCCTGGTTCCGGGAGGGAGATGAACGCCACTGCCTGCATGAGCGTTCCCGCTTCGTGCGCCATCAGGGGCGCTGGGTCTATGCCAATGGCGAGCAGGATCCGGCACCGCTGCAGGCAGGGCGCAACGACCCCTGCCCCTGTGGCAGCGGCACAAAGTTCAAGAAGTGCTGCGGTTAAAGGCTCGACCATCCAGCTTTTGGGGCGCTCGGCGCCCTTTTTCTTTGTTCGCCGGTGACGCCTGCGGCTGTCTCTTGTGACTCCCGTCACATAATGCTCATATCCTTGTCATTTATGCGCGTTTACGAACATTAATTTGGCCCATATCAAACATTTTTGGCTAGAGAGGCGCCACACTGGCGTCATCTGGAAGAGATGAGACGGGCAAGAATGAAAAGAATAACCACACAAGTCGTCATCATAGGGGGTGGCGCCACCGGAGCCGGCATCATGCGCGATTGCGCACTGCGCGGCATCGACTGCATCCTGCTGGAGCGCGATGACATCGCCGCCGGCACCACGGGCCGCAACCACGGCCTGCTCCACTCGGGCGCCCGCTATGCGGTGACGGATCCGGAGTCCGCCCGCGAGTGCATTCAGGAGAACCGCATCCTCAAGCGGATCGCCAGCCACTGCGTCGAGGACACGGGCGGCCTCTTCGTCACCCTGCCGGAAGATGACATCAATTTTCAAAGCACCTTCATGGACGCCTGCGCCCTGGCGGGTATCGACGCCCGCCAGCTGGATCCGGCCGATGCGCTGCGCCTCGAGCCCAACGTCAACCCGGCGCTGATCGGTGCCATTCAAGTGCCGGACGGCACTGTCGATCCCTTCCGCCTCGCCGCCGCCAACGTGCTGGATGCGAAAGAACATGGCGCGCGCATCTTCACCCACAGCAAGGTGCTGGGGCTGCTGCGCAATCAGGACAGGGTCCATGGCGTCAAGGCCATCAACACCCGCACCGGCGAGGCGTTCGAGGTGGAGTGTCAGGAGGTGATCAATGCCGCCGGGATCTGGGGCCAGCAGATCTGCGAGTACGCCGATCTCGGCATCCGCATGTTCCCGGCCAAGGGCTCGTTGCTCATCATGGATTACCGCATCAACCAGATGGTGCTCAACCGCGCTCGCAAACCGGCGGACGCGGACATTCTGGTGCCGGGCGATACCATCTCCCTCATAGGCACCACCTCGAGCCGCATCGACTACCACAAGATTGACCAGCTCACCGTGGATCCGGACGAAGTGGAGGTGCTGCTGCGTGAGGGGATCAAGCTCGCACCCATCATGGCGCGCACCCGTCTGCTGCGCGCCTACGCCGGGGTTCGACCCCTGGTGGCGGTGGATGGCGACGAAACCGGCCGCAACATCAGCCGCGGTATAGTCCTGCTCGATCACAGCGATCGTGACGGCCTGCAGGGCTTCAACACCATCACAGGCGGCAAGCTGATGACCTATCGGCTGATGGCCGAGTGGGCCACCGACCTCATTGCCAAGAAGATAGGCAACACCAAACCGTGCCGCACCGCCGAACTCAGCTTGCCAGGATCGCGGGATCCGGAGAAGGTCTCCGCCCCCGGTCTGTCGGCCCCGGCAGAAGGCTCGGCCCAGTATCGCCACGGCGAGCGGGTCATCGCCTTCTTTCGTGACAACCCCAAAGCCAACGCCCTCATCTGCGAATGCGAGATGGTGACGGCTGGCGAAATCGAGTACGCCCTGCGCGAACTGGACGTGGACAACCTGGTGGATCTGCGCCGCCGCACCCGTCTGGGCATGGGTCCCTGTCAGGGTGAGCTCTGCGCCTACCGGGCCGCCGGCCTGATGCAGGAGTACGGCAAGGCCGATGGCCGCCAGGCCTGCGTCATGCTGCGCCAGTTCCTGGAGGAGCGCTACAAGGGCACCCGTCCCGTGCTGTGGGGCGATGCCCTGCGCGAGGCGGAGTTTACCTACTGGATCTACGAAGGGCTGTTTGGTCTGGGAGAGTGGACGGCGCCCCACCTGGTGGCCGAGCCCCCCTTTCCCCTCGACCCCGTCACCAGGACAGAAGACCACAGCCAGGCCCCATTGACTCAAGGAGTGCAGTCATGAAATTTGACAGTATCGTGATAGGTGGCGGCATGGCGGGCCTCTCGGCGGCACTGCGCCTCGCCGAAGCGGGTCAGAAGACGCTGCTGATGGCCTCGGGCCAGAGCGCCTTGCACTTCTCCTCCGGCTCGGTCGATCTGCTGGAGAGCGAGGGCGATCCCCGCGCCGCCCTGCCCGCCTTCATGGCCGAGCACCCGGATCACCCCTACAGCAAGGTGGGCCTGACCAACATAGAGGCGAGCCTCGCCGATCTGCAGCGCCACTGCCACGAGCAGGGGCTGCCCCTGTTTCGCCAGGAGACCAACCACCAGCGGCTAACCCCCATAGGCACCCTGAAATCCACCTGGCTATCGCCCCATACCTGCGCCTGCCAGACAGATGCGCCCGCCCCCGATGCCATCCTGCTGGCTACCCTGGAAGGGTTTCGCGACTTTCACCCGGCGCTCGCGGCTGCCAACCTGGCGACCCATCCGCGCTTCGCCCACTGCCGCATCATGACGGGTGAAATTCGCCTGCCCCAGCTCGCCGAATTCAGCCGCAATCCCCACGAGTTTCGCTCCGCCGACATAGCCCGCCTGTTTGACAAGCAAAAGGGCGAAC
Source organism: Aeromonas bestiarum (assembly GCF_028751155.1). Taxonomy (NCBI): domain Bacteria; kingdom Pseudomonadati; phylum Pseudomonadota; class Gammaproteobacteria; order Aeromonadales; family Aeromonadaceae; genus Aeromonas; species Aeromonas bestiarum. Next base: position 2,097,741 of record NZ_CP064746.1, on the reverse strand, counting down.
AGCCCGATCTGCTGGCCGATCTGGCCCGCGAGATCTGCCGCATGGTGCACGAGAGCAGCGATCCCGGTTGCCGTCATGTGGTGTTGCCCGCCTGCCTGTCGCTGGGGCTGGTCGGCCCCCGTCTGGCGGAGCTGGAAAAACGCACCGGCTGCACCATCAAGGAGGTGGCCACCATGCCGCCCTCACTCATCGGCATGCGGATGCAGGAGGCGCTCAAGCGCCGCTTCCTGGCCCTTGGCGGCACCTTCCTCACCAGCGAACGGGTGCTGGGCGCCCGCTATGAGGGGGACAGAGTGATAGGCGTGCACAGCCAGAACGGCGACGATCAGCTGTTCGAGGCGGACCACTTCGTGCTCGCCTCCGGCAGCTTCTTCAGCCGCGGCCTCGAATCCCGACTGCGCGGCATTCGCGAACCCATCTTCAACGCCGACGTGCTGAGCCTGGAGGAGCGCGATGCCTGGGCCGGTCGCCGCCTGTTCGACCACCACCCCTTCATGGGCTTCGGGGTCAAGACGGACGACAAGCTGCGGGTGATGCGCGGCGGCAAACCGCTCGCCAACCTCTATGGGGCGGGCAGTGTGCTGGCCCATTACGACCCGATCAAAGAGGGCTCAGGCTCAGGTGTTGCGGTTGCCACCGGCTGGCAAGCCGCCGGCCATATTCTGGCAGGGGTGTGAGATGCCCACCCTGCATTTCCTGACTGCGGGCAGCCCGCTGCCCGCTCGACAATCCCATTGCCGCGTCCCTTGCGCTTTCAATCCGGCCCGGGAGGAGTAAATCATGCTACTGGATCACGCCAACCAAACCTTCGATCAGTGCATCAAATGCACCGTCTGCACCGCCTACTGCCCGGTGGCCAAGGCCAATCCCGCCTACCCGGGCCCGAAACAGGCCGGCCCAGATGGGGAGCGGCTGCGCATCAAGAGCCCCGAGCTGTTCGACAGCGCCCTCAAGTACTGCACCAACTGCAAGCGCTGCGAAGTGGCCTGCCCGAGCGGGGTGCGCATCGGCGACATCATCGCCAAGGCCAAGCACAAATACAGCGACTTCAAGCCCGGGATCCGCGAATTCGTGCTCTCCCATACCGACCTCATGGGCGGCATGTCCACCCTGATGGCGCCCGTGGTCAACTTCACCACGGGGCTCAAGCCGATGAAGCTGGTGCTGGACAAGGCGCTGGGGGTCTCCTCCCACCGCGACCTGCCCAAGTATTCGCAAGGCACCTTCCGCGGCTGGTACAAGAAGCAGAAAGCCAGCCAGGCCCGCTTTGAACGTCAGATAGCCTATTTCCACGGCTGTTACGTCAACTACAACCACCCGCAGCTCGGCAAGGAGCTGATGCAGGTGCTCAACGCCATGAACATAGGCATGCAACTGCTGGAGCGGGAGAAGTGCTGCGGCGTGCCGCTGATTGCCAACGGCTTCATGGACAAGGCCAAACAGCAGGCGGCCTTCAACATCAAGCAGCTGGAGAACACCCTGCTTGGCAACGAGATGCCGCTCCTGGCCACCTCCTCCACCTGCGGCTTCACCCTGCGGGACGAATACCCCCACCTGCTGGAGCAGGACAACCACAAGGTGCGCGATCGCATCTCGCTGGTAACCCGCTTCCTGTGGAACGAGTTCTACCGAGGTAACAAGCCGGCCATGAAGCCGCTCAATCTGCACATCGCCTACCACACCCCCTGCCACATGGAGAAGATGGGCGGCGTCATCTACACCCTCGAATTGCTGCGCGCTATTCCCGGGGTCAAGGTGACGGTACTGGAGTCCCAGTGCTGCGGCATCGCCGGCACCTACGGCTTCAAGTCGGAGAACTACGAGACCAGCCAGGCCATAGGCGAAGGGCTGTTTGATCAGATAAACCGCCTCAAGCCTGATCTGGTCATTACGGACTGCGAGACCTGCAAGTGGCAGATAGAAATGAGTACGCCGTTCCGCTGTGAACACCCCATCCACCTGCTGGCACAGGCGCTGGCATAAGAGACCACAGTGGGGGGATGCAACACTCAGCTGGCTATCGAGACGAGCCGCTGTGAACACCCCATCCACCTGCTGGCAAAAGCGCTGGTCTGATAACGCCATCACCCACAAATAAATAAAGAGAGCCGGCAATCGCCGGCTCTCTTTATTCCCCGTACCCATCGAGGGGCTGGGTGATCAGCGCGGATCACCCAGCATGGAAACGGGTGATGACAAGGGCGCTCAACATGATTGAATCCGCTGGTTCAGCCCTTGTTTTGCCTCTCTTTGACGCCATCAGATTGAGTATTTATGCAAATTTACTTTTATATCCCGAAATAGATAGACCACCCCCTACCCCGCAGCACATTCCATGCAGGACAAGGCTTGCCGACCCCACTCACCGGCAAATGACAATAGTGTCGGTTAGCTGTGGCCCAATAAGTTGAGTTTCCTCATAATTTAACCGGGATCTCATTTCCGGCACTTGCCTCCCCCGGCAATTGATCTAGCGCAAACCCCGCCTCGATAAATCATCATTCATTTTACCCATTTGGTAATATCCAGTCCGAGCAATCGCATAATTACATGGGTTTTATTCACTAATAACAATTAATCGGCCTGCCTGCTCCTGCCTAGTGCGGGGGCTGATGCCCACATCCAGGATGGAACGGTCAGGTCTGGCAATGAGATCGATTTGGGAGTGATGATCGTGAGTTCACACAACAGACAGACCAGACTGGGCCTTGCCGCCCTGCTGCTTACCACCTGCCTTGGCGCCAGCGGCTGGGCACAGGCGGCCGACGAGGCACAGCCCAAGGGCAAGATAGAGGCGCGCAGCGAGCTGTTCGCCAAGGATCACGCCGATCAGTTCAGCAGCTGGAAAGGCACCAGCGAGAGCAAGGAGCGCACCGACGCCCTGGCGGACGATCCCCAGATGGTGGTGCTCTGGGCCGGCTACCCCTTCTCCAAGGATTACAACAAGCCGCGCGGCCACTTCTACGCCCTGACCGACGTGCGGGAAACCCTGCGCACCGGCGCCCCCAAGACCGCCGAGGATGGCCCCCTGCCCATGGCCTGCTGGAGCTGCAAGGGCCCGGACGTGGCCCGCGTCATCAATGAAAAAGGCGAGGATGGCTACTTCAAGGGCATGTGGGCAAAAGGCGGACCCGAGATAGTCAACACCATAGGCTGCGCCGACTGCCACGACACCGCCTCGAAAGAGTTCAAGGAAGGGAAACCTGCCCTGCACCTCTCCCGTCCCTATGCCGACCGCGCCATGACCGCCATTGGCAAGCCGTTCAAGGAGCAGGGGCGTTTCGATCAGCAGTCCCAGGTGTGCGGCCAGTGCCACGTGGAGTACTACTTCAGCGGCCCCACCAAGGCGGTGAAATTCCCCTGGGACAAGGGCACCACGGTTGAGCAGATGGAAGAGTACTACGACGAGATCGGTTTCGCCGACTGGACGCATGCCCTCTCCAAGACCCCCATGCTCAAAGCCCAGCACCCCGAGTACGAGACCTGGCGCGCCGGCATTCACGGCCAGAACAATGTCGCCTGCGTCGACTGCCACATGCCCAAGGTGCAGAACGAACAGGGCAAGGTCTACACCGATCACAAGGTAGGCAACCCCTTCGATCGCTTCGACCAGACCTGCCGCAACTGCCACACCCAGAGCAAAGAGATGCTGCAAGGGGTGGTCAAGCAGCGCAAGGATGCCGTCACCGAGATCAAGCTCAAAGTCGAGAAGCAGCTGGTGCACGCCCACTTTGAAGCCAAGGCCGCCTGGGATGCCGGCGCCACCGAGGCCGAAATGAAGGACATTCTGCAGGACATCCGTCACGCCCAATGGCGCTGGGACTTCTCCATCGCCTCCCACGGGGTGCAGATGCACGCCCCAGAAGTGGCGCTGCGCATGCTGGGGACCGCCCTGGACAAGGCCGCCGATGCCCGCACCAAGCTGGCACGCCTGCTGGCCGCCAAGGGGATCAGCCACGAGATCGCCATTCCTGACATCTCCAGCAAGGAGAAGGCCCAGGCCGCTCTTGGCATGGACATGAAGCAGATGAACAGCGACAAGGCCCAGTTCCTCAAGACCACAGTCCCCGCCTGGGATGCCGAGGCCAAAGCGGCCGGACGGCTCGCACAATGACGAGGCATGCGGGCCCGCAGTGTCGGGCCCGCAGCCGGATGGAGGCTTCCTATGGGTGATTTAACGATGGATTTCTTACGACTGATGCTGATGGCAGCCATGCTGCTGACCAGCCTGCAGGGCCAGGCCGCCGATGCGGCCAATGCGCCTGCGGCCCTCCCCACCACACCTGTCTCTGCCACACATGAGGTGGATTTTTTGCGCAATCCCGATGCCGCCTGTACCGACTGCCACAAGGAGCAGGCATACGGCATGCACGGCAAGCACGGTCAGGCGACCAACCCCAACAACCTGGCGCCGGTCACCTGCACCAACTGCCATGGTCAGCCCTCCCCCCAACACAGGGAAGGGGTCAAGGATGTGATGCGCTTTAGCGACAGCTTCAAGGACAAACAGAGTACCGAGAGCTACCCCATCGCCGAGCAGAACGGGGTCTGCATGAGCTGTCACGAGCCCAAACCGCTGCGCGAGGCGCTCTGGGCCCACGACGTGCACGCCACCAAGCTCACCTGCACCAGCTGCCACCAGCTGCACCCGGCCAAAGAGCCCATGGTGGCGATCCCGGAGAAGTCCCGCATCAAGCTCTGCGTCGACTGCCACAGCAAGCAGCATGAGGCCGTCAAGGCGGCCAAGGCGAACACCACCTCGGGCAAGGAGGCACAATGAGCTGCTCTCGCCGTCACTTCATGGCGGGGATGAGCGCGGGGGCCCTCATCATGATGACGGGGGCTGCTCGTGCCAACACCCGCTCCCTTGCCACCACCCTCGCCCACAGCCAGACCATCGACGGGGTCCGCTACGGCATGATCCACGACGAGACGGCCTGCATCGGCTGTACCGCCTGCGTGGATGCCTGCCGGGAGGTGAATCAGGTGCCAGAGGGGGTCTCGCGGCTCGAGATCATCCGCTCCGGTCCCATCGGCACCTTCCCTGATGCCGAGTACCACTTCTTTCGCAAGTCCTGCCAGCACTGCGACAATGCACCCTGCGTCCACGTCTGCCCGACCGGCGCCTCCCATATCCGCAAGGAGGATGGCATAGTCGACGTGGACCCGGACTTGTGCGTCGGCTGCATGTACTGTCTGGCCGCCTGTCCCTATCAGGTGCGCTTTATCAACCCTGTGACCAAGGTTGCCGACAAGTGCGATTTTTGCCGCAAGACCAACCTGGCGGCGGGCAAGGAGCCGGCGTGCGTGGCCTCCTGCCCCACCAAGGCGCTGGTGTTCGGTAATCTGGATGATCCCGACAGCCCCATCGCCAAACGGCTGGTGAAGGAGACCACCTATCGCTACAAGCAGGCGCTCGGCACCTCGCCCAAGATGTACCGCGTGCCCAAAGGGGAGATAAAGTCATGACGATGCAAGCGGCGTTTCACTTCCCCTCGCTGGTGTGGGGATTTGCCCCATCACCATCTACCCCGGCCGTAACAGATGGAGGGAATGACCATGTGGCATGACGCATTTCACTTCCCTTCCCTTGTCTGGGACTGGCCCATCGCCATCTATCTGTTCCTGCTCGGCATCTCGGCCGGTGCCACCAGCCTCTCGGTGCTGCTGCGCCGCAAGGGAGCCGGCAGCGAGAGCGGCATCATCAAGGCGACTGCGATTCTGGCGCCGGTGAGCGTGGTTCTGGGGTTACTGATCCTTATCTTCCACCTGGCCCGCCCCTGGACTTTCTGGAAGCTGATGTTCCACTACCAGTTCGACTCAGTGATGTCGATGGGGGTCATGCTGTTCCAGGTCTACATGGCGGTGCTGTTTGCCTGGCTGGCGGTGGTATTTCGCACCGAGATCGAGACCCTTCGCAGCCGGTTGCTGAAAGAGAAGTTCGCCTTTGTGGATGGGCTGATCGCCCTGCTGGCACGCTTCGAGCAGCTGCTGGCACCGCTGCTGCTGCTGCTCGCCGTGCTGCTGGGGGCCTACACCGGCTTTCTGCTCTCGGCGCTCAAGACCTATCCGCTGTTGAACAACCCTGTGCTGCCAGTACTGTTTCTGGTCTCCGGCATCAGCTCCGGCATCGCCTCCACCATCTTGCTGGCGGTCACCCTGTTCAAGGAGAACTATCACAGCCAGGGGGTGAGCTTCGTGCATCGCTTCGAGCGGCCGGTGCTGGCGGTGGAGGTGCTGCTGCTGGTCTGCTTCTTTACCGGTCTCTACTTCGGGGGCGGCCAGAAGGAGGTGGCGATGTGGGCCGCCATCGGCAGCGGCTTCTGGGCCCAGGTGTTCTGGCTCGGGGTGGTGGGCATCGGCATGCTGCTGCCCCAGCTGGTCGGCCTGTTGGCCCCGGCGCCCCTGCGGGCAAAGAGCGGCTATCTGGTGCTGGTCTGCAGCCTGACCCTGGTGGGGATACTGCTGCTGCGCTACTTCGTGCTCTATGCCGGCCAAATGACGGTGGTATAAGAAACAGGTCACAAGCGCCAGCCGCCCTCGGGCGACTGGCGTTTGTTTGTTGCTGGCCCAATGAATTTCTGGTGATGCCACACCCGTTGCTTGGCAATGTTCCCCGCCAAAGGGAGACGACGCGGCGTGTGTGTCATGACATGAATGACATCAAAGATTGATCCTGGAGGTTGTGTGCTGGCTGAGCTCGGCTATCTCTCACTGTTGCTGGCGACCGGGCTCGCCCTGCTGCAAGGCACCCTGCCCTGGCTGGGACTGCGGCTCGCCTCCCCGGCTCTGTTGGGCTGCGCCAAGCCGCTGGCACTGCTCAATGCCGCCCTGCTCGGGGCCGCCCTGCTGCTGCTCGCCAGTTGCTTCGGGCTCGATGACTTTACCCTGGTCTATGTGGCCCAGCACGCCAACAGCGCCCTGCCTATGGGTTTCAAGCTGGCGGCCGTGTGGGGCGGCCACGAGGGCTCCATGCTGTTCTTCGTGTTTGCGCTGGGGCTGTGGGGCGCCCTGGTGGCGCTCTGTTCGACACGGGTCGATCCATTGATCCGCACCCGGGTATTGGCCATCATGGGGCTGATCGTCGGGCTGTTCGGCCTCTATACCCTGATCTTCTCCAGCCCGTTTGACCGCCAGTTCCCGGGACCGCTGGAGGGGCGCGATCTCAATCCCATGCTGCAGGATATCGGCCTCATCATTCACCCCCCTCTGCTCTATCTCGGTTACGTCGGCTTTGCGGTCAACTTCGCCTTCGCCATGGCGGCGCTGCACTCGGGTCGGCTCGATGGCGCCGTGGCCCACTGGAGCCGCCCCTGGGCGCTCGGCTCCTGGGTGTTTCTCACCGCCGGTATCGTACTCGGCTCCTGGTGGGCCTATTACGAGCTCGGCTGGGGCGGCTGGTGGTTCTGGGATCCGGTGGAAAATGCCTCCCTGCTGCCCTGGCTGCTCGGCACTGCCCTGCTCCATGCCCTCGTGGTCTGCGAGAAGCGTGGGGCCTACGGCCACGGCGTCTTGCTGCTCTCCATCTTCACCTTCTCGCTGAGCCTGCTCGGCACCTTTGTGGTGCGCTCCGGGGTGCTCACCTCGGTGCACGCCTTCGCGGTGGATCCCAATCGCGGTCTCACTCTGTTGCTGCTGCTCGGTCTGCTATTGACCTGCGCCCTCACCCTGTTCGCGCTGCGGGCCGATACCCGCGCCCCCTACGCCCGCTTCGGCTTACTGTCAAAAGAGGGGCTGCTGGGCGCCACCATACTGCTGCTGTCGGTGGCCTGCGCCTGCGTGCTGCTCGGCACCTTCTACCCCATGGTGTTCCAGTCGCTGCACCTGGGCTCGCTCTCGGTCGGTGCCCCCTATTTCAACGCTGTTTTCGTGCCGCTGGCGCTGGTGCTGATGGCGCTGATGACCCAGATCCCGCGCCTGCGCTGGCAGGGGCTGATGACATCTTCCCGCCTGCGGATGCTGCTGCCGCCCCTGCTCGGCCTGCTGGGGGGGGGCCTGCTCAGCCTCGGTTATCGCGAGCAGGGAACCCTAGGCTGGAGCAGCCTGATCGCCAACATGGTGAGCCTCTGGCTCATCGCGAGCCTGCTGCTCAATGTCTCATTCAAGACTCGCGACCTGAGTGCCAGCCGGCTCGGCAGCCTGCTGGCCCACCTCGGGGTGGCGGTATGCGCCCTCGGCATAGCGCAGGTGAGCCACCATAGCCAGGAGGGGGGCACAGTGCTCAGTCCGGATACGCCCTACCGGCTCGGCGCCCATGAATTTCGCTATGAGGGGAGCGAGCCGCTGATCGGCCCCAACTACACGGCCGAGCGCATCACTGTCAGCGTGCACAAGGATGGCCGGGAGATGGCCAGGCTAACCCCGGAGCGGCGCCACTACAGCGTGCGCACCATGAACATGAACGAACCCGGCATCAAGGGGGGACTGTTTGGCGATCTCTACGTGGTGCTCGGCGAGAAGATGGGGCCTGATGCGTACGCCATGCGCCTTCACTACAAGCCGCTGGTGCGCTGGATCTGGCTCGGCGGCCTGTTGATGATGGCGGGCGGCGCCCTGCGTTTGCTGGGACGCAAGCCGTTGCTGGCAGCCCAACCGCAGACCGCTGCACATCAAGTCGCGGGCTTGCTCCCCAAGGAGGCGCCATGAGAGCCCGCCTGCGTCTCTTCATGCCGCTGCTGCTGACCCTGTGCCTCGGCGTCCTGCTCTGGCTGGGGCTTGGCAACAACCCTTACAGTCAGGATGAGGCGACCCTGGGCCGCAGTTTGCCGGCCTGGCAAAGCGAGAGTTTGTTTGGCGGCGACCCCATCCATACCGAGGCGCTCAAGGGGGAGCCCTTCGTGCTCAACGTCTGGGCCAGCTGGTGCCCCAACTGCCGCGCCGAGCACCCGCTGCTCGCCGAGCTGGCCAAGACAGTGCCCCTTTATGGCCTCAACTACAGAGACAAGGGCGATGCTGCCCGCGCCTGGCTTGAGGAGGCAGGCAACCCCTATCGCGCCGTGCTGGCGGATCTGGACGGCAAGTTGGCGCTGGAGCTCGGCGTCTACGGCACGCCGGAGACCTATCTGTTTGCCGCCGATGGCACCCTGCTCACCCGCCACACGGGTCTCTTGACCACGGATATCTGGCAGCGCCAGTTTGTACCAAAGCTTAAGGCCGCCCGCCAGGAGGGCAAACCATGAAGGGCTTCATCATCCTCTGCGCCCTGCTGGTACTCGGCGTGCCCCTGAGCCAGGGCGCCTTGGCCAGCGGCGTCGACACCTATCAGTTCCAGCACCCCGAGTTGCAGAGCCGCGCCCAGGATCTCGCCCGTGCCCTGCGCTGCCCCCAGTGCCAGAACCAGAACCTGGTGGAATCCAACTCCCCCATAGCCCGGGATCTGCGGCTCGAAGTCTACCGCTGGGTGGATGAGGGGCAGAGCGACGAACAAGTGATCGCCCGCATGACCAGTCGCTTCGGCGACTTCGTGCGCTACGCTCCCCCCTTCAAGGCCAGCACGGCGCTGCTGTGGGGGGGACCAGCCCTGCTCTTGTTGCTGGCGCTTGCTCGCCTGCGCGCCAGCCTGCAGCGCAAACAGCCGGTGCAGGCGCCCTTGCTAGGCTATCAGCCGCAGGGAGAACCCGCCCAGGATCCCAGGGCCGAGCTGAACCGGCGCATCATGGCCGAGCAACAGGCCGGACTCGCCCCCCACAGCCGCCTCTACCGGGAGCTGGAGCTGGCCCGCCTCGCCAACGCCACTCCGGCCACCGAGCAGGCCTTGCGCGCCCGGGTGGCCAGCTCGCACACCGCAAGCCGCCCCCTGCCCTGGCTGCTGCTTGGCGCCCTGCTGCTGGCGCTGATCGTCGGCGTCTATTCCAGCACAAACCGCTATCAGGCATGGCAGGCGTATCAGGATAGACCCGATCCCCTGGCGGGATTGAGCCCGCGGGATCTGCAGGACAAGGAGCTGGGCGCCCTCCACCAGCGGCTGCAAAGTAACGCCCAGGATCTCGATGGCTGGGCCGAGCTCGGCCAGTTGTATCTGTATCGGGACGAATACGAGGATGCCTGGCTCGCCTATCAGCGCCTGGCCCTGCTGGAAGGGGGCGCCAGCGCCGCCACCCTGGCCGCCCAGGCTACGGTGCGCTACTACCAGGCGGGCCAGCAATTCACCCCGGAGGCGCGCCGCCTGCTCGACGCCGCCCTGGCACTGGACAAGGGGGAAGTGAGCGCCCTGATGCTGCTCGCCGCCGATCACTTCCTGCACGGCCGCTACTCTCAGGCCATCGCCCTCTGGCAACGGCTGCTGGACGAGGAGCGCCCCCGCATCAACCGCGCCGCCCTGATCCAGGCCATTCAGACCGCCCGCATCATGGGGGGATAACGAGCCATGGCAGATGGCCCGGCGGCCCCTCGCCGGACGGATCGCCATCTTTTATCCAGAGGCCGCCCATACCGGCGGCCAATCCACGCCGCCCAATGACAGGCGATAACGGATATTCATGGTCTATTCTCTGCGCCATAATGCAGATCCTTAGCCAGCAACGACAAGGTGCACACATGATCCCCATTCGCTGTCACGCCGTCTCCGGTGTCGCGTTATCGGAAATCGACGGCCAGATAAAAATGCTGCTGATGAAGCGGGTCAAGGGCGGCTTCTGGTGCCATGTGGCTGGCACGGTCGAGGCGGGGGAAACCGGCTGGCAGACCATAATGCGCGAGTTTGGCGAGGAGACAGGCATCGCCGTCACCGAGCTCTATAACGGCCAATATCTGGAACAGTTTTACGAGGCGGCCACCAATACCGTGATGATGGTGCCCATCTTTGTGGTCTATTGCCCACCCAACCAGCCGGTGCGGCTCAATGACGAGCACACCGAATATCGCTGGTGCACCCTGGCCGAGGCCAAGGAAGTGGTGAGTTTTCCCGGCCAGCAGGCGCTCTATGACCATGTCTGGCACTATTTTGTCGAGCGCACTCCCTCGGCGCTGATGCGAGTCGCAACAGAGGCCTGAAAATGCAGGATCTCTCAACGCAGGGGGCGCCGCCTGCGCTGCGGCAAGGGGGATTAACGGGCCGTTAGGCCCCCGGAGGCGCAATAAGACGTAAAAAGAGTGGTAACCCATGGCCATAACAGGCATATAGTGCGCCACCATGACGGGTGAAGCTGACGACCATCAGACTCGCTCATGGCTGGGTATTTCCCGGATCGGGTCGCCATTTGGCCGTCAACATGGGCATTTCAAGGCGCAAGATCCCATAAAATTGAAATATCAGGCCATTAGACGTTGTGAAGCGTCAATTACCGTCATATAACTTACCCAAATGTCCCTGTCAGTCGTACGGTAGCGTCAAATCATGATTATTCGCCCTTTTCTTACCCTGTTGCTCGGTGCCTTCCTCGTTCCCGTCAGCATGGAGAGCGCCCAGGCCAATCCGTTTTCAGCCCAGTCCCACTCCCCCAACAGCTTTCTGGAACAACGCAACGATCTGGCCCTGAGTTCGGCCGCCTTCGTGGTGGCCAATCCGCGCACCGGCGAGGTGCTGTCCGAGCGCAACGCCAACCGGGTCATGCCCATCGCCTCCATCACCAAGCTGATGACGGCGCTGGTGGTGCTCGATGCCAATCAGCGCCTCTCCGAGACGCTGACCGTCACCATGGCCGACGTGGATCGCCTCAAGGGCACGGGCTCGCGGCTGGCGGTCGGATCGCGTCTGAGCCGGGCCGACATGCTGCACATAGCCCTGATGTCGTCGGAAAACCGTGCAGCTTCCGCCCTGGCCAGAAATTACCCGGGTGGCCAGCGCGCCTTTGTCGAGGCGATGAATGCCAAGGCCCGCATGCTCGGCATGTGGAGCACCCAGTTCGCGGACAGCACTGGCCTCACCCCGCGCAACGTCTCCAGCGCCCATGATCTGGCCAAGCTGGTGGCGGCCGCCTCCGCCTACCCACTCATTCGCCAGTACTCGTCCACCGAGGAGCGCATGGTGCGCAACGGCAAACGCCAGTTGCACTACCTCAATTCCAACCGCCTGGTGCGTGAAGGCAGCTGGCCTGTCACCCTCTCCAAGACGGGCTACATTCGCGAGGCGGGTCGCTGCCTGGTGATGGCAACCCAGATCAACCGCGAGCCTGTGATCCTGGTGCTGCTCAATGCCGATACCCCCAATTCACGGGTGGCGGATGCCAAGCGGATCAAGTCCTGGCTGGAGACCTCGGGCCGCATGAGCCTGACCGCCCAGTCCAGTCCCCAGACCAAGCTGTTCAGCAGCCAGTAATCCGCTTCAGACGCTCACGTTAAAAAGCCCCCGCACCAAGGTGCGGGGGCTTTTTCATTGGGTCTTGTTGTGACCAGGCCACTTGGCGGCAGTCCGGCAGCCGGTCAGACCGGCTTGAGCCGCGCGGTGAAGTGGCGCAGCAGCGGCGGCTCGTAGTCGAAGGTGAGACCGCGGATCTCGCCAGCCCGCGCCTTGACGGCAATGAGGCAGTCGGCCACATAGTCCATGTGATCCCGGGTGTAGACCCGGCGCGGAATGGTGAGGCGCAACAGCTCAAAGTCCGCCGCCTCCTGCTTGCCGGTGGCGGGATCGCGCCCCAGCAGCAAGGAGCCTATCTCCACCCCGCGCACGCCCCCTTCCAGATAGAGCGCACAGGCCAGGGCATGGGCCGGGAACTGCTCCCCCGGAATGTGGGGCAGCAGCTTCTTGGCATCCACAAAGACCGCATGACCACCGGTCGGCGTCTGGATGGGAATGCCCGCCTCGGCCAACCGCTCGCCCAGATAGGCCACCTGACCGATGCGATAGGTCAGATACTCCTCATCCATCCCCTCGCGCAGGCCTATGGCCAGCGCCGCCATGTCGCGACCGGCGAGGCCGCCATAGGTGACGAACCCCTCCATCGCCACGCAGCGCACCTGCACCGCACGGAACAGGTCGAGATCCTCCTTGAAGCAGCACAGCCCCCCGATATTGACCAGCCCGTCCTTCTTGGCCGACATGGTGAACATATCCCCCAGGGCAAACATCTGACGCACTATCTCCTGGATGCTGCTGTTGGCATAAGCCGGGTCACGTTCCTTGATAAACCAGGCGTTTTCGGCGAAACGGGCGGCATCTATCACCACAGGAATATGGTGGCGGCGGGCCAGTGCCGAGACCGCCTGCATGTTGGCCATGGAGACCGGCTGGCCGCCGGCGCTGTTGCAGGTGACAGTGATGATGACAGCGGCCACGTTGTCGGCCCCCACTGTCTCTATGGTGTCAGCCAAACGGCCCAGATCGAAATCCCCCTTCCAGGCATAAGGGGCCGTGGTGTCGAGGGCCTTGGGGGTGAGCAGGTTGATGGCCCGCGCCCCGGCCAACTCCACATGGGCCTTGGTGGTGTCGAAGTGGTAGTTGGAGATGAACACAGGCGCCTTGCCCTGGCAGCGCTTGACCAGCTCGGGGAAGAGGATCTGCTCGGCCCCGCGCCCCTGGTGGGTCGGCATCACATGCTGGTAGCCAAACAACTCGCGCACTGTGCGCTCCAGTTCGACGAAGTTGCGGCTGCCTGCATAGGCTTCGTCCCCCATCATGATGCCGGCCCACTGGCGATCCGACATGGCACCCGTGCCGCTGTCGGTCAGCAGGTCGATATAGACATCCTCGGCCAGCAGCAGGAAGGGGTTCCAGCCTGCGGCCTCGAGGGCGGTGCGGCGCTCGGCGCCTGTGGTCTGCTTGATGGGCTCGACCATCTTGATACGAAACGGTTCGGGTATACGACGCATGATCTTCTCCTTGCACCAGCCGCGCGAACGCCTGGCGACAGTCACCAATATGAAATGAAAACAAGTGGGGTTAACGCAGGGAGATCAGCGGCGAGGGAAGTCGCACACCAGCACTATATCTTGCAGATACCAGGGCAGTGTGTGGGGACTGGCGGTGGGCCAGCCGGATGGGGCGTCAGCAGTTCGGGTCATCACATCCTTTCCTGTGGTGGTCTAACACGAGCGAGCCTGTGAAACGCGCATGCACCATGCAATGCGCCACCCACTCTAGGCAGGGGCGGCTGGGGGCGACAAGCGGCATGCATCGCCGTTGCGATCGGGCGCACAAATTTAACAATCCCCTTACCTTGGCCGCGCAGACGATCATGGGGTGAATGCGGCGCCAGCCAGCCCCAGGCCCCCATCAACGCATCTTGCTACAGTCATAAACATCACATTATTGTGATTAATCGTCATTATCATCTGGCTATAAATGTTAATGTAGTGATAAATCACATTTTCAAACGGGTGAATTTGCCGATCACGCTGCCGGTGATAACGTGTGGCATGTGCGCTGGGCCCCCCTCCTTGTCCGCGAGCAACAATCGCAGCGACGGGAGCTGGCTGGCCCTCATAACAACAGCAGGATCTGCCGGTGGCGCCTGCATGACGACAAGGATGGAGTGATGAAGATAGTGGTGTTGGGTGGTGGCGTGATTGGCGTAGCCAGCGCCTGGTATCTGGCCAAGGCGGGTCATCAGGTGACCCTGCTGGAGCGACGGGATGGGGTGGCGCTGGAGACCAGCCATGCCAACGCCGGTCAGATCTCCCCTGGTTATGCCTCCCCCTGGGCGGCGCCCGGCATTCCCCTCAAGGCCGCCAAGTGGCTGCTGCAAAAACATGCCCCCTTCACGGTGCGCCCGACCTCGGACCCGTTCCAGCTGCGCTGGATGCTGAAGATGTTCGCCAACTGCACCCCGGCTGCCTATGCCATCAACAAGGGGCGCATGGTGCGCCTTGCCGAATACAGCCGCGACTGCATGAAGGGGCTGCGCGATGAGCTGGCGCTGGATTACGAGGGGCGCCAGCTCGGCACCCTGCAGCTGTTTCGCAGCGAGATCCAGCTCGATGCCAGCAAACGGGATATCGAGGTGCTGGAAGAATACGGCGTGCCCTACCAGTCGCTGGATGCCAACGGTTGCGAGGGGGTGGAGCCGGCGCTGACACGGGTACGTGGCAAGATAGTCGGTGGCCTGCGCCTGCCGGGTGATGAAACCGGCGACTGCTTCCGCTTCACCAAGGCACTGGCCGCCGAGGCACAAAAACTCGGGGTGGAATTTGTCTTCAACTGCGCCATCGACGAGATTGAACTGGCTCAGGGACGCGCCGTCGCGGTGCGGGCCGGTGAGCAGCGTTTCAAGGCCGATGCCATCGTCTGTGCGCTGGGCAGCTATGCCACCGGCTTGCTGCGCCCGCTTGGGCTCGATCTGCCTGTCTACCCGGTCAAGGGTTACTCCCTCACCCTGCCGATGACCAACCGTGATGCAGCGCCCCGCAGTACTGTACTGGATGAAACCTACAAAGTGGCCATCACCCGCTTCGATGAGCGGATCCGGGTCGGCGGCATGGCGGAGCTGTCGGGTTTCAACCTGGCGCTCAACCCGAAACGCTACGACACCCTGGCCATGGTGGTGGGGGATCTCTTCCCCGAGGGGGGCGACATACAGCAGGCCGAGTTCTGGACCGGGCTGCGGCCCATGACGCCGGACGGCACCCCGCTGGTGGGCCCAAGCCCTGTGCCTGGGCTCTGGCTCAACACAGGCCACGGCACCCTGGGCTGGACCATGGCGGCAGGCTCGGGCCAGCTGCTGGCGGATCTCATCAGCGGCAACACGCCCACCATCAGCGATGAGGGGCTGACCCTGGCCCGCTACGGCTGAGGCTGGGGCTGCTACAAGGTCGAAAATGCAAGAGGGAGTGCCTGGCACTCCCTCTTCATATCC
Source organism: Aeromonas bestiarum (assembly GCF_028751155.1). NCBI lineage: Bacteria > Pseudomonadati > Pseudomonadota > Gammaproteobacteria > Aeromonadales > Aeromonadaceae > Aeromonas > Aeromonas bestiarum. The sequence continues at coordinate 2,082,013 of NZ_CP064746.1, read as the reverse complement.
GTCTCTCGACCCCCTCTCAGCCCGCGGTATCCGTCAGCAGCCTGGGCACCGCCTGCCACACCCGCTCGGGGTCGGGCTCGGCAATGGCCGCCGCCAGCAGTTGCCCCAGCCACTGCTGATGCAACTGCCACATCCGCTGGCCTTCTGACCCCTGCTCCTTGGCACTCTGCTTGACCACATCCGCCGTCCGGTAGAAATAACGCACCAGCGCCGTCAACGCGGGCTCGGGCCAACGACAGCCGAAATGGCGCAGTCGCTCCGACCAGAAGGCAATCTGGCCTCGCTCATGCACCCGCTCCACCTCGTGCAGTGCCGGAATGAGATCCATCGCCTGCCACAGCGCCCCATAGCCGACGAAACGGGCATCCAGCGCGTCCAGCGCCTGATCCAGCAGCAACAGCGTCTCCTGCAAGCCGCACTCCTGGGTGCGGATCGCCTCCTGTGCCGCGCACACCGCCGCCAGCCAGTCCATGGCCAGCCGACAGATGATGGCCTCCTTGTTGGGAAACAGGTGATAGAGCGACTTGATGCCGACCCCGGCCCGGGTGGCGATGGCGTTGGTGTTGAGCGCCGGAAAGCCCTGCTCCTGCAACAGGGCCAGGGTGGCCTGCTCGATCCGGGTGACCGTCTCCTGGCTGCGCTGCTGTCTGGGTTGGCGCCGCATGCAGAGATCGGCGGGCAACGGCTGTTCTGACATGGGTTCTCCCTCACCTTGGTCGCGGCATGGTTTTATAACTACATGATGAAACAAGGAAAATATAAGTCAAAAAGAATATTTTCAGTAATTACTGGCTTTTATCCCAACAGCTGCAATAAACAAGAGTGCTCATATTTGCAGTAAAGACTGCATTATAACCAAGGAGAGCAATGGCATATGGATGGCAAGCAATCAGGTTTTAGGTTGACAACAAGCGCCGCACTGCTGCTGGTGGCCGGAGTGCTGACCGGCTGCAATCAGGAGAGCACGGGGCCAGAGGCGCAGCGAACCCTCTACCTCAACGGCGCAATTCACACTCAGGACGGGCAACGCAGGGTTGCCGACGCCATGGTGGTCGCCGATGGCAAGTTCCTCTACGTGGGCTCACGCCAGGGGGCCGAGGCCTATCAGGGCAAGGATGGCAAGGTCGTGGATCTGAGGGGTCGCATGGTGCTGCCCGGCCTGCACGACAACCACATTCACCTGCTCGGCACTGTGGCGCTGGATATGTGCGACCTGGACGGTCAGAGCGTCACGCTGGATCAGCTGGCCGACAAGATCCGCACCTGTCTGCCTCGCTACGCCCCCACCAAGGGGGAGTGGCTGGCGGTCAATCAGTGGTCCCCCTACGACGGCAATACCCCGACTGCGAACTACGCTACCCTGCTGGCCACCCTGGACGCCGTGGCCCCGGACAACCCTGTGGTGCTGCTCGGGGCCGATGGACACGCCAGCGCCTATAACTCGCAGGCGCTGGCCAGCGCGCAGGATGAAGATGGCAATACCGTGGGTTTCAACAGTGTGACCCTGGCACCGGGCGGGGTGTTCGAGGCCTTTATTCCCTACGTGGATCTGACCAGCGGGGTGATCCGGGAGGGTGCCCGCAGCGCCATACCGGTACCCGACACCGGGGTGCTCAGCGCCAGCGATGAGCAGGCCGCCAGCCAGTACGACAAGATCCTGCCCGCCATCTCTACCCTGATGGCCTCCCGTGGCATCACGGGGATCCAGGATGCCTGCGCCACCGACTTCATCCGTCAGCGGCTGCTCAAGATGCAGTCGCTTGGGCTGCTGCACATGCGCATCACGGCGGCCACCTGTTTTCACCAGGATGACTACAGCGGCAAACTGGACATAGCCGGTCACCTGGCCAAGGCCAGCCAGGTCAGAAGCGCCTTTGCCGACAATCCCCTGATCAAGGCCGATGCGGTCAAGATCTTCCTCGATGGCGTACTGGAAGGGGATCCCTTTACCGCCCCGCCCTTCCTGCCCAATGCGGGCATGCTGGAAAACTACCAGAACCCGCACCTGGCCATGGATCTCGCCACCGAGCAGGTGACCATCACGGCCGATAGCGAGGATGCGGGCAGCAACGGCATCGTCAACTACCGGGACGCCGACCTGAAAAACTATGTCACCGCCCTCGATCGGGCCGGTTTCAGCATTCACATGCACAGCATCGGCGATCGCAGCACCCGGATGGCGCTGGATGCGCTGCAAGCCGCCCGCGCCAGCAACGGTGACAAGGGGATCCCCCATACCCTGGCTCACCTGCAGGTGGTGCACCCCGACGATCAGAAAAGGCTGGGAGAGCTCGGTCTCTACCTCACCTTCACCTACGCCTGGACCACGCCCCAGCTCGCCTACGACATGCTGGTGACGCCCTTCATCCAGCCCACCCGCGCGGGACAATCCTTGCGCGAGGCGCTGTATGATCCCCTGGGCTATCTGCACGATGCGCTCTATCCGGTGGAAAGTGCGCGCAAGGCGGGCGCCATCCTGGTGGCGGGCAGCGATGCCCCCGTGGACAGCCGGGATCCCCGCCCCTTCGTCAACATGGCGGCCGGCATCGCCAAAGCGGCGGGAAGCGGTGAGGATTTTCGCGCCAACCAGCGTACCTCGCTCGCCGAAATAGTGGCCGCCTACACCATCAATGGCGCCAGGGCGGTACGTCAGGGGGAGATCACCGGCTCCATCGAAGCGGGCAAGTCGGCCGACTTCATCGTGCTTGACAGGGATCTGTTCGCCCTGGTCGAGGCTGGCACCCCGGAGCAGATCGCCGATACCCGAATCGAGCAGACGGTGTTTCAGGGCGAGACCGTCTATCTGGCGCCCTGAGCCCACGCATCTGCCCCCATCAAAAGGCCCCGCGATGGGCCTTCTTCGTTAGCCGCCGGCTCCCTGATCAGCCTCGGCCAGCGCGGGCTGCAGGGCCAGGGTGAACAGGGCCGCCACCATGTCCGACTGGGTCAGCATGCCGACCAGCTGCTCCCCGTCCACCACCGGCATGTGGTGCAAGCCGCCATCGGAGAAGGCGGCCACCAGATCGTAGAGGGGCTGGTAGCGGCGGGCCGTCGACACGTCGCGGGTCATCAGATCCGCGACCCGCAGTGCTGCCAGAGCCGCGGCGCCCCGCGGTTGTTGCAACACCCGATCGATCATCAAGTCGTGCAGGGTAATGATGCCGGCGAGGCACCCCGCCTCATCTACCACCGGCAGCGCCTTGATCTGATGATGGGAGAGCAGCCGCCACGCCGCCATGGCCGGCTGATCCGGCCCGATCAGGATCAGATCCCGCGACATCACATCCTGTACTCGCACCGTACCCACCCTCGCACGCAGGGCGTGCAGCTGGGCCTCCTGCAGCAAGGCCTGCAGATCCTGGCGACTGATGTCGAGCAGCTCACCGTGCTGCTCCAGCGCAAGATCGATCGCCGTGGCCTGGGTCGCGATACGCTCGCTCGGCTGGGGATCGGCGGTCTGGTGACGATTGAGCTGAGCCTTGCCGCTATTGGGGTAACGGCGCCCCAGCAGCCGGTTGTAGAGCAGGGCCAGCATCAGCAACAACAACGAATTGAGCAGCACCGGCAGCAATACGTAGCCCACCCCCAGCTGGCGGATCCCCTCGCCGCCGATGACGGCGGTCAAGGCCACGGCGCCCCCAGGCGGATGCAGGCTGCGGGTGAGGAACATGGCCGCGATGGCCAGCATCACGGCTGCGGCAGAGGCCAACGCCATGTCCGGGATCAGCTGGGCACTGATCACCCCCATCAACGCCGATACCCCGTTGCCCACCAGGATGGACCAGGGCTGGGCAAGCGGGCTGGCGGGCGCGGCAAACAGCAGCACGGCGGACGCCCCCATGGGCGCGATCAGCCAGTGAACATTGAGCCCCAGCCCCCACTGGCACACGAAGGCGGTGCCGAACAGCCCGACGAAGGCACCGAGGGCGCCATAACAACTCTCTTTGACACTGGTATTGGTCGATACCGGAAAGAAATCCCTGAACTGCATGCGGTTTCCAACGGATAAGGTTTATTTCAAATGCGCAATTCTAGCGAGTCACCCTCACTCAATGCCAGCGCGCAGGCAAGCGGATCACGCAGAAATCCCATCCGGCCCGTCGACCGCCGTCATGCAGGCGTTTTTCATCAAAAATGGCCTCCCGGATCCGCTCAGCCGCCTCCAAACTGTGATGCCGCAAAAAATTCTTACAAAAAAAGGGGTGACGACCGCTTTTTTCTCTCCTCTTAACGCTTTCTTAAGACTTGCCGTGTCACCTTGATGTCATTGTCATCAACAGAGCCACTCATCATGAGCACCATCAGAGATGCCCTGCGTCGCTTCGACGGCCAGCGCCGTTGCTGGACGGCCGGGCTGGAGCGGGCGGCCCTCGCCTGGCTTGCCAGACGAAGCAGGCTGCCGGCCTCAAGCCAGCCAGCCCGACGGATCCTCATCATCCGCAGCACCAACCGCATCGGCAACAATCTGTTCCTGCTGCCCTTTTTGCAAAAGGTACGCAGCGCCCACCCCAACGCCGAGATAGAGCTGGTGTGCAGCGGCGGCCAGCTGCTCCCCTTTCTGGCCGATCTGCAACTGCACCAGCTTCATCAGGTCAGATTGCAGGGCAAGCGCCTGCTCGCGGCCCTGCCCGTGCTGTGGCGCCTGCGTCGCCAGCAGTATGACAAGGTCTATGTGCCGTTTGCCTCCAGCACGGATCACCTGATCGCCGCCTGGGTGAAGGCCTGCGAGAAGCTGGGCTTTGAGGATGCCAGAGGCGATGCGCTGTTCGATCGGCCGCTCGCCGCCAACGACCACTGCCACTATGCCCACCAGCCGCTGCAACTGCTCGGCATGCACGCCAGCCTGGCCGATCAGATTGAACTGGGCAGCGTGCTGTGCACCGCCTGCCCACACCTGACGGCGTTGGCACAGACCCATCCCGGCCGGCCCCTCATCGGCTTTTTCACCGGTGCCCGCAAGGGCAAGGGGCTCTCCCTTCCCCAATGGCAGCGGCTGCTCGGGGATCTGCGCCGCCAGCGCCCGGATGCCCTGCTGATCCAGTTCAATGATCCGGCCGATCCCCTGCCCCTGCTGGGCGACATGCAGGTCTCCCTGAGCAACTTGAGCGAATTGGCCCGCTTCGCCAGCGGCCTCGCCCTCTTCGTCAGCTGCGACACGGGCCCGCTTCATCTGGCCGCCGCCAGCGGCGTGCCTTGCCTGGGTCTCTTTACCCAGACAGATCCCGCGCGCTACGGCTGCCTCGGGGCCCAGCACCTCAACCAGGTGGTCGACGATCGCAACGCCATTCCCCTCGATGCCCACTGGCTGGCCGAGACGCTGGCGCGGGAGCAAGCACCTCGGGAGCTGCAACCCGCCCTCTCCCATGTGCACTACCTGAACCCGTCCCCGGCGCCCTTGCTGATGGCGCGCTGACGCAGATACAAGGAGGGCGGCCCTGGCCGCCCTCCTTGTTTTAACAAGCCGTTATCCGGCGCCATGGCGCAACCTCCCTAACGATAACGCGCCTCGATGCGGGCCAGCTCGCCGCTCTGGCGCAGCCTGACCAGGACGCGGGAGAACTCGGCCGCCCGGCGGTGAAAGGGAGAGGTATGGGCGAGGCAGAGGGTGAGCGGGGTCAACCCCAGCTGAAGCGGCACCTCTATGATGTGTCCCGTCAGCCCCAGTTGGCGGAGCTTGAAGTTGGCCACGATGGGATCCGTGATCATCAAGTCCCCCCGGCCGGCCGAGAGCATCTTGAAGACGTTGTCCACATTCATGGTCAGATGGACCTTGAATCCCACCAGATTCTCCTTGCCCCAGCCATTGCCTATGTAGTCGAGGATGGTGAACGCCTTGAGATCCGCCAGGGCGCGAGCCTGATTGAGCCGCGCCAGCTGGGGGTGGCCCGCCTGGGTGAACAGGGTCAGGGTGGATACGGCGACCGGCTCCTCCACCACCTGGGTATAGCCCCGCCGCTCCTGGGTCGGCACTGTGACAAAGCCATCGGCCTGGCCGGAGCGCACCAGTTTCTGGGCCCGCAGCCAGGGATACCCCTGATGAGTGACGCGGATGCCGAGCTCGCCCGCGACCCTGTCCATCACATCCACCATGATGCCCCGCATCTTGCCCTGCTCGTCACGCCAGGAGTAGGGAGCAAAATCATTGAAATAGACCATGTTGAGCGAGGGGTCAGGAGCCGCCAGAGGGCAAGTGGCCAATAACAGTGCCCATAGACTCCCGATCCAGACACCTGCTTTCATCATTTCCTGCCCCGCCCACATCACCCTGTCCTGAGCCTAGCGCACACAGGGTTGGCGCGGGCCTGCCCGCACAAAAACAGAGGGAAGGCGTGCGCCTTCCCTCTTTCGTTATACCCAAACTCTGTTGTTATTTGCTGATTCTTGGCCGGCCTGGCTGCCTAACTAGGCCAGTTCTGCCCGCAGTGCCCGAGTCGCCTCCACCATCACTGTGAGAGCAGCAGTGGTCTCTTCCCAGCCGCGGGTCTTGAGGCCGCAATCCGGGTTGACCCAGAGCCGCTCGGCCGGGATCTGTTTGGCCGCCTTGCGCAGCAAGCCCTCAATCCAGCTCTGGCTCGGCACGTTCGGTGAGTGGATGTCATAGACGCCCGGGCCGATTTCGTTGGGGTAGTTGAAGCGCTCGAACGCTTCGAGCAGCTGCATCTGGCTGCGGCTGGTCTCTATGGTGATCACGTCCGCGTCCAGCGCCGCCACCGCCTCTATGATGAGGTTGAAGTCGCTGTAACACATGTGGGTGTGGATCTGGGTGCTGTCCACTACCGGGCTGGCACTCAGGCGGAAGGCGCGCACCGCCCAGTCGAGATACGTCTGATGATCCTGCTTGCGCAGGGGCAAGCCCTCGCGGATCGCCGGTTCATCGATCTGGATGATCTTGATGCCAGCGGCTTCCAAGTCAGCCACCTCGTCGCGAATGGCCAGCCCAATTTGCAGGGCGGACTGCTCGCGGCTCACGTCTTCGCGCGGGAAGGACCAGCAGAGTATGGTCACGGGCCCGGTCAGCATGCCCTTGACCGGCTTGTCGGTCAGGCTCTGGGCAAACTTGGTCCACTCCAACGTCATGGGGGTCGGGCGGTCGATATCCCGGGTGATCACCGGCGGCTTGACGCAGCGGGAGCCATAGCTCTGCACCCAGCCGAAGCGGGTGATGGCAAAGCCGTCCAGCAGCTCACCGAAATACTCCACCATGTCGTTGCGCTCGGCTTCGCCGTGCACCAGCACGTCCAGCCCGATGGCCTCCTGACGCTCGATGGCATCCTTGATCTGGGCTTGAATACCCGCCTCGTAGGCCTGGTCGTCGATGCGACTGGCGCGCCAATCCTGGCGCAGCACCCGAATTTCCGAGGTCTGCGGGAAGGAGCCTATGGTGGTGGTCGGCAAGAGCGGCAGCTTGAGATCCGAGCGCTGCGCCTGCGCCCGCACCGGGTAGGCGCTCTGGCGGTCGAAATCGCTGTTGGTGAGGCTGGCGAGCCGTGACTGCACCGCTTTCTTGTGGACCCGGCTGTCGGACTCCCGATCCACGATGGGCTGGCTGTAGGCGGTGATCTTGTCGATGTCACCACAGTCCAGATAGTCAGCCAGCAACCCCAGCTCGTAGCACTTTTGCAGGGCGAAGGCGAACCAGCTGCGGGTCTGGCCGTCCAGCTCGTGCTCCAGGGTGAGATCCACCGGACTGTGCAGCAGGGAGCAGGAAGAAGCCACCCAGAGCCGCTCGCCGAGCTTGGCTTTCAATGCGTTGAGCGTCGGTGCCAGCTTGGCCAGGTTGGCACGCCAGACGTTACGACCATTGATCACCCCGGCGGAGATGACCCACTGGGCCGGCAGATGAGGAATGAGGGTCTCCAGCTGCTCGGGCGCCGCCACCAGATCCAGGTGCAGGCCATCCACCTTCAGGCTGGTGATGATGTCGCGCTGATGGGCCACGGAACCGAAATAGGTGGTGAGCAGCAGCTTGCAGGGGCCGCTCAGGCGCTCATAGGCATTCAGATAGGCCAGGCGCCACTCGTCCGGCAGGTCCAGCGCCAGCGCCGGCTCGTCGATCTGTACCCACTCCACTCCCTGAGATGCCAGCTTGGCCAGGATCTCCTGATAGACGATCAGCAGGCGCTCGAGCAATTCCAGACGAGAGAATCCGCTCTCTTTCTCCTTGCCGAGCCACAGGTAGGAGACGGGCCCCAGCAGCACGGCCTTGACCGGCAGCCCCTGCGCCTTGGCCTCTTCCACCTCATCAAACAGCTGACTCCAACCCAGCTTGAAGCGCTGGTCACGGCTGAACTCGGGCACCAGGTAGTGGTAGTTGGTGTTGAACCACTTGGTCATCTCGGCGGCGGCGGCCGCCGGGCCGGTCGGCGCACGACCACGGGCCACCCGGAACAGGGTATCGAGATCGGTGTCGCCATGGCGGTGACGCTCGGGGATGGCATCCACCAGCAGGCTGGTGCCGAGCACTTGGTCGTACCAGGCAAAGTCCCCCACCGGCAGCAGGTTGACCCCGGCGGTGCGCTGGGCCTGCCAATGACGTTCACGCAGGCTCTTGCCGGTGGCGATGAGTTCCGCCTGAGTTGTCTCGCCACGCCAGTAAGATTCGAGGGCAAATTTCAGCTCGCGCTTGGCGCCGATACGGGGGAAGCCCAGGGTGTGTGCTCGTGTCATAGGTCCAATTCCTTATGCTCGTTCATCTGATGGGAAACTGGATGATTTAGCCATCCAGATGTTTACACATCCAAAATGACAAGATAAGGTGACGTTGGCTATTGAATCCTTTTCAACAGCCTCTCAAGAAATCCGCGATTGATGCAACAAGGAGCCATGTTATGGCAGTGCCAAGCAATTCAGGCCTGGAAATCAAGCACTTGAGAACCCTGACCGCGCTGGCCGAGCAGGGTTCGCTGGCCGGCGCGGCGCTGACTCTCAACCTCACCCAGTCGGCCCTCTCCCATCAGCTCAAAGAGCTGGAAACCCGCCTCAACCTGGAGCTCTACCTGCGCAAGAGCCGCCCCCTGGTGCTGACGGCGGCGGGCCAGCAGTTGCTGAGTCTGGCCCGCCAGGTGCTGCCGGCGCTGGCCCAGACCGAGAAACAGCTGCAGGCCCTGCACAGCGGCGACGCGGGCCGGCTGCACCTGGCGCTGGATTGCCACAGCTGCATCCAGTGGCTGCTGCCGCTCTTGCCCGATTTTCGCCGCCAGTGGCCCGGGGTGGATCTGGAGGTGGAGTCTGTGCCCGGCTTCGATGCCATCAATGCCCTGCTCGGCGGCCAGCTCGACCTGCTGCTCACCTCGGATGTGCAGGCACGCGGCGATCTGCACTTCGAGCCGCTGTTCGCCTTCGATCTCACCCTGGTGATGGCGCCCGATCACTCCCTCTGCCAGCAGTCACTCATCAGCCCCACCGATCTGCAACGGGAAGTGCTGCTGGTCTACCCGGTGGAGCGGGCCCGCATGGACGTGTTCAGCCGCTTTTTGCAACCCGCCGGGGTCGAGCCCGCCCGCTGCAAGCTGGTGGACAACACCTCCGTCATGCTGCAGATGGCCGCCGCCGGGCTCGGGGTCGCCGCCCTGCCGCGCTGGGCCAGCGAGGAGTTTGTGCGTCAGGGCTTGCTCGAAGCCAGGCCGCTGGGACAGGGCATCCGCCGCCATATGTATGGGGCCGTGCGTGCCGCCGACAAGGACCAGCCCTGCCTGCAGAGCCTGTTCGAGCGCATTCGCAGCAAGATGGGGGAGCAGAAAGAGGCGTAAAAAAGCCGCCCCTGGGGGCGGCGCCCACGCCTCTCGACACGCCGGCGCCTGGGCGCCTCAGGATCCCTCGCCGCAACTTGCGGCCCCCTGCCGCCTCGGGCAGTTGGCGCAAAGCTCCCCATCACGGCGCTTGTAGTGCAGGCAGCAACGCTGGCGCACATAGCCAGGAAAAGCACCCTCTTGCGGCCATGACGCCGGACGCCACCCCGCCAGATGCTCGGCCGGCAGACCGCAGGCGGCGAGCCAGCGCGGCGCGTGCTCGCTCACCTGTTCAGGGCTCACATGGGTGAAGAAGTCGGGTACCCGCACCAGGGCCGCCAGCAGATCGTCCGCCAAGAGCGGGCGCACGAAACCGGGTCTGAGCCGCTGCACCCCGCCCAGCAGCGTGAACAGCGCCTGCCAGTGGGCCTGCAGCCGCTCGCCCGCGGCCTTGATCAAGGCATCCAGCTCCCCCTTGATCATGGGCTCGGCCGGCAGGATGAAGCCCGATACCAGCCCATCCTGATAACCCTGCCCCAGCTTGTCCAGCGCAGGCACGGCCCCCAGTCGATAGACGGCCACCATGGCGAGATAGAGGGACTGCCAGCACAGCATGCCCCAGCAGCGGGTCAGCCAGTAGGCGGGCCCCGCCTCCGGGTGCGCCAGCCGCCAGTGATCATGCAGCGCCGCCGCTACCTCGGCCGGGGTTGAATGAGGGGAAGCTGCCAGCAAAGGGGGCGAGTCCCCCGCCTCCGCCAACCGCCCCTTGAGCGAAGGAATAAGCCCGCTGGCTGCCGCAAACAGGGCGCCATGATCCGCCAGCGCACGGATCTCCGTGTGCACGGCCAGCGCGCCGAGCCCGCGGGGCAAGGCGCGCGGACGACCATCTGCGGCGAGTAGAAGATGAGCATGCCCCGGACGCGGCCCGGGGCGCAGGGTCAGAATACGAATTTGAGTCGCGCCTCCACGTTGCGCTCTGCCCCGAACCAGCAGTTGTTCTGGTCGTAGCAGGAGTAGTAGGTCTTGTTGAACAGGTTGCTGGCGCTCAGCGAGGCCTCCACCCCTTGCAGGCGCTGGCTGAGTTGGGCCAGATCGTAGGAGGCGGACATGTCCATCAAGAGATAATCCGGCACCGTATCCGTGTTGGCGGCATCAAGCTGCGCCTCCCCCACGTAGCGCAGGCCGGCGCCAACCCGCATCCCCTCCAGCTGGCCACCCGGCAGGTAGTTGCTCCAGAGCGAAGCCATCTGCTTGGGCACCCAGACCGGGGTCTTGCCCTGCAGGCTGGTGGTATCTCGGGTGATCTCCATGTCCTGGCGGGTATAGCTCAGCGCCAGATCCAGCCGGCTGGTGAGATCGACGCGCCCCTCCAGCTCGACGCCCCTGGAGACCATCTCGCCGGTCTGCAGCTTGGGCCCGTAGACGTTGTCCGGATCCGTCACCAGGGCATTTTGCTTGGTGATGTGGAAGACCGAAGCGGTAAAGGTCTTGCTCATGTCCTCGGAGAGAAACTTGAGCCCCCCCTCCCACTGATGGCCTGTGGCCGGTTTGAACGCCTGGCCATTCTTGTCCGCCCCCGCCACCGGCTCGAAGCTCTCGGCATAGCTCACATAGGGCGAGAAGCCGCCATCCAGCTCATAGAGAGCGCCGAGACGGAAGGATAGGTTGTCCTGATCAATCTGGGCCAGGGTGTTGCTCGCCGCCCCCTGATAGAGGGTCTGGCTGTCGGTGTCCATCCGGTAGCTGTCATAGCGGGCACCGCCTATGGCCACCAGCCGGTCCAGACGCACCTGATCCTGCAGATAGACGCCGGTCTGGGACTGGCGGATGGTCTTGCTGTCCTGATAGTTGAAGGTGAGGGCCGCCGGCACTATCTGGCTGTGGTTCGGGTTGAAGATGTCGATGCCGGGCGCCGAATAGTCGAGGGTGTCCCGGTAGAGAATACGGGCATCCAGATACTGGTAATCGACCCCAAGCAGCAGGTTGTGCCGGGCGCTGCCGGTCATCACCTTGCCCGCCAGCTGGTTGTCGATGACAAAGCCGCGAGAGTCTTCATCGGTCAGATAGGCGTTGCGGGCCAGGGTGCGGTTGTCTGCCGCCAGCGCCGCATTGTAGGTGTTCTGCTGGTTGGCCGAGGCATCCATGTAGCGGGCGTTTTGCAGCAGCTGCCAGTTGGCGTTGAAGTCGTGGCTCAATTTGTAGCCGAGCAGGGTCACCTCACGGCTGTAGTGGTTCCAGTTTTCATCGCCAAGGAAGGTATCGCTGCCAAGCTGGCCCAGAGGATTGGATTTGACCGAGCCGCTGGCAGGCACTGTGGTGTAGATACCGGCTTGCGGGTCTTTCTGGTAATAGAGGTTGAGGTTCAGCAGGGTGCGATCACTCAACTGCCAGTCCAGCGACGGCGCCAGCACGTAGCGCTCCTCCTCTGAGGTCACCGCCTGGCCGTCTTTCTGACGGGCCAGTCCCACCAGCCGATAGGCAAGCTGATCGTTGAGGGCACCCGTGCTGTCGAGGGTCAGCTCCTTGAGGGTGCCTGTGCCCGTCGCCACGCCGACGCTGTGCCTGGCTTCCCGCTGCGGCCGCTTGGCGATCAGGTTGACCATGCCCCCCGGCGGCATGCTGCCGTAGAGCACAGAGGTCGGCCCCTTGAACACCTCCAGCTGCTCTATGGCCACCGGATCTATCTGGGGTTGCAGGTTCCAGTCGTTGTACTGCAGCAGCAGGCCGTCGTAGAAGTTCTGGTAGTTGTCAAAGCCGCGGATGTTGAACAGATCCAGCCGGTTGACCGCCCCGCCGCGCAGCTCGGTATTGACGCCGGGCACGTAGCGCAGCGCCTCGCTCACCGAGCTTACACCGCGCTGCTCCAGGGTCTCGCCATCCACCACAGAGATGGCCTGGGGCGTCTCCATGGGGTCGAGCCGGGTCTTGGTCGCCGTGTTGCGATAGGTCTGACCCAGTACCGTCAGGGTTTCATCGGCCACCGCGCCTTGCGCATTGGACGTGGGTGCGGCCAGCACTGGGCCTGCCAACAGGGCGGAGAGGGTCGCGGCGACCAGGGTCAAAGGGGGGTGAGTGGCGTACATCTGATCCTCGAATGCAATGATTGAATAGTAACAAATCTCATTTGCATTTTATTGGGTCAATTTGCCCTTGAATTAACAATTTGGGGCATGTTGGCAGGAAAAACGGCAAAAAAGGGGCAAGACAAGCCCCATCCGACGACCTTCCATGTCGATGGAAAAAAGGGATTGAATTCAAATGGCTATTTTCTCTGAGGGAAGGCTGTAATGAGATGGCGGTCAATGGCAAGGCGCCACAGTGCTTTATGCAGACCGGGGGATGGGCGCCCTGCCGCCAAACCGCTCACAGGGTTCAGCCCTGGCGGGGCGCTATGGGCAACCAGTACTCCATGCGGGCATAAGGCTGTTGGCCATCGAAGTCGGGGGTGTAACGCTCCAGCTCGAAACCATCCAGCCCCCGATAACCCGAGGCGGGCAGCCAGTGCAGGATGAACCAGTTGAGAGTCTGCCCCAGCTGGCTGATGGGGCCCACATGGCTGAGCACGGCGTACTCCTGGGGCGGGATGGCCAGACGAGCCAGCCCGCTCGGCGGCTCGCTCCCCTCCTCTGCCGCCACGCCCGCCCAGTAGACCAGCTGCTCTCCCGCGCCTGACACATCCACCACGCCGATCAGATCGCGGGCCCTGTCCAGACCGCCGGCACTGCGCAAGGCATGCCAGATGGCGGGCACCGTCTGCTGGAAATCGGGCTCGCTGGCGAAGAGCCCGCGGATCAGCCCCTTGACCCCCTGCAATATGAAGCCCGGCTGACTCTCGACCCGTACCTGCACCAGTCTGGGGGCGCTGGCGAGCGGCGTATGGGCTCGCACCAGCGGGGTGCGCAACCCCAGCCGCATCCCCCGCTTGCGATAGGCCAGCGGCGAGCAGCCGAACTGCTGCTTGAAGGCGCGGCTGAAACTCACCTCGGAACCAAAGCCGTAGCAGAGCGCCAGATCCAGCACCCGCTGGCGGCTCGTGAGCAGCGCCTCCGCCGCCAGGCTCAGCTTGAGCTCGCGCACATAGTGGGCCACCGTCTGCCCTGTCTCGTGCAGGAAGACCCGCTGCAACTGCCAGCGCGACCAGCAGCTCTGCTCGGCCAGCTGCTCCAACGACAACGGCTGATCCAGATGCCCATGGATGTAGTCGAGCACCCGCTCGATGCGGGTGAAATGGGCGCTAGCCTGTGGCGCGGGGCCCGGGGATGCGAGAGGGAAGGTAGGTGTCATTGGGTGGTCGGGATCGCTGCCGGCAGAGGGGCACGCTCGCCCAAGTGGCCACATTAAACATGGCCGTCGCCCCGGCGGCAAGTGGCCTGCGGCCACCGGCAGGCAGCGCACGCCGCTTGTCACTCGACGCCATGCCGTCACCTGGGCCTTCAACAAGGCCGTCACGCCAGCTTGGCAGGCTGTCACAAAAATGACGCATTTCCCTGTCAGATTGTTTGAAAACAAATATATCAATTAGCCTGAAAAGCCAATAAAGTCCTCGTTCGAATCTTTTGCAGGGAGAGCCAAGATGAAAAAAATTGCCTTGATCACCGGAGCCCGTGGCGGCATAGGATCCGCCATCACCACCGCCTTGCTGGCCCAGGAGTATCGTATCATAGCCACTCACTCCAGCGGCAACAGTGCGGCGGCCCACGACTGGTACGGGGAGCAGGGTTATCGGCCGGAGCAGGTGCGGCTGCTGCCGCTGGACGTGGCCGACACCGCCATGTGCCGCGAAACCCTGGGTCGCCTGTTGCAGGACGAGGGTCGGGTGGACGTGCTGGTCAACAACGCCGGCATCACCCGGGATGGCGCCTTCAAGCGCATGGCGCCGGAGCAGTGGTTCGAGGTGATCCACACCAATCTGTGCAGCCTCTACAACGTGACCCAGCCGCTGTTCGACGCCATGTGCGAGCAGCGCGATGCCCGCATCATCAACATCTCCTCGGTCAACGGCCAGAAGGGGCAGTTCGGTCAGGTCAACTACTCGGCGGCCAAGGCGGGCATGCTGGGCTTCACCAAGGCACTGGCGGCGGAAGGGGCCCGCTTCGGGGTCACGGTCAACGCCATCGCCCCCGGTTACACAGCCACCCCTATGGTGGAGGCGATCCGCAGCGATATCCTCGACAGCATCAAGGCCGACATTCCCATGCGCCGCCTCGCCAAGCCGGAGGAGATAGCCGCCGCCGTGGCCTTTCTCGCCAGTGAGGCGGGCGCCTATATCACGGGGGAAACCCTGGCCATCAACGGCGGCCTCTACATGAAGTAATGCCGGGAGTTATCTCATCGACAGAGGGCAGCCAATCGGCTGCCCTCTGCTTTTGGCAAGTTGAGACAAAATGGCGCAGCCCCTGCCTGCCACCCGGCTCAGGGGCGCGCCGCCGCGGCCCCCACCGGCTCGGCGAAGTGGCTGCGCAGGGCCGTGATCACCCGTCGCACCTTCTCCGGGATCTCCCGCTGGGGAGTGATGGCGTGGATCTCCATGGGCGGCACCCGATAGCCCGGCAGCAGCTCCAGCAGCCGCCCCTGGGCGAGATCCTCGGCGATCTCCCCCTCGGGTTGCAGCGAGACCCCCTGCCCCGCCAGGGTGAACTGGCGCAGCGGCAGCACGTTGTTGCACACCACCCTGGGCTTGGGTTTGACCTTGTGGCCCTGCCCCTTGTCATCGAAGAAGGTCAGGCCCCCGCTCAGCATGTCCGCCGCCAGCCAGTCGTGTTCCAGCAGATCTGCCGGGCTGCGCGGTGTGCCCTTGCGCGCCAGATAGGCGGGCGAGGCACACAGCAGCATACGGGTCTGACCCAGCTTGCGTGCCACCAGGCTGGAGTCGGACAGGGTGCCGACCCTCAGCGCCACGTCGATGCGTTCGGCGATGAGATCCCGCTTCTCGTCGTCCGCGATGATCTGGATGCACAGGCCGGGGTGGGCCTGCAGCAGCGGCGAGAGCGCCCGCGCCAGCGGCTGGCCAGCCATCCCCACCGGGGCGGTGATCCGAACTTCACCGAGTAGGGCGTCACGCACCTCCGAGAGGCGCAGCTCGGTCTGATTGAGGGTCTGCTGCAGGGACTGGCACCCCTGCCACACCACCTCTCCCGCCTCGGTCAGGTTGAGGCGGCGGGTGGAGCGGTGCAGCAGGGTGAGGCCGAGCAGGCTCTCCAGCTGGCTGATATGCTGACTGACGGCGGAGGGGGTCATGCCGAGGGCCTTGGCGGCGCCTGTCATGCTGCCCGCCTCCACCACAGCGGCGAAGATGGCGTAACGCTTGAGCTGTTCCATTGTTAAATCCAGCTTACAAGTGAATCAATTTTATAGCCGATTATTAAATCACATTCGGCGGCGTAGGATAGCCTCATTCCAACAGTGAAGGAGAATTCCCCATGAAAATTGCCCTGATCGGTGCTAGCGGTTTTGTCGGTACAGCCATCCTCAATGAAGCCGTCAGTCGCGGCCATCACGTCACCGCCATCGTCCGTGACACAAGCAAGGTGGCCGCCCACCCGCAGGTCACCGCCGTGGCGGTGGATGCCCAGGACAGCCAGGCGCTGGCCGAGGCGCTCAAGGGGCACGACCGGGTGATCAGCGCCTACAACCCGGGCTGGACAGCACCGGACATCTACGACCAGTACCTCAAAGGGGCCAAGGCCATAGTCGCGGCGGCCGTGACCGCCCACAGCTGGTTGCTGGTGGTCGGTGGTGCCGGCAGTCTGGAAATCGCCCCCGGCGTACAGCTGGTGGATACCCCGGACTTCCCGGCCGAGTGGAAGCAGGGCGCCCTGGCGGCCCGCGACGGTCTCACCGCCCTGCGCCGTGAAACCACCCTCGACTGGCGTTTCGTCTCCCCGCCCGTGTTCCTCGAGCCCGGCGACAAGCGCGGCGGCTATCACCTCGGTGGCGATCAGGTGCTCTTTAGCGGTGACAAGCCTGCCGGGATCACGGTCGGCGATCTGGCCGATGGCGTGCTGAACGAGGTGGAAAAACCGGCTCACCTGCGCCAGCGCTTTACCCTGGGTTACTGAGTGGGCAACTGAGCACGCTCACCGATCAGGCCTCTGCCTGATCCCCGCCCAACGCGCACAACAGGAAGGGAGGCCTCAGCCTCCCTTCCTGTTGTGCGTCTCCGATAGCCAGGCCTACTCCCGCCCGTGAACGCTCATGCCAGCCAGCCGCTTGTTTTCGCACTAACCGGGTGCCCGCTGCCCCCATGGGACAGCCGGTACACGGCCCCATTGACCGCTTAATAAACACCCAGCCAAATGGGTATCGAATTCTATTTCGATTTTTGTATATAACTAAGAATAATTTGTTGTTTCCGTCTTATAACGCCGAACAGTAGCATCACCCTCAATCCAAATGGCGCCATCTTTACCGATCGGCCCGGTGGCTTACCACCGATCGGCGCGCTGTCGTTTTTGCACTGAGTGGCCGGGAAACGTCCCGGCGCTCAGAAAATGAGGAGGTGCACATGGAACATTCACCACTGCCGATCATCGATCTCGCCGCGCTCGAAGGCGCCCCTGACACTCGTCGCCAGATGCTGGCCAAGCTTGGCCGGGCGGCCCGCGACATCGGCTTTTTCTATCTGACAGGCCATGGCCTGAGCGAGGCGCAGCAGCAAGAGACCCTGGCGCTGGCGGCCCGCTTCTTCGCCCTGCCGGAGCAGGAAAAACGCGCGGTGCAGATGGTGCACTCCCCCCATTTTCGCGGTTACAACCAGGTGGGTGCCGAGCTCACCCGCCAGCAGCCGGACAGGCGAGAGCAGTTCGACATCATGAATGAGGCGCCTGCGCTGGCAGAGGACGAGATCCATGCCCCCTGGCAGCGGCTGATAGGCCCCAACCAGTGGCCCGCCGCCCTGCCCGAGATGAAAACGCAGCTGCTGGCCTGGCAGGAACGCCTGAGTGACATCACCCTCACCCTGCTCACCGCCTTCGCCGAGGTGCTGGCGCAGCCGCAGGGAGTGTTCGATGCCAGCATCCAGGGCGCCCCCTATCAGCACATGAAGCTCATCCACTATCCGGGGCGCGAAGCGGGTAGCAGCAGCCAGGGAGTGGGCGCCCACAAGGATCCCGGCTACCTGACCCTGGTGATGCAGGACCATCACTCCGGACTCGAAGTGGAGACGGCGGCAGGCTGGATCCCGGCACCGCCCCTGCCGGGGGCCCTGGTGGTCAATATCGGCGAACTGCTGGAGCTGGCTTCCAACGGCTATCTCAAGGCCACCCTGCACCGGGTGGTGAGCCCGCCGCCGGGGGTATCGCGCCTCTCCTGCGCCTTCTTTATGGCGGCGAGACTCGATGCTAACGTGCCTTTGTTGCAGCTCTCCCCCGAGCTGGCGGCGCAGGCACAAGGACCCGAGAGCGACCCCGCCAACCCGCTCTTCTATCAGGTGGGTGAAAACGTGCTGAAAGGGAGGCTGCGCTCCCACCCGGACGTGGCGGCGCGCCACTATACCGCCGCCCCGGCGTCGGCCAATCAGCAGACAACAAGCGGGCAGACGACAAACAGCGAGCGGCGCGAACCGCAGCCAGCCTGACTCTGCCATACCTATTAGACGGAGGACGCCGCGGCGTCCCGCCACCCGGATGACACAAGCAGTTAAGCCACAGCCTGGCAATGACGGAGTAATAGAATGAAATTCAAAACCATGAGCGTGCACAGCGGCCAACGGATCGATCCCCAGACCGGCGCCCTCACCACCCCCCTCTACCAGAGCAGCACCTTCAGCTACTTCAATGCCCAGGCGGGCAAGGAGCGTTTCGCGGGTCAGGCCCCCGGCTTCATCTACAGCCGCTTTGGCAACCCCACCACAGCCGAGCTGGAACAAAAACTGGCAGCCCTTGAGGGTGCCGACGAGGCACTGGTGGTGGCGAGCGGCATGGCGGCGGTGAGCGCCATCATGTATGCCCTGGCCGACAGCGGCGACGAGGTGGCCTACATAGGCCCGCTCTACGGCGGCACAGATGCGTTTCTCAAGCAGACCTTCAGCCGCGCCGGCATCAAGGTGACCGCCTACGAGAGCGATCAGGATCTGCTGGCCAACATTCGTCCCGCCACCAAGGTGGTACTGTTCGAAACCCTGACCAACCCCACCCTCAAGGTGGTGGATCCGCGCATCGTGGTGCAGGCGGCCCGCAAGGTGGGCGCCATCAGCGTGTGTGACAACACCTTCCTCACCCCCTATCTGCTGCGCCCGCTCGAGCTTGGCATCGACATCGTCATGCACAGCGGCACCAAGTATCTGGGCGGCCACGGCGACATCATAGCCGGTGTGGTGGCGGGCTCTCACGCGCTGATGAAATCAGTGCGCACCGTGGCCCTCAAGCACATAGGCTCCCCCATAGGCCCGCAGGAGGCCTACCTGCTGCAACGGGGGGTCAAGACCCTGCCACTGCGCATGGATGCCCACCTGCACAACGCGCAGAAGGTGGCCGAGTTCCTGGCCGATCACCCGGCGGTGAAGAAGGTGATCTACCCGGGCCTTGCCAGCCATCCGGGTCACGACGCCCTCGGCGCCTTCGCCAGCGGCTTTGGCGGCATGGTGAGCATAGAGCTGGAAGGCGGCTTTGCGCGCTGCGCCACCCTGCTCGACAACCTGCAGCTGTTCGTGCAGGCGGTGAGCCTGGGGGATCTCGAGAGCCTGGCCTGCCATCCGGCCAGTACCACCCACGCCGCCATGGACGAGGCGAGCCGCCTCGCCGCCGGGGTGAATGACGATCTCATCCGCTTCAGCATAGGGGTGGAAGATGCCGACGATCTGATCGCCGATCTGGCGGCGGCGCTGGCCGTCGCCTGATGCCCTAGCCACCTTTCACGGCTCAAAAAACAGCCCGCCCCATGTGAATGGGGCGGGCTGTTTGCATCAAGGAGTGGAGAGCCGCTTGTCAGGGGACAGAAGAGATCCGCTGCACCGGCCAGCCCAGCGCGGCGAGCTCGGGGGCCAGCACCTTGGCATCCCCCACCACCAGGATCACCATGTCGTCGGGGTCGAGCCAGCGACGAGCCAAGTCTCGCAAGGTGAATGTCGACAACTGGCTGACCGTCCGTACCCGCTGCTCCACATAATCCTGCGGCCACTGCGCCAGCAAGATGGGCAGCATGTACTCCACCTCCTGCGGCAGCGTCTCGTAATCCAGCGCCTGGCGGTTGAGCACACCTTCACGCAGGGTACGCACCTCCAGTCGGGTCGGGCCCTGCCGCTGGTATTTGTCGAGCTCCTGCAGGATCTGCTGCAGGGCGGCCCGGGTCACCTCGGTGCGCACGCTGCTCTGCAGCAGAAAATAGCCCGCCTGACTGTTGCCGTTGAAGGCGGTATCGATGAAGTAGGTGTATCCCAGCTCCTCACGCAGGCGGATATGCAGCCGATCCGCCAGGGAGGCATTCATCAACCCGGCCAGGAACTGCTCACCAAACCCGTCGCTCGCCATGGCACGGCGCCCCATGCGAACAAGGCTCTGGCTGGCGCCGGGATTATCCAGCAGATAGATGGCCCGCTTGGCCTGCTGGCCGGCAAAGCCGAGGGGCCGCAGGATGGGCGATTGCCCCTCTGGCTCAACCAGAAAAGAGAGTGCACTCACCACCTTCTCCTGCGCCAGATCCCCGCTCACCACCACCCGAGCCTCCCCGCTGCGATAAACAGCCCGATAGAAGGCGCGCACATCGTCCAGGGTCAGGGATTGCCACTGTGTCTGCGGATCCGGCACCCTGGCCAGGCCGTCGATCAACGCATGAAACTGCTGATCGGCCTGCCACTGGGGCTCTCGCACTTGCTGCTTCAACCATTGCTGGGTCTGGAGCTTGAGGCGCTGGAAATCCGCCGGTCGCAAGGCCGGCTGCAGCAACAGCTCCCGTACCAGCGCCAGCGTCTCATCGAAGTGAGAGGTCACCCCCTGCACAGTGATCTGGCTGTAGCCTTCCTCATAGCCAAAACTCAGGCTGGCGCCCAGCTGACGCGCCCGCTCCTCAATGGCGGCAGCCTGCCACCGCTCACTGCCCTGGGACAGCATGCTGGCGGTCAGTTCAGCCAGTCCGGCCTTGCCCTCCGGCTCGGCCCGGTACCCGCCGGGCCAGTTGATGCGCATGACAAAGGCTGGCACCTCATCGCTGTAGTGACCGAGCAGGGAGACCCTATCCCCCAGGCTGGCCTGCCACAGGGTGGGCAGTGGCACGGGCAGCGCCCCGCCACTGGCGGGTTCCTGGCGCCGGTCCAGGGTCTCCTTGACCGGACGTGAACGCAAGAGAGGCTCAGCCAGGGTGCGCGGCAAGGGGGGCGGCTCGACAAAATTGGCCTGGCCGGCCTGCCACCCTTGATGCGCCTCGGGCACCACGCTCAGCACCACCCTGGGTTTGTGCAGTACATAGTGGTCCAGTACCCGCTTTACCTCGGCGGGCGTCACCCGCGCCATCCGTTCGAGATAACGATGCAGGTAGTTGGGCTCCTGAAACAGGCTGTGGCCCGTGCCCAATAATTCCGCCTTGCCGGCCACGCTGTCCAGCGACCAGACCAGGTTGGCACGCAAGGCATTGGCAGAGTGCTCGAGCCGGGCCCCGGGGATGCCCTCCTGGGCCAGTCTGGCGATGACACCGTCTATCTCGCGCTTGATGGGTTCGAGCTCGGCGCCCTGCTCCAGATTCGGAATGGCCTGGATCACCAGCATGCAGGCGAGCACACCACACTCATGGCGGGCAGAGACGAACACCAGCTTGCCGCTCTGTTGCAACTGTTGTTGCAGCAGGCCACTGGCGGAGCCCCCCAGTTGATCGGCCAGCAGATCGAGGGCTTCGAAACCCGGATCCCGGGCCGAAACGGTCGGATAAGCCAGCACCAGCATGGGGTCCTGTACCGGGGCCGTCAGGGTACGATATCGACTCTTTTTCAGCGCCACAGGCCGGGGCACTGAGCGAGCCTGGCCGGGGGCTGGCGACAAGGCGCCGAAGTAGCGTTCGACCCAGGCCAGGGTTTGCGCCGGCTGGATATCACCGCCGATCACCAGGGTGGCATTGTTGGGGCCATACCAGCGCAGGAAAAACTGGCGTACATCCTCCAGGGTGAGGTGCTCCAGATCCGCCATCCTGCCAAACGGCGTGTTGAAATAGGGGTGATTGGGTGGATAGAGGGTACGGTTCAACACCTCCAGCACCCGACCATAGGCAGGCGTGTCGACCAGGTCGGCTCGCTCGTTCCTGACCACGTCACGCTTGGCATCAAACTTTTGCTGATACAGGGTATCGAGCAGGAAGCCCATCCGATCCGCCTCCAGCCAGAGTACTTTCTCCAGCTGATTGGCCGGCACCGTCTGGTAATAGCGGGTTTGATCCCGTGTCGTCAGCCCGTTGATGTCACGCCCCCCCACCTGCTGCAGCAGGCGGATATGCCCCTCCTCTCCCACATGGGCCGAGCCCTGAAACATCATGTGTTCGAACAAATGCGCCATGCCGGACTGGCCCGGCGCCTCTTCGGCCAGCCCGACCCGATAATTCACTTCCACATGCACCAGAGGATCCGAGTGATCCGGGGTCAGGATCACCGTCAGGCCGTTATCCAGCCGATATTGCTGATAAGGCACGATCAGCGGATTGGTGCCTTTCTTTTGCTCCTTGACCAGCACGGGGCCGGCCAGGGCCAAGGCACTGAATAAATACAATAAACTCCACGCGACTCTCATTTTGTTTCCCAATTCTCAAGTCTGAACATTATTATTGTTATCTGTTGTTGCACTCACGCCATATTCACGCCGATTCGCCAGCGGCCACATTATTCATCTCTATTTGAGTGGTGATATGAATCATGCTGGCAGGTCAGTACGCTGGCGACATATCGTCAGATGACTGACCCTTGTATCAATATTTGCACGCCATGGGTGCCATGCCTGCGCACGGGTAGCCCCCGGGGCCAAGGCCACCAGTGTAATCAATCGGGGCCTTCAGGGATATCTTGCGGGCACCGTCATTTGTAACAAGCCATGAGATGACCAGAGATAAGCGTTAATCATGGCCATCACAACCCTTATTTCCGAGCCGGATTCATCGCCATTTTTCAATGTGTCAAAAGGCGCACACGGATGCATTTCTCAGCGGGGTGACTATTTACCATTGAGTCAGGAGAAAATACGCGATCGGAGATGAATAATATCAATTCAATTAATAACGAGACTCGGCCTCTCCATGCGCACAGTCCAAGTGAATATGCCATTGCGCCGGAACGCCCGCGCTCTGCACGCCAAAACGGGCAAAAAAACAGGGGGCCTAGGCCCCCTGCGTCACACTCACCCAAATTGGATCAACCGCGATCCAGCAGTATGTTGAGCATGCGGCGCAGCGGCTCGGCGGCGCCCCACAGCAGCTGGTCACCCACGGTGAAGGCGGCCAGGTACTCCGGCCCCATGTTGAGCTTGCGCAGACGACCAACCGGAATGCTGAGGGTGCCGGTGACGGCGGCCGGAGTCAGCTCGCGTGCCGTAACGTCGCGATCGTTGGGGATCACTTTCACCCAGTCGTTGTGAGCGGCCAGCAGGGCTTCGATCTCGGGGAGCGGCACGTCCTTCTTCAACTTGATGGTGAAGGCCTGACTGTGACAGCGCAGGGCACCGATCCGCACGCACAGGCCATCCACCGGGATGGCGGCATCTTCTACCCCTAAGATCTTGTTGGTCTCGGCCTGGCCCTTCCACTCTTCGCGGCTCTGGCCATTGTCGAGCTTGGTGTCGATCCAGGGGATGAGGCCACCGGCCAGCGGTACGCCAAAGTTGTCCACCGGCAGGGTGCCGGAGCGGGTCTTCTCGGTGATCTTGCGCTCTATGTCGAGGATGGCAGAGGCGGGATCCGCCAGCTCCACCGCCACTTCGTCGTGCAGCAGGCCCATCTGGGTGACCAGCTCGCGCATGTGACGCGCGCCGCCGCCCGATGCGGCCTGATAGGTGGCCACGCTCACCCACTCCACCAGATCGGCCTTGAACAGACCGCCAAGGGCCAGCAGCATCAGGCTGACGGTGCAGTTGCCGCCGACGAAGGTCTTGAGCCCCTTGTCCAGCGCCTGTGCTATGACGTCGCCGTTGACCGGATCCAGAATGATGACGGCGTCCTTCTCCATCCGCAGGGAGGAGGCGGCGTCAATCCAGTAACCCTGCCAGCCGGCGGCTTTCAGGCGTGGATAGACATCCTTGGTGTAGTCGCCGCCCTGCGCCGTGATGATGATATCCTGCTTGGCCAGCGCCTCGATATCGAAGGCGTCCTGCAGGGTACCGGCATCGACGCCGAAGTTGGGGGCGGCCTCACCGGCCTGGGAGGTGGTGAAGAAGGTGGGTTGAATGCGGGCAAAATCCTTCTCTTCCTGCATCCGGCTCATCAGTACCGAACCCACCATGCCACGCCAACCGACCAAACCTACTTTTTTCATAATGTCCTACCCTGGATAGCTGCTATAGAAAATTGTGTATTGAAACCCGTAACCCCTTGTCCGGCGCGGGCCGTTCACAAACAGATTACAAAATACGTGTTGCGAAAAATGCGTCTATCCACATTACGGATTGTGACGACGGGCGCAAGTCGAATTGCGCAATTTTCTGTGCCGTTCGCTGCAATATCCGCCAGCCAGCTCCCGGCTGATGCGATCTCTTGGCACCCAGCGTCAGCTTGGGGCATGATTGAAACCGACTGGCAGCCACTGCCCCCTGGGGACGACCCCGGGGCCTCATGATGCGCAGGGACGACCCTGCTTCCTGCGGAATATCCTTATGTCCTGGTTACTCCTGTTGCTGGCCGGCCTGTTCGAGGTCGCCTGGGCCATTGGCCTCAAATACACCGACGGTTTCAGCCGCCCCCTCCCTACCCTGCTGACCCTGAGTGCCATGGGTGTGAGCGTTGTGCTGCTCGCCATGGCGGTCAAACAGTTGCCGCTTGGCACCGCCTACGCGGTCTGGACCGGCATAGGTGCGGTCGGCACCGTACTGATGGGGATCTGGCTGTTCAACGAGCCCGCCACCCTGGCCCGGGTGCTCTGTCTGCTGCTGATCATCGGCGGGATCCTGGGTCTGAAGTTTATCGGCTGAACCGACGGCAGATCCCGGATCTGTGGATAGCTAAGCGGGGCTCTTGCCCCGTTTTTTGCCTGCCAAACGCGCCGACCCCTGCTATTATCTGCGGCCAAACATGAGCCAATAAAAATCAGGATATTGTGATGACCGACCACACTTTTATTCCCGGCAAGGACGCGGCACTGGAAGACTCCATCGACCGCTTCCAGACCAAGCTGCAAGCCCTGGGGTTTGATATCGAAGAGGCCTCCTGGCTCAATCCCGTGCCCAACGTCTGGTCCGTGCACATTCGGGACAAGGAGTGCGCCCTCTGTTTCACCAACGGCAAGGGTGCCAGCAAGAAGGCGGCACTGGCCTCGGCCCTTGGCGAATATTTCGAGCGTCTCTCCACCAACTATTTTTTCGCCGACTTCTATCTGGGTGAGCAGGTCGCCAACGGCGACTTCGTGCACTACCCCAACGAGAAGTGGTTCCCCATCGAGGGCGATCAGTTCCCGGCCGGCCTGCTCGACAGCTTCACCCGCAAGTTCTACAACCCGGACGGCGAAGTGACCGCCGACATGCTGGTGGATCTGCAGTCGAACAACGAGGAGCGCGGCATAGTCGCGCTGCCGTTCGAGCGCCAGTCCGATCACCAGACCGTCTACATCCCGATGAACATCATCGGCAACCTCTATGTCTCCAACGGCATGAGCGCCGGCAACACCCGCACCGAGGCCCGCACCCAGGCGCTGTCCGAGGTGTTCGAGCGCCACGTGAAGAACAAGATCATCGCCGAAGCCCTGAGCCTGCCGCTGATCCCGAATGAGGTGATTGCCCGTTATCCCGGCATCAAGGCCTCCATTGATGCGCTGGAAGCCGAAGGCTTCCCCATCTACAGCTTCGATGCCTCCCTGGGCGGCCGCTATCCGGTCATCTGCGTGGTGCTGCTCAACCCGGACAACGGCACCTGCTTTGCCTCCTTCGGTGCCCACCCGCGCTTCGAAGTGGCCTTCGAGCGCACCGTCACCGAGCTGCTGCAGGGCCGTGGCCTCAAAGATCTGGACGTGTTCGTGCCGCCCTCGTTCGACAACGAGCAGGTAGCGGATCACCACAACCTGGAGACCCACTTCATCGACTCCTCCGGCCTCATCAGCTGGGATCTGTTCAAGCAGGATGCGGACTTCGCGTTTGCCGACTGGGATTTTCGCGGCACCTCGCAGGAGGAGTTCGACCACCTGATCGGCATCTTCCACGAGCTGGAGCAGCCGGTCTACATCGCCGACTACGAGCATCTGGGTGTCTACGCCTGCCGCATCCTGGTGCCCGGCATGTCCGACATCTATCCGGCCGAAGACCTGCTGCTGGCCAACAACAACATGGGCGCCAACCTGCGGGAAGTGATCCTGGCGCTGCCATCGCTGGCGTGGGATGCCGAGCAATACATGGCGCTGTTCGATCAGCTGGACGAAGAGGGGCACGACGAGCGCACCCGCGTCCGTGAGCTGCTCGGCATCGCCGCCGCCAAGGGCACAGCCCTGCACACCCTGCGCGTCGGCGAGCTGAAAGCCATGCTGGCGCTGGCCGCCGGTGAGCTGGAGACGGCGCTCGATCTCATCGACTGGACCATGGAGTTCAACCAGTCGGTGTTCCCGGCGGATCGCGCCAACTACTACCGTGCCCTGCGCGCCTGCGTCGAGCTGTTCATCGACCAGGAGCGGGATCCGGAGCAGTACCGCGCCGTGTTTACCCGCATGTATGGCGAGCAGACCCTGGCCGATGCCTGGGCCAACGCCAGCGGCGAAGCACGTTTCCACGGGTTGACGGCGGCCGATCTGTCCCTCGCCCAGTTTCCGCAGCACCAGAAACTGCTGGCAGCCTATGAAAAGCTGCAAAAGGCCAAGCGAGCCCATCATTGGGCCTGATGTGGTAGTATTTGGGGGGGCCTTGATGGCCCCTTCTGTTTTATGGTGCCCCGGCTGGACGTTTGTTATTCAAGGATGAAATAAAAAACAAAAAATACCCCTTAGGGGGTTGCCAACGCCGAGTCCATGATGCGGGGGGGATGCAAAGATGCCTTGCCAGTACCTTTTTTCAGGCTTGACAAATAAATTCTTTAAAATCATTACATTAAAAAATCAGCATTTCTGTTTCAGCTGAAACCTGGTGTAAAGAGAGGCTTCCAGGGGACTCAAATTTTTGTAGTAAAATTACATTCACAATCTGCAATTCTTGATCGGAGTCAATTTTGACGATCTGGCCCTTTGTTATGATTTCCACAGGCAAAACAGCAGGTACATGAGAATTGAAAGCAGAATCTCCCTTTGATTGTCTCAAGCCAGAAGCCATCGCTGCACTGGCAGAAGATATAACCTATGCCAAGGCCACCAAGCCGGCATACAAGGTCATCCCCCTGGCCATCACAGCAGGCGCTTTCATCGCCATCGCTTTTGTCTTCTTCATCACTGTCACCACGGGTGCCGGCAACGTAGCCTGGGGCCTCAGCAAGCTGGTCGGCGGTCTCTGTTTCTCCCTCGGTCTCATTCTGTGTGTGCTGCTCGGTGCCGAGCTGTTCACCTCCACCACGCTGACGCTGGTGGCCAAGGCGGCCAATCGCATCACCTGGGGTCAACTGCTCAAGAACTGGGGTCTGGTCTACTTCGGCAACCTCATCGGCGGTCTCATCATAGTCGCGCTCATCATCATGTCGGCCGAGTACATGGCGGCGGATGGTCAGTGGGGCCTGAACGCCCTGAAAGTGGCCCAGCACAAGATCCATCACACCTTCTTCGAGGCCCTCGCCCTCGGTATCCTCTGCAACCTCATGGTGTGTCTCGCCGTGTGGATGGCCTTCGGTGCCCGCAGTGCGACCGACAAGGTGATGGTCATGCTGCTCCCCGTCGCCATGTTCGTGGCTTCCGGTTTCGAGCACAGTATCGCAAACATGTTTATGATCCCGGTCGGTATCGCTATCCATGCGGTAGCAGGCCCGGAATTTTGGCAGGCCATCGGCCAGGATCCGGCGACCTTCGCCGACTTGACCGTATCCAACTTCGTCCTACACAACCTCATTCCCGTCACCATTGGTAATATCATTGGTGGTGGCGTCATGGTTGGTCTGACTTACTGGTTTATCTTCCGTCGTCATCATTAAGGATGATTGCGGGATACTACATCAATACCGTGTGAGGTAATGAAAATGGCAGAACTTAACGAACAGTTCCAAAAAGCATGGGAAGGCTTCGCGGCCGGTGAATGGCAGTCCTCTGTCAACACCCGTGACTTCATCCAGAAGAACTACACCCCGTATGAAGGTGACGAGTCCTTCCTGGCTGGCGCGACCGAAGCTACCACCAAGCTGTGGGACAAGGTCATGGAAGGCATCAAAATCGAGAACCGCACTCATGCGCCGGTCGATTTTGATACCGACCTACCCTCCACCATTACCGCTCACGATGCCGGCTATATCGATCAGGGCCTGGAGCAAATTGTAGGTCTGCAGACCGACAAGCCGCTCAAGCGCGCCATCATCGCCAACGGCGGTATCAAGATGGTTGAGACTTCTTGCAAGGTGTACGGCCGCGAGCTGGACCCCATGGTCAAGAAGATCTTCAGCGAGTACCGCAAGACTCACAACCAGGGCGTGTTTGACGTTTACACCAAAGACATCCTGAACTGCCGCAAGTCTGGCGTCATCACCGGTCTGCCGGATGCCTACGGCCGTGGCCGTATCATAGGTGACTACCGTCGTGTCGCCCTGTACGGCATCGACTTCCTGATGGCTGACAAGCTGTCTCAGTTCAAGTCTCTGCAAGCGGACCTGGAAAACGGCGTCAACCTGGAAGCCACCATCCGTCTGCGCGAAGAGATCTCTGAGCAGTACCGTGCCCTGGCCCAGATCAAAGAGATGGCCGCCAAATATGGCTGCGATATCTCTGTACCTGCTGCGAGCGCCAAAGAAGCCGTGCAGTGGACCTACTTCGCCTACCTGGCGGCAGTCAAGTCCCAGAACGGTGCCGCCATGTCCTTCGGTCGTACCTCCAGCTTCCTGGACGTGTACATCGAGCGTGACCTGAAGAAAGGCGTGATCACCGAGCAAGAAGCCCAGGAGCTGATGGACCACATGGTCATGAAGCTGCGCATGGTTCGCTTCCTGCGTACTCCTGAATACGATTCACTGTTCTCCGGCGACCCCATGTGGGCTACCGAGACCCTGGCCGGTATGGGCGTTGATGGCCGTACCCTGGTCACCAAGAACAGCTTCCGTATGCTGAACACCCTGTACACCATGGGCCCGTCCCCTGAGCCGAACCTGACCATACTGTGGTCCGAGAAGCTGCCGGTCGGTTTCAAGAAGTACTGCGCCAAGGTATCTATCGAGACCTCTTCCGTTCAGTACGAGAACGACGACCTGATGCGTCCGGACTTCAACAACGATGACTACGCCATCGCTTGCTGCGTGTCCCCGATGATCGTCGGCAAACAGATGCAGTTCTTCGGTGCCCGTGCCAACCTGGCCAAGACCATGCTGTATGCAATCAACGGCGGTATGGACGAGAAGCTCAAGATCCAGGTCGGTCCCAAGACCGAGATGGTGACCTCCGAGTACCTCGACTACAACGACGTGATGGATCGTCTGGATCACTTCATGGACTGGCTGGCCAAGCAGTACGTCGCCGCCCTGAACATCATCCACTACATGCACGACAAGTACAGCTACGAAGCCTCCCTGATGGCGCTGCACGACCGTGACGTGTATCGCACCATGGCTTGCGGCATCGCCGGTCTGTCCGTTGCGGCTGACTCCCTGTCTGCCATCAAGTACGCCAAGGTCAAGCCGGTTCGTGACGAAGATGGCGTTGCCATCGACTTCGAAATCGACGGTGAGTACCCGCAGTTCGGTAACAACGACGCTCGCGTCGATGACATCGCCTGTGACCTGGTAGAACGCTTCATGAAGAAAATTCAGAAGCTGAACACCTACCGTGGCGCCGTGGCTACCCAGTCCGTACTGACCATCACCTCCAACGTGGTGTATGGCAAGAAAACTGGTAACACCCCGGATGGCCGTCGTTCCGGTGCGCCGTTCGGCCCGGGCGCCAACCCGATGCACGGTCGTGATCAGAAGGGTGCCGTTGCTTCCCTGACTTCCGTCGCCAAGCTGCCGTTCGCTTACGCCAAAGATGGTATCTCCTATACCTTCTCCATCGTGCCGAACGCCCTGGGCAAAGACATGGAAGCGCAGAAATCCAACCTGGCGGGTCTGATGGACGGTTACTTCCATCACGAAACCAACCTGGAAGGCGGTCAGCACCTGAACGTCAACGTGATGAACCGTGAAATGCTGCTGGACGCCATGGAAAACCCGGAGAAATATCCGCAGTTGACCATCCGCGTATCCGGTTATGCCGTTCGCTTCAACTCTTTGACCAAAGAGCAACAGCAAGACGTCATCACCCGTACCTTCACCGCTTCTCTGTAATCGCTTATTGCTAAGCAAGAGTCGCAGTGACTAAAAACCGGCGCCCAGGCGCCGGTTTTTTTATGTCTGATTGCCAGCCAGTATCGACTCGAAAGAGTGATGACGGCCCTCCTTCCCCTTCACCTAAAAGGGACTGAGGTGGATTCTCCCCTCACCCTCTTGTTCCCCGTCTCTTCCCCCTTTTCAATGAAACGGAAAGCAGCAACGGGATCCCTCGATAGGCCCCATAGTCCTCGCACTACGCGCTTGGTGCACTCTCCCGTAGGCAAGGGGACATAGAAGCTCGTCTATCGCTCGCAGCAGGCCGCCAGATAGCAACAGGGGCAGAAGAGTATGACTCCCCTGCCCCTGCGGCATATCAACGGCACTGTGAGCCGGATAACGGCTTGGCCGGTCTGGGTTCAACTCGCCCAGGTGATGATGTGATCGATCCACTCACCGGCATGGGCTTCGTGTATCACCTTGCCGCGCACCGACTGACCGGCCTGATGCATGGCGGAGCGACTGCCGGTGATAAGCGGATGCCATTCGGGCAGGGTCTGCCCCTCGGCCAGCAACCGGTAGGCACAGGTCGAGGGCAGCCAGTCATACTCGGCAATCTTGTCATGGGTGATCTGCAGGCAGTCCGGCTCTTTTTTAAAGCGGTTGCCGTAATCGGAGCACTGGCAGGTCTTGGTGTTGAGCAGATCGCAGGCGACGTTGGTGAACACCAGTTCGTCGGTGTCCTCGTCAATCAGCTTGTTCAGGCAGCACTTGCCGCAGCCGTCGCACAGGGATTCCCACTCCGCATCCGTCATCTGCTGCAGGGGCTTTTCCTGCCAAAAAGGAGTTGGCTGCATTTTCTCGACTTGCTGCATGGAAGGGGCTCGCTAAATAGACCAGTAAAGCGCGTGGTTATACGCCTTATGGCCCGATTTTTCAAGGTTGGCGGCCAAGCCCTGCTAACTCACCGAGCAGAGCTATCAGCAAAAACAAGGGGGTGTATCAATATGCTGACCATCACAAATCTGAAGGCCTAAGGCTTCCGGATGCATAGGGTTACATGACTTTATACGAAAATAACCCTCTTTCTGACTATTCATGCCATTAGCTCCCACGCCAGAAAAGTGGATGTCTCTGATTTTCGATGACAGTGTCCCGCTCAACCTTGAACACCAAGTGGTAATGGTTGTTCATCACCGCATAGGCGCAAACCCCAATGGCAGACAGCCGCAACAGCTGCCCCAGCTTGTCGACTACCCATTGCCGCCTGCGTTCGTAACTCTGGCCGGAATGGGCATATTCGCCACACAAGAAGGTCCGTCACACACAGCGGCTGACCACATGGTAGTAAGGCATATCCTGCAAACTGATTTGACGTGAACGGGCCATGGTCATGCTTCATCCCACTCGGCAATGACTTATCAAGCCAAGTACAGCATTACACCGCTGTCAAAAAGATGGGTGTCCCAAGTTTCCCCAGATTTCGTTGCTTTAATATTTGTTGATAGTCAAATGTTTGTTGCAATAGTCAGAGGCTCCAGAAAGGTCAGGAAAGAGAGTTGAATGATTGATATTCATACGATTTAAATAACGAAGGCAATCTTGAATCCCACTATTAGGGATAATTATTTTTATTAAAGACATTTCACCTCCTTTGTATGTATTGAATTTATTAACCCATGCTTCAATATCCATATTATTAGGTCCTCGAGTGAATAGCCCTCTTTGACTTACAAGTCTTCTATTTTCATCACTGAGAGGCTTCACAATTTTAACTGTTGGCTTTCTATCATTAACTAGCATTACATTAGAATCGTTAGTTATCGCATTATTAAAAACTTTTGCAGAATGCTGAAAAAATGCGAAAACTGCAAGTGAACTCGTTTTTAACTTATGAGCATTTGAGGCCGCAAAATAGAGCGCAACAAAAGGGGACTCAGTCCAATCAAGTAAAGGAGTATGTAATCCATGATGTTGACCTAATGCCCACCAGTCATTCTCATCTTGCATTATGGACGGATTAGGCCCTCTTCGGCCTCTCACTTCATATTTGAAGTTTTCCAAATGCACATTTCTTTTGGGCGATTCGGGGTTTTTTATAACTCTATCTAGAGTTGGCTCTAATTTCCATGAACTATCAGCATGCCCTCTAAACACATAACTTGTATAATCCAGAAGTTCCTGATTAACATAATCAGAAAAATATTTCCAAGAACTAAGTTTGCAAATTGCCACCCCTTTTTTTGTTGGCTCCAGATTCCACCTTGCAGGTCTCCCCATGAAATTTCACCTTACTTTTCTTAAAAAATAAAAATATGGCTGTCTATCCTGCCGCGAAAATGAGCCATGATCAACTTATATAAAAGCCATCGTTTCAAGACACACCTTCAAAATACAGCCATAAAAATGCCGCCCTAGGGCGGCATTTTTCTATCAGAGATAACGGGCTGAAAGGAATTACCAGCCGGTTACTTCACGCAGGGCCTTGCCGATATCGGCGAGGGAGCGCACGGTTTTCACGCCGGCATCTTCCAGGGCGGCAAATTTCTCTGCGGCCGTGCCCTTGCCACCGGCGATGATGGCGCCCGCATGACCCATACGCTTGCCAGCCGGGGCGGTAACGCCCGCGATGTAGGAGACCACCGGCTTGGTGACGTGGGCCTTGATGTAGGCCGCGGCTTCTTCCTCGGCGCTGCCGCCGATCTCGCCGATCATGACGATGGCTTCGGTCTTGGGATCGTTCTGGAACATCTCCAGAATATCGATGAAGTTGGAGCCCGGGATGGGGTCGCCACCGATGCCGACGCAGGTGGACTGGCCGAAGCCCTCGTCCGTGGTCTGCTTGACCGCTTCGTAGGTCAGGGTGCCGGAGCGGGAGACTATGCCCACCTTGCCCGGCTTGTGAATGTGGCCCGGCATGATGCCGATCTTGCACTCACCCGGGGTGATGACGCCCGGGCAGTTCGGCCCGATCATGCGCACGCCGGTTTCCTGCAGCTTCACCTTGACCTGCAGCATGTCCAGGGTCGGGATGCCTTCGGTGATGGTGACGATGAGCTTGATGCCGGCATCGATGGCTTCCAGGATGGCGTCCTTGCAGAAGGGCGCTGGCACATAGATGACGGAGGCGGTGGCGCCGGTGGCTTCGACCGCGTCACGCACTGTATTGAACACCGGCAGGCCCAGGTGGGTGGTGCCACCCTTGCCCGGTGACACGCCGCCGACCATCTGGGTACCGTAGGCAATGGCCTGTTCGGAGTGGAAGGTACCCTGACCGCCGGTAAAGCCCTGGCAGATCACCTTGGTGTCTTTGTTGATCAGAACGCTCATTATTTGGCCTCCGCTGCTTTAACCACTTGCTGAGCTGCGTCAGTCAGACTCGTTGCGGCGATGATATTGAGGCCGCTGTCGGCCAGTTTACGGGCACCCAGTTCGGCATTGTTGCCTTCCAGACGCACTACCACGGGCACCTTGACCCCCACTTCCTTGACCGCGCCGATAATGCCTTCCGCGATCATGTCGCAGCGCACTATGCCGCCGAAGATGTTGACCAGTACGGCCTGCACCTTGGTGTCGGAGAGGATGATCTTGAAGGCCTCGGTCACGCGCTCCTTGGTGGCGCCGCCGCCGACGTCCAGGAAGTTGGCCGGTGAGCCGCCGTGCAGGTTGACGATATCCATGGTGCCCATGGCCAGACCGGCGCCGTTGACCATGCAGCCGATGTTGCCATCGAGCGCCACATAGTTCAGCTCCCACTGGGCGGCATGCGCTTCGCGGGGGTCATCCTGGGAGGGGTCATGCATCTCGCGCAGCTTGGGCTGACGATAGAGGGCGTTGGCGTCGATGTTGATCTTGCCGTCGAGGCAATGCAGGTTGCCCTGGGCGGTGATCACCAGCGGGTTGATTTCCAGCAGGGCGAAGTCGCAATCCAGGAACATCTGGCCCAGACCCATGAAGATCTTGGTGAACTGCTTGATCTGATCGCCGACCAGACCCAGCTTGAAGGCCAGCTCGCGCGCCTGATAGGCCTGCGGGCCCACCAGCGGATCGATTGCGGCCTTGTGAATCAGTTCCGGGGTTTCGTGGGCGACTTTCTCAATCTCCACGCCACCTTCGGTAGAGGCCATGAAGACCACGCGACGGCTGCCACGATCGACCACGGCGCCCAGATAGAGCTCCTTGGCGATGTCGGTGCAGGATTCCACCAGGATCTTGGTGACCGGCTGACCGTTGGCGTCAGTCTGATAGGTCACCAGGTTCTTGCCGAGCCAGTTCTGGGCAAAGGCGCGGATCTCGTCCTTGCTCTTGGCCAGCTTGACGCCGCCCGCTTTACCGCGGCCACCGGCGTGGACCTGGCACTTGACGACCCAGGTATTGCCGCCAATCTTGTCGGCCGCTTCAGCCGCTTCCTGCGGGGTAGCACAGGCATAACCTTCGGAGACCGGCAGGCCATACTCGGCAAACAGCTTTTTTGCCTGATATTCATGCAGATTCATAGATGCTCTATCCGTGTTGTAGGTATTTCCGTCCGGGGCTCGTGTTTCTCAATCCCCTGTGAATGGGGGCCTGGGCGGCCCCTCGTTATCTTTCTAATTCGCTCAGAATGTCGCTGATTGCCTAGACATCCAGCAACAGACGGGTCGGATCTTCCAGCAGCTCCTTGATGGAGACCAGGAAGCCCACCGACTCGCGACCGTCGACGATGCGGTGATCATAAGAGAGGGCCAGGTACATCATCGGCAGGATCTCGACCTTGCCATCGACCGCCATGGGTCTGTCCTGGATCTTGTGCATCCCCAGGATGGCGCTCTGCGGCGGGTTGATGATGGGGGTGGACATCAGAGAGCCGAACACGCCACCGTTGGTGATGGTGAAGTTGCCGCCGGTCAGTTCGTCCACGGTCAGCTTGCCGTCACGGCCCTTGCCCGCCAGATCCTTGATGGCCTTCTCGATGTCCGCCAGGCTCATGTTGTCGCAATCGCGCAGCACAGGGGTCACCAGCCCGCGCGGGGTGGAGACGGCGATGCTGACGTCGAAGTAGTTGTGGTAAACGATGTCGTCACCGTCCAGCGCCGCGTTCACTTCCGGGTAGCGCTTGAGGGATTCAACGACCGCCTTCACGTAGAAGGACATGAAGCCGAGCTTGATGCCGTGCTTCTTCTCGAAGATCTCGCCGTACTGCTTGCGCAGCTTCATGATGGGCGCCATGTTGATCTCGTTGAACGTGGTCAGCATGGCGGTGGTGTTTTTGGCTTCCAGCAGACGCTCGGCGATGCGCTTGCGCAGACGGGTCATGGGCACACGCTTCTCGGTGCGACCAACCAGCGGCGCTACCGCAGCCACAGGGGCAGCCGCGACCGGCGCGGCGGCAGGCTTGTTGCCACCCTTGATGAAGGCTTCCACATCTTCCTTGCTGATGCGACCGCCCTTGCCGGTGCCGGTCAGCTTGGTCACGTCGATGGCATGCTCGGCCACCAGGCGGCGCACCGAGGGGCTCAGGCCATCGGCGCCGTCATCGGCTACGGCTTCCACCGGCTTCTCCCTGGTCTCTTCACCGGCCACGGGAGCCGGCTTGAGCATGGCGATCAGCTGGCGAGACAACACGGTCGCCCCTTCCGCTTGCAGGATGTCGCCGAGGACGCCGGCTTCCGGCGCGGGCACTTCCAGCACGACCTTGTCGGTCTCGATGTCGACCAGTACTTCGTCACGGGCAACCAGATCACCCGGTTTCTTGTGCCAGGTGGCGATGGTGGCGTCCGCCACTGATTCCGGCAGGTCCGGTACCTTGATCTCGATAGTCATGTAATCAGTTCCTTGTTACTTCTTGTTCAGGGCTTAGGCCAGAGTAAGGGCGTCTTCCACCAGGGCTTTTTGCTGCTTGGCGTGGACCGACATGTAACCGACTGCCGGTGAGGCCGAGGCCGGGCGACCGGCATAACGCAGACGGGCATGGCTTGGCAGCACGCTGTCGTAGTGATGACGGGTGCTGTACCAGGCGCCCTGGTTCTGCGGCTCTTCCTGACACCAGACGAAGTCGGTGACGTGGGCATAGTCGGCCAGAATGGCGCGCACTTCCTCCTCCGGGAAGGGGTAGAGCTGCTCGATCCGCACCAGGGCCACATCGTGCTGCTCGGCCTTGCGACGGGCATCGAGCAGGTCGTAGTAGACCTTGCCGGAGCAGAACACCACCCGCTTGACGCCTTTGGGATCCAGCGCGTCGATTTCGCCAATGGCGTTCTGGAAGGTGCCGGTCGCCAGCTCTTCGAGCTTGCTCACCGCCAGCGGGTGGCGCAGCAGGGACTTGGGCGTCATCACGATGAGCGGACGGCGCATCGGGCGCACCACCTGACGGCGCAGCATGTGGAACACCTGGGCCGGGTTGGACGGCACGCATACCTGCATGTTGTGCTGGGCGCACATCTGCAGGTAACGCTCGAGACGGGCGGAGGAGTGCTCCGGGCCCTGCCCCTCATAACCGTGGGGCAGCAGCATGGTCAGACCGCACATCCGGCCCCACTTCTGCTCGCCGGAGGAGAGGAACTGATCCACCACCACCTGGGCGCAGTTGGCGAAGTCGCCAAACTGGGCTTCCCAGATGGTGAGACCGGCCGGCTCGGCACTGGCGTAGCCATATTCGAACGCCAGCACCGCGTTTTCGGTCAGCACTGAGTCGTAAATTTCAAAGGGACCTTGCTCGTCGTGCAAGTTGCACAGCGGAGTGTAGGTGCTCGCATCGCTCTGGTTGTGCAGCACGGCGTGGCGGTGGAAGAAGGTGCCACGGCCGGAGTCTTCCCCGGTGAAGCGGATGCGCGAGCCCTTGTCCACCAGGGTGGCGTAGGCCAGGGTCTCGGCAAAGCCCCAGTCCAGCAGCTTGTCGCCGGCGGCCATCAGGCGTCTGTCTTCGTAGATCTTCTCGACCTGGCGCTGCAGCACGTGGGTGGCCGGATACTGGCTGATGCGCTCACCCAGGGATTTCAGGTGATCCATGGGCACAGTGCTGTCATAGCTCATGGCCCAGTCGTGACCGAGATAAGGGGTCCAGTCGACGGAGTGCAGCTCCATCGGACGCCACTCCTTGCTCACCCGCTCGCCCCGATCCAGGGTATCGCGATAGTCGTTGACTAGGGTAGTGGCCAGCTCCTGACTGATGCTGCCTTCCGCCACCAGCTGGTCGGCGTAGATCTTGCGCGGGGTCGGGTGCTGTTTGATCTTCTGGTACATCAATGGCTGAGTTGCACTGGGCTCGTCGGCCTCGTTGTGACCGTGACGACGGTAGCAGACCAGCTCGATCACCACGTCACGCTTGAAGGTGTTGCGATAATCCAGCGCAATCTGGGTCACCAGCACCACGGCTTCCGGGTCATCCCCGTTGACGTGCAGCACGGGGGCCTGCACCGCCTTGGCGATGTCGGTACAGTATTCGGTGGAGCGCAGGTCACGTTGATAGGAGGTGGTGAAGCCTACCTGGTTGTTGATGACGATGCGCACAGTGCCGCCGACGCCGTAGGCACGGGTCAGGGACATGTTGAAGGTTTCTGCCACCACCCCCTGCCCCGCGATGGCGGAGTCACCGTGGATGGTGATGGGCAGGACGCTGGAGCCATCCTTGTCACCGCGTCTGTCCATGCGGGCACGGACCGAGCCGATGACCACGGGGTTGACGATCTCGAGGTGGGACGGGTTGAAGGCCAGCGCCAGGTGGACGTTGCCGCCCGGGGTGGCGAAGTCGGAGGAGAAGCCCATATGGTACTTCACATCCCCTGTGCCCCAGGATTCACCGTGCTTGCCAGCGAACTCGTCGAACAATTCTTGCGCCCGTTTGCCGAGCACGTTGATCAGCACGTTCAGGCGACCACGGTGGGCCATGCCGATGACGGCCTCTTTGCAGCCCTGCTCACCGGCACGACGAATAAGCTCCTTGAGCATGGGCACCATGGCATCGCCCCCTTCCAGGGAGAAACGCTTGGCCCCCGGGAACTTGGCGCCCAGGTATTTTTCCAGCCCTTCGGCCGCGGTCAGGCTCTCGAGGAAGCGGGTCTTCTCCTCTGTGCTGTAGTTGCCCGTGGCTTCGATGGATTCAAGACGGTCTTGCAGCCAGCGCTTCTCCTCGGTGGAGGTGATGTGCATGTAGTCTGCACCTATGCTGCCGCAATAGGTTTTCTTCAGCGAGGCGTAGAGATCGGAGAGCACCATGGTCTCGCGACCTATGGCGTAGGAGCCCACGTTGAAGGTGGCCTCCATGTCAGCGCCTTGCAGGTTGTGGAAGGCAGGATCCAGTTCGGCAACGGTTTCACGGGTCCAGAGTCCAAGGGGATCCAGATTGGCATTCTGGTGACCACGGAAGCGGAAGGCGTTGATCAGTTGCAGCACGCGCACCTGTTTCGCATCCACTTGCGGATCGGACACAGGGGCACTGTAACGGGAGGGATCCTTGGCCAGACGACGGAAATAATCGCGGACTTGGGAGTGAGGTTGTTCAACCGCATGGCCATTGACCTGGGGCAGCGAGCTAAACAGGCTGCGCCACTCGTCGGCTACGGATTCGGGGTCTTCCAGGAAGGATTCGTACAAATCCTCAATATAGCTTGCATTCGCACCAGCCAGGTGAGATGACTCCAACCAGGCCTTCATCACGCCGTTATGCATTTCTATCCCTTGTACATCTTGTTCACTGCAGCGCAGCTTGTAGGGTTTAAATAGCCATCCAGCCATGGGGTCGGATGGCTATCCAGAGGTCGGGCCTGGCGCGTGACGCCCTGGCCCTGATACTAAACAGCCCGATTGAGCAGCATCGACTTGATCTGACCGATGGCCTTGGTCGGGTTCAAGCCCTTGGGACAGACGTTCACGCAGTTCATGATGCCGTGGCAACGGAACACGCTGAAGGCGTCATCCAGGTTACCCAGTCGTTCGCTGGCGGCGGTGTCGCGGCTGTCGGCCAACCAGCGATAGGCGGCGAGCAGCCCGGCCGGGCCGATGAACTTGTCCGGGTTCCACCAGAAGGAGGGGCAAGAGGTGGAGCAGCAGGCACAGAGAATACACTCGTACAGGCCATCCAGCTTGGCGCGCTCTTCGGGGGATTGCAGGTGCTCACGCACGGGCGGCAATTTCTCATCGTTGATGAGGAAGGGTTTGACCTTCTCCCACTGGGTGTAGAACTGAGTCATGTCGATCACCAGATCGCGGATCACCGGCAGGCCGGGCAAGGGGCGGATAACGACGTTATTGCCCTTCTTCAGCAGATCGGAGAGCGGGGTGATGCAGGCAAGACCGTTCTTGCCATTCATGTTGAGACCGTCTGATCCACAGACCCCTTCGCGGCAGGAGCGGCGGAAGGCGAGCGTGGGATCCAGCTCTTTGAGCTGGATCAGTGCATCGAGCACCATCATGTCGGAACCTTCAGGAATATCAAGACGATATTCCTTCATATAGGGGACGTTATCAACATCCGGATTGTATCTGTAGACAGAGAATGTGACGTTCATGTTGTTTGGCTCCGCAATCGTTAAGTCCGCACCTTGGAGAAGAGAGATGGGAATGCCTCCCACCTCTTCACAGACCGGCACATGCTGCGATCAGCCGACTGTCTGCTCTTCATGGTGCCTGTCTCCGCCATCGGTCAGTAAGTCCGGACCTTGGGTGGGAATGCCTCACGGGTTTTCGGAGACATGTTGACAGCGCGACGGGTCATGGACTCTGTGTCCGGATGATAGAGGCTATGACACAGCCAGCCCTCATCGTCGCGATCCGGGAAATCGAAGCGGCTGTGGGCACCCCGACTCTCGGTACGGAAGTTGGCCGCCACCGCGGTGGCAAACGCCGTCTCCATCAGGTTGTCCAGCTCCAGGCACTCGATGCGCTGGGTGTTGAACTCCTTGGAGGTGTCGTCCAGACGGGCATTCTTCAGCCGCTCGCGGATGCGTTTCAGCTCGGCCAGCCCTTCGGCCATGGCGTCACCTTCACGGAACACGGAGAAGTTGTTCTGCATGCAGGTCTGCAGATCCTTGCGGATCTGGACCGGGTCTTCCCCGTCGCGGTTGTTTTCCCAGCGATTGAAACGGGCCAGCGCGGCGGCCAGATCAGACTCGGAAGCCTCGCGACCATGTTCCATCTCGCCCAGGGTGTTGACCAGGTGCATACCCGCAGCGCGGCCAAACACGATCAGATCCAGCAATGAGTTGCCGCCCAGACGGTTGGCGCCGTGCACCGAGACACAGGCTATCTCGCCCACCGCGAACAGACCGACCACAGGGACGTCGTTGCCGTCCTTGTCCTGGGTCAGACACTGGCCATTCACGTTGGTCGGCACGCCGCCCATCATGTAGTGGCAGGTAGGTATGATGGGGATGGGTTCCTTGACCGGATCCACGTGGGCGAAGGTGCGAGAGAGCTCGCAGATGCCAGGCAGACGGGATTCCAGTACCTCTTTGCCGAGGTGATCCAGCTTGAGCTTGATGTGCGGACCCCAGGGACCGTCACAACCGCGGCCTTCGCGGATCTCGATCATGATGGAACGGGCCACCACGTCGCGACCGGCCAGATCCTTGGCGTTCGGCGCGTAACGCTCCATGAAGCGTTCGCCGTCTTTGTTGAGCAGATAACCGCCTTCACCACGACAGCCTTCGGTCACCAGCACCCCTGCCCCGGCGATGCCGGTCGGGTGGAACTGCCAGAACTCCATGTCCTGCACGCCGACCCCGGCGCGCAGCGCCATGCCGACGCCGTCACCCGTGTTGATGTGGGCGTTGGTGGTGGACTGATAGATGCGACCGGCGCCGCCGGTGGCCAGCACGGTTGCCTTGGCCTTGAAGTAGACGACTTCACCGCTCTCCATGTCGATGGCGGTACAGCCAACGATGTGGCCGTCCTGGTTTTTCACCAGATCCAGCGCATACCACTCGGAGAAGACGGTGGTCTTGTTCTTGACGTTCTGCTGATAGAGGGTGTGCAGCAAAGCGTGACCGGTACGGTCCGCTGCGGCTGCGGTACGAGCAGCCTGCTCGCCACCAAAATTCTTGGACTGGCCGCCAAACGGACGCTGGTAAACGGAACCGTTGTCGAAGCGGGAGAAGGGCAAGCCCATGTTCTCCAGCTCATAGACGGCCTCGGGGCCCGTCTTGCACATGTATTCGATCGCTTCCTGGTCACCGATATAATCGGAGCCCTTGACGGTGTCATACATGTGCCATTGCCAGTTGTCGTCGTGGGCATTGCCCAGCGCAACCGTGATCCCGCCCTGGGCAGAAACCGTGTGAGAACGGGTCGGGAAGACCTTGGATAACAGAGCGCAGCTCTTGCCGGACTGGGCAATCTGCAGCGCGGCGCGCATGCCGGCGCCACCGGCACCGATCACGACCGCATCAAATTCACGAGTTGGAATAGTCACCTTACACCCCCCACAGCACAACGAAGCCGGTCATCAGGTAGACAAACAGCACCACTACCAAGGCAAATTGCAGCGCACCGCGCAGCCCCACCGGCTTGATATAGTCGGTCAGCACCTGCCACAGACCGATCCAGGCGTGGATCAGGACGCACAGCAGGGTCAACAGGGTGAATACCTTGGTGAAGGTTTTGGCGAAGAAGCCGGTCCACACCTCGTAGCTGATGTCATTGAACGCGACAAAGCCAACCAGATAG
Organism: Aeromonas bestiarum; assembly: GCF_028751155.1. Lineage (NCBI taxonomy): Bacteria > Pseudomonadati > Pseudomonadota > Gammaproteobacteria > Aeromonadales > Aeromonadaceae > Aeromonas > Aeromonas bestiarum. Next base: position 2,040,131 of record NZ_CP064746.1, on the reverse strand, counting down.
AGGACGTAGGCCGTCATGATGAGGGCGGTGGCGCGGATCAGGATGTAATCATGAACACCGCTGCGCCCGAATGTTGCAGAATTGGTTACCATACCAGTACTCCCGCCAATACCGCCAAAACCGCGGTGATCACGAAGGCCACACGGGCACTCTGATTACCGGATTCCAGCTCTTCCCAATAGCCCATGTCCATGACCAGATGACGCAGACCGCCCACAATGTGGTAAGCCAGCGCAGTCAGGATCCCCCACAACACGAATTTGACCAGGAAGTTGTCCATGATGGACACCACGGTTTCAAATCCTTCGGGAGAGGCGAGTGAAGTACCAAGCATCCACAGCAAGATAGAGAGCGCCACAAAGGTGATCACCCCTGAGACACGATGCAAGATGGAAGCGATGGCGGTGACAGGAAAGCTGATCGTCTGTAGGTCGAGGTTTACAGGTCTCTGTTTATTTTTCACGGCTTTGCCCACTCAGCTCCATTGAGCACGTTAGTTATTGTTTTTACACGCTTATGAGGGCACGGAGTGGCATTTGTTAGGTTTTTGTTACCAAAACAACTCAAAAAAGCCAAAAACAACATTTTCAATATCGCATCCGACTTTGCGCAAGCGTTTCAAACACCGACAGCCATCACCCACGAGGCGCAGTATATCGGCGGGCTTAACCAATGACAATCAATTAGCTACAAAGAAAACCCAAAACCGTAAACCAGATCTCACAACTCATTTAACAACTCATTAATGATCATCCAGAAAAATTGACAGCGCCCCTGAACTCTGTTTCAAATAAGGCGCTCCAGCCGCCCTGGTACGGGTCAGAACCTTTGCCAGCGTCATCAAACTCGTAATAAAGTAGAGCTGGAATCAAATTATAAAAGAGCAAAGGAGACGTGCTATGGCTGATAAGATAGCCACCCTACATCTGCCCGGTAAAAACCCGGTAGAACTACCGATCCTGTCAGGGACTGTCGGACCCGACGTGATCGACGTCAGAAAATTGGGCGCGCAAGGGTACTTCACCTTTGACCCCGGTTTTATGGCCACCGGTGCTTGTAAATCATCCATTACCTATATCGATGGCGATCAAGGTGTCTTGCTGCACCGTGGTTACCCCATCGCCCAGTTGGCCACCCAGGCCAGCTACCTCGAAGTCTGCTATATCCTGCTGTACGGCGAGGCGCCCACCAAGGCGCAGTACACAGAGTTCGAACGTCTGGTCACCCGCCATACCATGGTGCACGAGCAGATCGCCTTCTTCTTCCGCGGCTTCCGTCGTGACTCCCACCCCATGGCGATCATGTGTGGCGTGGTCAGTGCGCTGTCCGCCTTCTATCACGATGCGCTCGACATCAACAACGAAGAGCACCGCGAGATCTGTGCCTTCCGTCTGCTCTCCAAGATGCCGACCCTGGCCGCCATGTGCTACAAGTACTCCATCGGCCAGCCGTTCATGCAGCCGCGCAACGCCCTCTCCTATGCCGGCAACTTCCTGCACATGATGTTTGGCGTGCCGACCGAAGAGTACAAGGTCAACCCCATAGTCGAACGCGCCATGGACCGCATCTTCACCCTGCATGCGGATCACGAGCAGAACGCCTCCACCTCCACAGTGCGTCTGGCCGGCTCCTCCGGTGCCAACCCGTTTGCCTGCATCGCCGCCGGGATCGCCTCCCTGTGGGGACCGGCTCACGGCGGTGCCAACGAAGCCTGCCTCAAGATGCTCGAAGAGATAGGCTCAGTGGAGCGTATCCCCGAGTTCATCGGCCGCGCCAAGGACAAGAACGATCCCTTCCGTCTGATGGGCTTCGGTCACCGGGTCTACAAGAACCACGATCCCCGTGCCACCGTGATGCGCGAAACCTGCCACGAGGTACTGACCGAGCTGCAGATCAAGGATCCGCTGCTGGATGTGGCCATGGAGCTGGAGCGCATCGCGCTGTCGGACCCCTACTTCATCGAGAAGAAGCTCTACCCGAACGTGGACTTCTACTCCGGCATCATCATGAAGGCCATCGGCATCCCCATGTCCATGTTCACCGTGATCTTCGCCATCTCCCGCACCATCGGCTGGATTGCCCACTGGAACGAGATGCACTCGGACCCGGATCAGAAGATCGGCCGTCCCCGTCAGCTCTATACCGGCCTGGCCCAACGGGAATTCACCCCGCTCGATCAGCGTTGATGCGCTGAGTCGACACGGTTTGTTACCAAGGCGGTCATTGACCGCCTTTTTATTTGCCGCTCTAATGCCCCCTTTCGATCAGAAGGAGTCCATCATGAGACCATTGTTCATCAGCGCCGCCCTGCTGCTCAGCGCCTGTCAAAGCGCCCCCACGCCAACCACAGGCGAGACCCTCTACATCAACAGCCAGCTGGTACACTGCGTCGGTGTCGGCCCCATGCAGTGCATGCAGGTTCGCAGCGACGAGCAGCAAGCCTGGACTCTCTTTTATCAGCAGATAGAAGGCTTTCAGTTTGAACCCGGCTACCAGTACCAGCTGACCGTCAGCAAGGAGCAACTCACCGACGTGCCGGCGGATGCCCCTTCCCTGCGTTATCGCCTGATCAAGCTGGTCAACAAGCAGGCTGCTCGTTAAGACACCCGCAATAACGGGCATCGTTTGGAAATGATTGTTCAGTTCATGGCCGCATTCTGGTTCGCTGGCTGACGCACACATTATTTAATCAGCGTACCCAGGCAGCGATGCCCCATGACTATGATCCAGATCCGCACTACCCGGGCCAATGATTGGCCCACCATCATGGCCATTCAGGATGAGTGTTATCACCAGCTGGATCCTGAACCCCTCGAGGTCATGAGCAACAAGGCCGAACTGGCCCCCGACTGCTGTTGGGTGGCCGAATACCAGGGCAAGGTACTGGGTTACCTGCTCTGCCATCCCTGGCGCGCCCATCAGCCCCCCTCCCTCTCGGTACCCATGCAGACGCTGGCAGGGAACGACGAGTTCTATCTGCACGATCTGGCCGTGTCAGCGCAGGCGCGCGGCAAGGGCATAGGCCAGCGACTGCTGGAGACAGCACTCGCCTTCGCCAGCGATGAGGGTTACGAGCATGCCGGACTGGTGGCGGTGCAGGATGCCCCGGCCTTCTGGCGCAAGCAGGGCTTTGTACCCGCCAGGACCCCCAAATCGTTGGACGAGTATGGTGAGGGCGCCGTCTATATGCGGCTGCCCTTGACCGACCCCGCCTGAGGGTCGCCCGATTGCCAATAAAAAAGGCGCCTTGCGGCGCCTTTTTCACATCATCGACTCATCAAGCCTTGAACTTGCTGAATACCAGGGAGGCGTTGGTACCGCCAAAGCCGAAGCTGTTGGACATGATGGTATTGAGATCGGCCGCTTCGTACTCGCGTACTATGGGCAGACCTTCAGCCTTCTCGTCCAGGGTCTCGATGTTGATGCTGGGGGCGATAAAGCCATGCTCCATCATCAGCAGGGAGTAGACAGCTTCATGCACGCCGGCAGCGCCCAGGGCATGGCCAGTCATCGCCTTGGTAGCGGAGATCTTGGGCCCCTTGGTGCCAAACAGAGTCTGGATGGCTTCCAGCTCCTTGGTGTCACCAACCGGGGTAGAGGTGCCGTGGGTGTTGATGTAATCCACCTTGCCAACACCCTGCATCGCCATCTTCATGCAACGCACGGCGCCTTCACCGCTCGGGGCGACCATGTCGTAGCCATCGGAGGTGGCACCGTAACCGGTCAGCTCGGCATAGATGTGAGCACCACGGGCCAGGGCATGTTCCAGCTCCTCGACCACCAGGATGCCGCCGCCACCGGAGATGACGAAACCATCGCGGTCGGCGTCATAGGTACGGGACGCTTTTTCCGGGGTGTCGTTGTACTTGGTGGACAGGGCGCCCATGGCGTCGAACTGTATGGTGGAGGACCAGTCCAGCTCTTCACCGCCGCCAGCGAAGACCACGTCCTGCTTGCCCAGCTGGATCAGTTCCATGGCGTGACCGATGCAGTGAGCAGAGGTGGCGCAAGCGGAACTGATGGAGTAGTTCACACCCTTGATCTTGAACGGCGTGGCCAGGCAAGCGGAGGTGGTGGAAGACATGGTGCGCGGCACCATGTAAGGGCCCACCCGCTTGACGCCTTTCTCGCGGGCAATGTCGCAAGACTCGGAGGTGTTCTTGCCGGAGGCACCACCGGAACCGACTACCAGGCCGGTACGCTCGTTGGAGACCTGATCTTCCGGCAGACCGGCATCTTCGATGGCCTGTTGCATGGAGAGATAGGCATAGGCCGCAGCGTCACCCATGAAACGCATGACTTTACGGTCGATCAGTTCAGACGGCTCGAGTTTGATGTTACCCCAGACACGGCTGCGCAGGTTGTGCTGCTCGAACTGCTCGGAATAGGTGATGCCGGATTTACCTGCTTTCAGGGAGGCCAGCACTTCTTCCTTGTTGTTGCCGATACTGGAGATGACGCCGATACCGGTGATCACTGCTCTTCTCATTAATTCATCTCGTCTGGAAAAACTGGCGCCAAGTCTACCCGCTTTCGGCTGCCAAACTGGTCTGCTTTCACGTAGAATGCCCGCGTTCTTATGACGCGAGCAGAGGAAAACGTGAGTCAAACATCCTTACATCATGCCCGATTGGACTGGAATGAAGCGGGAACTCCAGTCTCCAGTGACTTCGGGGATGTGTACTTTTCCAATGATAACGGTCTAAGTGAAACCCGCTACGTCTTTTTGCAGCAAAATCGGTTGCCAGCGCGATTTTCGCACCACGATAGTGACAGTTTCGTGATAGGTGAAACAGGTTTCGGCACAGGCCTTAACTTTCTGGCGACAATGGCCGCCTTCCTGGAACAGGCGCCCCAATCCGGCAACGGCTCGCGCCTGCACTTCATCAGTTTCGAGAAATACCCCCTCACCCAGCGCGATCTGAGCAAGGCGCTGGCGGCCTGGCCCGAGCTCGCTCCCTTGAGCCAGGATCTCATCGCCCAGTGGCCGCTGCCGGTCCAGGGCTGCCATCGCCTGCAGTTTGCCAAGGGCCGCATCCGGCTCGATCTCTGGTTTGGCGACATCAAGGAGATGTTGCCGCAAGTCCCCCATCAGGAGGGCGGGCTGGTGGATGCCTGGTATCTGGATGGCTTCTCCCCCGCCAAGAACCCCGAGATGTGGACGCAAGCGTTGTTCGATGGCCTGGCCCGTCTCGCTCGCCCCGACGCCTCTATTGCCACCTTTACCTGCGCCGGCTTCGTGCGCCGCGGCCTGATTGCCGCAGGCTTTGCCATGAAGAAGGTCAAGGGCCACGGCAGCAAGCGGGAGATGCTGATAGGGGATCGCACCGACAAGCAACCGGTGCAGACCATAGCCCCCTGGTATGCCCGCCCCGCAGGCCCGGACGGCGAGGTGCTGATCATAGGTGGCGGCATCGCCTCGGCCATGACGGCGCTCTCGCTGGTGGAGCGGGGCCGCAGGGTGACACTCCTGTGCGAAGGCCGCGAGCCCGCCACCGGTGCCTCCGGCAACCGGCAGGGGGCGCTCTATCCCTTGCTCAATGGCGAGCACGATGCGCTGTCGCGCTTCTATTCGCTGGCCTTTGGCTATGCGCGCCAGCGGCTGCTGGCCCTGGCCGAGCGCCACCCCATCGCCTTCGATCTGTGCGGCGTGGTGCAACTCGGCTATGACGACAAATCCAGCGCCAAGCTGGCCAAGATGAGTCAGGGCCCCTTCCCCCCCGAGCTGATGCACTCCCTTTCGGCCACAGAGGCCGAACAGATCGCGGGCCTGCCCAGCGGCCATGGCGGCGTCAGCTATCCGCTGGGAGGCTGGCTCTGTCCGGCCGATCTCACCCGCGCGGCCATCAGGGAGGCGCAGGCCAGCGGCCTGCTGCAGGTGGAATATGACACCCCCATCACGACGATCGATGAGCGAGCGGATGGCTGGCGGGTGGAGAGCGACACCCGCCGCCACTGGCAGGCTCCCACGCTGGTAGTGGCCGCCGGTCACCAGTTGCCCGCCCTGCTGCCCTTTGCCGAGCTGCCGCTCTATCCGGTGCGCGGCCAGGTGAGCCATGTGCCGACCACGGCCAGTTTGAGCCGGCTCAAGACGGTGCTCTGTTACGACGGCTACCTCACGCCCGTGCACAACCACCAGCACTGCATCGGCGCCAGCTACGGTCGCAACCAGAACAGCCTCGAGTTTCGCGCAGAAGAACAGCAGCAGAACCGGGCCAGACTGCAAGCCTGCCTGCCGGATCAGATCTGGCCAGCCGAAGTGGATGTGAGTGGCAATGAGGCGCGGGTGGGTGTGCGCTGCGCCAGTCGGGATCACCTGCCAGTGGTGGGGCCAATCGCCAGATTGACAAACCTGGCGGATCACTACGCCCAGCTTCAGCGTGATCAGCAAAACGCAGCACCACTGCCGCTGCACCCCGGCCTTTATGTGCTGGGGGCGCTCGGCTCACGGGGCCTCTGCTCGGCACCGCTATGTGGTGAGCTGCTCGCCAGCGAGATCTGTGGCGATCCACTACCACTATCTGCCGATCTGCTGGAGGCGCTCCATCCGGCGCGCTACTGGGTGCGCAAGCTGCTCAAGGGCAAACCCCTCAACTGACCGCCAGCCCGGTTAGCGGTTCCAGTCCAATAAAAACGGGCTCCCTGATGGGAGCCCGTTTTTATCTCAGTCAACAGCGACCGATGCGCTAGATGCCCTTGGGCCAGATCAGCCCCAATTTGCGGCCGTGATCCGTCTGCTGCTGCAACCGGGTGAAACGCTCGCGCGAGCTGGCCAGCACCCCCTGCCCCTGTTGCCAGGCCTGATATTGCAGGGCGGCGCAATCGCGCTCCACCGGCAGTTGTGCCAGCTGGATGCCAAGCTGGCTGACGCTCTCCAGCAAGATGTCCTTGTGACGGCTCTCATAGTCGAACATGGCGGCCACCAGCTTGTCCCACTTCTGGCGCTCGGCGGCGGAGGCCCTGGCCTTGTCCATCCAGTTCGGCACCATCACCTTGATCCGGGTGGTGACCCTGACCTGCTCCAGCGCGCAGCGGTCGGCCTCGGGGCGGGTCTGCAACTGCCAGGAAAGTTGGTAGCTGGCCATGCCGATATGGCCTCTGGCCTGGGTTTGTCCTTGCTTTGCTATCTGGCGGGCCACACTGACCACATCCGGTCCAAAAACCCGGTAAAACTGGAAATCAACCTTGATGTCAGGCGCGACCTTGATGCCGGAATAACGGGAACTTTCGGCCCCTGCCGCGGCGGCATACAACAAGGCTGCCACCATGAAAACTTTGCTGACCATTCCCATTTCTGCTGCCTTGACCTCGTTGATGACCGGGGTGTTATTTTAATTAATAATCAACGTATTAATACTCGAAGCAGGAGATTAACCGCGATCCCCGCGACTGTCACCTACTCCCGTCACAAAGCCTAAGTGTCAGGTTGACAAGTCGCAACCCCGCGCCTTCATTGATTTGCAAGCAAGATCACAAGTGATGATGGACATCATGGTGGCTTACCCCTTATTGGATAATAATCACCGAGTTTTATGTCGATACAGTTCGGGATTGGCCAGATTAACCTCCAAGTTGACGCCAAAAATGTATCCACCTTCATTTCGTACTCAGGAACTCACTCTATGATGGAACTCCTTATTGGCACCCTGGTCACCCTGGCCGTGGGTCGCTACATCTTCAAGGGCTACTCGGCCACCGGGGTGCTGCTCAGCGGCGGTCTGCTGCTGCTGACCATTACCGCCCTGATGGGCAAGGCCGTACTGCCTGCCAGCGTCACCTCCACCGGTCATGTGGCCACCGACGTCTTTGAATATGTGCGCTTCCTGCTGGTGGATCGTGGCGGTGGCCTTGGCATGCTGATCATGGTGTTGTGCGGCTTCGCCGGCTACATGAGCCACATAGGCGCCAACACCATCTTGGTGAAGCTGGCCAGCAAGCCGCTCGGCATCATCAAGTCCCCCTACATATTGCTGGTCGCCGCCTATCTGGTGGCCTGTGCCATGTCGCTGGCGGTGAGTTCGGCGACCGGCCTCGGCGTGCTGCTGATGGCCACCCTGTTCCCGCTGATGGTCAACATGGGGATCTCCCGTGGCGCGGCGGCGGCTGTGTGCGCCTCCCCGGCCGCCATCATACTGGCGCCCACCTCGGGGGATGTGGTGATGGCTGCCCAGGCCGCCAACATGGAGCTGCTCGACTTTGCCTTCAAGCTGACCCTGCCCATCTCGCTGGTGGCCATCGCCGCCATGGCGGTGACCCACTTCTTCTGGCAGCGCTATCTGGATCAGAAATCGGGCGAGCACAACGAGCCTGTCGCCCCGAGCGATCTCATCACCGACGCCCCCGGCTTCTACGCCATACTGCCGTTCACCCCCATCATAGGCGTGCTGCTGTTTGACGGAAAACTGGGTCCCAAGCTCGACATAGTGACCATCATCGTCATCTGTCTGGTGCTGGCCGCCCTGCTGGAACTGGTGCGCAAACGCAATGGCAAAGAGCTGCTCGACGGTCTGCAGGTGTGCTGGCGCAGCATGGCTGACGCCTTCGCCGGCGTGGTCATGCTGCTGGTGGGTGCTGGTGTGTTTGCCCAGGGTCTGATGGGGCTCGGCTTCATCGCAAACCTCCTGGATCTGGCCCAGAGCTTTGGCACCGGCGGCATCGTCATCATGCTGGTACTGGTGGTCATCACGACGCTGGCGGCCTTTACCACGGGTTCCGGCAACGCCCCCTTCTACGCCTTCGTGGAGCTTATTCCCCATCTTGCCACCAGTCTGGGCGTCAATCCCGCCTACCTGGTCATCCCCATGCTGCAGGCCTCCAACCTGGGTCGTACCATATCCCCTGTCTCCGGCGTGGTGGTCGCCTGTGCGGGCATGGGCAACCTCTCCCCGTTCGAGGTGGTCAAGCGCACCTCGGTGCCGGTCGCCGTCGGCCTGGTGGTGGTGATCCTCGCCACCCAGATCATGGTCCCCGCCTGACATTCGGCCTGCACCAGCGCGGGACCTGACCCAAGGCCCCGCCTGATTTGGCGATTGTCTCACCAGCCCGGCGTCCTGCCGGGCTGGTATCTTCCCCCGAGCTTGGAGTAGACTCTGTGCTCTTTTTTCTCTAAGGAGGACCGAGATGAGTATTACGGTTCAACTTGCCCATTTCAGTGACTGCCACTCCCATTTCGATGGCGCCCCCATGCGCTTCTCCCCCGTTGGCGAGTCCGAATGGCGCACTCAGTGTGGCGGCTATGCCCGCATCCTTTCCCGACTCACAGCCCTGCGCCAGCAGGCAGACGCAGCGGGTCAGACCTGTCTGTTCCTGCACGGCGGTGATACCTTCCAGGGTTCGCTCTATTTCAACCGTTTCAAGGGGCGCGCCAACGCAGATCTGCTGAGCCTGCTGCGACCGGATGCCATGGTGATCGGCAATCACGAGTTCGATCTGGGCAACGGCCCTCTGGTGGAGTTTTTGCGCCAGCTCGACTTCCCTGTGCTGGCCGCCAACCTGGACAGCAGTCAGGAACCGGCCGATGCCCCGTTGCGGCTGAGGGGGCTGCCCATGCTGCATGATGCCAGCCGCCCCTGGCACAAGCGCATCATAGACGGCGTACCCTTCGCCCTGCTCGGCATCACGCTGCCGCAGATGGCCGCCATCGCCAACCCGGATGCCTATACCCATTTTCACGGCATAGAGGAGACCCTGGTTGCTGCGCTGGCGGAGATCAAGGCCGAAGGCATTCACCACATCATCTTGCTGAGCCACCTGGGGCTGGAGCAGGACAAGCGTCTGGCGGCCCGCTTTCCCGAACTCAGCCTCATCATAGGCGGCCACACCCACAGTCAGCTGGGGGATCTGGCTCCACTCGGGCTCGAGAGCGACGGCAGCTATCCGCTGATGGTGAACGAGGTGGCGATATTGCACGCAGCCCACAGCGCGCTCTGTCTCGGGGTGTGCGAGCTGGAATTTGACGCCCGTGGCCGGGTGCAACGCAGTCAGGGCCAGCTGGAATGGTTGCCCTGGCAACCCTGGCCGTTTGCCTCTGTGCCGCCGGCCGGACTGCACTTCTGCGAACCGGCTCCCGCACTGGAGCTGCATCTGGCCAAGCGCTATCGGCCCGAGCTCGAGACCATGACCCAGCGCATCGTGACCCGGCTCGCCGGGCCGCTGCACCATCAGCGCCTGCCCGATGCCAATTTGCCCGCCGGCAGCCAGGTTGCCCCCCTGGTGGCCCACGCCATGCTGACCGGCGCTCGCGAGCAGGTCGGTCAGGTGGATTTCGCCCTGCACAACGCCGGGGGCGTGCGCTGCTCCCTCGAACCCGGCCCCTTGAGCGAGGCGGACATCGCCGGTCGCCTGCTGCCCTTTGCCATTCCGCTCACCCTCTATCGGGTGCACGGCCATGAGCTGGCCGAGGCGCTGGAGGGGGCCATCGACAACGCCACCAACAACGGCGTGACGGGCAACGGCAGCGGCAGCTTTCCTTATACTGCCGGGGTCCGTTTCAGCTACCAGGCAGACAAGCCCAAGGGGGCCAGGATCACCCGGCTGGAGTGGGAGGCGAGCCCAGGTCAGTGGCAGCCGGTCGAGGCAGATGCCATCTATCGTGGCGTCTCAAGCGCCTATACCGCCTCCGGCAAGGAGGGCTACACGGCGCTGGCCCGCACCCTGACCCAGCACAATCAGGAGCTCGGCATCACGCTGGCGGATGCCTTCATCCGCTGGGCCCGCTATCTGCCCGAGCTGAGTGTCATGCCGCCGCTGCTGGCGTATCAGGGCCCTGGCGTCGTGTCTTGACCCCTGGGGGACTCAGGCCACAGCGTCTGCCGCGTTTGTCATGAAAAAGTGCCGCTTTCTTGCCAGAAGGCGGCACTTTTGCAAATTATTTCAAGCACATCTCCCTCGCCCATTGCATAGCGCAGTCAGGCTCGGCAAGATAGGCCCGCTTTCGAGACTTCCCAGCAGGAACAGGTCACCCATGAATCATGCCATCCGTTTTACCCCTCCTCGTGTCAATCCGGGCCTGCGGCCCTTGGTGATCCTGCTCACTGGCCTGCTGGCCTTGCTGTTCTGCCTGCGCAACCCGCTGTTTCATGGCATGGCTCCCGGCTTCGATGCGTCCTTGTTCGCTGTGATGGGCAAGATGTGGAGTGAGGGGGGCGTGCTCTATCGGGACATGATCGACATCAAGGGCCCCATGATCTTCGCCCTCGATGCACTCGGCTACAACCTGGCTGGCTTCTTCGGGATCTGGCTGCTGGAGTGGGCGCTCTGCTGGCTCGGTCTGCTGGCCAGCTGGCAGGCATTCGGCCAGCTCGGCCTCTCCCTGCGCGCCCGCCTCGGCACCATGCTGGCGGTGCTGGCGCTCTACAGCACCCGTTATTACTACGGCAACATGACCGAGGACTGGACCTTCCATCTGGCCCTCCTCGCCCAGTGGGCCTTCATCACCATGCTGCTGGACAAGCGCTTCAGCTGGGGACCGGCTCTGGTGGCGGCGCTGACCTTCGCCATCGTGGCCTGGATGCGCACCAACAACGGCGCCTTCTGGGGCGCCTGGTATCTGGTGCTGTTCTGCCACTGGTGCCTGCGCGAACAGTGGCGCTGCGCCTTCGCCCTGCTCTTCTCCAGCCTGCTGGGGCTGGCCCTGATAGGCGGCCCCCTGTTCGCCTACTTCCAGCACCACAGCCTGCTGGCCGAATTCAAGTATTACGCCTTCGACATCTTCTTCGAGGGCAGCTACGGCAACGGCTTCTCGCCGGATGTGGGCAGCGTCGGCCTGCTGCGTACCGGCCTCATCATGCTGCTGCCCGCCTTCATCGTACTCATGATGGGCCGGCGACAGGAGTGGTATCTGCCCGCCCTGTGCGCCACCCTGTTCGGCGTGGTGTTTACCCTGGTCGCCAACTCCGTCTCCGGCCATGTGTTCGATCACTACGACGTGCTCTATCTGCCACTGGCCCTGCTGCCGCTTGCCTGCCTGCTGGATCGCAGCGAACAGCAGGCCGATGGCCTCGGCCTGCTCTGCATCTCGCTGGTGGTACTGACCGCCAGCTGGCTGCTGGCCCAGCAGCTCGGTTACGGCTGGAGCACCAAGGAGTGGTCGCTGGAGCGGGTGCGGGAAGTGCTCGGCAACAGCCTGTTGTGGGCCCTGCCCGTGCTGATCCTGGTGCCCCTGTGGCGCGCCTGGGATGTGCGCAGTGCCACCCCCTGGCTCGCCTCGCTGGCCATGCTGGCCCTGCTGCTCAACAACGCCTGGGAAGGCAGCCTGAAGGGCAGGCCGTTCAACCCGCCGGCCCAGGTACGGGTTGATCGGATCAAGGCCGAAACCGGCCCGACCGACAAGATCTGGGTCGATGGCATACAGCCGCAATATTATCTGTGGACCGATCGCCAGCCGGCCTCCGCCTATCTCTTCTTTGCCAACGTCAATCCACCCTACGACGTGCGTGAACGTGTGCTGGCCGACATCAAGCGCCAGAGTCCCAAGTTCATCATCGCCAAGCCGGAACGGATTGCCGACGAGCTGAAAAAACCGAGCACCCCTTCCAGCCTCGCCTTCTATCAATATCTGGTGAACCAGTATGAAGAGGTGGACCCGGGTCTCTATCGCAGGCGCTGATCCCGCACCATCGCCAGCCAGGGCCGTCATTGATCACAGTGACGGCCCTTTTGCTTGGATGAACACACGCCGGGAAGGGAGCAAGTCCTACCCAAGCCGACGCGGGATGACTACAATGGCGCTCTTTTTTGATATGACGAGTGACAAACCATGGTGGAACTGACCTATCTAGGGGGCTACCCGGACCCGCTCAAGGCCCAGGTACAACAGCTCATCGCGGCCGGCAAGCTGGGCGACATGCTGGAGAAACGCTACCCGGACAGCCACCTGATCCAGAGTGACAAGGCGCTGCTGGGTTACGCCATGGAGTTGAAGAACCGCTATCTGAAAAGCTCGGCGCCGCTCTCCAAGGTGATCTTCGATGGCAAGATCAACGTGATCAAGGATGCCCTCGGCCTGCACACCTATGTCAGCCGGGTGCAAGGCAACAAGCTCAAGGCCAAGAACGAGATCCGCATCGCCGCCCTGTTCAAGGAGGCTCACCCCGCCTTCCTGAAGATGATAGTGGTGCACGAGCTGGCCCACCTGAAGGAGAAGGATCACAACAAGGCCTTCTACCAGCTCTGTCAGCACATGGAGCCGGACTATCATCAACTGGAGTTTGATCTCAGGCTCTGGCTCACCTGGCGCGATCTCGAGCGTGCCGCACGCTGACTGACTGCCGTTTCAAGGAGGAAACATGATCCCGTTGCGCCATCCGCTGCTGCCCCGTACCCGCACACTCAAGGGCTGCTTGATGGGCGTGTGGAGCCTGGTAATGCTGCTCCCGTTGCTTCCCCTGCACGCCGCCGAACGCTGGCAGAGCGATGCCTATCTGACTCAGAGCTTCTTCGAAGTCGCCATGAAACGGGAATATGGCCACGAGCAGGGGGTACGCTTCTCCCGCTGGCAGCAGCCCATCCGTCTCAGGCTCATCAACGAATTTGGCGACAAGCCGCTGCAGGCCGAGGTGGTCAAGATCCAGAGCCAGCATCTGGCCAGCATCATAGGTCGTCCCATCACGCTGGTGAACGACAAAGCCAACATCACCCTGATCATGACCCAGCGCTCGCAGATGGCGAACTGGGCCAGCCGCACCATGGGCCAGGATGCCTCCATCAAGACGGCGCTCAAGGAGGGGCTGTGCATGGCCAATTTCGCCACCAATGCCCGCCATGAGATAGCCCGTGCCACCATCATCATTCCTGTGGATTACAGCCGGGCCAAGGGGCGTTTTCTCGATTGCGTGGTGGAGGAACTCACCCAGGTGATGGGGCTGCCCAACGACTCGGACAAGGTATTTCCCTCCATCTTCAACGACAACAGCATCGACAGCTTCCCGACCGGACTCGACTATGTGCTGCTCAAGCTCGCCTATCACCCCGCCCTGCAGGCCGGCATGACGGCCGCCGAGGTGCGCGCCGCCCTGCCCGACGCCATCAAGGCGCTACGCACCCATGGCGAGATAGCCCAGGCCGATCAGCGGGTGCAGGTCAACAGCCTCAAGCGCTGGGCCGGGTTGTAAGGCACGGGCTCCCCCTTCCTGCACGCAGTGAACAGGCCAATCCCCGAGTGATCAGAGAAAACGCAGCCCAAGGCTGCGTTTTCTCTGATCCGGATTGAGTCTTGCAGGCAACTGCCATACAGGGCTCTCGCGGCTGCCAGCGAGCCTCAGGAGGCGACGTTTTCCGGCATCCAGCTGTCGGCGTTTTCCCACACCTCCTGCACCATGGCCTCCGCCAGCTCCTTGTCTTCCTTGCTGGCACGGCTGACCGTCATCGCCATGGCGCCGCCCGGCGCGACCCGCACATGCAGGTCGGGGAATTTCTCGCCCAACTGCTTGAGCAACTCCTGACGCAGCGCCTCCATGGTGGTGGTAGGGATCTGATGTTTCTTGTCGATGATGATTTCCAGACGCATAGGATAAGTCTCCATGATTTATAACTGTATTTTTATACAGTAAAAATCAAAAGTAAAGGGGGCATTATCTGCTTCCCCAGAGAGGCCTTCAATCAAAGTCGCAGCGACACGGCAGATAACCGGACTTCCCCGCTCCCAGGCGGTGCACGCCAGCCGGTTTTTCCTCTATGCCGGCCCGGCCCCCAGGTGTCATTCCAAAAATTTGTTGATATTCATTCTCAACAGGAGCATGATTTGATTGTTATGAGATAACATACCAATTCATTAGGCGAGTATCATGCGTCCCGACATACACCCCGAATACCGCCAGGTCCTGTTCCACGACCTGACAGGCAATACCTATTTTCTGGTGGGCTCCACCCTCAAGGCAGATCGCACCAAATTGTGGGAAGACGGCAAGACCTATCCCTATGTGACCCTGGATGTCTCCAGCGCGTCACACCCCTTCTACACCGGCAAGCAGAAGCAGGTCAGCAAGGAAGGTCAGGTTGCCCGTTTCGGCCAGCGCTTTGGTCAGTTCTTCAACAAAGGAAAAGACAAGTCATGAAAGTGCTCTCCTCTCTAAAATCAGCCAAGTCGCGCCACCCGGATTGCCAGATTGTCCGTCGACGCGGCAAGCTGTTCGTGATCTGCAAAAGCAACCCCAGGTTCAAGGCTCGCCAGCGCTGAAGGCCGCCGCACCATAGACAACCCGGGCCCTCTCGCGAGGGCCCGGGTCTTTTTTAACCTTCATCACTCCGGCATCAGGCCGAATCTGCCGCTGTTGAAGTCATCGATGGCCTGCACTATCTCTTCATGGCTGTTCATCACGAAGGGACCGTGACCCACTATGGGTTCCTCGATGGGCTCACCGCTCAGCAGCAGCACCACAGCCTCGCTGTTTGCCTCGATCATGACCTGGCACCCCGCCCTGTCCAGCACCACCATCTGCGCCTCCCGGGCAATGGCGCTGCCGTTGACCTGTACGGTTCCCTTGAGCACGACGAGCGCGCCGGTCCAGCCTTCGGGCAACTCGAGTGTGCTGATGCCGCCCTGCACCAGCCGCAGATCCCAGACATGCAGCGGGCTGAAGGTACGGGCCGGGCCGCGGTGCCCCTCAAACTCCCCGGCGATGACCCGCACTGTGCCTTCGCCCTTGGCCAGCGCCACCGTTGGAATATCCCGATCGAAGATGGCCTGATAGCCGGGCGGCGTCATCTTGTGCCGGCTGGGCAGGTTCACCCACAGCTGCACCATCTCGAGCTCGCCGCCCGACTCGCTGAAGGCCGGTGCGTGAAACTCCTCGTGCAGGATGCCGGCACCGGCGGTCATCCACTGCACGTCACCCGGGCCTATCACACCGCCCTGACCGGTCGAATCCCGGTGCGCCACTTCGCCCTTGTAGACGATGGTCACCGTCTCGAAACCGCGATGGGGATGCTGACCCACGCCGCGCGGCTGGCTGGTCGGCGTAAAATTGGCCGGGCCGGCATAGTCGAGCAGCAGGAAGGGGCTCAGCTGCTTGCCGTGGCTGCTGTAGGAGAAGAGGGAGCGAACGGGGAAGCCGTCGCCAACCCAGTGAGGGCGGGGTGCGCTGTAGACGCCGAGGATCTTTTTCATCTGTCGCTCCTGAATTATCCGGTGGATTTCATCGTTGGAGACAGCTTAGTTTCGAGACTAATCCATGGGTAGACTGCTAAATTGACCATCAGCGTCCTATTTTTGGAACGATAAGAGCACCCTATGCAGGATCTGAACGACCTCTACTACTTCGTCCAGGCGGTGGATCACGGCGGCTTTGCCCCCGCCGGACGGGCCATCGGCATGCCGAAATCCCGGCTCAGCCGCCGCATCGCACTGCTCGAAGAGCGGCTCGGCGTGCGCCTGATCCAGCGCTCGACCCGCCAGTTCGCTGTGACCGAGCTGGGCCGCACCTATTACGAGCACTGCAAGGCGATGCTGGTGGAAGCCGAGGCGGCGCAGGCCGCCATCGAGGTGACCCGCGCCGAGCCCTGCGGCCTGATCCGCCTGAGCTGCCCCATCGCCCTGCTGCACACCCATGTCGGCCCCATGCTGGCGGATTTCATGGCGCACCATCCGCAGGTCAGCGTGCAGCTGGAGGGAACAAACCGGCGGGTGGATCTCATCGCAGAAGGGGTGGATGTGGCGATCCGGGTCAGGCCGCCGCCGCTGCAAGACAGCGAACTGGTGATCCGGGTGCTGGCGGATCGCAGGCAGTGCCTGGTGGCGAGCCCGGCACTCATGGCACAACATGGGTTTCCCGCCGCCCCTTCCGAGCTGAACGGCTGGCCCAGCATGGGGTTGGGCACCTTGCAGCAGAGCCATCACTGGTCGCTGTTCGGGCCGGATGATGCCCATGCCAGCGTCGTCCACCAGCCCCGTTTCGTGACCACAGACATGGTGGCACTGCGTAGCGCCGCCCTGGCCGGGGTAGGCGTGGCCCAGTTGCCGCTATTGATGGTGCGGGAACAGCTGGCCGCCGGTGATCTGGTGCAAGTGGTGCCCGAATGGGAGCCAAGGCCCGAGATCATCCACGCCGTCTTCCCCTCCCGCCGCGGCCTGCTCCCCTCGGTGCGGGCGCTGATCGACTATCTGGTGGAGCGCTTCGCCGCCATCGATGAGGAGTGACGAAACGGGAAGCACCACCTCATCCCCCGACGGCCGCACCGTTATGCGGCTGTGGTTCATGAAGCGAAACGGTCAGCACCATCAAGCAAAGGCCGTCACAGCGGGGTGGCGCATTTGCGGTATTCGGTGGGGCTGACCCCCACCCGCTTTCGAAACACCCGCGAGAAGTAGAGCTGATCGTCATAGCCCACCTGCTGGCCTATGGTGGCCACCGACAGCGGCGTGGTCTGCAGCAGCAGCTTGGCCCGCATGATGCGCTGATCCTCGCGCCAGCGCACTATGCTCACCCCCACCTGCTCGCGAAACAGGTGCGCCAGCCGCGAGGGGGACAAAAACACCTGCTCTGCCAGCGCCTCCACCGAGATCTCAGCACAGAGCGACTCGCTCAGGATCTGGCACGCCTGGTGAACTCTGTGATCTATGGTGGGGTAGGCATTGAGGGAGGAGGCCTCGTAGCAACGGATGAGCAGCCGCTCCAGCAGGTTCATGGCGAGCTGCTCCGACATGGGTCGCAGCTGCTGGTGGGTCTCTTCGATGTCGAGGAAGAGGGCATCAAACTCGGCGAGCAACTGGCTGTCCGCCAGTTGCAGGCGCCCCACCCGCTCAGTGACCTGCGGCCACTTGAGCCAGTCGGCCCAATAGGCTCTCGGCCGGAAATAGACCCAGCGGTGATACCACTCCCGCGCATCCGGCGCCCGGCCGTAATGGTGTACCGCCGCCGGCGGGAACAGCAGCAAGTCGCCGGGCTCCACCGTGAAGGCCTGATCCCCCTGAAATATCTGCCCCTTGCCCCTGATGGTCAGGTTGACGATGAAGCCCTTCATGCCCAGGGGGCGGTCGATGATGAAGTCGAGCGCACTCCCCTGCTCTATGGGGGTCATGCCCGAGACCAGGAAGACGTCGAAGGCGTACCCCGGCAACAGGGGGTTGAGTTGTTTCGGTTTCTCTTTTTGCATCGAGGACATGGCGGAAAACAGCGCTTGAGTAAAAAAATCGGCTTGGGCCATTGTAAAGACTCACCTTGGGAACGCGCTATCCGGCGCTCGGCGTCGTGTGAAATTGTTGAACTGGCTCACAATGGCATGGGCCGTGCGCCATGGTGTCACCGGCCATCATGGGACCATCGGCAATCAGGCCCGCAGCACGCGGGCCTGCACCGGTTGGACAGGGATCAGACGCGCGCCTTGCGCACCTGCTTGTAGCGGTCGAACAGCACGGCGGCGAGCAGGATCAGGCCGCGCACCACGTACTGGGCGAACGGGGATATGTTGAGCAGGTTCATGGCGTTCTCCATCAACCCCAAAATCAGTACCCCGGCGATGATGTAGGAGATCTTGCCGATGCCCCCCTTCATGGAGACCCCGCCCAGCACGCAGGCCGATATGACCACCAGCTCGAAGCCGATGGAGGTCATGGGCTGGCCCGAGGTCATGCGCGACGCGAGTATGATGCCCGCGATGGAGGCAATCAGCCCGGTCATGGTGAAGATGATGATCTTGGTGCGCACCACGTTGACCCCGGCCAGGCGCGCCGCCTCCTCGTTGCCCCCCATGGCCAGGGTGTTGCGGCCGAAGGTGGTCTTGTTGAGCAGCAGGCCAAACAGCACGAAGCAGAGCGCCGTCAGCCAGACCGGGGTCGGGATGCCGAGCAGGGCTGAGTTGCCGAGTTCGAAGAAGCCCTCTTCCACTATGCCGACCGCCTTGCCGTCCGAGATGATGTAGCCCACCCCGCGCGCCATCTGCATGGTGGCCAGGGTGGTGATGAGGGCGTTGATCTTGAATTTGGCCACCACTATGCCGTTGATGAGGCCAAACAGCACCCCCACCGACATGCCGGCCAGTATGCCGACCGTGATGCTCTCGGTGGCGTTGATGCCGACCGCACAGGCGACGCCGGAGCAGGCCACCACTGAGCCGACCGACATGTCGAACTCGCCGGAGGCGAGGCAGAACAGCATGCCGCAGGCCACCATGCCCGACATGGAGACGGCGAGCCCCAGGCCGCGCATGTTGATCAGGCTGGCGAAGTTGGGTACCAGCACGCAGGCCAGCAGGAACAGGATGGCGAAGATCACCAGCATGCCGTATTGATCCCAGATCCGGGCCAGTTGCACTCTGGAGCCGCTCGTCGCAGAGACGGTCGCGGCCTGACCGACTGAGGTAGTTGTTGTCATGGTATTTCTCCTGAAGTTTCCGGGTGCTATCGCGTTGCAGTCACGGGGGATTAACGGGCCGGCATGGCCAGATTGAGCGCCTTGACCTCGTCGGCCTCGTCGTGGGAAAGCTCGCCGGCGATCTCCCCCTCCCGCATGACCATGATCCGATCCGCGATGCCCAGCACCTCAGGCAGTTCGCTCGAGACCACCACCACGGCGATACCCACCTTGGCCAGATCGTAAATCACGTTGTAAATCTCGTTTTTTGCCCCGACGTCTATGCCGCGGGTCGGCTCGTCGAGCAAGATGACCTTCATGTCCTCGGAGAGCCAGCGCCCCAGAATGGCCTTCTGCTGGTTGCCGCCGGAGAGGTTCATGATGGCCTGATGGGGGGACGGGGTCTTGACCCGCATGTCGCGGATCCTGAGCCTGGCGTTCTCGTCCTCCCATTTCTGGTTGATCCAGAAGCCCCACCACGCGTGGTGGCGGCGGGCGCTGATATTGATGTTCTCCTGCACCGAGTGAATGGGGATGATGCCGAGCGCCTTGCGGTCTTCGGTACAGAGCATGATGCCGCTGTGAATGGCATCGATGGGGTTGCGGATGGGCACCGGCTTGCCAAACACCGCTATCTCGCCCCCACGCGCCCTCTCGGCGCCGAAGATAAGCTTCATCAGCTCGCTGCGACCGGCCCCCACCAGCCCGAAGATGCCGAGGATCTCCCCCCGTTTCACCTCAAACGAGATGGGCGCCTTCAGCCCAGGCCCCATCAGGTTCTCCACCTTGAGGCCCGCCTCGCCAAGCGGCCTTGGGCTGTAGCCATAGACGTCGGTCAGCTCGCGCCCCACCATGGTCTTGACCAGCAGATCCCGGCTGACCTCGGCCATTGAGGCGAAGGTGCGCACGAACTGACCGTCCTTGAAGACGGTGATGGCGTCGCACAGGGCGAAGATCTCGTCCATCCGGTGGGAGACGTAGAGAATGACCTTGCCCTCGTCGCGCAGCTGACGGATGACCCTAAACAGCTGATCTATCTCGCGGGACGAGAGGCTGCTGGTCGGCTCGTCGAAGGCGATGACGCTGGCATCCCTAGTCAGCGCCTTGGCGATCTCCACCATCTGCCATTGCCCGAGCGACAAGTACTTGAGCGGCGTCTCCGGCGACACATCCATGCCGAGGCGCGCCAGCTGCCTGGCGGCATCCTGATAGAGCTTCTCCCGATCGATGACCCCGCGCCGGGTGGGCAGCTGGCCGAGATAGATGTTCTCGGCGATGGTCATCTCGGGGACCAGATGCAACTCCTGGTAGATGATGGCGATCCCGCTCTCCAACGCATCGACCGTGTTCTGAAACACCCTCTCCTGACCGGCCAGCTTCACCACCCCTGTGGTGGGGGCCTGAAAGCCGCTCAGGATCTTGAGCAGGGTGGATTTGCCCGCGCCGTTCTCCCCCATCAGCGCATGCACCGAGCCCTGCTGGCAGGAGAAGGAGACGTTTTGCAGCGCCTTGACGCCTGGAAACTCCTTGCTGATGCCGCAAAACTCCAGATAAGGAACTTGATTCATGTGTTCACTCCAGCCAACCGGCATGACGCCACTGCGTCATGCCGGTCTCGGTGTCAGGGTTTAAATGGCGTCAATCACAGACCTTTCTTCTGCAGCTCGACCTTGAAGTTGTCGCGGGTGATGAGCACAACATCGGTCACTTCGGTGAACTTGGCCGGCTCTGCGCCATTGACCACCCAGTCATGGAGCATCTGGATGCTCTTGTAACCGTGCACGTCCGGGCTTGGCAGCAGGGAGCCGAGGAAACCGGTGGCGCTGGACTTGGAGAGCTCGTTCACCGCATCCACCCCGTTGATGCCGATGCCGATGACGTTCTCCGCCTTGAAGCCCTGCCCTTCGGTGGCACGCACGCCGCCGAGCACTGTGTTGTCATTCATGCCGACGATGAGCCAGTTCTTCACCTCAGGGTGCTGCACCAGCATGGAGTTGGCGGCATCCAGCGCCCCCGGAATGTCATTGGCCTTGGCCGGGGAGCGATAGATCTGGGCATCGGGGAAACCGGCGGCCTTCAGGGCACCGAGAGAACCCTCGACCCGGCGGCGGGCGGTATCCAGCTCGTCAGCTGTGATGGCGAGCACGGCGGTGCTCTTCAGATCCCACTGGCGCTTTTCCATCTCCTTGTAGAGCTCCTGACCCTGGCGCTCCCCTATCTTGGTGGCTGCCATCATCACCAGCGGTACCTGTTCCATCGGCTGACCCTTGGCGTTGACGAACTGGTCATCCACTGTGATGACCTTCAGATCCATGCTGTTGGCCTTGGCCATGATGGCGGCCCCGAGCTTGGGATCAGGGGTGCAGATGACGAAGCCCTTGGCGCCGTTGGCCGCCAGGCTGTCGATGGCATTGAGGGTCTTTTCGCCATCGGGGACGGCTATCTTGATCACCTCGAAACCGAGATCCTTGCCCGCCTTGTCGGCGAAGTTCCATTCGGTCTGGAACCAGGGCTCCTCCGGCTGCTTGACCAGATAGCCCAGCTTCAGTGCCTCGGCCGAGAAAGCAGAATTTGCCATACCAAGGGCAAACCCCATTGCGATCATGCTGTTAACGATTTTGTTCATGCGAGTGTCTCCAGGTGTTCTATCAATCCATGTATCCACGCAGTGCTGCTCCTTGAGTCAATCAAGCCGCAGCCATATAAAAACATGCTTAAACAGGACGTTATTGTTGTTGCTAGTTGAGCGAACCAAGTTGTAATCGTTTTCACATGGAAAAATGGAGAGCAGGATCACGCCATGAAATTGCAGCCGTTTTGTCTATGTTTTCAGCAAAATAATCACATAGCGGATCTTAGATAGCCGTCACCCTCTTGCCGGCATAGCGTTTAAATCCATATTTCCAGCAGCCAATGGCTAACCGCCCGTGCGCTCCATCTCCTATGGTTCCTCACCAGTCACCCCTCATTGATGGTCAGGAGCACTTATGTCTGAGCACCCTAGGTCCGAGCAGATCACCATCGGACTCGATTTCGGCAGCGATTCGGTCAGGGCACTCGCCGTGCGCTGCCACGACGGCGCCGAGCTGGCAACCCAGGTCGTCTATTACCCGCGCTGGCAGGCCGGTCGTTACTGCCAGCCGGTCACCAACCAGTTCCGCCACCACCCCCTCGACTATCTGGAATCCATGGAGCAGGCGGTGGTGGCGGTGGTGAGCCAGCTCACCCCGGCCCAGCGCGCCGCCGTGAGTGGCATAGGGGTGGACAGCACAGGCTCGACGCCAGCCCCCATCGACAAGGAGGGGCGTGTGCTGGCCCTGCGCCCGGAATTTGCCGACAACCCCAACGCCATGTTCGTGCTGTGGAAGGATCACACCGCCATCGAGGAGGCCGAGGCCATCACGGCGCTGTGCCACGGCGGCCAGTTCCCGGACTACAGCCGCTACATAGGCGGGGTCTACTCCTCCGAGTGGTTCTGGGCCAAGATACTGCACGTTTCCCGCAGTGATGCGGCGGTGCGCGCCGCCGCCTGCAACTGGGTCGAGCTGTGCGACTGGGTGCCCGCCATCCTGAGCGGCACCCAGGCCCCGGCCGACGTCCGACGCGGGCGCTGCGCCGCCGGCCACAAGTCTCTCTGGCACCCGAGCTGGGGCGGCCTGCCCCCCGTCGAGTTTCTCAACGCACTGGATCCGCTGTTGACCGAGGATCTCGACTACCCGCTCTTTACCGACAGCTGGACCGCCGATCTGCCGGTCGGCACCCTGACCCCCGAGTGGGCGGAGCGGCTGCATCTCTCCTGCGAGGTGGTGATCGCCGGCGGCGCCTTTGACTGCCACATGGGGGCGGTGGGGGCCGGGGCCGGCAACAATGCGCTGGTCAAGGTGATAGGCACCTCCACCTGCGACATCCTGATCGCCGACGAAGCCACCATAGGTGATCGGGCCATTGCCGGGATCTGCGGCCAGGTGGACGGCAGCGTGGTGCCGGGCATGGTGGGGCTGGAGGCAGGGCAATCGGCATTCGGCGACATCTATGCCTGGTATCAGCGCCAGCTCGGCTGGCCGCTGGAGAGCCTCGCCGCCCAGTATCCGGAGCTGCGCACCGCCATCGAGGCCCACAAGCGGGAGCTGCTGCCAAGCCTCGCCGCCGCCTGGGAGCAGCAGCGCGATCTGGCCCACCTGCCGGTGGTGCTCGACTGGTTCAACGGCCGGCGCACCCCTTACGCCAACCAGCGCCTGCAGGGCACCGTCACCGGGCTCAACCTCGGCACGGATGCGCCCGACTTGTTCGGTGCCTTGGTGGCCTCCACCGCCTTCGGGGCCCGCAGCATCATGGAGTGCATGACCCACCAGCAGGTGCCGGTGGAGCAGGTGATCGCCCTTGGCGGCATAGCCCGCAAGTCGGCCACAGTGATGCAGACCTGCGCCGATGTGATGAACAGGCCCATCCAGGTGGTGGCCTCGGATCAGTGCTGCGCCCTGGGGGCGGCCATCTTTGCCGCCGTGGCGGCCGGGATCCACGGCGATGTCGCCGAAGCTCAGCGCCACATGGCGAGCGCCGTGGAGCGCACCCACCAGCCTGACCCTGAGCGGGTCGTCGAATACGAGCGCCTCTACCAGCGCTACCTCGCCTGGGGCGCCGCCGCCGAGCCGCTCTACAACCGGGGAGTACCGGCATGAACCTCAAGATGCTCAAGGAACAGGTGCTCGTCGCCAACCTGGATCTGCCGCGCCACGCGCTGGTGACCTTCACCTGGGGCAACGTCAGCGGCATCGACAGAGAGCGCAATCTGGTGGTGATAAAGCCGAGCGGCGTCAGTTACGAGCGGATGCTGCTGGAGGACATGGTGGTGCTGGATCTGGCCGGCAAGCAGCTGGAGGGCGCCTTGCGCCCCTCCTCCGACACCGCCACCCACCTGGTGCTCTATCGCGCCTATCCAGAGCTTGGCGGCGTGGTGCACACCCACTCCACCCACGCCACCGCCTGGGCCCAGGCGGGGCGCGCCATTCCCATTTTCGGCACCACCCAGGCCGACTATTTTCACGGCGAGATCCCCTGCTCGCGCCTGCTCACCCCGGGTGAAGTGGAGGAGGATTACGAGGGGCTGACCGGTCACCTCATCGTCGAGACCCTCAAACAGACCCCCATCCTCACCATGCCGGGGGTACTGGTGGCCAACCACGGCCCCTTCAGCTGGGGCAAGAGCGCCGAGGACGCGGTACACAACGCCGTGGTGCTGGAGGAGGTGGCCCGCATGGCCTGGCTCACCGGCCAGATCAACCCCGCAGCCCGCCCCCTGCCCGATTACCTGCTGGAGAAGCACTACCAGCGCAAACATGGCAAACACGCCTATTACGGCCAGACAAAAGCATAAAGAGGACACCAAGATGGAATTGATGAAACAGCTGGAAGTGTGGTTCCTGGTCGGCAGCCAGCACCTGTATGGCGCCGCCACCCTGAAGCAGGTGGCCGATCACGCCCACACCATCACCAGCCAGCTCAACGAGCGCGCCGGCCTGCCGGTCAAGATAGTGCTCAAGCCCACCGGCACCACCCTCGACGAGATAAGCGCGGTAGCCCGGGATGCCAATCACGACCAGCGCTGCATCGGGCTCATGGTGTGGATGCACACCTTCTCCCCCGCCAAGATGTGGATCCCGGCCCTCAGCCAGTTGCAAAAACCCCTGCTGCAATTTCACACCCAGTTCAACCGGGATCTGCCGTGGAGCGAGATCGACATGGACTTCATGAACCTGAACCAGACCGCCCACGGCGGCCGTGAGTTCGGTTTCATGGGGGCCCGCCTGCGGCTGCCGCGCACCGTGGTGGTCGGTCACTGGCAGGATGAAGAGGCCCACCGCAAGCTGGGCAACTGGATGCGGGTCGCCGCCGCCATTCACGACAGTCGCCACCTGAAGATCGCCCGCTTTGGCGACAACATGCGCAACGTGGCGGTCACCGAGGGCGACAAGATTGAGGCCCAGATCCAGTTCGGCTATCAGGTGAACTACCACCCGGTCGGGGACCTGGTGAAGGTGATCGACGCCGTGCCCGCAAGCGACATCGAGGCGCTGCTGGCCGAATACGAAGAAACCTACACCCTGACCGAGGCGGTGCAGGCGGGCGGGCCGCTGCGCACCTCCCTCTATGAGGCGGCGCGCCAGGAACTGGGGATGAAGAAATTCCTCACCGACGGCGGCTTTGGCGCCTTCACCACCACCTTTGAAGACCTTCACGGCCTGCACCAGCTGCCGGGGCTGGCCTGTCAGCGCCTGATGCAGCAAGGCTTCGGCTTTGGGGCGGAGGGGGACTGGAAGACGGCGGCCCTGCTGCGCACCCTCAAGGTGATGGGGGCCGGTCTTGCGGGCGGCACCTCCTTCATGGAGGACTACACCTACCACCTGGAGGCGGGCAACAACCTGGTGCTAGGCGCCCACATGCTGGAGGTTTGCCCCTCCATCGCGGCCGATAAACCCGTGCTGGATGCCCAGCATCTGGGGATAGGCAAGAAGGCCGACCCGGCCCGCCTGCTGTTTGCGGCCCCCGCCGGCAAGGCGGTCAATGCCAGCCTGATCGACCTGGGCAACCGCTTCCGGCTGGTGGTCAATCAGCTGGAAGTGGTGGACCTGCCAGAGGCCATGCCGAAACTGCCGGTGGCCAGCGCCCTGTGGCAGCCCATGCCGGATCTGCAGACCAGCGCCGAGGCCTGGATCCTGGCGGGGGCCGCCCACCACTCTGTGTTCACCCAATCGGTGGATATAGCGCAGTTGCGTACCTTCGCCGACATCATGGGCATAGAGTTAGTGGTGATCGACGAGCATACCCGCATCCCCGAGCTCAAGCAGACCCTGCAGTGGAACGAGGTCTACTACAAGATCTGCGGCTAACACCTTCTTAGGCCAGCGGCCACCAGCATGACAACAGCCCCGCCAGACGAGGCGCTGACAGCGATCAGGGATGGTCGCGGCTCTCCAGCAACCAGTGACAGGTGCGGGCCACCCCCTGGCGCTGGCTGTCGGGGCGGGCGAGCAGGGCGTACTCATGATCCGTGCTGAGCACGGGGGCAAAGGGTGCCACCAATGCTCCGCTGCCGAGCTCCTCGGCCACTATGGTCGGGTCCCCGAGGGAGAGGCCAAAGCCCTGCAAGGCCGCATTCATCGCCAAGTCCAGGGTATCGAACAGCTGGCCGCCCTGAGGCTGCCAGGGAGTATCGAGGAAGGCGGCGAACCAGTTGCGCCAATCCCGCCGATCCGCACTGGCATGGAGCAGCGGCAACAGGGGCAGCTCCTCGAGGGAGCGTTCGCACAAGCGATGCTTGGCCGCGAAGGCGGGGGCACAGATGGGGGTCAAGCGCTCCCGAAACAGCGGCTGGCTGTGGGGGTATCTGGCCTGAGTGGATTGATAGACGATGGCGAGATCGAAGGGCTCGCGGGAAAAATCGATGCCGTGGCTGTGACTGCCACGCACCTCGACCGCCTCTCCATCGAACGCTTGCAGCCGTCGCAGCAACCAGCGGCTGGCGCAGGAGGGCACCTTGATGCTGATAGCCTGCTCGTGGGGCAGGGTTTGCAGGGCGCTGACCCCCTCCCCCATACGAGCCAGTCCCTCCCCGATGAAGGGCAGCAGCCGCTCGGCGGCCGGGGTCAGGCTCAGGCAGCGGGTGCCGCGCACGAACAGCAAATGACCGAGGCGGGCCTCCAGCTGGGCTATCTGCTTGCTCACCGCCCCCTGACTCACGCATAGCTCGTCAGCCGCCAGGGTGAAACTCAGATGGCGGGCGGCACACTCGAACACCTGCAGGCCATAGAGGGGCAAGTGGCTACGGGGCTGGCTGGTCAACATTCAAGGCTCCATGCTTGAGAAAAACTCATGCGTAACATGCCGAATAATCCGTTGTCCGGCAAGGGCCCGCGAGGCTAAAAAGGGACATCTTTCACACACACATCGGTGATGGCGCCATGTCCTCCCCCCGCATTGTCAGCAAACTGCCCCAGGTGGGTACCACCATCTTCAGCGTCATCGGGGATCTGGCCGACCGCCACCCCAGCATCAACCTCTCCCAGGGAGCCCCGAGCTTCCCCTGCGACCCAGAACTCATCCGGGTCACCCATGAGGCCATGCTGGCCGGGGAGAACCAGTATGCCCCCATGACGGGGCTGCCCGCCTTGCGCGAGCAACTGGCGGCCAAAATAGCGACCAGCTACGGCCACCACTACGATGCCGGCGAGGAGATCACCATCACCGCCAGCGCCAGCGAGGCCCTGTTCTGCGCCATCACGGCCCTGGTGCATCCCGGGGACGAGGTGATCATGTTCGAGCCGGCGTTCGACAGCTACCGCCCCATGATCCAGCTGCAGGGCGCCACCCCCGTGGTGATCGCCCTCAAGGCGCCGAGCTTCGCCATCCCCTGGGACGAGGTCGCGGCCCGCGTCACGCCCCGCACCCGCATGATAGTGCTCAACACCCCCCACAATCCCACCGGCACCGTCTGGCAGGCGGGGGATCAGGAGCGCCTCGCCCGCCTGGTGCGCGGCACCGACATCCTCATCCTCTCGGACGAGGTATATGAGCACGTGGTGTTCGACGGCGCCCTGCACCAGAGCGTCATCCGCTATCCGGAGCTGGTGGAGCGCTCCGTCGCCGTCTTCTCCTTCGGCAAGACCTTCCACGTCACCGGCTGGCGGGTGGGCTACTGCGTGGCACCCCGCCCCCTGATGGAGGAGATCCGCAAGGTGCACCAGTTCGCCATGTTCGCCGCCGACACCCCCATGCAGTACGGCTTCGCCCACCTGTTGCAGCAACCGGCCCACTATCAGGGGCTGGCGGCCTTCTATCAGCGCAAGCGAGACCTGCTGGTCTCGGCCCTGGGGGATTCGCGTTTCACGCTGCTGCCCTCCGCCGGCAGCTTCTTCATGCTGGCCAGCTACGAGCGGATCAGCGACGAGGCGGACAGCCTGTTCGTACAGCGGCTGATCCGCGAGCACGGGGTCGCCACCATTCCCGTCTCCGCCTTCTATCACGACGGCACGGATCAGCGGGTCATTCGCCTCTCCTTCTCCAAGGATGACGACACCCTGCTGGCAGGCGCCGAGCGCCTGTGCGGCGTCTAGGAGGCAACATGGATTCAGTGCGCGTTGCCGTCTTGCAGATGGTGTCCGGCGATGAGCTCTCCCACAACCTGGCCCAGGCCGAGGGGCTGCTGCGCCAGGCAGCGGCCGAGGGGGCCGAGTTCGCCTTGCTGCCGGAATATTTCTACCTGATGCCGGTCGATGAGAGGGCGCGGGTCGCCCTGGCCGCACCGGTGGACGCTCACCCCCTGCTCACATGGGCGCAAGGCTTGGCCCGGGAGCTCGGGCTCTGGATCCTGGCGGGCACATTGCCGCTTTCGAGCGAAGAACCCGGCAAGATGCACAACAGCAGCCTGCTGATCGACCCGCAAGGGAACCTGGCCAGCCGTTATGACAAGCTGCACCTGTTCGGCTTTTGCACCGACAGCGAGCAATATGACGAGGCCGCGACTATGAGTCCGGGCCGGCAGGTGATGAGCCACCCCCTGCCCTGGGGTCTGCTGCGTTTTGGGATCTGTTACGACTTGCGCTTCCCCGAGCTGTTTCGACTCGATCCCGCCCCCGATTTCATCGCCCTGCCCGCCGCCTTCACCCATACCACGGGCCTGGCCCATTGGGAGCTGCTGCTGCGAGCCCGGGCGGTGGAGAACCTGGCATTCGTGCTGGCCTCCGCCCAGGGGGGCCATCACCCGGGTGGACGCCGCACCTTCGGCCACAGCATGATCATCGATCCCTGGGGCCGGGTGCTGGCCCAGGTAGAGGAGGGTCAGGGACTGGCCATCGCCACCCTGGATCTGGCAGCCCAGCGCAACGTGCGCAGCCAGCTGCCGGCCCTCAACCATCGCAAGATACCCGTCGGCCCCTAAGGCCGGTACATTCAAGACCATCGGCATGACGCCACAGACGTACAACTGCAAGGGAATGACCATGAAACTCAACACAGCCATGATACTGGTGGCCCTGGCCACCGCCGGCCAGGCCGCCGCCAAACCCCTGGTGATCGCCACCGACGCCACCTATCCCCCCTTCGAGATGGTCGATAGCAGCGGCAAGCTCGGCGGCTTCGAGGTCGATCTTGCCTACGCCCTGTGCGCGGCCATGAAGACCGAGTGCGAGGTGATCAACCAGCCCTGGGATGCCCTGCTGCCGGGCCTGCAGGTGCGCAAGTACGACGCCATCATGTCCTCCATGAACATCACAGACGAGCGCCGCCAGAAGGTGGACTTCAGCCAGGTCTATTACATGATGCAAAACCGCTTCGTGGGGCGCAGCGACAAGGCCGCCACCTTCGCCGACGACCAGGCCCACTTCAAGGGCAAGGTGATAGCGGTGCAGGAGGGGACGCCCCAGGACAACTTCATCACAGCCCGTTACGGGGAGGTGGCCAGCATCAAGCGCTACGTCAACGCCCAGTCCCCCATGCTGGATCTGCAGTCCGGCCGCGCCGATTACACCTTCGGCAACATGGTGCAGCTGAAAGTCGGCTTCCTCGACAAGGAGATGGGCAAGCAGTTCGCCTTCGTCGGCCCCCAGTTCAACGGCACCCAGGACAAGAGCCTGGGTGAAGGGGTGGCGGTGGCGCTGCGCAAAAATGACGCCAAGCTCAAGGGCCAATTCGATGCCGCCATCGACAGCGTCAAGGCCGATGGCACCTTCGATCAACTGCTCAAGAAGTATCAGCTCGAAGACCTGCTCTAAAGCCGGTTGGCCCATCGCAGGAAGCGATCCCTGAGCCCACAATGCCAGTCAGCTGCGACTGGCATTCTTTTACCCGGGATCTGCCGGCAACGCGGCAAACCGCCCTCCTTTATGCAGGCCGCCTGTCACTTCGGCGCGAGAGAACCCCCATCTGCCTCTACAATGGCGAGGCAGAGCATGCCATGCTGCACTTGTCCACGGGCCCCCGATCATCCCATCGGCCATCCGGCGGCACGAGCCGGTCACACCAGACAAGGAGGCAAGCCATGAACCCGTCACCGCTGATCAGACGCTTCGCCCGCAATCCTCTGGGGCGGGATCTCGCCGTCGGCGATATCCACGGCTATTTTTCGCGGCTGGAACAGGCGCTGGACCAGGCGGGATTCGACCCCGCTCGGGATCGCCTCTTCTCCGTGGGCGATCTGACGGATCGCGGCCCCGACTGCACCCAGGTGCTCGAGTGGCTGGCCAGGCCCTGGTTCCACCCTGTCTGCGGCAATCACGACGACTACGTCTGCCGTTACGAGAGCTGCGATCGGGAGAACTGGATCCAGAACGGCGGCGGCTGGTTTCAGCAGCTGACCCCGGACGAGCAGAGGGCGCTCTCCGCCCACTACCGCACCCTGCCCATCGCCATCGAGGTGGCCACCCCAGCCGGCCCGGTCGGGCTGCTCCACGCCGATTGCCCCTTCTCCTCCTGGCAGGGGCTGCTGGACAAACTGGATGCGGGGGTGAGCGGCGGGAGGCTTAGGGCCATCAAGAACGTCTGCCTCTGGTCAAGGCGCCGTATCGAACGGCTGGACGAGAGCGGGGTCGAGGATCTTGTCGCCCTGGTGGTGGGGCACACCCCGGTGGGCCGCCCGGCCCGCCTTGGCAATGTGTACTACATAGACACAGGCGGCTGGTATCCCGACGAAGGCGGCTTCTTCACCCTGCTGGACCTGCATACTCTGATGCCGGTGGCTCTGGGGGCATCCCGATGAGCCACCTGAGTGTGCAATGTTTCACCATGCAATCCGCGATCATGCTCGGCCCCTTGAGCCGGCGCCCTTGAGCGTTCAATAAACCGGCAGCCGGGCTGCCTGCCCTTCGTTCTGTCTGCGCTATGGTTTACCATGCAGGCAATTGTGGTGCATGGCACCGCCCACTCAGGTGCGTGGCACCACCGCATCGGACACCCATCTCGGAACTTATGAGCAAAACAGCACAATCCGGCACAGCGCCCACCTTCTACTTCCACGACTACGAGACCTTCGGCATCAGCCCGGCCAAAGACAGACCGGCGCAGTTCGCCGGCATTCGTACCGATGCGGATTTCAATCTCATCGGCGAGCCGCTGGTCATCTATTGCAAGCCGCCGGCGGACTATCTGCCGGAGCCGGAGGCCTGTCTCATCACCGGTATCACGCCGCAAAAGGCGCTGAAAGACGGGCTGTGCGAGGCGGATTTCATTGCCCAGATCCACGAGCAGTTTGCCACCCCGAATACCTGCGTGCTGGGCTACAACAGCATCCGCTTCGATGACGAGGTGACCCGCTACACCCTCTATCGCAACTTCTACGATCCCTACGCCTACAGCTGGCAGAACGGCAACTCCCGCTGGGACATACTCGACATGCTGCGGGCCTGCTATGCCCTGCGCCCGGAGGGGATCGAGTGGGCATTTGACGAAGAGGGCAAGCCAAGTTTCAGGCTGGAGAAGCTGACGGTGGCCAACGGCGTGGCCCACGCCAATGCCCACGATGCGCTCTCCGACGTGCTGGCCACCATAGAGATGGCCAGGCTGGTGAAAAAAGCCCAGCCCAAGCTGTTTGGCTATCTGTTTGAGCTTCGCAACAAGAACAAGGTCAAGGCACTGATCGACGTGGTGACCATGAAACCGCTGACCCATGTCTCCGGCATGTTCTCCCCCTGGCAGGGGTGCGTCAGCTGGGTGTCGCCGCTCGCCTGGCATCCCAGCAACCAGAACGCGGTGATCATGGTGGATTTGACCCGCGACCCCACCCCGCTCATCGAGCTCACGAGCGACGAGATCCGCGAGCGGCTCTACACCAAAAAAGAAGAGTTGGGGGACTTGGCGGGCATTCCGGTGAAACTGGTGCACATCAACAAGTGCCCGGTGCTGGCGC
Source organism: Aeromonas bestiarum (assembly GCF_028751155.1). Taxonomy (NCBI): domain Bacteria; kingdom Pseudomonadati; phylum Pseudomonadota; class Gammaproteobacteria; order Aeromonadales; family Aeromonadaceae; genus Aeromonas; species Aeromonas bestiarum. The sequence goes on along the minus strand of NZ_CP064746.1, from coordinate 2,007,950 downwards.
CGGCGGCCACCCTGACCTCCGAGCGCGCCGACGAACTTGGCATAGACAGGGAACAGTGCCGCAAGAGCCTGAACCTGCTGCGGGCTCACCCCGAGGTGCGGGAAAAACTGGTGGAGGTGTTCAATCAGGAGTTTGCGGGCAACAACGACTCGGATCCGGATACCCAGCTCTACGCCGGCTTCTTCGGTCACGGCGACAAGGCCACCATGGATCTGGTGCGTGCCACCCCGGCCGAACTGCTGGGGGAGCGGGAATTTGCCTTCACAGACGCGCGTTTGCCCCAGATGCTGTTCCGCTACCGCGCCCGCAACTGGCCGCACACCCTGAGCGAGGCGGAGCAGAAGCGCTGGCGCCTGCACTGCAGCGACTACTTCAGCCGCCGACTGCCGGACTACGCCCCTCGCCTCGAGGCGCTGGCCGAGCAGAATCAGGGTAACGAACGGAACTTTGCGATTCTCAAGAGCCTCTATCACTACCTCGAAGATCTGTGAGATGTGATCGGTTTCACAGTTAAATGTCGGTATGCTCCCCTCGCCCAAGACATAATGGGAAGGGGAGCAAAGACTCCTGAAGTTTCAATTATTTGTGCGCTAACATTGCATTAACGGCCTTTGGCTATCGACCCTTGGGGATGCCTCATCTGATGCGTTCAGGATTATCCGGTTTCGGTTTGCTCGTCTGCTCCCTGCTGCCTTCGGCCGGCATGGCGGGCGTGCGTTTTGATGTCCCCGACTATTTGCTGCAATTGCCGCAACAGACTTATCAGCTGATCGAGAGCAATTTCAGCCGCCTCTATCAGCAGACCGACTTCACTCCCCAGATCACCAACAGCTATTTCAACCGATCCGATCTCTACAACTTCGTCGGCGTGCCGCTGGCCATCACCCCCCAGGCGGGTTTTCAGCTGGAAGTGTTCGGTCAGCTCTTCAATCGCGCCTCCCAGAGCTATGTGCACATGAGCCAGGACATGTCGCTCTATCGGATGATCCGGGCCGACATGATTGGCAACACCAACGATGAAGTGGCCATCGGCATGGGGCTCGGCATTCCCCTCAGCCCGCAGCTCACCTTCAAGGCGCTGCTCTCCAGCAACGAGATCCCGGGCTATGGCGCCGCCAACTACGCCATCGGCTTCGAGTGGCGTTACTGATCTACCGCATATTTTCCCCTCTACGAACGATTCAGGCTCCCATGGGAGCCTGAATCGTTCTTGCCAGTGTGTGATCAGCGGTAGCGGATCACCCGCCCCTCGCCCCCTTGCAGGGTGAGCGCGGTGCCGACCACACCCTCATCCCAGAAATCCTGGCCGCCCGCCGGCAACAGGAACTCCTGGGGCTGCCCCTCCCAGTTGAAGAGGCAGAGCAGGGTACCGCCCTCGGGCAGGCTCACTTCCCCACCGGCAAACTCCATCGACTCGAAGCGGGCTGAAGGGGCCCGGGCCGCGCACAGGGCCAGCAATTTGTGCAGTTGCGCCGTCTGTGCTGCATCGAGATCCTGCAGCCGGTCACCGGCCAGCATCATGCCGCCGCTCGCCACCAGCGCCGCCAGATGGAAGCTGTACTCTGCCGGGCTGGCCTGCTGACTCGGCAGATCCCGCAGGCAGATGCAGTCGGGATCCAGCGCCCACAGCCGCTCGTTTTGCCAGGCGCGGCAGAAGGCCTCGCGGGCAATCTGGCGAAAACGGTGACCATTGCGCTCCACGTCATCGCTTACCCGCATGCCGTGCACCAGCCCCAGGCTTGGCCAGATGGGGGCGTTGCAGCCGAGCAGGAAGGCGCCCTCACCCGCCCCGCGCAAGATGGCGGCCATGCCGCGCCGATAGGCTTCGACCCGGGTGGCGGAAGAGTCATGGAAGCGGCCGCCGTGAATGGCGCCCCAGAAGTTGGCATCCAGCTTGAAGTAGTGAATGCCCCACTGCTGGCGCAGGGTGCCAAACACCCGCGCGAGGTGAGCCTGCACCTCGGGGTGGGTGCCGTCCAGCACATACCAGGGGGTGCAGCGCCAGCCGCCGTAGGTGACCCGCTCTGAGGGGAGCGGCAGACCGTCATCCCCCTTCACGAACCAGTCGGGGTGCTCCTGAAACACCTGTGAGGTCGGCTCGGCAATAAAAGGGGCGACCCAGAGCGCGGGCTCGCAGCCGGCACTGCGGATCTCCGCCGCCAGGGCTGCCACTCCCTGTTCGAACTTGGGCGAAGGGGTGAGCCAGTCCCCCATCTTCGCCTGATAGCCATCGTCGATCTGCACGTAGCGCAGGGCCGGAAAACGCTCGGCCCGCACCGCCAGATTCTCGCGAATATCGGCGGCGCTCACCTGTGCATAGTAGTGATACCAGGAGCACCAGCCGCTGGGGCGGCTCGCCACCTCGGCGATCAGGCTGCCGTGTTCGGCCTCGATCATGCTCGCCAGTTCGGCCAGCAACGACTCGCGATCTGCCCCCTCCAGACAGATCAGCGCCTCGCTCTGCCAGTGCTGGCCTGCAGGCAACAGCCGCTCTTCGCAGTTCATCAGGATTTGCAGACGACCATCGGGATAGAGGCGGAACTCGCCGCCAAAACGGTGGCAACTGGCAAAGGCGAGCAGCAGCCAGCCCTTGCCGTGTTCCACCAGCAACAGGTTGTGGACCGTGTGATAGCCGTCGTCGTCGCTGATGCGATAGACGCCGGCATCGGGACAACGGCCGACCGGCTGCGGGGTCTGCCAACTGCCCATGGTCTGGGCCAGCATCTGGAAGCCTTCGCCATAGATGGCGCACGCAGGCGAGAGGTCGAGCTTGCCGTCAAACAGCACCCAGCGGCCGACCGGCGCAGCCTCAGGGCCTGTGTTGTCGAGCCTGACCCGGCACACAGACCCCTCCCACTGACGGGTTTGCAACAAATCCGGGGGCAGGCCGCTATCGGCCGCCAGTTGACGCACGCGGGACAAGAGGGATGTCATGGCTACTCCTTGTAATTCATAAACAAAACAAACAGTTCAGAACCTGGTCGTTCAAAAAGTGCATCGAGTCAGAAAATCTTCAATCAAATCAGCTTCAAACGAACTGATTTCAGCTGTTATTGTTTTAATGCCGCGCCCCTGCCTCTCTGGTAAACTGCCCGTTCATTCACAGTTACCAAGTTGGGGCTCACGTGATCGCGCAACGTGCCTTGCTGTACCTTCGTGACTTCATGGTCATAGTCGCCTGCCTGCTGGCGGGCAAAACCCTGGCAGCCATACTGCCGTTCGCCTTCCCCGGCAGCATCATCGGCATGCTGCTGCTGTTCGTGCTGCTCTCCTTGCAACTGGTGAAATTGCACTGGGTCGAGCTCGGCGCCGGCCTGCTGCTGCGCCACATGGGCGTGCTGTTCGTGCCGGTGGCGGTCGGGCTGGTAGCCTGGCTGGAGCCGCTGCGCCAGTCGTTCGGCCTCATCATGCTCTGCATAGTGCTGGGGATAGTCTTGATCCTCGGCACGGTCGGCCGGCTCTACCAGAGGATGAACCGATGATCTTCTGGCTTGCCATCCCCCTGACCCTGGCGCTCTACTTCGCCACCCGGACCCTCTATCGCCGCCTGCCCTGGCCCATCATCAATCCCGTGCTGGTGCCCACCGCCGTCATCATAGGCCTGCTGCTCTGGCTCGATCTGCCGCTGGATCAGTACGAGAGCGGCACCCGCCCCATCACGGCGCTGCTGGAACCCGCCGTGGTGGCGCTGGCCCTGCCGCTCTACCAGCAGGCCCGCCAGATCCAGGCCAGGCTCAAGCCCATCCTAATCTGTACTCTGGCCTCCGTCTTGATCTCGGTCTGCACAACCCTGCTGATCGGTCATTTTATGGGCGCCGATCCGGCATTGCTGGCCTCGCTCGCCACCAAGTCCATCACAACCCCGCTCGCCATGAGCGTCAGCCAGTCCCTCGGCGGCATTCCGGCCATCGCGGCGGCCGTGGTGGTGGTGGTCGGGATTGTAGGCGCCCTCATCGGCTACCCGCTGCTCAAACTGATGCGGGTGACCGACCCCGAAGCCCAGGGGCTGGCCATGGGAGCCTGCGCCCACGCCATCGGCACCGCCACCTCCGCCGAGAAGGGCATTACCCAGGGGGCCTTCTCGTCGCTGGCCATGGTGGTGTGCGGCATCCTCACCGCCGCCGTGGCCCCCCTGCTGTTTGCCATTTACCATTGGTTGAGCTGAGTCGTACCGATTTTCGGTTGTGCGGGCCTGGTGGCCCGCCACAGTGCGAGCTGACGCACAGTTTGCGCAAGACAAACGTTTCCTTTACCATCCCCCTCCTTTTGCCCGTCAGGGCGTGAGCGCGCTCACACATTTTGCCGAGCTTGCTCCCTACAATGGCCCCCCAATTGGCCTTTGAGGACACACTATGCATCCCCGTTTTGCCAAGCCACTCGATACCCTGCCCGCCCCGCTCAAAGCGGCGCTGCTGCCCATGCTGGATCCCGAACAGGGCGGCGAATTCAATGCCCGTTTTACCCCTGAGCAAGTGGCGACCCTGAAAGCCGCCACAGGTCTGGAAGATCGCGCCCTGCGCCTGGCCCTGCTGCCACTGGCCGCGGCCTGCTCTGTGGCCCCCATCTCCAAGTTCTTCGTCGGCGCCATCGCCTGCGGCCTGAGCGGCACCTGGTATTTCGGCGCCAACATGGAGTTCGCGGGACAAGGGCTGTTCCACTCGGTCCATGCCGAGCAGTCCGCCATCTCCAACGCCTGGCTGGGCGGTGAGACAGGGATCAGCGAGATCACCGTCAACTACACCCCCTGTGGCCACTGCCGCCAGTTCATGAACGAGCTGAGCACCGCCAAGATCCTGAAAGTCTCTCTACCGGACGACCTGAGCGCCCTGCAATCCTTCCTGCCCCACTCGTTCGGGCCGGCGGATCTCGACATCACGGATGCCCTGATGAGCCCGCAAGCTCACGACGAGCTGCGGCTTGAGAGCGAGGATCCGCTCTGGCAAGCCGCGCTGGCCGCCGCCCGCCAAAGCTATGCCCCCTACAGTCAGGGCTATGCCGCGGTGGCACTGCAGTTTGCCGATGGTCGCCTCTTCTGTGGCCGCTACGCCGAGAACGCCGCCTTCAACCCCAGCCTGCCGCCGATGCAGATGGCCTGTGCCCATGCGGTGCTGAACGGTGAAGATCTCGCCACCATCCGCCGCGCCGTGCTGCTGGAGAGCAAAAACGGCCAGATCAGTCAGCATGACTCCGCCCAGTCCACCCTCAAGGCGCTGGGGTCGGTCGAGCTGGAATACCAGGCCGTCTGAGGTCAAAACGCCCAACAACAAGGGGAGCCACCGGCTCCCCTTGTTGTTTCTGCTGCTAGCTGAAGCTCAGGATTCCCAGATGATGCTCTGGGAGGAGGACCAGGCCTCACCGAGGTCCGCGTATTTCTGCTCCAGCAGGTGGCGGCGGATCTTCATGGTGGGGGTGAGCACGCCGTTCTCTATGTTCCAGGGGCTCTTCACCACCAGGATACCGCGAATTCTGGCGTGGGATTCCAGCTGCTCGTTGACCCGGTTGCGCGCCGCCTCCAGCTGGGCGTTGATGGCGTCCCGGTTGCCCTTCATGGCACTCTCGGCCAGTTGCACCAGCGCCACCGGCTGGGGCATGCCGTAACCTATCACGCACAGCTGCTCTATGATGGGCTCCTGCCCCAGCAGTCCTTCGATGGGCACAGGCGCCACGTACTTGCCCTTGGCGGTCTTGAACACGTCCTTCATCCGGCCCGTGATGGTGAGGTAACCCTCCCTGTCCAGCTTGCCCATGTCGCCGGTGTGGAGCCAGCCATCACTGTCGATGGCCTCGGCGCTGTGCTCGGGATCCTTGTAGTAACCCAGCATCATGCCGTCGCAACGGCAGAGGATCTCCCCCTCATCCGAGATGCGGATCTCGACCCCGGGCCCCGCCTTGCCTACCGTGCCTATCTTGTCGGCCCGAAACGGACAGTTGAGGGTGGAGAAGGCGTGGTTCTCGGTCATGCCCCAGGCTTCGGTGATATTGACACCTATGCTGTAGTACCACTGCAGCAGGGCCGGTGACACTGGCGCCGAGCCGCAGCCCAGCACCCGCGCCTGATCCAGCCCCAGCCCCTTTTGCAACTTGCGTTTGATGAGACCCGAGACAAACGGGATCTTGAGCAGCAGCTCGAGCTTTTTCTGGGGCAACTTCTCGTGGATCTTGATGCGGAACATGGCCCACAGCCGGGGCACAGAGATAAAGACGGTGGGACGGCAACGCTTGACGTCATCGATAAAGGTGTCGAGGGATTCGGGGAAGGCGATGGTGGCGCCGCTGAACAGGCTGCCACCATAGATGTAGACCCGCTCAGTGATGTGGGCGAGCGGCAGATAGGAGAAGCCGCGATCGGCGGCGGTCAGCCCCACCGCCTCCACCAGTTTCTCGCACGACCAGGCGTAGCGCTCGACGCTCAACATGGCGCCCTTGGGCTTGCCTGTGCTGCCGGAGGTGTAGACCAAGCTCAGCAGGGCGTCCGGCACCTGCGCCGGGCTGTCAGCAATGGGTTCGTGCGCCTCCAGCAGATCGTCCCACTGATGGCTGGCGGGCATGGTCTCATAAGGCAAGGCGATGCGCAGCAGATCGGCGGGCACACCGGCCTCCTGGCTCTTCCAGTCATCCAGCTTGCCGACGAAGATCGCCTTGGCCTCGCTGTGGCGCAGCACATATTCGATGGTGTCGACGTTGGCGGTCGGGTAGATGGGCACGCTCACATACTGCCCCATCTGCATGGCCAGATCGGCGATGAACCACTGGGCGCAGTTCTTGGAGAGCAGAGCCACCTTGTCACCGGGCACCAGCCCCAGATGACGCAGTGCCGTCACCATGCGGCGCGCCTCGTCGGCGACTTCACCCCAGGTGAAGTCGACGTATTCGCGGTTGATGGTTTGACGAAGGTAGACTCGGTCAGGACACTGCCGCTCCCAGTGATAGAGCATCTCGAGCGGCAGTTTGTTGGCAATACGTGATGAGGAGGCCATAGTTTAATCCCTGAAACAAAAGGCGAAACTTATTATTAACCTTTCACTAACTTCAGGGAAGAATAAACTCAAACTTCTGTTTGAAATGTGTATCCGATCAAGCTTCTGCTTGTTGCTGCAAACGAATCCACATTGCCTGTACCAGCTTCTCATCTTCTTCGGAGAGCTCACCCTCCAGAATGGCCTCGTTCAGGCTGCGCAGCACATAGCTCTTCACATCCCGCACCAGGTTCTTGCCCTCCAGCTCGGCGCGCGCCACCGCCAGCGAGATGTGGCCGCGCAGATAGCCCCCCGCAAACAGCTCATCTTCGGTCGCCGTGGCCACCATGCTGTCTATCAGTCCCAACAACTTGTGCTCAAAATCATGAATCGTCATGTAACGCAGCCTCATTTTCAGAGTGGCTGGCAAAAAATTGCCGGCAAAATAATTCGGGGGAGTGGAACCGCGATCCGGTTGATCACGGCTCTCTGGCGCCAGGCCAGCCGCATCCTTGATGCCCTATTCCGGGTTGGCCACCGGGTAGATGACCTGATCCTTGTATCCCGTGGTTATGCGCAGATAACCACTTAACGACCGGTTCAGTGCCGGGTCATCGGTGTCCACCAGCAGCGGCCTGCCCGCGAGGGCTGCCAACTTGGCCTTGGTGGCCAGGACCTGGATCTGGTCCCGCCCGACAGCCCGGATCACCTCTGGACTCAATTGCTGATTTCCGCGCCCGAACAGATGTCCCTGTCCGCCGATCAGGGTAATGATCAGCCGGCAGTGACGACCGAGGATCCGGGTCAGGATCTCGGCGGCGGACAGATCCTGCCCGATAAGCCGGCCGTTTTCCACCAGATCCACACCGAGCAAGGTATTTTCCAGGCCTAGCTCTGCCATGCAGGCGGCGACCGTGCTGCCCGACCCCATCAGGTAGAGGGTGTCGGGCTCCATCTGCTCGACCACACCGGCGGCGAGATCCGCCAGCACCAGCTCCTCGGACTCCCGCCCCCCCTGCTTGACCGCCTGCACGTAGCGCAGATCGCCGGGCACCAGCAGCTGGCCGTAATGGCGAGCCCGCACCTTGCCAGCCCGAAACGCCTCCTCGTCTATGTCCATCACCTCGGCATCCACCAGGCTCAGCAATTCGCCGGCGATCATCCGCGCCACTACCCGACCGCTAGCGGCCGGGGTGACGCCATACACGCCGGAGTGAATTTTGCAGCCGGCCGGGATGCCGAGCACATGGCACGACTCCCCCACTGCCGCGCAGATGTCGCGCGCCGTGCCATCGCCACCGGCGAACAGCAACAGGTCGACACCCGCCTCGCGCATCCGCTCGGCGGCGGCGCGGGTATCGGCCGCCGTGGTGGTGCCGGCTGCTGGCCGATAGACGATACGGCAAGGCAGCTGGAGCGATTTCGCGAGATCGGCACCCATTTCGCCTGCGACCGTCAGCAACTCGAATGAGTCTTCGAGATCGCACAGGGGCAGCAGGGCTTGCCGTGCCCGCTCCTGCGCTCTGGGCACGGCGCCCAGCGCCAGCGCCTCGGCGACCACGCCATCGCTGCCCTTGAGACCGACCGCGCCGCCAATGCCGGCAACCGGGTTAATGATGAGTCCTAAACGAAACATAGATTTCTCCCTCAAATCGCCCGCCATTTTATCTTTTCAAGGCGCTGGGACAAGCCATGTTGCGCCTGCTAGAATGCGCTGCTTCAATTTTTTAACCAAGGTTCAATCATGCTGGAATGGGTTCTTGATCCCTCTGCCTGGGTTGCGCTCGCGACCCTGACCCTGCTCGAAATCGTGCTGGGCATAGACAACATTATCTTTATCTCCATCCTGGTCGCCCGCCTGCCGGAGGCGCAACGCCAGAAGGCGCGGATCCTGGGTCTCGGCCTCGCTATGGGCACCCGCATCCTGCTGCTGCTGTCGCTCGCCTGGGTGATGCGCCTGACCGAGCCGCTGTTCACCGTGCTGGGTGAGGCCATCTCGGGTCGCGATCTCATCCTGCTGCTGGGGGGCCTGTTCCTCATCGGCAAGAGTGCCCACGAGATCCACGCCACCCTGGAAGGGGCGGCGGAGCCAGAAGGCTCAATCGCGGTTGCGTCCGGCTTCGTCAGCACCCTGATCCAGATCGCCATCCTCGACATCGTCTTCAGCCTGGATTCTGTCATCACAGCCGTGGGCATGGCGGATCACGTGCCCGTCATGGTGCTGGCCATCATGATCGCCGTCTTCATCATGATGTTCGCCGCCAAGGCCATAGGTGACTTCGTCGATCATCACCCCACCATCAAGATGCTGGCCCTCTCCTTCCTCACCCTGGTCGGCTTCGCGCTGATGGCCGAGGGCATGGATCTGCACATTCCGAAGGGTTACATCTACTTCGCCATGGCCTTCTCGCTGACGGTGGAGATGATCAACATCCGCCTGCGCAGTCACCACGACCGCGAGAAGCTCGAGCAGTAAATGCCAGAGCCACAAAAAAGAGCGCCATCAGGCGCTCTTTTTTTATCCACACAACCGGCTTATTCGTTGCTGATGACGATGGCAACACGGCGGTTCTCGGCCCGCCCGGCAGCGGTCTTGTTGTCTGCCACCGGATCCCGCTCACCGCGACCACGGATGTCCAGGTTGGCCGGCTGCATGCCGACCGACACCAGCACCTCGGCCACCGATTTCGCCCGTTTCAGGGAGAGCTGATCGTTGTAGAGCTCAGGCCCGTTGGAGTCGGTGTGACCGTCGATGCGCGCCTTGTTCAGGCCGACACCCAGCAAGGTCTTGCCCAGCTTTTCCACCAGAACACGGGTCTTGGGGTTGAGGGCCTCCACGTTGTTGGCAAACAGCACCCGGTTGGAGAAGTCCAGAGTCCAACCCTCATCGGTCAGGCGAAAACCCTGCTCCTTGAGTACGGCGATCTGCTCTGCCGTCAAGCCGTGGGGGGCGCTTTGACAGCCCACCAGCACGCTCAACAACAGGCCGATCAGGCCGGTTTTCATCAGGACATGGATCTTCATTGTTATTTTTCCTCTGCAGAAACATCAAATTCCAGCTGGTCATGGAGTGCAAGCTCCCGACGCAGCCGCTTGGATTGGTACATGGCGTTGTCGGCCTGCTGCAACAGCTCGCCAGCGGTCAGCCCCTGCTCCGGATAGAGGGCCGTGCCTATGCTGATGGCCGCCACCAGCTGGCGACCATCCCCCAGCACCACGGGGTCGGCCATGGCCTGCTGGATGCGGGATACCACATCCTGCGCCTCGCTCTCTTGCAACACAGGAGTCAACAGGATGGCGAACTCGTCTCCCCCCAGCCGACATACCAGATCCATCGGCCGAAGCTGATGTTGTACCCGTCTGGCCAAGGCGATAAGCACGTCATCCCCGGCGGCATGGCCCAGGGTATCGTTGATCTGCTTGAAGCGATCACAATCGAGGTAGAGCAGTGCGAAACGCTCTTCATGCAAGCGACCCGTGGTCACGGCTTGATCCAGACGAGCCTCAAAAAGAGCACGATTGGGCAGGCCGGTCAAGGCATCGTGGGTGGCCCGGTGCAGCAGGCTGGCGTTCTCCCGCCGCTGATGAGCCTGCCAGGCTTCCAGCTCGTCGAGCAGGGAGTTGAAGTCCTGACCGAGCTCGTGCAGCTCGGCGATATGCGCCTCGGGGACCCGCATGGCCAGGATGCGTCGACGGCTGACACTGTGAGCCACCTGCGCCAGCTCCTTGAGTGGCACAGTCAGAGAGTTTTGCATCCAGCGCGCCACGTAGAGCGCCCCCAGCGCACTGAGGATGAGACAGACCAGCATGGCCAGCAGGGTTTGCAGCAGGAACAGCAGCAGATATTGGCCGTGGCCGACCAGATGGATGCGGGCTATCTCCACCCCGCCCCGCATCATGGGCTGATCGACCGGGCCCGGCAGTATGAGCCTGGCCAGATACTGCTCCAGCCCAGACCAGGGGGTGCTCATGGCCCGGCGCCAACTTGCCAGCGGCTGACCCGTGGGCAGATAGATGCTGGCCTGCGCCACATCCTCATGGGTGACTATGGCTTGCAGCGCCTCCTTGGCGGCCTCTTCGTCATGGAACACCACGGCCGCTTCACTGGTGTAACTGATGGCGCGGGCCACCAGCTCCAGGTTGTGATCCGCGTAGAGGCGCAAGGCCAGCAGAGCGATACCGGTCAGCAGCACACCGGCCATACAGACAGCGGTCAGGGACGTCACCAGGTGGGTGCGTCCCAGACTCTGTCGCAAGGTGAGCCGCTGGGTCGGTGGACGAAAGAGCCCTATCATGGTGTCTCCTCATCCGCCTTGGCCAGCTTGAGCACGGCAGGATGCACCCGCACCCCGCTCCTGGCCAAGGCATCCAGATTGACCCGGAACCGCACGCGTTCCAGCCCGACCCGCAGGCAGAATACGGCGTCGGCGACACACTCGGCGCTCTGCTCGCTGATGCTGAGAATGGGGTGTTCCCGCAGCCGCTGGAACAGGGACAGCCGCCGCTCCGGCGCCAATATCCCCAGGTAGAGCACGTCACAGCGCCGCCCCAGCGCCTCATCATCCACGTCGTAGCGATGGACGCTGACCGGCCGGCCATTGGCTTGCTGCTTGATGGAAAAGAGGGCGGTGGCATATTCGGTCGGCGCCGTGATGCACAGGCGCAGCTCAGCGGGCTCGGTCGGCCAGCGGGTATAGCTCAGTATGTCGAGGACCGTCTGGCGTACCTGCTCGGCACGCACCTCGGCAGAGGTGGGGAGAACAGGCTCGGTGGCGAGGGCCAGCGAACAGATCAGCGGCGTCAACCACGCCAGGATTCGAACCAGTGAAAGAGAGTGCATCGTGCCTGCGCTTATGCCCACGCCAGCGCCCGCGAAGGCCTGACGCCCAGGAAGGGTGAGCCGGATAGGAGTAGTATTGAGCTTATCAGCCGCATGACAAGGCACCGCCAACAGAACAAGCACATACGTCACTAAATGTCGCAACAATGGCAGGGGCCCACCCTGGTGTGAGCCCCAAGATCCTACCTGCATTCATCGACTTACTTCTTGCTGATCCCGTATTCGCGCAACTTGTTGGCGATGGCGGTGTGCGACACCCCCAGCCGTTTGGCCAGCTGACGGGTGGAGGGGAAGGCCGGATAGAGCCGCTCCAGCAGCCGGCTCTCGAAGCGCTTCACCGCCTCGTCCAGGCCCCCTTCGAACCACTCATCGATCAGCGGCATGGCATCGGCCGCCACCGGCAAGTCGACGTGCTCCGGCCCTATCTCGTCCCCTTCCAGCAAGGTCATGGCCCGGTAGAGGCAGTTGCGCAGCTGGCGCACGTTGCCGGGCCAGCGGTAGGCGGTCAGGTACTCGGCCATGTTGCGGGTAAAGCGCGGGCGCGGGCGCTGCAATTCGCTGGCGAAGCGGGAGACGAACTGCTGGGCCAGCGCCATGATGTCCGCCTTGCGCTCGCGCAGGGGCGGCAACGCCAGACTCAGCACGTTGAGGCGGTAGTAGAGATCTTCGCGGAACTTGCCGTCGTGCACCAGATCCAGCAACTGCTTCTGGGTGGTGCAGATGAAGCGCACATTGACCTTCACCTCCTGCTCGTCACCCACCCGGCGGAACACGCCATCCTGCAGCACTCGCAGAAACTTGGTCTGCAGATGGGGGGACATGTCGCCGATCTCGTCCAGCATCAGGGTGCCGCCGCTGGCCAGCTCCAGTACCCCGCGCTTGCCCTCGGTGTTGTTGCCAAAGGCGCCGGGGGCGTAGCCAAACAGCTCGCTCTCGGCCACGTTGTCCGGCATGGCGGCGCAGTTGAGGGCCATGAAGGGGTGGCTGGAGCGCAGGCTGGCGCCGTGGCAGGCGCGGGCCAGCAGCTCCTTGCCGGTGCCCGTCTCGCCGACGATGAGCAGCGGCGCGTCCTGCATCGCCAGCTTGCTCGCCTCCGTCAGTACCTGCTTCATCTTCTGGCTCTCGGCCTGCAGGTGCTCGAAGCCCCCCACTTCCACCGCGTGCAGCGCGCTGAAGTGCATGCCGACCCGACGGGCGGATTTGAGAACCACCACGGCGCCGGCCAGGGCCTGACGGCCCTTCTCTTCGGCCACGAACAGCGGCATCAGGTCCGCCAGATACTCTTCGCCATTGAAGCTGAGCTTGCAGGTCTGCGGCTTGATCTCGCTCGCCTCCAGCCAGCGGCTGAAGGAGAAACCCTTGACCAGCGAGCCCAGCGCCACGCCGCGTATCTCTTCCACCGGCAGGGCCAGGGTGGTGAGGGCGGACTGGTTGGCCTGGGTCACCTTGCCCTTGGCATCGAGGGAGAAGACCAGATCCGGCAGCGCCTTGAGCAGGGCCTCAATCTCGTGGTGCTCGCGCTCGGAGGGCATGTAGGGGATGGTCTTGACGTCATAGACGCCGGGAATGCGGCGGATCTCCGGCATCAGGTGCTGGAAATCACGAAACTCCAGCTCGGGAAAGTTGAGATAGATGATGCCTGAGGTATCGATTTCGATGCCGCGCAGATCGATGTTGTGCTCCACCAGACGGTCGAGCAGTTCCCGGGTCAGGCCCAGGCGGTCTTCACAGCTGACTTCAAGACGCATTCGGGACACACTTCCTAGCTAACTCTATGAATGACCGGATAATACAGACTCGATCCCGCCAGTGCGAGCGCCAGCCCATAAAAATGCGGGCCCGCCCCGCTTTCGCCGGACAGGCCCGAGTCACTGGATGAGGCTTATTTGTGCAACGGATCACTGAGCAACTGGTCGGTGCGCGCCGCCATGATGAAGTCGTTGCGATGCAAGCCGCCTATCTTGTGGGTCCACCAGCTGACGGTCACCATATCGCCCACTCGGTGAGTGGTGGCGTCTTCACTTCAGCAGCTCATCCGTACGCGCCGCCATGATAAAGTCGTTGCGATGCAAGCCGCCTATCTTGTGGGTCCACCAGCTGACGGTCACCTTGCCCCACTCGGTCAGAATGGCGGGGTGATGGAATTCCGCCTCCGCCAGCTCGCCCAGACGGTTGGTGAAGGCCAGCGCCTCCTTGAAGTTGCGAAACGCAAACTCCCGGCGCAGCTGCAGCTCCCCTTTCACCACCAGCGGCTGCCAGTCGGGGATAAGCTGCATCAACTCGACGAGTTCCTGTTCGCTCACCTTGGGGGCATCTGCGCGGCACGCTTCACACTGCTGGCTTGCCAGTTCGGACATGGGTTTCTCCTTGTTCATCAATGGGGATCGGATAACGAAATGGGTCTGTTCAATTCAGCTCGCCTGTTTGCCGCCGGCGGGGGCAAAGCGGGGCGGACGCAACCCCAGCCGGCGGGCATCGGACACCATGGCCATGATGTCCTGCTCCGCCAGACGGTAGAGATCGGCCAGCTCGGGCAGCACGAAATAGGTGGGCTGCATGATGTCGATGCGATACGGGGTGCGCAGCACTTCTATGGGGTCGAAGGGTTGCAGCACCGGCTGACCGCCGAGGGCATAGGCGGTCTCGCCGATGGAGGAGAGAATGCCGCCGCCGTAGATGCGCAGCCCGGCAGGAGTATTGAGCAGGCCAAACTCCACGGTGAACCAGTAGAGCCGCGCCAGAAAGACGCGATCTTCCTTGCCCGCCTGCAGGCCGAGCTGGCCATAGACATGGGTGAAGTGCGCGAAAGCCGGGTTGGTCAGCATGGCGCAGTGGCCGAAGATCTCGTGAAAGATGTCAGGCTCTTGCAGATAGTCGAGCTCGTCCCGGCGGCGAATGAAGGTGGCCACCGGAAACTGGCGGTTGGCCAGCAGGGCAAAGAAGCGATCGAACGAGATAAGCGCAGGCACGGCGGCCACCGACCAGCCGGTGGCCGGTTGCAACACGGCGTTGATCTGGGCCAGCTGGGGGATGCGATCCAGGGGCAGATTGAGGCGGGTCAAGCCAGCCAGATAGTCGTCACAGGCCTTGCCTTCGAGCGCCGCGAGCTGACGCTCGATCAGGATCTGCCAGGTACCGTGCTCCTCATCCGTGTAATGGATGAGGCCCTGAGGGTCCGGCTGGTGTGCTGTGTAGAGACTTGCCATTAAGGGTTCCATCCTGTCTGCCCGCCCGGTAACCCAAGCAGCGGCGACTCACGTTTGACTGATGGGATCACTGTAACGGTTTGTCCCCTAAAAAAGCAGCCGACCCCGGGGTCGGCTGCCGTTGACAATTGTAAATAATTTGTGACAACCACAATCGAGGCCCGTCACCCCTTGTTGAGATAGCCAGCCAGCTGGCCGATGAGCCGCTTGCGCAGCTCGCCGAGCCTGGGCTTCTCGTCAGCGCACCAGGGCAGCGGGCGGCACGCCTCCATGGTGCGCAGGCCAAGACGCGCAGTGAGCAGCCCAGCCCCCACCCCTTGCGCGGCGCGGGCGGAGAGCTTGGCGGCGAACTCTGCCCCCAGCAGATCCATCCCCACCTCGGTCACCAGCTCGGTGGCCCCGGCATAGAGCATGTTGCGAAACACCTGCCGAATGAGGCGGATGCGGCTCCAGTAGCCGAGCTCGATGGCGTAGACATCGGCAATGTCCTCGATCATCCGCAGGTTGCGCCACAGCATCAGCATCATGTCGACGGTGGCGAGCGGGCTCAGGGCCACCAGCACGGCGGCCTCCCCCGACCATTTGGCCACCCGCGCCTGGGCCAGCTTGTCCCGCTCGGTCAGCACCAGCTGACTGTAGAGGGTCAGCACTTCCCGATCGCTGTGGCTCTCGTCGAGCTGGGACAGCCAGTTGTTGTACCCCTCCCGCCCCTTGTCCCCACTCTTCTCGGCGAGCGCCTCGCAAAAAGCCTGTCCCTGCCCGACGCCCTGACGGGCCAGCAGATCGTCGGCCCGGGAGCGCACATCCTGGCGCCGCTTGAGGGTGCGCAGCCGCAGCCACTCGCGCCCCACCACACCTGCCGTGCCCACGGCCACCAGACCGGAGGCCAGCAACCAGGCGCTGCCCCAGAGCGGGGTGGTGAGCAACTGGTCGTAGAGAAAGGCGCCATACTGGCCCAGCGACAACAGGCCAACCGCCCCCAGTCCCCAGCCAAGCAGCCGGTGCCGCCGGCGCGGCTTGATGGTGAGTGCGGGCTCCACCTCGGTGAATGCCTCCAGCTCGTCGAGGCGCTCGAAACTCGCCTCTTCCAGCCGCTGGGCAGGTGCAGGCGGTCGCTCGTCGCTGGCCACAGTCAAGGCGGGCTCCAGGATCACCTTGCCCTGCAGCTGTGCCGGTTCGGCCACCGTCGGTTTTGTCTGATCGTTCATCTTTTTGCTTGCTCCTCCACGCGGCCGTGCAGCCATGCCTTGCCTGCATTGCCGCACAGCCTGGGTTATTCGAGGTGATCCCCGAGCAGAAACTCCAGCGCAGCGTCGAGCCGGATATGGGGCAGCGCCTGATGGGCGCTCATGGGCATGGGGCGAAACGCCTGAAAATCGAAGCCCTGATTGTTCCACCATTGCGCAGGCGGAATATGGGGCGGCACCTCTCCCGGAAACAGCAGCAACGGCTCGCCGGCGAGGCTGGTGCCACGGATGGCGGGAAACTCACGGCCATTGGCCACCCCCTTGCCCACCTCGGTCGCCTTGATGGCGGCGAGCGCCAGACACTCAGTGGTGATCCCCTCAAAGCGCGCCTGACCCCGACCGCTGCGCACCAGATGCTGGAGCAAAGAGACCAGGGGGCCGTGCTGCTCCGGGGTGACGTGATCGGCCTTGCTCGCCACAAACAGCAGCTTGTCGATGCGCGGCGAGAAGAGCCTGCGCCACCAGTTGCTCTTGCCATAGGCGAAGCTCTCCATGATGCGGGCGATGGCCTGCTGCATGTCACCAAAACTGGCCGCGCCGGCGTTGAGGGGCTGCAGGCAGTCCACCAGCACGATCTGGCGATCGAACCCCGCAAAATGCTGCTCATAAAAGCCCTGTACCAGGTGTTGCTTGTACTGCTCGAAGCGCTGCTTGAGGGTGGCGTAGAGGGTGCCATCGGCGGGCTCGCCGGCAGGCATATCCCACACCCAGGGCACGAACTGCAGCAGAGGGGCGCCGGCATACTCCCCCGGCAGCACGAAGCGACCAGGCTGGATGAGGTGCAGCCCCAGCTCCCGCTTGCAGGCGTGCAGGTAGTCGGTGTAGCGCTCGGCAAGCTGTGCGACCGGTCGCTCTTCAAAAGGCTGCATAGCCTGCCACTCCGGCGCCAGCCAGCCAGCGGCAAGCGCCTGCAGCTCGGGGCGGCGCAACTGGTCGCGCACCTGCTCGCTCCACTGCTCGTAACTGAGTTCCAAGAGCGGCAAGTCCAGCAGCCACTCCCCCGGGTAATCCACCAGATCCACATAGAGGGTGGAGATCTCCCCCAGGTGTTTGCGCAGGGGATGGCGGGTGCGATAGCGAATTTCGAGGCGCACCTCGGCCA
Organism: Aeromonas bestiarum; assembly: GCF_028751155.1. NCBI lineage: Bacteria > Pseudomonadati > Pseudomonadota > Gammaproteobacteria > Aeromonadales > Aeromonadaceae > Aeromonas > Aeromonas bestiarum. The sequence goes on along the minus strand of NZ_CP064746.1, from coordinate 1,990,599 downwards.
CCCCGCGGGTCGGCTCGGGCCAGGCGGGCGGCTCGCCGAACAGGGCGTCGAGGCCGCGCTCGTAGGCAAAGGTGGGAATATGGGCGTTTTGCTGGGGCACCCGACGGGCGCCGAGAATGCGCCCCTGACGCAGGGCATCCCACAAGGGCAAACGGCCATCGATGGCCGCGTGTTCCAGCTGGTTGACCAGCGCCGTGATAAAGGCGGTCTTGCCACTGCGGGAGAGGCCGGTCACCGCCAGCCGCAGATGGCGATCCCGTACCCGGTTCACCACGTCTGTGGCCCTGTGCTGCAAGAGCGACCACTTTTGTTCCAGTGTGTTGCGTATCAAGGCTTGTTCAATCCCTCAATTCGATCGTCGGTTTCAGGTGTGCCCGCCATGTCGGGTCTTGGGATCCCGCTCAAGAGAGGGGCCTCGCTCAATCGGCGAGGCCCGGCCAGAGGTCACAGCTTGCTGAACTCCCGCTGCAGGGTGAACTCCTTGGAGGTCACCAGCTTCTCGATGCGCTGCAATCTCGGCTCCAGGGTATCTAGCTCCTGTGCGATGCGGCCCAGCGCCTGGTGGGGGGTGACGCCGGCCTGCCAGCTGCGCGCCTTCATCCGCACATCGGCAAACTCTCCCTCTTCGTTTTCATAGAGAGTGACCGGCCGCTTGTCGAGCAGAAACCAGGCGGCAATATAAGCGGTGAAGGTAATGAAGCCGGCGAAGATGAGGCCGCTGATGGCCAGCAACCGCACTATCCAGGTCTCCACCCCGAAGTAGTCGGCAAGGCCGGCGCAGACGCCCGCTATCTTGCCACGCTGAGGGTCGCGATAGAGATTGCGCCCCTCCCGATTCGATGGACTCATACCTTGTTCCTCCAGCCCGGCACTTCCGCGTCCAGAATGGACTCCAGCGCCCCAACCCGCTCCTGCATCTTCTCGGCCCGCACCAGCAGCCCTTGCAACTGTTCCCGCTCGCTATCGGCCAGGCCGACGCCTATCCGCCCCTTGGCTCTGTAGTGCAGCACCAGCCAGATGGGGGCCACCACCACCATGAAAACCACCATGGGGACCATCAATACGCCCAGCAGATCTTCCATCTATTACTCTCCCTGTTTGCCTTCGCCCTGGCCCAGCTTCTGGCGCATGGCCTCGAGCTCTTTGCTTATCTGATCGTCGACTTCCAGCTCGGCAAACTGCTGGGCCAGTGCCTTGTCGGACTGCCCCAGATCGGCGCGGGCCTCCATCTCGTCGATGCGACGCTCCATGCGCTCGAACTTGCTGACCACCGCCTGACTGTCGCCGCGAGCAACCTGACTCTGCACGTTGAGGCGGCTGCTGGCCGCTTCAGTGCGAATGGCCATCGCCTTTTGACGGCTACGGGCATCTTCCAGCTTGGCTTCCAGCTGACGTATTTCGTCACCCAGCTTGTCGATGCCGCTGTCCACCGCCTGCTGCTCGCGATAGAGCGTCTCGGCCAGCTCGGTCTGCTTCTTCTTCTCGATAAGCGCCGCGCGGGCCAGATCTTCACGGCCCTTGGCCAGCGCCAGTTCGGCCTTGCCCTGCCACTCGTCAACCCGCTCCTGATGGCGGTTGACCTGACGGCCAATCTCTTTCTGGCTGGCGAGGAAGCGGGCCAGATTGGAGCGCTCCTTCACCAGTTCGTCTTCCATCTCCTGGATGATCAGGCGCACCATCTTCTGGGGATCTTCTGCCTTGTCGAGCAGGGCCGTCAGGTTGGAATTGATGATGTCGGCCAGACGGGAAAAAATACTCATGATAGAACTCCTGTGGTTGGCATGCGTTGTTTCTCCATTGACAATGGCAACTTGTGTGCCAATCTGGAACAGAATTTAACTTGTTGATTTATATGGGGCTCATGCGTCGAGTTTCAAGACGCCCCGCACAAATGATGATAAGAATCACCAACTTTTGGTAAGATTGACCAGCTTTTACAACGGACAGGGATCACTATGACCACGGCCACGGAAAGCCTGTTGGGGGAATCCAACGCATTTCTCGAGATCATTGAGCAGGCCTCACGGCTCGCCCCGCTGCGCAAACCCGTGCTGATCATCGGCGAGCGCGGGACCGGCAAGGAGCTGATCGCCCATCGCCTACATTATCTCTCGGCGCGCTGGGATCAAAGCTTTGTCACCATCAACTGCGCCACCCTGAGCGAGAGCCTGCTGGAGACAGAGCTGTTTGGTCACGAGGCGGGATCCTTCACCGGCGCCGCCAAGCGCCATCAGGGCCGCTTCGAGCGCGCCGATGGCGGCACCCTCTTCCTCGACGAGCTGGCCACCACCAGCGCCCGGGTGCAGGAGAAGCTGCTGCGGGTCATCGAATACGGCGAGTTTGAACGGGTGGGCGGGGCCAAGGCCCTCAAGGTGGATGTGCGGCTGGTGTGCGCCACCAACGAGGATTTGCCGGCACTGGCCGACAGAGGGGACTTTCGCCACGACCTGCTGGACAGGCTGGCCTTCGATGTCATTACCCTGCCCCCCTTGCGGGAGCGGCGGGAGGATATATTGATGCTGGCGGAGCATTTTGCCCACAGCATGACCCGGGAGCTGGGTTATCCGCTGTTTGCCGGTTTCTCCCGCAAGGCGACCCAGTTGCTGCAAGATTACCCCTGGCCCGGCAACGTGCGGGAGCTGAAAAACGTGGTGGAGCGCAGCATCTATCGCCAGGGCAACCCCCAGTTGCCGCTGTCCGAGCTGGTGCTCAATCCGTTCGACTCCCCCTGGCGCCCCCGTCCCCGGGCAAGTCTGGCCGCGACCCTCGATGAGCCCACCCAGCTGACCACCCAGGCCCCTCCCGCCCTGCCGCTGGATCTCAAACACGCGGTGGCGGAGTACGAGATAAATTTACTCAAGCAAGCCATGCAGCAATCCCAGTATAATCAGCGCAAAGCCGCTCAATTGCTGGCCCTGAGCTATCACCAGTTTCGCGGCATGCTGCGCAAATACCAGTTGCTGGACAGTGACAACGATGCAGATTAATGCCCGGAGCAGCCAGGTTCAGACCGATGCCGGCACAGGTGCCGGCCCTGCGCTATCGCCCGTTTCGTGGCAGGCTGCGCCAATACCGGTTGCTGGACAGTGACAACGATGCAGATTAATACCCGGGGCAGCCAGGTTCAGACCGACTCCCGCAACTCGCCAGCCTTGGCGCTGGCACATTCGTATAAAAACATGGTTCTACAATGAGAATGTTCAAACCCTTGCTGCTTGGATTGCTGGTGCTGGTTACCGGTTGTCAGAAACAGGACGACGCCTCCAGGACGGGTCTCATCTATTGTGCGGAAGGCTCGCCCCAGACCTTCAATCCCCAGGTGTCCAACTCAGGAGTGACCCTGGATGCCAGCTCGCGCCCGCTCTACGATCGCCTGCTGGAGGTGAACCCCAACACCCTGGCGCTGGAGGGGGGACTCGCCACCCGCTGGACCCTGAGCGAGGATGGCCTCTTCTACACCCTGACCCTGCGCAAGGGAGTGACCTTTCATCACACCTCCTGGTTCAACCCCTCGCGCACCTTCAACGCCGATGACGTGCTGTTCACCTGGCAGCGCCTGCTGGACAAGCAGCACCCCTATCACGACGTCTCCGGCGGCGAGTATCCCTATTTCTACAGCCTGGGGCTGGATCAGCTGATCAAGCGGGTCTACAAGAAGGGGCCAGAGCAGGTGGTGTTCGAGCTGAATCGGCCGGATGCCTCCTTCCTCGCCACCCTGGCCAGCGACTACGCCATAGTGCTCTCCGCCGAATACGCCGGTCAGCTGCAAAAAGCCGGCACCCCGGCCCTGCTCGACAGCCGCCCCATCGGCACGGGCCCGTTCAGCTTCAAGGAGTATCGCCACAACGAGTACGTGCGCTACTTGCGCCATCCCGGTTACTGGGGCGGCGAGGCCAAGATAGAGCAGCTCATCTACGACATCACCCCCAAGTCCTCCAAGCGGCTCGCCAAGCTGCTGACCGGCGAGTGCGACGTGATGAGCACCCCGTCCGCCAGCCAGCTGTCGGTGATCGACACGGACCCGGATCTCAGCCTGTCGGTGCAATCCGGCATGAACGTTGCTTTCCTGGCCCTCAACACCCGCAAGCCGCCGTTCAACAAGGTACAGGTGCGTCAGGCCATCGCCAGCGCCATCAACATAGACAACCTGCTGCAGGCGGTCTATTTCGAGACGGGCCAGGCCGCCAACAGCCTGCTGCCGCCCCTCTCCTGGGGCTACAATCCCTCCCTGCCGATGCGCCAGCCTGATCTGAAGCGGGCGCGCCAGCTGCTCAAGGAGGCGGGGTTCGAGCAGGGGTTCGAGATGCAGGTGCTGGTGCAGCCAGGCTCACGCCCCTACAACCCGGATGCCCTCAAGACAGCCCAGCTGATGCGAAACGATCTGGCCAGGATAGGCATCAAGCTGAAAATCGTGCAGCAGGAGTGGCCCGTCATCGAGGCCCGCCTCGCTCAGGGCCAATATGACAGCCTGCTCTCTGGCTGGATTGCCGACAACGCCGATCCGGACAACTTCTTTCGCCAGCTGCTGAGCTGCGCCGCCGTCGAACGCGGCAACAACTACAGCCGCTGGTGCAGCCCGGCCTTCGATCAACTGCTGGACGATGCGGTCACCACGCCCCAGCTGGCGTTCCGGCTGCGCAACTACTATTACGCCCAGAGCCTGCTCAACGAGCAGGTGCCGCTCATCCCGCTGGCCCATGCCCTGCGCACCCAGGTCAGTCGCAGCGACATTCAGGGGCTCTCCCTGATGCCCTTTGGCGGCACCGTCTTCAACCAAGCCCACAGGGAGTAAGCATGTTTCTCTATATATTGCGTCGCATCAACCTGCTGCTCATTACCCTGCTGGCGCTGACCTTCGTCGCCTACCTGCTGGACTTTCGTCTCATCGGTCAGCAGGCCAGCTTCTGGAGTGGTTATCCCGATTTCCTGCGCCGCATTCTGGATGGGGATCTGGGGCTCTCCAGCGTCTCGGGCCTGCCGGTGCTGGAGGAGATCCGCCACTACTTCCCGGCCACCCTGATCCTCTGCCTGGCCGCCTTTGCCATCTCGCTGCTGGTGGGCATTCCGCTCGGTACCCTGGCGGCGCTCTATCAGGGCAAGCCGCTGGATCTCTCCATCATGACCGCCGGCCTCATCGGTTATGCGGTGCCCGTCTTCTGGCTGGCGCTGCTGGTGGTGATGTTCTTCTCGCTGGATCTGGGCTGGCTGCCCGCCTCTGGCCAGATCAGCCTGCTCTATGACGTGCCCTCCATCACCGGCATAGCCGTGTTCGACGTGCTGATGAGCCACGAGCCCTGGCGCCAGGCGGCGCTGCACGATGCCCTGCGCCACCTGATCCTGCCCTCGCTGGTGCTGGCTGTGGTGCCCACCACAGAGGTGATCCGCCACGTGCGCAGTTCACTGATCGACGTGATGAAGCAGAACTACATCAAGGCCGCGGCCAGCCGTGGCCTCTCCCGCCGCCAGATCGTCTGGCGCCATGGTCTCAAGAACGCCCTGCCGCCGGTACTGCCGCTGCTCGGCCTGCAGCTGGGCAGCGTGCTCACCTCAGCCATGATCACCGAGGTGGTGTTCGAGTGGCACGGGATCGGCCGCTGGCTCATCAACAGCATTGCCCTGCAGGACTACGCCGCCATCCGGGGCGCCACCCTGGTAGTCGCCGGCTTCGTCATCTTCATCAGCGTCAGCACCGAGCTGCTCACCACCCTCATCTATCCGGCGCGGCGCAAAGAACTCTATGCAAAACAAGACTGAACGTGCTCATGGCATGACCTGGAGCCAGGAATCCTATGCAAGACAAGAATAACCTCTACCCCGAGCTCAAGATCCTCTCCCCGCTGGAGCAGACCTGGGCCTCCTATCGCCGCAATCCGCTGGCCATGGGCGGACTCTGGTGCTTCGTGATCCTGCTGCTCATCACCCTGTTCGGCCCCCTGGTGGTGCCCTACGGCATCGACGAGCAGCACAGCGGCCGTCTGCTGCTGGCCCCCTCCTGGGCCAACAGCGGCAACATCGACTACTTCCTCGGCACCGACGATCTGGGCCGCGACATCCTCTCCCGGCTGGTGGCAGGGGCGCGGCTCACCTTCGGCAACGCCCTGCTGGTGGTGATGATCGCCATGGTGGCCGGCACCACCATCGGCATCCTGGGCGGCATGAGCAAGGGGCTGAAATCGAGCGTACTGCACCACCTGCTCGATACCCTGCTCTCCATCCCCTCCCTGTTGCTGGCCATCATCATGGTCGCCATCCTGGGACCTGGCCTGTTCAATACCCTGATCGCCATCACGCTGGCGCTGATCCCTCCCTTCATCCGGGCGACCTACAACGCGGTCCATACCGAGATGCAGAAGGAGTACATCATCGCCAGCCGCCTCGACGGCTCGCCGCCGCTGCGGATCATGCGTCTGGCCATTTTGCCGAACATAGTGGAGACCCTGGTCGCCCAGACCACCCGCACCCTCTCCGCCGCCATTCTCGATATCTCGGCGGTGGGTTTTCTCGGCCTCGGCGCCCAGTCGCCCCAGCCGGAATGGGGCGCCATGCTGGCAGATTCGAGCGATCTCATCTACCTCGCCCCCTGGACAGTGACCCTGCCAGGCATGGCCATACTGTTCAGCGTGCTGGTCACCAATCTAGTGGGTGAAGGCATTCGCGAAGCACTCAAAGAGGGGAACGATTGATGCAGCGCTCTCTGCCCAAGATTGACATGTTCACCCTTGGCCCCTGTCCATTCCTGTACGGCGTGCTGGTCAACCCATCGCTGGTGGGTGAAGGTATTCGTGAAGCACTCAAAGAGGGGAACGATTGATGATCTTGTTGCTCTATACCATCAAGGACGGCATATCCCCGATGCAGCACGCCGTGCCACACCCTCATGAGGAGCGCAACTGATGCCCTTGCTCGATATTCGCAACCTCACCATCGAGATCGACACGCCCCAGGGCAAGGTCAAGGCGGTGGACAGGGTGAGCCTGACCCTGACCGAGGGGGAGATCCGCGGCCTGGTGGGTGAATCCGGCTCCGGCAAGAGTCTGGTGGCCAAGGTGATCGTCGGCATCCAGAAGGACAACTGGACGGTGCGTGCCGACCGGATGCGCTTCAACGACATGGATCTGCTGACCATGGCCCCCAAGGAGCGACGCCGGATCATGGGTCGCGAGATCGCCATGATCTTCCAGGACCCCATCAGCTGTCTGGACCCTTCCGAAGAGATAGGTACCCAGCTGGAAGAGGCGATCCCGACCGATTCGTTCGAGGGCCAGTTCTGGCAGCGCTTCCAGTGGCGCAAGAAGAAGGCCATCGCCCTGCTGCACAGAGTCGGCGTCAAGGATCACCGCAAGGTGATGCGCGCCTATCCCCACGAGCTGTCGGACGGCATGTGCCAGAAGGTGATGATCGCCATGGCCATTGCCAACAAGCCGCGCCTGCTGGTCGCCGATGAACCCACCAGCGCCATGGAGTCCACCACCCACTCCCAGATCCTGCGGCTGCTGGACAAGATGAACAAGCTGGGCAACACCACCATCCTCATCATCAGCAACGACATAGCGGCCATCGCCAACCTGACCGACACCATCAACGTGATGTACTGCGGCCAGATGGTGGAGGTGGGCACCCGGGAGCAGATCCTGACCTCGCCCCATCACCCCTATACCGATGCCCTGCTCAAGTCCATTCCCGATTTTGACAAGCTGGTGCGCCACAAGTCGCGGCTCGAGACCCTGCCCGGGGTGATACCGCCGCTGCAGCACCTGCCCATAGGTTGCCGGCTCGGCCCCCGCTGCCCCTATGCCCAGAAGCAGTGCGTACAGACGCCGCTGATGAGCAAGGTCAAGGGTCACCAGTTCAGCTGCCACTTCCCGCTGAACATGGAAGAGCCGAAGAAATGAATCCAAGACGTTATCAGCCCGTGGCCGCATGCTCTGCCACCAAGGAGCCAGGACAGTGATCGAACCCTCCCTGCTGCAGGTCAGGGGCCTGTGCAAGACCTACCAGAACCGCACCGGCCTGTTTCGGCGTCAGGCGGTCGAAGCCATCAAGCCGCTCTCGTTTGACCTTGAGGTCGGCCAGACCCTGGCCATCGTCGGCGAGGCCGGCTCCGGCAAGAGCACGCTGGCGCGGATCCTGGCGGGCATGATAGAGCCGAGCGGTGGCGATATCGCCATCGAGGGTCAGACCCTGATCCACGGCGATTATCAGACCCGCTGCAAGCTGCTGCGGATGATCTTCCAGGACCCCAACTCCTCACTAAATCGCAAGATCCGGGTCGGCCAGATCCTGGAGACGCCGCTGCGGCTCAACACCGAGATGAGCGACGAGGAGCGTCACGACAAGGTGGTGCAGACTCTGCGCATGGTGGGCATGCTGCCGGATCACGCCCTCTTCTATCCGCAGATGCTCTCCGCAGGCCAGCAGCAGCGGGTGGCGCTGGCCCGGGCGCTCATTCTCAACCCCAAGATAGTGGTAGCCGACGAGGCACTCTCCACCCTGGACATCTCGGTGCGCTCCCAGATCATCAACCTGCTGCTGGAGATGCAGGAGACCATGGGGCTGAGCTATGTGCTGGTGGCCAACGATCTGGGGGTGGTGAGCCACATCAGCGACGAGGTGCTGGTGATGCACGAAGGACGGGTGGTGGAACGTGGCAAGACCCTCAAGGTGTTTGCCGATCCCCAGCACGAGGTGACTCGCCGTCTGATCCAGAACTACAACAACGAATACCGCCGCTGATCCCCGGGCCGGTGCCGACCCCGGCACCGGCCAGCCCTCTTCGTCATCTGCTGGAAAAAGCGTAAAAAAATCCCGGCTCAGGGGCCGGGAATTGCGCTCAAAAGTGAATGCGTCGCTCGTAGTAGGAACATGGCCATGGTAGGCAGAGCCTCTTGCGTCAACAACTGTCAGATCTGACAGGCAGCCCGCTATGGAACCTGAACTGCGGATCCGGCGAGCGGATAAGCTCGGCTTCGAGTTTGCCAAAATAAGCCACCCGCTCGCTGATATCCTCCCCCGCGTATTGCTCGGCCAGCGCCAGATAGTCCTGGTAGTGGCGCGCCTCCGAGCGCAGCAGGGAGACATAGAAGCGACCCAGCTCCTCGTCCAGATGAGGCGCCAGCCTGGCAAAGCGCTCGCAGGAGCGCGCCTCTATGTAGGCACCGATGATCAGCTTGTCGACGATGGTGGCCGGCTCGTGGGTGCGTACATGCTGCATCAGGTTGCGCGCATAGCGGGAAGCCGTCACGGGGCCATAGGGAATGCCGCGCGCGGCCATCAGTTCCAGTACCTGCTCGAAGTGGTGCAGTTCCTCCTGGATGAGCCGCACCATGGGAAACAGCAGCGGGTTGCGGGCCAGCTCCTCAAACACGGTGCGATCGGACTCCCCCATGCTGCGCTTGCCCAGGATCTCCGCCTTCTCCGGGATGGCATCCAGCTCCCGATAAAATTCCAGCTTGGGCAACAGATGGCGCTTGCCCTTGGGCAGGCAGTAGCGCCGCACCAGGCTGTGGGCGGTGAGGGCGGCCTTGTTCTCGCAGTTGGCATGATCGATGAGCAGGGTCGGCAACCAGGCGGGATCCCGCGCCATCTCCACCCAGGCATCCGGGGTCTCACACTGCAAAAACTGGCGCACGGGGGCTAGCAGGTCATCCATCTGAATTCTCGTCTGTTCTGGTTGATACGGCGGCGCGATTGGCGCGTGGCTGCCCATGCTAGCGGATCCCGCCGCAACTGCCCACACTTGGCGGTATAAGTGACTATTTTTAAAGCAGATAACAGCCCTATCCCGCCGCCCAGACAAGACAATGGGGGCCTGGGCCCCCATCTCATATCTCTCATATCAAGCGAAAACGTTTAACTGCCTTCGTTGAAAATTTCCAGATTGCTGGTGCCTTCCTGCCACTCACGCACCGCCTTGTTGTCGTCGCTGCGCAGGGCATTGAGGTGATCCAGATAGGATTGATCCACGTCCGAGGTGACGTAGTGACCGTTGAACACCGAGGTCTCGAAATGGCGCAGCTCGGGGTTGATCTCCCGCACCGCCTCTTCCAGATCTTCCAGATCCTGGAAAATCAGGCCATCGGCACCGATCAGCTTGCACACCTCTTCCACTTCCCGACCGTGGGCGATCAGCTCGTTGGCGGTGGGCATGTCGATGCCGTAGACGTTGGGGAAACGAATTTCCGGTGCCGCCGAGGCGAAGTAGACCTTGGCCGCCCCTGCCTCACGAGCCATCTGGATGATCTGCTCCGAGGTGGTGCCGCGCACTATGGAGTCATCCACCAGCAACACCTTCTTGCCCTTGAATTCGGAGCTGATGGCATTGAGCTTGCGACGCACCGACTTCTTGCGCTGGGTCTGACCCGGCATGATGAAGGTACGGCCTATGTAGCGGTTCTTCACGAAGCCCTGACGATAAGGCAGGTCCAGGGTGTGGGCTATCTCCAGCGCCACGTCACAGGAGGTCTCCGGGATGGGAATGACCACATCCACGTCGAGATCTTCCCACTCCCGTGCAATCTTTCGGCCCAGCTTGCGACCCATGTTGAGGCGGGCGGCGTAGACGGAAACCTTGTCGATGCAGGAGTCAGGACGGGCAAAGTAGACGTATTCGAAGATGCAGGAGCTCATCTGCGGGTTTTCCGCACACTGCTCGGAGAAGAGCTGGCCCTGCTCCGTGATGTAGATGGCTTCACCGGGGGCGACGTCACGCACCGTCTCGAAACCGATGGCGTCCAGCGCCACGCTCTCGGAGGCGAGCATGTACTCCACCTGGCCCTGCTCATCGGCCCGACGACCCAGGATCAGCGGGCGAATGCCGTTGGGATCGCGAAAGCCGATGAGGCCGTGACCGATCACCAGCGAGACCACGGCATAGGCGCCGCGGATCTGCTGGTGCACCTTGCGCACCGCCGAGAAGATGTCTTCCGGCCGCAGCGCCATCTTGTCGCACAGATCCAGTTCGTGGGCCAGCACGTTCAGCAGCACTTCCGAATCGGAAGTGGTGTTGATGTGGCGACGGGCCACCTTGAACTGCTGCTCCTTGAGCTCCTTGGCGTTGGTGAGGTTGCCGTTGTGGGCCAGCACCATGCCGTAGGGGGAGTTCACGTAAAAAGGTTGGGCTTCAGCGGCACTTGAGCTGCCTGCGGTGGGATATCTGACATGACCTATGCCGATGTTCCCTTGCAGACGCTGCATGTGGCGCACTTCAAACACGTCCTTCACCAGGCCGTTGGCCTTGCGTTGCCGGAAGTTTCCACTCTCTATGGTCACGATCCCGGCGGCATCCTGTCCCCTGTGCTGCAACACCGTCAAGGCGTCGTAGAGGGCCTGATTGACGGGGGTGGTGCCAACTATACCGACAATACCACACATGTCTTTGCTACCTCGAAGTCACTATACCTGTTTAAGAAAACTGGACGAGTTCAACATGAACCCGAAAAACCACTGGATCACCGGCTTGAACTCGGGAACCAGTTTGGACGCCACCCACCAGTCGCTCTGGGAGAGGCTGGTGAAGGTATCCATAAAAAACAGCAGGGCACTGACGATCAGTACCCCGCGAATGGCGCCGAAGCAGATGCCGAGCACCCGATCCGTTCCTGACAGGCCGGTCTTTTCCACCAGCAGACCCACCACGTAGTTCACCACGCCGCCCAGGATCAGGGTCGCCACGAACAGGGCTGCGATGGCCAGGCCGTTGCGTACCAGAGGGTCGCTGAACGAGGTGAAGTAGATGGCGAGATCGGGATAGAAATGGCTGGCGATGAAGAAGGCGATAAACCAGGTGACGAGCGACATGGCTTCCTTGACGAAGCCGCGCACCAGGCTGATGAGGGCGGAGAAACCGACGATGCCGATGATGGCGTAATCAATCCAGACCATAGGAAAAAGTGTCCTGCGAAATTGCGGCGCAGTCTAACAAAAACGATTGCGCAATGCTTGATAAAAATGTGTTAAATGTTCAGCCGGGGGCCGGATGAAGCACTTTTTTCGGCGCCAACACGAGGATTTGGCGCCCAAACGCACAACGCCATGGCATGGCCATGGCGTTGTGTTGATGCGAGTGTGCTTAACCTATGTGGGTCAGGCCACCCATGTAGGATTGCAGCGCAGCCGGGATGGCGATGCGGCCATCTTCCTGCTGGTAGTTCTCCATCACGGCTACCAGGGTACGACCCACTGCCAGGCCGGAGCCGTTCAGGGTGTGCAGCAGCTGGGGCTTGCCGTCGATACGCACGCGAGCCTGCATGCGGCGCGCCTGGAAATCGGTGCAGTTGGAGACGGAGGAGATCTCACGGTAGGTGTTCTGGGCCGGCAGCCAGACTTCCAGATCGTAGGTCTTGGCGGCGCAGAAGCCCATGTCACCGGTGGCCAGCGCCATCACGCGATACGGCAGCTCCAGCAGTTGCAGCACCTTCTCGGCGTGACCGGCCATCTCTTCCAGCGCTTCCCAGGATTTTTCCGGGTGAACCAGCTGCACCATCTCGACCTTGTCGAACTGGTGCATGCGGATGAGACCACGGGTGTCACGACCATAGGAACCAGCTTCGGAACGGAAGCAGGGGCTGTGGGCCGTCATCTTGATGGGCAGCTCCTGCTCGTCGAAGATCTCGTCGCGGGCCATGTTGGTGAGCGGCACTTCGGAGGTCGGGATCAGGGAGAACTTGCGCAGCTTGCCCTCTTCTTCCCCTTCACCCTCGATCCCCGTGTTGAACAGGTCTTCGGAGAATTTCGGCAGCTGACCTGTGCCGTACAGGCTGTCCGGGTTCACCAGATAAGGCACGTAGCATTCGGTGTAGCCGTGCTGCAGGGTATGCAGGTCCAGCATGAACTGCGCCAGGGCGCGGTGCAGACGGGCAATCTGGCCCTTCATCACCACGAAGCGGGCACCGGACAGCTTGACGCCGTTCTTGAAATCCACGCCCTTGGCCGCTTCACCCAGATCGATGTGATCGCGCACCGGGAAGTCGAACTCGCGCGGGGTACCCCAGCGACGCACTTCCACGTTGTCGTTCTCGTCGCGGCCCACCGGCGTGGTCTCGCTCGGCAGGTTGGGGATGGCGTCGGAGATGGATTTGAGATCGCGCAGCAGTGCCTCGAGCTCAACCTTGCTGGTTTCAAGCTCGTCGTTGATCTTGGTCACCTCGGCCTTGAGCGGAGCCACATCTTCACCACGACGGGCAGCCTCACCGATGGACTTGGAGCGGGCGTTGCGCTCGGCCTGCAGCTCCTGGGTACGGGACTGCAGATCCTTGCGTTTCTCTTCCAGAGCATTGACAGCCGCTACGTCCAGAACGTAGCCACGTGTCGCCAGACGAGCGGCAGCTTCGTCAATCTCGCTACGCAGATATTTGGGATCCAGCATGGTTTACCTACTTTTTTAAAATGGGATCTGGGCCTGGGTCATCATGACCGGGCGAGAGAACAGATCCGGAAGTTAACATCGGTTGGCGCACCCCTATCGTCTTCAGGATCGAGCCTTCAAAAACAGGCCTTCGAAATCAAGAAGATGGCGCAAGGCCGAGACAAGCGGGGTCAGAGGGCCAGTGTATCAGACCGCCCCCCCGCCCGAACAGGGACTATTTGTGTCGTTTTCACGGACCCTGCCGGTCGGCAAGGCTCGGGATACTCCCTCACTCCCCATTCCTGACCACAGCGGCAAACCGGTACCTGAACTGCCTCATTTGAACAAGTGCACTCAGGGGCCGCACGTCTACTGACAGGGCTGGTCGAGGGCGCAGGCGGCGGCCTGCTACTTGCCCCTTTGTTGCGGGCTCTGCCGGTCCAGCTCATGGAGGTAGTCAAGCTTCTGGGCTATCTGCTTCTCAAGACCGCGATCCGTGGGCTGGTAGTACTGTTTGCCCGCCAACTCCGGCGGCAAATACACCTCGCCGGCGGCATAGGCGCCCGGTTCGTCGTGGGCATAGCGATACTCGGCGCCATAGCCCAGCTCGCTCATCAGCTTGGTGGGGGCGTTGCGCAGGTGCGGCGGCACCTCGAAGTCGGGCAGATTTTTGGCATCGTTGAGCGCCGCCTTCCAGGCGGTGTAGACCGCATTGCTCTTGGGGGCGCAGGCAAGATAGACGATGGCCTGGGCGATGGCGCGCTCCCCTTCGGCCGGGCCGATGCGGTGGAAGCAATCCCAGGCCGACAGCGCCACCTGCATGGCCCGCGGATCGGCATTGCCCACGTCTTCCGAGGCGATGGCCAGCAAGCGGCGGGCGATATACAAGGGATCGCAACCGGCGCTCACCATGCGGGCGTACCAGTAGAGGGCCGCATCGGGGGCCGAGCCGCGAATCGATTTGTGCACCGCCGAGATGAGGTCGTAGAAGTGATCGCCCCCCTTGTCAAAACGCGCCACGTGCTCCCCCACCACGGCGGCGAGCAGAGCGCTGTCGATCACTCTCTTCCCTTCGCCATTGGTCTCGGCCATGTCGGCCAACAGCTCCAGATAGTTGAGAGATTTGCGCCCGTCCCCATCCACAGCCTTGGCCAGCGCCGCCTTCACCCCGGGGGCGAAGGCCAGGGTCGGATCATTGAGACCGCGCGGATCTTGCATCGCCTGATCGATCATGGCGATTATGTCCTCCTCTTCCAGCCGTTTGAGCAGGTAGACCCGGGCCCGGGAGAGCAGCGCGTTGTTGAGTTCGAACGAGGGGTTTTCGGTGGTGGCGCCGATGAAGGTGATGGTGCCGTCTTCGATATGGGGCAGGAACACATCCTGCTGGCTCTTGTTGAAGCGATGCACCTCATCCACGAAGAGGATGGTGCGCACCCCGCGCCAGCTGTTCTCCTTCGCCTTGTCGATGGCGGCGCGGATCTCTTTGATACCGGAGGTAACCGCAGAGAGGCGCTCCACCTCGGCCTGGCAGTAGTGCGCCATCAGTTCGGCCAGCGTGGTCTTGCCGGTACCGGGCGGGCCCCACAAAATCATCGAGTGGCAGTGGCCGGCCAGTATGGCTTTGCGCAGGGGCTTGTCAGGCCCCAGGATATGCTGCTGACCTATGTACTGGTCGAGGTTTTGCGGCCGCATCCGGGCCGCCAGCGGGCGAAAATCCGACGAGAAATCCAGCGACAAGTTGCTCATCTGTGGTGACAGTCCCGTACCACGTCGATCGCCAGTGGAAGACGGTTCGACGATAAATCCAAAGAGAGATGGCTCATCAGCGCTGGTCGTCCAGCTCGACCCCCTTCGGGATCTTGAACACAAACTCATTGCCCTTGAGCGCCGGCTTGCGATTGAAGCTGCTCAGGGTGAACTCGCTCCACTGCCCCTGGGCCTCTTTCACATCAAAGCGGCTGATGTTGTTGTCGCGATCGAAGGTGACGCGGAAGGAGGCGATCAGCTCATCCTTGTTGCGGCTGGTGACGGTATAGACGTCCCCTTGCTGAGTCACGTCGTAGTTTTTCCAGAACTTGTCGTCGTTGCCGGCGATCAGGATGAAGGGGGTGTTGAGCACCGCATCCTTGAGTTTGAGGGCGGTCACCTGCTCGACGAAGGGATCGTAGACCCAGACGTCCTTGCCATCGGCCACGATCAGGCTCTCGTCCGGCGAGGTGGTGTGCCAGTTGAAGCGATTGGGACGCTGCACCAGCAGGTCGCCACCGGCCTTTTGCAGCTCCTTGCCCTTGCTGTCATAGACGGTCTGGGCAAACTTGGCGGAGAAGAGGCTGACACCCGCCAGCTTCTGCTTGAGGTCGCTGGCCGCATCGGCCCACACCTGGCTGCTGGCGACCAGCAGTACGGTTCCCATCAACAGTTGTTTTTTCATCATGCTTTTCATAACGACGATCTCGATAAAAGGCCACGCCGCTGAGGGCATGGCCAGGATAGTGGGATGAGGCTTAGTCTCGTACCGGGGGCGGTGCCAGCACGTCGCGCTGACCATTGCCACCTGGCGAACTGACGATGCCCTGGTTTTCCATCTGCTCGATGAGACGAGCGGCCCGGTTGTAACCAATCTTGAACTTGCGCTGCACGCTGGAAGTGGAACCACGGCGGGACTCCACCACGAAGGCCACCGCCTCGTCGAACAGGGGATCCAGCTCTTCATCGCCGCCCCCGCCAAATTCGCCGCTGCCACCCTCGCCGCCCGACTCGCCGGAGAGGATCTCCTCTATGTAGTTCGGCTCGCCGCGCAGTTTCCAGTCCGCCACCACCTTGTGCACCTCGTGGTCATCGACGAAGGCGCCGTGCACCCGGGTCGGGTTGGAGGTACCGGCCGGCATATAGAGCATGTCGCCCATGCCGAGCAGGGATTCGGCGCCGCCCTGATCCAGAATGGTGCGCGAGTCGATCTTGCTCGACACCTGGAACGAGATGCGGGTCGGAATGTTGGCCTTGATGAGGCCGGTGATCACATCCACCGAGGGACGCTGGGTCGCCAGAATGAGGTGAATACCGGCGGCCCGCGCCTTCTGGGCGATCCGGGCAATCAGCTCCTCCACCTTCTTGCCGACGATCATCATCATGTCGGCGAATTCGTCCACCACTACCACTATGTGGGGCAGCTTCTCCAGCTCCGGCGGCATCTGATCCATGGAGTCACCCGGGCGCCACAGCGGATCCCGCAGGGGCTCGCCCTCGGCAGCCGCGGCCAGCACCTTGTCGTTGTAGCCCTTGAGGTTGCGCACCCCGACCGCCGACATCAGCTTGTAGCGACGCTCCATCTCGCCCACGCACCAGCGCAGCGCATTGGCGGCGTCCTTCATGTCGGTGACCACCTCGGTCAGCAGATGGGGGATCCCTTCGTAGACCGAGAGTTCCAGCATCTTGGGGTCGATCATGATGAAACGCAGATCGTCCGGCGATGACTTGTAGAGCATGGAGATGATCATGGTGTTCACCCCCACCGACTTGCCCGAGCCTGTGGTACCGGCCACCAGCAGGTGTGGCATCTTGGCCAGATTCACCACCACCGGCTCGCCGGCTATGTCCTGACCCAG
Organism: Aeromonas bestiarum; assembly: GCF_028751155.1. Lineage (NCBI taxonomy): Bacteria > Pseudomonadati > Pseudomonadota > Gammaproteobacteria > Aeromonadales > Aeromonadaceae > Aeromonas > Aeromonas bestiarum. Next base: position 1,973,652 of record NZ_CP064746.1, on the reverse strand, counting down.
GCCCATGGTGAGCGGGTTGCGACTGTCACGGAAGGCCTCGCAGTCGAGGGTCTCGCGCAGGTAGACGGTCTGGCGCACCCGGTTGGGCAGCTCGATGCCGACGAAGGTCTTGCCCGGGATCACTTCCACCACCCGCACGCTGCTGGCCGACAGAGAGCGAGCCAGATCGCGCGACAGGTTGGTGATCTTGCTCGCCTTCATGCCCGGCGCCAGATCCAGTTCGAAACGGGTGATGACGGGGCCCGGATAGACACCGACCACCTTGGCCTGCACGTTGTAGTCGGCGAGTTTTGCCTCCACCAGACGGCCCATGCGGTCCAGCTCGTCCTTGCTCATCATCTGGGTCTTGGCAGGCGGCCTGTCCAGCAGCTCCAGGCTCGGCAAGGGCGCCATGCCTGGCTGTGGACGACGCTTGGGTTTGCTCGGCGCAACGGCGACCGGTGCGGCCACGTCATCGTCACCCTCGGCCCAGGGCAGATCGAACTCTTCATCCTCGTCATCGGCCGTGGTCAGGGCCGGCTGGCGACGGGCAGTGGCAGCAGCGGCGCGCTTGGGCTTGGCCACGGGCGCCGGCTCGTCGTCTTCATCATCAAATTGCGGATCGAACTGGAAGGTGTCGTCATCGAGCTCGGGCAGCCACTCATCGGACTTGGCCTTCTGGCCCTTGCCCGTCTTGCCCTTGGGATTGCGGGTCCAGCTGGTGTGAGGATCGTCCTCTTCATCTTCTTCCAGCTCGATGGCACCCAGGCCCCCTTCCAGCAGGGGATCCGGCCCCTCAAAACGAGGCTGGCGCCAGCCGCCGGTCAACCAGCGACCCAGGGTGCTGGGAAAGTGGTAAACCGCGCTGACCGAGCCAGTGCAGGTGGCACCGATCCGCTCGACTATGGTGAGCCAGGACCAGCCGGTAAACAGTGTGATGCCGGTGGCCACGAAGCAGAGCAGCATCAGGTTGGCCCCGACGCCGCCAAACAGCGGCACCACGGCGGAGGAGATCACATCCCCCACCAGGCCGCCGGCGGAAAAATTCTGCATGTCGTTGAAGTTCATGCTGGCGATGGCGGACATGCCGAGCACGGTCAGCACGAAACCCACTATCCGTACCGACAGGGTAAGGTAGTCCACGTCCAGCAGCCGGCTCGGACGCCAGAACAGGCTCCAGCCCAGCAGGACGACCAGGGGGGGAACCAGATAGGAGAAGGCCCCAAAGGTGAACATGGTGATGTCGGCGAGCCAGGCCCCCGCGCTACCGGCGAGGTTCTTCACCTCCCCTTGCCAGGAGGTCTGGGACCAACCGGGATCGGCCGGGTGATAGGACAACAGGGCAAGCAAGAGATAGGCAGCCATCAGGGTGATGGCGATCAAGACGGCTTCGAAGATCCGTTGTGTACCTGATAAAGGAGTAAACAGCTTTTTATCGGCCAAACTCCGGCTCCTTTCTGAAAACATGTAATGCAGGGGATAAGGGGGCCTAGTATCCCTGAAAAGCCCACCGATTGTCAGCCAGTGCCTGATGGGCTGGGCCATATTCACAACTAACGCGATAACGATAAGAAGAAACGAGCGGACCGGCCGCTCGTTTCTGACTGTCGTGACTTGTCATAAGCCTGGCAAGCCACAGCATAACCCAACTCAACGGGTGCTGATCACCAGACGACTGCTCTGTTTGACCTCTTCCATCACCACGTAGGTGCGGGTGTCATTGACACCGGGCAGTCGCAGCAGGGTTTCCCCCAGCAGGCGACGATAGGCCGACATGTCGCTGACGCGGGTCTTGAGCAGATAGTCGAAATCGCCGGAGACCAGATGGCACTCCTGGATCTCTTCGAGCACCTGAACAGCCTTGTTGAACTGTTCAAACACATCCGGTGCACCGCGATTGAGGGTAATTTCCACGAACACCAGCAGAGACGCGTCCAGATAATGAGGGTTCAGAATAGCGGCATATCCCTCGATATAACCTTGTCGCTCGAGGCGACGAACCCGTTCCAGACACGGTGTAGGACTCAGGCCAACTCGTTTGGACAACTCAACGTTCGAAATCCTGCCATCCTTTTGCAGCTCATTCAGAATGTTGCGGTCAATCCTGTCCAAATCCTTTAGCCGACTCTTAGCTTCCATCATTTTATTCCATCCTTTGGCTATTTTTTGGTAAGAATCACCAGTCATTTTATAATTATGGTCACAAATCCTGTCAATACCTGAATATACTAGGCGCAAATGTTGCTTAACATTTCTGCAACATAAAACACCAATCGATAGACGAGGGATAGCATGATTATCGGTGTACCTAAAGAAATAAAAAACCATGAATATCGCGTAGGCATGGTTCCGGCCAGTGTACGTGAACTAACAGCACGAAACCATACTGTTTTCGTCCAAAGCGGCGCCGGAAACGGCATTGGCTTCGGTGATGCAGATTATCGCGCTGCCGGTGCCGAAATTTTGGCCTCCGCCGCAGAGGTTTTCGCCAAAGCCGAGATGATCGTCAAGGTGAAGGAGCCCCAGGCCGTCGAACGCGCCATGCTGCGCCCGGGCCAGACCCTCTTTACTTACCTGCATCTGGCGCCCGATCTGCCCCAGACCCTGGAGCTGATCAAGAGCGGAGCCATCTGCATCGCCTACGAAACCGTCACCGACGGCCGTGGCGGCCTGCCCCTGCTGGCCCCCATGTCGGAAGTGGCCGGACGCATGTCTATTCAGGCGGGCGCCCAGGCGCTGGAAAAATCCCGTGGCGGGAGCGGCATGCTGCTCGGCGGCGTACCCGGGGTCGAGCCGGCCAAGGTGGTGATCATAGGGGGTGGCGTGGTGGGTTCGAACGCAGCCCGCATGGCCATTGGCCTGCGTGCCGATGTGACCATACTCGACAACAATGTCGACACCCTGCGCCGCCTCGACAGCGAGTTCCAGGGAGCCGCCAAGGTGGTCTACTCCAACCGCGAGACCCTGGAGCGACATCTGCTGGCGGCGGATCTGGTCATCGGCGGCGTGCTGGTGCCCGGCGCCACTGCGCCAAAACTTGTCAGCCGTGACCACATTGCCCGCATGAAACCGGGTTCTGCCATCGTCGATGTGGCCATCGATCAGGGCGGCTGCGTGGAGACCTCCCACCCGACCACCCATGAAGATCCCACCTACCTGGTCGACGAGGTGGTGCACTACTGTGTCGCCAACATGCCGGGGGCGGTAGCCCGCACCTCAACCGTGGCCCTCAACAACGCCACCCTCCCCTTCATCATCAAGCTGGCGGAGCAAGGCTATCGGGAAGCATTGCTCAAGGATGCCCACCTGCGCCACGGACTCAACATCATGGCGGGTCACGTCACCTGCAAAGAGGTGGCTGAGGCCCATGGCCTGGCCTGCACAGATCCGCTGACCCTGTTGCACTGATCGCCGCCCCGCCCGGGGAGTCGATGAGTCAGAATCCGCCCGCGATGGGCGGTTTTTTTATGCCCGAATGCACGCCAACCCGCACCGACGGTCGATTGCCACAATCGACTCACTGGCCTTTGACCCCGGATCTCGAATTACCTACAATCGCGCAAACTCATCACGTCTCGGAAATCACATCATGAGCCAAGTCACTCACAGCAAACTGCTGATCCTGGGATCAGGCCCGGCCGGTTACACCGCCGCCGTCTATGCGGCCCGCGCCAACCTCAATCCCCTGCTCATCACCGGCATGCAGCAAGGCGGTCAGCTGACCACCACCACCGAAGTGGAAAACTGGCCCGGTGACCCCGAGGGGCTGACAGGTCCGGCCCTGATGGATCGCATGAAAGAGCATGCGGAGAAGTTCGACACCCGCATCCTGTTTGATCACATCAATGAGGTGGAGCTGACCCAGCGTCCGTTCCGCCTCAAGGGCGATAGCGCCGAGTACACCTGTGATGCGCTGATCATCGCCACCGGTGCCTCCGCCAAGTACCTGGGGCTGCCTTCCGAAGAGGCCTTCAAGGGCCGCGGCGTCTCCGCCTGCGCCACCTGTGACGGCTTCTTCTATCGCAACCAGGAAGTGGCCGTGATCGGCGGCGGCAACACGGCCGTAGAAGAGGCGCTCTATCTGGCCAACATCGCCAAGAAGGTGCACCTCATTCACCGCCGCGACGAGTTCCGCGCCGAGAAGATCCTGATCAAGCGTCTGCACGACAAGGTAGCGAGTGGCAACATAGTGCTGCACACCCACCAGACCCTGGACGAAGTGCTGGGCGATCAGATGGGCGTGACCGGCGTGCGTCTGCGCAGCACCCAGGATGAGACCACCTCAGAGCTGCCGCTGATGGGGGTCTTCATCGCCATCGGTCACCAGCCCAACACCCAGATCTTCGATGGTCAGCTGGCGATGCAAAACGGCTACCTGAAGGTACGCGGCGGGCTGGACGGCTTTGCCACCCAGACCAGCATCGAAGGGGTCTTTGCCGCCGGGGATGTGGCCGACCACACCTACCGTCAGGCCATCACCTCTGCCGGCACCGGCTGCATGGCGGCCCTCGACGCCGAGCGATATCTGGACGCGCAATAAGCGCAAGGGATATAAAAGGCATGCCGTGAGGCATGCCTTTTTATTTTAAGGAGCCGGATGAAACAGAAAATATTGATTGTCGAAGACAGTCTGACGATCCGCCGCATGTTGATCCAGGCCATAGCACAACAAACAGGTCTGGAAATCGATGCGTTCGATACCCTGGAGGGCGCGCGTCATTGCCAAGGGGAAGAGTATGTGGTGGCCCTGGTCGATCTCACCCTGCCGGATGCCCCCAGCGGGGAAGCCGTCAAGGTGCTACTGGAACTGGGCCTGCCGGTGGTGATCCTCACCGCCGACATCAGCGAAGACAAGCGGGAAGCCTGGCTGGAGGCCGGGGTGCTGGATTACGTGATGAAGGATTCACGCCACTCACTGCAATACGCGGTCAGTCTGGTGCATCGCCTCTATCTCAATCAGAAAATTGAGGTCTTGGTGGTCGATGATTCACGCACCTCCCGTCATCGCACCATGGCCCAGCTGCGCAAGCAGTTGCTGCAGGTACATGAGGCGAGCCATGCCCGCGATGCCCTGGCCCAGCTTGAACAGAACCCGGCCATCCGGTTGGTGCTGGTCGACTACTACATGCCGGAGATCGACGGCATCAGCCTGGTGCGCATGCTGCGGGAACGCTACAGCAAGCAGCAGCTGGCCATCATAGGGATCTCGGTGTCAGACAAGCGCGGCCTCTCCGCCCGCTACCTCAAACAGGGCGCCAACGACTTTCTCAACCAGCCGTTTGAACCGGAAGAGTTGCAGTGCCGGGTCAGCCACAACCTGGAGGCTCTTGAGCAGTTCAACAGCATTCAGGAGTCGGCCAACCGCGACTACCTGACCGGGCTCTATAACCGGCGCTACTGGTTCAATGAGGGACAGAAGTGGTTTGAGGATCATCAGCGCCAGGAGACGCCGCTCGCCCTCTGCGTGCTCGATGTGGATCACTTCAAGCAGGTCAACGATCACTGGGGTCATGCCATCGGCGATCAGCTGCTTTGTCACCTGACCCGGTTGCTCACCCAGTTCTTCCCCGATGCCATGATCGCCCGTTTTGGCGGCGAGGAGTTTGCCCTGATGGTGCCCCATTGCACCGTACCTGTGCTGCTCAAGCGGCTGGAGGGGCTGCGCCAGCAACTGCGTCAACAGCCGTTGTCACGGGAGATCCCGCTGTTTGCTCGCGCCAGTTTCGGGGTGATCAAGGTCGGGCGCGTCTCCATGGACGAGGCACTGAGCGAGGCGGATCGCCTGCTCTATCAGGCGAAGAACACAGGTCGCGACAAGATAGTGTCTCAGGACTCATCGGCCTGAGCAGACCTCGGCAGATGAGCACCGTGTAGTACCGCCCGACGGATCCTCACTGTGGATGTCGTCGGGTTGCTCCCCCTCTCCCCCTACTTCTTTCCTGGTTCCACTCAATAGGTCTTGTCGACCCGCACCCCATCGTTGAAATAGAGGATGCGCACCTTGTCGCCGTTCATGAATACCATGGCAGGATCATAATCCTGAATGACATTGATGAGCCCGTTCTGCTCGTTGCGAATGAGCAGCTCCACCAGCTTGTTCTCCACCACGGTGCCGCCAGACTGATACTGCTGCGCCGCAGCCGCCCCGGCCAGCGCGCCGACTGCGGTGGCTATTTCACGGCCGTGGCCGCCGCCAAACTGGTTGCCAAGCAAGCCGCCCAATACGGCGCCCCCCAGGGTTTTCCAGCCGGAGTGCTCGGACTCCAGGATCTGACGCTGGGTGATGTTGCGCACAGTTTCGACCTGGCCAAACACCACCTGATCCACGGGCCGCGCCGTGTTGCGCTCGTAGACCTGGGCCCAAGCGGGCGCAGTGACAAAGCAGAACAAGCTGGATACTATCAGGATAATGGCCTTCATCTGTGAACCTCTTCGCCTTATGTCTCGCTATCTTACCCAATTGGATGATGCGCTGTGCTGGTTTCCCGACCCCGAGCACGCCCTGGAAGAACCCAATGGCCTGCTGGCGATCGGGGGGGATCTCTCCCCTGACCGATTGCTGGCAGCTTACCACAAGGGGATCTTCCCGTGGAATGAGCCCCACCAACCGCTGCTGTGGTGGTCACCGGATCCCAGAGGGGTCATCATTCCGGAACAGTTGCACGTCAATCGCAGCCTGCGCAAATTTATCCGCCGTACCTCATTCGATATTTCCATCAATCGCGCCTTTAATGAGGTAATAGCGGCCTGCGCCGCCCCCCGTCGCAGTGCCAGTGGAACCTGGATAAGCACGCCCATGATCGACGCCTATCGACAACTTCACCGCCTTGGCCATGCCCACTCAGTCGAGATCTGGCAGGATGGCCAGCTGCAAGCCGGTCTCTATGGTCTCTCCCTCGGCCGCCTCTTCTGTGGCGAGTCCATGTTCAGTCGCATCGACAACGGCGCCAAACTGGCCATGATGGCGCTCTGCCAGCACTTCGCCCGCCACGGCGGTGCGCTGATCGACTGCCAGATGCAAAATGACTTCCTGGCCACCATGGGGATCCAGGAGTGGCCAAGGGTAACCTTCCTGACGGCCCTGGCCCAACTGAGCCGACAGCCATTGGCGGAGAGCTGCTGGCAACCGGGGAGCATCAACCTATGACAGAAGAAGTGATCCTCAAGGTAGGGCTGACCCCCAAGCATCAATGCAGCTATCTGGGCCATGAGCAGGAGCAACTGCTGGTATTGATGGACCACAACCTGCTCAATGCCAGCGGCTATGAGCGGCTGCTGACGGCGGGATTTCGGCGCAGCGGCAACGACATCTATCGACCTCACTGCCCCGCCTGCAGTGCCTGCCAATCCCTGCGCATCCACAGCGAGCGTTTCGTGCCGAGCCGCAGCCAGAAGCGGATACGCCAGTTGAATCAGGACCTGGAACTGGTACTCAGCTACGACGACAAACCCGAATATTATCAGCTCTACGAGCGCTACATTCGCCAGCGCCACCATGATGGCAGCATGTATCCCCCCAGCCGAACCCAGTACAAGGGCTTTTTGCACTGCGACTGGATGCCGCCCCTCTATCTGGAGATGCGCAAGGACAACCGCTTGATCGGGGTCGCCACCACGGACCTGCTGCCCCACAGCATGAGTGCCATGTATACCTTCTTCGATCCGGCCCATGCCGATCGCTCCCTCGGCACCTTCGCCATCCTGAGTCAGTTGGAACTGGCCAGACGTACGGGTCGTACCTGGTTGTATCTCGGCTATCTGGTGGAGGAGTGTCGCAAGATGAATTACAAGCGCCAATACCTGCCCCACGAGCGCCTGATCCAGGGGGAATGGAAAAATATCGACACCAAGCCCGAGTAAACTTTACACATAGCCTTAAATCCGGCATGATCCAGCGGATTTTTGTTGTGGCTTATCAAGAGGATTCAATGGCTAAAGAAGACAGTATTGAGATGCAGGGCACCATTCTCGAAACCCTGCCCAATACCATGTTCCGTGTGGAACTGGAAAATGGTCACGTGGTTATCGCTCATATTTCCGGCAAGATGCGCAAAAACTACATCCGTATCCTGACTGGGGACAAAGTAACGGTAGCTCTGACTCCGTACGATCTCTCCAAGGGACGTATTGTTTTCCGCTCTCGCTAAGCCAGGAATTCAGCAAAAAACCCCAACCTCTCGGTTGGGGTTTTTTGTCGCTTTCTAACTATGGTGCCTAGTGGGAGACAGCTTCAATATTGACCTGAAAATCAAAGCTGAGGCTGTCATTTACCAACTCAACCTTCACTACCCCCCCATCAACCAGTGATCCGAACAGGATCTCATTGGCCAAGGGTTTCTTGAGGTGTTCCTGGATGACCCGTCCCATGGGTCTGGCTCCCATGGCCCTGTCATATCCCTTCTCGGCCAACCAGTGGCGGACACCCTCGGACACTTCAAGAGACACTCCCTTGGCATCCAGCTGTACCTGCAACTCGACAATGAACTTGTCGACCACCTGATGGATCACCGTCATGTCCAGATGGTTGAACCAGATGGTGTGATCGAGCCGGTTGCGGAATTCCGGGCTGAACGTCTTGTTGATCACCGCCATGGCATCATGGCTCATGTCTTGCTGCTGGAAGCCGATGGACTTGCGCTGGGTTTCCTGCACACCGGCGTTGGTGGTCATCACCAGGATCACGTTGCGAAAATCCGCCTTGCGCCCGTTGTTATCCGTCAGGGTCCCGTTGTCCATCACCTGCAGCAGCAGGTTGAACACATCAGGGTGCGCCTTCTCGATCTCGTCCAGCAGCACCACTGAGTGCGGATGCTTGAGCACCGAGTCGGTCAACAAGCCGCCCTGTTCAAAACCGACATAGCCGGGAGGCGCGCCAATCAGACGTGAGACCGTGTGTCGCTCCATGTACTCGGACATGTCAAAACGCAGTACTTCCACCCCGAGCGCCTTGCCAAGCTGCTGGGTGACCTCTGTCTTGCCCACCCCGGTCGGGCCGGCAAACAGGAAGCAACCCACAGGGCGCCGCTCATTGCCAAGGCCCGAGCGTGACAGGCGGATGGAATCGGTCAGCACAGAGATTGCCTTGTCCTGGCCAAACACCACCATCTTGAGGTTGCGCTCCAGGTTCTTCAGCACTTCCTTGTCGGAGGAAGAGACTGATTTCTCCGGGATGCGGGCTATCTTGGCGACTATGGCTTCGATTTCCGGCACATTGATCACTTTCTTGCGCTTGCTCACCGGCAGCAGCCGCTGCCCTGCCCCCGCCTCGTCGATCACGTCGATCGCCTTGTCAGGCAGATGACGGTCATTGATGTACTTGGCCGACAGCTCAACCGCAGCCCGGATCGCCTTAACGGTATAACGTACACCGTGGTGCGATTCGTAGCGGCTCTTGAGCCCCATCAGGATGCGAGTGGTGTCATCCACACTCGGCTCGACGATATCGATCTTCTGGAAGCGACGGGCCAGCGCGCGGTCTTTCTCGAAGATCTGGGAATACTCCTGGTAAGTCGTCGACCCGACACAGCGCAGCAAACCATTGGAGAGCAACGGCTTGATGAGGTTGGCCGCATCCAGCTGGCCACCTGAGGCGGCCCCGGCCCCTATGATGGTATGGATCTCGTCGATGAACAGAATGGCCCCTTCCTGGCGCTCAATCTGTTTGAGCAGCACCTTGAGGCGCTTCTCGAAGTCACCACGGTATTTGGTGCCCGCCAGCAGGGAGCCCATGTCGAGTGAATAGATGGTGCTGCCGGCAATCACCTCGGGCACATCCCCCTTGACGATGCGATAGGCCAGTCCTTCGGCGATGGCGGTCTTGCCTACACCCGCTTCGCCTACCAGCAGCGGGTTATTCTTGCGGCGACGGCACAGTACCTGGATGGTGCGGCTCAGCTCCTGATCGCGGCCGATGAGCGGGTCGATACGCCCCTCCAGCACCAGCTGGTTCAGGTTGGTCGCAAAGCTCTCAATCTGGGCGGCAGAGACATCGTCATCAGACTCGGCGTTGTTACCGCTGTTATCCGGCTTGCTGTCTTTGCGCACCCCGTGGGAGAGGAAATTGACCACGTCCAGCCTGCTGATCTCGGCTTTCTTCAGGAAATAGGCCGCCTGGGACTCCTGCTCGCTGAAGATGGCGACCAGCACGTTGGCGCCGCTGACTTCGGTATTACCAGAAGACTGGACATGGAATACGGCACGCTGCAGCACCCGTTGGAAGCCAAGCGTGGGTTGGGTTTCTCTGTCTTCATCATCGCGGGGAATCAGCGGGGTTGTTTGACTGATGAATGCGCTGATCTCTTTGCGCATCAGTTCCACATCAGCACCACATGAACTCAGCGCCTCATGGGCTGAGCTGTTATCCAACAGGGCTAACAACAGGTGCTCGACGGTCATGAATTCGTGGCGCTCGTCACGGGCCAGTTTGAAAGCCTCGTTCAGCGTCTTTTCTAGATCTTTATTCAACATAGGCACCTCCCCTCAGTACAGCAACAATGTGGTGTCGTCATCGCCATCAAGTCATCAGATTCAAGCCTTTTCCATGGTACACAGCAGTGGATGTTCGTTGTTACGTGAATAGGTGTTGACCTGGACCACTTTGGTTTCGGCAATCTCGGCGGTGAACGTGCCACAGACTCCCTTACCACTATAATGCACACTCAGCATCACTTGGGTGGCCTTGTCCAAATCCATGCCAAAGAACTTTTGCAGCACCTCCACCACAAACTCCATCGGTGTGTAGTCGTCGTTGTTCAGGACGACCTTGTACATGGGTGGCGGTTGCAGCTTCGTTTTCTCTGCTTGTGCAATCTCTTCATTAGCAAAGAGTTCTTTCTGCTTGCTCATAATCGCGCTTCGGTACCTCTAGATTACTACCGTCTAACACAAGATTGTCAATAGACTTGTTAACCAGATCACATCAGTTGTTAACAACTCCTTGACTCGCTCAAAAGTTAGACTAGATTGGTTACTTGCTAATCGGCGCCCGTCTGCTATGGGCTTATGCTACTAGTTATAAAGGGCTGGCGCAGGTTACTCAACGACTTCAGGGTAATCAATAAAAGGATGTAGATGTATGGCAACCGGAACAGTCAAGTGGTTTAACAACGCAAAAGGATTTGGGTTTATCTGTCCGGAAGGGGGTGGTGAAGATATCTTCGCCCACTACTCCACGATACAAATGGAAGGTTACAAGACCTTGAAAGCAGGTCAGGCAGTCAACTTCGAACTGCAGCAGGGGCCGAAAGGAAATCACGCCTCTGTCATCGTGCCAAACGAAGCACAGAACATGTAAGAGTCAAACTGGATAAATAAAAAACCCGGCTAACCGCAAGGTCGCCGGGTTTTTTATTGCGCTGCGCGATTGCGAGCGTGAAGCCCGTCAGACGCGGGCTTCATCGACCATTACAGGGCTTGGTCGTGGTAGTCCTGGCAGGCACTCAGGGTGTTTTCCATCAGGCTAGCCACCGTCATGGGACCAACCCCCCCCGGAACCGGTGTGATGAAGGAGGCGTGATTACGCGCCGTCTCGAACTCCACATCCCCCACCAGAGAACCGTCAGCCAGACGATTGATGCCCACGTCGATCACCAGGGCCCCCGGCTTGATCCACTCCCCCGGAATGAAGTTCGGCTTGCCCACGGCCACGACCAGCAAGTCGGCGCGACGAACCTGATCTTCCAGATCCTGAGTGAAACGGTGACAAGTGGTCGTAGTACAACCGGCCAGCAGCAGCTCCAGCGTCATCGGGCGCCCCACAATATTGGATGCCCCGACCACTACCGCATGCAGACCGTGTGTCTTGACACCCGTAGCCTCAATCAGCGTCATGATGCCCTTGGGCGTACAGGGGCGCAGCGCCGGAATACGTTGCGCCAGACGGCCCACGTTGTACGGATGGAAGCCATCCACGTCCTTGTCGGGACGAATACGCTCCAGCACCTGAGTCGTATCACAATGGGCCGGCAGCGGCAGTTGCACCAGAATGCCGTCTACGTCCGCATCATCATTGAGACGATCGATCAGAGCCAGCAGCTCTTCCTGGCTCGCCGTCGCGCTCAGATCGTAAGAGCGGGAGATAAACCCCACCTCTTCACAGGCGCGGCGCTTGCTGCCGACATAGACCTGAGAAGCCGGATCCACTCCGACCAGGATCACCGCCAGACCTGGCGCCCGTTTCCCTTGTGCCAACCGCTGTTGGACTTGCGCTGCGACCTGATTGCGAATCGTTTGCGCAACCTGTTTTCCATCAATGATTTTGGCAGACATCGTTCTTCACTCACCATGTGTTCAACTGCCGCGCATTGTCGCATTTTTTTGGCGCGGGTGTTAGCAACGCTCGCTGGGCGGGCAATAAGTAGGCACTTGAATTTACTAGCGGAAAAATACGTTGACGCTGCCTTTCCCGCTTGGGTATGATGCCCGCCCGTTGCCCAGTACCACCGCTATCGGTATGCTGGACAAGAAATTTTCGGTGATTAGCGCAGCCCGGTAGCGCATCTGGTTTGGGACCAGAGGGTCAAAGGTTCGAATCCTTTATCACCGACCAAGTTCATCGATGAGCCACCTTGGCTGATCGATACAGAGCGCCCTTAGCTCAGTCGGATAGAGCAACGGCCTTCTAAGCCGTGGGTCGCAGGTTCGAATCCTGCAGGGCGCACCATTAATGAATCCTCCCTCCCAGGGATGGACAGTATTAATGGAAATTTTCAGTGGTGGCTGTAGCTCAGTTGGTAGAGTCCCGGATTGTGATTCCGGTTGTCGTGGGTTCGAGCCCCATCAGCCACCCCATACCTCTTTCTATTTTCTATAGACTGCTTATAAAGCAGCTCTTACGCGAAAAACAAGATATATCTTCGAAAATACCATACATACCACAACGCTTATCTACCTGATGTAGATAGAATATATTTATGCAGCTTCTGGTCCCCAAAACGCAGCATAATTTATTTTATTCCTCCTACACATAGACAGAACTGAATCGCCCCTACTTTCCTAGACACCTCAAGAGCCTCAAACTGAGGTCATTCAGGAGGTGTTATGAGCAAGCAGCAACGTTACACGGAAGAATTTAAACTGGCCGCCGTCAAGCAGGTGACTGAGCGCCATTACCCAGTGGCAGAGGTCGCCGAGCGACTTGGTGTTTCCAGCCATAGTCTTTACGCCTGGATCAAACGCTATAGCCAGCCCGACGTGCAGCAGTATGAGTCCAGCCAGCAAGCCGAGATCCGCCGCCTCAAGGCCAAATTGCGCCGCGTCACCGATGAGCGAGATATCTTAAAAAAGGCCGCCGCGTACTTTGCCAAGCTGTCAGGTTAAGGTACGCCTTCATCCGGGAACACGAGTCCACGCATCCTGTCCGCAGACTGTGCCGGATGATGAATGTCCACCCGAGCGGTTATGACGCTTGGCAGCGACAGCCCTTACCTACCCGAGCACAGGAGGATAAACGCCTCCTGGGCCAGATCAAGCAATGTTGGCTAGAAAGCGGAGGCGTCTATGGTTATCGCAAGATCCGGGATGACCTGCGAGAAATGGGCGAGACCTGTGGCAAGCACCGGGTGGCGCGATTAATGCGACATGAAGGGTTACGTTCACAAACCGGCTATCACCGCCGTCCAGGCCATTATGGTGGCCGGCCAACGGTGGTTGCACCGAATCATTTGGAACGCCAGTTCGATGTGACCGAGCCCAATAAGGTCTGGGTAACGGATATCACCTACATTCGCACGCATGAAGGCTGGCTCTATCTGGCTGTGGTATTGGATTTGTTCTCACGACACGTCATTGGTTGGTCGATGGGGCAGCGGATAGACCGAGAGCTGGCCATCAGTGCGTTCCTGATGGCGGTGTGGCGACGGCGACCCGAACAAGAAGTGCTGGTTCATTCCGACCAAGGGAGCCAGTTTAGCAGCTATGACTGGCAGGATTTTTGCGGGAAAACCAGCTCAAGGCCAGCATGAGCAGGCGCGGCAATTGCCATGATAACGCGGTGGCGGAGAGTTTCTTCCAGCTCCTCAAACGCGAGCGGATCCGACGTAGAACCTATGCGGATCGCGAGGAAGCCCGACAGGATGTGTTCGATTACATTGAAATGTTTTACAACCCCAAGCGCCGGCACAGTTTCAACAACGGGCTATCGCCAGTAGAGTGTGAAAAGCAATATTTCGAACGGCTCAGAAGTGTCTAGAGAAGCCGGGGCGATTCAGGCCGCACTCGGTGACTTGTTTCACAGCTTCGATTTTGAATGTTGCTGGATAACACTGATGGGTCACAACACCTCCAATAATTTCCTCATTTTAAAGCTGTAAGGTGTCTAGGGAACTGGGGGATATTCAATGTCAACTTACCGATTAACAACCATCTTTTATTTAAAAAAACAAAACTCTCTAATTTAAATAATACTTTCTCATCTCACATGTGGCATCGATATAAAATCGATGCCACTTATAGCCAAGCTTATTAATAATGTTTTTTTGTTAAAAAGAAACTATACGTTCCACCACGTAGCCCTTCAAGATTAACATTGAAACCATTTTTTTGCGTAGGGCTAACTCGACCATCTACGTCAGTAGAGACCGTCCAACTATTATTCTGCATTTCAAAATCTATTGACAGTTGCGATCTTGTCGGATCGCTAATGTTAACAGTCAATACATTTCCATCTCGGCTATAAATAATTGATGAAGGTTTCGACACAATCATTTCATCAATAGATACCGGACCGTCACCCCATATATTTGCCAAATACCTACTACCGTTACCTATATCTATAACATGGCCCGATTTATCTTGCTTTAAAATAGAAAAGTCTGGTGCTGCAGCGTAGTCTGACAGTTCACTCTGGCTAATTCCAGGAATAATGACATACTGATATCCCCCTCCATTAATTTCGTGAGGAATCCGCATAGAAAATGCGTATCCACTCACATTTTTATTCAGAGTTCCAATATTATTCCAGTTTGAGGTAACATGATTTTTATCTACAGATACTATCGGTTTACTTGGCAGGAAATATCCAACACTTGCATTCTTAACATTCCCTTCTATGAATATTGTTTCAACAGCATTAATATTCACATTCATTTCTGGAAGATTACTTAACTGCATTCCATTAATAGATATTATATTAGATCCGGTTTCATTTAGCTTTTTGTTATCAATGATTGTCGCAACAGAATTTGTGCTAGAACTTTTTACATCAGAGCCTAATGCAACAATTTTGTTATTGAACATAAACCAAGACTTTAGTGCGGTTAACGTATCATCGTGATTATAAAATTCAGAACCAACAGCAGACTCCCTCTCTGATTTAGCCCCTCCAACCCACTTCATATTTTCATTTTTATTCACACCAACTCGGGCGGCCACCTTATTTGAATTTGTACAATCATCTAATTTTAATGATAAATCAACCGTTGTCCCAGAAATAAAATATGGATTTATTATTGGCCAATAATCAGTATATTGCAACAGGTCGCCATCATATAAGTAGGTCGCACCATCACCAGTAAACCACCCTTTTTTGTTTTCATCATTCATGCACTCAAAATTACCTATTCGGAAAGAGTGAAGCGAAATACCAAATGCAAACCCCTTCCCATGAAAAATGAATCTGTCCATATCTGGATACAACCAGGCACCATTTAAATTACTTGCAGATGGAATGTTATCATCTGACAAAAGATTTTTCGCTTTGTTATATACAGCAAAATCTGATTGGTTATAAAAGAAGTCCCTAGATGTATCATCTAGTATTTGTTTTTTAATTACTCCACCAAGCTTATTACGCTGCTCTTGTGTTGCACCATCTAAAAATCGAACCATTGACGTGAGCACACCATGGCCTTCTACATGATTCTGTCGATCACCACGAGCAATGGCACGCCCACTTTGCATGTCTAGCATCTGCCCCATATACAAGAAAGGCACAAATGCATTTGACATAACATCGTAAACCCTTAGCAATTTAGGATCACTAGCGGGCCATTTCGAACCAGACATCAAATTCATAACCTTTCCAACTCCCTCTAGCAGCACATTTCCATATGTTCCGGTATAAGGAATATCATTATGTTGGATAAATGAATTGTCATGATAAAAACCATCTCCATTTTCAACAATATCTAAAACTTGTGGCAATACAGTCAGTGACTTATTTATTTCACCTTCATTTTCAGAAAGAACTCCACGAACAATTACTATTTGTACCATGTCTGTTCTATTACCACCAGTCGCTTCCCTTTCATTCGGGTTACTTGATGCACCTGCACCAGGACCGGAGCCATTACGATCTGGATATGGAGAGAAATAGCGGCTAGCTGACATGTATATTTCTTGTTGCTCAGGCGTTAAGTAAGGATATAAAAGTGCAACAATGTCATTTAACGCTTTAGGCACTCCAATTTCCCATTCCCACCAATTACCATACTCTTGAGCCCCTATGCGATAGTGCTCTTCCACAAGATAATCAAGGGCTGCAATTGTATCGTTTAATAATTTTTGATCATTTTGATATTGACCTAGTAATCTGAAAGCCCTAGACATTGTATATAGTCTTAGGATTGAACTTCTTATATTAACGCCAAGTTTATTTTTACCATTATCATAATCGAATGGCAAATCTTCCCAAAGATAACTCCTACCCTCACCTTTATTCATGCTGGCCCATCTGCTACCAGCATCAGATTGAATAGAATTTATCATGCGTTGTTGATTGCTATCGTAACTCTGTCCAGCAACACCGATACTGGACTCGGTCCAGCGATCTGCTAGCACTTTGAAATCAGGAGCAAGATCATAAGAATATACGGCGTTACTCATAAACGAAATCAATATCAAAAGCTTCCTTAATGAAACCATACCAACCTCACTCTGATTAATTTAAAATAGGCTAGCCTGATAGCCAGCCCAAAGCCACCGAATTAATAGCAACTTACCATGTGTATTTTATACCGATACGATATCGAGTCTGACGATTACTGATATAGCGGTCTTCCCTGACATTACCGACTTCTACAAATGGCTTCCAATTACTATCCCATGCATAACTCACTTTAATATTATGCTGTGTATCATAATCCTTACCATTGAATTCAGGCATGGCTCCATCAGTCATTTGCTTAAACACATCAAGTTGATATTCAAAGTCCCACTGATTATATTTATAACCCACCCAAGTATCAAACTCTTGAATTTTTGATCGATATCCTATATTGGTTTGAGGATTAGTCATTTCATAATCCCAGAATTTCCATTTGTAACGACCCTGAATTCTGAATCCATTGTCAAAACGATAGTTTAAACGAACAAATGGAATATGAACGGCACCACTGGAAGAAACATCGAATGAAGTGCCAACCAAACCTGTTAAGTTTTTATTCAAAGCCTTATAGTAAAATGCACACAACTCGGAACCATCAAGATACGTGGAATCAAAAACCTGAGATGGATTACTATTTCCATAACGAGCATCTAACTCAAATCCAATATTTTTACCTGTATCCACATATATTTTAAATCTGTCATCATTTTTCTTGGAACCATCTGCATATCCATGACGATATTCAACGGTTGTTTTGTAATCATTTGCTAATGCTTGATGGATTGATAGCGAGAATATAGCTAAAGGCAAAAACTTAATATAGCACTTCATAGTAATAACTCCGTTATATTGTATTTATATAGTCAGGAATATGCTTTCAAAATACCAATCGGCACCTCGGTTGGCCGCCATGGATCACCGGTGTGCTCCAACCATGGCATTAGCTCTTTCTCAATTAATTCATTCACCAATTCAACATTATCATCTGCAATATTATTAAATTGATATGGGTCAGTATTATTATCATGCAAAACAAATACTAATGGTTTACCGATCTTCCTGTCGATCACCAACGTATATCTATCTGTTCTGATACCACGTCGCCCATATGATTGAGCGCCATATGGCATAAAGGTGTACAGTTGTGATGTTGGCATGACATCACCACTCTCCCCCATCAATGTTTTTACGTAATTTGTACCTTCCACTGTATCTGGGATCAATGACTCAAAACCAAGCAATCCAAATATTGTCGGATAAATATCAGGGGCAGAAAAAAGTAAGTCATCCTGTTTAGGATTTAATTTTCCTGGCAACCTGAAGATCATAGGAATACGTATTGATTCCTCATAGTGAACATTTTTTGTTGGCTCCCCGTTTGAGCCCATGCAACTGCCGTGATCAGAGAAAAAAACGACCAAGGTGTCATTGGCTAACCCTTGCCGGTCTAATTCATCCAAGATACGACCAAATTGCTCATCCACCCCATGAACCATTGCCATATATTCTTTGAAATACTGCGGTCCATATCCTTCTAAGTAGTCTTTATTCCATTGAACGTTAGGCCGAATATTCAATTGCTTAGATGTCTTCCCCTTGTATTCATCCAGATATTTTTGAGGAACCTCATCATAGGGCGAATGTGGTGGATTCATTGATACAACAAGTGCAAATGGTTTGTTTTTATCGCGATATGCATTATTTTCATTACGCAAATATTTTATTGCAGTATCAGCCTCATGTTCTGGACTCCATTGTTGTATTTTCAATGGACTTTCACGGGGCGTGTCATTGGTCCAATACATGGGTGACATATGCTTATCATATGTTCCGTATGAATACCAAAAATCGAAACCATGCCGACGATCAGGAGCAGTCCAATCGTTCCAATAACGGCCCTCCATGGGATTATTATAACTGGGAATAAAAGGTGCACTGGGTGCATCAAGGTGCCACTTACCGATATACCCCATTGAATAGCCTTGCTGACTCAATATATCTGACCAAGTCACTGAGTTTTTCTTCAACTCAATACCAAAGTCTTTTCCACCAAACTGACCAGGTACCCCGGTATGACTATTACCCTGTATTCCATTGCGATATGGATATTGCCCTGTCATTAACATGCCACGAAATGGGGTACAAAGTGGAAAATTGGATACAGCTTGGCGAAGCACCACCCCTTCCTTGGCGAACCGATTCAAATTTGGTGTTATTGATGGATCCTGCTCCATAAATTCAAGAGCTTGAGCTCTCATCTCATCAGGGAACACTATTAATAAGTTTGTTTTTCCATTTATGCGTCCAGTAGATGCCATTCTTGTAGTTGACGCTTGGCATCCTGAAATCAATGAAGTCGCTGCGACTGCGCTAGTTGCCGCCAGCCCCTTCAGCAACTCACGCCGAGAGATAGACATGCTTCACTCCTGAAATGATGGGATATATTGGTGTGCTATTTCACTTAATTTCAAATCAGCCTAATCGTAACCCATCGAAACAAAAACCAACGTGCACCAGATCACACAAAATCATAATCGAAGCATATCGAAAGACAATGATATTATTGTCACTTTCAGAAGTAGAATGTATACAGAGATCAAAAGAAACTGCTAACATATAGGATAAAAAAGCCATCTACGCGGAGATGGCTTTTATAACTGCTTGGTTGAGTCTGTTATTTCGATAAAATAGAGGAAGCTATCCTATTCTGGCAGCGGCCAGTGATCAAAATAGATATGCTCGGCTTGCCAATCAACTTTGTTTTGACTATCGCTCAACAGATAAGATGCCACGGTAAAAGCAAACTCAAAACTGACGCCGAGCCCTTTGCCGCTGATAAATTGCCCATCAACAACTACTTTGTTATCGACAAAAACACCATCGGAAAATTTTTTCTCCAACCCTCCCCCACAGGTATAGTGATGGTGTTGCAACAGATGGTGAGCCGCCAGTACCTTAGCACCTGAAGAACAGAGAGCACAAATCAGCTTGTTGTTAGCGATATGCCGTGTCAAAAAAAAATGGACAGCTTGAGAAGAAAATAAATTATCAGTACCTTTCGGGCCACCTGGCATCATGACAGCATCATATAAAATGTCTGCATTGTCATCCAGCGTAGTATCAGCCTCAATTCGGGTACCAAAATATGTGGCCAATTTCGTCGTTACCATACAGGAGAGCACATCAACATGAATATCCAGCCTGCGCATGATATCGATGAAGACAACTGCTTCGCCCTCTTCAAACCCATCTGCCAGCAGCACAGCAACACGCTTGGCACCACTCATACGGACCCCTCTGATAACATAGCCATAATTTCTTTGACATTTTTACCAATAGTCGACCAATCGTGAGCATTAATAGCTGCAGGCGTAGCAATCCAGGTACCACCACAGGCGAGAACTTGTGGTAACGCCAGATAACTCATGAGATTGCTCAACTTGACCCCTCCGGTAGGCATAAACCGTACTTGCGGATAAGGCCCCGCCATGGCTTTTAGCATGGCCACACCACCAGATGCTTCTGCCGGAAAAAATTTCAGCAGTTCAAGCCCTAGCTCCAATCCCTGTTCTATTTGACTAGGATTATTCACGCCAGGAATGATCCCGATCCCTGAATCGTGGCAGTATTTAACGATATTCGGATTCAACCCCGGGCTTATCACAAAGTCCGCACCAGCATGGATAGCCAGATCCGCTTGTTCCCGTGTCAATACAGTCCCCGCACACAGGATAATATCCGGAGTCGTGGCCTTGATCTGACGAATGGCTTCTGCCGCGGCAGGGGTCCGAAACGTAATCTCGGCAGCAGGTAAACCATGCTCTGCCAGAGTACGTCCCAACATGGGCGCATCCATGGCATTGTCGATCTGTATGACAGGAACAACCTTCAACATTCCCAACTTCTCTTGCCAGCGACTCATTATGGTTTCAACTCCGTAATCAATGTCTCAATGTGGTGGCGATCAATGATGGCTCCCCGGTGCTGAATAACTTCTGCAGCGACCCAATTACCCCACTGGCAACAGGTCGCTACAGGTAAACCACGGTATCGTGCAGCCAGATATCCCGCATTAAATGAATCTCCCGCAGCGGTTGTATCAACCACGCGCTCAACTAACTCGCCTTTGCACAATCCACGTCCCTCTTCGGACTCAGACCACATGGCCCCCTCTTTACCCAGTTTGATGATGACTTGGTTAATCCCGAGGCCATGCAGGCGCTCAATAATCTGCTCTGCACTCTGGACTTCCCCTAATAGCAAGTACTCATCATCAGCGGTCACTAGGGCAATATCACAAAGTTGGTACAGTCTATTAATCCAGATGGCAGCATGAGCTGCATCGTGCCATAACCGAGGACGATAGTTAGAATCAAACGCAATGGTTACACCGGCCGATTTCAGAGAGAGTAACGCCTGGATCAGGGTCTCTTTATCTTCTTCGGGTAAAATGGCAATGCTGATCCCAGAGAGATAGAGCAGATCTACGCCATGGAGAGTGTCCAGGCACGTCGTAAACGCCTCATGCTGGCAAAGAAAACGAGCTGCGGAACTACTACGCCAGTAGTGGAAGCAACGCTCTCCTTGCTCATCTATCTCGATGGCATAGATACCTGGAAGCCGTTGTCGATCGCGTAGTACCAAAGAACAATCTACCCCCTCCGTTTGCCAGCGAGTCAGCATACCCTCGCTATAGTGATCGTACCCCAGTGCCGTGACATAACGGGGAGCTAGTTCTGGCAGCAAGCGCGAGAGATAGATGGCGGTATTCAAGGTATCGCCACCAAACGATTGCTGCTGAATTCCGAATGCCTGACCACTTAATTCAATCATGCACTCACCAAGGACGGCGATACCACCCGGCTGTTTATCCATTTCAATCCCTTGTCTTGCTCATGATGAATGTATGACGCAGACCATGTTCACCACCAAAATAGGGTGACGCGCCCACCAAGCCAAAAGCATGAGTCAACGAAAATGGATCACCCTAATGTGAATATTTTTAGATCTTGCCTTCACTACCACACACCCGGATCTTGTCCATTACCACCTGCTTCATCGCCGCTTTACCAGGCATGATGTAGTGACGTGGATCGTTCGCATCGGGGTGATGGAGGAAATAGGCCTTGATAGCATCAGAGAAGGCAATTTTCAGCTCGGTTGCCACATTAACCTTGGTGATCCCCAATTCAATACAACGACGCACATCCTGATCTGGAATACCGGAAGCACCATGCAGTACAAGTGGGATATCGGTCTTGCTACGGATAATTCCGAGACGATCAAAATCCAATCTTGGCTCTTCCTTATACATGCCATGGGCAGTACCGATAGCAATTGCCAGAGAGTCGATCCCTGTCATGCGGATAAACTCTACTGCCATGTCCGGATCGGTGAAGTTGGCATCCTTGGCATCAACAATCAGGTCATCTTCCTGACCGCCCAAGCGCCCCAACTCGGCTTCGACTGAACAATCCCAACGATGGCAGAGTTCTACCACCCGGCGAGTAAGGGCTACGTTTTCATCAAACTTATGATGTGAACCATCAATCATGGCAGACTTGATACCACTCTCTACCTTGAATTTCATGTCATCAAAAGACTCATGATGATCCAAATGCAGTGCAATTGGCATATTATGGTGTTGCGCTGCCTCTTTACAAATCCTCACTAGATAGCCGGTACCCGCATATGAAAACGTGCCTGGCGTGCCCGCCAAGATAATGGGAGAACGTAACTCAGCAGCCGTCTCGACGACGACCTGAACAGTTTCAAGATTATGAATATTGAATGCGGGGACGGCATAACGCCCCTGCTGTGCTCTGTTCAGCATTTCCCTAGATGACACCAGATACATAAAGACCCCATTGCTTTCGATTTGTTTCCAACATGGTATTCGAAAGCAAACGAAGAAAGATAGATCCACATCACACAAACGAAACCTAAAGAAAGCAAATCGAAATCAAAAGAAATGTGACATTTTGGAGGTGTAACAGGTAATACCCTTTCGAAGTAGATTGTTTTTAGGCCTTTCTGCCCGTCCAGTAACCCATTCTTTGAGGCGACGCCACCAAGGTTGCGACTCCAATCTTCGTGTCAATGGACTCTGCCTGTCTGCATAGTCGAAACAAAAAAGAGCAACAACCTCTTTCGTTTCCCTAACGCCCTGGATCTGGAGCCCAATAGCGGGCACTGACAGCATGAAATCATCCTGTTCGACTGGCAGTAGTAATGGCTCAGCGTCCCATAATCCACAGCGTTCCCCGCAATAGAGCGCCACATTCAGGGCCCTCAGCGACCAGAGACTACTCGCCTGCCCACTGTAATTGTCGGTCAGGCGGTCATCGTGGCCAAACAACCCCTGGGTTGGCACCCCAGCTTCCAGCGCTCCATTTGCAATGAAATAGGAAAGTGAAGTGCTAAAAGCACGCTTCACTTCACCTGGCGGTAAAGTACCGTGGTCGGCCGCAGCAATCAGCGGGGCTGCGGCAGCGAGTCGATAACAGGCGCTACGGCCGAAAAAAGGCAATCCTTGTGCAGTAAAGAGATAACGATAACTACCCACAAATTCCGCCAAGGAGCCACGAATGAACACCGGGTCAAAATCAGGTAGGATCTGATCCAGCCAATAAAGCGAGTAGTGAAAACCCCACGCGTTGTAATAGTCGTAGTTGCCTTGAGCTCCATCACGGAACCATCCGTCCCCGACATGAAACTCCTTGATCCTGTTGTATTTTCTTTGGTCGATGTGATCTATCCCCGTCAACGACTTGAGTACGCATTGAACGGTCAGCGGAAATAGATGCCAATTGTTGTCAACCGTGATCAAATTATCCACCTGATGAAACCATGCTACGATTTGCGCTTGCTCAGCATCGGTATAGCGTGACCAGACATGCGCCCGGCTCAGCCACAGGGTCAATGCCAGATCGGCACTCTCGCAAATACGTTGATCACAATCATGCAGTGTCCCCCAAAAACCGGGGTGCTGAGGGTCAGTCCCCGCCAGAAAGGCCGCATGAATAATGGCAGAAGGATCCAGCTGCCGCCCATCCTGCAAGGTGAGTTTGCTTTCAGTCTGACCTTCGGCATGTAACCAAGCAGCCAGCGTGGGCAGCAGTCGGCTGGCACCTTCCATGGCATCAGTACGGGCACTCTGCTGACTGGGCCGCCCAGGATAATAGGCGTGTGTATAATCCCAAATAGCATAATGCTCAAATGCCTCAGCCACATATTTTACCAGCTCACCACACTGATATTTCAAGTCGCCTTGATGTGCCGAGAAAACGTTAAGAATATGCTTATCATTACGGGTGTATGCTCTCTTCCTGTGGCGCAGGCGCACCATATGTTCCCGGAAGAGATGGCAATACATGGCCCAGTCAGGATCCTCATAAGGGACTTTTGGCCGTTCAGTGATGTTGATATCCGTCATTTAGAATCACTCGCATCCAGCACCTTTTATATAGGTGAACAAATAGACAACAATACTCGTTATCGTATTAATTTAGTCAAGTTAATCATTCGTTCAGAGCATATTTATCAATACCATTGGTCGCTATTGCTAAGCCGGGTCATAATATTGGCCGCGACTCCTCCACGTTGGATCTCCTCCGCCATCATCTGCATGATGGGCGCGGTATGGTGGAAGATCTGACGATATGAAGAACAAAGATAGTTCTGACGATGTTTCTCTCCCTCTACCGATAATAAGCGATGCTTGGGACACCCTCCATAACAGAGCGGATAAACGTCACATTGCTTGCACTCGGTCGTCAGTCGTGATGACTTGACAGCTCCAAACCGTTTTTGCTGCTTACTGGTCGCCATGCTGGCCAGTGACTGCTGATGGATATTGCCGAGCCGATTGGCGGGATAAACATAATGGTCGCAGGCATACAGGTCACCATTTGCCTCGATGACCATTGCCTGACCACACTCTTTAGCTTGAATACAAACCGAGGCTGAATATCCCATCCATACCGACAACATACTGTCAAACATGCGCACAAAGATTTGACCAACATCGGCTCGACACCACTCGTCGAAGACATCTGTCATGAAACAACCATAACCATGCGCTGGCACAGAAAATCCCGTCAGCTCTGGATTTGGAGAGGGAGAGTAGTGGCCACCGTTGTCGACCTGACAGGCAGATGTGATCTCAACGATCGGGATGAACTGGAGGTGCTCTGCCCCCAGCGCTTTCAGCGCAAGATAGGTATCACGTCCCTTGTCCCAATTTTTATCATTGATCACCGTCAAGGTGTTGAACTCAACGCCGAATGCCTTCAGCAACCCGATCCCATGACGTACCCGCTCAAACGTGGGATTGCCATTCACCGAGACACGATAAGCATCGTGCACACTTTGCAGCCCATCGACCGAGACCCCGACCAGGAAATCGTGTTTGGCAAAAAATTCGACCCATTGACGGTTGATCCCAATCGCATTGGTTTGAAAGCTGTTAGTAATGCGTTTTCCATCCGCATATTGTTTCTGATACGCCACCACATTGTGATAAAAATCCAGTCCTGCGAGCGTGGGTTCTCCCCCCTGCCATGAGAAGTCGACCTGCTCACCATGCTGAGAACGGATATATTCCCGTATGTAGCGCTTCAGGGTCACATCTGACATGGCCTGCGAGGCGGCGGGGTCCGTCTGGTAAATAGAGTGCTCTTTCTCTAGGTAAAAACAGTACTCACACTTCAGATTGCACCGATAACCGGTTGGCTTAGCCATCATATGAAATGGCGTCTGACTCTTTCTATTCATATTCATGGAGCTGAAACATCAAATGAAGTAATCTCACCATTGTACGAAAGGTTACGAAAGGCTTGGTTGCGTCAAGTCACACTTAACGCAACAAAATAAAGGAATAAAAATAAATATTAAGGGAAATGAAGACCTCAGCCTATAAAGCTGGCTTTTCACACCATGACGGCTCGTATACGCAGATGGCGTTATTCCCGTGACGTGTTGACGAGTCGCTTGACCCCTCCCTGCATCCATGATAAGGAGCTTGTTTGGCTCCTGTACCGTCGCCCGGAACCACGCCAGGTAATTCGCCAGATAGTCCGTTCCTACTCCGCGGCACTTCTCCATCCAGCCACGCCAACGGCTCACATAGTTGTTCAGGATCTGGATGTGGAAAATCTCATCCTCTGCACGATGATGCTCATTGGCAATCAAACGCTTATTAATTATCCCGTGCCCGCTTCCGCCACCTTGATATCCCTCTGGTTACCATCACGACACAGGATGGCACCTCGCGCCAGCAAGGGCTGCAGCGAGGGTTCGAGCTGCCGATAAGACTTGTCCAACAGCACCTTGTCACTCTCTCGCCCATAGCTATCCGGCGCTATCAGGCCAGCACCAGTGGCACATGCCCGTGGCCCCGCCCTCCATGCCGTCTTGCTGGCCGATGCCCCTTGAACGACTCCGGGGTAAACACTTCATCCGCCTCAACAATCCCGGCCAGTCGGGAGGCACACGTACTCAGGGCATTGCGCAAGAACCTATGCCGCCACCGAAAAGCGGTTTTCAGATTGATTTGGTGTAACTGGTTGAATGTCTTGCCGCATGAGCGACAGCGATAACGCTGTTAGCCATGGCCTGTCCCCAATGAATGACCTAGGTGGCGTAACAATGGGGACAATCCGCCGGTCGCACCGCTCGCTGCTCGGCCAGGGCCTGGTGTATGCACTGTAAGTGGTCGCCGATAGCTCCTGGGCGCGTTCCAATTGCAGAGGGCTGGGCTCGGCAAAGGAGCGAAGACAGGTCCTCTGTCCATGGCGACATCCCCCTGTCTGAATGCTTGAGAGCAGTATAAAAGGAGTCGCCAATACATTTAATACACTACATCAGTCGCATCACTTCCGTTGCGGCCAGCATAAAGGTGCCAGCACCATAATCGATGTTATGGTCTCGCTGCACGTCGCGCGGATTAAACGCGGGCAGCTGCACCCAACCGATCATACCATTTTCATGGATGCAACCGAGTAACGCCTGCCACGATGAGAGAACCTGAGGAAGATACACGTCACGAGACAACACGCCCTGGTTGATCCCCCAGGCAAGTCCATAGCAAAAGAGTGAGGTAGCGCTGCTCTCTGGAGCCGGGAAATGCGCAGGATCGAGCAAGCTGGTGCGCCAAAAACCATCCGGCTGTTGATACCGGCTAATCGCGCTGGCCAGATTGCAAAACAGCGACAGGTAGCGCTCCCGCGATGGGTGATCCTCCGGCAGGCGAGCCAGCAGACGTGGAATACAAGCCAATACCCAGCCAACCCCGCGACTCCAGAAGACCAACTCTCCATTCTCTTCACGCAGCTCCCCCCCTTTCCCATCAGGGATGTAGCGGTGATCGCGAAAGAACAGACCGATTTGCGGATCAAACAAATGATCCACCGCATCCCAGAATGCAGGCTCCATGTAATCCAGATACTTGCGATCTCCGGTCAGTTGTGAGAGCGCGGCAAAAACAGGCGGAGCCATGAAGAGCGAATCACACCACCACCAATCCTGGCGGCCAGGTGCAGGGGATTCCAACATCAGCTCGAGCGCCTTGACGGTCGACTCCAGCGCCTCAGGCTGATTGATCAGCGGGTAAACATCCAGGTAGGCCTGACAGCATACATGATCGTCGGCAAAGCGTGGATTTGGGCCTGCTCGAAACCCTGTGTGCAGGGTATAGTTCATCACCCCGTCGAGGTACTCATTGTCATCCGTTGCTTGCCAGGCGCTCGCCACGCAAGACCAGAAGACACCTCGCTCCCAATCCGTGTCTTTAATAAAGCGGATCTTGCCGCTGCGACGAACCACACTGCGAGTCTGATGGGCAGCCTGATAGCGGTATACCCGCTTCATCGCCGCCAGAACCTCATTTTTAGCTTCTGATGCCATAATAGGCCTCCTCATCAACGAGCCAGCCAGCCGCCATCAACAGCTAGGGTGTAACCACTGACATAGTCGCTGGCAGAAGAAGCAAGGAAGACGGCAGGGCCGGCCAGATCGGATGGAAGTCCCCAGCGATTGGCAGGGATCCGTTCCAGGATGGCCTGATTTCTCGTCTCATCAGCACGCAAAGCGGTGGTGTTATCGGTGGCCATATAACCAGGGGCAATGGCGTTGACGTTGATATGATGATGAGCCAGCTCAGTCGCCAGTGCCCTTGTCAGCCCCATCACCGCCGATTTGCTGGCTGTATAGGAAGGAACCCGCACCCCACCTTGGAAAGAGAGCATGGAAGCGATATTGATGATCTTGCCACCCTCCCCCTGCTTGACGAACTGCTTGGCCACCGCCTGCGACAGGAAGAACACCGTCTTCTGGTTGATGTCGATAACGTCATCCCAATCCTTCTCGGCAAACGCCAGAATATCCTGACGACGGATAATGCCAGCATTATTGACCAGGATATCGACCTTCCCCATCACTTCGACGGCTTCACCGACGATCTCTTCCAGCCGATCTTGTCGCATCAGGTTGGCGGTAATGTAGTGAAACTTGCGTCCCAGTGCCGTGACGGCAGCTTGAGTCTCGGGGGCCGGCTCGTAACCCACGCCCACAATATTGGCACCGGCTTGGGCCAGTCCCAGCGCCATTCCCTGCCCAAGACCGGTGTTACAACCAGTCACCATGGCGACTTTACCCGTGAGATCAAACATGTTCATATTTCTTCCTGCAAAAAGCGGTGCGGCTTGTATCAGACAAGCGCAAAGATGAGTTAAGTGGGGATTACTTCAGATCTGTCATGGCGACATGATCCATGTCGTGGAAAGTCTGGTTCTCACCGACCATGCCCCAGATGAAGGTGTAAGCCGCAGTGCCAACACCGGAGTGGATAGACCAACTCGGGCTGATCACCGCCTGTTCGTTACGTACCACCAAATGACGCGTCTCCTGAGGTTCCCCCATATAGTGGAAAACCAGGTTGCTCTCTTTCATATCAAAGTAGAGGTAAACCTCCATGCGGCGCTCATGGGTATGACACGGCATGGTATTCCACAGATTACCCGGTGCCAGTTCAGTCATGCCCATCAGCAACTGACAGGTCGGCAACACAGAGGGATGCAAATATTTATAGATAGTCCGAACGTTGCAATTCTCCTGACTACCCAAAGATTCTGGGGCAGCCTCTTCGCGAGAAATCTTGCGAGTCGGATAGCCATGATGAGCCGGGGCACAGTTAAGATAGAAACGGGCAGGTTGGTCAGGCTTGACGCTGGCAAATGCCACTTCACGAGCCCCCATGCCGACATAAAGTGCCTCACGGCCACCGATCTCGAAGGTCTGCCCATCGACCGTGACCAGGCCCGGTTCCCCGATATTGATCACCCCCAGCTCACGACGCTGCAGAAAGAACTCCACTCCTATCTCCTTGCCCCCCTCAAGCAAGAGCGGATGATCAACCGGCACCGCTGCCCCCACTATGATGCGATCGATGTGGCTATAGGTCAGATTGATCTCATTTTGCTGGAACATGTCTTCGATCAGAAAGTGACGACGCAGGTCGGCCGTATCCAGTTGCTTGGCATGCTCACTGTGTATTGGTTGACGAATTTCCATTTTAAAACCTCAGGTTATAAATGCAGCCACCATGGCCGATGACAATGACAGCCTGGTCAAAGCGTTGCAGGTCCAGTGCAACAGGGTCAGAGATCCCGATATATGCACATCGTCGGATACCCACATCAAACGGGCATAGTGCCCTCGCGCCCAAGAGAATCTCCAACCCATAGAAC
Source organism: Aeromonas bestiarum (assembly GCF_028751155.1). Lineage (NCBI taxonomy): Bacteria > Pseudomonadati > Pseudomonadota > Gammaproteobacteria > Aeromonadales > Aeromonadaceae > Aeromonas > Aeromonas bestiarum. The sequence goes on along the minus strand of NZ_CP064746.1, from coordinate 1,944,105 downwards.
CTCGGGACGGCTGTTCACTCGGACATTAAAGGCCTTCCAACACATCCGACTCCTCCTGAGCCATGGCGGTTTCCAACGCCTTGCGCATATCCTGCATCGTGCTTTTACCTATCTCTTGCAAAATCTCGACAAGCTCGTTTAACGACGCGCCATCTCGCTCAAACGCTGCATTCGCAATCATCGGCAAGTTGACCCCTGCCAATACTTCGACCTGTGCGGTATCCATCAAAATGGCAGTGGCACGATTGGCCGGCGAACCGCCCGGAATATCCGTGAGAAATAGTACCCCCTCATCGGAGTTAACTTCCTGGGCCGCTTTTCGCAAAGCCGATTCCAATTCATCCGTCGACATAGACTCGATAAAATCGACGAAACACATCTGTTCCGGCTCACCCACAATAGCTTTAATTGCAGACTGCATCCCAGATGCAAATTTGATATGTCCTGAGACCACAATACCGATCATATTATTGGCACCTCTAGAATAGATGGGAGCATGGCCCCCCATTGCCGGCTGATTATCGTATTTAAATAATTCCCAGGTAGTGACCCACCACCCCGGCAGCCAATGTGGAAAAGATCAACACCGGCGGCTTAGCCCAGAACCCGGTTCCTTTCACCATTTTGAACATGAAGAACACCAGGGCCAGTGGCAATAAATTAGGCATAATCTTGTCAAAGAGAGACGATTGCAGCTCGACGGCCTTCCCCCCTAATTCTAATGATGCAGTGGTCTGCAACTTTATAAAGGTTGCAGAGAGCGCACCAATCACGAAAATACCCATGATATTGGCCGCCTTAGCCAATTTCTCGGTAGCATCGCTCATATTGATCATGGCCGCCGTACCAGCACGGTACCCCATGAACATCAATCCGAAGTAAACAAAAAAGTGTACTACCTGGTACAATAGGAAGAATACAAATGGACCCGCGATAGACCCTTCAATGGCAATGGATGCGCCTAGAGCCAGAGTCAGCGGCATCAACGTCATATGATCGATGGCATCACCAATACCGCCGGTAGGCCCCATGCCTGCGACCTTCATGACATTAACAGTCGAGGGTTTTTCCTTGTTCTCCTCCATGGCAATGGCGGTACCGAGCAGGAAGGTAAATAGCTTGGGGCTGGCATTGAAAAACTGCAGATGGTTTTTCAACGCCTTGGCCAAATCGGGTTTACTGTTGCCATGGATCTTTTTCAACGCAGGGATAATAGAATAAGCGAACCCCCCCCCCTGCATTCTTTCAAAGTTGAAATTACCTTCCATAAACAAGCCACGCAATGAACAGATCCATAGATCCTTCTTGGTGATAACTTGACGTACCGTGGTATCTTCATAGGCGTCCACGTTATCCACCATTGACTTGTTCACTTGGGATACAGTGATATCAGATGCCATCTTCGAAATCCTCTGCTTGCTTGTTTGAATTGCTGTTACCACTGAAGAAGTAATAAAGCGCTGCGGCCGATGCGCCCAAAATTGCGACCGCCATGATCGGTAACTTCAGGTAGGTAGTCATCACAAAACCGATAAAGAACACCCCGGCAACTTCCTTGGACCACATGATTTTAAGCAACATGGCGAAACCGATAGCAGGTACCATTTTGGCACCAATTCCGAGGCCTTCCAGCAATACAGTGGGTGCATTCTCATCAATCCAGGTCGCACCATGTTCACCAAAATAGACCGTAATAAATGCCACGACCGCATAGAGCATTGAGCGTACTGAAATAGTTGCAATCAATAGTCGATCAATACCGGCTGCATCAGCCTGCTCAGCATAGCGATCAGCCTTACCCATAGTGAAGGAAGTCAAAGCAAAGAAACCAATCACTAACATCTGCATCAATACAGCTATCGGCATCCCTACGCCCATGGCAACTTCAGCAGACTGCCCGGTCATGACGGCAAATGCGACCGCAGCAATCGTACCCATGGTGACATCAGGTGGCTGAGCACCAGCATTAGGAACAAGCCCCAACCAAGCCAGTTCCAGCGTTGCACCCGCGATCAAGCCGATCTGCATATCCCCCATAATCAAGCCGACGACGGGCCCCGTAATCAATGGCCTGTGTATATTTAAAGCCACATCATATTTATCTATACCACAAAAAAAAGCCCATATTGCGACAAGCATAGCTTCGAAAAACATGCTCTATTCCTTGTATTAATGAACGACACTAGATGAATATTAAATATCTGACTTTACTAGTTCCAATATATTTACCGGCGTCTGATCAGGTGTGTTTTGAACAGTGCAAGTAACACCTTTGCTGACCATGGATTTGAACGCTGAAATGTCTTCATCATCAATGGAAACTGTTTTTGCGATCTGTTGTTTACCTTCGCGATAATGCATATTACCGACATTGCAATGGGAGATCGGTACGCCACCATTAACCAAACGAGCCACATCGGTTGGATTATTACAAAGGATGAAAATTTTTTGTTTAGGTGAGGCAGCATGGATCACATCTATCGTTTTCTCGATCGAGAAAAATCGAACCGCATATTCACCACCGGCAGATGCTTTCATTCCTGCTTGCATAAAGGCCGAATTAGGACCCGCTGCGGCTTCATCATTCGCTACCAGGATCAAGTTAGCCTCAGTATGCTTTCCCCAAGTAATACGAATTTGGCCATGTAATAAGCGTTCATCAATCCTTGTCCATACGATATTCGGAGCTGTCATGGATATCATCCCTATATTGTAGGCATACCTGCACATAAGCTGGTAACGCACTAAACTATCTTAGTTAACTCACCAAGAGGCTGCATCAGTGTCACGCTCAGCATATTGCTGCCTCTACTTAATCTATAAAGATCAACTAATCACAATAACTTTGTTTAACTGCGACTAGTGTACTCCCTGTAATCGCAAGAACGAAATGAAAGAAAACGAAAATGCGATCGCTTTCACGAAGTTTTAAAAACATTCAAAAAAGACATCGAAAGTACTTTTGCTAACATCACCTTTAACGGGATCATTTGGAGCTTTTTCTGGCAACATATATCCCTGACGGACAGTAAAGTTATTATTCAAATACATAAAATCAAACAGGTACCAATAATCCAATTCCCTCCCATCCATATATCCCCCCGCTCATGGACTAAAACGAAATGGGGGGAACAAGGAGGAATCGACATGACGCCCCGCTACCCAGATGCATTGTTGTTGTAGCCTCTCATCTAGAGCCAACAAATTGGCCTGTTTACCGACGACCAACGAACCGAGTCGATCGTCGATCCCGAGCCAGCGGGCCGGCGCGAGGGAGGCCTGATGAATAGCATCAGCGAGCGGCACCCCAGCCAATAGCACCATGTTACGCACTGCGCCGAGCAAGGTGAGCGTACTGCCGGCTAGGCCGCCTTGTTCGGTACGCACCACGCCGTCCTTCATTTCGACCCTGTATTCACCGAGCTGGTAGAAGCCGTCTGACATGCCAGCAGCACGCATGGCATCGGTGATGAGCAACAGCCGATCGCCAGCGCAACAATGGCAAAGACGCAGCACGGTAGGGTGAACATGGTGCCCGTCGGCAATCAGCTCCAACCAGGCGTGCGGATGGGCTAGGGCGGCTCCAACCATACCAGGCTCGCGATGGTGCAGGCCGGTCATGCCGTTGAAGCAGTGCACGACACCATCGGCACCCGCTTCGAAAGCAGCCTGGGTGGTGTCGTGGTCGGCCGCGCTGTGTCCGAGCATCACTCGTACACCATGCTGGTGCAGGTGTGTGATGGCGGCCATGGCACCCGATTTTTCCGGTGCCAGCGCCACCACCTTGAGGGTGCCGCCGCTACAGGCCATCAGGTGATCGAGCTCGGGCAGGGTAAGCTCGCGGAATAAAGCCGGCTCGTGTGCGCCCTTGTTAGACGGAGTAAAGTAGGGACCTTCCAGATAGCTGCCAAGCAACTCGGCGCCCGGCATCCCTGTCTCGGTGGCCAAGTCCACACGAGCCAGCGCCTTTTCCAGCTCAGCCAGCGGGGCTGTCACAGTGGTGGCGAGAAAAGCACCTACGCCTTCGCTCGCCTTACCCAGGGAGAGAATTCCTAAAGCCTGTGGAGTCTCGTCCATTACATCCACCCCGTGGCCACCGTGCACGTGTCCGTCAATAAGGGCCGGCACCAGCAGATCCACATCGAAGGTGGCCTCATTCCACGCGAGCGGGCCGATGCCGGTGATCCGCCCATTGTCATGATCTAACCAGTGTGCCTCGCACCAGCCGGTCTCAGTGAGCAGGCGGCGTGCCCTGATCCGCTCGACCATCAGATGCCCTCCTCTGCCAGATAGACCACATCCTCATAGCCCTCTTCTATCGCGCACAGCATCTTTCCAACAATGGTGAGGCAGAAGCTCCCCACCCCAAGTTGACCGCTCATTAAACCCCGATAGATCTGCTTCAACATATTGTTGCACATGGCTTTTCACCTAGTTACTGACGCAATTGATCAGGATGCGGGTATATGGTAACCCCCTGCACGACTCGGTTGACGCAGCCACTAGGACAAGGATTGTCCGGGCTGATGCCAAGCGTCATCGAGGAATAAAAGGCGTAGAACTGGGCGTAGATTAGGTAACAGAACACCAACTCGGCATCATTCCCATTCAGAGTCTCCGGCAGGTAGATGTGCTCACCAGCCTCAATGCGAGGATCCGGTATATCAGCCAGAGCCACCACACGGGCAGCCACACCATCACGGCGCAATTCCTGCAGCAAATCCAGATCATACTGGCGGGTATAGGAATCGTTGGAGATCATCTGCACTATCAGGGTTTCGCCGTTAACCACCGACTTGGGCCCGTGGCGGAACCCGGTGGGAGAATCGAACATGGCAACCAGCTGGCCACTGGTGAGCTCAAGCAGCTTGAGCGCAGCCTCCTGAGCAACCCCCTGCAGGCTACCGCTGCCCAAATAGATAATCCGCTTCGGTTGTGGCTCGTTCCAAGCAGGCACAACCGTCACTACCTGCTCCAGGATCGCCTCAGCTACCCGAGCAAGTGGGATGCAGCTGACCGGATTGAACTGACGCGGTAGAAATACGGCCAGACAGCTCAACATCATACTAGTGAGACTACTGGTCATCGCGAAGCTGCGATCGTTGGTCTGCGGCGGCATCAGCAGTGCGAGTGAGCGGCCATCCTTCTGGCAGCGGTGATACAGCTCCCCTTCACCATTGCAGGTGAGTACCAAGTGGTAGCAGTCCCTTACCAGAGTACTGGCCAGATCGACGGCAGCCACACTTTCCGGGCTGTTGCCAGAGCGAGCGAACGAGACGAGCAGAGTTGGACAATCCTGCGCTAAGTACGCTTGGGGGTCGGTGACAATGTCGGTGCTGGCCACTGCCTCGATGCGGCCACCGAGCCGTGCCGACAAATAGGGCGCCAACGCACGGCCAGCAAAGGCCGAGGTTCCGGCGCCGGTCAGGACCACACGTAAATTTCCACGTGATAACAGAGGTATAAGAAACTGCTCGATGGTCGGCCGGCACTCCTCGACCATGCTCAGAGTCTCGAGCCAAGTCGCCGGCTGCTGTCGGATTTCACTCGCAGTAGCGAGCCCTTGGGCTACTCTCAACATCTCTTTTTGATAACCAAGAATCATGGAACAATACCTCACATCGCCATTTCAGGCAGGGGATAGCAAGCCCGAGAGTAGTGCTGCAGCACCTCTTGAACCTGATCGAGAATAAGACTGTGGGGATCCGCAGCAAGGCGACCCTCACGTACCTTTTGATACTGAATGGGCAGGAACTGGCTAAGCAGTGGCAGAGGGATCTGCTGCTGTTCCAGATTGGCCAGCAAATTGCTATAAGCCTCATCTACTCGCTGCTCAGGCCAGTAGTAACGGACGCGATCCGAATAGCTGTAACCTCGAGCTAGCCGTCGATCATTGTCGCTACCCTGATAGTGGTTCTGCCAATATCCGGGGTGTTCCAGCATGGTCTGTTCGAGGACCTGACGCAGCCCAGAGCAAGCGCTGGCAAGCACCAACTCAGCTTCAATGGCCGCCAAGGAGAAAAGAGCTTCACGCAGGGCAAATGTGAGCGCTGGGCCGACCTTCAGGATGGCGAAATGATCACGCACCAACTCGCGATAGGCCTGCGGCGTCTGGTAGTCAGTTGAATGGGCCTCAAATACCATATGAGGGTGGCCCTCGATCATCCGGCTCAGGGCTGTGGCTTTATTGCTTCGGTAATCCACCACCCGAGCATGGTCAAACTCGACGCCAGGCTGTACCACCAGCGCGATGACGCGCGGCCAAATAGCTTCCAGACCGACACGGGCAAAGGCTGTGCGATGCGCCTCTAGTGTATAATAGGCTGCCTGTGGTGTGGTCACAGCCAGCTCAGCGAGATCTTCATGAGCACCACCCGGTACAGGCACTTCAGTACCAATAACATAGAGCAAATCACTGCTACCGAACCGCTCACGACAGGTGCGCTCAGCCACTAAGGCGAGGCGAGCAGCACGTTCGGCTACCACCTCGTCACTGAGCGGCTCAGGGTCATCGGAGCAAGCCATACTGCAATCCAGGTGGATCTTCTTGAAACCAGCCTCAACATAAGCGGCGATAAGTGTGTCGGCATTCGCCATCGCTTCGGCGGCGGGAAGCCCCTGCCAGCGGTTAGGACCAAGATGATCCCCGCCAAGGATCAGCTGTTCACGCGCAACACCACAGCGATTGGCAAGCTGATAGAAACGATCACGAAAATCGGCTGGAGTCATACCGGTATAGCCACCAAACTGATCGACTTGATTGGAGGTCGCCTCCACCAGCAATATATGTCCTTCGGCCTTGGCTAGCCTTAGTGCAGCTTCTAGCACAAGTGGGTGCGCTGAGCAGACAGCGGTGATACCAACAGCCTCTCCCCCCTTGTTTCTTTGAACCAGTGCCTCAATACCTTTCATTTACCCTCCATCACACTTTTAAAATGCATTTAATTCTTTCGGTTTGTTTTCATTAGCATAACTTTAGAAAAATAAAAAAACAAAACGAAAGGAACAACATTCTTTGAGGAAGATCACAAAAATGAAAAGAAAGGAAAGGCTAGGGGCTGGCGAGCTTTCTGTGTCGTAAAAACGTATAGAGAAGACTTGATTTGCATCGCCCGCTAAGCGTTAATACGGTAAATGCAATGAAGTGAAAGTCCGTGAACAAACCGGACAACCAGAGCGGATAAAGCGGAATAATGCAAACTACCGAGAAAAGTGCCGTCGGCACCAGTGAACGCCGCGAGCGTATCATCCAGCAGTTGCGCAGCCATGGCAGCGTACAGGTCAATGAATTATCTACCCAGTTTCAGGTCTCTACCGTCACCATTCGCAACGACCTCACCTTCCTTGAAAAACAGGGTGTCGCCCTGCGAGCTTACGGCGGAGCCCTGCTCTGTGAACCGGGTCAACAGATCCCTGAACGTACCATCGCCGACAAGAGTCAACTCAATACTCCTGTAAAACAGAGAATTGGTGCTCTAGCTGCCACTCTGGTCCCTCCAGATTCCCGCCTAATACTGGATTCTGGAACCACGACGATGGAAATCGCGCGTCATCTGCGCAATCACAAAGATATCGTGGTGATGACTAACGGCATCAACGTGGCGAACCAGTTACTGGATGCAGAAGGGGTCGAGTTGCTGATGACTGGGGGACATTTGCGCCGTAAGTCTCTCTCCTTCTATGGCGCGCAAGCGGATCAGTCTCTGCAGAACTACCACTTTGATATGTTATTTCTCGGGGTAGATGGAATTGATCTGGAACGTGGTATCAGCACCCATCACGAGGATGAAGCACGCCTAAACCGCTGCATGTGTAGCGTGGCTGAACGTATCATTGTAGTGACAGATTCAACCAAGTTTCACCGTCTCAGCCTGCACAAGATCATCGATACTCACAAGATTCATACCATTATTACTGACGATGCCATTCCGCAAGATTGTCTGAAAGGATTGCGTCAAATAGGTATTGAGGTTCTGCTTGTTCCAGCATAAAAACAGCGGTGTTCCAATTGCCTTGTTTGTATGAGGTGCCTCATGTAACACCTAATTGGGCCATAGATATGAAAAAGCCCGACTGTAGTGGTCTAATCATCCCGGACACCATTTTAGGTGGTACAGTCGCCACCATAATCAGAGGTGTTCAATGACAAGATTACGTCGTTCATTGGCTGCCGAGTTCAAACTGGAAGCCGCATTCTTGGTGCTCGACCAGGGATATTCTGTCCCTGAAGCTAGCCGTTCATTGGATGCCGGTGAAACTGTACTTCGCCGATGGAAGCAACAGCTTCAATCCGAACGCACTGGCACACCCCCTATGAGCAAGGCGCCGACCCCAGAGCAGCAGAAAATCCAGGAGCTGGAAGCCCGCATAAACCGACTTGAACGCGAGAAGGACATTCTAAAAAAGACTACTGATCTCTTGATGGCGGACGAGCTTACACGTACGCGCTGATAGACCGATTAAGGGAGCAAGCCCCCATCACCCTGGTCTGCTGCGCTTTCGATGTCCCCACTTCCTGTTTTTACGACTATCTGGCCCGCAAGCGGGCGATTAACAGTGAGCGGATGCAGCAACGCAGCGCGTTACGCCGTTTGTTCAAAGAGAGCCGGGATTCAGCGGGCTGCCGCGCCTTGATGTCGATGATGCGAGAACTGGGACATCAAATTGGCCGATTCAAAGTACGTAGTCTGATGAAAGAAGCTGGACTGGTATCCAAACAACCGGGCATCCATCGCTATCAGGCTGCCCGGTCTGAACGGCCCGATATTCACTATCTGTTGTCGCGTGAATGTGATGTCAAACAACCCAATCAGGTGTGGTGTGGCGATATCACCTACATGTGGACCGGTGGTCGTTGGCATTACCTGGCTGTGGTGCTCGACCTTCATACCCAGCGGGTTGTGGGGTTGGCGAGCCTGATAAACCAGATGCCGAGCTAGCAGTGAAAGCGCTCGAGATGGCGTATCAGCAACGAGGTTGTCCATCAGGCGTGCTGTTTCACTCCGACCAAGGCAGCCAATACGGTAGCCGGGCATTTCGGCAACGGCTGTGGCGCTATCGTATGACCCAGAGCATGAATCGGCGTGGTAACTGTTGGGATAACGCCCCGATGGAGCGGTTGTTCAGAAGCCTTAAAACGGTGTGGGTTCCGGCCATGGGATACATGAGCCTGTCGGAGGCGAAACGAGATGTCAGTTACTACCTGATGGATTACTACAATTGGCGGCGTCCACATCACCACGATGATGGGATATCACCAGCAGCAGCCGAAAATCGGCCTAACCCAGTGTCCGGATTTAGTTGACCACTACACCGTCGGCTGAAAGGGTGGATGGAGCGGTTCCATGGTGTGGCGACTCATTACCTGAGGAATTATCTGGGTTGGCGCAGGATGCTGGAGCGCTACGGTAAGGGAGTGGGTATCAGAGATTGTTTGCATGAGGCGCTGGGGCGCCCCATATCACACGTAATTGGGGCATAGCCTTTGGTATCGCAGCATTGGATATCAAATCGATGTATTTCGGTGCTTCTAACTGTGCTTGGAAAGCAACACGGCCAAGCGAAATTGAGAAAGTCGTTAAGCCGAAAAACGCTGGCCATCACGATGCAATTTATCAAGCTGAGCTTTTCAGCCTAATTCGTAAGACATTGATGGGTAGATCCATAGAACCCCACTATTAACGTTGACTGTAACGAAACTCCCCCTGCGGCTACGGCAAGGAATGCTGGTTAGAAAGAGATAACGCCCATCAAGCCACACGGCTATGGGCATCTTCTTATCTACGGTGAAGTGTATGTATGGTGCTCGTTCTTGTACCATATGTTACAGACCGTGAGTATCGAGCAGACTGTCCAGCGTCGTACGATATGGTTCAGTACAAGCCAGCATCAGATGGCATAATGGATGGCATATCAAAATATCGTATATAAAGAAAAAGCCCAAGCAATTCAACTGCTTGGGCTTATCATTTGGCGGTGAGGGAGGGATTCGAACCCTCGATACGTTGCCGTATACACACTTTCCAGGCGTGCTCCTTCAGCCACTCGGACACCTCACCAAATTTTCTCTCACATTTTCAGGTGCCTGAGTTGCACCATCGCTTGCGGGCCATGCCGCGGCGACGGGGCGTAATGTAAGGGATGCGGTGTCCTGGGGTCAACGCAATTTTGCGGTTTTCAGTCTGTTTGCTCAAGAACCGAGCCAACTGCGCAAAATCTTGTCACCCCAGCCCTCCTTTGATCAGGTTGCCGGCTGTTCGTGGCTGTGTTCGCCTTTCAATGCCTCTTCCAGCGAGCCATAAAACTCCAGCTGACCGGGTACGGGACGCACCTTGGCCCGCGCCAGGGTCTTCAACGGCTGAAACTGCAACTCGGCCACCCGCAGCTCCACTCCAGCCTTGGCCATCTGCTTTTCAAACTGCAGGAAAGCAGAGAGTCCCCCGGCATCCAGGATGGAGACAGCCTCCATCTGCAATACCAGCAGCTTGTGCCCCTGAACCTGAGCCACCAGCTCGCCAAAGACACGCTCGGCTGCCGCAAAAAACAGCGGGCCGTTGATCTTGTAAAGCAAGGCATTCGCCGGCACTTCGTGGGCATAGCGCTTGTGATCCGCCAGATCGTGCAGCCTGGTCATCTTGGCGATTTCACGCATGAACAGCAGGGAGGCGAGGATCACCCCGAAGGTGATGGCAATCACCATGTCGAAGATGACGGTCAGCGACAAACACACCACCAGCACCAACACATCGGATTTGGGGGCGCGACGCACCAGCTCCACCACCTTGTGTGCCTCACTCATGTTCCAGGCCACGATCAGCAACAGCGCGGCCATGGCCGAGAGCGGCAACCAGGAGAGCCAGGGGGCCAGCACCAGAATGGCGGCCAGTACCACAAGCGCATGCACTATGCTGGAAACCGGCGAGGTGGCACCTGCCCGTACGTTGGCGGCGGAACGGGCAATGGCCGCCGTTGCCGTAATACCACCGAAGAAAGGCGCCAATATGTTGCCCAACCCCTGCCCCACCAGCTCGGCATTGGAGCTGTGTTTGCGACCCGTCATGCCATCGAGCACCACGGCGCAGAGCAGCGACTCAATGGCCCCCAGCATGGCCATGGAAAACGCAGCCGGCAGCAAGCGCTCGATGGCCGCCAGGTTCCATTCGACCGGTGAACCATCCGGCCCCGGCAGTGCCCAGGGCATTACCAGAGTCGGCGCTATGGGCGGGATCCCCATGCCTTGTGTCCCATCTGCCAGGGTATAACTGAACTTGCTGCCAATGGTGGCCACATCGACACCAAAGTAGTGCAGACCAAACCCCAGCCCCACACCCACCAGCACGGCGGGTAAGTGACCGGGCACCGGCAAGCGCAGCCGTGGCCAGAGCAATAACACGGCCAGGGTAGCAATCCCGACCAACGTGTCACCCCATTGCCAGCTTGGCAGGGCATGTACCAGCGCCTCTACTTTGCCTATGTAATTTTCCGGCATATCGGGCACGTGCAGGCCGAAGAAGTCCTTGATCTGCAAGGTGGCTATCACGATGGCGATCCCGCCGGTAAAACCCAGGGTCACTGACGGCGGAATGTATTCAATCAGGCGCCCAAGTCGGGCCATCCCCATGGCGACCAGAAAGAAGCCCGAGATCAGGGTCGCCATCAGCAGGCCACCGACCCCGAATTGCTGGGCCACAGGGTAGAGGATCACCACGAAGGCGGCGGTCGGCCCCGAGATGGAGAAGCGGGAGCCACCGGTCACGGCGATGACGATGCCGGCTATGATGGCGGTGTAGAGACCGTGTTGTGGCGGCACGCCACTGGCAATGGCCAGCGCCATGGCCAGCGGAATGGCGATGATGCCGACCGTGATGCCGGCGATCAGATCGCGGCCAAAGCGGGGAAGGCTGTAGGGTTCATCAATACAGGATTGGCGTAAAGCAATGGCCAGCTTCACGCTTTGCAAAGGAGCTTGGTTGTGCATGTATATCGTAATACCAGAAGAGGGAGACAAAGGCCGGATTGAACCGGCGCCCGATCATCATCAAGGGCCGGCAGAGCTGTCGACACGGCGATGGTATCCTGAGCAACCATACCCCAGCCGATGAAATATTTCGATGGGCGGGATCAATGAATGGCCGTTACCACGCAAAATTGCCGTTTATTGTCCACATATCGCCGCCTTTTCTCACCATTACGCCGAACTTTCACTTCGCCTGCTAACTAAATCCTGACGCATCCACATCGCTCACCTTATCCGTCACGCCTCTCCCTGAGTCAGGGCTCCAGTTCTCCGGCGTGCGGCGCCACTGTCACCCGCCGTTCAGCAAGCCTGCCGTGTGACTCGCCATCGAGGGCGGCCTGCTCCCGGCCAGCCGCTAATGTGCCAAAACGAAAAAGTGACAGGCAAAACGCCGTCTCAAGCTGCTGATTGTGCTGAAAATAGTCCACAATGACCAAGTTTTGGACAAACAGGGCGAAATTCCATTTTTTGCGCCGGATCGCGGGTTGACACCCGGCCGACAGGCTATTAATATCCGCACCGTCTCAACGAGACAGGCAATTCCTCCTTAGTTCAGTCGGTAGAACGGCGGACTGTTAATCCGTATGTCACTGGTTCAAGTCCAGTAGGAGGAGCCAATTCCCTCGTAGTTCAGTCGGTAGAACGGCGGACTGTTAATCCGTATGTCACAGGTTCAAGTCCTGTCGAGGGAGCCAAATTTCAAAGCCCAGTCTCAGGACTGGGCTTTTTCATGTCTGCCACATCCTCCACTTACTCACCCTCTTTTCTTCTCCATCACGGCTCGCACCCTATTGCAAAGCTGGCTCTCGCCTCCCGATCAGGAGACAGACACAAGCAGGTAGCCCTTGGTCGCACGCAGTACTAAAGTGGATGAGGTGAATAACCTGACAACAGAAGCGAGCAATATGATGCACAAAACCATGATTACGGCGGCAGCGCTGGCCCTGCTGATCCAGTCCCCTGCCCACGCCATCAGTGCCAAATACCGCCAGCAACTCGAAAACTCCGGCTGCACCCAGGCCTCCGAGTTGCAAGGGTGCGATATCACCAAGAGCAAGGCCGAAAATGCCAAGGCTGGTTTTGGCGAGGCAGCCACTCCCGCGAGCACGGAGGCCGCCGCAGACACCACACCCTATGCTGGGCAATGGGTGGCCAAAAGCAACGAAGGAGCCACAGTTGCCACCATCCGTATCGATGGCAAAGAGCAGGTTTGGGTCAATGGCAAACAGGTCAAGGCAAAGCGGGCTGACGGTGCACTGCTGTTCAAGCAGGGCACCATTACATTTACCATTCAGGGCGATCGCCGTCTGAAGGGGGAAGATGTCTGGATCGACAGTGATGCGGGCACCAAGGGCCCCATCAATATCGAGTAATAACCGAGGTGCCCGGCCCACAACCGGGCGCCCGTTCTGCATTCTGACTGCATTGCATCAGTACCGAGCGCTTGCCATCTGTGACAGTGGCACATCGACTGTCAGAGCAGGCCCCATCAATGCGACACCTTCTACCGAGCAAGCGGCCATGCAGGCTTTATCAGTAAAACATGCATTCGTCGCCTGACTCAGGCGATAATCAGCCCAATCTCACCCTACTCAGGAGTTCTCATGCGTCGGTTCAACTTTATGCTCAATGGCAGCCGGTTGATGATGTTCCCGTTTTATGTGTGCATTCTGGTGTGCGTGGCGCTCTTGATGGTGAAGTTTGCCATGCAGCTCTATACGCTGTGCCGCGACATCATCGACATCCATTATCTTGACCTCATCACAGGGGTGCTGACTCTGGTGGACTTCGTACTGGTGGCGCAGATGCTGATCCTGGTGGCCATCTGCGGCTATGTGCAGTTTATTCAGACTCAGGAGCAGCGCGAGGCGCTCGGCAACAACTGGCTCAGCAAGATCAACTTCGCCTCCCTCAAACTCATCGTCATCAACTCCCTGGTGACCATAGCTGGGATCGAGGTGCTCAAGGCCTTTCTGGACGATGGCACCGGCAATGAAGTCGAGATGAAGTGGTCTGTGATAGTGTTTCTCGCCTTCTCCACCGCGGCGCTCATCTACGCCATCACGGAACGGCTGGCAGATCACAAATGACCCAACCCTGTTTTCATTCAGGATTTATTCATCAAGAGCGGAATTGATAACTCTTTTCATTACCTTTACTGCATTGTAAACTTGCTCCCCCGGGCTGGACTGCCCGGGCGCTGGAGCACCTATGACAAGCCTTTCTCTCTCACCCCGACACTGCTGGCAGTGGCTGGCCTATCACCATCAGGCCGCTGAGGGCTCCCTCTATCTGATGTTCTTCTCCGGCCTGTTGCTGTGGGAGCAGCTGACCCCGCTCTGGGCGCTGGCGCGCTGGAATCTGTTTGTGCATGTGATGCTCTCGCTCACCCTGTTCCCCCTGCTGTTTGGCGCCTTCTGGCTCTCCCATCGCAGCCTGCTGAACAAGAGCCACAAACCCTTCTTGCGCACCACGGGGCGGATTATCGAAGCCCTGCTGCTGGTCTGTCTGACCAGCGGCCTGCTGCTGGTGCTGCACGGCACCCCGGGCGACAGCATGGGCAGCCTCGCCAGCTGGGCCCACTGGCTAAGCGCTTTGGCGTTAACTCCTCTGGTGCTGCGCCACGCCTGGCGCTGGACCATCTTGAAATGGCGCTCCTGATCCCATGCTGAAGTTGCTGTTTTCCTGCCTGCTCACCACAGCACTGCTGCTGGGTACCCATACTGCCGCGGCCCAGCAGATGGGCGCGGCCATGATCGCCTATGACGAGGGCGAGACCCATCGCCTCGTCACCGCCAACCTGAGCGCAGGATCTGTCACTCTGCTGGCACGAGACAACGGCAAGCGGCTCAAAGAGGCCCGCTTTGGCGGTGATCTGCGCCAGTTGGCCCGCGCAGGCGACGGCACCCTGCTGGTCACCGATTACAGCGGCGATCGGTTGCTGCTGCTGGATGAGGATCTCGACCTTGCGAAGGTGATCCCCACCGGCCATAGACCCTATGGGGTCATCTTCGATCCCAAGCGGCAGTGGTTCTGGGTCACGCTGTTTGAGGCAGGCCGCCTGCAGGCCTACGACACCTCAGGCAGACTGCAGCTGGATGCGGCCAGTGCCGAAACCCCGCGCGGGCTGGCGCTGACCAACGACGACCGCCTGCTGCTCACCCACGCCATGACGGGCCAGCTCGCCATCTATGATCTCGGCAAGCTCGAGAGCGGAGCCAACGGCACCACCCTGCCCAAGCCGCACCTGATCACGTTGGCCGAGACCCACAGCGATACGCCGAGCGACTCCCAGGGCTTGCCGCGCCTGCTCGATGGCATCACTATCTCCCCCGATGGCAGCGAAGCCTGGCTGCCACATGTGCTGTGGAGTTTCGACCACCCCTTCCAGTTTCAGAGCACCGTCTTTCCGGCCGTCTCCATCATAAATCTCGATGAGGAGAAAGAGCGGGTAGATGAAAGAAAGCAGCTCTTTTTGCAGATCAACCTGCCGAGCGTCGGCAACCGCAGCCAGATCGTCTCCAACCCGTTCGCGGCGCGCTTCGCCGCCGACGGCAAGCGGATCTACCTGACCCTGGCGGGCTCGGAGGATCTGCTGGTGTTCGACCTGTCGCGCAGCGGCAAGCAGAACAGCAACCGCCACCGCCGCAAGAAGTTTCAGGGGGGCGCCAAGGCGACCCAGCTCCTTCGCCATCTGCCGGGCCAGAATCCGCGGGATCTGCTGATCGATGGCGACCACCTACTGGTGCACAACGCCATGGGGCAGGATCTCACCCGTCTCAACACCGGCGGCAGCGGCCCCTTCGCCCGGGTCACCGTCGATCAGCCGCACTTCGCCAAACTGGTGGAGACGGATCCCCGCCCCGAGGCGCTCAAGCGCGGCGAGCGGCTGTTCAACTTGGGCAACACAGCTTCCAACTCACGCTTCCCCATGGCGGGGGACAACTGGATGAGCTGCAACTCCTGCCATCTGGACGGGTTCAACTTCACCAACCGCTATCTGATGGCCGCCCATCGCCAGCAGAGCAGCGATAACGCCATCAATGGTCACGCCAACCTCGCCAACATGGTGGCCGGGGACTTTATCGGCGAATACCTGCGCATGACCCAGCAGACCCAGGGCGGCATGGGCCATGACACCCGCGATGGCGCCGAGGCAGTTGACCCCGCCAGGCCCCAGCCCGAGGTGAAGGCCATGATGGAAGACTTGCACGCCTTCGTGACCGCCGATGGCAACCTCCCCTATCTCGCCAACTGGCTGCGGCTCGATGCCCCGCGCACGGATCCGGCCAAGGCGCCAACCACCCATCCCAAGGAGTGGCTCAACTCCGCCTCCTGCCAGAATTGCCACCAAGAGGCGTTTGCGGACTGGAGCGAGAGCAACCACAGGCTGATGGGCAACTCCCACCCCTACTACAAGGTGGTGCAGGCGCTGGCCCGCCAGACCGAAGGCGAGGCATTCGGCCAGTGGTGCCAGGGCTGCCACATGCCCCAGCAGGTGATGAACGGCCAGCAGGATATGCCCAAGGGCTCCCACATGTTCGAGCAGGGCGGTGCCTCGCTCATTGCCGCTCATCAAAAAGGCGAGCCCGTGGTAGAGGAAGGCACAAGCTGCGTGCTCTGTCATCGCATCACCCGGCTCGAAGACGCCGGCGGCAACAGCGCCTTTACGGTGAACCTCAAAGACAGAGAGAGTTATGTGTTCGAGGATGCCCCGGGCGGCAGCCTCAAGCACTGGCTGGCCGAGCGGCAGATCAACGCGCGCCCCGCCATGCACAAGGCCTCCTACCAGAAGGATTTCTACCGCGACGCGGCCCTGTGCAAATCCTGCCACAACGAGTTTGCCCCGGGCACAGGCGCCAATATCGTCAACACCTGGGATGAGTGGGAGAACTCCAGTTTCGCCAAGGCGGACGATCCCGCCAAGCGGCGCAGCTGCATCGACTGTCACATGAACCCGGAGCCGGGCAATGGCGGCGCACCGGTGGCCGGCCAGTCCACCGAAAACGGCACAGTGAAAGAGCGGCTCTATCGCCACAACTTCACCGGCGCCCAGCATCAGCTGGTGGGACTGCGCAACCCTGAACTCGAGCAGGAGAGCCTGGCGCTGTTGCGATCCAGCGCCACCCTCTCAGCCCGCATCGAAGGGGCAGCCGATCGCCGCCAACTGGTGGTGCGGGTTGCCAATACCGGCGCGGGCCACGCTCTGCCCACCGGGGTCGCCGATTTTCGCGAGCTCTGGCTGGAACTGACCGTCACCGATGCCAGCGGCAAGCGGGTGCTTGCAAGCGGCCAGCCGGTGGCTGGCGCCGTGCCCGAGGACGCGCGGCTGTTCAGGAAGGTATTTGGCGATGCCGACGGCAAACTGGTGGGGCTCAAGTTCTGGCGTTACGCCAAGCTGCTGGCGGATACCCGCATCCCGGCCGATGGCTGGCGCGATGAAGCCTGGCCACTGCCGACGGATGCCCGAGGGCCCTTCCAGGCCGACATCAAACTCAATTTCCGCACCTACCCCAAGTGGGTCAATGATGCGGTGCGCGCCGCCGAGCCGAGCCTCCCGGAGCCACCCATAGTGCTGCTCAACCGGTTGCAACTCACCTTGCAACCCACCTCCCCTACGCCTGACACGGAGCCTGAATCCTGATGTTTGCAAGTTTTCTCATTACCCTGCGCGAGGGGCTGGAAGCCTTTCTGCTGGTGGGCATCTGCCTCTCCTATCTCGCCAAGCTGGGGGCGAGCCGTTACAACAAGTTCATCTATTTGGGGGTGGGGTTGGGTCTGCTTGCCTCCCTCGTCGTCGCCTTCCTGTTCCAGGTGGTGGTGAGCCAGTTCGAGAGCGAGCGCTACAACCACCTGCTGATGGCGGGGATCCTGATCTTCGCCACCCTTGTGCTCACCTACATGGCGGTCTGGATGCAGAAGCAGGCCAAATCCCAGGTCGGCGCCATGACGGCGCGCATCGATGCGGCCATCGATGGCGGCAACCTCTTTGGCCTGGTGCTGCTCGCCTTCCTCGCCGTGATGCGCGAGGGCTTTGAAACCGTGCTCTTCTTCTCGGCCCTGGTCTACTCAGGGCAAGGGGTGGATCTGCACGAGGGACTGATGGGGGCGCTGGGCGGACTGCTGATCTCTGTGGTGCTGGTGTGGGGCCTGCTGCGCTCTACCCGCAAGGTGGCGCTGGCCCCCTTCTTCCGCTGGACCGGCCTGCTCATCATCATCATAGCCGCAGGCCTGCTGTCGTCCGCCGTCAACATGTTGCAGGCGGCGGGGGTCATCACCCTCTGGACGACGCCGGTATTCAATATCAGTCACATTCTCGACGATCAGGGGGTATTCGGTACCTTCCTGCGCGCCCTGTTTGGCTACAATGCCTCACCGGCCGGCTTGCAGTTGCTGACCTGGGCCAGCTACCTGGTGATCTTCGTCACCATCTGGCATCGCAACTATCGCCACAAAGTCCAGGGGTAAGCCCGCCTCTTTGCGAGATATGAATACGGCAAGGCGGCTCACGGGATGGGCCGCTTTTTTCACCCTCTTCCCCTTTTCTCTTCAGCCAGATTTTTCGGATACACAGTCATGAGCGACAGCAAGAAGATTGCAGTACTGGGCGCAGGCCCTGCCGGTTTGATGGCCGCCTGGCGTCTTTGCCAGGCCGGTTTTGCGGTCACCCTGTTCGAGCAGGAGCCCGTGGTGGGCGGCATGTGCGCCACCCAGACCTTTGCCGGCAAGGATGGCGACTATCGCTTCGATTACGGCGGTCACCGCTTCATCACCAAGAACCCCGAGCTGCTCGCCTTTATCGACGAGCTGATGGGGGACGATCTGCTCCACGCCGATCGCAAGAGCGTGATCCGCTTTGGCGGGCGCACCTATGACTACCCCTTGAACCTCACCAATCTGATCAAGACAGCCCCCCTGCCGCTGATGGCCGGCGCGGTGAAGGATCTGCTGCTGTTGCCCTTTGCCAAAAAGCCGGAAGACTTTGACAAGGCGAGCTTTGCCGAGTGGATCCAGAGCCACTTCGGCCGCACCCTCTATCGCCAGTTCTTCGAGGGCTACACCGGCAAGCTGTGGGGCATCAACCCGGACCGGCTCTCCGCCGACTGGGCTGGTCAGCGCATCAGCCTCATCGATCTCAAAGACGTGGCACGCCGCCTGCTGCCAAGGCGCAAGGGCAACCTCTCGGTGCGTACCTATGCCCGCAAGTATCGCTATCCAAAGTATGGTTTCGGCCAGATCTTCGCCACCCTGGGTGAGCGGCTGGTGGCAGAGGGCGTCGAGCTCAAAACCGGCGCCACCATCACTCGCCTTGAGGAGATCGATGGCCGGATCGAACGGGTTTATTGGCAACAGGAGGGTGTTGAGCAAAGCGAATCCTTTGATCAGGTGATCTCTACCCTGCCGCTGCCGCTCACCTGTCAGCATCTGGGCTTGCCGTGCGATCTGCACTACCGCTCGCTTCGCTTCGTCAACATGCTCCTCAATCAGGAGAACCTGTCGGACAACACCTGGCAGTACCTCTCGGATCCACACATCCTGGCCACCCGCTTGCAGGAGCCGCGCCGGCGCAGCCCCTTTATGGCGCCGGTGGGGAAAACATCCGTGATGCTGGAGATCCCCTGCAATCCGGGGGACGAGACCTGGCAGGCGCCGCTGGCCGAGCTGCGCGGCCGGGTCACCGCCGATCTCGCCAGCCTGGGGGTGGATACCGCCAAGCTGGGGGACGAAACCTTCGAGGCGCGCAGCGAGTACGCCTATCCGCTGATGGATCTGGGCTATCAGGCCCGCCGCAACGCCGCCATCCAGGCGCTGATGCCGATTAGCAATCTCATCATGACCGGCCGCCAGGGGACGTTTCGCTACATCTTCACCGACACCGCCATGGAGATGGGGATGATGGCCGCCGACATGGTGATCGACGGGGTGGACAGACGCCACGCCATCTTCAATCATCGCAACGAAAATACCGTGATCGAGACCCAGAGCGTGGCGTGAGGCCGATGACAGGTGTTCAACAGGCAGACAGACGCCGCAACACCTTCAATCATCGCAACGAAAACACAGTGATCGAGACCCAGAGCGTGGCGTGAGGATGTTTGCAGGTGTGAGACAAGGCTGACAGACGCCTCATCACCTTCACTCATAGCCATGAAAACAGCGTGCTCGAGACCCAGTGTGCGGCCTGAGGGCCGTGCCGTAAGCACAACAAGGAGAACAGGATGATCATACGCCCGGGTTTACTCGCCCTCGCCCTGCTGATGGGCCCGCTGCTGACCGGTATGGGACAGGCCCAGGCTTACTCCTACGCCGCCGCCGGCAAGGAGCCGCTGATCGATGCACGCGAGGCGCTGCTCGGCGCCGCCAGCGACGGCAAGGATGCCGGCGAGCTGCTCAAGGGGATTGCCGAGGAGCTGGCCTATCTGGAAGAGCACCACAAGGTCGAACTGCAAGCGCCGCTGGCTGCCGCCATCAAGGCCCAGGATGCGGCCGCCACTGCCGCCCTGCTCAACCGCGCCTACAAGGCGGAGATAGAGCGTCGCCTCGAGGGGGCCAGCCAGAACCTCGGAGATTACCAGACCGCCAAGGTGCTGGTGGTCAAGAGCAAGCGCTTCCTGGATTTGATCCTCCCCTCTCTCAGTGAAGGGGATCGCAAGGCTGCCGAGCAGGCGCTGGCCAGGGTGCTCGATGCCATCGGCAACCCGGGTGTCTTCGGGGTGGGTGCCAAGCCTGCCGATGCCACCGCCTTCGCCGACGCCGAAAAAGCGCTGATGGCCGTGCTGGCTCCGCTCTGATGACCCTCTGTCAATCATTGCGCCATCTCGCTGTGACAAACGGTGGGTTTCGCTTCGCTCTACCCACCCTACGCACAGCCTGCCGATAAATGCACCCGGACGTCGGTTTTCCCCCTTCTCCCCCGGCGGGAGAAGGGTTGGGGATGAGGGGGAAGGCAAGGTCTCGGCGTTGGACTTCTCCTGGCTCCTCCCCCCTCTGGCTGCTTGCGCTGCTGCAGCTGGCCTGGCTTGGCTGGCTGCTGGCCTTCCCGGTGGCGCTCGATTCCGACGATGCCCTGAACTTTGCCCACGGGGTGATGCGCTTCAGCGTGCTGGAATTCTCCCCCCACTTTCCTGGCTACCCCGCCTTTATCTGGCTGGCGCGGCTTATCAATCTTTTGGTAGACGAACCGGCCCGCGCGGTGCAGTGGGCAAGCCTCTTCGGCACAGCGCTGATAGCGCCGCTCGCAGCGTATCTAGCTGTCAGATTATGGCAACGGCCAAGCCTGCTGGCGCCAGTCTGGCTGCTGGTGCTGGCCCTGCCGCTCACCCCGACCCTGGCGCTCTCCGGCCTCTCGGACGGGCCTGCGCTGGCGGCCTGGCTCGGGGCTCTCTTGGCCTTGCAGCATCGCAAGATAACGCTGGCCGGCCTGCTGGTAGGGCTGCTGCTGGCCCTGCGCCCCTCCTATTTCGTGCTGGCATTGCTGCCGCTCTGGCTCGGGATGCAACAGAAGGGCACACGACTCAGATTTGTGCTCCCCATTGCGCTGGTAGGATTTTCCAGCCTGCTGTTTGTCTGGCAGGCCGATGGCCTGGCCTATTTCAGCGAAGGGCGGCGCTTTACCGACGGCCACTTTACCCTCTGGGGCAACACGGCGGCGGCCCACGGCGACCGGCTTTTGAGCTGGGCCCGCACCTTCAATGATCAACTGACCCCGCTTTGGCCCTTGGCAATCGGGCTGTTGCTGATACCGCTCTGGCCCGCGGTGCGGCACAAGACCCCATCTGCCAAGCAGGTCTGGTATCTCGGCTGGCTGGTCCTGCTGCTCTGGACCCTGTTTGGCCAGAACCCGGACAATCCTCGCCATCTGGCGCCCCTCATCCTGCTAGGCCTTGTGCTGCTGGCGGGCATGCTGCCGCACCGGGGCGAGCTGCCGGCCGTGCTGGGGGCCCTGGCGCTGCTGATGACCACACTCACCCCTCCCCAGCCGCCGGCCATGGTCAAGGCGACTCAACTGGCCGAGCGGGCGTGCCCGGCGCTGGTAACCCAGTGGGGGGTGAGGCTGCTGCGAGAGACCACGGCCCTGCCCGTCACCGATGGCTGGTACCAGGGGGATGCCCGCCTCGCACTGGTACAAGGGGCTTGCCGCCTCAGCCGACGGCCCATCCTGGCTGGCGATCTGCCTGCACCAAACCGGCAGATCTGGTTTGCCCCCCGCTTTCACGCCGAACCGGGCCTCTGGCTCGGGATACAAAAGCCTGTCTCCCCCTAGCCGCCCTCTGGTTCGAGCTACAGGTGCCCATCTCCCTCTAGTCGGCCACTCGACTCACCTGCCAGGCGGCCAGCGTCGACTACACTCACTTCGCATCCGTGACAAGTGAGTCTGTCTATGAAGAAGCCAGGCGAATGGTATCTCATCCCTCTGACGCTGGTGCTGGCCTGCGGGGTCTTGCTGCTGCCGCTCTGGCTGCGGGGGGGCAGCCAGGGGCATGATCTGTTTCATCATCTGCTTTCCGGCCACTATTTTGCGCTGCAACTGTGGCAGGGGGAGCTCTACCCGCGCTGGCTGATGGCCATGAACGGCGGCTTTGGCAGCCCTACCTTCTTCTTTTATCCCCCCTTGCCCTACTACGTCAGTGCTCTGTTCGCCGGCCCCCAGCCGCTCGCCCATCAGGCCATCTATCCCCTGCTCTGGAGCGCCAGCCTGGCGCTGCTGCTCTCCGGTCTCTTCGCCTACCTCTGGCTGCGCCGCTTTAGCGCCCCCGGTCGCGCCCTGGCCGCCAGCCTGCTCTACCTCGCCCTGCCTTATCATCTGGCCCTGGATCTCTATGCCCGCTTCGCCCTGGCGGAATTCTGGGCCTTCGTCTGGGCTCCTTTGGTACTGCTGGGGCAGGATCTCGCCGGCCAGCGCCGGCGAGGCGGCTTCCCCCTGCTGGCACTGGCGCTGGCCTTGCTGGCATTCACCCACCTGCCCAGCCTGCTGTTGATGCTGGCGCTGATCACGCTGCGGGCGCTGCTGCAAACCTGGCGCTCACGCACATCGTTTCCGCTCCGGATCACCCTGGCCGCGCAAGTGCTGGGGCTGGCCATGGCCGCGGCCCTGCTGCTACCCGCCCTGCTGGATCAGGGAGCCATCTCCATGGAGCTGATGCGTGGCGGCATGTTCGACTTCAGGCGCAACTTTCTCGACCGCTTGCCCTCGGGCTGGGGCGACTGGCGCTTTCGCGGCCATCTGGCCTGGCAAAGCCTGCTGACCATGGGGTTGCTGCTGCTCGCCTGGGCAGCGGCCCGTGAGCCACGCCACCCCGAGCTCCTGTGCTGGGGGGTGTTGGGGGTAGGTGCCTTCCTGATGATGTTGCCCCTCAGCCAGCCAATCTGGCACCTGCTGCCACCGCTGCAGCGGCTGCAATTTCCCTGGCGGTGCAATCTGATCCTCACCCTGGCCACGGTGGCAGTGGTCGCGCTGGGAACCCCGGTCAAGCGGCCATGGCAAGGGATCTGGTGGTGCCTGCTGCTGATCACCCTGATCTCCAGCCTCGCCTATGTCTATTACGCCCCCCTCACCCAGGCACCGCTCAAGACGGTGATCGATGCCGAGTTCGACAGCAAGCGCAGTGCCCGGGAATACCGCCCCATTCAGGTGCCCAGTGGCCGGTTCACCCCGACTCTGCTCGCCTGGAAGGAGGAGTTTCAACCCCCGGTCACCACTGAGCAGCAAGGCGCCGAGTGGACGCTGGTACGCTGGCAACCCAGATGGCTGGAACTGACGGTGAGGACACAGAGGCCCACCAGGCTCACCTTGCACCAATATGACTACCCGGGCTGGCAGGCCAGACTGGATGACTCGCTGACGCTGACGGTCAGCGCAAACCGGCAGGGGCTGCTGCAAGTCTGGGTGCCTGCCGGCCAGCACAGGCTCAGACTGAGGCTGACGGCTCGCTGGCCAGAACGGTGGGGAGGCGGAATTTCCCTGCTGGGCTGGCTCTGCTGGCTGCTGCTCGCCTATCGAGGCTGTCAGGCGCCGAAACGGCAGTGATCCGGCTACCCGGACCGCAATACGCCGCCTGGCATCACAGCCAGAGCGTGACGGGGACGGCATAGCCCTGCCCAAACCAGCCAAAACTGATAGACTGACTACTTGTTACTTTTTTTCACGCGAACTTGCTCACGATCGGACATCCTATGCCCCAACCCGCAGCCCTCTCTCCCCGTTTTCTGTTTATCCTGCTCGGCGCCCTGGCGGGCCTGACCCCGCTGGCGGTGGACATGTACCTGCCCGCCATTCCGGCCATCGCCCGGGATCTCGTCACCAGCATAGACGGTGCCCAGCTCACCATCAGTGCCTTCCTCGGCGGCTTCGCCATCGGCCAGCTGTTCTACGGACCGCTCGCCGACAGCTATGGCCGCAAGCCGGTGATCCTGGCGGGGCTGGTAATGTTTGCCATCGCCTCGGTGGGCTGCGCCATGGCGGACTCCCTGCCCGAATTGTTGGCCTGGCGCATGCTGCAGGCGGCGGGCGGTGCGGCCGGCTCAGTGGTGGTCAATGCCCTGCTGCGCGACCTGTTCGAGAAGGATGCGTTTTCGCGGGCCATGTCGTTCGTCATCCTGGTGATGACGCTGGCGCCCCTGGTGGCCCCCGTAATAGGCGGTTACATCAGCGCCCACAGCGACTGGCGGGTGATCTTCTGGCTGCTGGTGGGCATCAGCCTGCTCATCTGCGTGGTGATGCAGTGGAAAATTCAGGAGACCCTGAAGCCTGAACACAGGCAGCCGCTCAGGCTGGGGCAGGTGCTGCGCAACTACTGGGGCGTGCTCTCCCATCGCGGCGCCATGGGTTATGTGCTGTGTGGCGCCCTGTCGAGCTCGGGCATGTTTGCCTTTATCAGCGCCTCGCCCTACGTCTACATCGAGTATTTCAAGGTGCCGACCGAGCACTACGGCTGGCTGTTCGGCCTCAATATCCTGCTGATGATGGTGGTCACCTTCGTCAACAGCCGGCTGGTGAAAGGAGTGGGCGCCGAGCGCATGTTGCAATACGGTCTGCTGATGCTGCCCTGTGCCGGTGCCCTGCTCATCTACAACGCCTGGAGCCAGACCGGGGGCCTGTGGGGCATCGTCATCCCTGTGGTGCTGTTCGTCGGTCACATCAGCCTGGTGGGGGCCAACGCCATGACGGGCCTGATGGGTCACTTCCCCCAGTCGGCAGGCACGGCCTCGGCCCTGGCCGGCACCTTGCGCTTTGGCATAGGCGCCCTGGTGGGCATTCTGGTCAACCTCAATCCGCCCGAATCGCCGCTGCCCATGGCCATTGCCATCGCTGGCTGCGGCTTTGGTTCGGCCATCAGCTACTGGCTGCTGACCGGCAAGAAATAAACGCCTGACAAAAAACGCCGCCCTCCTTGATCACCAAAGAGGGCGGCGTTTTCATGTCCGTTGTGCAGTCCCCGCAAGCGGCAGGGAGGCGCAGTTGACTTGCCGGGGAATTACTTCTTGCCGAAACCCGACTGCTTGAGGGTGTAGCCGGCGCTGTTTTGCCAGGCATCCAGGCCGCTGCGGTTGTTACCCGCCACCAGGCTGGCGGCCAGGCTCGGGCTGTTGAACAACTGATCGGCGGTGAACACAAACCCTCCTTCACTGCGCGGGGCCAGGATCCCCTTGCCCAGCAGCTCCTGACGCAGTTCGATCACGGCTTCACGCAAGGAGGCGGCATCCTCGCCATTGGCGGTGGAGCCCGCCAGCACCATGAAGCCGGGATTTTGCCGCTTGCCCACCGGATAACCGTGGGCCTCGGCGCCCTTGCCGTTGAAGTGGTACAGCTCGCGCTCCCCCGGCTTGTTGTCGGAGAGCGCCTTTTGCAGGGTCATCAGCTCGTTATAAATCTCGATGGGGACGACGGCAGCCTGCTTGTTGCCCTTGCTATCGATGATAAAACTGACTTGCTTGTGTAACATCCTTGCTCATCCTGTGACCCATGGAAGCCCCTATTCTAACCACCTCTGGCAAGCGGGATCCAGCGAGGATCCTCACCTCTTTTGCAGGCTTGATCACTAACTGGCCCTCTTGATCCGTCGCGAGGCGTGTTGATCATTCCCGCCCGTGGTAGCCTAGATGGCATGATGAAAGCCATTGACCATCAAGCGGTTATCCCATGCTGACCCTGCGCAACCTCTGCAAGAGCTTCGATAACGGCAGCGAACGTCTGCCGCTGTTCCATCACCTGGATCTCACCCTGGCCGCTGGCGAGATCACCCTGCTGCTGGGGCAGAGCGGCTGTGGCAAGTCGACCCTGCTCAATCTGATCGCCGGCCTCATCCCCCCGGATGAGGGGGAGATCTGGCTGGGGCAGATCCGGCTCGACAACCAGTCCCCGGACGATCGGGCCCGCCTGCGTGGTCGGCATTTTGGCATCGTCTATCAGGATTTCAATCTGCTGCCGACCCTGAACGTGGAGGAGAACCTCTGCCTGCCGCTCGCCATCAACGGCCTGTCCCGCCATGAGACAACCCTTGACGCCCTGCTTACTCGGCTCGATCTCGTTCACAAGCGCCACGCCTGGCCGGAGCAGCTCTCCGGCGGCCAGCGCCAGCGGGTGGCCCTGGCCCGCGCCCTCATTCACCAGCCCAGGTGGCTGCTGGCCGATGAGCCCACCGGCAGTCTCGATGAGCACAACGCCGAGCAGGTGATGGCGCTGATGATGGAGGCGGTGCGCGAAACCGGCGCCGGGCTCTTGCTGGTGAGCCACAACCCCGCCTATGGCGCCCTGGCCGATAGAGTGCTGCGCCTCGAAGGGGGACAACTTGTCGAGCTCAAGGGCGCACGCCATGAGTAACGCCAGCCGCGATCGCGAGGCCGCCTCATGCTGCCGTTAAAGGCGCTGCTGCGCCTCTATCGCAGCCATCCCTGGCTGCTGCTGATGAGCCTGACCGGGCTCATGCTGGGGGTCTCGCTGGTGGTGGCCATAGAGCTTCTCAACCACAGTGCCAGCACCAACTTTGTCGCCGCCCGCAGCCAGCTGGCGGGGGAAGCCAACTACCGGCTGGCCCCGAGCGGCGGTCTGGATGAGCAGCTTTACGTCAAACTGGTGCGCAGCCAGCCGAGCCTCAATGCCATGCCGCAGCTGCACGCCTGGCTCAAAGACGAGCAGGGGCGCAGTTTTCAGCTGCTGGGGATGGATCTGTTCAACCCCGGCCCCCTGCGCCGGCTGTTTGGTGAAGGCCCATCCAGCGAACCCGCCTTTTCGCTCAACCGCGCCGACAGCGTCTGGCTGGCGGCGCCGGAGGCCAGGCGGCTTGACTGGCAACCGGGCCAATCCCGCACCTTTGTGCTGGGCGGCGGTGGCGAGGGTGATCGCCCGCTGATCCTCACTCTGGCGGGCACCTTCGAGCCAGGTGCCGTGCCCATGGATCGGCTGCTGGTGACCGACATAGGCCTAGCCCAGCCCCTGCTTGGCAAAGAGGGTCGACTCGATCGCATCGTCTTCAAGCTGAGTGACGCCGAGGCCCGCGCCCTGCAAGCCCTGCTGCAAACCTATCGCCCCCATCAGCCGCTCTGGCTCGAGCCCATCAGCCCGGCGCTCGATGCCAGCCAGCTCGGCGATGCCCTGGCGCTCAACCTCACCGCCCTCTCCCTGCTCGCCATGGCGGTGGGACTGTTTCTGGTGTTCAACGCCCAGCGCTTCGTGCAGAGCGTGCGTCGCCCCCAGCTGGCCCAGCTGATCATTCTGGGGCTGCCGCCGAGCCGGCTGCTGCGCTGGCTGGCGCTGGAACTGCTGATCCTCGCCACCCTGGGCACCTTGCTCGGGCTGCAGCTCGGCAGCCTGCTGGCCCTGACGCTCATGGGGCAGCTGACCCAGGCGCTGGCCGATCTGTATGGCCCCAATCCCATCGATCTGCTGCGCCTCTCCCCTCTGAGCCTGCTCAAGGCACTGGTGATCGGCCTTGCCGGGACGCTTGCCGCCAACCTGCCCGGCTGGTGGCAACTGCTGCGCCAATCCCCCCTTGAGCTTCGTGAGGGCAACAGCCACCCGCCGCGACATACCTGGCGCCGCCGGGGGCTGGCCATCGCCATACTGCTGCTGTGCGCGCTTTGCCTCTGGCTGCCACAAACCGGCCTGGGTGGCGCCCTGTTTGTGGCCGGTGGCTGGCTGCTGGCCATGGCGCTCTGGCTGCCGGACGCCCTGCGCTGGCTGCTGGGGCGGCTGCGCCGCGCCATGGGGGCGCCGGATCGCCACCACCTCCTGACCGCCCGACTCGGGGTGGCCGAGACCCAATACCATCTGGATCGCACCGCCATCGCCGTGATGGCGCTGCAGCTGGCCATAGCCGCAGCCATCGGCATAGGGGTCATGGTGTCGAGTTTTCGATCGAGCGTGGAGATCTGGCTGGGCCAGCGTCTGGCCGCCGATCTCTATGTCACGGCCCCCAAGGGGGTGGCAGGCAACAAGGGCGCCCTGAGCGAGGCGACCCTGGCCGCCATTCTGGCCGAACCGGAGGTGGCGCAAGCATCGCGCCGCGCCGTGCACCCCGCCCGCTGGCAGGGGCAGCCCATAGAGTGGGCGCAGATGGACTTTATCCCCGAGCTTAAAGCCGCCTATCCCCTGCTGGCCGGGCGCTGGCCCGAGGGCCCCGACGAGGTGCTGGCCAGCGAGCCGCTGACGGTGCGGCTCGGGGTCAAGGTGGGCCAGGCGCTCAGCATCACAAGCGAACAGGGGCCAAGGCGGCTCACCGTCACCGGCGTCTATCAGGATTACGGCAGCGACAAGGGGCAACTCCTGCACGCCTTCGAAGAGGGGGCGGTGCAATCCCTCGCCCTGTTCAGTGCCCATCCTGAGCAGCTGGCCGACCGGCTGCGCGCCCGTTTTGGCGAGGGGGTCAACCTCTTGCCCGCCCCCGCCATCCATGCCGCCGCCCTCAAGGTGTTCGACCAGACCTTTGTGGTGACCGAGTTGCTTAAATTGCTGATTTTGGGCATCGCCTTCGTCGGCATAGGCTCGGCCTTCATGGTGCTGGGGCTGGCCAGGCGCAGCGAGTTGCAGACCTTGCAGAGTCTGGGATTGAGCCCGCGCCACTGCCGCCGCCTGCTGGTGTGGCAGGGGGCGGGCCTCGGGCTGCTCACCGCGCTGCTGGCGCTGCCGGTGGGCTATGGCCTCGCCTGGGTGCTGATCGAAGTGGTCAACCCCCGCGCCTTTGGCTGGCGCCTCGCCTTCGAGGCCGCCCCCTTGCATGCCATAACGGCCCTGCTGCTGGCGCCTGTGTGTGGCGCATTGGCGTCCTGGTTTGCCGCGAGGAAACTGGTATGAAAAAACGCAATGTCTGGCTACTGCTGCTCACCTGCCCCCTTTATGGCGGGGCGGCCTGGGCCAACGATCTGGGCGCCATCCTCGGCGGCGGCAGCGATCAGTTCAAAAAGGCCGTGCCGGGCCAACCCATCCGCTTGCCCGCCGATCACGGCGCCCACCCCGACTACAGATCCGAGTGGTGGTATCTCACCGGCAACCTCAAGGATGAGCAGGGGCGCGACTATGGCCTGCAGTGGACCTTGTTTCGCCAGGGCATAGAGCAAGCGATAACGTTGAACAACCCCTGGCTCACCCCTCAGCTCTGGCTGGCCCAGTTTGCCATCACAGACCTCGGCAAAGGCAGCCACCAACAGGATGAGCGCACCAGCCGCCAGGGACCGGGGCTCGCGGGTGCCAGCGGCGGCGAATATTGGCTGCGGGAATGGGGGCTGACCTCACAGGGGAAGGCACTCTTCCCCGCTACCCTCAAGGTGCAGAGCAAGGCGGGGGATCTTGATCTCAAGGTGAGCGCCGCCAAGCCGGTGGTGCTGCAGGGCAAGCAGGGTTACAGCGAGAAGAGCCCAGGCAACGCTTCGTTTTACTACTCCTACCCCAGGCTGACACTCACCGGCACTTTGACCCTCGATGGTGAGAAGCGCACCGTCACGGGCCAAGGCTGGTTCGATCACGAGTGGAGCAGCTCGGTATTGGCCGACTGGCAGTCAGGTTGGGACTGGTTCTCGCTGCAACTTGCCGATGGCCGCGAGCTGATGCTGTTTCGCTTGCGCACCAAGGCGGGCCGCGCCGAGCCCGAAAACCGCTACGGCATCCTGATTGAGCAGGACGGCAGCAGCCGGGTGCTCTCCCCTGACGCCATCACACTGACTCCAGGCAAGACCTGGCGCGGCCCCAAGGGGCAGCCCTACCCCGTCGAATGGCAGCTAAGCGCCGGGGAGCTCAACCTAACCATCCAGGCGCGCCAACCCAATCAGGCCATGACAGGCCGCTTTGACTACTGGGAGGGGGCAGTGAGGGTATCAGGGGATGCCAAGGGGCTGGGCTATCTGGAGATGACGGGGTATTGAGTCGAGCAGATATTTAGCATTGCGATTGTGCATCAGGTTTCGGGATGACTTTAGCTTCACCATAGCCAATAGCCTGATAACAAAGCTATTTTCAGTCATGGGATAAAGTAGCAGAGATTTCCAATATGCAAAGTGTCAAACTTTGCAGTTGATACATATATAAAGAATGTGGAACATCTATCGGCCATTAGATAAATAGCTAGGCTTTTACATTTTAAATTTCACCTATTTTCCTGATAGGAAATTAAGGTTTCCATCAGGTCACTGCGAAATCAAACAAATAGCATCATTGCTAAATTTGAGAGGGTAATAATATGGGAAGTTTAACCATAGTGAATGCCTTGGGTGTTGATGTAGAAATTATCGAAGCAAGTCCGTACCAATTCATGACCCTGACCATCAAGAACGGCCAATCTGCGGTTGCAAACGTAGCGACCAGTTTTGAACGATTCATACTGAAAATCAGAGTGCTGGGGAATATCTACTATTACGACCTTAATAAAGGACACTGGTATGGTGGTGATGGTGATAACCACTACCCTAACCCAGGCAGCAAGGTAAATATCATTTTGACTGGCGATCGTGGTAGTTATATTGAAACCAGCTACAACTATGCAGCTGATAACACAACAGTCATGTGCAAATACGCTTCAGACACCAAGGCATTGGATAAAGTCTAAATCCTTCCCTCAAATATTTTAAGATTGTGCCAAATAGACCCTAGGCATATCCTAGGGTCTTGATTAAGAACGTAATGCTGTCAGAACTTTTCGCCCATCACCATCAGGCCGTTTTGCTCGGGGAAGCCCACCACCAGGGTCGCCTTGCGGGTACCCGGCATCTCGAACGCGGCAGCGTAGGCCTGCGCCCCATCCCTGGCCTTGGCCAGACCCAGCACCCACTTGTTTTCGAGCGGGCTGAGATCGCTTGATGCCTTGAAGCTGCACTTGCCAAACCCGCTCAGACTGAGCTTGCTCAGACCATTGTGCTGATCGGCCTTGCCCTTGCCGGTCAGGGTACAACCGGCTCTGGGGAACTCGATATCCAGGGTCAGAGAGCCGCCGTTGTTGGTGCTGCGGATCAGGCCCACCATGGCATCGGCAAGGCCGGCGTCATCTTCCACCAGCCAGCTGTCGCTGGTGATCACCCGGGTGGTCAGCTTGCTCACGGCAAGGTGACCGCTCCAGTCGCGATAGAGGGCTGTGCTCTGATCCGGATCCCGGAACTGGGTGCCGACGCGGGTAAAGTCAAAGGTCCAGCGCTTGACCTCCTTGCCAGCCAGATCGGTGACCGATTGGTCTTGAAAGCTGATGAGGTTGTGGTCGTTGCTCTGGGCATCGAGCCGCTTGCCCCGCACCGAGGTGCGCTCCAGCAGCACCGGATAGATGCCATCCTTGTTCTCCTTCCGGGCCGCCTGACCGGTCCATTGTGAGATGGTGACCGGCTTGCCATCGTTCTCGACCCAGACACCCCAGCGCTGCTCGCTGTCGCCCTTGGGGTAGACCAGCGCCAACCCGCTCGGCCCCTTGATCATCTTGAACGGCCCCTGATCGCCGTCGCGACTGAGCAGGTTCGCCTCATAGACGCCGGCATCGGGCAGTGGCAGCGGCGCGCGCTTGGCGATGCTGTTGGCCGCCTTCTCGCTGTCGCAGGCGGACAGGGCGGCGGTGCAGGCGATGGCCAGTATGGCTTTGTGGTGCATTCTCATTGATGCTTGTTCCTTGCAATTGCTTTGTTATGTGAGGTGCATTCAATCGCCGCTGAATTTACTGGAGGGAGGGTTCGCCGGTCGACTCAAGATCTGTAACCAGCTGTTACAAGGTATTGATGAGCAAGGAACAAAACCGGGACTTGCCGCCCAGGCAGCTCGAAAGGAAGGCGAGCCCAGCGCCCCTCTCCCCACTTACCTCGAGACTCAAGCGTCAAAATCAGACCGCCATCAAGATTTCATTTAAATCTCATGGATTGACCGTGCTTTTACTCAACTGAAGAAACCGGTGTTTGATAGGCTACTCATCCGGCCCTCAGAGCCACAAAGGCAACCCAGGAGTGGTGATGGCTCAATCTTCTTCAACTTGGTTAAAAAGAGCACTCGGGGAGCTGTAACCCCGTGCGGTAGCCATCTTTTTACTGATAAGAAGTCTAAGAAGAAGGTATCTGTGCAGCTCATTATCAGGTAGCTAGAAAGCTCACCTACATCCACAAATTTTGCCGCGTAGAATAGAGTAAATGATTTATATGTTAGTGATACACTCAATGAGTCTAAAATTTTATCTGGCCAGTAATTTTTAGACACTACATTTTAAAGGAGTCGATATGTTCGAAGGTATAGACAGTTCAATTTTTGACGATCCTGAATTTAAAGAAGACTCCGTTAGGGAGATTATTATATCTCCAATAATTAAAAGGTTAGGCTATCTACCTAGTGGTAATCATCGAATTACAAGAAGTAAAACTCTAAAAAACCCATTTATACGTGTAGGAACACGAAATCATCCAGTAACTACAATTCCAGACTACACATTTTATATAGATGAACGTCCAGTTTTTATACTTGATGCAAAAGGACCATCCGAAAGTGTCTTGGATGACAATCACATTCAGCAAGCATATAGCTATGCAATTCACCCTGAGATTCGCTGTGATGAGTTTGGGCTTTGCAATGGTAGAGAACTGGTCATTTTTAGTTCTGCCAAGATAGAACCACTGCTTCATATTAATTTTGATAATTTTGAGTCTAACTGGAATGAAATCGAACGGCAATTAGCACCAAAGTATCTTTCCTCTCCTATTCTGAGAAAATTTGCACCTGATTTTGGAATGGCTTTATTACGAATGGGATTAGATAAAGAGACAGAGTTTCACATGTTCCAAACTAGGCTTAATTTGTTTGCCAAAATTGATGACTCGCTAATGACAGCATCAGCAAATTGTAATTTCGGATCTGGTGACTTTTGTGTAAGCTTCGACTTTCATCCAGATCTCTTGCCTGCCATTATCGCAGGACTTCCCAAGCAGTTAGGGGATCGGTTCACTTATGCATTAATGCGAGCACCATTTCAAGCAGCCGCGGGCTTAGCAATAGAACTCGATATCAGGGCAAATCTTGGTCAGATAACTCAGGCGCAGTCGGAAACATTCGTACCTCTAATAATAAAAGAAATTTATGAATCTAGGTTTACTCCATCTGAAATTCCAAATGGTCAAAATGATATACCTCCTAACATATTCAAACTTAGAGATCACTTTGTTATTAGAACTGAGCGTGATTATGTCTAACATAACCAAGAAATTCGAAATCTACCCGCCACTAGAACTAGTATATAATGATAGGGAACGTGGGTTTAGCTTCTGTTATGGATTATTTATTATACACATGCACGTCAATGAAAATACAAAATTGAGGAAAGCGTAGATTGATAACTCGAGTACCAAAAGAGCTTAAAGGGAAAATATGGCATAGCACTAGCAAAGAACTTGCTTTAGAGATATACAGCCACGACTACATTATTTCTGATCCAGGTATTGATGAATCAAGACGCTGGGGAGGAAAATCGAAATCAACACATCCATTTGTTAGAAGCATCGGTGGAATAAGTTTATTTGATTTTAGACTGCCAAGCTCGCACGTTAGTGAAATATTATATAGTTTTATTCCATGTAGAACTGGCTGGCCACAAACAGTTTGGCTCGAAATAAATAATTTCTATTTAGGTGATATGTTCTCCTCTGCTGAAAAAACTAGAATATGCTGGATAGATGCCGGCATGAATCGTCAATACATGCCTAAATTGGAGGCTGCCAGTTTACGTCCCATACCGATTGAATATATAAAATCTATTTACATCAGCAATACAAAAGGCATCTTCAAACCGGTTAATATCAGTGATCTTATAAAAAACCAAAAAAAAATAAACCGTAGTATTATCTAGATATAAATCACAAGTAAATATGTGAGGTTCCAACTGATTTAACCAACTAATGGAGCCCCGTCAGAACTTGTTCTGCCGGGGCTTATTTATCTCGCCGCCTGATCCACCAGATAGAGGATGCTGTGATAGGGGATACCGGCGTGCTGACTGAGCCCCATCTCGCTGGTACGACTATTCCAGTGACATCGAAGAACTGGATAAGCGCTGGCTCGGATATATCCCCTGCATTGTTTGAGAAGGGCTGAGGCAAAGAATTATTTGCGGCCGCGGGCCAAAGATTTGAGAAACGCCAGGGTGCGGCGGTTGAACTGCTCAGGCTGCTCCACATTGCAGACATGGCCACACTGCTCGATCACTGCCAGCGAGGAGCTGGCATCGCGGGCCACCTGCTCGCGCACCGGTGCCAGGAACATATGATCCTCCTCCCCCATCACATAGAGGGTCGGGATCGGCAGGGCGCGCTCCTTGAAGTAGCGCATCAGCGGGTTGACCTCGGTGGCGAGGCGGAACCAGCGTTTGAACTCCTTCTGGCACAATTTGCGCGCCTCGCGCACGAACAGGTTGCGCGACTCCTGATGGTGCTGGCGCGGCATTATGATGAAGGCGAACAGCCGGTAGAGCCACATGTAGGGCAGGATATGCTGGCCGAGGCGTCCCAGCTGCACCAATACCCGGGAGCGAATGTCGAGCCGCAGTATGGCGCCGCCCAAGACCATGCTCTTGACCCGCTCCGGGCAGAGCTCTGCCAGATGGTGAATGAGGATGGTGCCGAGCGAAATGCCGACGAAGTGGGCGGAGGAAATGCGCAGGTGATCGAGCAGGCGCACTATGTCTTCGGTCACGGCCCGGAAGCTGTAGTGACCCTTGACCACCTGCTGCAACTGGTGGGATTGACCGTGGCCACGCAGGTCCAGCAGCAGCACGTTGAAGTGCTCGCGATAGGCGCGCAGCTGCTTGAACCAGATGGAGGAGCTGCCACCGGCGCCGTGCACGAATACCACCCAATCCCTGTCGGGGCCAAGCTCGAACGTCTTGTGATACAGCATCTTGCGACTCCCTCATCGACAGCATTGGGGTATAGTAGGCGCGCATCTTAGCAGATATTTTCACCTAAAAAATACGTTTGCATGGCAACTGGCGAGGAGCGTGACCATGGAGTTGACGAGTTTGAGAGCCTTTCTGCTGACCCTGCCGGGCGCTCAGGAGGACACCCCCTTCGGCCCGGAGATCCTGGTCTATCGCATCGCCGGCAAGATGTTCGCACTGGTGGATTGGCAGGCTGCGCCGCTCACCATCAACCTCAAATGCGAGCCCGACCTCGCCCTGCTGCTGCGGGAGATCCACCCCGAGGTCAAACCCGGCTGGCACATGAACAAGCAGCACTGGAACACGGTTACCCTGAGCGACACCCTGGCCGACGATCTCTGGCAAGGCTGGGTGCACCACTCCTATGAGCGGGTGGTCGCCGGTCTGCCCAAGGCCAAACGGCCGCAAGCGCCGACACTGTGAGCCATCCCATGCCAGAGCAGCCCGATATAGTCCCGCTGAGCGAGCGGCATATCCCCACCCTCATCGCCCTGTTCGAGCAGTCGGTGCGCCAACGCGGCCCCGAGCACTACAGCGAGGCCCAGGTAGAGCAGTGGGCCCTCGGCGCCCATCATCCCGGCTTTGTCAGCCAGTTGCGTGAGCACCACGGCTGGGTGCTGGAGCAAACCGGCGCCGTGCTCGGCTTCGTCACCCTCAGCAACGATGGTCACCTGAGCCTGCTCTATGTGAGCGCCGACCATCAACGGCAGGGGCTTGGCGGTCTCTTGCTCGCCACCGCCCTCAGCCAGGCCGCTCGGCTCGGCATCGAGACCCTGACAACGGAGGCCAGTGCCTTCAGCTATGGGCTATTTTTACGGTATGGCTTTGAGCTGACCGGATTGGAAAGCGTGGAGCGCGGCGGGGTCGGTTTTATCCGCTATCGTCTGCACTGGCGCTTGCCAAGCTAGGTCCAGCCACTAAAATACGCACAGTTTTTCCGTATTGTTGAGGATTGAGGCCGCCATGGTTGTAGAAAGCGAAGGCTATATCGCCCTGATTGAGTATCTGGTGGAGAGTCTGGGACTGTTTGAAACCCAGCAACAGAGCAGTGGTGAACAGACCATCGAAGATCTGGTGAGCGGCCGGGTGGCCGGCAACCTGATGGCCATCTGCGAACAGAACCCGCAGCTCGATCCCAAGTTGCGCTTCATGATCATGCAAGAAGCCGATGCCGTGGTCGCCGATCTGGAAGAGGTGCTCTCCGCCGTCTGGCTGCGCGCCCCGACCCCGGCCCAGCAAGCCTTCCTCGAAGAGTTCATCGATCTCATCAAGAATCTGTTTGACGGCGCCATCAGCTAGCCCGTCGAGACAGCTTGTCGCCGTGGCGCAGACCCAAGCGCCCGAATATTCCCGCAAACAGCACGAATGAAAAGGGCCGCCTTCAACGGGCAGCCCTGCTTGCTATCATTTCAACTCATCAAGCTTTTCAATGACTTTTAATGAATATCGAGGCAAGAAATGTGTCTGGTCTTGGCTCCCATCCTTGGAAGCTACCAAGTTAGGCAAGGTCGATCCGGTTTAGTTCCCGGCCATGACACATTTTTTACGATTTTTTTCATCGCGCTGACACTCAGCTTGTTCAGCGGCATGTTGACCGTCAAAAAGAGCCGCAGCTGCGGCTCTTTTTCATGCGGAAACAGGGAGTCGCCAAACGCGGCACAGCCGCTTAGCGATTGAGGCTCGGCGGCAGGCAGACACCTATGCCACCCAGTCCGCAATACCCTTCCGGATTCTTCTCCAGATATTGCTGATGGTAATCCTCGGCGTAATAGAAGGGCGCCAGCGGCAGGATGCGGGTGCTGATGGCGCGGCTGTCGCCACTGGCCATCATGGCCTGCTGATAGGCCGCCATGCTCTGCTGGGCGATGACCTGCTGGCTCTCGTCGGCATAGAAGATCACCGAGCGGTACTGGGTGCCGACATCACCGCCCTGGCGCATGCCCTGGGCCGGATCGTGCTGCTCCCAGAACAGCTTGAGCAGATCGCCGTAGCCGATCACCTTGGGATCAAACACCACCTGCACCGTCTCGGCATGGCCGGTCAGCCCGCTGCACACCTCCTTGTAGGTCGGATTCTGGGTCACCCCGCCCTGATAGCCGGCGGCGGTGGAGTAAACCCCTGGCTGTTGCCAGAACAGGCGCTCCACGCCCCAGAAACAGCCCATGCCAAACCAGGCTACCGCCATCTCTTCAGGCCAGGGACCCTGGGTCGGGTGGCCATTGACCGCATGCTGCTGGCCAATCACCATAGTCTCGCGGCGTCCCGGCAGCGCGTCTGCCGGTGAAATAATCTGTTCCATGAACCCTGTCCTTGTATAAAAACCTGTGCGATCGCACAGCTGACGAAAAGGAGTCTCGAAGATAACAGTTTATGGGCCGGGATCAACCAAGGCCGCAGCCACGCTGGGATGGCGACATCCTCCAGCGTCCGGCCATCGTCCGGCGGGAGTCCCTCATCCCCAGTCAGCCCAAATGGCGGCATAAAACGGTGAAATCAATATTTAGTCTTGATTTGTGAATTTATTTTCATATATTGAGCCCATTGCTGTTTTTTTATGGAAAGAATCACGTGCGTGAACGCGAACCCAGCCTGGTCTATGCCTTTCGGCAGTCTACCCCCTATGTCAACGTGCACAGAGGCGCCACCTTCGTGCTGATGATGGGCGGGGAAGCCCTCTGCCACCCCAACTTTGCCAATATCGTCAGCGATATCGCCCTGCTGCAGACCTTGGGGATACGCCTGGTGCTGGTGTTCGGCTCACGTCCACAAAACGACGAGGCGCTGGCCCGGGCCGGCATCGAGGCCCAGTACCACAGACGGATCCGGATCACCGATGACGCCAGCTTCGCCCTCATCAAGCAGGTGTGTGGCGGCCTGCAGTACGACATCACGGCCCAGCTCTCCATGGGGCTGGCCAATACGCCCATGCAGGGGGCGCGCATCAGCGTGGTGAGCGGCAACTTCGTCACCGCCCAGCCGCTCGGGGTGGATGACGGCATCGACTTTTGCCACAGCGGTCGGGTGCGCCGCATCGACGTGGAGGGGATCACTCGCCAGCTGGATCAGAAGAGCCTGGTGCTCATTTCCCCCATCGGCTGCTCGGTCACCGGCGAGAGCTTCAACCTGAGCTCGGAAGAGGTGGCCCGCCGGGTGGCGGTGGATCTCAAGGCCGACAAGCTCATCTGTTTCAGCAGCACCCAGGGGGTGATGGACAGACACGGCGAAGCCATCTCCGAGCTCTTCCCCGAGCAGGCCGAGGAGCTGCTGGTGGAGCTGGAGCAGGCGGGGGAAGAGATGTCCGGCACCGCCCGCTACCTGCGGGCGGCCATTGCCTCCTGCCGCGGCGGCGTACCCCGCTCCCACCTGGTGAGTTATCAGGATGACGGCGCCATGCTGCAGGAGCTGTTCAGCCGCGACGGTCTCGGCACCCAGATAGTGCGGGAAAGCGCCGAACAGGCCCGTGCCGCCACCATAGAAGATATCGGTGGCATTCTGGATCTCATCCGCCCGCTGGAGGAGGAAGGCATACTGGTGCGCCGCTCCCGCGAGCAGCTGGAGATGGAAATAGACAAGTTCACCATCATAGAGCGCGACGGCCTCATCATCGGCTGCGCGGCGCTCTACTGCTTCATGGAAGAGGCAATGGCGGAGATGGCCTGCGTCGCCATTCACCCCGAGTATCGCAACTCCAATCGGGGGGATCAGCTGGTGGCCAAGGTGGCCGAGCGGGCCAGGCGGCTCGGCATTCGCCGCCTGTTCGTGCTCACCACCCGCTCCATTCACTGGTTCCGGGAGCGGGGCTTCGATCCGCTGGAGGTGGAAGACCTGCCGGTGGAACGGCAGCGCTTCTACAACTGGCAGCGCCGCTCCAAGGTTTTGTCAAAAACCATTTCGTAAGTTATTGATCTTGCGTCTGGTTGCCGCCGATTGTTAAGTTTTTCACAATCTCGATTGACAGTGCAATCCAGCGCAGGGTATTTCTAATTGCACTCCACCGCCTGCGGTGGAGCCAGAAGAGGAGCGCTGCCCAGGCAGCCCGAGGGAGGACGCCAGAGTCCGATGAACTTGGGTCAGGGGGAGCAGCGCCGAGACGAGTGAGGCAACTGGATACCTCAACGTCGGCTGCGGGGGCTGAATCCCCCGGGTTGTCATCGGTAGTGGTCATCCCCCACCGAGCCCCACAAGGGGCTGGTACGGGATGGGCTCTGCGGGTGGAGTGCTTCTGGCCGGGATAGCCTCTCTCATTCCTGCCATTTTCAGCCTCCTCCTCTCTTTTTGCCCGATGGATCCGGATTTTTAAATTAAGACAGGAGTATGCAATGAGCCCGATCAATGTCGCCAAGTTTGGCGGAACCAGTGTCGCCACGGCTGCGGCCATGAACAACTGCGCCGATGTGGTGCTAGCCAATCCGGCGACCCGGGTGGTGGTGCTGAGCGCCAGTGCCGGCGTCACCAACCTGCTGGTGGCCCTGGCCCAGGGCGATCTGGACGAGACGGGCCAGGAGGCGCAGCTGGCCAAACTGGCCGAGATCCAGCAGGCCATACTGACGGCGCTGGGTGACCCAAGCGATCTGAGCACCCTGATCCATGCCACCCTCGGCGAGATCCGCACCATGGCGCGCCAGGCCAGTCAGCATACGGATGCCGAGCTGGCCGATCGCCTCATCGCCTGCGGCGAGCTGATGTCCACTCGCCTCTTCACCGAGCTGCTGCGCCAGCGCGGCGTCAAGGCTCACTGGCAGGATGTGCGTCAGCTGATGCGCACCGACAGCCGCTTTGGCAAGGCGACCGT
Organism: Aeromonas bestiarum; assembly: GCF_028751155.1. Classification (NCBI taxonomy): domain Bacteria; kingdom Pseudomonadati; phylum Pseudomonadota; class Gammaproteobacteria; order Aeromonadales; family Aeromonadaceae; genus Aeromonas; species Aeromonas bestiarum. The sequence goes on along the minus strand of NZ_CP064746.1, from coordinate 1,903,925 downwards.
GGATCTCGCCGCCACCCGCGTCCTCTGCCAGCAGGCACTGGGCCCCCTGCTCGGCGACAGCCTCATCATCACCCAGGGTTTCATCGGCTCGGATGCCGATGGCCGCACCACCACGCTCGGTCGGGGCGGCTCCGATTACAGCGCCGCCCTGCTTGCCGAGGCGCTGGATGCGGGCAGCATAGAGATCTGGACCGACGTACCCGGCATCTACACCACGGATCCGCGCCTCGTCACCCGCGCCCGCCCCATCCCCGAAATCAGCTTCGTCGAGGCGGCCGAGATGGCCACCTTCGGCGCCAAGGTGCTGCACCCGGCCACCCTGCAGCCGGCGGTACGCCAGGACATACCCGTGTTTGTCGGCTCCAGCAAGGATCCGGCGGCCGGCGGCACCTGGATCCGCGCCAGCACCCGCACCAGCCCGCTGTTTCGCGCCGTGGCGCTGCGCCGCCAGCAGGTACTGGTCACCCTCCACAGCCTCAACATGTTCCACGCCTATGGCTTCCTGGCCGAGGTGTTCGGCATCCTGGCCCGTCACCGCATCTCGGTGGATCTCATCACCACCTCGGAGGTGAGCGTGTCGCTGACCCTGGATCACACCGGCAGCCAGAGCAACGGCGAGCCCATCTTGAGCGACAAGGTGCTGGCCGAGCTGGGTCAGCTGTGCAAGGTGAAGGTCGAGACCGGGCTGGCCCTGGTGGCGCTCATCGGCAACCGCATGAGCGAGGCGGCCGGGGTGGGCAGTCAGGTCTTTGACGCCATCCGCGAGCACAACATCCGCATGATCTGTTACGGCGCCAGCGCCCATAACCTCTGCTTCCTGGTCAAGGAAGAGGAGGCGGGCCACATAGTCAACCGCCTCCATCAGGAGCTGCTCGACTGAGCCAGCCGAGGTTTGACACCGCATGAAAGAGGGGCACCCAGGGTGCCCCTCTTTTCGTTGCGGCTAAGGTCATAGACGCAGATAGCCTAGCCCGCCAGGGTGGGCACCGGCAGCAGACAGGCGCGGATCGCCTCGCGCAGGCCAGCGAGTCGGGCCAGCAGCGTCGCCTGATCGAGCCCGGCTTCGTCCGGCCCCAGGTTGTCCGCCAGCTCGGCGAAGTGCTCGGTCACAGCCCGCTCCAGCCAGTCGAGCCGGCGCAGGGTGAGCGGGCCGCAGCTCTTGCCGCTGAGATCATCCTGGATGTCGAGCCTGTGGCTGCGATACATGTCGCGCCACCAGTTGGCGGCCAGCGCAGCGTCGCTGGCCAGTGCCGAGCGCCACTCCCCCTGCAAGCCCTGCAAGCGGGCCAGCACGGGGGCGCTGGCACCCTCCCGGGCCAGGTATTGCAGCTCGCGCTGCACCCAGGCCAGGCACAGACCGCGCCAGTAGCGAAACTGCGGCAGGGGATCCGGCTCGTCGAGCCAGAGGCCGGAGAGGGTGCGGGTCTCCAGCCGCTCGGGCACATGAAACTGGGGATCGGAGAGGCCGTTGGAGTTGAATTCATGACGGGGATCGAACGGCCACATGTAACCAAAGTCGAACACGGCGATCTGCTGGCCATCGTCGAGCAGGTTGCCCGGGCTCGGATCCCAGTCAAACCAGCCCCAGTGGGCAAGCTCGGCCTGCACCGCCAGCATCTGCGCCAGATTGCGCTCGTTGAGATCATGCACAGGCACGCCCCGCAGCCAGGGGGAGATGAGCACCCCGGCCCGGGCCGAGCCGAAGCAGGTACAGACCACATTGGAGAGAATGGTGGGGTGCAACTCGCGCAGGGCCTCTATCTCGCGCCGCCGCTCCAGCTCGGTCAGGAAGGCGGTCTTGCCGTCGACGTTGGCCACCAGGGAGTCGTGCCTGCGCCGTTTCAGGCACCAGTGATGTCCCTCCACCTTGAGGTGAAACACCTCGGCGGTGAGGCCGTGACGATACACCTTGATCACGGCGGGATGATCCTCCTTGAGTCTCACCAGCTGCGCCAGTGGCAAGGGGCAATCCCGCTCGCGCCCGATCCGTATCTCCTCCTTGCTCTCCAGCATGCGGAGCAATCTTGCCTGACGTGCCGCTACCTTGGGATTCATACATGCACCTCCATCATTATTGAGAGACTAAGCAGCAAGGCAGGCGCAGACCAGAGGCAAAGCGTCATGATGACGCTTTCATCACAGAATGAGTGCGGCCGTCCGATCCGGATCACAGTTTGCATGGATCCATGGTCATGAAATATTCATTGTCTGGTCATTAAATTGACAACAAGGAACAAGCCCCTCACCATCGGGTCAAATTAAATGCAGCAACCAGTCGCCGTCATCACTCGCTCAAAGGATGAGCTCATATGAAAGTCCCCTCTTCAGCACGCTTGTCAGCCAGGGTACCCAGTCTGCCCTCCCTGCTGCTTGGCTTGCTGGCCGCGCTGCTGCTGCTGACCCTGATACTGCCGCAGATCAATCCCGGCAGCTGGCTCGGCCGGGCCCAGCCGCTGGTACTGGGGCCTGCCGATCAGCCGATCGCCACCCTCACCCGTCATGCCCTGCTCTACAAGAGCGACAGCCGTGGCCTCTACCTGGTGGTGCGCACCCAGTGGCAACTGCTCAAGCCGCTGCAGGAGGGGGACAAGGTACGGGTGGAGTTGCTCAACGAACGGGGTGAGCGGATCGATCAACTGAATCAGCCGGTAGACAAGCGCCAGGTGTGCCGCAAAACCCGCTGTACCCTGGATCTCAACAGCACACTGCGGGCGCCCGACGATGCCCTCGCCAGCCGCTATCAGCTGCGGATCGGCCTGCTGCTCAAGGAGAGACCCGAGAGCGCCGAGTTCAGCCAGATCCTGCAGACCCTGCCGGAGCAGGGTTTCAACCTCAGCTACCTCTTCACCAGCCTGGTGCTGGTGCTGGCCCTGAGCGCCGCCGTGCTCAGAACCGTGCTGCCCCGCCTCAGACGCAGCCTGCGCTGGCGAGTCATCGGCAGCCTGCTGCTCGGCAACCTCACCTTCGTGCTGCTGCACGGCTTCGTGGTGTTCAAACTGGGGGAGTTTCTGCTCTGGTCAGGTTTCAGGCCCGAGCACTACTACCTCGCCTGGGGCAGCATGGTGCTGGGTTGGAGCCTCTGCGCGCTGGCGGGTTTCAACCTCTACATGGGGCTGGTATTCACCGCCCTCTCCGGCATAGGCCTGCTCGCCAACTTCATGAAGATCGCCATCTACGGGGTGCCGCTCGGGGGGGACGATCTCGGCAACCTGCTGGCGCTGCTGCGCATCCTGCTGGAACAACATCCCGTGTTGCCAGTGCTGGGCGCCGGCCTGCTGCTGTTTCTCTGCTGGCGCTTCGCCCTGTCGCGCTGGATCCTGCGCACCCTGGCCGCCACCGCCGCCTTCTTTGCCCTGTGCGTATTCGCCACCCAGACCGGCAACAAGCTGCTGGGGGCCAACATTCGCTACGTGGACAGGGCGGTCAACTATCACAGGGACATCATACGGGCCGGCCCCGGCCTCTATCTGTTCAACCTGGTGGACGAGATGCTGCAAAACGGCAGCGTGTTTCGCTACCCCTTGCAGATCAACGAGCTCACTCCCCAGCTCAGCCATGCGAGCCAGGGGCAAGCCCCCCGCTTCGATCTGGTGATAGTGCTGCAGTACGAGTCGCTTTGGCTCGGCTGGCAAGGCAAGATCTGCGCCCCTCCCCCGACCCTTAGCCTGCCCGCCAGCGTGCAGCAGTGGCACAAGACCATCCACTCCCCCACCACGGGCGGCATGACGGTACTGGCCGAGTTCGAGATGAACACGGGCCTGCCAGTGGGCCTGCTCAAGCAGGGGGTCGTGCCCTACTACTACCTCTCGGAGCAGGTGCCCGGCCTTGCGCAAAGCGCCAGGCAAAGTGGCTACAAGACCCTGTTTGCCCACCCCTATGTGGAGAAGTTCTGGGGCCGCGCCAAGGCGATCCCGGCCCTTGGCTACGAGGAGCGCTGGTTCGATACCCGCTTCACCACGCTCGAACATAAAGGGCTCTATATCTCGGATGATGCGCTGATCGATCACCTGCTCAGGCGCAGCGAACAGGATAGCCAGCCCCTGTTTGCCTATGCGGTCACCATGCAGGGCCACGGCCCCTTCGACGGGGATCGCTATCAGGCCCAGCAACTCGACAAGGCCTGTCCTGATCAGAGCGCGGCAGAGCGCCAGCTGCTCAACACCTACTACACCGGGGTGGTGGATGCCATGGCCTCGCTGGAGCGGCTGCTCAAGACCCTGGACCAGTCCGGCAAGCGCTATCTGGTGGTGGCCTTTGGCGATCACCAGCCGTTTCTGATGTCGGCGGGCAAGGGGATTCACGGTGACAAGCCGCCTCGCGATGCCACCTACCAGATCCCCATGATGGCCTTTGCCCGCGATGATGGTGCCCTCAACCTCGCGACCCAGTTTGCCCCGGTGCGCCAGCTCTACCAGATGGGCCAGGCCACCCGCCAGCTGCTGGCGGGGGATCTGACCCCGATCCCGGATCTGGCCCTGCTCCACCCTGTACTGGGTGAAGAGAAGGGATTCGACGTCTCGCCCCTGGTGCCGCAGATCCGGGCCAGCTTCCGGCCGGATGCCCTGCCCTGATCCCGGATCTGAGAACGTAAAAGAGGCCGCTGTTGCGGCCTCTTTGCATTCTGGTCTGGATTGCGCGCTGCTATTGCACCGTGCTCTGAGCTGACACGGCCGCTAACGCAGCCAAGGCTCGCACAGGGTGAGGCTCTGGGCATCGAGATCCAGCTCAGCCTCTATGCCAAGAGGCAGGGTCAGCATGGGGTGGGTGTGGGCGCAGTCAAACTCCGCCAGTATGGGAAAGGCCGGCTCCCCCACTACTTCCAGCAGAATATCGAGCGGCCGCTTGCCACTGCCCTGTTGGTTGAACAGCTCGTGCTTGCCGAGCACCAGGGCGCCGATGCGATCAAACACCCCACACAGCTTGAGGTGGGCAAATGAGCGCTCCACCGTCTCTGCCAAATGGAGGCTGTCTTCCAGCAACAGAATGTCCCCTTGCTGGATGGCCGGCATATAGGGGGAGCCCCAGATCCCCGCCAGGGTATTGAGGTTGCCGCCGATCAGCCTGCCCCGCACCTTGCCCGATCCCACCGAGATCAGCCGGTTGGGCAGGCACTGCTTGGCCCGGGTCTGGTTTTCCCAATCCAGCCGCTCGTCGGTCCATTGCGCCGGGGTCGGCAAGGTATGAGGCACGACGGCGCCACCGGCCTGGCAGATCTGGCGAAAGCCCGACAGGGTCTCGTCCACCAGCGGCGGCAATTCACCAAACGAGGCCACCAGCGCCGGCCCGTAGAAGGTAACCAGGCCGGTTTTGGCATAAATGCCGAGCAACAGGGCCGTCACGTCCGAGTAGCCGATGATGATCTTGGGGTCCCGTTTCAGCGCCTCGTAATCGAGATACGGCAGCAGGGAGTTGGAATTGCTGCCGCCGATCACCGACATGATGCAACGCACCTCTGGATCGCGAATGAGTGCATTGAGCTCGGCTGCCCGCGCGGCTATGGAGCCGGATCGCCAGTGATCCTGCTGGCCGGTCAGGCTGCCCGCCTTGAGCCTGAAGCCCTGCGCCTCCAAAAACGCCCTGGCGCGAGTAAAGCGCTGTGGCGCCCAGGCCGTGGCTGCGCTGGAAGGGGAGAAAAAACCTATGGTGTCGCCAGGTTTGAGCCCTGGCGGCTTGAGTGATGTCATCGCAAGACGTCCTGTTCCGATTATGACCATCCAGGGCATGGCGCCCACAAGAAAGGACTCATAATAGCCATGTCATGGCCCTAAAGACACCTGGAAAAGATGGCAGAACCAAGGTGCTGCCCGGCTCCAGCCGGTTGGTGATCAGGGGATTGAGGCCGGGCACGGGCACGCGGAGTGATTCACTCGCTGGTCGGTTTAACCCAGAAACGGCGCACCCATTTCTGGGTGATCTTCTCGTAGGAGCCATCCTTGCGCATCTGATCGAATGCCTTCTGAAGCTGCTGTATGGTGGCGTCATCCGTGTTGCGGCTGAAGGCGAAGTAGAACAACATTGTCTCCTGAAACTGGAACATGGGGACAAAATCCGAGTAGTGATGCCCCAATGTCTCTATGTGATAGGCGGCCCCCATCTGCATGGCAGGGGCCACGTCTGCCCTCCCGCGCAACATCATGCGAAACTTGTCATCCTCGTCGTGTACCAATACCAGATTGAGCCCTTTTCCCGACAGCTCACGGGCCATCGCCGAGTCGCGCACCACGGCAATCCGCCAGGGAGCCAGCTCGGCTAGCTGGCTGGCCACCAGATCGTCACGGTTTGCCAGGCGATAAAACCAGATGACGCGAGGACCGATTGGGCCAATCCAATGGAAGAGCGCCTCCCGCTCCGGGAGCCGTATCATGCTGAAAATGACGGTATCGGGATCATACTGCGCCATCTGGTAGGCCCGCGCCCAGGGCAGGAGTTGTATCCCCTTGCTGTCGAGCGTGATGCCGCTGACCTCCAGCATTCGGTGCAGCATATCCACCGAGAGCCCTGTGACCTGACCATCCCTATCCCGGTAGTTGTAAGGGGGAAGCTCCTCTGTCACCGCCTGAATGCTCGCCCCCACGGCACTGCCCAGCCAGCACCACAACAATAACCAGCGAATATGGAACATGATTGACCTCCAGACCGTCCTCTCTTGTGTCAAGTATGGCGGGCATAAGCCGTACTGCGTATAGCGGCTGACCGTCAAGCACAGGCGGCGGATCGGCTGCCATCCCGCCACGCCGGGACGCAGAAACTGAAAAACCGGCAGAAGGTTGCCGGTTTTTCAGTGTATTCAAGGGATCAGACCAGCACGGCGGTTCCGCTGATGCTGACCATCAGCATGCTGCCGTTTTGCCCCACCACCTCGTAGTCGATGTCGATGCCAACCACGGCATTGGCACCCAGGGCGGAGGCACGTTCTTTGAGCTCATCGAAGGCAATCTCGCGGGCACGGGCCAGCTCTTTTTCGTAGGCGCCGGAGCGGCCGCCTATGATGTCGCGGATCCCGGCAAACAGATCCTTGAAGATGTTGGCGCCGAGGATGGCTTCACCCACGACTATGCCGCGATATTCACGAATGGTCTTGCCTTCCAGGGTGGGGGTAGTTGAGAGGATCATCTTGGTTTCCTTATCGATTCACTGGGTAGACAGCCTAAAGCAGCGACAGTTTCCAGGCAAGAAAACAGACTCGATGCGTGTCTGTGGATCACTGCTGTCTGTGTTTCGAGGGGCAGGATCCGTAGAGAGTCGACCAGTTGGATCCTGCGGCATCAAGCAACGGGAGACAAGGCTGAGCAAGCTGCACGATAAGCATCCAAGCGCCCCCTCAATAGCCGATCTGGCCCAAACATCAAGTGATAGAAGTGTCAGTTGTGGCCCATTTTGCCTTTCCATAGGGTGAGTCTGTCCCGGCCCGACGCCGGAGACTGACCCACTTCGTCACGAGGACAGCATCATGATGCAGCTCGACACCCGACCACCTCATCCCACCCCTTCAACACGGGTACCTTTCCACGCAAGCCACCTCGCCGAAGCCCGTGCGGAGGCCACACCATGACCACAATCACCACCCTGGATCTTGGGGATCAAGGCCTGCTGGCAGCCTACCTGTCTGCGGCCTCGCCGGCCCTGCTCAACCAGAGCTATGCCAATCTGCTGCTGATGCAGCAGTCCCTGGCCAGGAGTGAGCTCGACTCATCCCTGGCAGTCAAGATTGAGGCCTACCAGGCCCAGATGCTCAACCAGGCACGCTACTACCAGCAAGACAACCTGCCTGGCCTTATCCATCTGATGAGCTATGGCTCGAATTTCTACGCCCTGGTCGCGGCCTTCAACCGCTTGCTCGGCCAGGATGACGATGCGGCCGTGCTGGCCGGGCGAGCCAAGCTGGCAGAGCAGCTGACCTCGCTGGCCGATCAGGCCCGGAGTTACCGGCTCTTGGCCCAGACGCTCAACACCCGGGTTCAGGCCGCCTGGGGTTCGCTGCGTCCCCTGATGGACAACTTCCTGGGGGTGATCACTCAGCTCGAGCAGGATCTGATCGCCGATGCCCAGCGCCAGGCCAAGGCCATAGACGCACTGAACCAGGCCATAGCGGCAAACATTCAGGCCATTGTCGATGAGGGTGGCAAGGCCGGTGAGGGTGTCAGCCAACTGGGCCACGCTATCGTGACCTCGCTGGCGCTGGAGGAAAAACCCGCCGCCAAGCCTGCCGCTAGCCAAGGCACGGCCAAGGGATCAGACCAGCAGACCCAATACATGATCTCCGGTATCCAGGCCCTGTCATCCGGCATAGCCGGTGCCAGCCTGGCGGCCAAGGAGCTCAAGGCCAATACCCAGAAACTGGCTCAGGCCTACCAGGCGCTGGCCGAGACCAACGCCATGCTGACAGTCGCAAAGTCGGTGCAGGCCCAGAACCAGCTGTTTGTCAGCACCTACGAGACGGTAGCCCGGGCGATCACCGGCCTGCCCTCGGGCTGGCAGAAGGTGGCCGACGCCTATCAGAGCGCCGTCCCCATAGTGGCCGACCTCAGCAACGACGGCGATGTGCGTCTGCTCAGGCGCACCCTGGCGCTGGATACCCAATCCTGGCAACAGCTCTCCGATCAGGTGAATGACATCAAGACCGCCTACGCCGGCAACGGCGTCCTGCCCGATGCTTAACCCCACCACAAAAGGACGATAGACATGATAAATGCAACCATTTCCATGGATCAGAGCATGGCCGGTCAGGCCGGTCAGGCGCTGCAGATCCAGACCTATTGCAACAGCGTCAAGCAACAGGTGTCCGTGGATTTCAGCCAGTTCCCGAACCTCAAGGACAACCAGACCCAGATCAACCAGGGACTGGACGTCGCCAAAGGGCATGCGGATCTGTACCTCAACCAGATCCAGCCGCAGATCATCACCAATATCAGCAACATCTCCAACTACTACGCCCTGCAAAATGCCATCCCGACCGTGCTTCCTCCCGGTTCCACCAAGGCCCAGTGGCTCAGGCAGTTGAACGTCATCAAGGAACAGGCCACCGAGTACCACAAGGTCTCCTCCGATACCCGTCTTATTATCCTGGATCTCAACAACAATCTGATCACCGACTCCCGCAACTTCCAGGGCATAGTGGTGAACCTCAACAGCAAGGTGCAGGGTGACAACGGGGTGCTGGCTCAGCTCAACGGTGACATCGACAAGGTCAACGCGGCCATCGACGGTGCCATCGCCGGCATAGTGGTTGGGGGCTTGCTGGTGATTGGCGGCGCCTTCGTCACTGCCATAGGCGCAGTGGCCGACTTCGTCACCGCCGGCACCTCGACACCTGTGGTAATAGGTGGGGTCGCCATGATGGTGGCAGGCGCCGCCGGTATCACGGCAGGCTCCATAGTGCTGCACAACTCGCTGGGCGCCCGCCAGGATCTGTACCAGAAGCGCAGCAACCTCAACAGCGAGGTACTGATCGCTACCCAGATCGGTAATGGTTATAAAGGGCTCCAGGTACAGGCCCAAAACGCGGTCAATGCCGCGACCCAGATGAGCAATGCCTGGGACGCCCTGACCTCGGATCTCGGCAGCCTGATCACGGATCTGGACAAGGGCATCACCAGCGGCGACGACATCCGCCAGCTCTGGTTGACCGCCGCCGACACCACAGTGAAGACGGTGCTCGTCGACGTGAACACCATCAAGGCTCAGATGGCCGGCGTCAGCCCCATGCAAGTGCCCGCGACCGCCACCATAGCCGATTTCGTCGGCCGTCTGGCCGCCTAAACCACGGGAGGGCGGCCAGGCCGCCCTCTTCCATCAAGGAGAGCCCATGAGCAACGGTATTCTTTCTCAATCCATTGCCAACATGCAGCAGGCCGAAGCCGTCATTCAGTCCTTCACCGGTCTGCCGCAAAACGCCGTCAACATCCAGCAGAACGTCGAGGAGGTGGTCGCGGCGCTGCTGCCCCAGGTGCAAACCATGCAGCAGCAGGTCCTGGCGTTTGGTGCGCGCCTGGAGGTGCAACTGACGCAACAGCTGGCCAATACCGGCCCCTTCAACCCCGAGGCGCTCAAGGCATTCGTCGATCTGGTCCAGCAGGAGATCGCCCCCATCCAGACGCTGACCGCCCAGACCCTGACCGCCAGCCAGACGGCCAACGATCGCATCACGCAAGACAACATAGCGTTGCAACGGATCGGCGTGGAGCTGCAAGCCACCATAGCCGGGCTGCAATCCAACCTGGCCGGGGCACGTCAGGAGCTGGACTCCCTCAACAAGAAAAAGCTCTACCTGCTGGGGCTGGGATTGCTGGGGCTGCCGGGCCTCATCGCCCTGGCCGTCACCCTGACGCAAACCCAGAACAAGGTGAACAGTCTGGAGGGACAGGTGAACCAGATTGAGGGGCAGATCCAGCGTCAGCAAGGCTTTCTCGGCCAGACGACGGCATTCTCCCAGCAATTCGGTTCCCTCATCGATCGGGTGAGCAAGGTCGGCAACACCATCACCCTGCTCGGCGGCGATATTGCCAACGTCGCCCGCGATGCCGGGCAAGGGGATCCTGAGCTGGCGCGGCTCTTCTTCACCGCCGCCCTCACCGAGGTTCGCACCCTGCAGGTGGACGCCTCCTGATATCCCTGAAACAAAAAAGGAGAGGCCTTGGCCTCTCCTTTTTCATTGTGCGCGGGGCCATTGCCGCCCCGGCACGTTTGCCCCAAGCGGCTTAGTGCAGCTTCAGGGTCGGGCGCAGCACCCGGTTGATGCGACCCACCAGCATGATGAGACCGGTCTTGACGTAGCCGTGCAGGGCGACCTGGTGCATCCGATAGAGCGAGATGTACACCATGCGGGCTATGTAGCCTTCCACCATCATGGAGCCACGCATCAGGTTGCCCATCAGGCTGCCCACGGTGGAGAAGCGGCTCAGCGACACCAGCGAGCCGTGATCGTGGTAGAGGTAGGGCTTCATCTCGCCCCCTTCCAGCTTGGCCAGGATGTTCTTGCACGCCTGGGTCGCCATCTGGTGGGCGGACTGGGCGCGCGGCGGCACAAACTTGCCATCCGGCTGCGGGCAGGCGGCGCAGTCACCGATGACGAAGATGTTCTCGTCACGGCTGGTCTGCAGCGTCTCTTTCACCACCAGCTGGTTGATGCGGTTGGTCTCGAGCCCGGCGATATCCTTCATGAAGTCCGGCGCCTTGATGCCGGCGGCCCACACCATCAGATCCGCTTCGATGAGCTCGCCATCCTTGGTGTGCAGACCCTCGCTGGTCGCTTCGGTGATCATGGTGGCGGTACGCACGTCCACCCCCAGCTTCACCAGCTCCTGATGGGCAGCGCCACTGATGCGCTCCGGCAGCGCCGGCAGGATGCGGGGACCCGCTTCCACCAGGCTCACCTTCAGGCTGTCGGTGGTGAGGTTCTTGAAACCGTAGGCATAGAGCTGCTCCACCGCGTTGTAGAGCTCGGCGGAGAGCTCGACGCCGGTGGCACCACCGCCGACGATGGCGATCTTCACCTTGTCACCAGGCTGGTATTCGGTGGCGAACTGCAGGAAGCGGTTCATCATGCTGTTGTGGAAGCGGTGTGCCTGGGAGGGGCTGTCCAGGAAGATGCAGTGATCCTTGATGCCCTTGGTGTTGAAGTCGTTGGACACGGAACCGATCGCCATCACCAGGATGTCGTAGGGCAGTTCCCGCTCGTTGACCACTATGTCACCGTTATCGTCGACGATCTTCGCCAGTACGATGCGCTTTTCGTCGCGCTTGATGTCGGTCAGGCTGCCCAGCTGGAAATCGAAACCATGATTCTTGGCATGGGACTGGTAGCTCAGGGCATCGATGCCCGCATCCATGGAGCCGGTGGCCACTTCGTGCAGCAGGGGTTTCCACAGGTGGGTACGGTTGCGATCGACCAGGGTGATCTTCGCCTTGTTCTTCTTGCCCAGCTTGCGACCCAGGCTGGTGGCCAGCTCCAGACCGCCGGCCCCGCCGCCGACGACAACAATATTGGTCATGGTTAATTACCTCGGTTCCATTAAAGCGAAGGGAGCCATCGGCTCCCTTGATAGTTGAATCCATGACGTGACGATCAATCAGGCTTCCTTGAAAGCCTTCATCTGTTGCAGGTGATGAGAGATGTTCCTGAACTTGTGAGTCTCTCGCTCATCCCACACGATGTTGTAATAATTCTTCAATTCACGCTCAGTTTCGCCATTATCGCGGATTTCATCCTGAACGGAAAGGATGCAGAGGCAATTTCCTGAATTTTTACTACGAAATTCAGACACACATTTGGTGCCTATATCCTCGTACTCTTCCGGTCTGTCTATCTTGCCCTGCATGGTGATCTCGGGGTGCAGGTTGGGATTGAAGATCACCTGCTTGATGCCGCACAGGAAGCCGATCCGCTCGCTCCAGTAGCCTCCCAGCCCTACCCCGCAGATGAGGGGCTTGGGGTCCGTGCTCATGTCGAGCTGCTTCTTCACTTCCTTGAGCAGGTGGCTCATGTCATGACGGGGATGAACCGTGCTGTAGTGCACGAAACGCACATCATCATCGATAAACTGCAACTGCAGCACTTTTTCATGATTGCCGGGGCTGGTGGCATCAAAACCATGCAGATAGATGATCATGGACAAGACCTCAAAAACTGTGTCGGTTCTATCGAACCTACCCCAGCGGCGGGGCCCTGCGCCACCAAAACATCCCACTTTCTTGCTTTGGATCACGCCTCCAGTTGCGGATGAAACCAGATTGAGGGGGCCTTTCCCCCGCGCGAGTATCAAAGTGAGAGCCCACAAGGCAGAAATGATACGCCGGCTACCAATGTGAGAGCCCGTCTTGCGGGCCAGCAAACGATTGCCATCCATAGCTTGTCAACCCTGTGATCCCGTCCACAAAACCACCGGCAGGCGCATCACTACCAAGCCAATGCGCACGTTTTGTGCAGTATCCGCCTCCATGGGTGCGCAGCCGGGCTGGCCATCCACGCCGACCATGATGCCTGCGCGCACAGGATCGGCGCTCGTCCCCCTGTCCAACCCATCCCGGGTCCCTGAGCGGGGCAGCCAGCCCCATCTTGCCCGGCCGTGCCGGTCGGGCCGCAAGGAGTGAGGTATTCATGAACCAGACCAATCCCCCCGGGAGGACCACCCGCCGCCCCGTCGATGAAGTGGAACGCATGCTCCCCCCCGGCCAGCTCTTTACCCTGGGTTTGCAACATGTGCTGGTGATGTACGCAGGCGCCGTGGCGGTACCGCTGGTGATAGGCGGCAGCCTGGGGCTGCCCAAGGATCAAATCTCTTATCTCATCAGCTCGGATCTATTCTGCTGCGGCATCGTCACCCTGCTGCAGTGTCTGGGAATAGGCCGGTTTGCCGGGATCCGGCTGCCGGTCATCATGTCGGTCACCTTCGCCGCCGTCATGCCCATGCTGGCCATAGGTGCCAACCCGGATCTGGGGCTGACCGGCATCTTCGGTGCCACCATAGCCGCCGGGATCCTCTCCACCCTGCTGGTGCCCCTGGTCGGTCGCCTGATGCCGCTCTTCCCGACCGTGGTGACGGGTGTGGTGATCACCTCCATCGGGATCAGCATCATGCAGGTGGGGATCGACTGGATGGCCGGGGGCAAGGGCAATCCCGAGTACGGCAGCCTGCGCTACATAGGCACCAGCTTCCTGGTGCTGGCCTTCATCTTGCTGGTGACCCGCTTCACCAAGGGCTTTTTCAGCAACATCTCGGTGCTGCTCGGCATACTGTTCGGCTTCGTCATCGCCATCGGTATGGGCGAGGTGAACCTGACCGGCCTGGATGAGGCCGCCTGGTTTGCCCCCATAGTCCCCTTCGCCTTCGGCTGGCCCACCTTCGATCCCATCTCCATCGCCACCCTCACCGTCATCATGCTGATCACCTTCATCGAATCCATGGGAATGTTTCTGGCCCTCGGCGACATAGTCGGTCACCCGGCCAGCCGGGGCGACATAGTGCGGGGGCTGCGGGTGGATGGCATAGGAACCGTGATTGGCGGCATCTTCAACAGCTTCCCCCACACCTCGTTTTCCCAGAATATCGGGCTGGTGAGCGTGACCGGGGTGTCGAGCCGCTGGGTCTGTGTCATGTCGGGCGGGATACTGCTCGCCTTTGGCCTGATCCCCAAGATGTCGCTGATGGTCGCCTCCATTCCCCCCTTCGTGCTCGGCGGCGCCGGCATCGTCATGTTCGGCATGGTGCTGGCCACCGGCATTCGCATCCTGGCGCGGGCCGATTACAACAGCAACCGTCACAACCTCTACATAGTCGCCATCAGCTTGGGAATAGGCATGATCCCCACCGTCTCCGGCCACTTCTTTCAGCACTTTCCCGCCGCACTGCAGCCGCTGCTGCACAGCGGTATCCTGCTGGCGACCCTGAGCTCGGTGCTGCTGAATCTCTTCTTCAACGGCTACCAGCCGGATCTCAGCCACCAGCCTCGCCCCCTGCTGGTGGGCCCGGTCCGGCCGGTCGACCCCCGGCCATAAAAAAGCCGCCGGGCAGATACACTGCCCGGCGGCGCCTTCACGTGCCAGAGTCCCCTTAGCCGCAGGTCTGCTCGAAGCGATCCACCGCTGCCGCCACCAGCGCCATGCTGCCCTGCCAGAAGGCAGCCTCGCGGATATCCTGACCCAGGTGTTTTGCCACCAGATCTTCGGCGCTCATGCGGCCGGTATCGCGCAGCAGGGCGCGATACGCCCCGGCCACGTTCGTTTCCCCCGCCGCCTGACGGCTCATCAACTGCTGATAGACCCCCAGGCTGAACAGATAGCCAAACAGATAGGGATAGTTGTAAAACCCGAGCCCGGCGATGGAGAAGTGCGCCTTGGCCGCCCAGAACATGGGGTGGTAACGGCAGAGGCTCCCCTCATACCAGCGGCCCCACGCCTCGTCGGTCAGGGTCTTGAGCCGCTCAGCCGACACATAGCCCTGTCCGCGGGCGGTCACCAGCGCCTGTTCGAAGTCGAAGCGGGCCGGAATATTGACCAGGAAGGTGGCGGCGCCGTCGGCCTCGGCCCAGGCGATGGCCTGCTGCTGCTCCTGTGTCTGCGCCTGTTCGAACAGGGCGCTGCGCACCAGGGTCTCGGCGAAGATGGAGGCAGTCTCCGCCAGCGTCATGGGGTAGCTGCGCTGGCTCATGGGCAGATCGCGAATGAGCCAGTTGTGCCAGGCGTGACCCAGCTCGTGGGCGAGCGTGATGACGTTGTCCATGGTGCCGGCATAGGTGATGAAGACCCGCGGCTCCACCGGATCGGCAAACTTGGTGCAGTAGGCACCGGTACGCCGGTTCGGGCTCGGCGCCGCATCGATCCAGCCCTTCTCGGCCATCATGCGGGCAAACTCCCCCATCTCGGGATCGAAGCGGGCGAAGGCCTCGGCGATGATCTCGATGGCCTCCTCGAACGGGATCTCGCGGCTGCTGGCGGCCGGGGGCGGTGCAAACAAGTCCTCCGGCCCCAGATCGTCGATGCCGAGTCGCTTCGCCATCAGCCCCAGCGCCCGCTGGCCCAGACCCCGGGCGTGATAGGTTTCGGCCATGAGGGTATCCAGGGTGGTGCGCTCTATGTGGCTCTGATGGCAGGAGAGATCCAGCGCATCGAGCACACGCTGCTTGCCGCGCTGGCGCGAAAGCTCCAGCCGCCAGCCGTTGAGGGCATTGAGGATGGCCGCCACCGTCTCCTGCTCCCCTTCCCAGCCGGCACTGATGGCGTCGAAGGCTTCCCGGCGCAGGGCCCGTACCGGGCTGGATAGCAGGTTGCTGGCCTCGGCCAGTCCCATCTCGCGGCCGTCGATCACGAGGCGGATCTTGCCCACCAGATCGTTGTAGAGGTTGCCCCAGGCGTGCAGCCCGTCGGTGCCAAGCCCGATCACCAGCTGCTCTGCCTCCACCGGCAGGCGCTGATCCTGCAGCCGGCGCTCATGGCGCAGCCGGTAATCCTCTTCTCCGAGCAAGGGATCCAGCATCAGCCGCTCAAACTCGGGCTCGGGCAGTCCCAGCATCAGATCTTCCACCGGGGCCAGGGTCTTGAACAGATCGGCGTTGAGGGCGCGGGCGCGGGAAGCCAGCTGCTTGGCGAGCACATCGCGGGCGTCCTGACTGCCCTTGCAGGCCGCCAGTATGGCGACGTTCCAGCCGATATTGCGGATCCGCTGGGCCCGCAGACGCACTTCGCGCAAAAAATCGGGCAAGGCGTCGGCGTTGCCCAACACCTGCTCAAGACCGTCGATAAAACCGGCAAGCTCGGCGAGGTTGGCTCGGGCCAGGCTCATGTCCGCGTCCAGCTCGGGGCAGTCGAGGGCGGGATAGATATGCTGGTTGTGCCACTGTTGTGGGTAGATTCGTTGCTGCATCAAACGCTCGTCATCAATATCAGGGGGCAGAGGCTGCCCTGGGTGAAATGCGCGTGGCTGGGCCGCTGCGGGCCCGCCACGAAAGAAACAGGGGCCGCCGGGGCGACCCCGAACGGCCGGTCTGATCAACCCGTGCGATCAGATGGGCCAGCCCGTCACACCAGTCGCTCGAGGCGGTCGACCGCCTCCTCCACATAGCGCAGGCTCTCCTGCCAGAAGGCGGGTTCGCGAATGTCGACCCCCAGGTGTTTCTCCACCAGATCCTCGGCGCTCATGCGGCCCGTGTCGGTGAGCAGCGCGCGATAGGCCTGGGCAAACTCGCCCCCGGCCCGCTCCTTCTGGGCATAGAGCCCCAGGCTGAACAGATAACCGAACAGGTAGGGGTAGTTGTAAAACCCGAGATCGGCGATGGAGAAGTGGCACTTGCTGGCCCAGAACAGCTCGTCGTACTGGCTGAGAGTGTCACCATACCACTGCTGATGCGCGGATTTCATCATCTGCCGCAGCTGGCTTGCCCCCACATAGCCCTGCTCCCGCGCCGTCACCAGCGCCCGCTCGAAGGTGAAGCGGGCGGGGATGTCGAGCAGCAGGCTGGCGGCGCGCTCCCCATCCAGCCAGGCGATGGCCCGGCGCGGCTCCATCTTGTCGGTGGCGGCCAACAGGGCATCGCGCACCAGGGCCTCGGCAAACAGGGAGGCGGTCTCGGCCAGCGTCTTGGGGTAGTCGCGCTGCTCCAGCGGCAAGTCCCGCAGCAACCAGCTGTGCCAGGCGTGCCCAAGCTCGTGAGCCAGGGTGATGAGGTTGTCCATGGTGCCCTCGAAGGTGAGAAACACCCGAGGCTCGGGGGGATCGGCATATTCGGTGCTGTAGGCACCGCTGCGCCGGTTTGCGCTGGGGGCCGCGTCAATCCAGCCCTTGTCGGCCATCATGCGGGCAAAGGCCCCCATCTCGGGGTCAAAGCCGGCGAAGGCATCGGCCACCAGGGTCAGCGCCTGCTCGAAGCTGAGCGAGGCCGGAGTCGCGGCGGGCGCCGGGGCATAGAGATCCCAGGGGGCAAAATCGCTGATCTGCCGGGCGCTGGCCATGGCGCGCAGGGCTCGCCGCCCCAGCGTCTTGTGGGCGTCAGCCTCGGTCATCAGGGTATCCAGGGTGGCGCGCTCGATATGGCTCTGATGACAGGAGACATCCAGCGCATCTAGCCTGTGCACCTTGCCACGCTGGGCGGCGAGCTCGTTGCGCCAGCCGTTGATGGCGTTGAGGATGGCGGCCACCGTCTCCTGCTCTGCCTGCCAGGCGGCCTGAATACCGTGCCAGGCGCTGGCACGACGCGCCCGTTCCGGGTGGGCCAGCAGATTTTCCGCCTGGGCCAGCCCCATGGGCTCTCCGTCCACGACCGGCCTGAGCCGGCCCACCAGGCCGTCGTAGAGATCCCCCCAGCCTTGCAGTCCATCCACTCCCAGCCCCGCGATCAGCTGTTCGCTCTCCAAGGAGAGCCGTTGATCCTGCTGACGCCTGTCGTGACGGATGGCATAGGCCAGCTCGAACAGCTCGGGATCCTGCAACAGGGCCCGCACCTGCCCCTCGGGGGCGCTTGCCCAGAACAGGGCCACAGGTTTGCTGAGCTGGGCCAGGGTCGCCTGCAACTGCTGACCACGGGAGAGCAGCGCACGCGCCGCTTCGTCGCGACCATTGCGACTAAGCCGGTTATAGGCATAAGTCTGGCTGTTCCAGGCCAGCCGGCAAACGTCGGTCCAGCAGGATCTGATGGCCCGCAGCAGGTGGCGCAAGGCATTAATGTCGGTGGTCTTGGGCAGTTCATCCAGCAAGTGCTGCAGGCTGTTCAGGGTCTCGCGGGCACGCTGGAAATCAGCGTCGATCGCCGGGCAATCGGGGGCGGCATAGATGTGATCATCCAGCCAAACGGGTGGGTTCATGATAGTCCTTGTTTGTTTGCATCCATGTCATGTGGCCCCGCCTCTGTGGGCTGGTGCCAGTTCGGATAGTACGAAGGGGACCGGCACTTGCCCAGCCCCCATCCGAGTCAGCAAACAAGACGAACAATCACATCTGCGACGGCCTCTGTCGGCCGTGTACAAACAGTGGACAGACCGCCGTTATTTGGCGGGTTTGAGTTTGCTCACCAGGGTCATGGCCAGCACCAGCACCATGCCCGCCACCACACCGGCCACGGCGTTGAGCAGGGTCGGCGTCACCGCGGCCAGCACGGCGCCCACGGACGGCAAGGTGGCAAGGGCGGCGGCCGCAGCTTCAACCAGGTGATGGGCGAAGGGCCAGCCATGCACCAGAATGCCGCCACCCACCATGAACATGGCGATGGTCCCCACCAGTGCCAGCAGGTGCATCAGACGGGGCGCCGTCACCAGCAGGCCCCGCCCCACGGCGCGGCGCAAGGGGCCGCCATCGGGCTTTTGCAGCAGGTGCAGGCCGATATCGTCGAGCTTGACGATTAGCCCCACCAGGCCATAGACCCCGACCGTCATCAGCAGGGCTATGCCCGCCACCACGGAGATCTGCAGGCCCAGGCTGCTGCCCTGCACTGTGCCGAGCGCGATGACGATGATCTCGGCAGAGAGGATAAAGTCGGTGCGAATGGCCCCCTTTATCTTTTGCTGCTCGAAAGCCACCAGATCGTCCGGCACCGGGCCCCTGTGTTGCTCGCTCTCTGCCGCCTCGTGGGGCAGAAACTTGTGGGCCAGCTTCTCCGCCCCCTCGAAGCAGAGGTAGGCGCCCCCCAGCATCAGCAAGGGGGTGATGAGCCAGGGCACCAGGGCGCTGATGGCGATGGCGGCGGGCACCAGAATAAGCTTGTTGCGAAACGACCCCTTGGCCACGGCCCACACCACGGGCAGCTCCCGCTCGGCCCGCACGCCGGAGACCTGCTCGGCATTGAGGGCGAGATCGTCCCCAAGCACGCCGGCGGTCTTCTTGGCCGCCACCTTGGTCATCAGGGCCACGTCATCAAGCACGCTGGCAATATCATCGAGCAGGGCCAACAAACTGGTTCCGGCCATATCAGGCATTCCTCATCTCAGTGGAAACATCCCCCGGGCACGCAGGCCATCTCGCCGGGCAGAGGGGGGTCCTTATTTCAGGCAAAAGATGGCACAGTGTAACGAGAAGCCGCCCGTTAGGCAGCAACCACATCAGGGTCAATTGGCCTTGTTTCACCCCGAGTCCCCCCGGCTCAAGGAGTTCCCATGCAACCCTGGCAATCTCTGCTCGATTTCTGGTTTGGCGATGACGCCGACGACGCCACCCGCGCCAAACGGCAAGCCCCGCTCTGGTGGGGAAAAAGCAGCGAAACCGATGCGCTGATAACCAGCCGCTTTGGGGCGCTGGCCGAAGCCGCCGCCACTGGCTCTCTGGCCCACTGGGCCGAGGTACCCGTCGGCCGGCTGGCGCTGATCCTGCTGCTGGATCAACTGCCACGCAACATACATCGCGCCACGCCCGGCGCCTTTGCCCAGGACCCGCAGGCCCGGGATCTCTGTCTGAAGGGCCTGTCGCTGGGGGCAGACAAGGCGCTCTCGCCGCTGGCGCGGGTCTTCTTCTACCTGCCGCTGGAGCATGCCGAATCGCGCGAGCAGCAAGTCCGCAGCGTGACCCTGTTCGAGACGCTGGCGGCCGAGCAGGCCGGCAGTCCGGCGCAGGCCACCTTCGCGGGCTTCACCGATTTTGCCCGCCGCCATCAGGTGATCATCGAACGCTTTGGCCGCTTCCCTCACCGCAACGCCATACTTGGTCGCACCAGCACGCCGGAGGAGGCCGAATTTTTGCAGCAACCTGGCTCCGGTTTCTAGGCCAGCCGCAGAGACAAAAAAACGGGCCCGATGGGCCCGTTTTGCATGCAGGGAGTGGACAAGGGGCATCACGCCGCCTCTGCCAGCTCCTCCTCTTTCTTTTGGTAGGCCTGGGGCGAGAGACCCAGCAGCTCCTGCACTGTGGAGGCGACCGTGATGGAGGAGATGGTCCCCACCAGGATGCCGGCGAACAGGGTGAAGGCGAAACCGTAGAGGGCATCGCCGCCGAACAGCAGCAGGGCGCCCACGGTAAAGAGGGTGGTGCCCGAGGTGATCATGGTGCGGCTGAAGGTCGCCTTGATCGCCACGTCCGAGCAGTCGTGGATGGAGAGCTTGGTGCGTGAGCTCAAGATGTCCCGCAACCGGTCCGAGATGACGATGCTGTCGTTGAGGGAATAGCCGATCACCGCCATCAGGCCGGCGATCACGTTGAGGTCAAACTCGATGTTGAACAGCGCCAGCAGCCCCATGGCCACCAGGCCGTCGTGCAGCACAGACACCAGGATGCCGATGGCCTGACGCCACTCGAAGCGCACCGCCAGGTAGGCAGAGATGGCCAAGGAGGCCACCAGCACCGCCAGCATCCCCTGCTGGAACAATTCGGCACCCACCTGAGGGCCGACTATGGTGGTGCGCAGCAGCTCCACCGGCAAGTTGAGCTGTTGACCCAGCATGACTGCCAGCTCCTCGGCTGGCCAGGGCAGCTCGTGGGGTGGCAGCTTGATGAGCCACTCCCCCGGGATGCCGGCGCCGCTCAGCTCGACCGCCCCTGCCAGCGGGGCGCTCAGCAGGGCGTTCAGTTCATGGGCCTCTTTCAGGGTCTGGATGCGAAACTCCAGCAGTATACCGCCGGTGAAATCGAGCCCGAGCGACAGCCCGTTGATGGCCAGCACGGCTATGCTCGCCACCGTCAGCAGCACGGAGATCCACAACCCGATGTAACGCCAGCGGGTCAGGCCCATGGCAACGATCATTCTCAACATAGTTTTATCCTCGACAACAGCTGACTCGGGCTTCCCGCCGGGAAGCGCGTGGCGCAGGCGCGGAGCAGGCTCGAACGCGCGGCGCTATGGCACAGAGTGAATGCAGGGGTCACGGTCACACCCTCAGCAGCTTGTCGCTGCTCTTGCCCCACAGGGGGTTGATGATGGCGCGGGTGCCCCAGATGCCGGTCACCATGCTGGAGATGAGACCCAGGATCAGGGTGATGGAGAAGCCCTGCAGCGGGCCCGAGCCGATGGAGTAGAGCACCACGGCACAGATCAGGGTGGTGATGTTGGCATCGAAGATGGTGCGAAACGCCGAGCGATAGCCAAAGTCGATGGCGTTGGCGAGACTCCCCCCTTCCCGCAGGCGGTCCTTGATCCGCTCAAAGATCAGCACATGGGTATCCACCGCCATGCCGACCGTGAGCACCAGACCGGCGATCCCCGGCAGGGTCAGCACGGCCCCCGGCAGCACCGCCAGCATGCCCACCTGCATCAGCAGGTTGGCGATGAGCGCCGTGATGGCGACCCAGCCGAACTTGCGATACCAGGCCATCATGAACAGCATCATGCCCGCCATGCCGAACGCCAGCGCGGTGAAGCCCGCTTCTATGTTCTGCAAGCCCAGGGTCGGGCCGATTGAGCGCTCCTCCAGGATCTTCAGCGGCGCCGTCAGGGCACCGGCCCGCAGCAGCATGGCCAGCTCCTGGGCCTCTGGCAGACTGCCAATACCCGTGATGCGGAACTGGTTGCCGAGCGCCGTCTGTATGGTGGCGACGTTGATCACCTCGCTCTGGGCGCGCAGCTTGCCCTGGGCGTTGGTCTTGTATTCGGTGAAGACGGTGGCCATCGGCTTGCCCACGTGCTGGCGGCTGAACTGGTTCATCTTGCTGCCACCCAGGCTGTCGAGCACGATATTGACCTGGGGTTGGCCCATCTCGCCCATATTGGCGCGCGCATCGACTATGTGCTCACCGCTCAGCACCGGCTTGCGGGCCAGACCGACGGCCTGACCGCTGCGATCCGCCATGAAGAAGCGGCTGTCGGCCTGGGCCTCGTAGAAGGCCAGCGACGCGGTCGCACCTATCACTTCCTTGGCCTGCTTGGGATTGTGCACCCCGGGCAGCTCGATGCGGATGCCATCCTGACCCTGACGCTGGACCGAGGCCTCGACGATTCCGAGCTCGTTGATCCGCTTTTTCAGGATTGACAGGTTCTGGGTCACGGCGTTGTTGGCCAAGAGGGTGCGCTCGGCCTCGCTCATCACCAGCCGCAGCTCGTTGCCGCTGCGATTGAGTTGCCACTGATCCTGGCGGGTGCCGGCGGAATCCTTGATGATGTTGAGCCAGGGCGCCTGATCGGCCACCTCGGGCAGGGTGACTCTCACCTCCCCTTCGCTCACCCGGGCCACGTTGGCGCCCCGCAGGCGCGCCTCGCGGAACTGGGTGCGCAGCATGTCCACCAGGTTTCTGGTCTGGTTGTCCACCACGAAGCTGAGATCGACCCCGATCAGCAGCTGGGAGCCGCCGCGCAGGTCCAGCCCGAGCTTGATGGGGGCGGCGCCGAGCTGGCTGATCCAGGTCGGGGCATTGGAGTAGAACTCCAGGGTCAGGGCCGCGCTGTCATAGCCCTGCTGCTCCAGCAGCTGCTTGGCCCTCTGCTGTTCGGACTGGCTGTTGAACACCAGTTCGACCCGCTCTTTCTGTTGCACCTGTTTGACCGGCGCTATCTGGTTGTCGGCCAGCAGGGTGCGCTGTGCCTCGGTCAGGCTGGTCTGGCCGTGCAGGCCAAGGGAAGGCTGCTCACCGAAGAAGGTGGGCAGGGAGTAAAACGCGAAGGTGAACAGCATGAGCAGCAGCAGGGCATACTGCCACATGCTCATGCGATTCAGGGTGGTACGACTCTTTTTTCTCATGGCAAAAGCCTCTGTCAGGAGAAGGCGGCGCACTCGCCCCCCATGGCGGGAGCGGCACGCAAGAAAATACAAATGAGACTGGGCGCCCGTTCACGCGCGGTGAGCAGGCTTTACAGGAGACGATGAGGCAGTGCAGCGAGGCCGGACCCCATCGGGATCAGGCGAGATAACTCTGGGAGAAGCGGTATTGCAGGTGTTGGCGTTGCAACCTGTGCCGGTGAATGGTGGCAAAGCGGTCGCGGAAGCTGTTTTTGGGGTAGAAGAGCGCCGCATAGAGCAGCAGGCCGCACAGCAGCAGCAGGATCGCCTGCTGTGACCAGCTCATGATCAGCTCGTAGACGACGCTGCCGGGCTGGTGATCGCTGCGCAGGGAGTGTTCGAGCCGCAGCAGATGATTCTGATGGGAGCCGACAAACTTGACGACACCGTCGTCGCTGTCGCTGGCACTGTGGATCACCAGCAGGGTATCGGACTGATCGCCCGTGCCGGCATCGCTCATCACCTGGCCAGGCTGGGAAGCGGCCTGAGGCGCGGATACCTTGAGCCCCTCCACCGAGACGGTAGAGAGCAACAGAGTGAGCGAGATGAGCAGTGTCATCAACGCCAGTTTCACTTTGTCCAGCAGGCTCAAAAAGTTAATTCCCAAATAATAGAAAGGGCAAACTACCACAGGCACCCAACAAGGACAAGGGCGGCAGGGCCGTCAAGCCTCGCACGGCGCCCTGCCGAAAACGAAACTCACCCCTGTGACATCTGCCTGAAATCGCGGGCATAGCCCTTGAGCAGAGTGTAGAGATGGGCACGCTGGGAGATGTCCAGCGACTGGCTCAGGGCACTCAGCCAGTTGACGGTGCGCTGGCGGGATTGATCCGTGTAGCCGGTGAAACGGCCATCCATGAGTCCATCCCCCTGCTGCAACAGGGCGGTGAGCTGGGCGCCGAAGTCCGGGCTCTGGCGCTGCTGCATCAGCCTGTCCAGCTCCCTGGTCCAGGCGGTCTGAAACTCCAGCCAGGGGGCCTGCAGCTCGTACTGCCACTCCACCCACTGGGCCACCAGCGGCGCCTGGGCCGGCTTCACCTCCCCGATCCAGAACACCAGCCGCTCGTTCATCTTGCCGGTGAACTCCTTGAGCAGCTCGGCCTTGGGCTGGCGGGCAAAATCCTGCTCCCGCTCGGTCTGCCGGCTCAGCCTGTCCTTCATGAACATGGCCACCTGCTCCTCGGTCAGGGTACGGGCCAGCCGCACGGCGCGGGGAACCGTGTTCTCCAGGGTGCGGGTCAGGCTCTGCTGGGCCGCATTCAGATGAAGCGAGACCTGGGCCGGGCTCATGGGGCTCGCCACCGCCCTGGCCAGCGCATCCAGATCATCGGCGTAACGGGGCACCTCATACTGGCGGTGCCAGGCCATCAGCCCCTTCACCTCGTTGTCCAGCAGCCGCTTCTGGCTGCGATCCAGCGAGAAATAGTCATCCAGCTGCCAGACGATGGCCACGTCCAGCCAGTAATAGACCACCCGGGTGGAGCAGCCCACCAGCAGCAGACAGATCAGCAGCAGGCTCCAGCTGCGGGGTTGACGCCAGGAAAAGGAGGTCACCATGCACTACTCCCAAGGTTGACGAGTTGATGATTCATATCGATCTGATCCTGCCTATGCCAGCGTTGATACGCAGCGATTCGTGTCGAGCAACACCTGCCCCCCACCACCGGCCCTACTCCAGCCGTTGACGATTCGTGTCGATCAGGGCCTGGTAATCGGGCCCGGGGGTGTGCTCGGCCATCAGCAGCGCCCACAACAAGCCTATGTAGTCGACCCAGGGCAGGAAGGCCTGGCTCTGAAAGCCCCGACTTCCCAAACGCGCCCCTGCCCGCTCAAGATAGCCGCTCTCCAGCGCCTCTCGCTGGCCGTCGTCCCAGCCGTGGGTGCGCTGTATGCTGGCCACCTCGAAACCGGGATGACCGGCGGCGCCATACTCCCAGTCGATGACCCAGGGCCGGGTTCCCAACAAGTTAGCCGGATTGAGATCATGATGGCAAGGGAGCCAGCAATCGGCCGGCTCGCGACTGGCCAGCAGTCCCCGTTCCAGCGCAGGCAGCCAGTCAGGGATCCGGGCCAGACGGCCGCGATAACCGGCGGCATGAGCCCGCACCGCCATCACCACGGCGGGCACCGGCAACCGGTGCAGCCGTACCAGCACCTCGGCCAGCAGACCGGGCTGCTCGGCGGGGGACGGGGGCGCCTCGGCCCAGTTGGGTTCATCGCACCAATCCAGCAGCATCAGGCCGCTGGCGGGATCGCTGTGATGACAGGGCAGCGCCAGCCCCTGCCCCATGGCTCCCCGATAGAGCTGCCACTCGGTCGCCCGATCGATACCGAGCCGACAGGGATCCGGATGACCGAGCCGCAAAAAATGACTGCGCCCCGAGGGGAGGCGCAGTCGATAGTTGCAGTTGGTCAGGCCACTGGCCAGCGCTTCCAGCCGCCCCGAACGCCAGGGGGCCGGCAGGCTGGCCAGCAACTCCAGCTCCGCCAGATCACCAGCCAAAGGTGGATTTCTTCGCCTGTTTGCGGATCTCTTTCTGATCGGCCCACAGCAGTTCGCTGTTTTGCAGATCCATCAGGTTCATGGTCATCTGGTAGTAGACATCCTTCACCTTGCCGTTGTCCTTGACGATGCTGGCAAGGTTGCCATAGACCATGTAGCGGGCCCCGGTCTGCTTGCCCAGACGCACCATGGAGGCGGGATCCACCATGCCGCTGCTCTGTTGGTATTCGAGCTGCTGCTTGACCGCCGCCACCTTGCTCATGTCGACGAAGCGGAACTTGCCGGCTCGCAGCAGCTTGGTGCGAATGGTGTCCGTGATGGCCTCGGTGTCGATGTGCTCAGAGGTCTTGTTGCGGATGGAGTCCATGAACATCACCGGACGACCGCCCGCGGTGATCTCGCTGGTGGCCGGCGAGGCGAGCATGGAGTCCGCCATCTTGTCGGCAATGGCCTGCAGATCCGATGAGCCGTAGTCCACTGTCACCGTCTCGGTTTCGGTCGGATCGCCATAGCTGACGGTGGTGCTGGAACAGCCGCCAAGCAGCAGGGCGCCGGTCAATATCAGCAGGGCATGATTCATTTTCATCAGTAGGATTCCTCAATCACTTCGCGTACGTAAATCCGGTATCCCCGGGCGGCCGGGCTCGGCGCCAGGGCAGAGAGGGTGCGGGTCTGATAGCCGTGCAGCTTGATGGGGGTCCAGCCGCGGCCATCGCTGGCCACCTCCTGCCCCGCCTCATCATACCAATAGAACAGGTATTGCAGCTTGTTGTCACCGCGCTGGGTGCTGGCCGCCGCCACATTGACCTGCAGCAGGCCGTTTTGCTCGCGCCGGCTCAGCTCGGTCAGGGTCACATTGACGTTTTGATGTTGCTCCGCCACCGCCGCAGCTCCCGCCGCGCCATAGAGCGCCACGCCGGAGGTATTGGTGGCGCAGCCGGTCAGCAGCATCACCAGGGCCAAACCGTATGCTTTCATCTTGATCTCCTTAGCCGGCAGGCCATCTGGGCCCGACCGTCAGTCATGGGTGTCATGGTCCGGGCGCGCTTAGAGCGGCATCACCCGGGTCGTCAGGCCGGCACCGAGCCGCTGCACCCACACCAGGGTGGTACGCCCGCCGTGAACGGTGAGCGGCAGGGTGCGCATGGCGCTGCCCGCCCCCAGGGTGAGCTGCACCTCGCCTGCCGGCAGCATGCTCTGCCAGCTGGATGCCTGGGCCGGCAACGTCAGCCAGCTGCGGGTATCGGCCCGCTCCGAGAGGGTATTGAAGATACCGACCAGAATGTTGCCCACATCGCCCCCCTCCTTGGCGGCGGTGCGCCTCAGCTGCTCCTTGGTCACCAGCCGCAGCGCCTGACGGGTCAGCATGCCCGGCAACCGCTCCTGCAGATCCTTGGCGGCCAGCGCCTCCAGCCGCACCAGCTCGCTGGTCTGCTCAACCCGCTTGCCCACCGACACCGTCAGCGGGCCCGTGTTGCTGGCCCGGTTGTCGTAATAGGGCACGGCCACGGTAAAGGTACGAAAATCGCCGCTGGAGGTGGAGATGGGCAGCGGCAGGAACAGCTCGCGCCGCGCCGGGATCAGCCCATCTTCAAACAGCACCACCAGCTGCCCCTGATTTTTGGTTAAAAGCGGCGCCTTGCGACCCAGCTTCTTCTCGGTCTCCTTGAGCTCATCAGGGGAGCCGCGCAGCCGCGCCAGGCGCAGCAAGGCATCCTGCAGGCTCTGGTTGTCCGGCGCTATCTGGTAGCCACGCTGATAGTCGACCCAGGCATCGTTGAGATCCCCGGCCGCCTCATAGAGCACGCCGGAGAAATAGAAGGTGTAGGCGTTCTGAAAACCGTTTTTCACCTGGCCTATCAGCCGGTCGAGATCCGGTGCCCCGCGCGACATCAGCTGGCGCATCTCCCGCTCTGTACTGGCTTCGGCCCCTTTCTCTCTGGCCTTGTTTACCTCCCCCGCCCGCGCCTTGAGGGCACGCTCCTGCACCTGATTGGCCCGGCGCACCTCCACCAGGGCGCCGTCGGCATCTCCCCGCTGCAGGTAGTTGAGGGCCAGATAGTGATGCAGCATGGTGCGCTCATAATCCGGCGTCAGGTAGGCCATGCTCTGATCGTTGGTGAGCAGGCTGCCCGCCTGACCCAGCCCCTGGCTCAGCCGGTATTGGGCCTGATTGTCTTCCCACTCGAGGCGGCTGTCGGCGGCGGCGAAGGCCTGCTTGCTGCCCGCATCCTGAGCGGCCAGCCAGGCGATGCGGCCCTGCTCGAGCCGGTCCAGCACATAGGTGTCATCCCCCAGGGTGGATTCGCGCACCTCGGGCAGCGCCTCGGCGGCATGCCCCAGCAGCAGCTGGTTGCGCAGCGGCACCATCTGATCGGAATAGGAGACGAACATGTCCTGCCAGTGGGAGGCGCAGCCCCCCAGCAGGGCACTGGCCAGCAGGAGGCCGGCCAGACGGGGAAAGCGGTGCATCACAGGCAGAGCAGCGGCCCCAGGGATTGACCCCCTACCAGATGCATGTGGATGTGATAGACCTCCTGCCCGCCATGGCGATTGCAGTTCATGATCAGGCGATAACCATCCTCGGCGATCCCCGCCTCGCTGGCCAGCTTGCGGGCCACGGTGAACATGCGACCGAGGGCCAGCTCATGTTCGGCTTCCACGTCGTTGACCGTGGGGATCAGTACGTTGGGAATGATCAGGATATGGGTCTTGGCCTTGGGCTGGATGTCCCGGAATGCGGTCACCAGATCGTCTTGATAAAGGATGTCGGCGGGGATCTCTTTACGGATGATTTTGCTGAAAATGGTTTCTTGCGCCATGGATAACTCCTTTATATGAAAAAGAAAATTCAACACCAACCTCAAGCGGCTCCCGAGGTGGCCATCAGGGCCCGCCAAGTGTGACACAAGCCGACATTTGACACAGCCGTTGTCCCATTCTCTTCAGTTATTGTTAAAAATACCGATAGCCGGAAGACGTCAGATGGCGTCGCTCGCCCAGGGTGGTAGCAGGGTATCAAATGGACGGGGTATTCAGGCAAGGGACTTTTGCATATACAGCGGGACAATAATGAAACAAACAATGTCAGACCTCTCCATCTTGCAGAGGGTCTATTTAGGCTTTGCCATTCTGGTGGCCGTGATGGCGGCCACCTCGGTACTCACCTTTCGCAGCCAGAGCGAGCTCAATCAGGCGCTGGATCAGGTCACCCGGCAATCCATGCCGCTGGTGATCGCCAGCAGTCAGACCCAAATCAGCCTGCTCAGCGCCAACAAGTGGCTCACCGACGTGCTGACCGAGCAGGATCCCAAGCAGATCCCGGCCGAGGTGGCCGAGCTGCAACAGGCCAAGGCCCAGGTCGACAAGACGCTCGCCACCCTCAGCCGGCAGGCGGCGGCACACCCTGAGCTGCAGGGGGAGATGGCGGCACTGAGCAAGCTGGTCGGCGACTATCTGCAGCTGACCGGCACCCTGCCCACCGAACATCAGGCCCTGCTCACCCGCTTGCACAAGGTGAACCAGGCCAAGGGGCAGTTCCAGGTCAGTCTGCCCCAGTTCAAGAAAAACCTCGGCGACATGATGGTCACCATAGACGACAGCTTCATCAAGATGCTGTCCGAGACCCTGACCACCAAGCTCTCCGCCATCGAGCTCTCCACCATGGATGCGCTCAACCAGAGCATACCCGCTCCCATCGAGGGGGCGCTCAAGCGCAACAAGATGCAGATCGAGGGGTTCAACAGCACCATCAAGGATCTGCAGGGGGAGCTCAAGAACTTCGACAATGACATGGGTCACTACGTGCACGGCTTCGTGCGCGACACGACCGCCAGCGAGGGGGTGCTCTCCCAGTACCTGGCACTGATGCAGCAACAGGAGCAAATGCGCGAGCAGAGCAAGCAGGCCAGCAAGCTCATCGTCAGCATCCAGAGCAAGCTCGAGGGGATCACCGACCAGAGCCAGCAGTTGATGAACGCCAGCATACGCGCCTCCGGCAAGGTGCAGGCCCAGAGCACGCTCACCCAGGGGATCAGCATCGCCATCGCCATCCTGGTGGCCATTCTGGTGGCCTACACCCTGGGCAAGGCCATTCGCCGCCCGCTCAAGGAGCTGCTGCGGGTGCTGACCGAGGTGACCCAGGGCGACATGACCCAACGCATCGGTTTTCGCAGCAAGAACGAGTTTGGCCAGCTCGGCAGCCAGATCAACCTGCTGATCCAGCAGATGGGGGACGTGCTGACCCAGCTCTCCCAGGCCTCGACCCAGCTCAACGATGCCGCCCACGACAACCGTCACACCACGGAATCGGTGCGGGCGGATCTGGAGAAACAGCGTCAGGAAACCGCCTCGGTCGCCGCCGCCATGACCCAGATGGAAGCCTCGGTGCGTGAAGTGGCCCAGGCGGCCAACCAGACCCTGGAGCGGGTGCAGGACGTGGAGAAAGCCTCCGAGACCGGCCGCAAGGTGATGGCGGGCAACATCACCACCACCCATCAGCTGGCGGGCAAGTTGCAGCAGACCGGCAAGGTGATCGGCGATGTCAGTGCCATGAGCAACCAGATAGGCAACATACTCGACGTCATTCGCGGCATCGCCGAGCAGACCAACCTGCTGGCGCTCAACGCCGCCATCGAGGCGGCCCGGGCCGGCGAGCAGGGCCGCGGCTTTGCGGTGGTGGCCGACGAGGTGCGCAGCCTGGCGGGGCGCACCGCCCAGTCCACCAGCGAGATCCAGACCATGATCGAGAACCTGCAGCAGGGGGTCGCCAAGGCGGTGACAGTGATGCAGGAGTGCTCCCGCGAGATGGACAGCTGCGTGGATCAGAGCTCCCACGCCAACAACGCCATGGAGGAGGTACAGGGGATAGTGGTGCTGATCAGCGACATGTCGAGCCAGATAGCCTCCGCCGCCGAGCAGCAGCAGGCCACCAGCGCCGACATAGCCACCAACCTCAACCGCATCTCGGATATCTCGGATCTCAACTATCAGGGCATAGCCCGGGTGGCCGAGACCAGCCAGCAGCTCGACTCCCTGGCCGAGCAGCAGGAGAGCCTGGTCAAGCGCTTCCGGCTCAGCGCCTGATGAGGTCGTCTGTTTTTCCATTGCCCTGACACGACAAGGCCCCGCAGATGCGGGGCCTTGCTTATTCTGGCAAGAATCGCGGGATCAGGCGTAGGCGATGGCGCCCTTGCCCACCCCTTCATAGGCCACGATTTTCACGAACTTGTCGCCCACCTGCTTCTTCACATCGCGGGCTATATAACAGGCCAGCAGCTCTATGGTGGTGTCGGTATCGATCATCTCCACCTCTCCCGCCGGCATGGCCAGCTGGAACAACCCCTGGGGCGCCACGTACTTGAAGCCGAGATACTGCTCGCCGGCATCCTTCAGGGTCGCCTCGGCCAGCTCGCTCAGGGAGAGTTCGCCAAGGGCCACCTTGTCCTCTTCGGTACCGAGGTAGATGTCGGCCCAGCGCTCGGCCCAGTTCAGCTCCAGCTCAGCGTCGCGCTCACCGTCCAGGTGGATCTCGATGGGAGAGCGATGGCCGTGGGCGATGCGCTGGCAGTTGCCATCGTGCTTTTTCAGGCCGTGGCTGTAGTGGTAGAAGGCGCCATCGATCTGCTCCTGGCGCAGGGTCAGCGACAGATCCTTGATGTTGCCGGGCAGCCGCCGGGCCAGCACAGCCAGCAGATAGCGGGTGACGGACTCCTTGTCGATCTGGGGCGCCGGGATGAAGGCAAAGCCCTGAGTGGGGCAACGCAGGTGAATGGAGCGACCCGGGCGCAGCAGATCCACAGTGCTCTCCTCCCCCTCCAGCTGGGCCACATGGACCAAGGCGCACTCGGCCGGCACCAGCAGCTTGTGATCCACCTCTTCATCGATGATCGACTTGATCAGTTTTTTCACCCGACCAAAGTCCAGCAGCATGCTCATCTCGTTGAGCTCGCCGCTCATCTCGACATCCACCAGCCAGCTCTCCCCCACCATGCCACGGCGTTCACACAGGTAGCTGGAATCGATCACGGTCAAATCTCTTACAAATAACTTCATCAGTCAGGCCTTGCTACAGAGAAAGTGCAGTTTGCGATATTATGACCCGCGATCACTGACAAAGGAACCGGACTCCCCCATGAACAAATTGCTAATCAAGAATGCCACCCTGGTCAATGAAGGCCGCATCTATGCCTCGGATGTATTGATTGAAGGGGAACGGATCGCCCGGATCGCCCCTCACATAGAGGCGCCCGATGCCGTGGTGATAGATGCAGCAGGTCGTCACCTCATCCCGGGAATGATCGACGATCAGGTCCATTTCCGGGAACCGGGCCTGACCCACAAGGGGACCATCGCCAGTGAATCCCGGGCCGCCGTGGCAGGAGGCACCACCAGCTTCATGGAAATGCCCAACGTCAATCCCCAGACCACCACCCTCGATGCCCTCGAAGCCAAATACCAGATAGCCGCCAACTCCTCCGCCGCCAACTACAGCTTCTATCTCGGCGCCACCAACGACAACCTCGACGAGATCAAGCGCCTCGATCCCAAGCAGTCCTGCGGGGTCAAGGTGTTCATGGGCTCCTCCACCGGCAACATGCTGGTGGACAACCAGGAGACTCTGGCGGCGATTTTCCGCGAGAGCCCGGTGATGATAGTGACCCACTGCGAGGACACCCCCTCCATCAAGGTGCTGGAAGACGAGGCCCGCGCCAAGTGGGGCGAGGATGTGCCGATGCGCGAGCACGGCCGCATTCGCAATGACGAGGCCTGCTACAAGTCCTCCAGCATGGCGGTGGGTCTGGCGAAAAAGTACGGTGCCAAGCTGCACGTGCTGCACCTCACCTCCGCCAAGGAGCTGTCGCTGTTTACCGCCAGCCATGATCTCAGCGAGCTGAAAGACAAGAACATCACCGCCGAGGTATGCGTCCACCACCTCTTCTTCAACGAGGCGGATTACGACACCCTGGGCAGCCAGATCAAGTGCAACCCGGCGGTGAAGACAGCCGCCGACCAGCACGCCCTGCTGGATGCGGTACGCAACGACGTGCTGGACATCATAGCCACAGACCACGCCCCCCACACCTGGGAGGAGAAGCAGAACAGCTACTTCAAGGCGCCGTCCGGCATCCCGCTGGTGCAGCACTCCATGCTGGCCCTGCTGGAGCTCTACCACAACGGCGTGTTTTCGCTGGAAACCATCGTCAAGAAAACCTCCCACGCGGTGGCCGAGCGCTTCCAGGTGCAGGATCGCGGCTACATTCGCGAGGGTTACTTCGCGGATCTGGTGCTGCTGGATCTGGGCAAGCCCTATGTGGTCAACGACAGCAACCTGCTCTACCTGTGCGGCTGGTCACCCTTCAACGGCTACCGCTTCCACAGCACTGTGGAGATGACCCTGGTCAACGGCCAGATCGCCTGGCAAAACGGTCAGGTCACCGATCAGGTGCTGGGCAAGCGGCTGACCTTCAACCGCTGATCGCTTCATCGCCGATGCAAACGGCCGCCTCCGGGCGGCCGTTTGCATGGTGGGTTGAACAGTAGGTTGAAAAAGGCCCCTGACATGGGCCCTCGATAGCCTGATTTAGCCGCTTTGGTGGTACTTTGAGCACCAATTGCTCGTAAAGCAGGCAAACAGTCTCAGAGTGGGATTTCCCCTGTTGACAGGGTCGGGTCATCTCCATAAACTCAGCCCCCGTCAGCCGAGCTGACTCCGTCGGTGTGTAGCGCAGCCAGGTAGCGCATCTGCATGGGGTGTAGAGGGTCGGAGGTTCGAATCCTCTCACACCGACCAAATTCCCCGAGAAAGGCCTTGTCAGATGACAAGGCCTTTTCTTTTTGGCGCGGCGCGGCACAACGCTGCCCGCATTGTGTCGCCGATCGGTTTGTGCTGTAGTGATGCCGTGTTTTGCCAACCGGTGTTCGAGATGCCCCCTCTCCGCGTCTTTTGCCATCGTCTGCTGTTGCTCGGCCTCGGCGCGGCCCTGCTGCTCGGCTGCGCCACCCCCTATCACAGCAAGCCATCGTTCTGGAACGGCCAGACCGGCTTCTCCCAGACCCGGCTTGCGCCCGACAAATGGCAGCTGGAATTTATTGGCAACGATCTGGTGAGCCGGGAAACCGCCCGCAAGTATGTGCTGAAACGGGCGGGCGAAGTGGCGCAAGCCGAAGGTTATCAGTGGCTTGAGGTCAATGAATTGACCCTGCAGCGGGATGCGGTCAGGGTGACCCTAAGCCGCCCCCTGTTCGGGTTCGATGACGACGAGCCAGATCCCTTTCTGGATCAACGCACCGTGGAGCACCGCATCTCGGCATTGCTCATATTTACCCTCACCCGCAGCGCAAAAAACGACCGAACCATGAAAGCTGATTATCTTGCAAAGATTAAAATAAACGGCGATTAATATAGGTTAAATGCAAGATCCATATCACATACAACTAATGACAACATAAAATTCTGCTACAAGGCTCTGGATTTACCCCCCCGGATTAGGCATGCTGCCAGCACACCGGCTGTCAGGAATCTACGGCCCGGATCACAAAAACGGACTGAAGTGGCACCCCTGCCACCCTAAACGCTTTGCACTTATCAAAACTGGGACCCCCCCCATGAAAATGAATAAATTGACGGCTGCCATCCTCATCGCGATGCTGGTTGGCATCCTGACTGGTCAGGGCTATCGCATGTTTGCCCCGGATCAGGCCGCTGGCTTTGCCAGTGACATCACCATACTGACCGACATCTTCCTGCGCCTGATCAAGATGATCATCGCTCCCCTTGTCTTTACCACCCTGGTGGTCGGCATCGCCAAAATGGGCGATACCCGCACCGTGGGCCGCATCGGTGCCAAGACCCTGGGCTGGTTCATGCTGGCCTCCCTGCTCTCCCTGACCCTGGGTCTGGTGATGGTCACCCTGATGCAACCGGGCGTGGGGCTATCCCTCTCCCTGCCGGATGATGCCGCCAGTTCCGGCGTGGTCGCCGGTGCCATCTCCCTCAAGGACTTCGTCACCCACGCCATCCCGAAAAGCGTGGTTGAGGCCATGGCCACCAACGAGATCCTGCAGATAGTGGTGTTCTCCCTCTTCTTCGGGCTGGCCGCCGCCGCGCTGGGCGATGCCGCCAAACCCGTGGTCAAGCTGATGGCAAGCGCCGCCGAGATCATGCTGAAGGTGACCGGTTACGTGATGAACTTCGCGCCGTTCGCCGTGTTCGGTGCCATCGCCGCCATGGTAGCCAAGGAAGGGCTCGGCATACTCGCCACCTACGGCACCTTCATGGCCCAGTTCTATCTGGCCCTGGCCTGCCTCTGGCTGCTGCTCATCGCCATGGGCAGCCTGTTCATTCGCCGCCGCGTGCTGACCCTGTTGGCCATGATCCGCGAGCCCATACTGCTGGCCTTCTCCACCGCCAGCTCCGAGGCCGCCTATCCCAAGACCCTGGATCGGCTGGAGAAGTTCGGCTGTGACAAGCGCATCGCCAGCTTCGTGCTGCCCATGGGCTACTCCTTCAACCTGGACGGCTCCATGATGTACTGCACCTTCGCGGTCATGTTCATCGCCCAGGCCTATGGCATAGAGCTCTCCCTGGCCCAGCAGATCACCATGCTGCTGTTGCTCATGGTCACCTCCAAGGGGATGGCCGGCGTGCCGCGCGCCTCTCTGGTGGTCATAGCCGCCACCCTGAACCAGTTCCATATTCCGGAAGCCGGCATCCTGCTGCTGCTCGGCATAGACCACTTCCTCGACATGGGTCGCTCCGCCACCAACGTGCTGGGCAACGCCATCGCCGCCAGCGTGGTGGCCAAGACCGAAGACAGCCTGGGTGAAACCGAGCCGCTGGGTGAGGCAGATACCGCCAAGGCGTGATTTATCCCGCCAGCAAGATACAAAACGGCCCGCAGATGCGGGCCATTTTTTTGGCTTGTGCCTGCCCCTTAGGGCGAGTTCAGCACCAGCGGCGTACCCGCCGGCAGTACTCTGCATACGCCTCGCCGAAACGGGCTCGCAGCGCCCGCTCTTCCGGCACGATTTGGAAGCGATCGAGCCAGCCCCACAGCAGCAACGGGCCAAGCCAGACGCCCGATCCCCCCAGATAGCAGGCCAGCGCCATCATCCAGCAGACCAGCCCCAGGTACATGGGGTTGCGGCTGATGTGGTAGAGCCCGCCCGTCACCAGCGCACTGGCCTGCTCGGGCCGCATCGGACTGACGGTGGTGCCCTGGCGGCGAAAACGCAGCAGGGCGCCAAACCCGAACACTCCTCCCAGCAGCACCAGCAACAGCGCCGGGACGGGCCACCCCTCCCCGGTTCCGCCCCACGCCACCATGCCCAGCGCCACTATACCGAACAACAGCACGGGCGGCACACGACACTCTAGATCTATCATCTATTGACTCCCATGACAGGTGCCACAATCGACACCTTGCGATACACTTCCCGACGGGAATAATGCCGCAGGAAATTGACAAAGTTCATAACAATAACAATGCCTTGGCTACACTCTATCCCATCTGCATGGCAAAGGCCGAGATCGGGTCGTCATGCACCTCAACCCCAACAATAAAAAAGGAACCACCCCATGCACAAGAAGACACTGCTGGCCACCTTGATCCTGGGCCTGCTGGCCGGTCAGGCCGTCGCGGCCCCTTACCTGCCGCTGGCCAGCGATCATCGCAACGGCGAAGTGCAAACCGCCAGCAATGCCTGGCTGGAAGTTGATCTCGGCGCCTTCGAGCACAACATCCAGACCCTCAAGGATCGCCTCGGTGACAAGGGCCCGCAGATCTGCGCCATCATGAAGGCGGACGCCTATGGTCATGGCATCGACCTGCTGGTGCCCTCAGTGGTCAAGGCCAACATCCCCTGCATCGGCATCGCCAGCAACGAAGAGGCCCGCGTGGCCCGCGAGAAGGGCTTCACCGGCCGCCTGATGCGGGTGCGCTCTGCCACCCCGGACGAAGTCGAACAGGCCCTGCCCTACAAGATGGAAGAGCTGATCGGCAGCCTGGTGAGCGCCCAGGGCATAGCCGACATCGCCCAGCGTCACCATACCAATATCCCAGTGCACATAGGTCTCAACTCCGCCGGCATGAGCCGCAACGGCATCGACCTGCGTCTGGCGGACTCCAAGGCCGATGCGCTGGCCATGCTCAAGCTCAAGGGGATCACCCCGGTCGGCATCATGACCCACTTCCCGG
Organism: Aeromonas bestiarum; assembly: GCF_028751155.1. NCBI lineage: Bacteria > Pseudomonadati > Pseudomonadota > Gammaproteobacteria > Aeromonadales > Aeromonadaceae > Aeromonas > Aeromonas bestiarum. Next base: position 1,867,105 of record NZ_CP064746.1, on the reverse strand, counting down.
TGGAAGAGAAAGAGGACGTCAAGCTGGGGCTGGCCCAGTTCAAGCTGGACTCCCAGTGGCTGATCGAGGCGGGCAAGCTGGATCGCAGCAAGCTCACCATCCACGCGGCCAACTCCTTCGCCACCCTGGAAGTGCCGGACGCCTACTTCGACATGGTGCGCCCGGGCGGCCTGCTCTACGGCGACTCCATCCCCTCCTACACCGAATACAAGCGGGTCATGGCGTTCAAGACCCAGGTCGCCTCCGTCAACCACTACCCGGCCGGCAATACCGTCGGTTATGACCGCACCTTCACCCTCAAGCGCGACTCCTGGCTCGCCAACCTGCCGCTGGGTTACTCCGACGGCTACCGCCGTGCGCTCAGCAACAAGGCCTATGTGCTGATCCAGGGTCAGAAGGTGCCCGTGGTCGGCAAGACCTCCATGAACACCATCATGGTGGACGTGACCGATCTGAAAGGGGTGAAACCCGGTGACGAGGTGGTGCTGTTCGGCCGCCAGGGTGAGGCCGAGGTGAAGCAGGCGGATCTGGAGGAGTACAACGGCGCCCTGCTGGCGGACATGTACACCATCTGGGGCTACACCAACCCCAAGAAGATCAAGCGCTAAGCAAATCTCTGCTATGAAAAAGGGCTCCCGCGGGAGCCCTTGTTGTCAGTGCTTTATGGTCTGCCGAGTTCAAGCGGCCTTTTTGCGGGTCACCCAGAGGCTCAGCCCCATGGACGCCAGCAGGATCAGCGCTACCACACCCAGCGCTATGCCACTCAGGGGGCTCTTGAACAGACCCCGCCGAGATTATTTACAGCGCCTTCAAACGGCCTTTTTGCGGGTCACCCAGAGGCTCAGCCCCATGGACGCCAGCAGGATCAGCGCTACAACGCCCAATGCAATGCCGGTCGGGATCTTGAACACATCCAGCAACAGCATCTTGACCCCGATGAACATCAGGATCAGCGCCAAGCCGTATTTCAGCAGGGCGAAACGCTCGGCCACCCCCGCCAGCAGGAAGTACATGGCGCGCAGACCCATGATGGCGAAGATGTTGGAGGTCAGTACGATGAAGGGATCCGTGGTCACCGCGAAGATGGCTGGGATACTGTCCACCGCGAAGATGAGATCGCTCACCTCCACCAGCACCAGAATGAGCAGCAGCGGGGTGGCATAGCGCACACCGTCACGCCAGACGAAGAACTTCTCCCCTTCCAGCGTCTCCGTCACCTTGAAGCGACGACGCATCCAGCCCAGCAGCGGGTTGTTGGCCAGATCCGGCTCCTTGTCGGCCGCCCACAGCATCTTGACCCCGGTCAGCAGCAGGAAGGCGCCGAACAGGTAGAGGATCCAGTGGAACTGCTCGATGAGCCAGCTGCCCGCGAACACCATGCCGGCCCGCATGACGATGGCACCCAGCACCCCGTACAGCAGCACCCGGCGCTGCAGCTCGGCCGGAATGGCAAAGTAGCCGAACAGCATCAGCCAGACGAAGACGTTGTCCACCGCCAGCGCCTTCTCGATGAGGTAGCCGGTGAGGAACTCCAGCCCCTTCTGGTTGGCGATCTCGCGCCCGGCGCTGTGATCCAGCCAGAACCAGATGGCCAGGTTGAAGAGCAGGGCCACGCTGATCCAGATAAGGGACCAGATGCCCGCCTCTTTGAGGGACACCTTGTGCGCCTTGCCACCCCCGACAAAACGGATATCAATCCATAACAGGACCAGCACTATGCTGAAGAAACCGGTCCACATCCACCATTCACCCATTTCACTTCTCCCAAAAACGACAAAACCCACGACCGAGAGGCGTGGGTTTGCGTTTGGAGCAGATACACCTTGCCTCTCGGCAAGGTCTCACTTACAGCTGATTTGCATCAACTGCCCGGCTGCCGGGTGCACTGCAGGATATGGGTGCACCGTAATGACGACAAACCAGCGAGAAGTTACTCCCCTTGTTGGGCGGATAGTAACAGTGGCCAAAGATAACGCCAAGAGACATCTTCACCTCTGGCCCAAATTAATCGGGGCACCACCAGGGTGCCCCGCAAACGCATTCAACAAACCGGCATCAAAGCGGATCGGCCTTGAGGCAGGAGACCGCATGGTCGAAGTTGCCCTCAAGCATGGGGCGGGTCTTGGCGCACTCGGGGCCTGCCACCGGGCAGCGGGTGCGAAACACGCAGCCGGACGGCGGGTTCATCGGCGATGGCAAGTCCCCTTCCAGGATCTGGATGACCTTGCTGCGCTCCAGATCCGGATCCGGAATGGGCACGGCCGACATCAGCGCCTTGGTATAGGGGTGCAGAGGGTTTGCGAAGATCTCCTTGCGCGTGCCCAGCTCCACCGCGTTGCCCAGATACATCACCAGCACCCGATCCGAGATGTGCTTGACCACGGACAAGTCGTGGGCGATGAAGATGAGCGACAGCCCCATCTCCTTCTGGATAGCCTTGAGCAGGTTCACCACCTGAGCCTGGATGGAGACATCCAGCGCCGAGACAGGCTCGTCACAGATGATCATCTTGGGCTCCAGGATCAGCGCCCGGGCGATGCCGATACGCTGGCACTGGCCGCCGGAGAACTCGTGCGGGTAGCGGTTTACCAGGTTGGGCAAGAGGCCCACCTTGGTCATCATGGTGCGCACCTTCTCCTTCACCTGCTCTTTGGAGAGGTTCGGATAGAAGGTGATGAGCGGCTCGGCGATGATGTCGCCTATGGTCATGCGCGGATTCAGAGAGGCCAGCGGATCCTGGAAGATCATCTGGATCTCCTTGCGTTTCTCCCGCAGCGCCTTCTGGTCGAGCTTGGTCAGATCGTTGCCAAGCCACACCACCTTGCCGTCTGTGGCAGGCACCAGGCCTATCAGGGCACGGGCGAAGGTGGATTTGCCACAGCCGGACTCGCCCACCACCCCCAGGGTTTCCCCTTCATACAGGCGCAGGGTCACACCGTCTACCGCCTTCAACGCCGAGGGCTTGGCCCAGGGCCAGGCCCTGTCACTCTTGATGCTGAAGTGGACCTTGAGGTCGGACACTTCCAGCAGCAGTTTCTTGTCAGTACCCATTTAATTCGCCCCCTTGATCATGGCATCCGATACCCAATGGCAAGCCCGCTCACGGCCGTCATTGAACGGCGTCAGGAGCATGGAGGATTGCTGGCCGCATATAACAGCATTCATACGCTCACCTCCTTGGCATTGATGGCATCAGATACCCAATGACAGGCCCGCTCACGGCCATCGTTGAACGGCGTCAGAACAGGTGACTGCTGGCCGCAAATCTCGTGTACCCGATGGCAGCGCTCCTGGAAGGGGCAGCCGGTGGGCAGACGCAGCAGGTTGGGCGGATTGCCCGGAATGGTGGGCAGCTCTTCCCCTTCGGTGTCGAGGCGGGGAATGGCGCGCAGCAAGCCTTCGGTATAGGGATGACTCGGGCGATAGAAGATGTCGTTCACCCGACCATACTCCATGGTCCGACCGGCGTACATCACCAGCACCTTGTCACAGATGCCAGCCACCACGCCCAAGTCGTGGGTGATCATGATGATGGAGGTGTTGAACTCGCGCTTGAGCTCGTTCATCAGCGTCATGATCTGGGCCTGCACAGTCACGTCCAGCGCCGTGGTCGGCTCATCGGCGATCAGCAGCTGTGGCCGGCACAAGAGGGCCATGGCGATCATCACCCGCTGGCGCATGCCACCGGAGAACTCGTGGGGGTACATGTTCATCCGCTTGCGTGACTCGGGGATCTTGACCGCATCCAGCATGCGCACCGACTCTTCGAACGCCTCGGCCTTGCTCACTCCCTTGTGCAGCATCAGCACTTCCATCAGCTGATCCTTCACCTTCATGTAGGGGTTCAGCGAGGTCATGGGGTCCTGGAAGATCATGGCGATCTTCTCGGAGCGGATCTTGTTGAGCTTGTGCTCCGGCAGATTCAGGATCTCGTCGCCCTGAAACTTGGCCGAGCCCGTGATGATGCCGTTCTTGGCCAGCAGCCCCATGATGGCAAAGGCCGTCTGGGACTTGCCGGAGCCGGACTCGCCGACGATCCCCAGGGTCTCGCCAGCAGCGAGAGAGAAGTTGAGGTCGTTGACCGCCACCACATTGCCGTCCGGAGTCTTGAACTCGACCCGCAGATCTTTTACATCCAGTAATTTCATAAAAACTCCTTATCGATCCTTAGCCGCTCTTGTTATCGATCCTTCGGATCGAGTGCGTCACGCAGACCATCCCCGAGGAAGTTGAAGCAAAACAGGGTCACCACCATGAAACCGGCGGGGAACAAGAGTTGCCAGATGGCTACTTCCATCGACTTGGAGCCTTCATCCAGCAGGGCACCCCAGCTGGTCATGGGTTCCTGGACGCCGAGGCCCAGAAAACTCAGGAAGGATTCAAACATGATCATGCCCGGCACCAGCAAGGTGGCGTAGACGGCCACGATACCGAGCACGTTCGGTACTATGTGACGGGTGATGATCTTCCACTTGGAGACGCCACAGACGTGGGCCGCCTCGATAAACTCCTTGCTCTTGAGGCTCAGGGTCTGGCCTCGCACGATCCGCGCCATGTCGAGCCAGCTCACCGCACCGATGGCGATGAAGATGAGCGCCAGATTGCGGCCGAAGAAGGTCACCAGCATGATCACGAAGAACATGAAGGGGAAGGCGTTGAGGATCTCCAGCACGCGCATCATCAGGCTGTCGATCCGCCCGCCGATGAAGCCGGAGGCTGCGCCGTAGAGGGTACCTATGACCACGGCCACCATGGCGCCCATGATGCCGACCATCAGCGAGATGCGGCCCCCCAGCAGGGTGCGCACGAACAGATCGCGCCCCAGACTGTCGGTGCCGAACCAGTGGCCGGTTTCCATGTCAGGGGCCGATTGCATGGCGCCCCAGTCCGGATCGTCGAAGGTGTATTGGGACAAGTGCGGCCCCACTATCACCGCCAGACCGATAATGGTCAGTATGATGAGGCTGGTCAGCGCCGCCTTGTTGCGCAGGAAACGGCGACGGGCATCCTTCCACAGGGAGCGTCCTTCCACCACTTCCACTTGCTGTGCGAACGCCGCTATGGCTTCGCGTTTCTCAGTTGTGACAACCATGATGTACTCCCGACTTAGTAACGGATCTTGGGATCGATAAAGGCATAGAGAATATCGACCACGGCGTTAAAGGTGATGGTGAGGGCGCCGACCAGAATGGTCAGCCCGAGCACCATGGAGTAATCACGGTTGAGGGCACCGTTGACGAACAGCTGGCCTATCCCCGGCAGACCGAAGATGGTCTCTATCACCACGGATCCCGTAATGATGCCGACGAAGGCCGGGCCCAGATAGGAGACCACCGGCAGCATGGCCGGGCGCAGCGCGTGCTTGAGAATGATGTGACGCAGCGGCAGGCCCTTGGCGCGGGCGGTACGGATGAAGTTGGAGTTCATGGTCTCGATCATGCTGCCGCGCATGATGCGCGAGATGGCGGAGATGTAGTACATCATCATGCCGAATACCGGCAGTACCATGAATTGCACCCCGCCCCCCTGCCAGCCACCAGCCGGGAACCAGCCCAGATAGATGCTGAAGAAGAGCACCAGCAAGGGTGCCAGCACGAAGCCTGGGATCACCACCCCGGCCATGGCCGACGACATCAAGAGATAGTCGATGAGGGTGTTCTGTTTCAAGGCCGCTATGGTGCCAAAGGTCACCCCCAGCAAGACGGCAAAGACGAAAGCCGCGCTCCCGATCTTGGCGGAAACAGGCAACGCCTGGCTCACCAGATCATTGACGCTGAAGTCCTTGTATTTGAAGGAAGGCCCCAGATCGCCCTGCACCAGGTTGCCAAGATAGGTGAGGTATTGCACGCCGATGGGCTTGTCCAGGCCGTACTTGGCCTCGATGTTGGCCAACACTTCCGGCGGCAGGGAACGTTCGCTGGTGAAGGGGTTACCCGGTGCGAAACGCATCATGAAGAAGGAGACGGTGATCAAGACCAGCAGAGTCGGGATCGCTTCCAGTAGACGTTTAAGAATGAATTTCAACATAGACAATTCCTGTCCTGTACTGCTTCCAAAGGGTCGCGGTTGTAATAAAGGCCCGCCGTCCGGCGGGCCTGCTTGTTATGCGACTTGTTATTTTACTCAGTGAGCAATGATATACATGTCTTTGCTGTAGAGGTTGTCCAGCGGGTTGGCCGGGTAGCCGCCCACGTAGGACTTGACCATGCGGGAGGTCACGTACTGATAGATGGGGGCAATCGGCATGTCCTTGGCCAGGATCTCTTCGGCCTGGACATAGAGCTTGTTGCGGGAGGCTTCATCCACCTGATCGCGAGACTCTGTCATCAGCTTGTCAAACACCGGGTTGGAGTACTTGCCGTCGTTGTTGCCGTGAGTGGTCTGCATCAGATCCAGCATGGAAGAGGCTTCGTTGTAGTCGGCGATCCAGCCGGCACGGCCCACGTCAAACTGACCCTGCTTCTTGGTTTCCAGGTAGGTTTTCCACTCCTGGTTCACCAGGCTCACCTGCACGCCCAGCTTCTTCCACATGGAGGCGACGGCGACCGCCACCTTCTTGTGGTTGTCGTCGGTGTTGTAGAGCAGCTCGAATTTCAGCGGCTTGCTGGCATCGAAACCGGCCTCTTCCAACAGGGCTTTGGCCTTGGTGTCACGCTCCGCCTGGGTCATCTTGGACCACTCGGGGGCCACCGGCTTGAAACCGTCCACGAAGTCAGGCACGAGCGTGTAGCCCGGGGTCTCACCCTTGCCCATCACCTTCTCGGCGATCACGTTGCGGTCGATGGCGTAGGAGAGTGCGGTCCGCACGCGCACGTCATCAAACGGCTTCTTCTTGAAGTTGTACTGGTAGTAGTAGGTACCGACGTAACCACTCACCTTCAGCTCATCGGGCTTCTCTTTCTTCATCTGCTTGAAGCGTTCGATGGGCATGTTGTAGGTGAGATCCACTTCGCCCGCCAGATAACGGTTCAGCTCGGCGTTGGTGGACTGGATCGGCAGGTAGGTGACGGTATTGATCACCGTCTTGGCGTTGTTCCAGTAGTTGGGGTTGCGCTCGATGTCGACGCGCTCGTTCACCACCCAGTCTTTCAGCTGATAGGCACCGTTGGATACCATGTTGCCGGGCTGGGTCCACTTGTCACCAAACTTCTCTACCACTTTCTTGGGCACAGGGTAGGTGGTGGTGTGGGAGAGCATGCTGACGAAGTAAGGGATCGCTTTTTCCAGCTGCACTTCGAAGGTGTAGTCGTCGACCGCCTTCACACCCAGGGTGTCAGACGGCTTCTTGCCGGCGATGATTTCGCTGGCATTGACTATGGTCGGGATCTCCAGATACCAGGAGTAGGGCGACGCAGTCTTGGGATCCACGGCCCGCTTGAAGGCGAACTCGAAATCGTGGGCTGTCACGGGATCCCCGTTGGACCACTTGGCATCTTTGCGCAGGTGGAACACGAAGTGTTTGTTGTCCTTGGTTTCCCAGGACTCGGCCACGGCAGGGAGCACTTCCCCCTTGGGACCTGAACTCACGAGACCTTCGAACAGGTCACGCAGAATATTGGATTCAACCGTTCCTTCGGTTTTGTGGGGATCGAGCGTTGCCGGCTCGGAGCCATTGCCTTTCACCAACTGCTGAACATCAGCCAGCTTGGTGCCTGCGGGAACATCAGCGGCTTGCGCCACATTGACACCGCCAAACAGAGCTGCCACCAAGAGGGTATTAATCATTGTTTTTTTATGAGTCATTTCCATACTCCAACAAGAACATTCCATGCATTTGTCCATCAACGAGATAAGTACCCCGCTGCCAGCATAATTCCCTGACATTTCTGATAATGCAATAGATATTGTCAGGCGAGGCTGGGCTTCATGGTTAAAAAAACAGCTTTTAGCCAATTATTCAGCATTTAAATATAGCGTTGCGGACGTTTTTTATACAAACCCGCTCGATTCTAGGAAATGACCAACAAAAAAGAAACAATAAAAAGCCGGTCACGAGGACCGGCTCCGACAAAACAGACCTGAATCACATCAATCCGGGGAAAACCCCCTTGATCCCCGCCACCATGATCTCGATGCCGAGCGACATCATGATGAGACCCATGATCCGGGTGACCACGTTGATGCCGGTATTGCCCATCAGCTTGAACAGCAAGGGGGCGGCGCGGAAGATGAGCCAGGAGCAGAAGGCAAACACCATCACCACCAGCGACATGCCCAGCATCTGGGACCAGGTGCTCTGGCTGGCGTAGACAATAGAAGAAGAGATGGCTCCCGGGCCTGCCATCAGCGGCAGTGCCAGCGGCACCACAGCGACAGATTCCCGCGCGGCCAGTTCCCCTTTCTCCTGCTTGTTATGCTTCACCTCCCCCAGCTTGCCCTGCAGCATGGACCAGGCGATCAGGGTGATGAGCGAGCCGCCGGCGATGCGAAACGACGCCAGCGAGATGCCAAAACCGTCCAGGATCAGCTGCCCCATGTACATGGAGACCAGCAGGATGATCATCACCGCAATATTGGCAGTGGTGTTGGTTTTCATCCGCTCTTCCGGCGTTTGATGGCCGGTCAGACTGACAAAAACCGGCAGCAATCCCAACGGATTGATGATCGCGAACAAACCGATGAAAAACTTCAGATATAAAGAGACGTCAATTGCTGCCATAGGCGCCATCCAGAAGTAAGCAAGGCCACACGGGCCACCCCGATAAACCGAGCGTAAATTTACACCATGCCCTCAACCTTCACCAATCAAATAATCTCACCCTTTCCGTGGCTTTTCAGTTAGTTCCTCTAATGTATCGCCAAAATTCAACACATTGATTTGTTAATAAACATTGTCGCAATTTAACACTCTGGTAAAATCACTTCGAGTTTTATGCGGCCACGGAGTTTGGGCGCAACATTTCCTCTCAGCAAACAAGGATTTTGTAATGATTGATACGGACATCAAACTGCAATGGCACCTGGATTCGCTGCCAGCAGGCACGGTCGACCCCCTGCTCGGCTTTTTTGACCGGCTGCCGCTCGATCCCTACATCCAGGGCACCTTTCGGGAGCGTCGCTATGGCCGCGTCGAGAAAGAGGGTTCACGCTTCTTCCCTCTCGACAATGGCGTCTTCTTTCAGGCCGCCGCCATCAACAAGTTCCTCGGGGATGTGCCCAGAACCTATGCCGAGCTGGACCCCGCCTTCGTCGCCCACCCCGCCTTCCAGCTGATGCTGACCCGCTTTGCCCGCCATATCCGGTTGGCGGATGGCAAGGCGATCGGCATTCACCAGATGCGGATCACCACGGGCCAGGGCGAGAGCGTGCCCCCCGCACCGGAAGGCGTCCATCAGGATGGTTTTGACTTCATCGGCGTGTTCTTTTGCGGCAGCGAGGGCGTCAGTGGCGGCGCACTTCAGCTCTATCATGGATTAAAAGAACAACCATTTTTTCAACAAGAATTAAACGCTGGTGGGTATCTGATCCTGGATGATCGTCGTTTCTATCACAATGCGGCCCCCATACTGCCCCTGGCCCCGACCCGGGGACACTGGGACGTGATAGTGCTAACTGCTTGAAAAATGGTGCGTGGCGCCCTGTTCACGCACCATTCAGCCCGCTTTTGCTCCACTCTACATTCGTGTAACATCCGGAAAACATGTATTGTGAAACAAAATTTCTTTTGTTCTTTTGTTACACATGATCCAGATCAAGTTTTTCTGAGTCAGCCCCGCTCTATAATCGACTCAGAAAGCAATTTAGTAAGGCATGTAAATACCCCCTTGTAGTGATTCTCGCCTTGACAGGGCGACTATAATTGCCGGGCATTGCCAAACTCTTACTAAACAGTTTTCAAATCATCAGGAGATAAACATGGCAGTAACCAATTTGGCTGAACTGGATGCACTGGTCGCCCGCGTCAAAGAAGCACAGCGTGAATTCGCCAGCTTCTCGCAAGAGCAGGTAGACAAGGTTTTCCGTGCCGCAGCCCTGGCCGCCAGCAATGCCCGTATCCCCCTGGCCCAGATGGCCGTGGAAGAGTCAGGCATGGGTATCATCGAAGACAAGGTTATCAAGAACCACTTCGCCTCCGAATACATCTACAACGCATATAAAGATGAGAAGACCTGCGGCGTCCTGAGCCAGGATGACGAGATGGGCACCATGATCATCGCCGAGCCGGTTGGTATCATTTGCGGTATCGTTCCGACCACCAACCCGACCGCTACCGCGATCTTCAAATCGTTGATCTCCCTGAAGACCCGCAACGCCATCATCTTCTCCCCGCACCCCCGCGCCAAGAACTCCACCAATACCGCTGCCAAGCTGGTACTGGATGCAGCCGTTGCCGCCGGTGCACCGAAAGACATCATCGGCTGGATCGATCAACCGTCCGTTGAGCTGTCCAACGCGCTGATGAAGCACAACGACATCAACCTGATCCTGGCCACAGGTGGCCCGGGCATGGTGAAAGCCGCTTACTCTTCCGGCAAGCCTGCTATCGGTGTAGGTGCCGGTAACGTGCCTATCGTCATCGACGAAACCGCCGATGTGAAACGTGCCGTTGCCTCCATTCTGATGTCCAAGACCTTCGACAACGGTGTGGTCTGTGCTTCCGAGCAAGCCGTCATCGTCGTTGACGCCATCTACAACCAGGTGAAAGAGCGTTTCTCCAACCACGATGGCTACATCCTGTCCAAAGATGAAGCGGACAAGGTACGTAAAGTGCTGCTGATCAACGGCGCGCTGAACGCAGATATCGTTGGCCAGCCGGCCACCAAGATCGCCGCCATGGCTGGCGTGACTGTGCCTGCCACCACCAAGATCCTCATCGGTGAAGGCCTGGAACTGTGCGCTGAAGATGAATTCGCTCACGAGAAGCTCTCTCCGACGCTGGGTATGTTCCGCGCCAAGAACTTCGAAGAAGCCGTCGAGATGGCCTGCACCATGGTCAACATCGGTGGTATCGGTCACACCTCTGGTCTGTACACCGACCAGGATCGCAACCAGGACCGTATCAGATACTTCGGCGACAAGATGAAGACCGCCCGTATCCTGATCAACACCCCCTCCACCCAGGGTGGTATCGGTGACCTGTACAACTTCGCTCTTGCTCCTTCCCTGACCCTGGGTTGCGGCTCCTGGAGTGGTAACTCCATCTCCGAGAACGTCGGTCCCAAGCACCTGATCAACAAGAAGACAGTCGCAAAACGGGCAGAAAATATGCTGTGGCACAAACTTCCGAAATCCATCTATTTCCGTCGTGGCTCCCTGCCAATCGCCCTGGGCGACCTGGAAGGTAAAAAGCGTGCAATGGTCGTCACCGACCGCTTCCTGTTCAACAACGGCTATGCCGACGACGTGGTTCGTCTGCTCAAGAAGCTGAACATGGAAGTGGAAGTATTCTACGAAGTAGAAGCTGACCCGACTCTGTCCATCGTCCGCAAGGGCGCCGAGATGGCGAACTCCTTCAAGCCTGATGTCATCATCGCGCTGGGTGGTGGTTCACCCATGGATGCGGCCAAGATCATGTGGGTCATGTACGAGCACCCGGATACTGCGTTCGAAGACCTGGCCATGCGCTTCATGGACATCCGCAAGCGTATCTACAAGTTCCCGAAAATGGGTGTGAAGGCCGAACTGGTCTGTATCACCACCACGTCCGGTACCGGTTCTGAAGTCACCCCGTTTGCGGTCGTGACCGACGACGCCACCGGCATGAAGTACCCGCTGGCCGACTACGAGCTGACCCCGAACATGGCCATCGTCGATGCCAACCTGGTCATGAACATGCCCAAGTCCCTGTGCGCCTTCGGTGGTGTGGATGCGGTCACTCACGCCATGGAAGCCTACGTTTCCGTACTGGCCAACGAGTACTCCGACGGTCAGGCGCTGCAAGCCCTGAAACTGCTGAAAGAGTACCTGCCGTCCAGCTACCAGAACGGTGCCAACGACCCGGTTGCTCGTGAGAAAGTACACAACGCGGCCACCATCGCCGGTATCGCGTTCGCCAACGCCTTCCTGGGTGTGTGCCACTCCATGGCGCACAAACTGGGTGCTGAATTCCACATTCCGCACGGTCTGGCCAACGCCCTGCTGATCAGCAACGTGATCCGCTACAACGCCAACGACAACCCGACCAAGCAGACTGCGTTCTCCCAGTACGACCGTCCGCAAGCTCGCCGTCGCTATGCCGAAGTGGCTGACCACCTGGGCCTGAGCGCTGCCGGTGACCGTACCGCAGCCAAGATCGAGAAGCTGCTGACCTGGCTGGACGAGCTGAAAGCCACTCTGGGCATCCCGGCCTCCATCCGTGAAGCCGGCGTGAACGAAGCCGACTTCCTGGCCAAGGTTGACCAGCTGGCGCTGGAAGCCTTCGATGACCAGTGCACCGGTGCCAACCCGCGCTACCCGCTGATCACCGAGCTCAAAGCCATACTGATGGACACCTACTACGGCCGCCCCTTTACCGAGGAAGCCCGAGTAGCAACCAAGGTGGAAGCCAAGGTTGAGACCAAGGTGGACAACAAGAAAAAATCCAAGGCCTGATAATCGGACTTGAAGTAGAGAGCCCGCGCACATGCGCGGGCTTTTTTGTTTGTCTATCTCTCTAATTTTGCTAGCTTGTTGGTAGGCATTCATGAAATGCGAGTTAGCACATGGCGCTGATACAAGCCTCGATAGAGCAGTTACGGATCGGCCACTACATCCATCTCCCCACGGGATGGACCAGTCACCCTTTTATGTTCAATGCCTTCAAGATCAAGGATCAGCAGCAACTCGACATCATTCGCCATCTCGACCTCAATCTGTTGATGGTGGATCCGGACAAGAGCGACCTGCCCATAGAGCCCATCTTGCGCGGCGATATTCCCTCCGCCGGCCCCGATCTGTCGATCATCGACGAGGTCATAGACACGGGCCCGCCCCCCTTTGACGAGAAAGCCTTCCGCCGCTCCCTGCGCGCCGCCGACAAGGCCTTTGGTCAATCCATGTCCGAGCTGCGCGATGCGCTGGGGGCCCTCAACCTCAAACCTGACGAGGGGCTGGCCAACACGGCGCAGATAGTGCGCAACGCCGCCGCCCGCATCAGTGAACACGAGGGGCCGCTCGGCCTGCATCTTATTCGCAGCCCGCACACCGACATCCTGCTGCAGCACAGCCTGAACGTGGCCTTCATCGCCATGCTGATGGCCCGGGAACTCGGCATGAACCCCATCGAGATCGAGGAGACGGGACTGGCGGGCCTGGTACACGATATCGGAGAGCTGAAGATCCCGAGCCAGATCACCCAGAAACGGGGGGATCTCAACAAGTCAGAGCAGAACTTTCTCAAAATGCATCCCCAGTACGGGCTGGAGATGCTGACCCAGTTGCAGGCATTTGAGCCCAAGATCCGCCAGGTGGCCCATCTGCACCACGAGCGGCTCGATGGCAGCGGCTTTCCCCTCGGTATCAAGGGTGGCGAGATCCCGCCACTGGCACGGATCATCGGACTGGTGGACTACTATGACGAGCTGCTGCATCCGCGCAGCAGCGCCACCCCGGCGGCACCTAGCCAGGCCATCAGCCAGCTCTACAAGCTGTCCCAGAAGAAGTTCGATCAGGATCTGGTCAAGCTGCTGATAAAGGTCCTGGGTGTCTATCCCCCCGGTTCCCTGGTGCAGCTCTCCGACGACTCAGTGGCGCTGGTGCTCTCCACCGAGCCCACCATGCCCCTCAAACCCAAGGTGCTGCCCTACATCAAGGCACAGCGACCGGAAGGGGTGGCCATGCTGGATCTGCGGGAGGATGAGCGCACCATCAAGTCATTTATCAAGCAAGAAGACCTGGATGAGGGACAACGGCTGTTTTTCAACCTGACCCGGCGCTTCTGTTACTATTTTGCCTTCTGAGTTATCCCCAGAAGCTGGGGATAACTCATTGGACAAACCTGAATAATTGTCCAATTACCCTCAAAACGGTCCACTGCCGACCATGGATAAAAAACGCCCAGCCAGGGGGCTGGGCGGAGCATGCCACCTCCGTGTGGCGTATCCAGCGGATACATTCATGCTCCATCCAGCAATACCAACCCTTGGGCGATTACACAAATATCAATTTAACATGCTGATTTGATATGGTTTTATGGCACATTTCTGGCAAACTTCGCCCGCAATCGAGCGCACGTCGCTCACAGAACAAGATCCTGATCACACTTATTCATGGCTGCCGCTTTTTTCGGCTCGGACTCTGAGGAACGTTTTTTATGCAGTTGGTCCTCTCCCTGCTTCAACAGATGAGCGTCAGTCTGGTGATCGCCTATCTCTTCTCCAAGAGTCCGCTGCTGCGCCCCCTGGCCAACTATTCCGTCAGACTTCCTCACAAGATACTGATATACATCATTTTTTCTTGTTTTTGCATCCTGGGTACCTACGTGGGGCTGGATATCGACGATGCCATCGCCAATACCCGTGCCGTCGGGGCCGTGCTGGGGGGGCTGCTGGGGGGCCCGCTGGTAGGATTTCTGGTGGGACTGACCGGTGGCGTGCACCGCTACAGCCTGGGGGGATTTACCGATCTGGCCTGCGCCATCTCGACCACCTGCGAGGGGCTGCTGGGGGGGCTGGTGCACTGGCGCCTGATGCGCTCTGGCAGGATGAATGCCCTGTTCGAACCCAGGATCGCCTTCTTCACCACCCTCTACGCCGAGATATTGCAGATGATCATCATACTGCTGGTGGCGACCCCGTTCGATCAGTCCCTGCTGCTGGTGCGCACCATAGCCACCCCCATGATCCTGGCCAACTCCTGCGGCGCGGCCCTGTTCATCAGCATGATCCGCGATCAGCAGCAGATGTATGAGAAGTTCTCCCGGGTCTTCTCCGCCAAGGCGCTTACCATCGCCAATCGCACCGTCGGCATCATGAGCCAGGGCTTCACCCCCGAGGCCAGCAACAAGATTGCCCACATCATTCAGGAAGAGACGGGGGTCGGCGCCGTCGCCATCACGGATACCGACAAGATCCTCGCCTTCATCGGCACCGGAGAAGATCACCACAAGCCGGGTACCCCCATCACCTCGGCCATCACCCTGCAGGCCATCGCCCGCAACAAGGTGCTGTTTGCCGATGGCAACAGCCAGCCCTATCGCTGCAGTATCTCGCCTCAGTGCCAGCTGGGCTCGGTGCTGGTGATCCCGTTGCACGGCGACGAGGGGGTGATCGGCACCATCAAGTTGTATGAACCCAAGAAGCGCTTGTTCCTCAAGATCAATCACACCCTGGGGGAAGGGATAGCCAACCTGCTGTCACAGCAGTTGCTGACCGGCCGGCTGGAACAGCAGCAGCGCCTGCTGGTGCAATCCGAGCTCAAGCTCATCCAGGCCCAGATCAACCCCCATTTCCTGTTCAATACCCTCAACACCATCAGCGCCATCACCCGACGGGAGCCCGAGCGGGCACGTCAGCTGCTGCTGCACCTCTCCTTGTTCTTTCGCAAGAACCTCAAGCGCCAGAGCGGGTTGGCCAGCCTGCAGGAGGAGCAGGAGCACTGCCAATCCTATCTCGAGATAGAGCTGGCCCGCTTTGGCGATCGGCTGACCGTGATAAACGATATCCCGCCCCATCTGGCCGGCCTGACGCTGCCGAGTTTTACCCTGCAACCCCTCATCGAGAATGCCATCAAGCACGGCATCTCCACCCTGCTGGAGCAGGGCCGAATCCGTCTTTATGCCGAAGAGAGCCAGGAGAGCGTGACCATCTGCGTGGAGGACAATGCCGGCACTTGGCAGGAGGGTCCGGCGGGGGATGGACTCGGCATGACCATAGTGGATCGGCGCCTCAAGAGCGCCTTCGGCAGCAGGTATGGCATCCGCGTCAGCTGCGAACCCGAGTGCTGGACCCGGGTCGCGTTCACCCTGCCCAGGGAGGCGTTATGACAAAAAATCACCCCTCGCCCCGGATGATCCGCCCGGCCGACCCCTTGCATCCCCATTCCGCGCCGTTCACGCACCATCACGATGTTCAGGAGAGCGCATGATCCGCACGCTCATAGTCGATGACGAACCCTATGCCCGCGAGGAGCTGGCCCAGCACCTGACGGGCGATCCCGACATCGAGATCCTGGGGTTGGCGGCCAACGCCATCGAGGCGCTTCCTCTGATCCAGCGGCTCAAACCGGACGTGGTGTTCCTCGATATCCAGATGCCCAAGCTGAGCGGCATGGAACTGGTGGCCATGCTCGATCCCCTGCCCCGCATCGTGTTTGTCACCGCCTTCGACGACTACGCCATTCAGGCATTCGAGGAGAACGCCTTCGACTACCTGCTCAAACCGGTGGAGCCGGCACGCCTCGCCAAGACGCTGGCTCGCCTCAAGCAGGATCTCACCCCACAGCCCATCGCCTCGCTGGCGCCGGCCATCCGCCACATTCCCGGCTATCTGCACAACCGGGTGCGGCTGCTGCCCATCGAGCAGGTGGAGTACGCCTTCTCCGATCTCGGCGGGGTGCACGTTGCCTGCCAGGGCGAGCTGTTTCACACCCAGCTCACCCTGAAATCATTGGAGGAGAAGACGCCCCTGCTGCGCTGCCACCGCCAATATCTGGTGGCGCCGGGGGCCATCTTCGAGATCCAGCTGCTGGAAAACCAGCTGGCGGAGATAGTGACGCCAAGCGATGCCCGGTTGCCGGTCAGCCGCCGCTACCTCAAGGAGCTCAAAGACGAACTGGGGCTCGAATAACGGCGCGGGATTGTGCGCGGGATCACAGCCGGCGACCGCTCGGGTCGCCATGGCGCCGCTCACCACGTTTCACCTGCCCTCCGGGGCCCCTCCCTCTAGACTCGCTACGCACACCATAAAATAACAATGATGGAGCGTAACAATGATCTGGTTCTTCCTCTGTGTTGGCTTGCTGATCGCCGGCTACTTTATCTACGGCAAGTTCATCGAGCGGATATTCGGCCCGAAACCCGAGCGCGCCACCCCCGCCATCACCATGGCTGACGGGGTGGACTATGTGCCCATGTCGGACAAGAAAGTCTACCTGGTACAACTGCTCAACATCGCCGGCGTCGGCCCCATCTTCGGCCCCATACTGGGTGCCCTCTACGGCCCGGTCGCCATGCTCTGGATCGTGTTCGGCTGCATCTTCGCCGGTGCGGTACACGACTACTTCTCCGGCATGCTGTCGGTGCGCGCCAAGGGCGCCTCGGTGCCGACCGTGGTCGGCGAGCACCTTGGCACAGCCGCCAAACACTTCATGAACCTGTTCGCCGTGGTGCTCTTGATGCTGGTGGGCGTGGTGTTCGTGCTGAGCCCGGCGGGCCTCTTGGCCAACCTCACCTCCATCGATCTGGTCTACTGGATAGTGGCCATCTTTGCCTACTACATACTCGCCACCATAGTGCCCATCGACAAGATCATCGGCCGCTTCTACCCCATCTTCGGCGCCCTGCTGGTATTCATGTCGGTCGGCCTCATCATAGGGCTCATCGTCTCCGGCAAGGGCTTCTACAACACGGGGATGGATTTCTCCAACCTGCACCCGACCGAGCTGCCGCTCTGGCCGCTGTTGTTCATCACCATCGCCTGTGGCGCCGTGTCGGGTTTTCACGCTACCCAGTCCCCGCTGATGGCGCGCTGCATGCAAAACGAGAAGTCCGGTCGCTTCATCTTCTACGGCGCCATGATAGGTGAAGGGGTCATCGCCCTCATCTGGTGCACCCTGGGGCTCTCCTTCTACGACAGCACGGAAGCGCTCAACGCCACCATGGCCAACGGCGGGCCGGCGGCCGTGGTGCACGAAGTCTCCACCAGCCTGCTCGGCACGGTCGGCGGCATACTGGCCATTCTGGGCGTGGTGATCCTGCCCATCACCTCCGGTGATACGGCGTTTCGCAGTGCCCGCCTGATCGTGGCCGACTTCCTGCACCTGACCCAGAAACCCATGGCCAAACGCCTGCTGATCGCCGTGCCCATGTTCATCCTCGGCTTCCTCATCTCCAAGGCGGAATTTGGCATCATCTGGCGCTATTTTGGCTGGGCCAACCAGACCACGGCCGTCATCATGCTGTGGACTGCGGCGGCCTATCTGGCCAAAGAGGGCAAGCTGCACTGGGTCTGCACCATTCCCGCCATCTTCATGACAGCCGTGGTGTTCACCTATCTCGCCAACGCCCCCATAGGTTTCGGGCTGGAGATGGGTATCTCCACCATCATAGGCCTCACCTGCACCCTGGTGACGACGGTGGCCTTCCTGGTGAAATTCAGACCGGCACTGGTGAGCAGCACCAGCGAGAGTTGATCTGCTCAAGAAATTGAAAAAGGGAGCCTCATCGGCTCCCTTTTCTCTGCTCATTTCACGCCAGTGATGCCATACTTCCCCCGTAAGTCCTTGTCATCGATACGACTTTTCGGACTGGTGACGAATGGCATACCATCATTTTTGACGACTTCAGGCTGACTTAAGCTCCGGTACAAGAATATCGCTTAAGATGCCGTGCTAAAAAACGATAAATGTGTGATTCCCAATTGCTTTATAGAAAATTGAACTCAATGATTGGTTGTACATCAAACCGCTGGAGACCCCCATGTTCCTTGATTATTTTGCCCTTGGCCTGCTCTTCTTCGTCGGGCTGGTCATGTTCTACGGGATCATAGTGATCCACGACATTCCTTATGAAATAGCCAAGCACCGCCAGCACCCCCATCAGGACGCCATTCACGTGGCGGGATGGGTCAGTCTGTTTACCCTGCACGTGCTCTGGCCCTTCCTCTGGATCTGGGCCACCCTCTATCGCCCCGAGCGGGGATGGGGCTTCAACCAGCGCCTGCAGCAGGATGAGGACGAGATACAACTGCTCAAGCAGGAACTCGCCGATCTCAAGACGCGCATCAATACCATCGAACAGACTGAACAACAGGGATAACTCATGGACCTGCTACTGATCCTGACCTACACGGCACTGTGCGTGGCCGTGTTCAAGATTTTCCGCATTCCTCTCAACAAATGGACAGTGCCCACGGCGGCGCTGGGCGGCGTGCTCATCATAGGTACCCTGATCATATTGATGAACTACAACCACCCCTACTCTGAGATGGCACGCAACTACTATATCTCCACCCCGATAGTGCCGCTGGTGAAGGGTCGCGTGGTCGAGGTGCCGGTCAAGCCGAACCAGAAGGTGAAACAGGGGGATGTGCTGTTTCGTATCGAGGCAGACCCCTTCGAACAACAGGTTGCCAGCCTGCAGGCGCGGCTCCAGTCCAATCAGGATCACGTCAAATCCATCCAGGCCAGGCTGAGATCCGCCAAGCTGGATCTCGGCCGCTCCCAGGAGCTGGTGCGCCGTGGTGTCGGCAAGCAGCGGGATCTCGACGTGAGCCAGGCCAATGTCGACGATCTGGTCTCCCAGCTGGATCAGCAGCAAGCCCTGTTCAACGATGTGCAGGCCCAGCTGAAGAAGGCCCAGTATGACCTGGAGCAGACAGTGGTGCGCGCCCCCTCGGACGGCTTCGTGCTGCAACTGGCGCTGCGTCCCGGCATGATTGCCACCCCCTACCTCTACCGTCCCGTCATGACCTTCGTGCACCAGAGCGAGAACTACTATGTGGGCTGGTTCTGGCAAAACAGCATGCAGCGTCTGGCCATCGGCGATGAGGCCGAGGTGGTGATAGACGGCATTCCGGGCAAGATCTTCAAGGGAGAAGTGACCATAGTGGTGCCCGCCATCGCCGCCGGGAACGTGCAGGCCAACATGGGGCTGCTGGATCAGAGTACGGCCCAGCGCCCGGGCCGCCTGCCAGTCACCATCAAGATCACCGATCCCGAGTGGCCCAAATATCAGGTGATCGCCGGTGCCAGCGGCCAGGCTGCCATCTATACCCAGCATTTCCACCACGTCTCAGTGATGCGCAAAGTGCTGCTGCGCATGGCGAGCTGGATGAACTACGTCTTCCCCTTCCATTAATCAAGGCAAGAGTCCCAGCGGGCCGGCATCATGCCGGCCCGCTGTTTTTGTGGCCCCAAGATCCCTATAATGGCGCCATCCTGCACCACAGCCGTTCCCCATGTTCGTTCTCAGACCCTATCAAACCGACGCCGTCAATGCCGTGATCAGCCACTTTCGCCAGCACCCGGATCCCGCCGTGGTGGTGCTGCCCACTGGCGCCGGCAAGAGCCTGGTGATCGCCGAGCTGGCCCGCAAGGCCCGTGGCCGCGTGCTGGTGCTGGCTCACGTCAAGGAGCTGGTGGAGCAGAACCACGCCAAGTACGAGGCCTGGGATCTCAAGGCTGACATCTTCGCCGCCGGGCTCGATCGCAAGGAGGCGAGCGCCCAGGTAGTGTTCGGCTCGGTGCAGTCGGTGGCCCGCAATCTGGCCGCCTTTGATGGCGCCTTCTCGCTGCTCATCATCGACGAGTGCCACCGGGTCTCGCTTGAGGACGACAGCCAGTACCATCAGGTGATCGACCATCTCAAAACCGCCAACCCGGCCCTCAAGATCCTCGGCCTCACCGCCACGCCGTATCGGCTCGGGCTGGGCTGGATCTACCGGCGCCACTACCACGGCATGGTGAAAAGCCATGGCGAACGGCTGTTTGGCGACTGCGTGTTCGAGCTGCCCCTGCGCTTCATGGTCAAAAACGGCTATCTGACCCCACCCAGGCTGGTGGATGCCCCCATAGTCCACTACGACTTCAGCAAGCTGGTGCCGCGCGCAAACGGCCTGTTCAGCGAGGCGGATCTCAACGGCGAGCTCAAGCGCCAGCAGAGGGTCACCCCCCATATCCTGAGCCAGGTACTGGAGTACGCCGCCGATCGGCAAGGGGTGATGATCTTCGCCGCCACCGTCGAGCATGCCCGCGAAATTCACGGCCTGCTCGGCGCCAAAGAAGAGAAGGCGGCCCTGATCACGGGCGAAACGCCGGGGCCGGAGCGCGATGCCCTTATCAGCGCCTTCAAGGCGCGGGAGCTCAAGTTTCTGGTCAACGTGGCCGTGCTCACCACCGGCTTTGACGCCCCCCACGTGGATCTCATCGTCATGCTGCGCCCCACCGAGTCGGTCTCCCTCTATCAGCAGATCGTCGGCCGCGGCCTGCGCCTCTCGCCGGGCAAGGCCGATTGTCTGGTGCTCGACTATGCGGGCAACAACTTCAATCTGTTTGCTCCCGAGGTGGGGGAACCCAGACCCCACGCAGGCACAGAGCCGGTGCAGGTGCCCTGCCCCGCCTGCGGCTTTGCCAACACCTTCTGGGGCAAGACCGACGAGGAGGGCAAGGTGATCGAGCACTACGGTCGCCGCTGTCAGGGCTTGTTTGAAGATGACGAGGGCAACCGCGAGGAGTGCGACTACCGCTTTCGGTCAAAAATCTGCCCCGCCTGCGGCGCCGAAAACGACATCGCCGCCCGCCGCTGCCAGAGCTGCGATCAACTGCTGGTGGATCCTGACGACAAGCTCAAGGAGGCGCTCAATCTCAAGGACTGCATGGTCATTCGCTGCGCCGGGCTCACCTTCACAGCAGGACGCGGCAAACAGGGGGAACGACTGGAGGTGACCTATCACGATGAGGATGGTCTCACCCTCAATGAGTACTTCGGATTTCACTCCCAGGGTGCGCGGCGCTTGTTTCAACAACGCTTTGTGCGTCATCATTGGCCCGCCCCGGGCCTGGAGCCCGAATTTGCCACCCTGGCGAGCGTGCTGGCGGCGCAAAGCCAGTTTCGCCACCCGGATTTCGTCATCGCCCGCAAATCGGGGCGGTTCTGGCAGATAAAAGAGAAGATTTTTGATTATGACGGCCGCTATCGTACCGCCAACGCCTCTGCCTAGAGGCAGGCCATGCGGTCGGCTGGTGAAAGAGAACAGATTGGATCATGCCGGCCGGCATCGTACCGCCAACGCCTCTGGCGAGAGGCAGGCACTGCGGTCGGCTGGTCAAAGAGAACAGATTGGATTATGTCGGCCGGTATCGCACCGCCAACGCCTCTGGCCAGAGGCAGGCACTGCGGTCGGCTGGTCAAAGAGAACAGATTGGATCATGTCGGCCGGTATCGTACCGCCAACGCCTCTGGCGAGAGGCAGGCCCTGCGGCCGGCTGGTGAAAGAGAGAATGGTTTGTTATCAGGGTCGGTATCGCACTGCCGACACCCTTCGTCAAGTTAGAGGATTCTATGCAGCGGCTGTTGATTGGTTTTTGTGCTCTGTTTTCCATGGTGGCTCAGGCTGCCCCGCTGACCCCACCCAAGGGGGGCCAGTACGCCATCATAGTGCAGGGCAATGGCGGGGTGGAGTTTGCCCGCCACGCCGATGACATGATAGCGCCCGCCTCTACCATGAAGGTGCTGACCGCGCTGGCCGCCCGCCTCGAGCTCGGCGCCGACTTCCGCTTTGCCACCGACATCCAGGCCCAGCCTGGCGCCAAGCAGGGTGACGCCATCAAGGGCGACATCTGGATCAACTTCGTCGGCGACCCCACCCTGTCACGGATGGATCTGCTGGCCCTGTTCAAGCAGCTCGGGGTCAACCGCATCCAGGGCAACGTCTACGTCAACACAGGCGCCTACAACGGCTATGAGCGCGGCAACGGCTGGTCGTGGGGGGATCAGACTCTCTGCTTCGCCGCCCCCGTCTCCTCCGTCATCATCGACAAGAACTGCGCCTATGGCACCATCACGGCCACCCAGATTGGCAAACCCGCCACCGGCAACGTGGCCACAGGCGTGCCCATCGGCATCGGCGCCGACAACGTGGAAGTGATGAACTATGGCGACATGGCCCGCCAGTTCTGCGCCCTGGAAGTGGACATGGCCAAGGGCAACTTCTACGAGCTCAAGGGCTGTATCACCCCGAACAAGGAGCCGCAGGGTCTGCGTTTTGCCATTCACGACGTGGAAGCCTGGGGCTGGGACAACATTCGCTGGGCCATGGACAGAGCCGGCATCAAGCATGAGGGACTGCTGCGAGTGACCCACAAGGCACCGGAGGGGGCCGAGACCCTGGGCACCCACTATTCGGTCTCATTGCCCATCATGCTCTCCAAGATGCTCAAAAAATCCGACAACCTCTACGCCGACACCTTCCTGAAGACGGTGGGCCGCCACTACTACAACAAGCCGGGCAGCTATCGCAGCGGCACCATGGCGGTGCGCGCCATCCTGACCAAGAACGGTATCGATCTGGGCAACGCCACCCTGGCCGATGGCTCGGGTCTCTCGGCCCACAACCTCATCAGCGCCCGCCAGATGCTGTCTGTGCTCACCTTCATCCAGAAAAATGATGCCGAACTCGGCTTCATCAAGCTGCTGCCCAGCTCTCAGGTGGATGGCACCCTGGCCTGGCGGCGCAGCGTCACCGCCCCCATGATGAAAAACAAGGTGCATGCCAAGACAGGCACCATCACGGGCACCTCCAACCTGGCCGGCTTCATCGATACCGCCGGGGGGCAGCGCAAGGCCTTCGTGATGTTCCAGCGCGGCCTGTCGCAGGATCCCGCCACCCACGAGCGCTACCGTGCCAGCAAGGCTGTCTGGCCCTGGACAGTGTTCGAAAAGGGCGTGCTGGAGAGCATCTACCAGCAACAACCCATCCAGATCATCGAGCAGTAATGTGGGGAGCCACGTTGCCAGCAAGGTGGCTTATCGGATATGGCGAACGGCCGTATCGACAATTTCCACTTTGACTAGCCACGAGGCAGGGCTATGCTGTGCCCTGCTTCATATCAACGGAGAGAGAACATGTTTGCAGTGATTTTTGGTCGTCCCGGTTGCCCCTATTGTGTCCGTGCCAAGCAGATCGCCGAGCAGCTGGTTGAGCAGCGTGACGATTTCAAATTCCGCTACGTGGACATCCACGCCGAAGGCATCACCAAGGAAGATCTGGCCAAGAGCGCCGGCAAGCCGGTCAATACAGTGCCGCAAATCTTCCTGGACGAGCAGCACATTGGTGGCTGCACCGATTTCGAAGCCTATGCCAAAGAGAACCTGGGTCTCTACCAGTAAGCTCCCCCGCATGGAAAAAAGGCGCCTGATGGCGCCTTTTTTTATGGTGCAAACCGCCGCTCAGCCCGCGGTCGGGGTGAAGCGGCTCACCACTTGGCCCTGATGTTCGATCCACTCCATGAACATGGCCACCGGGCGGGCATAGACGGCTCCATCCTGCTCGGATTGATAGATCACCAGCTGCTCCTGGGTTTCGGTGTGCAGGGCCAGGGTGAGCACCTGATAATAGCCTCCCTTGAAGTGGCGATAACGGCCGGGCGCGGGTGCGTGCATGGAGATACCTCGACAGATGATGAAAATGGGCCCGGCGACGATGTGCCAAGGCCCCACAAGGGGGACAGGCCACGATTTTTTACGCAAGCCAATCGTGCCATTGGATGCGAATATTTCAACACAGTCGGGTAGCTTTGTTAATCAGCCCCTCATCTTTCACTGGTTAACCTCGGTTCACACAAACGATCGTGCTAAATTTAACGTTTCAGCAACCCTGTTTTAGGGCTAAAAATCAGGGAATTCTACTAAAAATAAGATTGTTCTAGCATTCAATTCTGTGAAGAATAGGGGAAAAGAAATTTGATACTAAAAATCGCCTTTTTCGCCAACGCGTCCCCACGGGGAAGGAAGCACACTCACCATGTTCACTATCGACAAGTCGCACAAGCTCGACGATGTCTGCTATGACATCCGCGGCCCGGTGCATAAAGAAGCTCGCCGTCTCGAAGACGAAGGCCACCGCATCATCAAGCTCAACATCGGCAACCCGGCCCCGTTCGGCTTCGATGCGCCGGAAGAGATCATCAAGGATGTGATCCTCAACATGCCGCTGAGCCAGGGCTACTGCGACTCCAAGGGGCTCTTCTCGGCCCGCAAGGCGGTGATGCAGTACTACCAGCAAAAAGGGATGCGCAAGGTCGACATAGACGACATCTACATCGGCAATGGCGCCAGCGAACTGATCGTGATGGCCATGCAGGCGCTGCTCAACAACGGCGACGAGATGCTGGTGCCCTCCCCCGACTATCCGCTGTGGACCGCCGCCGTCACCCTCTCGGGTGGCCATGCGGTGCACTACCGCTGCGACGAAGGGGCCGACTGGTATCCGGATCTGGACGACATCCGCGCCCGCATCACACCGCGCACCCGCGGCCTGGTGCTGATCAACCCCAACAACCCGACCGGCGCCGTCTACGGCAGCGAGTTCCTGCTGGAGGTGATCGAGATAGCCCGCCAGCACAACCTCATCATCTTCGCCGACGAGATCTACGACAAGATCCTCTACGACGACATCTCCCACACCAGCGTCTGCACCCTGTGCGACGATGTGATGGTGGTGACCTTCAACGGCCTCTCCAAGGCCTACCGCGCCTGTGGTTTCCGCCAGGGCTGGATGGTCATCACCGGGCCCAAGGGACGCGCCAAGGGGTACATCGAGGGGCTGGAGATGCTGGCCTCCATGCGACTGTGTGCCAACGTGCCGATGCAGCACGCCATCCAGACCGCGCTCGGTGGCTACCAGAGCATCAACGAGCTGATCCTGCCGGGCGGTCGCCTGCGCAAGCAGCGGGACAAGGCGTGGGAGCTCCTGAACGAGATCCCCGGCGTCTCCTGCGTCAAGCCCAAGGGGGCGCTCTACATGTTCCCGCGCCTGGATCCCAAGGTGTACGACATTCGCGACGACCAGAAGATGGTGTTCGACCTGCTGCAGCAAGAGAAACTGCTGCTGGTGCAGGGCACAGGCTTCAACTGGCCGGCGCCGGATCACTTCCGGCTGGTGTTCCTGCCCCGTGAAGAGGAGCTGGAAGAGGCCATCGGTCGTCTCTCCCGCTTCCTCAAGGGCTACAAGCAGTAAGCAAGACCCATGAAAAAGGCTCCCTCGGGAGCCTTTTTGCTGTCTGTCGTTTGGTACTTAAGCCATCAGCCATGCAACAGGGTTCCCGCCACCAGCACCGCCATGGTGATGAGGGCCACCCCGACGATGAAGGGCAGCACCCAGCGCACGAAGCGATCGTAGGGGATCCTGGCCAGCGCCAGCCCCGCCACCAGATGGGCGGCGGTGGGAGCGAACAGGTTGATCCAGCCGGAGGCGGACTGATAGGCGGTGATCACCAGATCCCGGGAGATGCCGGAGAAGTCCGCCAGCGGCCCCATCAGCGGCATGGAGACGGTCGCCAGCCCCGAGGTCGAGGGAATAAAAAAGCTCAGGATGATGTGCACCAGATAGGCCATCAGGATGAAGACCGACGACGACAGCCCGGTCACCAGCCCTTCGGCCCAGTGCAAGATGGTGTCTATGATGACGCCCTGCTCCATCACCACATAGATGCCGCGCGCCACCGCCACCACCAGCGCCACCCCGATGAGATCCCGAGCCCCGCTCAGGAAGGTCGCGACGTAGTTGGACTCCGGCATGCGGTTGATCTGCGCGATCAGGATGGAGGCGCTGAAGAACAGGGTGGAGAGCTCGTCAAACCACCAGCCAAGGGTTGGCAGGAAATCGATCCCCAGATCGGACCAGGGCACCACCGCATAGATCATCAGCAGGAAGGTGCCGAAAAACACCAGCATGGTGAGCTTCTGCTTGCCGGTGAAGGCCGAGTCGCTGCGCTTCATCTGGGAGAATTCGTCATCATATTGGATGTCGGCCAGCACGGAGCGGGACTTGTCCTGCTGCACCTGCTTGGCATAACGCATCACGAACCAGGAGGCGAAGATCACCAGCAGCAGCCACTGGATGACCCGCAGACCTATCCCCTCGCCGATGGGAATGCCGGCAAAACCGGAGGCGATGCCGGTGGCAAAGGGGTTGACGGTGGAGGCAAGCACACCGACGCCGGAGCCGAGCAGGATGATCCCCGCCGCCACCATGCGATCGAAGCCCGCCGCCATCATGACAGGCACGATCAGCGCCCAGAAGGCCACCGTCTCCTCCGCCATGCCGAAGGTGGAGCCGCCGAGGGCAAACAGGGCGATCAGCACGGGGATCAGCAGCCGCTCGCGACCGGCGAAGGCGCGCACGATTGCCCCCACCCCGGCATCGAGCGCCCCGCTCTGCATGGTCACCGCCAGAAAGCCGCCTATGATGAGCACGAACAGCGCCACGTCGGCCGCCTTGTGGAAGCCCTGGATGGGGGCCTTGAGCACCTCGAACACCCCCTGCGGGTGGGAGGGCAGCTCGGTGTAGCTGCCGGGCACAGGCAGCAATCGCTCATCGCCGCTGTAGTCGGCCACGGCCGCCGCCGCCACCGGCTGCTGGGTCTTGGCTGTTACGTAGTTGTATTTGCCCGCCGGCAGCACCCAGGTGAGGGCCGCCATCAGGGCGATGATGATGAAAAGCAGGGTATAGACAGTGGGGAGTTGGCGCTTCTTGGGCGCCTCGTTTGGAGTGGTCATAGCTTCCGTTCCTCGGCAATGCCGTCTGTGATCCGATCAGCGCAAGACTAGCGGGTTTGATATGGGAAAAAGGTGATCGCGGATAATAAAATTCCGCAACTTGGCGGAGTTTTTGCCAAAAAAACAGGGCCCCGCGGGGCCCTGTTTTCACTTGAGTCAGGATCAGAGCTCGACCACGTCGAATTTCACGTCCGGGTTCACATCCGCCTCGTAATCCACCTCGGCCAGGCCGAAACCGAACAGGCGCAGGAACTCCTGCTTGTAGCCGGTGTAGTCGGTCAACTCGGAGAGGTTCTCGGTAGTGATGGAAGGCCAGAGATCGCGGCAGGTCTGCTGCACGTCTTCACGCAGTTCCCAGTCGTCCATGCGGATGCGGGCCTGCTCGTCCAGTGCCAGCTCCTCGCCATAGAGGCGGGTGCGCATCATGCGATAGACCTGCTCCATGCAACCTTCGTGAATCCCCTTCTCCTTCATGATCTTGAAGGCCATGGAGATGTAGAGCGGCATTACAGGAATGGCAGAAGAGGCCTGGGTCACCACGGATTTGAGCACGGCCACGTGAGCGGTGCCGCCCTTGGCAGCCAGATCGCCACGGATGGCGGTGGCGGCGCGGTCCAGATCTTCCTTGGCGCGGCCCAGGGTGCCATGCCAGTAGATGGGCCAGGTCAGGTCGGTGCCGATATAGGAGTAAGCCACGGACTTGGCGCCGTCGGCCAGCACGCCAGCATCGCGCAGGGCCGCCATCCACAGTTCCCAATCCTGGCCGCCCATGACGGTGATGGTGTTCTGGATCTCTTCCTCGTTCGCCGGCTCGACGGTGGCTGTGATGATCTGATCCTTGTTGGTATCGATGGCGGTGGTGGTGTAGGTCTCGCCGATGGGTTTCAGGGCAGAGCGCACCACTTCACCTGTCTCCGGCATCTTGCGCACCGGCGAGGCCAGGGAGTAGACCACCAGATCGATCTGGCCCAGATCGGCCTTGATGAGCTCGATGACCTTGGCGCGGCACTCGTTGGAGAAGGCATCGCCGTTGACGCTTTTCGCATACAGACCCGCCTCTTTGGCAGCCTTGTCGAAGGCGGCGGAGTTGTACCAGCCCGCAGTCGCCGTCTTGGTTTCGCTGCCGGCTTTCTCGAAGAAGACGCCTATGGTGGCAGCGCCGCTACCGAAGGCAGTGGCAATCCGGGAAGCCAGACCATAACCGGTGGAAGCGCCGATCACCAGCACCCGCTTGGGGCCATTGGCAATCATGCCCTGCTCCTGGGTGTAAGCGATCTGGCGACGAACATTGGCCTCACAGCCAACCGGGTGAGTGGTGGTGCAGATAAAGCCGCGAACCTTGGGTTTGATAATCATATGGGGGTCTCGGATCCGTTAAATGGATGAAATCGGGGCATAAGATACCTCATCTTGCCGCCCTAGGGTGCTCTGATGTGTTGAACTGCGGGGAAAACGAACAGATTCACGGTATCCGCACCGCCAAAACCGGGCCGGCGCCAGGGGAATGACGGTTGGAAAAGCCTGGGCATGAAGCAGGTGCCAGCCGCACACCCGAGTCTGGCCCCCCGGGGGCAGCCAGAATAAATAAAATAAAAACAGATAATTACCCCCATATCTGCGCGATTGGCCAAATATTCTGTACTAGTATTCAGCCGGTCGACTATTGTCACGAGAAGTCTCACAAGGGTCTCAATGAGGAGTTCCACCATGTTTTGGAAACGTGCAAACGACAATGAGAAACGTGAGCAAGAGGCTGCACTGGCGGAACTGGGCGCCTTCGAGCATGCCATTCAGTCCCGGGTGCCCTATATCCAGTTCACGCCGGAGGGCGTGGTCACCTTCGTCAACGATCTCTTCCTGGCGATCATGGGTTACCGCCGGGATGAGGTGCTGGGCCAGCACCACAGCGCGCTCTGCTTCCCCGAGGATGTCAAACGCCGCGAATACGAACAACTGTGGCATGACTTGCGCAGCGGTGCATTTCGTAACGGGCGTTTCATTCGGCAGGCCAAGTCGGGCAAGGCGGTCTGGCTGGAGGCCACCTATTTCCCCATCCTTGTCGATGGCAAGGTCATCAGGGTGGCCAAGGTGGCCTCCAACGTGACTGAGCAGCAGTCATCGCTGGAGCGGACCCAGGCCCTGCTGGCGGCCCTGGACAAGTCCCTTGCCGTCATCGACTTCCAGCCCGATGGCACCGTCATCACAGCCAACCAGAACTTCCTCAACTGCTTCGGCTACCGGTTGGACGAGGTGGTGGGCAAGTCCCACCGCCTCTTCTGCGATGAAACCTTCTACCAGAATAATCCCAACTTCTGGCGGGATCTGGGCTCGGGCAGCATCCAGTCCGGCCTCTTCATGCGCCTCGGCCGCCACGGTGAAAAGATCTGGCTGGAGGCCACCTACAACCCCATCTTCAACCACGAAGGCAAGGTGATCAAAATCATCAAGCTGGCGAGCGACATCACTGAACGGGTCGAGAAATCCATCTCGGTGCGCGAGGCGGCGCAAAAGGCCTGCGCCATCGCAGGTGAAACCGTGTCGAGCGCCGCCAAGGGACGCGAGGTGATCGACAAGGTGCTGGAGACCTCGTCCCACATCAACAGCTCGGTCAACGAGGTGACCCGGCAGATTGAAAATCTCAATCAGCAGTCGAAGAACATAGAGTCCATCATCTCCACCATCAGTGGCATAGCGGATCAGACCAATCTGCTGGCGCTCAATGCCGCCATAGAGGCGGCCCGGGCCGGCGAGCAGGGGCGCGGCTTTGCCGTAGTGGCGGACGAAGTGCGGCAACTGGCCGCCAGAACCTCCACCTCCACGGGGGAAATCGTCTCCGTCATCAAGCTCAACTCCGACATCACCTCCAGGATCACCCAGACCGTCTCCGTGGTCTCCGACAAGGCGATGGCGGGACAGGAGCAGGCCAGCATCATAGCCACCGTCATCAAGGAGATCATCGAAGACGCCAACTCGGTCTCCGACACCGTCAAGGGCCTCTCCATCTGACTCTGTGTGAAAGGGCCCGCCACAGAAACAAGCGACGGCTCAGTCCGTCGCTTGTTTCATTCTGCCCATGTGAAAGCGCGGCCAGCCTTGCAGCCTGCCGTGATGTGAAGGAAATAAATGCGAGGGGAAGAAAGGAGTGGCAGCGGAGATGGCGGGCAGGACGCTGGCGTCATCAAGATTGCACGAAGCACGGGCATAGCCCGGCCATCAGGCCTCGCCCATATAGCGGCGAGCCTCCTCATCGGCCAGTACCAGGGCCGTTTCCCACAGCTCGGCGATCAAGAGTCCTTCCTCTCCCACGGCCGCTTCCTCCAAGGCCTCCAGCGCCCTGGCATCGGCCAGGGTAAAGGGATTGTGCGCCAGCAGGGCCTGCGCCCTGGTCAATAACATCATGCCGTTCATCTGTGATCTCCCGGATCCTGCCTGACCTGTCTGTGCAGACTGTAGCCGATAAGCCGCTCGGCGCCAGCCACGCTGCCAGCGTAGTGCAGGACAGATCAGCTGTCGGCGATGACAGGCGCGCGAACCTTGTGCCGCGCGGGCAGCTGCCCCACTGCTATGCCGAGCAGCACGGCGCCACAGGCGAGCCACTGCAGCGACGTCAGGGTTTCCCCCAGCAGCAGATAGGCCAGCAACAGGGTAAAGACAGGAATGAGGTTCACATAGGCCGCCGCCAGCGTCACCTTGACCTGGGTCACCGACCAGTTGTAGAGCAGGTAAGCCCCGAGCGTCACGAAGGCACCGAGGAAGGCGATGACCGCCATGTCTTGCCAGGCCCAGGCCGTCGGCCAGGGTTCGCTGACGGCGAAGGGGGCAAAGAAGAGGGTGCCAACAAAGGCCTGCAGGGCAGTCAGGGTGAGCACGCTGTAGCGACTGGAGAGCTTCTTGAATACCACCGAGTAGGTGGCGGCGCACAGCATGGCAGCCATCTCCAGGCTGTTGCCGAGCAGGGCGTTGGGGGCAAACTCGTCCACCCCGCTGCCCAGCCCCAACAGGGCTATGCCGAAGATGGCGATGGCAAACCCGAGCCACTGGCGGCGACTCACCCGCTCCCTGAGCAGCACAAAAGCCACCAGCGCCACTATGAGCGGCAGCAAGGCGCAGACCATGCCCGCCTGACCGGCGCTGGTGTAGCGCAGAGCATTCACCTCCAGCAGGAAATAGAGGCAGGGCTCCAGTCCCCCCATCAGGGCCAGCCAGCGCCAGTCTCCCTTTTGATAGCAAAAATTGCCCAGGTAGCGGTAGCAGAGCAGCCAGCAGAGCGCGGCCACGCTCATGCGCATGAAGAGCACCTGGCCGAAGCCCCAGATCCCCAGCACGTGCTTGAGCGCGATGAAGGAGCTGGACCAGAGCAGCATCGCCAGGGTGAGGGTAAAGATAGGTAAAGGGCGCACATTTCCTCCATGAAATTGGCCATTTGAATAATAACCATGCGGCCTTGCGGTTGTTTAAAGGCACCTAAAATCAGATAATACCGCCGCCCTCAAACCGGATAACCAACCTTCAATGACTGAGTACCTGCTTTTATTGGTCGGCACAGTGCTGATTAACAACTTCGTGCTGGTGAAGTTTCTCGGCCTGTGCCCCTTCATGGGCGTCTCTGGCAAGCTGGAGACCGCCATCGGCATGGGGCTTGCCACCACCTTCGTGATGACGCTGGCCAGCGCCTGTTCCTATCTGATGGAACACTATATCCTGATCCCGTTGAACATCGCCTACCTGCGCACGCTCGCCTTCATTCTTGTGATCGCCGTCGTGGTTCAGTTCACCGAGATGGTTATCCGCAAGAGCAGCCCGACCCTCTATCGCCTGCTGGGCATCTTCCTGCCGCTCATCACCACCAACTGTGCCGTGCTGGGGGTGGCGCTGCTGAGCATCAACGAGCGCCACAACTTCATCCAGAGCATCATCTATGGCTTCGGGGCTGCCTGTGGCTTCTCGCTGGTGCTGATCCTGTTTGCCGCCATGCGTGAGCGCCTGGTGGCGGCCGACGTCCCCACTCCGTTTCGCGGCGTCTCCATCGCCATGATCACCGCCGGCCTGATGTCGCTGGCCTTTATGGGCTTTACCGGCCTCATCAAGATATAGCGCTATGACTCACATACTCTTTGCCGTTCTGGTGTTGGCTCTGCTGGCCCTGGCCTTCGGCATCATTCTGGGCTTTGCCGCCGTCAAGTTTCATGTGGAAGCCGATCCCATCGTCGATCAGCTCGATGCCCTGTTGCCACAGACCCAGTGCGGCCAGTGCGGCTACCCGGGTTGCAAGCCTTATGCCGAGGCCCTGGCCAACGGCGATCAGATCAACAAGTGTGTGCCCGGTGGCGATGCCACCATGCGCAAGATTGCCGACCTCATGGGGGTAGAGCCCCAGCCGCTGGGCGGTGGCGAAGCCGCCGTCCCGGTAAAGAGAGTCGCCTTCATCCATGAAGATCAATGCATCGGCTGCACCAAGTGCATCCAGGCCTGTCCGGTCGATGCCATCGTCGGTGCCACCAAGGCGATGCACACCGTGATCAAAGACGAGTGCACCGGCTGCGATCTCTGTGTCGATCCCTGCCCAACCGACTGTATCGAAATGATCCCTGTGCCGACCACGGTCGACAACTGGAAGTGGGATCTGGCCAGCGTCGCCATTCCGGTCAAGATAGTGGAATAAACAGCGGAGTAACCATGCAGTCCTTACTCGAACGCATCAAAGCCGGCACCCTGTGGGATTTTCACGGCGGCATTCATCCTCCCGAAAACAAAGATCAATCCAGTCTGACCCCTGTGGTGGACGCGGGCCTGCCGCCCCAGCTCATCATACCGGTACGCCAGCACGCGGGCCCGGCCGGCGATCTGCTGGTGCAGGTCGGCGACAAGGTCAAGAAGGGTCAGCCGCTGACCCGCTACGACAAGGGTCGCATAGTGCCGGTGCACGCCTCCACCTCGGGCACCATCACCGCCATCGGCCACCACACGGTAGCGCACCCCTCCGGCCTCGATGATCTCTGCATCACCCTCACCCCGGATGGGGAAGATGACTGGGGTGAGCGCCAGGGCCGCAGCGACTACTGGAACCTGGAGCGGGGCGAGCTGCTGGAACGCATCCAGCAGGCGGGCATCGCGGGCCTCGGCGGCGCCGTGTTCCCGACCCACAGCAAGCTGGACGGTCGCGGTCAGCTGACCGAGATCCTGATCGTCAACGGACTGGAGTGCGAGCCCTACATCAGCACCGACGATCGGCTGATGCAGGAGTATGCCGACGAGATCATGGACGGCATCCGGGTGCTCAAGCACCTGCTCAAGCCCAAGCTGACCCTGATCGGGGTGGAAGACAACAAGCCGGCCGCCATCGGCGAGCTGACCCGTCACGCCACCGACGAGGACGTGCTGGTCAAGACGGTGCCGACCAAGTACCCCTCGGGCGGCGCCAAGCAGACCATAGAGCTGCTCACCGGCCGTCAGGTCCCCAAGGGGGGCCGCGCCGTGGACATGGGCATCATGGTGCTCAACGTGGCCACAGTGTTTGCCATCAAGCGCGCCATCATAGACGGCGAGCCGCTCATCTCCCGCATCGTCACCCTCACCGGCGACGCCTTCAAGAAACCGGGCAACGCCTGGGTGCTGCTGGGTACCCCGGTGCGCTGGTTGCTGCAGCGTTTCGAGCTGCAGCCCGAGGCGGATCAGCGGGTGATCATGGGCGGCCCCATGATGGGCTTCACCCTGCCCCATGCCATGGTGCCCGTGGTCAAGGCCACCAACTGCCTGCTCTCCCCCACCCGGGCCGAGTTGCCGCCGCCCGGCCCGGAGCAGGCCTGCATTCGCTGCAGCGCCTGCGCCGACGCCTGCCCGGCCAACCTGCTGCCCCAGGAGCTCTACTGGTACAGCCGGGCCAAGGAGTACGACAAGGCCGACGGGCTCAGCCTGTTCGACTGCATCGAGTGCGGTGCCTGCGCCTGGGTCTGCCCAAGCGAGATCCCCCTGGTGCAGTACTACAAGATTGCCAAGGATGACATCCGCGAGGCCCGTGCCGAGGCCGAGAAGGCCGAGCGTGCAAAGCAGCGTTTCGAGGCCAAGCAGGCCCGCTTCGAGCGGGAAAAAGCGGCCCGCGAGGCTCGCCACGCCGAGGCTGCGGCCCAGCGCCGCCAGGCCATGACGGCCGCCGGTGGCGAAGATCCGGTCGCCGCAGCTCTGGCCCGCATCAAGGCCAAGCAGGACGCTGCGCCGGTCGGCGCCAGCGAGCTCGCGCCGGACAACAGCGCCATGATTGCCGCCCGCGAGGCGCGCAAGCAGGAGGCCATCGCCCGCCGCGCCGCCAAGGCTGTCAGCGGTGATGAGCCCGCCGATGTTGCACCCACACCCGCGGAACAGGATCCGAAAAAAGCGGCCATAGCTGCAGCCTTGGCCCGAGCCAAGGCCAAGAAGGCGGCGCAAACCGCCCCTGACGAAGCAACGGCTGACACATCGGCCGCTGCGGCGGCACCTGTGACGGAAGCGGCGCCCAGCGCCGAGGCCGATCCCAAAAAGGCGGCCATTGCCGCCGCCATCGCCCGTGCCAAGGCCAAAAAGGCGGCGAACGCGGCGGATGACAGGGTCGCCGAGCCCGAAACTACCGCAGTCGAAGCAGAGCCAGCCATCGGATCCGCCCCGGCTGCCGCCGAAGTCGACCCCAAAAAGGCAGCCATTGCCGCCGCCATCGCCCGTGCCAAGGCCAAAAAGGCGGCGCACGCGGCGGATGACAAGGTCGCCGAGCCCGAGACTACCGCTGTCGAAGCCGAGCCGGTCGTCGGATCCGCCCCGGCAGCCGCCGAGGTCGACCCCAAAAAGGCAGCCATTGCCGCCGCCATTGCCCGTGCCAAAGCCAAAAAGGCAGCGCAAGCAACAGCGGATGGAAACATCGCAGAACCTGACGCCGGTGTCGTCGCTGACGCGGATACCCGGCAGAGCACAGAACCGGTACAAGTCGTTGCCGACGCCGACCCCAAGAAAGCAGCCATTGCCGCCGCCGTGGCCCGCGCCAAGGCCCGGAAACTGGCGGCCGAGGCGGCTGCCCAGGCTTCCCCTTCTCCATCGACTGACAAGAGCCACTGATCCATGTTCAATATCGCGAGTGCGCCGTTTGCCCATAACCGCAAACAGACCCAGACCCTGATGTTGCTGGTGATCCTGGCATGTCTGCCCGGTTTTCTGGCGCAGACCTGGTTCTTCGGCTGGGGCACCCTGATCCAGGTGCTGCTGGCGCTGGTGACGGCGCTGGGTGCAGAGGCCTTGGTACTCAAGTTGCGCCACCGTCCCATCAAACCCGCCCTGATGGATGGCAGCGCGGCGCTGACCGCCGTGCTGATCGGCCTCTCCCTGCCTCCCCTGCTGCCCTGGTGGATGCTGGTACTCGGCACCGCCTTTGCCATCATCATCGCCAAGCACCTCTACGGCGGGCTGGGTCAGAATCTGTTCAACCCGGCCATGGTGGCCTATGTGCTGCTGCTGGTCTCCTTCCCGGTACAGATGACCAGCTGGCTGCCGCCCTCCAGCATAGCCGCCTATGACATCGGCTTTGGCGATGCGGCGTCCGTCATCTTCACCGGCTTCAGCCTGGACGGCTACAGCATGGCGCAGCTCAAGCAGGGGGTGGATGGCCTCACCATGGCCACACCGCTCGATACCCTGAAAACAGGGCTGACCCAGGGGCTCACCGCCGGCGAGGTGATGACCCACGCCGTGTTCGAGGGCTGGGGTGGCATAGGCTGGAGCTGGGTCAACCTCGGTTACCTGCTCGGCGGCCTGTTCCTGCTGCAACAGAAGGTGATCAACTGGCGCATTCCGGGAGCCATCCTGGGCGCCTTGCTGCTGGCAGCCACCCTGGGTTATCTGATGACGCCGGATGCCACCGCCACCCCCATGTTCCACCTGTTCAGCGGCGCCACCATGCTGGGGGCCTTCTTCATCGCCACCGATCCGGTGAGTGCCAGCACCACACCCCGTGGCCGTCTGGTCTATGGCGTGCTGATCGGCGTGCTGGTCTACCTCATCCGCCGCTTTGGCGGCTACCCGGATGCCTTCGCCTTCGCCGTGCTGCTGGCCAACTTGTGTGTACCGCTGATCGACAGCCTGACACGTCCCAAGGTCTATGGAGCACGCCGCAAATGACCCCGGCGCACACCTCACTCTCAGGAAAGATTCAATGTTAAAGAGCATGCGCAAGAACGGTGTCACCCTGGCGCTGTTTGCCCTGGCCTGCACCGCCGTCGTGGTGCTGACCAATGAGCTGACCCGCGACAGGATCGCCCATCAGCAGCAGCTGGAGAAGCTGCGCACCCTCTCGGCCCTGTTGCCGGAAGGGAGCTATGACAATGATCTGGTGGCCAGCTGCAAGCGGGTGCAGAGCAAGACCTATCTGGGCAGCGATCAGGCCATGCCGCTCTACACAGCGACCCTGCAGGGCGAGACCACAGGCTATGCGCTGGAAACCGTGGCCCCCGACGGCTACAGTGGGGCCATCCGCCTCATCGTCGGCACAGATGCCAAGGGCAACGTCAGTGCGGTGCGGGTGCTGGCCCACAATGAGACGCCGGGCCTGGGTGACAAGATAGAGTTGAAGAAATCGAGCTGGATCAACAGTTTTGTCGGCAAGTTCCTCAACCGCGACAACGAGGCCAACTGGGCGGTGAAGAAGGACGGTGGTGAATTCGATGCCTTCACCGGCGCCACCATCACACCCCGTGCCGTGGTCAAGGCGGTGAAGAACCTGCTGCTGTTGCAGCAGGAACACCCTGAATTGCTGCGGGATGCCCCCTCCTGTGACGCCACCCCATAACGCCGGAGCACAAGCCATGGAACAAGTTGATGTGATTGACGGCCAGAGCCTCGCCAACGAAGGCAATGGCCGCCGCGAAGAGCTCAAGGAGCTGATGCTACAGGGGCTGTGGAAGAACAACCCCTCCCTGGTACAGGTGCTGGGGCTCTGCCCCACCCTGGCTGTCTCCTCCACCTTCACCAATGCGCTGGGGCTGGGATTGGCCACCATGGTGGTGCTGGTCAGCTCCAACCTCGCCATCTCCCTGGTGCGCAACCTGGTGCCCAAGGATATCCGCATCCCGGTCTACGTGATGATCATCGCCGCCCTGGTGACCAGCGTGCAGCTGTTGATGAACGCCTACACCTATGGCCTCTATCAGGCGCTCGGCATCTTCATCGCCCTGATCGTCACCAACTGCGTCATCATAGGCCGGGCCGAGGCCTATGCCTCCAAGAACCCGCCTCTGCTGGCGGCCCTCGACGGCTTCATGATGGGGCTGGGCTTCACCCTGGTGCTGCTGGTGCTGGGGGGGCTGCGGGAGATCATCGGCATGGGCACCCTGTTCGACGGCGCCGACCTGCTGCTGGGGGACTGGGCCAAGTCCTTGCGCATCGAGCTGTTCCACGCCGACGCCAGCCTGCTGCTGGCGATCCTGCCTCCCGGCGGCTTCATCGGTCTGGGCCTGATGATCGCCGGCAAGAACGCCATCAACGACCGGCTGGGCCGCAAGCAGGCCGCCGAGAAGGCCCACTGCGCCGTGCCGGCGGCGGGTGCCCGCGCGACCCAGCTCTGAGACAAGAGGGAGCCATGAACAACCAGAAACGCAGGCAGATCCTGGAGCGGCTGCGGGACGACAATCCCCACCCGACCACAGAGCTCAACTTCAAGACACCGTTCGAGCTGCTGATCGCCGTGCTGTTGTCGGCCCAGGCCACAGACGTGAGCGTCAACAAGGCCACCGACAAGCTCTATCCGGTGGCCAACACGCCCCAGGCCATGCTGGATCTGGGGGTAGACGGGGTGAAGCAATACATCAAGACCATAGGCCTGTTCAACACCAAGGCCGAGAACGTCATCAAGACCTGCGCCATCCTGCTGGAGCGCCACGGCGGCGAGGTGCCGGAGAACCGCGAGGCGCTGGAAGCCCTGCCCGGCGTCGGTCGCAAGACCGCCAACGTGGTGCTCAACACCGCCTTCGGCTGGCCCACCATAGCCGTCGATACCCACATCTTTCGGGTGTCGAATCGCACCGGTTTCGCGGTGGGCAAGAACGTGGATCAGGTGGAAGAGAAACTGCTGAAAGTGGTGCCCGCCGAGTTCAAGCTGGACGTGCACCACTGGTTGATCCTGCACGGCCGTTACACCTGTCTGGCTCGCAAACCCCGCTGTGGTTCCTGTATCATCGAGGACCTTTGCGAGTACAAAGAGAAGATCTACCCGGAGAGCTAGGCAACCATTGCCTCCTCCTGCCTGATTACAGAATCGTGAATACCAAGGGGAGAATTAAGCCATGAGAATTCTGCACACCATGCTGCGCGTCGGCGATCTGCAACGCTCCATCGACTTCTACACCCGGGTGCTGGGGATGAAGCTGCTGCGCAAGAGCGAGAACAGCGAATACAAGTACACCCTGGCCTTCGTCGGTTACGGCGACGAGAAGGATGAGGCCGTCATCGAGCTCACCTACAACTGGGGTGTGAGCGAGTATGAGCTGGGATCGGCCTACGGCCACATCGCGCTGGAAGCGGACGACATCTATGGCACCTGCGATGCGCTGCGTGCCGCCGGCGCCAAGATCACCCGCGAGCCGGGCCCGGTCAAGGGTGGCAAGACGGTCATCGCCTTCGTGGAAGATCCGGATGGTTACAAGATTGAACTGATCGCCAAGAAAGATGCAGGCACAGGCCTGGGTGACAGCTTCTAAGACATGGTCAGGACAAGATCCCCATAAAAAAAGAGCGCCAAGGCGCTCTTTTTCATTGAATGATATCCGCCCATCAGATGGTGCCATTGCGGCCCATGTTGATCACCACACGCCGGTTCCTGGCGCGGCCATCTTCGGTTTCGTTGGAGGCGACGTGCTGCTTCTCGCCATGCCCCTCGACCGAGACCTTGCCGGGTTCGATACCCAGATCCACGAACACCTTCTTGATGGCATCGGCCCGTTTCTCGGAGAGTTTCTGGTTCGGCCAGCGACCACCATAACTGTCGCTGTAGGCGTCGATCACCACCACGTCTATGCTCTTGTCGACCTTCACATACTCGCCGATCATCGCCAGCCGCCGTTTGGAGGCGAGCGACAGCTGGTCGCTGTTCTTGTCATAGGTGAGCACGCTGAAGGCGATGTCGTTGAAGCTGTATGGCAGCAGGCCGTTCAGGCAATCCACGAAAGCCTGATACTTGACCCGGAAGTTGACCGAGGAGAGCGACACCCGCACCGGCCGGTTCTGCCGATACCAGTCGCGGTACTGGAAGGTCGGCATGCGCCCCCCCTCCAGCTCGTCCAGCATGGTCCAGGCGGTCTGCCCCTCCACTAGGCCATCGAACTGCTGGTAGAAACGCAGCTGGCTCACTTCCCGTCCGGCGATGCCAGGGCGCCAGACTGGCGGCATGATCCCCAGACTGACCGTCTGGGTCTGGGCCTGCTGGCGCAGCCCCTTGAGTTCAAAATCCAGATTGATCTTGCGGCCGGCCCGGCTGACGAAGGCACC
Organism: Aeromonas bestiarum; assembly: GCF_028751155.1. Lineage (NCBI taxonomy): Bacteria > Pseudomonadati > Pseudomonadota > Gammaproteobacteria > Aeromonadales > Aeromonadaceae > Aeromonas > Aeromonas bestiarum. The sequence goes on along the minus strand of NZ_CP064746.1, from coordinate 1,827,258 downwards.
CGTACCCCAGTTGGGAATAGGGTGTTCGAGGCGACACTCCACTTGCGTGTCCGAGGTCAGGCGCCAGACGGATTGATCCAGGCCGGCACCAAACTCGGTGACGCCCGCCTGTAACTGCATACTCACGGATATGCTGACCAACCCTAACATCCAAGCGTTCAACTGCCTGCCCTCCACACGATCTCACGTTAGGTATCGGCAAGGGCAGGACAAGCTTTAGGGCAAACCACTCAGTGGGGTGCAGGACGCTCCATCAGCTTGAAACTGGCGATGCGGCCCGCCAGCTCGCGAGCCAGCAGATCCAGCTCGGCGCTGTTCTGCTGCAAGGTTTCCGAGTGCAGGCGATGGGCCTCGTACACCTCGCGTATGGTCATCACGTTGTGCTGTATGTCGTCGGTGACGTAGCGCTGCTCCTCGGTGGCCGTCGCCACCTGGGCCGTCATGTCGCTCACCTTGCGCACCTCGTTGACTATGTCGGTCAGCTCGCTGCCCGCCCGCTTGGCCTCGGTCACGCTCAGGCCCGCCTGCTCTGTGCCCAGGTGCATGGCGGTGACCGCCTGATTGGCGCCCTGGCGCAAACGGACCAGCATACGCGCTATGTCGTCGGCGGCCTGCTGGGTACGGGAGGCGAGCGCCCTCACCTCTTCGGCCACCACCGCAAAACCGCGGCCTGACTCACCGGCACGGGCCGCTTCGATGGCGGCGTTGAGGGCCAGCAAATTGGTGCGATCCGAGATCTGCTTGATGAGGTTGAGCGCCTCGCCGACCGACTCTGTATCCTGATGCAGGCTGTCCACCAGTTGCTGGGTATCGATCAGGGTGCCCGCCACCTGCTGGATGGCGTCTATGGTCTGATCCACCTCTTTATCACCCTGACGGGCACGGCCTATGGCCTGCTGAGTCGCCAGCGAGGTCTGGGTCGCGTTGCGCGCAATCTCGGCCACGGTGGAAGCCATCTCGGTGGCGGCGGTCGCCACCAGATCCACCTGACCAAAGCCCCTGACCACGCCGGCGTTGACCTCGGCGATCACGTCTGCCGACGCGGCGGCGCTGCGGGCCAGCACCTCGCAGGAGCGGCGCACCGCCAGCAGCAGCCCCTCGAGATGCGCGAGGAAATGGTTCAGATCCCGTGCCAGCGCGCCCAGCTCGTCACCGGATTGCCAGTTGACCCGCACCGTCAGGTCATTCTCCTGCACCAGCCGTTTGAAGGTCTGGTGCAGGGCCATGAAGCCCAGATGCAGATCCCGCACCACCCGCCAACAGACGAAGGTGGTCAGCGCCACGCACAGCAAGACACCTATGGCGGCCCACCAGAAGTCGCTGGCACTTTGGGCCCGCATCTGGCCGACCCGCTCGGACAGCTGCTGGTAGAGGCGATCCTCACTCTCCTTGAGCAGGCCAATCTTGTCTGTGCTCAAGGCAAACCAGGCCTCGGCATCGACCCCGAAGCCCCCGGTGGCCGCCTTGTCCAGCGCCAGTTTTTCCATGGCGGCCACCTTGGCCACCACGGGAGAGGCCAGGCTGTCGGCCAGCAGCTGACGCTGTGACGGGCTCGCCACCGCCTGGAAGCGTTCGAGATAGGTATTCTGGGCCGCCAGCAGGGAGATGAATTGCTGCAACAGCGCGGGGGTGAAGCCGTCACGACCGAACACATTGCTCAGGGTCGCCCGCTCCAGCCCCATGCGCTCCTTGCTCTGCAAGAAGGCGGCATAGGCATTGGTCTGCAGCGCTATGTCGGCATCCTGGCTGTTGAGGCTGACCTGATCCACCACGGCCAGCAGCTGACTGATGAGACGGCTGTAGAAGCTGACCTGCTCCGCCACCTCGACCCCCAGCGCACTGACCCGCTCGCGCATGGCGACAAGCCCGGTCAGTGCCTGTTGCACCTCTCCCAGCGCCAGCAGGGCGGGCTCCTCGTGGAAACGTGCCAGCAGGGTATCGACCAGCTTGCGCTGGGCGGGCAGAGCGTCGCGGAACTTGTTGCCGCCGGAGCCCAAAAAGCCCGCCGACATGCCGCGCTCCTTTTGCAGCTCGTGGGCCAGTTGCGCAGCCTCCCGCACCACCTCGAGCGCGACCTGCGCCTGCGCCATCTCCTGCTCGACCCGATAACGCTCATACACGTATCGGCCGGAGAAAAACAGCAAGGCCAGCAGCGGCAGGCAGACCACCAGCAACATCTTGTGCGCCAATCCCAGCTTATTCATCGTCGCTCCCCATTCCATTGTTGAAGTGGTCAATTATAAGCCCGAGTGTCGATAATAGAATCAGACACCTGTCTCATGGCTGCGGATGAGGGACAAGGGCCGGCTTTTTTGCCATAATGCCGCCTCATTTCACGCCGACCGAGATACCATGACCGACGCTGTTCACACCCTCAAGGGCCGTTTTCGTGGCTTTTACCCCGTCGTCATCGATGTTGAAACCGCCGGGTTCAATGCCAGAACCGACGCCTTGCTGGAAATCGCCGCCTATACCCTCAAGATGGATGAGGATGGCTGGCTTCTGCCCGACCAGATCTTTCATTTTCACGTCGAGCCATTCGAAGGCGCCAACCTGGAGAAGGCGGCGCTGGAGTTCACCGGCATAGATCCCTTCAATCCGCTGCGCGGTGCCGTCAGCGAGAGAGAAGCGCTGACCGAGATCTTCAAGGGCATTCGCAAGGGGATGAAGGAGCACGACTGCGGCCGCGCCATCATAGTGGCCCACAACGCCACCTTCGATCACGGCTTCGTGATGGCCGCCGCTGAGCGCGCCGGCCTCAAGCGCAATCCGTTCCATCCGTTTGCCACCTTCGATACCGCCGCCCTCTCCGGCCTAGCACTGGGACAAACCGTACTGGCCAAGGCGTGTCAGAGCGCCCGCATCCCGTTTGACAATAAAGAGGCGCACTCCGCCCTGTATGACACAGAACGCACTACCGAGCTGTTCTGTCATATCGTCAACCGCTGGAAGAGCCTGGGTGGCTGGCCACCGGCCCATCCGGACGAGGCCACCGCCGACGATGCAAGCGAATAACCGGTTTGAGCAATGAGCAAGAAGGCTGCCCTGGCAGCCTTCTTCTATTGGGTTGGCAGTATCAAGCTGGTTTGACCAGAATGGCGAAAACAGGCCCATACAAGGCCGTTTTTCATCCCCACGCCCACCTTGTCACCCCAGGCCAGCCGAGAATGCTGCCAACTGGCGTTTTCCCTGATTTTTTACTCGACATTTGTCACGTTTTTCGCAAACTAACGGCCTTTCACATGACAGACAGCAACACAATCTATAAGGAAATCAAATGAATCCTGTTGTTATCGCAGTTGCGCTGATGCTGGTGCTCAGCCTGCTGCGGATCAATGTGGTGGTCTCCCTCTCCATCGGCGCCATCGTCGGCGGCCTGATCGGCGGACTCTCACTGCAGGAGACCCTCAGCACCTTTACCGGTGGTCTGGGTGGCGGCGCCGAAATCGCCCTCTCCTATGCCATGCTGGGGGCCTTTGCGGTCGCCATCTCCCGCTCCGGGATCACCGACCTGCTGGCCCGCAAGGTGATCAGCCAGCTCGGCAAGGATGCCAGCAGCTCTCGCATCCTCTGGGTCAAGAGCCTGCTGCTCACCTCGGTACTGGCGGTGTCCATCTCCTCCCAGAACCTGATCCCGGTGCACATCGCCTTCATTCCCATTCTGATCCCGCCGCTGCTGCACGTCATGGCCCAGATGCAGATCGACCGCCGTCAGGTGGCCTGCGTCATCACCTTCGGCCTGACCGCAACCTATATGCTGTTGCCGGTCGGTTTTGGCGGCATCTTCCTCAACAACATCCTGGCCAAGAACCTGATCGACAACGGCGTGCCGGTCGAGCACGGCCAGCTGCCGCTGGCGATGGCTATTCCTGTGCTGGGCATGTTCGTCGGTCTCTTGATCGCTGTCTTCATCAGCTACCGCAAGCCGCGCCAATATGATCTGGAAAAGATCCTGGCCGCCGAGCCGGAAACGGTGGAGCTCAACCTCAACCACATCTGGGTGGCCCTGCTGGCCATAGGCGTGGCACTGGGGCTGCAGTTGATGACCAACAGCATAGTGCTGGGGGCGCTGGCCGGTTTCGTCATCTTCACCTGCGGCGGCGTCATCAAGTTTCGCGAAAGCCAGGACGCCTTCACCCAGGGCGTGCGCATGATGTCCCTCATCGGTTTCATCATGATTTCGGCCGCCGGCTTCGCCGCCGTGATGAAGGCCACCCACGGGGTGGAGAGCCTGGTGCAGTCCGTCTCTGCGGTGATCGGGGATCAGAAGGGCCTCGCCGCCTTCCTGATGCTGCTGGTTGGCCTCCTGATCACCATGGGGATAGGCTCCTCCTTCTCCACAGTGCCCATCATAGCCACCATCTATGTGCCGCTGTGCATCCACCTCGGCTTCTCACCCATGGCCACCATAGCCCTGGTGGGCGCTGCCGGTGCGCTGGGGGATGCGGGTTCCCCCGCCTCCGACTCGACGCTCGGCCCCACCTCCGGCCTCAACGCCGACGGCCAGCACGACCACATCTGGGACAGCGTGGTGCCCACCTTCATCCACTACAACATACCGCTCATCATCTTCGGCTGGATTGCCGCCATGGTGCTCTGAGCCCCCGGACAAGATAGATGCAGACACGAAAAGGCGACCTCAGGGTCGCCTTTTCGTTGTCCGTCATGTGCAACCCGTCCTCCAGCCAGCCTGAACTTGACACGGGAGCCCTGCTGGCAGGCACTCGCTTGGCTCGGGATAAGCACCATATGCTCCGGCCTAGATGTCACAGCTGTCTGCTGGCTTGTCCCAACACTGGTGTTACAGACTGGAGGACAGAGGCAGGCGACAGGGCAAAGGTCAAGGCAGAGGCAGAGGCAGAGGCAGAGGCAGAGGCAGAGGCAGAGGCAGAGGCAGAGGCAGAGGCAGAGGCAGAGGCAGAGGCAGAGGCAGAGGCAGAGGCAGAGGCAGAGGCAGAGGCAGAGGCAGAGGCAGTATGCTGGCGCTCCCTGACTAACACAATCCCGGCCTCTTGAGCGGAGCCAGGCCCCAGACCAGCCAAATGACAGGCAACAAAAAGGCCGCTCGATGAGCGGCCTTTTTATCAAGACTATCGGGACTTAGCTGTCGCGGCGCTTGTTGCCACCGAACTTGCGATCCTTGTTGAAGCCACCTTCACGGCGCTCCCCGCTCTTGTTGAACGGACGGTCACCGCTGGGGCGGCGATCCTTGTTGAAGGGACGATCGCTGCGCGGCGGACGGGGGGCAGTGTTGCTGCCGGCCGGCACTTCGGTGTAGCGGGTGATCATCAGCGGACGCTGACAAACACGGGCTTTCTTGATCACTTCCAGTACATCGGCGGTCATGCCCTTGGGCAGATCGACGGTGGAGAAGTCATCGGCGATGTCGATGTTGCCGATGAAACGGCTCTCGATGTTCGCTTCGTTGGCGATGGCGCCCACGATCTGGCCCGGCTTGACGCCGTGATGGGCACCCACGTCTACGCGGTAACGCTCCATCTCTACATCAGGATTGTCTTTCAGCGGACGCGGTTCGAGAGACGGCATGCGACGGGCAGGACGATCACCACGGTCGGCGAAGTCACGACCACCGTCACGGCGTTCGAAGTCACGGCCACCACGATCGTTGCTCGGGTTGAACTGCGGCTCTGGGATGGACTCATCCAGCAGCAGCGGTTGGTCACCCTGCACCAGCTTGGCCAGTGCGGCAGCCAGCTCCAGCGGATCGGCAGAATCTTCTTCGATCAGCTCGTTCACCAGGTTGTGGTAGATCTCAAGCTCTTCGCCCATCATGGTTTCCCGGATGCGCTCTTTGAACTTGGTCATACGGTGCTGGTTGATGTCCTCGGTGCTCGGCATCTTCATCGGCTCGATGGCCTGACGAGTGGCGTGCTCGATGGCGCGCAGCATGCGGCGCTCACGGGGAGCAACAAACAGGATGGCCTCACCCTTGCGACCAGCACGGCCGGTACGGCCGATACGGTGTACGTAGGATTCGGTATCGTACGGAATGTCGTAGTTCACCACGTGAGTGATGCGCTCAACGTCCAGACCACGGGCGACAACGTCGGTGGCGATCAGGATGTCCAGCTGGCCTTGACGCAGCTTGTCGACGGTACGCTCACGCAGCTTCTGCGGGATGTCACCGTGCAGCGCTTCACAGGCGTGACCACGGGCGGCCAGTTTGCCAGCCAGCTCTTCGGCCGCGTTCTTGGTGCGCACGAAGACCAGTACGGCTTCGTACGGCTCGACTTCCAGCAGACGGGTCATGGCGTCCAGCTTGTGCAGACCGGTTACCTGCCAGTAGCGCTGGCGGATGGTCGGTGCAGTGGACGTCTTGGTGATGATCTTGATCTCTTTCGGCTGCTTCAGGTGCTTCTGGGCAACACGACGGATCTGGTCCGGCATGGTGGCAGAGAAGAGTGCGACCTGACGAGTGCTCGGGCACTGTTCCATGATCCAGTCCACGTCGTCGATGAAGCCCATACGCAGCATTTCATCGGCTTCGTCCAGAACCAGGGCTTTCAGGCCGGAGAGGTCCAGGTTCTTGCGACGGATCAGGTCCATCACACGGCCAGGGGTACCCACGACAACCTGAGCACCACGACGCAGGGCGCGGGTCTGGGTTTCGTAAGAGGAACCACCGTAGATGGGCAGAACATGGAAGTCCGGCATGTGCTTGGCGTAACGTTGGCACGCCTCGGCAACTTGCAGCGCCAGTTCACGGGTCGGTGCCAGCACCAAAACCTGGGTATTGCGGTTACCAGCTTCCAGACGAGACAACAGAGGCAAGGCAAAAGCAGCGGTCTTCCCTGTACCGGTTTGCGCCTGCCCCAGCAGATCGTGTCCCGCCATCAGGTGGGGAATTGCTGCGGCCTGGATCGGTGACGGGCGCTCATAGCCCACGTCCTGCAGCGCTTTCAATACAGGCGCGGCCAGTCCAAGCTCACTAAAAAGGGGCAGTTGTTCGGTATCAGACATAGATTCTTCCAGATTAAGGCAGGCGGCTAAGCACCGCGGAATAGCAAAAAGGCGGCGATTATAGCGCCACTTTGTTCTGCTGTCTTGAAAAATGTGATAAGCCTCTCAAGACGTTGGCAATTATAGAGGGATCTTGCGACTATGGCTTGCTTATTTTGCACTCATGGTGCGTTATTGCAGATCACTCCTCGCTGGAGTCCTTGCCCCGCTTGTGTTTGAGCACCGCCATGGTCAATCGACTGGTGCACAATAAACGCTCACGTTCGTCCCGAATTTCAATCTGCCACACCTGGGTCGTTGCCCCCAGATGCAGTGGCGAGCAACGCCCCGTCACCACCCCTTCCCGCTTGGCCCGCAGGTGGTTGGCATTCACTTCCAGTCCCACGCAGTAGCTGTCCGCGCCCACCGCCATGTTGGCGGCCAGGGATCCCAGCGTCTCTGCCAGCACCACGGACGCACCGCCGTGCAGCATGCCAAGGGGCTGATGGGTGCGGTGATCCACCGGCATGGTGGCCGCCAGCCAGTCAGGGCCAAAAGCGGTGTAAACGATGTCCAGGTGGGCCATCAGAGTGTTGCGGGAACTGGCATTGAGCCCCTCCAGGCTCATGGGCTTGCGCCAGATGGCGCTATTCTCTTGACTCATGGCGAGCAGACTCCTTGTGTGATCAACAGGTTATACATGAGCAGTGTCGGCGAAAAAGGGCTGGAAAAGAAGATGCCCCTATCAGGGGGCATCTTGCCAAGCCAGCTCCTGATGCCGGGACCTCACCAGGGATAGGTCACGCCGGGCCACTCGGCCCAGGGCTGCTCCCGCCCCGGCAGGCAGGGTTCTGGCCAGTGCCATACCTTGCCCAGCCAGAGCCGCAGCTCGGCTTCCAGCTCGGCATCGGTGAGGGGGGCCTCGGCCAGCTTCCAGAAGAACAATTCCACCGCCACCTCCGGCAGCACCGAGGGGTAGAGATAGACCCCGCCCCAAAATTGCGGCTCACGCTCCGGGCTCCAGAGACCATAGGCGAACGAGCGCTTGGCCAGAAACTCGGAACGCTGCCACTCCAGATCCCCCTCGTGCTGGCCCAGACTGAACTGGGCTGAGGGCCAGACGTCATCCGGGCGAAACAACTGGTGCAGTTGCTCGCGCTCACGCTGCATGGCCACAAACTCCACCACAGCCTGACTCTGGGCGACAGGCAACAGCAGGAAGTGCGGGTGCCGAAAGGCTTGCGGCACCCGAAACCGCTTGGGCAGCGTCAGCATCAGAGCAGTTCCAGCAGGGCCTGCAGCGGATGCTTGAGTTTCTCCCCCTCCATCCGCTTGACCTGGCTGCGGCACGAGTAACCTGTGGCCAGACAGCGCTCTTTGGGCAGGCGGGAGAGCGGCTCTGCCCAGCTAAGCCCGTAGATCCCCTTGGAATTTTCCACCTGTTTGGCGTCGTGGCCATAGGTGCCGGCCATGCCGCAGCAGCCCACAGACACAGGCTGCAAGCGGGCCCCAAAACGCTGGAACAAGGTGCCCCAGTCACCGTGGGTCGAGGGCTTGGAGGTCTTCTCGGTGCAGTGGGCAAACAGATACCAGGGCTCGGCCTGTTCACCCTCGCTCACCCTGCTCTCGGGAGCGGGTAAAGATAGCAGCCACTCCTGGGGCAGCAGCACCTGGAAGTCGCCACGGGCCGAACCAAGGGCCTTGGCATACTCGTCCCGATAGCAAAGCACCAGTGAAGGATCGACCCCCACCATGGGAATGCCGAGCGCCGCTATCTTGTTGAGGAACTGGGCACTGTTGGCTGCGGTGCGGGCAAAGGCACGCAGGAACCCCTTCACGTGCTGGGGCTTGCCGTTGGGCTTGAATGGCAGCAGATAGGGTTGCAGCCCAAGCTTGCTGGCAAGCTTCACCAAGTCCCGCACCACGGGGGCGTCGTAATAACTGGTGAAGGGATCCTGCACTATGAGCACCACTTTGGCACGCTGCTCCGGGCTCATGGCCTCGAGGCCCGGCAGGTCGAAATAGCGCGCCTTGTTGTCGTGCAGGGATTCGGCCAGGGTCGGCACCGAGAGCAGGGGCACATCCACCATGCCGATGCTCTTCTCGGTCGCCTTCTGGGCCCACTCTTTTTCCAGGAAGAAGTTGACCAGTTTCGGCGCTCTGGCCAGCAGGGGGGCATAGCTTTCGACGGTGCCGACGAAGTAATCCTTGGGGCCCCGCAGGTAGCGGCTGTGATAAAGCTGCATGAAACGGGCGCGGAAGGTGGGCACATCCACCTTGATGGGGCACTGGCTGGTGCAGGCCTTGCACGCCAGGCACCCTTCCATTGCCTCCATCACCTCGTGGGAAAAATCATACTGGCCGCGAGCGCGGGCCAGGGTGTTGCGAAACTTGTCGACAATCTGCTTGAAGCGCAGACCACCACTTTGCAGCGCCACCTCCTCGGCCAGGGGATCGAAGCCCTGCTGTGCCAGCTGGCGCAGCCATTCGCGCATCAGCCCGGCCCGCCCTTTCGGCGAGTGGCGGCGATCGCGGCTGATCTTGACCGAGGGGCACATGGGGGAGTCGGTCTCGAAGGTGAAACAGAGGCCGTTGCCGTTGCAATCCATGGCCCGGGTATAGCTTTCCCGCACCGCAATCGGGATCTGGCGGTCGAACTTGCCGCGCTTGGGCCCATCCACCGACACCAGTTCGGCCCCGCTGCCATAAGGCATGCAGATCTTGCCCGGGTTGATGCGGTTGGCCGGGTCGAAGGCGCCCTTGACCCGTTGCAGCTCTTCCCACAACTCGCCGAAGAAGGCGGGGCTGTATTCGGAGCGAAAACCCTTGCCGTGCTCGCCCCACATCAGGCCGCCATATTTGGCGGTGAGCGCCACCACCTGATCCGAGATGCGTCGCAGCAGCACCTCCTGCTCGGGATCGCACAAATCCAGCGCCGGGCGCACGTGCAGCACGCCCGCATCGACGTGACCGAACATGCCGTAGTCGAGGCCGTGACCATCGAGCAGGGCGCGAAATTCCATGATGAAATCGGCCAGGGATTCCGGCGGCACGGCAGTATCTTCGGTGAAGGCCACCGGCTTCTTGCGTCCCTCGGCGTTGCCAAGCAGCCCTACCGACTTCTTGCGCATGGCGTAGATGGTCTCGATGCTGGCCAGGTGGTTGCACACCTGATAGCCGATGATGCCCGCCTCGCCACGCGCCAACAGATCGTCGATACGGCGGCACAGCTCGACCACCTTGGCTTGATGCTCGCCCTCGTCTGTGTCGGCAAACTCGACGATGTTGAGCCCCTGCAGATCCTTGCCGGGCACGTCCTCAATGAAGGCCTTGACCGAATGCCAGATGATGTCGGCGCGAGCCAGCCCCAGCACCCGTGAGTCCACCGTCTCCACCGACAGCGCCTGGGCCTCCACCATAAAGGGGGCATTGCGCAGAGCCGACGGGAAGCTGTCGTACTTGACGTTGACCAGGGTGCGATAGCGCGGGATGGGGGTGATGTTGAGCCTGGCTTCTGTGATAAAACCCAGGGATCCTTCCGAGCCGCATAGCACCCGACTGACATCCAGGGTGTCGGTATCGGGCTGATAGAGATGCTTGAGGTCGTAACCGGTCAGAAAGCGGTTGAGCTTGGGGAAGGTCGCCTCTATGTCAGCGCGCCGTTCCTTGCCGATGCGATAGAGGGTGCGATAGATCTCCCCCTCCCGGCTTTCAAGGGCCAGCTTGTCGGCGAGACGCGCGCCATTGACCGGCTCGGTCGCCATGATGTCGCCGTTTTCCAGCACTGCTTTCAGGCCAAGCACGTGATCCGAGGTCTTGCCGTAGACCAGCGACCCCTGACCGGACGCATCTGTGTTGACCATGCCCCCCAGGGTGGCGCGGTTGGAGGTGGAGAGATCCGGCGAGAAGAAGTAACCGTGGGGTTTGAGATAGGCGTTGAGCTGGTCTTTCACCACCCCGGCCTGGGCCCGCACCCAGCCCTCTTCCAGATTAATTTCCATGATCTGGTTCATATGGCGCGAGAGATCGACGATAATGCCGCCGCCCAAGGATTGACCATTGGTGCCGGTACCGCCGCCGCGAGGGAAGAAACTCAAGGTTGCGTACTCGGGCCCCTGGGCCAGCTTGAGCATCACCGCAATATCGTCTGCACTGCGCGGATAGAGAACCGCCTGAGGTACAACCTGATAGACGCTGTTATCCGTCGCCATCGCCAACCGGCTTGCATAAGACTTTTCGATATCACCACGAAATGCGCTGCGCTCTAGCAACTCAAGAAACTGCAGGGTTGCGGGTGACAAACTGTCCTGGTAATCGAGTCTCGGGATCATGAATCCTTGTTCCCATCCTTTGCTTGATGCCGGTACTCCGGCGACAACGACCGTTCGGGCCAGCCTCTTCGCGGGCCCCCGAACCAGTCCGCTCACATGTGAGCGGGCAGTATATCAGCTAGAAAACCGCTTGCGCGCGCAATCTTCACCATTTGAAAGGAGGACTTTTATGGCTCATTACAGCCATGTTATCAGTACGCTGATCCGCACCGAAAAACAGGCGCTGACCCTGTCGCTGTTCGGTTGCATCACCTTTGCCATCTTCGGCATCGGCTATGGCCTGTTCGTCGGCTCCAACGCCATCATGCTCGATGGCATCTTCACCCTGTTCAGCATGGGCATGACGGGGCTCGGGCTCATCACCGCCTATCTCGTTACCCGTCCCTCCGATGATCGCTTCCAGTACGGCTACGCCCACTTCGAGCCCATCACCAACGTCATCAACGGCGCCATCATTCTGCTGCTCTGCCTCGGCGCCTTCTACAGCGGTATCACCTCCCTGCTGGCAGGAGGCCGGGAGATCGATCTCGGCCACGCCCTCGTCTACGCCGCCGTCTGCACCTTCTTCTGCGCCATCATCTATCGCATCGAAGCCCGGGTCGCCGAGCAGATTGACTCCGAGCTGGTGCGGGTCGACTCCAAGGAGTGGCTGGTGGATACCCTGCTCAGCGCCACCCTGCTGATCGGTTTCGTGGTGGCCATCGGGCTCGATGTTCTCGGCTACGGCCACTACAACCGCTACATAGATCCCGTGCTGGTCACCCTGCTGGCCCTCTGCGCCACCCTGATCCCCATCAAGGTGCTGGGTCGCAACCTGCGGGAGGTGCTGAAGATTGCCCCCAAGGGGGATGTGCCCCGGCAAGTTGAGCAGGAGATCGAGGCCCTGCGCCTGCGCCATGGCATCGAGTGCTACAGCCATCTGGCGAAAAGCGGCCGCCGCTTCGATCTGGAATTGAACATTCTGGTGGCGCCGGGGCAGGAGTGGCCCATAGAGCGCCAGGATGCCCTGCGCCAGGAGCTCTGGTCCCGCCTCGGCGATACCCTGGGGGATGCCTGGCTCTCGGTCTGCTTCACCCGCGAGAAGCGCTGGTTGTAAAGACCGGTCGGGGGAGTGCGACCCGGTCGCCTCCCCCTGCGCCCTCACATCTTGAGCGCCCTGCGCTTGTCAAATTAATCGCCATGCGCTTGCCAACGCGCCGATTCCCGCTATCATCAGGGCTCATTTTTAACCCGAGGTTTTATTGCCCATCATGGACAATCCCCGAAGTTGCCCTTCGTTTCTCCCTGTCAAAATGTATCTGTTATTGCTCCACCAGCGCCTCTGAAAACACCCAAGTTTCGTGCTCCCACGGCCATTTTTCGCCGTCACTGACACCCGCTCTGTCTGTTTTTTATTGAGGTCATTACATGGAATTGCTGCTGGATCCCCACATCTGGGTGGGTCTGTTTACCCTGATCATTCTGGAAATCGTGCTGGGGATCGACAACCTGGTCTTCATCGCCATCCTGGTGAAAAAACTGCCCCCCGCCCAGCGGGACAAGGCCCGCATCATAGGCCTGTCGCTGGCCCTGCTGATGCGTCTGGGCCTGCTGGCGGTGATGTCGTGGCTGGTGACCCTGACCGCCCCCATTCTTCAGCTCGGCGAGCTCGTCTTCTCCGGTCGGGATCTCATCCTGATGGGCGGCGGCCTGTTCCTGCTGTTCAAGGCCACCACAGAGCTGCACGAGCGGCTTGAGGCCAACCCCGAGTCCGGCGGCCACAGCGGCGTCTACGCCAGTTTCGGTGTTGTGGTGGCGCAGATCCTGGTGCTGGATGCCGTCTTCTCGCTGGACTCCATCATCACTGCGGTGGGCATGGTGGAACACCTGGGCGTCATGATGGCGGCCGTGACCATCGCCATGCTGGTGATGGTGCTCGCCTCCAAGCCCCTGACCCAGTTCGTCAACGCCCACCCGACCGTGGTGGTGCTCTGCCTGAGCTTCCTGTTGATGATCGGCTTCAGCCTGGTGGCGGAAGGGTTTGGCTTCCATATTCCGAAGGGCTACCTCTACGCGGCCATCGGCTTCTCGGTGCTGATCGAGTTCTTCAACCAGCTCTCCCAGCGCAGTGCCGAGCGCCACGAGGCCAAGCAGCCCCTGCGCGAGCGCACCACGGCCGCCATCTTCAAGCTGATGGGCAGCAAGGCATATCAGGACAGACCGGACGATGATCTGGATGCGCCGGCGCCTGCGCCGCTGAGCTTTGGCGAGGAGGAGCGTTACATGGTGACCGGGGTCTTGTCGCTGGCCGAGCGCTCCATCCGCACCATAATGACGCCGCGCTCCGACATGGCCTGGATCGATGTCAACGACTCGCCCGAGGAGATCCGCGCCCTGCTGCAACAGGAGCCTCACAGCCTGTTCCCGGTCTGTGACGGCGATCTGGACGAGATCATAGGCGTGGTCAAGGCGCGGGATCTGCTGTTTGCCCTCAACGAGGGGCAACCGTTGAGCGAGCTGGCCAAGCAGAACGACCCCATCATAGTGCCGCAGACCATCAACGTGATCCGGCTGCTGGCGGAGCTGCGCCAGGCCAAGGGCAGTCTGATCCTGGTCTCCGACGAGTTTGGCGTCATCCAGGGGCTGGTCACCACCCACGATCTGCTGGAGGCCATCGTCGGCGAACTGCCGGACGAGGACGAAACCCCGGACATGGTGCGCGACGGAGAAGGCTGGCTCATCAACGGCAGCACCAACATCCACCATGTGGAACAGGTGCTGGAACACGAGGGGCTGGTGAGCGAGAGCGACGAATACGTGACCCTGGCGGGCATGCTGCTCTCCCACTTCGGCTCCTTGCCCACCCCGGGCCAGCAGTTGCAACTGCAGCAGCTCTGCTTCGAGGTGGTCGAGGTGAGCGAGCGCCGCATCGAACGGGTACGGGTCATGCCGCTGGGGACCTGAGCCCAGGTCACATGAACAAGGAGGGCCGAGCAGGCCCTCTTTTTATGGCGCTGTTTGTTGCACTTTTTATTGCACGACACCGCAGCCAGCGCTCCCCTCCCAGTCCCTCAGCTGCCCGCTGGCGAGCCAGCGAGCGCCATCCAGACCCTGTGCCGATGGATTGATGCCATCACTGCAATTCTTTTCTGCAATTACCCCCCTTTTTCACAACAAGCCGCAGGGCTAGAGTGGCCTCACTCCCACCATGAGGAACTCAAGATGAGCCACGATCACCTGTTCTGCCCGCTGCGTCTGGGCCAGTTGCACCTTAACAACCGTATCGTCATGCCCCCCATGACCCGCTCCCGCGCTAGCCAACCCGGTGATGTGGCCAATGCCATGATGGCCACCTATTACGCCCAGCGCGCCGAGGCGGGCCTCATCATCAGCGAAGGTACCCAGGTAGACCCCATGGGCAAGGGCTATGCCTGGACGCCGGGGATCCACAGCGCCGAGCAAGTGGCCGGCTGGAAGGGGGTGACCGATGCCGTCCATGCCAAGGGGGGCACCATCTTCGCCCAGCTCTGGCACGTGGGCCGGGTCACCCACCCTGACAACCTGGGCGGCGCCCAGCCCATCTCGTCGTCGGCCATCAAGGCCGTGGGCGTCAAGGTGTTCGTCGATAACGGCAGCGATGCACCCGGCTTCGTGGAAACGGTCACCCCGCGCGCCATGACCCAGCAAGAGATAGATGCAGTGGTGGGCCAGTTCCGCCAGGCGGCCCGCAACGCCATGCTGGCCGGCTTCGACGGCATAGAGCTGCACGCCGCCAACGGCTACCTCATCAATCAGTTCCTCGACTCAGAGTCCAACACCCGCACCGACAACTACGGCGGCTCGCTGGAAAATCGCCTGCGTTTCCTGAAAGAGGTGACAGAGGCGGTCAGTGCCGAAATCGGAGCCGACCGCGTCGGGGTGCGCCTCGCGCCGCTCACCACCCTCAACGGCACAGTCGATGCCAACCCGCAGCAGACCTATCTGGCCGCCGCCCGCTTGCTGGGGGAGCTTGATGTCGTCTACCTGCACATCGCAGAGGCGGACTGGGACGATGCCCCCCTGATGCCGGAAAACTTCAAGCAGGGGCTGCGGGACGCCTTCCCCAACACCCTCATCTATGCGGGCAAATACGATGGCGAGCGAGCACGGGCCGCCCTCCAGGCCGGTTGGGCCGACATGATTGGCTTTGGTCGCCCCTTCGTGGCCAACCCGGATCTGCCAAACCGGCTGCGCCACGGCTACCCGTTCGCCCCCCACGATCCGGCCACCCTGTTTGGTGGTGGCGAACAGGGGCTGACCGACTACCCGACCTATCAAGAGGCCACCGAGCCACAATCGGCCTGATACCGGCCAGCGGCCCCTGTCGGCACGCCAGCCTGTCGAAACGCAGCAGGCCCGCCATCACTGGCGGGCCTGCTGTTTTGTGTCGCCGAGGCAGTTGGCCGCACGAGACTAGTAGAGGGCGACCCCGTAACAGGCGGCATAGCTCCTGATCTCCCGGGTGAGCCGTGCCTTGTCCGCCAGGCTGAGCCAGCTCGCCTCGACGGCATTGAGCGACAAGCGGCAGAGCTGATTCATGCTGGCGCCAAGGTCATGGGCCAGGGCGTGGAAGTTCGCCGCCATGTAGCCGCCGAAGTAGGCGGGATCGTCGGAGTTGATGGTGACGCAGAGCCCCTGCTCCAGCAGGGTGAGCACATTGTGATGGGCCATGCGGTCAAACACCTTGAGCCGGGTGTTGGAGAGGGGGCAGACGGTGAGCGGCAGCCGGGTATCGGCCAGATAGCGCAGCAGTTCGGGATCCTCTGCCGAGCGCACCCCGTGATCGATGCGCCGCACCTGCAACTCATTGATGGCCTGCCAGATGTACTCGGCAGGCCCCTCTTCACCCGCATGAGCCACCACCGGCAGCCCCAGCTCGCGGCAGCGGGCAAACACCCGGGCAAACTTGCTGGGCGGATTGCCCTTCTCCCCCGAGTCGAGGCCGATACCGTGAATGCGGGCGAGGAACGGCATCGCCTCAGCCAGGGTGGCGAAGGCGGCCTCCTCGCTCAGGTGACGCAGAAAGCTCATGATAAGGCGCCAGCTGATGCCCAACTCCCGCTCCCCCGCCTGCAGCGCGCGCTCTATTCCCCCCAGCACGATGGCAAGGGGCACGCCGCGGGCGGTATGCGTCTGGGGGTCGAAGAAGATCTCCACGTGCACCACCTTGTCGGCGGCGCAGCGTTCCAGATAGGCCCAGGTGAGGTCGAAGAAATCCTGCTCGGTGACGAGCACGCTGGCGCCCAGGTAGTAGAGATCGAGGAAGGTTTGCAGACAGTCAAAATCATAGGCGGCACGCACGCTCTCCACATCGGGCCAGGGCAGGGCCACCCCGTTGCGTTTGGCCAGGGCAAACATCAGCTCAGGCTCGAGCGTTCCTTCGATATGCAGGTGCAACTCCAGCTTGGGCAAACCGGCAATAAAGTTATCCATGATGACGGCTCCATCAACACACAGACCGCGGGATCTGCCACTCGCAGAGCGGATCCCTCCCCTCTTCTGCTCATTGTGCACCTATCTCTGATTGTGGGGGAGACTTGTCATCAAACAGACTTATAATGGCGTCACAAAAACAACATAACTGATTGAAGATATTAAGAGTTGGCGCAACTTTCCGCCGCCTCTTGCGCCTACACAAGGAGTCCCCATGAAGAAAAGTGTCATCTGTGACATCGACGGCGTCATACTGCACAACAACGATCTGGTGCCCGGTGCCGACCGCTTCGTCCATCGCCTGCTGGAGCAGGGCAGCAAGCTGTTGTTCCTCACCAACTACCCGGCCCAGACCCAGAAAGATCTGCAGAACCGCTTCCGCTCCGCCGGGATCGAGGTGCCGGAAGAGTGCTTCTACACCTCAGCCATGGGCACCGCCGATTTTCTCAAACGCCAGGATGGTAAAAAGGCCTATGTGATTGGCGAGGGTGCCCTGACCCACGAGCTCTACAAGGCCGGCTTCACCATCACCGACATAGACCCCGACTTCGTGGTGGTGGGCGAGACCCGCAACTACAACTGGACCATGATGCAGCTGGGCGCCAAGTTCGTCGATCAGGGGGCCCGCTTCATCGCCACCAACCCGGATACCCACGGCCCCATGATGCACCCGGCCTGCGGCGCCCTCTGCGCCCCCATAGAACGGATGACCGGCAAGAAGCCCTTCTATGTGGGCAAGCCGAGCGCCTGGATCATACGGGCGGCGCTCAACCGGATGGAGGCCCACTCCGATGACACCGTCATCATAGGCGACAACCTGCGCACCGATATTCTGGCAGGCTTCCAGGCCGGTCTCGAAACCGTGCTGGTGCTCTCCGGGGTGAGCAAGGTGGCGGATATCGATCGCATGCCGTTTCGCCCGAACCACATCTTCGACTCAGTCGTGGACATAGACATCGTCTGATCGCCGGCCCGGGCATGGCGCCGCCATGCCCGTCATCAGGCCGTCACCAGCATCTAGCCGGGGCTGACCCGCAGCCCCCGAAGGACGCGAAATGGAACCAATGATGATCGCCGTGGCCTTCGGGTGCGGCATGCTGGTCAACCTCATAGGGTTGCCACCCCTGCTGGGCTTTCTGGCCGCCGGCTTCCTCCTCAACGGCATGGGCTATCACAACACCCTGGCACTGAACGAGGTTGCCGATCTCGGGGTCACCCTGCTGCTGTTCACCATAGGTCTCAAGCTCAACGTCAAGACCCTGATGCGGCGCGATGTGTGGGGCACCACCAGCGTCCATCTGCTCTGCTCAACCCTGCTGTTTACCGTGGTTCTGCTGGTGTGCAAGGGGCTGGGGCTCGCGCTGGCCCTGTCGCTGGACTGGAAGCTGGCGCTGCTGCTCGGCTTTGCCCTCTCCTTCTCCAGCACCGTCTTTGCGGTCAAGGTGCTGGAGGATCGCAGCGACATGAATGCCCTCTACGCCCGGCTCGCCATCGGGGTGCTGGTCATGCAGGATGTGTTCGCGGTGGCCTTTCTGGCATTTTCCAGCGGCCAGTGGCCCAGCATCTGGGCACTCTGGGTGCTCGGCTTGCCGCTGCTGCGCCCCTTGCTGTTCAAGCTCCTGGAGCGGGCCGGCCACGGCGAGCTGCAGGTGCTGTTCGGGATCTTCCTGGCGCTGGTGGTGGGCGCCGCCGGTTTTGAGGTGGTGGGGCTCAAGCCCGATCTGGGGGCGCTCATCATCGGCATGATGCTGGCCTCCCACCCGGCCGCCGCCGGCTTGGCCAAGGCGCTGTTCAACCTCAAAGACCTCTTCCTCGTCTGCTTCTTCCTGACCATAGGTCTCAACGGCCTGCCGACCCACGATACCATGCTGCTGGCGCTGGCACTGGTGCTGGCGCTGCCGCTCAAGAGCGCGCTCTACTACCTGGTCTACAGCGGAGCCCACCTGCGGGTGCGTACCGCCCTGCTCTCCACCCTGGCGCTCACCAACTTCTCGGAGTTTGGCCTGATCGTGGCCGCCATCGCCGCCAAGGCGGGGTGGATCTCCCACGAGTGGCTGGTCGCCCTTTCACTGGCGCTGGCGGCAAGCTTCATGATCTCGGCACCGCTCAACAGCCAGAGCGAGCGGATCTACCACAGACTCGGCAGCTGGCTGCGCGGGATCCAGGCCAACACCCTGCACCCGGAGGACAGGCCCATCGAACTCGGCGATGCCGAGGTGATCATCCTCGGCATGGGCCGCATCGGCCAGGGCGCCTACTTCGAGCTGGAGAACAAGTACGGCACAGTGATCCTCGGGGTGGAGAACGACAGCGAGAAGCTGCCCACCCTGCGCGCCCAGGGGATGAACGTCATCGAGGGAGACGCCACAGATACCGACTTCTGGGACAAGGTACTGCTCTCCAACCAGGTCAACCTTGTGCTGCTGGCCATGCCCCACCACTCGGGCAATCTCTACGCCATCGAGAAGCTGCGCAGCCACGGCTTTGGCGGCAAGATAGCGGCCATAGTCCGCTTCGAGGATGACATAGCCTCCCTGCGCGAACAGGGGGTGGATGCTGTGTTCAACGTCTACGACGAGGCGGGCAGCGGCTTCGCCCGCCATGTCATCAAGCGGTTGCAGCCACGCTGACGACGCTTGGCAAGGTGAGACGTATCGTTTACGTTATGCACAACTGTGTTTAATAAAACGAACAAACGCGGGACCAGTATGGTCCCGCTTTTATATCCTTGCCAAGGAGGCACCATGAAGACCCTCAACGACTGGATCCTGCTCAGCAGCCACCAGGCCGCCCCCGCCCCGCTGATACCCGCCCCCGAGCGCATTAAAGCGGGCAACCCGGCGCAAACTGTCTCGAACCACTACTCGGATCCGAGCCAGCAGTTTCACGTGGGCTTCTGGGCCTGCGAACCCGGCCGCTGGGCCATCCACTACACGGAGCACGAGTATTGCCAGCTGCTGGAAGGGGATGTGGTGATCCACGACAGTCAGGGCGGCCAGCTTGCCCTCAAACCGGGGGATCAGTTCATTATTCCGGCAGGCTTTGTCGGGCAGTGGGAGACACTCACCCCCTGTCGCAAGCTCTATGTGATCTTCGAGCCCGCCACCGCTTGACGCGCGCGTCAAGTCGCCCCTCGGAACCCGCCGCTTGATGCCCCCGTCGACTTGACGTTTGCGGCATGATTTTGTGCGGTTTTCCCGCTTGCAAAAGGCTTTTGCGCTAGGCATTGTGATTGGCGAGGAATGTAAATGGAATTTCGAGCCCGTTCGTGGGGGGCTCCTATAAAAATCAAGAGGATTACCGCCAATGTGTTCTATTTTCGGCATTCTGGACATCAAATCCGATGCAGCAGCCTTGCGCAAATCGGCCCTGGAGATGTCCAAGCGATTGCGTCACCGCGGTCCTGACTGGTCCGGCGTCTACAGCACAGACAAAGCCATACTGGTGCACGAGCGCCTGGCCATCGTCGATCCGGGCAATGGCGCCCAACCGCTCTACAACCCGGAGCGCACTCACGTATTGGCCGTCAACGGCGAGATCTACAACCACAAAGAACTCGAGAAGAACCTCAAGGTCGACTTCCAGTTCCAGACCCACTCCGATTGCGAGGTGCTGCTGGCCCTCTACAAGGAGAAGGGCCCCGCCTTTTTGGACGATCTCAACGGCATCTTCGCCTTCATCCTCTATGACGCCGAGCAGGATGCCTACCTGATTGGTCGTGACCACATGGGGATCATCCCCCTCTATACCGGTCGCGACGAGCACGGCAACTTCTATGTCGCCTCCGAGATGAAGGCCCTGGTGCCGGTATGCAAGAGCGTTGAAACCTTCCCGCCGGGACATTACCTGTGGAGCAAGGATGGCGAGCTCAAACAGTGGTACAAGCGTGACTGGATGGAGTACGCAGCGGTCGAGCACAAGGTCAGCGACCGGGCTGAACTGAAAGCCGCGCTGGAAGCGGCAGTCAAGCGCCAGCTGATGTGCGACGTGCCCTATGGCGTGTTGCTCTCCGGCGGTCTGGATTCCTCCGTCATCTCCGCCATCACCAAGATCTATGCCGCCCGCCGGGTGGAAGACGATGGCAAGAGCGAGGCCTGGTGGCCCCAGCTGCACTCCTTCGCAGTCGGCCTGGAAGGCTCGCCGGATCTCGCCGCCGCCCGCAAGGTGGCCGATCACCTCGGCACCATCCACCACCAGATCCACTTCACAGTGCAAGAGGGTCTGGATGCCCTGCGCGACGTCATCTATCACCTCGAGACCTATGACGTCACCACCATCCGCGCCTCTACCCCCATGTACCTGATGGCCCGTTACATCAAGGCGATGGGGATCAAGATGGTGCTGTCGGGCGAGGGTTCGGACGAGCTGTTTGGCGGTTACCTCTACTTCCACAAGGCGCCGAATGCCAAAGAGTTCCACGAGGAGAACGTGCGCAAGCTCGCCTCCCTGCATCTGTATGACTGCCTGCGGGCCAACAAGTCCATGGCCGCCTGGGGCGTGGAGGGTCGCGTGCCCTTCCTCGACAAGGAGTTCATGGACGTGGCGATGCGCCTCAACCCTGCCGACAAGATGTGCGGCAACGGCAAGATCGAGAAACACATACTGCGCGAAGCGTTCGAGGAGCTGTTGCCCCACGAAGTGGCCTGGCGCCAGAAGGAGCAGTTCTCCGACGGCGTGGGTTACTCCTGGATTGACAGCCTCAAGGCCATGGTCGAAATCGAAGTGACGGATCAGATGTTCGAGGCGGCGGCGTTCCGCTTCCCCGTCAACACCCCGCTCACCAAGGAGGCCTACTACTACCGCGCCATCTTCGACGAGCACTTCCCGCTGGAGTCCGCCGCCCGTACCGTGCCCTACGGCAAGTCGGTCGCCTGCTCTACCCCGACCGCCTTGGAGTGGGATGCCAAATTCAAGGAGATGGCAGACCCCTCCGGTCGCGCCGTGATGGACGTCCACCAGCAGAGTTACTGATCCGCTGACGGATATCCTGGCCAACCAGCCAACAACAAAGCCCCTCGCGAGGGGCTTTTATTTTTTGGCCATGGCGATGGCGCTCGTCAGCTCAGCTGGCCTATGTTGCCGCGTTGAGCGGCATCAATCCTTTTTCGCCTTGTTGGCAAAGAAGATATCGGCCTGAATATCCTGAGTGCGGACGGTGAAGACCTGGTTGGTCAGATCGTCGGTCAGTGCTTCCGCATCCTTCATCACCCGCAGATTGAAGTCGTTGAGCAGGCTGTTGGCGGCGGCCTTGTCTGTTTTGACCGTTTTCAGATAGCTGACTTCCATCTCTTTCTGCTCGTTGGCGATCTTCGCCTCCCAGCTCTGGTAAGCCTGCTTCACCATGGGTGCCAGCTTGGGGTAATCCGTCATCACCAGGGTCTGCAGTTTGCGATATTTCCAGTAGATGGAGTCGCTGTCCGCCTTGTCGCTACCCAGGGCATAGTGGGCCGGATAGGCTTCCAGACCGCTGTAGTAGGGAACGAAGGCGGTCAAGTCTGCCATGCCGAGGCCCACATAGGTCACCTCCCCCACCTCGCGCGGCATCCAGGGGCGCACTTGCATCACATGGGCCTCGTAGGTGCGAAACACGCTGATGGGGCGCCACGGCTCCTGGCCGTTCAACCCTTTGCCGTAAGGGTCGTGCTCGGTGCCGTCATAGTGATTGCGCAGCACCGCCTTGACCTCATCCAGGGTCATCTTCTTCTCGGGGATCAGGGTGACCGGGAATTGGCGACCGGCCTCCACCGCCTGCTTGAGTGAGGGGTTGAACATCTGCTGTATGGTCCAGACCCGGGGATCGTTATAGGTACGATCCCGCTCGTCGTCGCGGGTATAGGCCTGCGAGAAATTGAACTTCCCATCCTTTTGTGGCTGGTAGAGCCCCTTCTCGGTGGCAAACTCGACCAGATTTTTCGAGCCCATCATGTCGGCACTCTTGGGATCGTACTGCTGCAGGCGCCCCTGATTGCCAGAAGCAAAATACTGGTCCTTGGGCAGACGCTGCGCCATCCAGTGGTGACCGGTGGCTGTCTCCAGATACCAGAGCTCGTTGTCATCCACCACGGCGACGCCAAACCCCTCCCCCGCGCCTATGGTCTCTATGATGTCGCCCAGCAGGGCGACCGCCTCGCGGGCCGAGGTGGCGCGCGAAAGCAGCACATCGGGAATATCATCCTCGGTGATGCCCTTATCCTCGACATAGGGATCGAAGGCGAGTGCCTCGGGCGAGGCGAAAATGGACTCGGTGCCGCTCACCCCCACCCCTTTCTCGTTGAAACCTGTGGCGCCGTGCAGCTGGGTCTTCCAGTTCGGTACCGTGGTATAGCGCAGGGAGTTTTTCGGCAGGGGATAGCTGAAATCATTGGCGCCGTTGTGGGCCTTGGAACTGTGCACGCCGCTCTGGCCCTGTTTCGCCGGATGGATCACGAAATGCTGGGCTTTCAGGGCATCGCTGTCGGCACTGCGGGCCACCATCATGGAGCCATCGGCGCTGGCCTCGCTGCCAACCAGCAAGGTGGTGCAGGCGAACGCCGACGAGAAGAGAGCAAGGTTGATGGAGAGTGCGACGACGCACTTCTTGAAGGAATGCATGATATCTCCTTGTTGCAAAATTAACGTGAAATACCCCTTCCCATCTAGCGATGGATATAGCTGACAGGGTGACACGCTTGATAAACCTGAATGCCATGAGCCATGTCGACGGGTTATCAATACCGCTAACTGTTTATGCCCATGACAATTTTCAAAGGCAGGTTAATTCTCGATACGCAACCGGTTCGCATCTATTATGGGTGCGACGATGTTAGGTTTTATCGACTATCACAAACGTGATAACAGACTCAAAACACCAAAAATATATTAAATATCAATTTAAAGTATCGATATGAACAACCAACACAGCACAAGCATGACACTCCCCAGCGCTAGCCAAGGAGTGAGCTGAACCACAGCTGTATCACCAACACAGATGAAACCTCAGCAAAACAATATTTTATATATGGGTTCGGTCAAATATACAGAGATATGAAATCCACCTTTATCGCCAGCGTGACGGGTATTATGTTCCATGGCGCTGAATACCAGCAAGCACATGACGGCCGCTTATTATTCGCCATTTTCCCGCATCAATATCCCAAGGGACAGGCTCTGTATTCCACTCTCCTCATTTCATTCCCTGAAGTAGCCAGCAGCCAGCGGCCACACCGACAAAGGCACCTTTCTGACCCATCATTCCCATTTTTCGCATATGCCCTGCCACTCTTGCCGCTTGGCGAAGGGGTTCGCTCGTGTCACATTGTTGCGGCTTGGAAGCAACGAACAACAACACAAGGAGAAAAGGATGAAGCGACTGCTATTGCCGCTGCTGCTGGGCACGGCCCTGTTCCATGGCGAGGCGTACAGCGCCGGCCATCTCTGGACCAGCACACTGCCCGATTACAGTCAGGGGTATGACGAGCGGCGGGATCCGGCGCAGGATCTGGCCGCCGCAACCACCAAAGCCAGTGCCGAGGGCAAGAAGGTCCTGCTGCTGGTGGGCGGTGAGTGGTGCAGCTGGTGCCAGGAGATGAACCACTTCCTGGACCGGGAGCCAGCCCTTGCCAGCCAGTTCAACCAGACCTTCGTGGTGGTCAAGGTGAACGTCAGCAAGGCGAACAAGAACGAGCCCTTCCTAAAACGCTACCCCGAGTATCTTGGGGTGCCCCACTTCTACGTGCTGGATGCCAAAGGCAAGTTGCTGGAGTCTTTCAACACAGGGCTGCTGGAGAAGGGAAAGAGCTACGACGAGGCGAAATTCGGCAAGTTTATCGCCTTCTTCCAGCCCAAGACGGCCCGCAGCTGACCCGCCAATCGATGAAACCCTGTCATGGATAAGCCCAGACTCACCACACAAGGACGAAGAGATGATACGGATATTGGGCAAGGCCTCGTCAATCAATGTGCGCAAGGTGCTGTGGACCTGCGCCGAGACGGGTCTCCCTTTCGAGCTGGATGAGTGGGGAGCGGGCTTCAAGCCGACGGATACCCCTGAATTCCTGGCAATGAACCCGAACGCCATGGTGCCTGTCATTCAGGACGGCGACTTCACACTGTGGGAATCAAATACCATCATCCGCTACCTGGCGGCGCGCTATGGTGAAGCCACTCTCTATCCAGTCGAGGCACGCGCGAGGGCCATGGTCGATCAATGGATCGATTGGCAAGCATCGGATTTGAACGCCGCCTGGCGCTACACATTCCTGTCGCTGGTCAGGCATTCGCCCTTGCATCAGGACAGCCGGGCACTCAGCGCGGGATGTGCGGATTGGTCCAGATACATGCAGATCCTGGATCGGCATCTCCAGGCAACCGGTGCTTATGTGGCTGGGAGCCGCTTCTCGCTCGCGGATATTCCCATCGGCCTGTCGGTCAACCGCTGGCTGGAAACGCCGTTTGACCGGCCACCACTGCTGGCCGTGAATGACTACTACCAGCGATTGAGTGAACGGCCCGGCTTTCGCCTGTATGGATGCAACGGGACGCCATGAGGTGAATCGAGCGGGAGGGGGACAACAGCGTTGAGCAGTGCGGGTTGGGCCGGTGTCATGCAGCCCAACCCGCATGCACCATATCAGACCTGCGCATCCGGCTGCTGCTCTGGCGCGGCCTTGATAAAGGCCTGCAGCTGCTCGCAGTTGGCGACGATGCGGGCGATGGTGGGGTACTCATCCAGGGTCATGTCGTAGCGGCGGGCGTTGTAGACCTGGGGCACCAGCATGCAGTCGGCCAGAGTCACCTCGTTGCCGACGCAATAGACACCGGCCGTGGTCATCAACAAGGGTTCGAGTACCCTGAAGGTCTCGTCAATCCAGTGGCGATACCAGGCATCACGCTGCGCCTTGCCCAGCCCCAGCTCCTGCTCCAGATAATTGAGCACCCGCAGGTTGTCGAGCGGGTGCGTGTCGCAGGCAATCATGTTGACTATCTGGCGCACCCTGGCTCGCGCCTGGGCGGCCGAGGGCATCAGCGGATAGGCGGGATAGGTCTCGTCGAGGTACTCCATGATGGCAACCGACTGACCGAACTGCACATCCCCGTCGATGAGGAAGGGCACCAGCCCCTGGGGGTTGATGCGATGATAGGCCTTCTCGCGCTGCTCGCCCTGCCGCAGGTTGACTGGGTGATGCTCGTAATCGAGCCCCTTGAGCTGCATCACGATCCGCACCCGATAGCTTGCCGATGAACGCCAATATCCAAACAACTGCAACATAATCTGTCCCTGTGTTGGCAGGTGCAAGGGCACCTGCCGTTCACCAGTCGGCCCTGTGCCCGCACTGGCTCCTTCACGTCATCTGGCTGACATCTTGTTGCGTGACTTTTTGCAAAATGGTGCCAAACAGACTCATCCCGTTGCGATCCTGCATCGCGATGGACACTGTATCACCAAAGCGCAGAAAGGGTGTAGTGGCTTGACCTGACTCGATAATTTCCAACATGCGCAGCTCGGCGAGGCAGGAGGATCCGGCACTGCGGTCATAGTTGGAGACGGTCCCCGAGCCTATGATGCAGCCCGCCCCGAGCGGCCGGGTTTTGGCGGCGTGGGCGACCAGCTCATGGAAGTTGAAGGTCATGTCCACCCCGGCATTGGGGGCACCGAACAGGGCGCCGTTGAGATAAGTTTCCAGCGGCAGATGCACCTTGCCCTCCTGCCAGTCGCTCCCCAGCTCGTCCGGGGTGATGGCCACCGGCGAGAAGGCGCTCGACGGTTTGGACTGGAAGAAGCCAAAGCCCTTGGCAAGCTCGCCCGGGATCAGGTTGCGCAGGCTCACGTCGTTCACCAGCATCAGCAGCTTGACGTGGGCGGCGGCGGCCTGCGGGCTCGTCCCCATAGGTACGTCGTCGGTGATGATGGCCACCTCCGACTCGAAATCGATACCCCACTCCTCGGAACCCATCACTATGGGGCCGCGGGGCGCCAGGAAGCAATCCGAGCCGCCCTGGTAGATCAGGGGATCGTGCCAGAAGCTTTCCGGCATCTCGGCGCCGCGGGCCTTGCGCACCAGCTCCACATGGTTGACGTAGGCGCTGCCGTCGGCCCACTGGTAGGCACGGGGCAAGGGCGAGAGGCATTCACTCTCATCAAACGGGAAGGCATCGGCACAGGTGCCATCGTTGAGGGTCTGATAGACGGCGGCCAGCTTGGGCTCGGTCTCGGCCCACTCATCGAGGGCCGCCTGCAGGGTGGGGGCGATGGACGCCACCCGCACCGCACGGCTCAAATCCCGACTGACCACTACCAGGGCGCCATCGCGCTTGCCGTTGTTCAAGGTTGCAAGTTTCATAAAAATCCTTATTTGCCGTTGGCAGTCATGAGGTCCGGGCGCTGCCAGCTGCTGACGTAGCGCGGGTTCTCCACCCCTTCGCACAGGCCGCCAACATTGAGCGCATCGCGGGTATCCAGCATCACGGCCACCTCGTCGGTGAACTTCTTGGCATAGGCCTGCCCCGCCGCAAACGCCTTGGGATGGGGGCCGTGGGTGAAACCTGCGGGGTGGAAGGTGACCATGCCCCGCTCGATGTTGTCCCGGCTGAAGAAGTCCCCGGCGTGGTAGAAGAGCACCTCGTCGTAGTCGTCATTGCTGTGATAGAAGGGCACCTTGAGGGCGCCGGGGTCGCTCTCTATGGGACGCGGCACGAAGGTGCAGACGACGAACCGGCTCGCCACGAAGGTGGAGTGGGCCGAGGGTGGCAAGTGGTAGCGGTGGCTCATCAGCGGGCGAATGTCGCGCCAGTTGAGGCGCACCACGCACAGGTCCCCGTGCCAGCCCAGCGCATCCAGCGGGTTGAAGGGCCAGGTGATGACGGAGACCTGGTTGTGGCGCTTGACCTGCAGCGACCAGGGATTTTCATCCTGCTGGGCCAAAAAGGCCGGGTCTATGGCGGGTACATCCAGCGCCGCCGGATCGAAGATGGCGTGATTGCCCACCAGCCCCTTGTCCGGCAGCTGATAGCTGTCGTTGGTCGCCTCTATCATCAGGATGAACAGGGGCGCAGTGGGTTCGATACGCCACATGGTGCCACGGGGGATCACCACATAGTCGCCGTCCCGCAAGGTCAGGTGGCCGTAGTCGCAGTAGAACTCTCCGCTCCCCTCGTGGATGAACAGCAGCTCGTCGCCGTCGGCGTTGCGCACCAGAAACGGCATCGCCTCCTGCAGGCGCCACATCCGGTAGCGGCAGTGGACATTGTGCAGAATATCCGGCATCACCCAGGGGGAGAGGGAGCTCACCTCCTCCTGCAAACCGTTCAAGTCAAACGCCCTCGGCCGCAGCGGCCCCTCCCAGTTGGTCCAGTCGGTGGGGGCGTGCTTGTGGTGCATGTGGGTGGCGGGGCCGAAGAAACCGGCCCGCCCCAGTTCACGCTCATAGATGGCCTGCTCGGGCAGATCGGCATGAGCCTGGCGGGAGTGGGTCCCCTCCCGATGGGGAAAGCTTATCCAGTTACGCATCGCCAAATACCTCGCATGAGTGGAGCACGGTTCGATGAAGTCGGATCCCGTTACGCATCGCTGGGCTCTCCGCTCAAGACGCCACGGCGGATCTGGTCCAGTTCAATGGATTCGAACAGTGCCTGGAAGTTGCCCTCGCCGAACCCCTCGTTGCCCTTGCGCTGGATGATCTCGAAGAACACCGGGCCTATGACGGTGTCGGTGAAGATCTGCAACAGGATGCCATCTTTCGTCGGCGAGCCGTCGATCAGGATCCGCAGCGCTTTGAGCGCCTCCAGATCCTCCTGATGGCCCTCGACCCGGCTGTTGACCTTCTCGTAGTAGGTGTCCGGCGTCGGCATAAAACCGGTGCCGCGGCCACGCAGGGTGCGTATGGTCTGGTAGATGTCGCTGGAGGCCAGGGCTATGTGCTGGATCCCCTCCCCCTTGTACTGACGCAGGTACTCCTCGATCTGGGACTTGTCGTCGGAGGATTCGTTGATGGGGATCCGAATTTTGCCGCAGGGGGCCGTCATGGCACGGGAATGCAGGCCGGTCAGCTTGCCTTCGATGTCGAAGTAGCGAATTTCGCGAAAGTTGCCGATCCGCTCATAGAAGTTCGACCAGACATCCATGTTGCCGCGCTGGACGTTGTGGGTCAGGTGATCTATCTCGTAAAGCCCGGCATCCACCTCGGCCATGCGTGCCTGCCAGTCCGGGTAGAAGACGAAATCCACGTCATAGATGGAGCCCTTGTCACCGTAGCGGTCGACAAACGACAGCGTGCTCTCGCCTATGCCGTAGATGGCGGGGATGTTGAGCTCCATGGGCCCTATCTTGCCGACGAAGGGCTTGGCGCCCTTGGTGATGGCAAACTGCTGGGCCTTGCCCGCATCCGCCACCCGAAACGCCATGCCGCAGACGCTAGGTCCGTGCAGGCTGGCGAACTGCTCCGCCTGGGAGTGAGGCTCGGCGTTGACCACGAAGTTGATGTCGCCCTGACGGTAGAGCCAACACTGTTTGTGCTTGTGTTGTGCCACCTCGGCGAACCCCAGCGAGACAAACAACGCCTTGAGGGCGGCTATGCCTTTGGCATCCGGCGCCGTGTACTCGACGAATTCGAAACCATCGGTGCCGAGGGGATTGATGGTATGGGAACGGGAAGAGGAAGTGGTCGTCATGATGCGCTCCTTGCAATGTGCTGATGACTGAAAGTGGTTAAAGCGGGTTGACGCAGCGGTGCACTGTCAGGCCGGCCACTGCGTCAATCGGTCCATTGTTAACAACTTGTTTCATTAGAAGCAGGTGCGCGGCAGAAGAGAAGAGGCGGGTTTCAGATAGTTTCCCCGCCCCCTCGCCAAAAGATGTAAATAGATTGTGACATTGAGGCCGCAGCCTTGCGGATCGCCCCACGGCGACCCGGCAGGCTGTCAGCTTTCCCTTACAGCCGCCACTGTTTGGGCACTATGCGGGGCAAGCGCGCCTGCGCTTTTTGCAGGCGACTCGGGGTGGGGTTGATGAGCCAGGCCTGTGCCCCCAGCGCCAGCAGCGGCAGATCGTGCAGGCTGTCGCTCAAGCTGAGTACCGCGGCGAGGGCGCGGATCTCGGGCAGGATCTTGTGCTGGCCGTGGCAGTAAAAACGCGGCATCAGACCGCCGCAGCGGTAGTGCATCCGCGAGCCCAGGGTGCGATGGGGCAGCGTGCCGGGCAGTTGTTGATAGAGCTGACCACGCACCAGGGCGCGGGGGCTGGCGGAGATCACCCAGCAGCGCTCGTGCACGTCCGCCAGCAAGGCGCGCGCCTCGCGAAACAGCCCAGGTCGGGTACGGCAATAGGCCCGCACCAGCTTGCGCCAGCCCAGGGGCGAGAGCCCCAGGGTGATGGCCCACCAGATCAGCGAAATCCCCCGCCTGCGCTGGCTGGGTACAAGGTACACCAGGCCACCCAGCGCGATCACCGGCAGCAGCAACAGCGGCCAGAGACGGCGCCGCAATATGTAACGCAGCAGGCCGGCATGGCTGTCGCCCGGGGCCAGGGTGTCGTCAAAATCCGCCAGGATCCAGCCGCTGGCGGGCACCGGGTTCTCCGGCAGCGCCTGAGCGCCGCTCATTCGCTCAACCCCACGATGGCGGCATCGAGCTCGGGGGCGAGAAACATCTCACCCTCATCGGGAGGGCAGAGAAAATCGAATGCTTCGTCTGCCAGGGTGAAACTCAGGCGCCAGGCGTGCAGGTAGCCGCGATCGGCCACCGTGCCGCCGTAGCGCTCATCCCCCAGAATGGGCGCCCCTATGCTTTTCAAGGCAACCCTGATCTGGTGGGTCTTGCCGGTCTGGGGCTTGATGCGGTAGAGCCGCAAGCCCTCGCGCACCGGCACAGAGTCGAACCAGCTGATGGCGGGGTTGTCCTGGCTGCGCGCCAGCATCCAGCTGCCGCCACGCCCTTTTTGCATGTCCCCCTTGACCCAGCCCTGCTTCTTCTTGGGCTTGCGATCGGAGAGGGCCAGATACTGCTTGCTCACCTGCCGGTCCGCAAACGCCATGCTGAGCGCCCGGTTCGCCGTCGTGGTACGCGCCAGCAACACCAGCCCGGAGGTCATCTTGTCGAGCCGATGGACGGGATAGAGAACAAACCCGGTGTCGGCCTTGACCCGACTGACCAGGCCCGGATTGACCAGACCGGACTCGTCGGTCTCGTCGTGCATGCCAAGGCCGGGCCCCTTGTTGATCACCATGAAATCTTTGTGCTGCGCTAGTATCCGGTACATCAATAACCCTTTAGAATCTGTTTCATTACAAGAATATGACCCTCTCAAGGGGTCGCCCCCCATGAACACTCAGAACAAGACTCGCACGGATGAAGAGATGCTTGCTTTGGTTGCTGCTGATTGGCGTCAGTCACGCCATGCCCCTGCGGGCCAGCGAATCCCCGCTTGAAGCGCCAGAACATGTGGTGCTCCAGCTGCGCTGGCTGCACCAGCCCCAGTTCGTTGGCTATCACATGGCCAAGGCCAAGGGCTTCTATGCCATGGCCGGACTGGACGTGGAGATAAGGCCGGGTGGCAAGGGCATAAGCCCGGTGGAGGAGGTGCAAAGCGGTCGCGCCGACTTTGGCGTGGGCAACACAGAGGTGCTGACCGCCTATGCCAAGGGCACGCCCTTGCTGGCGCTCGCCTGCGTCTTTCAGCACTCCCCGTCCATCTTCCTGGCCCGTCGTGACAGCGGCATTCTCACCGTTGATGGCATGCGTGGCAAACGGATCATGATGTTTTCCGCCCATCAGGACGCCGAGTTGCTGGCCACCCTTTACTATCAGGGCCTCAATGAACACCAGCTCACCCCGATCCAGACCTCGGTCAATATCGAGGATCTCATCGAGGGCCGGGTCGATATCTTCAACGCCTACCTCAGCAACGAGCCCTTCTATCTGGAAGAGCGCGGCATCCCCGTCTCCGTCATCAACCCCCGCAATTACGGCATCGACTTCTACAGCGACATACTGTTCACCACTCAGGCGCAGGAGCAGGCCCACCCGGACCGGGTGGCGCGTTTTCGCGCCGCCAGTCTCGAGGGGTGGCGCTATGCCCTCGCCCACCCCCAGGAGGCCATCGCCCTGCTGCGCAAAGAGTATGGCGTCAACCGCAGTCAGGCCCACATGGAGTACGAGCTGCAGGTGAGCAAGGAGATGATCCAGCCGCTCTATGTGGAGATCGGGTATATGAACCCGGATCGCGTCACCCACATCATGCAGCAGCTGGCCGAGATCGGCCTCATTCCCAAGCCGGTGCCGCTGACCGGTTTTCTCTATCAGGCTCCCTCCGAGCAATGGGTCTTCTGGCGCCCCTGGTTTTTGCTGAGTCTGACGGCTTGCGCGCTGATCCTGCTGCTGGCTGTCTACCTGCTGGTGTGCAACAAGCGCCTCAATCGCGAGATCGCCCTGCGCCAGCAGCGGGAAGAGGAGATATTGCAGCTGGCACGGCGAGATCCCCTCACCGGCCTGCCCAACCGCCTGAGCCTGATGGAGCGGCTGGAGGCGCAGATCATGAGCCCCAGCCCAGGTTGTCTGCTGTTTTGCGATCTCAACAACTTCAAGCAGGTCAACGACGGCTTTGGCCACAGCCACGGGGATGCCATCCTCTGCCAGCTGGCGGATCGGATCACCCGCAGCCTCAACCACCAGCGCTTCTTCGCCAGGCTGGCCGGTGACGAGTTCGTGCTCTTGCTGCCCGATCAGGATCTGGGCGAAGCCGAGACCATAGCCGAGGTGATCCGGATGGCCATGGCCCAGCCTTTTCAGGTCAACGAGCATCTGCTGGCGGTAGGCATCAGCGTCGGCATCAGTCAATACCAGCCGGGGTGGCGCGCCGAGCAGTGGCTGATCCACGCCGATCGCGCCATGTACAACGACAAGGGGATCGAGCTGGCCCCCGCCAATGCCGGCCAGGGGGCGAGCTCAGCCTGACTGACGGCGTCAGACCGGCTCCAACGCCACAAGGCCACCCCGCGGGGTGGCCTTGTGGTTATCAACACCAAGGGCGCAGGCAGGCTTAGCCGAAGGTCTGCCCCAGAGATTTGAGCTGTCTGGCCTTGGTCAGCAGGATCTCACTCGACTCGTCCACATCCTGCATCTTGTTGCTGTTGGCGTGGGAGTGCTGGGAGATGAGGTTGACGTTCTGGCTGATGTCCTCGACCACCGCCTGTTGCTGCTCCGCCGCCGCCGAGATCTGGGCCGAGAAGTCCATCACCAGCTCGATTTCGGCCAGCACCTGATGCAGGCTGCCGGAGCCCTGCCGGGTCATCTCCACGCAGGCCTGGGTCTGTTGCAGGTTGTTCTGCATCATGCCCTTCCAGCCATTCAGGGTGCGCTGGATCTGGCTGATGCTGCTCTGGATCTGCTCGGTCGCCTTGTGGGTACGGGTCGACAGGGTGCGCACCTCGTCCGCCACCACAGCAAAACCGCGCCCCTGCTCACCCGCCCTGGCCGCTTCGATGGCGGCATTGAGCGCCAGCAGGTTGGTCTGATCGGCTATGCCCTGGATCTCACCCATCAGTACCCCGATGCGATCCGATTCGCTGGCCAGCGCCACCGCCGAGGCAAAGGCGTGCTCCGCCTCCGTCGCCAGCTCGGTGATCTTGCGTTCCGTGTCGATGAGTTGGCGATCCGTGTGCTGGCAATGGGTCTTGGCCTGGGCTATCTGGCTGTTGGTGTCCTGGATGTTGCGGGCTATCTCCTGCGCCGTGCTCGCCATCTGCGTGATGGCCGCCGCCATCTGCTGGGTCTGGGCATCCTGCTCGGCAATGTCCGAGCTGGCCTCGCTGGAGGCGCTCTTCAGGTGCACCGCCAGATCCTGCAGGGCGTGGGTGGCATCATCCACCCGCCCCAGCACGGTCCGGATGCGGGCCTGCAGCAGCTTGATGTGAAAATCGGCGATGGCGCTCGGCTCCTGCCCCGAATAGATGAGCCGGGTCAGGCTGTCATACTCACCGGCCAACTGCTGCAGATAACGGGGGGTGGTGATGAGCTCGTGGCGATAGATCAGGCCCAGCAAGATCAGCGGCAACGCCATATAGAGCGGCGCCCAGGAGCCAAGCTGCACGGCCCCCAGCCAGGCCAGCGCCAGCAGCCCAGCCCCGGCGACCCCGTGGCGCAGCCGTGACAGGGAAAGACGGGGCTGGCGACCCCCTTGTTCGGCGGCGCGCAAGCGGGCATAGGTGCGGGCGGCAATGGCCTTCATCTGCGGATCGGCGCGGCAGCGCACCGACTGGTAACCGTTGACCTTGCCCTGCTCGAAGATGGGGGTGACATAGGCATCCACCCAGTAATAGCGACCATCCTGGCAGCGGTTCTTCACCATGCCGCGCCATGGCTGGCCCTGCTTGAGCTTGCCCCACAGATCGGCAAATGCCGCCTTGGGCATGTCGGGGTGGCGCACCATGTTGTGGTGCTGGCCCACCAGTTCGGCGCGGCTGTAACCGGCCACCCGGCAGAAATGATCGTTGGCGTAGGTGATCACGCCCTGCAGATCCGTGGTGGAGACCAGCTGTTCATCGGCAGGGAAATCCACTTCCTGATCAACAAGATGGGTCTTTTGTTCACGCATGTCGCACTCCCTTCTGAGCCATTGCTCAACAAAGTGTTGGGAAGTGGTCAGACCCTGTAAAGGGCGGCATGAGCAGAGTGTGACAAGGGATACCTAAACAACATTTAGCAGGAAGAGTGGCCAAACATGAGCTAGCGCACCCGTCAGGTCAGACCATTACTGCCAGGAGAGGTGACTGGTGATGGCCTTGAACAGCACCGGATAATCGTCCTCGAAATGGTGTGAACCGGGCAGGGTCACAGTGGTCACGTTGGGCTGCTGCAACCGGGGGCAGAGCCGTACGGAGGAGTCGTCATCTGCCCCCTGCATGCAGAGCATGGGCAGAGAGTGGATGGCATTGACCTCGGGTTGGGTGGGGTAACTGCCTGCCTTGTCGTGGGTCACCATGTCGCTGACATGGATCTCGAAATCGGAGGCGGTAGAGGGGGAGAGCATCACGGCCCCCACCAGGCTCTTGCGATAGGGCTCGGGCAGCCGGTTGATGACGAAGGGCACTATCTCGGCCCCGAAGGAGAAGCCCACCAGCAGCCAGCGCTGGCGCCCCCAGCGGGACTGGTAATCCGCCAGCACGCGCACCAGATCGGCGGTAACCTGCTGCGGATCCTTCTTCTTCCAGTAGTAGGTGAGCGAGCTCCAGCCCACCACCGGCATGCCGTGCTGCTGAAACTGGGCACTCAGCCCCTTGTCGAGCGCCGCCCAGCCACCATCCCCGCTGAGAAACACCACCATGGGCGCCGCCGAGGCTTGCGCCACCGGCAGCTCCACCAGACCCAGATCCTCTTTCACCGATGCGGCAAAGAGCGGAAATGCACAGCACGCCAACAGCAATAACAGGGCTCTCATGGCCGACTCCTATTTCTTTATCAGCCCGAACGGGCCTCGGCTTATCAGGGAAATCAGGTTGGTCAGGGTTCTGGGCAGCACCAGCTTGCCGGTGCAGAGCAGATAACGGGGCTCCCAGCGCGGGGAGAACTTCTCCTTGTAGCGTCTGAGCCCCTGGAAATTGTAGAAACGGCTGCCACGGGTAAAGATGGTGTTGCCAAGCCGGGTCCAGTAACCGCTCAAGGGATGGTCGTTGAAGCCGGACATGGGCGCCATGCCGAGGTTGAAGCTGGCATAGCCCTCGGCCTTGCCCCACAGCAGCAGCTCGACGAACAGAAAGTCCATGATGGGCGCCGTGCCCGTGTCCAGGCTGTAGCGCATCAGATCGATGGAGAGGCTCTCCTTGTTGTCGCTGACCCAGAGGTTGGCAAAACCGACTATCTGCCCGCTGTGCCGCACCAGCGCTGCCGGGCTCAGGCTGAGGTAGTCGGGTTCGAAACTGCCGACCGAGAAGCCCTTCTCCTTGCCCTGCTTGCTCTGCAGCCAGGTATCGGAGACCTCCTTCAACCTGGGCAGCAGCGCCGGTAGCTGATCTGCCGCCACCACCTCGAACGACAGCCCCTCCCGCTTGCCCTTGGCATGGCTCTGGCGCAGGTTGCGCAGCCGGCTGCCGGCCAGATCGAAGGCCGGCAGATCGACGATGGCCTCCTCCCCCAGCTTGAACGGGATCAACCCCAGTTCGAGATAGAACGGCAGGTAGCGGGCCGACACCTGGTAGAACACCGGGCTGGCATCGTGCTGATCGCACAGCTCGCGAAACTGCCACAGCAGCTCCTCGATAAGCTCGGGCTGGCCGATGGGATCCCCCATCACGATCCAGCCATTGCCCTCGACGCCATACATGAGAAACGCCTCGCCACCGGGGTGAAACAGCAGCGACTTGTCACCAAGCTGGGCCAGGTAGCCATGACAGCCCCCTTCGCGCACCACCAGCGCCTGGGCGCGGGCCAGCTCCTCCGGCTCCGGCTTGCGACCCGAGACCCGCAGCGGCGCCAGCAGTTGCGCCACCCCGACCACGGCCAGCACGGCCACCACGCTGCCCATGGCCCGCAGGCCGCGGGAGGCGGCGCCATGGGGCGAAAAGTGGAACCAGAGGGCGTGGTCATACTCCACCTGGCGGTAGGAGAAGAGCAGCAGCCAGAGCGCCCCCAGCAGCACGGCCCCCACCGAGATGAGCCAGCCCGGGGTGAACTGGGCGTGGAGCAGGGAGCCCTTGCGATAGAACAGGGCGCGACAGGGGGTGATGATGAGCAAAAACAGCCCGAGCAGCAGGGCCGATTCCCAGTCAAACCCCTTGAGCAGGGAGAAGATCATCCCCAGCGCCAGCAGCAGCTGGGTGATGCGAAACGCGGCATCGTGGCGCCGGTAGAGGCTGCGCGCCAGCAGGATCAACAGCGCGCCGCTGACGCTGCCGAGCACGTGGGAGAGCTCCAGCAGGTGCAGCGGCAATACCTGCAAGAGGATCTCGATGCGCCCGCGCATGGTGGGGATCATGCCCGAACAGAGCAGCAGGCTGCCCGCCGCAAAGGCGCCCAGGCTGATCAGCGCCGGCAGGAACTCGCGCACCGCCGCCATTATGCCCTGCAGACGGCTCCAGCGGGCCCGCTGTTGCAACAGCTCCTGGCTGGTAAACAGCAGCAGGGCACAGAGGAAGGGCAGCACGTAATAGATGCAGCGATAGAGCAGCAGGGAGGCCAGCAGCTTGTCCACCGGCAGATACTTGGCGAGCAGCAGGCTCATGCTCGCCTCGAACACTCCGATCCCGCCGGGCACATGGGCCAGCACCCCGAGAAAACTGGCCAGCACGAAGGCGCTGAGCAGCACGGGATAGGGGACGCTGTCCGTCGGCAGCAGCACATAGAGCACGGCGGCGGCCGCCATCCAGTCCAGCAGCGCCACCAGCAGTTGCAGCAGCCGCGTCCTGAACACAGGCAGCACCAGTTGGTGGCCACGCCAGGTCAGCGCCGGTTTTGGCCAGAACAGGTAGGCCAGCACGGCCAGCAGCGCCATCCCCCCCGCCAGATTGAGCAGCCGATCGGCCCACAGCGGCCAGCTCGGCAACAGGGTGGAGGCCTGCCCCACCAGCAGGGCGCTGCCACCCCAGGCCAGCAGGCCGAGGAAGAAGGTGACTGAGCAGAAGACGATGACCCGGGCCACCTCCCCGGTGCCGAGCCCGAGCGAGGAGTAGATGCGATAGCGCACCGACGAGCCGGTCAGCAGGGCAAACCCCAGGGTATTGGAGAAGGTGTAGGCGATGAAGGAGGTGACCCCCACCTGCTGCCAGGGCAGGCGCTTGCCGAGGGCATGCACCGCCAGCATGTCATAGCAGCAGAGACAGGCATAGCTGAGCAGCGTCAGCAACAGGGCCCCACCCAGCAGCGGTATCGGCAAGGACCAGATGGCCAGCCGGATATCGTGCCAGTGCCAGAGATGAGTCAGACGATAGAGGACGGCCAGTGCCGTCCCCAACAACAACAAGCTACATAACGGGCCTAACCAGGTGAACAGATGACGCCGCATTGCCAATTCCTACCGACGCGGATCATGGCTGCCCGCATCATGTTGCTGAAAACTGCCACCAGCGACGGGGAATGCCCCGTGCCTTGACCTTTGATTGACCATGTTGCGAGCCCGCGACCGGCATATGGCACATGCAATATGTGCCCTGCCCCATCACCCGAACCCAGCTTGTCATGGCATCCCACTTTATATCGACTTTTTTGGAAAAGACGAGCCTTGGCAGAAGAATAAATTACTCAGTCGCAGGCAGATTAATTCGCCTGCAATAAGGTGGCTTGCTCCCCGTGAATCACACCGCCTTCACTGGCGAATAAATAGCCAGCAGGCTCATCATACACGCGGTCCAACAAACGACCAGCAGGAACACACATCAGCCAGACAACAGCCATGGCCCGGCAATCCCCAAATAAAACGGGGAGCCAGGCTCCCCTTTTTATCATTGGCTCATTATTGAACCGTTCGACACTGGCTGAACATATCCAGCTGCTTGTCATATACCGCCGTATCGACATCCCATATGCCCAGCACGGACGAGAATAAGTTGTCATGAGAGTAGCGAGTGCTGGCCGCATGTTGCTGCAGGCAATCGAGATTGACCCCCTTGTCCCGGGAGAAACCGGGCGACATCCACACCTGCATGGGCACCCGGGTCTGATCGTCCGGAGCAAATTTGTAGGGCGTGCCGTGCAGATAGAGACCCAGGGCCCCCAATGATTCCCCATGGTCCGAAATATAGACCAGCACAGTATTGTACTTGTCTTCGTATTTCTTCAGCTTGTCGATCATGCTGGCGACCACGTAATCGGTATAACGTATGGTGTTGTCGTAAGTATTTTCCAGCTCCTGATCGCTGCAATTCTCGATATCGCTGCGCTGGCAGTCCGGCAGGAAATGGCGATGGGAACCCGGATAGCGTTTGTAATAGGTAGGCCCATGGCTGCCAATCAGATGGAAACCCACCAGCTTGTCCCCTTTCATGGCGGCCAGTTCATCGTCCAGCCCCTCCAGCACCACTTCGTCATAGCAGGTGTTCTTGTCACAGAATTTGGGGTGATCCTGCGGCTTCACCACCATGTTGGGCACCCGATCACAGACCCCCTTGCAACCGCCGTCGTTTTCTTTCCAGAAGATGGAGATGCCGCTCTTTTGCAGCACATCCAGCAAGCCTTCGCTGTTGCGCGCCACATTGCCATCAAACTCGTTGCGCCCCATGTTGGAGAACATGCAGGGCACAGAGACAGCCGTCGCCGTGCCGCAGGAGCGCACATCCTTGAAGGAGATGATCCCCGCCTGCTTGCTGGTGAAGGGATTGGTCTCCTTGTGATAGCCGTTCATGGAGAAGTTCTTGCCGCGGGCCGTCTCCCCCACCACCAGGAACATCATGGTCGGCTTGTCGACCTTGCTCACCCGTTTGGCATCATCCCCCATGCGCTTGAAGGGGATGGGTTCGGCCAGATAGCGCTTGTAGAGGTATTTGGTGGTGCTGTACATGTAGTTGGCCGGGACTATCTCCCGATTCAGGGTCTGGTTGTTGCGACCGACCGAGGCGTAATCCTGATAATAAGCCGCGGCTATCAGCCCCAATACCAGCAGGGATACCAGCATGGAGAGTCCCCGTTGCAGCAGACCCTGATACCACTTCGCCGGATACTCAATCTTGATGAAAAACAGCAGCACGGCGGGCAAGACCCCGGCCAGCAGCACCCAGCTGACGAGAGGCATGCTCAGGTAGGAGTGAGCCTCGCTCTGGTTGGTTTCAAAGATGTTCTGGATCATGTCGCCATCAAACAGCACCCGATATTTCATCATGGTGTAGCTGGCGATGGCCCCCGTGATAAACAGGAAGGCAAAGAAAGGCTTGATGAAATAGCGTACGGAAAAGGGCATGAATACAAAGTTCAGGGCCGCAACCAATACGATGGGAATGGAAATGGCAAACCCGAGCTTGACGTGTTCAAGTTGGGTCAATATTTCATAGAAATGCAGCAAAACTGACCAGTTGAGCAGAAAGGCAAAGAGGAATGCCAACAGAAAAACAAATGGAACAATTCTTATTTTAAGAAAAGAAGGCATGTATATCTCCCTATTACACTTCTTTATTACACCGTTAAAATACTTATTCATGTTGGTGTTTAAATATTTGGCGCCGGATGGTAACAGAGCCATGAATACACTGGGCAAAATATTTTCAGACGCCCCTGATAATGTGAGTCATGTCAATAAACACCAAGAAAGATGCAGGCTAACCCACAATACTTAAGGAAAAATTAAGCAGCCCATGATAAATGACCGCTCAAAAAAAGAGCGGCCCACCGCCATGGAGATGCCAAAAGGCCCCCGGCCATCAGTGAGGGCTGCGCCGCGTGCAATAAAAATAGTGATGCGCTCCCTGCCTCTTAACACTTGCTTAAGACTTCTCGGCGACGCTGTGCCCTGACGAGTCCTCGTCGAACGGCATCAGCAAGCGAGGGTTAACATGCATAGCAACAGCAACGCAGCAATCAGCAAGGTGCCAGAGATCACCCTGGCATTCTGGGTCATCAAAATTCTGGCAACCACGCTGGGAGAAACCGGTGGCGACGCCGTCTCCATGTCGATGGATCTCGGTTATCTGGTGGGAACGGCGATCTTTGCCGTCATTTTCTTTGTATCGGTCAGCGCCCAAATCGCGGCGACCTCCTATAAACCCCTGCTTTACTGGACCACCATCATAGCCACCACCACGGTCGGCACCACGCTCGCAGACTTTGCCGATCGCTCGCTTGGGCTCGGTTATGCCGGCGGCTCCACCCTGCTGTTCCTGTTGCTGATGGGTTCCTTCTTCACCTGGTACAAGTTTCAGGGCAACATCTCCACCGGCAGCGCCACCACGCCCGGCACCGAGATGTTCTACTGGATCACCATCATGTTCTCCCAGACTCTGGGGACGGCACTGGGTGACTGGACCGCGGATGAAGCCGGCTTTGGCTATGCAGGCAGTGCCGTGCTGTTTGGCGGCATGCTGGTGGCCATAGTGGCAACCTACTACCTGACCCGGGTATCGCGTACCCTGCTGTTCTGGGCCGCGTTCATCCTGACTAGGCCGCTGGGCGCAGTAGTAGGCGACTTCCTGGACAAGCCGCTGAGCAAGGGGGGGCTGGAGCTGAGCCGTTATTCCGCCTCCTTTGCCCTGCTGGCCGCCATCGCCGTACTGGTGCTGATCTCGACCATCCAGCACAGACGCCTGGCCAATGCCGAGCTCGATATAGAGCAATAACCCCTGCCACCGGGACAGGCTGCTGCGCCAGCCTGTCCCATTTGCCTGCGCTCCTGATCAGACGGTGCAGCCCTCAACCTTCGGCGGGCAGCGCGGCTGACTATGCTCTGAGAGAGCCGCTTCCGTGCAAGGCAAATCACCATGACTCCGCACTCGTCCCGTCCCCCCCCCCTGAGCCAGATCCCGCGCGGTGTCTGGGTATTGGGCTTCGTCAGCATGCTGATGGATATCTCGTCCGAGATGATCCACAGCCTGTTGCCACTCTTCATGGTGACTGTGCTCGGCAGCAGCGCCCTCACAGTCGGCCTAATCGAAGGGGCGGCGGAAGCCACGGCGCTGATGGTCAAGGTCTTCTCCGGCACCCTGAGCGACTATCTGGGGCGACGCAAGGGGCTGGCCCTGCTGGGCTACGGGCTGGGGGCCCTCACCAAGCCGCTGTTTGCCATGGCATCCGGCAGCGGACTCGTGCTCGCGGCGCGACTGCTGGACCGAGTCGGCAAGGGCATTCGGGGCGCGCCCCGCGATGCGCTGGTGGCCGACCTAACCCCGGCGGCGCTGCGCGGCGCCGCCTTCGGCCTGCGCCAATCCCTCGACACGGTCGGCGCCTTGCTCGGCCCCCTGCTGGCGGTGGGATTGATGCTGCTCTGGCACGACGATTTTCGCGCCATCTTCTGGCTGGCCGTCATACCCGGGCTGGCTTCGGTCACCCTGCTCGCCATCGGGCTGCGCGAACCCGCACAGCCCGGGCCCGCCGTACGCAGCAATCCCTTGCGGCGCGACAATGTGCGCCGGCTGGGAGTGGGGTACGTGTGGGTTGTCGTCATCGGTGCCCTGTTCACCCTGGCCCGCTTCAGCGAAGCCTTTCTGGTGCTGCGAGCCCAGCAGACCGGCGTACCGCTGGCCCTGGTGCCGCTGGTCATGGTGGCGATGAACCTGGTCTATGCCCTGTCGGCCTACCCGTTCGGTCGCCTCTCGGATCGACTGCCTCACACCTGGCTGCTGATATGGGGAGTGCTGGTGTTGATCGCAGCCGACCTGACCCTGGCCGCGAGTACCCACTGGGCCGTCATGCTGGCGGGGGTGGCACTGTGGGGCGTGCACATGGGGATGACCCAGGGGCTGCTGGCCGCCATGGTGGCCGCCACGGCGCCCGCTGATCTGCGCGGCACCGCCTATGGTCTCTTCAATCTGGTCAGCGGCCTCGCCATGCTGCTGGCCAGCCTGGTGGCGGGCTGGATGTGGGATAGCCTGGGCGCGGCCTTTACCTTCTACACGGGCGCGGCCTTCTGTCTGCTCACCCTGCTGGTACTGCTCTGGCGAACAGGCTCAACCCCTGACAACGGATGAAAAGCCCAATCACAGGCAGCAAAAAGCCCCAGACAACGAGGTTGTCTGGGGCTTCTCTGAAGATGGCGGAGGAGGTGGGATTTGAACCCACGGATGGTCGCCCATCGCCGGTTTTCAAGACCGGTGCATTCAGCCGCTCTGCCACCCCTCCGAACGGCGTGCATACTACGTCAAGCCCTTGTTCATATGCAATACATATTTGTTCTGGGATAGTAGGGGGCAACAGGCTGGGGTAGCGCTTGAAATCAGCGCTCGTCATCCCCACATTCAGTGCATACAATGCGATAACGAAGCGGAATCTGCCGCCTCAACCGGAAATCAAGAGGACACCCAAGATGGATACCCGTTCTATCTACACCGGCACCCAGAGTGCCGCGCGCGACACCAACAAGGTGCTGCGCAACACCTATATGCTGCTCTCCCTCACTCTTGGCTTCTCTGCCGTTGTGGCCGGGGTCGCCACCGTGATGAACATGCCGCCCCTGCACTGGGCCGTGTTCCTTATCGGTGTGTACGGTCTGATGTTCCTGACCCAGAAGAACCGCGAAAATGGCATGGGGCTGGTGTTTACCTTCGCCCTGACCGGCCTGCTCGGCTACAGCCTGGGCCCCATCATCAACATGTACATGAACAATGGTGGTGGCGAGATAGTGATGACGGCCCTGGGCGGCACAGCGCTGACCTTCTTTGGTCTGTCTGCCTATGCCCTGACCACCAAGCGTGACCTCTCCTTCATCGGTGGCATGCTGTTCGTCGGTTTCTGGGTGCTGCTGGTAGCCATGGTCGCCAACATCTTCCTGCAAATGAGCGCCCTGAGCCTGGCCCTGTCCGCCATGTTCATGCTGTTCTCCTCCGGCGCCATACTGCTGACCACCCAGCAGATCATCCGGGGCGGTGAGACCAACTACATCTCCGCCACCGTGACCCTGTATGTCTCCATCTACAACATCTTCCTGAGTCTGCTGAGCCTGCTTGGCGGCAACCGCAACTGATGAACAACCCCGCTTCGGCGGGGTTTTTATTGATGCCTGTTTCTGTCAGGATAAGTTGTAAATCAAGGATATGAAGCCAAGTGGCCCTGATCCAAATCAGGGCCGCTTCGCGCTTGGCGGGTTAGTATTCCGTTCTCGTT
This sequence comes from Aeromonas bestiarum, assembly GCF_028751155.1. Classification (NCBI taxonomy): domain Bacteria; kingdom Pseudomonadati; phylum Pseudomonadota; class Gammaproteobacteria; order Aeromonadales; family Aeromonadaceae; genus Aeromonas; species Aeromonas bestiarum. The sequence continues at coordinate 1,783,816 of NZ_CP064746.1, read as the reverse complement.
TCGTTCAAGGGTTGCTCTTGTCTCATGCCGATGGATTTCTCTGGCCTGCTGCGCCGACTGCTGACTGACAGTCATATCTACTTCGCCCTCAAGGTATTGCTGGCCATGGTGGGGCTGCTGGCCTTCACCCTGGCGACGGGCGACATCCAGCTCACTGTGCTGCTCTCCCTCGGGGTGGTGGCCGGCGCCATCGCCGAAACCGACGACAGCCTGTGGGGCCGGGTCAAGAACCTCGGTATGACGCTGCTCTGCTTCCTGTTTGCCTCGCTCTGTGTGCAGTACCTCTTCCCGACGCCCTGGCTGTTTGCCCTCGGGCTGGCGGGGTCGACCTTCATCTTCGTGATGGTGGGGGCGCTGGGCCAGCGTTACGCCACCATCAGCTTTGGCTCCCTGCTCATCGCCATCTACACCATGCTGGGGGCCGCCAAGGCGCCGGATCTCTTCTACCAGCCGCTGGCGCTCGGCGCAGGCGCACTCTGGTACGGCCTGGTCTCCCTCATCTGGCTCTGGCTGCTGCCCTACAAGACGTTGCACGAACAGCTGGCCCAGAGCTACTTTGCCCTCGGTCGCTATCTGCTGGAGAAATCCCGCTTCTTTCCGGCAGACGAACACGGCGCCCAGGCCATTCGCCACAATCTGGCCCAGCTCAACATCAATCTGGTCAACGCGCTGACCCTCACCAAATCGGCACTCAACGCCCGCCTCAGCACCCGCCATCAGGCGGCGCCCGAGCTTGCCAGCCTGCTGCGCCTCTACCTGCTGGCGCTGGAGATCCACGAGCGGGCCACCTCCAGCCACTACCCCTACAGCAAGCTGGAAGAAGAACTCAAGCAGGGCATAGTGCTGGACGGCTTCCAGGAGGTGTTCCTGCAACTGTCGGAGGCGTGCCAGCGACTCGGTTACGCCATCCTGGTGCACAAGCCTTATGCCCACAACAAGCGCATCCACTGGACCCTGGAGGCCCTCGGCGATCAGCTGGAGTTCACCCACCTCAAGCAGCACTATCCCAAGACGCTGCTGACGCCGATGAAGTTCCTGCGCCGCAACCTGGCCAGCATCAACCAGCTGCTGGGCAGTGCCGAAGAGCTGCAAAACCCAACCCAGGCACAGGCAAGCCTGCCGGCCCTGGCACGCCCGCCCCGCCTGCCGCTGCTGACCCAGCTCAAGCAGCATCTGACCCCGAACTCCATGGTGTTTCGCCACGCACTGCGCCTGTCGCTCGGGTTGGTGGTGGGTTACGGCATACTGCAGGCCTTCAATCTGGACAAGGGTTACTGGATCCTGCTGACGGTGCTGTTCGTCTGCCAGCCGAGCTACAGCGCCACCCGTCGCCGGCTGGTGCAGCGCATGCTCGGCACCTTCGCCGGCCTGCTGGTGGGGATCCCCGTGCTCTGGCTGTTCCCCGAGCTGCATGTCCAGCTGGTGGTGATGGGGCTGGCGGCCTTCCTGTTCTTCACCCAGGTGCGCAGCAACTACAGCGCCGCCGTCTGCTTCATCACCCTCTATGTGCTGATGGCATTCAACCTGCTGGACGGCATAGGGTTTGCCATCCTGGGGCCGCGCATGCTCGATACCTTCCTCGGCTGCCTGCTCTCCTATGCCCTGGTGGCCTGGCTGTGGCCGGACTGGCAGTACAAGCGGCTGCCGACCCTGATCGCCAACTCACTGTCAGCCAACGCCCGCTACTTGGCGGCCGTGCTCGCCAGCCTGCAACAGCAAAGAGATGAGTCCATCGACTACCGGGTGGCCCGCAAGAGCGCCCATCTGGCCGACAGCGAACTGGCCATGGCCTGGCAGAGCATGCTGGTGGAGCCGCAGAAGCGTCGCCGCTTCCTCGATCTCTGCTTCACCCTCACCTGGCGCAATCACGCCCTGCTCTCCTACATCTCGGCGCTGGGCGCCCATCGCGACAAGCTGGAAGCCATCGGCGAGCTCGACGAGATCAGCCGCCACCTGAGCCATACCCTGGAGCGCGCCGCCGGTCACCTGGCGGGGGAGATGCCGGCGCAGATCGAGGGCCAGTGCCCTGTGATAACCCCGGACAGCAGCGAGGAGCAGCTGATGCTGACCCAGCAGCTCACCCTCATCAGCCAGCTGGCGGACGAATTGCTTACCCTGGCCAACGAGAGCCGGTTGCTCACCGGGGATCAAGGCGCTACCATGCCCGCCCAATCCTGATAGCCCCTTTGCGAGGAGCCCCTTATGTCTGAAAAACATCAGCTGGCATTCAACGGCCAGACCATCGACACCGATGCCAAGGGCTATCTGCTCAACAGCAGCGACTGGAGCGAGGAGCTGGCACAGGTGCTGGCCGAGCAGGAAGGGATAGTGCTGGAGGAGCCCCACTGGGAGGTGGTGCGTTTCGTGCGCGCCTTTTACCTGGAGTTCAACACCTCCCCCGCCATTCGCGCCCTGGTCAAGGCGATGGAGAAGCAGTATGGCCCCGAGAAGGGCAACAGCCGCTATCTCTACAAGCTGTTCCCGGAAGGACCCGCCAAGCAGGCAACCAAGATAGGTGGCCTGCCCAAGCCGGTGAAATGCATCTAAAAACCGGCCCGGCCTCCCGCTGAGAGACCATGAACAGGTTCTAAAAAAATACCGCGCCTTGGCGCGGTATTTTTTATTCGGTGTTCGTCAAACCCGCATCAGGGGTTGTAAGCCACCACTGAACCACTGAGCCCAGTCATCTGGCCGATGCGACCCTGCATGCCCTGCAGCTTGGCCTTGGAGACATCCGGCCCGATGAAGACGCGGTTGAGCTGACCCTGCACCGGCGTTCTCGGCAAGGTGTGGGCCGAGTAGCCCGCCGCCCGCAACTTGCCTACCAGGGCATTGACGCTGTCGACGTTCTTGAAGGCGCCGAGCTGCAGGATCCAGCTGCCCTGAGCCGGCGCGGCGGGTGCCGGGGTGGCTGCCTGCGGTGTCATCTTGCTCGCAATGAGATCATCCATCGACTTGATCTGACCCGCCTGCGGCTTGGTCTCCACCGGTTTTTTCACTTCCACCGGCTTGGGCGGTACCGGCTTTGGCTTGGGCGGCTCGACCGGCTTCTTGGCGATCACCTCAGGCTTGGGCTTGACGACCGGCTGCGTCACCGGCTTGGTGGCAGGCGGCTGGGTCTGCGTCGCCGGGGTCTTGTTGGCCGCGAGCGTGACCGGATCCGAGACCTCCTCGACCTGCCACTGCTCGGCAGCAGAGGCCTGCTGCTGGCTGGCCAGATGTTCCGCCGGCAAGGCGCTGGCGGCTGAGACCTGCAGCGCAGGTTTGGCAGGTTCCAGCTCGGGGCGCAGCGGGATCTTGGCAAACGCCTCTTCCTTCTGCTCCAGCTTGTGGCCGTCCATCAGATCCGGCAGAAAAATGACAACCAGGGCCACCAGGATGACGGTCCCCACTAATCTGTTCTGAAACTTCGAAGCCAAGTTAATTCCCACCCATGTTACTTAGAATTAATCGTAATTTTGCGGACAACAATGATGGACGGTCCCCTCAAGCCATGCTGTTTTGCAACCTCGAAGCCAAGTTAATTCCTACCCATGTTGCTTAGCCTATGACACGCAGACGAGGGACTGGCCCGGGAAAACAGACCCGACGCCGTGCCATTCAACCTGCCAGTGCCGATCAGGACGCAGTGCCCGCCAGAATGTCGGCGACAGTGTAAAACGAACCAAACACAATGACCATATCATCAGGACTCGATACGGCCAACGCGGTCTGATAGGCGACCCTGACGCTATCAAAGCGCTGAGCCAGTCCCTTGCCCTCCCCCAGCGCGGCAGCGAGCTGCTCGGCACTGGCGGCGCGCGGGCCGGTGAGACTGGCCAGATACCACTCACTGATGAGGCCGTCGAGCTCGGCGAGCGAGCCCGCCATGTCCTTGTCTTTGAGCATGCCGACCACGGCGCGCCGTTTCCCCTTGCAGGGAATGTGGCGCAGCTGACTGGCGAGATAGGCCGCCGAATGGGGATTGTGGGCCACATCGACGATGACCAGGGGCTCGCTTTGCAACCGCTGCATCCGGCCAGCCAGCCTGGCATTGGCCAGCCCGGCACGGATGGCAGACTCCGGCAGCGGCAAGCCGAGTGATTCCAGCGCCGCCAGCACTGTGACCGCATTCATCAGCGGCAGGGCCGGTTTGGGCAGATCCAGCCACTGGTTGAGGCCGCGGTAATCCCAGCCGGTCTCATGCTCTTTACCAGAGAAGTCGACCCCCACCTGACGCAGGCAGGTGCCGAGGCGCTGCGCCTCTGAGGCTATGGTCGCTGGCGGGTTGGGCTCGCCGCTGATGGCGGGTTTGCCGGCGCGATACACTCCCGCCTTCTCCACTGCCACCGCTTCGCGGGTATCTCCCAGCCAGTCGCAGTGATCGAGCGCGATGGAGGTGATCATGGCCACATCGGACTCCACCACATTGGTGGCATCGAGCCGACCGCCCAGCCCCACTTCCAGCAGCAGCACGTCCGGCGCGGCGCGGCAGAAGAGCCACAAGCCCGCCAGGGTGGCGAACTCGAAGAAGGTGAGCGCTATCTCGCCGCGGGCCGCTTCCACCTCGGCAAAGGCGGTACAGTGATCGCCGTCAGCCAGCTCGGCGCCGTCGATGCGCACCCGCTCGGTAAAGCGCAGCAGATGGGGAGAGGAGTAGACGCCGACCTTGTAGCCCGCGGCCATCAATATGCTGGCCGCCATGGCACAGCTGGAGCCCTTGCCGTTGGTGCCCGCCACCGTGATCACCTTGAACGGCAGTTGGGTAAGACCCATGCGCCGGGCGACGACACCGACCCGATCCAGCCCCATGTCGATGTTGACCGGGTGGATCTGCTCCAAATAAGAAAGCCAGTCGACCAGCGACCGGCTTTGGGATTGTTGCATGTTTGAACTCATCTTCACTCTTCGATGACGTGAGTATTCAGCATTTTGGCGAGCAGGCTGGCCAGACGGTTGCGCATCTCGCGGCGATCTATGATGAGATCGATGGCGCCCTTCTCCAGCAGGAACTCGGAGCGCTGGAAGCCTTCCGGCAGTTTCTCGCGCACCGTCTGCTCGATGACGCGCGGGCCGGCAAAACCGATCAGCGCCTTGGGCTCGCCCACGTTGATGTCACCCAGCATGGCCAGACTGGCGGAGACGCCCCCCATGGTGGGGTCGGTCAGCACAGAGATATAGGGCAGACCCGCCTTGGTAAGCCGGTCCAGCGCAGCACTGGTCTTGGCCATCTGCATCAGGGAGAAGAGCGCTTCCTGCATGCGGGCACCGCCGGAGGCGGAGAAGCAGACCAGACCGCGACCTTCCTTGATGCTCTCCTCGACGGCACGCACGAAACGGGCGCCCACTACGGAGGACATGGAGCCACCGATGAAGGAGAACTCGAATGAACAGGCGACGACCGGCACCCCCTTGAGGGTCCCCTTCATCACCACCAGCGCATCTTTTTCTCCCGTCTCTTTCTGAGCGGCAGACAAACGATCCTTGTAGCGCTTGGAATCCTTGAATTTCAAGACATCCTGCGGCTCCAGCTCGGCACCGATCTCGGTGCGGCCCTGCTCATCGAGAAAACTCTCGAGACGGGCACGAGCGCTGATGCGCATATGATGATCACACTTGGGGCAAACTTCGAGATTGCGCTCCAACTCTGCCCGGTAGAGCACCTGTTCACAAGCACTGCACTTGGTCCACACCCCTTCCGGAATGTTGTGACGACGAGGTGTAGTGATCTTGCTCTTGGGAAGGATCTTCTCAAGCCAGCTCATGGAATTCCTTAATGCTTTTGTGCCTGACAAAACGCATCGAGCCTAGATTGTTCAATGACTTAATAGCTCGATGGCAATAAATGACGGATCATTAAACCACAAATTTTCGGGGCCAGTTACTAAAAACTGGTCGTACCCGGTGCCGAGTCCGGCAGCCAGAGCGGGCCGAGCGGCAACTGCGGCAGGGCGAATTCAGCCGGGTAATCCACGTCCACCAGATAGAGGCCACCGGCCTTGGCGGTGGGCCCGGCCAGGTTGCGATCCTTGGCGGCCAGCACCTCGGCAATCCACTCCACAGGTTTGAGTCCCTGCCCCACCAGCAGCAGGGAGCCGGTGATGTTGCGCACCATATGGTGCAGGAAGGCGTTGGCCTTGATGTCGAGCACGATGTAGGGGCCGGAGCGGCTGACGCACAGGTGCGTCACATTGCGCCAGGGGGTGTTGGATTGGCAGGCAACCGCGCGGAAGGTGCTGAAGTCGTGCTCCCCCAGCAGGCTCTGGCCCGCCTGGTGCATCAGCTCGGCGTCTATGGTCTCGTGGTAGTGGCTGACGCCGCTGCCGAGGATCGCCGGACGGTAGTTGTGGTTGTAGATGACATAACGGTAGCGACGGGCGGTGGCGCTGAAGCGGGCGTGGAAGCTCTCGTCCACCTGCTTGACCCAGCGCACGGCGATGTCCGGCGGCAGGTTGGAGTTGAGACCCAGGGTCCAGGCCCCCTCGGCACGGTTCGCCTCGGTATCGAAGTGGATCACCTGACCTGTGGCATGCACGCCGGCATCGGTGCGACCGGCGCACTGGATGGAGACAGGGTGGTTGGCAATCCGGCTGAGGGCCTTCTCCAGCTCGGCCTGCACGCTGATCACTTCTCGCTGACGCTGCCAGCCGAAATACCGGCTGCCGTCATATTCAATACCTAGGGCAATTCGCATGGATAACACTTGTCTTATGGTGAAAGAAGGGCGGTAAACGAAACGGGGCGGATTATACGCGCTCAGGCTGAAAAGTCCCAAAAACCGCATCCAGCTCGATACAGGCCCCCAATAGAGAAGGGCAGCCTGCCGGCTGCCCTTCGTTACCTGATCACATCATGCAAGGGGTTATCCCAACCGCTTGAGCAACTTCTCGGCCTCGGCGCGCTGGTGATCCGTGCCCTGCTCCGCCGCCTCTTGCAGCAGCTCGCGGGCACTATCCTTGTCATCGATCTCGAGGTAGGCACGGGCCAGATCCAGCTTGGCCCCCACGCCGCCATCGTCGGCATCCACATCAAACCCGGTGGATTCCGGCAGCACCTCGGGGAAACCATCCAGCCCCACATCCAGCGAGAAGCCCTGATAAGGCTCCTGCTCAGTGGTGCTGGCATCGGCCTCGGCCAGCAGCTTGTCGATCTCGACGTAGCCGCTCTCCTGCGCCTGTTCCCGTGGCTTCACGTCTCCCTGATGGGATTCCACCTCGGCGAAGGCATCCTCAAAATCGGAGAGCGCCAGCTCGTTGGGATCCCACTCCAGATCCGGCTCGGCCGCCTTGCCCTTGGCCGGTGCCAGCCCCAGTTCCGCCAGCATCTCGTCGGCGCTGGTATCGGCGGCGCTCTGCTGCGCACTCTCCTTGCCAGCGGCAGGCTCGGCAAAGGCGCTTTCGAAGTCGCTCAGGTCAAAGGAGGCCAGCTCCTCGTCGCTGACCACGGGCTCGGCATCCGGCTGGCCGTCATCGTCGGCATCCAGATCCAGATCGGCGGTGAGATCGGCGTCCAGCTCGGCAAACAGCGCGGCCTGCAGCTCCTCTTCACTCATGACCTCATGACCGCCCTTGGGCGGGTTGAACTCGCTGGCGAGATCGAGATCCGGCCCGGCATCAAGCTCGATGGACTCGTCATGGGCGAGATCCAGCTCGGGCACCAGATCCGGGTCACGGATGGCAGCCTTGGCGGCCGGCGCAGGTTCCGGCTCGAAACTGGCCAGATCCATCTCGCCATCGTCGCTGAACACCAGATCGGCCGGCGCCTCTGGCTCGGCCACCGCCATATAACCATCAGGCGTGTTGAGATCCGGTCTCGGCCGCATCGGCTCCTCGTCCGCGATGCCGACCGTCATCAGCTCGTCAAATTCGCCGCTCTCCTGATCCATGACCATGGCGGTGGATTCGGACAGGCTCTTCTCCTGCTCTTCCAGCTCACGACGTGCCCGGGCACGCAGCCAGAGCGTGACCAGCGCCAGCACCAGCAACACGGGCAGCAGTATGATCATCGCCAGGTTGAGCGGCGAGGCGAGCAAGTCCATCAGCCAGTTCTGCTTGGGCTCGGGAGCCACCGCCACCGGCGGTACCGGCTTGGCTTTCAACTCGGCAATTTCTTTTTGCAGCGCAGTCTGATCCAGCAGCTGGGCCTTGAGGGTCTCCACCTCTTCGGTCAGGGATTGCAGGCGCAGCTTGAGCCTGTGGTTCATCTCAGTGACCTGGCCGAGCTGAGCATTGGCATCTTCCAGCGCCAGCGCCATCTCGGTGGAGGGCTTGCCGACCGGTTTGCCCACATCGGCCGGCAGCGGAGCCGGGGCGCTCGCACTGGCGGCGCTGGTTGTTGCGGCCTGGCTTGGTACGGGTTCGGCCGCCTTGGCAACCTCTTTGACCTCGGTGGCCGGTTGCGGCGTGGTCACCTTGGGTACGGGTGCCGGAATAGGGGCGGCCTTGGGCGCAGTCGCCTTGGCAGGCGCAGCGGCAACCTTGGTCTCCGCCGGCTTGGCCGGCTGGGCATGTTTGTTGGCCAGGTATTTCGGGCTCAGCCCTTTCCAGCTGGCGTTGTCGCTGTTGAAACGCTGACGAGCCTGCGCATCCGTGATGACGCTGGCCTCGGCGGCGCTTGGCAGCTGAATGCGGGATCCCACCAGTATGTGGTTGATGTTGCCATCGGCAAAGCTGCGGGGATTCTTCTCGTAGATCGCCACCATGGTCTGGTAGACGCTCACCTTGTTGGAGGGGCGGTACTTGCTCGCCAGACTCCAGAGGGTATCGGTGGGACGGATCGGGCCATAACTGCCGGCATTGCTGGTCGCAACCTGCCGCACTATGGGCTGGGCCCTGGCCTGGCTGGGTTGGGACGTGGCGCGGGGAGCGGCGACGGGTTGCGCCAGCGGCTGGGAATTGACGGCAGGCGGAGCCGGTTCGTCCGGGCCCTTGAGCTCAACAAAAAAAGGCTCCCGCGCCGAGTCTTCAGCCTGGGCGGTGCCCAGCAGACCCAATGCGAGTAGCGTTGCCAATGTTATGCGGGAATGTCCCATATTCGTTCCTTCGTATGACGGCCCTATCGCATTGAAAAATCTGGATAGTTACCCCAAAACAGTCGGTTCAATATAAATCAGGCTCAGGTTGCAAGCCAGCAGTCCGACACATTTAGCACCCAACTTGTTTCTGAGTGTAGGAAAAAACTTAATCAGTTGATATCGCGAAAAATTCTCGGGGCCATAGAGTGCGGCCCCGGTCACATCCACACCGCATGCGGGTGGCAGGTTGCACGCCCGATGGGGCTCCTTCCCCATCGGGCCAGCCGATCCGCGGATCAGAGGTAATCGCGCACCAGCAGCTCGGCAATCTGTACGCTGTTGGTCGCGGCACCCTTACGAACGTTATCGGCCACGATCCACATATTGATACCACTCGGGTGAGAAATATCCTGACGGACCCGGCCGACCAGCACCTCATCCTTGCCGGTGGCGTCGCGCACCGGGGTCGGATAGTCAGCTTCGTCATCGAACAGGGTGACGCCCGGGGCATTGCGCAGCAGCTCCTTGACCTGATCCGCATCCAGCGGCTGGTGCAGCTCGACGTGGACCGCCTCGGCGTGACCGTAGAACACGGGCACCCGCACACAGGTGGGGTTCACGGCTATGCTGGCATCCCCCAGGATCTTCTGGGTTTCCCACACCATCTTCATCTCTTCACGGGTGTAGCCGTTGTCGGTGAAGCTGTCGATCTGCGGAATGAGGTTGAAGGCAATCTGCTGCGGGTAGAGGGTCGGCTCCACCGGACGGCCGTTGAGCAGCTGCGCGGTCTGGCCGGCCAGCTCGCTCACCCCCTCCTTGCCGGAACCGGAGACGGACTGGTAGGTCGCCACGTTGATGCGGGCTATGCCCACCTCGTCGTGCAGCGGCTTGAGCGCCACCAGCATCTGGATGGTGGAGCAGTTCGGGTTGGCGATGATGTTGCGGTTGCGAAAATCGGCCAGCGCGTCCGGGTTCACTTCCGGGATCACCAGCGGGATGTCGGCGTCGTAACGGAAGCAGGAGGTGTTGTCGATGACGATGCAGCCGTGCTCGGCGGCGATGGGTGCCCACTTGGCAGAGACCTCGGCCCCGGCGGAGAAGAGCGCTATCTGCACCTGGCTCCAGTCAAACTCTTCCACGTCCTTGATCTCGAGGTTCTTGCCACCAAAGCGCACCGTATCACCGGCGCTGCGGCTGGAGGCCAGCGGATAGAGGGTGCCGACCGGGAAGGCGCGCTCCTCCAGAATTTCGATCATGGCCTGACCCACGGCGCCGCTGGCGCCCAATACCGCTACGTTGAATTGCTGACTCACTGATGTTCTCTCCTGTGGAATTACCCATGGATGGCGCCGGTTAACCGCCGCTATCCATGGTGTCGCTGACGCACGCTGGCATCACAGTTGGCAGGCTGACCTGCCCGATAGGGGATTTGGCATCATGCCAAACCGGACAAGGGCGGGATCGGGTGTGACACAGGATCCGCCCATTTTCTGGTGTTGAATTCGGGATTGAGTCGGCTCACCCGGCCTGAATGCCAAAGCCGAGCCGGGCCAGGGTATCGCCGGCGAAAGGGCCGCAGACATGCAAGGAGGATAGCTCGCGCCGCTCCGGGTAGTGTTTGCGCTGTTCATCGAAACTGCCGGGCAGCTCAATCCGGTTGCGAAAACGGGCATCGTCGCGACGCACGTCATAAATAAGGTGCACCAGCTGCTTGATCAACGCCTGATCCGCCGGTTGACCCGGTGTCAGTGCGCACACCTCGGGGGTTGGCAGCAAGGATTGCAGATCCTGGCGCGCCGCGCGGCCCAGCTGCTGGCACAGCGCCTGATAGAGCATCCAGGTGCCACGCGCCTTGCCCTCCAGGCTGTAGCCTGCGATGTGAGGGGTCGCTATCTCGGTATGGGGCACCAGAGCACGCAGTGGCTCGGGCTCCCCTTCCCACACATCCATCACCAGCCGCAGGGGCTCAGGCCTTTGCTGGCGAGCGAGCAGGGCCTGGTTGTCCCACACCTCGCCACGGGAGGCGTTGACGAGGATCTGCCCGGCTGGTCGCGCGGCGATCACCCGCTCATCCAGCAGGTGGAAAGTGGCATCCGGCCCCTCGCGGGTGATGGGCACGTGAAAGCTGACGATGTCGGCGCCAAGGGCGCTCTGGTAGTCGACAAACGCCCCCGCTTCACCCGCCTGCGCGGCGGCCCGGGCGCGCGGCGGATCGCAGCGCAGCACCCGCATGCCGAGGGCCTCGGCCTTGCCCGCCACGCATTCCCCGGTGTTGCCGGCGCCTATGACGGCGAGGCTCATCTCGCTCAAATTGAGCTCATGACGCTCGGCCAGCACCAGCAAGGCACTCAGCACATAGTCACCGACCGAATACTTGTTGCAGCCGGGCGCACTGAAAAAGGGAATGCCCCGCTCGGCCAGCAGCGCCTTGTCTACGTGATCCGTGCCTATAGTGGCGGTGCCGACGAACCCGAGCCGCGGGCTGGTGGTGAGGAGTTCGGCATCGACCCGGGTCACGGAGCGCACCAGCAGCACATCGGCATCTTGCAGATCCGCCGCCTGCATCTGTCGTCCTGGCAGGGGGATCACCTCGCCAAATTCGGCAAACAACTCGAGGGCGTGGGGCATATTTTCATCAACGACGATCTTCATCGGGCTCTCTCACTTCGCAACCGGCCACAGGCGCGCCATTCTAGCCCAAACCAACCGAATTTTCAGATGCTTATTCGCCCATCTCCTTTCACCACACTCGCTCCGCCCGGCTTGCCCAAAGCGGCCAGATGCCCAGATACTTGTTCACCCCTGCCCTTTCACCACAATCGATCCGCCCGGCCTGCCCAAAGCGGCCAGATGCCCAGACGCTGGTGCGCCCATGCCCCTTCACCACAGTCGCTCCGCCAAACCTGCCCAAAGCGGCCAGATGCCCGGATGCTGGTTCGCCCATGCCCCTTCACCAGAGTCGATTCACCAGACCGGCCCAAACCGCCAAGATGTTCAGATGCTGACGCCCCATGCCCATATCGTCATCTCGGCCCGGGCCACACTCATTTGTAACCCCATGTTACAGTCCGGCCGGTGCGACTTGACCGACAAGCCGAGGCTGGCACAATGGCGCCTCTTTTTTATCTGCCCCTGTTACACGCACCCGTTACGAGCCCTGTTATGCCGACTCATGCCTCTTCGTTGCCGCGCCGCCAGGTGCTTGGTTTCAGCGCCGCCCTGATCCTGCCGCTGCTGCTGCTGACCTGCCTTCCCTGGCAGCCCTTTATGAGCAACGCTCTGCAATCGGGCTGGCTGTGGTGGCCCTACGCCCTCACCCGCATGGTGGATCTGCCCGGCCTCGCCGTCAGCATCGCCGCCCTCTTGCTGCTGACCCGACACAAGCTGACGCTGAGCCTGCCCGCCACGCTGGCCCTCGGTGGCGCCCTGTTTGCCGTGCTGGCGGGAGACTGGGCCATCAAGAGCCTGGTCAAACACCTGACCCAGGAGCCACGCCCCTATCTGATCTGGCTGGAGAGCCAGAACCTGATCCCCGCCATCCAGCAGTTCTACGCCAGCAAGGTGGAAGTACGCAGCGAGCAGGTGCATGCGGCCAGCCTCTTGCTGGCCCTGCCCGAGTGGCTCGGCAACCACTGGCAGGCGGAGGTGAACTACGCCTTCCCCTCTGGCCACAGCATCGCCGCCATGAGCCTGGCCCAGTTCTTCGGCCTGATCTGGCTGGCCCGCGCCCCCGCCGGGGTCTGGCTGCTGCCGCTGTGGGCGCTGGGCATAGGCCTGTCACGCATGCTGATCGGCATGCACTGGCCGCTGGACGTGCTGGCGAGCGCCCTGCTCGGCAGCCTGACCGCACTCGTTGCCGCCCGCTGGTGGCTGCGCCGCTACTGACGCCTGTGACGACGCCAACAAAAACGGGCACCTTCTGGTGCCCGTTTTTGTTGATGCGATAGCGTCACATACCCATGGCCATGCTCAGTTGCTGGCGCTCTGCCCCTGCCATCCCTCGGGATACTTGTAACCCACGAAGCGCTTGGCGGCATAGGCCTTGAATTCGGGGGAGTTGTAGGCCGCAGCCACGTCCTTGGCAAACGGCTGCCCGGCATCGGCGCTTTTCACCACCACCCAGTTGATGAAGTTGTAGCTGCGCTCGAGGAACAGACCCTCGCTGAACGCAATGCCGCTGGAGGCGGCGAAGTTGCCGTTGATGACGGAGAAGTCCACATCTTCCCGCGAACGCGGCAGTTGCGCAGCTTCCAGCTGGATCAGCTTGATATTGTGCGGATTTTTCGCCACATCAAACTCGCTCGCCTTGAGCGGATTGATCCCCTCCTTGAGGGTGAGCCAGCCCAGATCCTGCAGCATCAGCAGGGCCCGCGCCTGATTGGTCGGATCGTTGGGGATGGCGACCGTGCTCCCTTCTTTCAACGCCTTCAGCTCGCCCAGCTTGCCGGCGTAGAGCCCCATGGGACCGGTCGGTACCTGGGTGATGGGAGCCAGCGACAGGCCCCTGTCTTTTGAGAAACTCTCCAGATAGGGTTTGTGCTGGAAGCAGTTCACGTCGAGCGAGCCATCGGCCAGCGCGATATTGGGGGTCACGTAGTCGGTGAACTCCACCAGTTTGACCTTGTAGCCCTTGGCCTCCAGCTGCGGCTTGATGGAGTCGGTCACCATGTCGGCAAAGTCCCCGACTGTCGTGCCAATCACTATCTCTTTCTTGGCCGGATCGGCGGCAAGAACGGAAAACGGCAGGCTGCTGGCCAGCAGTGCCAGCGCGGAGAGGGTGAAGAAGGAACGACGCTGCATAAGAAACTCCCTGTCAACATGATCAAAACGGTGGCCTATGATGGCGCTTGCCACCATGGATATATTCGCCACAACCATCCAGCCATCTAAACGGCTAATTAATGCCACCATAACAGAGCCTCTTCCCGTCGCCAAGCAACAAAACAGGGCAAGCTTAACCAAGCGGCAGCTAAGCCCGGCTTTCAACCCGGTTGGGCTATCGTGCAGAAAATCTTTGATAAACCACACAGTTATTGCTTTTGCCCCCTCCCCGAACCGGCCGCAACTGGCTTATTGTGGCCATTCGGTACCGTTTGTCAGGGTGCCAGGTGCGCTTTGTCAGGCTCACCCTGCGGAAGAAGGTGCACACTGGAGGCGTCATTCAGGGGCGGTAGCGTATATTTTTAAACTAAAACCTAGTTTCTTTTACCCCCTAATATTCAATAGCAACGTCTATTAAATATTATTTAAAAAAACCAACCGCCATATATTACCAATGAGCAACTTTCGATAGTCTTCACGGAGTTTGACAATGAGTATCACATACAATATCTACAGAATTAGTACATCAAACCTATCTAGATTACTTGAAGGGCTCAGTAAAACTGAACTAGTGAAACAAAAAACTAAAATAACAAATAATTTCACGTCAACATTCTATTTTTCAGAGAACCCTATAGGAAATGATGTATGGTGGGCTGATGCTTATAAAGAGTATTTAAGTGATAATAGCTCCAAACCAAGGAACATTTTTTATTATGCTCTTCTAATATCAGAGCCAAAGTCACCAAAAGCAAAACATGCTTATTTGGTTAGCTTAGGAAAATCACACTTCTACCTTAACCGATTTATAGATAGAGACTTTGGAATTAATCTTGCGGTGAGAATAGCGGATGAAGAAACTATTTTGTTAAAAAAGAGTACATATTTTTCAAGTGTAAAAACAGGAGAGTTATCTTCCTATATAAAATTCATAAAAAACAATTATGACCCAGGCGAATCAGTAGATCACCTGAAACTTAAAGCATCCAAAGTTGATATATGGGGTAATAAGAATATTATTTTCTCAGATTCGATTCAAATTAGTTCAGATATCATTCCGACAGATATAGAGGAACTACTAAATAGAATAGAGCAACATATGTCAGACCATGAAGTGATACATCTCCCAAAACTAGAGACTGTACGAGACTCACTTTTCAGAGATGAATTAGATGGCCATTTATTAAATGCAATTAGGAAAGGTCAATTTGAATTCTCGTTATCAGAATTTGAAGTGACTGGTTGTAATATTCGACTAGAGTCAAATAATTTTGACTATGACATATATATCAAGGATGGAAGAGGACCAGAAAATACCAGAGAAAAACTAGGTGACAGCCTCAATAAAGAGGTTATTGCAGAATACATAAAGAAACTCGATAACAATATTTCTTTATGCGATATAAAAATAAAATCTACTTGCGACCTAATAGGGCGACGTACTAGACCGCTAAGAGAGGTCATTGAGTTTTCGTTTCAATTACACGAAAGCCAGTACATCTTGAAAAGAGGGATCTGGTACATATTCAACAACACCTTTATGCAACTTCTTAAAAAATCGCTTGAGAATATCGCATCGTCATATAGAGATAATCTCTATGAAAGTGAGTATCAAGAATGGAAAAATGATAAAGAACTTAAAATAAACGACAATAATTTAAACACTCTCAACAAAATTTTATATAGAGAGTTTTTCTTTAATGAAAAAATGTGTGAAAATTATAACTATGAACTTCTTGATAGAAAGACCGAAAATGTCGAGTCCATGACTATTGCAGCTCGTGACTATAAAGTTGAAGTTGCCGATCTATATGATAGAGATAAAAAAGAAGCTATATCAGTTAAAATATCAGATGACTCTAGCTCCCTTATCTACAATATAGCACAATCATTAACATCCATAGAGTTGCATGTAAATAACTCGCTATCTAAAAACCGAAAAATAGAGACTGCATCACTATGGTTTATATTCACAAAGAAAATAAATAAAATCACAGAGTTCAACTCTATTCAATTTCTACTTTCTTTAGAGTCATGGAAAAAAAGAATGAATGCTATTGGAGTAAAACCAAATATATATATATCACAGCATATAAAATAGACTTATTTAACTATAGTTCAGCTGTATTACTTGACATCGTACTAACGCCAATACATTGACAAACCACATTTAATATAAGCAGAAGGATGTAGGAGGTTAGCCTATATAGTCAAATATATAGTTCGATGCAAAAACAATAACCACCTATAAAGTAAATATGGGTATGAAATATTTTGTTACTTTGGCCAGCCAACAGAAAAGCGTCGACAACATTGCCTCTTTCAAGCTACTCATGTATTTTTCATAGTGATATTACCATCACTATATTTACAATTTGAATTACTTTATTTTTGACCGGCGCTGGCATTGCGGGTAGGTTTATGGGCCTTATCGACAGGGTGCCGTGACTCATATTTTATACGTCACCATGTCAATGGCGAACGGCATGGAAGGCACGCCAGATCACGAGCAGGGAGCAAGACCACACCCTACTTCAAGGAGTATTCATGAGCCCCAAACAACAGCTGATCGCCAAAGGCATCTTTATCGCTTCGACGCTTTTTTCTTTGGCCATGATAGCGTTTGTTGCATGGTCCGTCGTCACGGTCAGCCCGCTGCACCCGGCCGGATCAGCCCCGTCACAGGGGGTCAGCATCGGCCTCGCACTGGCCATTGGGCTGTTTGTCATGGCATTCAACTATGTGGCCTATCGCGGGCTCACCGAGCCGGTGAAGGGCTTCAAGCTTGTCTTCTGGTGCTTTATCGCGCTGCATCTGTTTGCCTTGCCGATCGGTACCGCCATTGCGCTGACCCTTATCTATCTGTGGAACCAGTCGCGTACATCTGTCATCCGTCCACTGGGTGCCACCCACTGATCTGACCCAGGGAGCCATCATGCTGACCGTCTCTACCACAGGCCTGCTGGTCGTCGATATTCAGGGCAAGCTGGCACGGCTCGTCGAGGGGAGCCCGGCCCTGATTGCCAATAGCGCACGGCTGGTACAAGGGGCCCAGGCGCTGGGCTTGCCGGTTGTCTGGCTGGAACAAAATCCGGACAAGCTGGGGCCGACTGTGCCCGAGCTGCAGCCACTGCAAAGCGGCGCCCCCGTGCTGGCCAAGTTCAGCTTCGGCGCGCTGGGGGAGCCGGCAGTGGCCGCCGCGCTGGCCCGGACGGGCAGGCGTCACTGGCTGGTGTGCGGCATAGAGGCCCATATCTGCGTTTACCAGACTGTGCTGGGACTGCTCGACAGCGGCGCCCATGTCTCCCTGGTGGTGGATGCCGTGTCGTCCCGCAGCGCCGCCAACCGTGACTTGGCCATCGCTCAGCTGGCCGCCCGTGGCGCACGGCTCACCTCGGTGGAGATGTGCCTCTATGAGCTGCTGGGGGATTGCCGCCATCCGGCGTTTCGCCCGATCCTGGCCCTGATCAAATAACGGCCGGCCACTCTCGGCCAACTCCTCACATAAACACGGCGCCACTGGCGCCGTTTTCATTGCCGCCTGGGTGCAAAACCCACCTCCCGGCATGGCAGGCTTGCCGGCCACATAACACCCGCTTGGGTATGTGTCATATCTGGTCAGGGCCAGCCCAACGCGCCAGCCTCGGCACTGCCGCAGCCAGGGTGAACGGCGAGTTAATAACAGCTTGATCTATAAAGGCAAAGATCAACAACTGCCAACTGAGAAAAGTTCTCAATACAACATATAAAGGGATTCGCCGGAACCCCCATATGGTTGAAAACCGGTTTGTGATGGGATTTTTTTGAGCCTTATCTCAGATCAGAAATGAGTGCTTTTTGGCTCTGTTTTTCCCGTGTATAGATGCCAGTCGCACCCAGGACGGTGCGATATAAGATGGAGTTTATTAATGAGAAAAACATCGTTGGCGTTGGCAATCTCGGCCCTGCTCTCGGCCCTGCCTATCGCTTCAGTTCAGGCTAATGAGAGTTGCACCCCACTCACCGGCAAAGAGGCCGGACTCGATACCGGTCGCAGCAGCGCAGTCCGTTGTCTGCCCGGCATCAACCCCCTGCAGGACCAGCAGTGGCACCTGCTCAACAGCGGCCAGAATGCCTTCAGCCCCCGCGGTGGCGTGGCGGGCAATGACCTCAACCTCTGGTGGGCACACCGCACCGAGGTATTGGGTCAGGGCATCAACGTGGCCGTGGTGGACGATGGCATGGCCATCGCCCACCCGGATCTGGCCGACAACGTGCGCCCCGGCTCCAAAAACGTGGTGACCGGCAGCAGCGATCCCACCCCGACCGATCCGGACAGTGCCCACGGCACCTCGGTATCCGGCATCATAGCCGCGGTGGACAACACCA
Organism: Aeromonas bestiarum; assembly: GCF_028751155.1. Classification (NCBI taxonomy): domain Bacteria; kingdom Pseudomonadati; phylum Pseudomonadota; class Gammaproteobacteria; order Aeromonadales; family Aeromonadaceae; genus Aeromonas; species Aeromonas bestiarum. The sequence continues at coordinate 1,765,635 of NZ_CP064746.1, read as the reverse complement.
TAGGCACCCTGGGGGTGGCTCCCCGCGCCCAGTTGCAGGGCTTCAACCTGCTCGATGACAACAGCCAGCAGTTGCAGAAGGATTGGCTCTACGCCCTGGGTGGCAATGCCGTCACCGCGGATAACCGGGTCTTCAACCAGAGCTACGGCATGAGCCTGGTCGATCCTGAAGGGGCCAACGGGCTGGATCAGGTGCAGCTCGATCGCCTGTTCGAGCAACAGACCCAGCAGGCGCAGGGGGCGGCCTATATCAAGGCGGCGGGCAACGGCTTCAACCGGATTGCCTCCGGCAACTATGTGCTCAACCGCACCGGCAACCTGCCCAAGCTGCCGTTCGAGAACAGCAACATAGATCCCTCCAACAGCAACTTCTGGAACCTGGTGGTGAGCGCCATCAACGCGGACGGGGTACGTTCTTCCTACTCCAGCGTCGGCAGCAACGTCTTCCTGAGCGCCCCCGGCGGGGAATACGGCACGGATGCGCCGGCCATGGTGACCACGGATCTGCCCGGCTGCGACATGGGTTACAACCGGGTGGACGATCCCAGCACCAACCGGCTGCACAACAACCCGCAACTGGATGCCAGCTGCGACTATAACGGCGTGATGAACGGCACCTCCTCGGCCACCCCGAACACCACAGGCGCCATGGCGCTGCTGATGTCCGCCTATCCGGACTTGTCGGTGCGGGATCTGCGCGACCTGCTGGCCCGCAACGCCACCCGGCTCGACGCCAATCAGGGGCCCGTGCAGATCAGTTACACGGCCGCCAATGGTCAGCGCCGCCAGGTGACGGGTCTGGAGGGGTGGGAGCGCAACGCGGCCGGCCTCTGGTACAGCCCGACCTATGGTTTTGGCCTGGTGGATGTGAACAAGACCCTGGCCCACGCCGCCAGCCATGATCCGCTGCCGCCACTGGTGCAGTTGCCCTGGCAGAAAGTGACGGTCCGGGATCGCGCCGTCGGTGCCATCCCGGACGTGGGCAGCAGCCCGACCCGCTCCAGCACGCAGGTCGATCAGCCATTGACGGTCGAGGCCGTGCAGGTGATGGTGAGCCTGGATCACCAGCGGCTGCCCGATCTGCTGATCGAACTGGTCTCGCCATCCGGCACCCGCAGCGTGCTGCTCAACCCCAACAACAGCCTGGTGGGACAATCCCTCGACCGGCAGCAGCTGGGCTATGTGCGCACCAAGGGGCTGCGTGACATGCGCATGCTCTCCCACAAGTTCTACGGCGAACCGGCCCAGGGCGAGTGGCGCCTGGAGGTGACCGACGTGGCCAATGGCAGCCGCCAGGTCTCGCTGCTCGATCGCAGAACCAACACCCGCAGCACCCTGACCGAGCGCAACAACAGCCAGCCGGGTCAACTGCTCGACTGGTCCCTGCGGGTTCTCGGTCACGACGCAGCCCGTTCCTGATCACAGAGGAGTCATAACATGAAACACAGCTTACTCAGCCTTGCCCTGGCAAGCCTGCTGGCCTCGGTCTGCGTGCACGCAACGGCCGACGAATCGGTGGTGATCGATGGCAAGCAGTACAACACCGTAGAGGTGAATGGCAAGACCTACCTGACGCCGGATAACGGCAGCAAGAAACGGGTCGCCCGCAGCCTGGATGGCAAGGTGCCACAACAGACCCTGCGCAGCGGCGACGTCCTGCTGCAAGGGGTCGCCAGCCCCGAGCTGACCGTCAGCGGCACCCTGCTGGTGGAGGCCGATGACAATCAGGCCAAGGCGCTGGCGGGCCGCCACGGCCTGCAGTTCAAGCAGAGCAGCGGCGGCATCGCCCTGCTGCAGGCCAAGCCAGGCACGGATCTGAACGCCATCGCTACCCAGCTCAAGCAGCAAGGGGTCAGGGTGCAGATAGAACTGGCCGGTGCACTGAAACAGCCAAAGTGAGCAAGCCCTTGCGCTGACAAGCGCGAGGTATCTTGCACACGCCGAGGGGGCCGCTGGCCCCCTCTCTTCTGCCCGATCGTCTGCGCCCCGCACCTCAGGGCGAATCGCACCCCAAGCCTGACCGCCCTGTTGCCGCCATCCGCAATGGTGGGTCATCCAGTCTCCCCTTTCCCCTCCCTGCCGCGCAGCCTGTGATGCGACCCCTGTCACAACTTGGCACCCTTGCTCCCAACTGCACATTTCTCGCCCCGCCAAGGCAAGGCGCAGCCAGCCCGACTTGCTAACCTGCCTGCGGCTCCGGCCATGGTTGCCCCCTTGCACATGCACCCTGGCCCATCCTGAGCCGTCATCGATATCCATGGGAACCCGCCATCAGAGCGGCCGCCCGGCCCGATCACTTGTCGGTGTCGATATCGCACTTGCCTTTTTATTCAGACAGTTACGAGGAAGTCTTCATGCCTATCACGACAAAAATGAAAGCGGTTTCACTCTGTGTCAGCCTGGCCCTGGCCGGGCTGCTGGTTGGCTGCAACCAGAACGACTCGGATCCCCTGGTAAAAGACGACGCCTATTACCGCGACCAGGCCGAAGCCATGGTGGCCAAGCTCACCCTGGACGAGAAGCTGAGCCTTCTCTCCGGCCCAGGTTATGGCAGCGCCAACGGCGCCATCAACGTCAAGCAGGATGTCGCCGGGGTAGCGGGCTACATCAACGGGGTGGCACGCAGTGCCGACGGCATCGACATTCCGGCCCTGAAACTGGCCGATGGCCCGGCGGGCCTGCGGATCAGCGCCAACCGCGACGGCGACAGCGCCACCTATTACGCCACCGCCTGGCCCATCGGCTCCCTGCTCGCCTCCAGCTGGGACGTCAACCTGGTCAAGTCCGTCGGGGAAGCCATGGGGGACGAAGTGCGCCAGTACGGGGTCGACATCCTGCTGGCCCCCGGCATGAACATCCAGCGCAACCCGCTCAATGGCCGCAACTTCGAGTACTACTCGGAAGACCCGCTGCTCACCGGCAAGATAGGCGCCGCCATGGTCAACGGGGTGGAGAGCAACGGGGTGGGCACCACCATCAAGCACTACTTTGGCAACAACTCAGAGACCAACCGCAACCAGATCAACGACATAGGTGAGCCGAGAACCTTCCGTGAAATTTACCTGCGCGGCTTCCAGATCGCAGTGGACGAGGCCCAGCCCTGGGCCGTGATGACCTCCTACAACAAGGTCAACGGCACCTATGTCAACGAGCGCAAGGACGCCGTGACCGATGTGCTGCGCGGTGAGTGGCAATTCGACGGCCTGGTGATGTCCGACTGGTTTGCCGGCGATGTGGCCAACAACGCCTACAAGCAGGTGCTGGCGGGGCAGGATTTGATCGAACCTGGCAACGTCAAGGAGCAGTTGCAGCAATCCATCGAGCAGGGCGATCTCGACGAGGCCAAGGTGACCGAGGCCGCCATTCATATCCTGACCCAGGCGATGAAGAGCCCCTCCTACAACCAGCTGGCCGTCAGCAACAGCCCGGATCTGGCCGCCCACGCCAAACTGGCTCGCCAGGCCGGGGCCGAGAGCATGGTGCTGCTGCGCAACGATGCCAGCGCCCTGCCCATAGCCGCGACCAGCAAGGTGGCCAGCTTTGGCATCAACCAGATCAACACCTACAAGGGGGGGACCGGCAGCGGGGACGTGAACGCCGCCAGCACCACCACCATAGCCCAGGGGCTGGCCAGCCGTTTCCCGGTCAACGGGGCGCTGCAGGCTTACTACGGCGATTTTTATGAGGCCAACAAGGTCTATCACGAGGGGCAATTCGGCGCCAAGGGCTACTACACCTGCGACGAGGCCGCCGTCAGCCCGGCGCTCGCCAGCCTGATCACCACGGCCGCCAGCGAGCAGGAGGTTGCCGTCATCAGCCTGGGTCGTCAGGCCGGTGAGGGGGCGGATCGCACCGACAGCAAGGGCGACTACCTGCTCGGCGACGATGAAATCGCCCTCATAGATGCGGTAAGCAGCGCCTTCCACGCCCAGGGCAAGAAGGTGGTGATGGTGCTCAACGTCAACGGCGTCATCGACACAGCCCAGTGGAGCCACAAGGTGGATGCCATACTGCTGGCCTACATGGCGGGGCAGGAAACCGGCCATGCGGTCGCGGACGTGCTGTCGGGGGCGGTCAACCCCAGTGGCAAGCTGGCCCAGAGCTTCCCGCTCAGCTACGCCAGCGTGCCCTCCGCCGGCACCTTCCCGGGTGAGGATACCGACGGTGACGGCGAGCCGGACGATCTCTACTACAACGAGGGGATCTACGTGGGCTACCGCTACTACAGCACCTTCGACAAGGCGGTTTCCTACCCGTTTGGCTTTGGCCTCTCCTACACCAGCTTCGGCTACACAAGCCCCGCCATCGCCAACAATACCCTGGCCGAGGGTGCGGCCGGCAGCCTGGTGCTGACGGCAACCATCACCAACACGGGCGCCGTGGCGGGCAAGGAGGCGGCCCAGGTCTATGTCACCGCTCCCGAGGTCAAACTGCAAAAACCGACCATAGAGCTCAAGGCCTTTGCCAAGACCAAACAGCTGGCACCGGGCGCCAGCGAGCTGCTGAGCTTCACCATTCCGGCCAGCATACTCGCCAGCTTCGATGAGGCCAGCAACCAGTGGATAGTGGAGCCGGGCAGCTACAGCGCCTACATCAGCCCCTCTTCCGATGTCTCCGCCACCACGCCGGTCACCTTCACCGTGAGCAAGGAGATAGTGGTGAGCAGCACGACCCCGGGCGCCCTGGCCCTGCCCAGCGGCGTGGATGCAGCCACAGTCACCACTGTGACAAAATAAGCGAGCCCAGGTAAGAAATGAAGGTGATGGGGGGCGCACCAGGGTGCGCCCCCCCTTTGTTGCCTTCCCCCTTGACGGGATCAGGCGCAGGCCGGGTCCCGTTATTATTGGCGGGTATTGCGATAGGCCAGCGGGGTCATATTGGTATTGGCCTTGAAGAAACGATTGAAGGCACTCTGGGAGGAAAAACCCACCAGATCGCTGATATTTTGCAGCGGTTGCTCTCCCTCTCCCAATAAACGGCAGGCCTCCATCATCTTGACCCGTTTCAAGATGGCGGAGAAGCTGCTGCCCTCCCCCTGCAATTTTCGGTTCAGGGTCCAGCGGCTGATATTCATGGCCGAACAGACATCCTTGAGTAAATGGTCATCGCTCTCCATGACACCACCGCGGATTTTATGGCGGATCATGTCCGCCACCAGATTGGCAAAAGGCACCCGCTCATCGATATCGCTGCAAATATGCGCGAGCTGGCTTGTCTGCAGGCGGCAAAGCGGCCCGTTGTAGCTATCGGCGCAGCTATCCAGCAGGGTATTGTCTATGGTCAGGGTGTTGCCCGGCTGATCCCAGCGGCAGTGGGTACCAAAGAAGTGATCCAGCTGGCGGTGATGGGCCGGCGGCTTGCCGACGAACCCCACTGAGACGCCAAGGCCGGGTGCATAGACCCGCAGGATCCGGTAGAGAATGACGAAATTGGGGATGGCCTGACTCGCGCCCAGGGCGGCAGGCCCTTGATTGATATACTCATATTGGCTAAACAGCGCCCCTCTTCGCACCACAAAATCGTCACAGTTGCCGATGACGGTGCGATAGGCCAGCAGGGCTTCGATGGCGGCGCGAGGGGATGGCTGGTTCAGGCAGAGGCTGATGAGCGCCGGATAGTGCTGGTAGAGCTCGGCGATATCGTAAGACAGTATGCCCTCGTGAAAGCCGCTCAGATGCCGCTGCATCAGGCTCAGCATGCGGTAATGGCTATGGGCCAGGATCCGGCCATGCTCACGGTGAATATCGAATGGCGTCAGACCGGCAGCCATCAGGATGGCATCCGTATCTCCCCCTTGCTGCTGACAGGCCGTCAGCATTCTTCTGATCACTTGATTTGATACGCTCTGTGACATCTGCCTACCCTGGCCATATTAATAATAAACAACATATTTATTGATAAATAGAACGCGAGCGGAACCTGTTTATCCCGCCTTGCTCGACATGACGTGAATATAGTGATCCGCCCACTTCGTCATGACATGGCAGGCTTATTATGGGGTGGTGATGAAGTGAACAGATGTAACGGAGTGTAAAACCAAGATCTGGCGCGCCTATTTTGAGCAGGAATAAAAATATCCCGGACAAATAACGCCATCGGGTTTATTGCGCGATAAAAATGGCGCCCTCAGGGGGCGCCATTTTTATTATTCGCAGGCAGAAGCCGACGAGGATCAGCCAGCCTTGTGCTGCTCGGCCAGATAGAGCCAGGTATCGACCACGGTATCCGGGTTGAGGGACACAGAGTCTATGCCCTGCTCGACCAGCCAGGCGGCGAAGTCCGGGTGATCGGATGGCCCCTGGCCACAGATGCCGACATACTTGCCCGCCTTGCGCGCGGCCTGGATAGCCATCGACAGCAGCGCCTTGACCGCCTCGTTGCGCTCGTCGAACAGGTGGGCTATGAGGCCCGAGTCCCGGTCCAGTCCGAGTGCGAGCTGGGTCATGTCATTGGAGCCGATGGAGAAGCCATCCACGTGCTGCAGGAATTGATCCGCCAGCAGGGCGTTGGAGGGGATCTCGCACATCATGATCACCTTGAGCCCCCGCTCGCCACGGCGCAGCCCGTTCTCGGCCAGGATGTCGATCACCTGCTCCACTTCGCCCACGGTGCGCACGAAGGGGATCATCACCTCGACGTTGGTCAACCCCATGACGTCACGCACCCGCTTGATGGCCTCGCATTCGAGGGCAAAGCAGGGACGGAAGCTGTCGGCTATGTAGCGGGATGCGCCACGGAACCCGATCATGGGGTTCTCTTCGTGAGGCTCGTAGCCACGGCCACCCACCAGGTTGGCGTACTCGTTGGACTTGAAGTCCGACATCCGCACTATGACCCGCTCCGGCCAGAAGGCGGCGCCCAGGGTGGCGATCCCTTCGGTCAGCTTGGCCACATAGAACTCACGGGGGCTGTCGTAACCCGCGATCATCTTGCGGATGGTGGCCTGCAGTTCAGGGCTCTGCTGGTCGAACTCCAGCAGGGCCTTGGGGTGCACGCCAATCATGCGGTTGATGATGAATTCGAGCCGCGCCAGACCGACACCGGCATTGGGCAACTGGGCGAAGTCGAACGCCCGGTCCGGATTGCCGACGTTCATCATGATCTTGATGGGCAGGCGCGGCATGTTGCCCACCTCGGTGACCGCCACGTCGAAATCGAGTTCGCCGTCATAGATGAAGCCGGTATCCCCTTCCGCGCAGGAGACGGTAATGAGCTGACCCGGGGCAATATGATCGGTGGCGTTGCCGCAACCCACCACGGCCGGAATACCCAGCTCGCGGGCTATGATGGCGGCGTGACAGGTGCGCCCGCCACGGTTGGTGACGATGGCGGAGGCCCGCTTCATGATGGGCTCCCAGTCCGGATCCGTCATGTCGGTGACCAGCACATCGCCGGGCTGTACTTCGTCCATCTGGCTGATGGAGGAGATGACCCGCGCCGGGCCCGCGCCAATCTTGTGGCCGATGGCACGCCCCTCGATCAGCACCTTGCCCGCCTGTTTGAGGGCAAAACGTTCGAGCGTGTTGGCCTCCTGGCGGCTGCGCACCGTCTCGGGACGGGCCTGCACTATGTAGAGCTGACCATCCTGTCCATCCTTGGCCCACTCGATATCCATGGGGCGACCGTAGTGCTGCTCTATGATGAGCGCCTGTTTCGCCAGCGCCATCACCTCCTCATCCGTGATGCAGAAGCGGCTGCGCTCGGTCTCGGTCGTGTCGACTATCTTCACTTGGCGGCCGTGACCGGCATCGTCCGAGTAGGTCATCTTGATCAGTTTCGAGCCGAGCGTCTTGCGCACCACGGCAGGACGCCCGCCCCTGAGGGTGGGCTTGTGCACATAAAACTCGTCCGGGTTGACGGCCCCCTGCACCACCATCTCGCCCAGGCCCTGGGCACCCGTGATGAAGACAACGTCGTTGAAACCCGACTCGGTATCCAGGGTGAACATGACACCGGAGGCGGCCAGATCCGAGCGCACCATGCGCTGCACCCCGGCCGAGAGCGCCACGCCCTTGTGGTCATACCCCTGATGCACCCGGTAGGAGATGGCGCGATCGTTGAACAGTGAAGCAAACACATGCTTGACGGCAATCATGACGGCGTCTATGCCGCGTACGTTGAGGAAGGTCTCCTGCTGACCGGCAAAGGAAGCGTCCGGCATATCCTCGGCGGTGGCGGAGGAGCGCACCGCGAAAGAGGCATCCAGACCCGCACTCAGCTTGTCGTAGGCGGCGCAGATCGCCTGCTCCAGTGCAGGCTGAAACGGGGCGTCGATCACCCAGTCACGGATCTGCTGACCGGCCCGGTTGAGGGCGGCTATGTCGTCCACATCCAGGGTATCGAGCAGATCATGGATCTTGCCGTTGAGGCCGCTTAACTCCAGAAACTCATTAAACGCAAAGGCCGTGGTCGCAAAGCCGCCCGGCACGGATACACCGGCACCAGAGAGGTTGCTGATCATCTCGCCAAGGGATGCGTTCTTGCCGCCAACTCGTTCTACATCTTGCATTCCGAGTTGTTCGTACCAGAGTACGTACTGTTGCACTTGCATGTCTCCAGGTTGGTGGGCTCGGGTGCCGTGGCACCTTCTGCGCCAAATTAGGTGCGTGAGTTATATGCGTTATTGTCCGTTTCTACTGTTGCCAACGACCATGAAAACGTTTTCTACTTGTTGTCAAAAAAATCCCCGAGCAAGATTTGGGGATGGCCGAATGACACAGACATTCTACAATGCCAACACAAAAAGGTAACGACTCAGGTTTGCAAGCCACTTCACAACTTGGGCACAGCAGATCGGTTGACAAAATCGGTATGGTTTCGAGAGATACTGACTGCTCGCAACCTCGCCAACCCGTACCACAGGAGCGCATCGTGCACACCGTATTCTATGTATCCGACGGCACCGCCATCACGGCCGAGGTGTTCGGCCACGCCGTCTTGAGCCAGTTTCCGCTGGTGTTTGAGCAAGTCACCATCCCCTTCGTGGAGACCCAGGAAAAAGCCAGGCAGGTGCGGGCGCGCATCGACGAGCAATTCCGTCAGACCGGGATACGCCCCATACTGTTTCACACCATAGTCGACCCCCTGGTACGGGAAGAGGTGCTCAAGGCCCAGGCCAGCAGCCACGACTTTCTCAACACCTTCGTCAGCCCGCTGGAACAGGAACTGGGGGTCAAGGCCGAACCCAGACTGCATCGCACTCACGGCATGGAGAATCGCAAGCTCTATGACGATCGCATCGAGGCGGTGAACTTCGCGCTGGCCAACGACGACGGCATCACCACCAAGGAGTATGAGGAGGCGGACATCATCCTCATCGGGGTCTCCCGCTGCGGCAAGACTCCGACCAGCCTCTATCTGGCGCTGCAATTTGGCATCCGGGCCGCCAACTACCCCTTCATCGAGCAGGACATGGGCACGCTGGACTTGCCGAGCGCCCTCAAGGCCAACCGCCACAAGCTGTTCGGCCTCACCATAGCGCCGCAGCGATTGCACGAGATCCGCAACCAGCGCCGCGCCAACAGCCGCTATTCATCGCTGGAGCAGTGCGAGCAGGAGCTGGCGAGCGTGGAGCGGCTGTTTCGCCAGGAGGCGATCCGCTTCCTCGATACCAGCTCTCATTCGGTGGAGGAGATAAGCGCAAAAATTCTGGAGGCAACCGGCATGCGCCGTCAGCTCTATGAACCGGGCTGAGGTCCGGAGCTGAGCCCGGCATGGTCCCTGGGTAACAGGCAGCAAGAGTGACAGGCAGACATGAAAACCGAGCCAGATGCGGCCGCATCTGGCTCGGTTTTTTATGATTGGCGGGAACGGGGGGTTGTGCTGTTCAACTCCTTGTTGTTCATCAGCATGGCATAGAAGTTGAGCACGCCGTGACGCCGGCGTACCCGTTCGGTCAACCAGAGCGATGGCAGCAGACCGACGGCGCCGGCGATCAGCAGCACGGTTCGAAAGTGCATCACCAGATAGTCATCACCCTGCACTGCCCAGACCAGCATGCATCCCGCCGCCATGGTCAGCAACAAGGGAGAGATCCAGACAGTCAACCAGAGCACGACGGCCAGCAGGCTGCCAATAATACGTTGCATGAATCACATCCTTTTTACGGAGGAGGCTTCATAAAACAGGAATTCACCAAAGAGTCAACCCGACAGCGTTCGATTGCGCACATTGCGAGCAATCACTCCCCGCCAGCGCGTTCGAATCATAAAAAACCTGTCTTGTGCCGAAAAAACCGGCGAATGATGAGGAAAACAGGTGCGTGGACGACCGATTATCACTATTCTGCTTCCGTTGGTAGCCGCCACAAAAAACAACAAGCGGCCTGCCGTAACGAAATAAATACGGATTTCGTCACGTTTCAAGCACGCTTTGCCGTGCAAGGTCACATGGAGTGACTCGACGGGCGAAATGACAGACGAGTGACATCAGAGACGTAAGGAAGGAAGAATGGATCTTCAACAAGACGGCGAGGAGCTGAAGCGCGGCCTGAAAAACCGCCATATCCAGCTCATCGCATTGGGCGGTGCCATAGGTACCGGCCTGTTTCTCGGTATTGCCCAGACCATCAAGATGGCGGGCCCCTCAGTGCTGCTCGGCTATGCCATCGGCGGCTTTATCGCCTTCCTCATCATGCGCCAGCTGGGCGAGATGGTGGTGGAAGAGCCGGTAGCGGGCTCCTTCAGCCACTTTGCCTACAAATACTGGGGTGACTTCGCCGGTTTCGCCTCCGGCTGGAACTACTGGGTACTCTACGTGCTGGTGAGCATGGCCGAGCTGACGGCGGTCGGCATCTATGTCCAGTACTGGTGGCCCGAGATCCCGACCTGGATGTCGGCTGCCGTCTTCTTCGTGCTGATCAACGCCATCAACCTCTCCAACGTCAAGGCGTTCGGCGAGATGGAGTTCTGGTTTGCCATCATCAAGGTGGTCGCCATCGTCGGCATGATTGGTTTTGGCGGCTACCTGCTCGCCAGCGGCAACGGCGGACCGGATGCCAGCATCACCAACCTGTGGGACCAGGGCGGCTTCTTCCCCAACGGCATCAGCGGTCTGGTGATGGCGATGGCGGTGATCATGTTCTCGTTCGGCGGTCTTGAGCTGGTGGGGATCACGGCCGCAGAGGCGGATGACCCCGAGAAGAGCATTCCCAAGGCCACCAATCAAGTGATCTACCGCATCCTCATTTTCTACATTGGCGCCCTGGCCGTGCTGATGTCCCTCTACCCTTGGGGCAAGGTGGTGGAAGGCGGCAGTCCCTTCGTGATGATATTCCACGCGCTGGACAGCAACCTGGTGGCCACCGTGCTCAACATGGTGGTGCTGACCGCCGCCTTGTCGGTCTACAACAGCTGCGTCTACTGCAACAGCCGCATGCTGTTCGGTCTGGCCAAGCAGGGCAACGGCCCGCGCAGCCTGCTCAAGACCAACAAGAGCGGTGTGCCCGTGGTGGCCATCTCAGTCTCCGCCGCGGCAACCCTCTTGTGCGTGCTGATCAACTACCTGATGCCGGGCAAGGCGTTCGAGCTGCTGATGGCGCTGGTGGTCTCGGCCCTGGTCATCAACTGGGCCATGATAAGCCTCGCGCACCTGAAGTTTCGCAAGAGCAAACAGGCCGAAGGGGTTGAGCCCAAGTTCAAGGCATTCTGGTACCCGTTCGGTAACTACCTCTGCCTCGCCTTCATGGCCGGTATCCTGGTCATCATGTACCTGACTCCGGGCATCCAGATCTCGGTGCTGCTCATCCCGGTCTGGATCGTCGTGCTGGCCATCGGCTATCAGCTCAAACAGAAGTGTCGTGCACGGGTTGCCGCCAACCTGGGTTGATCCGCGCCACCTCGTTACGCCATCAGATGCCGGTCACCGACCGGCATCTTTCTATCCGTCATCTACAACTCGCGGGCACCAAAGCGTCGGGCTAGGCATCCGTGCCCCCCATCCTGGCATCATATAGATCCGGATCCGGCCAGCCACATCATCATCCGGTTGCCGCGCTCTCGCCTGCGCACTCAGTTCCGCTTGCCAGATAGAAACAACAAGCCCGAGGGGATGAGCCTCGGGCCTGGGATAGATCGACAAGGCCGGATGGCCAACGCCTTATTCCAGCAGGAAGACTGCTTCCACGTTGTCCGTGATGCTGATCTGCTGCTGTTGATAGCTGTTTTCCATCATGTCGGCGGCAGGCGCAGCCATGGCAGCCACCTTGAGTGCACGACTATAGATGGGCATGGGGGTGTTGTTGCGGTACTCGACGCTGTAAACCTTGCCAAGCTTCATGCCAAACGCCTTGGCCAGGGATTCCGCCTTGGTCTTGGCATCTTCTACCGCACCGACACGCGCCTGCTCCTTGATAGTCTGCGGCGACTTGAGGCCGTACTCTATCTGGGACACAGACTCCAGACCCGCCTTGAGGGCGGTATCCATCAGCTCGCTCAGCTTGTCGAGCTGGTAGAGTTTGACCGCGAGTTGACGCTGGGCACGGTAACCCACCAGTTCCGGCTTCTTGTTCTGCGGATACTGATACTCGGGGGAGATCACCAGGTTGCCCGCCTCCACGTCACTGCGCTTTATGCCCAACCCTTCCAGTTGACCAAAGAAGGCCGCGACCTTGCCATCCACCTGCTGCTTGGCCTTGATGCCCTGCTTTTCCAGCGCGGTCACAGACACATTGAGGGTCAACATATCGGGTTCGGCCTTCTGCTCGGCATAACCACTCACCACCAGATGCGGGGCTTGTGGTACTTCAAGCGCGAATAACGGGGCACTGACGACCAGAGCGGAAAGGGTAAGAAGGGGACGCCACATAGAAAAAAACCTCAGTCAATTAGAGTGAGGTCATTATGCCCGTGGCCGAATGGGATTCATATATCGTGCAATGGCGGTATCTGATCCAGCACCTGATTGGTCATGTCGATGTTGATGCTGATCTCGTTGCCCATCAGCTCTTGATGGCTGGGCGCCATCGGCGTGACGCTGCGGGAACCGAGCACGACGTCATCATCGAAATGGAAGGAATCCCACGACAGAACGTGTCCTTGCGGCGGGATCACCGGGTCTGCCGGTGTGGACGTTATGAGTGGAACACAGTCGATGCTGTCGGAGTGCATGAGCAGATCCTGCAGGCAGGTATCACTCAGACTCTGCAGCGAATACTCCTGCTCCCCTTGATCATGCCCGACCAGCACCACCATATGAGGTGGCTCTGCATCTACTGCCGGCGTGAAAGCAATGGTGGCGGCTGCGAAGTCCACATTGAGGGAACCCGCCACTTCGCCATCTTGGCTTTCAAGATCCAGTGCATCGATCCGATCACCTGCCATCGTGGCCTGATAGCCAAACTGGCCGGTGCAGGTAATGCTGCCCTGCCCATCCCAGCTATAGCGAATGCCATCGATATCGACCCAATTGAATGACTGCATGGTGACCCTCTCCTGTACTGCCGCTATCTTAGCCGCCCCCTCAGTCAAAAAACAGGGGCCAGGCATAGCCCGGCCCCATTACTCGATTACGGATCCACCTTGAGGTTGCCATCATCCAGCAGCTGCTTGATGATGTCGTGGTTCGTCGTCAAACCGCCATTGTGATCCAGATCGAGACTACCCTGGAACTGCACCGTCAGCTGGGAACCCCCACTCGGAAGTCCATTGGTATCTATGGTCAGCTTGTTGGCCGTAGTATCAAACTGCAGGTAATTGTCCAGCACTGTGGCCAAATCCTCGTTGCTGCCACCACTGGGAACGCCAACCAGTAGATCAGACAGATCCAGCACGTCGCCACCGCTGGCAGGGCTGCCCAGTGTAAAGTCGGTAATGTTGTCGATATTATTATCGGCATCACCCACCATCCATTTAAAGGTATCACCGCCCGCGCCACCCATCATGGTGTCGCTACCCAGACCACCGATCAGCTGATCGTTGCCATCACCACCGATCAGGATGTCGTCTCCCTTGCCCCCCAACAAGATGTCATTACTGCTGCCGCCATCAAGGGTATCGTTACCATCTCCCCCCTCAATACGATCATTGCCACCACCACCATTGAGGATGTCATCACCACCCAGACCTAAGATAAAGTCATCCTGATTGCTACCGGTGAGAATGTCATTCCCCGCAGTAGCACCTGCCAGTACACTGGGATCCGGTGCTGCACTGCTGCCAATCCCGATGACCAGATTAGCTTCATCACTATCTCCATCTGCCTGTACCAGACGATAGCTAAAGCTCTCCTCTTGCCCTACGTTGCCTATTATCTTGTCAGGAGTGTAGGTGTATGACCCGTTCTGATTGAGCACGAGATCACCATACAAGCCAGCAATTGTAGTGCCATCAACGACTGTGATATAGGCACTGCCATTCCACACCTGCAGTGCTGCTCCCTCATCCCCCTTGTCATCCACAGAGCCCCAGGCATCGCTACTGGTCAAGTCAGTATTGGCATCGGTCAACAGGTTACCACTTGCCGCGACGGCTTCGGTCACCAGTACGCTCGATAGGGTGAGCAACTGGATATTGTCCAGACGTACCTCAGAAGTGTTGTTGGTGGTGCTGTCTGTCAACGTATAGCGGATACGGTAGGTCCCTGGGTTCAAGGTCGGCACTGATACTGTTGCATCACTGTTTTGGGTGCCGGACTGCACCACTTGCCCAGACGAGTTAATTACTTGCCAGGTAAAGCTATCCCCTGTGTTAAAACCACTACGCACATCCACACCAAATGACAGAGTGGCAGTTGTACCCGCCGCGATGCTGAACTCTGGGGTCAACACCACAGTCGAGCCACCTCCGTTTACGTCTGTCAGTTGCAGATACCCACCGGTTACCGAAGCGTTACCTGTCAGCTCCCATTGTGAAGCATTGGCAATACCCGCACTCACCACGTTGTCACCATCATCCGAGTTGTCAAACACCCAAGTGGCGCTGGACGGTGAACTGGCGCTGTTACTGGCAAAGTTGGCCAACACCGTCGGCGTACTGATACTTTGACTGACCTGATACACCAAGGCTTGATCTGCGTTGTCATAGGCAAACACCTCGCTGCGATCCCCCAGCCCCAGCTTGAGGGTAGCGGTAGCAATGTCCCCATCGCCATCCGCTACCGTGTAGGTCAAGTCGGCCAGTACAGGAGCATTGACGTTGGCAAACACGGGGGTGAACTGGTACGAGCCGTTGTTGTGTATCGTCACCGCACCAACCCCAGCGCCCAGGTTGATGGTGTGAGATGTCACTCCCGGAGTGAAGGTATAATCAACCCCGTTGTAGTGCACCGAAACCAGTGCAGGTGCATGCCAGCCATCACTACCCGACACATCATTATTAAGGACATTGCCAGAGATAGTCGGCACTATCACCGTGGTCTGCAGTACGTTGGAAAGATCACTTTCGTTAGTGACCACCAGACCTCCCATCTCTGTGCCGTCTTTGCCATTCCAGGCAACCGGATTGAGGTTGGCCCCGGTGACGCCACTACCAACACCGATGGCATATGAGACCATGTCGTTATTATTGAGGAAGGCCTTCCAGCTGGACTCCTCGCCACTGCTTATCCCCGCACCGCCGCTACCTATGTTGGGTTCTCCATCGGAGAGGAAGTAAGCCACATTCTGCGCCCCCGCCAACTTGCCAGTGGTCCCGAAGGCACTCTGTGCCATGGCAAGAGCCGCATCATAGTTAGTAAGATCCCCCATCCCCTGGAGATCGCCATACGTCAACCCAGTCACCGCTGTGATGGCTTGAGCTATGGTCATCCATCCCGATCCTACTGCCGTTGCATCACCCGTATCAGTGCCATCATTATCACCACTGAACTGCACAAGACGCACCCGAGCATCTGAGCTTGCGCTGTCGTAGCTATGCAGCAGATCTATGAGGGCGAGTTTGGTTGCATCGAGTCTGCTCATGGTGCTTCCGTTGTAGGAAACAGAATCCGCCATGCTGCCAGAGACATCCACAACGAGTAGTAGGTTAGTCTCACCACTTTGCCCTTCAGCTACATAAGCACTGTCTGCAATGGCTGTCGGGGCGCTATTGACACTGACTGTAAAATTAGCTGAAACGGTATCGTTATCACCATCTGTAGCTGTCGCGGTGTACGAAAGATCCAGATCCGGCGGCAACACCTTGTCGATGATGCTGACATTCTGGATACGAACCGCATCGTTTGAGTCTTGGTGATCGAAACGCACCTCAATACTGCTGAACTCAGTATCAGACAGGATGGTGATGGTCTGTTCCGGATTCACGCTCTTAAGGCCGGTCAACACTATGTTGCCTGAATCGACCACATTGCCGTTCTCGTCCTTGGTCTCCCAATATACGGTAGTGGTATCAATATTCCCGGCAGTACTGACCACGGTAAATTGCATGCCATCGACCGGGGAGACGACCGTAGCAGAGAAACCCTCATTATCCTCCAAGTTACCATTCTTGATCCCGAATCCGATACTGTTCGGGTTGATGTCATCATCGCTGCTAAGAGGCAGGTTGATAGCAGCTTGCGTCACAGGGTCAAACAACAGTCCGTCGAATGTTACCGAGTTCCCCAAGGGAGTGAGCGTGACCGTTTCTTGAGGGCCACCGGCCGAAACCTGACCAAAGTCCAACGGGATGTATTGCACCTCCCCTGGTGTCACCAAATTGAAGGTATAGGTACCGTCTCCATTGAGTTTGAGGGTATAGAAAACGGTATCATTGCTGTCGTATTGACCATTGGCCCCATTAAAAGTGGCGGTCAAAGTTTGAGTATCGGGATTCCAGATATGGGTAACCCCATCAATATCCGGCCAACTGGTGATGGCGAAGCTTTTCGGACCATCGGCTCCGAAGTTGAGCCCAGCAATGTTACCGTTGGTTTCACCCGCCTGATTGCTGATGACGATGCTCTCTATGCTGGTCAGTGAGGGCCCATCATCATGGAACACAATCTTGTTGGATATATCGACGGTATTGCTGGTGGCCTTATCACCATCACCATCAGTAATAGTGACAGTCGCCCCCAGCGAATTACCAAGCAGAGAAACCGTCTCATTGTAGTCATTAGGAGATGTTGGATTCTGCAATGACAGATACTGCTCAACAGAAACGACGCCTGTACTACCAATGGTGATGGCAAATGCCACCTGACCATTAAATGCACCACCAGAGACAACACCAATGACAGTGCCATTCCCCAATGATTGGAGGCTGATGGTCGATCCATCCGTCACCTTCAATCCTGAGTTGGTATTAGTCACCACCAAGTTATATACCTTGGCTCCAGAGAGAGCAGCTCCATCGACTCCATAGAGTTCACTGCCAATGTTGACGATAGCAGAGCCGCTGGTACTCGTGCTTATCGTACCTAAACCCGACACATCTGGATCATCGCCCTTAATAAAGCCAGTCGTGATGATCAGCGGAGTGGTGCTATTGCTCGCTGTTTCATCTAGCTGCATGCTGGCGCCACCGTTTTCAGTGATCACCACGCTCGGGCCGTCGTCCTCGAACGCCACCAGGCCGGCCAGGTCGACCGAGGCCTTGGCGGTGTCACCATCCCCGTCGGTGAGGGTCGCAGTGACAAACACCACCCCGTTATCCAACAGCTCCGGCGAGCTGCTCTCATCGTGGTCGCTGCTGTCGTTGTGCTCGACCGCACGGTATTGCGCCATTTCCAGTGTGCCGCCACTCACGCGGATCACGAAGGACACCGCGCCTTCCGGGTCAGCCGCGCCGTCGCTGCCCACGCGCCCTTCCACCTCGCCCTGGCCATTCACGTACAGGTAGATCGGTTGGTTATTCACCGCATCGAACAGCCCGGAGGCTGTGCCGTTGGCCAGCGCCGCGCCGTTGGCTGCAGTCAGGCTGTAGGCTGTCGCGCCACCGTCGCTGCCGGTGTCGCTGGTGACAAACAGCGCCGCGGCCGTGGCCGTGTCATAGCCCAGCACCGTGCCCTTGTCGGTGGCCCAGGCCGAGGCGGTCTCCTCATCGCCTGCGCCGCGCACGGTTTCGTCCACCCGCAGGGTCTCCCCATGCTGGCTGACCACGTCAATCACCGGGCCGTCGTCCTCGAACGCCACCAGGCCGGCCAGGTCGACCGAGGCCTTGGCGGTGTCACCATCCCCGTCGGTGAGGGTCGCAGTGACAAACACCACCCCGTTATCCAACAGCTCCGGCGAGCTGCTCTCATCGTGGTCGCTGCTGTCGTTGTGCTCGACCGCACGGTATTGCGCCATTTCCAGTGTGCCGCCACTCACGCGGATCACGAAGGACACCGCGCCTTCCGGGTCAGCCGCGCCGTCGCTGCCCACGCGCCCTTCCACCTCGCCCTGGCCATTCACGTACAGGTAGATCGGTTGGTTGTTCACCGCATCGAACAGCCCGGAGGCTGTGCCGTTGGCCAGCGCCGCGCCGTTGGCTGCAGTCAGGCTGTAGGCTGTCGCGCCACCGTCGCTGCCGGTGTCGCTGGTGACAAACAGCGCCGCGGCCGTGGCCGTGTCATAGCCCAGCACCGTGCCCTTGTCGGTGGCCCAGGCCGAGGCAGTCTCCTCATCGCCTGCGCCGCGCACGGTTTCGTCCACCCGCAGGGTCTCCCCATGCTGGCTGACCACGTCGATCACCGGGCCGTCGTCCTCGAACGCCACCAGGCCGGCCAGGTCGACCGAGGCCTTGGCGGTGTCACCATCCCCGTCGGTGAGGGTCGCAGTGACAAACACCACCCCGTTATCCAACAGCTCCGGCGAGCTGCTCTCATCGTGGTCGCTGCTGTCGTTGTGCTCGACCGCACGGTATTGCGCCATTTCCAGTGTGCCGCCACTCACGCGGATCACGAAGGACACCGCGCCTTCCGGGTCAGCCGCGCCGTCGCTGCCCACGCGCCCTTCCACCTCGCCCTGGCCATTCACGTACAGGTAGATCGGTTGGTTGTTCACCGCATCGAACAGCCCGGAGGCTGTGCCGTTGGCCAGCGCCGCGCCGTTGGCTGCAGTCAGGCTGTAGGCTGTCGCGCCACCGTCGCTGCCGGTGTCGCTGGTGACAAACAGCGCCGCGGCCGTGGCCGTGTCATAGCCCAGCACCGTGCCCTTGTCGGTGGCCCAGGCCGAGGCAGTCTCCTCATCGCCTGCGCCGCGCACGGTTTCGTCCACCCGCAGGGTCTCCCCATGCTGGCTGACCACGTCGATCACCGGGCCGTCGTCCTCGAACGCCACCAGGCCGGCCAGGTCGACCGAGGCCTTGGCGGTGTCACCATCCCCGTCGGTGAGGGTCGCAGTGACAAACACCACCCCGTTATCCAACAGCTCCGGCGAGCTGCTCTCATCGTGGTCGCTGCTGTCGTTGTGCTCGACCGCACGGTATTGCGCCATTTCCAGTGTGCCGCCACTCACGCGGATCACGAAGGACACCGCGCCTTCCGGGTCAGCCGCGCCGTCGCTGCCCACGCGCCCTTCCACCTCGCCCTGGCCATTCACGTACAGGTAGATCGGTTGGTTGTTCACCGCATCGAACAGCCCGGAGGCTGTGCCGTTGGCCAGCGCCGCGCCGTTGGCTGCAGTCAGGCTGTAGGCTGTCGCGCCACCGTCGCTGCCGGTGTCGCTGGTGACAAACAGCGCCGCGGCCGTGGCCGTGTCATAGCCCAGCACCGTGCCCTTGTCGGTGGCCCAGGCCGAGGCGGTCTCCTCATCGCCTGCGCCGCGCACGGTTTCGTCCACCCGCAGGGTCTCCCCATGCTGGCTGACCACGTCAATCACCGGGCCGTCGTCCTCGAACGCCACCAGGCCGGCCAGGTCGACCGAGGCCTTGGCGGTGTCACCATCCCCGTCGGTGAGGGTCGCAGTGACAAACACCACCCCGTTATCCAACAGCTCCGGCGAGCTGCTCTCATCGTGGTCGCTGCTGTCGTTGTGCTCGACCGCACGGTATTGCGCCATTTCCAGTGTGCCGCCACTCACGCGGATCACGAAGGACACCGCGCCTTCCGGGTCAGCCGCGCCGTCGCTGCCCACGCGCCCTTCCACCTCGCCCTGGCCATTCACGTACAGGTAGATCGGTTGGTTGTTCACCGCATCGAACAGCCCGGAGGCTGTGCCGTTGGCCAGCGCCGCGCCGTTGGCTGCAGTCAGGCTGTAGGCTGTCGCGCCACCGTCGCTGCCGGTGTCGCTGGTGACAAACAGCGCCGCGGCCGTGGCCGTGTCATAGCCCAGCACCGTGCCCTTGTCGGTGGCCCAGGCCGAGGCAGTCTCCTCATCGCCTGCGCCGCGCACGGTTTCGTCCACCCGCAGGGTCTCCCCATGCTGGCTGACCACGTCGATCACCGGGCCGTCGTCCTCGAACGCCACCAGGCCGGCCAGGTCGACCGAGGCCTTGGCGGTGTCACCATCCCCGTCGGTGAGGGTCGCAGTGACAAACACCACCCCGTTATCCAACAGCTCCGGCGAGCTGCTCTCATCGTGGTCGCTGCTGTCGTTGTGCTCGACCGCACGGTATTGCGCCATTTCCAGTGTGCCGCCACTCACGCGGATCACGAAGGACACCGCGCCTTCCGGGTCAGCCGCGCCGTCGCTGCCCACGCGCCCTTCCACCTCGCCCTGGCCATTCACGTACAGGTAGATCGGTTGGTTGTTCACCGCATCGAACAGCCCGGAGGCTGTGCCGTTGGCCAGCGCCGCGCCGTTGGCTGCAGTCAGGCTGTAGGCTGTCGCGCCACCGTCGCTGCCGGTGTCGCTGGTGACAAACAGCGCCGCGGCCGTGGCCGTGTCATAGCCCAGCACCGTGCCCTTGTCGGTGGCCCAGGCCGAGGCAGTCTCCTCATCGCCTGCGCCGCGCACGGTTTCGTCCACCCGCAGGGTCTCCCCATGCTGGCTGACCACGTCGATCACCGGGCCGTCGTCCTCGAACGCCACCAGGCCGGCCAGGTCGACCGAGGCCTTGGCGGTGTCACCATCCCCGTCGGTGAGGGTCGCAGTGACAAACACCACCCCGTTATCCAACAGCTCCGGCGAGCTGCTCTCATCGTGGTCGCTGCTGTCGTTGTGCTCGACCGCACGGTATTGCGCCATTTCCAGTGTGCCGCCACTCACGCGGATCACGAAGGACACCGCGCCTTCCGGGTCAGCCGCGCCGTCGCTGCCCACGCGCCCTTCCACCTCGCCCTGGCCATTCACGTACAGGTAGATCGGTTGGTTGTTCACCGCATCGAACAGCCCGGAGGCTGTGCCGTTGGCCAGCGCCGCGCCGTTGGCTGCAGTCAGGCTGTAGGCTGTCGCGCCACCGTCGCTGCCGGTGTCGCTGGTGACAAACAGCGCCGCGGCCGTGGCCGTGTCATAGCCCAGCACCGTGCCCTTGTCGGTGGCCCAGGCCGAGGCAGTCTCCTCATCGCCTGCGCCGCGCACGGTTTCGTCCACCCGCAGGGTCTCCCCATGCTGGCTGACCACGTCGATCACCGGGCCGTCGTCCTCGAACGCCACCAGGCCGGCCAGGTCGACCGAGGCCTTGGCGGTGTCACCATCCCCGTCGGTGAGGGTCGCAGTGACAAACACCACCCCGTTATCCAACAGCTCCGGCGAGCTGCTCTCATCGTGGTCGCTGCTGTCGTTGTGCTCGACCGCACGGTATTGCGCCATTTCCAGTGTGCCGCCACTCACGCGGATCACGAAGGACACCGCGCCTTCCGGGTCAGCCGCGCCGTCGCTGCCCACGCGCCCTTCCACCTCGCCCTGGCCATTCACGTACAGGTAGATCGGTTGGTTGTTCACCGCATCGAACAGCCCGGAGGCTGTGCCGTTGGCCAGCGCCGCGCCGTTGGCTGCAGTCAGGCTATAGGCTGTCGCGCCACCGTCGCTGCCGGTGTCGCTGGTGACAAACAGCGCCGCGGCCGTGGCCGTGTCATAGCCCAGCACCGTGCCCTTGTCGGTGGCCCAGGCCGAGGCAGTCTCCTCATCGCCTGCGCCGCGCACGGTTTCGTCCACCCGCAGGGTCTCCCCATGCTGGCTGACCACGTCGATCACCGGGCCGTCGTCCTCGAACGCCACCAGGCCGGCCAGGTCGACCGAGGCCTTGGCGGTGTCACCATCCCCGTCGGTGAGGGTCGCAGTGACAAACACCACCCCGTTATCCAACAGCTCCGGCGAGCTGCTCTCATCGTGGTCGCTGCTGTCGTTGTGCTCGACCGCACGGTATTGCGCCATTTCCAGTGTGCCGCCACTCACGCGGATCACGAAGGACACCGCGCCTTCCGGGTCAGCCGCGCCGTCGCTGCCCACGCGCCCTTCCACCTCGCCCTGGCCATTCACGTACAGGTAGATCGGTTGGTTGTTCACCGCATCGAACAGCCCGGAGGCTGTGCCGTTGGCCAGCGCCGCGCCGTTGGCTGCAGTCAGGCTGTAGGCTGTCGCGCCACCGTCGCTGCCGGTGTCGCTGGTGACAAACAGCGCCGCGGCCGTGGCCGTGTCATAGCCCAGCACCGTGCCCTTGTCGGTGGCCCAGGCCGAGGCGGTCTCCTCATCGCCTGCGCCGCGCACGGTTTCGTCCACCCGCAGGGTCTCCCCATGCTGGCTGACCACGTCAATCACCGGGCCGTCGTCCTCGAACGCCACCAGGCCGGCCAGGTCGACCGAGGCCTTGGCGGTGTCACCATCCCCGTCGGTGAGGGTCGCAGTGACAAACACCACCCCGTTATCCAACAGCTCCGGCGAGCTGCTCTCATCGTGGTCGCTGCTGTCGTTGTGCTCGACCGCACGGTATTGCGCCATTTCCAGTGTGCCGCCACTCACGCGGATCACGAAGGACACCGCGCCTTCCGGGTCAGCCGCGCCGTCGCTGCCCACGCGCCCTTCCACCTCGCCCTGGCCATTCACGTACAGGTAGATCGGTTGGTTGTTCACCGCATCGAACAGCCCGGAGGCTGTGCCGTTGGCCAGCGCCGCGCCGTTGGCTGCAGTCAGGCTATAGGCTGTCGCGCCACCGTCGCTGCCGGTGTCGCTGGTGACAAACAGCGCCGCGGCCGTGGCCGTGTCATAGCCCAGCACCGTGCCCTTGTCGGTGGCCCAGGCCGAGGCAGTCTCCTCATCGCCTGCGCCGCGCACGGTTTCGTCCACCCGCAGGGTCTCCCCATGCTGGCTGACCACGTCGATCACCGGGCCGTCGTCCTCGAACGCCACCAGGCCGGCCAGGTCGACCGAGGCCTTGGCGGTGTCACCATCCCCGTCGGTGAGGGTCGCAGTGACAAACACCACCCCGTTATCCAACAGCTCCGGCGAGCTGCTCTCATCGTGGTCGCTGCTGTCGTTGTGCTCGACCGCACGGTATTGCGCCATTTCCAGTGTGCCGCCACTCACGCGGATCACGAAGGACACCGCGCCTTCCGGGTCAGCCGCGCCGTCGCTGCCCACGCGCCCTTCCACCTCGCCCTGGCCATTCACGTACAGGTAGATCGGTTGGTTGTTCACCGCATCGAACAGCCCGGAGGCTGTGCCGTTGGCCAGCGCCGCGCCGTTGGCTGCAGTCAGGCTATAGGCTGTCGCGCCACCGTCGCTGCCGGTGTCGCTGGTGACAAACAGCGCCGCGGCCGTGGCCGTGTCATAGCCCAGCACCGTGCCCTTGTCGGTGGCCCAGGCCGAGGCAGTCTCCTCATCGCCTGCGCCGCGCACGGTTTCGTCCACCCGCAGGGTCTCCCCATGCTGGCTGACCACGTCGATCACCGGGCCGTCGTCCTCGAACGCCACCAGGCCGGCCAGGTCGACCGAGGCCTTGGCGGTGTCACCATCCCCGTCGGTGAGGGTCGCAGTGACAAACACCACCCCGTTATCCAACAGCTCCGGCGAGCTGCTCTCATCGTGGTCGCTGCTGTCGTTGTGCTCGACCGCACGGTATTGCGCCATTTCCAGTGTGCCGCCACTCACGCGGATCACGAAGGACACCGCGCCTTCCGGGTCAGCCGCGCCGTCGCTGCCCACGCGCCCTTCCACCTCGCCCTGGCCATTCACGTACAGGTAGATCGGTTGGTTGTTCACCGCATCGAACAGCCCGGAGGCTGTGCCGTTGGCCAGCGCCGCGCCGTTGGCTGCAGTCAGGCTGTAGGCTGTCGCGCCACCGTCGCTGCCGGTGTCGCTGGTGACAAACAGCGCCGCGGCCGTGGCCGTGTCATAGCCCAGCACCGTGCCCTTGTCGGTGGCCCAGGCCGAGGCGGTCTCCTCATCGCCTGCGCCGCGCACGGTTTCGTCCACCCGCAGGGTCTCCCCATGCTGGCTGACCACGTCAATCACCGGGCCGTCGTCCTCGAACGCCACCAGGCCGGCCAGGTCGACCGAGGCCTTGGCGGTGTCACCATCCCCGTCGGTGAGGGTCGCAGTGACAAACACCACCCCGTTATCCAACAGCTCCGGCGAGCTGCTCTCATCGTGGTCGCTGCTGTCGTTGTGCTCGACCGCACGGTATTGCGCCATTTCCAGTGTGCCGCCACTCACGCGGATCACGAAGGACACCGCGCCTTCCGGGTCAGCCGCGCCGTCGCTGCCCACGCGCCCTTCCACCTCGCCCTGGCCATTCACGTACAGGTAGATCGGTTGGTTGTTCACCGCATCGAACAGCCCGGAGGCTGTGCCGTTGGCCAGCGCCGCGCCGTTGGCTGCAGTCAGGCTATAGGCTGTCGCGCCACCGTCGCTGCCGGTGTCGCTGGTGACAAACAGCGCCGCGGCCGTGGCCGTGTCATAGCCCAGCACCGTGCCCTTGTCGGTGGCCCAGGCCGAGGCGGTCTCCTCATCGCCTGCGCCGCGCACGGTTTCGTCCACCCGCAGGGTCTCCCCATGCTGGCTGACCACGTCAATCACCGGGCCGTCGTCCTCGAACGCCACCAGGCCGGCCAGGTCGACCGAGGCCTTGGCGGTGTCACCATCCCCGTCGGTGAGGGTCGCAGTGACAAACACCACCCCGTTATCCAACAGCTCCGGCGAGCTGCTCTCATCGTGGTCGCTGCTGTCGTTGTGCTCGACCGCACGGTATTGCGCCATTTCCAGTGTGCCGCCACTCACGCGGATCACGAAGGACACCGCGCCTTCCGGGTCAGCCGCGCCGTCGCTGCCCACGCGCCCTTCCACCTCGCCCTGGCCATTCACGTACAGGTAGATCGGTTGGTTGTTCACCGCATCGAACAGCCCGGAGGCTGTGCCGTTGGCCAGCGCCGCGCCGTTGGCTGCAGTCAGGCTATAGGCTGTCGCGCCACCGTCGCTGCCGGTGTCGCTGGTGACAAACAGCGCCGCGGCCGTGGCCGTGTCATAGCCCAGCACCGTGCCCTTGTCGGTGGCCCAGGCCGAGGCAGTCTCCTCATCGCCTGCGCCGCGCACGGTTTCGTCCACCCGCAGGGTCTCCCCATGCTGGCTGACCACGTCGATCACCGGGCCGTCGTCCTCGA
Organism: Aeromonas bestiarum; assembly: GCF_028751155.1. Lineage (NCBI taxonomy): Bacteria > Pseudomonadati > Pseudomonadota > Gammaproteobacteria > Aeromonadales > Aeromonadaceae > Aeromonas > Aeromonas bestiarum. The sequence continues at coordinate 1,740,262 of NZ_CP064746.1, read as the reverse complement.
ACGCCACCAGGCCGGCCAGGTCGACCGAGGCCTTGGCGGTGTCACCATCCCCGTCGGTGAGGGTCGCAGTGACAAACACCACCCCGTTATCCAACAGCTCCGGCGAGCTGCTCTCATCGTGGTCGCTGCTGTCGTTGTGCTCGACCGCACGGTATTGCGCCATTTCCAGTGTGCCGCCACTCACGCGGATCACGAAGGACACCGCGCCTTCCGGGTCAGCCGCGCCGTCGCTGCCCACGCGCCCTTCCACCTCGCCCTGGCCATTCACGTACAGGTAGATCGGTTGGTTGTTCACCGCATCGAACAGCCCGGAGGCTGTGCCGTTGGCCAGCGCCGCGCCGTTGGCTGCAGTCAGGCTATAGGCTGTCGCGCCACCGTCGCTGCCGGTGTCGCTGGTGACAAACAGCGCCGCGGCCGTGGCCGTGTCATAGCCCAGCACCGTGCCCTTGTCGGTGGCCCAGGCCGAGGCAGTCTCCTCATCGCCTGCGCCGCGCACGGTTTCGTCCACCCGCAGGGTCTCCCCATGCTGGCTGACCACGTCGATCACCGGGCCGTCATCTTCAAACCGGAATACCCCGCCAGTACCCACGTCAATGGCGGCACTGGCGCTGTCGCCATCGGCGTCCGTCACGGTTTGCACCAGGGTCAATACCCCGCTGCCCAGGTTCAGCGCCACGCTGTCATCCGCATTGCCGCTGTCGCCGTGCCAGACGTTGTCCAGCAGGGCCAGGGTCACTTCCCCGGTGCTCGGGTTGATGGTCAGGGTGAAGTAATCCACCCCACCGGCACTGCCAGTGATAACGTTGCCCACCTGGTTCAGCACGATGGCTTCGCCCTGTCCATCGGGAGCCTGCGGATCTACCGCAAACAGGCCGCTGACCACGTTGCTGCCCGTGAGCGCCAGGCTGTAACCAATCGTGCCCGCCCCATCGGCCCCGAAGGCCGGGTTGAACTGGGCCTGCACGCTGGCAGCACTCAGGCTGGCACTGGCGATGCCGTCACTGCCTGCACCGTCCAATGCCACCAAGCTTTCGTCTACGAACACACTGCCCACACCTTCAGATCCAGAGGTGAGCGTGACGCTCGGTACATCATCCAGGATCACCACATCCAGACTGCCACTGGTACTATCGCCATCGGTGTCCACCAGTACCACACCGAAACTCTCACCCAGAGCCGCATCATTGGCAGGCTTGGTATGATTTTCATTGTCACTCAGGGTGTAGCTGTAATTAACGCTGCCTAACCCGGTGACCGGGTTGTAATTAATGCCGGTCACGACCAGCTGATTACCCAATGGGCTGGTAATCACCTGAGGGAACACCGTAATAGCTTGCCCATTACTGATCAAAGTGACACCGCCCAGAGTCAAACTCTGTACACCATCTGCCGCATTGAAGGTAAACACGCCACTTTGTGTAAGAGCGGTTGCATTCGGGTTGCTGCCATCTGCCAATGCAGCTTCATTTAGCGTCAGCTCACCGCCTTCCAGCTGCAAACCAGCCAACCCAACCGGCTCATCAACCGAAGTGATGGCAATAGAGAGCGTGGACTGAACCGTGTCTGTGCCGTCTGTGACGGTATAATTCACTGTCGGAACCGGCCCATCGTAATTAGGTGCTGGCGTGAACAGATAGCTGCCATCGGCATTGACCACCAAGGTTCCCACCCCAGTCAGGGTTACGGGTGTGCCCAATGCAGGATTGATGATGGAGCCCCAGCTAAACCCGGTAACAGACGGAGCCTGCGGTCCATCATTGTCGATGGTATTGGCCAACAAGTTGCCAGAGATGAGGGTGTCTTCTGTCGCAACAACACTTTCGTTCTGATCGGAAAGATCATTGGCAGGAATAATTGTCAGTTCCAGTGTTGACTGAACCGTGTCAGTGCCATCGGTGACGGTATAAGTGGCAGGAGGTACAGCGCCATCATAGTTGGGGGCAGGTGTGAAAGTGAAACTGCCATCAGCGTTAATGACGAGGCTGCCGACACCATCAATTGTGACGCTGGTACCTACAACAACGTTGACGTTATCCCCCCAGCTGAAGAACAGCACAGACGCCGCATCAGGACCATCAGCGTTGACTGTGTTGGTGAGAACATTGCCATTCAGTACCCCATCTTCGGGAACGGTCAACTGCTCACCTTGATCCGCCAATTCGTTGGTCAGCAGTGGTTCTGCCAGCTGCTGAGTATCGACCACTGGCTCGGTCTGGTAAGTGGTGTCAAACCCGGCTGCGGCAATCGTTGCATCACCGGTTCTATCTATGGTGACAAAGCCGCCGTTACCACTGGCGCCGGCGACTCCACCAATTCCACCGCCACCGCCACCTGCAGCAGGTGCCCCACCAGCGGCAGATGCCTCAAAGTTCTGCGTCGGGTCAACCCCTTGCAAGATCGATTGTTGCAATGCGGCAATATCGGGAGAGGTCGCACTCCCTGCATCCGGAGCCTGTGGCTGTCCCGGCACCGGAGCATCCGGGGCCGCGGCATCTGGCGTGGCGGAAGCAGGAGAATCGTCATAGGGGGCCAGTATCAGCTTGGCGTCATCTGCAATATTGAGCTTGGCGCCCGGCTGAAGGATTTCACCTTTCTGCAGAGGGCGACTGCTACCATCGGCCAGCAATATTTGAACGTTGCCTTCAACAGAAGAAACCACCACGGTTTTGTCGATTACTTGGGTACGCATATCCATTGCTCCAACATGACAGATCTTGATGTCTACACCATAGATGCCTGTCCGCCTCGCTTCCGTTGCAAAAATGTACAAGATGGGTTCAAACTGGGAGCAATGCTGCGCATTAAATCGAAGGGTCTTTTTTTATATTGTTGAATCAGCCACTTGATAGGGATTCGAGTAAGCCCTTACGCGATTACTCAGCTAAAAGTCTTAATACTTATGTTTAATTCGCATAAAAAAAGGGCCCTCATGGGGCCCATTCTTGGCGCTAATGGCTCAGGACAAAGGAAAAGCGGGGTGTACGAAGCCCTGATAACCATCGATATGCAACTTGGAGAGCAACTCGACCTGATGCTGATCCTCAACACGGGTTGCGATGGTAGTCACACCCGCATTGTGAGCGGCGCGGCAAACTGCGGCCAGGAAGGAGGTATCGGCCCCTGGCTCCATGACCTGACTGGTATAACCATGGTCAACCTTGACATAGGCTGGCGCCAGCTCCTCCAGATACCCCAGAGACTGGAAGTGACGACCATAATGATCGACCCCCCACTCGAACCCATGCTCCTGCAAGGTGTTCACCAAGGCGGTCACATGTTCCTTGTGCTTCATGATGGCGGCCTCAGGTATCTCAAACAGCAACCTGTCCTTCAATTCGGCGTGAGTCGACAGATACCCCGTCAGCCAGGTCAGAAACTCATCAGAACAGAGAGAGCCTGCCGTGATATTGATGGCCAGCACCAGATCTGATTGCCGTTCAAACAGGGGCACGCAGGCATCCAGTACTGCCTGATCAAACTCGCTGCCCAGCTTGAACTGCTCGATGGCTGGCAAGAATTGGCCGGCAAAATAGTCGGTACCGTCGCGTGAAATAGAGGCAAACAACTCGGCATGCAGTCGAACCCCATTGTCGAAACGGCAAGCCGGCTGGGCCTTGAAGCGCCACAAGTGCCGGACAATGGCATCTTGCACCAGATCCCGCCAGGCCAGACGCCCCATCAAGCCCTGATCGGTACCACCTTCCATCACCACGGCACCACGGCGCTCATTGCGCGCCTTGCCCAAGGCGTTGTCGGCCTTGGTCAGCAAGGCCGAAAGATCGTCATTACCGTCACGTCCCGCAATACCGATGACGGAGAGGGCATCCCCTTCTCCCATGGGATTTACGACCAGGTCGGCAATACGAGCGTTGATGGCTTCGGCCAGCTCCTTCAGCTGAGCCAGATCATCGGTAGGACACAGCAGCGCATATTCCGTGGCGGAGATCCGTGCCAAAGCCGAGCCATCCCAACCCTTCAACTGCTCTTTCAAGGTCTGTGCTATCGACTTGACCATGTTGTCCCGCGCGGCAAAGCCCTCTTCACGGTACAGGTCATCCAGCATATCAACCGCCACCAGCATGACTCCACCTTGCCCCGCTTCGGCAATCCATGCGTTGACCTGGCCGACAAAATAGGCCCGGTTACCCAAGCCGGAAACGGCGTCCACATAGACACGCTCCCGCAATTTTTCGGCCTCTTCCGCTTGCTCTTTAAACTGCAGCGCCAGCTTGCTGGATAGGGTGTTGATGGCCTGCACCACCTGTTTCAACTCGTGGGTCTTCGGTTCTGGAATGGCGTGGCCAAAGTGGTGCAGTTCAATCTCCACCGCCTGCTCACAGATCTGTTTGAGCGGCTTGAGCAGATAGTTCAGTGCTCTCATCAACAAAATGGTGGTGATCAAAAAACCGATCAGGAACCAGCTTGCCAGTTCACTCATCCCTCGCCACAGCTCGTAATAGGCCTGCCCCGGGTGACCCACTACTTTCAATTTGCCCAGTTGCAGCCAGCCTGACGTCAGAATTGACTCGTTGGATACCTCGGGAAACAGACCCAGACCAATGAACCATTGCGGCACACCCTGAATGTTATTGGTGTTCTCCTGCTCGATGACATCCTTGGAAGCCAGCAGATCCAGCCGGATCAACCGGTAATAACCACCATCAAAGATGGCCTGGATCACTGATTCAGCCCCCACCTTGTCACCGTTTTCCAAATACGGGGTAAGCGCCAGCCCCAGCGAAGTAGCGGTATTGATGACGGTGGTTTCCTGTTGCTGCGCCAGATAGGTTCGAGTCGAATTGAACTGCACCCAATAAGTGGCCGCAAACAACAATCCGAACAGGATCAACATGGTTGCCAATAATTGTCTGTAGAGCGTCATAGGTTAATCATCCAAATTCACCACAGGCTGAGCCAATCGCCCTGAAGTCATGCGATTGCGTAAATCACTCCATAATCCCAAGCGTGACGACTGTCCGGCCAGTTCCCCTTGGCCACGCGCCTTCATCAACCACAAGTGACTACCGTTAAAGCTGTATATCGGCACCAGATCCCTGCGCTGACTGGCAGGGCGGATCGAACCGATCAAATTATCCAAAATCACAGGCACAGAGGAAGGCGTGTCATAGTAGGCAACAACCATATGAAACTGGTTATAATCCAATGCCTTGACATATACCATCCGCATTTTTTCATCCGGAATGCCAAGCTCCAGCAGGGTGAAATACTTGGAAATGCTGAAGTCTTCGCAATCACCGCCTGCCGCCCCCAAAAACTCCAGCGGGGTGGCCCAGTAATCTTTTTTGCGCCACAACTTGATGTCATCGATGAAGCGCATCTGGTTGAAAAACTGGTTTACCTTCTCCAGCTTCTGGCGCTCGTTCAGCCCTGCAGCACGATTTTGCATGACCAGCGTACGCCAGGTCGTCACACGCTTGCCCGCCCTGACCCCATAGGTTTCCTGAGCGCGCTGGACCAATTTGAGATCTTCGGGTGTCAGAGGCTGACTGGCACAGAGCAGCAGCGGAAGTGAAACCAGCAGCAACCACAGCGAGTAACGCAACCAGCGAGCGCGTAAACGCCGGCCCAACCCTGAGGCTGACACCCTGCTGCAACCGCTTGCCTTCCACCACACAGTCACGCTCATCCTCTGGCATCCAATGACAGTCACTGCCCCGGTCTAGGGTGACAGTGAGAGACAAGGGATGGCGGCAGCACGGCTGCAACCATCCCTTTCAATCGCATCAAGCCTGATGCGATCTCCATTACTGTTTAGCTTGCCAGTCGGCCGGCTGCTGGACGTTAAACGCGTTGAGCAAACTGCCTGTGGCGTTGAGGATGCGATAGTCAGCCAGCAGAGCGTCATACTCGGCGGTGATGTAGCTGCGGCGCGCCTCAAACAGTTCGTTCTCGGTGTTCAACACGTCAAGCAAGGTACGCTGGCCCAGACCAAACTGCTTCTTGTACGCCTGTACAGTGTCATAGCTGGCGTCAACGTGCTCTTTCAGGAAGGTCTTCTGTTTGGTCAGCGACTCCTTGGCGTTCCAGGCCAGGCGTGTTCCCTCTTCAACCTGACGGAAAGCATTCATGTGAATGTCTTTCGCCTGGGAGTAAAGGGCCGAGGTTGCCTTGCTTTCGGCCAGATCAGATCCTCCACGGAACAGGTTGTAACGCATCCGCACCATGGCGGTCAGATCGTCGTTATGCCCCTTGACCGCATCTATATCCTCGTTCCAGTTCTGATCCACTTCGAACGACACATTCGGATAGAAACCGGATTTGGAGCCCTCATGCTGGTACTTGGCCGCTTCGATATCCTGCAGGGAGGAGAGCAGAGTCGGGTGCACTTCGGTAGCCGTTTTCAATGCGGCATCCAGACTGGCGGGAACAAGTTCTCCATTGGGAACGGGTTGTACCAGGTCCTTTGGCATCTCGTTGACGACACGAATGAACTCACTCTCGGCATCGCGGTAGTTGTTCTCGGCGGCAGCCTGGTTGGCATAGGCACGGGCAACACGACCATCGATCTGGGTCTGGTCTGCGGTAGAGCCCAGGCCCGAGTCGGTCCGCTTGCTGATGTCGCTGCGGATCTGCTCATGGGTTTCCAGGTTCTGCTTGGACAGCTCCAGGATCTCCTGCTGGCGCAGCATGTTGAGGTAAACCTCAGCCACACGCAGCGCCGTGTTCTCCGCCTCGGAGATCATGGCCAGACGCTGAGCGTTGGCTTCGGCATCGGTCCGGGCCACGTTGCTGCTGACATTGAAACCGTCAAACAGCATCTGACGCAGGCTGATCCCGGCCTCTTTACGGGTCATAGAGTCATCTATGGTGGTCGAATTGGCACCTGCTGCACGGGTGGACGGGCTGTCGGTCTTTTCATAACCGACACCACCGCGCAGATCTATGGTGGGGTAATAACCGCCTTTGGCGCCATCATGCTGATACAGTCGAGCCTGATAGAGGTCAAAAGCTTCCTTGATTTTCGGATGGGTAGCCAGTGACTGTGCCACTGACTGTTCCAGCGTTTGAGCCTGGGTAAGGCCCGGGAACAGCACGGCGCCACTTACTAACATGGCAACAATCGTCTTCTTCATGGTATCTCCAGTCATGTTGTTTTTAGATTGTTGGCTTATCGTTCTCTCAGTGCCGACTGCCTAGCCCGTAATATCGGCTTAAGCAAATAGTCTAGGACACTTTTTTTACCAGTAATAATATCTGCACTGGCTAACATACCGGGGATGATGGGAAGTGCGTTAAGCTCATCGCCCAAGTAACTTTTCTCGGTGCGAACTCGTACCAGGTAGAAGGAGTTCCCCTCCTCATCCTGGATGGAGTCGGCACTTATCTGTTCAACCTTTCCATGTAATCCTCCATAGATAGTGAAGTCATAGGCAGTGATCTTGACCACGGCTTCGAGCCCTGGCCGCAAGAATGCAATGTCTTTCGGGGAGACCTTGGCCTCGACCAGCAGGGTGTCTTCCAGCGGCACTATCTCCATCAGATCCATCCCTGGTTGCACCACACCCCCAAGGGTATTGATCTTGAGCTTCTTGATGGTGCCTTTGAGCGGCGCAATCACGCTGGTACGGTCGACCCTGTCCCGCAGCCCTACCTGCCCCTCGGAGAGCTGGCTCAGTTTCCCCTGCCGCTCGTTGAGCTCGGTCTGTGAGTCGGCCCGAAACTTCAACGCTATGTCGTTGCGCTTGGAGATGGTCTCCCGCAGCACTGAGTTGAGTTTGGGGATCAGCAGCCGGTTGCTCTCCAGCTCCCCCTGCATCTCGTTGACCTGACGCTCCAGCTTGATGAGCTCGACCTGAGGTACTATCCCCTCCTTGGCCAGCGGGCGGCTGATATCCAGCTCCTGACGAGCCAGATCCACGCTGCGCCCGACGGTTCTGATCTTGGCGTTGAGCTCTATGGTCTCCTGCTCTTTTTGCTCGATCTGCTGGCCGAGTATATAGAGCTGGTTGTTCAGGTTGTTGAGTCGCTCATCCTGTACCGACTTTTCACGCGCAACGTACTCGGCAAACACGTTCTCGAATCCATCAGGAAAATCGATCGGCTGCTTGTCAATGGCCACTTGCTCACGCCAACCCAGATTGGGCGCGGTCTTGACCACCACACTCTGGATCTCGGCCCTTAGCCGGGCGATATCGCCCTTGAGGATCACCAGCTCCTGCTCACGCTCCCGAAAATCGGAACGGAAACGGGTGTCATCGATGCGCAGCAGCGGCTGCCCTTTCTCGACGATATCCCCCTCCTTGACGAAGATCTCCTTGACGATCCCACCCTCCAGGTTTTGGATCACCTGCAACTGACGGGACGGGATCACCTTGCCCTGCCCGACCGTCACCTCGTCCAGCTCAGCCCAGGCTGCCCAGATGATGGCGCTCATGAAGAACAGGAAGCAGGCCCATAGCAAGGCTCTTGCCCGGGTCGGGGTAGTCAGCAGGACGGCGGCGGCGCCATCGTCGACAAACTCCAGATGCTCGGGGGCAGGCAGCACAGTATCGGACGGCGACTTCTTGAACAGGCCAAATCTAGCCATTGGACGCCTCCTGCACTCGCACCTTGCCTTCCTTCAACTGTTGCAACACCACCTCTTTGGGTCCATCTGCCACTATCTGCCCCTGCTCCACGACGATGACCCGAGATGCGACATCGAGCATGGAGGTCTTGTGAGTGATGAGGATCAGGGTCGTCTCCGGTCCCAGTCGTGCCAGCTCATGCTTGACCTGCATCTCTGACTGGTTATCCATGTTGGAAGTGGGTTCGTCCATCACCAGAATGGGGGGATCGTTGAGCAGGGCCCGGGCCAGCAGGATTGCCTGACGCTGACCACCGGAGAGCTGTCGCCCCCCTTCGCCTATCTGGCGGTCCAGACCGTTCGGGTCCCGGTTGGTGAAGTTGGTCACCCCGGCCCGTTTGGCCGCACGCATGACCCGCACATCGTCCACCAGCGGGTTGCCAAGCATTATGTTGTCGCGCACCGAGCCAAAAAACAGGGTCACGTCTTGTGGCACACAGCCTATGTTGCGCCGGATCACGGATGCCGGCAGCTGATCCAGCTCGAACCCGTCGATGCGCACCGAGCCATCGGTCGGCCGATACAGGCCCATCAGGATCTTCTCGAGGGTCGTCTTGCCCGCCCCGATCCGGCCTATGATGGCCACCTTCTCGCCCGGCTCGATCCGCAGATTGATGTTGTGCAGTGTGCTGCTTTCCATCCCTGGGTACTTGAACGACACATTATCAAATTCGATCCGGCCGGCTATGACAGGGTGATGAATGTACTGCTTGCCCTCCTCCTGCTCGCCCGGCGTCATCATGATCTTCTCCAGGATCTCCAGCGCGGATTTGGCCTGGTTGTAGCGGGTGGAGAGCACAGAGAGTTGCACCATGGGGGCGATGGCGCGGCTCGACAGCATGACGGCGGCGATCATGCCGCCCATGGTAACCAGCCCTTCCGATATCTGATAGACACCGACGATCACCAGGCCCACTGTCACCACCTGCTGGATGTAGCTGGCCAGGGACGACATGGAGTTGGTGATGCGGCGAGTCTGCACGCCCCAGGTCGATATATGGGATACCGCCTGTTCCCAGCGATGCTGGAACATGCTCTCGGCACCGAAGATCTTGACGGTCTCCAGCCCGGAAATACTCTCGATCAGGTTGGCATTTTTTTGGGAAGCGAGCCGCGAGCCCTCTTCGATGGACTGTTTGAGTGGCGCCTGGATATAGAAGCTGTAGGCCACCAGGATCAACATGGCAACGATGGGCACCACCACCATGACGCCGGCAAACATCCAGATGATAAAGAGGAAGAAGACCGCAAAGGGCAGATCGATAAGGGTAGAAACCGTCGCGGAAGTGAAGAACTCCCGCACTGATTCGAACTCCTGCAGGTGTTTGGCAAAGGCGCCGGTAGAGGCCGGTCTTGACTCCATCCGCATGCCCATCACCTTGGCGAAGATCTTGGCCGACAGCAGCACGTCCGATTTCTTGCCCGCGATATCGATAAAATAGCTGCGCAACTGGCGCATCACGAAATCGAAGGTAAACACCACCATGGCGCCCACCGCCAGCACCCAGAGCGACTCGAACGCCAGGTTGGGCACGATTTTGTCATAGACGTTCATGGTGAACAGCGGGCTGGCCACCGCAAACAGGTTGATCAAAATGGAGGCGATCAGCACATCACGATAGATGCCACGGGATTCAAACAAGGTGCTCCAGAACCAGTGTCCATCACGGGTCTCCAGCACCTTGGGGGAACGGTCATCAAACTTGAACTGTTTTTTGACGAAGAAGAGCCGGCCCAGATACTCATCACCCAGCTGGGCTATGCCAAGCCACTCGGCCGCATCCCCTGCCTGAGGAAAAATCACCTTGCCCTGGGTTCTGTCTTCGTTCCACTCCAGCAGTATGCAGGCACCGCCGTTGCGCATCTGCAGCACGCAAGGCAACAACAGGGAGGAGATATCGGCAAGAGGCTGGATCACTTCCCGTGCAGACAGCCCCCCCCGCTCGGCGGCGCGACTGAACAGGTTCGGGGTCAGCAGGCCGGACACCAGCGGCAACCCAGTGGTCAGGGCATCCCTGCTGTTGGGTACGCCATAAAAGCGGGTCAGGAAGACCAGGCACTCCAACAACTCATCAATACGGTTAGTTTCTGCTTGCATAGCATCCTGTCACTGCATGATTAGGCCGACTGTGGTGGTCACATATCGCTATCCGGCGAACGCGATCTCGTGGAATAAATAACCCGGACTCCACAGCAGAGATCAACAGCCTGATTAACGTTAAAGCACAGGTAAATGACACTGGATGTCATCGTCAGACCTGAGAGGCATTATGCCCAAAGGCGGTACGGCATGATCGGCACTCGATAGCGACACAAGATGGCGCCATGTCCGATATATCCCGCCTAAATTGGAAATAACACAAGCTTATTGATAATGATATCTTTTTCAAGCCCACTACTATATCAAGACAATTTTACCGAAACTATACTGCAAAGACTGAATTTCATCTAATAACCCTCTGTTTTTTTGACGAAATTTGATTGCTCACTCAATACATCCTGCGAGGGAAAAAGGTCGCCCCAGGCTATGTCCCTGAGCGCCGGAGCGAGCCAGTTCACTAGCAATATCGGCCATGGCTGTCCAGCGATTCTCGCACCAGACCGGCGCCAACAGGGTCGGACGGCGAGCCGAGGCCGAGATGCGGTGATAGACCACCTCGGGGGGCGTGTGCTGGATCATGGCCACCGCCGCCTCCACGTATTGTTCCAGAGTCAGCACCTCCAACCGTCCTGCCTGCCAGGCCTTGCCGAGTGTGCTCCCCTCCACCACGTGCAGCGGGTGCAGCTTTATCCCCTCCACGCCCGCCTCCACTATGCGGTGCAACGTATTCAGGCTGTCCATGGGCACTTCACCGGGCAGGCCGACGATCAGGTGGGCGCAGACCTTGATGCCACGCCGATGGGCCCGCTCGACCGCATCGGCATAGGCCACGTAGCCGTGCCCGCGGTTGATGCGCTGCAAAGTCTTGTCATTGGCGCTCTGCAGCCCCAGCTCCAGCCATACCTCATAGCCACGGGCCTGATAGCCGGCCAGCAAGTCCAGCACTGCATCCGGCACGCAATCGGGGCGAGTGCCGACACACAAGCCCACCATGTCGCTGACCGACAGCGCCTCTTCATACATGCGCTGCAGATATTCCACCTCGGCATAGGTGCTGGTATAAGCCTGAAAGTAGGCGAGGTAGCGCTTGGCACGGGTCACTTCATCCCGGCGCGCCAGCAGTTGTTGCACCACAGAGAGCTGCTGGGCCGACTCGTCGGCAAAAGAGGAGACATTGCAGAAGGTGCAGCCACCGCGGCCCAGGGTGCCGTCCCGATTGGGGCAGGTAAAAGCGCCGTGAATGGAGAGCTTGTGGATCTTCTGGCCGTGGCGTTGCTTGAGATCCTGACCGAATGTATTGACGAGTTCGTGTAACTGCATGACACCTCCGCTAAAGGAGCGCCATTGTACGAGCTTGCACAAACAGGGCGCTGAGCTGGATCAAGGGAGGCGAGGGTCAGAAAACATATAAATATTCACCAATATTTGGATAAATATCTGCAAGTAGGTAGTTATTGACGCTTTCGAAACCCGTCAGCTAAAAACAGCGCCCAGGCCACAACCGCATAACGACCAGCTAACCACCTGTTGAGCAATGAAATTTTCCTCATAGCCTCATTGGCGACAAATGCAAGACACAGGGTGCGTAATTGTGATCGCCACCTCTCACTGGCCGGATTGATTGGTAAAATTACTACAAATCACTGCCCCCACTGAGTCAACCAACAAAACCCAAGATATCAGTATTAAATCCTGCAAAAATAAAAACAGCCAGAGCAATAGCCACTTCAAGCCCCATATACACCCGCACCCCGACATTTTGTTATGACTTTGTAATAATGAAAACAGCCGGGATGTCCAATTGACCTTGCCGAAAAATCCCATTAGTTTGGAGATTCGCCACGTCAGGCGGACGGAACCACAAGAGCCAATCGCAATTTATGCAGTTTGCGATGCAAGGCCGAGCAAGGGAGAAATGCAATGTCACTATATGATCCAAAGCTGGAGAGGGATAACTGTGGCTTCGGCCTGTTGGCCCACATGGAAGGTGAAGCCAGCCACAAGCTTGTCCGTCTCGCGATGTCAGCATTGGCTCGCATGCAGCACCGCGGCGGCATCTCTGCCGACGGCAAGACCGGCGATGGCTGCGGTCTGCTGCTGCAAAAACCGGACAGCTTCTATCGCGCGATCGCCGAAGAGAAAGGATGGCATCTGGGCCGCAACTATGCGGTCGGCATGCTGTTCCTGAATCCGGACCCCCTGTTGGCCCAGCAGACCCGCGACATCATAGACGAGGAGCTGGAAAGAGAGACCTTGAGTCTGGTCGGTTGGCGCAAGGTGCCCATCGATACCAATGTGCTCGGTCCCATCGCCAAAGCCTCCCTGCCCAGCATCGAACAGGTCTTTGTCAACGCGCCCCCCGGCTGGGTCGACAAGGATCTCGAGCGCCGCCTCTATATAGTGCGTCGCCGCATCGAGAAGCGTATCAGCGACGACTACTTCTATGTGGTCAGCCTCTCCAATCTGGTCACAGTCTACAAAGGACTGTGCATGCCGGTGGACTTGCCGCGCTTCTATCTGGATCTCGCCGACATTCGCATGCAGGCGGCCATCTGCGTGTTCCACCAGCGCTTCTCCACCAACACCAGCCCGCGCTGGCCGTTGGCGCAGCCGTTCCGCTACCTGGCCCACAACGGCGAAATCAACACCATAGCCGGCAACCGCCAGTGGGCCAAGGCGCGCAGCTACAAGTTCGCCACTCCGCTCATCCCGGATCTGCAAGAGGCCGCCCCCTTTGTCAACACCACTGGGTCGGATTCCTCCAGCCTCGACAACATGCTGGACCTCTTCCTGGCCGGCGGCATGGACCTGTTCCGCGCCATGCGCCTGCTGATCCCGCCGGCATGGCAAAAACACCCGAACATGGATGACGACCTGCGCGCCTTCTATGACTTCAACTCCATGCACATGGAGCCCTGGGATGGCCCGGCCGGCATCGTCATGACAGATGGCCGCTACGCCACCTGCGCGCTGGACCGCAACGGCCTGCGCCCGGCACGTTATGTCATCACCAAGGACAAGTTCATCACCCTCGCGTCTGAGGTCGGCACCTGGGACTACACCCCGGACGAGGTGCTGGAGAAGGGCCGGGTCGGCCCGGGCGAGCTGTTCGTAGTGGATACCCGCAACGGCAAGGTGTGGACCAGCTTCGAGATCGATGACGATCTCAAGAGCCGTCACACCTACAAGCAGTGGATGGACAAGCATTGCAAACGGCTGGTGCCGTTCGAGCAGATGGATGACGCCAGCACAGGCGCCCGCGAGTTCTCGGACGACCAGCTCAAGACCTATCAGAAGCTGTTTGGCTACTCCTACGAGGAGCTGGATCAAATCATCCGCGTGCTCGGCGAGAACGGCCAGGAGGCGGTCGGCTCCATGGGGGATGACACCCCGATGGCGGTGCTCTCCTCCAGCCAGCGTACCCTGTATGACTACTTCCGCCAGATGTTCGCCCAGGTGACCAACCCGCCCATAGATCCGCTGCGGGAAAACCACGTGATGTCGCTGGCCACCTGTATCGGGCGCGAGCAGAACGTCTTCAACGAGACCTTCGGCCACGCCCACCGGGTGCTGTTCCAGTCGCCTATCCTGCTCTACTCCGACTTCCATCAGCTGCTGGCGCTGGAAGGGGAACACTATCGTCATGCGGTGCTGAGCCTGAACTACCAGCCGGAAGAGGGGCTACAAGCGGCCCTTGAACGGCTGTGCAAGGACGCCGCCGACAAGGCGCGCGGCGGTACCGTGCTGCTGATCCTGTCGGATCGGGACGTCAGCGCCAATACCCTGCCCATTCCGGCTGCCATGGCGGTGGGCGCGGTGCAACGCACCCTGGTGGACAACAACCTGCGCTGCGACGCCAACATTTTGGTGGAGACCGCGAGCGTGCGCGATCCGCACCACTTCTCCGTGCTGCTGGGCTTTGGCGCCACCGCCATCTACCCCTATCTGGCCTATGAAACCCTAGCCAAACAGGTCGAGGAAGGCGTGCTCAAGATGAGCCTGCGCCAGGCCATGCTCAACTACCGCAACGGCATCAACAAGGGGCTCTACAAGGTGATGTCCAAGATGGGCATCAGCACGGTCGCCAGCTACCGCTGCTCCCAGCTGTTCGAGGCGGTGGGGCTCTCCAGCGCCGTGGTCGCCATGTGCTTCCGCGGCGTCTCCAGCCGCATCCAGGGCGCCGATTTTGCCGACATCCAGCAGGATCAGCTCAATCTGGCCCGTCAGGCCTGGTTGGCGCGCAAGTCCCTCACCCAGGGCGGCCTGCTCAAATTTGTCCACGGTGGCGAGTACCACACCTACAACCCGGACGTGGTGCAGACCCTGCAAACCGCGGTGCGCTCCGGCGACTACGCCGATTACAAGGAGTACGCCCGTCTGGTGAACGAGCGCCCTGTCTCCACCCTGCGTGATCTGCTCGCCCTGAAGAAGGTCGACAACCCGGTGGCGCTGGAGCAAGTCGAGCCTGCGGCCAAGCTGTTCCCCCGCTTCGACTCCGCCGCCATGTCCATAGGCGCGCTGGGCCCTGAGGCCCACGAGGCACTGGCGGTGGCCATGAACCGGCTCGGCGGCAAGAGCAACTCGGGCGAGGGTGGCGAAGATCCCAAGCGTTTCGGCACCGAGAAAAATTCGCGCATCAAGCAGGTGGCCTCGGGGCGCTTCGGCGTCACCCCCCACTACCTGATGAACGCCGACGTGGTGCAGATCAAGGTGGCCCAGGGCGCCAAGCCCGGCGAGGGCGGTCAGCTGCCCGGTGACAAGGTCACGGCCCAGATAGCCAAACTGCGCTATTCCGTGCCCGGTGTGACCCTGATCTCGCCGCCGCCGCACCACGACATCTACTCCATCGAGGACTTGGCCCAGCTCATCTTCGACATCAAGCAGATCAATCCGGACTGTCTGGTGTCGGTCAAGCTGGTCTCCGAGCCCGGCGTCGGCACCATCGCCTGCGGCGTGGCCAAGGCCTATGCCGACTTCATCACAGTCTCGGGTTATGACGGCGGCACAGGCGCCAGCCCGCTGAGCTCGGTCAAATACGCCGGCTCCCCCTGGGAGCTGGGCCTGGCTGAAACCCAGCAGGCGCTGGTGGCCAACGGCCTGCGCCACAAGGTGCGGCTGCAGGTGGATGGCGGCCTCAAGACGGGTCTGGACATCATCAAGGCGGCCATCCTCGGCGCCGAGAGCTTCGGCTTCGGCACAGGCCCCATGGTGGCGCTCGGTTGCAAATACCTGCGTATCTGTCACCTGAACAACTGCGCCACCGGCGTCGCCACCCAGGATGAGAAGCTGCGCCGCGAGCACTTCACCGGCCTGCCGGAGATGGTGATGAACTACTTCCAGTTCATCGCCGAGGAGACGCGCGAGCTGATGGCCCAGCTGGGGGTGACCCAGCTGACGGATCTGATCGGTCGCACCGATTTGCTTGAGGCCCTGCCAGGCCTCACCGCTCGTCAGGCCAAGCTGGATCTCTCCGGCCTGCTGGCGAGTCCGGTGGCACCGGCAGGCTCCAGCCTGTTCAGCCAGCAGCACAACCCGACCTTCGACAAGGGTCCGCTCAACCTCAAGATGGTGGAAGACCTGCTGGAGGCGGTCGAGCACAAGTCTGGCGGCGAATTCCGCTATGACATCCGCAACACGGATCGCTCCGTGGGTGCCCGTCTCTCCGGCGAGATAGTCAAACGCCACGGCAACCAGGGCATGGCGGCCGATCCGGTGAAGGTTCACTTCAACGGCACCGCAGGCCAGAGCTTCGGCGTCTGGAACGCGGGTGGCCTCGAGATGATACTCACGGGTGACGCCAACGACTATGTGGGCAAGGGCATGACAGGCGGCAAGCTGGTGGTCAAACCCCACGTGGGCGTGGCGTTCAAGTCCCACGAGGCGGCCATCATAGGCAACACCTGCCTCTATGGCGCCACCGGCGGCAAGCTGTTTGCGGCAGGCACGGCGGGCGAGCGCTTCGCGGTGCGCAACTCCGGCGCCCTGGCGGTGGTCGAGGGAATTGGCGACAACGGCTGTGAATACATGACAGGCGGTATCGTCACCATACTCGGCACCACGGGCGTCAACTTCGCGGCGGGCATGACGGGCGGCTTCGCCTACGTGCTGGACGAGTGCGGCAACTTTGCCAAGCGCACCAACCCCGAGCTGGTGGAACTGCTGGACGTGGCGGATCTCGCCATCCACCAGGAGCACCTGCGCGGCATCATAACGGCGCACCTCAATGAGACCGGCAGCTCGCGCGCCGAGGAGATCCTGGCCCATTTCGACGCCTATGTGCCCAAGTTCAGGCTGATCAAACCCAAGTCCAGCGACGTCAAGTCCCTGCTTGGCCACACCAGCCGTTCCAGTGCAGAACTCAGAATCCAGGCGCAATAAGGAGGGAACCCTATGAGCCAGAACGTATTCCAGTTTATCGATGTCCAGCGGGTCGACCCGCCCAAGAAGCCGCTCAAGATCCGCAAGATCCAGTTTGTGGAGATCTACGAGCCCTTCAACCAGGCCCAGGTCGGCATGCAGGCGGATCGCTGCCTCGACTGCGGCAACCCCTATTGCGAGTGGAAGTGCCCGGTGCACAACTACATCCCCAACTGGCTGAAACTGGCCAACGAGGGGCGCATCCTGGAGGCGGTGGAGCTCTCCCACCAGACCAACAGCCTGCCGGAAGTGTGCGGCCGGGTCTGCCCGCAAGACCGCCTCTGCGAGGGTGCCTGCACCCTGAACGATCGCTTCGGCGCCGTCACCATAGGCAACATCGAGAAATACATCACCGACAAGGCGTTCGAGATGGGCTGGCGCCCGGATCTCTCCAAGGTGATCAAGACAGACAAACGGGTCGCCGTCATAGGCGCAGGCCCGGCCGGGCTCGCCTGCGCCGACGTGCTGGCGCGCAGCGGTGTCAGCGCAGTGGTGTTCGACAAGTACCCCGAGATAGGTGGCCTGCTCACCTTCGGCATTCCCTCCTTCAAGCTGGAAAAAGAGGTGATGCAGCGTCGGCGCGAGATCTTCGAGGGCATGGGGATCGAGTTCCGCCTCGAAACCGAGGTGGGCAAGGATGTCACCTTCGCCGACCTGCTCGGCGAGTTCGATGCCGTCTTCCTCGGGGTCGGCACCTACAAGTACATGAAGGGTGGCTTCGAGAACGAGACGGCCCCTGGCGTGTACGACGCCCTGCCCTACCTCATCTCCAACGCCAACCGGCTGCTGGGCTTTGAGAAGGCACAGGCCGATTACATCGACTTCGCCGGCAAGCAGGTGGTGGTGCTCGGCGGCGGCGATACCGCCATGGACTGCGTCCGTACCGCCATCCGCCAGGGCGCCGACAAGGTGATCTGCGCCTACCGTCGCGATGCCGAGAACATGCCGGGCTCCAAGCGGGAGGTGAAGAACGCCCAGGAGGAAGGGGTGGAATTCATGTTCAACCTGCAGCCGGTCGGCGTCGAACTCGATGCCCATGGCCGTACCTGCGGCATCAAGGTGGTGAGCACCGAGCTCAGTGCGCCGGATGCCAACGGCCGCCGCAATCCGGTGGTGATCGCGGGTTCCGAGCAGGTGCTGGCCGCCGATGCCGTGGTGATGGCATTCGGCTTCCAGCCCAACCCCCAGCCCTGGATGGCGGAGTACGGCATCGAGCTCGACAGCCGGGACAGGATCAAGGCCCCCGAGCAGGCCGAACATGCCTTCCAGACCAGCAACCCCAAGGTGTTCGCCGGTGGCGACGCTGTGCGTGGCTCGGATCTGGTGGTCACCGCCATCTACGAGGGCCGCAAGGCCGCCGAGGGGATCATGGACTACCTGGCCGTGTAAGCTGCCGTCCAAGGCTTCCCCAAGCAAACAGCCCCGCAGATGCGGGGCTGTTTTTTTATATGGCTGTCGCCCGGGCAAGCGCCGCTAGATGCTCCAGCTCTCCGGCAACCGCTCGGTCAGGGTGGAGATGTACTCGAAGGTGCGGGCCCGCCTGGGAGTGGTGAACATCTGGCGCGCACTGCCCGCCTCCACCACCTCGCCGGATTCCAGAAAGATCACCTGTTGCGCTATCTGGGACGCCAGACGCAAGTCATGGGTGGCGATCAGCATGGTGGTGCCTTCACGTGCCAGCTGGCGCAGCACGGCCACCACCTCGAGCGCGAGCTCGGGATCCAGCGCCGAGGTGGGCTCGTCACAGAGCAGCACCTTGGGCGCCGGTGCCAGCGCCCGGGCTATGGCGACTCTCTGCTGCTGGCCACCGGAGAGGGTGGCGGGCACCGCCTCGGCCTTGTGGCTGAGCCCCACCTTGTCGAGCAGTTGCAAGCCGCGCGCCAGCGCTTTCTCCTTGGGCCACTTCAACACTGTCACCAGCCCCTCCATCACGTTTTCCAGCACCGTCATGTGCGGGAACAGCTGGAAGTTCTGAAACACCATGCCGGTCTGCTGACGCAGGCTCAGCACGCTCTGGCGGGACAGGTGATGGGCAAAGTCGAGCTCGCTCCCCCCCAGCACCAGCAGCCCCGCGTCCGGTCGCTCCAGCAGGTTCACGCAGCGCAGCAAGGTGCTCTTGCCGCTGCCGGAGGGGCCTATCAGGGCGGTGACGCTACCCGCCGCCATGGCCAGATCCACTCCCTTCAGCACCTTCTGAGCGCCAAACTGCTTCTCGATGCCGCTCAATCGGATCATAGGGCAAGCTCCCGGGTCTCTTTGTGGGTCAGTCTGCGCTCCAGCCTGTCTTGCAGGGTGGAGAGCACAGAGCTGAACAGCAGGTAGATGATGGCCGTCTCGACATAGAGGATGAGCGGCTCATAGGTGACGGAGGCGAGTCGCTGGGCCGCCTGAAACAGCTCGGGCACAGTCACAGCCGCCGCCAGCGAGGTGTCCTTGACCAGCGAGATGAAGGTGTTGGAGAGAGGTGGCACAGCGATGCGCGCCGCCTGCGGCAGGATCACCCGCCACATCACCTGGGGCCAGTTCATGCCGATGGAGTAGGCCGCCTCCCACTGCCCCTTGGGGATGGCGGCCAGGGTGGCGCGGATGATCTCCGAGCTGTAGGCACCTATGTTGAGGGTGAAACCGATGACGGCGGCGGTAAAGGCATCCAGCACTATGCCGGCACTCGGCAAACCATAAAAAATCAGAAAGAGCTGCACCAGCAGCGGCGTGCCCCGAATAAGCCAGACATAGAAGCGGACCAAGGCGACCAGCGGAGCGGGACCATATAATCTTGCCAGTGCCACCAGGAAACCGAGCAATATTCCCAATACGAAGGTGATCAGGGTCAAGGGCACGGTAAAAATAAGCCCCGCACTGAGCAGGGGCCAAAAAGAGTCGATCATTAACTGCAACCAGGCTGGCACGTTAATTCCCCTTTATTGTTATTATTCGGCCAAGTTATTAATTCGAGACGTCAGTGCCAAAATATTTCAGCGATATCTTCTGATAGGCACCGTCTTGCTTGGCGGTGCGCAGCGTCTGATTGATGGCGGCCAGCAATTCCGGTTGTCCCTTGGCGAGCAGGGCGGCCGATTGATCCCCCTTCGGCTCGGTCGCCGCCACCTTCAACTTGGCATCCGGCTTCTGCTTCTTGAAGTCCAGGTAGGAGAGGCTGTCGTTGATGGTGGCATCCACCCGCCCGGTCAGCACCAGCTCAAGGGACTGGTTGAAGCCCTCGGTGGCCACCACCTCGGCCCCCGATTTTTTGGCCAGCTGGGCAAAGTTGCTGGTCAGGGACTGAGAGGACTTCTTGCCCTTCAGATCCGCGAAGCTCTTGATGGTGCCGTTGTCGCCGTGTACCACCACCACCGCCTTGGAGGTGATGTAGGGGTCTGAAAAGTCGTACTTCTTCAGCCGCTCAGGGGTGATGGCCACTTCGTTGAGCACCAGATCGTAGCGCTTGGCATCCACCCCGGCGATGAGCCCATCCCACTTGCCTTCGATGAACTCGGGTTTCACCCCGAGACCGCGAGCGATCAGCTCGCCAATCTCAACGTCAAAACCCACCAGCTTGCCGCTCTTATCGTGGTAGGTAAACGGGGGATAGGCCCCTTCAGTGCCTATCTTGATCACCCCGGCACTCTGAATGGCGGCGAGGCTGGATTGGGCCTCGGCCGATGTCATCAGAGCCAGCGGAAGCGCCGCCAGCAAAAACAGGGAACGTATTTTTTTCATGAATCACCTCGTTATATTTATAAATACCCAGAACGCTTGCCAAATAAAATGTATTGGCGCCATGCAATTATTATTTTCCGAACCTGAATTCGTAGCGGGCCGATTGATATCATTCGCTGCAACATCACAGATTAATCCGGCTGACTATCGGCATGGACAAAACATAACGCGGGCCATTCCATTGCCATACAATGAAATGTGGGGATATTTAGCGAAATAATGGATAACGAGGATAAGGTAAACAACATAAGCATTCCCCCAGGGTGACATGGCTCACCCTGGGGGCCGGGATCAGGCGAGTTGCGACTCCCGGGGGATAGGGGTCACCCAGGGTCGACGCCAGTGGGGGGCCTCGTAGAGATCGGGCCAGAACTCGGTCTGGTGCAGGATGGCGTCCCCGCGCACAGTGTGAAAGGTGATGGCGCGGGCCTGCACCAGACCATCGGTGATCAACACCTCTGTCACCACCTCGCGCCCCTGCTCCAGCAGCCGGACCACCTCAAAATTCCAGGGGCCCGCCGCCGGATAGCGGCGGTTGATCTCGATGAAGTTGCAGCGCCCCGCGATCCGCTCGCCCGACTGCGGCCAGTCACAGACATAATCCTCGCACAGCCACCTGGCCGCCTTGGCAAAATCGTTGCTCTGCATGGCCTGCCAATAGGCCTCTACCACAGCTCTTGGTTCCATGGTCTTGAATTCCATGCTCACTCTCCCTACAGACGCACCACCAGCCACTCCCCCTTGCCCACCGGCACCAGCGTGCTCTGGAAGGCCGGATCGCGCTGCACCTCACTCATCCACTCGACCATCTCATCCCGATGGGAGATGGCGTTGTCCACCACCAGCAGGCCGCGAGGGGCCAGCAGGCGCCGGATCTGCGGCCACCAGGCCCGATAGTGCTGACGATCTGAATCCAGGAAGATCAGCTGATAACCTTCCATCGGCAGCTCGGCCAGCAGGGCCCCCGCCTCGCCCGCCAGCTGGTTGATCCAGGGACCCAGGCCGGCGCGCTGGAAGTTGGCAGCGGCCATAACCCGTTTGCCCTCATCCAGCTCTATGGTGGTGACCCGGCCATCTAGCCTGCGTACCGCCTCGGCCAGCCAGAGGGTGGAGTAACCGTTGGAGGTGCCTATCTCCAGCACGGCGTCTGCCCCCCTGGTCTGCACCAGCACCGCCAGCAGCTCGCCGGTATCGCGGGTGATGTTGAGCATCTTGCTGCCACGGGTCTGCTGCTGGCTGTCGTTGTATTCGCCAAACTGCTCCAATTCCCGTTTAAGCTGTTCCAGTGCCATGTCTCCTCCTTGACGGTTAAACGAGTCGGCCCTGTGCATGGCATGGCTGGGTCGACACTCATGTTCATCATGTTGCTGATCACTCGTCGGACGGCGGCGCATCCCCCAGCAGATAGCGGGGGCCGGCGCCCTGTCTTGCGGCCTGATCATCCGGGTTGTAAAGGGCGCAGTGCTCGAGCGACAGGCAACCGCAGCCGATGCAGGAGGTGAGCTTGCCCTTGAGCTGCAGCAGAGCCTCGATGCGCTGCTCGAGCAGCCCCTGCCACTGGCTGGCAATCTGCTCCCAGTCGCGACGATCCGGTGTGCGGCCATCGGGCAAACCGGCGAGGGCATCGGCAATGTCGCCAAGGCTCAACCCCATCCCCTGCGCCACCCGGATGAAGGCGATCCGGCGCAGCGCATCCTGCGGATAGAGGCGCTGACCTCCATGGCTGCGCACGCTGCGAAGCAGCCCCTTCTGCTCGTAAAAACGCAAGGCACTGGCGTTGACGCCGGAGCGCCTGGCTATCTGGCCTATGGCTAACCACTTGCGATCCGTATCCATCCTTGACCTCAAGTTAGCTTTAACTTGCACAATCCTGTCTCCCTTAATGAAAGGAGTCAAACGATTATGCATCATCTTCATCGCCTGCTCGATGCCAACCGTGCTTTTGCCCTCAATGGCCGGGGCACCACCAACCACTGCCCGATGGCGCTGCATGCCCTGCACGAGATGGGAGCCAGCCCCCGCCAGCTGCAGCATTTCTTCGATCACTGGCAGGCAGCCCATGCGCTGCCGAGCGGGGAACCAAGTCAGGGGGAGGATGAAATCAGCTTCGTTCGGCTGCGTCAGCAGCTGGCAAACCGGCTCGCTACCCAAGGCTGGCAGCCCACCTTTGAGACACTGCTGGCACGCCGACTCTCACCGGCGGGAGGGGCCTTTCACCCCCTGATCCGCTTCGCCTGCGCCCTGGAAAATGGCCATCTGGGGGAGCAGGCCGCCGCGCTGGCCGCCTGGCAGTGCCGTCCCCTGATACTGCCTGCCGGAGAGGCCGCCCCCAGCCGGGATGTCGCCAGCCTGCTGGCTGGGCTTTCCGGACAGTGGGAGGGGGCGAGCTGGCAGGGCGAGTGGATCACGGGTCGATTGCAGCAGGTGGCAGAGGCGCCGCGCTGGCCGGGCACACTGCCATGCTCACTCGCCGAGTCATCGGCAGTATTCGCCCAGCTGGCCGAGATCGCCCTGCAGCTCTATTGGCAGACCGGCAATTTCACCGTGTTGCACATGGTGACCGGCAGCCGAGCCGCCGCCCTGGTCGCGCAGCAGTTGCCCGGCGAGTGGCAAGCGCCGTGGCAAACCCTGATGTGGCAGGCGGTGGCGGCGGCTTATATCACGGTCGGGGCGCCCGCGTTGCGTTCCCAGCACTGGCCGGACGCCACGGGGCTGGATTGGCAGAGGGTGTTGCCACTGGCACTGACCAGCCTGGACGATCATGTGATCAAGCTGGTGCACTGCTGCTGGCGGGAGCGGGACACATCGCCTCGTTATCTGGCGGTGGCGGCGCGCGCTGTGGGGCTGCTGGATGCGAACAGCGGCAAGGCGTGTATCAGCCCGCCTAGGGCGCAGCCAGGCGACTGAAGCTGATGGCGGGGCAACGCGGGGCAACCCCCTTGGTCAGAGTCAAGGGCTGGGCGCGATAACTGAGGTGATAGAGGCCTGGGCGCGACAGATCGTAGACCTGGGTCAGATCCGCATCCGCCTGGCTCTGCTGGCCCGGCCCCAGTATGAAGAAATCCTCGGCCGCGGGAGCACCACGCTTGGCGAGCGGCCCCTTGTAGGCCAGCGGCTGGTTATCCAGGGTGAGTTCGATGGCATCGGCAAACCAGCCCTCGAACGGGGTGAACCAGCTCAGCACCTCGAGCGGCCCCTCCCCCTTGTTGGTCAAGGTCATCACCAGGGGCAAGGGCTCGTCCACCCGGCTGTGTGCCTTGACCGACAGCTCGCACTGCAGGGGGGCGAGTGCGAGAGTCGTGAGCAAGAGTGTCATCATGGCGCCTCCTTCAACATCAAAAAAGGGGCCTCGCGGCCCCTGTCAGCGGATCAATTTTCGCTCGGGGTATTCTCGGCGAAGTATTCGTGGTTGTCGGCGTTGTTGAGCGCCTTGACCGGATCCGTCTTCGCCAGATTGCGGGCATTGGCCTGACCGTAACCCAGATCGTCGGTGCCTGCCACCACGGTGAAGTGGCTCAGCTCATGAACTATGGTGCCGGCACGGGAGTCGGTCCCGGTGACGGGCGCGGTCCAGAAGCTCTTGCACAGATAAACCTTGTAGGGCTGATCCGGGTAGACGTAGGCAAAGTAGCTCTGCTTGCAGCCGCAGTCGAAGGTGAGCGGCTTGTTGTCGATGGCATCCTTGATCTTGCTGAAGTGCCCCTCGGCCTGGTCCCAGCGGGAGGCGTCATAGGCGCCAAACCAGCTGCGATAACGCTGGCCATCGGGCTTGTCCACCGCCAGATAGCTGCTGGAGTTGTTGCTGATGCCGCTGGCGGCATCGAGCGCGGCCAGAATATCGCTCTTCTGGGTGTTGCTGCAGCGACCGCTGAAGCTGACCGAGGCTGTGACGGCCTGAGGTTCGGCGGCGGCCACCTTGGCCTGAACTCGCTCATCGTTCACCCCCTCCACCCACAGGGTAATGGCGTTGGACTCGCTCGCCTGGGCCTGTTTGGCCTTGGCGGCCTTCGCCTCCTGCGGCAGGGTCGGCAGCTGATAACGGATGCTGTACTGACCCTGGGCGCTCATGTCATAGAGACCCGACACCTCCGCCTGCACCGTCAGGCTCTGGCCGGCCTTGAGCAGCTGGAAGTCCTTGTCGGTCGGCGCCGCCCGCTTGATCAGGGCCCCCTCGTAGCTGACCGGCTGACCATCCCGTTCCACCAGGAACAGGGGGGCATCTTCGCTACCCGGCAGTTGCCACTTGAGCAGGCGGATCGGCTTGTCACCCGTGTTGGTCAGCGTCAGGTTGACGCGCACATCGTCTGTGCTGCCATCCACCAGGGTGAGTTGGGCATCGAGCCCTGCGGCACAGAGCGGAGAGGCCAGCACACCGGCCAGCAGCAGGGCAATGGGAGTCGCTTTCATCATGTTTCCTCATTCATTGAGTATCGCCATCAGGCGGTTTGCTTCCTTAAGGCCCTCTTTGGGGCCAACCCACCCTAGAGCAGAAATTTTCCGCCACCATCCCACCATATGGGGGACGCCCCCCATCAGAGGGGGAAAGAGGAGGAAATAGCCCGATGCGACAAACCATCCGCGACAAAAACGGGGCTCGCCATCCCACTTGCCCCTGGCTCTCCTCGCCTCCCCGGCGTTCCCATCGCCGCTCGCCGCGCATAAAAAACCCCGGCGCCAGGCCGGGGTTTGGGAAGGACAGAGGAAGGGGCTCGCCGTCAGGCTTTCGCCTCGGCCAGCAGCGCCAGCGCGGGCTGCAGGTTGGCAGGCACCAGAGAATACGCCTTGTGGTGTTTGACCAGCGTGGTCTTCTTGTTGCCCTGGCTCAGCAGCAGACCATGGCGAAAGGCCGCCTCGGCCAGCTGGGTTTCGTCACAGCGCGCATAGAGGGTCAGCGGCTTGACAAGCTCCCCCTGGATCAGGTGCTCGCCGTATTCGCGGCTGGAGATCACCAGGCTGGATTGGCCCTGCCCCTGCAGGCGCAGCTTGGCGCTCACCTCGCTGTCGGTAAACACCAACCAACCCGCGCTTTCCAGCTCGGCCAGCATGGCGGCCAGCCTGGTGCCGAGCTGCTGGGAGTCGGCCTGCACGCGGGCGTACTGGAAGGCAATGCGCTCCAGCAAGCCCTTGAGATCGGCGCCGGCTCCCAGGGTGCGGCCCTGCTGGATCCAGCCTTTCAGATCCTCCATCACCAGCCGGGAGAAGCGCTTCTCCTTGAGGGAGTCCGCCATCCAGGTGCAGAGAAAATGGCTCTCCTGGGCCGGGGTGCGCTTGCCCGCCTTCTGCTCGGCGGTACCCGCCAGCTCGGCCAGGCTCTGGGTGGCCATGTCGAGCAGGGCCTGATTGTAGTTGGGAGGTGTCATCACGAGTCCTCAGAGAGACGGGCGGGCCAGAGGCCGGGTCATCAACAACATAAAGGCGCCAGTGGCGCCTTTATGTACTAAATCGCCCCTCCCGGCCTGCCCTGACAAGGGGAAGGCCGGGGCGGGGTTGGGCGCGCTTACTTCGGCTGACGCGGCTTCTTCATTGCCGCCAGACGCTTGAGACGCTGGCCTTGCAGCTTGGCCTCGGCCATGGCCTGGGCGGCGGCGTTGTCATCGCGCTGGGGGCGCTTGCCGAAGCGACGACGCTCCTGCAACTGCTTGATCAGCTCGTCACGGTTGCCCACCTGGTAGCCCGGCACCATGACACGACGGATCTTCTGGCCGATCAGTGCCTCGATCTCGAGCAGGGTGCGCTCTTCCTCGCGGCTGACGAAGGAGATGGCCATGCCGCTCTTGCCAGCGCGGCCGGTACGACCGATGCGGTGCACGTAGTCTTCGGCCAGGAACGGCAGATCATAGTTGACCACGTACTGCAGATCCGGGATGTCCAGACCACGGGCGGCCACTTCGGTGGCCACCAGCACCCGCACCTTACCTTCCGTGAATTCGCGCAGGGCGCGGCGACGGCTGCCCTGTGCCTTGTCGCCATGCACCACGGCGGACTTGATGCCATCCAGGTTCAGCTCGGCCACCAGCTCGTCACAGCTTTCACGGGTACTGGCAAACACCAGCACCTGCGGCCAGTTCTGCTTGCCGATGAGCTCGGAGAGCAGCTCGCGCTTGCGCTTCTGCTCCACCGGATAGACGGTGTGGGTGACTGTATCGGCGGTGGAGTTCTGCTTGTTGACGCTGATGATCTGCGGCTTGTCCAGCATGACGTTAGCCAGCTTCTTCACCCCGTCGGAGAAAGTGGCGGAGAACAGCAGGTTCTGGCGCTCCTTGTTGACCGCTTGCAGGATCTGCTGTACATCGGCGCTAAAGCCCATGTCGAGGATGCGATCCGCTTCGTCCAGCACCAGACACTCAACGCCGGAGAGGCTGAGGTTGCAGGCTGTCAGGTGCTCCAGCAGACGACCCGGGGTCGCCACTATGATGTGAGCACCCGCTTTCAGCTTCTTGGCCTGCACATCCTGCTTGCCGCCGCCAACGAGCGTCAGCACGGTAACATCCAGGTACTTGGCGAAGTCATTGATGTTGCTCGCCACCTGGGCCGCCAGCTCGCGGGTCGGGGTCAGGATCAGCACACGGGCGTTGGACGGTTGCAGCTCGGCCGGCTTGTCCACCAGGCGCTGCAATATCGGCAGGGCGAAGGCGGCAGTCTTGCCGGTCCCCGTCTGGGCGCTGGCCAGCACATCGAGACCGCGACGTATGGTCGGGATCGCCTGGCGTTGCACAGGGGTCATCTCCTGATAACCGCAATCTGAGACGGCACGCAAAATCTCGGGGGCAAAATCGAACGATTCAAATCTCATAAATTGGGTTCCTGTGTTCCAGCTGGGCTGTGTTTGGCTTGCGGCTCGGCGTAGGCGAGGCGGAGGTTGATACCACCGGTGGCTGCGTCCGACATCAAGTCAGAAAGTGAGCCGGAAAATGGCGGGCGCGAAGTGTAACAGATAGGCATCACAAATTCTGCCTCAAATGACCTGAGTTTTTATCCTGCGGCCAAAAGGTGCCGACCGGGGGAGAGGCCAGGCTGACACAGGCCGGCGCCGCCCTCCCCCCTGGACACTCAGGCGTCAGGCAACCTTAGTTCCGGTTTGCATCATCTGCCTTGAAATCACGCTGAAACAGGCACATGCGAATGGCGGTGCGATATTTGCCATCGATGAAGAACTCCTCTTTCAGCTCCCCCTCCGGCTCGAACCCCAACCCCTGATAGACGTGGATCGCCTTGGCGTTGTCCCGATCGACGATGAGGTACAACTTGTGCAGGTTCAACACGTTGAAGGCGTACTTCATCCCCTTCAGGGTCGCCGTCCTGGCATACCCCAACCCCTGATAGGCGGGGGCTATGATGATCTGGAATTCGGCGCGGCGATGAATGCTGCGAATGTCCACCAGCTCCACCAGCCCGACCTGAGTGCCGGCCACCTCCAGGATGAAGCGGCGCTCGTGCTGATCGTGGATGTGCTTGTCATAGAGCTGGGCCAGCTCCATGTAAGCCTCGTAAGGCTCTTCGAACCAGTAGCGCATTATGCTGGCGTTGTTGTTGAGCTGATGCACGAATTTCAGATCCTCTCGCTCGAGGGGACGAAGGCTCAGGGTGTCATGACATGACATAAGGTACCTGCTTGAAGGTTGAGGGGCGACCCTGGCGGCCCGATTTGGGTCGCGCCTGGGTCAGGTGAATATTCACAAGAAATACGCGGGGCGGCCTTGGCCGCCTGCAGCCGATCAGCGGATGCGGTTGGTCGGGCGCTTGAGCAGCCGGATGGCGATGGCCGCCATGGCGATGACGAACAGGCCGAGGGAGGTCACCAGCAGACACTTGGTCATCAGCTCGTGATACTGGGCAAACACGGGGGCCGCCATCACGAACTTGCCCACCAGACTCAGCAGCAGGGCCCAGAGGAAGGCGCTGGCAAAGCTTGCCATCATCACCCGCGGCAGATGCAGGTGCGAGACCCCCATCAGCATGGGCGTCAACACCCTGACAAAGGGCACGAAGCGAGAGGAGAACATGGCCCAGAAGCCGTAGCTGTGCAGCAGACGCGAGGCCCGTGGCAGGCTGCCGTCCGGGATCATCCGCTCCACATGGCCCATGAAGGAGGTGCCGTGCAGCGCATGGCCCTGCAGATAGGCGATCAGGCTGCCAAGCCCGGCGGCAAGCGGCATGTAAATCAGTGTGACTTCGGGGCCGAGCACCCCCATTCCCACCAGGCCACCGGCCAGCAGCACCAGACTGTCACCGGGCAGGGGCAAAAAGACGAAGCTCGATTCGAGAAAAAGGATCACCACCAGACAGGTGACGAGCAGGCCCACCGCCTGCATCTGGATCAATTGGTTAAAGTCCTGTTGCCATATGGCAAGCAGCATCTCCTGCATCTGGTGACTCCCATCAACATAGTGAGCATCCATAGTGGGTGACCCGAGGGCCACCGGTGCGGCAGACCCTCCCTGTCGCCATGCCCCTTCTCTCCATGAGGGAGGCCCGTTATACACCCTGCCAAGTGAACAAGAAATTAATGCAGGTCACGGATAGTGGAGATAATCGCTCTGGCGCGACGAAAGTTGCGCCTTGAGCCGTGTGTGCCTTGAACGCAAGGGAGGGTACCTGGAGAGGCGGCCCTCAGTTGCGCTTGAGTTGCTGCAATTTGGTGAGGGTGAGCAGGGTCTGGGCGGAGAGATCGCACACCGAGAGCACGAAGGCCGTCTCGTCCGGGTGCCACTCCTCCTTCAGACTGGCTCGTTCGGCGATGATGAAACCAAGCAGCTCATCCCCCTGCTTGAGGGGTGCCATCAGTATGGCGCCCGAGAGGGCATCGAGCCCGAGCTGGGCCAGCATGGCGCCAAACCGTGACAGATCATAGCGCTCGCGGATGATGAGGCAGGGGGCATGCTCGGGCTTGGAGACCTCGTAGCGGCCCTGGATCAAGGCATATGGCAGGTGAAAACCCTGCTGATGATGGCGCTTGGGCAGGAAGAAGAGATCCTGGCAGAACATGGATTGCTTGTCCTCGGCGCAGAACCAGACGCTGGCACGGGCAGCCCCGGTGCCGGCGCACACAGCCTCGTTGATATGACGGGCGGCCTGCCCCGGATCCTCGCCGGTCAGCAGATCGCTCTTGGCCAGGTGGATCAGGGCCCCGTGCTGCAACTGCTGCCGGGTCCCGCTGTCGGCCTGCTGCTGACGCAGGCTGTCCAGATGATCGAGCATGCGATTGCAGTCGATGGCGACCTGGGAGATCTCGTCCTTGCCCTCCACCAGCAGCCGACGCACGGCGCCATCGTCAGCGATGAGGCGCAGGTTGGCACTCAGCCGCTGCAGGCGGGCGGCTATGTAGCCGTTGAGGATCAGCAACACCAGGGCGGCAAACAGCAGGGTACCCAGGCTCAGCAACCAGAAGATGCGCTGCTCGATGGCCTTGCCCTCCAGCATCAGATCCCGTGGCAGGGTGAAGCGAAAGATGAGGGGCGACGTCTCCTGCAAGGTATCGATCTGGGCCAGGGTGAGCAGGCGATCCTCTTGCGGCAGGATCAGGCTGTCGCTGGCCATGAGCCGGGCCAGGGTCGGCGCCCCCAGGCTGGCGGCGAGCTGATCCGGGCTCAGGAAGGTGAGCGACAGGGCGGTGCGTTTTTGCAGCTGGCGGATGAATTTCGGGGTAAAAGCCTTGAACAGCAACAGGGTGCCACGACTCGGCCCCTCCCCCTCGCTGCTCAGGATCTGGGTGGCGGCCATCAGGTAATAGCGCTCGCCGTCGAACCAGATGCCGGCGTTGGGCTTGAGGGTGCCGTAGCGCATCAGATAATCGGTCAAGGCCCCCAGCTGGGCCGGCGTTTGCGAGACCAGCTTGCCGGCCTGGTAGGCAAAGGCCACCTGCGGCTGCTTCTCCCTGTTGTAGAGCGCAAGCAGATCGATCCCCAGGGTCTCGAAGGTACGCACGTTGAAGTTGGCATCCAGATAGGCCTGATCTCGGCGGGCCATGAAGGCATAGGTCTCGTCCCATTCGGACCAATCCTGCCCCAGCATGGTCAGCTGGCCCAGCTCGGCCTGCACCACGGCCCTGACCCGCTCGCGGTTGCGCTCCACGCTCATGCGCTCCAGCTCGCCGAACTTGTCGCTCACCACATAATGCAGGCCAACATAGCCAACCCCCTGCAACAGCAGCAGCGTCAGCACTATGGTCAGCGTAATCTTGCGGCTGATCTTCATCTCCACTCACACTCCCGAACAAGTGACCCATTGAGTTTAATGGATTTTTATTATCCGCCCGGACGCAGTGCGAAAAACCTGACCCGGCCGTCCGTGGCCCGCATCGGCAAACGGTGGCGTCCACTCGCGCCCCACGAGCACACAAGCGGCACAACCAGGGGAGGCGCAGAGAACGCCGCCCGCCCCCGCCCGTTGCATCGCCAGCAAGCCGGCCCCAGATCTGGGGATCGCGTACGCCAGAAGAGTGCCATCCGGCTCATTATCCGGGCTGCCAAGCCGATAAAAAATCGCTACAGTGTAATCGTGCCTCAGCCAACGAGGCTTCACGGGAACCCGGCATGCCCTCATACACCTCTCACACCAGCCTGCCCCTGCTGATCAGCCTGCTGCTCGGCGCCAATGCCATGGCCGACGAGGACTCGCTGGTGCAGCAGCGCGCCAATGCTGTGGTGTCGCTGATGACCTTCACAGTCGTGCCCGACATCACCGCCAGCAACATCAATATCGGCAGCGGCACCAACCAGGCGGCGGCGCTCAACATGACCCAGGTCGGCGGCGGCGCCACCATGAGCGAGAGCGTGCCCATCTATCTGGAGGGGACCCTGGGCTTTAGCCGCTACGATCCCCAGTTCGTGGTGAGCAACGGCAGCGAGACCCGCACCATTCCCACCAAATGGAACAGTCTGACGGCCACCGGCGGGATTGGCTGGGACATAGGGCTGCACCGGGACAGACACGGCGGCAACTGGGTGCTGCGTCCCCTCGGCAACGTCACCCTGGGCACAGTGGCCAGCGATCTGCGCATCGGCAACTGGCTGCTGGGCCAGTACACCGGCAAGAACCTCGACTTTCTCGATGGCGGCAGGCTCGATGTCTACGGTCTGGGCGGCGCCCTGATGCTCGACTATGAACTCTTCTCCCCGACTCAGGACATAGACGCCGAGCTGCGCTACTCCTACCAGCATCTGCAAAGCTTTGGCGGCACCTCGGCCAGCGTGACCGGCCAGGCCAATGCAGAAAACCTCGGCCTCTATCTGCGCCGCCGTGCCCCCATCGGTGATCTGACGCTGCTGGATAGGCCGCTGCGCTACGTGATGGAAGGGGCTCGCACCGAATATCTCGGCGAGCAACGGGGCCTGCTCGGTTTCAACGCCCTCAACTCGCTGGGGCTCGGGATCGAGCTCGACAGCAGCAAGTACGACATCATAGTGACCCGCACCCGGCTGGTTGCCCGCTATATGTTCAGCCACAACACCAGCGGCTACGGCGTCGGGCTGGCGATGAGTTTCTAACCCAGCCCCTCCCGTTTCTCCCTTCGCCTATCACCCCGCCTGTGGCGCTGACGCAGAAAATAGTGATGAGCCACTCAGTTGGTGGAAGCGGTCACACATTCACCTCAGTCAACTCGCTACAGTAGTTCACTTCGACACCCCATTTTCCTTATGACGCCAGCCAGGTAGCACCAAGCCAGGCTCATACCAATAAAAGTGCCTCTGCAACCAGGGACAGGTATCGGGGGACCAGGAGAGATGACATGGATGTTACCGCCCTGATGGCTGTTTTTCTGAACCAACTCTGGTATCTGCTCCCGCTGCTGTTGCTGGCAACCATCGCCAGGAGCCCCTGGTTCAAGGGCATGATCGGAGAGTGGCTGATCAACCTCAGCATCCGGCTCTTTCTCGACCAGCGGGAATATCGGCTGCTGAGCAATGTCACGCTGCCGCTCGAGCAGGGCACAACCCAGATCGATCACGTGCTCGTCTCACGCTTCGGGGTATTCGTGATCGAAACCAAAAACATGAAGGGATGGATCTTCGGGGATCCCAGACACAAGCGCTGGACCCAGCAGTTGTTTCGACGCCGGCACGGCTTTCAAAACCCGCTGCATCAAAACTATCTGCATGTGATGACGCTCAAATCCCTGCTGGGACTGGCAGATCATCAACTGCACTCCATCGTCTATTTTATTGGCGACTGCGCCTTCAAGACCCCCATGCCGGACAACGTCATGCGCCGCGGCCTGGTCAGCTATATCAAGCAAAAGACCAAGCCCGTGCTGACTCCTGCCGACGTCGCCCACATTGTCGAAACCATCCAGCAAGGGCGACTGGCAGCCAATTGGCAGACCCATAAACAGCATGTCACCCAGCTCAAGGCGCGCCATGGCGCGCCACATACCAAACCAACGACAGCCAAAACCGTCCCGGTGAACTTGGTTGCATATGACCAGCTGGAGGTACACCAGATACTCGGTGATCACATTCCCGCATGTCCAAAATGCGGCAGCCACATGGTATTGCGCACCGCCAGTCGCGGCGAAAATAAAGGCAACCAGTTTTGGGGATGTAGCGGATATCCAAAATGCAGGGGCGTTACTTTGCTACACAGTCAGTCCCCTAAATCGGAGATCACTATACAGAATCATTAAACGGACCAGAGCAATTGAAACTGTGCAGGAAATTTATTATATATCTACACCCTATCGCAGTTTTAAAACCCCTTGGTCCAGGTACATCAGTACATTTATGGAGCAATAGAATGCAAGTATTTCTAGATAAACTAATGGTCCGTTTGCATAGCCGATATACAACTATTTTTTCTCACTATTACCCAGCACATGGCTCTACCGGCTTCACCGAACGAAATCTCACCAACAACTTTGTTTCTGCGCTGGAAAGCCTTTATCCCGGCTCATGCTTCTCATGGTTTGAGGCTCCAATCAGCCTCACGGAAAAGAAACATATGGACGCAGTGGTTTTCACTGAAACTGAGCTATTTCTTATTGAGGCTAAGCGCTTTACGGCACCTCAATCAAAAACTCACAGTGTCAGGAATGATATTGAGCGAATGCAATCCAATGAAGCACTGCTGTTGCTTGAAAAGGGGTTGATTAACCCAATACAGCGCAAGCGTTATGCAGTGGTACTGGCCGATGTCTGGACAGAAACTAAAGGCAAACAAGATATCTTTGATACTTGGCCAACCTGCCTAAACAGTGGTCCATTTCTATACAGTAAAACACTAGAGTTTTCTGGTCTCCCTGTCGAAGGAGAGTGGAAACACAATTACAAGATACTGGTTGCAGTGAAAGAGTTAATTTGACGCCATGATATCTACATAAAATAAAGGCGGCCATTGGCCGCCTTTATTATTGCGATTACAAGGATCCCAACCGTTTCAGGCAGGTCTGCTGGCGCCACTGCACCCGTTTGGCAAACCAGGCGGTGGTGAGGTTGCGGGTTATCTTGGGGCTCTTCAGGGAGATGCCCGGCAGCACGGCGCGGGGTTGCCGCTTGCCGGCCTGCTTGTCGGCCAGGGTAAAGACTCTGTGGTAGAGATCGCTCTGGGCAAATTCGGCGGTATCCCCCAGTTTCAGGCTCTGGTGAATGGCCTGCTTGCTCATGCTGAGGCGGCCGGCGACGGTATGAACCGCGAGCTCTGTCTTGCCCGGCAGCTCGGAGTCGTAGCGAATGAGATCCCCATCCAGCGCCAGCGGCTTGCCGCTCACGCGGCTGACCGCCGCCTGGAATGCGGCGTTGCGACTGGCATACCAGCCGGCGTTGAAGTCGGCGTAGCGGTAGAGGTGATCCGGATACTGGACCGGGTAGTTGAGCAGATGATAGGTACCGAACCAGATGCCGCCACGACGACTGAACACCTCGTGGCGAATGGACTCCTTGATCGGATAGGGATAGCCGTCGGTGTTGGCCTCGGCGAAGGCGATGCTCACCTGCATGGGGCCGCCGGTGCGCACCGGGTTCATGTTGCCGAACAGGGTCTTGCCCATGGGCACCTCCCCTATCATGTCCTCGAAGATCTCGCTCATCTCCCGCTCGGTGCGCAACTTGTCGATACGCTCGGCGTAAGTTTTGCCGGTGGGCGAGTTGATGGAGAGCGCAGTGCGCACCACGAACTCGGGGATCAACAGCTTGCCGGCACGGGCGTTGATCTCCTGCCAGGCGATCTTGCCAAGGCCCGGCACCACGGGGTCTGCCTGGAAGGTGGACTCCTGCTCCGCCACCGCCAGCACGGAGCAGACGTTCTCGTCGGTCACCGCCAGCTCCTGTTTGGCGAGGGCCGTGACTATGTCCTGGGCCCAGCCATTGCGATCCACGGTACGGGCCGGCAACAGCCGCACTATGCGCGACTGCATGCTGGCCGGGGCTCTGGGGATCTGGGCCTTGGGCAGGGGGGCGGGTTTGGTGATGGCCGGCCCCGTGATGGCCGCACTGCCAGGTTTGCGGGTATCGCCCTGGCTGGCCGGTTCGCTGGCACAGGCAGCCAGCAGCAAAGCGGCCAGCAGAGGCGCGACATGATGACGATAACGAGTGAGATGATGCATGAAAGCTTCCCGATGGATGAGGCGCCGCTGGCGTGGCCAGACAAGTCCGGCCCCCGGCAGCCAGGGCATTGTAGAGGATTGATCGGGGGATCTGAAGGCATGAGCATGGCCAGCCCGCGAGCATCCGCCGTTGACACGACAAGGCCCCCGCCGGTTGGACGGGGGCCTTGCAGATGTATCGGGTCATGGCCAGGGGCAATGACAGTGCCCGGCCGATGAGCTGGGGGCGGATCAGGCCGTTTGGCGCAGGGCCTGGATCTGGGCGGCGCCATTGATCACCGCCTGCAAGGAGGCGTTGACCACGTCGCGGCCAATGGCGACCCCGCACATGCGCTGGCCATCGACGCTCAACAGCACATAGGCGGCGGCGCGGGACTCGGTGCCGGCGCTTAAGGCATGCTCCGAGTAGTCGAGCACGTCTATGTGCATGCCGGTCTGGTGCTCCCAGCCGTTGACCAGCGCCGTGATGGCTCCCTCCCCCTCGCCCCGCAATTGCAGCGAGCCATCTGGGGTCTGCAGCTCGAGGTGCAGGCTCTCCTGGCCGTCGTGACCGAGTTGGAAGCGACCGATGCGATAGCCGTGTACCGGCTCGAGGTAGTGCTGCTCGAACAGGGCGCGGATCTGCGCCGGGTTTATCTCGCTGCTGCTCGCCTCGGCCTGGGCCTGGACCCGACGGCTGAAGTCGATCTGCAGCCAGCGCGGCAGTTGCAGGCCAAGATCGCGCTCCAGCAGATAGGTGACGCCCCCCTTGCCGGACTGGCTGTTGATGCGG
Source organism: Aeromonas bestiarum (assembly GCF_028751155.1). Classification (NCBI taxonomy): domain Bacteria; kingdom Pseudomonadati; phylum Pseudomonadota; class Gammaproteobacteria; order Aeromonadales; family Aeromonadaceae; genus Aeromonas; species Aeromonas bestiarum. The sequence goes on along the minus strand of NZ_CP064746.1, from coordinate 1,704,129 downwards.
ATCACCGCCTCGTAGCTGCGACCGAGATCGGCCGGATCTATGGGCAGGTAGGCCACATCCCAATAGGCGTCGGGCTTCTCTGCCGCCAGGGACTTGCGGATGGCGTCCTGATGGCTGCCGGAAAACGCCGTGTAGACCAGCTCCCCCGCATAGGGGTGGCGCGGGTGCAGGGCTATCTGGGTGCAGGCGCCCACGGTCGCGACTATGGCATCCATGTCAGAGAGATCCAGCTCGGGATCTATGCCCTGGCTGTAGAGGTTCATGGCCATGGTGACTATGTCCATGTTGCCGGTGCGCTCGCCGTTGCCAAGCAAAGTGCCCTCGATACGATCGGCCCCCGCCAGCACAGCCAGCTCGGCGGCAGCCACACCACAGCCTCTGTCGTTGTGGGTGTGGATGGAGATGCTCACCTCGGGGCGCGCCTTGAGGTGGCGGCAGAACCACTCCACCTGATCCGCAAACACGTTGGGGGTGCTCACCTCGACCGTGGCTGGCAGGTTGAGGATCATGGGGCGGGCGGCGGGGCGCCACTCGTCGATCACGGCGTCACACACCTCCACCGCGAACTCCACCTCTGTGCTGCTGAAGCTCTCGGGGGAATATTGGAAACTCCACTCTGTGCCCGGGTTCCTTGCCGCATGCTCGCGTACCCAGCGGGCCCCCTGTACGGCGATAGCCTTGACCCCCTCCTTCCCTGAGTTGAACACATAGTTGCGCTGGGTCGGGTTGACCGAGTTGTAGACGTGAACGATGGCGCGCTTGGCCCCCTTGAGGGATTCAAAGGTGCGGATGATGAGATCTTCGCGGGCCTGCACCAGCACCTGAATGGTGACGTCATCGGGAATGAGATTGCGCTCGATCAGCTCACGCACGAAGTCAAAATCGGGCTGGGAGGCGGCCGGGAAGCCCACCTCGATATGCTTGAAGCCGACATGGAGCATCAGCGCCCACATCTGCAGCTTCTGGGCCACCGTCATGGGTTCGACCAGCGCCTGGTTGCCGTCGCGCAAGTCCACGGCGCACCAGAGCGGCGCGCGCGTCATCACCCGGTTGGGCCATTGGCGATCCGTCAATGCGATGACGGGGGCGGGGCGGTATTTGCGATGATCGAAGCTCATATTCAGATTCCCTTGGCTGATGTCCTTGAGGTGCGGCGCCGTTGCGGGCTATGAGGGTGAGCAACGACGCGACTGGGCAGGCAAGCAGACGGGGTAAGGAGGGGGAAGCAGGCTGGCGCGGTAACGCTGGCCCTGACGGTTGCGCGGGTGGTAGCCCCACAACCGGTTTCCTGTGGCCCCTCTGGGTAAAAGGGGACGGCCTTCGCTGCCGGGTAAGCAACTGGCCCTGATCCTCGCACCCCGCTGTTGCGGGCGCAGACGACCTTATGTGATGAGAAACCAGTATATAGAGGCGGCTCGGGTGAGTGATTGCAAAGATTGCGAACAAAAGCCACCAAGGCGCAATCATTGTCGCCTTTGCGCCACTGAAAGGGATTATATCGCCCTATCCTGACCCTATTCCCTCTCCCCTGCGCACCTAACTCCCATGACAGAGGCTGGCCGGATCCGCAAAAAAACAGAAACCCCGCCATCGCTGGCGGGGTTTTTCAGGGTTCGCAAGTGTTGTGCAAAAAAGAAGGAGAGAAAGACTCCCCAGCCCTTGTTACGCAATGCTTAGCGGTTTTTCACCTTCTGATGCAGCTCCTGCACCGAGTTGACGTTGGCGGTGGCATCCATGCTGATGGCCATGCAGGTGGCAAACGCCTCATTCATGGTGGTGGTATAAGCCACTTTGTGCTGCAAGGCGGCGCGGCGCAACTGCTTGGAGTCCTGGATCGCCACTCGCCCTTCAGCGGTGTTGACGATGTAGGTGTACTCGCCGTTCTTGATGCGGTCGAGAATGTGCGGGCGACCCTCGTGCACCTTGTTGACCAGGCGTGGGTTGATGCTCGCTTCACCCAGCGCCACTGCGGTGCCGTGAGTAGCATCCAGCTCGTAGCCCAGCTCCAGCAGCTTGGCGGCCAAATCCACCACCAGCGCCTTGTCGCTGTGACGCACCGACAAGAGCGCTCGACCCTCTTTCGGCACCGCATGGCTGGCACCCAGCTGGGCCTTGGCATAGGCCTCGGCAAAGCTGCTGCCCACCCCCATTACTTCACCGGTAGAGCGCATCTCAGGCCCCAGCAGCGGGTCAACCCCAGGGAACTTGGCGAAGGGCAGTACCACCTCTTTCACCGAGTAGTAAGGCGGGATGATCTCGGTGGTAAAGCCCTGATCTTTCAGGCTCTGGCCGGCCATGACGCGGGCGGCAATCTTGGCCAGCGGCGCACCGGTCGCCTTGGAGACGAAGGGCACGGTACGGGCGGCACGCGGGTTCACTTCGATGAGGTAGATGTCATCGCCCTTGACCGCAAACTGCACGTTCATCAGGCCCACCACACCGAGTTCCAGCGCCAATTTCCGCACCTGCTCGCGGATCTCGTCCTGAATTTTCTTGGACAAGGTATAAGGTGGCAGGGAGCAGCCGGAGTCACCGGAGTGGATACCGGCCTGCTCTATATGCTCCATGATGCCGCCGATGACCACATCGGTGCCGTCGCAGATGGCATCCACGTCCAGTTCGGTGGCATCGTCCAGGAAGCGGTCCAGCAGCACCGGCGATTCGTTGGAGACGCTCACCGCCTCGGCGAAGTAGCGACGCAGGTCGGTCTCGTCATAGACGATCTCCATGGCGCGGCCACCCAGCACGTAGGAGGGGCGCACCACCAGCGGGTAAGTGATCCGCTCGGCGGTCAGCACTGCCTGCTCCAACGCGGTGACTGTGCCGTTTTCCGGCTGCTTGAGGCCGAGGCGCTCAACGGCGGACTGGAAGCGCTCGCGGTCTTCGGCGCGGTCGATAGCATCCGGGCTGGTACCGATGATAGGCACGCCGTTCGCTTCCAGCGCACGGGCAAGTTTGAGCGGAGTCTGGCCGCCGTACTGCACTATGACGCCCTTGGGTTTCTCGATGCGCACGATTTCCAGCACGTCTTCCAGGGTGACCGGCTCGAAGTAGAGGCGATCCGAGGTGTCGTAATCGGTGGAGACGGTTTCCGGGTTGCAGTTGACCATGATGGTCTCGTAACCGTCTTCGCGCAGGGCCAGTGCCGCGTGCACGCAGCAGTAGTCAAACTCGATGCCCTGACCGATACGGTTCGGGCCGCCGCCGATGATCATGATCTTGTCACGATTGGTCGGGTTGGCCTCGCACTCTTCGTCATAGCTCGAATACATGTAGGCGGTGTTGGTGGCGAACTCGGCCGCGCAGGTATCGACCCGCTTGTAGATCGGGAAGATGTTGTGGCGGGCACGCAGTTTGCGCACCTCGCCCTCGGCCACGCCGAGGATCTTGGCCAGACGGGCGTCGGCGAAGCCTTTGCGCTTCAGGGCGCGCAGGAAGTCGGCATCGAGCCCGGCCATGCCGCGCTCTTTCACCTGCTCTTCCAGCTTGATGAGATCTTCTATCTGCACCAGGAACCAGGGGTCAATCTTGGTCAGCTTGAAGATGCCGTCCATGGAGAGACCGGCGCGGAACGCATCGGCTATGTACCAGATCCGGTCGCAGCCAGCATCCTGCAGCTCGTGGCGGATGCGGGTCAATGAGTCAGGGGCATTGAGGTCGACCATGGGGTCGAAGCCGGTCTTGCCGGTCTCGAGGCTGCGCAGCGCCTTGTGCAGGGACTCCTGGAAGTTGCGGCCAATCGCCATCACTTCACCGACCGACTTCATCTGGGTGGTGAGACGGTCATTGGCGCCGGCAAATTTTTCGAAGTTGAAGCGCGGCACCTTGGTGACCACGTAGTCGATGGCCGGCTCGAAGGAGGCCGGAGTACGGCCGCCTGTGATGTCGTTCATCAGCTCGTCCAGGGTGTAACCGATGGCGAGCTTGGCGGCGATCTTGGCGATGGGGAAACCGGTCGCCTTGGAGGCCAGCGCGGAGGAGCGGGACACCCGCGGGTTCATCTCTATGATGACCATGCGGCCATCTTTCGGGTTGATGCCGAACTGGACGTTGGAGCCGCCGGTCTCGACCCCGATCTCGCGCAGTATCGCCATGGAGGCGTTGCGCATGATCTGGAACTCCTTGTCGGTCAGCGTCTGGGCTGGCGCGACCGTGATGGAGTCACCCGTGTGGATACCCATGGGGTCGAAGTTTTCGATGGTGCAGACGATGATGCAGTTGTCGTTGCGATCCCGCACCACTTCCATCTCGTACTCTTTCCAGCCGATCAGCGACTCATCGATGAGCAGCTCCTTGGTCGGCGACAGGTCCAGACCGCGCTCGCAGATCTCGACGAACTCTTCGGTGTTGTAGGCGATGCCACCGCCCGAGCCGCCCATGGTAAAGGAGGGACGTATGATGCAGGGGAAACCGACCATCTGCTGCACGCCCCACGCCTCTTCCATGTTGTGGGCGATGCCGGCGCGCGGGCACTCCAGGCCGATGCTCTTCATGGCGATGTCGAAGCGGCGGCGATCTTCGGCCTTGTCGATGGCGTCGGCGGTGGCGCCTATCATCTCGACCCCGAACTCGGCCAGCACGCCGTGTTTTTCCAGATCCAGCGCGCAGTTCAGCGCAGTCTGGCCACCCATGGTGGGCAGCACCGCATCCGGGCGCTCCTTCTTGATGATCTCGCGCACCACTTCCCAGGTGATGGGCTCTATGTAGGTGGCATCCGCCATCTCGGGGTCCGTCATTATGGTGGCCGGGTTGGAGTTCACCAGGATGACGCGGTAGCCCTCCTCGCGCAGGGCCTTGCAGGCCTGGGCGCCGGAGTAGTCAAATTCGCAGGCCTGACCGATGACGATGGGGCCGGCGCCGAGGATCAGGATGCTCTGTAGGTCGTTACGTTTTGGCATGGCTTCTCTTTTCCTCTTAAGCGCGATACTGCTTGATCAATTCAATAAAGTGGTCGAACAGACCGGCACAGTCGTGCGGGCCCGGGCTCGCCTCGGGGTGACCCTGGAAGCTGAAGGCCGGACGGTCGGTGCGGTGGATGCCTTGCAGGGAGCCGTCAAACAGGGAGACGTGGGTGGCGCGCAGGCAAGCCGGCAGGTTGTGCTCATCGACCGCGAAACCGTGGTTCTGGGCGGTGATCATGACGGTATTGTCATCGAGACTCTTCACCGGGTGGTTGGCACCGTGGTGGCCGAACTTCATCTTCATCGTCTTGGCACCCGAGGCCAGACCCAGCAGCTGGTGACCCAGGCAGATACCGAACACTGGGGTGTTGGTATTGAGGAAGGCCTTGATGGCCTCGATGGCGTAGTCGCAGGGCTCGGGGTCACCCGGGCCGTTGGAGAGGAAGATGCCATCGGGGTTCATCGCCAGCACCTCGGCGGCCGGGGTCTTGGCCGGCACCACTGTCAGGCGGCAGCCACGGTCCACCAGCATGCGCAGAATGTTGCGCTTGACGCCAAAGTCGTAGGCCACCACGTGGTATTTGAGTTCATCTGCCGCCGGGGTGACATGCCCCTTGCCGAGCTGCCAGCTGCCTTCGGTCCAGGCGTAGGGCTGCTCAACCGTCACTTCCTTGGCCAAGTCCATCCCCTTGAGACCGGGGAAGGCGCGCGCCTGTTCGAGGGCATATGCCTCATCGACCTGCTTGCCCGTCAGGATGCAGCCGGCCTGGGCGCCTTTCTCGCGCAGGATGCGAGTCAGTTTGCGGGTGTCGATGTCGGCGATGCCAACTATGTTGTGAGACTTGAGGTAATCGGAGAGGGATTGCTGATTGCGGAAATTGGAGGCAAGTATCGGAAGGTCCCGGATGATCAATCCCTGAGCGTGGATTTGACTGGACTCTTCATCTTCGCTGTTGGTGCCGGTGTTGCCTATATGGGGGTAAGTGAGGGTGACTATCTGACGGGAATAAGAGGGATCGGTGAGGATTTCCTGATAGCCCGTCATCGACGTATTGAAAACCACTTCACCAACGGAACATCCCTCGGCGCCTATCGACACGCCTTTGAACACAGTTCCATCTTCCAGCACTAGCAATGCAGTGTGATTCAAGACAACCTCCAGTTATTTAGCTTTAAATTCAGCAATTTACCTGGGTGTTGCGGGTCCGGACGCTGTTTGAAACAGGGCTCAAACCCGGCAGATTTCTGGCAAATTGGGCGCATTCTACTTAAAAATGATCGCATTTCAACGTCTTTTCTCGTTTTAAATGCATCTAAATTCAATAAACAAGCAACATTACCCATTATCTATGCACTCAATCGCTTTGCAACCCCCGCCGTCAAAAGAAAAGCCAAAACCCGATACAAAAGCGACACCCCATGCCGTGCAACTCACAAAAATCGACATTTAAACCTTAAAAAACAACAAATTAAAATTTACAAATAAAATTCATAAAGGCTTAAAGGAGCCTTTTATTGACAGATGAGTGCTGATTAAAAATAGAAAACGTTTTTCTCATTTTGAATTTTTAGTCTTTTTCATGTCATGTAAAAAAATGCGGGGGCAGGGGGCATTGAGGCTCAATCCCGTTACCCTTTGATGACATTTGAGCAATGGGTGGATGGGATGAATTGAACAAAGAAGAGGTTTAGGCCATTTCACACAAAAAACAGGGTGTAAGTGCCATTTATACAAAAACATATGAAAAACCCCGGCGAACCGGGGTTTGGCAACACTGTCGGGAGTGGGCTCATTGCGGCCCGCCTGCCGCCAACTTGGCCGCTCACTTGAGGTCGAGCACATCCTGCATGTCGTAGAGACCGGCACTCTGGCGGCCAAGCCACTTGCCCGCCCGCACGGCACCATTGGCGAAGGTGAGGCGGCTGGATGCCTTGTGGCTGATCTCCACCCGCTCGCCGATGTCGGCAAACATGACGGTGTGCTCCCCCACCAGATCGCCGGCGCGAATGGTGGCAAAGCCGATGGTGTTGCGATCCCGCTCACCTGTGATCCCCTCACGGCCGTAGACGGCGCACTCTTTCAGGTCACGTCCGAGCGTCCTGGCCACCACTTCCCCCATGGAGAGCGCAGTGCCGGACGGTGCATCCACCTTGTGGCGATGATGCCCTTCGATGATCTCGATGTCGGTGTAATCCCCCATCACCTTGGCGGCCTGCTCCAGCAGCTTGAACACCAGGTTGACGCCGACCGAGTAGTTGGAGGCGAAGACGATGCCGATCTGCTTGCCAGCCTCTTTCAGGGCGGCCTTGCCTGCATCGTCAAAGCCGGTGGTACCGATCACCATCTGCTTCTGATGAGCCAGCGCAAACGCCAGGTTGGCCAGGGTCACCTCGGGACGGGTGAAGTCGATGATGAGATCAAACTCATCGCGCACCTTGTCCAGGCTGTCGCTGATGCTCACCCCAAGCTTGCCCAACCCGTTAAGCTCACCGGCATCCAGGCCTATCACGGCAGAGCCGGGCCGCTCCAGCGCCGCCCCGACCACCACGCCCTCGGCGTTGGTGATGGCTTCCAGCAGCACCTTGCCCATACGACCATTACAGCCCATCACGGCCACACGGATCGGATTGTCCATCTCCACCCTCTCATCTGTTTATTATGGAAAGAGACCGTTTTACCAGCCCGCGCCCCCTTTGAAAAGCCGTGAGACACCCTCTTCGGTTCGGGCTCGACAGTGAACCGCTCAAAATGGCTGATGCACAGGCTTGCCACTTCTCCTCGCAGACTGACGGTTTGGAGTTTGCTAGATACAGCGCCATATGATAGATTTCCGCCAACCAAAAAGACCCAGTTGACACTTTTTTCATCGGAAGATAAACATATGGATGCGGGATTGCTGTGTGTACTGGGCCTGATGTTGCTCGGCCTTATCGCGCTTGTGGCTGCGCTGCGGTTTGGCGGGCCGAGCCCTGCACCAGCGATGGCCAGCATCAATAATCCTTTCAAAGGGCATGACTGGAGCGGCATGCCGCCCCTCTCAAGGTACCCGGCGCGTGACGGCAAGCAGTTGGCCTACCGGCAATATGGTGCAACGGGCGATAAGGTCAGGGGCAGCGTGGTGCTGGTTCACGGCTCTTCTGCCAGCAGCCAGAGCATGCACAAGATGGCAAATGCCTTCTCACAAGCGGGATTCGATGCCTACGCCCTCGATATTCGCGGCCATGGCGAATCTGGCAGCAAAGGCACCATTGCCTACATCGGTCAGCTCGAAGACGACCTGGAAGATTTCATTAAGGCGGTGGCCCCCAGCAAACCAGCCACTCTCATCGGCTTCTCGTCAGGGGGTGGCTTCGTGCTGCGCGTTGCCGGCAGTTCGCGACAAACCCTGTTCGATAATTATCTACTCCTCTCCCCCTATCTTGGCCCCACGGCCGCCAACTACCGGCCCAACAGCGGGGGTTGGGTGCGCGTCGGCCTTCCTCGCCTGATCGCATTGAGCATCCTCAACGGGCTGCATGTCTCTGCACTGAACCATCTGACTGTGCTTAACTTTGCGCTCAATGAAGATGCGAAAACTCTTCTGACCCCCTCCTACTCATTCAACCTCGCCTCGAACTTCCAGCCAGAGCGCGACTACCAGCAGAATTTGCGCAATGTAAAACGCCCCTGCGCCGTGATTGCGGGCACCGATGACGAGGCATTTAAAACCGACCAACTGGAACCCGAGTTAAGAGCGCTGGGCATTCAATGGCCCCTCACCCTGGTGCCAGATATAGGCCACATTCCCCTGACCCTCGATAAACACGCCCTGGCTGCAGCCGTTAAGGCTGTAGAGAAAATGACGCAGTAACAGCGCCACCCTGACCGAATATCAACACCGCCTTGTGACCTGCGGATGCCAGTACGGCTTTCGTCATGCTCGGTATGGCGGCGTTAATGCCCTAATCCCACACGCAAAGCGCCCGGATATCCAGTACCACCAAATTCTCCGTCAGCCACACTCCATGTCTGTGAAAAACACCCAGAAAACCCAGGGCACAAAACTGAACAATTAACAGAGTTTATTAATTTTTCCGAATATACTTTTGATATTTTTACAGATACAGAATTGAAAGATAAAAACACCCATCCATCTGGACGTCTATCTTGACCGAATGGCCCCGACTCACTACTGTAGGCGCCCCATAGCGGCAGGATGCCCGCCAGGTTCACCCCCATATCAGGGCTGGCTGCGACAGGGAGGTCATGTTCAACCACAGAGGAACACATGATCCAGACCCAACCCAGTGCCAGAGCCCTGCTGCCTCTTCTGGTCTTTCTCGCTCTCTTCATCGGTACCGGCACCTGGCTCACCCTGCAGGGGGTCGAGTTCGCCTTCTACCAGCTGCCCGCCCCCGTGGCCGCCCTGCCCGCCGTCATGCTGGCGCTGATGCTGGGGAAAGATGGGTTCAACAAGAACCTGGAGACCTTCTTCAAGGGGGTCGGTGACAGCAACATAATGGCGATGTGCCTCATCTACCTGCTGGCGGGCGCCTTTGCCACCGTGGCCAAGGCCACCGGCGGGGTGGATGCCACCGTCGCCATGGGTCTGTCGCTGATCCCGGGCTGGTTCCTGTTGCCGGGGCTGTTCCTCATCTCTGCCTTTATTGCCACCGCCATGGGCACCTCCATGGGCACGATCGGTGCCGTGGCCCCCGTGGCCCTTGGCGTGGCCCAGGCCGCCGGCATCGATCCGGTACTGATGGCCGGCACCATTCTCTCCGGCGCCATGTTCGGCGACAACCTCTCCATCATCTCCGACACCACCATCGCCGCGACCCGCAGCCAAGGCTGCGAGATGAAGGACAAGTTTCGCGAGAACTTCAAGATTGCCGCCCCCGCCGCCATCGGGGTGATCCTGCTCTATCTGACCCTGGGATCCGTAGGGGAGGCCCCCGCCACGACAGCCCATGCGGATCTGTTCAAGGTGATGCCCTACCTGCTGATCCTGGTGCTGGCTCTGTCCGGCATGAACGTCTTCATGGTGCTGGGCATTGGCATACTGGCCGCCGGCGCCGTGGGCATGGTCAGCGATTATCCGCTGGGCCAGTTCAGCAAGGACATCTATCAGGGCTTTACCGGCATGCAGGAGATCTTCCTGCTCTCCATGCTGATCGGCGGTCTCGGCGCCCTGATGGAACGCCAGGGCGGACTGGCCTGGATCAGCGAGCGGATCAGTGCCCTGATCGCCCGTTTCACCCGCCAGCACGATGGCGAACAGAACGAGAAGGCGGCCGAGCTCGGCATCGCCGGCGTGGTGGGGCTGACCAACCTCTGCACCGCCAACAATACGGTGGCCATTATCGTCGCCAGCAAGGTAGCACGGGAGCTGGCGGAGCATCACGGCGTCACCCCGCGCCGCGCCGCCTCCATGCTGGATATCTTCTCCTGCGTGGTGCAGGGCCTCATCCCCTGGGGCGCCCAGGCGCTGCTGCTGGGCTCCATCTTCGCCCTCTCCCCGCTGGCGGTGGTGAGCATGAGCTTCTATCCCATGGCCCTGGCGCTGGCGGCGCTGGTGGCCGTGTTCGTCAAGCATCAGATGGGCAAGACAGCTGACAAGTAACCCAGTCCGCTGCCGGACGGGGCATTGAACCCTGCCCGGCGGCCCATTCAAGCAGGGCTGGTGGCGCTGTTCATCCCCTGCCAGCCTTGTTAAGGTAACCCCAGCCCGTTGCGGCAACCCATCTGCACCACACGGGTGCACACCAGAGGAGCCCCCATGCCGGATGATACCCAGCCTGAAAGACAATCCCTGCGCCAGCTCATCCGCCAGCGCAGAAAGAGCCTGAGCCAGACCGAGCAGCAGGAAGCCGCCCAGCAGCTGGTTGCCCAGTTCAAGCAACATCCGGAGATACTGGCGGCCAGACGCATCGCCCTCTATCTGGCCAACGACGGCGAACTCAATCCCCTGCCCGCCATCCACTGGCTCTGGGCCCAGCAAAAGGAGGTCTACCTGCCGGTGCTGCACCCCTTCACCCCGGGTCATCTGCTCTTCTTGCGCTATACCGCCACCAGCCCCATGACCCGCAATCGCTACGGCATCGCCGAGCCTGAGCTGGACATGTCCCAGGTGGTGCCTCACAGCACGCTCGACCTTATTTGCACCCCGCTGGTGGCGTTCGATGCCGAGGGCAACCGGCTCGGCATGGGCGGCGGCTATTACGATCGTACCCTAGCCTGCTGGCATGAACACAGGCTGGGCCCCAAACCGCTGGGGCTCGCCCACGACTGCCAGCAGGTGGAGGCGGTGCCGCAGGAGGAGTGGGACGTGCCGCTGCCGCAGATCATCACCCCCAGCCGCTGCTGGCAATTTCCATGACCATCAGGCAGTCGGCCCGCACTGACTGCCTGCTCCTCTCTGTATTGGGCTTGGCCTGCTCCGTTTTGCGTGCGATACCGCCACTTTTGCACACACCTCTGCCCCGTCCGGGCGACAGGGCTCAATAAACAGGCAAACGATTTACATCTTGGGGATTTTTGGGCCGGAACGTGAGCGCTGTGGTCGCCCTGAGGGGGATGCTTGGATATAATGCGCCCGCTTTTTCCCAAAGGATCCATCATGACTCAAGATGAAATGAAGAAGGCGGCCGGTTGGGCTGCGCTCAAGTACGTGGTTCCCGGCACCATAGTCGGGGTAGGCACAGGCTCTACCGTCAACCACTTCATCGACGCGCTGGCGACCATGAAGGACGAGATCAAGGGGGCCGTATCCAGCTCAGTGGCCTCCACCGAGCGCCTAAAGGGCCTTGGCATCCAGGTGTTTGACCTCAACGACATCGATGCCCTCTCCGTCTATGTGGATGGTGCCGACGAGATCAACGCCAGCCGCGACATGATCAAGGGCGGTGGCGCCGCCCTGACCCGCGAGAAGATAGTCGCCGCCGTGGCCGACAAGTTCATCTGCATCATAGACAACACCAAAACCGTGGACGTGCTGGGCCAGTTCCCGCTGCCGGTGGAAGTGATCCCCATGGCCCGCGAATACGTGGCCCGCGAGATCAAGAAGCTGGGCGGCAATCCGGTCTGGCGTGAAGGTGTGGTCACCGACAACGGCAACATCATACTGGACGTCAAGGGCATGGCCATCGAGGATGCTAAAGGGCTGGAAGTGCAGCTCAACGCCATCGTCGGCGTGGTCACCAACGGCTTGTTCGCCCACCGCGGTGCTGACGTTGTGCTGATCGGCACGCCGGATGGTGTCATCACCCAATAAGGTTGTCTGCCAAGAAGCAGCTCAACGGCATCATGGTCGGCGTGGTCACCAACAGCTTGTTCGCCCACCGCGGTGCTGACGTAGTCGTTATTGGCACCCCGAGCGGCGTGATCGTCAACTAACCCCCGATGGGCTGGATGTGGTCACCCACGGTCCCAATCCCGCCCACCGCGGTGCCGATGTTGTGCTGATCGGCACACCGGACGGCGTGGTTACCCAGTAACACCGCTGGATGGGGGCAGCTCAGTTCGGCAGCCACCACAGGCTTATGCCCCAAGATTGCCCCCTGAATGAAAGACGGCGCCTGATGGCGCCGTTTTCATTTATCCCTCAATGAGTTGCAAACTGTGGTTTACAACTATCGTTGAAAACTTCAAAGAATTTGACTTTCGTCACAAATATTCCCTCTCCCAACCGTTTTTGTTACTTTACGGTTTTCTTCACACACCATATCTGCACTCATTCTTTGCATACATAGAGGGATCGTCATGACTGCCAAGTTTTCGCTGGACAAGGATAAGATCAAGGTGCTGCTGCTGGAGGGAGTCCATCCCAACACGGTGGAAACCTTTCGTGCCGCAGGTTACACCAGCGTGGAGTACCTCAAGACCTCCCTGTCGGAAGAGGATCTGATCGAACGCATTCGTGACGTGCATTTCGTGGGCCTGCGCTCCCGTACCCAGCTCACCGAGAAGGTGCTGGATGCCGCCGGCAAGCTGGTCGCCATCGGCTGCTTCTGCATCGGCACCAACCAGGTCGACCTCGATGCCGCCCACCTGCGTGGCATCCCTGTGTTCAACGCCCCCTTCTCCAACACCCGTTCGGTGGCCGAGCTGGTGCTGGGCGAGATACTGCTGCTGCTGCGCGGCATCCCGGAGAAGAACGCCAAGTGCCATCGCGGCGTGTGGGAAAAACTGGCCAACCGCTCAGTCGAAGCCCGTGGCAAGAAGCTTGGCATCATAGGCTACGGTCATATCGGCACCCAGCTCGGCATCATAGCCGAGAGCATAGGCCTCAAGGTCTACTACTACGACATCGAGAACAAGCTGTCGCTTGGCAACGCCATCCAGGTCCCGAGCATGGTCGAGCTGCTCAACATGTCTGACATCATCAGCCTGCACGTCCCCGAAACCGCCTCCACCAAGGATCTGATCGGTGCCGAGCAGCTGCGCATGATGAAGCCGGGCGCCATCTTCATCAACGCCTCCCGCGGTACCGTAGTGGACATAGATGCGCTGGCCGACGTCATCAAGAGCGGCCACCTCTCGGGCGCCGCCATCGATGTCTTCCCGAGCGAGCCCAAGTCCAACGACGAGGAGTTCCTGACCCCGCTGCGCGGCCTGGACAACGTGCTCCTGACCCCGCACATAGGTGGCTCCACCCAGGAGGCCCAGGAGAACATAGGGTTGGAGGTGGCCAACAAGCTGGTCAAGTATTCCGACAACGGCTCCACCCTCTCCGCCGTCAACTTCCCGGAAGTCTCACTGCCGGGCCACAAGGGTTCCAGCCGCCTGCTGCACATTCACCGCAACCAGCCGGGCGTGATGAACCAGATCAACCAGATCTTCGCCGAAGAGGGGATCAACATCGCCGGTCAATATCTGCAGACCAGCAGCCATATCGGTTACGTGGTGATCGACGTGGAGACGGAGCACAGCGAGAAGGCCCTCGCCAAGCTCAAGGAGATCAACGGCACCATACGTGCCCGGATCCTGCACTGATGCCCTGAGCCCGGCGCTCGGCCAACAAAAAGCCCGTCATCTGACGGGCTTTTTTATGCCAATAAAGAAGCTTGCTCTCGCAAGCTACCACCAGCCCAGCTGGGTTATTCCCCACCGGGCTATTCTTGGTACCGAAAGCACTACCACCAGCCCAGCTGGGTTATGCCCCACCGGGCGTTTCTTGGTACCGAAAGCACTACCACCAGCCCAGCAGATTGCGTCCCACCAGAGCGCCCCACACCAGGGCGTTGAGGGCCAGCGCGATGAAGACGGCGGCGGAGCCGAGATCCTTGGCGCGGCCCGACAGCTCGTGATGCTCCGAGCCCACTCTGTCCACCACGGCCTCGATGGCGGAGTTGAGCACCTCGACGATCACCACCAGCCAGCTGATAACGATGAGCAGCAGGATCTGATTGAGGGAATCCCCGAGCCAGAAGGCCAGCGGCATCAGCAACAGGATCAGCACCAGCTCCTGCCTAAAGGCCGCCTCGTTGATCCAGGCTGACTTGAGCCCCTTCATGCTGTAACCGGTTGCGTTGATGATGCGGGTGACCCCGGTTGCCCCTGGCTTTGCCACGCTATCTACCTCATTTGGAATCGTTTTGGGGCTCACATCCTATCAGAGCCCCTCAAGGTTTCAATCAGGGGGTTTTTGCTTTATTTTATCCCCTTGCATTTTCGGCACGCCGTCGAGCAACAGCCCACGCCACCCACTCGAGAATTGAGTCGTATGTCCATTCACACCGATGAATTGCGCACCCGTCGCCTGGAGTCCCTGATCACTCCGAGCGAGCTCGCGCACGCCTTCCCTATCAACGACACCATTGCCCAGAATCTGCTGGATGCCCGCCGCGAAGTGGAAGCCATTCTGGCCGGTGAGGATCAGCGCCTGCTGGTCATCGTCGGTCCCTGCTCCATCCATGATCCGGCCGCCGCTCACGAGTACGCCCGCCGCCTCAACGTCCTGCGCGAGCAGTACAAAGAGAGTCTGTGCATCGTCATGCGCACCTACTTCGAGAAGCCGCGCACCATAGTCGGCTGGAAGGGGCTCATCAATGATCCGCGCCTCGATGGCAGCTTCGACGTCAACGAAGGGCTGAAACTGGCCCGCAAGCTGCTGGTCGACATCAACGAGATCGGCATGCCCACCGCTACCGAGTTCCTCGACATGGTGACCGGCCAGTACATCAGCGACCTCATCACCTGGGGTGCCATAGGGGCGCGCACCACCGAATCCCAGGTGCACCGCGAGATGGCCTCCGCCCTCTCCTGCCCGGTCGGCTTCAAGAACGGCACCGACGGCAACACCCGCATCGCCATCGATGCGGTGCGCGCCGCCCGTCACAGCCACATCTTCTACTCCCCGGACAAGGACGGCAAGATGACCATCTACCGCACCGCCGGCAACCCCTATGGTCACGTGATCCTGCGTGGCGGCCACAGGCCCAACTACGACACCGCCAGTGTCGACGAGGCGTGCGAGGCCCTGGCTGACGTGGGTCTGCCCGAGCGGCTGGTGGTGGATTTCAGCCACGGCAACAGCATGAAGGATCACCGTCGCCAGCTGCTGGTGGCGCAGGACATCTGCGATCAGCTGCGCCGCGGCCGCACCGGCATCGCCGGCATCATGGCCGAGAGCTTCCTGGTGGAAGGGCGTCAGGACGTGGAGAACGGCTGCGCCGCCACCTTCGGCCAGAGCATCACGGATGCCTGCCTGTCCTGGAACGACACCGAGACCCTGCTGGCCATGCTGGCAGAAGCCGCTCAGGCGCGTCTGCAACGCTGCGCGGTCTGAATCGGTGACAATGGCTCACACCACCGTGTTGCAGATAGTGCCGCTGAGCCAGGCACGACTGGCGCAATGGGCAGCCCTGCGCCAGCTGTTGTGGCCCCATCATGACGCCTCGGCTCACCTGCAGGATGGTATCGATATGCTGGCCAATGCACGCCAGAGTGCCTTCCTTGCCCTCGATGAGCATGGACAAGCGGTGGGCTTTGCCGACGCAGCCTTGCGCCTGGATTACGTGAACGGCTGCGAGAGCAGCCCTGTGGTCTATCTCGAGGGGATTTATGTGCAGCCACAGCAGCGCCGCCTGGGCGTGGCCCGGGCCCTGATCTCCCATGTGGAGCGCTGGGGTATCGAGCATGGCTGTCATGAGCTCGCCTCCGATACCGCCATCGAAAACCTCGCCTCACAACAGATGCACCAGCAGCTGGGTTTCAGCGAAACCGAACGGGTGGTTTTCTTCAAAAAGGCCCTTGGCTAACGCCAGGGGCCTTTCCTGTTTATCACAAGCTGGGCATAAACCAGACCCGGCCAGCCGCCTCGACGCGATCCGTCTTTATCTGGAACACCCGCTCCAGCAAGGCTTCGTCGATAAGCGCTGTTCCCCCCTCGCTCACCACCCGCCCCTGTTGCAGACAGAGGATCCGATCCGCCCAGTCGATGGCCAGGTTGATGTCGTGGATGGCGAGCACCACCAGCAGTCCCTGCCGGGCCAGCGTCTTCAGCAGCCGCAACAGCGCCAGCTGATGGTGCAGATCCAGCCCCGCCAGCGGCTCGTCCAGCAGCAGTACCCGGCCTGCCGGATTGAGACTGGGCCACAGCTGCAGCAGGGTGCGGGCGATCAGCACCCGCTGCTGCTCCCCGCCGGAGAGCCTGCTGAAATCGCGCGCCAGCAGCGAGCTCAGCTCCAGTGCATCACACAGGGCGTCGATGGCCTCGCTCTGGGCCTGCTTCACATCGCGCTGCGTGCCGGCCTCCACCCCGTCGTCCAGCCCTATGGCCAGCACCTGAAACACCGGAATATGAAACAGCTGGGGCTGGCGCTGGGGCAGCATGGCGCGGCGCCGGGCCAGCTCGGGCCAGCTCAGCTCGCTGACCGCCTCCCCGCAGAGCCGCACCCTGCCCGTTGCGGGCAGAATGCCGGCCAGGGCGCCGAGCAGGGTGGATTTGCCGCTGCCGTTGGGACCGAGCAGGGCCACCAGCTGGCCCCCCTGCCAGCACAGATCGAGCGGGGCCAATCGCTCGGGGATGGCGAGGGCCTGCGCCTCGATCAGGGGAGCCGGTTCAAGCGCAGAGGGATCAGCGGGCAGCATAAGCACCTTGCCTCAGCAGCGGGTAGACAGCTTGTGCACGTCGGCATTCGGGCCGGTATTTATGCGGTAGCATGGGCATCTTGTCTCAGCAGCAGGTAAATGAAGAGCGGCGCCCCCACGGAGGCGGTGATGACACCGATGGGCAGCTCGCCTGCACTCAAGGCCGAGCGAGCCACCAGATCGGCACCGAGCAGCAGGGCGCCTCCTCCCAGTGCCGAGGCGGGCAGCAGAAAGCGCTGATCGCTGCCGCCGCACAGGCGCAGCAGATGGGGCACCACCAGCCCGACGAAGCCGATGACACCGCACAGGGATACCGCCAGGCCGGTGAGCAGACAGACCGCCAGCACCAGCCGCACCCGCATCCTGTCCACGTCCAGCCCCATCAGGCGGGCCTGGGTCTCCCCCAGCAGCAGTTGCTGCAAGGCCTTGCCCTGCCAGCAGAGCCAGCCCAGGGTGAGCGGCAGCGCCAGCCACCACCAGCCGAGCTGCTGACTGCCGTAGGCGAGGCTGCCCATCATCCAGAACATGTATTCGCGCAGGGAGCCATCGTCGGCAAAGTACATCAGCCAGGTCATGGCGGCGTTGGTGAGGATGCCGATGGCCACCCCGAACAGCAGCAGGCGGGCATGGCCGAGCCGGGCCCGGCGTGCCAGCCGTATGAGCAGCATGGTCACCAGCAGGGCGCCACCGAAGGCCGCCAGCGACAGCCCCCAGCCCGGCAGATAGACGCCGAGGGATTTGGCCACCGCCATCGCCACCATGGCAGCCAATCCAGCCCCGCTCGAGACGCCGAGCAGGCCAGGTTCGGCCACCGGATTGTGCAGCATTACCTGCAGCACGGCGCCGCCACAGGCGAGCGCGGCCCCCGCCAACAGGGCCAGCAGGGCGCGCGGCAGTCGCAGCTCCAGCAGGATGCGCTGCTCTAGCTCCCCCATGGGTTGCCAGGGCAGCAGCACGAATTCGCCCCAGGCGAGGGAGAAGAGAAACAGCGTGAGGGTCAGCAGCGCCAGGCCGAGCAACCAGCCCCGCTGCCAGCGGCGCTGGCGGGCGAGCAGAGAGAGATACACAGAGGATCCCCGAACGTGAACAAGGCCCGGCGCCGATGCGGGATTGAGCAGCCCGGCGCACAAGGATGAAAAACGCATGATAACAGCGTGTTACCACCCGAGGTCAAGGCTGGTAAGGCTTGGCCAGGGCCTGGATTTCGCCGCTGGCCACCAGCTCCTGCAGCGCCAGCGCCAACGGCTGTCTGAGCGCCTGATGGGGTGAGTGCTTGCTCATGCCCAGATAGAGCACCACTGGCTGGGGCGGCTGGTAGGCCGCCTTGATGAGGCCGGCCTCGTTGTGCAGGCTCAGGGCATAATCCACCTGGCAGTCTGTGCCTATCATCAGCGGCAGGTGGCCCCGCTGCACCATGCGCAGCAGCTGATCCTCGGTGGGCACGCCGTGCTTGTCGAGCCGGTTGTCGGTATCAAACGGTTCAAAATAGACGGAATTGAGCACATAGCCCACCTTCTGCCCCCGCAGGTCGGCGTAGGTGCGCAGGGTCGATACCGCCGCAGCCTTGCCATAAAACGCAGGCCGGCACTGGTAATAGGCCGGTTGCAGATAATCGATGAACTGTGCCCGCTCCGCCGTCATGGCCAGGCCTATCATGAGGTCGACCTGGCCGGTCTGCATCTGCTTGAGCGTCCGTCCCCAGGGCACGCGTTTCACCTCGAACGGTATGCCGCTGCGGCGCTGCAGCCGTTGCAGAATGTCCATGTCCAGCCCCCGGAACTGACCGTCCGGTTGCGAGATCCGAAAGGGTGGCCAGACATCGGTGGCCACCGTCAGGGTCGGCGCCCCGTGCGCCAGGCAGGCAAACAGCAGACCAAGCACACCCCAGCTTGTCTTGCCCATCCCGTTGAACCTCGTGTTACCCCATCCTTGATGGGTTAAAAATACCCTGCTGCCCCACTTATGGAAACCCGTGGTTCAGAGATAAAATGCGATTGATTTTAAAGGAGAACCTAATGAACCCTATCATTGCCAGTATCGGTCTGTTGGTGTGCAGCAACGTCTTCATGACCTTCGCCTGGTATGCCCATCTCAAGAGCATGAACCACAAACCCTGGATCATCGCCGCCCTGGTGAGCTGGGGCATAGCCCTGTTCGAATATCTGTTGCAGGTGCCCGCCAACCGCATCGGCCATACGGTACTCTCGGTCGGTCAGCTCAAGATATTGCAGGAGGTGATCACCCTGACCGTGTTCGTCCCCTTCTCGGTCTTCTATCTGAAAGAGGATCTGAAGTGGGATTACCTCTGGGCTGGCCTGTGCATCATGGGCGCTGTGTTTTTTGTGTTTCGCGAGAAACTCACCGGCGCCTGAGGCTGTACACTCTATGACATTCAATGTAATGGCATCTGCTTGATAGACGAGGCAAAACCATGGAATTGCGAGACATGCTACAGATCCTGGCCCAGCAGGACGGCTCCGACCTCTATCTGTCGACCGGCGCCCCCCCCTGCGCCAAGTTCAATGGCGGATTGCGTCCCCTGCTGGAGACGCCGCTCGAGCCGGGCGAGGTGGCGAAGATTGCCGCCGACATCATGGACGGCGAGCAGAAGCTGCAGTTCGAACGGGAGCTGGAGATGAACCTCGCCATCTCCTTGCCCCAGATAGGGCGCTTTCGGATCAACATCTTCAAGCAGCGCAACGAAGTCTCCCTGGTGGCCCGCAACATCAAGACCGAGATCCCCCGCTTCGAGGATCTGAAACTGCCTCCCGTGCTGCTCGACACCATCATGGAGAAACGCGGCCTGGTGCTGTTCGTCGGGGGTACCGGCTCGGGCAAGTCCACCTCGCTGGCGGCCCTCATCGACCATCGCAACCGCAACAGCGGCGGCCACATCATCACCATAGAGGATCCGGTGGAGTTTGTTCACCGCCACCGCAAGAGCATCATCAACCAGCGGGAGGTGGGGGTGGATACCCGCAGCTTCCACGCCGCGCTCAAAAATACCCTGCGCCAGGCGCCGGACGTGATCCTCATCGGCGAAATTCGCGACCGCGAAACCATGGAGCATGCGCTGGCCTTCTCCGAAACCGGCCACCTCGCCATCTCCACCCTACACGCCAACAACGCCAACCAGGCGCTGGATCGCATCATCAACTTCTTCCCGGAGGAGCGTCGCCCGCAACTGCTCAACGATCTGGGCAACAACCTCAAGGCCTTTGTCTCCCAGCGGCTGGTCAAAACCACGGACGGCGGCCGCCGAGCAGCGGTGGAGATCATGCTGGGCACCCACACCATCCGCGACATGATCAAGCGCGGCGAGTTTGGCGGCCTCAAGGAGGTGATGGAGAAATCCAAGGCCCTCGGCATGGTCACCTTCGACAGCGCCCTGTTCGATCTGGTGGTGGAAGGGGTGATCGAGGAGGAAGAGGCGGTGAAAAACGCCGACTCGGCCAACAACCTGCGCCTCAAGATCAAGCTGTGGAAGGAGAAGGGCCAGATAGCCAGCAGCAGCGATGCCACGGGTTGGAGTCTGGAGCCCACCAAGGATGAGAAAGACGAACTCTTCTAGTGCGGGTCACCCCCTCCCCCGTTAAACAGACACCCGCTTCGGCGGGTGTCTGTTTAAAAAAAGTGCTGTTTATTCAATATCATCTTCGCCCTCTCAGCCCGCTGACAACCTGACATCTGGTGAACTATCGCGCTGCCTGCGACAGTTTCTGTCACCACAAATGACAAAATCATCATTTCGCCCAAAAACCCTGTGCGAAGTGTGACTGAAAGCACTTTCAAACAAGCTTCAAAGGAGGCACTATCAAGGGGATGTATCAATAAAGGGGTATTCAATGTTGTTACAACCTGCCAATACAGCAAAATCCAGACAGTTGCTGAACGAGACCATGGCCTTGGTTCTCGCAGGAGGGCGGGGCAGTCGCCTCAAGCAGTTGACGGACAACAGGGCGAAACCGGCAGTACATTTCGGCGGCAAGTTCCGCATCATCGACTTCGTGCTCTCCAATTGCATCAACTCGGGGATCCGCCGGGTCGGCGTGGTCACCCAGTACAAGTCCCACAGCCTGCTGCGCCACCTGCAATCAGGCTGGTCATTCCTGCGCTACCAGATGAACGAGTTCATCGACTTGCTGCCAGCCCAGCAACGGGTGGACGAGGTCAACTGGTATCGCGGCACCGCCGATGCCGTCTATCAGAATCTCGACATCATTCGCGATCACGGCCCCAAGTACGTGGTGGTGCTGGCGGGGGATCACATCTACAAGATGGATTACGCCGCCATGCTGCTCGACCACGTCAACATGGGCGCCAAAGTCACTGTGGCCTGCATAGAGGTGCCGCGTACCGAGGCAAGCGCCTTTGGCGTGATGGCGGTGGATGAGGATCGCAAGATCAACGCCTTCGTCGAGAAGCCCGCCAATCCGCCGGCCATGCCGGGCAAGGCCGATACGGCGCTGGCCTCCATGGGGGTCTACATCTTCGAGGCCGAGTATCTCTACCAGTTGCTGGAAGAGGATCTGGCCAACCAGGACTCCCACCACGACTTCGGCATGGACGTGATCCCGCGGGTGGTCAAGGAGGGCACAGCCTACGCCCATCCGTTCAGCCTATCCTGTGTCGGCTGCTGCCCGCAAAAGCGCCCCTACTGGCGCGATGTGGGGACTGTGGATTCGTTCTGGGAAGCCAACATGGATCTCGCCTCTGTGACGCCCGAGCTCGACATCTATGATCAGGAGTGGCCCATCTGGACCAGCCAGAACATGACACCCCCCGCCAAGTTCGTGCAGGACAGAAACGGCCAGCACGGCATGACCATCAACTCCATGTTCGCCGGCGGCACCATAGTCAGCGGCTCCTTCATAGTGAGCTCTGTGCTGTTCACCAATGTGCGGGTCGACTCCTTCTGTACCCTGGATCAGGCGGTGATCTTCCCCGGGGTCGAGATAGGGGCCGGCTGCCGGTTGCGCCGGGTCGTGGTCGACAAGGGCTGCAAACTGCCGGAAGGCCTGGTGGTGGGGGAAAACGCCTGCGAAGACGCCCGCCGCTTCCACCGCTCCGAACAGGGCATAGTGCTGGTCACCAAGGAGATGCTGGCCAGGCTGTGAGCGCCAGCCTCTGATGCCAACAGGGAGCCCGAGCGGCTCCCTTTTTACATTTGCTTACCGCTCACCCCTTGCCTGGCAGGCCCGCTGGCATGCTACTCTGCCGACCCAAGCCTGCCTTCGTCTCATCATGGAACTGCATATGAAAAAACTGGATGTTGCCCACCTTGCCAGCCTCGCCGACGAGGCCGCCCACTCCCCGCGCCAGCGCATGAACCACAATCTGCACGACGAGCTGGCCGACCCCATCCAGCGCCTCGCCATCGCCATGGAGCCGGGCACCTATATCCGCCCCCATCGCCAC
Source organism: Aeromonas bestiarum (assembly GCF_028751155.1). NCBI lineage: Bacteria > Pseudomonadati > Pseudomonadota > Gammaproteobacteria > Aeromonadales > Aeromonadaceae > Aeromonas > Aeromonas bestiarum. The sequence continues at coordinate 1,681,737 of NZ_CP064746.1, read as the reverse complement.
CTGCAGACCTGGGAGCTGCTCACCGCCCTGTGCGGGCGCTTCGTGGTGCTCAACTTCGACGACGAGGGCACCGTCATTGCCCGCGCCCTGCTGGGGGAAGAGACCTCGGTGCTGGAGACCCCGGTCGCCACCTGGCATGCAGTGCTATCTCTGGATCCCGGCGCCGTCATCTTCGAGGTGAAACACGGCCCCTACGCCCCCTTTCGGGAAGAGGACTTCGCCCCCTGGTCACCGGCCGTGGATGACATCGAGGGCCAGCAGGCCCTGATGGCCTGGTATCGCCACGCCGAGGTGGGCCAGCGCTGGCCGGGGCGCTGATCCCCTCCTCCGCCAGGCAGCCCCATCGCTGCCAGCCATAAAAAAAGACCCGCCAATGGCGGGTCTTTTTTTATCGACGAATGAAGCGGACGAACCCGCAGGTTCAGCCCTTTTGCACCAGGCCTATCTGGCCCGGCTCGCACCACTCGAACATCACCTCCTGGCTCTTGCCGCAGCAGCTGCCGCCGCACACCTGGGTCTCCCGCTTGGCGACCCGGCCCTTGCGCATCCAGACGCCGAGCATGGCCTCCACCGCATCTTCCGAGGTGCGGAAGTGGCGCGCCAGATCCCGCCGGCTCACCTTCTGTTGTGCGGCGAGATAGGCGCCGAGCTCCCGCAGGATCACAGGGCCACCACCTTGCGGGCGACTATGTCGCCGTGACGACGGCCCAGCCACCAGAGCAGCAGCAGGGAGAGGCCATAGCTGCCGATCCAGAGCAAGCTCTGCTCGGGGTGGGCGGCAAAGGTGGCCGCCTGATAGAAGACGGTGGCACACAGGAAGGCCGTGTAGTTGCACCAGGCGGCGGTCAGCAGCGCCCACTGGCGACCGGTTTCCCGCACCAGGGCACCCATGGCGGCGGCGCACGGCATGTAAAGCAGCACGAACAGCAGGTAGGCAAAGGCACCGGCGGCACCGTCGAAGTGGGTCTGCATGTTGCCGTAGGTGGAGACATCCACCTCCTGCGCCTCGGCGGCGGCCTGCTGGTCATCCAGATTGCCGACCTGGATCCCCATGGGATCGGACGGGTCTATGTCGGCCAGATTGGTGGCGACGGCGGCGATGGCCTCGTTGAAGCTGGCAAGCAGGGAGAATTCCTTCTCCTCCTCATCCCCGTTGCTGCCGGCGTAGAGGCTGTTGAGGGTACCCACTACCGCCTCCTTGGCGAAGATGCCGGTGACGATACCGACAGTGGCCTGCCAGTTGTCATCGCGCACACCTATGGGGTGCAGCACAGGGGTCACGGCCTGGCTTATCTTGCTCAGCACAGAGCTTTCTTGATCCTGGTGACCGAAGCTGCCATCCGTGCCCAGCGAGTTGAGCACGCTCAGCACGGCGACCACCAGCACTATGGTTTTACCGGCGCCGAACACGAAGGATTTGAGCTTCTGCCAGGTCTTGATCCCCACGTTGATGGGACGCGGCCACTCGTAATCCGGCATCTCCATCAGCATGGAGTCGCTCTTGCCCGGCAGCAGGGTGCTGCGCAGCAGCAGGCCGGTGAGCACGGCCACCAGAATGCCGATGAGGTAGAGACCGAACACCAGGTTCTGACCCGATTCGGGGAAGAAAGCCACCGCAAACAGGGCGTAGACCGGCAGGCGGGCACCGCACGACATGAAGGGGGCCATGGCCGAGGTCATCAGCCGCTCCCGCTCCGAGTTGAGGGTGCGGGTCGCCATCACAGACGGCACTGTACAGCCAAAGCCCATCAGCATGGGCACGAATGCCTTGCCCGGCAACCCGAGGCGACGCATCAGGGCATCCACCACGAAGGCGGCGCGGGCCAGGTAGCCTGAGCTCTCCAGCACCGCCAGGAACAGGTAGAGACAGCCGATCACCGGGATAAAGGTGGCCACCGTCTGCAAGCCGACCCCGAAGCCGTCCGCCAGTATGGCTCCCAGCCAGTCCGGGGCATGGATCAGCCCCAGCAGGTGGTGCACGCCATCCACGAACAGGGCGCCGCCCATGATGTCGAAGAAGTCGATGAAGGCGCTGCCCACCTTGATGGCGAACATGAACATCAGGTACATCACCAACAGGAAGAAGGGGATGCCGACCCAGCGGTTGAGCAGCACCCGATCCAGCCATTCGCTCTGGGCTATGGTGAGCTTGCCCTTCTGCTGACACGCCTGGCTGGCCCACTGGTGAATGTGGCCATAGCGGATATCCGCCAGTTGCAGATCTATGTCCTGGGCATGATGGGCACGAGCCACCACGTTGGCGGCGGCGGCCTGCTGGCCGGGCAGCAGGGTCTCCTGCATCACGGCATCCTCTTCCAGCAGGCGCAGGGCGCGGCCACGGGCGGTGAGGTGGTGCGGGGCGAGCAGGGTCTCCAGCTCCGCCAGATCTTTTTCAAGGTCAGTGCCGTAATCGAGCAGCAGCGCTGGCTGGGGCTGGCCGATGAACTGCTGGATCTGGAGCTTGAAGGCGGCGACCTGCTGACGGTTGTGGGCCGACAGAGCCACTACCGGGCAGCCGAGCGCCTTGGCCAGCAGGGTCTCATCTATGACCAGCCGCCGCTTTTGCAATATGTCCATCTTGTTGAGCACCACCACCATGGGCAGCCCCAGCTCGCGCAGTTGCAGCGTGAGATAGAGGGAGCGTTCCAGGTTGGCGGCATCGATGACGTTGAGCAGCAGATCCGGCTGCTGGCCCTGAACGAAGCGGCTGGCGATCTGCTCGTCCAGGCTCCCTTCCTGATTGGCCAGGCTATAGATGCCGGGCAGGTCCATCAGCTTGTAGTCGTGCCCCTGGGCGGAGAACTCGCCCATCTTCTTGTCGACCGTGACGCCGCTCCAGTTGCCTACCTGCTGGCGGGCCCCGGTCAGGGCGTTGAACAGGGAAGTCTTGCCGCTATTGGGGTTGCCGACGGTTACCAGGGAATAATTCATACCGGTTCGACCTCGATTTGCAGGGCAAGGCTTTTTTGCATGGAGAGACAGATCCCCTGACACTGGATCTGGAGCGGATCACCCAGCGGTGCCGCGCGCAGGTAGATGACTTCGGTCTGAGGCAGCAAGCCCATCACCATCAGCTTGCGCCGCAGGGGACGGGTCAACTGATTCATGTTCTTGATGCGAGCACTCTGTCCCGGTGACAACTGCGCGAGTACCATGACTGACTCCTGAAGTTAAACAATAATAATTCGCTTTCACTCGGGGCATTATAATCCGTGTTTCCCACGCTAATTTGAGTAAAATCAAACTCCGCTTAGCTAACTCACAAATAACTGCCATGAGTCACGACAACAACAGCCGCCTGGTCTACAGCACGGACGGCGGCATCATCAAGGAACAGACCCAGTCCCCATCCGCTTCCCCCTTCCCCGCCGACGGCGTGGTGCGCATCCGGCGCGAGACCAAGGGGCGCAAGGGTGCCGGCGTCATCAGCATCCACGGCGTACCGGCCGAACAACAGAAGGCCATCGCCACCCTGCTCAAGAAGAAGTGCGGTACCGGCGGCGGCCTGAAAGAGGGGATCATCGAGATCCAGGGGGATAAACGGGACCTGATCAAAGCCGAGCTGGAGAAGGCCGGTTTCAGCGTCAAGCTGGTGGGTGGCTGACCCACTTGTCTGGCGGATGATTTTTCCCTAGAATGCCCGCTCCCATCGAGGGGGAGTAGTCTCGCAGCCCGATCCCAAACCGGTTTGCGACCCTGATCAACATGCTTGGTGCCAACTCACCATGGTCAGGGTGATCCATCTAATCCGTGGATTTGACAAGACCTTTGACGGGCCAGTGCCAATACCGGGGACGGATGGCGCAGGCTTGTCTCAGGTATAACAATTCCGTCCCCCGGTCATTTTTATGGAAGCCCTGTTAACCTCAACCCTGAGCGTGGCTATCGCCGAGATCGGCGACAAGACCCAGCTGCTGGCGTTGCTGCTCATCTGTCGTTTTCGCAAGCCCTGGCCCATCATAGCCGGCATGCTGGCGGCGACCCTGCTCAACCACGCCGGCGCCGCCTGGCTTGGCGAGTTCATCAGCCGCTGGCTGGATCCCAAGGTGATGACCTATCTGGTCGCCGGCTCCTTCATTGCCATGGCGGCCTGGATCCTGGTGCCGGACAAGATGGACGACGAGGAGAGCCCACTCGACAAGTACGGCCCCTTCATGGCCACCTTCGTGCTCTTCTTCATCGCCGAGATAGGCGACAAGACCCAGATCGCCACCGTCTTGCTGGCGGCCAAATATGACTCGCTGGTGCAGGTCATCACAGGCACCACCCTCGGCATGATGCTGGCAAACGTGCCCGTGGTGCTGCTCGGCAAGCTGGGCGCCGACAAGCTGCCGCTCAAGGGGATCCGCATCGCCTGCGCCATCCTGTTTGTGGGCCTCGGGGTCAGCACCCTGATCTTCGCCTGACACAGGCCAGCCCGGAAGGCGGCGAGGCAAGCGTGAGCACTTGCCTACCCCGCCCAGTGCTGGCATCCATGTCGCGTCATCCCAAGCCAGCCCCGCCTCTATTCAAACAGGCGGGGCTTTTTGTTGCCCGCCAGCGGCCGATGCCTGCGTCCCCCTGCCGGCTGTCGCACGCCCGCACACGGGGAGTGTCCCGCAGTGCCATGACGGTGGCATAATGCGGCAAACCTCATGGAGCATCCCATGCACTTCACCTCAAGACAGACGCTGCTCGACTGGGTCAGACGCGGACGCCTCGCCCAGGCGCACCTGCCCGCCGCCCTCGCCCTGTGCGAGCTGCCACCCGGCCCCGCCCGCTGGCAATGGTTGTTCGATCGCCTGCTGCTCTGGCTCGGCAGCCTGTGCCTGGGCGCCGGTCTGGTGTTCTTCGTCGCCTTCAACTGGCAGGAGCTGGGTCGGATCGAACGCCTCGCCCTGCTGGAGCTGCCCCTGCTCGCCATGCTGGTTCTGCTGTGGCGCAAGCCCCTGGCCGACACGCCCCGCCAGGCGCTGCTGCTGGCGGTGGCCCTCAACATAGGCGCCCTGCTGGCCCTGGTGGGCCAGACCTACCAGACCGGCGCCGATCCCTGGCAACTGTTCGCCACCTGGGCCCTGATGCTGCTGCCGCTGGCGGCGCTCGGCATGAGCCCCTTGCTGTGGACCCTGAGCTGGCTGCTCGGCCAGCTGGCGCTGGTGCTCTACTGGCGACTCGGGTTGTTCAACTTCTTCTTTGCCTTCGATGAAGAGGGGCTGGGCTGGTGTCTGACCCTGCTCAACGCCGCTCTCTGGGGCCTGCTGTTGCTGGCACCGGCCCGCTGGCGCTTGATGCCAAGCTGGCTGCCGGGTCTGGCCGCCGGCCTCGGTGTCACCCTGCTGGCGTTGCTGGCGCTGTTTGATGCCGCCTCCCCCTGGGTCTGGCCCGCCTGGATCGCATGGCTTGGCGCCGCCTATCTGCGCTGGCACCACAGATTCATCGCCGGGCTCGCCATGGGCTGCCTGAGCCTGATCGCCGTGCTCCTGGCGGCCCTTGGCAAGTGGATGGAGCCCGACGTGGACGGCTTCCTGCTGCTGAGCCTGATTGCCATCGGCCTCTCGGTCGCGGCCAGTCGCTGGTTGCAACAGCAACGGAGGTCCCATGCATAAACAAGGCATCTGGCAAGCCCGCCAGGAGGAGGCAACATGGCTGATCTGACCCCCTGGCAGCGGCTGCAACAGGCCGAACTGGTGGAAGGGGACGTCCCCAATGATACCCAGCCCCACTGGTCGAGCCGCTTCCTGCTCGGCATGGTGGGCTGGATCGCCGCCCTCTTCCTGCTGTTTTTCCTGTTCATGTCGTTCTCGCAGCTCACCCGGGATGCCAACAGCGCCCTGGTGATGGGCAGCGTGTTGATGGCCATCGCCTATGGCCTCAACCGCTTCGCCCAGCGCAGCGATCTGTGGGACCAGTTCGTGCTGGCGCTGGCGCTGGCCGCCGATGCCTGGCTGCTCTATGGCCTCATCGATCAGATTGACCCGCACTCGGCGCCGCTCTGGCTGGGGCTGGCCCTGCTGTCGCTCGCCATCGCCGCCCTGTTCGAACACTGGCTGATCCGACTGTTTCACAGCTTCGCCGCCGCCATACTGCTCACCCTTGGGCTGGCTTGTCTCGGCCTGCAACTGCTGGCCCTGCCGCTGGTGATGGCGGCCGTCATCCTTTGCTGGCTGCAGGCGGAGCGTCAGCCCGTTCACCATCAACTCTACGAATCTCTCACCCTGGGGCTGGCGCTCTCCCTGCTGGTGCTGGGGCGCCTGCACCACCCGCTGTGGGACGGGGGCGCCAGCATGCTCGACGAGCTGGGCCACTCCCGCCTGCCGCTCTGGCTCAATCCCCTGCTCTGCGCCGCCCTGCTGCTCGGGGTCATGGTCCGGCTCAAGCTGCCGCTGCTGTATGGGTTGCCGCTGGTGCTGATCAGCGCCCTCATCCCCGGCATGGGGGCTGGCGCCCTGGTGCTGGTGCTCGGCTTTTATGCCGGTAGCCTGGGGCTGATGACGCTGGCAGGCCTGCTGCTGCTCGGCTTTGGCTCCCTCTATTACTACGATCTGGGGCTGACCCTGATGACCAAATCCTGGCTGCTGCTGGGCTCGGGTGCCCTGCTGCTCGGCACCCGCCAGCTACTGAAGCGCCTCAATGGGAGGACGCCATCATGAGACGGCTTGGACTCCTGCTGACCGGCCTCGCCATACTGGCGGGCATCAACTTCAGCGTCTGGCGCTACGAGCACGCCATCAGCAGCGGCGAGGTGGTGCTGCTCAGGCTGGCGCCGGTCGACCCCCGCTCCCTGATGCAGGGGGATTACATGCGGCTGAACTACGACATTGCCCGCCAGCTCGGTGCCCGTCGCGACAGCGAGCGCGCCAATGGCGGCGATACCCTGGTGATCCGCCTCGACGGGCAGCAGGTGGCCAGCTGGGTCGAAGGCGGCAAGCCGGCGCAACTGGCACCGAATGAGCGGCTGTTGCAGGTGCGCCTAAGCGACAACCAGTGGCTGATCGGGCCCGATGCCTTCTTCTTCGAAGAGGGCACCGGCGAGCAGTACGAGACGGCGCGCTACGGCGAGTTTCGGCTGCAAGCGGATGGAAAGGCGCTGCTGGTCGGGCTGCGTGATGAAGAGTTCAAGCTGATGGGAACCAGCAGGGATCGTTGGTAAGTACTGGCAATCTCAGGCTTTTTTACCCACACTTGCGCAGAGGATCGCCGGTTTCACGCCAAGGATGGGCTCATGAGGATAAGGTTGTGCTGTTATCTGCTGCTGATGTCGTGCCTGGGTTCGGCGCAGGCAGATCTCGCCAGGCTGGAGTACCTGACCGAGGAGTATCCCCCCTACAACTTCAGCGATGAGGCCGGCCAGCCCAGCGGGCTGGCGGTCGAGTTGCTGCAGATGGTCTGGCAACGCAGCGGCACGCCTGCCCAGCCCATCCGCATCCTGCCCTGGGCGCGGGGCTACTACCTGCTGACCCAGAAACCCAATGTGGTGCTCTTCTCCACCGCCCGCACCGACACCCGCGACCCCCTGTTCAAATGGGCCTGCCCCATCGGCTACTCCGAATACATATTGCTGGCCCACAAGCAGCGCCACATCAGCCTGAGCGCAGTCGAGCAGATGAACGCCTACCGGATCAGCGCGGTACGGGCCGATGCCTCCGAGCAGTTGCTGCTCAACCGGGGCATGGATGAGACCCGCATCATACCGGCCAACCGGCTGAGCCAGGCCCTGCGCATGCTGGTGTCGGGCCGCGCAGATCTGCTGGCCACCAGCAAGCTGGCGGGCTATGACGCCATCAAGGCGCTGCAGCTCAAGGCCGACGACTTCAATGTGGCCCTGGTGCTGGATGCCGAGGAGCTCTGCTACGCCTTCAGCCGTCAGGTGGACGACGGCGTGATCAAGCAGTTCCAGCACGCCCTGACCCAGGCGCTGGCCTCGCCGGAGTTTCAGCGCCTGCGGCTCCAATACCTGCCCGCCCCCTGAACCCAACGCGGCCTGGGTTCGCATCTCCTTGATTTAACCCCCGATCTGATTGGCGAATTATCACGATTTGGTAACACTTGAGGATGAAGCAACACCCCATCAGGATGGCCAAGATGAAAAAATGGATTGGAATAGCCGCGTTCATGTTTACCGCCATCACCCAGGCCAGCCCTGAACTTGGCAAGCTGCACTACCTCACCGAAGAGTACAAACCCTACAACTTCTCCAACGAAGCCGGCGCCCCCACCGGCCTCGCCGTCGAGCTGCTGCATCAGGTGTGGCAGAAGACCAACACCCCGGCCCAGACCATCACCATCATGCCCTGGGCGCGGGGCTACTACCTGCTGACCCAGAAACCCAATGTGGTGCTCTTCTCCACCGCCCGCACCGAGGCGCGGGATCCGCTGTTCAAGTGGGCCTGCCCCATCGGCTATGCCGAGATAGTGCTGATGGGGCTGGCCAAGAGCCCGCTCACCCTCACCAAGCTGGAAGATGCCCAGCAGTACAACATAGGGGCGGTGCGGGCCGACGTGGGGGAGCAGCTGCTGCTCAACAACGGCTTTGACGAGCAGAAGATCATGACCGCCAACCGCCTGCCCCAGGCGCTCAAGATGCTCACCTCCGGCCGGGTCGACCTCATCTCCACCAACAAGACCACCATGATGGATCTCATCGCCACCCAGCAGCTGGATCCCGCCCAGTTCAAGGTGGCCTGGATGCTGAGCTCGGAGCAATTCTGCTTCGCCTTCAGCCACCCGGTCAGCGACGAGCTGGTCAAGGAGTTCCAGAATGGCCTGACCCAGGTGCTGGCCAGCAGCGAATTTCAGCAGATCCAGGGCAAGTACTTCCCCGCCCGCTAACCGGGTTGAGCAAGACAAGGGGCCCAGCGGGGCCCCTTGTTTTTGCCGGTTGGCGCCGTCAGATCTGTGTGCGACGCAGACGCTTGACCGCATACATGCTGGCATCGGCCAGCCGCAGGGCCTCGTCGATCGAGGTATTGGCCGGCTCTATGGCCACGACCCCCACGCTGGCACCGGGATAGTGCAGCACGCGGGAAGGCAATGGCAGCTGCACCTGGCTGCACTCGCACAAGCGGCGCTGAAAGCCCTGTACCGCCGCCTCCAGCGTCTCTTCACCGCACAGCGGCCCCACACCCACGGCAACAAATTCATCGCCCCCCACCCGCGCCAGCAGATCGCCGTCGCGCAGCACGCTCGAGAGCGCCCTCGCCACTGTCTGCAACAGCAGATCGCCGGCAGCATGGCCGTGGGTGTCGTTGATGGCCTTGAAGCCGTCGAGATCGATAAAGGCGAGCAGCAGCGGATGTTCGACCCGCTCCGCGAGGGAAAACAGGCGGTTGAGTTCGTGCATCAGTGCCCGCCGGTTGGGCAGGCCGGTCAGGGGATCACTCAGCGCCTGGCTCGACAGCTCCTTGTTGGCCCGCTGCAACTGCAAGAGCAGTTGCTCCCGCTCCACCAGCTCGGCGATCAGCCGGGCAAAGAAGGCAAGCAGATGATCCGAGCCTGCGACCAGCGGCTTGTGCTCGGCGCTGGCGGCGCACAGGGTGCCATAGAGGGAGCCGGAGGGGGTCAGCACGGGACAACTCAGATAGGTGCGAATGCCGAGCGCCCGCGCCGCCTGGGAATCCCCCCAGCAGCTCGCCACATCGTCGGTGTAGAAGCGCCCCTCATCGAGGGCCCGTCGGCAGAGGGCATCGCCCCAGGCCACCGAGCCCCCCTCGGGGATCTGCAACTCGGCCGTGTTGTGGGCATAGCGGATATGTTGGATGTCGTGACCCAGGTCTATCTCGGTCAGATAGGTGGACTCGAGCCCGGTGACCGTCTCTAGCATCTCCAGCAGCGGGCGGGTCAGACTCTCCAGATCCCGCGCCTCGGTCACCTGCAACGACAACGTCTGCAATATTCTGTCCATGCACACCTCCCTGCTTGCATGTCGATTACTGAAACGATAGCCAACCCCTGGGCCCCTTCACAAGCAAGGCCGGGGCCTGATGCCGACTAAATGTGCCACCCTGCTCGCAGTCGTCGCCAGACGGCGCCAGCGGGCAGCCAGACCGGCCGCATAAGAGCCCTCTGCCTTGCCATGGGGTGAGCAACCGACCGCCGAGGGGCCAATGCACCAGATGCCCTCTCCTGCTCCCTTGCCCAGCCCGCTGCTTGGCTTGGCTTGGCTTGGCTTGGCTTGGCTTGGCTTGGCTTGGCTTGGCTTGGCTTGGCTTGGCACGGATGGTGGTACAGGTCTGGCGCACCCCGGCAGCGCACGGCCACCAGCCAAACACCACACTTGGCGACGCGCCGACACTCACGTCACTCGCCGCCCTGTGGCCAAGGCGGCACAGCAACCTTGAGGCGGCTCAAAAAAACTATTTAATTCTGACACTTGCATCACTAATTCAATTGAATTCCATGGATCGGGCCGAGATGGCTCCGTAAGATAACCAAGGTGCCTGTTGGCCCCCTGGTTGCCTCTGATGGTCAACAGCGCATTGTGGTAGCGACAGCCAGGGGCGGTAGCAACTGTCGCAAATAGAGAGGGCCTGTGTGCCTGCGAGGCGAGACGTCTGGCAGCAGGGGGCAACGGCGGCACAAGCTCGCCGGGTGATAGCGCAGGGCACCGCTAAGCGGAGGAAATAGCCCTGCCTGTCGCAGTAAACGCAGGGCCCTGCAAGCAAACGGCATTGCACCGGTGAACTATCCCTCTCAGCGCAACAGAAGGGGGATGACGACCGGCATTGCGCCCCACCGCGGGTCGCAAACAACCGCCCGGTCACTGCCGTTTGACTCAACACCCGTCGCCACTGGGCACGCTCAGGGTTATTTGACCCGCATCAGGCGATGGCGGATGTCACCCAGCTCGAACTGGATCACCTGAGATCGCTGCATGGCATCGACCCGCCGCAGCATGTCGGCGTCGTACTGCTTGCGCCGCATCCACTGCATGGGCTCCTCGAAGCTGCCTTCATTGACGATAAAGGTATCCGTGTAGGTGTCGTTCACTATGCTGACCACCCAGATGCGCTGCTGAAACTCCGAGAGTTCGGCAAAGAGCGCGGCCCCGCGGGTCGCGAGCCAGCGCCCTGCCCGAGTGATCCTGTTTTTACTGTCGACGAGCCGGTTTGCCATAACTGATAAGGGTTGGATAAGAAGACGGTTGGGCATCCTAGCATCCAGGGGGGTGGGCACCAAGCAACGGGAGGGTCCCCCCTCCCCCTTCGGGCGAGACGTTTGGGCAATATGCACGTAGGGTGCAATAAACGGAGCGCATTGCACCGGGAAACGCTCCCCTCTCCCCTTACGGGAGACAGGTAGGGTGCCAATACGCGAAGCGCATTGCACCGGGGAACGATCCCCTCTCCCCCTGCGGGAGCAAGGTAGGGTGCCAATAAGCGAAGCGCATTGCACCGGGGAACGATCCCCTCTCCCCCTGCGGGAGACAGGTAGGGTGCCAATAAGCGAAGCGCATTGCACCGGGGAACGATCCCCTCTCCCCCTGCGGGAGACAGGTAGGGTGCCAATAAGCGAAGCGCATTGCACCGGGGAACGATCCCCTCTCCCCTTGTGGGAGACAGGTAGGGTGCCAATAAGCGAAGCGCATTGCACCGGGGAACGATCCCCTCTCCCCTTGCGGGAGACAGGTAGGGTGCCAATAAGCGAAGCGCATTGCACCGGGGTACGATCCCCTCTCCCCTTGCGGGAGAGGGTTAGGGTGAGGGGTCACTAGCCTGATTGGCGCGGCTTGGCGAGTGACTTTTCTTTGCGTGGCCAAAGAAAAGTCACCAAAAGAAAGGCCACCCCCACTTGTTCGTCCTCCTGCGTCGGGTTCCCTCGGTTCACCCGTTTGTCCGACGGCACGCGCCGATGGGCCATCCCTGGCCCAGCGGCGCTCGCTCGGCGTCCTGCCTCGCGGCCTGGACAAACGGGCTCACCTCGGCGAACAACAGGGGCAACACCCAACCCACAGCCCCGAGGCCGGTTAACAGGCGTAGGGTGCAATAAGCGGAGCGCATTGCACCGCAACAACTCAGCGGGAGAGCGGTAGGGTGTAATCGTATAGGGTCGATTAGCGAAACGTAATCATCCTCGGTAACCATCCCCCTTATGGGTGAAGCACATGACGCAATCCGCCAAGCCTATTTCCGCAATCAAACCCGCGTCGAATAGAGGTGCAATTCACTTCGTTCATTGCACCCTACAGTACTTACCGCATAGACATGGCTGCACCACTCGAACGTGCCCCTTTTGCGTGTGCCCATCTGGATGTGAGCACCCTTATCTCATGGCTGTGACTATCCAGATAACGGCTTATTCCAAAAGGTGGGTGTCCAAGATTTTCATACTTCTGACTTCTATAATCGCAGAGATATTTAACATGAGTACCATCGAGATAAATGGACTGCCACAACGCATAGACTTCCTTGAAGGGTGTTCAAGCCATGATCAGAATGAGATCATGACCATATGGTTTATGAATAACTTTGATCGTGTCAGCTTTGATGAACGATTGATATTCGACAGTGTGAAGGATGATGAAGTTGAAGCAATTGATGTACTAACAGAAATGTTTGGGGCGTATGTTCCCGAGGATGTTATTGCTGAGACTGCGGCTGAACTAGATCCCATTGGTGACGAGATATGGGTACCAGCAATCGATTATTCTGTATATTGGCCGGACAGCGATAGAGAACCGGACGCATACGAGGCATTCCAAACCAGCATTGAACGTATATATAAAATGAAGGAGAACGCCGATAAGTTGGGTGGAGCTGAACTTCAACAACATCTATTTCAGATTCTCTATGCCAATGTGTTCACAACCTTCGAGGCGTATATGGTTCGGGCATTCATAAATAAGCTGTTTGAATCGAATGAAATCCTCCATATGTACCTTGAGAAGCAAAAAGAGTTTAAATTTGAAAACCCGAGATTGATCGACCTGTTGAAAGGGCATGATCACCTCGAACAATTTATGGAAAACAGAAGAAGGGATATCAAGGTTGAACTCGCCAAGGCATCATGGCATGACCTTGAAAAAGTACCGGCAAGGTTTAATTGCTTGGGTATTGACTTGAAACTTTCAGCAAGTGGTCTTTATCCCATCATTCATAAACGGAATGATATCGTTCATCGAAATGGCCGAACTATTCATGATGAGGCGGTTGTTATCAATGATGATGAACTTAACAAGGCTATCGAGATCACATGTTCAATAGCACATACGATTAGGGCTCATGAATTGGGTTTTGAAGATCTAAACAAGACTGGGGGATTTTAATGGCTGCGGAAATTAAAAAGCTCGAAGAGGGTATGATCATCGATGGTACCTATTTTAGATATGATGAAATTGGACGGTTGGCTAGTACCAAGAAAATGAGTCTCATGAGTACATGGTTTTCTGAAAACCATAGTGTGGTTGGTATGGCATCCAATTCATATAGATATAGCAAGTCACGTGAGGTTAATCCCTTGATAGTTATTCGTGATACGTTTGCTGATATCATTGATGAAGAGTGTATTTCACAAGCGGCCAATTCGGTCACAACGAATGGATATATATGGTGTTCCGCCTCTAGTTCATTCATGTTGAGTTTCGATGTTAAGGGTGAACCTGACCCATACCAAAATTTTAAAACTAGCATTGAACACATTCAGGAAATTTTAGAGCATTCATACACATTGGAACGTGGTGCCGTTCAACATCAACTATTTCACATTCTCTATGCGAATATATTCACAACATTTGAATCATATATCAGCATGGCATTCATCCATAAATTATTCGGTTCGTCAGATACTATTCATCGCTTTCTAACCAAACAAACGGAATTTGGAATAGTTCAACCAAAAATGACGGATCTGCTATGTGACGAGGAACATATAGGTGATCTTATCGAGGATATGAAATCGAAGTTAAAAATAGACCTCACCAAGGCGTCATGGCATGACACCGATAAGGTTGCCAGAAGATTTTCCCAAATAGGGATTAAGGTTCCTTTCGCGAGAACTGGCATCAATAAAATTGTCGATACAAGGAATGATATCGTTCATCGAAATGGTCGAACGGTCAACGGTGATCAGGTGGTGGTGATGAGGGGAGAGATTGAGAGCGCGATCAACACGGTGAGTATGATAGCAGATCACATTCACGGGGCTCCGGCGTTCCAGTATGAGGACCCACGGGAATATTATCTCTCGCATGAGTGATAGCTCTATTGACTGCACAGGGATGTGCCGTCTGCGGCGCTCCGTCCGACCCGTTGGACGAGACGAGGGAACCCGCGAAGCGGGCGGTTTGTCGGGGGAGAAGACTTTTGGTGTTATTTGCCAATAAAGAGCGGGTCTTTCCAAAGTCACTCGCCAAGCCGCGCAGCGGCGGCGAAACCCCGTAGAGGGCAGAGCCCTCGCATCCTGCATGGCGAAGCCATGCCATCCAAGCGTTGGATGGCATTCAGCCGAGGAATGACGTTAGTCCCCTCGCCCTAACCCTCTCCCCCTAGGGGCGAGGGATCAGACCGAAGGATGCCGAGGTTTCGGCAGGCCACAAACAAAAACCGCAGCCCCAGGGCTGCGGTTTTTTATTTGCTTAACCGGTTGGCACCAACAGGGCAACTGCCCTTAGGCACGGCGCCAGCTGGTCTTGCCGGCGCTGTCTTCCAGCACGATTCCCATCTCGGTGAGACGGTTGCGGGCGGCGTCGGCGGCGGCCCAGTTCTTGTCGGCGCGTGCCTGGTTGCGCTGGACGATCAGTTGCTCGATCTCGGCCACTTCGTCATCGGCCTCATTGCCCTTGAGGAAGGCATCCGGATCTTGTTGCAGTATGCCGAGCACGGCGCCCAGCTCACGCAAACGGGCACCCAGGCCGGCGGCCACGCTCATGTCTTCGGCCTTCTGGCGGTTGATCTCGCGCACCAGATCGAACAGGGCCGAGTAGGCTTCCGGGGTGTTGAAGTCATCATCCATGGCTTCCTTGAAGCGGGCTACCTGCTCGTCACCACCGGCGGCGGCAGCCACCGGCAGGTCGCGCAGGGCTGTGTACATGCGCTCCAGCGCGGCGCGGGCCTGCTTCAGGTTGTCTTCCGAGTAGTTGAGCTGGCTGCGGTAGTGACCTGACATCAGGAAGTAACGCACGCTCTCGGCATCGTAGTGAGCCAGCACATCGCGGATGGTGAAGAAGTTGCCAAGGGATTTGGACATCTTCTCTTTGTCCACCATCACCATGCCGCTGTGCATCCAGGTATTGACGTAGTCGCCACCGTGGGCGCAGCAAGACTGGGCGATCTCGTTCTCGTGGTGCGGGAACTGCAGATCCGAGCCGCCGCCGTGGATGTCGAAGTGGTTGCCAAGGTGCTTGGAGTTCATGGCGGAGCACTCTATGTGCCAGCCAGGACGGCCCGGGCCCCAGGGGCTTTCCCAGGTCGGCTCGCCGGGCTTGGACATCTTCCACAGCACGAAGTCGAGCGGGTTGCGCTTGGCATCCACCACGCCGACCCGGGCACCGGCTTGCAGCTGCTCCAGATCCTGCCCGGAGAGCTTGCCGTAGTCGGCGTAGGAGTCGACGATGAACATGACGTCGCCGTTGTCGGCCACGTAGGCGTGATCCTGCGCGATCAGGCTCTCAACCAGCTCGATGATTTCACTGATGTGCTGGGTGGCGCGGGGTTCGACGTCCGGGCGCACCATGCCGAGGGCATCAAAATCCTGGTGCATGTCGCCGATCAGGCGCTCGGTCAGATCGTCACAGGTGACGCCTGTCTCGGCGGCGCGCTTGATGATCTTGTCATCCACGTCGGTGACGTTGCGCACGTAGTTGAGCTGATAACCGCAGTAACGCAGGTAACGGGCCACCACGTCGAAGGCGACGAAGGTGCGACCGTGGCCGATATGACAGTGATCGTAGATAGTGACGCCACACACATACATGCCCACCTTGCCCGGGTGGATAGGTTTGAATTCTTCTTTTTGACGAGTGAGTGTGTTGTATATCTTCAGCATCTTATGACCACTGCCTGTGAGTAAAATGGCCTGCCATTCTACCCGCATCCGGTGGAGAAAACGAGGCAGAAAACAGGGCGGATCCGGCCTCACAGCCATGTCAGCCCTATGCCAGACGACCACTATGGGCTAGAATTGCCACCACTTTATGCCATAGCCCATGCAACAAGCTGCGAGCCGCTTATCTGCCCGCGCAACTTTTGCCCAAAGAATGAAAGGACATATCATGGTTACTCTGCACACCAATCACGGCGACATCACTCTGACCCTGAACGCGGAAAAAGCCCCGGAAACCGTGGCCAACTTCCTGCAATACTGCCGTGACGGTCACTACGACAACACCATCTTCCACCGCGTCATCGACGGCTTCATGATCCAGGGCGGCGGCTATGCCCCTGGCTTCGAAGAGAAAGACACCCGCGCCTCCATCAAGAACGAAGCGGCCAACGGTCTGTCCAACAAGATTGGTACCGTCGCCATGGCCCGCACCATGGAGCCGCACTCTGCCAGCGCCCAGTTCTTCATCAACGTGAACAACAACGACTTCCTCGATTTCAAATCCGCCACTACCCAGGGCTTCGGTTACTGCGTATTCGGTGAAGTGACCGCCGGCATGGACGTGGTCAACAAGATCAAGGGCGTCAAGACCGGCAACGCCGGCCGCATGCACCAGGATGTACCGGTAGAGGACGTGGTGATCACCAAGGTGACCCTTGCTGACTGATCTCTGCCTTCTGCGAGATGAACTGACTGCGGCCCCGGCCGCAGTTTTTCCATCTGCACTTGCCACGAGTCCGAACTGGCGCCGCCTCGACTATCTGGCCCACGGCAACGAGCGCCAGCGCGCGGCCCACGCCCTGCTCACCGGCACGCCCCTGTGGCGCGAGCTGCAAAGCCAGTGTCTGGACGTAGCGCTGGTGAGCACCCTGGCCATAGGGCTCGACAGGCCCGGCAGCGATCTCGACATCCTCTGCCAGCATGCAACACCTTCGGTGCTGGCCGCCCGATTTGCCGAACTGGGCTGGCAGCGCCGCGCCCTGGGCAGCGACATCTGGCTGCTGGAGCAGACCCTGACCGATGCAGATGGCCGCAGCTGGCCCATCGAGCTCTATGTCACCCCGGCGGGGATCGAAACCCTCAACGGCTGGCGCCATCTCAGCCTGATGGCCGCCCTGATCGAGCACTTTGGCCACGACTTTTACCGCACCCTGCTCGCCCTGCGCCTGCAGCAAGGGCTGAAGGGAGAAGCGGCCATCTGCCGCCTGCTGAAATTGTCCGGCGATCCCTATCAGGCGCTGTTGACCCTGGAAGGCCGCAACCTTGACCAGCTTGACTGGCAACCTCACCCTATGACCCATACAGCCAGAATCGGGGCCCCTCGCACGCCATCATGAGCACCCTCTTTATCAGTGACATTCACCTGTGTGCCGACCGGCCCGACATGACGGTCGCGCTGGTGCGCTTTCTGGCGCACGACGCCCCCGGTGCCGACGCCCTCTATGTGCTGGGAGATCTGTTTGAGTTCTGGATTGGCGACGACGATCCCAACCCGCTCCACCAGCAGATCGCCGAGGCCTTTGCGGCCCTGAGCCAGCAGGGAGTGCCCATCTATTTCATCCACGGCAACCGCGACTTCATGCTGGGCCGCCAGTTTGCCAAACGGGCCGGCATGACCCTGCTCGGCGACCCTTGCGTCATCGAGCTCTATGGGGAGCGGGTGCTGCTGAGCCACGGCGATCTGCTCTGCACCCTGGATCTGGGCTATCAGAAGTTTCGCCGCATCACCCAGCTCAGGTGGCTGCGCTGGCTCTTCCTGCGCCTGCCGCTGGCCCGCCGCCTCGCCATCGCCTGCAAGATGCGCGGTCAAAGCCAGATGGAGAACGTGCAAAAGAACCAGACCATCATGGATGTGACGCCGGCAGCGGTGGACGAGATGCTGCGCCAGCACGGCTGCAACACCATGATCCACGGCCACACCCACAGGCCCGCCATTCACGACTTCAGCCTCGACGGTCAACCGGCGCGGCGCATCGTGCTGGGGGACTGGTTCGAGCAGGGATCCGTGCTGGTGTGCCGCCCCGGCGAGCAGCGCCTCGAAGTGCGGGCCCTGCAAGGGGCCAGTGCCTGAGCGGCCGCTGGCGAACAACAGCGGTAAACGGCCATGAAAAAGGCGGGATCATCCCGCCTTTTTGCTTTTGCTCTGCGCCCAGCCAAGCGCCTTTCGAGCGCAGTGCGCCTTACATCACAGTCATCTGCCCCGCATAGAGGATGAAGTAACGCAGCAGCAGTATCCCCACCAGACTCAGGCTGCAGATCAGCGCCAAGCGGGCAGGCTGGTGCGCCCGCGCCTTGCCGCCAAGCAGCCCCAGCGACTGGGGCAGCACTATGCCAAGACCTATCACCCCAAACCAGAACACCTGGGACCAGAAACCGCCGCCGATCGCCGCCCACATGGCGACCTCTCGCTGACCACCACCGAAGTAGAGGCCGGTGAAGAAGCAGAGCAGCAGGAAGATCTCGATGGCCACTATGGGGCGCTCGAAGCGGTGCACGAAGCTCACCCCCTGGCTGTGGCCGTCCTCCCGAAACAGGGTCACCGCCAGCAAGATGGTGGAGGCCACCCCCGAGCTGATGCCGGACACCAGAAACAGCGCTGGCAGGATCGGGTTGTTGAGCATGGGGTAGGTCTTGAGGGCGGAGAGCAGAAAGCCGGTGTAGGCCCCGAGCAACACCGCCAGCAGCAACAGCAGTGGTGCCAGCAGGCGCTCGATGCGGGCGAGCGAGCCGATGAGGCCATCCACAAAGGCGAACTTGTCCGCCAGCAGCTGCCGACGCAGCGCCGCGATCTCGGCTCTGAACACCACCGCCAGCCAGGCGAACAGCACCGCCATGTAGATCTGGAACAGCATGACCCCCATCGACATGACGGAGTCGAACTGGTAGTGGAACATCAGCTTCCAGAAGGTCCAGGGCCGGGCCAGGTGAAAGATAAGGATCAGCAGACCGAGTATGACGCTCACCGGCGCCAGTATGGCGGTGGCCTTGATGATGCCGCTCTCGCAGCCACCCCCCTGGCGCCGCAGCAGTACCGAGAGGGTTGCCGAGCCTGCCGAGATGCCGAGCAGGAACAGGTAGACGGCGATGGGGCCATCCCACACCAGGGAGTCGAAATGGAATGCGTCATGCCACATGGTGCTTCCCTCCCGTCAGCCGGTCTGCGTCATACGGATGAAATGGGATCATGACTTCACCTCCCCTTTCGGCACCCGGTACATCTTGGGCGAGGTGCCGAGGAACTGTTTGTAGCGATAGGTGGTCTCCTGCACCAGCCGCCTGGCGATGGGGCTTTGGGGATCGTCCAGATTGCCGAACACCAGCGCCTTGGTGGGGCATGACTCCACGCAGGCGGGTTGCTTGCCGTTGGCCAGGTTGGTCTTGCGGCAAAAATCGCACTTGTCGGCAACCCGGGTGACCGGGTTGATGAAGCGCACCTGATAGGGACAGGCCGCGAGGCAATAGCGACAGCCGACACAGAGGTCGGGGTTGATGTCGACTATGCCATCCTCTGCCCGGATGTGGGAGGCGCCGGTCGGACAGACGTGCACGCAGGGGGCGTTGTCGCAGTGCTGGCAGGATTTGCGAAAGAAGCGGTACGCCTGATCCGGATACGCCCCCACCGGGCCGCTGCGCAGGATCTGCAGCCGGGCGACCCCTGCTGGCACCTGATTGACCTCGCGGCAGGCATCCATGCAGGCGGTGCAGCCGATGCAGGCCGTCTCGTCGTGGATCATGCCGTAGCGTACCCCCTCTATGGTCATGCTGCTGGCGAGGGCACGGTGCGAACCTGTCATCAGGATCAGGGCGCCGGCACTCATGCCCACCATGAATTCGCGACGGGTCGTGCTCATGCGCCCTCCTTGACGGCAGCCTGCTGCCTGGCCTCGTGCTGCTTGCTGTGGCAGTCGACGCACAGCTTGATGCGGGACTTCTCGGGGATACCGACCATGGGCTCCCTGGCCGGGTGCAGCTGGTGGCAACTGGTGCAGCTCACCCGGGTGGCGTGCACGTCGTGGGCCCACAGCGCCTTGCGCAGATCGTCCGGCTCATGGCAACTCATGCAGACGCCGTTCTGCTGGCTGAGAGGAAACGCCTCGTCGCCAAAGCGCATCACATCGACCATGCCGCCGCGCTGTTTGCGGTGATCGGCCGACGCATTGCCGTGACAGTTGGTGCAGGTGACCTGTTCACCCGTGTTGGGGTTGGTGACGCTGCCGTGCTTGCCGTGCATCCCCTCCTCCCCGTCGTGACACTTGTCGCACTTGGCAAAACGGGCCGCCGCTTTCCTGGCGGCGGCCTTTTTCTTCTCCGCCTTGGCCTGACGTTCGGCCAGAGTCGGCTGATCGGCCGGCGCGGCCTGAGTATTGGTAGCCTGTGTGTTGGTGGTCTGGGTGTCGGTAGCCGGGGCCACCTCGGCCCTGGCAAACTGGGTGGTGCCCAGGCAGAGGCAGCCGAGCAGCAGCCACTTGATGACATCTTTCATAGGAAACTCCGGATCAGGGACACCCGGCGGGTGTCATCTCCCCCCAGTGCGCAAAAAAGGAGCTGACAACAGCTCCTTTGACGGCCATGACCGGGTAGCAGGAGCACACCCCGCCGGCGGGCGGCAGGGTGGCTGCGTCAATGGGAGTGGGTGCAGCGACGGTTACTGCTGGCTCGCGTAGTACTCGGCCAGGGCCTTGAGGTCCGCATCGCTCATGGCGATGATGGCCTTGTTCATCTTCTCGTCGTTGCTGCGCTTGCCGGCCTTGAACTCCTGCAGCGAGGTCAGCAGGTAGCCCTTGGGCTGACCGGAGAGGATGGAGGCCTCATCTTCCACCACCGAGCCCCCTTCCGAGTGGCACTTCTTGCAGCCGGAGTCGTCATGCAGCTTCTGCCCCGCCTTGGCCAGCGCCGCATCGAAGGGCTGCTTCATCGGCTTGTAAGGCAGCTCGGCATAGTGGGCCGCCAGCTCGTCGATCTGCTCGTCGCTAAGGCCCTTAACTATGTCGGTCATGTTCCCCTGCTTGCTGGTGTCACCGGTGACATGATTAACGGTCTTGGCAGGGCGCCCATCCAGGTAGGTGCGCAGCTGCTCGCTGAGGTTGGCCTCTGCCAGCCCGGCGATGGTCGGGATGTCGTTGTGGGTGCTGACCCCCTGACTTCCATGACATGAATTACATGTCTCGACCAAGGAATCCATGCTGGCATGTGCGGTGCCAATAGAGCCCAACAATAACGACAATCCCAGCATTTCCAGTTTCATACTGCGTTTCATTTCTCATCCCTCGTGCAGAAAAGACCTAAAAATCTCAATCGAAACAGACATTTTTTTCTCTCAGTTTACTTTGAGATCCGTTTTTGAGACTTCGGTCAACGCCGGTTAATATATAAACCTTACAATTAAGATGGAAATTATTTATACCGTATTAAGTCCTCGTTTGACCCTTAAGTAGTATGTTTTTGGGAATTTTTTGACTTGGCTCATACATGGAACAATAAGTCCGATAAAAAAGGATAAAACAATGAAATACTGGAAAGTATTGGTGGCTGCAGCAATGGTGTTCGCCCTGTCGTCCTGTGGTGGCGGTGGCGACGGAAACGACAAGACAGATCCACCGCCCCCCCCGCCCGGTACCCCGGACTCGCTGATCATCTCGGCATCCACCCCCCAGTTAAACGAAAGCGGCCAACTCTCGGTGCAGTTCAGCGTCACCGACAAGCAAGGCAAGGGTTATGAGCTGGGAACCACACTCCCCTCCTTCACCCTGACCAAGGTGATCCCCGGCCGTGACGCCGCGCGGCAAGACCCTGTCGTCTGGAAGAGCTTCATCTACAGCACCAAGAACAACCGGCCGACCGGTGAAAACAGCGGCAAGCTGGAACCCCTTGGCAGTGGCCAGTACCGCTACACCTTCTCCTTCAATGCCACCACGGTGCGCGACCCTTATCCGAGCGATTCGCTGGACAACAACGGCTTGATCCGCTGGGATGAGGCAGCGACTCACCGCCTCGGCATCTACTTCGGTGGCAGCAACGACATTCCGGTCACCGACTATGTGCTGGACTGGGTGCCCGCCGGCACGGCGCCACTGCTGACCCGCGACATCCTGGAGCAGCAAAGCTGCGACAGCTGCCACATGAAGCAGCCAATCCACCACAGCAACCGAGCCGATCCCAAGCTCTGCGTCACCTGTCACAACGAGAGCGTGCCCGGCAGCGGACGCGGCGATCTGACCACCCTGGTGCACAAGCTGCACGGCAATCTGGACCCGACCGCCACCAAGCTGGTGAGCCACTTCCCGCAGGATCCACGCAACTGCGACACCTGCCACAAGGAGGTCACTCCGACCACGCCGAACGCCAACAACTGGCAACACGCCCAGGAGAAACCCTGCGGCGCCTGCCATGCGGACTCCACCACGGCGACCGGTTACGTCAGCCACATCAACGGCAAGATCAACAGTGGCACCCTCTGTACCCAGTGCCATGCGGAAGAGCCGGGCAACACCAAGTCCCCCAGCAGCGTGCACATGGGCTATCTCGCCAATGAAGCCGCCGGTCGTGACAAGCTGGTGTTCAAATTCGATGACGTGCGCTATGCCGCACCCAACATAGAGGTCGAGCTGACCGTGACTGCCGATGGCAGCCCGGTCGAGACCATGGATGGCGTGCTCAAGTACATCAAGTACGGCGATCTGGCCAAGGCTCCCTACATCCTGGTCAACTGGGATCAGGGCAGCGGCTTCGAGCTGGCCTACACCAACCCGCAAACCTTCGTCACCGGCAACAAGATTGACTTCACCAAGTGCGAGAGCCAGGGCGGCGGCAGCTTCCTGTGCCGCAAAGAGGTGGGCAACGAGGTCACCGGCACCCTGGCGGCCACGGTCGCCGAGTTGCAGGTGTGCGTGGCCCGCAAGGCGGATCGCAACGGTGCCTTCGCCGCCGGGGATCTGCTCCCCTGCAGCAGCACCGCCAGCGCCCTCTCCTACGTGGCCATCAACCCGGCCAAGGCCTACTTCCGGGTCGAAGGCGGGGTCGACGGCAGCTATGTGCTCAAGGCGGGCGCGGATCTGACCTCCTGCAACGGTTGTCACAAGGATCTGGCCATCCACACCAAGGGGAACGCGGGCTCGGCCCACGCCTCCAAGGACTTTGCCCAGTGCACCAGCTGTCACAACGCCACCCGCAGTTCCTTCTACGCGGGCGTGCCGGGTGATCTCAAGTACCACGTCCACTCCTTCCACGCCTACGGTTCCCACCGCAGCGGGGATGCCACCTTCCCGGGCAAGCTGAACAACTGCGAGTCCTGCCACACCAAGGCGCAATACAACCTGCCCAACCAGCAAAACGAGCGCCCCTCCCTGGTGAGCACCACGGCAGACAACAAGCAACCCAAGTTCTTCAGCCCGACCCTGGTGGTCTGTGCCAGCTGCCACCTCAAGTCGCCGCTGGGTCTGGTCAAGCCGGACAACCCGGCCGCCGGGGACGAATGGGCCACCCACATGAAGAACAACGGCGCCATCTTTGGTGCAGACACGATAGAAGCCGCCACCGGGGTTGAACAGTGCGCGTCTTGCCATGCCGTCGGGCAGGAGCAGGGCGTCGACAAGGTTCACAAGGTGTATGACTTCCGTTGAGACCACCAGGCCAGGGGACTTGCCCCTGGCCCTTTGCCGTTGAAGGACACGATATGAAAATAACCACCCCGCAGTGGCTCCTGGCGGGTTTGCTGGCACTCAGTTGCCTGCCTGTCTGGGCCAAGAGTGATGCCCAGCCGGCGGCGGCCGATGCCGATCCCCGCCTGCAGGTCGAGGCCACCCTAGACCAGAAGTTCGATCAGGGAAAATACTCCCCCAAGGGCGCCGATACCTGCCTCAAGTGTCACGATGCCGACTCGCGCAAACCCGCCACCGGCATCTTCCACAATGTGCACGGCAACCTCGGCAACCAGAATGGCCCCATGGCGGACAAGCAGTGCGAAGCCTGCCACGGCCCCGCCGGCAACCACCCGCGCAATCCCCGCAAGGGCCAGCAGCGGGAACCCATGATCACCTTCGGCCCCGACTCGCCGGTCCCGGTGGAGAAGCAGAACAGCGTCTGCCTCTCCTGCCATACCGACGCCAAGCGGATGGGCTGGCATGCCAGCGCCCACGCGGTGGAGGATCTCTCCTGCACCAGCTGCCACAGCCTGCACCAGGCCAAGGATCCTGTGATGGACAGCAAGAAGCAGGTCGAGACCTGTACCAGCTGCCACGCCCAGCAGAAGGCCGATCTGCACAAGCGCACCAGCCACCCCATCCTCAATGGAGAACTGCCCTGCTCCAGCTGCCACAACCCGCACCAGTCGCAGAACGAGGCCAGCCTGAAGCAGCCCAGCCTCAACGAGAGCTGCTACGAGTGCCATGCCGAGAAACGGGGCCCCTTCCTGTGGGAACACGAGCCGGTGACCGAGGATTGCTCCCTCTGCCACAGCCCGCACGGCTCCATCAACCAAGCGCTGCTCAACAAGCGGGTACCGCAACTGTGTCAGGAGTGCCACAGCGTGCCCCATGCCAACGTCTCCATCCCCGAGGGGGATCTCAAGGTGCGTGGCGGCAGTTGCCTGAATTGTCATAACCAGATCCACGGGACCAACCACCCCAATGGTCAATCCCTGCGACGCTGAGGAGAGAAGTCATGAAATATTCAACACTTTGGCTCTCCCTGCTGGCGGTCTGTTCGGCCCAGGCGGCCGAGCAGCCGCTGGCAGTCGGGGACTACTCCCTGCAGCAGGCCAAGCCGGCCAAGACCGAGCGCTGGAGTTGCAAGTCATGCGAGCGCGACGAAGGCTGGTTTGGCGAGGTGGGGCTGGGGGCCGGCTATGCCAACGATGACGGCGCCACCCGCTTTCGCAACTGGGTACCCAGCCAGCAGGACAGCGGCATGCTCGGCATCTTCAACGCCGATCTGCAATATCGGGGAGAAGGCTCCCGCTACGGCTCCCTCGAGGCGAAAAACCTCGGCATGGAGCGCTTCAGCCTGGCGCTGGAGCAGGGCCACTATGATGGCGTTCGCGCCAGGCTGGGCTACTCGGAATCCCCCTTCTACTGGAATTCCCATGGCCGCAGCGTCTATCAACCGGGAGAGAGCCCGCTGACCCAGGGCCAGCTGGCCGAGTTTGACAAGGAGGTGGTGCGCAAGAAGCTGACCGCCGGGCTCGCCTATACGCCCAAGAGCCCGTGGCGCCCCTATGCCGATTTTTCTCATGAGAAAAAAGAGGCCACCCTCGCCTACTACCAACCGACCGTGCCCGGGGTCGGCGGCGTGCCCGGCCTCCTGCCCAAGCCCGTCGACGGCACCTCGACCACCCTGGTCAAGAGCGGCGTCAGTTATCTGGGCAAGGGCTGGCTGATCGATCTCGCCTACAACGGCTCCCTCTACCGCACCGATGACACGGCCCTCTATTACGGCAGCGTCACCGACCCTTACGCCAACGAGCGCGCCTATGAGCCGGACAACAACTTCCACCAGCTGAGCCTCTCCGGCCAGTACAACTGGGACAGGCAGAGCCTGACCGGCCGTGTGCTCAGCAGCCAGGCCAGCTCCAACGGCAGCCTGACCGCCTTTCGCAATGCCCCCGTCGCCCAGGATGACTTCCACGGCGAGGTAAGCACCCTGCAGGCCGACGCCAAGTGGGTGGGCCGCTTTGGCCGGGATCTCACCCTGCGCGCCGGTGGCGAGTATCGGGATCGCAAGGACAAGTCGGACGAATACGCCGTGGTCGGCAAGCAGCGCAGCAAGAGCGATCGCACCCGCAGCAAGGCGGATCTGGAGGCCGACTACAGACTCAGTCGCGCGGTCAAGCTCACCACCGGCTACCAGTACAAGGCCGACCAGCGGGAGCAGGCCGACCGGCGCGACACCGACGAACACACTCTGTTTCTCAAGGGGCGCTATCGCCCGGCCGGGGCGCTGCAACTGGGCGGCAAGCTCGCCTGGAGCACCCGCAACGGCTCTGACTGGCGCCATGACAGCGACGGTGGCAACGGCAGTCCGACCCTGCGCCAGTTCTATCTGGCGGACAGGGACAGGGTGGAGCTCAGAACCGACCTCGGCTACCAGTTCAGCGAGGGGCTGGATGCCAGCCTGGAAGGCTGGTGGGCCAAGGATGATTACAAGGAGCCGGACATAGGGCGCAGCGAGGGCAAGGACTATGGCCTCGACCTCACCCTCAACCAGCAGTTTGACGACAACCTGAGCGGCCATCTGTTCAGCAACCTGCAGTGGATAAGCTCAGCCCAGAACCATGCCTACACAGGCGCGCCGGACTGGGATCCCTACAGCACGGCGGTGCGCGACGAGATCACCACCCTGGGGCTGGGGCTGACCCAGAAGAAGGCGTTTGACCGGGATCTCGAGCTGGGGTTCGACTACAGCTTCGCCTATGGCCGCGGCAAGACGGACGCCAGCAAGGGGTATGACTACCCGGACCTGACCAGCAAGCAGCACCGGCTGGAAGGCTATGCCCTCTATCAGCTCACCAAGCAGCACTCGCTGCGCTGGGATGTGCGCTACGAATACTTCCAGGATGTGGATTACCTCTACACAGGCGAAGAGCGCAACCTCGGCAACCTGAATCAGGACTACAACGGCTACTTCACCGCCGTCTCCTGGCTCTACAAGTTCTGACCGCTGTGCAACAAACCAAAGGGGAGCCAGGCTCCCCTTTTTCTTGCCTGATGAAGGGCCCCATACTCGCCGCCCCGGCCTGAGGCTCGCTGATCTGGCCATGGCGCTTGCGGGCTCAAGCCTACCGTGACCATCAAGATACTTTGGGATATTCGGGATGCTCGGGATGCTCGGGATGCTCGGGATGCTCGGGATGCTCGGGATGCTCGGGATGCTCGGGATGGATGACCCCGCTAGCCATCTGATATGGCAACCTCTTTGCGCGCAATGCACATCATCCTGGCACCACGCCCGATGACGGGGGTCATGAGGGGCGCGTTGTTTCACCCGCTACCCGCGTAGTGTGAGCCCCATCACCACGCCCACGACTTATATAGAGGAACATGAGCACCGAGTCGGGACAGCTGTCTCGCCAACCATTTCAACAAGTTGAGGTTCCTATGCCTGACAACAATACCATCGCCCATCCCCTCGATGCCAAGAGCATCAACGTCAACGACCCCTATGAGATGAAGCTGTGGATCAAGACGTTCGAGTGCACCGAAGTCCAGCTGAAAAGAGCGGTGAAAGCCGTCGGCACCTCGGGCAAGGCCATCAGAAAGCACCTCAAAAAATAGAGGCCCGGATAAACATCACCTGACAACAAGCCCCACCCGCGGGGCTTTTGCATTCAAAGAGATGGCTGAAGCGCTTGGCAGCGCCCAGACCGACATCGCTAATCTCTTCGGGCTAGTGCTGCAGCGATGAATCTAGTGGAGCAACAACATCCATTTCCCACCGACATGCCACATGAAGGGGCACAAGCAGGCCAATGAAGATTGCCCCCCGTCAGCCACTCACAATGGCGCTGCCGGTGTCAGTGCGAGCAGATCCAGGAAGTCGCCACCAAATACCCTCTCCATCTATCCGTTTGCTCACATACCCCGTCAGACTTCATCCGGCATGACCATACGCATAGGGCGAGTCCCTATCTTGGCCCCTGTGACCTCATCCACCGCGATGGCTTTGATTTCTGTGCCCGTTTCAGCATCGAGGAAACGAACCAGCTTGCCACCGCCCCTGTGCTGGCGTCCCCACGCGCCAATCATGAAGAGCACCGGCATAAAGTCGTGACCGGCAGCGGTCAGCAGATATTCCTCGCGTGGCGGATGCTCCGAGTAGCGCCGCTTCTCTAGCAGCCCCTCCTCCGTCAGGGTCGCCAGCCGGCGGGTCAGCATAGTCGGGGCAATACCCAGACTTTTTCTGAATTGGTCAAAGCGGGTAAGGCCCGCATGGGCATCCCGCAGGATCAATATGCTCCATGAATCACCCGCGACAGCCAAGCTGCGCGCGATCGGGCAGGAGAGATTGCAATTATTTTCCATGTTCATACTGTTTTGATAGTGACTTGTTGGTGAATCGATCGTATCGTGAGTACTAATTTGATACTAACACTTTGACTATGTGCGATCCACCCGGCACTGAGGTTTCATTGATGAGCACGAACGACAGAAGCATCGCCCCGGCAACCGGAGCATCTTCAGGTACCGGCGCAGCGACTGCGGTACCACAGATAGGCAATGTGGCATGGAAAGATGTACCGACCCGCACGATTGACGTTGGCGGGGTACCTTTCGCCTACCGGGCCCTCGGTCCCGACTCCGGCGTCCCTGTGATCTTTCTGCACCACCTGATGGCCGTGCTCGACGACTGGGATCCCCGTGTCATCGACGGCATCGCCGCGCAGCGTCGGGTTATCGCCTTTGACAATCGCGGTGTGGGTGCCTCGGGGGGAGTGGTGCCGCAGACTATCGAGGAGATGGGGCGCGATGCCATCGCCTTCATCCGTGCCTTGGGACTTCGCAGCGTCGATCTGCTCGGATTCTCATTGGGCGGTGGCGTAGCCCAGATGGTGGCCTTGCAGGCTCCTGACCTGGTGCGTCGGATTGTCCTGGCTGGCACTGGACCACGGGGGGGCGGCGGTATCGATGGGATCACCAGCATTGCCGTCATCGCTTACCTCAAAGCGGCGCTCACGCTGAGCGATCCGAGGAATTTCTTGTTTTTCCCCCGCACGCCGGATGGCAAGCGCGCTGCGAAAGCGTATTTCTCCAGGCTGAAGGAGCGCACTCATAACCGTGACAAACCCATTTCCCTGCAGGCCAGACAGGCACAACTCAAGGCCATCAGAACTGCAGGATTGAGTGGGCCAGATGACCTATCTGTGATCACACAACCGGTGTTCATCGCCAACGGTGACCGTGATCTGATGGTCGACAGCCGCCATTCGGCCGACATGGCTCGCCGTCTGCCGAATGCCAAGCTGACTATCTACCCGAATGCCGGGCATGGGGGCATCTTCCAGCACTACCAAGCCTTTGTGCCAGCTGTGCTGGATTTTCTGACTGACTCCAGTGATCCGACATGAATGAAAGGCCAAAGATGAAAAGCCAAACAATGAAAGCACTCACCTTCAAACGCTATGGCAAGTCGCCCGACATCGGGCTCACCGACCTGCCCCGTCCCACGCTTAGGCCCGACGAGCTACTCGTTGAGGTCCACGCTGCGGCCGTGAACCCGATCGACAACATGATCCTGACCGGGATATTCAAACCAATACTGGATTTCCAATTTCCGGCCACTTTGGGGAGCGATCTGGCCGGAGTGGTGACTGAGGTCGGCAGCCGCGTGACGCGCTTCAAGCCAGGCGATGCCATCTTCGCAAACATCTTCGACCTGGGTACGGGGTCGATCGCTGAGTTCGCGGTGGTGCCGGAAAGCGCAGCCGCATTGAAACCGGCCAATCTGGACTTCGTGCAGGCAGCATCTATCCCCATGGTCGGGCTCACCTCGTGGCAAGCGCTGAAGGAGCGAGCACATCTTCGGGCTGGCCAGAAGGTGTTCATTCCCGCGGGAGCTGGCGGCATCGGCACGTTCGCTATCCAGCTGGCAAAACACCTTGGCGCCAAGGTGGGCACCACCACCAGCACGGGCAACGTTGCACTGGTGCGCAGCCTGGGCGCCGACGAAGTGGTCGACTACAAGAAACAGGAATTCGAGAACGTGCTGCGCGGTTACGACGCCGTGCTCGGCACCATCAGGGGGGATGCGCTAGAGAAGTCCATTGGCATCCTCACGCCGGGGAGCAAGATCGTCTCGCTCGTTGGGCCGCTGGACGCCGCGTTCGCGCGTGATCGGCGGCTGAACATAGTGCTGACCTGCCTGTTCCGGTTGATGAGCCGCAAGATCATGCGCCTTGCGAAGAAGCGGGACGTTACCTACTCCTTTCTCTTTGCGCGCCCAGATGGTGCTCAACTTGCCGAAATCGGCAAACTCCTCGAGCAGGGACACATCCGGCCCGTGATCGACAGGGTGTTCCCGTTCGAGCAGGCAAAAGAGGCGCTGGCCTATCTGGCCCAAGGCCATGCCAAGGGTAAAGTCGTCATCAAAATGACGTAAAAAACCAACTGAATACCAAGAATTTAATCACCTGATTGATAGAGGAATACCATGAACTCATCTCGAAAAGTCGCGGTTGTCACCGGTGCGTCATCCGGTATTGGCGCCATCTACGCGGATCGTTTTGCCCAACGTGGCTATGACCTATTGCTCGTCGCACGGCGCGGTGACCGCTTGCAGCGTCTCGCTGCTCGGCTTGAGCAGACATACAGCATCAAGGCTGACACCCTGGTGGTCGACCTTGAGAAAGAAACCGACCTCGCGGCCCTGGAAAGCATCCTCGCGGGTCATTCCGCCATCAGTGTACTGGTGAACAACGCCGGTATTGCCAAGCTGGGCCAAGTTGCCGACGCACAGCTGAAAGACTCACTGGCACAGATCACATTGAACATCACAGCACTGACGCGCCTGACGCAGGCCGTGCTGCCGGCGTTCAAGGCACGCAACGAGGGGGTCATTATCAACATTGCCTCGGCATTGGCACTTCATGCGTTGCCGGTCAGCGCCGTCTACAGTGGCACCAAGGGCTTTGTTCTCAACTTCAGCCGGGGTCTGCAGCAAGAACTGGTCAATACCAATATCAGGGTGCAAGTGGTGCTACCCGCGGCCACAGCCACCGATCTTTGGGATATATCCGGGGTACCACTGGCAGCATTGCCGCAAGAAACTGTGATGTCTGCCGAGCATCTTGTCGACGCCGCACTGGCCGGTTTCGACCAAGGCGAGTCGGTCACATTGCCGTCGCTGGCAGACACAGCCCTGTGGGAGCGATTCGACACTGCACGCGCTGAACTGTTTGACGCGATGCAGACCAGTCAGCCTGCACCCAGGCTCCTTGCCCTCTGACCATGGCCGGGCCATTGAGAACAAACGGTACGCAGGCGCAACCCCGCGCGAAACTGGTGCCTATATAGCCAAGCTGTGGAGCTTGCTCCGGGCCTATCTGAGATGGGGAGAGGATCCTGTCTATGGCTTTCAGGTCTGCGAACCGCACCATGACGGGACCCAGCACTGGCACTCCCGACGGGGGCCGTCGTCAACAAGAAGGAGCACGAGCTGCTGGTCGGCGACAGCGAGAACGTCAAAGAGCTGCGCCACGTTTACGCCAACCAGACCAACGCCATGCGGGCCGCCCGTGCGGAGTGGGAACGGATCCAGCGCGGGGTGGCCGAGTTCGACATCACCCTGGCCAAGGGGCGCCCAGAGCTCTACCCTGAACAACCCACCACCGTCAGGGGCTTCAAACCTGATATCAATGCAGCTCCCTGGCTGCTCACCCAGGTGGTGCACGACCTCACCAATCAGGGTTACACCAACCGCGTACAACTCGAAGTGAAGCTGGAAGAACTACCGGAATAAATCTGTGTGGATCAAATGTGGACACTGGGAGGAAAACAAAAAGGCCACTATTGCTAGTGGCCTTCGTAAGTCTTTGATTTTAATGGTGCCGAGGCCTCTATCGAACCAGCCAAATAAGTCATTGATTTTAATAACTTTAAAAATAAAGTGCTTTAAATGTACCCCCAGAAATACCCCCAACTTAGTCGCAATAGCACGATACGTTAAGACACAAAAAACTACGATCTCACCTATAACCATTCTCCATACTCGCGTTTTTCCCGCCCAAAACTTTGGATCGCAGATTGGCAACGAGCTTGCCAGGCTATTTGCCAGATCGACGGCTGGACTTATCTATGTAACAGCTTTTCCAAACTGCCCCGCCATCATGGGCCGATACCTTGGCGAAATCGCATGGGAAACCGAGGTATGGGTGGCAGACGCACCTTCTCATCTGCTCCATTTTAACGGGTACGTTTCTTAGGGCCGTATGTAGTGGAGAACGAATACAGTGCAAACCTGATTTTGTAAAGCTCTGTGCTCTGTGCAAAGAAAGAGATATACGCATACAGCACTTCCTATCTATTTGAATAGTAAGCAAAGCCTGCTTACTGAGGCGATTCATTTGCACTTATTACAACACCTAGCTTTACACCAGCTTCCTAGCTACGAGGTAGTAAGGAAGCTGGCGGCACTTCAGATCAGGAGCTGGAGTTATCCGCTCTGTAGAGATATTTATTGCTTGGAACGTACTCTTTCCTGTGCATCAGGTTGATGATTTTGACGTTCTCGTTGTGCTTCAAATACTTGTAGGTGAAATACCTAGCTACTTTGTCCTCGTGTGTGGACAGAATTACCTGTTTCTCATTGAAGTCGTTACGCAACACCTCAACCAACGAGGACATGTTGATGTCATCCATAGTCTGGACAGGGTCGTCAATAAGAATGCTAGAGAACCTGGTGGAGTAAACCCGATGTAGCGCCAGGGTCAGAGCGATGACGACAGCTGATATCTGTCCGGAGCTCATGGTATTGAGAATGTCGTGGTCACTTTGCCAATTGGAAACTAGGCGCACGTTCTTCAGTTCATCCTCACCCGTTGGATCTTTAATGAAGATGCCATGACCAAGCCCCGCCTGGTGGGTCTGGAGAATCTTGCCCGAGTAGATATAGAAGGGTATCTCAATGTCGGTGATCAGCCTTTTCCGATACTGGCGGATCTGAATCCGAACTATTTTGATGAGTTCACCTACGTCACCCAAAGCACGATCTAAATTTTGAAGCTGCGTCGTCAGGTTGGCGAGCTCTTCGGAGATCACCTTCAGCGAGCTGAAGTAAAGGTTCTTGATGTAGCTCTCTTTCCTGTCTAGCAAGGCAATACTCACCAGAGCTAGCTTGTCCTGTTCGCCGTTGAAGTAATCCCTATAAATTCTTTCAAAGACGCTAGCACCGTTGTCTTCGTAATAACTCTCTGGTGCCGCACCGACTGCCGCGCGAATCCGCTTACATAGCTCATCGGTTGCCTCAACAATGTAGTTATCTCCGCCTTGCACAGGGAACGTCGTCGCGAGCAAATCATCGTGCTCAATACGTTCCGACAGCAGCCATCTGCGAAGCTTCTCGAAGCGTTCTTTTGCAGCTAGTGCTTTAGACAGTGCGAGTAAATCCTCTTGGGAGGAAGACGAAGTCTGCTCCAGGTAAGTGGCGCAGGCCTTGAGCAAGGGAAATAGATGATTCGTATTGAATGCATCTCTGGCCGCTACTAGCAGCCGATCTTGGCCTGAGAGCTGTGATCGAATTAGATGGCCATGCTTTGCAATGGCGTGAGTCAGCGCGTCATGGGCCTTATAATCGTGCCCGCAAAGCGAACACAGGGTCTCGTTTGGGGTGACACTAAGCCCTGAAGACATAGCATCGTGGTGCTTGAGGAGTTCAGAGTAAATGGAACTCAAACCACTCACTTTGTTCTCCTCTACAATGAGTGCTTGAAGAGCAGCTTCAAATGCAGTGCTGTTTCCTAGAGCCAAGGCTTTAAAAATGGTTTCAAAGTTCTTTATGGTGAAAATCAGCTTCAGATTGCCACTTTGAAGTGTCGTATGAGTTTGTCGGATTAATTGATACGCGCCATTTCTTGTGACGTGCAATTCATAGTCATCTGTCGAGTTGTGGTAGCCGACATAGAGTTCAAGCACTTCACGTTGACGAACAGCATTTTCAAATCGACGGTTTCTAACGAAGAAATGCTGATGCGCAAGAAGATTCTTGACATGATTAATTTCAGTCAAAGATCTATTAAGTAACGCCTGATCTAGCTCCGCAATTATAATTTCATCCCAGAATGGGGTCTTATTGTCAGCGGCTAGCCATGGAAAAGTGTAAACGTGTGGTTCGGCCATCCCAGTTGCGATGCTAGTATTATCATCAATGCTGTACAGTTTCTTGATGTTCGCGATCCGTAACGTCACTGTTCTTTGGGATGCAGCCATCTTGCGCGAAATGTCTGTCAGTTTGCGAAGTTTTTCATCAGCTTCCCGCGTATTTCCAAATAGCTGTGCAAGTTCTTCAGCTCGCCTAGCTTCACTATTAGTTTTCAAAAACCTGGATGTATCTTCCTGCTGCACATAATGAAATAGGCGAAAGTCTCGCGAAAAATCGTGACTGCAAAAATAGTGATCCAGTGCATTTTGATTCGCAGGAATGGGTTCCCCATCAATTATTTCATTGATTTCCCAAAGCTCTTTGAACCTGGAGATTTTCTTGGCGACATTAGGAATGTGACTTTTTAGTTTTCGTTGGAAAACTCTAAGATTAGAATCTTTGTCTTTGAACTCAAGAATGACCTCAACATTTTCGGCTCCTTTGTGCGCAACAACCACATCAGCTGGATTCTGACGCGCCTCCAGAGAGATAAGACGCTCAATATTTCCTGTCAGGCCTAGTTCAATAGCGTCGAAAACAGATGTCTTTCCATATCCGTTTGGCCCATCAAGCAGAACGAGATTGTTGTCCTCTAAATTGATGGTATAAGGCTCACCACCAAATATCTTAAAGTTCCTGAGGGTGATTTTGTTGAGGTTAATCATCGTAAGCCCTCCCAGATAATAGATACTTGCTGATGGATATTTTCATCAGTCCATTCTATCTCGGACTCTAACAATCGACTGTAAATCGAAGATTGGTATGAATTGAGAGCGTTCTCTATCTCACTATTTAAGTTAGTGAGTTGCTGCTCCTGCGGGCTGTAGGTAATAAATGGTAGTTTGAGTGCGGTCTTTAGTATGAGAGAATAGTAACCTTTGCTGCTTGCATGGTTTTCTTTGAACGCCAGAAAATTTCGTCCATCTTCTGAGGTGATTATCATATTGATTACATCATTAGTTATTTTCTCTATCTTATTTTCGGAGATATAGGCTTTTAGCGTTGCGAGTTCATCTTGAGTATAAGTGATAACATTCTTCTTAAAGTTATACTGATCTTCTTCTAGAGAAAGTATTGTTTGTCTAGTGATTTTTTCCTCTTCGTGACAGATGAACATTGTGCAGTTTTTCTCGAATGACCGGTCTACTTTCCCCGAATTACAGATTGCTTCGAATAGCTCTTGGACGGTTTCCTCAAGAATAGCCTGTGCCGCTGCATCAGATTGCGTTTGCAGTTGGATAGTGACAAAGTATTCTTCTCGTTTGCTTTCCTCGCATGGGCAGAAAAGATAGAAGGCTTGGCTATTGAGGGGGAACTCGATATTAACCTGCTTATAGCCATTGCTGGAGAGGATGTTGTTGATGATATTGATCATTATACTAATGCATCCATCGCAGTCGTTATAGGAACTAGTGTTATAAGTTTCAAGACTTCGTCTCTTTTAGAACGAGGATCGGCGTCTACTGCCGCTGGGGCCTCTGTGTGTGCCATCAACATAGGCGAGAATGGATGAGGTTCCAATCCGGCGTATATAATATTTTCAACCTCGAACAGTATCTCGCTCATGCTCGGGTTGGCTGTTATTTTTCTTTCAATCTGGCTAGCCCGTGCAGTGTTTGCAATAGTAGTTGGTAGATAATGTTGATGTGGCAGAGTCGCTGTACGATAGGTGAGCATATACTTTGCCGCGTTGTGAGAGGCACGCTCGAAGTTAATGGTGTGTAGAGTCTTTATCAATACATAGCGAATGCCTACCAAGTCTGTGGCAAAGGCATTCTCAGTGTTATTGTCATGCTGGAGATAAACTTGTGGGGAGAAGCTTCGGTAGTACGCCCAGAGCTCCGTGGCGCTCAAGCCTAGTAGAAATTTTCTTGCCTCTTTCAGGTTGCAATATTCGTCTTGGCCGGGGTCACTGTAGTCCTCTTGGTCGCCCATATATTCATCTATTAAATGGGCGAAATTTTCTTTAAATTTACAGGCAAGGTATTCTCTTCCGATATCTTCATGGTCAACATCAAGGGCGTGAACTATTTCTTCGAAAGTTATCGGAGCTTTTGCTTCTTGTTGTTTAGCCTTGTGTCGCTTAATAATGTATCGGTCTATCGTTCCTAGAAAGCAATGAAATGCTTTTTCCAGCGTCTCATGTGTGACGATAGTCGCTCGGGCTGTCAATGCGCGCGAGATTTCTGATTTTATTTTTGTGTTGATATCGTCTAGGTCGCAGGATCTCGTGCCATCGTCATATTGATAAGATTCAAGTCTAGTGAGAGCATCATCACGGCCGTTATGTATACAGACTAAGATCTCGTGCAGTTGCTCTGCGGTCTTCCCCTTCAAGGCAGCCCGCAGTATAGCTGCTGGCTTAGAGATGCCTGACTCATTGGATACGGCTTTTTCGAGCGTCGTACTTCCATCTTTAGGGTTTTTACTTTGATACTGACTGATAATGATACTCAGATCATCTTGTATCGATGTTGTCAGATCTTGGAAACCGGGTTTTGAGTTTATCGGTTTCCAAGTATGGATTCGCCCTATAACGCCTGGCCGTTTGTGCAGCTCCAGAGTGATCCCTAGCAGTGCATCAGAATAGCTACTATAAGTGCTGGAGTTATAGGCTTTGACTTGATGAAACGAGACTGGAGATTCATCGCGTAAGATCTCGAAGTCCTCAGTGGACTCAAACATCAAACTGTAGTTCGAAAGGTCGGCCTCTACAGGCTCTGCATTTATCAACCTTAGGGCATAATAGAGGGCGACCTTGCCTTGGTAATTGAAACCACTCCAGGAAGGGGATGCATCGAAAGCCATTAGATAACTCCAGTACTGCAACTGTGACGAAATATGTCAAGCAAAGAACGACGGCAGGGCTTAGGGTTTCCTTGCTAACTCCGGAGACGATGTAAAATCTCATGACAGAGTGCCATCATTCTTGAGGTACCACTAGTTTTCTGAACATCCACTGTGAGATTTATCACACTATATCGGTTGTGATGGAGGCCCAGTATGCTGCAGCAAATTGGTACTGGTTAACGGCTAGATGATAAGAAGACCTGTACAGAAAAGTTAAGGCATTCTCTCACGAACAATTCTTTTCATTTTTGGACGCTTGCCCATTGCTTTATAGAGTTCATCTACGGCATTAACTTCAAGATATATTTTTAAGTTCTTGGGTTCCCATTTTGAATCATAACCTTTCTTAATTCCTAAAGCTGATGTGTATCTTTTAAATTTATTGGCATTCAAAAAATCACAAATTTGTTCTGCATTCTCAAACTGGACTTCTTTTCTGAACTTTACAACAGTCAAAATCTTGTGCAAATAAATTTTATAACCCAAAGAGTCGTTAGCAGCGACGTTATCGCAAAAGGAGGTTATCAAATACGATATCATCGTAGACAGTTCAGCGGCCTTGAAACACTTATCACCACCTCTTGCAGTATATTTTAAGCCTGCACCACCATAAAGATCATGTAACAACTCTATAACTGCAGAATCTAAATTCAAAGTCATTGGCTTAAATCCAGACGCCACCACTCTATTTTTTGACGCCCTCTTTCTCTCCGTTGCCTGGCGTGTAATGTCAGAGTCAACAAGCTCAGCCGCTTGCTTAGTCCTCAGCTCTCGCACTATCGAGCGTTTATTTAACGACTCTTTTTTTTTGAATTTTTTCACACATTTACTCATTATAAATTTGCCTCACAACAAAAATTAAACTCGACATCAGATCTGAAAACCAGACATCAAACCAAGTAATGCCACTCATTGCATCACGCTCACAAAGGAATTTTAAATTGCAGCGCACCTAGCAACACGCCATAAACTTGTGTCACTTACATATGCAAGACAGCGAATTGTGACCATCACAAACGTTAATTTTCGTACATTATTGCTACCAACTATATCAGCGATACAATCGTGACGCTCACAACCCCCCTGTACAGAAATAACCATTAAACTTGTGACTGTCACAACTAGTCTCATCATAGCGACGCTAGAGCAAACGGCCGACTGCATTGGTAAGGCAATGC
Organism: Aeromonas bestiarum; assembly: GCF_028751155.1. Classification (NCBI taxonomy): domain Bacteria; kingdom Pseudomonadati; phylum Pseudomonadota; class Gammaproteobacteria; order Aeromonadales; family Aeromonadaceae; genus Aeromonas; species Aeromonas bestiarum. Next base: position 1,643,851 of record NZ_CP064746.1, on the reverse strand, counting down.
AGTCATTGCTAGAAAGTACCGATGTCGACAGTCACAGCAATATCCATCGTAACTTCCGTGATCAGAGACAATCTGCGCCTTGTTAAAAAACTAGAGCTCGATACTTGGAGGCAAGATAACTACCTCATCAGGCTACAAGCTTACAATGCAACCCGATGAGTAGTGTTAGCCACCTAATATAGCCAATAGACAGTTCCATTGTGGAGTATGGGTAATCTAATAGCATAGAATAGCTAAGCATCATTTTTTACCACGGACAGGCTCTTTCAATGTTGTACCATGCTGCCGCACCCTATACATGAACTCTAAGTCAGATGATTTCAATGAGTCCAGCTTCAGTAATGCATCAACAAAGTTGCGGTTTGACAACCTGACTTTCTTTGTTCTCCTACGGTCCTTGGCGTCATAATACGACTCCACTTGTTGCCACATAACTTTGCAAATATAAGCCGTTTGCCTTAATGGTTCTTTGAACTTCTGAAACAAAACAGGCCTACATTTTCGAATGTGAACGTTGCTTGGCGTTTGCTGATTTTCAAATGTATTCCTCAATCTTTTCCATTCTCTAGAATGAGAATTTTTGCATCTAACTAAAAGATGAAAATGAGGCATCCAGCGTTGATATTCTGAATGGAAATCCACCTCAAAAAAACCTATTACAACATCCGTTACGCCCGCGCGTTCTAGTTGTTTACGAAGCTTGTTTTTCAAGCGAACGATATCTAGGTGATCTAACTCGCGAACCATTTCGTCATAATAGATGAACGTTGCAACTTTCCACGCTGTATAGTCTTCACTAAAAAGTACTAGTTGACTTATCTTTCTTATCCGAAATTTCCTTATACATTCAGGACATGCAAAACTAAAACAAGGTTCTTCATCTAGACAATCTGATAGTTTTGATGCAAGTAGCTTTCCATTATAGCCACTCGTTCTAGAAAGCTTTCCTATTCGTAACTCCTTTTCTTTCCTACATGCTTTCAATGTTTCAAATTTTGGTAACATAGTCTCAACTGCAATAAGTTCATTTGTCTTAGCACTGAGAAATCTTTTCATTGTTAACACCTAAAGTTTATTATGTCCATACTCTAAGCTGCTCGCTAAACGACAATTTAGGCCCATCATGACTACGTGTAACTTATACCATCAGAAATTGACATACAGTGAGTTATTAGTACCTTCCTTATAAGGGTAATAATGTTTATATTTCTGATGCTGTGGCTAAGGCCTGCAATATTTACGGAAGAAAAAAATAAATATCAAATGGTCAACACTGTCAGCTATTTTTGAATAGACAACATTAGTACATTACACAGAGAACTGCATCAAGAGCGGCGTGACTTCTTATTAACCTTGAGGTGTCCTTCCGCATTTTCAGCAATATTCTAAACGCTTCTGGTTATTTTTTCTTCAGTTGTTCACATAGTCTCGATGGTTTCCAATGTATAAAATCGTTCAAACCTGGCGTACAGAACAAGAAAATTTATACAGCAGAAAACAATGCTCACAGCTCTGATGCTGTAGCTTGTATGCTTCCCCTTATATCACTTGATTGTTGTTGCGGTCGTTCATCCAGTTACGCACTTCTTCGGCACGCCAAGCGGTCACACGCTCACCTAACTTCACAGGTTTCGGGATCTTGCCAATGGCAGACCAGCGCCACAAGGTAACAACGGCGATCCCTAGTAGAGGAGCTAATGCTTTGGCTCGGATATAACCTTCCATGGGTAACTTGTGCAGGTTGGTTTCTTGAACTTCATATACTGACATGGCCTAGGTACTCCCTTTATGTTTTAACGTGTCGGAAGTCATTAGAGCATGAAGAAGGTGGAAAGCAGTGATAGGTAAGGCCTACCTTACATCAGGTAAGCCAACGAATGCCTACCTGACATTGATTTTATTTGCTCTTGTGTGGAGTGCCGTTGTTCATTGCAGCTCCAAGAATCCGCTCTATCACCTGATCAGATAAGGGCGCGGGATCGTTGGCGGGTCTATCAGGAAACAGCTGCAAGGCATGATCTAATATCGTGTCTGCCCACTCTTTCGCTGTATTTCCACATTCATCAGGCCATCTCAGTTTTGCATGGATGGCAGCAGCTAAAATCAGCTCACGATTTGCCGCATAGCGTTCTGCTTGGTGACTAGGTTTGCGCTGGATTAGCTCATTGGCTTGTTGAATTTGTTCGACTTGCTCAACAGACAATCCGACTTGCCTCTCTAGTGGTGAGCCTGTGGTAAAGCTAGTATGTAGTCGTATCAAGTCCGCTTGTTTGAGATAAAAATCCTTAACCGTGGGCGGGCGCTCCCACTCTTTCAAGTCCGCGAATGCAATATCCCCCTCACTGGTCTTAGCCATGACTCGTACATAAATGTCTTCCAGCCCCATGGACATATCGTCCTCAAAGAAACTTATTATATTCGGTGGTAACTGCCAGAGCCCGTATAGCATGGCCCTTTGTGATCGACTTGAATATTCCAATTCATCAGAACCCACAGGTCGAATGGCAGTATTTAAACCCAATATGAATTTTTTGTTTTTGCGCTGGTTGAAACGATTAAGAAAATCATCTGTAAGCTCTGGAAAATGAACCTCGACTACCGGTTCATTAGTCAGCAATAAGTATAACTCTACCCGCTCAGTTGCCCCAAAATGGATCAGGTCTGATACCTCACAACCTAGTATTTCTGCAGCCCGGCCCAGTCGGCAATATTCAAGTTGCGTCAGAAGGTTTAGCCTGCTCTGGGTGGTTTGGTTGGGTTTCTGGGTCATCTCATCGCCTTTCAACGTTGCAAAATTACTCGTTTGAAGTTCACACAGTGCTCTGTGTCGCCTTTCTGGGAGTCATAGAAATCAGCCAGCCACTGTAACAGATTACGGCGGTCGTCCAAGTATTCGGCCCGGTGGTAGGCCGCCCTCACCTTATTGCGTTCGGCGTGGGCCAGCTGACGCTCGATCACATCCGGATCAAAGCCCTCCTCGTTCAGAGTGGTGGAAGCCAGCGCCCGGAATCCATGCGGCGTGGCGATCCCCTTGTAGCCCATTCGCCCCATGGCATAACTCAGGGTGTTTTCGCTGATGGGGTTGGTCAACTTGCGCTCGCTCGGGAACAGCAACTCACAATGGCCGGTCAGTGGGCGCAGCTCATCGAGCACGGCCAACGCCTGGCGGGAAAGGGGAACAAGGTGCTCGGTTCGCATCTTCATCCGCGCAGCAGGGATCCGCCATTCGGCCCGTTCCATGTCGAACTCATTCCAACGGGCAAAACGCACCTCACCAGGGCGTGTCATGGTCAACATCAGCAGATGGAAGGCAAGGCGAGTCGCCGGATTCAGCGGCTCGGCCTCAAGGCGGCGGAAGAACTCTGGCAGCTCAGAACGGGGTAAGGCGGGCCTGTGCTCCTGCTTGGTGGCCTTGAGCGCCCCTCTTAGGTCTTGGGCTGGGTTGTAGCTGGCTCGTCCGGTCTGGATGGCGTAGCGCATGATAGAGCCGATCCGCTGCAGGATCCGGCCCGCGGTTTCAGTAACTCCCCGCTTCTCGACCTTGCGCAGAGCATCTAGCATCATGGGCGCGGTCAGCTCGGCAACTGGCACAACCCCAATATCGGGGAAGACATCCACTTCAAGCGATTTTAGCACCCTGGCTGCATGGACAGGCGTCCAGCGGGCAAGCTGGCTCTGGTGCCACTCTCGTGCCAGTGCCTCGAAGTTGCTCTCGCTTGCCAGCTTGTTGGCGATCTTGCTCTGCTTTTTGACGAGGCCCGGATCCACCCCTTCAGCTAGCTGCCGGCGAGCATCATCCCGTTTGGCCCTTGCCTCTTTCAGTGACACTTCGGGATAGACGCCCAAGGCGAGCGTCTTCTCTTTGCCACCGTGGCGATACTTGAGGCGCCAATACTTACCGGACTGGTTGACCAACAAGAACAACCCTTTCTCATCGGATAGCTTCTGCAGCTTGCCATTGAACTTGGCTTGTCGGGCAGTGATATCAGATAACGGCATATGGGGGTATCTCCCGTGTGTTTGCTTGGGGGTACTTGCACACACAGGGGTATCTGTCACCACGGCACAGCCCAGACAGAGCAAGGGCTAGGCACGTTTGGGGGTACTTTTAACCCCTATCAGAACCAATACCCCCAGATGTACCCCCAGAGCTGGGGGTATGTTGTGACTGGATATGATACGACAAGACATAACAAAAAACCCGCAAAGCCTTAAGCTATGCGGGTTTCAGATATGTTTTGATACAGCATGATATTCTAATATGGTGCCCGAGGCCGGAATCGAACCGGCACGACGCGAACGTCGAGGGATTTTAAATCCCTTGTGTCTACCGATTTCACCACTCGGGCACCGCAATCGGTATCAAGTCCGCGCGGCGGGCTTGTCAATATGGAGGCACGTTCCGGAGTCGAACCGGACTAAACGGATTTGCAATCCGCTGCATAACCGCTTTGCTAACGCGCCATGCAAAAGAGAGTTGGCTCTCTATTGTCTGAATTTGGAGCGGGAAACGAGACTCGAACTCGCGACCCCGACCTTGGCAAGGTCGTGCTCTACCAACTGAGCTATTCCCGCATTGGTCTGGCTGACTGCCTGACTACGAGGACGCATTCTAGCGATGTTCCTCGCCCAGTCAACCAAAAATGTTTAATACCCTGATCGTTCGGGTGTTTTTTACCCTTTTCCTGCACTTTTACCACTCATGATCGTTTCCCTGCCCCAATGGCGGGGAAACGATGCTTTATGCCAAAGCAGGAACTAGAAGCGGGAGTGGTAGGTCAGATCGCCCCAGGCCGCCTTCATGTATTGGAACATGGACCAGAAGGTGAGCACGGTCGCCACATAGAGCAGCACGTAGGCGAGCCATACCATCCAGATGTCGTACTGCCAGATGAGGCCGGTGAGCGACACCATCTGGATCATGGTCTTCCACTTGCCAATCCAGCTGACCGCCACCGAGGAGCGTTTGCCGAGCTCGGCCATCCATTCACGCAGGGCGGAGATGATGATCTCGCGGCCAATCATGGTCATGGCGGGGATGGTGACCCAGATGGTGTTGTAGTGTTCGACTATGACCACCAGCGCCGCCGCCACCATGATCTTGTCGGCGACCGGATCGAGGAAGGCGCCGAAGGCGGTGGACTGGTTCAGCTTGCGGGCGAGGTAGCCATCAAACCAGTCGGTCGCGGCCGCCAGAATGAAGACAAGGGCCGCCGCCAGATAGGACCACTGATAGGGTACATAGAACAGGATGACGAAGACGGGGATGAGCAAGATCCGAAAAAACGTCAGCAGGTTAGGAATATTTGTCATTATTTTCAGCCACTTCTTGTATGCCGCTACATGGTAGCCCCAAGCCGATCACGGATGCAACCGGACAGGCGCCCGCCTTGGTCTATTAATCCATCAACAACCTCAGGATGCAGGCCATTATGGCATTTACGGGCCCCCTGCGTCACGGCTCTTGTGCACCCAGAGGCGGGATGGTGGCCACGATTCAGAGCGAATGCAAGGCATCCAGGATGGACTGGGTTGAATGCCGAGCGCGACGAGCCCTGACCCCTGGCTCAGAGCGAGCGCAGGACATAGTGAATGGTGTGGGTCAGACCAGCGCCTGGCTGATGCCGAGCACCCTGCCGCCTCAGAGCGAGTGCAGGGCATAGTGAATGGCGTGGATCAAACCAGCGCCGGGCTGATGCCCAGTACCCTGCCAGCTCAGAGCGAGCGCAGGGCATCGTGAATGGAATGAACTGGGCCACGCCGGGCTGATGCCCAGTACCCTGCCGCCTCAGAGCGAGTGCAGCGCATCATGAATAGACTGAGCCAGCTCCTGGCTGATGCCGGGCACCTTGGCGAGCTCGTCCACCCCTGCCTTCTTCACCTCCTGCAACCCGCCCAGGTACTTGAGCAGGGCCTGACGCCGCTTGGGCCCCACCCCCGGAATGTCCTCCAGGGTACTGGTGGTGCGGGCCTTGGCGCGCCGCGCCCGGTGGCCCGTGATGGCAAAACGGTGAGATTCGTCGCGAATATGCTGAATAAGGTGCAAAGCGGGCATATCTGCCGGCAAGTGCAACTCTTCGTGACTCTCCCCCAGGATAAGGGTCTCCAGCCCCGCCTTGCGGGTCACCCCCTTGGCGATGCCCACCAGCAGCGGGTATTTGCCGCCGAGGAACTCCAGCTGACGGGCCAGGATCTCCTCGGCGCGGCGCAGCTGACCCAGGCCGCCGTCGATAAACAGCACGTCCGGCACCTTGTCCGGCTCCTGCAGCTTGCCAAAGCGCCGCTCCAGTACCTGCTCCATGGCGGCGTAGTCATCCCCCCCCGTGATGCCGTCGATATTGAAACGGCGGTATTCCGAGGAGAGCGGCCCCTCCCGGTTGAACACCACGCAGGAAGCCACGGTACGCTCCCCCATGGTGTGGGAGATGTCGTAACACTCCATCCGGGCGATGGGCTGCTCCAGCTCCAGCAACTCTTCCAGCTGGCTGAAGCGGGCCTGGGTGGTGCTCTTGTGGGCGAGGCGCGAGCGCAGCGCCGTTTGCGCATTGATGGAGGCGAGCTTGATAAAGCGCGCTCGTTCACTACGAGTACGGCTCACCACCCGCACCTTGTAACCTGCGGTCTGGCTCAGGGTCTCGGCAATCACGCTCTCATCCTCGAGGGCCACGTCCAGCAGCACCTCGCTCGGGATCTGCCTGCCCCCCTGCCCCGACAGATAGAACTGCAGCAGGAAGGATTGCACCACCTCCTCCAGCGGCGTATCGCTAGGCACCTTGGGGAAGTAGCTGCGGGAACCCAGCACCTTGCCCTGACGAATGAAGAGCACATGGATGCAGGCGGCGCCTTGCTCGAACGCCACCCCCACCACATCCAGTTCATCGAGCACGTTGCCGCTCACCGACTGCTGCTCGGTCACCCGGCGCAGGGCCTGGATCTGATCCCGGTAGCGGGCCGCATCCTCGAAGCGCAGATCGCCGCTGGCAGACTCCATCTTGCCCACCAGCTCCCCTATCACCTGCTGGTTCTTGCCCGCCAGAAACAGCTTGGCCAGCTCCACCTGCTGGGCATATTCTGCCTCACTCACCAACCCCGCCACGCAAGGGCCGGCGCAGCGCTTGAGCTGATAGAGCAGGCAGGGACGGGTACGGTTGGCATAGACGGCATCCTCGCACTGGCGCACCGGGAAGATCTTCTGCATCAGGTGCAGGCTCTCGCGCACGGCGCCGCCCGAAGGGTAAGGGCCGAAGTACTCCCCCTTCACCTTGCGCGCGCCGCGATGGACGCCGATGCGGGGATGCCGGTGCCCTGTGATGATGATCCAGGGGTAGGATTTGTCGTCGCGCAGCAGCACGTTGTAGCGCGGCTGATATTGCTTGATGAGGTTGTGCTCGAGGATCAGCGCCTCTGTCTCTGTGTGGGTCACCATCACCTGGATATCGGCAATCTGACGCACCAGGGTATGGGTCTTGATGCTGTCGACCTTGGTGCGAAAGTAGGAGGAGAGCCGTTTTTTAAGATCCTTGGCCTTGCCCACATAGATGACGGTGCCACCGCTGTCGTACATGCGGTAGACGCCGCTCTGGTGAGTCACGGCGCTCAGAAAGGCCTTGCTGTCAAAAAGGGGCTCGGGAGAAAGGGTCATCGGCTACTCGGCTCAACACAAAGGGGCGAAAACGATAGAAGTCGGCATCAACGGGGAGAGCATACTGCGCCAGGCCGGCGAAATGCAAAAAGGCGGCACCCGCCGCCTTTTTGACTCCCCGCCACCCGCTTACAGGGTGTCGGCGTCCAGCATGCCATAGCGAATGGCCAGATGGGTCAGCTCCACATCGCCGTTGATGTTGAGCTTGCTGAACAGGCGGTAACGGTAGCTGTTGACCGTCTTCGGGCTCAGGTTCAGCTGCTCGGAGATGTCGGTCACCTTCTGCCCCTTGGTGATCATCATCATGATCTGCAACTCGCGCTCGGAGAGGGACTTGAAGGGATTTTCATCCGCCGACGCAAACTGGCTGAGCGCCATCTGCTGGGCGATCTCGGGGGAGATGTAACGCTGGCCCGAGTGCACCAGGCGAATGGCGTGGATCATCTCGTCCGGAGCGGCGCCCTTGGTGAGATAACCGGCAGCGCCCGCCTGCATCACCTTGGTGGGGAACGGATTTTCTGAATGAATGGTCAGCACTATGATGCGCACATCGGGCCGGATCCGCAGTATCTTGCGGGTCGCCTCCAGGCCGCCGATGCCCGGCATGTTCATGTCCATCAGGATCACGTCTGGATGGTGCTGACGACAGAAAGTGACTGCGGTTTCCCCGCTCTGCGCCTCACCCACCACCTTGATCCCGCGGACATCTTCCAAAATGCGTCTTATCCCTGTACGCACCAACTCATGATCATCGACCAGGAATACATTTATCACCCAAACACCCCGTATTTTTATCTCGTTATATGCCAGTTAGGGTTAACACGGCGTCTTGCATCATAACCAAACTCGCTGGTTTGGCAAACCATGGGCGGGAAAAGTTTGAAAGTGCTCATAAATGACGTTTGTAATCAAATAATTATGCAAGGATTCAACACAAAAAACGGCGCCCGCAGGCACCGTTCAGAGTCATGTCGGTGGGGCTGGCATCAGTTCGCCAGCAGCGCACGCACCTTGTCCAGATCGGCCTGGGTATCCACCCCGACCGGCGGCGCTTGCAGCGCCTGGGCCACGTGGATCTTCTCTCCGTACCAGAGCACCCGCAGTTGCTCCAGGGCCTCGACCTGCTCCAGCACGCTTGGCGCCCAGTCCACGTAACGCTGGATGAAACCGGCGCGATAGGCGTAGATGCCGATGTGACGCTGGTAGTGATCACCAATCTGTTCGTGGCCCTTGGCAAAGCGATCCCTGTCCCAGGGAATGCTGGCCCGGCTGAAGTAGAGGGCGTAGCCATCCTTGTCGGTCACCACCTTGACCGCGTTCGGGTTGAACGCCTCCTCCGCATCCACAATGGGCACTGAGAGGGTGGCCATGGGCGCCGTCGCCGCGGCCAGATTGTCGGCCACCTGACGTATGATGGCGGGCGGAATGAGCGGCTCATCCCCCTGCACATTGACGATGATGGTATCGCTGGCAAAGCCGTAGTGACGACACACTTCCGCCAGGCGCTCGGTGCCGGACTGGTGATCCTGCGAGGTCATGCACACCTCAAAGCCCGCGAGCGCGGCACAGGAGGCCAGCGCGCTGCGTACCCGCTCGTCATCGGTGGCGACGATCACCCGATCCGCGCCGGATTGCAGGGCCTTTTCCACCACGTGCTGCACCATGGGCTTGCCATGGATGTCCGCCAGCGGCTTGCCCGGCAAGCGGGTGGAGGCGTAGCGGGCAGGAATGATCACCACGAAACTCATGACGGCATCTCGTCGCTATTGAGGTGACGGGCGCGGTTCTCCAGCAGCACAGGGATCCCCTCCTCCAGCGGATAGGCCAGCTTGTCGAAACGGCAGACCAGCTCGTGTACGGCCTTGTTGTAGTGCAGCTTCCCCTTGCAAACCGGGCAGGCGATGATGTCGAGCAATTTGATATCCAGTGCCAAAACGAAACTCCTTCAACGATGTCGAGCAAACGACTATCTCGAGCGGGCCAAAATGCCGGGCACGCTATGATGTCGAGCCATTGATATTCTACAATCCGGAGCCAAATCGCGGCTCCTTCCACCCTATCGAGCGGGCCAGGATGCCGGACCAGCCGGCATGCCATTCTTCAGTGTTCAGTGTCGGAAGCAGGCGCCTTTGCCGGATGCAATTTCTGCAACAGGCTGTCGAGCAAGGAAGCAGGCAACTCGGCACTGACCGGCAGATACCACCAGTTATCCGGCGCAAACCCCCGACACTTGACCGCGTCTTTTTCGGTCATCAGCAACGGCCGCTCGCCGAAGCGGGCGAGCAGTCCATCCCGCTCAAACGCCTGATGATCCGCATAACCGACGCTCTGCTGCAGCTCATAACCAAGGCTGTTCAGGGTGGCGAAGAAACGGGGGGGATGGCCTATGCCGGCCAGGGCATCCACGCTGCGGGGCAAGGGCTCGCTGGCGGGCATGTCATCGCGCACCCGGCGCGGCGCATCGGCCACCAGCGCCATGGGGTACTCCCCTCGGGCCGGCGTGCCGCCGTTGCAGATGATGGCATCCACCCGCTTGAGCCGGGTCACAGGCTCGCGCAGCGGCCCCATGGGCAGCAGGCAGGCGTTGCCAAAACGACGCACTCCGTCCACCACCACCAGTTCGATGTCGCGGGCCAGCCCATAGTGCTGCAGACCGTCGTCTGTGATGATGATGTCCACCTCGCCACCTTGCTCCAGCAGACGCACCGCATCGGCCCGTTTCGGGGCGACCACCACGGGGCAGCCGCAGCGACGGGCGATGAGCACGGGCTCGTCACCCGCCTGCGCCGTGCCGCTATTGGCATCGAGCCGGTAGGGATAATGGGGCGCCTTGCCGCCATAGCCGCGACTCACCACTCCGGGCCTGAACCCGCGGGCTTGCAGCTGTTCCACCAGCCAGACCACGACCGGGGTCTTGCCGTTGCCGCCCACCGAGATATTGCCCACCACTATCACCGGCAGGCTGGCCCGATAGGCCCTGAACCAGCCGCGTCGATAGGCGACGCGACGAGCGCCGCTGATGATGGCAAACAGCAGGGCAAAGGGGGCCAGCAACCAGCGCCAGCGGCTCTGCCCATACCAGAGTTGCTGCAGCATTAGCCCTTGTTACCCGCAGCTACGTTGCCGAACTGGATGGCGCGCAACTGGGCATAGGTGCCCTGATTGGCCATCAAGGCTTCGTGGTTGCCGCGCTCGACGATATGACCCTCGTCGATCACCAGGATCTCGTCCGCCTTCTCTATGGTGGAGAGGCGGTGGGCGATCACCAGCGAGGTACGCGCCTTGCACAGTTCGTCGATGGCAGCCTGGATGTGACGCTCGGACTCGGTATCGAGCGCAGAGGTCGCCTCATCCAGCAGCAACACGGGGGCATCGCGCAGCAGGGCGCGGGCGATGGCGATACGCTGGCGCTGACCACCGGACAGTGAAGCCCCGTTCTCGCCGACCACGGTATCGTACCCCTGGGTCATCTTGCTGACGAACTCGTCGGCATGGGCGATGCGGGCCGCCTGCTGGATCTCTTCCCGGCTGTATTTCTCTTCCGCCGCATAGGCGATGTTGCTGGCGACAGTGTCGTTGAACAGGTGCACATGCTGGGAGACCAGGGCGTACTGCTTGCGCAGCTCGCTCAGGCGGTACTCGCGAATATTGACGCCATCGAGCAGGATCTCGCCCTGCTCCACGTCGTAGAAACGGGTCAGCAGGCTGGCGATGGTGCTCTTGCCTGAGCCTGAGCGCCCCACCAGGGCCACGGATTTACCCGCTTCAACCTTGAAGCTGACGTTGTGCAGCGCAGGGGTGTCCTTGGTCGGGTAGGTGAAGGTGACGTTGCGAAACTCGATCTCGCCACGGGCGCGATCCAGGGTACGGGTACCGCTGTCCTCTTCCGGGGTGGAATCGAGCAGACCGAACAGGCTCTGACAGGCGGTGATGCCGCGCTGGAACTGGTTGTTCACGTCGGTCAGGCTCTTGAGCGGCTTGAGCAGCATCATCATGGAGGTGACCATGACGGTGAAGGTACCGGCGGTCAGGGTCGCCTTGACGCTGTCTATGGTCGCCACGTAGAGGAACACGGCCAGGGCGACCGAGGCCACCATCTGCACTATGGGGCTGCCGATGGCATCGGCGGCGACCATCTTCATGGTCTGCTGGCGCATATGGTTGCTGACGCGGAAGAAGCGTTTCTCTTCGACCTGCTGGCCACCGAACATCAGCACCTCTTTATGACCCTTGAGCATCTGCTCGGTCGAGGTGGTAATGTCGCCCACCGCCTGCTGGATGTGGCGGCTGATCTTGCGAAAACGACGGCTGATGAGGCCAATCAGTATGCCCACCACAGGGCCCACCACCAGGAAGATCACCGACAACTGCCAGGAGTGCCAGAACATCAGGCCGAGCAGACCGATCACGGTCGCCCCTTCCCGCACCAGCGAGACCAGAGTGGAGCTGGCGGCAGAGGAAACCTGACCGGCGTCATAGGTCACCTTGGCCAGCAGGTTGCCGGTATTCTGGCGATCGAAGAAGCTCATGGGCATGGCCATCAGGTGGCTGAACACCTGCTGTTGCAGCCGCATCACCACATGGTTGCCGACCCAGGCCATGCAATAGTTGGAGAGGAAGGTGGCGCAGCCACGCAGGGCAACGATGCCGAGTACGAAGAAAGGCATCCATTTCAGCACGCCGCTGTCATTGCCATTGAGGCCCTGATCGATCAGTGGCTTGATGGAGTAGACGAAGGTGGTATCCACGGCGGCATAGCCCAGCATCCCTATGATGCCGCCGACCAGACCCAGCTTGCGATCCCGGACATAACCGAGCAGACGCTTGAAGACGGGCCAGCTGTCTTGTGAGGTTTCTTGTTGCATGAATAGCCGTTAATAAGGGAAATGACGGGGTATTCTAGCCAAAGCTTGCGCATCCACCAAGCGCCGCCATCTTGATAGCCAGAGTCCGAACCGGAAATGACGGATTAATGCCCAAGCCAACGCCTGCGCATCCACCAGGCGCCGCCATCTTGATAGCCAGAGTCCACACCGGAAATGACGGATTAATGCCCAAGCCAACGCCTGCGCATCCACCAGGCGCCGCCATCTTGATAGCCAAAACCCGGCATTCGACAGAAGGAGATGATGGATTATTTCCTGGCCGGCTCCGGGCCGGCGGCCCCTCGCCACAGCGGATCCTGGCGGGACATGGCAGAAGGCAAGCTGGGCCAGCCCGCGGGACGCCACCAGGCGCCCCCCCGGCGATACCAGGGGCCATGGTCGCGCTCGGCACGGATGCCGAACCCGTCAGCCCGGGGTTCAATCAGGATAGCGCCATCCAGCCCGGTGACCCACTGGCTGGCCTGCCGATAGCGGGCCACCACCTCGGGACGGGGAAAGCCCCACTGATTAATAAATCCCGCACTGTGCACCACATACCGTACATTCACGGCCGCGACGAAAGCCGGGGTGGACGAGGTGCGACTGCCATGATGAGGGCTCACCAGCAGGGTGCTGGCCAGCTCGCCCCGATCCAGTGCCAGCAGGCGGCGTTCCGTCTCCTGCTCTATGTCCGCGCTGAGCAGGATGCGCCGGTTGCCGTCGCTTATCTGCAGCACGCAGCCGTCGTTGTTATGGCCGCGTCCAGGCTGCTCGGGCCAGAGCACGGCAAAGTCGAGCCCCTGCCAGCGCCAGCGCTGGCCACGCCGGCACAGGGTGGTGAGCTTGCCAAACGCGAACGAGGAGAGCTCATGCCGCACCGGCAGCGCCCGCAATATGGCCCGGCGATTGCCAGCGTGATCCCTGTCCTTGTGGCTCACTGTTACGTTATAAACATGACAGTCTACTGTTACGCATCTAAATGTGAGCAAATCACACTGCCATAACGTCCTGTAGAATGCGGCACGCTCAGGGACTGCTACTTAATAAATCCTGCTTTGGATCTCCTCTTGATACTCATCCCCTCCTCTATTTATTATTTTCACTTTTCTTTCTTGCCACAGTAAAAACTCTACTTTTAATCTCGAGAATGCATTAATTAAGAATAAAAACACATTAAGCCACCATTAAAATCTTAAAAAATTTACCTCCACTCACTCTGGTGCTATGGTCATCCCAATGCAAAGCAACAGTGTTTTTTGCATTAAATGACACAGTGAACATTGAACTCTTTATATGGCACAACTTCACTGCTATCAACAAAAACACCAACATAAAAGTGACCAAATGAAATTCTCGTAATCTGGCAAACCCAACATTATTTAAATACTTTACAACCAACATCAAGCTGCATTGCATTTACCAATGAAGAGGTCCTCTATGTCCGTAGAATCTATTATCACCTCCAACACTACAAAGATAATTAGCTACGAATTAAAAAACTGGAAATACTGCGAGTCGGAAGCCGATGTAGATGAACATGGCGAACTTACAATACGTAGTAGTGGCGAGTTTCAACAAATAGGCCCCATCACTTTGCTTTACTATGTTGAGTTTGATGACAATAGCAAAGTTTTATTCTCAGAGCCAATAGAGGCAGCTAATGTTTACCTTATGTACCAAAAAATACGAAATGATGCGAAGTGCATTTCGGTAGCATCTCGTGCCCTCAAACATTTTTTTAGCTTTTTGGTTAATGAGAACGTCTCAAGACGTCAAACCAATCAACCTGAATTACATTGGGATACAATGCCAATACGAGAAAGCCAACGACCGACTTATCGTTACCGCCAGTGCCTCAAGAGCTGCTACCACTCCGACGATCCGAGCATTCGTTTAGCTAGGAGTACCTGCATTGCCTACTTGAATAGGATCGTGGATTTTTATAAGCATTATCTTAAAAATCACTTCCATTTTGAAAATGCTCCATTCCAATATGAGCTAATAAATATCAACGTTCAGAATAGTCATACATATATGCAGGCGCAGCGGCGCATTCAAATACACACTACCGACTTACGCTTGAGGCTAGGTAAAGACCGACGCAAACGCCCTAGTCCACTAACTGCTCTTGCACCATATCAATGGGCTGCACTAGCAAACATTCTATTAAATACATGTAGAGTACTGACTAGACGTAATGGGAATTTAGTACTAACTAAATTCCCTGAAGAGTTCAGCTGGATATTTTTGCTAATGCGCTGGGCGGGTCTACGTCGCGAAGAGGTGTTGACTTTGCGAACCAACCTACTATTTAAACCAAATACCATTCAAATGAATCATGGATACGTAGAGATTGATATTGGCCCATCAACAGGGGTTGATACAAAATTTGATAAAGAAAGAACAATTGAAATCCCTAGCCAGCTAATGGCTATGCTCTATGATTATCTACAATCGACTCGTTATATTCGACGTCGAGATAAATTTATAGTTCAAAACGCCATACAACAGAATCAGATCAATGATAGTTATCTTTTCATAAACGAGAAAGGGAAGCCATATTCGCTGAGCACACTTAATGCTCGCTGGTCAGATCTTCGTCGCACTCTAGAACACCCAACTATAGGATTAAATGAACCGTTCCAACATAAGGCCCACAACTTACGTTCAACTTACGCTGTCGAACGTTTTATTAATTTACTGAACCATGGTGTAGATGAAGGTAAAGCATTTAGCCATGTGCAGGGACATCTTGGCCATGAACGAGAAGGTACGACCTGGAATTACATGCACCAAGCTCAAGATATGCGTAAAGGGAAACGAAGCCCGCAGGAAATATGGGAAAATGTTTTGGACTTTCATTTTGAACAGGGAGCCTTTGCTCCTACAGGAGACAAATAATGACATTTAAGAAAAGCAGCTCGCGAAAGTTGCCACAAAGTAACATAACTAAGCCAAATCTCCCGATCCCCATATCAATTGAAGCCATGGTTATCGAAACACCAATGGGAAAGTGTTATTTCAAAAGATTAAAATATAAAGGTTGCCCAATAACGAGCAAAGGGAGTAATTGCAAGAATCCAGGAGATCTGTCACCAGAACCTTGGCATATTGATATGCATCGTGACAATGAAATAATAACATTATACAACATATTTATTGACAGGCCCATCAACTCTTCAACTAAAAATTACTTTGAGAATATGTGTGAATATATTCGCGCCCTTGATAAAGCAGAGCGCACCTTTAATTTCTCCAAGGAAAATGTGATATGGTATGGTCAAGAAATTGTACGATTAATGAAGCTTGGAAAAATGCAAGGAGGTATTACTGGAGGCGTGGCTGCTAATCGAAAATCTGCTTTATCGATGGTGTTAAAGGCGCAAGGTCTACACAATCTAGCTAGAATGCTACCGTCAATTTTGGTTCGCGACACAATTCCTCATCCAACTCTGGATGACGACAACTTCACAGAAATAGGTAAGTTTTTACATAGAGGGTATCGAGGTTATATGGCAATACTCCAAGCCGGCTCTTACCCAACATTATGCCAGTTATTTGACCAAGAACGCTTAATAAAATTAGACAAATCCGAGTCTGAAATAATCCACCAACGGGGAATAGCGAAGCGACGTGCAAAGCCATCAAATGGAGACTGGCGTAATTCTTTGGTAAGAATAGCCATGTTATTAACATATATGTTTACTGGTATTAATCCTACACCATTATATTCATTACGACGCTGTGATATTAAATTCAAAAAAGGTGTAGGTAATAATTATGAGCTGGATAGTATTAAACACCGTGCTTTTGGCCAGAAACAAACCAATGAACTAGGATTTACTCGCTATAGCAAAGGTTTCTTTGAATCGTGGTTGTCGGCAATTGAGTGTTGGTCTAATGACCCAAACACACCAGTGTTTCCTCGATTTAAAGCTGACGGAAAAATCACAACCTGGAATGCTTTATCACCACAAGGAATTATTAATAATATCCTTATAACCTATAAACTACCTAAAGTGACCGCTAGCATATTTCGTAAGACTCGCTCTCAAATGTTGATGCGGGTGCTTAATGATCCTCATGCCGTCGCAGACGCTAACAACAATAGCATTGAAACAACCAGCAAAGATTATCTCCATGGCGTAGAAGCTCATCACAACTTAGCAAATGCAGGAGCTTCAAAGGCTTTGTTCAAATTAGCTAAGGGAGAAAACAAGGCAGAAGTAATCGCGGAATTTGAAAAAAACTGTAAAGACCCATTGACCTCACTAGAGTTCCTTAAAGAAAAAAAACAACTTCCACAAATCACACTAACAGGACTTTGTTGCTGGCAACCATCAACTGACAAGATTGCTAAAGAACAAATAAAATATCGTAACACCAACAAAGAACTAGACATGTGCATTGATTTCATTGGCTGTTTTGATTGCCCATCACACGCCTTAGTTGCTGATACAGATAATATTTGGATGATGCTTTCATTCTATGACACAGTACGTCAAATGCTTTCTAGACCATCATATAACAGCACCCCATCAGAAAATTTTTACCACTTAGAAATGAAAACAAAAATCATCCTAGACAAGCTTCGTTCTAAAGCTCCAAAAGCCTATCGAGAAGCTGAAGAAATGAACCGCATTGAATCACATCCACTATATAGTGACTCAAATTCAATCGATGACTTACTGAGAATTTACAAATGAATTTACTCTATGTTTTTCCTTTCCGAACTTATGTTACACAGGCTAGAATTGTTGCCACAACGAATACAGATGGAACACCATGCAGCTATGTTGATGATCTAACCTGGGATTACCATGGAATGCTTTCAAATACGTTTGGTAAATCCTTGAAAATAAATTTTGGTCATATCGACATGAGATATCGCAATGAAATTCAACATACTTTACATGCGATATCTAGGGGAAAGAATTGGGGTTTTTCGACGTTACTTAACCGACGTTCAGCATTAGTACATATCGCTGAGCTGATCGGATCAGCAGATTGGAATACTATTAACTCAGAAGCTAGATACATTCTCTTTAAAAGAGAACTAAAATCTAAACGTCTCAGTAATAGCGTTGTAGTACTCATCCACATTACATTGAATGATATGTTTGATATTGGTATCACACAGCGATTTATAGATCCTAGTGAAAACTTCACCAAAAAACTATCATCAGACAGAAAAACTCAACAGCATATTGCCTTACCGGAACCGATGATGAATAAATTATTATCTAAGGCGATAGATATAATAGAGGAATATCATCCATATCGTTATTCAATCAGTATGGCTTATGAGGCTTACTTTACTGAATTAAATCGCCGAAAAGAGCAAGGAATCAGAATTCATGATTTATCTGCCTGGGCACAAAAAAATATTACGCATGGAATCCCTTTCTCTAATTTTTGCTTAGACGGGCATGCATCTAATGCTATTGAAATCCAAACAGCTTGCTGGCTGGTGCTGATTGGATTCAGTGGCATTAGAACATGTGAAGGATTATCCATGAATGCTAGTAGTTACGATGATAGCCGTAGTTATAATGGTAATGCCATCCCATTAATACATGGTGAAATTAGTAAAACCCAGCCAACAGGTAAACCAAAAGCTGAAACTTGGATAACGCATCCTGTTGTAAAGCTAGCGCTGGAGTTAGCTTATGAAATGAGCATGTTTGCTCGTATCTATTATCGAAAAAAGCTGAACACCTTACCCCAAAAGAGCTCGTATAAAAACCTATTACATGCAACATCATCAGCATTCTTGATCCTCAGCATAAATAAGCAGTCCGGACAAGTCATCAACAAAAACATAACCCAGCAATTGCACAGATTCGCAGAAAAATATGACGTTAGAGCAAGTGCCGATGATATTCTTGAGTTTAATACACTCAATCCTACTCGCAAAGGACAATTGTCTGCTGGAGATCTACTTCCAAAACTATCAAACCACGACTTTAGACGTAGTTATGCGGTTTTCTTTATGAGGAATAGGTTCGGAAACCTGATGTCTCTACGAGCACAGTTCAAACATCAAAACATAAATATGACTTATTGGTATCAGAATGGTGCATCATTAGCTGCATATTTCGACTTACATATGGACATTGAATTACAAAAAATGATTCAAACAGCTAATCAAGATATTCATGAGCAAGTTCTATATTATATCTATAATGATGCAGAGACGCTAAGTGGCGTTGAAGGGCATAAGATAATTTCCGCTCGCAAGACGTATCAAGTTGATTACCCTGGCCAAATTTACATGACCAAAGAAGAAATAAAAAATAGTCTTCGTAAGAAGAACATATCAGTGGTTGAACACCCGACGGGATATTGTTTCAATCCGAAATGTGATCGAGTTTGTTCGAGCGATAAAGAATCAGAAATTTGCGCACATGAAGTAGTGACACCAGAGAAAGCACGAGAAGCTCTTCCTCGTCATCAACGCTTGGTGAACAAATTCAGAGCATTGAATAATGGTCGCTATTACATGAGAGCAGTCTTAGCAGATATTCAGACACATATTAAAAGTATCGAGAAAACCTTGAATGAGCACAATATACCTTTCGAACCATTCACAGACTTAATCAACTCCTCCAGCATAGGAGATATTGCATGAACGCTAAAACCCAGATTACCAAGCAACGTCTTCGCAATGCTTTACAGCGCCTGCTGGACGGAAAACCAGAGCGTACCAAGGCTGACAGTAAGATCAGTCTGTCACGCATAAACAACGAAGCAGGGTGTAGCCACGGGTTGATATACAAGTACCCTGAGGTAATCTCTGAGGCCAAGGTGGCAATTGAACAGCACAAGATCAATCAGCAACGTAACAACATACTGGAGAGCCTATCAACTCGTACTAATAAGGAAACACGACTCAAGGCTGAGTGCGACAAACAAGAAAAACTTAAACGTGACTACCGCGATCAACGAGACAATCTTCAAGTACTAGCTGACAATGCTGTTAGGCGGGAGAACGCACTGCTATTTCGTTGCCATGAACTACAACTGGAGCTTAATTTGATTAAGAATACCAAAGTTGTTCCGCTACATGATAAGGGGTGAGTACCCAACCATCCTTAGTAGCGAGCAAAAATCTCGCTACTAAGGAGTGTCCAACCAGCGTGTAGTCAGGATTTATGACACCACATGATCATCAGGAGGTCCGCCCTTAACTCTATCGATAGACTGCCTGATTCTAGTACTACCATCCCCCAGAGCAACCACCTCTGACCCATCACCGTCCTAAGTCTTGCTAGCTACTCGATGTGATACGGGCCGCCTCGATCACTGCCCTGACCTATTGACGAAGCCAAGACTTAGTGGGGCTTTGCATTGCTGTTCACTGGCTGTTTTTTGTACAAAAATAGGGCCAAAAGCAGAAGTCGAGCGAATACGCCTAGACACCGGAGATAGGCTGGCAATATCATGATTTGAAGGTTATTTTTCCATATCGGTGATAGTAGTGGAGCCAAGTTAAACGAAAGGTTCTGTTATCGAATTCATACTACCGCTTATCAATCACTGTTATGCCTCTTGACTAAGGAGCCCTCGATGAGAATGTCGTCAACACCCGAGCAGACCGCCAGCGCAATCTGGTCCATCTTCGTTGGGCATTTCAAGTCGTATCCGGGTCACGGCCTTCGAATCAGTAATTTTCTTGCCGTTTGGCATAGTCGTGGACTCCAATTCGAAGACTTCAAACTGGGTATGGTTTTCGCCACAGAGAAGGAATGGGTTGAAGTCATTGATGGTGGCATTTCATTTAGACTTAGTGACGCCGGTTTCACCGAAGCTTAACAGCCGGTCATCAGGGGAAAGTTCATGTCACACTTTGCAATTGGTATTTTGTCTTTTTCTGCGGCCATTCTGCTGCCTGTCCTGTATCTCGTAGCTCGACAGCTACGTCGCTTTGGCGCTTGGGTTCAGCGCAACGAAGGCCCCAGAGAAAGAACTGGCGCTATGGTAGTAATTCTTGCAGCACTCGGTTTTGCCGGCGGAAGCTTTGCACAACCTCTACTTGAGAAGGGCCAAGAATGCCAAGCGCAAGGCCAGCCTGTCGTTCAATGCATGTTCTTCCCGTCGCGATAACGAGGCATAACCCTGCGTTCGAGGCGACTTGGGCGAAAAACCGCGCAGGCGCCTCAACTCCACGCTATGCGAATAATTTAACAGTTGAGGCTTTAATGGTTTACTTTGTTCTAGGTCTGTTATGCGGTGTTACTGCAACTATATGGTATTTAGTATTTGATTTTTCATTCGATTTTGACCATGCATTTACAGTTAATCTTAGCATTGCAGTAGCAACAATCATCGCAACTGCAATTCATTTCGACTCAGTACACAAACAACGAAAAGACAGACTATGGGAGATTAACAAAGATAGCTTACTCAAGTTATCAAAGGCTATTTCAGATGCTGTTGATATGTCAGGAAGACTAGCTGACAGTCATTTTAACCAAGAGCAAGGGATTCCAGAACGAGTAAATACTGATGGTTCCAATATAGTTCACGCTAAATTAAAGGAAGTTCTTTCAGACTCGCTGTACGTATACAAGCCACTTTTAAGTCCAGATCTTATCTTGTCTATTGAAGCGTATCAAGATGCGCAAAAAAAGATTGCAGAAGATTATAATAATGATGAGTTATCGATATTTGAAGCGTACGACAAGCAGTGGGATGCTCAGAAAAAGCTTCAGGGTGTAATTTCGACATTCATTAAAAATGTATCAGGCGTGTAACTTACATAACAAAAACATTTAATAGTGGTTCACATTGTGTCGATTTTTTCACTATGTATTGAGTTTGCGTTTAGCATGATTACAACCAGTTTTTATTATGTCGCTCACTATTTAATAGGGTGTCATACGTCATAAGGATATTGCGTGAAAACTCCGAACAATATTTATACTGGGAAGCCGACAGCATATTTAGACCATAATATAATTGATGTTTTTGTGAAAAAAAGAGATTTGCCATTTGCGTCAGAACTAAAAGAAAAATATCAGATTATTTATTCAAACGAGACACTCAAGGAAGTCAAAAGAACAGGAACTAGAGGCTCGGAATTTCTTGAGGTTCTTGAAAGTTTGGAGGCGATGCATCTTCAAATCCAAATCACTGATAGCTTTCAGATAACTGACAAAGCAATATTAAGAAAATCAAATCCGTTTGATGAATTTGAAAGTTACTGCAAAAACATTGAACCGGTTTATGAGATGATGGAAAAAGCTACAGCACAATCATTGCTTAAATTCTATGGGGGCCGAGCAGGAAGCGACTTTGATAATATCAACAGAGAGCAAGTAGATTCATTTAGTCACCTAATGAGCTATATTTCAGACCAGGTTGATGAGATAAAGGGTTTAGTTCCTGGGATAGAATCTGCTGTTTCTAGCTATACAAAAGAAATGCAAAACAGCTTCAACGAGGCCCTTGCCCAATCAACAGCTGAGTTGCGTAAACACATAAAAGATGAATTAAACTATTCCGGCATTCAGACATACCGCAACCATATGAATGTCGGGCCAGTACAGCTGAACAACATTCAACCACCAAATGTAATAGAGAAAATCTGGAGCATCTATAAATCTCTTGATGGCTACAAGGAGAGTGTTTTTTCAATAGAGCAATTTTTGGGTATATCAATAAACCCAATTTACAACAGGGAAATGTTTTTACATGAAAAGGTGACCGCTATATACAACATATTAAATGTTATCGGCTACCACCCTGATTCTAAGATGAAACATGACAGAAGATTCACTGCGGCAATGAGTGATGCGGAGCACGCCGCTATAGCTTCATTTTCAGATTATATATTCTCTCGTGATGCCGCCTTCATACATAAAACTAGAGCCGCGTATGAATATCTCAAAGTAAAAACCCAAGTCATTGAAGTGATCGTTAATGATGTATAACAACTGGTTAAAACTGCTCGCTTCACTCACCGGGACGGCCTAAAGCCCACCCCTTAACCAAACGCTATATCGCAATCGCAGCGCGATGAGGTGTCAATTGAAATCAACAAATCAAATGGTGGGTGGGCTGGCCTGCCAAAATTTGGAGAAACACAGGCCGTAGGATAAAATCCTTTTTCCATCTGGAGATGGTAGATAGATCTGTGTCTCACGATAACAGGATGATGCTTTACCCACGTAACGTGGGCTAAATAACGACATCCAAATCCAAGCACGGCAAGCTTCACCGAGCTAGACTTATAGTGTAGGATGAAAATCGGGTAGGATGTATGCAAATAATTGAGCATAATCGGCTTGGCTAAGGTGCAGAGGGGTAAGTGATGGCAGGAAAACATGTAACATTTAGCCACTATGACACAGCAGTCTATCTGCGAAATGAGCAAGATATAAAGGCCTATCTTGAAGCTGTATTGGAGGATGGTGATCCGTCGATGATTGGTGTTGCTCTCGGCAATATCGCCCGTTCTCGGAGCATTAGTCAACTTGCGAGGGATGCCAAAATAAGCAGCGATAACATCTATGATGTCTTGTCAGGTCAAGGGAACCCCAGTTTTTCCACAATAACAAAACTGGCAAATGTATTGGGATTCCGAATAGAGTTGATAAAAAAACCAGTTAGTGGGCCTGCAGAACGATAATTTTTATCTATTCCCACACTTTCGTGCCATACCCTCCAAAAGATAGTGTTCAACAGCCATTTAGTCAGGATTTATGACACAATACCATGTTCGATCCGGCCAATGAGATCGACCACAGCCTGGACTCCCATTGCCGTAGTCAAAACGCTCGCAGGCTTCTCACCCCCAAGCCCTTTTGCCGAGCAATTTAACCATGACATTGCCATCGCAAGATCACCATCGTGTAGCGAGATTGTCGCGTCAAGTACTCGTATAACTCCGTATATTTTGGTTCCTTGCGTTAAAGATAGAGGAATTCCATGCCTGAGCTTGCGGTTTACAGTACTTCGACTAATCCCAGATAGATGACAAATCGTCTGAATGTCAGACCTGACTAATTCAACGAGCCGAATGAGGATCTCAGGTGCAATACCTGCAACAATCCATAAATGAACGCCCAATGGGTCGCTCGGAATGTCTAGGTATAAAGCAAGGTTGTGAGCAGATGATCGCGGGTGGTTAGGACGATATACTGGGTAAGTCATAATGGTTGCGCTCCGACTTCCAAAGATTGTCTTAAAGATAGCCATAACAATATCTCACGAAAAACATATAAAAGGAGCACGTTAGTGGTTGGGCGTTGTGTGGTGAGCTAATTGATACATGCAGAACTTTAGGTGTTTCCCATACTCCCCTGTTAAGTTTTGATGCATTTCCTTTAAAAACAAAGTCTTATGATTTATATATTTCCAATATTACCTCTCCCATAGTCCCTTCTGATGCAACCAACTTCTGCCATTTCCCATACTTAACTCTCCCATAGTTGGTTTTATGGCCGGAGATCAGGGATCATTTCCAGTGTTGCCCAACAGAGAGGGTTCGCTCAAGTCCGATTACTTTAGGTGTTTCCCATACGACCTTTCTCATAGTCCCTTCTGATGCAACCAACTTTAGCCATTTCCCATACTTAGTTCTCCCACCGTTGGTTTTCTGGCCGGAGATCAGGGATCATTTCCACTACAGCCCAACAGAGAGGACTCGTTCAAGTCCGCTAACTTTAGGTGTTTCCCATACGACCTTTCCCATAGTCCCTCCTGATGCAACCAACTTTAGCCATTTCCCATACTTAGTTCTCCCACAGTTGGCCTTCTGGCCGGAAATCAAGGGCATTTCCACCACCGTCCAACCAAGGAGTTCGTTCGAGCTCGTGAATTTTAGATGTTTCCCATATAGCAACCGTTAATTAGTTGCCATACGAATCAGCTTTGTGGCTATTTTCCACACCTTCTGAGCTGTTTAGCTGTGCTTGGCAAGTTGAGTATGGGAAATGGCTAAAGTTTCCTTCCCGCTGATTGCTCAGGTCTATGAACTTACAGAGTGAGGCTGAAAATCCCCTTGAGCATCAGCATCAGGAAGGTGCAGATGGTCTGCTCTGTGTAGAGCAAGCTGCCCATCACCTCGGTCCATGTGCTCAACGAAACGGTGCTGCCATTCTTTGAAACCCACGAGGCACGGGTCTATACCATCCTGTCGGACAACGGGCGCGAGTTCTGCGGGCGCCCTGACCATCATCCCTACGAGCTGTTCCTGCAACTGGAGGGGATTGAGCACCGGACAACCAAGGTGCGCAGGCCGCAGAGCAACGGCTTTATCGAGCGGCTACATCGAACCTTGCTGATGAACACTTCCGTATCAAGGGGAGAACGACTTGGTATGAGTCGGAGGAGCAGATGCAGACAGACCTGGATAGCTATCTGGAACACTACAACACCCAGCGGCCACATCAGGGCAGGATGATGGAGGGTCAGACCCCCTACAGCATGTTCAAGAAGGGTCTGAAATTGATACCGAAGGAAGTGCGCACTAAAGTAGCGTAAACAAGACACCGGTTTGAGGCCGGTGTCAGGTGATAACTAGATCTGTACAAATAGGACACCTCCTGAACACTGACACCCTATTAATAATAGCAAATATTTACTGTACTTCACTGTATTGAATCATCAAGCATTAGCATAAATTTTTGTACATAAGCATCTGGCATTCGAAATCGCCCCGTCCTAGACAGCTCAAGATTAACTCCATCCAATAACAGATTCACAGCATCTATAACAGCAGATGTTTTACTATATTCCTTCAAATAAAAATCATGCAAATCTTTAGTACTAGCCACTGTTGTTTTAGCGACAGTGTTAAGATCACACTGAATATTAGATAGTGACATGGACTTAATCAAAATCTCAAATTTAACATCAAATTCCTTCAATATTTGTTTTAAGTCCAACTCTAATGGTTTTAATTTACTTGTTGAACCGAACAACAAACGGATCATCTCAAATAGATACTTCATACTACGAGGTGGATTTATTATGTATAAAGCATTTTTTGTATCAAACCTAACTCCAAATTTTATTCTTACATATGATACCGATTCAATTTCAGAAACATCGCCATCGACTGACTCCACTTCAATTTTGTTAATGACGCGCTCAACAAACTGAACAATAAAGTTATGTTCATTATCATCTATCAACTCGAAGCCAAATCCAACTTCATCAGAATACAAGTTATTTCTAAGGTTTTCGTATATAGCCTGTTTCGAAGTCTTGTTTTCAATTTGATAAATCTTAATTTTAAGCATTGCTAACATCCTTTTGGGCTAGTTCTACACTTCCATGCTCTGTTAGAATGTCATCTAAGGCACTAAATATAATGCCCTCTAAGTCACGCATTATCAAATCGAAGTCTGCCCCATCTACGGCCTCCTTACCACCTTTTCCATCTATCGGCTCTTTACCAAGAATCCTAAATTTTAGGTCTTTGGCTTGATATTTATCATCAAAAGCCAATTCAAATGTAATGATTGGCTTGCCTGTTATATTTAATGCTTTTGACTTCCATTTTATGCGACTACGATAAAAGTCGTCGTTACAAAGTTTATTCACTTCGTCAGCATCATTTAATGATGAACCATCAAACTGAACATTATCTATGCTGTACTCGCGATCATCCGTATTATCTAACAAGTCATCTGTACTATCTTCATAATCAAGAAGCTCATTATCCAAGTCCGCCGTTGATTTTGATTCATCTAGTGAAGCGTCTAAAATTGAATGAACCTTACTGATACGAACTTTCTCTAATTCAAGAAATAGGAAAGGAGCAGTCATATCATAAATATTGACCATGAATCGGTTGCGTAAACCTGCATCAACAACCGTTGATAGATCTATATTGTGAACTGATATATCACTACTTACAGTATCACGATACATTTGAATAACACCATCTAGAATCTCTTGTATACGCTTTGTATAAGTAAATTGTATTGAAATATACCCATTTTTTTCTAAAAATTGTATGTAGCCTCCATGTCGTTTTTTCTGTTGATACTTACCACGAGTAAAATCAAATTCTGTATAATCCACTTCGATATAATATGATTGAATAGATTTACTGTGCGTAATATTTTCAGCTCCCATGAACCGCGGACGACCTTCTACTACTTTTTCAACCACATCATTTATTTTTGACAACTCAAATTTACCAGTAATTCTTTTTACAGAATACTGATCTCGATTAATTTTCGGTGTCAACTTGTTAGTCAGTTCTTGTAGTTGCGAATATGAAAATGGCAAATCTGAAATCCGACTTATAAGATCTTCACGTTCCAATGTCGATGGATATATAATTCCACGTCTAAAAGCTAACTTACGAAGTGAGCTTGGTGATAATTTAGCCCGATTTGATTGTAGAGCAACATATATATCATTTTCATCTGAAAATATAGTTGATTTATATTTTAGCATTATGCATCCCCTTTAATCAAATGACGGCTAATTCCTTTGCTAAGAATTGGATATGGAAATAATGATGTCTTAATTGTATCCATACTAATTAATTCTACTTTACCCAGCTTATCTCGTTGTGTTTCAGTGATCGCGTACTGGGAATTATATATTTTCTGTGCTTTTGTAAAATACATCAGAGATGTTGGTGAAAAGGGAGTTATAACATATATTCTTTCAAACAAATTTAACATCTGATAATTAAAAATAAATTCAAATAGATAGATGAAGTAGCTTTCTGAGTCGATAAGCTCATCCCAAAAAATATTCAATATTTTTTTCTTATGAATCGGGTGCTCATATGAATATAACAGAATTCCTGATGTAATCATTTCAATGGTTGCAGAATGATGTTGAGAGTCAGAAACACATTTATTATGTTTATCTGGATAATAGAAGCTGCATTGTTCTCGCTTAGGTATCTTTTTCCAGACACTTGCGTCAGATTCATCAGTTTCAATATTTCGACGTTCTTTTATATTTTCAACCACCGTCATTAAAAAGCGAATCAATTTTGGAGTGAAAATATTTAGTGTTGAATCTTTAGGCATTATGTAGTCATGCGTAGATTTGCTTTCAATAGTTTCGAGCAAATCACGATCATATGCATCATCATTATTATAGATGAATAGCATGCCATGTAGTCCATACTTGCTTTCACCTTCACGATAAAAGCCAGCCCATTCAGCACTTTCGCGTGCACATTTTACCTGCATTGCCAAACTTTTTATTGCATTGCCAATTTTCAGTGGGCTGATAGATGACTTTTGATAAGACTTCAAATCTGTTTGTATGTACTGCGTCAATTCTGTATATGGGTCTACATACGAGAATACTAGGTCAGTTGGATGTGTATCTTTATCGTGAATTTCATCACAGCACTTCCAATTAATATCCATATAGTTTATGTTCAATTTCCACTTCATTTCAGTGAAAATTTTGTCAGAAATTATTGCTGCCATCTCATCTATATTCTTAGTTTCAGCCATCTACTTGTTCCCATGATAGATTTATCATTTTTATGATATCTAAGCTTGAGTAACACAACAATGATGTAAGTCTCATATGTGGACATGCGCATTATTTTTTTAAAAACTTATACACAATCAGCATGACCGACTAGCAGACCATTGAGCAAAATGGTGAGTTTTACACTGAAAGGAAAAGTGTGAAAAATCTGTAGAGAAAAGACCTTTTTCAACAGGAATTGAGAAAATCTATTGAAAAGTGAGAAAAACACTTATCTTATTGTTATTAATGTAAATTCTCTCAACACCTCTCAGATCAATCGTAACAGTACGTAGGGATGACGAGATAATCCAGCACCTGCACATCGAGCCGGTTGAGCAGCGGCAGGATGGCGGCATCCGCCATGTTGTAGCCGCCGGGATAACGATCGCCGGTGTCGTAGAGGATGCCACGCTCCCCTCGGGTGATCAGCACGGACAAGCCCTGTCCCACATCCAGCACCCTCACTTGCCAGCCCGTTGGCATGGGCCAGGCGGCAAGCAAGCAGGCCGCGGCAACGGGAATAACCAGCGGGCGAGCCCCCGGCACGTGCCAAGCGCACCAGAGCAGAGTCAGCAGGGCGCTGACCGGCACCACCCAGCCCGGCACGGGCCACCAGAGCTGCCACTGGCTGGCCAGTTGCGTCAGCCCCCACAACACCCACTGCAACCCCAGATCCGCCAGCCAGAACAAGCCGTGGGCCAGCCAGCCCCAGAGCGGTGCCAGCAGGACGCCGATCAGCGCCAGCGGAATGATCCCGATGCAAAACAGCGGCAACGCCAGCAGATTGAGCAGCAGCGCCAGCGGCGCTATGCCCTCGAACAAGGCCAGTTGCAGCGGCAGCAAGCCGAGCAGCAGCAAGCCCTGCAGCCGCACCAGACCGGGTTTGTCCTCCAGATAACCCGCCGCCAGCAGCAGGGCCACCGCCAGAAACGAGAGCCAGAAGCCGGCCGAGTAGAGGGCGAAGGGATCCCACAACACCAGCGCTACAAAGGCCCACAGCCAGATGCGATAAGCGGGCCACTCGCGCCGGTGCCAGCGCAGCAGGCTCCACACCAGCACCATGATGAGGGCCCGCTCGGTGGCCACCGCAAATCCCGCCAGCCAGCTGTAAACGGCGGCAAACAGCAGGGCGACCAGTATGGCCCCCCGCAGCCCGAACAACCGCCCGAGCCACCAGCCCAGCACGGCCACCAGCGCTATGTGCTGCCCCGAGATGGCGATGATATGGGTCAGCCCGCTGCCGCGAAACAGCGTCCACTGCTCATCCGTGATGCCGCTCTGCTCGCCAAAGGTGAGTGCCGACAACAGGGGAGCATGGGTCAGCCCCTGCCAGCTGGCGGCGGCCTCAGCCAGCCAGCGATCCCGCCAGCCCGGCGCGGCGGCCTGCGTCTTTATGATGCGGCGCAGGTTGCCGGTGGCTGTGATGCCCTTGCCCAGCAACAGGCGCCGTCCATCCATGCCCGCCTCGTTGGCCAGCCCATGGGCCGGTTTGAGAGAGACCACCAGCGTCACCTGGCTGCCCGCCGGCAGAGCGGGCAGGGTCTGGTAGGCATTGATCCGCACCAGCGGCGCCGGGGTCAGCGCCTGACCATCGAGAGACGCCACCCGCAGCAGCAGCCGGACAAATTTATCGCCCTCGGGCTCTGCACTTTGCAAGCGTGCGGTTATGATGTGGCTCGCCTGCGCCTCCAGCTGATCCAGCCAGGCGAGCCGGTACTGCAGACTGGCCTGCATCCAGAGGATGCCGAGCAGCAGAAACAGCAGACGCCAACAGCGACAACAGGCGAGGGGGAGCGCGATCAGCAGCATCAGGCCCCCCCATTCCCATGAAGGTAACCATGGCCAGAGTAGCGAGGAGCTTGCCCCCAAGGCAAACGACAACAAGCGCAGATCCATGGTGCAAGTATTTAGCAAGGTTTCAATATGCCCAAACGACTCATAAAACGCTGGATGCCTGATCAAGAGAGACTCAAGGAACACAAGCACTTGCGGCTGTTCGGCAAGCTGCTGCTCGATGCCAATCTGTGGCATCTCAACCGGCGCTCCGCCGCCGGCGCGTTCGCGGTCGGCCTCTTCATGGCCTGGATCCCCCTCCCCTGCCAGATGCTGCTGGCGGCCGGTGGCGCCATCGCCTGTCGGGTCAATCTGCCCCTCTCGGTCGCCCTGGTCTGGCTCTCCAACCCCTTTACCATGCCGCCCCTGTTTTACGGCGCCTACCTGACCGGCTGCCAGCTGCTGGGACAACCTTCCCAGCACATCGACATCGAGTTCACCTGGGCCTGGCTGGTGTCGGTATTCGAGACACTGGCCCCGCCCCTGCTGCTGGGCTCCCTGGTGCTCGCCCTGCTGAGCTCGCTGATCGGCTATGCCCTGATCCGCACCTTCTGGCGCATCAGCACGGTACGCCAGTGGCAAAAGCGCAAGGAGGCGCGGGCATGCTGAGCCGCTGGTTTGCCCGTTTCAAGATAGATCCGGACACCTTGCGCCAACAGAAGTGGTTCGCCCTGTTTGGTGAACGCCTGCTGGCACCCGCCCTCTGGCAGGGGGGTGCACGGGCCCTGAGCGGCGCCGTGGCAGCCGGCCTCTTCGCCTGCTGGATCCCGGTCCCCATGCATTCGCTGATCGCCGTCGCTCTGGCACTGGCCTTCAGCCTCAACCTGCCGCTGGCCCTGCTGGCGGTCTGGTTCAACAACCCGGTGACGCTCCCCTTCATGTATCTCTATGCCTACCGCACCGGCTGTCTGGTGCTGCACAAGACGCCGGAGCCGTTTCATCTCACCTGGTCCCTGCACTGGCTGGAACAGGAGGCGGCGACCCTGGTGCCTCCCTTCCTGCTCGGCAGCCTCTTGCTGGCGGTGCTGACCGCCGCCTGCGGCGGCCTCCTCACCCTGCTGCTGCTGCAACTGGCCAAGCTGGCGCGCGCACGCTGACCGGCTTCTTGTCAGGACAGCCCTTGTCCTGACAAGAGGGTGCCCCTGATATCCCCTCTCTTGCCATCATTTGGCTCTTCCGCCACACTCCTTGTAGCTAACTGCTGCGCGCCACCTGCCAGGACAAGGAGCCCACCATGACAGAACCGCTGACGCTGGCCTATGCCAATGGCCAACCCCTCTCCCTGCTGCCCGCCATGGCCAATCGCCACGGCCTCATCACGGGCGCCACAGGCACGGGCAAAACCGTCACCCTACAGGTGCTGGCAGAGGGCTTCTCCCGCCTCGGGGTACCGGTTTTTCTGGCGGATGTGAAGGGGGACTTGAGTGGACTGGGCGCCGCCGGCACCCCATCCAGCAAGCTGGATGCCCGTCTGGCCCAGCTCGCCATGCCGGCTCCCGTCTTTGCCGCCAGTCCCGCCCTGTTCTGGGATCTGTTTGCCGAGCAGGGGCACCCGGTGCGGGCCACCGTCTCCGACATGGGCCCCCTGCTGCTGGCCCGGCTGCTCGGCCTTAACGATACCCAGAGCGGGGTGCTGGAGCTGGTGTTCAAGGTGGCGGACGACGAGGGCCTGCTGCTGCTCGACCTCAAAGATCTGCGCGCCATGGTGCAGTTTGCCGGGGAGAACGCCAAATCCCTGACCACCCGCTATGGCAATGTGTCGACCGCCTCCATCGGCGCCATACTGCGCAACCTGCTCACTCTGGAGAGCGCGGGGGGCGATCACTTCTTCGGCGAGCCCATGCTGGACATTCAGGATCTGTTGCAGACCGACGAAGCCGGTCACGGCCACATCAATGTGCTGGCGGCGAGCAAGCTGACCCAGTCCAGCCGGCTCTATGCCTGCTTCCTGCTCTGGCTGTTGTCGGAGCTGTTCGAACAACTGCCCGAGGTGGGCGACCCGGACAAGCCGGTGCTGGTATTCTTCTTCGACGAGGCTCATCTGTTGTTCAACGATGCCCCCAAGGCGCTGCTGGAGAAGATAGAGCTGGTAGTGCGCCTCATCCGCTCGAAAGGGGTCGGCGTCTACTTCGTGACCCAGAGCCCGGCCGATATTCCCGACAGCGTGCTGGGGCAGCTCGGCAACCGGGTGCAGCACGCGCTGCGCGCCTTCACCCCGAGCGATCAAAAAGCGGTACGGATCGCCGCCAACACACTGCGGGCCAACCCGGCCTTCGATGCGGCCGGCGCCATTACCGAACTGGGGGTGGGCGAGGCCCTGGTCTCATTGCTCGATGAGAAGGGACGGCCCAGCGTGGTGGAGCGCGCCTTCATAGCACCGCCCGCCAGCCGCATTGGGCCCTTGAGCGAGGCCGATCGGCTGGCCCTGATCCGGGGCTCCCTGCTCTACGGCCGATATGAAAAGACCGAGGACCGGGATTCAGCCTTCGAGCGGCTCAATGGCGGCAAGGCTGCCGCCACACCGGATGGCGAAACCAAGACCGACGCCGAAGGCGGTCTGCTCGATACCCTCAATGGCATCCTGTTTGGCCGCACAGGCCCGCGCGGTGGCCAGCACGACGGCGTGGTGCAGACCGCCGCTAGGAGCGTGGCTCGCACCATAGGCAGCGAGGTGGGGCGCCAGCTGGTACGCGGGGTACTCGGCTCCCTGCTGGGGGGCAACAAGCGACGCCGCTGAGGTGAAAACAGCAGGAACGAAAAAGCCCGCCGGGTCTCCCCGGCTGGCTTTTTACTGCTCTGGCAACATCACCTACGCAAACACTCAGCCATCACGGCTGGAGCATCACAGCACCTTGGCGATGGCGTCACACAGCGGATCTATGCTATCTGACGCGGGTGATGTCAAGTGCAGCCTGCTCGCCTCTGTTACAGCACCTTGGCGATGGCGTCGCACAGCGGATCTATGTTGGCGCGGGTGATCCCGGCCACGCTGATCCGGCCTGAACCGACGATGTAGATGGCAAACTCGCTCTTGAGGCGCTCAACCTGATCCTTGGAGAGACCGGAGAAGGAGAACATGCCGTTCTGTTCGCGGATGAAGCTGAAGTCCTGGCTCACACCGAGGGTAGCCAGCTTCTCCACCAGCAGCTCGCGCATCTCGCGAATGCGCACCCGCATGGCCGCCACCTCTTCCACCCACTCGGCATAAAGGGCCGGGTCACTGACGATGGTGGTCACCACGGCAGCGCCGTGTGACGGCGGGTTGGAGTAGTTGGCTCGGATGACGGTCTTGACCTGGGTGAAGGCCACGTCGGCAATCGCCTTGGTCGCGCTGACCAGGGTGAAGGCGCCGACCCGTTCGTTGTAGAGGCCGAAGTTCTTGGAAAAAGAGCTCGCCACCAGCAGCTCGTCGTGACACTCGGCGAAGATGCGCAGACCCTCGGCATCCTCTTCGATACCACGGGCGAAACCCTGATAGGCAAAGTCAAACAGCGGCAGCCAGCCGGCGGCGGCACTCTGCTTGGCCAGGGCGCGCCACTGCTCGGTCGTCGGATCGATACCGGTCGGGTTGTGGCAGCAGCCGTGCAGCAACACCAGCTCACCGGCCTGTACGTCACTGAGCGACGCCTGCATGGCGGCAAAGTCGAGCCCCTTGGTGGCGGCGTCGTAGTACTTGTACCACTTGACGGTCAAACCGGCAGCCTGGAACACGCTGACGTGGTTGGCCCAGGTGGGATCGGAAATCCAGATGGTCTTGGCCAGCCCGTTGCGCACCACGAACTCGGCGGCGATGCGCAGGGCACCGGTACCGCCCGGCGCCTGGGCTGTCTTGGCACGGCCGCTGGCGATCAAGGCGGACGCCTGTCCGAACAGCAGTTGCTGCACTATGCGGCCGTATTCGATATTGCCTTCGATACCGAGGTAATTCTTGGTCTTCTCGTCGGTGAGCAGCTTCTGCTCGGCTTTCTTGACACAGTGAAGGATAGGGGTGGCACCGGTCTCATCCTTGTAGATCCCGACCCCCAGATTGATCTTGTGGCTGCGAGAGTCAGCGCGGAAGGCTTCGGTCAGGCCCAGGATCGGATCCGCTGGGGCGGCAACAACCTTTTCAAACATGGTATTCCCTGTATTCCGTTGAGTTCGTTGGGTGGCAAAGCGTGTCGGCAAACCGTCTGTGACACACGAAAGCGCCCGTTTGGCGAGCGCTTCGTCAACTCTTTATATCATCGCGCTCAATGGGGGAAAACCGCTTTCTCAACGACATCTGCGGCAATATCAACCGACCGCATGCCACTCTGGCGCCAGCGCGCACACCTCGGCGGACAAGCCACCATTGGACTCAACCAAACCGCTACAAACTGCTAACAATGGCTTGGGGATCCGACTCGGCTCCCAGGGGCGGCCATCACCCAACGGCAGGGCATAGGCCGACACTATGGGGGAGAAGGCAGTTGGCAGCCACCAGCTGGCCGGACGGCCCAGCCGCTGGGCCAGCGTCAATGTCCGATCCACACCGGCGGGATCGAGTGAAGTGAGGTGGCTCCACTGTACATTGGGCGGCAGAGCGGCCACGACCTGTTGCAGGGCGACTTGCGCCGTCGTGGGCGCCCATACCAGCAGGGAGCCGTCACAGAGCGCCAGCTCGGCAAAGGCACCAACGCTGTCGGTGGTGATCACCCGCTCGATATTCCCCTCTCCCCACAGGATCTTGCCAAGCCCGACCAGGGTACGCTCAGGCAAGGCAAGCTCCCCCAATGCCTGCAACCAGGGGGCCGCATCGAGCAGGGTTCCGCCGCTGAAAAACAGGCTGAAGGGCTGCGGCGCACGCAAGCGCAGCAGCTGATCGGCGCAGAGCCGAATGCCCTTGTCCTCGAAATCGATCTGCTCGTTGGGGCTGAAGGTTGCCTCCGGTTTGCGATAGAGCGCCGCCAGTACTCGCTCATTGACTCGCTCACCAAGCTGCCAGCCATGGGCCTGCAGCCACTCCTCGGGGGTCGGCGGCGCAGTGACAATTTCGGCTAGCGTCAGTTCGCGGGTCAGATAGCGCCGCCCGGCCGGGGTCAGTTCATAGCTGTGATTGCCAAGGGCGAGCAGCAACTGGTTGTCCTTGAGCAGGCCTACCAGCGGCAGATACTGGCGAGCCCGGATCACCTGGGGGGAGTGATCCAGTAGCTGGCGGGCCAGTTCCCGCCATTGCGGGTGACTGAAGTCAATCAAGCGTCGTCCTTCCCTGTTTGTCGAGCGTCCTTCAACGAGTTGAATAATCTAGCGATTCAGCGGCCGGGAGCCAAGGACAAAAAAGAGACAACGTGAGCTGGCGCAGGCCAAAGAGATCAAGGGGAAGTGATTAACGCGGGCGAAAGCGGGCAATGACATAACAGGCAGCAGATAAAACAAAACGGCCAAGCAAGCTTGGCCGTTTACCAACTAAATCAGCGCAGAGGCTGGATTAGAAGTTGTATTGCAGGGCGACAGTCCATTCGTCGTCCAGCTTGTCGATACCTTGGATTTTGTACTCTGTGTAGGCTTTCAGCTTGGAAGTGAAAGAGTACTGTACGCCCAGCAGGGTTTCGTCAATGACGTCTTTGTATTCGGCACCAGATACGTTGGAGTTTGCTTTACCTTCAGCAAAGTTGTAGCCAGCCAGGAAGGTCCAAGCATCAACGTTGTAGGAGGCAGCCAGCTCGTAGCCACGGCCCTTGTCCTTGTCACCACCGGTGGTGGTGTCATAGCTCAGGTCACCCTGAGTATAAACACCAGCGAAGTAGAAGCCGTTGATGGCGTAGTGTGCACCCAGTGCCCACTCTTTCTTGTCGCCAGTAGTGTTGGTCTTGCTATTTTCCAGATCAGAGTAAGCATAACCTGCGTTCAGGCCCAGACCGAAGTCGAAGTCATAACCGGCAGCAGCGGCATAACCGTAGTTACGCTTTACATCTTCACCATAAACTGCGGTTTCTTTGATGCTTTGACCGATGTCGGCTACCTTGACGGCAACATCATCGTTAGTTTGATAGGACAGCTTGCCCTTGAAACCACCATAGGTGTTGGAGTAGATAACTTGGCCTTCTTGACGACCGTCATAGAAGTTACCTACATCACCCCATTCGTTGAAGATATCGGTCGGTTCCAGCACGTCGTAGAACGCGGTATCGGTCTGACCGAAGATGATTTTGCCGTACTGGGAACCATCAAAACCGGCGTAGATATGACGCGGGTCGATATCACTGGTCTTGTTGCCAGAGTTTTCAGCAGCAACTTGCCACTCGGTCTTGGCGATACCGGACCAAGTGTTGTTCAGTGCAACTTTACCGGACCAACCCAGACGGGTAGAACCCTGCAGTTCACTATCAACATCTTTGAAGCCAGAAGCAGCTTTAGAGTCTGCTGTGTTGTGCTCACCGTAGTAGTTAGCCTGAACACGGCCGTATACGTCAAAAGTGGTACCGTCTTTGTCATAGATCACTGCAGCGTTAGCGGCGGATGCAAACAGAGCCGGGATAGCAATAGCCAGAATTGTCTTTTTCATAGTTTCCAATGCCTACTGTAATTAAACACTAAGTTGTTGTTATTCCCTGTGTTAGCGATGTTCTTTGCATCACTATGGGGCCCGAGACTAGCACCGGGTTTTCCAATCCGCAATGAAAAAACTTGGAACTTTTTACGAAAAGCATAGTCATAGCGGAAAATTTGTGACCTGAATCCCACATTGTTTGCACCTCTTGGGAAAACGTTTACAGCGATAATGGCTGGCTTTAGCGGCCCATGCTGGTGATTTATCGCACAGTAACGAGGGCCCGCCTTATAAATAGAAGAAGAGGTCTGATCTGTGCGTTGCACCATGCCTCGACCCGGGTTGGCAGTTACGGGTATCCTGTCCTTCTTCACCCCCCGCAACGGTCTTTTCTTTCATGCTGTCTACCCGCCTCAAAGCCGCCATTCGCAATACCTATCGCCAAATCGCCGATGGTTTACCCGGTTTTGTGCCACGCAAGGAGCAGAATTTTCTGGTGGCGGAGATAGCCAAGACCCTGACGGGGGAGTATGACAAGCAGCGTCGCATCCTGGTGGCCGAAGCCGGCACCGGCATCGGCAAATCCCTCTCCTATGCCCAGGGTGCCATCCCGGTGGCACGCCTGACCCAGAAGAAGCTGGTGATCTCCACCGCTACCGTCGCGTTGCAGGAGCAGCTGATCCACAAGGACCTGCCCTTTTATCACCGTCACAGCGAGCTGCCGTTTCGTTTCATGCTGGTCAAGGGGCGCCAGCGCTACTGCTGCGAACACCTGCTTGAACAAGCGGCAAGCGGCACCGAGATGGCCAACTTCGAGCTCGATTTCGGTAGCTTAAGCAAGCACAAGCCGTCAGATTCTGACAAGGAGCGCTATCAGGCGCTGTGGCAGGCTTATACGGACGGAAAATGGGATGGCGACCGGGACAACTGGCCCAAGCCCATCCCGGACCTGTGCTGGGATCGCATCGCCGCCGACCGCCACACCTGCAACAAGGCGCTCAGCCATCATCAGCACTGTCCCTTCCACCGCGCCCGCAACGACATGGATGCCGCCGATGTGCTGGTGGTGAACCATGCCCTGCTGCTCTCCGATCTCACCATGGGCGGAGGCATCATATTGCCGCCCCCCGACGAGTGTCTCTATGTGCTGGACGAGGCCCATCACCTGCCGACCATAGCCCGGGATCACGGCGCCGCCTCGGCCAGCGTCAAGGGCTCCCGTCGCTGGCTGGAGAAGCTGGTACAGAGTGCCGGCAAGCTGGCCAGGACGCTGAACAAGGACAGCTTGCTCGACCCCCAGTTGAAGCTGCAGGATGCGCTGGCCTCCCTGCAACCGGATCTCAAGGCACTGGAGCAGTGGCTCGGCGCCAACGACCGGCTGTTCAATGGCGAGGCACACTATCGATTCACCGAAGGTGTGCTGCCAGATCCCCTGCCCATGCTGGCGGAAAACCTGAAGGAGGCGAGCAAGAAGGCGCTGCGGGCACTGGACCGGATGCAGGGCGCCATCGGCGAGGCGTTGAAGGATGGCGAGATCCGGCGCAAGGAGGCCGAGCCCCTGCTGGCGGAAACCGGTTTTCACCTGCAGCGGCTGGAGAGTTTCTGCGCCCTGTGGGAGATGCTGGGGCGCCATGTGCCCGAGGGCAAGACACCGCTCGCCCGCTGGATGGCCAAGAGCGATGACGGCGACATCTGGTTGCACGCCTCCCCCATCGAAGTGGGCTATCTGCTGGAGGAGTGGCTCTGGTCCCGCTGTCTGGGCGCCGTCCTGGTGTCGGCCACCCTCACGGCTCTCTCTTCATTCAGCTATTTTCGCCATCAGGTAGGGCTGAAAGAGCACGACGGCACCCGTTATCTGCGTCTGAGATCCCCGTTTGATTACCAGAAAGCCGAGCTCTATCTGCCCAGGATGGAGCATGAACCCAGCTCCCCCGCCTTCACCCAGGAGCTCATCAGCGCCCTGCCCCGCCTGCTGGCCGGCAAGGAGGCGAGCCTGGTGCTCTTCTCCTCCTATCGGCAGATGAACGAGGTGGCGGTGGGGCTGAGAGCCAAGGGGCTCTCCTTGCTGGTACAGGGAGAAGCCTCCCGCAATGCCCTGCTCACCCTGCACAAGCAAAAGTGCGACGGCGGCCAGGCCAGCATACTGTTTGGCACCGGCAGCTTCTCGGAGGGGCTGGACCTGCCCGGCCACTACCTCACCAACCTGGTGATCACCAAGCTGCCCTTTGCGGTGCCCAACTCGCCGGTGGAAGAAGCCACCGCCGAGTGGGTCGAGAAACGGGGCGGCAACCCCTTCCTGCAGCTGACGGTGCCGGAGGCCTCCCGCAAGCTGATTCAGGCCTGCGGCCGCCTCATTCGCAAGGAGGCGGACAGGGGCCGGGTCACCATACTCGACCGGCGCCTGCTGACCAAGCGCTACGGCAAGGGGCTGCTCGATGCGCTGCCACCGTTCAGCCGCCGGATTGAATAGGGTCCTGACACCCGGCGGGAGCAGGGCCGACTGGCACATACCCCTTTTGATAGAAAGATGGGCAGCCGGGCCAATCCATGGCGTCATAAACGCCTATTGCTGCCCTTGGGCAAACCTGTAAAAATGAGCCCCTGTTTTTCAGTGGGCACTCGCCTGACTGTTCAAGGAGATGAAATGAAACTGACTGTTCTGGTGCCGGCCCTGGCTGGTCTGTTGTGGGCAGGTAGTGCCCTGGCCGATGCCCAATTGGAAGTCACCAACCCCTATGTCGTCCAGCTGATCGATGGTCAGTCCATCAATCCCAAGCTGCTCGACAAGACCAGCACCTACCCCATCAAGGCGGGTGATCATCAGTTGGTCGTCGCCTTCGAAGGCAACTACTCCAGCCGCAGCGACACCAAGCTGGTGACCGCCGAGCCGCTGGTGATCAACTTCACCGCCGCCGACAACCAGAAACTGGTGCTGGATTACAAGAAGCCGCGCAACGAAACCGAAGCCAAGCAGTTCGTCAAGGATCAAAAAGTGGTCCTGAAAGACAAGAGCAGCGGTCAAGTCGTCGCCAGCGAACAGTTCGTGCTGCCGAAAGTCGAAGGCTTCCAGCTGACCCGTGACTATCAGCAAGAGCTGCTGGGCATGGGCAAGGCCTTCAACCAGCCAGCCACGGTCGCCGTCTCCAGCGCCGCCGTCATGGCCGCCGCCAGCGCGCCGGTCCAGGTTGCCCCGAGCAAGGTTCAGAGCAACCCGGAAGCCCTGACCCAGCTGCAGAGCTGGTACAACAAGGCCGATGCAGAAACCCGCAAAGCCTTCCAGATCTGGGTTATTCAGCAGCAGTAATGGCGTATTGAATGCCATCTGGTGCAAGAAGGGGAGCCTGGCTCCCCTTCTTCATATCCGCCAAGGCCCTGCTTTCATGTCACTGCGCATCTTTTATCACCCTCTCTACTCCGCCCTGACCCTGCCCGAGCGCCACCGCTTCCCGCTGGCCAAGTATCAGGCGCTGTTTGAGCGCCTCGGCAACCTCGGCTATCCGCTGACAGAAGCCGCGGCAGCCACCCCTGAGCAGATAAAAAGAGTGCACCATGCCGCCTATGTGGATGCTGCCCTCGCCGGCACCCTCGATACGGGCGCCATCCGCCAGCTCGGCTTCCCCTGGTCCCCCATGCTCATTGAACGCACCTTGCGCTCGGTGGGCGCCACCCTTGCCGCCAGCCGCCATGCCCTCGAACAGGGTTGCGGCCTGCAGATCTCCGGCGGCTATCACCATGCCCACCGGGACTTTGGCAGCGGCTTCTGCCTGTTCAACGATCTGGTGATCGCCGCCCAGGGTTGTCTGGACGAAGGGCGCTGCGAGCAGGTACTGATCGTCGATCTCGATGTACATCAAGGGGATGGCAGTGCAGCACTGTGCCAGGGCCGGCGCGATATCATCACCCTCTCCCTGCACGGGGAGCACAACTTCCCCCGCCACAAGCCCGCCTCCCACATGGACTTTGCCCTGCCAAGCGGCATGGCGGACGATGCCTACCTCACCACGCTGGCAGAGGCGCTCAACCTGGCACTGCGGCTCTACTCCCCCGACCTCATCCTCTATCAGGCCGGGGTCGATGTGCACCAGGGCGACGAGCTCGGCTATCTCGCCTTGAGCGACGAGGGGGTACGCCAGCGCGATGCCATGGTATTTGACTGCGCCTACCGGCACGGACTGCCCATTGCGGCCGTACCGGGTGGCGGTTATCGGCGCGACTGGCAGCAGCTGATCCCACTGCACCTCTCCCTGTTCGAAGAGGCGCGCCGTCGCTTCGGTCAGGACGCGCCATAAAGGGTCCGATTGCTGACCAAATCTGGGTTCCTGTAAAAGTGGGTTCCCGTAAAAGAAGAGGCGGCCCCGGGGCCGCCTCTTCTTTAATATGCGGCACGACTGCGCCGTGCCGAGATCACCATGAGCAAGGCCGACCCGTGAACGCGTCATGCGCTGCACATCGACGCGCGAGCAGCGTCAGGCGTGGGCCACCGGCGTCGGATGTTCACCCAGCTTGCGCAGCAACATCAGCAGATAAATGCACGACACACCAGCGATCACGATGAACAGCAGATTATCCGAGTAGTGTTGCATCAAGAGTGCGGTACAGGCCGGGCCGAGCAGACTGCCTATGGTGTAGCTCAGCAGCAGCGCCTGGTTCATCGCCACCAGCTGATGGTGCTCGACCTTCTCGCAGGCCCACGCCATGGCGACCGGATAGAGCGTAAAGCCCGCAGTCCCCAGGATGAACAGCGCCGGGCCCATCGCCACTGTGCCGAGCATGGCCACAGAGCCCAGGATCACCACCGACACCTGAACCCGCAGCACCTGCAGGCGCCCGAACCGATCCGCCAGGCGGCCGATCGGCCACTGCCCCAGGATGCCGGCACTGACCATCACCGCCATCCAGTAGCCAATGCCGGCATCACTCACCCCCCGGTGGTTCAGATAGAGCGGCATCAGGCCATACAGCGACCCCAATACCATGCCGGAGACGATGCAGCCGTTGACGCCGAGCCGTGCCTGACGCAGGCGCAGCATAGGCCAGACCCGGGTTGCCCCCTGCTGTTCGCTGCGCTCACTGACGATGCGGGTGAACAGCAGCGGCAGGATAGCCGCCAATACCAGCCCGGTCACCCAGGGCAGCACATCCATCAGCGCGGTCGACAGCTTGCTGACCAGCAGTTGCCCAAGCACGGTTCCCAGGTAATAAACCATCATGTAGGCGGCCAGCAGCCGTCCGCGATTGCGCGCATTGCCACTGCACATCAGCGCGCTCTCCACCACCACCCAGATCATGGCGCAGCCAATGCCGGCGATGAATCGCCAGGTAAGCCAGCTCCAGAAGCCAAGGGTGAGCCCCAAGCCGACACAGCCTGCGGCAAAGAGAACGGACGCCAGGTAGTAGCTGCGGTTGAACCCGCAGTGCTTGATCAGCGCCCCCGCCAGCAGGGTTCCCAACAGGTTGCCGCTAAAATAGGAGGAGCCGACCATGCCCACCTGCCAGGTCGGCAGATTGTCATGGGCAAGCCAGAGCGGTACTAGCGTGTTCAACACCGCGATGGCCAGGGTCAGCAGCAGCAGGCCGCAGAGCAACAACAGCACTGGCCGGGTGTATGTGGTCATGGATAAAACCGTGAGGAGAGTCAAAATGCGAGCGCATCATGCCACCGCCAACGGCATTGTCAATCGGCCTGAAATCACGCAGGCGATGTTTTTCTCCGTGCAGGCGTTGCCGCGTTGATCGGCACCGCACGACACCCTTTCGATATCTGGCTTATCCCCTTGATTAACCGGATCTTTGGCCGCCTTGGCGGGCCATGGTCGGTCGATCATCGTCATCAACCTTTAGCGACACCGTGAGTGTGACGACGGGCTGCAGGCGCTCAAGAGCCGGCGGGAAAAACAAACAGTGGCCGGTAATGGCTACCGGTTCGAGGGACACACCATCATGTCGACCATGGGTGCACCACTGGCTTGCCTGGCCCCTGTTCTGACCCTGAACGCCCTAAAAGAAGAGGCGACCCCGGGGTCGCCTCTTCTTTATATAAAGCACAATAGCGGCTATTTCTGACGCTTCCTGGCGTACTTGCGACGGGCGCGCGCCTGACGCTCGTCTTCCCGTTCGGCCTTCTCCTTGGCCTTCTGCGCCGCGTCCTCTTCGGCCGCCACTATCTCGGCGCTCACCATCTCGGGGGTTTCCAGCGAGATGCGACCCAAGAAGCCTGCGCGGAACTCGTTCACCAGGATCTCGGACGCCTTGTGCAGATCGGCCAGGCCCCCCTTGCGCATGAAGGCGCGCTGGCGTGCGATCAGCTCCAGCAGCTCGATCTCGGTTTCCGGCAGATCGGCTATCTGGTAGCGCGCCTTGACACGCTCCGGATAGGCCTTGATGAAGTAATCGGCGGCAAACATGGCGATGTCGGCGTAGTCGAATACCGTGTCCTTGATGGCGGCGGTGATCGCCAGCCGATAGCCGCAGGAGGGCGGGTTGAGCTTGGGCCACAAGAAGCCCGGGGTATCGGTCAGGATGACGTTGTTGTCGAGCTTGATCCGCTGCTGGGACTTGGTCACCCCCGCCTCGTTGCCAGTCTTGGCGATGATGCGCCCCGCCAGGGTATTGATCAGGGTGGATTTGCCCACGTTGGGAATGCCCATGATCATGGCGCGCACCCCGCGCAGGTCGAAGTTGCGCTCCGGCAGCATCTCGTGGCACAGGGTCAGCAGTTGCTTGATCTTCTCCGGCTCCTGCTGGGTCAGCGGCAGCGCCTTGATCCCCTTCTCTTTTTCCATGTGGGCCACCCACAGCGCCGTGATCTCGGGGTCAGCGAGATCGGCCTTGTTCAGCACCTTGATAACAGGGGTATCACCGCGCAACTCGGGCACCAGCGGGTTTTCGCTGGAGAAGGGGATGCGGGCATCGAGCATCTCTATGATGACATCGACCTGGGGCATGACCTCGGCAATCTCTTTGCGGGCCTTGTGCATGTGGCCGGGGAACCAGTTGATGGACATATCCGTTACTCTCTGTAGGGGCTGCGGGCGCTGGCTTGCTATGGAACGAGCGGCGGGCAATGGCGGACGTCAGGCGTCGCAAGGGGGCGTATTTTACCTGTGGATGCCCGGATTTGACAGGCCATTCTAGCCTCATGAGCGCAAACCACCAAGGATCGCGCCCCCTTGCCGCCAGCGAAGACCTTGGCGTCACTCGACCGAGATTTGCAGATAACTGATTGATACAACATCACATTCAAACCCTGCCTTCACCGGATTGTCATCGATAGCCACTAAAAGTGTCATCTGATCCCTCTAGGCTTCGCTCAGGTTTTACAAGGAGCGAACCCCAATGAGAAAAATGGCAGGACTTGCATTGATGATCGGCGCCGCCCTGGCCGCCGGCTGCAACTCCAACAACGACAGCGACACCCAGGCACCCGGCGCCAAGAACGTCATCTTCTTCCTCGGTGACGGCATGGGCCTCAACACCCTGACTGCGGCCCGCATCTATGGCGTCGGGGAAGAGGGCAGTCTGACCATAGATTCCCTGCCGGAGACGGCCTTCATCAAGACCTTCTCCCACGACTCCCAGGTCACAGACTCGGCCCCTTCCATGGCAGCCTACATGACAGGGGTCAAGAGCAACAACGGTGTCATCAGCATGGACGGCGATGCCACCTATGAGAGCGAGTGCAGCAAGAGTGCCGGCAAGCCGGTGACCACACTGCTGGAACTGGCCAAGGCCGATGGCCGCGGCACCGGTGTGGTCACCAGCACCCGGGTCACCCACGCCACCCCGGCCGCCACCTATGCCCACATCTGCAACCGGGATCTGGAAAATGACATCGCCGTCCAGCTGGTGCCGGGCGGCACCGGTTACAACGGCGCCCTGAAAGAGGGACTGGACGTGGTGCTCGGCGGTGGCAGCGGCTTCTTCCTGCCAAAAGCCGACAAGGGCAAGCGGGAGGAT
Organism: Aeromonas bestiarum; assembly: GCF_028751155.1. Lineage (NCBI taxonomy): Bacteria > Pseudomonadati > Pseudomonadota > Gammaproteobacteria > Aeromonadales > Aeromonadaceae > Aeromonas > Aeromonas bestiarum. Next base: position 1,599,576 of record NZ_CP064746.1, on the reverse strand, counting down.
GGCCGCAACCTCATCAGCGAGATGCAGGCCAAGGGCTACCAGTTCGCCAGCAACCTGGACGAGCTGAACAAGGCCGAGGCGGGCAAGCCGCTGTTGGGGCTGTTTGGGGCGAGTCACATGAAATATGACCTGGACAGGCCCGCCAGCGAGCCCTCCCTTACCCAGATGACCCTGGCTGCCATCAAGCAGCTCAAGGATAAAGAGAAGGGCTACTTCCTGATGGTGGAAGGGGGACGCATCGATCACGCCCTGCACGACACCAACGCCAAACGCGCCCTGCAAGATACCCTCGCCTTCGACAACGCCATCAAGGCCGCCATCGACGAGGTGAAGAAAACCGACCCCGAGCTGAAAAACACCCTGATAGTGGTCACCGCCGACCACGACCATACCCTGGTGCTCAACGGCTATGCCAAGCGCACCGGCAAGACCACGGCCGACAACCCGGGCGTGCTCGGGCTGGTGAGGAACTACGAGACAGGCGAACCGAGCAAGGATGCCGATGGCATGCCCTACACCATCATCGGTTTTGGCAACGGCTACAGCCGGGTGGATGGCCCGCGCAGCAACGTCGCCGCGCTGGATGACGCCACCGTCTCCGCCAACGACTATCACCAGGAGGTAGTGGTCAAGGTGGGCGAGATCGGCAACGAGACCCATGGCGGCACCGATGTCTTCCTCGGCGCCATCGGCCAGGGAGCGGACAGCTTCCACGGCTCACTCGACAACACCGCCGTGTTTGGCAAGGTCAAGGCTGCAGCCGGGCTGTAAGGAGCATTCCCATGAAAGGATCCATGAAAAGAACCATGAAAAACAACCTGCACAGAACCCTCGTCTGCACCGCCCTGCTCACCGCCCTCGGCGGCGCAGCCCAGGCCCAGGCCAGCGACGCCAAAAACGTCATCCTGTTCATCGGTGACGGCATGGGCCCCACTGTGCTCACCGCCACCCGCCTGTTCAAGGTGGGTGAAGAGGGCAACCTGGAGATGATGAAGCTGCCACGCAGCGCCCGCATCAAGACCTTCTCCAACGATGCCCAGACCACGGATTCGGCCCCTTCCATGGCGGCCTACACCACGGGCGTCAAGATGAACAACGAGGTGATCGCCATGAGCAGCGACACCAGGGCAGTCGCCCCGGCCAAGGATGCCAACGGCAACAAGGGCATCAACAACTGCACCAGCGACAACGGCACGCCTGTGCCCAGCATACTGGAGCTGGCCAAGGCGGCGGGCAAGTCGGTCGGCGCCGTCACCACCACTGAGCTGACCCATGCCACCCCGGCCGCAACTTATGCCCACATCTGCCACCGGGATGCCGCCTATGCCATCGCCGAGCAGGCGGTACCGGGCGGGGCCGGCTTCAACGCCGCCCTCGGGGACGGGGTGGACGTGCTGATGGGGGGCGGTGCCAATCACTGGACCCCCTACAGCGCCAGCAACAAGGGCGGCCGCGCCGATGGCCGGGATCTCACCGCCGAGCTGACCGCCCAGGGGTACAGCTATGTCACCACCCAGAGCGATCTGGCCAAGGTCAGCAGTGGCAAGCTGCTCGGCCTGTTCAGTCCCAAGTCCCACCTCGACTACGAGCTGGACCGCGTCGCCAAGGGGGCGGCCAATACCCAGCCGTCCCTGTCGGAGATGACGGCCAAGGCGATCGATCTCTTGAGCCAGAACAGCCAGGGCTACTTCCTGATGGTGGAAGGGGGGCGCATCGACCACGCATTGCACGGCACCAATGCCAAGCGGTCGCTGACCGATGCGGTGGCGCTGGATGAAGCGGTCAAGACGGCGCTCGGCAAGGTGGACCTGAAAGATACCCTGATCGTGGTCACCGCCGACCACGACCACACCATGACCATCAACGGCTACTCCGCCAAGGGCAACAAGGTGCTGGATCTGGTCAAGAACGCCGACGGCTCGACCCAGAACGACGTGGATGGCAAACCCTTCACCACGCTAGTGTTCGGCAACGGCCCCAACCGCCCGGCGGTGCGCCCCACCCTCACCAGTGATGAGGTGATGGCGGACGACTACCTGCAGGAGACGGGCGTCAAGCTGGGCTCAGAGACCCACGGCGGCGGCGACGTCATGCTGTTCGCGGACGGCGCCGGCAGCAGCCGCTTCAAGGGCACGCTGGACAACACCAAGGTGTTCGGCAAACTGCGGGAGGCGCTCGGCCTGTAAGCGGCAGGGGGCCGGGTTACTGAACCCGGCCCCCTGCTCTTTCGAGCGATCAAGCATGATGCGACTGTTACTTCCGTTATGGCTGCTTGGCAGCACCCTCTCCTTTCAGGCTCATGCCGAGGAGACTCCCGATCTGGCCGCCCGGATCAGCTATCACGACAGGGTCACCAGCAGCGATGGCATCGCCAAGGAAAACAGCTGGCAGGAGAAGTGGATGCGGGTCGGCAACCAGGTGTGGAGCCAGCGGCTGATCCCGCTGCCGCTGGCTCGCGCCTATCACGCCACCCACGATGCCAACCCGGGCCACAAGCACTTCACCCATCAGATGGCGGCGCGCTGGGTGACCCGCGACGCACAGGGGGAGCTGCAACTGCGCTACGCCGACAGCTGGCACAACCAGCTGGTAGAGGTGCCGGAGGAAGAGTATGGCCAAGTAGCCTTCAAGCCGGATTGGGAGCGGATCCGCTACCTCGTCAACCCGGCCCTGCTGCAAGGGATGACCCCCCTCGATGAGGCCGCCCCCGAGCAGGCGCGCTGGTATGAAGGGCGCGAGGGCAGGCAGCGCACCCGCATCCTCTGGTCGAGCCGTTGGCAGTTGCCGCTGGTGGTGGAGTCGGCAAGCCTGGACGGCTATCGCAGCTACCGGATGGAGGTGACCCTCAAGCCCTTGCCAAAGCAGCTGCCCTGGCAGCAGCTGGAGGGCTACCAGACCCTGGATCTGAGGGATTTCTTCGACTGACGCGCCACCCTGAATGGGGTGAGCTGACTTGCGGTAACGGGATGTTACACTCTGTGTACTCATCCCTGATCCGGTCTCCTATGCGCATTCCCGTTCTCATGCTGCTGTGCTGCAGCCTGCTCTTTCCGGCCATTCAGGTCCATGCCGTTGTGGTCATCGCGGCCGAGATCCCCCCTTATGTCATCCGCTCCTATCAGGGCGCCCCGAGCGGCATGGCCATAGAGGTGCTGGAGGAAGCCGCCCGTCGCCTCAAGGAGCCACTGACCATAGAGCTGATGCCGCTGGCCCGCGCCCTCAGCCAGACCCGCCATCGCCAGAACGTCTTGCTGGTGCCACCGGTCAAAAGCCCCCAGCGCGAGCCGCTGTTTCTCTGGATTGCCCCCCTGCTGGACGAAGCCTTCGTGCTGGTCAGCCATCGCCAGCACCACCCCGAGCCACTCTCGGTCAAGGCACTGCCCGGCCTGACCATAGGGGTGATGCGCGGATCCTATGGCCAGAGCCTGATCCAGCCGCTTGGCCAGGTGAAACAGGACGTGGTGGCCGAGGAGGTCAGCAATGCCAGCAAGCTGGCGCTGGATCGCATCCAGGGCTGGGCCGTGGCCTGGAACAGCGCCCGCTACAATCAGCAGCAGGCCGGCTTGCCGCTGGCGGATCTGGTGCGCGGCGACACCCTGCAACAGACGGCGCTCTACCTTGCCGCCAGCCCCCGCTTTCCCCCTGCCGAGGCGCTGCGCTGGCGCAAGACCATTCTGGCCATGCGCGACGATGGCAGCCTGGCGCGCATCATCAAGCAGTACGATTATCAGGCCCCCTGACAAGCCTATCAGGATAATTGCCAAAGCAGTCCAGAATGGTTATGGTATCCCCATGAAAGCGTTCATGATTTTTCCAAGCCAGCTCACACCCCGTTGAGCCCCCGCCCTCGCCCCTGACAGCGAGTCGTTCGGGGGCATGCGTTCCCGATCTGTTTTTTCGTATCGACCCCCTTTTGCGACCAGCTTGCCCGCCATCCTGGTCATATGACCCATTGATAAGGAATATCCTATGCAAAGACCTCATCTCGTGATTTCCAGCCTGGATCTCGATCGCATCGAGCAACTGCTCGGCAACCACCCGCAGCACCTGGCATTGCAGGAGGAGCTGGACCGCGCCGAGATGCGCGAGCCGGCCGACATGCCGCCGGACGTGGTGACCATGAACAGCACTGTGCGCTTCAAGATGCAGAGCAGCGGCAACGACTTCTGCCTGACCCTGGTCTATCCGAAGGATGTGCAGGGGGATGAGTCCAAAATCTCAGTGCTGGCCCCGGTCGGCAGCGCCCTGCTGGGGCTGAAGGTGGGTGACAGCATCGCCTGGCCGGGCCCCGCCGGTCGCACCATCCAGGTCGAGATCCTGGAAGTGGTCTATCAGCCGGAACGGGCGGGCGAGCTGCACCGCTAGCCGCCACGGGCACGCGCCGACCCGAGCACCACGGGGACGGCGCGTGTTCTCCCCGGCCTGTGCCGGGAGCAAAGCCCCCCCTCCCTGATCCCGATCAAGCTTTGGGGCGGAAGCGCCCACCATACCGACCACAATGCGCCCTTCCTCTTGAGCCCGAGCGAGGCGGCAGGTATCTTGTTGGCCGCGCCAGCACCCTGGCCGCAGATTTCAGGCTGACATCATGATAAAGATTGCCCTCATCGACGATCACCAGATCGTCCGCTCCGGTTTTGCCCAGTTGCTCAATCTCGAGCCCGATCTCAAGGTCGTGGCCGAATTCGGCTCGGCCGCCGACGCCCTCGCCGGGTTGCCGGGCAGCGGCGTGCAGCTGTGCGTGTGCGACATCTCAATGCCGGATCAATCCGGGCTGGACCTGCTCAAGCGCCTCCCCTCCGGCCTCGCCGTGGTGATGCTGTCGGTGCACGACAGTCCGGCACTGATCGAACAGGCCTTGCAGGCCGGTGCCAAGGGCTTTCTCTCCAAGCGCTGCAGCCCGGATGAGCTGATCGCCGCGGTGCGCACCGCCGCCCACGGTGGCTGCTACCTGACCCCGGACATAGCCCACAAGCTGGCCTGCAACAGCCAGGATCCCCTCACCAACCGGGAGCGGGAAGTGGCACAGCTGCTGGCGCGGGGGCTGGAGGTCAAAGCCATTGCCGAACAGCTCGGCCTCTCCCCCAAGACGGTGCACGTGCACCGCGCCAACCTGATGGACAAACTGAAAGTCAGCAACAACGTGGAGCTGGCCCACCGCATGCTGGACAGCTGGTGATCTCCCGTCTCGCCAGCTATGTCGCCATCTCGCTGGCAGCCAGCTTCATCTTTGCCGCCGGCTGGTTTTGCCTGTGGAGCATCAGCCTGCATCTGGCGGGATCCCCCATACTGGCGGCGCTGCTGTTCCCGTTCGGCCTGCGCCTCGGCCTGCTGTTGCAAAGCCCGATCGCCTACTGGCCGCCGCTGCTGCTGTGTGAATCCCTGCTGCTCTACTGGCTCAATCAGGAGGTAGGGCTGCCGCTGTGGCCGCTGATCCAGGCGGGCAGCCTGCTCACCCTGCTGCCGCTGCTCATCGCCCGCCGCCAGCAGGTGCGCAACGACTGGCAACAGCTGCTGGTGCTGCTCGCCACCGTCACTGTGGCGGCGCTGCTGCAATCCCTGCTCTGGCATCTGGCCGGGGAAGATGGCCTCACCGCCCTGCTGCTCACCCTGACCGGCGGCCTGACCCTCACCTCCACCTGCATGCTGATCTGGCACTACCTCACCCGCGCCACCTGGGTGCCGCTCGGGCCGGCGCTGGTGGATCAACCGGTGGACTGGCGCTTTCGTCATCTGGTCTGGTATCTGCTGCTGTTCGTGCTGAGCCTCTGGCTGCAGCTCGGCCTGCCGGACTCGCTGGTGCGCTTCACCCCGTTTTGCCTCGCCATTCCCATCATGGCCATGGCCTGGCGCTACGGCTGGCAGGGCGCTCTGCTCGCCACCCTGATGAACACGGTCGCCCTGATGGCGGGCCAGGCCTGGCACGAACACCCGCTGGATCTGCTGCTCTCCCTGCTGGCCCAGAGCCTGACCGGTCTGCTGCTGGGGGCCGGCATCCAGCGTCAGCGCGAGCTCAATCAGGCGCTGACCCGCCAGCTCGCCCACAACCGCCAGCTCACAGAGCGGCTGCTGGAGACAGAAGAGAGCATTCGCAAGGAGGTGGCTCGCGAGCTGCACGACGACATTGGCCAGACCATCACCGCCATCCGCACCCAGGCCGGCATAGTGCGGCGTCTCGCGCCGGACAACGCCGGGGTCGGCCAGAGCAGCGCCCTCATCGAAACCCTGTCGCTCGGTATCTACGATGCGGTACGCGGCCTGCTCGGTCGCCTGCGTCCCCGCCAGCTCGACGACATGAGTCTGGAGCAGGCGGTGCGCGGCCTGCTGCGGGAGCTGGAGCTGGAGCGCCGCGGTATTGTCACCCGGCTCGAGTGGCAGCTGGCGGACGAGGGGCTCTCCGACGCCCAGCGGGTCACCCTGTTTAGGGTCTGTCAGGAGGGGCTCAACAACGTGGTCAAACACGCCAACGCCAGCTCGGTCACCATTCGCGCCCATCGCCAGGCCGAGCGCCTGCTACTTTTGCTGGAGGATGACGGCTGCGGCCTGCCGGAGCACCGCACGCCCCAGGGGTATGGCCTGCTCGGTATTCGCGAGCGGGTGCAGGCCCTCGGCGGCAGCCTGCAACTCTCCTGCATCCACGGCACCCAACTGACCGTGGCCCTGCCCAATCGCAAACGGGAGGAGCCTCATGGCTGACCCCCTTATCCAGCGAGGCCCTGCATGCTGAGCTTCATGAGAAGCGCGCCGCCCCAGCCGCTCATCCGCGATCAGGCCGAGATCGATGCCAGCTACCGTCACTGGCGGCTGCATATTCTGCTGACCATGTACCTGGGCTATGCGGTCTTCTACTTCACCCGCAAGAGCTTCAACTTCGCCATGCCGGACATGCTGGCGGACGGCATGCTGGACAAGTCCGACATCGGCATGCTGTGGACCCTGTTCTACATCACCTACGGCTGCTCCAAGTTCTTCTCAGGCATCATCAGCGACCGCGCCAACCCCCGCTACTTCATGGGGCTGGGGCTGATGGCCACCGGCGTCATCAACATCTTGTTCGGCCTCTCCTCGTCGCTGTGGCTGTTTGCGGCACTCTGGGTCGCCAACGCCTTCTTCCAGGGCTGGGGCTGGCCCCCCTGCTCCAAGCTGCTCACCAGCTGGTATTCGCGCACCGAGCGCGGCTTCTGGTGGTCGGCCTGGAACACGGCCCACAACGTGGGCGGGGCCCTGATCCCGCTCATCGTCAGCACCATTGCCCTGCAACACGGCTGGCGCTACGGCATGATAGTGCCCGGCATCATCGCCATTCTGACCGGCTTGTTCCTCTGCTGGCGGCTGCGGGACACCCCGAGTGCCATGGGGCTGCCCACGGTCGGCGAATGGCGCCAGGATGCGCTGGAGATCGCCCAGCAGACCCAGGATGCGGGCCTCTCTCCTCGCCAGATCCTGCGCAAATACGTGCTCGGCAACCCCTACATCTGGCTGCTGGCCTGCTGCTACGTGCTGGTCTACGTGGTGCGCACCGCCATCAACGACTGGGGCAATCTCTACATGACGGAGCAGCGCGGCTTCAACCTGATGAGCGCCAACTCGGCCATTTCGATGTTCGAGGTGGGGGGCTTTATCGGCGCCCTGGTGGCGGGCTGGGGATCGGACAAGCTGTTCAACGGCAACCGGGGGCCCATGAACCTCATCTTCGCGGTGGGGATACTGCTGGCGGTGGGGTCGCTGTGGCTGATGCCCTTCTTCAGCTATGTGATGCAGGCGGCCTGCTTCTTCACCATCGGCTTCTTCGTGTTCGGCCCCCAGATGCTGATCGGCATGGCGGCGGCCGAGTGCTCCCACAAAAACTCGGCGGGGGCCGCCACCGGCTTCGTCGGCCTGTTCGCCTACATGGGGGCGGCGCTGTCGGGTTATCCGCTGGCCAAGGTGATGGAGATCTGGCACTGGAACGGCTTCTTCGTGGTAATTTCGGTGGCGGCCGGGGTCTCGGCCCTGTTGCTGCTTCCCTTCCTCAAGGCTCAGGCGCCGCGCACCCAGGCCCCGGAAGCTGAGTTGGCGCCTTGAGGCGTCAGGCCAGGCGGCAGATCCGGTTCTTGCCCTCCCGCTTGGCCTGATAGAGGGCGCCGTCGGCCTGGCTGAACAGGGTGTCGAAATGCCAGCCGTGCTGGCAGCGCGCCAGCCCCATGCTGACCGTGATGCCGATGCCATCCAGCTCCAGAGCCGCCAGATCCTGCAATATCTGCTCGCAGCGCGCCTGCTGGGCTTGCTCACCCTCCTGCGGCAGCAGCAACACGAACTCCTCGCCGCCAAAGCGGCTGGCCACCAGCTCGGGCCGTCCGCCCAGGTAGGCGCCGACGGCCGCCAGCACCCTGTCCCCCGCCTCATGGCCGTGGCGATCGTTGATCTGCTTGAAGTCATCCAGATCCAGCACCGCCAGGGCGCCAAACTCGCTCACCCGCCGCGCCGCCATCCGCTCCATGAAACCGCGCCGGTTCAGCAGACCTGTCAGGGAGTCGTGGCTGGCCTGCTGGCGCAGCGCCAGCGCCCGATACTGGGTACAGAGCAGCAGCACCCCGAAGGTAGAGAGGTAACTGCCCATCAGCATGGAGAGAAAGGGCAGCACATTGACGCCGCTCTGATCCATCAGCACACGGGCATCCCCCTGCAGCAGAAACCCCATCCGCATCAGGTTGAAGCCGTATAGCAGGATATTGACCACGGTGAACACCAGCACGGCGGGCAGGTAGGCAGGATAGCCATGCCGCCAGATGAGCAGCACTATCACGGCCCCCAGCACCATGTAGCTCAGGCAGGCCAACAATACCCGGGGCGCCATCTGTTCGTTGAACAAGATGCTCCAGCTCAGGATCAGCACATAGATCAGCATGAACAGGGCGGTGGCACGCCAGCTGAGGGGCTTGCCGAAGAAGCGCTGCAGCGCCAGCGGCATCAGGGCGAGGCAGACGGTGATCAGCAGGTTGGCCAGCCAGATCCCCGCCAGATTGGGCATGAAGGCCTGCAGGGTGAACAGACTCTGGGCCGCCAGGGCGCACAGGCTCGACCACCACCAGAGTCCGAGTCCGGGGATCTCCCTGTGGGTCGACCATATGATGGAGAGGGTGATAAAACCGAGGCTGTAGCCACCCAGGGCCATGATCATCAGGGTGAATACATCCAGCTTGAGCAGTATTGAGGCGTCCATACCCGTGCCACTAAACGAAGGTAACTGAGTATATTTGAAGCGCAAAACAAGACCCAGTGGCGTCTGAGTAAATCCTCAATAAAAGTTCACCTGTTGCATAAAATTCCGCTAAAAATGCCCCATAAGAATCCCTACCCTGCGACCCACCGCAAGGTGAGTAACGTTTGGCACCGCTGATGAGAGGGCTCGGTGTAACAAAGTGTCCCGCGGGCATTTTGGACTTGAACCCGCTCCATTAGATAGATATGTTGTTTTCGTGTGATTTTATGAGTGCAGTCACGGGGAAAAAGCGTCACTAACCTATTGAGTCATCTGGCACAATCGGAATTTGGTACATTTTTCACTCAGCACACAGGAAATGGAATCTCATATGGGGCTTTTGCCTCAACCAAGACAATAATCCTGTCTTGCCTGTTGCCGGATGCAGCAGTCTCTTGTGCCACGGAGTCGCACGGGAGCAGGTTCAAGGCTGAACACAACATCGACAGAGACATCACTTATGATCAAAAAACTCATTCTATCTACCTTGCTGTTTTGCGGGCTGGCCAGTGCCGCGCCTAGTTCCACTCTGGACGCCGTGCTGGAGCGCGGTGTGCTGCGGGTCGGCTTCGACGCCGGCTATCAACCCTTCGAAATGACCAACAAACAGGGCCAGTACATAGGTTTCGATGTGGATCTTGCCAAGATGGTCGCCAAGGAGATGGGCGTGAAGGTCGAGTTTGTCAACACAGCCTGGGATGGCATCATTCCGGCGCTGCTGACCGACAAGTTCGACGTCATCATGGGCGGCATGACAGTCACCCCTCAGCGCAACCTGCGCGTCAACTTTGCCGATCCCTACATAGTCGTGGGCCAGACCATAGTGCTGCGCAAGGAGAAGGTTGGCGAGATCAAGTCCTTCAGCGATCTCAACGATCCCAAGTACAAGATCGCGGTCAAGCTCGGCACCACGGGCGAGCAGGCGGTCAAGCGTCTGATCCCCAAAGCCACCCTGCTGCAGTTTGAAACCCAGGATGACGCCAAGCTGGAAGTGATCAATGGCAAGGTCGATGCCTTCGTCTATGACCTGCCCTACAACGCCATCTTCGCCTCCCAGAACACAGGCGCCGTGGTGCACCTGGACAAGCCGTTCACCTTCGAACCCCTGGCCTGGGCCATCCGCAAGGGCGACCAGGACACCCTCAACTGGTTCAACAACTACCTGCGCCAGATCAAGGGTGATGGCAGCTACGACCGCCTCTACAAGAAGTGGTTCGAATCCAACGCCTGGCTGAATCAGCTCAAGTAACCTCGCAAGGGGCGGCCTGCCGCCCCTTCACGCAGATCCCCACACAATAAATAACTACAACGAGGTTGCGACAGTGCACAACCCAACAAGACAGATGGAAAAACAACCCAATAAGCTGCTCTGGCACGGCGTCTTCCTGCTGATGCTGCTGGCTGCCGTATTCGGCATCTATAAAGCGGTTCAGTCCGTGGATTACACCTGGCGCTGGGAGCGGATCCCCCAATACATCGCCTATCAGGCGGAACAGAACAACCTGGCCGAATTTGACGGCACAGTGGTCGCCGGTACCACCAGCGCCGAACAGGGCAAGCTGTTCCTGCAAAACGATCTCGACCCCAATCAACGCCAGGCCATCGCCAGCACAGGGGTGAAGGTCGCCGAAGGGGACACCATCTTCCGGGGCGATACCCTGGATACCGAACTCACCTGGACCGCTGGCCCCATCGCCTGGGGCGTCTGGGTCACGGTCAAGCTCTCTCTGGTGGCGGGTGTGTTCGCCATCCTGCTCGGCACCCTGGCAGGCCTGGCCCGCCTCTCCCCCAACCCGGCCCTGCGCAATCTGGCGGTCACCTATGTGGAGCTCATTCGCGGCACGCCGCTGCTGGTGCAGATCTTCATCGTCTACTTCTTCATCGGCACAGTGCTGAACCTGGACAGGTTCACCGCCGGGGTCGCGGCGCTGGCCGTCTTTACCGGCGCCTATGTGGCCGAAATCGTGCGCGCCGGCATCAGCTCCATTCACAAGGGGCAGATGGAGGCCGGTCGCAGCCTGGGGCTCACCTCGGCCCAGACCATGCGTTACGTCATACTGCCGCAAGCCTTCAAGCGGGTGTTGCCGCCGCTGGCAGGCCAGTTCATCAACCTCATCAAGGACTCCTCCCTGGTGTCTGTCATCTCCATCACGGATCTCACCAAGGCGGGGCGCGAGGTGGTCAGCTCCACCTTCAGCCCGTTCGAGGTGTGGTTCACCGTGGCCCTGCTCTATCTGGTGTTGACCGGCACCCTCTCCTTTATGGTACGTCGTCTGGAGGTGAAATATGCGCGCAGCAACTGATCCCATTACCAAGGCTCAACAGGAGTCGAGAAGTGCTGTCATCACAGGCACGCCCCGCGCCTTCCCGGTACGTCGTCTGGAGGTGAAGCATGCGCGTAGCAACTGATCCCATCATCAAGGCGACAGGTGTCGAAAAATTCTATGGCACCGAGGTGCACGCCCTGAAAAACGTCAGCACCCAGGTGGCCGAAGGGGAAGTGGTGGTGATAGTGGGCCCCAGCGGCTCGGGCAAATCCACCTTCCTGCGCACCCTCAACCAGCTGGAGACCATCAACGACGGCAACATAGTGGTCGATGGCATCTCTCTGACCGAACCGGGTGACGTCAACAAACTGCGGGAAGAGGTGGGCATGGTGTTCCAGTCCTTCAACCTCTTCCCCCACCTGAACGTGCTGGACAACATCTGCCTGGCACCGCAGAAGGTACGCGGGCTGTCGCGCAACGATGCGCGGGACAGGGCCAAGGCCCTGCTGCTGAAAGTGGGATTGTCGAACAAGGCCGAGAGCTATCCGTCCCAGCTCTCCGGCGGCCAGCAACAGCGGGTGGCCATAGCCCGGGCACTCGCCATGCAACCGCGCATCATGCTGTTCGACGAGCCCACCAGCGCGCTGGACCCCGAGATGGTGGGCGAGGTGCTGGACGTCATGAAGGGGCTGGCACGCGAGGGCATGACCATGGTGGTGGTGACCCACGAGATGGGTTTCGCCCGCGAGGTGGCGGATCGGGTGCTCTTCATGGAAAACGGTGAGCTGCTGGTGGATGAGAAGCCGACCGACTTCTTTGACAATCCCCCTTCCCCGCGCCTGCGCCAGTTCCTGAGTCAGGTGCTCTGACGCTGACAGTCGTAGAAAGCAGAAGAGGGAGCCCATGGCTCCCTCTGTTATTGATGCCCATCAGTGGAGCGGCCAGCGCGGCTGGTTCTTAGAAGCGATAACGGGTCATCAGCCCTGCGTAGTGCTGCTCGGGCAGCACTACGGGGGCCAGGATCCAGCGCTCGGTGGCAAAGGCGCCAATCACCGCCCCCAGCGCATTGGCACCCGCGTCGAGGGCTGAGAACTCGCCATTTCTCGACGCCAGCTCTCCCACCACCCCGATCCCGGTGGAAACCCCGAACCCGATCCAGCCTCTCTGTTCCCGATAGCCGTAATGATCGGCGATCGCCGTAAAGCCCGCCCCCATGGCCGCGCCACCGATGAAATGGCTCAGCTCGCTGTTGAAGCTGTCATTGGCCTGCGCACTCGCACTCAGCAGGCCGAACATGACATATAAATGGATCGTTCTCATCCCCCCCTCCATTGCCGGCACCTTGCCACCCATCGAGCCCCCAACCGGGACGTTCATTGTTCCAGTGTAAGCGAGGACCCGCCAGACGACAGGGCACCGGCTTCGGGATGGTGCATCCAAGGGAATGTCATCAATGGCCACTATTTGTCAGTAAAAACAAACCGTTGAATCTGTGCCCCGGCAGGGCCTGCACGGCTTGGGACATGAAATGTTAATGAAATTTTAAATCCATTCGGTATGCTGGAACCCAACTGGTCAAACCGGATGCCCAACATGGATGTGCAACTGCTGCTGCTCTACCTCTCCCCGATCTTCCTGGCCTTTATCGGCTGGGAGATGCTCTACCTGCGCAAGCACGGGGCGGCCTTTCCCACCGCCACCTACCAGTGGCGAGACTTGTTCGCCAACGCCGCCCTGGCCCTGATGCATCAGGGGGGCGATGCACTGACGGCCATCGCCATCGCCTACCTGTATGACGCCCTCTGGGGCTGGCGCCTGTTCGACATAGAGCTCAATCTCTGGAGCATCTTGCTGCTCTTTTTGCTTCAGGATCTCTGTTACTGGCTGTTCCACTTTGCCAGCCACCATGTACGCTGGCTGTGGGCCTCCCACGTGGTGCATCACAGCTCGGAGCGACTCAACCTCTCCACCGCCTTTCGCCAGAGTCTGATGTACCCAATCTCCGGCATGTGGCTGTTCTGGATCCCAATGATCCTCATCGGCTTCCCGCCCCAGGCCGTGGTGGCGACCGTGCTGCTCAGCCTGGGTTTTCAGTTCTTCGTTCACACCCAGGTGGTGGGCAAGCTGGGCTGGCTTGAGTGGGTCTTCAACACCCCCTCCCACCACAGGGTGCACCACGCCAGCAATGCCAAATACATAGACCGCAACTTCGCCGGCGTGCTCATTATCTGGGACAGGCTGTTCGGCACCTTCGTGGAAGAGGACCCCGCCGAGCCCTGTCGCTTCGGCATAACCAAGCCGGTCCGCAGCTTCAATCCGCTCACCCTCACCTTCCACGAGTGGCGCGACATGCTGCGCGAGGCCCGTGGCCTCCCCTGGCTGCAGAAACTCGGCGTGCTGTTTGGCAAGCCGGCCGGCCCCGGCAGCGTCTGAATCAGAACCTTGCCGCAGAGTAAAAAAAGAGAGCGCCACCAGGGCGCTCTCTTTCATTGCCAGTCACAGACCAGGATCAGACATGGGCAAATGACCAGAGTGCGGGAATCAGGCTCACCAGGGTTATCCCGGCCAGCAGTCGCTCGCGGCCACTGAGTCGTTCGGCGCCAGCCAGCTGACGGCGGCTGTAGAGAAACAGCAGCAGGCCCGGCCCGTACAGCAGCAAGGAGAGCAGCAGGTATTCCACCCCGGCGGCATAGAGCAGCCAGAGGCCGTAGCCGCTCGACACCAGCGCTACAGTCCGCATCAGGCCGTTGCCCTCACCACTCAAGGACAGTTTGAGCAGGAAGAGGCCGATCAGCAGGTAGGGCACCAGGATCATGGAGGTGGAGATGAGCAGAAGGCTGGTATACCCCTTGCCAAGCAACCACACCAGCAGTAGGCAGCCCTGCACCGTCAGGCTGGTGAGCCACAGCGACGCTATGGGAGTGCCGTTGCGATTCTGGCGCCGGAAGATGGCCGGAAAGGCGCCGTGGCGCGCCGCACTGAAGGGCACCTCGGCCGAGAACAGGGTCCAGCTCACGTAAGAGGCGAGCACCGACACGATGAGGCCGACGCTGATCAGCAGCTTGCCCCAGGAGCCTGTCATCTGGGCCATCAGTCCCGCCATGGAGGGGTTGGGCAGGGCCGCGAGCTCAGGGCGGCTCAATATCCCCAGCGCCAGCACAGAGATGAGCACATAGAGCAGCAGCGCCAGCACCACCCCCAGCACTGTGGCCGTGCCCACATCCCGCTTGTTTCTGGCACGGGCCGACAGCACGGCCGCCCCTTCGATGCCGGTGAAGACCCAGAGGGTGATCAGCATGGTGTTGCGCACCTGCTCGGAGACCGGCACAGCCAGCGTGCTGCCCCCCTGATCCGCCGCGAAGGTCACAGGGTCGAACCAGTAGCAGGCGAACAGGATGAACAGCAGCAGCGGCAGGCTCTTGGCCAGGGTCGCCACCAGATTGAACAGAGCGGCCTGCTGCACGCCACGGGCCACCAGCAGGTGCACGGCCCAGAGGATGCAGGATTCGCCGATGAAGGCGGACAGGGTGTTGCCCTCGCCGAACCAGATTTCGGTTGGCGTATCGACGAAGCTGCCCAGCGCGGCGAAGGCGATCACCAGATAGCCCACCACGCCTATGGTGGCGCACAGCCAGTAACCCCAGGCGGAGAAAAAACCCACCAGATCGCCAAAGCCGGCGCGGGCATAGCTGTAGATGCCGCCATCGAGATCCGGTCTGAGCCGCGACAGATAGAGGAAGCTCATGGCCAGCGCCACTATGCCCACCCCGGTCACGCCCCAGCCGATCAGCACGGCGCGGGCACCGGCCACCTCGGCCATGTTCTGGGGCAGGCTGAAGATGCCCGCCCCCACCATGGAGCTGAACACCAGGGCGGTGAGGGACCAGAGGCCTATTTTGCTCTCTTTCATGTGATCTCCTTAGCGCAGCCGGCTGGCCAGGGCCTGAATATGCTCTGGGCCTATGCCGCAGCACCCCCCGATGAGAGAGGCCCCGACGGTGCGCCAGCGCTCGGCCCAGCCGAGGTAATCCAGCGGCCCCAGATCGGCGCGGATCTCGTCCAGCCCGTCGTTGGCGGTCGCCTCTTTTGGCTGGGGCGGGAAGGCATTGGCGTAAGCGCCGAGGCGAATATCCCCTCGACCCAGCGCCAGCAACCTGTCGCCGGCCACCGTCAGCGCGGCCTCAATCACCTCGGGCTGGCAACAGTTGAACAGGATGGCATCCACCCCGACCGCGACCAGCGCCGTGACGGCATCGACCACCCGCTCGCCGGAGCGCAGAGTCGGCTCGCTGCCCGGCGCCTCGTCCTCCAGGGTAAAGGAGACCCAGAACGGCTTGCCATCCGCCGGCAACAGCGCCTTGAGCGCCAGCGGCTCGGCAATCAGGCTCATGGTCTCGGCCAGCCAGATGTCCACATGAGGCGTCAGCGCCCGGATAAGCGGCGTCGCCAGCTCGCTCACTCTGTCCGCCTCGAACAGATCGGCGCGGTAGGAGCCAAACAGCGGCGGCAAAGATCCCGCCACCTGCACGGCACCGCCCTGTTCATCGGCCACCTCGCGGGCCAGCTGGCCAGCCAGCGCCGCCAGCGCTTCCCCTTCGGCGGCAAAACGCTCGGCACCGATATGAAACGGCACCAGCGCATAGCTGTTGGTGGTGATAACGCGGGCACCGCTGGCCACATAGGCCTGATGCACTTCGCGCACCGTCTGCGGCGCATCTATCAGCGCCAGCGCCGACCACTCGGGCTGGCGAAATGGCGCGCCCCGCCGTGCCAGCTCACGCCCCATGCCACCGTCCAGTACCCACAATGCCTGTGTTTCCATCTGTCCTGTCTCTTTGTTGTTGTGTTTGTCTGCATGTTTCATCTGTGGCTGTTCTCCTGGCTGGCGTGGCTGTGCATCGCCTTGCCCATTCAGGGTGAACCGCCAAATCAGCCATAAAAACATATGGATGTTTAGACGTCCAAAATAAGATAGAACAAAGCCGAGCCGACGGCAATCGGTATCACAGGACATCAGCAGACAACAGAGACGGGAAAACAGCGAAGGCGGCAGAAAGCAGAAAAGCGTGAGGCCACCCAAGGGTGGCCTCATTGCAACAGGATGAACAGGTGGCTTAACGCCCTGCCAGCACCCGTTTTATCTGCTTGGTCCAGTCGGAAACCCGACCCTGCTGGGGCAGACCACGCCAGATCTGCTCCCACTGAGCCGGGCTCAGCGGGCGACCCAGTCGACGCTGCACCCCGGCATAGAGATAATCGTGGGCCGTGGTGGCAGCATGGGCAGAGGTAAGGAACTTGGAGACAGGATCGGTCAGCCGCACATCCCGCATGCCGAGCAGCGGATAGTCGTTGTGCACCGCCGCCAGCATGGTCTCGCGCATGGCCGACTCTATGTAGCCACGGGCAAACAGGGCGGTCACCGACTCGAGGGACCCCTGATCCGGGCCGTGATACTCTTCATCGAACACAGGGCTCGGCTCTGCCACGCCACTTTGCACCACGGCATCGGGATCCGGCTGCGGCACCACCACCGCCTTGGGAGCGACAGGTTTGGCAACGGCTGTGGCCTTGCGGGGTGCGCTCTGGCTGCAAGCGCCCAGCGCGAGGGCGAGCGCCACACAGGCCAGCGCACGGGAATGAGACTGCATCTTCATGACTCCTTGATAGCTCCTTTACGATTCCTGAGCAGGCTTCTCGGCCACCACGGGTTCGACCCGGGTGACCAGCAGCTGGTCGATCTTGTAGCTGTCGATGTCGACCACTTCGAACTTGTAGCCCGCGTATTTCACAGAGTCGGTACGCTTGGGGATCTTGCGCAGCATGAACATGATGAAACCGGCTATGGTCTCGTAGTTCTGGCTATCCGGAAACTCTTCGATGTCGAAGGCCCGCATCACGTCCGAGATGGGGGTCACTCCATCCACCAGCCAGGAGTTTTCGTCCCGCTGCACTATCTGCTCTTCCACCACGTGGGTGGCCCACTCGCCCATGACGGTACTCATCAGGTCGTTCATGGTGACTATCCCCACCACAAGCGCGTATTCGTTCATCACCACGGCGAAGTCGCCCCTGTGGTTCTTGAAGTACTCCATCGCCTCGTAGAGGTTGAGGGTGTCAGGAATGATGATGACGTTCTGCACCAGGGAGCCGCTGTTGAGGTCTATGCTCTGGCCGCTGATGACGCGGATCAGCAGCTCTTTCGCATCGACGAAGCCCTTGATGCTGTCGAGGTTGTGGTCACAGACCAGAAACTTGTTGTGCGGGTGTTCGGCGATCTTGGCCTTGATGCTCTCCTCGCCCTCTTGCAGGGTGAAGTAGATGAGGCTCTCGCGGGCCGTCATGGCGGAGGTCACGCCGAGGGACTGCAACTCGAACACGTTCTCGATGAGCTGATGCTCTTCACGCTGGATGACGCCGGCCTCGGCGCCTGCATCCATCACCGCATAGATGTCGTCAGAGGTGATCTCGTCGTTGCGTATCATGGAGACCCGCAGCAGACGGAACAACGCATTCGCCATGCCATTGAAGAACCACACCAGCGGCATCAGCAGGGTCACGCACAGCAGCATGGGGCGTACCACCACCACGGCGATCCGCTCCGGCATGGTCATGGCCAGGCGCTTGGGCATCAGGTCGGCGATCAGGATGAACATGCCGGTGACGAACACGAAGGAGGCGGCGGAGCTTATCTGGCTGAGCCAGGGGCCTTGATAGAAGCCGGAGATGAACACCTTGATGGCAGGATTCAGGGCAGACTCACCCAGGATACCGCCCAAGATGGCGACGGTATTGAGGCCAATTTGCACCACGGTAAAGAAATTACCCGGCTGGGCCTGCAGCGCCAGCACCTTGGCGGCATGGCGGTTTCCCTCATCGGCCATCACCTGCAACTTGATCTTGCGGGAGGCGGCAAGGGATATCTCGGAAAGAGAGAAGAACACGCTGCCGGCAACCAGCAACATCAGAAAAAATAAACTATCGGCAAAACTCATGATTAACCTATTGCTACACCCGTCTTAGCACAAGACGGCAAACTGGGCCTGGGAGACCAGACCGTGAGTCCATCCGGGACTCACACAGGGGGCATATTCTAGCAGAAAAGCGCCTGTTGGGTGGCGATATCTTACTCTGGCACCCAGTGCAACAAAAAAGGCGCCCAAAGCGCCTTTTTATTCATTTTGCGGTCAGTGCTTGCCGAGCAGCTCATTGAGCTCGTCCGCCTTGGTGTGGCGCACGTCCTTGCCTTTGACGTAATAGACTATGTACTCGCAGATGTGCTGGCAGCGATCGCCGACCCGCTCTATGGCCCGCGCCGCCCACAGCACGTTCAGCACCTGGGGTATGGTGCGCGGATCTTCCATCATGTAGGTCATCAGCTCGCGAATGATGGACTCGTACTCCCGGTCCACCTTGTCATCTTCCTTGTAGACGGCGATGGCCGCCTCCAGATCCATGCGGGCAAAGGCGTCGAGCACATCGTGCAGCATCTTGATGGTGCGCCGGCCCATGTTCTCGAGCGATACCAGCGGCGGTTGCGGCTTGTTGGCGTTGTCGGTCAGCATGCGGGCAATCTTGTCCGCCACGTCGCCGATGCGCTCCAGATCCGTGATGGTCTTGATGATGGCCATCACCAGCCGCAGGTCGGACGCGGTGGGCTGACGCTTGGCGATGATGCGGGTGCACTCCTCGTCGATCGCTACTTCCATGGCGTTGACCTTGTGATCGTTGGCCACTATCTTGCGCGCCGCATCCAGATCCTGATCGTGGATGGCCGCGATGGCGTCGGTCAGTTGCTGCTCCACCAGGCCGCCCATCACCAGCACCTGATTGCGCACGCTCTCAAGTTCGGCATTGAACTGACCGGAGATGTGTTTATTGAGGTTCATATTGTCCATACAAATAATCCTTATGCTCCGAGTATGCCCTAGCCGTTGAACTGACCGGTAATCTGTTTCTTGATGCTCATCTTGCTCATACCAATAACCCTTATTGCACCAAGCATGCCTTAGCCGTTGAACTGACCGGTAATCTGTTTCTTGCTGTTCATATCTATCACCCCTGCTCTGCCACTCACACTATTAGCCGTAACGACCGGTGATGTAGTCCTCGGTCTTCTTCTTGGCCGGGGTGGTGAAGATGGTGTTGGTGTTCGAGTACTCGATGAGCTCGCCCATGTACATGAAGGCGGTCTGATCCGAGACCCGCGCCGCCTGTTGCATGTTGTGGGTGACGATCACCACGGTGAACTGGCTCTTGAGCTCATTGATCAACTCCTCGATGGTGAGGGTCGAAATAGGATCCAGTGCCGATGTGGGTTCATCCAGCAGCAGCACTTCCGGCTCGATGGCGATGGCACGGGCAATCACCAGTCGCTGCTGCTGACCGCCGGAGAGGCCGAAGGCGTTGTCGTGCAGCCGATCCTTCACCTCGTCCCACAGGGCCGCGCCGCGCAGGGAGCGCTCGGCCGCCTCGTCCAGGGTGCGGCGATCGTTGATGCCCTGCAGGCGCAGGCCATAGACCACGTTCTCGTAGATGGACTTGGGGAAGGGGTTGGGGCGCTGGAACACCATGCCCACCTGGCGACGCAGGGCGGAGACATCCACCCCCTTGTCGTAGATGTTGTGGCCGTGCAGCTGGATCTCCCCCTCGATGCGGCAGATCTCCACCAGATCGTTCATCCGGTTGATGCAGCGCAGCAGGGTCGATTTACCGCAACCAGACGGGCCGATAAAGGCCGTCACCTGCCCCTTGGGGATCTTCATGTTGACGTTGAACAGCGCCTGCTTGTTGCCGTAGTACAGGTTGAGATCCTTGACCTCCAGCGCGGTCTGCTCCGGGCTCAGGTTGAGCAGATCCAGCGCAGTGTGCTGGGTGGAAGCTGTCGTTACGTTGATCATCTGTTACCTCAAATCAGTCGATGGCGGCGGGCATCTTGATGTGCCAGCGGCCGGAACACTTGACTGGCAAGGGGGGCGGCCGCCCGTCCCTTGCCTCACATCAGTCTGGGGTGGCTGGATTAATGTTCCAGCGACCGGAATTTTTCACGCAAGTGGTTACGAATGCCTGTGATGTCCGTCAGGTTCATCATCAATGCTCCAAAGAACGGAACTTCTCGCGTAAATGGTTACGAATGCCGATGGCCGTCAGGTTGAGGCCGACGATCACCGTCACCAGCAGGAAGGAGGTGGCATACACCAGTGGCCGCGCCGCCTCGACGTTGGGGCTCTGGAAGCCCACATCGTAAATGTGGAAGCCCAGATGCATGAACTTGCGCTCCACGTGCAGATACGGGAAGTTGCCATCCATCGGCAGGGTCGGCGCCAGCTTCACCACCCCCACCAGCATCAGCGGCGCCACTTCACCGGCGGCGCGGGCGATCGCCAGGATAAGGCCTGTCATGATGGCCGGGCTCGCCATGGGCAGCACGATGCGCCACAGGGTCTCTGCCTGGGTGGCGCCCAGTGCCAGCGACCCCTGGCGAATGGTGCTCGGGATCCGGGCCAGCCCCTCTTCGGTGGAGACGATCACCACCGGCAGGGTCAGGATGGCCAGGGTCAGCGCCGACCAGATGACGCCGGGGGAGCCGAAGGTCGGGCTCGGCAGCGCTTCCGGATAGAACAGCTGATCCAGCGAGCCGCCGAGCGTGTAGACGAAGAAGCCCAGACCGAACACGCCGTAGACGATGGAGGGCACACCCGCCAGGTTGATCACGGCGATGCGGATGATCTTGGTCAGGCTGTTCTTGCCCGCGTACTCGTGCAGGTAGACAGCCGCCACCACGCCGAGCGGCGTGACTATGATAGCCATCAGGAACACCATGAAGACGGTGCCGAAGATGGCCGGGAATACGCCGCCCTCGGTGTTGGCCTCGCGGGGATCGTCGGAGACGAACTTGCCGATCTGGTGGAACCAGTAGCCCACCTTGGCCAGCAGGCTCATGTCGTTGGGCCACACCACGTCCAGCACCTTGGACATGGGCATGGTCACCAGCTCGCCGCGCATGTCCTTGACCGTGATGCTGTCTCTGTCCGCCTGGGCACGCAGGGAGAAGAGCTGCTTCTCCAGCACCTGATAGTTGTCATTGAGGGCCTGACGCTGCTCGGCCAGCTGGGTTTTAAGCTGATCGGTCAGCTTGTCGTCCAGCTCTGCCTTGCGCTCTTTCAGGCGCAGCCGTTCCAGCTGATAGTTGATGCTGCCTATGTCCCCTTTTTGCAGATCGTCAGCCTGTTCGGAGAGATCGTTGGCACGGGCCAGCACCCGTTGCAGCGCGGGATGCAGATCCTGGCTCAGCTCGCGGCCGTCCTCCTTGACCCCGACTATGTAGCCGTAGAAGTTGCCGTTGGTGGCACGCTCCACCATGGCCAGCTCGGTCGGCAGGCTCTGGGACTTGATGTCGGTCTCCAGCACCCAGCGAAAATCGAGGTCGACGAACTCGCGGTTGCCGGTCTTGACCAGATAGCGGGTCAGCAGCTCGCGCTCCTCCCCCTCCAGCGGCAAGCCCGCGGCACGCAGCCGCTCCACCGGCACCAGTTCACGGTCGTTGATCTCGCCGATCAGTACGCTCTTGTTGCCGCCAGCGTCTTCGAGCTGCCACTCATAGATGGGGTGAGGCCAGAAGTAGACCAGACCGCGCCAGCCAATCAGCAGCAGCAGACCCAGTACCGCGACCAGACTCAGGCTGACGGCACCGCCGGTCATCCAGATCCAGGGGGCCCCTGATTTAAACCACTTACCCATTATCGATTCCTTGTTCATATACAGAACGCCGCTTTTGATGGAACGGCTCATTACAGAGAGCTGTATTTTTCACGCAACCGCTGACGAATGAACTCGGCCAGGGTGTTGAACATAAAGGTGAATACAAACAGGACGAAGGCCGCGAGGAACAACACCCGATAGTGAGAGCTGCCCACTTCCGACTCCGGCATCTCCACCGCGATATTGGCGGCCAGGGTGCGCAGTCCCTGGAACATGGAGAAGTCCATGATGGGGGTGTTGCCAGTGGCCATCAGCACTATCATGGTCTCGCCAACGGCACGGCCAAGGCCCATCATCACCGCCGAGAAGATGCCCGGGCTGGCGGTGAGGATCACCACCCGGCTCAGGGTCTGCCAGGGGGTCGCCCCCAGCGCCAGCGAGCCCTGGGTGAGATGCTTGGGCACGGAGAAGACAGCGTCCTCGGCGATGGAGAAGATGGTGGGGATGACGGCAAAGCCCATGGCGATACCGACCACCAGGGAGTTGCGCTGGTCAAACTTGATACCCATCTCGTGGGTCAGCCAGATGCGCGAGTCGCCGTGCATGAAAGCGTTCTCGATGAGCGGGCTCACCGCGAAGGCGCCCCAGCCGATCAGCAGCAGCACGGGAATCAGCAGGATGGCGTGCCACCCTTCCGGCAACCACGACCGGCCACGCTCCGGCAGGTAGTTCCACACCAGCGCGGTCAGCAGCATCCCCATCGGCAGCAGGATCAGCAGCAGGATCACCCCGGGCAGCGCCCCCTCTATGATGGGAGCTAGCCAGAGACCCGCCAGGAAGCCCAGGATAACGGTCGGCAGCGCCGCCATGATCTCGACCGTCGGCTTGACGTATTTGCGCAGCCCGGCCGACATGAAGTAGGCGGTGTAGATGGCGCCGGCAACGCCGAGCGGCACCGCAAACATCATGGCGTAGAAGGAGGCTTTCAGGGTGCCGAACACCAGCGGCACCAGGCTCAGCTTGGCTTCGAAGTCATTGCTGGCGGAAGTGGATTGCCACACATACTGAGGCTCAGGGTAGCCTTCGTACCACACCTCCTGCCACAGGGCAGACCAGGTCACCTCGGGGTGCTCATTCTCCACCGCGAACAGTTTGAAGCCATCCCCCTGCTGCATCAGCAGCACGTTGTGGCGTGGCGAGATGGCCAGGGCCGACAGGGCGCCGCCCTCGACCTTCTCGCTCAGCAGCTTGGTCTCGCCGGTGGCGTGGAAGAAGCTGACGGTGCCATCCTTGCCTGCGCTGATGAAGCCCTTGCGAAAGTGCTCCGGGGTCAGCAAGTCGACCGGGCCATCGCCCTTGAAGTCACGAATGGGGGTGAACTGGCGCTTGCCGTCCTTGGCCACTTCGAACCACTGGGAGATGACGCCGTTGTCATTGCCCACCAGCAGGGATGAGGCACCGGAGAGCAGCTCGACCCGGGTCACGTTGGCGTTGGGGGCATTGATCTCCATGACGTTGCGCAGGGAGATGTCATTGAGGTTGTGAATGTCGTAGACGGAGAGACGGTTGCCCTCACGCACGAACAGGATACGCAGATTGGGGGTCAGCAACAGCTGATCCACATGACGCGGCAGGGAGGGAATGCTGTAGTTCTGGGCGCTCCACTCCACCTCGCCGGAGAGGAAGTTCTCCTCGCCGCTCATGACCGTCATCACGCCGCGGCCATCCTCGGTCACGGCGGCGGTGGCCATCTTCTCCTTGGTCGCCTCGAACACCATCAGCTGCAACGCTTTCCCTTGCGGATCTATCACCACGGGTGCTTCGCCGAAGGGATATTGCAGGCTGGGCTCGATGACGCGCACGTCGTTGGGATAGGAGACCTTGAAGTAGGGCTGCATCACCAGCGCCTTGCCATCGGCAAAGCCGTAGGCGATGAGCTTCTGACCCGGTGCCGGCGGTGCGACCGTGGTGATGTCACCCGCGACCTGGGCCTGACCCAGCGCCTGCCCCACCTTGACCTTGCCATCCCCCTGGACGGCGAAGAAGTTGACCAGCCCCTTGTCGCTGAAGCGGTAGCCAATCTCGTTCTGCTCCTCCATCCCGAGCCAGGCGGTCTTGCCCGCAACGGGTAGCGTGAACGACGCGGTCGGCTCCATCGTGGCGCCATTGAAGATGGGTTTCACCACATAGAGCAGGTAGAAGAAAATGAGCAACAGGGCCACCAGCACCAGGGCACCACCCGTGGTGACCCCGTACTTGGCCAACTTATCCTTGATACGGCGCTTTCTACTGCCCGCCATACCCAAGTTTATCGATTCCGATGACATGCAAGACCTCAATGTGAGCTAGGCTTGGCGGCATTATATGGCGGTTGCATGACAGTTTTGTTACATCGAGGCCCTCTGTGAAGAGGTTATTTTGGGGGGCATTCAGGCAGGGCATTGTCGGCAAGCAGCAGTGACAACCCGCTGTTTTATATGAGGATATATAAAATCATCAAGCGCGGGGGCGAGATGACGCCCCCCTTGGTGTCAGACGGCGGGGCCGCCGCTTTGTTGCAGCGCCTGTCTGGCCGCCTTTTTCTCGGCGCGGCGACGCTTGAAGAAGGCCGACAGCTGGGCCGAGCAGGCTTCCGCCAGCACACCGCCGGTCAACTCGACCCTGTGGTTATGGCGCGGGTCCTGCAATATCTCGAACACGGACCCGGCCGCCCCTGTCTTGAGATCCCGCGCCCCGTACACCACCCGTTTGACCCGGCTGTGGATCAGGGCGCCGGCGCACATGCAGCAGGGCTCCAGCGTCACATAGAGGGTGGTGTCGAGCAGCCGGTAGTTTTCCAGCCGGACACCGGCGGCGCGGATCGCCATGATTTCCGCATGGGCGCAGGCGTCATGGGCGCTGATGGAGCGATTCCACCCCTCACCGACCACCTCGTCCCCCAGCACCAGCACGGCACCGACCGGGATCTCGCCTGTCCCCTCGGCCCTGGCGGCCAGTGCCATGGCGTGGCGCATCCAGCGCTCGTCTTGCTGCGCTTGCTCAAAGGAGTCAGCATTCTCTGATAGCGTCACGCCCTTACCTCTTTATATTGCCTTCGAGCCTTGAACCTTGGCGCCGTGCCGACCGGGATCTCACCCGTTTCCCCCTCGGCCCTGGCGGCCAGCGCCATGGCGTGGCGCATCCAGCGCTCGTCTTGCTGCGCTTGCTCAAAGGAGTCAGCATTCTCTGATGGCGTCACGCACTTACCTCTTTATATTGCCTTTGTGCCTTGAACATTGGCGCCGTGCCGACCGGGATCTCACCCGTTTCTCCCTCGGCCCTGGCGGCCAGTGCCATGGCGTGGTGCATCCAGCGCTCGTCTTGCTGCACTTGCTCAAAGGAGTCAGCATTCTCTGATGGCGTCACGCACTTACCTCTTTATATTGCCTTTGTGCCTTGAACATTGGCGCCGTGCCGACCGGGATCTCACCCGTTTCCCCCCCCCTCGGCCCTGGCAGCCAGCGCCATGGCGTGGCGCATCCAGCGCTCGTCTTGCTCGCCATGCCCCAAGCACGGTGCGATTTCTGGTGGTTCCACGCCCTTGTCCTCTCTCGACAGCTTGTTCATGACGGTTTGTCCTGCCTCCTGGCCTGATTGATCGCTCATCCGTCTCTTCTTTTATCCGGATGCGCTTATCCCGAACCGGCCCCTGCCCGGCGGCTGATGACGACGTGCGTGATCACCCGGCAAGGCTGCTCGCCTGGCAGTGGATGCACGCACCGCAACACGGGGCGGCGATTATGCCAAATCTCACCTGCAGGCCCAAGCTACATCTTGGTTGCGCAATAAAGAAGCAGTCGGCATCTCCCTGATAAAAAAGGAGTTGCACCAACCGATCCATATCATTAGACTCCTTTCCGTCAGCTCAGACTGACCTCGTCGGTGTGTAGCGCAGCCAGGTAGCGCATCTGCATGGGGTGTAGAGGGTCGGAGGTTCGAATCCTCTCACACCGACCATTTTCCCCGAAAATAGCCCAGTCTCGCGACTGGGCTATTTTTTTGCCTCGTTGCCCGCTTCCCATCTTTATTGTCCTGCCAAACACCTTGCCCACAGAGCCATCGCTTATCGACGGCATGTTTTTTATACAGAACCACTTGAAACCGCTGGCGAGTATCGCTAGGATACGCCACTTTTCCGCCGGCAATGGATACAGGGAGGTGGAAATCCGGGTGATGGAGTCACCAACCGGCTTGCAATCCAACGAGGCAAGCACCCATGACGCAAGCAGTTGACGCACAACCCGATCTGGCCCCCCTGCCACTACCGAACGTCGAGCTCGGTGATAACGAATATGGCACTGAATACGGCACCATAGTGCGTCTTGACGTGGTCGATCTGGCGGCGCCGGACGACGATTACTGATCCCGCCCCTCAAGGGATCCCCCGCACGCAACAGGAGAGTGTGGCCGCTGAGCCGTGAATTTCGCCACCCTTTCATCCTCCCGAGGGGCCAGGAAGGCCCGCTGATACAAATAACAATAAAATGCTGAAAAACTGAACATAACCAGTTGCATTCACTACCCATCACCCTCCCCTCCCTCTGCGAGTTGTCAGGCCAAGGTGATACAAACCTACGTTATTGCTCGTCACTTTCCCCTCGCTGGTGGGGTAAATCCCATTCGGCCCCCATTCACCATCCAAGTTTTAAACAAATGTTCACTAGCCAATGTTGGCAGGAGCTGGATATTCACTGGGATCGCCGATCTAATTTCATACAGCTGTTTTTTTAAAGCTTGGAGTTAGGTCGGGATTTGTTTTTGCATTTGTAATTTTATTACGTAATAAGTTACATCCCGAGCCGTATTCCCTCCACTGGATCACACCACCATCAGGGGGCGGAAAACAAGCGCATAACCATCTGCATAGAGCTTTTGCGCTAATCACATAAGTCCATTAAAAACATCATCTTAACCACCAGTCAAAAACGGGCGTTTTAAAAAAGTGGTTGACGAACAGGGCAATATTTCGCACCTTATGAATCGTATTACCCCGTTGTTACGGGAAGTTTGAAAGAACAGGGATCGACTTTAGTCGTAGTTAGTAAGTTCAAAATGTAATTCTCAAAGGAGTGAACCTTATGTCGGCACCGGCTCAGACCCACTGCAGCGCCCGCCTTCGCATCCAGGGCGAGATGCTGCCCGAATTCGCGCAAATTCTGACGCCGGACGCGGTGGCTCTGGTCTCCGAACTGGTGGAACGCTTCGCGCCCCAAAGAGGGGAATTGCTGAAACAACGTGTGGCACGCCAGGCCCGTATCGATGGCGGCGAGCTGCCGGACTTCCTGCCGGAAACCGCCCACATCCGTGCCGGTGACTGGACCATTCGCGGTATTCCCGCCGATCTGCAGGACCGCCGTGTGGAGATCACCGGTCCGGTCGAGCGCAAGATGGTGATCAACGCCCTCAATGCCAACGTCAAGGTATTCATGGCGGACTTCGAGGATTCGCTGGCCCCCGCCTGGAACAAGGTGATCGAGGGTCAGATCAACCTGCGCGATGCGGTCAACGGCACCGTCTCCTACACCAGTCCGGAAGGAAAGGCCTATACCCTGAACCCGGATCCGGCCGTGCTCATCTGCCGGGTGCGTGGCCTGCATCTGCCTGAAAAACATGTGACCTTCGATGGCGCCCCCATCCCAGGCGGCCTGTTCGACTTCGCCCTCTATTTCCTGCACAACCATCAGGCGCTGCTGGCCAAGGGCTCGGGCCCCTACTTCTATGTGCCCAAGCTGCAGAGCCATCTGGAAGGGCGCTGGTGGAGCGAAGTGTTCGCCTGGACCGAGGACAAGTTCAGCCTGCCTCGCGGCACCATCAAGGCCACAGTGCTCATCGAAACCCTGCCTGCGGTGTTCGAGATGGATGAGCTGCTCTATCAGATGCAGGATCACATAGTCGCGCTCAACTGCGGCCGCTGGGACTACATCTTCAGCTACATCAAAACCTTGAAGAACCACCCTGATCGGGTCCTGCCGGACCGTCAGGTAGTCACCATGGACAAGCCTTTCCTCTCCGCCTATTCGCGCCTGCTGATCAAGACCTGCCACAAGCGCGGCGCGCTGGCCATGGGTGGCATGGCCGCCTTCATTCCGGCCAAGGATGCGGCCGTCAACGAGCAGGTGTTTGCCAAGGTCAAGGCGGACAAGGAGCGCGAAGCCCACAACGGCCACGACGGCACCTGGGTGGCTCACCCCGGCCTCGCCGACACCGCCATGGCGGTGTTCAACGCCACCATTCCCGTTGGCGCCAAGAACCAGATCGGCGTGCTGCGCGAGCAGGATGCCCCCATCACGGCCGCCGACCTGCTGGCCCCCTGCGAGGGTGAGCGCACCGAGGCTGGCATGCGCACCAACATCCGGGTCGCCCTGCAATACCTGGAAGCCTGGATCAACGGCAACGGCTGCGTGCCCATCTATGGCCTGATGGAAGATGCGGCCACCGCCGAGATCTCCCGCACCTCCATCTGGCAGTGGATCCGCCACGGCAAGAGCCTGTCGAACGGCCAGGTGGTGACCAAGGCGCTGTTCCGCCAGATGCTGGCCGAGGAGCAGCAGGTGGTCAAACACGAACTGGGCGATGCCCGTTGGCAAGCGGGGCGCTTTGCCGAGGCGAGCGAGCTGATGGAGCAGATCACCTGCGCCGACACCCTGATCGATTTTCTGACGCTGCCCGGTTACGAGCGGCTCTGAACTCCGGGCCTCCCCAGCGGAGCCCGCCAATAACAAGTCAATGGAAACGTGAAATCAATGAAAGAGGGAACTGATATGGCACTGACCCGTGAGCAACAGATCCAGGCTATCGAGAAAGACTGGGCAGAAAACCCCCGCTGGAAAGGGATCAAGCGCGGCTACAGCGCCGAAGACGTGGTGAACCTGCGCGGCAGCTTGCAGCCGGCGCACACCCTGGCTCAGCGCGGCGCCGACAAACTGTGGGAACTGATCCACGGCAGCGCCAAGAAAGGCTACGTCAACTGTCTCGGCGCCCTGACCGGCGGCCAGGCGGTGCAGCAGGCCAAGGCGGGCATAGAGGCCATCTACCTCTCCGGCTGGCAAGTGGCAGCGGACAACAACTTGTCCTCCACCATGTACCCGGATCAGTCCCTCTACCCGGCCAACTCTGTCCCGTCCGTGGTGGAGCGCATCAACAACTCGTTTGCCCGTGCCGACCAGATCCAGTGGGCCAACAAGGTGGGTCCGCAGGATGCCGGTTTCATCGACTACTTCCTGCCGATCGTGGCGGATGCCGAAGCCGGTTTCGGCGGCGTGCTGAACGCCTTCGAACTGATGAAGGGGATGATTGAAGCGGGCGCCGCCGGCGTGCACTTCGAAGATCAGCTGGCCTCGGTGAAGAAATGCGGCCACATGGGCGGCAAGGTACTGGTCCCCACCCAGGAAGCGGTACAAAAGCTGGTCGCCGCCCGTCTGGCAGCCGACGTCTGCGGCACCACCACCCTGGTGATTGCCCGTACCGACGCCAATGCGGCCGACCTGCTGACCACAGATGCAGACCCTTACGATGCTGGTTTCCTGACCGGTGAGCGCACCGCAGAAGGCTTCTACAAGGTGCAGGCGGGGATCGAGCAGGCCATCTCCCGTGGTCTGGCCTATGCCCCCTACGCCGACATGGTGTGGTGTGAAACCGCCAAGCCGGATCTGGACGAGGCGCGCAAGTTTGCCGAAGCCATCAAGGCGCAGTACCCGGACACCATACTGGCCTACAACTGCTCCCCCAGCTTCAACTGGAAGAAGAACCTGGACGATGCCACCATCGCCCGCTTCCAGCAGGAGCTGTCCGACATGGGTTACAAGTACCAGTTCATCACCCTCGCGGGCATCCACAACATGTGGTTCCACATGTACGAGCTGGCCTACCAGTACGCCCGTGGCGAGGGGATGAAACACTACGTCGAGATGGTGCAGGAGCCGGAATTTGCCGCCGCCAGCCGTGGTTACACCTTCGTGGCACACCAGCAGGAAGTGGGCACGGGTTACTTCGACAAGGTGACCACCGTCATCCAGGGTGGCCAATCGTCAGTGACAGCGCTGACAGGTTCCACCGAAGAAGATCAGTTCCACTGATAACCGCATGCGAGCCACCGAGCTCGAACAAAAACCCCGGCCAGGTGCCGGGGTTTCTTTTTGCTCGCCGCTCAAGGATGCAGCGCAGACAGGCGGTCACCGTCGGCTCAGAGTTCGAGGATCTCTTTGACGAAGGGGATGGTGAGCTTGCGCTTGGCGCGAAATGAGGCGTTATCGAGCTGATTGAGGGTGGTAAGCAGGGTGCGCATATCGCGGGAG
Source organism: Aeromonas bestiarum (assembly GCF_028751155.1). Classification (NCBI taxonomy): domain Bacteria; kingdom Pseudomonadati; phylum Pseudomonadota; class Gammaproteobacteria; order Aeromonadales; family Aeromonadaceae; genus Aeromonas; species Aeromonas bestiarum. The sequence goes on along the minus strand of NZ_CP064746.1, from coordinate 1,569,040 downwards.
AGTCGGTTGAGCAGGAAGCGGCCCACGTCGATGGGCAATTTGAAGCCCCGCAGCTCGGCACGCAGCTGCAGGGCACTGAGCTTGCCTTCATCATCCAGCTCGTCGAGATGGAAACTCACCCCCCAGTCGAGGCGGGAGGCGAGATCCGGCAACTGCAGCCCCAGCTTGCGCGGGGCGCTGCAACCCGTGACCACCAGGGTACCCTCGCCCTTCTCCTGCCAGCGATTGTAAAAATCGAACAGGGCCCGCTCCCACAGCGCATTGCCGGCGATGGCTTCCAGACTGTCCAGACAGACCAGCGGCAGGCTTTCGAGGGCGTCGAGCATGCTGGGATCCAGTTGTTCGAACTGATCGAGGGAGAGATAGGCCGCCGCCGCATCGCGGGCATTGACCTCGGCGCAGGTGGCGTGCAGCAGGTGGGAGCGTCCCGATCCCTTGGCGCCCCAGAAATAGAGGAAAGGTGATCCCTGACCGATGGCCGCATTCTTGAGGGCGGTGATCAGATGAGCATTGTTGCCGGGATAAAAACTGACGAAGGTTTCATCATCCGGTAATTGTACGGCTAAAGACAGTTGGGCCGGTTGCTTCACTCGTTGGGCTTTGACTGTGACATTTGTGGCTGAGTGTATCATCGCAAAGGCAGATAGAGAACCGCCCGGACTTGGCCGGGCTGTTGGTACAAGGCAGAAATGATCAGGGCTGCGACCATTGGTAGCGCAAACCGCTGTCATTATCATCAATCTGGCGCAACCGGCTCTCCAGTTGCAAGCCACGGATGAGCTCGGCCTTGTCCCCCTGCAACGCCAGGTTGAAGGTGACCTTGTCCCCCTCCAGCTTGCCTATCTCCACCTTGGTGACGCTGGCCATGCCCTGCAGCATTTTCTGCACCGTGATCATGCCGTCTATGCCGGACAAGCCTTCCACCACCAGGGTCTGGCTGGAGGCGACACCCGAGATGCGCGCGCCATAGTTTTGCACCAGCCAGGCCGCCAGCCCATCGGCAAACCCCTGCGCCACCTCGGCCTGGGTGCCGCTGCCACTGCCGCGGGTCAGCTCGGCCAGCTCGCCACCGGCCTTGGGTCCATAGAGGCCCCAGTCTATGCTCCACTTCTCCCCTTCCGGGGTCAGCTTGCCCAGCACCACCATCTCGGCGCCGTAGCGCTGGCTCGCCTTGAGGATGGGATCGGCGAAGCGGCCCCAGACATCGGTGGCATTGACCGCCATGTTGTCATCGAGATCCATCAAGGGAATACTGACCGGCAGGCCCATGGCCTGGCTCTGGGTTCGCAGCGCGGCGGCCCAGCCATCGCTGGACTGATCCGGCAGGACGCGGCGCTCTCCCTCATTGATCACCAGCCAGATGGCCACCTGAGGCCGGGCCGGCCCAAGCAGGGCAAATTTGCTTTGGGAGATCAAGGCGTTGACTTTGGCGACGTCAAAGTCGGCCTTGAGAAACTTGACCGGTCCCACGTCCTGATAGCCGTAATGCTGCACATAGTCACCAGGGGCGGCCAGCGCCTTGACCACGGCCGGTTGGGTGAGGATATCCCGCTTGCCGGTCACCTTGACCAGCACATCCCCCAACGCCTGGGACTGGGCCGCCACCATGTCGCCGCTGGTGGGCGCCTTGCCCTGATAGAGATCGGTCACCTGAGCGGCCGAGACCATGAATGACAAGCTGCAGCAGAGGGCGGTCACAACACGTTTGAACATGAGAAGAGTCTCGAAATGGGAGATGGTGCTTATGGTAGCGGCAAGGCGCGTATTGCGGCAAGCTGGAGGGGGATAAACAGCAGAGCCGGCGAGGCGCCGGCTCCGATCACCCCTTCCACGTGGGAAGCGGGTCAATGCATCAACTTACTTGGTACCGAAGATCTTGTCGCCGGCATCGCCCAGACCCGGGACTATGTAGCCCTTTTCGTTCAGACCTTTGTCGACGGAGGCGCAGTAGAGCTCTACATCGGGGTGAGCGGCTTCCAGCGCCTTGATCCCTTCCGGCGCAGCAACCAGCACCAGCACCTTGATGGACTGGCAGCCTTTCTTTTTCAGCAGGTCTATGGTGGCGATCATGGAGCCGCCGGTGGCCAGCATGGGGTCGATGACCAGTGCCAGACGCTCTTCGATGTTGCTGACGATTTTCTCGAAGTAGGGAACCGGTTGCAGGGTCTCTTCATCGCGGTAGATACCGACCACGCTGACGCGGGCGCTCGGCATGTGTTCCAGCACGCCATCCATCATGCCCAGACCGGCACGCAGGATAGGCACGACCGTGACCTTCTTGCCCTTGATCTGGTCAACTTCCACTGGCCCGTTCCAGCCATCGATGGTAACCTTCTCGGTTTCGAAGTCAGAGGTCGCTTCGTAGGTCAACAAACTGCCCACTTCTTTGGCCAGTTCACGGAAACGCTTGGTGCTGATATCGCCTTCACGCATCAGCCCGATCTTGTGTTTGACCAGGGGGTGTTTGACTTCAACGACTTTCATTATTATCTCCTCTAACTGCCGCAAAAAAATCGCGGAATCATACAACAAAAGCCGACGCTTGTAGAGCTTTTCCACGCAAAAACGCGCAAACGATTTCCTTTCTGCTTTTACCCGGCCACTGTTAGAATACGCCCCGAATTTTACCCTCCACTTCTTTATATGACGGGGAATACGCGTGACTGACAAAACCTCACTGAGCTACAAGGATGCTGGCGTAGATATCGATGCCGGCAATGCACTGGTTGAACGTATCAAGGGCGTGTCAAAGCGCACTCGTCGTCCTGAAGTCCTTGGTGGTCTTGGCGGCTTTGGGGCCCTGTGTCAAATCCCTGCGGGCTACAAGGAGCCGGTACTGGTCTCCGGCACCGACGGTGTGGGCACCAAGCTGCGTCTCGCCATCGATCTGAAAAAGCACGATACCGTCGGCATCGACCTGGTGGCCATGTGCGTCAATGACCTGATAGTGCAAGGCGCCGAGCCGTTGTTCTTCCTCGACTACTATGCCACCGGCAAGCTGGACGTAGACACGGCCGCCGCCGTGGTCACCGGTATTGGTGCGGGCTGCGAGCAGTCCGGCTGTGCCCTGGTGGGCGGCGAAACCGCCGAGATGCCGGGCATGTATGAAGGGGAAGACTACGACATCGCCGGTTTCTGCGTCGGCGTGGTGGAGAAGAGCGAGATCATCGACGGCAGCAAGGTCGGTGACGGCGATGCCCTGATCGCCCTGGCCGCCAGCGGCCCCCACTCCAACGGCTTCTCCCTGGTGCGCAAGATCCTGGAAGTCTCCAAGGCAGACGTGCATCAGCCACTCGGTGACACCACTTTGGCCAACGCCCTGCTGGAGCCGACCCGCATCTATGTGAAACCCGTGCTCAAGCTCATCAAGGAGTGCGAGATCCACGCCCTGTCCCACATCACCGGCGGCGGCTTCTGGGAGAACATCCCACGCGTGCTGCCCGCCAACACCCAGGCGGTGATCGACGAGCAGAGCTGGCAGTGGCCGGCGGTGTTCAGCTGGTTGCAGCAGGCCGGCAACGTCACCCGCCACGAGATGTACCGTACCTTCAACTGCGGCGTCGGCATGATCATAGCCCTGCCGGCGGATCAGCTGGAGAAGGCCCTGACCCTGCTCAAGGCGGAAGGCGAGAACGCCTGGCACATCGGCCATATCGCCAAGGCTGCCGATGGCGAGGAGCAGGTCATCATCCGATGAGCCCGATGACACGCATTCTGGTGCTGATCTCCGGCAGCGGCAGCAACCTGCAGGCCATTCTCGACAGTTGCGCCAGCGGCAAGATTGCCGGCGAGGTGGTCGGCGTCATCAGCAACAAGGCCGATGCCTATGGTCTGATTCGCGCCAAAGAGGCCGGTGTGGCGACCTCCATTCTGGCCCAGCAGCAGTTTGCCAGCCGGGATGACTACGACCTCGCCCTGCAGGCGTTGATGGCGGACTATAAGCCGGACCTGGTGGTATTGGCCGGCTTTATGCGGATCCTGAGCGCCCCCTTGGTGCGCCACTTCGCGGGGAGGATGATCAACATCCACCCCTCGTTGCTGCCGAAATACCAGGGCTTGCACACTCACCAGCGCGCCATCGACGCCGGTGACAGCGAGCACGGTGCCAGCGTCCACTTCGTCACCGAAGAGCTGGATGGCGGCCCGGTGATCCTGCAGGCCCGCGTCCCCATCTTCGAAGGGGATGACGCGGACGAGGTGGCTGCCCGGGTGCAAGTGCAGGAACACAGCATCTACCCGCTGGTGGTGCAGTGGTTCTGCGAGGGAAGGCTGAGAATGCAAGGTGATGCCGTCCTGCTGGACGGTGCCGCACTTGGCCCGGCGGGTTATGCCAGCGAGTGAGTAGCGGAAACACCGAAATGTGAAAAGGGAGGCCTGTGGCCTCCCTTTTTTGTCTTTTGCAGTACAGCAGCCATCGGCCGGCGCATGACTTAAACCGGATTATCGATGTCTATAAAGGTGACCTCCAGCCCGTGCACGGTCGCCAGCCACTCCCCCAGCGCCTTGATGCCGTAACGCTCGGTGGCGTGGTGGCCGGCGGCGTAGAAGTGCATGCCCATCTCGCGGGCTGTGTGGATGGTCTGCTCGGAGGCTTCGCCCGAGATGAAGGCATCGATCCCCTGCTCCGCCGCCAGATTGATATAACTCTGGCCACCGCCGGTGCACCAGGCCACGGAGCGGATAAGCTCGGGGCCGCTGTCACCGCAATGCAGCGGCTCACGACCGAGCCGCTCGGCGATGAGCTTCGCAAAGTCGCTGCCGCTCATGGGTTCTTCCAGCTTGCCCACCATGGCGACACTCTTGCTGTTCCAGGGCTCCAGGCCGCGGCGTACCTTGATGTCCAGCAGCCTGGCGAGCTGGGCGTTGTTGCCCACCTCGGGATGCACATCCAGTGGCAGATGATAGGCAAACAGGTTGATGTCGTGGGTCAGCAGGGTCTTGAGACGGCGCTGCTTCATGCCGGTGATCTGGGCCGGTTCGCCGCTCCAGAAGTAGCCGTGGTGCACCAGGATTGCATCCGCATCGGCGGCCACGGCCGCATCGATCAGAGCCTGGCTGGCGGTGACCCCGGTCACCACCTTGCGAATGCGCTCGCGCCCCTCCACCTGCAGGCCATTGGGGCAATAGTCTTTGATGGCGTGGGGTTCGAGCAGATGGTTGAGTAGGGTTTCGAGTTTCCGATGAGAGATCATAAGGGTCCCTTGTTGAGGCCAGATTCCCTGCTCCACCAATAAAAACAGGGTCCAGGCACAAAGCGCCGAGGCCCCCATGATAATCGAGCCAGGCCGCCAAGACCACGACAGTTCCCTGGCAGGGCACGCCAGCCGCGCGGATAAAGCCGCCAGGCCCCAGACGATGTCCGCCCCGCACTCAGGCGGGCAGATCTATCCCCGCCTCCCGCATCTGGGCCAGCTTGTAGCGCAGGGTGCGCGGGCTGATGCCGAGCCGGTCGGCCACCGCCTTGCGGCTGCCGTTGCAGTCTTGCAGGGTATCGAGGATGATCTGGTGCTCCTGCTGCTTGAGCTCGCTGCCCAGATGCTCGCTGCCACTGCTGCGCTCGCTGCCGGTGAAGCGGATCTCCTCCTCGTCCACCTCTTCCAGGATGAGGTGCTCGCAGCCGATGAGCCCATCCGGGCTCAGGATCAGGGCACGCTGCACCACGTTGTCCAGCTCCCGCACGTTGCCCGGCCAAGGGTGGGCCAGCAGACGTTCGCGCGCTGCGTCTGTCAGCTGCGGCGTCGGCAACCCCTGCTGGCTGGCATGCAGCGCCAGCAGGTGTTCAGCCAGCGGCAATATGTCGCCGGGCCGCTCCCAGAGCGAGGTCCAGCGCAGCGGGAAGACATTGAGACGGTAGTAGAGATCCTCGCGGAACAGGCCGTCCTGCACCGCCTTCTTGAGATCCCGGTTGCTGGTGGCGATGACCCGCACATCCAGCGGGATCAGCTTGCGGCTGCCGAGCCGCTCCACCTCTTTCTCCTGCAAGACCCGCAGCAGCTTGGCCTGCAGCCCCAGATCCATCTCGGTGATCTCGTCGAGCAGCAAGGTGCCGCCCTGAGCCTGTTCGAACTTGCCTGGGCACCCCTGCACGGCGCCGGTGAAGGCCCCCTTCTCGTAGCCAAACAGGGTCGCCTCCAGCATGTTTTCCGGGATGGCGGCGCAGTTGATGGCGACGAAGGTCTGCTCGGCGCGGCTGGAGTTGTCGTGAATGTAGCGGGCCAGCACCTCTTTCCCCGTCCCGCTCGGGCCTGTCACCATGACGGTGGCCTCGCTTCGGGCCACCCGGGTCGCCAGCTGGAACAGCTCGGCGGTCTTGGGATCCCCGTATACCACGGCGCGCTTCTCCACCTTCTGGGCCGGCACATAACGGCTGACCTGGTTGAGCAGCACCTCGGGCGAAAACGGCTTGGCGAGGTAGTCGATGGCCCCTTCGCGCATGGCGCGCACGGCCCCGTCTATGTTGGCGTAGGCGGTCATCAAGAGCACAGGCACCTGGGGATATTGCTGGCGAATGTTGGCCAGCAGAGTCAGGCCATCCATGCCCCCCATCTGTATATCCGAGATCACCATGTCAAAGCTCTGGCGCGACAACGCCAGCAGGGCGCGCTCGCCGCTGTCCGCTTCTCGGCACTCGTAGCCGCCGAGCAACAGGGTATCTACCAGCGCCTCGCGCAGGCCATTGTCATCTTCCACGACCAGAATACGGGCCTGAGTCATGCGACACCTCCAAGCTGCACCGCTTGCTGATGCAAGGGGAACGACAGGGTAAAGCAGGTGCCTTCAGCGGGCACTGAGGCCACGCTGACCTCCCCCTGATGGGCACGTACTACGGATTGCACCACAGCCAGACCCAGTCCTGTGCCCTGGGAGCGGGTGGTGAAGAAGGGTTCGAAAATCTGGTTGAGCAGGTGGGCGGGCATCCCCTTGCCATTGTCGAGGATCCGCATCTCCACCCGGGCGCCGCTGCGCACCGCACTCACCAGCAGCGAGGTGGCCCCCGCCTGCTGGGCGTTGGCAATCAGGTTGTTGATGGCCCCCGCCAGCGCATTGCTGTTGGCGAGCAGGCAGAGATCCGGCTCGGGAGCCTCCATGTGCAGCTCACAGCCCTGCTGGTTGCAAAATGCCTCGGCACCGGCCTGCACCTCCGCCAGCAATCCCTGGACCGAAATGGGCGTCACCACCTGGTTGTCACCGTTGCGGGCGAACAGCAGTATGTCGTTGATCTGTTTCTCCAGATCCTTGAGCCGATCCATCAACTTTTGCTGGAACTGGCTGCGGGATTCCGGCTTGAGGGTGCGATTGGCCAGGTTGGCCGCATAGAGCATGGCGGCGGAGAGCGGTGTGCGGATCTGGTGTGCCAGCGAGGCGGCCATGTTGCCCAGGGCAGACAGCCGCTTCATGTGGTTGACTCTGTCCTGCAGTTTGCGGGTTTCGGTGAGATCCGTGATGAACACCAGCTGGCCGGGTTGATCCGGCAGCGGCTGGGTCGACAGCTGCACCCGACGGCCGTCACGCAGGGAGATCTCGTGACCATCATCCTCACGGGGCTGGAAACAGCGAGCGATGATCTGGCGCCAGGCCTGGCCTTCCAGCGGCTCCCCCAGCAGCGCCAGGGCGGCGGGGTTGGCACGGGTGATGCGACCCTCGCCATCGAGCAGCAATACACCGGTCGGCAGCGCCTGGAAGATGGCGTAGAGCTGGCTCACCTCGTGAGACTGGAGTGGATTGTCTTGCTGCTGGGCTGTCATAAAGCTGACCTCAAACTGGCTATTGGGTCAGGTTATTCAATTTCCATGCCACTAAAATTATCACTAAAAATCAAAGCCTTGAACAAAGGCGTCAAGGCTTTGACCCTTATACTTCCTTGCTCATCCCGTATTTTTTCATCTTCTCCACCAGGGTGGTACGACGCATGCCGAGCAAGTCGGCGGCGCGGGCCACCACCCCGTCCTGGGACTCCAGGGCCTGGCGGATCAGCTCCACCTCGAGGTCGGCCAGCATCTCCTTGAGATTGACCCCCTCCTCCGGCAGCTGCATGGCACGGGAGTGGCTGGCACTGTGCTCCAGCTCGGGAGGATCCTGGAACACGGCGGCCAGCGCGTCGCGCTCGTCCATCTCGGTCAGCCGTTCATCCCTCGGCTCGCACGGCAGCAGGCGATAGCGGCTCGGCAGGTCGGCCACGTCGACTATCTGTTGCGGGTAGAGGATGAGCAGTCGCTCCAGCAGGTTGGAGAGCTCGCGCACATTGCCGGGCCAGGGGTACTGCATCAGGGACTCGAGGGCCCGCTGGGTCAGGCGAATGATGCCCTGATGCTGCTCGGCATGGCGGTTGAGCAGCTCCTGCAGCAGCAGGGGAATGTCGTCGATGCGATCCCGCAGCGGCGGCGTCTCAATCGGGAAAACGTTGAGGCGGTAGTAGAGATCTTCACGAAAGCCCTGGGTGCGGATCATGGCCTCCAGATCTCTGTGAGTAGCCGCTATGATGCGCACGTCCGCCTGGATCGGCTTGCCCCCCCCCACCCGATCGAACAGCCGCTCCTGCAACACCCGCAACAACTTGACCTGCATCGGCAAGGGCATGTCACCGATCTCGTCGAGGAACAGGGTGCCACCCTGGGCCAGCTCGAAGCGGCCCCGGCGGGCGGCGATGGCGCCGGTGAAGGCGCCCTTCTCGTGGCCAAACAGCTCGCTCTCCAGCAATTCGGCCGGGATGGCGCCGCAGTTGATGGGCACGAAGGGACCCCCGCTGCGGGGAGAGAGCTCGTGAATGGCGCGGGCCACCACCTCCTTGCCGGTCCCGGATTCCCCCAGGATCAGCACGTTGGCCTCTGTCTCCGCCACCTGGCTGATGAGACGGCGCACCTCCTGGATACCCCGCCCCTTGCCCACCAGCAGACGCAGCAAAGCCTGGCCCTTGTCGTGAGTCTGTTGACGGGGATGCAGGGAGACAAACGCCTGACAGAAGTGCAGATGGCGAGTGAGGGATTCGTAGGTGAAGGGAGCTTCGGCGACGCCGATGAAGTTGCTGTTGGGGAAATCCGCCTCTACCAGAGACAGGAAGGGTACCCGGGGAAAGCTGGTCAGCAGCTCATCCAGCGAGCGGCCGGTCAAGGTTCCCGCCAGCACCCCTTGCAGCGGACCGGACGACTCGATGGCCACATCCAGCTCGTTCTCGACTATCTCCTGCCACGGGATCCCCATGAACGAGAGCACAGTGCCCAACTGTTGGCGCCGCTGCGCATCGGCATCAACAATCAATACTCCCATCGCCATCATATACATCCCTCTTATAATCGACGTAACTTATTGTTTTATTGTGCTTATGTGGTCTAGCCACGCACTTTATGCAGGAGGCACAAAGTGCCAAAATTCCGACGCATTGTCAAAAATTGTCGCATTTAACCTAAGTTTATCGACGCAACTGCGGAATAAGATAAATTTTGTCGCCTCTTTTTTTGATGAGAGGCGCAGACAAGCGCAAGAGACGGGACGAGCGGCCACTCATTCCCGGCCCCATGACGAGGCCGGGAACGGCGACAGGGGGTCAGTGACGGGCGTTCGTGTGAGGCGCGGCGTAGCGGCACTCGGGGAAGCGGCTGCAGGCCATGAACAGGCGGCCGGCATGAGGCCCTTTTTTGGCCTCCCGCTCGACCAGCGGGGCATCGCAGCGAGGGCAATGAGGCGCCTGGTGAGGGTGATCGTCCTCTTCGTCGTCCACCTCGGCAAACAGGTTGTCCACCAGTTCGCTGTCTGTGGCAGAGACCAGGGCACTCCTGACCGGGGTCGTGACGGTCGACATGGTCGAGGAACTGGAAGGCGAGCGGCCGCCATGGCGGGTTTCTTCCGTGTCGACGCCATCGAGCAACAGGGGGCTGAAGGTCGGCTCGCGACGCTCGCCCGGCATCAGATCGTCGGCCAGCGGCGCGGTCGTCTTGATCAGCAGCGGCAGGATCAGATCCCGCAGCTCTTCCACCTGATAGTGGCTGCTGGCCGGGATCTGCAGCAGCGGCAAGCCGGCGCTGTCGAAGGCAGCCTTGAGGAAGCTGTCCCTGGCTCTGCGCTTCTGCTGGCGGTGGGAACTGTCATCGAGTTCGATAGCGCAGATAAAGGAGAGATCGGCCGGGTGGCAGAGCAGGTAATCCAGGTGCTTGGCGCTGATCTTGTTGAACGCCTGCTGCCACTTGCTCTTGCCCATGCCTGCCTCAGGGGTGAGCACATCGGCCACCCGCACCTTGGCAAACACCCGGGCCTTGTCACCGACCGCGAGATCCAGCACGCCGAGGAAGGAGCGCTCGGCCGGACTGAACAGGGTCTCCTGCACATCATAGGGCAACGGCTTGCCTTTCTTGCCTCGGGTCCAGAAGACCGCCAGCAAGAGCAGCACCAACAACACCAATCCCGATACGACAAGGGTATTCATGAGCGCACTATCCAGTTCACAAAACAAAAGAGGGGCATCACTCTACCACAGGGGCCCAGTGGCAGGCAGCGCTGAAACATGGCCCTCCCCCTCCCTTCTGCGCTTTTTCACCCTATTTACGCCGGGCGGGGCTTCATATGGCCTGTCACAGCAGGCACAATGCTACAGAAACCCAATTCCAAGGAGAGCAGGATGCAAAAGCAATTGGTCGTGACAGTGATAGGCACAGACAAACCCGGCATAGTCGAGAGTCTGGCGGATGTCATCACTCAGCAGCAGGGCAACTGGCTGGGCAGTTCCATGAGCGAGCTGGCGGGACAATTTGCCGGCATCCTGCACGTGACAGTACCCGACGAGCACTACCGCAGCCTGTGCGAGGCGCTGGTGATGCTGCCCGGCCTCACCGTCAGCTTTGCCGAAGGCCAGCCCGGCCAGGAGCCGGAGCGTCAGGTGATGCTCAGCGTCACCGGCAACGACAGGGCCGGCATAGTCCACGAAGTGGCCAGCATATTGCGCCAGCTCAACATCAACGTGTCCGACCTCACCACGGGTTGCGAGCCGGCCCCCCACTCCGGCGCCCCGCTCTTCTACGCCCATGCCCTGGTGGCCCTGCCGCCCCAGCTCGAACTCGACGATCTGATCACAGCGCTGGAGTCTCTCTCCGACGATCTGGTGGTCGACATAGACCAGGCGTTCGCCGACTGAGCGGATGGTCATCACACTGTCATATTTTCACGCCATTACTGCCGCGCAGACGCGACCCGACCACAGAGGCATCACATGAGCACCGACAAGCAGTATGAAGAGAAAGAGCTGAGCTGGCTCTCATTCAATGAACGGGTGTTGCAAGAGGCAATGGACAAGACGGTGCCCCTCATAGAGCGAGTCCGTTTCCTGGGGATCTTCTCCTCCAACCAGGATGAGTTCTTCAAGGTGCGGGTGTCGGACGTTAAGCGCCGCATCCTGATCAACGAGGTGCACGGCGGTGACGACGAGGCCAAGGTGCTGCTGCGCGCCATCCAGCAGAAGGTGATGGCGCTCGGCGAAGCGTTCGACAACACCTACAAGGAGCTGTTGATAGCGCTAGCCCGCCACAACATCTTCCTGGTCAACGAGAGCCAGATCTCCGAGTCGATCCAGCAGTGGCTGCGGGTCTTTTTCAGGGAGAAGGTGCTGCGTCACATCATCCCTATCCTGCTCAACAAGGAGGTCAACCCGGTCAAGTTCCTCAAGGACGAGTACACCTATCTGGCCATAGAGATGAAGAAGAATGGCCAGGTGATCCAGTACGCCCTGGTGGAAGTGCCGACCGACGATCTGCCCCGCTTCTTCCAGCTGCCGCCGGAAGGCACTCGCCGCAAGAAGCAGATCATCATTCTGGACAACGTCATCCGCTTCTGTCTCGACGAGATCTTCAAGGGCTTCTTCGACTATGACGAGATAGCCGCCTACGCGGTCAAGCTGACCCGGGATGCCGAATATGATCTCTCCGACCAGCTGGATCTCAGCCTGGTGGACAAGATGAGTGACGGCTTGAAGCAGCGCCTCACCGCCATGCCGGTGCGCTTCGTCTACGAGCGGGAGATGCCCGCCGCCATGATAAGCTTCCTGAAGCTCAAGCTGCAGATCAGCTCCTACGACGCCATCATGCCGGGTGGGCGCTATCACAACTTCAAGGATTTCATCGGCTTCCCCAACGTGGGCCGGGATTATCTGGAAAACCCCAAGCTGCCGGCCCTCGATTGCCGCGACTTTGACGGCTTCGTCAACGCCTTCGATGCCATCGCCAAGCAGGACATACTGCTCTACTACCCGTACCACAAGTTCCACCACTTCACCGAGCTGGTGCGCCAGGCGGCGTTCGATCCGGCGGTCAGCGCCATTCGCATCAACATCTACCGGGTCGCCAAGAAGTCGCGCATCATCCACTCCCTCATCGATGCCGCCAACAACGGCAAGAAGGTGACTGTAGTGGTGGAGTTGCGCGCCCGTTTCGACGAGGCGGCCAACATCGACTGGGCCAACATTCTCACCGACGCCGGGGTCAAGGTGGTGTTCGGGGTGCCGAGCCTCAAGATCCACTCCAAGCTCTGCCTCATCACTCGCCACGAACATGGCGAGGCGGTGCGCTACGCCCATATCGGCACCGGCAACTTCAACGAGAAGACGGCGAAGATCTACACCGACTTCTCCCTGCTGACCCGACACCCGGACATCACAGCCGAGGTGGAGGGGGTATTCGAATACATCGAGTACCCCTATAAACGTTACAAGTTCAACCACCTGCTGGTCTCCCCCATCAACAGCCGCCGTCAGCTCTATCGACTCATCGACAACGAGCTCTCCAACGCCAAGGCGGGCCAGCCCAGCGGCATCACCCTCAAGATCAACAACCTGGTGGACAGGGACCTCATCAACCGGCTCTATGCCGCCGGCCAGGCCGGGGTGCCGATCCAGATGATCATCCGCGGCATGTGTGCCCTGCGCCCCGGAGTGCCGGGTCTGAGCGACAACATCCAGGTGATCAGCATCATAGACCGCTTCCTCGAGCACCCGCGGGTCATGGTGTTCCACAACAAGGGCAACCCCCAGCTCTATATCTCCAGCGCCGACTGGATGAGCCGCAACATAGATGGCCGGATCGAGGTGGGGACCCCCATCTACGACGAGCGCCTCAAGCAGCGCATCCTGGATATCTTGCAGCTGCAGCTCAGCGACACCTGCAAGGCAAGGGTCATAGATGCAGACCAGCAAAACGCGTATGTGAAACGGGGCAACCGCCGCAAGATCCGTTCTCAGGTCGCGATTTACGACTACCTCAAACGCATAGAGTCAAACAATGGACAATAGCCTGTACGCCGCCGTGGATCTTGGCTCGAACAGTTTTCACATGGTGATCGCCCGCCTCAACGAGGGACGTCTGCAGATCGTCGATCGGATAAAAGAACGAGTCCGGCTGGCAGAGGGAATGGATGCACAGCGCCGCATGTCGGTGGAAGCCATGGGCCGGGGGCTCGAGTGCCTCGCCCTGTTTGCCGAACGACTGACCAACATCAAGCCGGATCAGATCCGCATTGCCGGCACCTATACCCTGCGCCGCGCCAGCAACGCCCGCGAATTCGTGAGCGAGGCGACCAAGGTGCTGAACCATCCCATCGAGATCATCAGTGGTCAGGAAGAGGCGCGCCTCATCTATCAGGGGGTTGCCCATACCCAGCATATCGAAGGCCAGGTGCTGGTGGTGGACATAGGCGGTGGCAGCACAGAGCTCATCATAGGTGAGGGGTTCGATCACAAGGCACTCACCAGCCGCAAGATGGGCTGTGTCAGTTTCACCCAGAGCTTCTTTGCCAACGGCAAGCTGAGCGAGAAGGCCTTCAACAATGCCGTACTGGAGGCCCAGCATCAGCTCGCCCCCATCATCAACCAGTATCGCAAGCTGGGTTGGCAGAGTTGCCTCGGCAGCTCCGGCTCGATCCGCACCGTGCGCGACGTGCTGCAAGGGGAAGGCTGGACCGATGGCGCCATCACGCTGGCGGGGCTGGAGCGGCTCAAGCGGGAGATGCTCGACCACAAGCGGGTCGATCAGTTGAAGCTTGCCGGCCTGACCGAGGAACGCCAAGAGGTGTTTGCCGCCGCAGTGGCCATACTGCTCGGGCTCTTTACCTCCCTGCCGATCGATCGGATGGAGTATTCGGACGGCGCCCTGCGCGAAGGGCTGCTGTACGAATTCGAGGAGCGCTTGCAGCACCATGACATTCGCGAGCGTACCGCACTGGCGCTCTCCACCCACTATCGCATCGACAAGCGTCAGGCCAACCGGGTCGAGCAGAGCGTGTTGACCCTGTTCGATGCGCTGAGCGGTCCCTGGGAGATGCCGGAGGAGCCCTACCGCGCCATCCTCGGCTGGGCGGCGCGACTGCACGAGATTGGTCTGGCCATCAACTACAGCGGTATCCATCGCCACTCCGCTTACATCTTGCAGAACACGGATCTGCCCGGCTTCAACCAGGACGATCAGGCCCTGCTGGCGGCCCTGGTGCGGTTTCAGCGCAAGGGGCTCAAGCTCTCCGAACTCCCTCCCCTGCCCAACCACGACGAGCAGACTGTGCTGCGTTGCATTCGCATCCTGCGCCTCGCCGTGGCGGCGCACCACAGGCGCCAGGACAACCTGTTGCCGGAGTGGAAGGTACAGGCCGCCGAAGATCAGCTGGTGGTCACCCTACCGATCGATTGGTGCGACGAGAACCGCCTGCTGATCCAGAACCTGGAGAAAGAGCACCGTTATTGTCAGGAGCAGGGCTGGCCACTGCTGTTTCAGCTCAGCTGATCCCGCCTGTTCGGCAGGCAGACAAGCAAAAAGGCAGCCCAGGCTGCCTTTTTGCTGTTTGACTCATCCGCGTCAGGTGCGGGTTACTGCAACTCGGGCAGCAACAACTTGGCCATCTCGAAGTAGATGATGAGGCCGGTACCGTCCACCAGGGTGGCGATGAAGGGGGCAGACACCACGGCCGGGTCAATCCGGAAGCGACGCAGCACCATGGGAATAATGGATGCCACAGTGGCGCTCCACAGCACGATGGCGATGATGGTAAAGGTCACAACCATGCCGATCTCGGGACCGACGCCCAGGCTCCAGGCCCGGATCCAGGCTGCCACTGCAATCGCCGCCGAGATGAGCAGACCGGTGGAGAGCTCCTTCTTCAAGACAGTCCCCAGGTTGCGCATGCTCACTTCACCAACCGCCATGGCGCGCACTATGGTGGTGGTGATCTGGGTACCACTGTTACCGCCGGTACCTATGAGCAACGGGATGAAGAAGGCCAGCGCGATGGCGGCTTCCAACTGCTCCTCGAACGCCCGCAGCACAGTTCCCGTATAGGCTTCGGCCACGAACAGGATCAACAGCCAGCCGATCCGCTTGCGCCACAACTGCCAGGGGGTCGCCTGCAGATAGGGAGTATCGAGCGGCGAGGAACCGCCCTGCATCTCGGCATCCTCGGTGGATTCGAGCTCCAGGATGTCGGCGGCATCATCCACATGGAAGATACCCACCAGCTTGCCCTGCTCCTCCACCGGCAAGGTCGAGATGTCGCGGTCGATCAGCAGGCGTGCCGCCAGCTCCTGATCCGCCCGGGCATTGATGCGCACCGTATCCCTGTCCATCAGCTCGCTGACCGGCAGCAGAGGATCCGCTATCAGCAAGGATTTGAGCGCTATGCTGCCGAGCAGGCGATTCTCGGTGTTGACCACATAGAGGTGCTGGAACAACTGGGCGTTGTCCCAGGCATCGTGGATCAGCTGCTTGGCACTGCCCACCGTCTCCTGATCGCCGATGGCCAAAAATTCATGGCGCATGTTGGCACCGACCGATTCGGTCGGCCAGTCGAGCAGGGAGTAGAAGGTGGACTGCACCGGCTCCGGGAAGCGGGAGAGCAGCATGGTGCGATCGCTGCTACCGAGCCGGCGCAGTATGGCCAGCATGTCGCGACGGGGCATGGCCCCTTGCAACAGGCCGACTATGCTGGCGTGCAGCCGCATCAGCAGACGTCCGGCACAATCGGCCGACAACGAGCTGAGCAGCGCCGCACCTTCGGCAATGGGCAGGGTATCGAAGATGCAGTTGAGCTCTTCCGGACGCAGGGTCAGCAGTTGATCGGCACGCTGAACCGGATCCAGATTATTCTCCAGCCAGCCCTGCAGGGCGGCCAGATCGAGCAGTTGATGACGATTGAGTAGAGTCTGTGTTTTCTTCATCACAAATGACCTCATGTGATTTCAGGCTAAGCCTGAGCGCGATCGGATATCCGGTCGCTGTCTGAAAGAAAACAGCAATTTGATTGACGAGTAATAGGCAGGAAATGACGCCGTCCGGCGTGTCATCATCCCCACGTACCAGCTTTAGCACTGTATAACGTATCCGGCATGCCGGAAGCCACTTGGGTTTACACCTTAATCCGATGAAAACTGTCCTGAGCTTGGGCGTCTCTCGACGTCGTGAGATCAGTGGCCTTTGTTTATACAGGAGCCTCGCCTAACGAGATGCTGCAACAAAAAATCAGCACAACCCTCTGTTGTGCGGGCTGAATGATTATCGAATGCGCTGTGTGAGTCAACCCGACAGGGAGGGCTAAATGGCCCACTGCAACAGCTTGTTACAATTGGAGAAAAAGAGGATTTAAACGAGGATATATCAGGGCGGGGCAAACCAGATACGGATGGCCCCCCTGTTCATCGCGTCCCGAAATGCGCTGAACAGGGGTGGAAAATATCAGCGAATATAGTCAAACAGGGTCAGTTTGCTTATTTTGCTGAAGGAGAGCTGGGAGGCGCTCAAGGCCGCATCCTCTTTGGACAAGGCGGCAATGACTTCATACAAGTCCGCCTCGGAAACCTTGGCCCTGGCCTGCTGATTGAGGGTACTCAGCCCCTCGTTCGAGCCCAGTACCTGCTCCAGGCTGTTCATTCTGCCGCCAATCTCACCCAGCCCCTGATCGACATTCAGCCGGGCATTTTTCATGTGGGAGGTGGCATCCGCCACCTTCACCTGAAAGGTGTCCGGGGTGATGTTGGGATCCCGCAGCGCCGTAATGAAGTCGGACATGCCATCCAGAATGTTGTTGTTCTGGGGTGGATCCAGCACAAAGTTTTGCGCGGCGCCCCCTGCGGGCAGATCCAGGGTCAGCTCCAGACCATTGAAGGGGATCTTGTTGCCTGCCACATAGTCACCGCTTTGCAGCAGGGTGCCGCCGCCATCCCGTACCTCATAGGTATCCGGTGCGCCCGCTGCCGTGGTCACCGTATATTGGTTGCTGGCCAGGGCAGGGTCATAGTTGTTGCGATAAAAGCTGTCGAAGTTGCCCTGATCGGCCACTCCGACCTGAATATTGGCGCTGCCCGCACTGCTGGTCCTGCGGGTCGGCACGATTTCAAACAGATTGAAGCCGGAGTCATTGGCCGCGATTTGCACCGTCGGAGAGACCTGGATATTGCGCTGGCCTGTATCCCCCTGGAAGAGGTAATTGCCGCTGGCATCCTTGACGAAGGGCTGGGTCTTGCTCTGGTTGCCACCAAAAATGAATTCGCCCTGGGAGTTCTTGCTGTTCATCAGATCGAACATCTGCTTTTGCAAGCCTTCCAGCTCGCTGGCGATCGCCTTGCGATCATCGAACCCCACCGCCGAGTCGTTCGCCTTCTGGATCAGGGTCTGGGCGCTGGTCATCGCGGTATTGAGGGCGGTCAGCACTGTCTCTTCATGGCCCAAGCTGTTCTCAAGCAGGCTGCCATTGACGCCATACTGCTTGAACAGGTCTATCTCCTTGGTCAGCGCCATCTTCTGGCTCATGCCGGAGGGGTCTTCTCCCGACGTCTTGAATTTATCGCCACTCTGCAGCTGTTCATAAGCCGTGCTCAGTCTTTCATTGGCGTTGTTCAGGGAAGATATATTCCGGTTATAGACCATGTTGGTGGTGATACGCATGAACTTACCTCACGGATGACAACAGGGTGTCGAAGATGGTCTTGGCCGTGCTGACCACCTGGGCCGATGCCGCATAAGACTGCTGGTAGCGGATCAGGTTGGCCGCCTCTTCCTCGAGACTCACCCCGGAGACGCTCTCGAAAATACTGGTGCTCTGGGTCAACTTGGCCTCGTTGGCCTTGAGCAGCGTCTTGGCCTGGCTGGTGTTGTTGCCCACCCCTGTCACCAGGCCGGAATAGGCCTCGTTGAAGGTCATCTTGTCGTTGCTGGTGCCCGTATTGGTGCTCTTGCGCACCAGATCCTTGTTCTGCAGCTCGGCCAGTGCCAAGCCATTGGCGTTATCGGCGAAACCATCCTGATTGTAGCTCAGGGTGAAGCTGTCTTTGGGCTCCACGGTCCCGGTGATACTGAACTCGTAGCCGGGTGTCTGCTGCGGATTGGCGTAGACATTGGCCCCGGCCGGGAAGGGATTCACGATGGCCGACATCAGGTTCTGGCCCTTGCTCGAGGCCGGTGCCACTCCTATCAGAGTGGTGCCATCCGCCGCATAGACTTCGTAGTTGCCGCTGTTGTCGACCTTCACCACCTGGGGAGCCGTCGGATCCAGGGTATTGGTACCAAACCCCGAGCCCGTGCTGGTGTTGAAGATGCCGTTGAGCTTGATCTCGGCAGAGCCGAAGTTGTTCTTGCTCTTGTCCGCTTTGAGGGGCGATGCCAGCGCCAGATCCTCGGGGCGGGTGGCAAGCTGACCCAAGCCGGCGGCCGCCCGCTTGGTCGGCTGCAGCAGGATGCGATCCCCTGCCGCCGGCGTGCCGGACAGGTCAATCTCGATACCATGGCCCGGGAGCTGGAACTTGGCCGGGGGCGTGGTGCCCGTCGCCAGCGAGGTACGATTGCCATCCTTGTCCAGCGAAAACACCTCGTAACCCGTGGCGCTGCTGAACTGTACCTCGTAATCGAAGGTGGTCACTTCACTGCCCTTGCCGGGCACGAAATTGACCTTGGCGGCACCCGTACCTGTGTTCTGGTCATAAGGCAGGCCATCGCTGACGCCGAGGGAAAAGAGATCCCCCCCCAGCTCGTTATCCAGATCCATGCCCAGCCGGTTCTGCTGGTTCATGGCATCGGCCATGGCCGCGGCCAACTGCCCCAGTTCGCGCTTGGCCGGCTCCAGATCGCGGCGGGCGGAGAACAAGCCCCCCACACCGCCACCCATGGTGCTTTCGTTAATACTGGTCTTGTTGGTCCCTGCAATCAGCTGCAGCTCGGACTCGCGGGAATCAGGATTACCCGGCACGACGCTGAACTGGGCCACCCCGCCATTGAGTACCAGGGAGTGACCCGTGCTCATGTTGACCAGCATGCTGCCATTGGCCTGGGGCACAGTGCGGATCTCCATCTTCTCGGAGAGCTGGCGGATGGCTTCATCCCGCTGATCGAACAGCATCAGGTTCTCTTCCGGCGAGCCCTGGGTTCGGATGATGGCCTGATTCAGATCATTGATGCTGTTGATGAGGCCGTTCACCCGCTTGGTCTCGTCACCTATGGTGGTGTTGATGGTGTCGGTCTGCTTGTCCAGCTGGGCCGACAGGGTATGAAAGCGGTTGACCATGCCGCTGAGCTCGCTCAGGGTGGTCTTGCGGCCGGCAATGTCGGCCGGCGCTTCGTTGGCGGTGTGAAACGCCTTGAAATAGGAGGTAATGGCGGCACCGACGCTGTTGCTGGTATCCCCCAGCAGGGTATCGGTATTGGAGAGCTGCTCGTAGTGGGTGGCCGAGGCAAAATAGGCGGAGGTGTCGCGCCGCACTTCGCCCTGGGCATAGGCATTGATGACCCGCTCGGTCAGCATGTCGCCCGTGCCCAGACCGACGGAATTGGTATAGATCAGGGTACGTTCACGCACATAGCCCTGGCTATTGACGTTCACTATGTTGTTACTGGTGGTCTGCAGCAGTCGCTGCTGGGCCATCACACCCGAGGTACCAATTCCAAGCAGATCGCTTGCCATGACTTACAGCTCCATTTCGGTGTACTGGGCAATGGCATCACTGCGCAATACTTGTTTCAGTTTCCTGGCGTACTGGGGATCCGTGGCATATCCGGCCTGTTGCAGGGCTTCGAAGTAACGATCCGGGTTGTCCACCTTGGCCAGGGCACCCTTGTAACGGGAGCCCGAGGTCAGGAAATCGACATAGTCGTTGAAGCTCTCCTCGAACGACTCGTAAGAGCGAAACGATGCCTTCTGGCGCGAGGCCACCCCTTGCTCATATTCCAGGGTGCTGACCACCGCCTTGGGACCTTCCCAACGCGGATCGGCCTTGATGCCGAACAGGTTGTGAGTCACCTGCCCTTCCCCGTCCTTGATCACCCGCTTGCCCCAGCCGCTTTCCAGCGCCGCCTGGGCCACCAGCACCGCCGGGCTCAACCCCAGCTTGTCCGCCGCCTTCTTGGCAAGCGGCATCAGACGATTGACGAACTCTTCCGGGGTTTCAAACACTTGCGCCGTCTTGTCCAGCGCCTTGGTTCCCTGTGCAGCCTGCACACCCTGCGCGGACCCCATGGGGGGAACCGTGCGACGGGGGCGATGCGGCACGGCCAGTGGCTGGGCATCGGCACTCATCTCTTTGTCAGCAAAATCTTTGCCAACTTTTGAGGCGGAGATGAGATCGTTAGGGGCAGAGGTGGGTGGGTGGTAGGGTTTGTAGACCCGTTCGGTGCGTTGCGGCATCTTGAGCACACGCCCATCGTGACGAGTGAAGGTCTCGGGTGAGAGCTGCTTGGCCACCATCTCGGCCAGCCCCATGCCTCCCTTGCTGGTCATGTCGGCGACCCGCTGTTCATCCAGCATGCCCTCGTAGAACTGGGTGTAGCTGCTGTTCATGGGGTTGTCCTGGGTCAGTGCCTGGTTGGCCTGACGCATGCCCTGAAACAGGGTCTGGGTGAAGATGGACTCGAACTGGCGAGAGGCGGCCATGAGCGCATCGGCCTTGCCCTCTTTGCTCTGGCTCAGCTGGCGCAGGCGATCCAGATTCTGGATATCCTGCACCATGCCCATATTCACGCCGCTGTTGGTGTCGAACTCTGCCATTTTGCTTACCTCATTGCCGCCCGTGGCAACCCCTTGCCGCTTGTTACAATATGACCAGCTGACCTTCGATGGCGCCCGCCTGTTGCAACGCCTCCAGGATCGCCATCAGATCGCCGGGTGCCACCCCGACCTGATTCACCGCCCGCACCAGATCATCCAGGGTCGCGCCGGTATCAAGTTTGAACATGCGCCCCTGCTCCTGCTGCACGTTGATGGTGGAGTTGTTGGTGACCGCCGTCTGACCGCCCGAGAGCGGGTTGGGCTGGGACACCTGCTGATTCTCGGCTATGGTCACCGTCAGCCCGCCGTGGCTGATGGCCGCCGGTTTGAGCCGCACCTGACTGCCGATGACTATGGTGCCGGTACGGGAGTTGACTATGATCTTGGCGGCCTCGCTGGCCGGGTCGACTTCCAGATTTTCGATGGTGGCGAGGTAGGAGACCCGCTGCCCCGGATCCCGTGGCGCATAGACCTTGACCGAGGTCGCATCGAGCGCCTGCGCCGTGTTGGGGCCCACCAGATCGTTGACCACGTCCGCCAGCCGGCGGGCCGTGGTGAAATCGGGTCGATTGAGGTTGAAGGTGATGGTATCGCCCTGGCTGAAGGAGTTCGGCACCTCCCGCTCCACGGTCGCGCCGTTGGCGATGCGGCCCACGGTCGGCGTATTGACCACCACCTTGGAGCCATCGGCCCCCTCTGCGCCCAGACCGCCTACCACCAGGCTGCCCTGCGCCACCGCATAGACACGCCCGTCCAGCCCTTTCAGGAAACTTTGCAGCAGAGTACCGCCGCGCAAGCTCTTGGACTCGCCGATGGCCGATACCGTCACGTCTATGGTCTGGCCCGGCTTGGAGAAGGGGGGAAGATCGGCATGGATGGCCACAGGCGCCACGTCCTTGATCTTGGGCTTGATGTTGTCCGGCACCTTGATGCCGAAGTTGTTGAGCATGGTACGAAAGGTCTGCTCGGTGAAGGCGTTGTTCTTCTCGCCGGTACCGGGCAAACCGACGACCAGACCGTAGCCGATCAGCTGGTTGTTACGTACCCCTTCCACCGAGCTGATGTCCTTGATACGGGAGGCGTGGGCCACTCCCAAGGGCATCAGGCAGCAGAGCAGGGTCACAAGACGGAGTGACTTCATAACATCTCCTAGAGCGGCCACCAGGGGCCATTGAAAAAGCTGGTAAGCCACCCCTGCTCCTGACTGTTGGCCAGATCGCCGGTACCGCCGTAATGGATGCGGGCATTGGCGACCCGCTGTGACGACACGCTGTTCTCGGACGTCACATCTTCGGGGCGGATCATGCCGGTGATCCGGATATATTCGTTGCCATTGTTGAGCATGATCCACTTCTCGCCACGCACTATCAGGTTGCCGTTGGGCAGCACCTTGGCCACGCTGACCGAGATATTGCCCTGCAGGCTGTTGCTCTGATCCGCCTTGGCCTGCCCCTTGAAGGCGCTGTTCTGGCCCAGCGACGCCGACAGATCATAAGGACCTGCCGTGACCGGCACACCGCCCAGGGAGACCTGATCCAGGCTCAGCTTGTTGTCCTTGCCGCTCTGGGTATTGGCTTTCTTGGAGGCAGAAGTCGACTCAGCCAGCTCTATGGTGATGATGTCGCCCACCTTGTGCGCCTTGATGTCCGAATAGATGCCGTTGACCTGATCCGGTTGAAAAATGGCCCCGGTCGGTCTGACGGAGACAGGCTCAGATTCCCCGTACACAGGGGAGAATTCGGGGTCATCTGGCTTGGCCGTGTTGGGGGTGCTGCTACAGCCCCCCAGCACCAACAGCCCCAGCATCCATATGGTTTTCATCATGCGCCTCCTACCGATGTGCGCGAGATCAAAAATGAGGTCATGGTGTCCATCACCCACTTAGGTACGCTGGATCAGGAAGGACATCATGCCGTCCACCGCCGAGAGAACCTTGGAGTTCATCTCGTAGACCCGCTGGGCCTGGATCAGGTTGACCAGCTCTTCGGTCACGTTGACGTTGGACGTTTCCAGCATGCCCTGCTTGATGACGCCGAGCCCGTCCGCACCGGCAGTTCCCTGAATGGGGGCTCCACTGGACTGGGTCTCGACAAACATGTTTTCACCCATGGGTTGCAGGCCGGAGGCATTGACGAAGTCAGAGGTGTTGATCTGGCCCACCACCTGGGATGCCCCGTCCCCCTTGAGCTGTACGGATACCTGACCATCCTCTCCCACCGTCACACTCTGGGCGTTTTCGGGGATCTGGATTTCCGGTTGCAGTGGATAGCCGTTGCCCGGGGTGACTATGGTCCCTTCATCATTGAGGGTGAACTGACCGTTGCGGGTATAGGCGGCGCTGCCATCGGGCAACTGGATTTCGAAGTAGCCGCGGCCGCTGATCATCAGATCCAGCGAGTTGTCCGTGGTCTGCACGTTGCCCTGGCTGTGGTTCTTCTGGGTGGCAACGACCTTGGCACCGGCACCCAGCATCAAGCCGGACGGGAGCTCGGTATCCGCCGACGAGCGGCCACCGGGCTGGTTGATATTTTGGTAAAGCAGATCCTCGAAGATGGCCCGTGATTTTTTGAAACCCACGGTGCTGGCGTTCGCCAGGTTGTTCGAGGTGACCGCGATGTTGGTCTGCTGTGCATCCAAGCCGGTCTTGCTGATCCAGAGTGCAGGGTTCATTTAAAACTCCTTGATTAGCTGATACGCAGCAGCTGGGTTTGGGCT
The DNA here is from genome assembly GCF_028751155.1 of Aeromonas bestiarum. Taxonomy (NCBI): domain Bacteria; kingdom Pseudomonadati; phylum Pseudomonadota; class Gammaproteobacteria; order Aeromonadales; family Aeromonadaceae; genus Aeromonas; species Aeromonas bestiarum. The sequence continues at coordinate 1,545,340 of NZ_CP064746.1, read as the reverse complement.
TCGTCGTTCTCTTCCGCGGTCTTCATTATTTTGACCTGAGTTTCGAACTGACGTTGCAACCGGATAAGGTTGGTCATCTCATCGACCACGTTGACGTTGCTGCCCTCGAGCGAGCCGGCGATGAGGCCGACATTGGCCGAGGCGGCCTCGGTCTGGCCATCCTTGCGACGAAACAAACCGTCCTGCCCCTTCTCCACCGCATCGGCGGCAGGCTTTACCAGTTTGATACGCTGAAAATCCTCGGGCAGGTTGGCCGCGGCGCCTTCGGGACGACCACTGATGGTGCCATCCCGATTGATCTCGATCTTTTCCATCGGCAACGGCAGCACTATGGGTTGGCCGCCGTCGTCCACGACATTGAGGCCGGTAGAGGTCTGCAGGTTGCCGGTCGCGCTCAGCTGCAGGTTGCCCATGCGGGTATAGGCTTCGCCCCCCTTGGGATCCTGCACCGCGATCCAGCCCTGACCGTCAACGGCCACGTCAAGATCCCGACCCGTGGTCATCAGCATGCCATGCTGCAGGTTCTGACCCGGCCGCTCCGTCATGGCGAACACCCGGGATGGCAGCCCTTCGCCGAACGCCTGCATGCTGCGCGCCTGCTCGAAGTCAGACTTGAAGCCTATGGTGTTGGCGTTGGCCAGGTTGTTGCCACGCACAGCCAGGCTGTTCATGTTCTCCTTGGCCCCGGACATGGCGATGTAAAGCAGGTGATCCATGGGATCCTCCGTCAAACTGATGACTCTGGAGAGAGAACTGCAATTTGAGTGCCAATACCGGCTCAGGAATACAAGGGGGGAGATAAAATAGGTGGGAAATGCCGAGAAAAAGGGCGCCGAGGCGCCCTTGTCATCATGTTATGACTTAACGGATCTGCAGTATGGTCTGCTGCAGCGAGCTGTTCACTTCCAGCGAACGGGAGTTGGCCTGGAAGTTACGCTGCGCCGTGATCAGGTTCACCAGCTGGGAGGTCAGGTCCACGTTGGATTGCTCCAGCGAGGAGGACTTGATGGTACCGAAAGTACCCGAGTTGGGAGTACCCGGCAGGGCATCACCGGAGAGCAAGGACTGGCGCCAGGAGGTATCCCCCACTTGGGTCAACCCTTGCGAGTTGGCGAACTTGGCCATGGCGACCATGGCCACTTTCAGGGTTGTGGCGTTGCTGTAGGTGGCGGAGACGATGCCATCTGGAGTTATCTCAACCTTGGTCAGACGGCCAACTGTGGAACCATCCTGGGTCAGCTTGTACACCTCAAACGGGGAGGAGAACTGGGTCACATTGGTGAGCTTGAGCTCCACCTGCTGGGTACCGTCGGCGCCATTGGTGATGAGGCCGGCCCCCGGTGTCCCCAGTGCTATGGTCTTGATGGTGGCAGGTGTAGTCGGCGTGATCATCTTGCCATCGGCATCGAAGGTGACGCGTGCAGCCAGTGGAGGGACTGCAGTAACACTCCCTGACATCGTAGTAGCGACACCACCGGCCACATCAATTGGTTTGTTACCCTCGTACATGTACATGCGCCAGGCGGTCGGGCTCGCAGGCTGGGTCACGTTCGCCGGGTCAGCCTCCTTGACGAAATATTGAGTAATGACATGGGGTGAGCCCAACGAGTCATAGATGGTGACCGAGGTCGACGCAGAATAACTCTTGTCATTTTTCGGATCGAAGATAGAGGCATCAGCAGCCGCATTCCCGGCCGCAAGGGGCTTGGCATCTGACGGAAAGTTGAAGCTTGCTTCAATTGTGCTGGTCTTGGTCGGCACACCGGCCTTGTCGGGGATCTGGATAGGCTTGGTGGCGTTGATGCTCACCGCCTTCGGCGTGCCATCCACGTTGACTTCATACCCCTGCAGGTAATGGCCCTGGTTGTTGACCATGTAACTGTTTTCATTGAGCTTGAAGGCCCCGGCCCGGGTATAGGTGCGATCCAGATTGGTCAGGCCGTCCGAGGTCACGAAGAAACCGTTGCCCTGAATGGCAAGGTCCAGCGAGTTGTTGGTGAACTGCAGCGCCCCCTGATGGAATTGCTGCGCAACAGCCCCCGTGGCCACACCATTACCGACTTGCGTCTTGGCATTGACGAAGATCGAGTTCGCATACACATCGGCAAATTCGGCTCGCGACTCCTTGAAGCCGATCGAGTTGACGTTGGCAATGTTGTTGGCAGTAACATTCAGATCTTTTTGTGCCGCGTTGACACCGCTCAAGGCATTGTTAAATGACATATCCAGCTCCTTAGATCGATGCTGTAGGCTTGGTCGTTGGTGGTGTGGTCTGGTTGGAATTGGTACCGGCAATCTCCAGGATATCCCCCAGAGAAATGGCCCCGAGTCCTTTCAATTTAACCAGGGTGGGAGAGGTGCCATTACCCAGGGTGACGCTTTCTACTCGCCCATAGGTCAAGGCTGAAATACTCTCTGATTTGCCGGCTACTGTGCCGGTCGCTTTAATCTGGTACTTGCCCTCTTTGACGGGCTTGCCGTCCTTGTCGGTCCCATCCCAGCTGAAGGCCACGTTACCCTGATGTTCTCCCTCAAGGGAGAAGGTCTTGACAACCTGCCCTTTTTCATCTTCCACCGTGATTTTCACGTTCGACATTGTCTTGTCGCCGACGGCAGCCACCCCGGAGATCTTGCCATCTTTTTCCAGATAGCCGGTATTGGAGGGGATCAGTACGTTCTGCCCCACCAGAGCGGAAGCCTGCAATGCCTGGCTGGAGGTCATCAAGGTATTCAGATTGCCCATCTGGGTCGACAGACTCGTGATCCCTTCCGAGGTCGACATCGATGTCATCTGGGACAACATCTGGGCGTTGTCTACCGGCTTGAACGGATCCTGATAAGAGAGCTGCATAGTCAGCAGCTTCAGAAACGACGCCTGATCCAGCTCTTTCTTGGGCGTCGTCGTCGTGCCAGTGGTCTGGGATGTGGTACGGCTGATGCCGTTCACACTACTTGTATCTGCCATCTGTGCTTACCCCTATCAGGACTTGCCAAGCTGAAGCGTCTGCTGCAGCATCTTCTTGGCAGAATCGGCAACCTGCACATTGGTCTGATAACTGCGTGAGGCATTGATCATGTCTGCCATCTCTTCCACCATGTTGACGTTGGGCTTGAAAATAAAGCCATCCTTGTCAGCCATGGGGTGGCCCGGGTTGTACTCCTTGAGCAAGGGGGCCTCGCTCTCGACAATCCCCTTCACCTCGACCCCGACGGATGCCTGCTTGTCTGACATGGCCTGATCCAGCTGAGCGGCAAAGATTGGCCGCCTGGCATGGTAAGTATTTTCCACACTGGAACTGACGCTGTCGGCGTTGGCCATGTTGCTGGCCACCGTGTTGAGTCGAACAGACTGTGCACTCATGGCCGAGCCTGCAATGTCAAAGACCTTGAACAAACTCATTACTGTTCTCCTTTCAGCGCCTTCAGCAGGCCACTGATCTTGCTATTCATAAATTCGAGGGAGGTCTGGTACTCAAGGCTGTTGCGCAAGAACTCGCTGCGCTCCTGCTGCACGTCTACCGTGTTGCCATCACCGGTGTCGGGCTGCAGAGGATTGCGGTACTGCGTCAGGCCAGGGGCATCCGACTGCAAGGCAAAGTGCTTCTCACTGGTCGTCGCCAGACCGAACCCCTGCTGATGCTGGGCCTCTTCCAGTGCCTGTGAGAAGTTGATATCCCTGGCTTTGAAACCCGGGGTATCCGCGTTGGCAATGTTGCTGGACAACACCTCTGCACGCTTGGAGCGAACGCTCAGCGCGTATTGATGAATACCAAATGCCTTGTCGAATGAAATTGCCATAGCACACCTCCTGCTTGATAAATTATTAGCAAGAGGTGTGCCAAAGGGGATTTAGGCGGGGATTATTTGACTTTGTAGACGATACCGGGATTGCAGCGGACCATTTCGAACCTGTCGGTCAGACCGGCCAGTGACTCGGAAGCCCCCAGCATCAGATAACCGCCGGGATTGAGACTGGCTGCGAACTGGTTGAGGATCTTGGACTTCACTTCCGGCGCAAAATAGATGAGTACGTTGCGGCAGAAGATGATGTCGAACTTGCCGAGCAGGCTGTAGCTCTCCAGCAGGTTCAGTGGCCGGAAAGTGGTCAATTTTCTGACACGCTCCACCACCCGCATCTTGTTGTCGCCATACGCTTCGAAGAACAGCTTCTTGCGCTCCGGCGACAGGCCGCGGGCCAGCGCCAGACTGTCGTACACCCCTTCCTTGCACTGGTTGAGCATGGTGCTGGAAATGTCCGTGCCCACGATCTGCACGCCACCGGGCAAGGTGCCTGGCTTCTTGACCTGCTGCTCCAGCGCCGTCATGGCGATGGAATAGGGTTCCTGGCCGGACGAGGAGGCTGCCGACCATATCTTGATCGGACGACCGCTCTTGCCAAGTTCAGGAAAGATCTTGTCCGTCAGCAACTGGAATGGATAGGTATCCCGAAACCACAGGGTTTCGTTGGTGGTCATGGCATCAACCACTGCCATTTTCAGGTCGCGCTCACGCACACTCATCGCTCGCGTAACCAGATCAGACAGACTCTCAATACCAAACTGAGTCATCAAGGGCGAAAGCCGACTCTTGACCAGATACTGTTTGTTGTCACCCAGCACGATCCCGCTCTGTACTGCCAGAAAGTTGCTGAATTGTTTGTATAAGTCGTCCGAAAGTGTCTTCATGCAGTTTGTTCTTCTTGATTAGAGTGCGCCTTGTACGGCCTTGGCCAATTCATCCGGCTGGAATTTGGCAATGAAATTGTTCGCACCGACTTTCTGCACCATGGCCTGATTAAACACCCCACTGAGGGATGTGTGCAGAATAACATGTAAGTCCTTGAGATTGGGATTGTTGCGGATCTCGGCGGTAAAAGTATAACCGTCCATTTCCGGCATCTCGATGTCCGAGATCACCAGGGCAATCTGATCCTTGATGGGGCCATTCTTGGCCATCTCCAGCAACATGTTGAGCGCCTCACGCCCATCCTTGGCCAGCACGCACTGCACGCCGATAGCCTCGAGGGCCCGTTGTACCTGCTTGCGAGCCACCGAAGAGTCATCCGCCACCAGCACGGGACGTCCCAGGGTCGGGTGATCCACGCTGGCTTCCACCAGCTCTTTGCTAACCTCGGTCGATACCGGCGAAATCTCGTTGAGGATGCGTTCAACGTCCAGGATCTCCACCAGCTCGCCATCCACCTCGGTGACCGCCGTCATGTAGTTGATGCGACCAGCCCCTTTGGGAGGGGGCAGAATGGATTCCCAGTTCATGTTGATGATGCGCTCGACCGAATGCACCAAGAAGCCCTGGATGGAACGGTTGTACTCGGAGATGATGATGAAGCACTTGGTCAGGTCCTCGATAGGACGCTTGCCCATCGCCATGCTGAGATCGATCACCGAGATGGTCTGGCCGCGGATATGGGCAACCCCGCGAATGCAGGAGTTCAGCTTGGGCATGACGGTCAAGGGGGGACATTGCAACACTTCACGCACTTTGAATACGTTGATGCCAAATCTTTGACGTCCATTGAGACGAAACAACAATAACTCCAACCGGTTTTGTCCCACCAGCTGGGTACGTTGGTTGACCGAGTCCAGAATACTGGCCATAAACACTCCCTAAAAACGCTTGGCACTAATCATGCATGCGTGTTGGCTTGCGTCAGACTATCGATGTCACTACAAACGAATTCTGAAGCAAGCATAGTTAAATATGGTGATATGCGTGAACAACTTATCGGCCTGCGAGCGAAAATGATTAGTAGACTTTTCCTCACCTTACTGCTGTTTTGCGGCATTTCTCACGCCACGGCATCCGAGGTGACCAGCTATCTGCAAGAAATGGCACAGGAGTTTGTGCTCGGCCAGCTCGATATTCCGCTCGATGCCCAGGCACAGGTACAAGCCGCCTCCATCGAGGAACGCCTGCCCCTGACCCGCTGCGAAGAGCATCTCACCATCAGTTTCCCCGCCAGGATGGAGGTGCGTCGCAACACTACCGTCTACCTCAAATGCGAGGAGGATAAACCCTGGGATCTCTATCTGCCGGTTCGGGTCAGCATACAGAAGCCCTATGTGACCGTTTCGGCGCCGGTGGCCAAGGGCGACATTCTCAGCGAAGGCATGCTGACGCTGGCCTATCAGGATCAGACGCTGATCCGTGGTGACTATCTCAGCGACCCGGCTCCCCTCATAGGCGTGCGCAGCAAGCGGGAGCTCAAACCGGGTCAGCCCATACGGCTCACCCAGGTCTGCGTGGTGTGCAAAGGCGATCAGGTCACACTCAGTGCAGAAAATAGCAGCATGCAAATCAAAACCATGGCCCGAGCCTTGCAAGATGGCAGCTTCGGAGACATGATCAGACTCGTCAATATTCGTTCAGGAAAAACGGTGCAGGGAAAAGTCAGCGCAGTCGGCGCCGTGGTGGTCACCTTCTGAATGTTTTAGGTTACTTTTTTCTAAAGTTCTGACGACCGTCACCGATAAACAGGTAAGCGAACAGCAAAGCAGACGAAGGTAAACACTATGGGTATCAACAATATCAACAACCTAGCGAACAATCGGTTGCAAAACACCGGTAGCAGCCAGGGTGCCAATACCAAACCAGCGACCTCGTCCCCCGACAACCGTGCGGCGACCGTCAAGACCGACTCCGTCTCCTTGACCAATGAGGCGCAGCAATTGCAACAGATGCAGAAAAACCTCAACTCAGCCTCTACCGGTAATGAAAGCCGGGTCGAGAGCTTGAAGAAAGCCGTGGCCAATGGTGAATATCAGGTCAACAGCGAGGCTGTGGCCAAGAAGATGTTCAGCTTTGAATCCAATCTGGACAAGCTGCTGGGATGATGGATTTACCTTCGCTGCTGCATACCCAAGACGAATACCTCTCCCAGATGCAAGGTTTGCTGGAGGAGGAATTCAACCTGCTCAGGCAGCACCAGGCACTGGCGCTGCCTGAGCTGGCAGAGCGCAAGCAGAAACTGCTTGCCGATATTGAAGTGCTGGATCAGACCCTGGCCCAGTTGCCCGAGCTGCAACAACAGCTGAATGCCTTTCCCGAGCAGATGCATCTTCTGCGTGAAAAGCTCGATGCCTGCCAGGAACAAAATGATCTCAATGGTCGCCTGCTCGAGCTCAGCATCGTCTCCAACCGCCGCCTGGCAAGCTTCCTCAGCAAGCTGCGCGATCGCAACTCCTTGACCTATGACGCCAAGGGCAATACCCGCTCCGGTACCCGCTCATTCGGCATCAAGGCCTGAGCTCTCTATTCTTTCTCTTTCCGCTTCCAGTTTTTCCTCACTGTCATCCCTGATCCGCGCCTTCGTCACACCTTACAAGGTCAGACGCAGCAAGGCCTCGCTATCTGCACAGGCATGGATGCTCAATACCCTGTCTTCATAGCGGCCATAGGTTGCCGCCAGCTCTCCCCGTGGAAAACAGATGGATCCCGGATTCATCAGCACCAGCTCCCCTTCCCGCTGCAACACGGGCATATGGGTATGGCCGCTGATGAACAGACTGCCTGCCGGCAGTGGCACCGCTTCCGGGCGATAGAGATGACCATGGCTGACAAACCAGCGCCGGCCATCCACCAGCAACTGGTTGTAGGGGGCCATCATGGGAAAATCCAGCAGCATCTGATCCACTTCCGAGTCGCAATTGCCACGCACCGCCATGATGTGCGGCGCCAGCTGATTGAGCCGCTCGGCCACGGCGGCAGGGGCATAACCCGGCGGGACCGGGTTGCGCGGGCCGTGGTTGAGCACGTCGCCAAGCAACAGGTAGTGATCCGGCTGCCAGGCGGCAAGCTGGTCAAGTACCTGCTCCAGGGCACTCAGGCTGCCGTGCAGGTCCGAAATAATAGCAATCTTCATCACACGCTCCTCACGGCTGGCTGAAATAGAGATCCTTGGTGGCGATCGCCCCCTTGAGATTCTGAACGGGCAGGCCACGCAGGGTGGGATCCACCAACCGCATCTGGTTGTAGTGATAGACGGGAATGGCGGGCATCTCGTCCATCAGCAACTGCTCGGCCTGACGGTAGAGCCCGGTCCTGACGTTACCATCCAGGGTCTCCGAGGCCTGTTGCAACAGACCGTCAAAGGCCGGATTGCAGTAGCCGCTCTCGTTCTGGGGATCCTGGCAACGGAAGCTGTTGAGCATGGACGAGGGCTCCACGTAATCCCCGAACAGGAAGGAGCGGGCCAGCATGAAATCCCCGCTGTCTTTGGCCACCTGATAGGCGTTCCACTCCATGTTGTTGAGCGCTACCTCCACTCCCAGCGGCTTCCACATGGCCGCCACCGCCAGTGCCAGCTTCTTGTGATTCTCCGAGGTGTTGTAGGTCAGTGTCAGCTTGAGGGGATGCGCGCTGTTGTAACCTGCCTGTGCCAGCAGGGCGCTCGCTCTGGCCAGCCGGGTCGGCTGATCCTGCAAGGCCAGCGGCGAACTCAGCGCCTCATAGCCAGGCATGGTGGGCAGCAGTGACCAGGCGGCTTGTTCGCCCTGGCCGCTGACCTTCTCGGTCAGCAAATGTCGGTCTATGGTCATGGCCAGCGCCTGGCGCACCCGCACATCCTGCAGCTCGGGGCGACGCAGGTTGAAGGTATAGAGATAGGTGCCGAGCAGCGGCAGGCCCCAGATCCGCTCGGGGGTCGCCTCCTTGGTCTTCTGGTAATACTCCAGCGCCACCTTGTTGGTGAGCTGGATCTCCCCCGCCTCGTAACGCAGCCGCTCGGCGTGCTGGGAGGCAAGCGGCAGATAGGTGACCCGCTGGATCCGGGTATGGGCATCGTCCCAATACTGGACGTTGCGCTCCGCCTCGATGCGCTCGTTGGGTACCCAGTTCACCAGCTTGTAGGCGCCATTGCTGACCAGCTTGCCCGGCTGGGTCCACTGCTTGCCAAACTGGTTGATGGCCTTCTCGTTGACCGGCACGAAGGGACGCTGGCTTATCAGCTGCAGGAAATAAGGCACAGGCCGCTCCAGGGTCACTTTCAGGATCTGCTCGCTCTCGGCCTCCACCCCCAGGGTATTGAGATCCAGCGCCCCTGCGTAGATGGACTGGGCATTGTTGATGCCGGTCGCCAGCAGCAGCCCGGCGGAAGGTGAGCCCTGCGCCGGATCCAGCAGTCGCCGCCAGGCATAGACAAAGTCCTGCGCGCCGAGCGGCTCGCCGTTGGACCACTTGAGCTGCGGGCGCAGGAAGAAGCGCCACACCAGCCCATCTTCACTGGTCTCCCAGCGCTGGGCCTGGGCCGGCACTATCTTGCCCTGGCCATCTTCGCTCACCAGCCCCTCGAACAAGTCCACCAGCACGACCTCGCCCGGAAAACCGGAGCGGATCTGGGCCGGGTCGAGGGATTCCGGCTCGGCGCCGTTGCCCTTGACCAGGGTCTGGCGGTCCGACAACGCGGGTTCCTGGGACACAGTGGTGGCCTGCAATGAAGGGGCCATCAACAGACCCAGCAGCAAGGGAGAGAGCCAGCGACGGGCTGGCCGGGAAGCGGGGCACAAAACCATGACATAAACCTCGTTCAATTCACTTTATTTCAAGAAGGGGGAAGGCCGGCAGCGCGCCTGAATACGAATGCATGATGCTGCGCTTGTTATCCCCGAAGACGCCCCGTATTGTATCGGGCTTGCTCAAGAGATGGAGTCTTTCGGGCTATTTTTTTCTGTAGTTTTTTATGAAGTGCGAATGGCTGTCGCCGGTAACGGCCTGATGCGTCTTTCGATTTAGCTACATTTTCAGGAGTTGTTATGGGGTATGAGTGGCTGGCGCTGGCGGCGGCCAGTTTGTGGGCAGTGGCGGCCCTGATCTCCGTCAAACCGGCCCGTCACCTGGGGGCGTTTGCCTACAGTCGCTGGCGCATGTTTCTGGTCAGCCTGATGCTGGGCTCCGTCAGCCTCGCCACCGGCGGCTGGCAATCTCTCACCGAGAGCGCCCTGCCCCTGCTGGCATTGTCGGGCCTTATCGGCATCTTCGTCGGCGATACCGCCCTGTTTGCCTGCATGAACCGGCTGGGCCCCAGGCGCAGCGGCCTGCTGTTCTCCTGCCATGCCCTCTTCTCCGCCCTGCTCGGCCTCTGGTTGTTTGGCGAGCAGCTCGGTGGCTGGCGACTGGTGGGGGCCTTGCTGGTGTTTGCCGGCGTCATGCTCGCCATTTTGTTCGGCCGGCGTGGCGGCAATCAGCACAACGAGTGGGAACAGGTGCGCGGGCATCTCGCCATCGGCATAGGTCTGGGTCTGACGGCCGCCTTCTGCCAGAGCCTGGGCGCCATCATCGCCAAGCCCGTAATGATGAGCGGCAGCGTGGATGCGGTGAGCGCCTCCGGCATCCGCATGGGCAGCGCCCTGTTGGCCCACTGCACCTTGCGGGCGCTGCGGGTGCCGCTGTCACTGCCGCACAACCCCATCAACCGTCAGGTGTTGGGGATGATTGGCATCAACGGCTTCCTGGCGATGGCCATGGGGATGACGCTGATCCTGGTTGCCTTGCGTCAGGGAGACGTCGGCATGGTGGCGATCCTCTCCTCCACCACCCCTGTCATTCTGCTGCCCCTGCTGTGGTGGCACTCGGGTCAGCGCCCTTCGCTGGCGGCCTGGGCCGGCGCCCTGCTGGCCACCCTGGGGACGACCATGGTGCTGGGAGCCGGGTAAGACGGCCCGACGTCAACGCTGGGGTTGGACACGCTCGTCCGAATAGGCTTAGCCAATCGAGCCTGCGACCAAGTTCTGCCCGTGGGTTCGATTAACCCCATGGCGCCGTAATCGACTCTTGATGGCCGGGTCGGATGACTAGAACTGGGCGATTTCCTCGGCCGTCAGCTCGCGGTATTCGCCCGGTGCCAGCGCGTCATCCAGCACCAGTGTACCGATCTGCTCCCGATGCAGTCCCACCACCTTGTTGCCGATGGAGGCAAACATCCGCTTCACCTGATGATACTTGCCTTCATGGATGGTGAGGCGGGCCTCACACTCACCCAGAATTTCCAGCTGGGCGGGGCGGGTCTTCTCGGATTCGTTGCGCAGGAAGACACCATCGGCAAACAAGGAGATGGCATCCTGGTGCACGGGGTCGGCCAGCCAGACGTGATAGGTCTTGGCACACTCATGGCGCGGCGAGGTGATGCGGTGGGACCATTTGCCATCGTCGGTGACCAGCACCAGACCCGTGGTGTCGAGATCCAGTCGGCCAACCACGTGCAGCTTGCCCATGGCGGGCTCGTCCATCAGGAAGAAGACGGTCGGGTGATCCGGGTCTTCGTTGGAGCAGACGTACCCTTCCGGTTTGTGCAGCATGAAGTAGCGATTGCGCTGATCCAGCGTCAGCGTGACGCCGTCAAATTCGACCTGGCTCTGCTCGTTGATGTGAAAAGCGGGTTGTTTGACCACTATGCCGTCCACCGTGACCTCTCCCTGCCGGATCAGCTTGCCCGCCAGGGACCGGGTCAAATCGGAACAATCGCAAAGAAATTTATCGAGCCGCATGCACAACCTCAGAGTCCATCAATAAAGGGGCGCCATTATATAGGCCGAGGCCAACAACTCCAGCACTAAGCGGTGGCGATGCAGACCATGTCGTCATGACGAAGCCCGGCGCGGGTGTTAGACTGCCTGCAGAGGGCCTAACGTTACGCATAATAATAAAGTCAGGAAGCCGTATGAAGTCGCACACTCCTCATCCCGTCATTCCCGTCAACCAGCTGCAAGCCGGCATGTATGTGATCGCCATCATCAGCCAGACAGGCGGCATGGAGATTGCCCAGATGGGGCTGGTGACCACCCGTCAGCAGATCGATGATCTGGTCCGGCGCGGTGTGCTCACGGTGCGCGTGGATCTCGCCCGCAGCAAGCTGGCCGGCATAGAGCAGATCATCTCCCCCGACCCGGCCGCCTTGTCCGCGTCTTCCCAACGCCCGGCAGGCAGTGCCAACGGCGAGGGCCGTGAACTCAAGATCCGCCGCCTCTATCAGGAAGCCCGCGAGCTGCAAGGCAAGTTCATCCGTCAGCTCAAGGCGGGTGAGCCCATCGACATCACGCCGTTGGCGGCGGTGGCCGAAGAGATGGTGGACACCATGTTCACCCACGGCGATGCCATGCTCTGCCTGGCCCGGATCCGCGCCAAGGATGCCTACCTGATGGAGCACTCCATGAACGTGGCCATACTGCTGGCCAACTTCGGCCGCTATCTGGACCTGGATCGCAGCGTGCTCAAGGAGCTGACGCTGGGGGGCCTGCTGCACGATGTGGGCAAGATCATGACCCCGGACGAGGTGCTCAACAAACCGGGCAAGCTGACCGATGCAGAGTTCACCGTGATGCGCCAGCACGTGGTGCACAGTTACGACATCCTCAGCCATACCCCCGGCATCACGGCCACCATGCTGGAAGTCGCCGCCAATCACCACGAGCGGCTCGATGGCACGGGTTACCCCCGCCACCTCAAGGGAGATCAGCTCTCCCTCCATACCCGCATGAGCGGCATTGTCGATGTCTACGACGCCGTGACGGCGGATCGGGTCTACAAACAGGGAATGCAGCCGACCCAGGCATTCCGGATCCTGCTCAAGGGGGCCGACCACCATTTCGATCGGGGGCTGGTGACCAAGTTCATCAAGTGCATGGGGGTCTATCCGGTGGGTACTCTGGTTCAACTCTCCAACCAGCGGCTGGCCATCGTCATGCAGCGCAATCCTCATGAACCGCTCAAGCCGGTGGTGAAGGTGATCTATCACGCCACCCAGCGCCACTACCTCGAGGTGCAGTGGCTGGATCTGGCGAAGTCGGGAGTGCAGGAGAGCATAGAAAGCACGGTCGATCCCAAGGAGTTCGGCATCAGCCTCGCCAACTTCGTCTAGTTGGTTCCCCCCTCCCGGGACCGCTCGACACAATGCTGGATGAGAAACTCCTCATCCAGCGGTGACAGGTCAAAGCGGATACAGGCCTCTTCGATGGCCCGGATGTCGTGTTGATGGTGCTCGCTGAGCCAGCGCACGGCGCGGCGCAGATCTTCACCATGGGGCAGCAGGGTATGGTCGCTCATGAGGCACCTCCGGTAAGCCATCGACATCAGCCCGTCACACCGGGTTGTCTCTTATAGCTTAGTCCGCCCGCCGCCCCTCCTCTAGGCTCCCTCAATCCGGCCGCTGACCTCAGGCAAAGGCCCGCTGCCAATCCTGATCAAACTTCGCCAATGCCGCATCCACCGCGGGTACCTTCAGCAACTGCTCGGCCACGTCGAGCGGCAGTGTGATGGACTGGCAACCGGCCAGCAGGCAGTCAAGCGCCTGACGCGGGGTACGGAAGGAGGCCGCCAACACCTTGCTGTTCGGTGCATGCAGCGCCAACAGCTGTTGCAGCTCCTGCACAGTGGCTATGCCATCGCCACCCTGGGCATCCAGCCGGTTGACATAAGGGGCGACATATTCAGCGCCAGCCACAGCCGCCAGCCAACCCTGCAGCGGGGTGTAGACAGCCGTGCCCAGGGTCGGCACGCCATTGGCGGTCAGGCTCTTGATCGCCGCCAGCCCCTCTTCACATACCGGGATCTTGATCACCAGATCCGGGTCCAGCTCACGCAGGGCGAACGCCTCGCGCACCATCTCGGTTTCGGTTTTGGCCATCACCTGGGCAAACAGCCGCGCCTTGGGGCCCAGCACGTCACGCAGGGCGGGCAGCAGCGCCTTGAGCGGCAACCCACCGGCGGCAGTAATGGAAGGATTGGTGGTTACACCGGCCAACGGCAGGATCCGTGACCAGCGACGCACTGCCGCCACATCGGCGGTATCGAGATACAGCTCCATCTCTAACTCCTTAACGGGATGTTCAATATGTCGCCATTCTAGCGACAAAACATCTGCGAATTGCTTGATCGAAATCAAATCAACTTTCGAATGAAAGCAAATAGAATGAAAAAACAAAAGGAGGCGGTATGATTTTCGACCTGCAACGATATTCAACTCACGATGGCCCCGGCATTCGCACCCTGGTGTTTCTCAAGGGGTGCTCGCTGGCCTGTCTGTGGTGTCAAAACCCGGAAAGCCGCTCTCCCAAGCCGGACATACTACTCGACCGGCGCCAGTGCATCGAGGGATGCCGGCTCTGCAGCCAGACCTGTCCGGCAATCTTGCGTGACAGCGAGGGCATCCAGCTCACCCGTTCAGCCCTCAATGCCGAGGACATGGAACGGCTGCGCGGCCTCTGCCCCAGCGAAGCGCTGCAGGTGTGCGGCCGGGATGAAACGCTGGACACCCTGATGGACACCATACTGCGGGATCGTCCCTTCTTCGAGCGCAGCGGCGGTGGCGTCACCCTCTCCGGCGGCGAGCCTTTTATGCAGCCCGACTTTGCCGCCGCCCTGCTGGCCCGTTGCAAGGCACAAGGGCTGCACACTGCGGTCGAGAGCTGCCTGCATGTACCCTGGCACCAAATTGAGCCAAGCCTCCCCTCACTGGATCTGGTGCTGGCGGATCTCAAACACGTGGATAAAGAACGTTTCTTTAACTGGACTCGCGGCAAGGTGGAGCTGCCCATCGCGAACCTCAAACGCCTCGCCGAATACGGCGTGCCCATGCAGATCCGGGTGCCGCTCATTCCCGGCTTCAATGCCGACCGCGAATCCATCGAAGCCATCACAGACACGGCCGCCAGCCTCGGCACTGTGCAGGAGATCCACTTCCTCCCCTACCACACTCTGGGGATGGGCAAGTACGCCCTGCTGGATCTGCCCTATCTGGCGCCGGAGACACCACTCGACGACCCCGATTTACTCAGCTTTGCCCACGCATACGCCCAACGTCAGGGACTGACCCCTGTGACCCGAGGATAAGATCATGACCCAGCTCGACCTCAATAGCCTCAGCCCGCGGATCCGCGCCCACAAAGAGAGCCTGATCCACATCGTTCAGCCGCCGGTCTGCACCGAGCGTGCCCGCCACTACACGCAAGCCTATCAAGCTCATCTCGCCCGGCCGCTGCCGGTGCGCCGCGCCCTGGCGCTGGCTCATCACCTCAAGGAACGCACCATCTGGATCAAGCACGAGGAGCTTATCGTCGGCAATCAGGCCAGTCAGGTGCGGGCGGCGCCGCTCTTCCCCGAATACACTGTGAGCTGGATTGAGAAGGAGATCGACGAGCTGGCAGACAGACCCGGCGCCGGTTTTGCGGTGAGCGAAACCGACAAGGAGATCATCCACGCCCTCACCCCCTTCTGGCGCGGCCAGACGGTGCAGGATCGCTGCTTCGGCCTCTTTACCGACGAGCAGAAAGCACTGCTGGAGAGCGGCATCATCAAGGCCGAGGGCAACATGACCTCGGGGGATGCCCACCTGGCAGTCAACTACGACGAGTTGCTCACGCTGGGTCTCGATGGCTTCAAGGCCAAGGTGGCCGAGCGGCGCAGTCGGCTGGATCTGGCCGATTGGGCCGATCTGCAGCGCGAGCAGTTCCTGCATGCCGTCGCCATCACCCTGGATGCGGTCAGCGATCACATCGGGCGCTACGCCACTCTTGCCCGTGACATGGCCACGATAGAGCCGGGCCCCGAGCGCCGAAGCGAGCTTGAGACCATGGCGCTGAACTGCGCCCACATAGCCCACCAGCCCCCCGAAACTTTCTGGCAGGCGCTGCAGCTCTGCTACTTCATCCAGCTCATCCTGCAGATCGAATCCAACGGCCACTCGGTGTCGTTTGGCCGGATGGATCAATACCTCTACCCCTGGTATCGCCGCGAGGTGGAACTGTCAGGATCCCTGTCACGCCCGCGCGCCATCGAACTGCTGCAAGGGTGCTGGCTCAAGTTGCTGGAGGTGAACAAGATCCGCTCAGGCACCCACTCCAAGGCCTCCGCCGGCAGCCCCCTCTACCAGAACGTCACCATAGGCGGCCAGAACTGGCAGGATGGCGCAGCCCATGATGCGGTCAACGGCCTCTCCTACGCGATTCTGGAGTCCTGCGGCCAGCTGCGCTCGACCCAGCCCAACCTCTCGGTGCGCTACCACGCACGAATGAGCGAGGATTTCCTCGACGCCTGCATTCAGGTGATCCGCTGCGGCTTTGGCATGCCCGCCTTCAACAACGACGAGGTGGTGATCCCGGAGTTCATCAAGCTCGGGGTGAGCGTGGAGGATGCCCACCACTACGCCGCCATCGGCTGCATCGAGACCGCAGTGCCCGGTAAGTGGGGCTACCGCTGCACCGGCATGAGTTTCATCAACTTCGCCCGCATCCTGCTGGCGGCCCTCGATGGCGGCCGCGATGCCACCACAGGCAAGGTATTCCTGCCCCAATCCCAGTCGCTGCGGGAAGGAACCTTTGGCCACTTTGACGAGGTGATGGCCCGCTGGGACGAGCAGGTGCGCTACTTCACCCGCAAGTCCATCGAGATCGACTGCGTGGTCGACAGCGTGCTGGAGGCGCAGGCCCACGACATCCTCTGCAGCACGCTGGTGGATGACTGCATCGAGCGCGGCAAGACCATCAAGGAGGGGGGCGCCGTCTATGACTGGGTCTCCGGCCTGCAGGTGGGGATAGCCAACCTGGGCAACAGCCTGGCAGCCCTTAAAAAATTGGTGTTCGAGCAGGGCGTGGTGGATCAGCGCGAGCTGGCTGCCGCGCTGGAGCAGGACTTTGCAGGACTGGCAGGAGAGCAGCTGCGCCAGCGCCTCACCCATGCGGCCCCCAAATATGGCAACGATCTGGACGAGGTGGACATGCTGCTGGTGCAGGCCTACCAGAGCTACATCGACGAGCTGAAGGGATTGCACAACACCCGCTTCGGCCGTGGCCCCATCGGCGGCACCTACTATGCAGGCACCTCCTCCATCTCGGCCAACGTGCCGTTTGGTGCGGCCACCCTGGCCACCCCGGATGGCCGCCACGCCCGCACCCCGCTGGCGGAAGGGGCCAGTCCCTCCTCGGGCTCGGATCGCCTCGGGCCCACGGCGGTATTCAACTCCATCGGCAAGCTGCCCACGGCGGCCATTCTCGGTGGCGTGCTGCTCAACCAGAAGCTGAGTCCGGCCAGCCTTGAAAACGAGCGGGACAAAACCAAGCTGATGAGCCTGCTGCGCACCTTCTTCGAGGTGCACAAGGGGTGGCACGTGCAGTACAACATAGTCTCGCGGGAGACACTGCTGGCGGCCAAGGCCCATCCGGATCAGTACCGGGACCTGGTGGTGCGGGTGGCGGGCTATTCGGCCTTCTTCACCGCCTTATCCCCGGATGCGCAAGATGATATCATCGCCCGCACCGAGCATAGTCTCTGACGGGGCCCTCCCCATGGCGCCTGTGACGTCATATGATTGGCAAGCCACCCCACGGGTGGCTTGCCGCTATCCACCACCTTGCATGCGAGCGCACCATGAATCCACGCCACCAACTGATCCTCACTCTGGTCCATCAGGCTCGCAAGATGAGCGTGGCCGAGCTGTCCCGCCACACGGGGGTGTCAGAGGTGACTGTGCGCAACGACCTCACGGCGCTGGAGAAACAGGGGCTGCTCAGACGGGTGCACGGCTCGGCCATGGCGCTGGAGACCGATGATCCGGATGCCCGGATGAACATCAACTACCTGCTCAAGGAGCGCCTCGCCGAGCGGGCCGCCCAGCTGGTGGAAGACGGCGAGACTGTCTTCATCGAAGGGGGCAGCGCCAACGCCATGCTGGCCCGCCACCTCGCCCTGCACAAACGGGTCACCATCATCACCATCAGCAGCTATATCGCCCATCTGCTCAAGGACACGCCGGCCCAGGTGGTGCTGCTCGGCGGCCTGTTCCAGCATCAGAGCGAGAGCGTGGTGGGGCCGCTGACGCGCCTGTGCATCGAGCAGGTGCACTTCTCCAAGGCCTTCATCGGGGTCGATGGTTTTCACCCCGAGGTGGGCTTTACCAGCCGCGACATGATGCGGGCCGACGTGGTCAACAGCGTGCTGGCCAAGGGGATGACCAATGTGGTCATCACCGACAGCAGCAAGTTTGGCGCCATCCACCCAAGCCAGCTTGGCGCGCCGGGCCAGATCGGCGTGCTGGTCACCGACGATGCCCTGCCCGCCCCCATGCGGGCCGCCATCGCGGCCCGCGGCATAACCCTGCATTGCGTCACCGCCTGAACCTGTCATTGCGGCTCGCAGCCTAAAGCCATGCCCCGCCTGGCGGCTTGACGCCAGCCACCCACTCAAGGGTATGCTCGTCCCCTTGCCGATCCGCCCGTGCAACGCGGATCGCCATTCCTCTGATGACAAGGAAGCTGAATGCAAACCAAGGATAAATGTCTCGCCACCCTGGTCATCCTCTGCTGGGGACTCAACTTCGTGGCGATCAAGTGGGGGCTGGAGGGGATACCCCCGCTGCTGCTGGGGGCACTGCGCTTCGTAGGCGTGGTCTTTCCCGCCATCTTGCTGGTGCCCAGGCCCGCCATGCCCTGGCGCTGGCTGCTGGCCTATGGCGGTGCCATCAGCCTGGGTCAGTTTGCCTTCCTGTTTTGCGCCATGAAGTTCGGCATGCCGGCGGGCATGGCCTCGCTGGTACTGCAATCCCAGGTGGTGTTCACCCTGCTGTTCGCCATGCTCTGGCTGGGGGAGCGCTGGCAGCCCCACCACTGGGTGGCGCTGCCGCTGGCGGGGGCCGGCCTCTATCTCATCGCCACCCATGGCGAGGGTAACCTGACCCTGATCGGCTTCGTGCTGACGCTGTGCGCGGCCGCCTGCTGGGGCCTTGGCAACGTCATCAACCGCCAGATTGGGCTGCGTTATCAAACACCATTACCAAGCCTTATCGCCTGGGGCGGTCTGGTGCCCATACTGCCTTTCTTCGCGCTCTCCTGGTTGTTCGAAGGGCCGGAGCGCATTGCCAGCAGCCTGCTCAACTTCAGCTGGCAGGGGTTCTTGTGTGTGCTCTATCTCTCCTTTGTCGCCACCTGGCTGGGTTACGGCCTGTGGGGGCGGCTGCTGATGCGCTATCCGGTGGCGCAGGTGGCGCCGCTCTCCCTGCTGGTGCCCTGTGTCGGCATGGTGGCGGCCGCCCTGCTGCTCGACGAACACCCGACCCCCTTGCAGTGGCTGGGTTCCGGCCTGGTGCTGCTCGGCTTCGTGGTCCATCTGCTGGGTGGCAGGCTGCGCTGGTTCAAGCAAGAGACGGCACCTTGATGGTCACCCGGTTATTTTTCGTCCGCCATTGACCCGGCTGGGGAAAATTTCCATCATGAGCCAGTCCCCATCGGGACTGGCGTCACCAGAGCGTGACCTGCAGGAAGCAGACCATCAGGAGAGAGCATGGATATGCCATCGACAGCCTCAGCCGGGGTGAGCCCGGTCCCACCCCTTATTCGTACTGCCGCCATCACCCTGATCCTGTGCTGGAGCCCGCTTGGCTGGAGCGCCAGCCTGCCTGCGGATCTCAAGTGGGAGAGCAGCAACGCGGATCCTGTCTACGCCGATCCGGCCGCCAAACGGGGCGGCACCTTCCACACCTTTATGACCAGCTTTCCCCTGACCCTGCGCAAATTCGGCCCCGACTCCAACGGCGGATTTGCCGGTTATGTCAGGGAGACCAACCTGCCGCTGCTGAGCACCCATCCAGTCACCGGCAACCCCATGCCCATGCTGGCAAACGAGTGGGCCTTCGGTGCCGACAACAAGACGCTCTACTTTCGCATCAACCCCAAGGCGCGCTGGTCGGATGGCCAGCCCGTCACCGCCGATGACTGGGTGTTTACCCTCAAGATGATGCGCAGCAAGGAGATAAGCGACCCCTGGTACAACAACTACTACAGCACCCAGATAACCGACGTGACCCGCTTCGATGACCGCACCCTGGCCATCACCAGCGGCAGCGAGAAGAGCCGCCAGGATCTGCTGGAGTCCTTGCCGTTCAGCCCTGAGCCGAGCCACGCCATCAAGCTCACCGCCAACTGGGTCAAGGAATACAACTGGAAGATATTGCCGGTCACGGGCCCCTATCAGCTCGGCGAGGTGAAGAAGGGCAAGTCGGTCAGCTTAGTGCGGATCCAGGATTGGTGGGGCAACGATGAACGCTACCTCCAGCACCGCTTCAATCCGGACAAGATAGAAATCAAGGTACTGCGGGATCAGAACATCGCCTGGCAGCATTTCTTGCGCGGCGAGCTGGATACCTTCCCGCTGGTCATGCCCAACTGGTGGCACGACAAGACCAAAACCGCCGAGTTCGAGAAGGGTTATATCGAGCGGCGCTGGTTCTACAACCAGACCCCCCAATCCCCCATGGGACTCTATCTCAACACAGCCGACCCGCTGCTGAAGGATATCAATGTGCGGCTCGGCATCCAGCATGCCCTCAACCTCGACAAGATGCTCGCCACCCTGTTGCGAGGGGATTACCAGCGCCTCAACAGCTATGGATCTGGCCAGGGCGCCTTCACCAACACTGAGCTCAAGGCTCGCCCGTTCGATCCCCAGCTTGCGCGCAACTACTTCGCCAAGGCCGGTTTCACCAACGCTGGACCGGACGGCACCCTGCAAAACGAGCGGGGGCAGCCGCTGACCCTGAGCATCACCTACACCACGGCGGAGCATGCCCAACGCCTCACCCTGCTGCGAGAAGAGGCCAAGAAGGCGGGGCTCAATCTCGAGCTCAACCTGATGGATACCTCGGCCGGCTTCAAATCCATGCTGGAGAAGAAGCACCAGAGTGCCTGGATGGGCTGGAGCTCCGGCCGCTATCCCGCCTATTGGGAGCATTTTCACAAGGTCAATGCCAACAAGCCCCAGACCAACAACATCATGAACATAGATGACGAGGCCATCACGGCACTGGTGGAGCATTACGACAAGGAGTTCGATTTTGCCAAAAAGGCGGCCCTGTCGCGGCAGATCCAGCAGCGGCTCCATGAGCTGGCCAGCTTCGTGCCCGCCTATCAGGTGCCCTATACCCGGGAAGGGGCCTGGCGCTGGATAAAACTGCCCAAGGTGCCGGCAACCCCCAAGAGCGAGCTGCTCTACTGGCCGCTCGATGGCGGAAATAGCGGCTACAGCTATGGCGGCCTGTTCTGGATTGACGAGCAGGCGAAGGCGGAAACCAGGGCGGCCATCGAGAGCGGCAAGACCTTCCCCGCCGTCACCCTGACAGACACAAGCTACCAGCAGCGCTGAGGCGGCTCGCCCTGTCATGGCCTAGTCCCCAAAAGGACACAGCCCATCGGGGCCGAAAACAAAAGACCCCGCACGTTGGCGGGGTCTTTTTATTGCAACCAGGGTCGCAAAGGAAGCTCAGGAGCGATCAGGCGCGCTTGGCCTGCTTCTCGGCAATGGCGTCGGCCACGTCGGCCGGTTCCAGCACTATGCCTTCCTGATCCGGCGTCGGGAACACGGCAACACACAGCTCGTCCTGCTCCATGCCGTCGACCCAGCGCTCCAGCCACACCTTGAGGGTGATGGACTGCGGCTTGCACTCGGCCCACTCACCCTCGGCCCACGCCTGGGCGTACTCGGGGTGCGGCCATACCGGAATGCAATCTTCATCGTCTGTGGTCAGCATCATGACGCCGTGCTCGTCGGTCAGGACGAACAGCTCTTCGTGCTCGACCAGCTTGCTGATGAAGTGCTCGTAGCGGTAGTCGGCGTTCAGTTGCAGCGCAGCATTGCGCTCGGTTTCGCTCAATTCATAGCTCATTGGCCAAGTCTCTCTTTCAATAAAGGGCGCCATGTTCACATCTTGCTGGCGGCTTGTCCAGTATGAGAGATCGGTCACCTATTTTTCGCCGATATCAACCCAGTTCAGGCGTCACCAGGGTGATCTCCACCGTCTCGCAGCAACGCTGGCGCAACCAGTAGGCAGATTCCACCTCGACGAAGCAGAGTTGATCCCGTCCCGCCTGCACGCCCTGCATGATCTGCTCGAACCGCAACTGCTGTTGCTGCTCCCAAGCGCTGGCCAGTTTGCTGCCATGGGCCTCGTCCACCACCTCGCGGCGCAGCTCGAACAGGTTATCGGTGATCGGGCTGTTTATCTTGGCCGGGCCATGCCAGTACATCAGCAGGTTGTCCATCATCTCGGTGTCATAGTTGGCAAGGGCATCCAGCTCGGGGGTCGCCCCGACATCGCTGGCGGCAAAGTCACACCAGCCCGCCGTCAACGGCGCCAGGGTTTGCGCAGCCGCCCCCTTGCCATGCTGACGCAAGGCAGCCACATCAGCGCCCTTGATCGCGGGCAGCCAGACATCGCCATGATGCTGGTCGAGCAGCGGCAGCAACAGGGAGGTGGGATAAACAGGGAAACGGGGGCCAAGAGAGTGGAGCAGTGATACTAGCGTGATCTTTACCATGAGGGGCGCCTTGAACTGGAAGGCCGATATGCTGTGCTCGGCCAGAAAGACAAAGGAGGGCCCTATCCTATCATGTTTGAAGGCTAGCGAGCGGACTCACATTTTCACGGCTCAAATCGGAAGGCAATGCCCAAAAAAACAGCGTTCAGGCAGGGTGGCGCCAGAGAAAGCCCAATAGTTTGAACCAGCGCCCACTAAAGTGGATCCGGGAATGCTAGTTTGCATACATCTTTAGCGTAAGGAGTGCATTCATGATTGGGATCGACCAGATTTCTAACGACTTTGTAAACGACTTGAAAATACTGGCATGCTTTGATCCGGCCAACATGAGCCTGGGGATCAAGTTGCGCAGTGACATGTCCGACGAGCTGTGCCAGGCAGCAGTACGCCTGCATCAGCAAGGTCTCATCAGCGCAGAAGATGGCGGCTACCTGACTCCTTTTGGCATGACCATGGTTGAGCATCTGCAGCATCTGATAGTCGCACTCAAACCGCTTTGATCGCCTGCGGGGCCCAGAGTGAAAAGTTGAGCAACTCCCAGCGCGAGCCCTGCCGCAGCAAACAGGCAAACAGCAAAGGACCTTCGGGTCCTTTTACTTTGCCATCGACCATCCATTCGCCTTCCCGTTTCGGCAAAGGCTGCGCCTTGAGCTCATCGGGCACAATTGTGCTTCCCAAGCGAACGTATACAAACTGCTGACACACGGTTTTCGCTTCGGTGGCAAAAGCATTCTGTGCCTGGGTGTCGACGGAAGTGAGCAGGCTGGCGGCCAGCAGAAGTGATGGAATCATGGTGAGATACAGCGGCGAAAGTGAAGTCGATACAAGTCTAAAAAACACCCATAAACAAAAAGCCGTGGAACCAGAGGTACCACGGCTTTCTTAAATTCTGTAAGAATTACAGAGCTGTTACGTTCTCAGCCTGCGGGCCTTTCTGACCTTGGGTCACGGAGAACTGTACGCGCTGACCTTCAGCCAGGGTACGGAAACCGTTACCGCTGATAGCGCTGAAGTGAACGAAAACGTCCGGGCCGTTTTCTTGCTGGATGAAGCCAAAACCTTTGGTTTCGTTGAAAAACTTAACGGTACCGGTGATCATGTTAGACATATCTATAACCTGTATTCAAAATAATTACTTATGCTTTTCAGCGGATAAAGCTCAAAAACGGGATTAACTTATGAACAACAGGAAAAGATGTAAAACATCATATTCATTGACATAACTTTCGCCCTTTCAAGCTGGTTTAGATTATACGTGGCTTTGGGGATTACGCAAACAAATTTGTGCCCTGCCGACGGCAGGGCACAAGGGTTTATAGCGCGGGTGCTTCCAGTGCCTGAACCAGTACCTTGAGGAAGCGTGCAGCCTCGCCACCGGTGCAGGCTCTGTGGTCAAACGTCATCGACAATGGCAGTGCCCTGACCGGACGAGCCTCTCCGTGGATGAACACCACCTTCTCGAACAACTTGCCGGCGCCTATGATGGCCACCTGAGGTGGCGTCACTATGGGACTGGCATAGCGGCCGGCGATGGCACCGAAGTTGGTGAGGGTGATGGTCGCCCCCTGCAGCATTTCCCGCGGCACGGCGCGCGCCTTCACATCGGCGATCATGCGATCCAGCCCCTGCCGGATGTCCGCCCCCTCCCGCTCAGCCACGTTCTCCATCACGGGCACATAGAGCCCATGCCGGGAATCCACCGCAATGGCGACGTTGACCTCGCTGAACAGCCGCCTTGAGAGCGTATCGCCGTCAAACCAGGCGTTCATGGAGGGCTCGGCACGACAGGCGACGCCGATGGCCTTGATGAGGCGTACCGTCACATCCTCATCCGGCCGCCAGTGACGCAGATCCACCTCGTCGGTGATGCTGACCGGCACCACAGTCTGATGGGAGAGCTCCATCGCCTTGGCCATGGCCCGGCGCGAACCCTTGAGGAATTCGTTGCCGCTGCTTTGCTGAGCCTCGAATGCCGCCTGCACATCCTGCTCTGTCACCATGCCGGCGCTGCCACTGCCCTTGATCCGGTCTATGTCCAGCCCCAATTTTTGCGCCAGCAGACGCACGGCAGGCATGGCCTGTACCAGGCTGCCCCCCGGGGCTATGGCACCCACCACGAAGTGATCCTCGATATGCTGTTGATGGGCACTGACCTTGCCCACTACTGTGCCGTCATCCTCGCCCCCTTCGAACTCCACCAGCGGCGCGCCTATATGGAGTATGTCGCCCTCCTGCCCGCACAACCTGGCGATCACCCCCGCCACCGGCGAGGGCACATCCACCAGAGCCTTGGCGGTTTCTACCGACAACAACACCTGATCGACACTCACCGTATCGCCGGCGTTCACCTTCCATTCGACTATCTCGGCCTCGGCCAAGCCTTCGCCCAGATCCGGTAACTTGAAAAATTTCATAGCCACTTCTCCATCAGCTGATGCGCTGCGTCCGCGATATCCTGCTCGGTGATGAGGTAATACTCTTCGTTGCGGTAGTAGGGCACGGCGGCATCCACCCCGGTGAGGCGCTTTGGCGGCGCCTTGAGGGAGGTCAACGCCTCCTCGGTGACCCGCGCCACTATCTCGGCGCCCACCCCGAAGCTGCCGCACGCCTCGTGTACCACCAGCAGACGGCCCGTCTTGCGCACCGAGGCCAGAATGCTCTCCATGTCCAGCGGCTTGATGGTGGCAAGATCCAGCACTTCACACTGGATATCCTGCTCCGCCAGCAGACTCGCCGCTCGCATCACCTCCTGGATGCAGGCCCCCCAGGCGACCATGGTGATGTCCCGTCCCGGCCGCAGGGTGAAGCAGACGTCCAGCGGCAGGCCGACACCGTCATCCACCACGTCCGACTTCATCGAGCGATAGATGCGATCAGGCTCGAAGAACATCACGGGATCCGGGTCGCGAATGGCCGAGAGCAGCAAGCCATAGGCCCGTCTCGGACTGGAGGGGATCACCACCCGCAGGCCCGGAATATGGGCAAACAGGGCCTCGACGCTCTCGCTGTGGTGCTCCGGCGAGTGGATGCCGGCGCCATAGGGAGAGCGGTAAACGATGGGACAGGAGAGACGGCCACGGGTGCGGTTACGCATCCGCGCCGCCTGGCAGATGATCTGCTCCATGCCGGGGAAGATGAAGCCCTGAAACTGGAACTCGGCCACCGGCTTGAGCCCCTGGGTCGCCATGCCGACCGCCACCCCTGCTATCAGTCCCTCGGCCAGCGGTGTGTCGATCACCCGCTTGAAACCAAACTTGTCGCGCAGGCCGACGGTGGCGCGAAACACCCCGCCGTTGACCCCCACGTCCTCACCGAGCACCACCACATCGGGGTCGTGCTCCATCTCGTGATGCAGCGCCAGATTGATCGCTTCGAGCAGTGTCATTTCACTCATGCAGCCTCCCCGACGCGGCGTCATCAATCACCCCATTCCCCTTGCGGGTCATGTCATCCCGCCACGCTGGCTTGACGGCATCCTGCAGTCTCATCTCATCGATCATGAGTGCTCCTCCCCGGCGTGGCGCTGCATGCCCTTGGCGATGATGCGCTGGCGCTGCCCGCGATAATCCTTGGGCAACTCGGCAAACTGATAGTCGAGCAGGGTTTCCGGCGCCTGCGGGGCCGTGCCTTCATAGGCAGCCACGGCGCGATCGACCTCCCGGCTCGCCTCGGCCAGCAGCGCCTGCTCCTGATGCTCGTCCCACCAGCCCTGCCCGGCCATGAACTGGCGCAGCCGCTTGACCGGCTCCCTGGCCCAGGCGGCTTCCACTTCGGCGGCATCGCGATAACGGGTCGCATCGTCGGCCGTAGTGTGATCCCCCAGTCGATAGCTGATCGCCTCTATGAGGGTCGGGCCCTTGCCGGTGCGCGCCCGCTCCACAGCGATGCGGGTGGCATCATAGACGGCCACCACATCGTTGCCGTCGACCTGAATGCTGCGTACCCCGGCCCCTATCCCTTTCTGGGCCAGAGTGGGCGCACTCGACTGCAACTTGCGCGGCACAGAGATGGCCCACTGGTTGTTGTTGATGATCATCACCATGGGCAGATGCCAGACTCCGGCACAGTTGAGCCCCTCCAGAAAGTCGCCCTTGGAGGTACCGCCGTCGCCTATGGTGACCACGGCGACGCGAGGCTGGTTGCGCAACTTGAAGGCCGCCGCTATGCCGGCGGCATGGGTGATCTGGGTGGCGATGGGCACGCAGATGGGCAGGTCCTCCGACAGCTCGCCATCGGCCTTGTAAAAGACACAACCCCGTTCATCCCCGCCCCAATATTGCAGGTTTTTCTCCATGGGCACGCCCCGCACGTAGAGGGTGGGCATGTCCCGGTAGTAGGGCACATAGACATCCTGCTCCTGCATGGCGAGACCGACGCCTATCCCGACCGCCTCTGCTCCCAGATGGGAGGGAAAGGTGCCGAGTTTGCCGGTTCGCTGCAGCGCGATTGCTTTCTTGTCATAGCTGCGCACCATCACCATGTTGCGGTAGAAAGTGTGCAGTATCGCCTTGTCCAGCCAGGTCGGCAGTGTCGCGACCGGGCGCCCTTCCTCATCGAGGTAACGAAGGAAAGGGATGTCGACATGGGTCATAACTGGCTCCTTGCCGTTGTCAACGTCACCACCATGAGGTGACCCTTAGAATGTAAATAAGATGTTAACTAAAGAGCAATGTGATTTAACCAGGTAAGACCAGTAGAAACTTCTTTAATTTCAGAAAGACATTGAACTTTTCGGCTGAGCAGAGACGAAAAAGGGAGCCGCTTCGGGCTCCCTGTTCGGGCTGCTGCGGGATCAATCCCACGAGGATGAAGGGGCGCCACCAGCCGCATGGCGCGCTGGCGGAGGGCCCAAAAAGGGTTCAGCTCACTCCCACAAGCGGGTCGGCACCACCAGCAGCACGGTGCGCTGACCTATGGCCACATTGGCGTTCGGGAAGACCACAGCCTCCCGCGTCTTTTCTACCGTGTAGCGCAGCTCCCCATCCTCGGCCAGCACGAATCCCTGGGGAAACTCGGTGAAATTGTCCACGTCGCTGGCAAACAGGAAGCGAAACTGCTCCGAACGCTTGTTGATCACCCGGTCGATGGCAAAAATGGTGAAGTCATCCGCCTGCCAGGGCTCTAGCACCACCTCATCCTGGGTCACCAGCTCCTGCAACGCCTGACGGGTCTCGATGAAGCGGGTCATGTCGTTTTCACCAAACGGACGCACCTTGCCCAGCTCCACCGTGAAGGCATGGGCACCGTGGCTGTGCGAGCTGTAATAGCTGAAGGTGGTGGTGGGGCCGCTGGAGAGCAAAATGGTGCGCACCCCGCAGGCACCGAGGAACTGCACCTGCTCCTTGCAGTGCGGCCGCTCATGGGGGAAGGGGTAGACAGCAAACTTCTCATGGCGCGAACCACGAATGGCGGTGTGCAAGTCGTAGTGATAACGGGGCCGGGCCGGATCGGCAAAGAAGCGGCTCACATACTGCTCCAGGCGCATGGCGCGAATGCGCTCCTGGTTGCACAGCCCCTCCCCCTTGCTGTGGGCACCGGAGAAGAGCCGGTTCATGTTCTCCTCCACCTCCCGCAACCCCAGGTTCATGGCGGCCGGGTTGCCAAACAGGAACAGCACCCGATGACGGGCGCTGAGCTCACCGCTGAGCAGCCGGGTCAGCAGCTGGTTGCAGATCTCGATGGGGGCGGTTTCGTTGCCGTGAATGCCGCAGGAGAGCACTATGTCCTTGCGCCCCCCCGGCCTATCATCGGCCCCTTTCGCGGGTTCCAGGCAGAGCACGCCCGTATCCCACACACTCACCCGGGTGCCACCGGGCAGGTCAAATGTGAAGGGCTCAAGCTGCCACTCATGGCGACGAGTCAGGGCCAAAAAGTCATGCTGGGGAATCATCCATCTCACCCTTTTGTCAGGAACGCTATGGGCGGATTATACGCAACGCGAGAGGGCTTAAAATCAGTTTTTAAACAAATTCAAACAGTAAGGATACAAATGCGGCGACAGTTAATGACAAGTCGGCAGGCATGGGGTGAACGAGGGAGCGGCGAGAAGGGGAAATGAAGCGACAGGGACGAGAAAGTATCGGGCAATCATTCAAGCGCCGGCGTCAGGCCGGTTGACACAGCAAGATCGGGATCAGCAGAAAAACGAGGCATCCATGCCCGGCTGATCAACCACGCCAGAACGGCTTGGTGGTCTCTTGATAGCGATCAGATTCGTTCAGGCCGATGTCCTTGAGCAGGTACTCGGGCAGCTCGGAGAGCTGGCGACGGCTGCGGCTGCGTTCCAGCCAGGTCAGCACTGTCATTTTGACGCGAGCAACCAGATTCGATTGGCTGGAATGCTGGTAACCGGTCTCGGTATAAGTCATGTTGGCCATGATGTGGCTCCTCTTGATGATGTCTGCGCGGGGTGCGAATTTGTTGCGCAAAGCTTAGTCAGGAGGGACAACCGACTCAATTGACGAATTTTGATACAAGACATTAGTAAAACTAATGGTGAATATCGTCAATCTGTAAAACCTAACAGATTGATTTTAAACTATTAAATAATCATTTTATTCCGTCTGAAAGACCGGCAGCATATTCTCCTGCATGGCGCACCTCTAACTATGCAGTTTCTTGTCTTGGCTATGCAGTCACGGGATCTCAAGGCGAGGCTGGCAACCTGGGGTTTACATCCAGTTGTTAATCAAGAGATCTTTTATTGATCCTTATTTAACAGATAGATACAAAATAAACACACTCAAATGGCTATCGCTTTTGACCCTCGCCAGGCGCACTACGAAGGAGATGCTTGGCGCGCTTTCGGCATACTGGTATGGTTATTTATACAGTAGTTTAGCCACGTCTCTGCCAACCCCTGTGGAGGGGGTGACAGGGGCGACCACAGGACACGCCGATGGACACATTTACCCCGACTGCCGCCCTGCGTCAACAGATGGACGCGCTCGAAGAGGCGTTGGCCCGCCTGGCCCGACAACTGGCGCAGCTCCCCTTGCTGGAGGCCCACGTCTATCCCCTCCCCGCCGTGCCCCAGGGGCAGGAGCACGAGCCCATAGAACAGATAGAGGTGGGCTATCTGGGCGGTGAGGAGGCGCTGGCGGCCACCCTGGCGGCCTACCGGGATCACAGTGCTCGCCCCGGCTGCTCCACCAAGGCCACCCACCGCCTGCCGGGCTGGCTGCGCTTTTCTGCCGCCAGTGCCAGCCAGCTGCGCCCGCTGATCGAAGAGATCAACACCCGCAAGCTCGCCTTCAAGGAACTGGTGCAACAGGCCGGTGGGCGGGATGAGAAGTTCGAGCTGGTGCACAGGGCCCTGCCCGGGGTGATCACCCTGCAGGTCTACCGCAAGCTGACCCTGCTGGAAGGAGAGCTGCATTCCCTCGGCTTTACCTGGGCCGACAAGCAGAGCATCAACCGCCTCAGCCGGGAGCAGGTGCTGGAGATGCTGGAGCGCAGCCGTCGCTACATACCGGCGCTCTCCAACAATGAGGAGTGGAGCAAGATGGTGGATCAGGAGGTCTATGACCTTCGCCGCCTGCCTGCCGATGCCGAGCTCAGGATCCGGCGACCGGTCAAGACCCACCCCATGATCAACCTGCTCTGGCAGGACAGGGAACCCCGCAAGCAGCAGCTCAAGGCGAGCCTGCCCCTGCTGCTCTGCTCGGACATCCAGCCCGCCGTCACCCACCTTGGCCACTACCCGCCGAAACTGCGGCAGGCGCGGCGAGACCGCAAGATTGGCGGTGAGCCCATCATAGAGCGGCTGCACCTCTACCTCTATCAGGGGTAGCTGCAAGCCGGCAGACTCTCCTTGCCCAGCCTCTGCAGATGGCGCGGCAAGATGCCACCGCTGGCCTGGCTGAGCAGTCCACCTCTTCGACAGGAGCTCCTGCACAGCCACAAACATAAACAAAGGGGGGATCGCCTGCCGGCGATCCCCCCCTTGTGCACAACCTCCGCCTGATCAGCCCATCAGCAGGGCGCGCAGGCTCTCCACATCCAGCCCGCGCACTTCGGACTGGCCGCTCAGCAGGCCATCGGCCAGCGCCCGCTTCTCGTCGTGCAGGGCGACTATCTTCTCCTCCACCGTCTGCTCGCACACCAGCCGATAAACCGTCACCGGCTGGGTCTGCCCCATGCGGTGGGCCCGATCGCTCGCCTGATCCTCCACCGCCGGGTTCCACCAGGGATCCAGGTGCAGCACTGTATCGGCCTGGGTCAGGTTGAGGCCCGTGCCCCCCGCCTTGAGGCTGATGAGGAACAGCGGCACCGGCTCGTGCCGGAAGCGCAGTATGGAATCCTGGCGGGACTTGGCGGAGCAGCCGCCATCCAGATAGCAGTAATCCCACTTCTTCTGTTCAATGCGCGCACGCAGCAGGCTCAGCAGATCGACGAACTGGCTGAACACCAGCACCCGATGACCGTTGCCGATCGCCTCGTCCAGCAGGGCCATCGCCTCGTCCAGCTTGCTGCTGGTCTGGGACCACTCGGGCATCACCAGCTCGGGGGAGCAGCAGAGCCGGCGCAGCCGGGTCAGGCCGCTCAGCACGTGCATCAGGGCGCGGCCATCGGCACTTTGCACCTGCTGCACCACCTCGCGCCGGGTGGCCTCATACAGCTGGCGCTCCTCGGGGGAGAGGCTGATGTGATGAATGATCTCTGTCTTGTCCGGCAGCTCGGTCAACACCTGCTGCTTGAGACGGCGCAGGATGAAGGGGCTGATCACAGCCCGCAGCAGCGCCATGTGCTGGGGATCCTTCACCGCCTTGCCGAAGCGGCGCTTGAACTCGCCCAGGCTGCCGAGCAGCCCCGGGTTGATAAAGGTAAACAGGCTCCACAGCTCCCCCAGGTGGTTCTCGATGGGGGTGCCGGAGAGGGCGAGGCGAAAATCGCCCTCAAGCTGGAACAGCAGCTTGGCACGCTGGGTGCCGGCATTCTTGATCTGTTGCGCCTCGTCCAGCACCATGCTGGACCAGCGGCGAGACTTGAGCGCCTCCGCCAGGCTGCCGAGCATGCCGTAGTTGATCAGGATCACCTGGCCGGCCCTGGCATCGCGGATCACCCCTTCCCGCTCGGAGGGGTTCTCGAACACCACCACCTCGAGTTCGGGGGCGAAGCGCGCCACCTCTTCCTGCCAGTTGGTGACCACTGACTTTGGCACCACCACCAGCGCCGGGCCCAGATGCTGGCGCATGCGCAGCACTATGAGCGCCTGCAGGGTCTTGCCCAGACCCATGTCATCAGCCAGACAGGCGCCGAAGCCATGATGGGCCAGGGTCGCCAGCCAGCGCACCCCGTCCTTCTGATAATCCCGCAGCGGGGTCAGCAGCTCGGTCGGACACTCCACCTCCTGCTGCCACTCCTGTTGCAGGGAGTGCCAGGCGTCATCCCCCTCAGTGGTGATGACGGAGAGCAGGCGGGTGAGCGGATAGGCCAGCTTGTTGTTGATGCGTTGCTCTTCATCCAGCATGGCGCCCAGCATGGTGAGCCGCTCCACCAGCTTGTCGCTCAGCATCAGGCTGGTCTTCTCGTCGAGCTGGACGGTGCGCTGGCCCGGCGTCATCTGGCGCAGGATCAAGCGCAGGTCGAGGATCTGGTGCTCATCGAGGGCCAGTGCCCCCTCCACCTGGAACCAGTCTTGGCGCCGCTCGATACGCAGGCTCAGGGCTGCTTCATCCAGACTCTTGAGGCGAGCGCTGTCCTGGTGCCAGTGAATGACTACGCCGGCATCCACCAGTTCGGGCAGGGCGTTGACCAGTGCCAGCGCCTGCTCCCCCTGAAGTAGCCACTCACTGCCGGGCAGGCCGATGGGCAGCGAATTGCGCAGCTGCTGGGCCTGTACCTTCTCGGCGGCCAGGTCCCGCTGCCAGTAGTGATAATCCTTGATCCCCTGCCGCACTATGGCCTCCCCCTTGCCAAGGGGCAGTGGCGGCAACTCGCCCTGACGGGTCACCAGCCTGACCGCCAGCTGGCCATCCTGCCAATCCAGCTGGACCGAGGGGACGCCAGGCCAGGGAGCCAGCTCGGCATTGCCTGTCAGGCCGGCCACCTGGCTGTGCCAGGGCAGGCCCGGGATGGCATCCAGGGTACGCTGCAATTCGCTTAAGCCCTCGGCCGACAAGGGGGGAATGGATTCCAGCGCGGGCAGGCGATCGAGCAGCGCCTGGGGGGTGAGGATGAGCTGCCACAAGTCCTGCGCCAGCGGCAGTATGTGGGCCCCGCGCGCGGCGGCGGCCGGGCTCAGTACCGCGCCCATGCCCTGCTCCAGGGTGACGATCTGCAACAGGGGCGCACTGATGGCCAGTTGCAGCTTTTGTCCCTTGGCATTGAACAGACGCGGATGGTTGGCCAGCGGTGCCCAGGCCTCTCGCGGCAAATGGCCCATGACCCGGGGCAGGGTGCGCACCAGCGCCCAGTCCTCTTCGTCGAGCAGGGCGGCATACTGGGTGGAGAGCAGCGCGGGATCGACCCGGCGACCGGCGGTCCACTCCCCCTTGGTGCTCTGCTTCTGGATCTTGCACTCCAGCTCGGGCCCTTCGGCATGCAGCAGCCACACCAGCCGCTCCTGCGCCTTGCGCACGCCGCTGGAGCGGCCCAGCCCTTGCAGCCAGTTGAGCCAGCTGGCCGAGGCGGGCGTCTTGTCCTCCCCGTCCTGTTCGTCCGTCTCTTCCTCCCCGTTGGCGGCGCGCAGCTGTTGCAGCGGTGCACGCTGCGCCCCCTGCCCCAGCAGGAGCCGCAGCAGATCCTGACAGAAGGCCATCAGCCTGTGATGGGGGTCGGCCTCCAGCACGTGGGAGAGATCCCACTTGTGCAGTATGGCAACCTGGGGGCTCTGCTCACCATGCCGGGCAAGGGCGCAGAGATCGAGCCAGAGATAACCCCAGTGCAACTCCTCCAGCGGCAGTTGCAGGGTATCGAACAGACCGACCGCCTGGCCGTGACGATCGCCGGCCCACTGCCCCAGCAGATCCGCCAGCAGCGGAAACTGGTTGCCCAGGCTGCGCTGCCACTTCTTGCGCTGCTCGCTGGCGATCACGGGGTCGGCTTGTTGCAGCCAGCCGAGCCAGAGCAGACCGCCGAACATCAGCGGCCACTGACCCTGACCACCCTGCGCCTGCCACTGCCCGAGGGCACCGAGCAACCGCTCGGCAAGAGGTTGTTCCGCCCCCTGCTCCGCCAACTGCTGCAAGGCGGGCCAGTGAGTGGTTACCTCGCCTGCCAGGTCGCCACAGAGCCATTGCCACTCGGATGCGAACCCCTCGCTCAGGCGGGTCAGCTCGGGGACACAGGCGCTGGCGACCGATGCCAGCGGCCACTGCTCACCCGGTTCGGCATCGAGCAGGGTTTGCAGGGCGAAGTGCATCAGCATCAGTTGCTGCCATTGCGGACTGGATCCCGGCAGCAGGCGATGGGCCTCGGGCACGTCGAGCAGGCTCAGCAGATCGGCCGCGAGGTAGTAGGTCGGCACCTGACCCGCCTCCCCAAGGCAGAGCTCGCGCACCAGGGCCTGGGCCATCTCCTGGCCGGTCACCGAGGGCACCCGTGCCCAGTTCGGCATGGGGCAGGCTCCCGAGCGCACCGCCAGGATCAGCGCCAGGGTTCCCTCTGCCGTCAGACTCCACTGCTGCTCCCCGCGCAGCCGCACCAGCCCCTGCAACTGCAACTGGCTCAGCTTGTCGATCAAAGCCCGCCCGAGCGGCTGCTGTGCTTGCAGTTGTTCTTGCAAATAGCGGGTACTGGCGGTGCGCTGCAACTGCAGCTCACTGAGCAGGGCATAACAATCGGAAGAGAGGGTGAACGCAGACATCAAGACTCACGGGCAGGTGCAAAAGCGGAATTTTAACGGGAAAGCGGCGGCGGCTCGACCCTTAACCGTGAAATAACTCAAAAAAAGCCGACTGGCTCATAGAACGCAGCGAGCAGGGCTGAGCGCCGAGGGATGGCAAGAGGCGGCAACCTCGGCGAAATGACAATAAAAAAGGCGCCGCAGCGCCTCTTTGGGGGTAAACGTGCCGACGTGTCAGCCTTCCAGCTGCGCCAGTCGGGCTTCCAGAGCCTGCAACTGTGACTTGAGGGTTTCGACCTCTTCCTCCAGCGCGCTCAACCTGTCCGCCGCCGGGGACGCATAGCTGCTGGCTGGGGATGCCTCGGCCAGCGCCTGCAGATCCACCTCGCCGCTGAACAGATGGGCATAGCGGGATTCACGCTTGCCCGGTTCACGGGGCAACTTGACCACATAGGGCCCCTGCTCAATCAGGGCGGCCAGCGCCGCATCCACCTGAGTGACATCATCGAAGCTGCACAGGCGGTTGGTACGGGAGCGCAGTTCGCCCGGTGTCTGCGGGCCGCGCAACAGCAGCTCGCAGACGATGCCGAGCTCCTGCTCGCTGAACTTGAGGGTGCCGAACTCGGTATTGCAGAAGCGATGCTGGTAACGGGGCACCCGGGCGTTGAAACCGGCGGTGTTGACCACCAGACGCTTGCGGATCAGTTCATCCACTACGGCGCGGATATCCAGCTCACAGAGATCCAGTACCGGCTCGCGGTTGCTCTTCTGGTTGCAGGCATTGACCAGGGCATTGAGGGAGAGGGGGTATTGATCCGGCGTGCAGATCTCTTTCTCGATCAGAGCACCGATCACTCGGGCCTCCAATGGGCCTAGCACTAACTCCATTTCATACTCCCTTTCTAAAACAAGACGTTGAGGCCACTATCTTAGCCATGGCGCCTCTGCCGTCCAGCAGAGGCAACCATTTTTGCGAAGCCGTGAGGCGGTTGATGAAACATCGCACAACCTGGCCGCCCCGCGACAGCCAACATCAGGAGGAGGGCTTGCGCTCAAGCGCCGTGGCCACTGAGGTGGCAGCCGAGCCGGTCAGCAAGGGATCACCCGGATAGAGCATCAGGGCCTGCGCTCGCAGCGCCCTTGCCTCCTCCTGCCGCCCCAGTGCACCGAGTGCGAGCACCATGTTCGCGTAGATATTGGATCTGGGCGTGTGACGCACAAAGGCCTGACCCCAGTCGAGATAGGCTTCTAGCTCCGCCTTGTTGTCGGCCTGCAAGCCCACCATGAGTCGCACCGAGTTCACATCAAACTCCACCCGGGTCAACCAGGCCATGGGATTGACGATGTCGAGCAACAGGGTCGGCTCCTTGTAGCCGCCACGCTCATACTTGGTCACCACCCAGGCGGTATGAATGGCGGTGAGCATGAAGGGCACGACCAGCAGAGGAATCGTGATGGCCACGAAGCGCAGCAACAGCCAGGGGCGATAGACATATTCGCGCCAGCTGGCACGGCCCGAGGCCTGCTGCCCCTCCTCCACCTCCGCATCCAGCACATGGATCAGCAGCAGCAGGGCCCACCAGAGGGCGATGGCATGATAGAGCGGATACTCGGTCTGGGTGTGCAGCAGTATGGGGGTCACCAGCGCCAGCAGCGCCGGCCCCTTGACCCAACCGGCCTTGGCCACTCGCCACAACAAAGCGCCGCCCATCAGCGCCATGCCGATCATGGGGGCCAATCCCCCTTCCACCGCCCAGTAGAGGAACTCGTTGTGGGGGTGATCGAGGTTGTATTCAATCTGTACCATGGCCGGGTTCAGCGCCTTGTCGGCCATATAGTGGTGCAGAAAGGTGGTTTCAAAGCTACCGTAGCCCCAGCCAACCCAGGGAGACTGGGCAATCAGCTTGGCGGCGTAGGGCCAGTAGATGGAACGCATGCCGCCGGACTGATAGGCCTCGAGCCCGCGTTTGACGCCGCTGATCCCGTATTGGGAGGCGATCCCCAGCCCGACACCGAGAGCAACCAGACCCAGTACCTGCGCCAGCCGTTGCTGACGATGCAATGCGGGCACGAGCAGGAGCAGGGCCAGCAGGCCACCCAGCTGCCCCACCCGGGATTGCAGCGCCACCAACAACAGACTGGCCGCCAGGATCACCCCATAACGCAGCCCTCGTAGCCAGGCATTGGCATTGCCGCGCAGCTCCAGCCAGGTGGCCAGCGCAAGCCCGGTCGCCACGAAGGTCGCCATCACATTGGGCTGCTGGAAGATACCGTAGGGGCGGTTGACCCGGGTGTCATAACCGAGCCAGTTGCCGGGGGTCAGCAGGTAGTACTGCACCAAGCCAAGCAGCGCCTCTATGGCCACAGCCCCCAACAGCAAATAGAGCAGCTTGTCACGGGCCTGACGAGCCAGTTGCCATTGGTACAGACAAAACAGAAACAGCAGACCGGCAAACAACCCCAGCAGCCGGGGAATGGCATAGTCTTTGAATTCGAAACCTGAATAGGCCATGGGCAGCAACAGCAAGCATCCACCGAGCCATAGCCAGGCCTGCAATGGCGAGAACACCAGCCGCTGTTGCAGCGTCACCTGCCACAACCCCAGACCTATGACGAGGCTGGCGAAGATCCAGCCCCAGGCATTGAACGGCAAATAGAGCCCGGCCCCGCCGGGGTTGTGCATGAAAAAGTGCATGCCCAGCAACCAGTACAAGACGAATAACCCAAAACATGTTCTCTGAATCAGATCAGGAAAACGCACCATGAAACCTCTTCCATGCACCAAAGCAAAAAAAGCCGCGATAGCAGAACACTATCACGGCTTGTTATCTTTACGAATTGGGGCAATAGCCTTTGTTACAGCGGCAAACGCTCAGTCAGCTCATAGAGTGATTGACTACGATTGAGCATCTGGCCGCCATCCCTTGTCAGCGGCACCCAACCAATGGTGCCCTTGGATGTAGTCGGACGAATCAGCATTAGATCGAAAGGTATGGTCACATAAATACCTTTAGTAAAGCTACCTTCACCATATTCATCTGCAGACACATCTGTCAGCGTCGCATAAGCCCCCATGACAATGCCTGAGTCGAATCGCTTCGAAAAGTCGAATGTCGCGCCGACATCCCCAGCTAGGTAGCGGCCAACCGCAACCTTCGCGGTGACACCTTCCAAGAAGGGTAATTGCCAATAGCCAGTCACATGACCAGTGACCACATCGTAGTCAGCCATCTTGAGGGTATTGTTCCAGTCCCGCTGTTTCACCCAGTTGCTGTCTACCCCTAATGCCCATGACTTCCCGAAAGGCCGGTACAATAACTCACCGCCAACACCGGCATACATCATCTCAAGGTATCCGCCATAAACTTGGCTATACCAATCCTGACTGAATTGATCCAGATGAGTCAGCTGGAGGTTATTCAACAAGATATTGGATGAATCGACATACTCTCGGATCCACGTTCTGACACGGGGCAACTTGTCCGCATCTGCTGGTGGAGTCTTGTAGTTAAACTCATCAAAGTTATTGGCCACATTGAAAAACAGTGTGCCTTGCAGCCAGTTCTTATCGGAAAGACGTAGCTCACTGTTGGCATTGACTCCGACTTGATACATGTAAAATGACTCAGGTCCACCAAAAGACTGGGTCAGACTTGGGTCAAATGAATAAGAAAAACGCTCGGCATCAGACTGATAACGTACATCCCCCACCAGTGGTTCCGATGCTTGCTTGTTGCTTTTGACAGACTTCTCATCACCCAAAATTGGAGGCATATTGGCCTCTCGCACAGAGTCAAGGTCAATCACTGTCTCTTGCAGTGCAAGATTGCGCTGGCGTTCAATTACTTTCAATTCCTTCACTGAAGCAGGTAATTGATTAGCAGCAATCACTGCCGTACGTTCAAGAGTCTCTTGAGGATCTCTGTATTTATATTGCTGACCTGACAGAGACACAGTGTTTTGATGTTGAGTAATAGTGGACTCTTTCCAGCCCGCATTTCGGTCAAATTGATCCGCCATTACGGTCCAGTCGACGGCAGTATCCTCAGCTGGCACCCGGTTTTCCATATAGACAGGACGAGGCTCATCCAAATGGTTCTGCCGCAAATCATTGAAGTTGGTCCGCAGTGTCACCCCCCACATCAGAGTATTTCCTCTCTGATAGCTAAGATGAGTGTCCATATAATCGAATACACGATAAACCACACCCACATTGATTGGAGATGACTGCGTTACCTTTCCAGCGAACTCATTACTATAATCGTTACCATCATATTCAAGTTTCAGTCTCAGTGGCTGCCATGGCGTTTGGTATTCCACCCCACCAAACAGGGCTGAGTTTCCATGAAACATATTCCCTGTTTCAAATTTACCGCCACCACTGGAGTAAGAGCCATCACGTCCACACCAGTCGTCTTTCCAACGGCAGAATGGATTGGTGATATTACCACTTTCGGCCATATTACCCCACCCCATTCCTAGAGTGAAGTCGAAAGGGCCGTAACGTTTGCTGGCAACAACATACTCACTGTCAAATAGCCCTGTCCCCATCAAGTCTCGAAATCCGAGTGATACTGTGGGTAGCAAAGTAGATTCTTGCATTAAGCGGAACTTGAAATCGATCCCTTTGTCTTTGTAAGTTTGATCACCACTAAAACCAGGTGAAGAACTATATAGTTGGGTTCTTACATCAGTATAACGCAGGGTTGCTTCAAACCATTCAAGAGGTTGTACAGAAACAGACCAACGACGATATTGTTCATTGTCAAAATAGTTGGCGCTGAACTCACCCTCCTTTGCCATTCTGGCAGTAGGCACTTGCAGCAGACCAACACCCCCAAAATCACTTTGTGAGGGGCCCAGTGGCTCAAAGGTATCCGCATTGGCGTTGGCTGCATGACATACCAACAGGGCAATCAAGGAAACTCTTGGGTACATCATTTTGGCATCCGGTTAGCGAACAATGTCAGAATTCGTTCATTCAAGTTTTGATACTGCTTGGGAAGTACGTCAGGCGAGAACCCCACGAAGAGTATTGCCCCCGGCATGGCTTCAACATGTCGTTCATTCCAAATAGCAACAGGAAACCAATCATATTTTCCACTGGGAGATACAAGATATACTCCGGCAGGATCTCCCCCTTCCAATATATCTTTTCTTTTCCAATACTCACGCAATCCAGCTCCAGGCAGGAGAGGAGCACCACCGATTTGTTTTACCAAACCGGCGATCTGTACCTCAGGATGACGAGGGGCGAGATACAGCTGATAATGACCTTTCAATATAGGATCATCAACACCGGCAAGCGCTTGATTTACATCAGGATCTACAGGCACATCAAAGCGACCGGTTAACTCAAGCTGCTGCAATTGCTGCAACAATTGCAGAGTAGAAGATGCCAGCGATGGCTCCCCCATGTCAGACCACATTTTGGATAATACGGTTAAATCGGCCAATAATACCTGACGCTGATGCTCGATTTCTTGCTGACGTGCCGGTGTTGATATTTGTCCGACCGGCCAATAAGGATCATATGACAAGACGGCAGGATCGCTCAGCACATTGCTTAACGTTACCTGCTTGGCATAATGAAGGTCTTTTATTGGCTGGCCTTTCCACCATATGGATATGGTCGCATCAGCCCAAGCAGGATTAGCTCCTAAAATAGAGATGAGAAATATATTTATAATTTTCATGATGAGTAGGGCTTGAGAAAAGTCATTTCAATGACAGGAAGGGAAGGACCTAATTGTTGCTTAAGTTTGCGAACTTGGCCGGAGCCCTCATCAATCCAAAAATAATTGCTCCATTGCACCTCACTGGGAGACGCAGTAACAGATTCTTCAATAATGGTTGTTGTATAAGGTTTATCCATCACCTCTAACACCTCATTACCAACGCGGCGGTAATTCATGCTCAAAGGGTAACCACTGGTATATTTTTTTGACCACTCGGCAACACTGTACCACACCATGGATGGCAGTTTATCCAGACGTGCAATCCTTAAGGGATCTTGATCCAGATATCCGAGATAACGTAAATCATTGGGTAAGCCTATTGTCTTGACCAAGCGGCCATATTCGGTGACGAACATAACCCCATCAGCACTCATCCATGACAAGCGATCACCACTGGAATAGGCCAATACAACCAAAGCTTGTGGCAGATCGCCAACCTTAATATAGGCGCTTGCATAAGGAAGCTGTCTGAGTTGCGTAGACGTCAGCACAATCTCATTTTCTTTATGAAAGACATATCCCAGGGTTTCTATTGTCTGATTCGTTGAGGTACTACAACCAGTCAGAAGCAACATACCCGCCCAGGCTAGTACTCGTGGCGGCAGAAAAGAACGGTACGATATCACGCGCGAAGAACCATCCATGAAGAGAGAATAAAAGATAAGGCTGCTCGGTTCGAGCAGCCTTATTGGACTTATTTGGTCGAAGTGGTTGTGCTGGTGTTGTTGTTGCGGCTATTGGATTCAGATACGGCCACAGCGGTCACCAGAGCGGCAGCCGCACCGACAGCCACAACAGTGGTGGTTACACCAGCAGCAGCTGCAGCTGCACCAGTACCCGCAGCGCCACCCGCAGTGCCCTCTACAGCCACAGCTTCCTCTGCAGCCATTACGTTAGCAGAAACGGCCAACAAAGCAGCCAGAGCAAACGCAGTCTTCTTCATATTATCTTCCTTTTTGTTGATACATTTAAATCTTATCACTGAGACCTTAATTTCTCCCAGCCACAGTAGTATTACCCAAACGAGACATCAATTAAACCACGATTACCGTCTGGTGTCTCTTAAGAAGCCTGATGTGCTCTCGGGAAAATCAGGCCTTCGTTTTATCACCATAACTGTACTGATAGTACCCGTAGTTACCGTAATAACTGCTGGCCTTCTTCTCGATGGCATTGAGCAGGATCCCCTTGATGGCCACCCCATTTTGCTCGAAGCGGCGAATTGCCACTTCCACCTCTTTGACGGCAGTCTTGGCAAAACGAGCAACCAGCAAAGATGCACCCACATGCTGACCAACGATGGCTGCATCCGTGACCGCCAGGATAGGAGGGGAGTCAACGATGACAAAATCGTAGTGCTCACTGGCCCAATCCAGCAGCGCTTTGAAACGAGGGTGCATCAACAACTCGGAAGGGTTGGGTGGCACGGCGCCACGACAGACAAAATCAAGGCCATCAAACCCGGTCTGGCTCACAACGCGTGCCAGCTCTGTCTGACCCGCCAGATAGGCACTCAGACCGGCGCCCATCTCCTGCCCCATGACCTTCTGCATATAGCCTTTGCGCAAGTCGGCATCGATAACCAGCACCTTCTTGCCGCCCAGTGCCAAAGTAGCAGCAAAGTTGGTCGACACGAACGTTTTGCCAAGACCCGGGCCCGGGCCGGAGATCATCACTATATTGTTTTTAGCTTCCATCATGGCGAAGTGGAGGCTGGTTCGCAGACTACGCAGTGACTCCATCGCCAGATCGGCCGGATTGCGTGCAGCCAGCAAGGCTTCGTTGAGGGGCATTGCCTGCCGCCGCTTCTTCTGCTGCTGCTCGATGGTGGCCTGCTCAGCGGAATAGGGGATCGTGGCATAGACAGAAAGCCCAATCTCTTCCAACTGTTCCGGGCTTTCCACACCACGGTGGAAGGCTGCACGCACCAAGATCAACCCCACCGACAACATGCCACCCAGCAGTGTCGCCAGTACCACGATCAGCGGCTTCTTCGGCTTGACGGCACGGGTTTCAACGGCGGCATCATCGATGATCCGCACATTGCCGATGGTGCCCGCCTTCATGATATTGAGCTCCTGCTGCTTGTTGAGCAGCTGGACGAAGATCTCCTGACCCACCTGCACATCACGGGTCAGACGCAAAATCTCCTGCTGGGTTTTTGGCAGACGCTTGATCGACTTGTTGATCACATTTTTGGTATTCATCAAGGTCTGGCGCTTTTCCATCAGGGCGATATAAGCGGGGTGCTGGCGGGTATAGAGTTGCTGCAACTCCGCTTCCCGGAAGGTCAACTCATTGAGCTGCTTCTCGAGGCCCACCATGGTATCCAGTGCAGCTTTAGCTTCCAGCGACAGATCGACTGACTCATTCTCCTGACGATAAACATTCAACAGCTCTTCAGAACGGTTCAGCTCCTCTTTCACCTGGGGCAAATGAACTTGCAGGAAGTCCAGGCTCTTCTGTGCCTCTTCGGTCTTGCGCACCACATTCTGCTGCAGATAGTTCTGGCTGATGTTGTCGAGCACAGCGCGAATGCGGCCCTTGTCTGCCCCTTCCAGCGCCAGCGAGATGATCCCGGTATTTTTGCCCTTCTCACTGACCTGAAGACCACTCTGCAACTCAGTGATCACATCCAGTACCGGCTGTTTGACCAGCGTGAAGACCTGCCCCTCATCGGCGGCCACATCTGACAACAGCAAGGTGACATCATCTTTCTCAAGCAGCTCGCCAACCCGCCCTTCCAGCACCCGCCCCTCAACCTCCAGGGTAAAGTGCTTGTCTGCGTCGACAGTCAGCGTTAGCGGCGTTCCCACCAATTCAGGCACCACCTCAAAGCGGCTCACCGCCAGCTTGGGATAGGGATGTCCCATCAGTCGTGACATGCCACGGCCGACCAGCGGGAAGAAATTGGGCGTCACCACGGTATCGAGATGAAGTTCTTGTACCGTACGGCCTAGCACCATACGAGAAGTCAGCAACTCAATCTCAGCGGCAGCATCAGGTTGTTCGCCGCCCAATACATCGGCCATGTCCCCAAGCAGTGCAGCACCGCTGGCTTTTTTCTCTACCTGCAGCAAGGCGTTTGCCTTGAAAACGGGGGTAGCCAGCAGTGCATACGCAACGCCAAGCACCATAAATAGCGCGGTGATCGTTACAATCCACCAACGTCCATCGATCAGATAGCCCAACAGGCGCCCCAAATCGATCTCGTCATTCTCCACCGCAGCACTGCTCTGCCGGGACGAAACAGAAGAAGTCGTCATTCAACACAATCCATTTTTATTGTCAGATACCACATGCACATAATCAGTGATGGTGGGTGTCGTTACAGTTTTTTTACCCAACCATCGGCGCTACGCACCAACAGCTGGTAAACATGTTCGTAAGCTTCCCGGCTCAGACGATAGGGATCGGGCACTTCGCTCTCCCCCTGCCAGTGGCCAAACAACATGGTTTTGCCACGAGCCCCAGGGTCAATGGCCGTCACGGCAGAGATATGCCCTTTCTCCATCACCAGGATCAGATCAGCATCCTGGCAGAGCGCACGCGTCAGTTGACGCGCCGAGTGCCCCTCAAGGGAGAGCCCATGCAACTGTGCCACCTCGCTCGCGACCTTGTCGGCCGGCTTGTCAACCAGAGCATTGACCCCGGCAGAACTCACCTGACGGCCGGGCAAACGCTCGCGAAGCAATCGTTCACCGGTTGGGGAGCGGCAAATATTGCCCACACACACCACAAGAATTTTTTCAAACATATCGCTGTCGCTCTTCTATATGTAATCTGCAACCACCGGCTCCCAATACGCACGTCTTCCCAACGGGAGGCGGATCGGGGGAAAGTGAAAACTCCCCTTATTGTCTCATCTTCTCCCCCTCCCGTTCATTACCGAATCAAGGCAACAAACAAGCGGGGTAAGAGAGACACAAACCTCCTCTAAATATCCTCTTCATGTTGGAAAGCGACTGAACGTAAATTAACCGGTAGAGGTTAAGCAGGCTCACACCTTACCAGTTGCGTACCCGCAGCATCCCTTCGGTCAACTCGTTAAAGCCTGTGATTGAAGGCACCAGTTGACTCAACACACGATTCCAGCGCGTTACCGGCGCCGTGGTGACATAGACCACGTCATAAGGTTGCAGTGCAAATTCGGTGCCCATCACCAGCGCGGTGGCATCACTCAGGTCAAGTTGATAAATAGCGGCTTTCTCTTGCGCTTTCGCGGCGGGGCGCAATACGAAGATACCTGTCGCATTGGCGGCATTCTGATTAAGACCTTCTGCGGTACTCAGTGCTTCGGTCAGGCTCATCCCCTCACGGCCAATGGTCAGGGTCGATGCCTTGTTGACCTCCCCCATCACAAAGACTTTCTGGGCGTCGTTGCGCGGCACATAGAGCATATCGCCGTCACGCATCAACTGATTGTGAGAGAGATCCCCATACTGCAGCAGATCCTGCATGGAGAGCGGGAACTCTTTGCCCTGACGGGTCAATACCACATGATGCCAATCTGCTGTCGGCGTCAGCCCCCCAGCCAGATTGAAGGCATCGAGCAGGGTCATCGGTACATTGGTGATGGCCTGGGCGCCCGGTTTGGTCACCTCACCGGAGATATAAACCTTCTGAGAACGGAAGGCTGCAATGCTTACATCTACCTGTGGGCTCTCGATATACTGGGCCAAACGCTTGGCAATATCGGTACGAATATCCGCGACGGTTTTGCCCACCACGGCCACCTTGCCAATATAGGGGTAGAAGATGGAGCCATCGGCATGCACCCAGTTGCCCGCTTCGCTGGCACTGCGATAAGAACCGGCCGGGATGGTCAACTCCGGGTGATCCCACACAGTGACATTAAGGATATCGCCCACACCAATCCGGTACTCATAGCTGCTGATCTGGTTATTGAGCTCTAGGTTAGCCTTGCCCACAACCGGC
Organism: Aeromonas bestiarum; assembly: GCF_028751155.1. NCBI lineage: Bacteria > Pseudomonadati > Pseudomonadota > Gammaproteobacteria > Aeromonadales > Aeromonadaceae > Aeromonas > Aeromonas bestiarum. The sequence continues at coordinate 1,500,569 of NZ_CP064746.1, read as the reverse complement.
GCCTTGCGCAATTGGCTGACCAGCGCGGGGGTGACCGGATAGATGTCTGCCAGCTGATCAACATCAACGGAGCCTGTAGCTACCTCGATTTTGCCACTGGTGGAAAGATTGGTACCGGGCACCACAGTGCATGCACTGAGCAGGGCCACGGCCGACAACAGAGGAATGAGCTGAATCCTTTTCACTACCACACCTTATTAAGCTTGCCATCAAGAACTGAACGGAAAAATCGCCATATGATAGCGGAAATTGCGGAAAATTCTGAGAGAAATTTTCCAGGAAATCACTTATTTTCTCAAAAAATTACGGTATATAAACTTGCGGACATCTCCAGGTAATAGTCTTACCGGGACACGTAAAAGCAGGTTTCTACAAAGTTGTAATTCACTTATAAACCCAGATCTATAAAAGCTCATCTGCGCTGAGACTTCTGAACACGCGTATTTGAAACCACCACGCCTAATTTCCATACCATTGCCAGTTCTAGCATAAACAAGCACCTCAGGTATATTGGCGGTGACAGCTCCCTTGTTTATCATTCGCACCCATAACGCATAATCCTCGTACAAATAATTATCTTGATAACTACCTGCATCAAAAACCTTATCCTTTTTATACATGACGGTCATATGATTAAACGGATTACGTTTTTTAGCAAAATTAGAAATATGTAAATGATCTACTGGTAAGCGTCTATAGGCATGAGTTTTGTGATGTTCATTTTCAAATTCAGCAATCCAAGTGCCGACAATATCCACACACGGATGCAACTTTATATAGTCTACTTGTTTTTCAAATCGCAAAGGATGACAGATATCATCACTATCAAATCTAGCAACCCACTCATATGCACACTCTCTAAGACCATGTGATAAAGCCTTACCTAAGCCGATATTTTTTGGTAAAGTAACAATACGTAATACCAATCCCAATTTGTTACACCAACTTTCAATTTCAGAATCCAATTCTTGTGTTAAAGGACCATCTTTGACTAATACAATCTGGTCTGGCTTTACAGTCTGCTCATCCCACACACTAAATAAAGCTTGATGTAAGTGACAGGGAGAGTCATTACGATATACAGATAACAATAAGCTAAATTTCACAAAGCCCTCAACTTAAGTATCAATAAAACATAATTCAAAGATCAAGCTCGTTACTTCCCCTAGTATTTAGGTATGCAGGAAGTAATGCAGCTAAAAAGACAAATGGATATATTGCGCCCAAAGAAAAACCGCATAAATTAATTGCAATCCAATATGGCATCGTTTTATATTTGCTTTTATAAATATTAAAAACCACAAAAGCGCAATACCATAAAAACGCAATAAAACCAAACTCAACATTCAGAAGAACAAAAATGTTATGTGCACCTATATGTAAAAAATCTATAGCGCGGCCAATGCCTGCACCAAATAAAAGCATAATCACATCTGCCTGTTCAAAATAAATCAAAAAACTATCGATAATATCTAGCTTACTTAAATAGCTTCCATCTGAAAGTATTAGTGGTAGAACAAAGGATGCAACGATAGACATCAAAATAAAAAGATATATCTTTTGACTACGTGTAGCATGTTTTATAAAGAGATATGCAACAAGTGAAATATATGCAGCCCGAGAAAACGTGAGTGTAATTAGAATAACAATAGCAATAACAAAAAGTTTTTTAACTTTTTCTTTATGAAAAAATGAGTCTACTATAAACAGTAGTGAGATTAATGAAAAGGCAACAAAGTTTGAATCCACAAACATTATGCTATTGTATTTATATTGGTAAAACATCAGTGACTCATCTTGTTTTTCAAGCATGGATGTCTTAACAATAGGATTTAAAATACGATAAGTGGCTTCTACGACATAAAGAGATATTATACCCCACAACACCCAGACGTTAACACTATATCGAATAGCTGTCATGCTACTCAATAGTGATGGCAACACCAATATAATAATCCCTGACAATATGAAATTTAAATAGGTGCCGTAGTCACCAACCATAGGGAAAATAAATACTGCATAAGCAAGCGAAAAGGCACCAAAAATGAAATTACCATCCATTTTGATCGCCCCTCTATTTAAAACAAATATGGCCAAAATGAATACACACAAAGGTAAAACAAAATAAATTGGGCTCAGCATTATTGATGCTGTATATAAAAAAACACTCAACACGAATAAGTTTAATATATGGCTAGCTCTCAATTTTAACGCCTTTCATTATGTTACGGACACTTATCAACTCAGATAAATTTAAAATGCAGTATCAAAACCCCAAAATGCATTGTAATACTCACCAAATAAATAATGCACATCTTCACCGAACAACAATCAAGACATGTTTATATGGATTAAGATTAACAAAAAAAACTTTTCCAGAATAAAGCATACCGGCCTAAAACCCCAGTTTATTATCGCATTTCTCTCTAACAACTGACTACAAGTTAATATATATCCGCGAACATAATAGAGTATTTATGCCTAAATAAAAACTAAGCCATCATTTATATTCAGCCTAAATAGTATGTTGCAAGCAAAAGTAATCACTCACCCTCACGATAGTATTCTTCATACTCACCAAGCATACGAGTAGCTGATGATAAATAAATAGCTCTTGAATCTTTAATTATCTGAGATTGTTCCTCATTCATTATTTTATCATATAAATCATTACTATCTTTTAATCTATAGCATTGGATAACTGGACCTAAATATTCCTTTAACTCTAAATGAGGTTTTATATCACTTAGCAGTGCTTTTTTACCAACCTGGATAGCTTCTAATACGCTTAATGGGAAACCTTCTGCTATAGAAGTTGAAATCAACACGTCAGACTCAAATAAAATATCACTTGGATTATCTACATGTCCCAAAAATGAAACGTTTGGATAATCTTTAAACTTAGAAGAATAATACGCAAGTTCAGGGCCATCACCACAAACCGTCAATTGAAATTTTTTATGAAATTCATCATTAGCATTAATGAAAACTTTTGCTATATCAGCAAAGTTTTTTCTTTTAATAAGCCTACCAAGGAAAAGCAAATTTATTCGCCTATCTGTATAATGATAATCATTTAACTTAACATTATTCAGTGGGCATTGTAAATTTTGTATTGTATTGACATATACACCATTTCTAACTACCTTTGAATCGATAGAAAATCTATGTAAGTTTTCACTAACAGAGCTAGAACAACCAATAACTAGATCCAATCTCTTTAAAATAAAAAAATGTATTCTAGATAAGACAGCACCACTCAACTTGCCATACTCCATAGAATAATCCAAATCAGGATAGTTATGGACTGTTGAAATGAATTTAAAACAATCAAGCTTAATCACCTTACATATAAATCCATATAAATCAGGAAAAAAACCATGTGAGTGACAGACATTAAAATGATTTAATTTAAAAAACGTTAAAACCCAGAAAATTTTAAAAACCGGGCTAATGTTATCAGGAATAAAAACCGTTTTACAGTTCGGAAAGGCAAAATCAGATTTCTTCCTTAAACATAAGACCGTAAAGTTAACATCACCGCCATCACAGGCTTTGGTCAAATACTTTACAACATTTACAGGGCCAGCATTATCATTTGACGGCACCATTAATAGAACATTCATCTGCTAGCCCTCCAAATAATAATTTTAGCTCTTACTCTGCAATAAATATATTGCGCCTGATACGGTGATACAATTGCAGACATCAAAAAAAGGATGTATTTCATAGAGCTATTGCTTAACACGGCTCTCTTACATAAAGCATTTGACAAAGAATGTAATTTGACAATTCTTGAGCTATTAATGTATCTTGAGAAATCCCCACTATCTGTACATTCAATACCAAACCTCAACCTTTCATTATATAGCTGGCGAACAAAGTTAAATGCGCGCCGCTGTGATACACCAAAAAGAGTTGATGTGGAGCCATCCCTAATACGTATTTTCATACCTACATAACCAGGAATGTTTGCAAATTTATATCCGCTAGTAATCATCCTTAGCAAAAAATCATAGTCCTCGACAGAAGGAAAGCGATAACCATTAAGACTTTTATAAACAGAAGCTCGACACAACCATATATGGGATACTGGTGGGCAAAAATAAGCCATTCTATTCAATATATCAAAATGTTCAGGGAAACGATTAAATGCGCCAGTTACAACACCGCGTTCATTTATCGTCTCTATATCGCATCCGACCAAGTCCACCTTGGGATGTTGGAGAAGGTAGTTGATTTGTTTTTCTATACGGTCAGGATAAGCAATATCATCCCCATCAATCCTGGCAATAAACTCACCACTTGCATAACCAAGCGCTTTATTTAATGAGTACACGATTTTTTTGTTTTCTGAATTCTTAAGTATTTTTATCTTTTCGTTTTTGGAAAAATTGTCAATCAACACCTTATAAGTGTCATCCGTCGATGAATCATCAACTATAATTAACTCCAAATCTTTGTATGTTTGATTCAGAATTGAGTTGACCGCATCTAGTATATACAAACCAACATTATAGACTGGCATTATAACGCTAACTGTTGGTGATTTTTCGCTCATCAATAATCAACCATTTTCAACATGAATTATAACTAACCCAAAAAAGCATATATTATTTATATCGCCGAAAAAAAATTCGCACCCACCGCCATAATTCGTATGCTTTTTTGTATAAAAATAATAAATGGCATAGCTTCATTGCATATACCAACTTTAATGTTCTGAATTTTGAACCAAAAATCAAATTATTGGTATCTGGATACAAATCAAATGCAAGTTTTATCCTTTCTATCTCATTATGAAAATGTAATGCGAATTGTAATTTCACACCAAGCTTAAAAACATCTAACTCATTCGCATATAAATCTATAGCATTAATCTTACTCAGATAACGCTCAGTCAATCCAACTATACCAACCAGATCATCCAATGCTTTTTTAGAATAACTTTTAGTTAAAGAATTTTCATTTAACCTATTGTAATGATAAAGAGGTTTATTTATATGAACAATCTTGTTAGCATTAATAAAAACTAAGAAGGTGACAAAAAAATCCTCTCCCATATCATATTTACTATGGAAGGTTATCTCATGTTTACGAAATACATCTGCTTTCACTAATTTATTACAGCTTGAGTTTGATATATCTCCTACTAACAATTTTTTGACGCAATCTTGACCGCTAGAACCTACATGTTCATTAGCTACAAGTGTTTTACTTAAGCATTCGACGAAAAAATCACATATTATAACATCAGCATCAGAAGCAACCGCTTTATTGTACAACGTTTCCAACCAATCATTCTCAGCCCAATCATCACTATCCAAGTGAATTATATAATCACCGGTAGCAAGCTTCATCCCCTGAGAACGAGTGGCAGCAACACCTCTATTCTCACGGCTGATCAAAATAACGTGTTCTTGACGAACCGGATAACGAGAGATTACATCATTTATTATTGATAGCGAACGATCTTTTGAACCGTCGTCAATAATTATAAATTGTACATCATCTAGAGTCTGCTCCATCAAGCTAACCATTGCTCGCTCAACATATAGCTCCGTATTATAAACCGGTACAATGACAGAAACTTTGGGCGTAGACCGGAGCACAACATTTTGATTATGCATATTGTTACTTCTAATTTAGTGCTTGAGTTATAAATGAATGAGCAAGCATCTGTTGTTTAGATTTAATTTCATTGATTTTAGCAAAGTCAATGACATCATTAATAACATTAATACTCACATCACCTTTACTAAAAACAAGTCTAGATTCAAGTTCAAATAGTTTTAGGATAGAAGTAAAACGCGCCAAGCCGCGGTCTCGGTTGCCTATTGCGATAAAAGGCTTATTAAAAATAATCGAAAAAGCAACACCATGAAACGAATCGGTAACGACGTATTCAGCATCCATAAATCCACGCAGCCATTGAGTAACTGGTGGATAAACACCGTTACTTTCCGGCATGACGGTAAAAGGCTTCAGGCCACGCACCTTAGCCACTTGCTGAATTATCTGCTGCTTTTCTGGTGCCTGGTCGAGTACATACACCATCATGTTACCATTACTCGCAGGAATTTTCTCTTGCTCAACTAACTGGCGATAGACGTCTTTATCCAACAATAAGGTGGGATCTATCACATGTTGTGCCGATGTACCAAAATACTGTTGGCAAAGCTCGACTGCGCTATCTTCTCGCACACCGACTGCATTGAATCGCTGTAATAATGGCGCATACTCTGCCAATTGACCAGCACTAAACTCATCGCAGTTATCAACCCCAAATGAGGCAGCATAAGCAATACGCTTCGCGCTATCATTTTTATCTAAAAAAGATAAAAAGAACGCAGACATCCCTGGTGAGTATGCAGGTCGCCATACCTGATCACTTCCTACTATATAAGCATCAAAACTGTATTGCTTTATGTATTTAAATTCACTGACTAAGCTTATTTTTTGTGTGGTTTTAATATGCTCAGAAGTAAAACGATTAGTGTGCTGGCCGATTATTTTTTTCTGCTCGTCTGCCAATGGAAATACATTGCTTACAGAGCGCTGCAAAATGTATTTCCGAATGACATTTCCAACAATACTCTTAATTTCGGAAAATGGAGATCTTTTCTGAATAGAAAAATCTACAGTCAGCACATCGTGACCTTGATTCTTCATAAAATGTTGCAAAGCAAATGCCTGCAGTAAACCACCGTAGTTATTATAAAGCGGCTGGGTTAAAATTGCGATTTTCATTTAGTTAACTCATTCAAATAAATTTAAATTCGGATCAATACTTCAGATAACTCTCTTCTCTGTGATAGTGTGACTCTAAATTCATCTTTCGCAATTCCGATTGGTATAACACAAATAATTTTTTCAGACTCAGGCAAATCAACGACGCCAGTGAGCTGCTCTTCTTCTTTAATTAATTTACCCCAGTTGGCAGGGCAATTTGCAATTTTATAATAATGTAAGGCATACAACATGTTCATTAAAAACATACCACCATCGATATAAAACTGATTGCGTTCACCTACTGTATAGAAGTAATTACGATCAACAGTTAACAACAAAACTTGATTAATATTTTTCGTATAACCTGTTAGGCCACCTTGAATTATTAGCAGCTTGTCTATCCTCTCTTTGTCTTCAAGCAAATAAACTTTGCAAGCTTGCCGATTGCACACAGAAGGAGTGTTCAATGCTAAGGTTATGGCTTGTTCAATGAGTGACGCAGGCACTAGTTCGCCGGTATACTCACGGACACTTTTTCTTGAGTTTGAAAACTTACTAAAATCGGCTGATACTGGAGCGTAAAACTCATCACGTGCATAATCTATGGCTCCCTTAAAGTGAGTAGAGTAGGCATCACCTAATATCTCTTTATAACCTTGATACTGAGACAATGTGTAATAATCACTGATATCAATATCCATTTTCTTGTGAAGCTCATAATACTCGCACATCACCTGATAGGCCACACGAATTTGTGAGCGCTTTACATTCTCTTTAATCACGCCTAATGCAAGACTTGGATGCAAGTTTTGAATACGTGGTTGTGCAAATCTTGGCTTTGTATTTCTAAATAGCAGACCTTTTTCAACTGAATGGTAATCAAGAATTAACTGGCACTCTATTTTATGCAAGCCCTGCTGATTGAACACGGTCGAATGCTTTAAATACAAATTAAAATCTTTAACAAAATTTGCTATTAGAAGTTGAAAATAACGCACGTACATAATTTTATCTACGCCGCCAGCGCCAATTACTTTCTTTACTAAAACTTTGATTTTACTTTTCAAAAAAACACCCCATAAAAATTATAAGTCAAAATTACCTTCTAATTAAAGAGAATATCATCTTAAGTAATTTATTCAACGCAGGGACGTATAATAAATAATACTTAATTTTCAAAGTAAAGTCTAAGGAATCGCATTCCTGACTTAAGTATTTAAAAATATTTTTCGCATCAGCTAGCTTTTCATGGCTAATCATGACTTGAAATTTAACTTTTTTGTATTTCTTTTCAATTTTATTTAGGTATTCATTTCGCTTTGTTTGACATATGTTAATTGCCAAGAGTGTGTTTATAACCGTTCTTTCATAAGTTTCATATTTTGCAATAACTTGCTCATAGGTAGCATATTGACCACGAGAGTGTGAGTCGGCTCGAACCAAAACAGAGTACAGATATTTTTTAATTGTTAAACATTTTCGATTATAAAATAGCGGCAACATCAATTGCCAATTTTGTCCAGCATTTTTTTCAGTATAAATAGTTAAACTAGGCAACACCTCACGCAAGTGGGCACTCTTCGCCATATAATTACCTGCCCCAAACCAAAAACCATTTATTGCAAACAAGCAATCTTCGAACAAATCTGTTTTACCATTATTTTGTGTGATGACAGCAAACTCACCAACTCTCTTTAATGTATTTTCATCCAATAAATGACAATGACAACGCACTATACTAGTTTCATCATCACTTGTTTCAAGAGCCTGTACTAGCTCAGAAATAGCTGTATCCGCAGAGTAAAAATCATCACTATCAGGCCACACAAGATAATCACCCGTCATCCATTGCAATCCTTTATTGATCGCAACTGATTGACCTGAATTATCTTGATAAAGATAAGTTAATTGATAACCTTTGGCCGAAAAACGTGGAATATAAGACTTAATAACTTCAGCTGAGTTATCGGTCGAACCGTCATCGATCACACACATTTCAATGCATGGGTAATCTTGCATCAATACTGAGTCTAATAACCGATGGATAAATTTATCGCCATTATAACAAGGCGTAATTATACTGACTTTTTTATTTGAATTCATTGTTAGCGCTTTATCTTATTTAAAATAAAATTACTTATTGTTACTCGCACTGCCCTATCTATTGCTAAATAATAACTGGTAATAATAGTTGTTAATGCAGTTGCCAAGGAAACCAAACACAAGCGATAAAAACTTGGCTCAAATTGCTGCATACAAAGCCAAGCCACTATCGTAACTAAGATAGTACAAACACCACAGGGCAATATGACTTTATTGATGAATTGAAAAAACGAAAATCTTGGGAGTAATATACTCAGAGTCCATGCATTTGATAGCATACCAATTATAACCATGATAATATTAACTTGATATGCTATTTCTGCCGAGAAATTATACCGATATGCAAAAAAGGCTATTGGAACTACAAGAAAATAAAGTGTTCCATTAATTAAACTTGGGCGTTTAATATTCCCTGTTGCATGTATGGCACTAACGATAACTGAAGAAAAGTTAGCGATAAAATTGAAAACTAATATGTACTGACAAAATAAAACCGCAAAATCAGGTACATTGCCCAGCCATAGTGCTAATACATAATCCATCTCTAATATCAATGGCAATGATACCATTAAAAGAATGAAATAGGTAAACTTTGCGGCATTCAATACTAAAAAAGTAGTGCGTTGATAATCACCACTCGCATAACTTTTAACTATTTGCGGCCTGACAGCAGATAATGCACTTGAAGCAAATGACATAACAGCCCCCTGTACCTGCATAGCAATCCCGCTGGCAGCATTAAGTAACGGACCAAAAAAAATATTGAGCAATATATTAACACCTTGTGAGCGAGCTAATACGCTGGCATTACCGTAGAGATCCCAACCTGAAAAACTTAACATTTTCCTTATCAGCAATTGATTTATATTTAGCTTGAAATGGCTAACGCAAAATTTATTCATTGAGTAACAAGAGTTACAAATAAACATTGCGCATGACACACCAAAAACTAAAGCGCTATAGGTTATTAATCGGTCTGTACCGAAGGTGCTTAAACAAAATACAATGCAAAGTTTCAATAAAACAGCCAATATATCTAAATAAGCAAAAGCCCTGAAATGCTCATATGAAATAATCAAAGCTGAATATGGCACCTGTAGAATTGCAATACATGCGGTTAATAATGAAAGAGCATATACCCACTTAGCTGCCACCTGGCGGGTGACATCAATATTTAAGTATTCAAATATCACGCTATAGCCTAAACCAACTCCTGCGACAAAAACTAATACTGCAATGAATAAATGAATAATCAAAGCCGATGTAAAAACTCCCTGCACATCGCCATTTAGACCTATCTCAAAATTAAAAAATCGTGATGTGGCAGTACCCATCGATGCGTTTAAAATTGAAAACATGGCAACAACACCACCTACCACACTGTAGATGCCAAAATTTTCAACACCCAACTCTTGCAACACAACACGTGAAGTATAGAGAGAAACGAAAAGACTGAAAAACATTCTTAAATACATAAAAAGTGTATTCCTAAGAATTATTTTATTATTTTCTACACTCAATTGATGGCCTTTTATTTTTTGAGGTATATTAATTTTTTAAGTAAATATCCCCCGGCAAAGCTGGGGGATTACTTTTTTATTTACGGATGAGAAAATGACGACGGCAATGTTGGATAGGATCACCCATCACTGCGAGATCATCGAGACAGGAAATAACTCCTACCGCTTCAAACAGAGGATGAAATCAGCAAGCTAACCCTGATCATTTTTCGATGCTGATTGACATCAGTGCGGTCTCAATAGCGCTGTCGCTGTAGTGAAAGCCCCATCCCCGGCGACCGTGGTGAGTGTCTGACAATGCCAGTGCTTGGTGGCTTGCTCATCCATCCAGAGGGTGAGGGAGCCACGTTTTACCAAGGCTTGGTTGTACTGTTTCCAGTTGCAGACCTTCTGTTTGGACTTGCCCCTTAATCAGCCCCTCATATGAATCAAGTGTGGTACGGCCTCCAGCGATATCCTCTTCATTTTGACCTGAAAATATACAGAGGGCAGAAATTTGAGAAACCCAGCAGTAATGCGGGTTGTAGCTTAGTCTGTTGTTCTTCAGCGTGAGCCAATGTTCACATTTTCATTAAACATGCAGCTATCTTCGAGGAAAATGAGGGGATCACTAAGGACTTGCCCATCTGACGTTCCAGGTTGGTTGACTCAGATGATCAGATCCCCGGATACGCTGAAAGTTCCGGATTTAGTCACAACGCCGTAGTCAACACCTAAATGAGTACTGCTTACGGAAGGATGAACTTCTTTTGATTCGGGCAGAATCGGAGGCTGGCGCTTTTACCCCTTTCACCCACCGTCCCAACTTCCATGCATACGTCAGACAGAACGAATAGACGGCAAACAGCAGCAAGTAGAGCCCCATATAATCATCCACTCCGACAACCTGGCCTGTTCGGCCAGAATACCGAAGAAGAAAATCTCTAAATTGGTAACTACGATTAACAGCAGAGATTCACGAGCGGTGTGCGGTCACCACTAGTCGAAATGCGGACGTTACCGCCCCATGCCAAACAGCACAGTCTTGACAGTCAGTAGCAGGACCTTGATATCCAACAGCAGACTTTGATGCTTGATATAAAAGATATCGTATTTATGCTTCCATACACCATCTTCAATAGATGCCCCATAGGGGTATTTGACCTGGGCCAGGCCGGTAATACCGGGCTTGACCGCATGACGGAAGCGATAATACGGAATAACAGCCTCCAGCTCTTTGATAAACACTTCCCGCTCGGGTCTTGGACCAACCAGTGACATTTCGCCTTTAAAGACATTGATCAATTGCGGCAGTTCATCAATACGGGTCTTGCGAATAAAACGGCCAACACGAGTGACACGGGCGTCGTTCTTGCTCGCCCATTGAGCACCATTTTTTTCGGCATCGTTTCGCATAGAGCGGAATTTGATTACGTCGAATTCCTGGTTGAACAGGCCAACCCGGGCTTGACGATAAAAGATGGGACCAGGTGATTCCAGTTTGATGGCCAGCGCAGCAAGCAGCCCAATGGGAATGGCAACCAGACTTAGCGCAATGGCAGAGAGCAGATCCAGCGCTCGCTTGACAATGCGATTGGATGGACGGGAGAGGATGGAGAAAGATTTCATGTGCAGGAAGTAGCCGCTGTGCAGCAACTCCACTTCAGTGCGGCCGAAACGACGGTCCAGATAACTGACCAGCGGTTCAACATAGGCGCCATATTTTGTTGCCAGTACCAGCATGGCGGCCAGTTCATCGGTAAGGTCACCACTCTTGTAATGCACAAGGGTTTTGCCTTTCAGAGCCGATAGCTCGGTCACATTAAAGTTCAACGTGAACGGATAATCCGCAAGCACACGCTCAATAAGCGCCCTGTCATTATCACTGCAGTAAACATAAAGCTCATCACTTTTCATGTGAACCCGCTTAAGCTCATACACCAGATTACCCATATCCAGTGAATGGCTCTTGGCCGTCAACTGTTCATTCGCTGCAATCCCGAAGGCTGCACTGCTATCAATTTTATTATGCATTTCCCTTAAGCTCTCTTCATGTCAATGCCCTGAAAAACAACCATTGAGGTGTCTCTCATCGGCATTCGACTGCCACGTAACGTAGATTTTTGTGTTTCCCTCAAATGCCTGTTACAACAGACTTCAGGAAACGAACAAAGAAAAGAGATTGATTTTTATTTGAAAGCGAGAAGCTGATCAGGAGTAGCGCGGCATACACGTCGTATTTGACGAGCCTGGCAGTAAAAATATTTCAATTTCAATCGTTTGCCAACCAGTGAACACCATCTGGCTGATCATACCCCAGCGTTGCCACACTCTCTATCCCGTACCATATATCTGGGGACTACTACCGGTCCCTCTTTTATCGATATTATCGCTATCTCTAGCGCCGAACTGATTACAAAGGAATCAATTGCGGGCTAAAAAACAAACCAATCTATAAAAAAATCAATGGCTACCGCCCCTGAGTTACAGCTCCCAGTGTGCATGCAGTCTTTTTATATTGTCTAAGGCATCAGTAAATTGATATGTAATTTGCGATACCTTACTGCTGACGATCATGACAACAAAGCAAGTCGCCACTCCAGCCATTCGCCATAACTCAGCTTACCCTGAGCCATTATTTTGCGCAAAAATGTAGGATTATTTCGAAATCGGTGGAGGGGGAATTCTACCTGCAGTTCGTCGAAATGAGTAGCCAATCTAGTCCACGACAGGCTCGATCGATTAAAAAACAAACAAAAAAGCAAGCGAGCAAAAAAAAAAAGCGCCCAATAATGGGCGCTTATATACAAGCTCAGTGATTGGCAAGCAAAAAATCTATGTTATGTGAGGGCAATTTAACGACATTATCACTTGGTGGTAGCTGCTGCTTGGCCAGCCACACCAGATCACAAATCCCATCCGTCGGTTCGAAGGCTGCCGGGGCATGCATCAGGATGTCGCGCACTTGCTGTTGATCAAAACGGTGACAAGCATTATCCAGCGAGGCCAGCAAAGGGCGTAGTCGCGACCAAGGCAGCCAGCTCTCTTGTGACACCATGATCCTGGGATGTTCGGTTCCTCTGGCATCATCACCAATCAGTAACTCTTCGTAGAGCTTTTCACCCGGCCGCAAACCCGTCACCTCGATGGCAATATCACCATCGGGCAGTTGCTCATCACGCAGTGTCAGGCCGCTCAGGCGTATCATGCGTTTGGCCAGCTCCATGATCCGAACCGGTTGCCCCATATCGAGCACAAAGACGTCGCCCCCCTCCCCCATTGCACCCGCCTGGATCACCAACTGGGCGGCCTCAGGTATCGTCATGAAGTAACGGATGATATCGGGGTGAGTCAGGGTGATGGGTCCCCCTTTATCTATCTGCTGTCTGAATAACGGCACTACTGAGCCGGAAGAGCCGAGGACATTGCCAAAACGCACCATACAAAAACGGGTGTTGTGCTTCTCGCGGGTCAAGGCTTGCAAGATCAACTCGGCCAGGCGCTTGCTGGCCCCCATGGTATTGGTTGGCCGCACGGCCTTATCGGTAGAGATGAGCACGAATGTTTCCACCCCTGCCTCAATGGCCGCTTGCGCGGCATAAAGAGTGCCGAATACGTTGTTACGCACCCCTTCAATGATGTTGAACTCAACCAGCGGAACATGTTTGTAAGCAGCGGTATGGTAGACGGTCTGGATCCTGAAGCTCTGCATCACCGTCTTGAGACGATGCTGGCGCTGCACTGACCCCAGTAACGGCACAAGATCCGTTTCGATTCCCTCGCGTTGACACTGTTCACGCAGATTTTTATGCAAGATATAGAGGGCATATTCAGATAGCTCAAACAGTACCAAGGTTGATGGTCGGCACCGCAAGATCTGACGGCATAGCTCAGAGCCTATAGATCCCCCGGCACCGGTCACCATGACAGCCTTACCTGTGATATTGGCCTCCATCAATGTGGTCACCGGCTCTACCGGGTCTCTGCCCAACAGATCGTCAATGGAGACCTCATTGAGCTGATCAATGCGGGCTGAGCCATTGACCAGATCGGCCATTCCCGGGATAGAAAGCACTTCGCAAGAGAGGGGCTCAAGTGCATTGATCACCTCCTGACGACGAGCCCTGGTACTGCTCGGCATGGCCAACAAGATCTTCTGCACCCCATGGTGGTCAATCAGAGTTGGCAGTTGGGCGCTGTTATAGACGGTACATCCCTGGATCACGCACCCCTGTTTGGCAGGATCATCATCCACAAAGGCGACGGGATAAAACTCATTGCCTTGCAACAAGGCCATTTGCAACTGACGACCGGAAGAGCCAGCGCCATAGATCAAGACCTGAATGCGCGCCAAACGGGTTGTATTGAGCAGCGCCCGGAAAAACAGCCGCACACCACCGACCAACAGCACCAGAAAGGAGAGATAGATAACCGATACCGTTCTGGGCAGGAAGATATCAAAGTAAAACGCTGAGATAACAAAGAAGCTGGTTGAAAGAAATGCTCCCAGCGAGATTGTCCATAACACCCGAAAGCTGACATATCGCAACACAGCGCGATACAGCCCCAGCCGCACAAACACACTGATGCTTACGATGATAATTGCGCCAAGCAGAGCCCAGTGATGGGGGCTATCAATTGGCCAACTATGTTCAAGCCGGATCCAGTACGCTCCCCAATAGGTCATGGTGATCAGGACCATATCAACGGCGACAGATACGGCACGCTTGCTGGCACGTGACAGGGAACCCAGGCAGGTCAGTAGCCAGCTACCACCGGGGAAAAGCCCATCTCTCATTCTGGTACTCCAGCCTTCAGATGATTCGCAAGAAAAGCTAACGGCAAGTAGGCAATGACCAGACCCATCACACCATCGAGCTGGCCCAGTACAATCATGACAGCAATCGGCGCAAGCCAGAGGCTATTTATAAGAAGCACAGCCAATGTCACGTTTCTATGACTCTGCCAACGCCTCGCCAGATATTGATAGCCATGAGTACGATGAGCCTCACTCAAACGACACTTCAGGCGATAGCGATTCAGCAACGTCCAGGTAGCATCAACCACAAACACACCTAGCATGACGAGCCATGCCCACAGGAACTGGGGAACGGAAGCGGCATCCAGCAGCATCAGGGCAGCCAGCATCAGGCCAAGAAAACCACTGCCACCATCCCCCATAAAGATCCTGGCAGGCGGAAAATTCCAGCACAAGAAGCCCGCCGCCGAAATTCCCAGTAGCAGGGTCAAGCTGGCAAACGACCACTCCCCCCCAACCAGATAATGCAATAACGCCATGAACAGGCAGACGACAACGGCCTCGCCGGCCGCCAAGCCATCGATGCCATCCATAAAGTTGTACAGATTGATAAACCAGATCACCCCCAGCCAGGCCAGTAGATAACCGAACCAGGCGAGATCCAGCTGCCAACCAAACAAAGTCAGCTCAGGCAAACCATCAACAGCAGACACCACCAAAGCGGCTGCCACACTCTGCACAATCAGGCGGGTTCGGGGCTTGAGAGAGATGTGGTCATCGATAAAACCAACCAGTGCAATCCCAAGAGCCGCAGCCCATATCAATGCGAAACTGCTCTGGGATATGCCATAGGACAGTGGGATCAGGGCGACAAACAACGGGGCTGCCAGCAGAAAGGTAGCTACGATAGCCATGCCACCGCCTCTCGGGGTGGGGACCTGATGTGAACTGCGATGATTGGGGTGGTCAAGCAAGCGGGTCTGGGCGTAGCGCCTGAGCAGGCCAGTCATGGTGATTGAAAGAAACAGACAAAATATCGACAACAAAACAAATGCCAGCATCAAGACGACTCACTATGGGAAGATGCCATCAGAGATAGGGTCTGAGAGAGCGAATAGGGTGCCGACCATTGTAATCGGCTCTGAGCCTTACCGGTATCCATTTCCAGAGAGCCATAAATCCGTTGCAGCTTGGCATCAATCCCCACGCAGCGGCCCAGCCCTCTTATCACTCCTGGTGGGAGATAAAACAGTCGACAGGCGACCCCTTCCGTATCAGCAATCGCCGCCAACAACTGCGACGTCGACACCGCGACCGGATCTGCAACCAGAAAAACCTGGTTCACTGCGGCAGGGTGAGCCATCGCATGGGCAATGAAGTCACACAGATTAGGCAACGCCAACAGGCTGCGCGCATTGTTCAAACGGGCAAAAGGGAGCGGGATCCCTTTGCGCACCCACGTCATCATGCTGGCAAAGTTAGCCTTCACCCCTTCCCCATAAATAAGAGGAGGACGAATGATAGTAACAGCCATACCACACTCTTTCGCGAGCGCCATCAGACCCTGTTCCGCCTCATACTTCGAGCGTCCATAAGGATCTTCTGGCGGACTCTGCACATTCTCATCAAATGGCTTGCCTGGCTCGGTCTGCTCGCCGTTCACTTTGATCGAGCTGATAAAGATGAAGCGCTTGACCCCAGCCTCAGCCGCCTGCCGGGCAAGAGCGAGGGTGCCCTCTGTATTCACCGCTCGAAATGCCGCCAGGGGATCAGTCGCGGTATCAGACATCACATGCACCCTGGCTGCACAGTGAACAACCACATCCACTTGTTGCAACTGGGCCGTCCAGTTGGCATCCGCAGTCAAAGAGGGAGCCTGAACTTGGTACGAAGCGAGAGGGCTACTGCGCACCGCACCTTTCACATTCGCCCCACACCTAAGCAGGTGTTCACAGACCGCCTTGCCTACAAATCCGTTGGCACCAGTGACTAGCACTGTACTTTCGATATCTGCCATTACCACCAACGCCAACCGTGAATATTGAAGAAAGTCACCATGGAACGCCCAAACATCCAGATATGGCGCCAACCTTTGCGCGATGCATGACCACCGTGATGGACAACCTTCACCTGAGGAACATAAGCAATCCGGCTGATCTTTCCTGCCCGCAAACTGATGTCAAAATCTTCAAAATAGAGGAAAAAGCGAGGGTCAAACCCTCCGAGCTGTTGCAAAACATCTGTGCGAAACAGCATAAAACAACCACTGACAATGGGTGGGTCCCACAGCACATCATGATTGTTGAGCTGATCTGCCATCTCATATTTTGCCAGGCGTGTCTGGAATAACGTCTTCACACTCGCAGGAGCAAAACCACGCAGCAATAAATCAAATACGGTTGGATAGCGTTTGCAAAGCCGTTGTACCTCACCATCTTCCCATGTAGCGAAAGGCGTCAATAATCCGCAATCCGGATGCTGCTCCATAAACTCAAGTGCATTTTTCAGTGCATCTGGGGCAACTTCAAGATCAGGGTTGAGGATAAGGTGATATTTTGCATCCGTCTGCAGTGCTTGATTATGACCCACACCAAAACCAGGGTTGGTTGCATCAACTATCGACTTATAAGGAGCAGACCAACATGGTAATATATCCTCCACCTTTAACATTTCTGCTAACGAAGGTGAATGTTCTATCACATACATAAAGGAACTTAATTTACTAACATGAAGAGCTATATTTAACGTTGATAGCGTTTCTTTTAGCATACTCAAATTAGGTCGATAATTAACAATAGAAACCGAGAGAGTATTTTCTTTCACCCAAGCGAACCTAATTAAAGAAGAGTACGAATTAAAATAATAGATGCAGAAGCAGCCGCTATCCCCCCCATTACACTGGAACTAACGTTCAGTGTAATGGGATAGGGCCAACTAAAACACTAGTTACTTATTTTTACATTAAAATATGCATGTTAAATTCGATTGCACGCTTCAAATATCGAATTTAAAATACGAATAGAGGCTTTTCCATCACCGTAAGGGTTATGCGCCATACTCATGGAGCAATATGCATGATGATCGGTAAGCAATGTAGTGACTTCACCAACTATTTTGTCAACATCGGTACCAACTAACTTAACCGTTCCAGCCTCAACAGCCTCAGGACGCTCAGTGGTATCACGCATAACAAGAACTGGTTTACCCAACGAAGGCGCTTCCTCTTGAATACCTCCGGAATCGGTTAAAATCACATGAGCGCGCCCCATAAGATATACAAATGGGAGATAGTCCTGTGGTTCAATCAAAAAAATGTTTGAACGTTCAGATAAGAAACGGTTAACCGGCTCTCTAACATTTGGATTAAGGTGAACAGGATAGACAAAGTCAACATTACTAAACTTATCAGCTAACTCGGATACGGCTTGACATATACGCTCAAAGCCTCCACCGAAACTTTCTCTACGATGACCAGTAATCAAGACAACTTTACGCTCTGAATTTAAAAAATTAAACCGTAAATCTAAATTAGATCTTAGGGCCTGATCATGACTTAGCCTATCGCGAACCATAAATAACGCATCGATAACTGTGTTTCCTGTAACAACAACAGTATCTTCTGATATATTTTCCACCAAGAGATTATTTTTAGAAGTATAAGTTGGTGCGAAATGCAAATTCGCCAAACAACCGGTGACTTTGCGATTTCCCTCTTCTGGCCATGGTGAGTAAATATTATTTGTCCTCAATCCAGCTTCAACGTGACCCACTTTAATTTGCTGGAAGTATGCAGCTAAGGTAGTAGACAACGTTGTCGCCGTATCTCCATGCACCAGCACATAGTCTGGTTTAAACTCCTTAAATACGCTACGCAGCCCAAGTAGAATCGAAGACGTCACATCAGTAAGATCCTGGCCTGCCTTCATAATATTTAAATCAAAGTCTGGCTTTATATTAAAAAGTTCAAGGACTTGGTCAAGCATCTGACGATGTTGGCCGGTTACGCATACTTTGCTTTCAAAACGGTTGTCTTTTTTAAGTTGTTCCACAACCGGAGCCATCTTAATTGCTTCTGGGCGCGTGCCAAAAACTGACAATACCTTAATTTTTACCATTACATCACCTTAAATTAAATGCTTTTATTTAGAAGTAACACTCGGAATAAAATTGTTTATTTTAGGGAATATTTTTTCTCTTGCCAACTTATTGATAGTTTGTTCAATGAAATGCCAAGACACAAAAGAAAATGTCATTGTAAGCATGACTATAAACATTAGATAGTAATAAAATCCATGCCCAGAGAGAAATATATATGATAGTTGCGAAACTGGATATGCATATAGATAGCATCCATATGAATAGTCATTTCTTAAACTTACATTTAAGAAATCTCTTACTACATAACCAGATGACACCACAAGATAAGAGACCAGTATTGACAAAACTATTGGGGGCAACGCAAATCGATACTTCGCTATTACTAGTGAAGTAATAACAATAAGAATCGGAGATACTGGAATAACCTCCCGATTAACATATAAACAGCTTCCTAAAAGAAAGTAAAACAATAAAGTTGTAGAATTTGGTATGGGAAAAATTACACTATAAAAGTCAGGGAATTTGAAGTGAATAAAAACAGCTATAAAAAACAAAGAATTGAATACTGATTTCCTATTTGCCATACCAGACATTACAATAAGCACGGCAATAAAATAAGCTCTAACCTCAACAGGCAGTGTCCATAGAGAACCATTGATAGTTTTATCTGGATTATTATAAAATACACCAGCAATAGTGAATCTAAGAGTATCAAGGATAGAGTTTGTTTTTAAATATTCCTTTGCCTCAATAGATAAAATAAAAGAATACCAGTCTAAATTCATGGAAATGGGAATGATAATAGCAATGGTAACCACATTGCATACAATTAAAGCAGGATATATCCTAAGTATCCTTGCAAGTACATATTGTGGTATATTCCTCTCCATCGCACTTTTTATTATGAAAAAACCACTAATAGTAAAAAAAACATAAACAGCAAATGTTCCTGTATATATACCTGTGTGTGAAGTTAATGGATCCGCTCCCAATCCATATATATGGTAAGAGTGCGCATATAGGACTAAAAATGCAGCGATCAATCTAAATAAGGAAAACAAGTCTTTTTTGCTATTCACAGCATCTGATAATGTTGTTGTCTTCCAAATTTTTTTAAAAAAATAAAAATTATTGGACGTCATTACTATCCTCCACCAAGAAAACACGCCCCTTGGTATCTAAAGACAAATTACGTTTGATACCGACACTTGATTCAGATGCCTGCTCTCCATTAAAATACACTCTATTTCTTATTTTTACATCATCAATACTTTCTCTAAAAGCAATTGCTCTAATTGCAATCCAAGAAGCACTACCAAATTCTGGGTTGATAATGTATAAGAAGTTTTTGTCGTTACTTTTAATCACTGAATACAGCGTATTCACAAAATTATTTTGATATTCGCCAGTAAAAACATAACTCTTTTGAACATTAATTCCATGTACGGCAAGCATGACACAAAAAACAACACTTATTATTTTTTTCTTATAACAACGACTTAAAAATAGCGCTGACAAGCCAAATGCGATAACAAACCCTGATGCATAAATATAATGGGGTAAACTCATGTCCAAGATGAGCATCGGAACAGTAGATACAAAATAACAGCTAAAATATAGTAAGTATTTAGAGAAATCCTTTCCACATAGAATTCCTATAAACACTAGATGGATAAGCAATGCACAGGACAATTCAAACAATGAATGTTGTGTGAATAGCCCATGTATTTCTATATTATTAATTAAAAATGGATAAATCATATATTCGAGAAGTCTAACCGGAATGTTATGAATAGACGTCCCATAACCACCACCATTGCTCGGGAATAAAAAGTCATATCTAACCATCAGATAAGATACAAAAAGCAATGAACTCAATAAAAACAATGAAACATCCGCTTTATTTTTATATACTCTAAAATCTCCATATTCATGGTATCTAGAATACGTAATATAAATGAATAGAATTCCCGGAAAAACAACCGCAGTTTCTTTGAACATCAAAGACATTAAAAAAAATAAAAGTGATAAAACCAACAAGTAAGGACTTAAAGTTTCTTGTTTTCTATTTACTTGATGTATTATTAAGGAGATACAACAAAACATAAACCAAAATACATCAGCCATAGTCCCTATCCAACCATTGACAAATACAATTGTAGGCATGATTGATGATGTTAATGCAGTGAAAAATGCAATTTGACACCCAGCCTCTTTCTTTAAGAAAAAATATATCAAGCTTGCATTTACCAAACCAAAAAAGACAAGTAATAAATGATATAATTGAGGATGCTCAAATAAATAGTAGGATGTCAAAAGCCATAGGTTAAAATTCAGAGGCCTATAATGAAATTCATTATAATGAAAAATACTGTAATACTTAATGTCTGACAATGTCCCCACAGATGTTGCTTTTATTCCCCATCCAATTTCATCATGGCTAAAATAACCAGGGTTTATAAATAGCCCGAGACTCATAACTAACCCAACAAGAAATATAAACCCAATTTTTTTCACATTAATCATTATTTTTCCGTATTTTAAATGTAGCGAAAGAGGTTTTATCTGGCCATGCTTTTTACTTACTAGATAAATACTATCAACCCTTCACCAACGCACTAAGATATACAGTTCTGAATGACTGTTCCTAATAGCACTACATATTTTATATATCTATAGCCATTCTATTTGATTAACTTAAGGTCTGTAGACCAGGTAGAACTAGGGCCATTTTATTTTATAAATGATGTAGTTCTCGAGGAGTTATATGATGGACTAGAAACAATATGCACCCTCTTTTGCCAAGTGTGATCTATATAATACTACCAACATTTATAATTAAAATTACAGTGTATACTAATTTTTTCCCACATGGAGTAGAGCCTCAAAAATACGGTGAAACCTTTCATCCCATGTAATACAATCATCTAAAGCTGAAGTTATTCCTTCTTTAAACTGGGAAAAGCTTACAGCCCTCCCATTATCAACTCTTGATTTCATTTCCCCAAACTCTGTGGTGATAACACTCAGCCCAGCCGCAACATACTCATAATATTTCACTGGATCAACTGAATCCGTTAGCTCATTTAACTTGAATGGAATCAGGCCAAAATCAAAAGAAGAAAGTAGCTTAGGAATTTCGCAATGTTTTACTGCCCTCCGTAACTCGATATTTACAGGGAGATCTGGAATTCTTTTGGAGTAATTAGGTCCCACAATGACAATTTTATCCATCGGGTTGTCTTTTGCCAGTTGAATCACACTGTTCCAATCAAACCACTCTGCGATACTCCCTACATACCCAAATGTTCTATTGCCAATGGTTCTCAAATTTCTTTCATGTGACAGAGACTGACACTCACCCAGAAACGCCTCATCGCATGCATTTAGAACAAGCTCAGACCGTTTGGCTAGGTATCCATATTTTTCTTGAAGACAGTGCGAAGAGAACAAGCACATATCTACATTCTGAATAACTCGGCGAAGAGTTATCTCCATGCTTCTAGCTGATATACCGTGGAAGAACCGTGGAAAATCATCCATCACATCGAAAATTATTTTATGGAACTTTACACAGAACATAACTTCTAGAGAAAATCGGCTCGGCTTGCCAATTACGAGAACTGTACTTTCGCCATTCAAACTGTACTGCTGAATGCTTTTCAAAGCCCCAGCTATCGTCTGACGGTTAACAAAGTCATATACTGCCCCAAAAGGCTCAACCGGAATGCACCTTAATTTTAAGATCTCGATGGCTTCCGGCTTACTAAAACTATCAGTCTCAACCGAGAACAGCTTGGTCCAGAAATCTTTCACCTGTGGAAGCCTAGATGGTATTGGTTCAACCCACAATATAGAGCTAAAGCCGCTCCGAAGAGCAGCTTTAGCAAAGAAATGAGGGCGTTGTGCAACACTATTCCAAGATACCGGAGATAAATAGACCAAACGCATATTAATAGACACCTTTCCGATAACAATGTGGCTTCCATTCCCCCCACTTAGCTTCAAAGATCGCTTTATTTTTTTTCATCAATTCTTCTTTCTGATTATTCTTCAACTTGTTAAAACTTGCTGAAAGATGATGATGCACAAAGGAGTCTTCGACAACAGCCATTTTGAAACCAGCTTTCGCTACAGCTTTGCAATAGTCATCATCTTCGAAAAATCCCAGCCCATAATCTTCAGATATCGACCCAACTAATTCGTAGACACCTCGCGGGATTGCAACACAGAAAAATGCAAGACATTCAACTGGGTATAGCTTGTTTCTATTTTCGATAATGTAGCTGAGCGCAGAATTATTTAGCTGAAGCCAGTTATCATAAGAGATATTAATTTTCGCCTCATTCCCTATGTTATTCGTTACCGGGCCGACAACACCAAGCTCTGGGTTATTTTCCAAAGCACCGACCAAGCCTTCTAACCAATAAGGGCCTACATATGTGTCATTGTTTAATACAACGAGAATTTCGCCCGTCGCTGTATCCAATCCAACATTATTTCCTTTTGCAAATCCCAGATTTCTTTCGTTAGGTATGAACAGGTAGTTCTCCCTCAGAGAACAATACTTTTCAAGGTAATCAATGGATCCATCCGTCGATGCGTTATCAACAAGTATAACCTCGAAGTTACTATATGTGGTATTACGTTCTATGCTTTCCAAGCAGTCCTTTGTGAGTTTCAAGTTGTTGAAAGTTAGGACGACTATACTAACCTTTGGTACTTTATTTCCATTAGTTAACAATTCAAATTCACTTTCCAGATGCTTTGCCCTTTCCATCCAATCATGACTTTCGGCCCATTTTTTTCTGTCAGCAACTAATTCTGCGTCGTCTCTCGTCTTCATCGCTTCCTCGATACACAATGAAAAATTTTCCGCATCTGAAGCAATAAACACCTTATCCTCTATCAAAACCACTTCCGGCATAGCCGTAGCTACAACAGGCTTCCCTGCAGCCAAGTATTCATAGACTTTGACCGGATTCGTGCACAAGGTAAGATCATTAATGATAAAAGGGATTGTACAAACATCAAATGACACCAAGTACTTGGTTAAGTCTTTATACGGAACTTCACCCAACAGCTCTATATTTGGCTGATTCTTCAAACAAGAGACATCTGTGGTAACATTTCCTATTAAAACAAAATCGTACTGTGGCAATAACTGGGCAGTTTTAAGTAATAAGTCAACGTCAAACCATTCGGCAATAGCTCCGTAATAACCTACTATTGGTCGATTTTTCTCCAACAATTCCTCAGTTGGCTTTTCTTTAAAAAATTCAATTTCTGCGCCATTTCGTATTATTACATTTTCGCGAATTACAGATATATTCTGAGATAACAACTCTGCAGTAGTTATTACAAGGTCAGCTCCTTTCAGTAAAGCGTTTTCTTGTTCCAACATTTCAGAACTGTTAGTGGAGAAGCCAGCATGATGATCCATACAATCATACACTATTTTATTTTTAGGCAATTTTTTAACGGCGCTATGCCAAAAGGGGAGATTTAATATTGAGTAAACCTCAGCTTTCCCGAATGCCCTGCTCACAGCAAGAAGACTTTTTGCCAAAAAAGTTGATTGCTCATCACTCAGGCTATCTCTATAGATATTTACATTAGCATTCATATTCAATCTACAGCAAATTACATTGCTCGCTGGAGAATCGAGAATTGTAAACCCTGGGTGATTTGTTATATTAAACGTTGTCGAAAAGTAAATTACCCCATTGCCTAGCTCTGCAAGCTGCTTACATAGGTGTTGAGGTCGCTGTATTCTGAAATTCCAATCAATAACCGGAAGTAAGAATATGAGCTTATGAACTTCATTAAATTCATGCAAATAGGATAATTCACCAGTAACTGATGACACTGATGACACTGATGACACTGATGACACTGATGACACTGATGACACTGATGACACTGATGACACTGATGGCTCATTAACCATAGTACTTACATATATATTTTTTTGCTTTGGTTTCAAAAAATCACTGGTTCGTTGATAGGTGGATAGAGCAAGTGTTCTATATTTAGGACTCAATGAATAGTAAACTTTTCTTAATGGTTTTTTAATAAGATGTTTCATTTAATTATTGTCCAAAACACTATTATTGGCTGGAGATAAGAGACTTTATTTTTCTAAGTGGCATAGTAATTTTCCAAGAAAGAGAACCTGTAATTCTTTCGATGCTTGTCAAATAAAGTTCACATTCTTGATTAATTGCATAGTTCGATGACTTAAGGCTCTCTATCTGAGATTTTAAATCATCATTTTCTAATCTATATTTATCGATAATTGCATCGTTCGATAGCTTAATGCTCTCTGCCTGATTTTTTAAATTATCAGTTTCCAATCTAGATTTATCGAGAATTGCATCGTTCGATAGCTTAAGGCTCTCTACCTGAGTTTTTAAATTATCAGTTTCCAATCTAGATTTATCGAGAATTTCAAAAAGATTATGATGCTCATACACACTATTTTCAAAAACGATATCATTAGCGTTTTTGAATACTAGCTGCATTTCATCTGATAAAGTAAATTTATTACATCCAGTAACGGACTGACGTAGTTTCTCTTCTCTCGACACATATGAATTATATTTGTCTTCATCGATAGGCAAACTAATAGACTCAAAAGAATAGAATACAAAGTCACGAAGGGTACGTATGCTTCTTCCTTCAGGGTGACCTATTTTAGTTACAATATTAACAATGGAAATAAGTGAACGAAAAATAAGATAGCCAAGTTCTAACTCAGATCTATAAACCCATTCTCTATCAATGATAGAGTATTCATTATTTCCAATGATCATGATATTTTGTGGGATTGCATCTAACAAGTAACCTGGCAACAATGTGTCGATACTCATATCGCCATAAGGAATACCACTCTCCAAGCTAATGATGTTGATATATTTTTCAAAAAATGACGCTAGCATTTCTTTACA
Organism: Aeromonas bestiarum; assembly: GCF_028751155.1. Lineage (NCBI taxonomy): Bacteria > Pseudomonadati > Pseudomonadota > Gammaproteobacteria > Aeromonadales > Aeromonadaceae > Aeromonas > Aeromonas bestiarum. The sequence goes on along the minus strand of NZ_CP064746.1, from coordinate 1,474,428 downwards.
AAAATTACTGTCCGTAATTATCCTTATAAACTCAAGAATCAGCAAGTCTCCATTCTTGTATTCTGGATCTTCAACAGTTATTAGATCAACTACCGTACTTTCACTATTATATTTTTCACCATAGAATGGGAATTTTACTGTAGTGAATATTTCTTCACTTTCATTACAGAAAAACTGTCTTTCTTTGCAAAATTCCCTTTCTCTATTTGTTGAATAACTATACGCAATAGGAGCGTCATAGTCATCAGTAATTGACTCTAAGCGTCCTATACAAAGAAAAGAGTTAGAGAGATCTAGTGTTAATCCATTCGCATCTATATATTCCCAAACTCTCTCTATATTGAAATTAGTGATTCTTGGCAGAAGAGGATCTCTTCGAGAGCTTAATATCGGGAAAATTTTGCTATCAAATCTGCTTAACTTAAGGGCCCTTTCAGTTAAAATAAAGCTCGGAAACTTGTAATCAGGAAAAGGTGCAAGGAACTCAATGCTTTCAAATCCAGAAGCAGAAAGATGATTTTTTAATTCAATCTTACCAAAGGTAATTGCTTCAGTAGACCTATATCTACCCTCAATGCCATACATGGGTGTTCCAATATGATCTTCCCCTGCACCAGCAAAATATTTAAGCCCAAGCCTATTTTCAATCGCAATTATTAGTTTTCCATCCGGTTTCAAAAAGGTCTTAGCTTTATCCAACATATATTTAATTGGATTCTCATCAGAGCTGAAAACGTTAGCGTACTCTAATACACCAATCAATGTGACGAAATCGAATTTCTTCTCTACTTCAAACCCCTCAAAAGAATCGGCCACGATTGTTACATTCTCAAGATCTCTTGTGCGCTCTCTTGCAATTGTGGCTCGTCTTATGGAACCTTCAAGTGTAAGTAAGTTCGCACCGCATTCACCAATGTACCTTGATATAGCGCCACAACCACCACCAATTTCTAATACATCCTTACCAGAAAATTGCTCACCAAAGGGTCTTAAGATATTAGATCTCTCTGGTGAAAAGTGATAGGTTTGAGGCCAGTTTGTACAGTGCTCTTTAAGTTCTCTAGAGTAGATATCTACATTATTACAATTTTTCAGAATCGCTATGATTCTATTTTCAACATCATCTCCATCATTATATGCGATACTCGTATAACTAGATTTACACCAAATTCCGTTTTTTGTATCGAATGAATATCCGACTAGAAAATTTTTAATGCTCATATATTAACACCCTCAACGTTCAATTCTAAACCCAAATCAACTAATCCAAAGAAGGTGCAATCTGCTTTTACCTGTAGATGTATGGAATCATAGCGACGATCATGCGGCACTACTTCCTCTCCATTTTTTGTCGCTATGCCAACGGATACAAAATAATCACCTGGAGACAATTTGCATTCGAATTTAGCATTTACAACTGCTACCTCACCAGGTCTTCCATACTGTCTAAATTCATTAAAATTAAGACTTTCACTATTAACTCCATAAACGGTAACTCCTTCTTTGGTTTTTATCGTTATCCCAATTATAGGACAAACTACTGTTTTTATGAATTTAACCGCTAGAGTTAAAGAAACTTTCTGGCCGGTACTAATAGCAGAAGGGTAAATGACATCATCAGCTGAAAGATAAAAGTCTAAAATTTTTGCAGCACCATCACCCCATCGATACTCATATGGATTGTAACCTGAGCGTGTTGCATATACGTCTGCAGTGCAGTTTACTTGCACATGTTTTTTCAGCTGCTCAACCTTATTATCTTCCAATTGAGGAATGTCATTATTAACTATTACCTCTTTTCCAAATAGCAAATCCATATATCTATTTATTACAGTATTTGGGTGGCCTTGTTCTATCACGTTCCCTTTATCAATCAACACTGCATGAGAACAGTGCGTGACAATCTGTTCGCTTGAATGAGTAACCAGCAGAATGCTGGTTCCATTCTCTTTTAGCTGTTTTAACCTATCGAAACATTTCGCTTGGAACTTTGCATCTCCAACAGCAAGCGCCTCGTCGACGATAAGAATGTCAGGGCTAGATTGAGCCTGGACAGCAAATGCCAATCTCACCATCATTCCACTCGAGTAGGTTTTTACTGGCTGATCTACAAACTCCCCTATATCGGCAAACTCTAATATATCTTGAAAGCGCTCATCGATTTCCTCACGGCTTAAACCAAGGATGGCGGCATTCAAATAGACGTTTTCTCTACCAGTAAACTCAGGATTAAATCCAGACCCTAATTCAAGTAGAGCCGCAATTCTTCCGTGTGTTTGTATTTCACCAGTAGTTTGATTTAAAGTACCGCAAATCATCTGTAATAATGTTGACTTTCCACTACCATTGCGCCCAATAATACCAACTGTTTCCCCTTTTTTTACTTCAAAAGTAATATTTTTAACAGCCCAATACTCTCTGAAATATTTTTTTTGTACGAGGCCAAATATTTTTTGAATGTGTGGAAATATAAATTGTTTTAACCTGTCTCGAGGCTTTTCATATATGTGATAGCACTTCGACACATTCTCAATTTTTATAGCAACATCAGATGACATCAGAAAAACCTTTGCGTGTATTCTGGAACCAAGCAAATCCTACCCATGCAATAAGTAGTGATATGATGAAAATAATCCCATTCATCAGTAAATCAGGTGACTTACCAAAGTACAATACATCCCTTGCTTGCTCTATAAATGGCACAAGAGGATTTAAATATAGAATAGATCTATAATGTTCTGGCAATGATGAAATCGGATAAAAAACGCCACTCATGAACATCAATACAGTAGTTAGCACCCCAATGATCTGTGATACATCTCGTAGATAAACGCCTAATGATGAAATAACCCAGCTCAACCCTAAAATGAATAACATATAAGGAATTATTATAAATGGAATATATAAAGATGATGCGTGTGGAATTCCAATCAAGACACTATATGCCAGTATCCATACGATCAAACTAATGCCAGTATGAAATAGACTCGATAGTAAATTAACAACTGGTAATATTTCCAAAGGAAAAACGACTTTTTTTACATAATTTGTATTGGACAATATTATATTTGGCGCCTGATTAATTGTCTCTGAAAAAAGATTGAACATTAACATGCCAGCGAATAGTATTAATGCAAACTCAGCTTTGGAGCCAGTTCCCGCACCCCATCGAGCATTAAAAACCTCACTGAACACAAAGGTATACACAGCCAACATAAAAAGTGGATTAAAAAAAGACCACAACATGCCGAGTATAGAACCTCTATACCGCCCTAAAATGTCGCGTTTTACAAATGCTTTTATTAGAGCCTTGTTGCACCATAATACTGTAAGCATTGCTTTTGGTGAGGAAGAAAAATTCTGCATTAATCAAATATCTCCGCATTTTTAAATGCTATTCCGCTTTGATCTTTAAGAGAGAGTTGCGGTAATTTCTCTGAGGTCCAATCAATATCAATTGTGATATCATTCCATACGATGCAACGGTCATGAGAAGGTGCATAATAATTCGTTGTTTTATATAAAAATTCAGCACTATCGCTCAACGTGAGAAAGCCATGCGCAAACCCTTCCGGGATCCACAACTGCCGCTTGTTTTCTCCAGAAAGGTGAACCCCAACCCATTGCCCGAAGGTCGGTGAGCTTTTGCGAATATCTACCGCCACATCGAATACTTCCCCCGCAACACAACGTACCAGCTTGCCCTGGGCATGAGGAGGCAACTGATAGTGCAAGCCACGCAATACACCTATCGATGACTTTGAGTGATTATCTTGTACAAAGGTAACCGGATATCCTACCGCCTCTTCAAACAACTTTTGGTTGAAACTCTCAAAGAAAAAGCCGCGTTCATCACCAAAGACTTTTGGCTCAAAAATAAGCACGTCAGGAATCACTGTCTTGATTACATTCATCTGTCTATCCACATTTGATTCAATCTTTATGTGGGGAGCATATTACCTCCCCCCAAATCACATCAGACTTTGGCAACCATTCTTAACAAATATTGTCCGTACGCATTCTTTGCCAAGGGTGCTGCAAGTTCACGGACCTGGTCGGCAGTAATAAACTTCTGGCGATAGGCAATCTCTTCCGGACAGGCCACTTTCAACCCCTGACGTGTCTCGATGGTCTGAATAAAGTTGCTCGCTTCAATCATGCTTTCATGAGTGCCGGTATCAAGCCAAGCATAGCCACGGCCCATCATCGCCACCGACAGATTACCTTGTTCAAGATAGATGCGGTTAACGTCTGTGATTTCCAGTTCACCACGCGGCGATGGCTTCAGGCTCTTGGCGATCTCCACCACGCTGTTGTCGTAGAAATAGAGGCCGGTGACCGCATAGTTGCTCTTGGGCTCCAGTGGCTTCTCTTCCAGTGAAATCGCCGTACCTTGCTTATCAAACTCAACGACGCCATACCGTTCAGGGTCGTGCACGTGGTAGGCAAAAACGGTAGCACCACTGTCTTTACTTGCTGCAGCTTCCAGCTGTTTCTGCAGATCATGACCGTAGAAGATGTTGTCGCCCAGCACCAACGCACAGTCGTCGTTACCGATAAACTCTTCACCCAGGATAAAGGCTTGGGCCAATCCATCCGGGCTTGGTTGCACCTTGTATTGCAGATTCAAGCCCCATTGACTGCCATCACCCAGCAGTTGTTCAAAACGGGGGGTATCTTGCGGTGTACTGATGATCAAGATATCGCGGATCCCTGCCAGCATCAGGGTGCTGAGCGGGTAATAGATCATCGGCTTGTCATAGATGGGCAGCAGCTGCTTGCTGACAGCCATGGTGACGGGGTAGAGACGAGTGCCTGACCCACCGGCCAGAATAATACCTTTACGTTTAGTCATAGTGCTTGATTTCTTATATTTGAATTATGTAATTCATCAAAATGAGTGCGCCAAAACATCACTCATTCTGTGTTTTATCCCTGTTGGTGTGAGGCTTCATTCCCACACCCTTTGTATCTTCTTATTTGCCGAGGATCTCGGTCAGCATTCGCTCAACGCCCACTGTCCAGTCCGGCAGTACCAGCTCAAAGGTACGCTGGAATTTGCTGGTATTGAGGCGCGAGTTATGGGGTCGTCTGGCTGGGGTCGGGAAGGCACTGGTCGGCACCGCATTGAGTTGCGTGACCGCCAGTTCAACCCCTGCCTCTCTGGCCTTGGCAAACACCAGCTGGGCGTAGTCAAACCAAGTAGTAGTGCCAGAGGCGATCAGATGGTAGAGACCAGCGACTTCCGGCTTGTGTTGCGCTATCCGAATGGCATGGGCTGTACAATCAGCCAGTAACTCGGCGCCGGTCGGCGCACCAAACTGGTCATTGATGACCGACATCTCGCTGCGCTCCGTACCAAAGCGCAGCATGGTCTTGGCGAAGTTGGCGCCGCGGGCTGCGTACACCCAGCTGGTCCGGAAGATAAGATGGCGACTACAAAGCGCTGCCGCCTGTTCCCCTGCCAGCTTGGTCTCACCATAGACGTTGAGCGGTGCAGTCTGATCACTCTCGACCCAGGGACGCTCGCCACTGCCATCGAATACGTAGTCGGTAGAGTAGTGCACCAGCCAGGCACCCAAGGCCTCGGCTTCTTTGGCGATGGCGGCCACACTGGTAGCGTTGAGCAGTTCGGCAAACTCCCGCTCGCTCTCCGCCTTGTCGACTGCCGTATGGGCAGCCGCATTGACAATCACATCCGGCTTGACCAGCCGTACCGTTTCAGCCACGCCCGCCGGATTGCTGAAATCGCCACAATAGTCCGCAGAATCAAAATCGACAGCGGTAATATGCCCCAGCGGAGCCAGTGCACGCTGCAGCTCCCAACCTACCTGGCCATTTTTACCAAACAGCAGGATATGCATCAGGCACGTTCCCCGTAGTTCTGTTCGATCCAGGATTGGTAAGCACCACTCTTGACGTTGTTCACCCACTGCTGGTTATCCAGATACCACTGTACCGTCTTGCGAATGCCCGACTCGAAAGTCTCTTGCGGCTGCCAATCAAGCTCGGCACTCATCTTGCTGGCATCGATGGCATAGCGGCGATCGTGACCGGGACGATCCGCCACATAGGTGATTTGATCGCGATAAGACCCGGCCTTGGGCACCATATCATCGAGCAGATCACACACGGTATGCACCACGTCCAGGTTCTGCTTCTCGTTGTGACCGCCAATGTTATAGGTTTCCCCCACCACACCGGTGGCCACCACCTTGTAGAGTGCGCGCGCGTGATCTTCCACATAGAGCCAGTCACGGATCTGGTCGCCCTTGCCATAGACAGGCAGCGGCTTGCCATCCAGGGCGTTGAGGATCACCAGCGGGATCAACTTCTCGGGGAAGTGATAAGGGCCGTAGTTGTTGGAGCAGTTGGTGACTATGGTCGGCAGACCGTAAGTACGGCGCCAGGCGCGCACCAGGTGGTCGCTGGATGCCTTGGAGGCAGAATAGGGGCTGCTGGGGGCATAGGGGGTGGTTTCGGTAAAGAGCGGCAGCGCCTCACCGGCACTCACCTCATCCGGGTGGGGCAGATCGCCATACACCTCATCGGTGGAGATATGATGGAAGCGGAAAGCCGCTTTGCGCGTCTCGTCCAGATCGTTCCAATAGGCACGGGTGGCTTCCAGCAACACATAGGTGCCGACGATATTGGTCTCGATGAAATCAGCGGGCCCTGTGATGGAGCGATCGACATGGCTCTCGGCCGCCAGGTGCATCACGGCATCAGGTTGATGCAGGGCAAACACCCGATCCAGTTCGCCACGGTTGCAGATATCCACCTGTTCAAAGGCATAGCGAGCACTCGCTGCCACATCAGCCAGCGATTCCAGGTTACCTGCATAAGTGAGTTTATCGAGGTTGATGACTGAATCCTGGGTATGCCCAATGATATGACGAACAACCGCCGAGCCGATAAAGCCAGCGCCACCAGTGACAAGGATTTTCATAGGTATGCTCTTGAAAATTAATAGAAAAAAATTGTTTTTTCAGCTAGCGAAAAAAAGGATGGAGGCAAAACTGAGTCTGTCCGACAGGCAGATATCTCACGTTAATCAGGAAAATCACATTGGCTACCGCCCCTGAGTTACAGCCCCCAGTTTGCTGCTTTTAACCAGATTGTGTCTGCTGTTGGCCATGATGCCCTCCAGCGTGGGATAAGTCTGCCACCGTCCCTGATGACAAGATCTCGATTTGTTTTACAAATTCAGTCTGGCGGTCTTACCAGAAGCAGCCGTGCAACATCACAGTACCACAAGGGCAAAGTCTGGATTTTAGCGCCTTTCCCGGCAGCTTGAACAGTCAAAACAACACTCCTAAAAGTGTCGGAACTGCCATCTGTTCATTAATCAACCAGGGTAAAACCTGGCAGGAAATGTCCTGCTTCAGCCTATAGATCGGATTCATAAGTTACCCACCTTAGCCTTGGTCCCATCAATACTGAAGTAAAACTAATGGCAAACGGAACGTTAGCACTAATTCAGGTCATGATGTCGATCCGCACCTCGGGGTTTATAGCAAGTGTGCCATCGTTTTTACAGTAACGACTACAGGTCCATTTACCTTGCTTGCCGACGTTCCTGCCCACTCGGCACTTGGCAGAGGCAACACCCGCACGACGTATTATGTCATCAAGGTTTCATATGTGTATGAAAACAAACAGGGCGAACCGGATGGTTCGCCCTGTGGCTATACGATAACGCAAGCTGGGAGGTGATAGCTACTGCTGCTGAACACTCGCCGTCGCGCTCGCCCCGGGGGCTTGCCAGCCGCCACCCACGGCCTTGTAAAGCGCCACCTGGTTGGTCAGCTGGGCCAGACGGGTGCTGATCAGCCCCTGCTTGGCACTGAACAACGAACGCTGGGCATCGAGCCGGGTCAGATAGCTGTCCACTCCTTGCTCATAGCGGAACTCCGCCAGCTTGAAGTAGGTCTGGTTAGCCTCGACCAGTGCCTGCTGCGCCTGCAACTGCTGCTGGTAGTCAGCCTGGGTGCCGAGCGTATCCGCAACTTCCTTGAAGGCGGTCTGGATGCTCTTCTCATAGCTGGCCACCGCCTGCCTGGTGCTCACCTCGGCCACGTCGAGATCGGCAATGCGCTTGCCGCCATCGAAGATGGGCAGGTTGATCTGGGGGATAAACGACCAGGTCCCGGTTCCGCCATCAAACAGGCCGCTTAGCTGATTGCTGGCAGTGCCCGCCGTCGCGGTGAGCGAGATGGAGGGGAAGAAGGCCGCGCGCGCCGCACCTATATTGGCATTGGCCGCCTTCAGACTGTGCTCGGCGGCCAGAATGTCCGGGCGCTGCTGCAGCAGGCTGGAAGGTGCGCCGACCGGGATGGCCGCCAGTTGCACCTCGGCCAGGGTCGCCGGCTGACCGTCCAGTACCGGTACCTGGCCGCCAAGCAGCAGGGCCAGACCGTTGCGATCCTGCTTCACCTGGCGCTGGTACTGGGCCAGGCTGACCCGGGCACTCTCCAGCGCGGTACGCCCCTGCGCCAGCTCCATCTCGGAGGCCGCGCCCAGGCGATACTTGTGCTCGGTCAGGCCATAGCTCTCCTGCTCGGTCGACAGGGTTGCCTCGCTCAGCGCCAGCAACTCCTGATCCGCCAGCAGGGTGAGATAGGCGTTGGCCACCGAGGCGACCAGCGCAATCTGGGTGCTGCGCTGGGTCTCGATCTGACCAAGATAGGTCTCCAGCGCCTGATCCTTCAGGCTCTGGATCCGGCCGAACAGGTCCAGCTCATAGGCTGTGATGCCGATGTTGGCATCGTACTGGCTGCTGATGGCACCCTGCCCCGTGCTGCTGAGATCATCGGACCCCTGCTGGCGGGTGCCTGAGCCGTTCGCCGCCAGGGTCGGCAGCTGGGCCGCCCGCTGGATGCGGTATCTGGCCTCATAGGCCTCGACGTTGAGGGCCGCGATACGCAGATCCCGATTGTTCTCCAGCGCAGTGGCGATCAGTTTCTGCAGGGCAGGATCGAGGAACTGCTGCTGCCAGGGGGAGGCAACCGCCTCCCCTTCCGCCTGATTGCTCTGCCAGGAGGCGCCTTGCGGCAGCGCGGGTCTTTGATAGTCGGGGGCCATGGAACAGGCCCCCAGCAAGAGTGTCACGCTCAAGGCGACGATCGTCTTAGTCATGATGAGTCTCCTTGGCAAGGGCAGCGCGCTCTTCCCGTGTACTGTGTTTGGTGAAGTAGCGCGTCACCAGCACGAAGAACAGCGGCACGAAGAAGATGGCCAGCACGGTCGCGCTGATCATGCCCCCCATCACGCCTGTACCTATGGCGTTGCGGCTGCTGGCCCCCGCGCCCGAGCTGATGGCCAGCGGCAGCACGCCGAGGATGAAGGCGAGCGAGGTCATCAGGATCGGACGCAACCGCAACCGGGCTGCCTCCACCACGGCTTCGCTGACGCCCATCCCCTTGTCATACAGCTCCTTGGCAAATTCGACGATCAGGATCGCGTTCTTGGCCGACAGCCCTATGGTGGTGAGCAAGCCCACCTGGAAGTAGACGTCGTTCTCGAGCCCGCGCATGGTCGCCGCCAGAATGGCGCCCAACACCCCGAGCGGCACCACCAGCATCACCGAGAAGGGGATGCTCCAGCTCTCGTACAGGGCCGCCAGACAGAGGAAGACCACCAGCAGGGAGATGGCGTACAAGGCCGGCGCCTGGGAGCCCGCCTGGCGCTCCTGCAGGGAGAGACCTGTCCACTCGATGCCGATACCTTCCGGCAACTGCTTCACCATCTGTTCTATGGCCGCCATTGCATCACCGGTACTCTTGCCGGGCGCCGCTTCACCCACTATCTCCATGGCGGAGACACCGTTGTAGCGTTCCAGACGGGGCGAGCCAAAGCTCCACTCCGTGCTGGCAAAGGCGGAGAAGGGCACCATCTGGCCCGCGCTGTTGCGCACATACCAGAGCTTGAGATCTTCCGGGTTCATCCGGAACGGTGCATCCGCCTGCAGGTAGACCTTCTTGACCCGGCCACGATCGACGAAGTCGTTCACGTAGGAAGAGCCCCAGGCCGCCGCCAGCGTGTTGTTGATGTCGCTGATGGAGAGCCCCTGCGCCAGCGCCTTCTCGTAGTCGATCTTGACGTCGAGCTGCGGTGTGTCTTCCATCCCGTTCGGGCGCACCCGCACCAGGTTGGGATCCTGCGCCGCCATGCCGAGCAGCTGGTTGCGCGCCGCCATCAGCTTCTCGTGCCCCAGCCCGCCGCGATCCTGCAGGTAGAAGTCAAAGCCGGTGGCCGTCCCGAGCTCCGGAATGGGAGGCAGGTTGAAGGCAAACACCTGGGCTTCCTTGATGCTGAACAGGTAGCCCATGGCGCGGCCTATGATGGCGTTGGCACTGCGCTCCGGCGTGTCGCGCTCTTTCCAGTCTTTCAGCTTGATAAACGCCATGCCGCTGTTCTGACCGCTGCCGGCGAAGCTGAAGCCAGCCACCGTCAGCACGGCCTCGACGTTATCCTTCTCGTTCTTCAGGAAGTAGTCGCGCATGTCCGCCAGCACCACCTCGGTACGCTGCTTGGTAGCACCGACCGGCAGTTGCACCATGGACATGATGACCCCCTGATCCTCTTCCGGCAGGAAGGAGGTGGGCATGCGCATGAACAGGATGGCCAGCACCGCCAGCATGGCGGCATAGATGATGCCGTAACGCACCCCCTGCTTGACCACCTTGCGCACGCCGTTCTGGTAACGGTTGGCGCCGGCATCGAAGGCCCGGTTGAACCAGCCGAAGAAGCCGCGCTGGGCACCGAACTCGCCGTGCTTGATCGGCTTGAGCAGGGTGGCACAGAGCGCCGGGGTCAGGATCAGGGCCACCAGCACCGACAGCACCATGGCCGAGACTATGGTGAGCGAGAACTGGCGATAGATGGCACCGGTCGAGCCGCCGAAGAAGGCCATGGGCACGAACACAGCGGACAGCACCAGCGCGATACCCACCAGGGCACCCGTGATCTGGGTCATGGACTTGCGGGTCGCTTCCAGCGGGGAGAGATCCTCCTCGCTCATCAGCCGCTCCACGTTCTCCACCACCACGATGGCGTCATCCACCAGCAGGCCTATGGCCAGCACCAGACCGAACATGGTCAGGGTGTTGATGGAGAAGCCAAACGCCGACATGACGCCGAAGGTCCCCAGCAGCACCACGGGCACGGCTATGGTCGGGATCAGGGTGGCGCGGAAGTTCTGCAGGAACAGATACATGACGCAGAACACCAGGAAGATCGCCTCGATCAGGGTCTGCGCCACCTCCTCGATGGAGATCTTCACGAACGGCGTGGTGTCGTACGGATAGACGATTTCCATGTTGGCCGGGAAGTAGGCGGAGAGCTCATCCAGCTTGCCGCGGATCTTCTCGGCAGTATCGAGCGCGTTGGCACCGGTCGCCAGCTTGATGGCGACAGCCGCGGTGGACTGGCCGTTATAGAGCGCATCGGCGTCGTAGTTTTCGCCCGCCAGCTCAACCCGGGCCACATCCTGCAGCCGTACCTTGGAGCCGTCCTGATTCACCCGCAGCAAGATATTGTTGAACTCGGCCACGCTGGAGAGACGAGTCTGCCCCATGATGGTGGCGGTGAACTGCTGATCGGTCACGGAAGGCGTGCCGCCCAGCTTGCCGAACGCCACCTGGGCATTCTGCGCCTTGATGGCGGTCTGCACATCAATCGGGGTCATCTGTACCCGGTTGAGCTTGTTCGGATCGAGCCAGACCCGCATGGAGTACTGGCTGCCGAACAAGGTGATGTCCCCGACCCCGTCCAGACGGCTGAGCGGCTCCTTGATGTTGGCCACCACGTAGTCGGCCAGGTCATCGTTGTTCATGCTGCCATCGCTGGAGATGAAGGCCGCCACCATCAGGAAGCTGCTGGAGGTCTTCTGAACCCGGATCCCCTGCTGTTGTACTTCCTGCGGCAAGAGCGACATCGCCTGTTGCAGCTTGTTCTGCACCTGCACCTGGGCGATATCGGGATCGGTACCGGCCTGGAAGGTGAGGGTCACCGACACATTGCCCGACGAATCGGACTGGGAAGACATATAGAGCAGGTGATCCAGCCCCGTCATGTTCTGCTCGATGATCTGGGTCACCGAGTCTTCCACCGTCTTGGCGGAGGCGCCCGGATAGCTGGCGGAGATGCCGACGGCGGGTGGCGCTATGCTGGGATACTGAGCGATCGGCAGGCCTATGATGGCCAGGCTCCCCGCCAGCATGATCACCAGGGCGATCACCCAGGCGAAAATGGGTCTGTCTATGAAAAATCGTGCCATGAGGCGACTACTCCATCCTACTTGTTGGCCGGGGTCTGGGCAGACAGCTCGGTGGCAGTCTGTTCAGTGGGCGCCACGACAACCCCGGGTTTTACCTTTTGCAGACCGGCGACGATCACCCGCTCGCCCGTCTTGAGACCGGATTCCACCACCCAGTCACTGCCGACGATGCGGCTCAGCTGCACTTCCCGCAGCTCGACCTTGTTGTCCGCGGTCACCACCATGACGGTGGCACCGCCTTTCGGGGTGCGGGTCACGGCGGTTTGCGGCACCAGCAGTCCCTCGGCCCGCTCACCCTCTTGCAGGGTGGCGCGCATGAACATGCCGGGCAGCAACAGCTGGTGAGGGTTGGGGACTATCACCCGCAGGGTCACCATGCCGGTGGTCTCATCCACGGTCACGTCGGAGAACTGCAACGAGCCCTCTTCGCTGTAGCTGCTGCCATCTTCCAGCTGGAAGCGCACCTTGGCGCCATCCTGCTGGCCCTGGGTCAGCTTGCCGGCGGCGACCTGACGCTTGAGGCGCAGCAGATCGGCGGTGGACTGACGCACATCCACATACATGGGGTCGAGCTGCTGGATGGAGGTGAGGCTGTCGGCCTGCTGGGCCGTCACCAGGGCACCCTCGGTCACCGCAGACTTGCCGATGCGACCGCTGATGGGGGCCGTGATGCGGGTATAGGCCAGATTGATGTTGGCACTCTGCACTGCGGCCTTGGCGGCCCCTATCTCGGCCAGCTGCTGCTTCCAGGCGGCGTCGGCGTCGTCATACTCCTGGCTGCTGATGGCCTTCACCTTCACCAGCTCGGCATAACGCTTGGCCTTGAGGCGGGCGCTCTGCTCGTTGGCCTGCGCCTTGGCCAGATTGGCCTTGGCACTGGCCACATTGGCCTGATAGACGGCGGGGTCTATCTGGTACAGCAGTTGACCGGCCTTGACGTCGCTGCCTTCGGTAAAGAGGCGCTTGAGAATGATGCCGCTCACCTGGGGACGCACCTCGGCGACCCGCAGCGGGGCGCTGCGGCCGGTCAGCTCCGAGGTGAGCTGCAACGGCATTGTATGCAGGGTGACGACATCCACGGCAGCGGGTGGCATCTCACCCGGCCCTTGCTGGGCACTGCCCTGTTCGCCACAAGCTGTCAGCAGACCGCTTGCCAGCAGGGCAAGGCCGACCGAACGTGCGAGAATATGTTTATGCATGAAGAACCTGAGCCTCTGTCAATCAATGAATAACCACAGGTTTTATATGACCCTGTTGGTAAAATCGGAAAGATGAGGCAATATACATACATTCATAAATGTATGTAAGTGACTTTTTTTACTTTTACAAGGCGCAGATGTCGATGGCCAGAAGAACCAAAGAAGAGGCGCAGCAGACCCGCTGCCACATCATGAGTACGGCCCTGAATCTGTTCTGTTCGCAAGGATTGGCCAAGACCAGCCTGACCGATATTGCCAGGGCCGCCGATCTGACCCGTGGCGCCATCTATTGGCACTTCAAGAACAAGGAGGAGCTGTTCGTCTCCCTGTGGGAGGAGCTGTGCCAACCGCTCTCCCATCAGCTCGACGCCTGTGTCGCCGAACAGGAGCCGGACCCCCTCGGCAAGCTGCGCAGCTTCCTCAAGGAGGTGCTGGTGAAGATCAGCACCAATCCTGCCCACCAGCAGATGTTCACCATCATGTTCAATCTCGAGTCGCTGGAAGGGGAAGCCATCTCGCTGCGCGAGCACATGCGCAGCCAGTCCGCCAACTTCTTCCGGGATCTGGAGACCACCCTGGCCAATGCGGTGCGCCTCGGCCAACTGCCCCGGGGACTGGATCTGCAGCGGGCCGCCACCCTGCTGCACTGCACCCTGGATGGCTACATCATCAACTGGCTGCACTTCCCGGAGCGCATCGACCTGACCCGGGAGGCCGACTTCCTGCTCGACAGCCTGTTTGCCCTGATAGCCCTGCCAACCGGCCCTGCCACCCGCCGCACCTGATAGCCCAGGGCCAGCCCGACGCTGGCCCCGCTCCTTGCTACCGCACGTCATCACAGACCAACTCCCCAGCCTGGCAGTACCGATTCACGGCACGACGCTTTGGTAGCCCGTCGCCAAATTTGCTAGAGTAGCGCCCCCGAAAGAAGGTGCCTGCCATGTCCATATCACCATTGCCCGACCATGATGCCTCCCCCAGTGAGCCATCTGCATCGCCACAGCCCAATCATGATGCCTTCATCAGTCAATCATCTGCATCGCCGCTGCCCGGTCACAATGCCTCCCCCAGTCAATCGTCTGCATCGCCGCAGCCCGGTCACAATGCCTCCCTAAGTCAGCCATCTGCATCGCCACTGCTCAGTCACAATGCCTCCCTCAGTCTGCCATCTGCGGCGGATGCCGACACCCTGTCAGCCCGTCAGCGCTTTCTGATATTGCTGGCAAGCGGAGCCCATCTGCTGGAAGCGGGCTGTGGAGCGGGCGAGGATCTGCTCTTTTTCCGGCAGCAAGGCCTCATGGTCACCGCCTTTGAGGCGAGCCTGGCCCATGCCCGGCTCGCCTCGCGCCGCAGCGGCCAACCGGTGCGGGTCTGCCGCCTCGAGCAGATGCACAGCGCCTTGCCCTTTGACGGCATCTGGGCCAGCGGCTCGCTGCCCTGCCTGGCCGAGGGAGAGCTTGCCCCCGCCCTGATGCATCTCGCCGGCCTGCTCAAACCCCGGGCACCGCTCTACTGCTCCTTCCCTTATGGCGAGGGCGAGCACAGCTGCGCCGTGGCCTCCTCACAAGACGAATATCCGCTGCAGACCCACCTCGATGAGGCCCGCCTGCAACAACTGATCGCCCCCCTGCCGTTTGCCCTGCATCAGAGCTGGTGCAGCGAGGATGCCGTGCACGGCCGCTGGCTGCATGCCCTGCTGATCCGACTCCCCGAGCTCGCTCCCACCCTGCATCAATATCGCCGCCGTCGCTTCAAGGGACCCATTCCCCGTGATCCATCATCCAGATAACAATATTTAACTCGGAGTTAACCAGGTGATGGCAGACAAGATGCGGCGTTTGTGTTAAAAAGCGGCATTAAAATCAAAATTAAATAACAAATCAGACACTAACACCTGGATTTACTTATGAAACTTGTCCTCAAACTGGTTGCCGGCATCCTGGCCGGTCTCTTGCTCGGTCTCTACGCCCCCGAATGGGTCGCACGCGTGCTGTTTACGGCCAAGACAGTCATAGGTCAGCTGATCACCTTCACCATTCCGCTCATCATCCTGTTCTTCATCATGAGCGGCATCGCCAGCCTGCCGAAGAACTCCGGCAAGCTGCTGGGCAAGACGGTCGCCCTCTCCTACTGCTCCACCATACTGGCGGGCCTGTTCGCCTTTGCCGTGGCCAGCAACCTGATCCCGCGCCTGACCACAGCCGCCGAGCCCACGGCCGCCGCCGCCATCAAGCTCACTTCCTACGTCAATCTGGAGATACCGCCGCTGTTCGGGGTCATGTCGGCCCTGGCCGCCGCCTTCGTGTTCGGCATCGGCATCAGCGCCACCCAGGCCACAGATCTGCGCCGGGTCGCCGATCAGGGCCGCGACATCATAGACCGCCTGCTGGCCAAGGTGATCATCCCGCTGCTGCCCTTCTACATCGCCGGCGTCTTCGTCGAGATGACGGTCGAGGGCACCGTCTTCGCCACCCTGAAGACCTTCGGCGTGGTGCTGGTGATGGCCATCGTCATGCACTGGCTCTGGCTCTCCGTGCTGTTCGTCGGCACCGGGCTGGCGCTGGGTCGCTCACCCGTCATGCTCATCAAGAACATGCTGCCCGCCTACTTCACCGCCCTCGGCACCATGTCCAGCGCCGCCACCATCCCGGTCGCCCTGCAGGCCAGCAAGAACAACGGCGTGAGCGACGGCATCGCCAACTTCACCGTGCCGCTGTGTGCCACCATTCACCTGTGTGGCTCCACCATCACCCTGGTGACCTGTGCCACCGCGGTGATGTTCCTCTCCGAGCACCTGGCCATTCCGGGACTGGACACCATGCTGCCCTTCATCATGATGCTGGGCGTCATCATGATAGCCGCGCCGGGTGCCCCGGGTGGCGGCGTCATGTCCGCCCTGGGCCTGCTCACCTCCATGCTCGGCTTCGGTGAGGCCTCCATCGCCCTGATGATCGCCCTCTACCTGGCGCAGGACAGCTTCGGCACCGCCTGCAACGTCACAGGTGACGGCGTCATCGCCCTGTGGGCCGACCGCTTCGCCCAGCGCGGCGAGACTGCGCTCGGCGCCGAGCAGGACGCAGCCTGATACGGCAAGCAAGCACATAAAAAAAGGGAGCCAGTGGCTCCCTTTTTTTATGGCTGGCATCCGAGGTCAACCGCGCCGGCGGATCACCCCCTCCTGCGCCGTGCTCGCCACCAGCACACCCTCGCGGGTGAAGAACTGGCCGCGCACCAGACCACGACCTGCGCTGGCGCTCGGGCTGTCCACCACGTAGAGCAGCCAGTCATCCAACCGGAAGTCCCGGTGGAACCACATGGAGTGATCTATGGTGGCCACCTGCATGTCCGGCTCCCAGTACGAGACGCCATGGGGCTGCAGGGCGGTAAACAGGAAGTGGAAATCGGAGGCATAGGCCAGCAGGTACTTGTGGACCCGCTGATCGTCCGGCATCTGGCCGTTGGCCCTGAACCAGACATGGCGCAGCGGCTCGTGCACATCTGGCCGGATCGGGTCGACCAGGGTCACGGGGCGAATTTCGATGGGCTTCTCGCACATGATCTTGTCGCGCAGGGCGGACGGGATCTGCTGCTCGTAGGGGCGTACCAGCTCCAGCTCGCTCTTGAGCTGCTCGGGCGGGGTGATCCCCGCGGGCATGGCGATCTGATGCTCGAATCCCTCGGCCTCGACCTGGAAGGAGGCGTTGAGATAGAAGATGGGCTTGCCGCCCTGAATGGCCTTGACCCGGCGGGTGGAGACGGTCTGGCCGTCACGGATATTCTCCACGTCATAGATGATGGGACGATTGGCATCACCGGGGCGCAGGAAGTAGGAGTGGAAACTGTGCACCTGACGATCGGCGGCCACCGTCTGTTTGGCGGCTGACAAGGCCTGCCCCATTACCTGTCCGCCAAACACGGCCCGCAGACCGAGATCCTGGCTCTGGCCCCGAAACAGGCCCTCCTCGATTTTCTCGAGCGCCAGCAGTGCCAGCAGCTCATCAAGTACCTTGCTCATTATTATCTCCTGTATCAGTGCCACAAAGGCTAACAAGCCCGCTCTGGCAGAGCAACCTTGCCCCTCCCCCGCAGTGGATCCGCCGGGTGGTTTAATTCAGCAAGGAAGGAATTGGAATAATAAACGGCAGACAGCAGCAACAAAAAGGCCCGCCTGAAAGGCGGGCCTTTTTGTTGCACGAACCCATCAGGCTCAGCGCAACGCTTACTTGCTGCCGGTACCCGAGTTGCGGGTAGAGGAGGTCGGCTTGCGGCGGGCCGTGGTGCTGCGGGCGCGCGGCTCCATGCCCTGCATGTCCTTGTGACGCTTGACGGCGCGACGGATCTGGGCGGCCTGCTTGTGACGGGTGCTCTTGCCATCCTGCTGCAGATCGACCTTGGATTCGGTCTCCGGCGGCATGTTGACCAGACCGCGCAGGTAGTTCACTTCCGGCAGTTTCAGCTCCTGCCAGCCACCACGGGGGATGCCGCGATCCAGGGTGACGTCGCCGTAGCGCACGCGCATCAGGCGGCTCACCTGCACTTCCTGGGATTCCCACAGGCGGCGCACTTCACGGTTGCGGCCCTCGGTCAGGGTGACGTTGAACCACTGGTTCAGGCCTTCACCGCCGGCCGGTTTGATCTTGTTGAACTTGGCCATGCCATCTTCCAGCTGCACACCCTTGCGCAGGCGTTGCAGCATGGCTTCGGTGATCTCGCCAAACACACGCACCGCGTATTCACGCTCCACTTCGTGGCTCGGGTGCATCAGGCGGTTGGCCAGCTCACCGTCTGTGGTGAACAGCAGCAAGCCGGAGGTGTTGACGTCGAGACGGCCTACCGCGATCCAGCGGGCGCTCTCCAGCTTGGGCAGACGATCGAACACGGTGGGACGACCTTCCGGATCGTGACGGGTACACATCTCCCCTTCGGGCTTGTGATACGCCAGCACGCGGCAGATCATCTCTTCCTCGGCACGGGTCTTGACCGTATGGCCATCGACACGGATCACGGCGTTCACTTCGACGCGATCTCCCAGTGTGGCGACCTTGCCATCCACACTGACCCGACCTGCGGTGATCAGGGCCTCCATCTCACGACGGGAGCCGTGACCCGCGCGGGCCAACACTTTTTGCAGTTTTTCACTCATCGGGGTTACCTGATTGTTGATCGCTGCCCACCAGCATAACGGGCAACGGTTATTACTGTGTCGAACCCAGTACGGGCAATCCGACACGCTTCAAGGCTCAAAAGATCGGGTCAGCCGGCACATGCCAGCACAGTGGACCCGGTCTCGCGGCCCTCGCCCGGCATGCCGGGCAAGGGGATGGCAGTGCAGGATCCCGCATGGGTCATCCGACACGCCCTGATGTTCAAGAGGCCCAGTCCGCTGGCACAGGCCAGCGACCTGAACCGGGCCTAGCTACCCTCGACCGGCAGACCGGGCAAGGGATGTTGCAGTTCAGGATCCAGCTCGGGGAGCTGATCCAGACTCTGCAGATTAAAATAATCCAGAAATTCCCGGGTGGTGGCGAGCAGCTCGGGGCGACCCACCACCTCCTTGTGACCGACGCTGCGCACCCAGCCACGCTCTTTCAGGGTATTCACTATCTGGCTCGACACCGCCACCCCGCGGATGGCTTCGATCTCGGCCCGGGTGATGGGCTGCCGATATGCAATCAGCGTCAGCGTCTCCATCACGGCGCGGGAATAGCGGGGCGCCCGCTCGCTCCAGAGCCTGGAGAGCTCCTCGGCATACTCCTGACGCGCCTGAAAGCGCCAGCCGGAGGCAACCTCTTTGAGCTCCACCCCCCGCTCGCTGTAATCCTGCCGCAGTTCTGCCAGCAAGAGTTGAATATAGCGGCCGGTGACGGGGTAATCCGCCAGCACGCCGCTTTTCAGCTCACTCACGGTTAATGGCCGTCCGGCCACGAAGATCGCGGCCTCGACCAGCGTCTTGAGCCGTTCAGCGGGCAGCGCCACGGTTGCCCTCCCCGCTCATGGCGTCAGGCTGGCTGGCCAACGGGAGAGGCACACAGACCCCGGCAGGCGGGCAGCAAGTTCGGGACAAAGAAAACAACTCAGTGTGCATGTTCACGCTCCCCGCTCTCATCTTGGCTCGCCAGAGCAAAGTGGATCGGCCCCAGCGGCTCGGCCTGCAGGATCCAGATCAGGGACTCCTTGCACAGCTCCAGCAGGGCCAGAAACGTCACCAGCACCCCCATGCGCCCCTCTTCGGCTCTGAGCACCTGTTCCAGCCGCAAGGTCCGGCCCAGCGAGAGCATGGCGAGGATCTCCGCCATGCGCACCCGGGTCGGGATCTGCTCGCGGCGGATCTGATGATGTTCGAAATGAGTCGCGCGTTTTACCACACTTTGCATGTAAAGGGCGAGCTCAACCAGCGAAACATCGGGAGTCAATGGCTTGAGAGAGCCAAAATCCGGCGGCAGGGCGGCGGCGATAAAGATCTCCCGCTCCACCCGTGGCAAGGCATTGAGACGCTCGCCCCCCACCTTGAAGCGCTCATATTCCTGCAGTCGACGAATAAGGGTGACGCGGGGATCTTCTCCCTCCTCTTCGTCCTCCAGCTCGGGGGCTTTGGGCAGCAGCAGGCGAGATTTGATCTCCGCCAGCCAGGCCGCCATCAGCAGATATTCCGCAGCCAGCTCCAGATTGAGCCCCTGCATCAGCTCCACGTACTCCATGTACTGGGCGGTGATCTGCAGGATCGGCAGGTTCAGGATATCCAGCTGCTGGCGCCGGATGAGATAGAGCAGCAGATCGAGCGGCCCCTCGAAGGTATCGAGGAAGACTTCCAGCGCATCGGGCGGAATGAACAAGTCCTGGGGCAGCTCATGGTAGGGCTGCCCCAGCACCCGCGCTATGGGGGATGGGATGGCCTGGGGGGGGACACCCTCCCCGGTTGCGCCCAACGCAGGCGGGGCCATCACGGGCACAGAGTCATCACTCAAACGGGGTCGGGTCTCCGGCGCCACGACGACGCAGCACGGGCTCGTCATCGGAGAAATCCACCACAGTAGTGGGCTGCTCACCCAGATAGCCACCGTTGACCACCAGATCCAGCTGCTTGCCCAGCTTGTCGAAGATCTCTTCCGGGTCAAACTCCGCCATCTCCGAACCCGGCAGGATCAGGGTGGTGGAGAGCAGCGGCTCGCCGAGGGCTTCCAACAGGGCCAGCGCTATGTTGTTGGCGGGCACCCGGATGCCGATGGTCTTCTTCTTTTCGTTCATCAGGCGGCGCGGCACTTCCTTGGTCGCCTTGAAGATGAAGGTGTAGGGCCCCGGCGTGTTGCCCTTGACCAGGCGAAACGCCGTGTTGTCCACCTTGGCATAGGTGGAGATCTCGGAGAGATCCCGGCACACCAGGGTGAAGTCGTGGGTGGGATCGATGCGACGGATGCGGCAGATGCGCTCCAGCGCGCCCTTGTCACCCATCTGACAACCGAGCGCATAGCCGGAATCGGTCGGGTAGGCAATGACGCCACCGTTCTGGATGATCTGCACCGCCTGACCGATCAGACGGGCCTGGGGATTTTCCGGATGTACGTAAAAATGCTGACTCATATGCTCTTCTCGCGATAGGGGCACGCGCGGTGCCCGCTTCATGGTCACGGGTTCCAGACCCATGACGCTACCTTAACCTGTTTGACGCCGGTTTGCCCTCCCATGCAGCAGAGGGCCGGCGGCCGACTCCGTGCTAGCGACTGGCCAGCAGGGCGGCATGCTGCTCGGTGGTGAGCCCGAAGTGGCCGGGATAGGCCAACCAGACCGGCATGCCTTCCTTGGGTAGCCAGAGGTGGCGGCCCAGCTCGGTCCAGTTGGACGGAAAGTGAAAATCCGATCCCACCGAGATGTAGAGGTCGTGATCCTTCGCCCACTGGCCCAGGTTGGCCCGCTCCTGCGGGCTCTGCTGGGGCAGTGACACCTCCATGGCATCGCCACCGGCCGCCTTGAAGGCCACCAGCAACCGCTTGATCCACTTGGCGGTGAGATCGTAACGGCTGGGATGGGCCAGTACCGCCAACCCGCCTGCGGCGTGAATGGCAGTGATGGCCTCGCTCATCTCGGGCCACTCGGCCGGGGCATAACCCTTGTTGCCTCGGCTCAGGTACTTTTTGAATACCTTCTGCATGTTGTCCGCCACCCCGCGCGCCACCAGCACACGGGCAAAGTGGGCCCGGGTCACGGCGGCATCACCGGCCAGCGCCTTGGCCTCTTCATAGGTGCCGGGGATCAGGCACTTCTCCAGACGGCGCCCTATTTCCAGTGCGCGCGCCTCGCGGCGAGCCCGTTGCCCCGCCAAAAACGCCACCAGCTGCGGATTTTTTTCATCCACCCCCAGCGCCACTATGTGGATCTCGTGATGCTCCCAGCCGGTGGAGATCTCGACCCCGCTCACCAGCCGCAGCGGCAGTTGCTCGGATGCTATGGTGCGGCGCACCTCATCAAGCCCGTCAAGGGTATCGTGGTCAGTGACTGCTAACACCTCGACCTGTTTTTCGGCGGCGCGGCGCACCAGTTCGGCCGGGCTCAACACACCGTCGGAGGCAGTGGTATGACAGTGAAGATCGAATCTCATCAGGTTATTCCGCTCTCATGATCAGGTCACCATCGGTGAAAGAAGGCTAAAAAGCGACTTGACTTGGCCGCGGCTTTATCGTTTTCTGTAGGCACTTCATTGCAAACAAAATTTTACAGGACTCTATCATGCAAACGACTTCCATCCTGACCATCTGGTGGTGGCACACTCCCTGACATGCGGGCGTGTGGTCGTTGCTGTATCTGTAATCTGACAGCAAATTAAGAACCCAAAGAAAAAGCCCGCTGACCCCAGCGGGCTTTTTTATTATCCGGCAAATGGACCTGTGATGAAACCGAGAATTCAGACAAGAACACTGACCTGGCGATGGCGACCCTACTGAAACCGCCTAAACCAATTTAATTTCCAAGGAATTCAATGTCATGAACATCGGTAAAAAGCATCACACGCAAGGGAACGCACTATGACCGTCAATACGACTCGCTTGCCCCTGGGTGAATTCGATACCCTCAAGCTCAACGCCCCCTATGTGGCCGACCCGCTGGCGCTCTACACCCGACTCTGCCAGGGTCGCCCCAACAACCTGCTGCTGGAATCGGTGGAGATCGACTCCAAGGCGGGCAAGCAGAGCCTGCTGCTGGTCGATGCCTGTCTGCGCATCGAATGCCGGGGCCGCACAGTGCGAGTGCGTACCCTCAACGACAACGGCGCCCAGTTGCAGAGCCTGCTGGCCGAGCGTCTGCCCGCCGCCGTCGCGCAGAGCATGGTGGATGGCGAGCTGCAGCTCGACTTCCCGGCCTCCGATCGGGAACAGGATGAAGACTCTCGTCTCAAGGGGAGCAGCGTGCTGGACGTGCTGCGCACCCTGCAACAGGAGTTGCAGTGCCAGCTGGGTAAAGAAGCATTGTTTATGGCGGGCAGCTTCGCCTACGACCTGATCGCCTCCTTTGAAGATTTACCGCAGGTGCCGGAGGGGAGCAACAGCTGCCCCGACTACTGCTTCTATGTGGCCGAGACCCTGATCACCATCGATCATATCGAGCGCACCACTCAACTGCTGGCCTGCATCTTTGGCGGCGACAGCGATGAGAGCCAGGTGGAAGACAGATATAGCCGCCTGAGCGATCGGCTCACCGACTTCAAACAGATTTGCCAACAAACCCTGAGCGCCGAGCTGGCCACCCAGCCCCTCACCGGCGGCATGAGCGTGGACAAGGGCGACAAGCAGTTCTGCGCCGAGGTGGAGAAGCTCAAGGGCTTCATCCGCCGTGGCGACATCTTCCAGGTGGTGCCGTCCCGCTGCTTCTCCCTGCCCTGCCCGAACCCGCTGGCCGCCTATCGCCGCCTCAAGCAGACCAACCCCAGCCCCTACATGTTCTACGTGCAGGATGAGGGCTTCACCCTGTTTGGCGCCTCGCCGGAGAGCGCGGTCAAGTTCTGCGCCGCCAGCCGCGACGTCGAGATGTACCCCATCGCCGGCACCCGTCGCCGTGGCTTGAACCCGGATGGCAGCATCAACCGGGATCTGGATGGCCGCATCGAGCTGGAGCTGCGCCAGGATGAAAAAGAGGTGGCCGAGCACCTGATGCTGGTGGATCTGGGCCGCAACGACATAGCCCGCATCTCCGAGCCCGGCACCCGCTACGTCAAGGAGCTGCTCAAGGTGGATCGCTACAGCCACGTGATGCACCTGGTCTCCAAGGTGGTGGGCACCTTGCGTTCAGACCTTGACGCCCTGCACGCCTATCAGGCCTGCATGAACATGGGCACCCTCACAGGTGCCCCCAAGATCCGCGCCAGCGAGCTCATTCGCATGGTGGAGGGCAAGCGCCGTGGCAGCTACGGCGGCGCCGTCGGCTACATCAACGGCGCAGGCGAGATGGATACCTGCATCGTCATTCGCTCGGCGTTTGTCAAAGATGGGATGGCCCATGTGCAGGCAGGCGCCGGTGTGGTCTATGACTCCAAACCCCAGGCCGAAGCGGACGAGACCCGCGCCAAGGCGGCCGCCGTGCTGGCCGCCATCGCCGCCAGCCATGGCACCTCACTGCAAGCCCTGAACGCCCAGCAGGAGCAACATAAGGACGTGAGCCATGACTAACATCTTCCTGCTCGATAACTTCGACTCTTTCACCTACAACCTGGTGGATCAGTTCCGCTCCCTCGGTTATCCGGTGCGGATCTACCGCAACAGCCTGCCGGCGAACCGCATCATGAGCGAGATCGCCGCCTGCGAAGGGGATGCGGTGCTGGTCCTCTCGCCGGGGCCGGGTGCGCCTCACGAGGCGGGCTGCCTGATCGATCTGATCAAGCTGGCCCGCGGTCAGGTGCCCATCCTCGGCATCTGCCTCGGCCATCAGGCCCTGTGCGAAGCCTACGGCGGCACAGTCGGTGCGGCGGGTGAAATCGTCCACGGCAAGCGTTCGCTCATCGAGCACAACGGCCACGGCGCCTTCGCCGGTCTGCCGAGCCCGCTGCCGGTGGCGCGCTACCACTCGCTGGTGGCCACCTATGTACCGGAAGAGCTGACTGTGATTGCCCACTATCAGGGCATGCCCATGGCCATAGAGCAGCAGGACGACAGGGTGCTGGGCTTCCAGTTCCATCCCGAATCCATCATGACCTCGGAAGGAGCCCGCCTGCTGACCCAGGCGCTCGCCCATATCACCCGTCCAGTTAGCAGTGTGCGGTAAGGAAGACCCTATGCATCATCATCTCAACACCCTCTATCAGGGTCAGTCTCTGAGCCGTGAAAGTACCCGCGACGCCTTCGGCCAGGTGGTACGTGGCGAAGTGGATCCCATAGTGCTGGCGAGCCTTCTGACCGCCCTCAAGATAAAGGGGGAGACACCGGAGGAGATCGCTGGCGCCGCCGAAGCCCTGCTGGCGGAGGCGCGCGACTTCCCGCGTCCGGACTACGAGTTTTGCGACATAGTCGGTACCGGTGGCGATGGCCTCAACACCATCAATGTCTCCACCACCTCGGCGCTGGTGGCCGCCGCCTGCGGCCTGAAAGTGGCCAAGCACGGCAACCGCTCGGTCTCGAGCAAGTCGGGTTCGAGCGACCTGCTCGACAAAATGGGCATCAAGCTCGACATGAGCCCGGCGCAGGCGCGCCACTGTCTGGACGAACTCGGCATCTGCTTCCTGTTCGCCCCCCAGTACCACGCCGGAGTCCGCCACGCCATGCCGGTGCGCCAGGCCCTCAAGACCCGCACCCTGTTCAACGTGCTGGGGCCGCTCATCAATCCGGCCCGCCCCACTTATCAGCTGATGGGGGTCTATGCCCCCGAGCTGGTGCGCCCCATCGCCGAAACCCTGCTGGCACTGGGTCTGAAAACCGGTATGGTGGTTCACGGTGCCGGGCTCGACGAGATTGCCATCCACGGCCCGACCCAGGTGGCCCAGATCCGTGACGGCGAGATCCGCGAATTCATGATCACCCCGGCTGACTTTGGCCTGGAGACCTATCCGGTCAGCGCCATTCAAGGGGGCGAGCCTGAAGAGAACCGCGCCATCACGGCCGCCATTCTGGCAGGGAAAGGCACCCCGGCCCACAACGCCGCCATCGCCGCCAACGTGGCCCCCCTGCTGCTGATGGCGGGCAAGGCGAAAGATCTCAAGAGCGCGGCGGCCCAGGTGCTGGCGGTGCTGGCGAGCGGCAAGGCAGCCGAGCTCGCCGCCCGGCTCGCCACCCTAAGCCATCAGGAGGCATGATGTCAGCCACTAACCAGCACGGTACTCACTCAGGCACTAGCTCAGATCGCCCGCAGGGCAGTACCCAGTTTCGCAAGGATAACGAGATGTCAGACCTTATTGCCCCCCATGCCTTCCTGAACATGGCCTCCATCAACCAGACCATTCTCGGCAAGATAGTGGCGGCCAAGCAGGAATGGGTCGCCGCCCGCAAGCTGGCCCAGCCGCTGGAGAGCTTCCAGAGTGAACTGGTAGCAAGCGATCGGGATTTTGTCGGTGCGCTCAAGGCCGGTTCCACCCGCTTTATTCTGGAGTGCAAGAAGGCCTCCCCCTCCAAGGGCCTGATCCGCGACGATTTCAGCCCGGAGGCCATCGCCGACATCTATGGTAAATACGCCACCGCCATCTCGGTACTGACCGACGAGAAGTTCTTTCAGGGGGATTTCGCCTTCCTGCCGCGAGTGCGCGCCAGGGTCCAGCAGCCGGTGCTCTGCAAGGATTTCATGATTGACCCCTATCAGCTCTATCTGGCCCGCCACTATCAGGCCGACGCCATTCTCTTGATGCTCTCCGTGCTCACCGACGAGGGCTATCAGGTCCTGTTCGCGGTGGCCAGGGAGCTGGGTCTGGGCGTGCTGACCGAGGTGAGCAATGAAGAGGAGCTGACCCGCGCCATAGCGCTTGGCGCCCCCGTGATCGGCATCAACAACCGGGATCTACGCGACTTGAGCGTGGATCTGAACCGCACCAAGCAGCTGGCCGTCCGCATCCCGGCGGATCGGGTAGTGATTAGCGAATCCGGCATCAAGGATCGCACCCAGGTGGCCGAGCTGCGCCACCATGCCAAGGGCTTCCTGGTGGGCTCCTCCCTGATGGAGGAAGCCGATCTGGAGGCCGCGGTACGCAAACTGGTGCTAGGCCAGAACAAGGTGTGCGGCCTGACCCGTGCCGAAGATGCCGCCGCCGCCCATCAGGCGGGCGCCGTGTTCGGTGGCCTCATCTTTGTGGCGAAAAGCCCGCGCTACGTGGACATTCCCGCCGCCCGTACCGTGATGGCTGGCGCGCCGCTCTCTTACGTCGGGGTATTTCGCAACGCCCAGCAAGAGACCATTGCCAAGACGGTGGAGGCCCTGGGACTGGCCGCGGTGCAACTGCATGGCGATGAAGATGCCGCCTATATCGACAACCTGCGCCCCCTGCTGCCGGCAACTTGCCAGATCTGGAAAGCCGTAGGCGTCTCTCTCGGCAAAGAAAGCGGCGACCCCCTGCCCGCCCTCGACTATCCGGTGGATCGCCTGCTGCTGGATACAAAAGTGGGCAGCCAGAGCGGCGGCACAGGTCAAGCGTTCGACTGGGCCATGCTGGCCGATCTCGATAAAGCCAGGCTGATGCTGGCAGGCGGGCTCAATCCCGACAACGCCCTGCAGGCGGCTCAGGTCGGCTGCCTCGGCCTTGATTTCAACTCCGGGGTAGAGAGTGCCCCAGGCCAGAAGGATGGCCACAAACTCACCGCTGCCTTCGCCGCCCTGCGCGCGCTCTAAGGCTGCCACTGGATCTCTGTGTCGTTTTTGATGTTCCGTTTTTGACTCAAGGTATAAGGAAGAAACCATGACCCTGCTTAACCCGTTTTTTGGTGAATTTGGCGGCATGTATGTGCCCCAAATCCTCATCCCCGCGCTGCTCCAGCTGGAGAAGGCCTTTGTCGATGCCAAAGAGGATCCGGCCTTTATCGCCGAATTTCAGGAGCTGCTGACCGAGTATGCCGGTCGCCCGACCCCGCTCACCCTGACCCGCAACCTGACCAAGGGCACCAAGACCCGCCTCTATCTGAAGCGTGAAGACCTGCTGCACGGCGGCGCCCACAAGACCAACCAGGTGCTGGGTCAGGCACTGCTGGCCAAGCGGATGGGTAAAACCGAGATCATCGCCGAGACCGGCGCCGGTCAGCACGGCGTCGCTACCGCACTGGCCTGCGCCCTGCTCGGCCTCAAGTGCCGGGTCTACATGGGCGCCAAGGATTGCGAGCGCCAGAAGCCCAACGTGTTTCGCATGAAGTTGATGGGCGCCACCGTGATACCGGTGCATTCCGGCTCCAGCACCCTGAAAGATGCCTGCAACGAGGCGCTGCGCGACTGGGCTGCCAACTACGACAACGCCCACTATCTGCTGGGCACGGCCGCCGGTCCGCACCCCTTCCCCACCATAGTGCGGGAATTCCAGAAGATGATCGGCGAAGAGGCCAAGGCCCAGTGCTTCAAGAAAGAGGAGCGGCTGCCCGATGCGGTGATCGCCTGCGTCGGCGGCGGTTCCAACGCCATCGGCATGTTTGCCGACTTCATCGACAACCCTGAGGTGCGCCTCATCGGGGTCGAGCCCGGTGGTCACGGCATAGAGAGCGGTGAGCACGGCGCGCCGCTGGGTCACGGCAGCAAGGGGGTCTTCTTTGGCATGCACTCCTACCTGATGCAGGACAAGCAGGGGCAAATTCAGGAGTCCTACTCCGTCTCGGCGGGGCTCGACTTCCCCTCCGTCGGCCCGCAGCACGCCCATCTGGCCTCCATCGGCCGCGCCGAGTATGTCTCCATCACCGACAAGGAGGCGCTGGACGCCTTCCAGGAGCTGGCCAAATCCGAAGGGATCATACCGGCGCTGGAGTCCTCCCACGCCCTGGCTCACGCCCTCAAGATGGCCCGCAGTGAACCGGAGAAAGAGCAGGTGCTGATCGTCAACCTCTCCGGCCGTGGCGACAAGGATATCTTCACCGTCGCCGACATTTTCGAGAAAGAAGGAACCTTGTCATGAATCGCTACGCACAACTATTCTCCCATCTGGACGCCGTCAATCAGGGCGCCTTTGTGCCGTTCGTGATGCTGGGTGACCCCACTCCTGAACTCTCGCTGGCCATCGTCGATGCGCTGGTCGAAGGGGGCGCCGATGCCCTGGAGCTCGGTATTCCCTTCTCCGATCCTGTGGCGGACGGCCCCACCATTCAGGGTGCCGCCCTGCGCGCCTTTGCAAGCCACACCACCCCGGACGACTGCTTCGATCTGCTCGCTCGCATCCGCGCCAAGTACCCGCAGTTGCCCATTGGCCTCTTGGTCTATGCGAATCTGGTTTATGTGCGCCAGATCGACGGTTTTTACGATAAGTGCCAGCAGGCGGGCGTGGATTCGGTGCTGGTCGCCGACGTACCGGTGCAGATGTGCGCCCCCTACAAGGCGGCCGCCGACAAGTTCGGCATCGACAGCATCTTTATCGCCCCGCCCAATGGCGACGCCGAGACCCTGAAACAGGTGGCGGAGCTTGGCAGTGGTTACACCTATCTGGTGAGCCGTGCCGGCGTGACCGGCGCCGAGACCAAGGCTGGCATGCCGGTGGATGGGCTGATCAACACACTGCGCGAGTTCAAGGCGCCCCCCGCCCTGCTCGGCTTTGGCATCAGCGAACCGGCTCAGGTGCGTGAAGCCATCAAGGCCGGCGCTGCCGGTGCCATCTCAGGCTCCGCCGTGGTGAAGATCATCGAGACCCACCACCAAAACCCGGAGCATATGCTGACCCGTCTGAAAGAGTTTGTGGAAGGGATGAAGGCTGCGACCAATCGATAAGGGATGGCATTGGCCAAATGCCATTGCCCGTGTCTGAGGAAAGGGAGCCTGATAGGCTCCCTTTCTATTTCCTGCTTGTTGCCGCTCCCTGCGTCTTTGTCCCCTCTCCCCTTGGGAGAGGGTCAGGGTGAGGGAACCTATAATCCCCCGGCGTTATCGAATCGCAGGTTCGAATAGCGAAACGTAATCAGACGTTCGCGATCTGGGCGGAGTTAATCCGAATTCCAACGGAGTTGATGTGGTGGCGTGGCTTCGCCACGCAAGACGCGAGTGCTTCGGCCTCGAAGGGGTTTCGCCCGCCCTTCGGGCCTGGGCGAGTGACTTTTCTTTGCGTGGCCAAAGAAAAGTCACCAAAAGAAAGGCCACCCCCGCTTATTCGCCCGACTGACGTCGGGTACCTTCGGCTCACCCTCTTGTCCAACGGCACGCGCCGATGGGCCTTTGGCCTCCGCCGTCCGTGGCTTCGGCCAAAGCCCGCTTCGAACATCCATGTTCTCGCGCTAAATCGGGTCGAGCTGTGCTCGCCCTTTCCGATTTTGCCCATGGCCCAGCGCCGCTCGCTCGGCATCCTGCCTCGCGGCCTGGACAAGAGGGCTCGCCTCAGCGAATAAGAGGGGGGTCAACACTGTGCCAGCCTGAGGCTACCGTGCAACAGTGAACAAGCCCGCTCTCCCCTTGGGAGAGGGCTGGGGTGAGGGGAATCCCCCTCCCCCCCCATTAACCCAACAGCTCACTTAATCAACAACTTCCACTAATTGGTTGAACCAGCTCAGATTTCTATAAACTCCCTCTTTCCATGTCTCAATCCGGCCCCTTAAAATAACCAAACGACAATCAACCTCTCGGGCACACCATGGCAGCGATTGTTGCTATCTCGCAGGTTAAAAGCAGCAAACTGGGGGCTGTCACTCAGGGGCGGTAGCGTGGTTTTTTGTTGGTTGGCGCAGAGCGTATCGAAGCCCAACAGGTGAGCATCTTTGCGCCAACTAGCTCGGGATAAACAAGGATGTGGCAAAACCGTAAAACAGATTTTCAGATATATTCCCGGTAAACGTTGGGCTTCACTTCATTCAGCACCAACCTACGATTTTTAGCCCAACATACGAGATAACCACTGCTATATTAAGGTGACACTTTTGAGTTTAAAGCGATTTATTGTTCCTGATCTAACAATCAATATCATGCAACTTGAAGTTGTTTTAATACTGGAGTCTCCACATACAAAAGAGATATTGCACGGACATCCATTAGCTGGTCAGGCTGGTCAAAGGATGACTCATATTTTCAAACGCCATCGTCTATTAAATACATTTAACCATACGAGCCCTTTAGGATGTCAAGTAAAAAAACTTAAATACCCAGAGTTAAGCATAATTAATGCTTGTATTATACCGATGCATAAGAATGCATATACAGCGTATTGTATGTCATCAGTTGATGCAAGGCTATCAAAAAAACTAAATAAAGTTAAAGAGAAATTACAAAGAAGAATAATACATAATTATAAACCAGTAGGAGTAGTTGAAAAATTTATTGTTTCCAACTTTCACAATAGAATAAATAACATAATAAATGCCCACAATGGGAAAGTTATATGTTTTATTCCTTGTGGAAATTTTGCTACCAATATATTTAATACTTGCAATATATCTGGGCATACAGTGATTAACGGCTGCCCTCACCCATCAAGTCGTAACTGGCAAAATTTTTTAACAAAAAACAGTATTGCAAATTGCATTCTTCCATAATTTCATATAACTAGAAGTCTAGTTTTAGTGTTGAAAATCACGATGCCAACTTTTCTGCACAAGACAAACTATAGACAGTACACAGGAAAGTGGATGTCCTTTATAGTATTTAGTTGAAATACCTCGAAATAATATATCCCTACGAGCAGAAACTGCTCAGTGGATAAATCAGTCGATTGCCTAACAAGCTATCGCAAGGCGCCTTTGGCGATTCTTAATTTCCATGTTAAACAAGCTTAAAGAATATCTTAATTTTTCAACAAAAGCAGGTGAATTATGCATATAGATCAATTAATAGAAAACATAAGAAATTATATACCCTTCCGATCAGAATCTGATGCGGCACATTTTTTAGAAACTTATGCGCAATCAGATCGAATCGCATTCGCCTCTGCATTGTATTTTGGCCGTAGTCACGTCCACTATAATGAGGTTAGCGAAGATTATGCCAAATTTCTTTTTTCTGGCGAAATGAATCGTTTTTGGGAGGAAAGTAATGTTCCTCAAGCTGATATCGCTCGTATATTGTATGAAAAAGGAAGTAATTTGAATTGGTATTATGATGCATTCTTGCGATGTACAACCAATTCAAACTATAACAGGGATAATTACTAAAGCATAAACTATAGAAATAATGACACTCATCATTCTGAGTAAGGCGTAACATAGCCAGCACTCAAAAAGATGAGTGTCCCAGTGTTACATCTCTCGTCCTTAAAATATGATCGACTCATCTTTTTATAATAACCACCTTAATTTAGGCATTATCATGAATAATAACAACTCTGCTTTTTTTGAAGAAATGTTAGGTGTGAAATTTGTCGGAATACGACAGATGAATGAAGGAAGATCCGTTGTTCTTTTTAAGTTTAGCACTGACAACACAAGGGAAAATAAAAGACTCAAGGAAATCATCAATTCCCTATCAGGAACTATGGGTGGAGATAACATTTACTTTGGTAACGCCTATGGAAATAACACCTATGATTTCTTCTTTAATGTTGAAAAAAAGAAAAACAACCTAGCAGATGAGTTAAAATATATTAGAACAATATTAAATAGGGCTATCCAACTTGCAGAAAATAATTCTTCATTTGTTTCTTTTACAATAGAAGTGGATGAATGTGTAAAGTTTGCAACATTTAACTACTTAAGCTACTTACCTCAATACTTAAAAAATTTGGATATTCCTGTTAGCTTTCAATCAAGTATAGTTGATGAACTAATCCAGATTTCCATACTACAACTAAGCAGTTGCACCAACAGTGAACTCGAAAGCTCATTAGGTGCATTTTTATTACTACCAACAATAGAAGACTTACAGTTAAAGGATTGCTCACAAGAAGTAACTGAGTTAATAGAGAAAATTTCGACTTATAAAAACAAACTAAATCAGCTAGTTCTCAACGCACCTATTATTGACAAAAAAGAAACTAGGACTGTAGAAGAAAAGCCCATAGAGTTATTCGGTGGCTATGTTAAGATACCAGCATTAGATATCTATGGCATTGAAATTAACGTGCCAAAAATAATTAACAAACTGAATTTCCGTAAAACTAAAAAAAACCAATAATATATTTCACAAAGATTCGAAAAACCAGCTCTCCCATCTTTCTCTGCAAGCCGTTACATAGCCAGAACATAAGGGATGGGTGTCCAAGTTTTTATTTGTTGCTCAGCCACGATATATCCAGCAGATATTCTCAATCCTACTACGACCTCCCCCTGCTCAATACCCGCCACCCCATCAACACCAGCATCAATACAACCCCCGGCAGCCATACCCAGTAGAGCTCGGAGAGGATCACCGCTTCACCTCGGGCGGTGAGATAGGCCTCCAGCTTGAAGGGGGCGACCCGAATAACCTGCCAAGGGGGCGAAGAAGCGCTCATCACGCCACGGCCAGAGCCAACCAACCCCCTTGCCGCCTGTGGTGAGGGAATCGAGCAGGCTGTGGGAGAGCAGAGAGACCAGCAGAAACGACCAGACAGTGGCGGCGTTAGCCTTAAGCTGGCGGTGAAACAGCATGGCCAGCGTGGGTAGGACAAAGGCGAACAACAAGGAGTGGGTAAAGCCGCGGTGGCCAAAGACATGGGCGTAAGCAACCCCCAATTTGAAAGCAAGCACATCGGCATCGGGCAGCATGGTGATGACAACCCCTGCCAGCAGCAGGCGTGGCGGAATAATCCGGCTGCCGAGCCCAAGGCAGAGGGGGACGGCGGCATGGGTGACTATGGTGGGCATAGAATGAAGCTCCAAATGAAAATGTGAGCCTACCTTATCCCCGCTCAGTGAAGTAAACGTGAAGTGCACTACGGCTCTGCAAGCGAGCCCCTCCCGGCCCCTCAGTCATCCCCCAGACCATCCCTAACCACCTCTTCTGTTCTAAAAAGTGAACCTCTCTACACTTTTCTCTCGCAAACAGCACCTAGACCGTAAAAGTGCACCATCGTACACTTTTTGTTGCTGTTTGCTCTTACCATGGGTTAAGGTGTAATAACCTACACTTTTTTCGTGATCATGATGACAGACGCATCGTTGCAAACCACCCCGAAAGCACTGGATCCCGCCTCGCTGGGGCTGGCGATCCGCGAGAGGCGCAAGGCCGCCAGGATGACCCAGGAGGTGACGGCCTCACTGTGCGGCATCTCCAAGAAGACCCTGATCAAGATTGAAAAAGGGGGGGATGTCTACCTCTCGACCCTGTTGCAGGTGATGAAGGCGCTGGGGCTGAGGTTGCAACTGGTGCAAGAAACGGGCTCACAGGTAGCGAGCGGCAACAGCCAACCAGAGGTCGGTGATGATGAGTGGTTCTGAGCACCATCGGCTGGAACTTCGGCTGGGTAACCAGCTGATCGGCCATCTCGAATATGACTCCAGCCGGGATGCGTTTCAGCTCGGCTATACACCTGAGTGGCAGGCGCGCGGATTCCCGCTCTCACCCCCACTGACGCTGGATGGCTCGGCAAGCAGCGCCCAGATCCGGGCGTATCTCGGCAACTTGCTGCCAGAAAATCGCGGGCTGGAGCACCTGATTGAGGCGCTCTGCGTTTCGCGCAGCAATCTCTTTGCCCTGATCCACGGCATCGGTCGCGATGTCTCAGGGGCTGTCACCTTTACCCTGCCCGCAGAGCCCGACGTCCCCACCCGGTTTCGTCCCATCACCCCGGAAGAGCTGATGCTGCGACTCGATCAGCCCGAGATCTGGCCGCTGGAAGTCTGGGATGGTCGCCCCCGCCTCTCGGTTGCGGGTGTGCAGGCCAAGCTCAACCTGCTGCGACTCGAGGGGGCGCTGGGATTTGGCGAGGGCGAGCTCTGTTCCACCCACCTCCTCAAGTTCGAGCACCATCCTCATCTGGTGATCAATGAATTTGTGACCATGCGGCTGGCCGCACTGCTGGGCATGCCGGTGGCACAGGTCGAACTGCACAGGGTCGGCCAAGGCGATAAGTCCCACCGAGGCTTGCTGGTGGAACGCTTCGATCGGCGCCTCGATGAAGATGGCTTGAGGGTGCGCCGTCGCCATATGATCGATGCCTGTCAGGGGCTGGGGTTTCCCGTCGCCCGAAAATATGAACGCAACTTCGGTGACGGGCGGGATGTGGCCCATATTCGGGAAGGGGTGAGCCTGCCACGGCTGTTCAGTCTCAGCGCCCTTTGCGTCAATCCGGCGCAGGCCAGACTGGACATGCTGCAATGGCTGCTCTTCAACCTCTGCGTCAACAATCACGATGCCCACGGCAAGAACTACAGCTTCTTCGTCTCGCGGGCAGGGCTGACGCCCACCCCCTGGTACGATCTGGTCAATGTGGGACTTTACCCCGAGTTCAACCAGCATCTGGCCATGGCCATTGGCGACGAGTTTGCCCCCGAGGCGATCAACGCATCGCAGTTGCTGGAGATGGCCGAGGCATGTGACCTGCCCAAACGCCTGTTGCAGCAGCCCTTGCACAAGATGGCCAACGACATCCTCCTTCATCTGGATACCGCCATCGCCATGGCTGAGACAGACAATCCCGTCGAGCTGGCTTATCTGGCACGCTACCGAGACGACGTTGAGCGTCGCTGCCGCCATTTTCAGGAACAGGCTGCGCTGTTACCCGACCTCCATCTGTAATCAATCCAACGAAAAAGACCCCCTCTCGCCCAGCGGCAAGAGGGGGTCTTTTATTTTGTGACGCTGACTAATCGGCTATTACATCGAGCTATCAGGCCAGCGAGACAAAGATCCCGGCCAGGGTGGCGCTCATCAGGTTGGCCAGGGTCGCCGCCAGCACCGCCTTGAAGCCCATATTGGCCACATCGTGACGGCGCTCCGGCGCCATGGTGCCGATGGAGCCAAGCTGCACCGCAATGGAGCCCAGATTGGCGAAACCGCAGAGGGCGAAGGTGATGATGATCTGGGTGTGGGCGCTCAGATCGGCCTTGATATTGGCAAAGTCCAGATAGGCGACGAACTCGTTCATGATCACCTTCTGACCAATCAGGGATCCTGCCGCCATCATCTCGCTGGCGGGCACGCCAATCAGCCAGGCCACCGGGGCAAACAGATAGCCAAGCAGTTGCTGCAAGGAGAGATCGGCCCAGCCGAACCACTCGCCGACGGTGGTGAGACCGGCGTTGATCATGGTGATGACGCTGACAAAGGCAAGCAGGATAGTGCCGATGGCCACGGCGATCTTCATGCCGCTCATGGCGCCGCCCGCCAGCGCATCGATAGCGTTGCTGTAGTCGCTCTTGTCGAGGGTGATCTCGGCCTGATCGCTCACCTGCTGCTGCTCCGGCACCAAGAGTTTCGCCATCAAGAGACCACCCGGCGCCGCCATAAAGGAGGCGGCAATCAGGTATTTAAGATCCACACCCAGACCGGCGTAACCGCCCAGCACAGATCCCGCCACCGAGGCCATGCCGCAGGTCATCACCGCAAAGAGCTCGGAGCGAGTCATGCCAGCGAGGAAGGGGCGAATAAGCAGCGGCGACTCCCCTTGCGACAGGAAGATATTGCCGGTAGCCACCAGGGATTCGGCGCGGCTGGTGCCGAGCAGGCGGTGCACCGCGCCGCCCAGTACCCGGATCACCCACTGCATGATGCCGAAGTGGTAGAGCACGGCGATCAGCGCGCTGATAAAGATCACCAGCGGCAGCACCCGCACGGCAAAGATAAAGCCGTTGCTGGCGAGATCGCCAAACACGAAACGGATGCCGCTGTCGGCAAAACCGAGCAGGGCGGAGACGCCATTGCTCATGGCACCGAGCATGATTTGTCCGGGGGGGAAATAGAGCACCAGCGCAGCAAAACCGGTTTGCAGGGCGAGCGCACCCAGCACGGTTCGCCAGCGGATGGCGCGGCGGTTTTCACTGGCCAGCCAGGCGATAAACATCAGGGCCAGCATACCGACCAGACTCAATAACAGTGTCATCTTGCACCTATGAAGAGAGGAGTTTCATATGGCAAGTCTGCAGACAGGCGTCGCGGGCGATCCGGCGGGAGAGGTGCCGACCCACGCGACACGCAGACCACAAACCTACAGGTTAGTGGCGGGTCCCATCCTGGGGTCATTCACGTTCCGGGTGACAGCATGTATCGGGTGACGCCAGCGCCGTCGCAGGGGGAGATGCGGCCGGGTGGCAGGTCGGGCGGCGATGCTACAGTGATCGCTGTCACAGAAAAAGCGGTAAAACGATTGGCTTAGGCAACTTTTTCACCCCGGACAGGGGCTCGCCCGAAAACGCGGCAGGATTGACCCGCAAGTGAGCACAAGCCCAATGAGCGCCAGCCAGCAGGGCCCAGCAGCTCGGCAGACGGCACAGGAGCGAGGCACAGACCCCATCCCCGGATAACCGAATCGGTTCACGTTTTTTTCATCTGAAAAGGAGTAGAGTAGGCAATCACCAAGTTTATGTTTTTATTGGAAAAGCCCCTACGGGTCATGCAATGGCATAACGCCCTTAACCCCAAGTGGAACGCCATGATGAAGAAAACCGCGATTGCCCTGACCCTGGCCAGCCTGTTGGCGCTGCCAGTGTTTGTCTCCACCAATGCCTGGGCTGCTCCGGTGCGCTCCCTGCAAAAGGAGCAAAACTACGACCAGTACATCAGCAAGCGCCAGGTGGTGGATCAGCTGCTGGCAGATGCCTGGCAGATCTTCAAGTCGCCGGCCCGCATCTCCACCGCCGGCTTCACCGCCAAGATGCCGAGCAACATGGAGCAGGTCACAGAGCTGCTGCTGCAGGCCTATCAGCTCGAACCCTATCGCACCGACCTGCTGATCTCGGCGGCCAACGCCCAGATTTACAACGGCAACGTGGACAAGGCCATAGGCCTGTTCGAGCAGGCGCTCAGCACGGCGCCGGACGACATAGATCTGCTCACCTACCTGGCCACCTGGCAGACCTTCAAGCAAAACCCCGGCGCCGCCCAGGCATACCAGAGCAAGCTGGCGACCCTCAATCCCGGCCGCGCCGCCGATCTGCAGCGCATCCTGGATACGGTGGCCCGCGTCAACGCCACCCCGCTGAAAGAACAGGGGGAGCGTTCACCCAAGCCGGGCAACCGGGCCATCGTCACCCTGGGCTATGCCCTCAACCCCGATGGCAGCATGCACGACATACTGCTGGGCCGGCTGGAAACCACCCGCTCCCTGGCCCAGGCCAACCCGGCGGCGCTCATCATACTGACCGGCGGCGTGCCCCAGAACCGCCAGACCGAGGGCAAGCTGATGGCGGACTGGCTGGTGAAGAAGGGCATAGATCGCTCGCGCATCATAGAGGAGAACTACGCCACCAGTACGGTGGAGAACGCCCTCTACAGCGGCTACGCCCTCGCCCGCCACCAGATCCAGTACGCCACCCTGGTGAGCTCCGCCAGCCATGTGCGCCGGGGCCAGACATTGCTGGAGATCGCCTGCTGGCAGAGCGGCCCGGCCGGGATCCAGATAGACAGCGTCAGCTACCCGGACAAGTCGCTCTCGACCCTGGCCAAGGTGAGCGACAGCGAGTTGCTCGGTATCTACCGCGATGCGCTGCGCACCTATGGGCTGTGGAGCTACCGCTCGGCCCCGCTGATCGAGCGCTGATTAGCGCACCAGAGCCTTCACCGAACATCAGACCCGCCAATATGGCGGGTCTTTATTATTGCCAGCAATATGACTCCTTCAATATTCATAAACCGGGCAAGCATAGCCATAAACCTGTATTGGATGCTGACAATACCAGCCTGCTATTGCCAAGCGGCGGATATCAATCCCTCATATTGAGATATATAAATAACCGCATTGCGTTACCGGTCTTTTTCTAAGAACCATAACTCATCACCCATATATTTTTATTCTTTCATTGTCGCCCGAATAAATGGAAATACTGCGGCTCCATTACCCCGATACGGAGCAGTACCATGACAGGAAAAGGATATTCCCTCTGGCTGGCGGCCCTCGCCATCATCAGTTTGCAGGCCAACGCCGTCGAGGTGACTGTGGCCTATCAGACCTCCGCCGAGCCGGCCAAGGTGGCCCAGGCCGACAACACCTTTGCCCGCGACAGCGGCGCCGAGGTGAAGTGGCTCAAGTTTGACAGTGGCGCCAGCGTGGTGCGGGCGCTCGCCTCCGGCGACGTGCAGATAGGCAACATAGGCTCCAGCCCGCTGGCGGTGGCCGCCAGCCAGCAGGTGCCCATAGAGGTGTTCCTGCTCGCCTCCAGGCTCGGCAACTCGGAGGCGCTGGTGGTGAAACCGGATCTCTCCTCCCCCCAGGCACTGGCCGGCAAACGCATCGCCGTGCCCTTTACCTCCACCACCCACTACAGCCTGCTGGCCGCCCTCAGACACTGGGGCGTGGATCCGGCCAGCCTGCAGATAGTGAATCTGCAGCCACCGGCCATCATAGCCGCCTGGCAACGGGGTGACATAGATGGCGCCTACGTCTGGGCACCGGCCCTCAATGAACTGACCAGGGAGGGCAAGGTACTGACCGACTCGGCCCAGGTGGGTGAATGGGGCGCCCCCACGCTCGATGTATGGGTAGTCCGCAAGGAGTTCGCCAAGGCTCACCCCGAGGTGGTGCAGGCCTTCGTCAACAGCACCCTGGCGGCCCAGCGCGGCTATCTGGAAGACCCGGCAGGCTGGCTGGCCCAGCCGGACAACCTCGCCAAGCTGGCAAAGCTGAGCGGCGTCCCCGCAGCAGAGGTGCCCGGGCTGGTCAAAGGCAACACC
Source organism: Aeromonas bestiarum (assembly GCF_028751155.1). Lineage (NCBI taxonomy): Bacteria > Pseudomonadati > Pseudomonadota > Gammaproteobacteria > Aeromonadales > Aeromonadaceae > Aeromonas > Aeromonas bestiarum. The sequence goes on along the minus strand of NZ_CP064746.1, from coordinate 1,435,140 downwards.
TATCTGACTGCCCGCCAGCAGAGCGACGAGCTAACCGCGCTGGTGAACCGGACCATAGTGGACACGGCCCGCTTCCTCAAGGAGCAAGGCAAGGTGCAGACCGCCGGCAGCGATTACAGCCAGTACGTGACCGACCGTTTCGTCAAGACCCAGGCCCGCTGAACGACCCCAAATGACCAGGAGGCCGCCATGCTGCAACTCACTCACCTTTGCGCCGACTACGACGGCAGACGGGTGCTCGACAACATCAACCTGACGCTGGACGCGGGGGAGCTGATGGTGGTGCTCGGCCCTTCCGGCTGTGGCAAGACCACCCTGCTCAACCTGATCGCGGGCTTTCTCACCCATCATCAGGGCCAGATCAGCCTGCAGGGCAGGCCGGTGACCGGCCCCGGCGCCGAGCGGGGTGTGGTGTTCCAGCACGAGGGGCTGCTGCCCTGGCGCAACGTGCTGGACAACGTGGCCTTCGGGCTGCAGCTGGCCGGCCTGCCCCGCCCCGAGCGCGAGGCCAGGGCGCGGGCCATGCTGCGCAAGGTAGGGCTGGAGGAGGCCCACGCCAAGCCCATCTGGCAGCTCTCCGGCGGCCAGCGCCAGCGGGTCGGCATAGCCCGCGCCCTTGCCACCCAGCCGCAACTGCTGCTGCTCGACGAACCCTTCGGCGCCCTCGATGCCTTCACTCGCGAGCAGATGCAGACACTGCTGCTGCGCCTGTGGCACGAGCAGCGTCGCCAGGTGCTGCTCATCACCCACGACATAGAGGAAGCGGTATTCATGGCCACCGAGCTGGTACTGCTCTCCCCCGCCCCGGGCCGGATCACAGAGCGGCTGACCCTGGATTTTGGCCGCCGCTTCGCCGCCGGTGAGTCGTGCCGCAGCATCAAGTCGGATCCGGCCTTCATCGAGCGGCGCGAATACGTGCTCGACCGGGTCTTCGCCGAGCGGGAGGTGTTTGCATGACGGCCGCCCTCTCCTCCTCGGCAGTCCCCGCCAACGTGCGCCTGCGCTGGCCCCTGCCACGCAGGCTTGGCTTGAGCCTGCTTAGCCTGACCGCCCTGCTGGCCCTCTGGTGGCTGGTGGCCCGTCTTGGCTGGATAAGCCCGCTGTTTTTGCCGCCCCCCGAGCAGGTGCTGCACCAGTTCATCACCATAGCCGGACCGCAGGGCTTCATGGATGCCACCCTGTGGCAACACCTCGCGGCCAGCTTGCAACGCATCCTGATCGCGCTGACGGCGGCGGCCCTGTGCGGGGTGACTGTGGGGATTGCCATGGGGCTGAGCCCCACGGTGCGCGGCATGCTGGATCCGCTGATCGAACTCTACCGGCCGGTGCCGCCCCTTGCCTATCTGCCTCTCATGGTGATCTGGTTTGGCATAGGCGAGACCTCCAAGGTACTGCTCATCTATCTCGCCATCTTCGCGCCGGTCGCCATGGCAACCCTGGCGGGGGTACAGAGCGCCCAGCAGGTGCGGCTGCGGGCCGCCCGGGCACTGGGCGCCACCCGCTGGCAGGTGTTGTGGCACGTCATCCTGCCCGGCGCCCTGCCGGAAATCTTGACCGGGCTGCGCATCGGGCTCGGAGTCGGCTGGTCCACCCTGGTGGCGGCCGAGCTCATCGCCGCCACCCGCGGCGTGGGCTTCATGGTGCAATCCGCCGGCGAGTTTCTCGCCACCGACGTGGTGCTGGCGGGCATTCTGGTGATCGCCCTGATCGCCTTCATTCTGGAACTTGGTTTACGTGCGCTGCAGCGTCGCCTGACGCCGTGGCATGGAGAAGGACTATGAGCAATTCCCTGCATATCACCCCCCTTGGCCCCCATATCGGCGCCGAAGTCAGCGGCATCCGTCTGGCCGGATCCTTGAACGAGATCCACTTCGAGCAGCTCCATCAGGCCCTGCTGACCCATCAGGTGCTGTTCTTTCGGGATCAGCCCATCAACCCCCGCCAGCAGCGGGCGCTGGCCAACCGCTTCGGCGATCTGCACATTCACCCCGTCTATCCCCATGCGCCGGAGGCCGAGGAGATCATAGTGCTCGACACCCACCACGAGAATCCGCCGGACAATGACAACTGGCATACCGATGTGACCTTCATAGAGACGCCACCGGCGCTGGCCATCCTGGCCGCCAAGCAGTTGCCGCCGGTCGGCGGGGACACCCTGTGGGCCAGCGGCATCGCCGCCTTCGAGGGGCTCTCCCCCAGGCTGCAACAGCTGCTGGCGGGACTGGAAGCCGAGCACGACTTCAGCAAGTCGTTCCCGGCCCATCGCCACAACGGCAGCCCGGCGGAATATGGACGCTGGCAGGAGGCGGCGGCCCGCCACCCACCCCTGCGCCACCCTGTGATCCGTACCCATCCCCTGAGCGGCCGGCAGGCGCTGTTCGTCAACGAAGGCTTCACCACCCGCCTGCCCGATCTGCCTGCGCGGGAGAGCGAGGCGCTGCTTGCCTTCCTGTTCGCCCACATAACCAAACCCGAGTATCAGGTGCGCTGGCGCTGGCAGGAGAACGACATCGCCATCTGGGACAACCGGGTCACCCAGCACTATGCCAACGCCGACTATCTGCCGGCCCGGCGGGTGATGCACAGGGCCACCATACTGGGAGACAAACCCTTCTGGCGGGCCTGGTGAGCACGCGGGTATAACCGACACTCCCTTCATGCCACATGGCCTGTTTAGCGACACTTACTGATCCCGATAAAAATAACGGGGCGCTATGCGGGCCATTATTTTCAAACAACCCAGTTAATGACGCCAAATTATTTTCACCGACATACATTGAAATATTTCCATACAATTGCCCGCTGCTATTTTTTTGAGTCCATCACGTAACATGCCCGGGTTCAGGCAATATGATGGAAACAAAAAAATGAAATACACGCTGATGATATCTTTGCTGGCGCCGGCTCTTCTGGCGGGCTGCGATCTGGAAAAGAAAGAGGAGGCTCCCTTCAAGGCGCGGCATATCACCGCCGCTTATGACATGGGCAACATCTGCCGCCAATTGCGGCAGGGGTGGCAGGAGGATGGCGTCGCCGTGCCCGCCAGCCAGGTCAGTTGCCACTACCTGACGGTGCCGCTCGATTACGACAAGGAGTGGGTCCAGATCAAGGAGACCAAATGGGAGAAACGCCCTGCCCCCGCCCCGGCTGCCACTTTCCTCTCTGGCAACACAAGCCGCTTCTCGACTCCGTCCTGGTCAGGCAACCCCATCCGGGGCGAGATCAAGCAGGAAACCCGCACGGTCAAGGGGGACACCATAGACCTCTTCTATGTGCACTATCGCGCCACCGGCGACTATCGCGGCACCCTCTTCTACAACCCGGGCGGCCCCACCTCGGCCACCCCGGATCTGGGTATCCTGCTCGACATGCTGCGCAGTGCCAACCCCGCCATCCTGGCGCACTACGACATAGTCACCCTGGATCCCCGCGGGGCCGGTTACAGCGCGCTCGGGCATGAACTGCGCAGCTGCCTGCTGACGGACAAGAGCGGCATCCGGCCGGACATGACCCCGGCGCAGCTCGCCCAGATCTTTGCCAGCCGGGACAAGGGCGCCCTGCCGGCACTCGAGAGCGGTGACGATCAGGGCAAGGCCTTCGGCACTGCGCTGCGGGAGCGCTGCGACGAGCCGTTGAAGCTGCATGCGCCGCACCTGGGCTCGCGGGCCGTGGTCGAGGACATGGAGCGACTGCGCCAGCATCTGGGGCGCGACCGCATCACCCCCATCACCTTCTCCTACGGCACCCGCCTCGCCGCCCTCTATGCCGCCCGCTACCCGAGCCACGTGGCCAACCTGGTGGTCGACTCGCCGATGTCCCCTGCCGAGAGCCGCTACCCGGCCATCTTCCGCGGCGATGCCGAGAATGCCAATCGCATCCTTGCCTGGCGCTTCGGGGCCGAGGCGCTGCAGCGCAGCATGGCGGTGACCCGCCAGGTGCGCGACAGCGGCCGCTATGTGGACAACATGGGCAATGTGCTCGACCGCCCCCACTGGGAAGCTGTGATGAGCGATGCCATCAGCGGCAGCCTGCACTATGATCAGCTCGCCTTCTGGCAGCAGGATGATGCCGGCCCCCTGCTGACCCGCCTTGTCAAGGAGCAGGCCGACGAGACCCCCTACCAGGATCTGCTGGAAATGCCCTTCTTCAGCGCCATCCACTGCACCGACAACAGCGAGCCCTATGGCTGGCAGGCGCTGGACCCGGAAGATGCCGCCTTCCAGGGGGCCGGCGCCCTGCTGCTGGCCAAAAGCTTCAACACCTGCGCCGACTGGCCTTACCCGCGCCAGCCCATCACCACCTACGGCGCCGGCGAGATAAAGCTCCCGGATGATGCCAGGGCCCTGGTGCTCGGCGCCGAGTACGATCCCAATACCCCCTTTGCCGGTGCCCGCCAGATGCAGGCCGCCTTTGGCAGCGCCGCCCGCCTGGTGCGGGTGGAGCAGAGCAACCGGCATGGCCAGCTGCACTCCTCACAGTGCGCCAGAGACGCCCTCAGCACCCTGCTGCTGGGCGATGCCGCGAGCCTGCCCGCCGAGCAGCCCTGCCTGGCCGACTGAACCAAACCCAACAAAAAGCCCGCCGAATTGGCGGGCTTTTGCATGCTGGCAGACGCCGTCAGACGGCGACCAGCCGCTCCAGATCGCTGCGCGTGAGGCGCTTGCTGTCCACCTTCACATAGAGCGAATGCTCGGCTGGCGCCAGCAGCACATCGCTCACCCCGTCACAGGCACGGATCTTCTGCTCCAGCGCCGGGCTCGCCTCGACCCCTGCCGGCAGCACTATGCGCAGGCTGCTCACATAGGGCGGCTCCTGCATGGTGAGGCTGACCCCCAGCCAGGCCAGGGCCAGCAGGGCGCAACTGCCAAACACCAGCACGCCGCCGCCCAGGCTGTAGAGCAAACCACCCAGGCTGCCGCCTATGGCCACCCCGATGAACTGGCTGGTGGAGTAGACCCCCATGGCGGTGCCCTTGTAACCCGGTGGCGACTCCTTGCTGATGAGCGACGGCAACAGCGCCTCCATCACGTTGAAACCGATGAAGAAGAGCTGCAGCCCGGCAAGCAGGCCCCACAGCTGCAGGCCGGCCTGCCACAGCACCACTTCGGCGATGAGCATCACCAGCACGCAAGCCTGGAATACCCGCTTCATCTGGCGGCGTTTTTCGGCATAGATGATGAAGGGCACCACGCTGACAAAGGCGACCAGCATGGTGACCAGATAGGCCTGCCACTGGCTGTCACGGGGCAGACCGGCCTGCTCCAGCAGCGGCGGCAGCGCCACGAAGCTCGACATCAGCAGGGTGTGCACGCAGAGGATGCCGAGGTTGAGTTTGAGCAGGCGCGGGTTGGTGAGCACGGTACGCATCCCACCCCTGACCATGCTGGACTCGCGATTGAGCAGGTGACCGGTCGGGGTCGGCACCAGCCAGAGGGTGATGGCTATGCCCCCCAGCGCCAGCAGGGCGATGAGCCAGAACAGACCGGACAGCCCCAGCGCGTGGGTGATGAGGGGGCCCGTCACCATGGCGATGGCGAAGGTGATGCCAAAGCTCACCCCGATGAAGGCCATCGCCTTGGTGCGGTTCTGCTCGCGGGTGAGATCCGAGAGCAGCGCCATGACGGCGGCCGAGATGGCGCCGCTGCCCTGCAGGGCGCGGCCGAGGATGACGCCCCAGATGGAGTGGGTCAGCGCCGCGATCACGCTGCCCAGCGCAAACATCAGCAGGCCGCCGACGATCAAGGGCTTTCTGCCGATGCGATCGGAGAGCAGGCCGAACGGGATCTGGAACAGCGCCTGGGTCATGCCATAGATGCCGATGGCAAGACCGATCAGGGCTTCGGAGGCGCCCGCCAGCGACATGCCATAGGTGGTCAGCACCGGCAGCACCATAAACATGCCGAGCATGCGCAGGGAGAAGACGGAGCCGAGCGCCCAGGTCGCGCGGCGCTCGCCCCTCGTCATGGTGAAATCATTCATGATGGCCTCGATAGGTCAAAGAGAAGGGAGACGCAAGGGGTGGATGACACAAGGCGCGCCACACCCGAACAACGGGAAAAGTGCCCCGCAGGGCGGCCCCATAATAACAGAGCCGGGAAGGTTCCCGGCTCTGGATTTCATGCATTTAGGGGTGCAGTTCACACTATCAGGGCAGCATGCTCACCAGCACAGGTGCTGCATCCGGCTGGAAGTCCACCGACATCATCACGCGCAGGCAGGTGAAGATGATGACGACGATGGAGAACATGTCCGCGTCAGGATCACGGCAACATGCTCACCAATACCGGCGCCGCATCCGGCTGGAAGTCCACCGACATCATCACGCTCAGGCAAGTGAAGATGATGACGACGAGGGAGAACATGTCCGCGTCAGGATCACGGCAGCATGCTCACCAATACAGGCGCCGCGTCCGGCTGGAAGTCCACCGACATCATCACGCTCAGACAGGTAATGGTGACGATGGAGAACATGAACAGCTTGCGGGCCCAGAGGGAGTCATCGACCGCCTGCTTGTAACCCGACAGCGCCATGCCCAGCCACCAGACGCTGACCGCAGTGGCCACGATCAGATACTTGTAGCCGGCGTAACCGCCGAGGAACAGCATCAGGGTCGGCACCATGAAGGCCAGGATGTAGAGGGTGATGTGGTGTTTGGCCACGACAATCCCCTTCACCACCGGCAGCACGGGTATGTTGGCGGCCTGGTAATCCTTGAAGCGGAAGATGGCGATCGCATAGGAGTGCGGCATCTGCCACAGGCTGAAGATCGCCAGCAGGATCAAGGCGCCCGAGTCGAACTGACCGCTCACGGCGCAGTAGCCGATGACGGGTGGCGCGGCGCCGGAGAGGCTGCCGACCAGGGTGCCATAGACGGAGTGACGCTTCATGTAGAGGCTGTAGACCCCCACATAGACCAGGAAGCCCAGCACTGCCAGCAAGGCGGCCAACGGATTGGCCGCAAAGTAGAGCAGTGCAATGCCCGCAACGCCCAGCGCGCTCGCATACCAGAGCGACACACCGGGGGCGATCAGCCCCTTCACCAGGGCGCGGTTCTTGGTGCGCTCCATGATGCAGTCGATGTCCCGGTCGATGTAGTTGTTGAACACACAACCGGAGGCCACCACCAGGGAGACACCCACCATGGTCAGGATGAACAGGGGCACGTCCAGGCTCCCCTTGGAGGCCAGCAGGAATCCCCCGATAACCGAGATGAGGTTACCGAAGATGATGCCCGGCTTGGTCACTTGCAGGTATTGCTTCATCATCACATCAAGCCGCTCAGTGAACCATCATGTTGATGTTGAGGTTGTACATGATCCACAGGGAACCCACGACCACGATGGCGATGATGAGCACGGTAAACACCAGTGCCACCAGGTTCCAGCGCTCCTCTGACGAGGTGTTCATGTGCAGGAAGTAGATCAGATGCACGAAGATCTGTACCACCGCCATGGCCACCACTGTGCCCAGCACCATGGCGTGGGAGGCAGAGCCATCCATCACCATCCAGAAGGGGATCGCGGTCAGGATGAGTGACAGCACGAAGCCGGTCATATAGGACTTGACGCTGCCGTGGCTCGCGCCGTGATTGTCAACGGAATGACTCATTACATGACCCCCATCAGATAGACCACGGTGAAGACGCAGATCCACACCACGTCCAGGAAGTGCCAGAACAGGCTCAGGCACATCAGGCGAGTACGGTTGCGCTCGGTCAGCCCCTTCTTGCTGATCAGTACCATCATCACGATGATCCAGACCAAGCCACTGGTCACGTGGATCCCGTGGGTACCGACCAGGGTGAAGAAGGCGGAGAGGAAACCGCTGCGCTGCGGGCCGAAGCCCTCGGCGATCAGGTGGTGGAACTCGTAGATCTCCATGGCGATGAAGCCAGCGCCAAGCAGGAAGGTGACCAGCAGCCAGGTATTGACCGCGGAAACCTTGTTCTTGTTCATGGCCAGCATGCCGAAGCCGAAGGTGATGGAGCTCAGCAGCAGCAGCATGGTTTCGGCGAACACGAACGGCAGTTCGAAGATGTCCTTGCCGCTCGGGCCGCCGGCGGTGCCGTTGACCAGGACTGCATAGGTTGCGAACAGGGTCGCAAACAGGATGCAGTCACTCATCAGGTAGATCCAGAAACCGAACACCTTGGTGGCACCGGCATCATGGTGCCCATGATCGTCATGGGCGCCGTGAGTGTGATGTAGAACGTCAGTCGCCATGGAATTAAGCCACCTTGTTGATATTGTCGAAATGCTGACCTTCGATGCGCTCGATTTCGTCAACCTGCACGTAGTAATCCACGTCCTCATTGAAGCTGTGGACGATCCAGGTGGCTATCATGCCGACGAAGCCGGCGATGGCCATCCACCAGATGTGCCAGATCATGGCAAAGCCGAACACCACGCTGAAGGCGGCGATGATGACACCGGCACCCGAGTTTTTCGGCATGTGGATGGGAGCGTACTGGGCCGGGCGCAGGAAGGCAGAACCGTCTTGCTTGGCTTCCCAGAAGGCATCCAGACCTGTGATCTTCGGCTCGATGGCGAAGTTGTAGAAGGGCGGCGGTGAAGAGGTCGACCACTCCAGGGTACGGCCACCCCAAGGATCGCCAGTCAGATCGCGGTTCTTCTCGCGGTCACGAATACTGACCACCACCTGGATAACCTGGCACAGGACGCCGATGGCGATCAGGCCGGCACCGCAGGCAGCGACTACCAGCCAGCCGTGGAACTCGGGATCTATGTTCTGGCTGACCCGACGGGTCATGCCCATGAAGCCCAGCACGTAGAGCGGCATGAAGGCCACGAAGAAACCGGTGATCCAGAACCAGAAGGCACGCTTGCCCCAGACCTCATCCAGCTTGAAGCCGAACGCTTTGGGGAACCAGTAGGTGATACCGGCGAAGCAACCGAACACCACGCCGCCGATGATGACGTTGTGGAAGTGGGCGATCAGGAACAGGCTGTTGTGCAGCACGAAGTTGGCGGCCGGCACGGAGAGCAGTACCCCCGTCATGCCACCCACGGTGAAGGTGATGATGAAGCCGACGGTCCACAGCATGGGCGAGGTGAACTCGATGCGACCGCGGTACATGGTGAACAGCCAGTTGAAGATCTTCACCCCGGTCGGGATCGAGATGATCATGGTGGTGATGCCGAAGAAGGCATTCACGTTGGCACCCGATCCCATGGTGAAGAAGTGGTGCAGCCAGACCACGAAGGAGAGCACGGTAATGGCGATGGTCGCCCACACCAGGGAGGTGTAGCCGAACAGCTTCTTCTTGCAGAAGGTCGCCACCACTTCGGAGAAGATCCCGAACACCGGCAGCACCAGGATATAGACCTCGGGGTGACCCCAGGCCCAGATCAGGTTGATGTACATCATCATGTTGCCACCCATGTCATTGGTAAAGAAATGGGTACCCAGGTAACGGTCTGCGGTGAGCAGGGCTATGGTGACGGTCAGGATCGGGAAGGAGGCGATGATCAGTATGTTGGCGCACAGCGCGGTCCAGGTGAACACCGGCAGCCGCATCATGGTCATGCCGGGGGCACGCATCCGGATGATGGTGGCAAAGAAGTTGACGCCGGTCAGCAGGGTGCCCAATCCTGAAATCTGCAGGCTCCAGATCCAGTAATCGACCCCGACCCCGGGACTGAACTCCTTGCCCGACAAGGGCGGATAGGCCAGCCAGCCGGTCTGGGCAAATTCACCGACCCCGAGGGAGACGTTGATCAGCACCACAGCGGCGGCGGTAAACCAGAAGCTCAGGTTGTTGAGGAAGGGGAAAGCCACGTCACGGGCACCGATCTGCAGCGGCACCACTATGTTCATCAGGCCGATCACCAGTGGCATGGCCACGAAGAAGATCATGATGACGCCGTGGGCGGTGAAGATCTGGTCGTAGTGGTGGGGCGGCAATATGCCTTCGCCACCGGCCGAGGCCATCACCTGCTGGGTACGCATCATGACCGCATCGGCAAAGCCGCGCAGCAGCATGACCATCCCCAGGATGAGATACATGATACCGAGACGCTTGTGATCCACAGAGGTGAACCACTCTTGCCACAGATACTGCCACTTGCCGAAATAGGTGATCAGCCCGGCGATGGCCAGCCCGCCCAATAAGATTGCGGCTATCGTGACCATGATAATGGGTTCATGGTACGGGACAGCGTCGAGCGTTAATTTTCCAAACATCAATTATTCCTCGGATCCTGCTTTCACACTCTTGTCATCCATCGGCATGGCCATATGCCCGGCATGATCCATCTGTGCATCATGGGTCATCTCGTCATGGTCCATTGCTTGATGATCCAGGGTGTCGCCATGCTGCATGGCACCTTCGTGGGCCATGCCCTGGTGCTCACCCGGTTTCATGTCACCCATGAACTTGTTGATCACGTTGACGAACAGAGCCGGGTCGGCACTGGCGAAATACTCCACCGGATTGTTCTGGCTCTGCTTGGCCAGGGCCTCGAACTCGGCCATGGTGGCGAGCATCTTGGGTGACTGTTTCACCTTGGCGACCCAGGCATCGAAGTCGGCCTGATCCCGCGTGGCGATGGCCTGGAACTTCATGCCGGAGAAACCGGCGCCGCTGTAACTGCCGGAGATCCCCTTGTACTGGCCCGCCTCGTTGGCGATGAGATGCAACTTGGTCTGCATGCCCGCCATGGCGTAGATCTGACCGCCCAGTTGGGGAATGAAGAAGGAGTTCATCACGGTGTCGGAGGTCACCCGGAAATTGACCGGGGTATTGACCGGGAAGGCCAGTTCATTGACCGAGGCGATACCCAATTCCGGATAGACAAACAACCACTTCCAGTCGAGGGAAATAACATCGACCTGGATCGGTTTGACGTCCGATTCCAGCGGTTTATAAGGATCCAGCGAGTGGGATGTTTTCCAGGTAATGACCGCCAGGATGGCAACAATAATGACGGGTACGGTCCAGACGACCGCTTCAATCTTGTTGGAGTGAGACCAATCCGGGGTGTATTTGGCATTGGTATTGGATGCTCTGTATTTACGAGAGAATACCACTGCCATAATAATCACAGGGATCACTACAATTAACATCAGCCCGATGGCCGTTAATATCAGTGATTTCTGTTCCAGACCAATCTGCCCTTTGGGGCTCATTAGAGCCATGTCGCAACCACTGAGCAAGCCGGTTGTCGCGAGCAACAGCAAGGCGCCCAAGCCCCTTTTTACATCAGGTCTCATGCCGTTTCCTCATCTTCGCAAGGCGTAAAGTTGTAATAAAAACGCATCATTCTATTGCATCGGGGGGGGATGTGAACAACATGAAAAATTAATCCCGAACTTGTGTGCGGTTTGGGATTTCCCTGTGAAGCATGTTAATGCCTTGACGGCAAGGCATTTATCAAACCCCACAAATCACAAATTCATCATTAACAGACTTTATTTCATCCGATTGTTGTTGATTGAATAGACAGATAGCTGCTTCACCCTATGTTTGGCAGGGTTAAATCGCCCCGTTCGTCGCTATTTGTATAAAATATCGACGCTATTTTCGGCGCCGCCGCCGAACAGACAGATCATTGAGTGGAACTCAATCCGGACCATAATTAATCAAATTAAACTCTAATTAATTCCATGAATTTGATGGGGCCATAGTCCGCAAAGATGCATATTGCATGCATTTCCAAGAGCCGAACCCATCACAGGACTCATCATTTTGTTTAATAAGTTATTATCAAAGCCATGGACTCCATCCGGATATGGCGTTAGGTTGCGCCCCTTCGTTACCAAGCCAGTCACGAATTCAACCTTATCCCATTTCCCATTTGACTCTTCATACAACAGGGATTGCCATGAGTATCACACGCAGAGACTTTCTCAACGGCGTAGCCATAGCGATTGCGGCCGGTGTCGCCCCCATCAATCTGCTGCAAGCGGCGCAAGGCGGCAACGCGCTGGCCGACAAGACGCTGGCCTATCCGCCCGCCCTCACCGGCCTGCGCGGCAACCATCCGGGCTCCTTCGAGCCGGCCCACAGCATAGCCCGCGACGGCAAGCAGTATGACTTCGCCAATGTCCCCCTCGAGGGGGAGTACGATCTGGTGATCGTCGGCGCCGGCATCAGCGGCCTGGCCGCCGCCTGCTTCTATCAGCAGTTGCTCGGCGCGGACAAAAAGATCCTGCTGCTCGACAACCACGACGATTTTGGCGGCCACGCCAAACGCAACGAGTTCACCACCCCCGATGGCCTGCGGCTGGGCTACGGCGGCAGCGAATCCCTGCAATCGCCGCGCTCCGTCTACAGCCCCATTGCGCTCGGGCTGCTCAAGGCGCTCGAAGTCAACATCGACGAGCTGGCCAAGGGCTTCCAGCAGACCTTCTACCCGGATCTGGGGCTCAGCCGCGGCGTCTATTTCGACGAGCAGCACTTTGGCGTCAACAAGGTAGTGAGCGGCGATCCGGGCCACAACGTGGCCGACGACATCCCCCGCGATCGCTTGAACGGCCGCCCGCTGGCACAGTTCATCGGTGACTTCCCGCTCGATGAGAGCGACCGTGCAGCCCTGCTGGCCCTGCACGAAGAGAAGATCGACTACCTGAGCGGCATGAGCCGGGAGGAGAAAGACCTCTGGATGACCCGCAACAGCTACACCAGCTTTCTGCGCGACAAGGTGGGGCTCAGCGAGCGGGCGATCACTTACTTCCAGCAGCGCACCAACGACTTCCAGGCGGTCGGCATAGACGCCACCGCCTGCGCCGATGCGCGCCTCTGTGCCCTGCCGGGCTTCGACGGGCTGGATCTCACTCCCCTCGATGCCGAGGAGCAGGCGGAGCTGGACGATCCTTACATCTTCCACTTCCCGGACGGCAACGCCGGGCTGACCCGCTTGATGGTGCGCAAGCTCATTCCGCAGGTGGCCCCCGGCCACACCATGCAGGACGTAGTGCTGGCCAAGTTTGACTACGGCAAGCTCGACCTGCCGGAGCACAAGGTGCAACTGCGCCTTGGCAGCACGGCGCTGCAGGCCAAAAACGTCCGCCTTGCCGATGGCAAATCGGCGGTGGATGTCACCTACATCAAGGAGGGGAAACTGCATAGGGTGCGGGCCAAACAGTCCGTCATGGCCGGTTACAACATGATGATCCCCTACATGGTGCCCGAGCTGCCGGAGCCCCAGAAGGAGGCGCTGCGCCAGAATGCCAAGGCGCCGCTGGTCTACACCAAGGTGGTGATCAAGAACTGGCACGCCTTCGTCAAGCTGGGTGTGCACGAGGTCTATTCACCGGCGGCCCCCTACAGCCGGGTCAAGCTGGACTATCCGGTCAACCTCGGCGGCTACGAGCATCCCAAGAGCCCGGATCAGCCCATGTGCCTGCACATGGTCTATGTGCCGACCCTGCCGGGCAGCGGCCTCTCGTCCCGCGAGCAGTCCCGCAAGGGGCGCGCCATGATCCTCGGCATGCCGTTCGAGCAGCACGAGCAGATGATCCGCGAGCAGCTGCAGGGGATGCTGGGCAGCGCCGGTTTCAACCATGAGCAGGATATCCTCGCCATCACGGTCAACCGCTGGTCCCACGGCTACTCCTACATCACCAACACCCTGTTCGATGACGAGGCGCAGTGCGAAAAATGGATTGAGCTGGGTCGTCAGCCCATAGGCAACATCACCATAGCCAACTCCGACTCGGACTGGAGCCCCTACGCCCACTCCGCCATCGATCAGGCCTGGCGCGCGGTCAACGAGCTGGTCGCCATACAGAAGGGAGGTGCCCAATGAACCGCGCCCTGTCACTGACCGCCAGCGCCCTGCTGCTGGCCCTGCCCGCCCTGGCTGCACAGGCAACGCCTGCCATGTCGGCGGGGGAATACGTGGCCAAGCTGGGGGATTGCGCCGCCTGTCACACCAGCGAAACCAGCCAGCCGCTGGCCGGCGGCAAGGGCTTCCCGACCCCGATCGGCACAGTGTTTTCCACCAACATCACCCCCGACAAGAGCCACGGCATCGGCAACTACAGCCTGCCGGAGTTCATCAAGGTGATGCGCGAAGGGGTGGCCCGGGATGGTCATCGGCTCTATCCGGCCATGCCCTACACCGCCTACGCCAAGATGAGCGACACAGATCTCGGGGATCTCTACCAGCATCTGATGAAGGAGGTGCAGCCGCTGGCGGTGGTCAACAAGGAGAGCGACATCCCCTGGCCGCTCAACATGCGCTGGCCGCTCATGGGCTGGAACTGGGTCTATCACGATGACAGCCGCTTCACCCCGGTAGCGGGCAAGAGCGAGCAGTGGAATCGCGGTGCCTATCTGGTGCAGGGTGCCGGTCACTGCGGCAGTTGCCATACCCCGCGCGGACTCGGCATGCAGGAAAAAGCCCTGACCGAGGCAGACCCCCTCTATCTGAGCGGCGCCACCCTGGATGGCTGGTATGCCCCCGACATCCGCGGCACCCGCTACGACAAGCAGGCGCTGATCGATCTGCTGAAAACCGGTCGCAGCCAGCATCAGGCCGTCTCCGGCCCCATGGCGGAAGTGATCACTCACAGCAGCCAGTACTTCAGCGACGCGGATCTGGCCGGCATAGCCACCTATCTTATCGAGATCGGAGACCATACGCCGCCAGCCCAGGGCAACCGGGCCTACGCCAACGCGGGCGGCAAGGCGGACTATGCCATGTACTGCTCCACCTGCCACGGCGTCAACGGTCAGGGCAATGATGGAGTGATTCCATCGCTGGTGGGCAACCAGACAGTGCTGGCCGAGGATCCGAGCAGCCTGCTCAATGTGCTGCTGTACGGCGCCGAGACCCCCATTACCCAGGGTCATATCGGCTACCGCATGCCGGGTTATGGCTGGACCCTCAACGACGAACAGGTGGCCGGGCTGGTCAACACATTGCGCGCCTCCTGGGGCAATGAAGGGGTGGCCATCAAGCCGGCCACCGTCAAGGCCCAGCGCGCGCTGCACGAATAAGCCTTCGCCGCACCATCTCTGCCATAAAAAAAACGGGCCTCCAGTGGAGGCCCGTTTGCCGTGTGCGAGCGCGGCGTCAACCCTTGCGCGGTTTTGAGCCCGGCAGGGGCGCCGCCGGCTGGCGGTAATCGGCATAGGGGAAGACATTGCGAAAACGCTGGGCCACCGGCTCGGGGATGGAGCGGGAGAAGACCAGCTTGACGCCGTCTTCGTCACGCTGACCCAGAATGCGGCCCCGCACCGTCTCGTGGCGCAGTATCTGCTTGGCATGCTCAATGAACGCGGGAGACACCTTGCCCCGCTTGACCACCAGCTTGCCCGGCGCAAGCCGGATCTCGAACAGGGCGCCCCGTCCCAGCTTCATCAACCACCAGATCAGGGCAATCGCCACCAACAAGGATAACCAGGCCATCTATTTCCCTCCTAACGACTCGATATCCGCGCGCAGATCAGGCCATCTCGTGCCCTCCCGGTCGCGCCATGGCTGCCAGTATAAGCCGCCATTGCCCCCGATTGTTTGGCGGGGATCACAGCCGCAGCGTCATTTGAGCGCCACTCAGCAATCCTTGCCCCAGGCCACCAGCGTCTCGCGATAGAGCGCCAGCAGCGCCTGATCCCGCACCGCCACCCCGACCTGCTGGGCACGATAGTCGGCCCAGCCATCGTGGGGATGGGACTTGCCATCGAATTTTTGCAGGGTATGGCCGATGGCCGGGCCCTCGTTGATGACCCGCACCGGTCCTTCCCGCAGGGTGAACAGGGTCGGATCTATCACGTAGGCAATGGCGGAGGGATCGTGCACGTGGCAGCCATCCAGACCGATGCGCTCCGAGTAGAAGCGCAGGTAGAAGCGGCTCACATCCCACAGGAAGCGACCCGGCTCACCCGCATCATCGCGCAGCGCATCCAGATAGGCGCTGCTGAAGAAACTCTGCTGGGTCACGTCCAGCCCTATGATCACCACGGGCCAGTCGGCGGTAAACACCCGGTCGGCGGCATCGGGATCGTCGTGAATGTTGGCCTCGGCATAGGGGGTCACGTTGCCGCGATGGCCGTTGACGCCAAAGGCGCCCCCCATCACCACCACCTGCTTCACCAGGGTGGTGATCTCCGGCGCCTCCTGCAGTGCCAGCGCCAGGTTGGTGAGCGGTCCTATGGTGACCAGGGTGATCTCGCCAGGCGCGGCCTTTACCGACTCGACGATATATTGCCAGGCGGGTCTGGGATCCGCCGTGATGGTCACTTCCCCCGCCTCCACGTCCCCCAGTCCACTCGGGCCGTGCACGACCGTGGTCGGCCCCACCGGCTCGCGGCGCAGCGGGGCCACGGCTCCCTTGGCCACATCCGCCTTCATGCCATATTTCTGCTTGAGCCAGAGCGCGTTGCGGGTACCGTTGTCTATGGTGGCATTGCCAAACACTGTGGTGATGGCGAGCAGCTCGATGGCGGGGTGCGCCTCGGCAAACAGTATTGCCATGGCGTCGTCGATACCGGGATCCGTATCCAGAATGATTTTGTGGGCCATGGGGCCTCCAGACAGCAAGAGAGTTGCCAGTGTAGCGACCTCCCGCCCGTTTAACAGCGCAGGGATCACAGCCTGAGGGTTTCGCCCGACCCGGCCCCGTCGAGTGGCGGCATTTTGAGCAGGCTAAGTGGCAGACGGGCCAATGCGCCTAAATAGTGGCCAACCGGACGAACGCGAAGCGTCGCCGCCTTGTGAGCCGGCCTGGGGGATGGTATCACTTGGCCTCATTGCCCCTTCTCTCACTCCACTGCCGAGGCGCCATAGTGATCACCCTGATTAAAGAGTCTGACCAGCTGAAGATGCCCTGGAAGAACAAGCAGGGCACCACAGCCCAGATCCTCATCGCCCCCAAGGGCGCCACCCTGGACAAGCTCGACTTTGACTACCGGCTGAGCTCGGCCCCCATCAAGGCCGCCGGCCCCTTCTCCAAATTTCCCGGCTATCAACGCATCCTGCTGCCCATCAGCGGCGCCGGTTTCGTGCTCAACGGCCACCCCTATGCCACCTTAGAGGCGGCCCACTTCAGCGGAGATGATGAGACCCACTGCGAGCTGCTGAAAAAAGAGGTGACGGATCTGGGGCTCATCTACGATCCCGCGCGCATCGGCGCCAACGTGCGGGTGCTCAATCTGCCCTTCCCGCTTAGCCTCAGTCTGGATACAGACAAGACCTACCTCTGCCACCTGCTGAGCGGCCAGCTCGACGTTGAGGGCCAAGCCGTCGCGGTCAACGAGACGCTGGTGGTCACGGGGGAAGAGAGCATAAGACTGGAGTGCCAGAAGAAAACGGCCATCGCCTTCTTTACCTTACAATCAATTATTTAATAAATTTAACCTTTGGGGCCATGGTCAAAAAACACTCCACCATATTGAATCTTATTAATGGTGGAGTAATATGGATCTCTCTATGTTTTTGTGATGAGAGATCCTATGCAATACACATTTGATGGGTTTGAAACACCACCTGAACTCACCACTGAAGAAGAAAAAAGCAATCAACAACTTCAGAAAAGAATGAGAGATATTCTAGAAGAATTTCAATATGTTGAAGATAATCATCTATCGACACACAAAACATTCAAGTCTAGAGTGCCTTATGAAGATCTCTATGGACTTAAAGCCATAAGTGCTTTTGTAATTAACCACCCAGTTGATGGATTAACTCGAATAGAGCCTCATCAACAACAAGTCTCCGGCTCTGTTGACCGCAAATTTCCTTTCTTTTTACAAAGTGCGTATAAAGCCCCCGAACCAAATGTCATTATTTTAATCGAAGGCCAAGGCCATAAAAAGGCCGCCTTCGAATGGTTAAAATCTGAATCAGCCAAATACACCACCAAAAATATCAAATGCTATGACTTGGCAGAATTTGCACTTTGGCTCTGACCTCTTAGATCAGCGCTTGGGGGCGCGGCCCCCGCTGTCGAGACAGGCCTGCATGCTGTCGTAGGGAACATAATGCTTGGTGCGGCTGTAGTAGGTGCCGCCCTGGGGGTGGCAGATGCCGCTCCTGCTCTTCTTGACCGGGGGCTCTGCCGCCAGCGCCAGGGCGCACACCAGCAGCAGGCAACAGCTGACCACCCATTTGACTGCTCTCATCACCCACATCCATTCTGAGTCTGGGGCGACAGGCCCCGCTTGCGGCCTATTCTATCCCGTCCAGGACGCGACCACTCCTCGCCAGATCACGAAATGAACCATTCATTCAATCGCTTGGCTCCTCTGTACCGCGCGATCGACACCAGGTATCCGCACCATAAAAAAAGCCGGGGCAGCCCGGCTTTTTCTTCATGACCATCCGA
Organism: Aeromonas bestiarum; assembly: GCF_028751155.1. Classification (NCBI taxonomy): domain Bacteria; kingdom Pseudomonadati; phylum Pseudomonadota; class Gammaproteobacteria; order Aeromonadales; family Aeromonadaceae; genus Aeromonas; species Aeromonas bestiarum. The sequence goes on along the minus strand of NZ_CP064746.1, from coordinate 1,416,848 downwards.
CAAGCGGCTTAACCGATCTTGAAGGTGCCCTTCATCATGGCGAAGTGGCCGGGGAAGGAGCAGAAGAAGGTGAGATCTTTGCCGGCCAGGCCGTCGGTCTTGAAGGTGACGCTGGTGCTCTCGCCACCGCCCACCAGCTTGGTGTGGGCCAGCACGCGCGGATCATCCTTGGGCAGGTAGTTGTTGTCGGCACCGGCACTCATGCCTGCGGTGGCCACAGCCTGATAGTCGGCGGTATTCGCCAGCGCCCAGTTGTGGCCCATGGCGGTCACCGGCATCTTGCCGGTGTGATTGAGGGTCACGGTCACCTCTTTGCAGGTGGCAGGTACGCTCATCTCCTTGAGGTTGTACTGCATGGCATCATTGCCTTCGATGACCAACGCGCACTCATCGGCCAGAGCCGGGGCAGCCAGGGTACTCAGAAACAGCAGGGTAATCGCCTTTTTCATCATCCTCTCCTTTGATTGGCAATAAATGGCAACACGATTGCCTGCAGGCGAGCACCCGGACTGGCAAAGATGCTGTCAAAATCGACCTTATTCTACTCAAATGTTGTCAATCGGCTATGGCTTTAGCGCAAAGCTGCGGGTCAGGTCACCAGATTGACCTTATTCACAACAGACGCTGAACCTGAATGGATACGCATCAACCCCTCTCCCGGCCCACCCCTGTTTAATTTTCTCCCGCCATTTTCCACACGGCCACTCGCCAGCCGCCAGCCGCTTGGCTAAGCTGGCGGCCCATGGCACCAGGCCCTGTTCAAGATAGAGATATTGCTTATGTCGTTTCCCCCGGTATGGGCCCTGCGCGGCCTCTTGCTGACCCTGATACTGGCGCTGACCGCCTGCCAGCCTGCACCGACCCAGACCCGCATTCAGGGCAAGACCATGGGTACCTATTATGTGGTGACTGTGAGCGATCCCTTCCCGGGGGGCGAGCCTGCGCTGCAACAGGAGGTCGACTCCCTGCTGGCGCGCATGAACCACGAGATCTCCACCTACGATCCGAATTCCCTCATCTCCCGCTTCAATCAGAGCACGGGCAAGCAGCCCACTGTCATTCCGGCGGCCATGGCCAGGATAGTGCAGCAGGGCATGGATGCCGGGCACCTCACCCAGGGCAAGCTGGACGTCACAGTGGGGCCGCTGGTCAACCTGTGGGGATTCGGCCCGGACAAGCGCCCGCTCAAGCGGCCAGATGCCGGGCAAATTGCCGCAGCCCGCCTCAAGGTAGGCATAGACAAGCTGAGCCTGACGCCGGAGGGGGATCACTTCCTGCTCGGCAAGGCAATCCCGGCGCTCTACCTCGATCTCTCCACCCTGGGCGAGGGGGCCGCCTCGGACGAGATAGCTGGCCTGCTCGAGAGCAAGGGGGTGCACAACTACCTGATCGAAGTGGCCGGTGCCGTGCGCAGCAAGGGCAACAATGGCAAGGGCAACCCCTGGCGGGTGGCCATAGTCGAGCCTTCCGATCAACCGGGGGCCTTCTCCGATGTGGTGAGCCCGAACGGCATGGCCCTCAGCACAGCCGGCAGCTATCGCAACTATTACGAGCTCGATGGCCAGCGCTACTCCCACATCATAGATCCCGCCACGGGCGCACCTGTGACCCACAAGCTGGTCTCCGCCAGCGTGATCACCCCGACCGCACTGGAAGCCGATGCCCTCGACACGGCGCTCATGGTGATGGGGCCCGAGCAGGCGATGGCCTTCGCCAGGGAGCACCGGCTCGCGGTCTACCTTATCGTCAAGACAGAGCAGGGATTCGAAGCCAGATTCACCCCCCAATTCGCCCCCTATCTGATCCCCAAACAGCCATAAAAACGAGGCCCCGCCGTGCGGGGCCTCGCTGTTTTCAAGTTGGCACTGCACGATGGGAATGTGGTGAGGCGCCGGGGTCACCGTCTGTTTGGGCAGCTTGGCCCGGTACTGGCATGTATTCTCGGCGACATCAAGCCAGTGACCGCCGACAAGGTGCTTCCATGCTAATCCCCGCAGCCGGCCGGCTCGGCCGACTGACGCGCCACCCGGCTGCCCGCCCCGTAGAGGACAAACACCAGCACGCAAATCGCGGTCATCACGGCGAACAGGGCCGGGCCGCCCCACACCTGCAAGAGCCAACCCCCCACCAGAGGCGAGAGCGCCCAACCGAGCCCGGCCAGGGCACTTGCGCCAAAGTAGCTCCCCTTGAGGTGAGCCGGCGCCATCTCGTCGATGAGCACGTTGAAGAGCGGGAACAGCACCGCCTCCCCCACGCTCAGCACGAACACCGCCACCAGCCAGGGCCACAGCAGGGCCGGACTAGACATGGCGAACAGCACCTGAGCGGCCGCCATCAGCAGGATGGAGAACTGCAACCGCAGGCTCACTCGCCAGCGCCGCGTCAGGTGCAGCAACGGAAATTGCAGGGTGATGATGGTCACTGCATTGGTGGCCACCAGCAGGGCCACCAGGGTCTCTACCTCAGGGGCACCGGTGCGGACCAGGTACTGGATCAGCGGAGACTCCACTTGGGCGTAGACCAGCATCATCAGCAGATTGGCGAGGATAAACAGCATGAAGGCCCGATCCCGTCCCACCACCTTGAGCATGGCCCCCAGCGTGAGGCCCGCATCCGGCCGGCCGACGCACTCGCGGCGAAAGCCAAGCAGGAAGGCGATGCCGAGCAGACCATAGCTGACGGCCGTCACCACGAAGGTCTCCTGGCGCGCGCCTAGCCCTACCATCACGCCGATGAGGGGCCCCACTCCCGCCCCCACATTGAGCAGGAAGTAACGCAAGTGCTGAGCCAGCTCCCGCTGCGCCTTCTCAGGCAGCAGATCCCCCATCAGCGCCTTACCCGGGGTGTCGATGAAGGCATAAGAGAGGCCGGAACCGAATACCCCGAGGGCAATGAACCAGAGGGAGTGACCAAACCCAAGCAGCAGGTAGGCGCCGCACGACAGGACGCAGCCGAGCAACAGTATGGTGCGCCTGCCGAGCCTGTCGGAGAGCCAGCCAACGTAGAAACCGATAAGGCAGGAGAGCACAGCCGCACCGCCCAGCAGCATCCCGATGCCGGACGCCGACAGGCCATATTCCCGGTAGAGCAGAATGGAGAGGAAAGGCCAAACCATGAAGAAGCTGGTGCGCACCATGAAGGTGCCCAGGATCACGATCCAGACTAGCGGAGGAAAGGGAGGTAGGCGCATGGGAACTCCTTGTCACGCAATGGCAGCATATTCGCAGGGGAAAGCATTCAGTGGTATCAAAAGGCACCTGTCGACACAATCCCTACCATGAAAAAAACCGCCCAAAGGGATGCTCTCTGAGAGGACCGGCAGGCGACCTCATCGTCAAGACCGAACAGGGATCCGCCGCCCGTCATCCCCCCCGGTTCCCCCCCCCCCCTTTCTGGTCCAGAAGAAATAATGAACGGCGGAGCTTCGCGGAAAAACCGCGGCGCCACCCCATGTTCAATTGCCTGTCTGCGCGCTTTGGTGGCACACTTCTGTTATCCGCCCGTAGCGCCCTGACCCAGACAGATGCAGACACCGGAACCCGAGCCAGAAAAAAAAGCCACGCCCAAGCCCAAGCGCATTCTGCTGGTCAACGAACAGCGATCCTTTCAGGTGATGATGAAGGCGATGCTGATCAACATCGGCATCAGTCGCATCACCTATGTCAATTCGGCCGAGGAGGCCAGGCGTCGCTGTCAGAAAGAGACCTTTGACATCTACCTGCTCGATTACGAACTGGGGGTCGGCGAGAACGGCCGCCAGTTGCTGGAGAGCCTGCGGGATCAGAAGCTCATTCCCCCCCAGAGCGTGGTGATCATGGTGAGCGGCGACAGCTCCCGCGCCATGGTGTTGAGCGCGCTGGAGGCCGAGCCCGACGAATACCTGATGAAGCCCTTCTCCCAGGAGCAGTTCTCGTTTCGTCTCAAACGCGCCCTCGCCCGTCGCCTGGCGCTGGAGAGCGTCTTCATCGCCCTCGCCCAGGACGATCTGCCCACCCTGCTGGCCGCCTGCGCCGAACGGGCCGATGCGGTGCCGCGCTTTGCCAACTTCTGCCGCTGCCTGCAGGCCGATACCCAGCTCAAACTGGGACAGGCCAAGGAGGCGCGCAGCCTGATGCGCCAGCTGCTGGCCGGCCAGGAGAACAGCTGGGCCCGGCTGACCCTGGGCAAGGCGTGCCATACGCTCGGACTTAATGAGGAGGCGGTGAGCCACCTGCAGGCGACCCTCAAGAACACCCCGCTGATGGTGGAGGCCCACCTCTGGCTGGCGGAATCCCAGCTGGCGCTCGGCAATGACGAGCAGGCCCAGCAGGAGCTCAGACGGGCGGTGGACATCTCCCCCCAGTCGGTGCAGCTCTCCCGCCGGCTGGCGGAGGTGTGCCTGCTGCGCCACGACTACGCCCAGGCCAAGGACGTGCTGCTGTCGCTCATCGACTTGTCGCGCAACTCCATCCATCGCACCCCCCACTATCTGGGGGCCTATATCCAGGCGCTGACCCTGTACGCCCTCAACAGCAACGACATCTACCACATAGCCAACCTGCAAAAGCAGGTGAATTCGGCCCTCTCGCGCATTCGCGATTCGCTGATGATGTCGGAGTTCAACTACCCGGTGTTCGAGCAGATCTGCCAGGCCAGGGTGCAGATCGCCCTGGGCGAGCTGCTCAAGGGCAAGAAGATGCTCTATCGCGCCAACCAGAACTGGCTCGATCAACCTGGCACCATGCCCCCCAGCCTGTTGGGCGAGACCATACTCGCCCTCTACCAGCTCGGCGAATTCGAATATGCCGAGACGCTGCAGGCGCTGCTGGCGGAGGATGAAGACAGACTGCTCACCACCTGCATCCAGGCCACCCGCGACGACAAGACGGTGCTCGAACGCCGCCAGCGTTACCAGCAGCTCAACGAACTGGGCATCAAGGCCTACCAGAGCGGCGAGCTGGAGCAGGCCCTGGGCCACTTTCGCGAGGCGCTGCGCCGGGCCCCCGCCAATACAGGTGCCGCCCTCAACAAGATCCAGGTGCTGCTGCAACTGATGCAGAAAAACCGCAAGAGCCCGGAGTTTGGCGCCGAGTGCAAGGAGACGCTGGAGGTGCTGGACGGTATTCCCCTGAACCCGGCACAGCAGGATCGTTTTCGCAAACTGCGTCAGGAGTTTACCCAGCTCAGTTGACCCCGGCCATGGCCCGCTCGCCTATGCTGATACAGACTCGGCGAGGGGAGGAAACAGACGATGGCCATGTGTCGATATCTGGTGGCGGACGGGCGCCACTGCAGCGAGGAGGCGGAGGAGCACGAACTGTGCCGCTGGCACGATCCCCACGCCGATCATCAGAGCCCCCATACCGCTCGCGAGCTGGAGCACTACATCCAGCAAGGGGGTCTGTGCCACGGCCTGCAACTGGCCCGCGCCAACCTGGCCGGCCTCAACCTGGTGAAGAAGGGGGCCCCGCAGGGCTTCTTGCTGGAACAGTGCAACTTCTATCGCGCCAACCTGCAGGGAGCTCACCTCTACGGCATCCGCATCAAGGGCGGCAGCCTGATGAAGGCGGATCTCAGCGAAGCCAACCTGCACTGCGCCGAGCTCGATGACGTCAACCTGCTCGGCATTCGCTGGCACAACACCCGGCTCGACAACCTCAACACCGGCAAACGGCTGATGCAGGAGCGGCGCGGCCGCAAGGAGCGCGATCCCGTGCAGGCCCGCATCTGGCTGAAAGAGGCCGAGGAGACCTACCGGGATCTGCGCAAGGCCTCGGAGGCCCAGGGCATCTTCACCATGTCCGGCCGCTACATACAGCAGGAGCTCACCATGCGCCGGCTGCAGTTGCCGCTCTGGTCGACACAGCGCTTCACCTCCTGGATCGTCGATCTCTTCTGCGGCTACGGCGAGGCGCCCATGCGGGTGGTGCTCTTCTCCCTGCTGCTCATCTTCATCTGCAGCATCTTCTACTTCTTCTTTGGCCTGAGCTTCAACGGCAACCACCTCATCTACCGGCCAGACGCCCCCCTGGAGCAGAACGCCATCTTCCTGCTCGAATGCCTCTATTACAGCGTGGTGACCTTCACCACCCTGGGTTACGGGGACTTCACCCCCATAGGCCTGTCACGGCTCTTCGCCGCCTTCGAGGCCTTCACCGGCAGCTTCACGCTGGCGCTGTTTGTGGTGGTGTTCGTCAAGAAGATGACTCGCTAAAAACCTGCCCACGATCTTGCTGCGAGGCCGTGATCAAGGCTCATATGCTGCTCGGAATCCTCATGTATCCATATACATTCCGGTTCCTGCGCTGCGCTTCACCTTGCTGACAGCCTCTCGCGACAGCTCGTGAACAGGTTACCGAAAGCCCTATAACCGGCAGAGGAGCTGTGCCGAGCACATCCCGGGAACTTGCATCCACCGCCGATTCCTAGTCCAATAGCGACTTATAAAAATGACATGAGCATCCCGGACATGAAGATCATCTCTTTCAATATCAATGGCCTGCGCGCCCGTCTTCATCAGCTGCAAGCCATCATCGACAAACACCAGCCGGATGTGATCGGCCTGCAGGAGATCAAGGTGCACGACGAGGCCTTCCCGCTGGCGGATGTGGAGGCCATGGGCTATCACGTGGAGTTCCACGGCCAGAAGGCCCACTACGGGGTGGCCATCATGAGCAAGCAGAAACCGGTCGAGGTGCAAAAAGGCTTCCCCACGGATCCGGACGATGCCCAGCGCCGCATGATCATGGCCACCTTCAAGCGCGAAGATGGCTCCCTCATCAAGGTGATGAACGGCTACTTCCCCCAGGGCGAGAGCCAGGACCACGAGACCAAGTTCCCGGCCAAGCAGAAGTTCTACGAGGATCTGCAGCACTATCTGGAGACCCACCACACCCCGGACGATCAACTGGTGCTGATCGGCGACGTGAATATCTCCCCCACCGATCTCGACATCGGCATCGGCGAGGCGAACCGCAAGCGCTGGCTGCGGGATGGCAAATGCTCCTTCCTGCCCATAGAGCGGGAATGGATGGAGCGCCTCAAAGGGTTCGGCCTGACCGACACCTTCCGCGCCGCCAACCCCACCGAGTGCGAGCGTTTCTCCTGGTTTGATTACCGTTCAAAGGGCTTTGACGAGAATCGCGGCCTGCGCATCGACCTCATCATGGCCTCCAACGCCCTCAAGGACGCTGTGACCGAGACCGGCATCGACTACGAGCTGCGCGGCATCGAGAAACCCTCGGACCACGCCCCCATCTGGGCCTGCTTCGCCTGATGACGACAAACAGTGGGGACGTTTGACGCCCCCACTGTGACCCGGCCCCCACTTCCCCGCCCTCTTCCTTCTTATAATGCCCACCAGACCACCCGTGCCGCGCGCAACGCTTATAGTGAGTGCGTCCGTCACCGGGACACAAGTTGTCGCTGGCTCGCCTCTCTGCCGCCATTGGCACTGATAACTTCCATCCCCGAGCAGCTTGGGTTCAATATTCGTGCTCTATCATGAAAAATTGTCAGTAATCCAATGAGTTGAATTTGTAACCATGCTGTTGATGATGTCAGTTCAGAAGAAAGGTGTGCACGGCGATCGCGATCCATCCAACAGGAGTGTGATGATGAAGGTGCAAAACGTCAGGGAAGATAGGTTCAAGCGTTGTGGTATTGCCCTGGCACTGGCCAGCCTGTTGACCGCCTGTGGCGACGAGCCGACCGCCGGTGCCCAGGCGCTGCCTCCCGTGCCCGTGGTGGTGGCCGAGGTCAAGCTGACCGATGTGCCCCTGACCGCCGAGATGGTGGGTGAAACCGCCGGTTTTCGCGAGATCGATGTCCGCTCCCGGGTGAGCGGCATACTGCTCAAACGTACCTATGTGGAAGGCCAGCCGGTCAGCGCCGGCCAGGAGCTGTTCCTGATCGACCCCGAGCCCTACAAGGTGGCGCTGGAGCAGTCCAGAGGCACACTTGCCCAGGAGCAGGCTCGTCTCAACAAGGCCCGCGCCGATCGGGATCGCATCATCCCCCTGTTCAAACGCCAGGTGGTGAGTCGCAAGGACTATGACGACACCATAGCCAACTACGAGGCCGCCATCGCCAGCCATCAGGCGGCCCAGGCCAAGGTGAAGGAGGCGGATCTCAACCTCAGCTACACCCAGGTCACGGCCCCCATCAACGGCATGGCGAGCAAGAGCTCCCAGTCCGAAGGCAGCCTCATCTCCACCAGCGGCGAAAATGGCCTGCTCACCACCATCACCCAGTTCGACCCGCTCTACGTCAACTTCTCCTACTCGGAGCAGGATCGTCTCAACTTCGAGAACTCGGTGAAAAAGGGATTGATTGAGGCCAGGGATGCCACCAACTGGCGCACCCACATCCGGCTGGCGGACGGCTCCGTCTATCCAGAGGCGGGCAAGCTCAACTTCTCCGACAGCCGGGTCGATCCCCAGACCGGCACCATACGTGCCCGCGCCATCTTCGACAACAAGAAGGGCGCCCTGCTGCCCGGCCAGTTCGTGCGCATGACCATCGACCTGGGGCTGCGCAAGAACGCCATCCTGGTACCGCCGCGGGCCATAGTCCAGTCCCAGGCCGACCGCATGGTGATGGTGGTGGATGCCGACAACAAGGTGGTGCCAAGGCCGGTCAAGCTGGGCTCCGTGGTCGACAGCGGCGTGCTGATCGACAGCGGGCTCGCGCCCGGCGAACGCTACATAGTCGAGGGGTTGATGAAGGCCCGTCCCGGTTCCGTGGTCAAGCCGGTTTCGGCCGCCGAGATGAAGGCCATCAGCGCCAATATGGTCAGCCAGGCCGCGGCCAAGTAAGGAGTTCGTATGTTTTCCAAGTTCTTCATCGAACGCCCCATCTTCGCCAGCGTGATCTCCATCATCATAGTGCTGGCTGGATTGGCGGCGATGCGATCCCTGCCCATAGAGCAGTACCCGCAGATCACCCCGCCAGTGGTGTCGGTGACTGCCTTCTACCCGGGCGCCACCCCCGAGGTGATCTCCCAGACGGTGGCCGCGCCACTGGAGCAGCAGATCAACGGCGTGGAGCGGATGCTCTACATGCAGTCCGGTTCGGCCTCCAACGGCCAGATGAACCTCAACATCTATTTCGAGATCGGCACCGATCCGGATCAGGCCACCATCAACGTCAACAACCGGGTCTCGGCCGCCATGGCCCAGCTGCCGGAAGAGGTCAAAAAGCAGGGGGTGACGGTCAAGAAGAAATCGACCTCGATCCTGCAGGTAGTGACCCTGCAATCCCCGGGCGGCACCTTTGACACCACCTATCTGTCGAACTACGCCCTGCTCAACATCATAGATGAGCTCAAGCGGATTCCCGGAGTCGGCGACACCACATTGTTCGGCGGCACCGACTACGCCATGCGCATCTGGCTGCGACCGGACCGGCTGGCCCAGCTCGAACTCACCCCGAGCGACGTGATCGGCGCCATCCGCGAGCAGAACACCCAGTTCGCGGCGGGCAAGATAGGCGCCCAGCCCACCACGGCCCCCATCGACTTCACCTACACGGTGCAGACCAAGGGGCGCCTCGAGGATGTGAAAGAGTTCCAGAACATCATCATCCGCTCCATGCCGGACGGCTCGAAAATCCGGGTCAAGGACGTGGCCAGGGTCGAGCTCGGCGGCAAGGATTACGACCTGCTGGCCAAGGCCAACGGCAAGCCGGCCATCGGCATCGCCACCTATCTGCAGCCGGGCGCCAACGCCGTGGCGGTGGCCGATCAGGTGCATGCCACCATGCTGCGCCTCAAGGAGCGCTTCCCCCAGGACATCGAGTACCAGATCCCCTACGACACCACAGAGTTCGTGAAGATCTCCATCGAGGAGGTGGTACACACCCTGTTCGAGGCGATCCTGCTGGTGTTCGTGGTGGTCTACCTGTTCCTGCAGAACTTCCGTGCCACCCTGATCCCCTGCATCGCGGTACCGGTGTCGCTGATCGGCACCTTTGCCGGCATGCTGGTGCTGGGCTTCTCCATCAACCTGCTGACCCTGTTTGGCATGGTACTCGCCATCGGTATCGTGGTGGATGACGCCATCGTAGTGCTGGAGAACGTCGAGCGGATCATGCAGGAGAAGAAGTGCTCGCCCAAGGAGGCCGCCATCCTCGCCATGCAGGAGGTATCGGGCCCCGTCATCGCCATCGTGCTGGTGCTGTGCGCCGTGTTCCTGCCGGTCGCCTTCATGGGCGGCATGACGGGGGTCATGTACAAGCAGTTCGCCATCACGGTCGCGGTGTCGGTAGCCATCTCCGGCCTGGTGGCACTGACCCTGTCACCGGCCCTGTGCGCCGTGCTGCTGAAAGAGGGCCACCACAAGCCGGCCCGCTTCTTCGTCTGGTTCAACAACGCCTTCGACGGCCTCACCCGCCGTTACGTGCGCGGTGTCGCCTTCCTCAACCGTCGGGTCGGGGTGGCGTTCACCATCATCGCCTTCATCCTGGTCTCCATCTACGGCTTGCTGCTGAAGGTGCCCGGTGAGCTGGTACCGAACGAAGATCAGGGCTACCTGCTCTCCGCCGTCATGCTGCCGGATGCGGCCTCCCTTACCCGCACCCTGGCGGTGGCGAATGACTTCGACCGGATGGCGATGGCCAACCCCAACGTCAAGGACGTCATCACCTTCTCGGGCTTTGACATCCTCTCCAACGCCATCATCAGCAACAGCGGCATCAGCTTCATCACCCTCAAGGACTGGAGCGAGCGCCAGGGCGCGGGGCAGGACTCCTTCTCCCTGGCCAAGACCTTCCAGGGCATGAGCCTGATGGGGCTGGCGGATGGCTTCGTCGCCTCCTTCAACCCGCCCCCCATCACCGGCATGTCTACCACAGGCGGGCTGGAGGCCTATCTGCAAAACCGCAGCACCGGCAACGCCCAGGCCTTCTCGGCCGAGGTGCAGCGCTTCCTGGAAGCGGCCAAAGAGCGTCCCGAGTTCGCCAGCGTCACCTCCACCTATCGTGCCAACGTGCCCCAGGTCTATCTCGATCTGGATCGCGAGAAAGCCAAGGCGCTGGGGCTGCCCATCAATGCGGTGTTTGACACCATGCAGGCCACCTTCGGTCAGGTCTATGTCAACGACTTCAACCAGTTCGGTCGTACCTACCGGGTGCAATTGCAGTCCGAGGCGGACTACCGCGCCAAGAAGAGCGACATCCGCAACGTCTATGTCCGCTCCGACAAGGGGGAGATGATACCGCTCAGCAGTCTGGTGACGGTGCGCGATGCCACAGGCCCCGAACTGGTGGAGCGTTTCAACATCTTCCAGGCGGCCAAGATCATGGCGCAGCCGGCGCCGGGCTACAGCTCCGGCCAGGCCATCGCCGCGCTGGAAGCCGTGGCCGACGAGTCCCTCGGCAACGACGCCAAGCTGGAGTGGACCGGCTCCGCCTATCAGGAGAAGGCAGCCGCCGGCAGTGCGGGCACCGCGTTCGGCTTCGGCATAGTGATGATCTTCCTCATCCTGGCCGCCCAGTACGAACGCTGGAGCCTGCCATTTGCGGTGATAACCGCCGTGCCGTTCGCCCTGTTCGGCGCCCTGCTGGCCACCTGGCTGGTGGGTCTCACCAACAACGTCTACTTCCAGATAGGGCTGGTGACGCTCGTCGGGCTGGCGGCCAAGAACGCCATCCTGATCGTGGAGTTTGCGGTGATGAAGCACGAGGAGGGAATGAGCCTGATCGAGTCGGCGCTGGAGGCGGCGCGGCTGCGTTTTCGCCCCATCGTCATGACCTCGCTCGCCTTCATCCTCGGCTGTGTGCCGCTGGTGACTTCGAGCGGTGCCGGCGCGGCGAGCCGTCACGCCCTCGGCTGGCCGGTCATCGGCGGCATGCTGGCGGCGACCTTCATCGCCATCTTCTTCATCCCGCTCTTCTTCCGCCTCATCATGAAGCGATCGGAGCGACCCCGCGCCCCCGCGCCCCAGCAGAAACAGTGACACAAGCCCCCGCCGATGCGGGGGCTTTTCTATACCTACGCGGCTCATCTGTCGCCCCCTCCTTGCGCTTCCATCTGCGCCTCCCATCCAGGCAACCCCTTACCTCTTCAGGCAAAGCGCAGGCGGGATCACAACCACGCCGATTGGCTTGTACTCACCTTGACCTTACTCTCAAGGTAAGGTTTACAGTGACCCCAATCATCATCAGGACATGTCCATGCTGTCATCGAGATTGCCCACTGAGCGCATTGCCCGGCTGTTGCTGGCGCTCATGCTCGTCTGCAATCTCACCCTCTGCATCAGCTGGCACGGGGCCGAGATCATCTCCCCCGCCATGGCGACCGGCAGCGACGACGCAACCATGAGCGCGACCGCCATGCAGGGGCTCGCCTGCCACACAATGGCACCCGATGATGGCGCGCAGGGCGATGCCATGAACCAGGGGGAGTGCCAGATGCACGGCGGCCTCACCTCGCCAACCGGCGCCGGCCTGCCACTGCTGGCCGCGCTGCTGACCCTGCTCGTTCTCCCTTTGTTGCTGCTGCCCCATCTGGGGGTCGCCAGCCATCTGTTCGATCACTGGCTGCGGGATCCCTTCCTGCGATCTCGCGGTACTCACCCCCCCTCCTGGCCCCGCCGACATCTGATGCTGTCGGTGTTGCGCCATTAGAAAGCGCTTCTCTCGCGTGCTCGCGGCAAGGCTCATCTTGTCGCCTGCGCACGCCCTTGCCTGACCCTGTCACGGCTGGCCATGCCAGTCACCACAGGGAGCCGTGCGCGCTGACACAGCTGCGCCCCGTTTGCCGCCCTGCCCGTGTGTGCTGTCGTGATAACGACAGCCAGGTGCCACTCTGGCGCACTTGTCACCACGGCAGCCCGGCGGCCTGACAGAAGAGAAGACATATGATGTCATCTGCCCGCATTCCCGAACACAGTACCAAACGCTGCGTCGAACCAAGTGCCACCCGCCTCCCGCAGACAGGAGGTGTGCGATGAGCCAGAAACTGCTGGTCGCTGCCCTGCTGCTCGCCCTCGGGGCCGGTGGCGGCTACTGGGTAGCCAAACAGACGACCGACGGCGCCAGCGCCAAGGAGAAGACGCCGCTCTACTGGGTCAACCCCATGGATCCCCGCGACAAGCGCGATGCCCCCGCCAAGGACAACATGGGGATGGACTTCATCCCCGTCTATGAGGAGAAACAGGGTGGCTCGCCCGGCACCATCACCATCAGCCCCGAGATCCAGCAGAACCTGGGAGTGCGGCTGGCCAAGGTAGAGAGGCTGCCCATCCACCAGCAGATCGAGACCGTGGGTTACGTCGGCTATGACGAAGACAGGCTGGAGGCGGTCAACGCCCGCATGGCGGGCTGGATCCGCACCCTCGCCATCAAGAGCGAGGGGCAGAGGGTCAGCAAGGGGAGCCTGATTTACGAGCTCTACGCCCCGGATCTGGTCAACGCCCAGCACGAATACCTGCTGGCGCTCAACACCGCCAACCCGCTGCTGCTGCGCGCCGCCGAGGGCAAGCTCAAGTCCCTGCAGGTACCAGCGGACCAGATAGCGGCCCTCAAGCGCAGCCGCCAGGTGCGTGAGACCATCAGCATCTATGCCCCCAGCAGCGGCTATGTGTCGGAGCTGAAGGTGCGCGAGGGCCAGTATGTGGAGCCCGCCGCCGCCCTGTTCAACATCAGTACCCTGCAGCAGGTGTGGGTGAGCGCCGAGGTGTTCGAACGCCAGGCGGCCCAGCTGAAGGTGGGAGATCCTGTCACTATGACCCTGGATTACGCCCCCGGTCGCAGCTGGCAGGGTCGGGTGGATTACCTCTATCCGACCCTGGATGCCGCCACCCGCACCCTCAAGGTTCGGCTGCGCTTTGACAACCCGGACGAGTTCCTGAAACCCAACATGTTCGCCAAGGTGAGCATCCGCACCGGCAAGGGTGAGCCCCAAATGGTGGTACCGAGCGAAGCCGTGATCCGCACCGGCAACCAGAACCGGCTGGTACTGGCGCTGGGGGATGGCAACTTCAAGTCGGTGGCCGTCACCCTGGGCGCCCAGTTTGGTGACAAGGTCGCCATCGAGGAGGGGGTGGAAACGGGTGACAGCATAGTCAGCTCGGCCCAGTTCCTGCTCGACTCCGAATCGGCCATCGACTCGGACTTCCAGCGCATGACGGCGGTGCGTCCCACCCAGGTGTGGACCCAGGGCGAGATACAGGGGATCACTCTTGCCAACCGCACCCTGACAGTCTCCCACCAGCCTATCCCCGAGTGGCAGTGGCCCGCCATGGAGATGGATTTCACCGTGGCGGACGGCGTCGACATGACCAAACTCGCATCGGGTCAGACCCTGCATCTGCAGGTGGAACAGCAGGGGGACGAGTACCGCATCACCAACATCCATATCGAGGATGCCCCTGCCAAAGATGACATGACGGACATGGAAGGCATGGACCATAGCCAGCATGATATGGGAGCCAAGCAATGATCCCTTCCATCATTCGCTGGTCCGTGGGCAACCGCTTTCTGGTGTTGCTGCTGACCCTGATGCTCACCGCCTGGGGGCTCTGGTCAGTCAAACAGACCCCGGTGGATGCCCTGCCGGATCTCTCCGACGTGCAGGTGATCATCAAGACCTCCTACCCGGGCCAGGCGCCCCAGGTGGTGGAGGATCAGGTCACCTACCCGCTCACCACCGCCATGCTGGCGGTGCCGGGCTCCACCACGGTACGCGGCTACTCCTTCTTCGGCGACTCCTTCGTCTACGTGCTGTTTGACGACAACACGGATCTCTACTGGGCCCGCGCCCGGGTGCTGGAGTATCTGAGCCAGGTCTCCCCCAATCTGCCTGCCGAGGCGAAACCCCAGCTGGGTCCGGATGCCACCGGGGTGGGCTGGGTCTATCAGTACACCCTAGTAGACAGAAGCGGCAAGCACGATCTCAGCGAGCTCACCTCGTTGCAGAACTGGTTCCTGAAATACGAGCTGCAGACCGTCAACGGCGTCTCCGAAGTCGCCACAGTGGGCGGCATGGTGCGCCAGTATCAGGTGCGGGTCGATCCGGACAAGCTGCGCGCCTACGGCATCCCCCTCTCCCTCATCCAGACCGCCATAGAGCAGGGCAACCAGGAGACAGGCGCCTCCGTCATCGAGATGGCGGAAGCGGAATACATGGTCCGCTCCAACGGCTATCTGAAGAGCGTCGAAGACCTCAAGCAGATCCCGCTCGGCACCCAGGTCAGGGGCGCGCCCCTGCTGCTCGGCGATGTGGCGGATGTGGTCACGGGCCCCCAGAGCCGGCGCGGTATCGCCGAGCTCAACGGCGAAGGGGAAGTGGTGGGCGGCATCATAGTCATGCGCTACGGCGAGAATGCCCAGCACACCATAGACGGAGTCAAGGCGCGGCTGGCGGAGCTGAAAAGCAGCCTGCCACAGGGGGTGGAGATCGTCACCGTCTACGACAGATCCGATCTTATCCAGCGCGCCATCGACAACCTCTCCGGCAAGCTGCTGGAGGAGTTCGCCGTAGTGGTACTGGTCTGTCTGGCCTTCCTGTTCCACCTGCGCTCGTCTCTGGTGGTGGTCATCACCTTGCCCATCGCCATCCTGACCGCCTTCATCGTCATGCACCTGCAGGGGATCAACGCCAACATCATGTCCCTTGGCGGCATCGCCATCGCCATCGGCGCCATGGTGGACGGCGCCATAGTGATGATCGAAAACGTACACAAGCATATGGAGCGGGAGGCATTAACGGACAAGAACCGCTGGCGCATCATCACGGAAGCGAGCATAGAGGTGGGGCCCGCCATCTTCTTCTCCCTGCTCATCATCACCATGAGCTTCCTGCCGGTGTTTGCACTGGAGGCGCAGGAGGGACGCATGTTCCATCCGCTGGCCTACACCAAGACCTACGCCATGGCGGCGGCGGCCGGGCTTTCCATCACGCTGGTGCCAGTGATCATGGGGTATTTCATCCGTGGCAGTGTGCTGGCCGAACAAGCCAACCCCCTCAACCGTGGCTTGAGCCAGGCCTATATCCCGCTGCTCAAGGCCGTGCTGGCGCGCCCCAAGACCACGCTGGCCGCCGCACTGCTGGTGACGGTGGCGGGCTTCTGGCCACTCCAGTATCTGGGCTCAGAGTTCATACCGCCGCTCGATGAGGGGGACATAATGTACATGCCCACCACGGCGGCCAACATCTCGGTGGGCAAGGCGCGGGAAATATTGCAGCAGACCGACAAGCTCATTCGTACCGTGCCCGAGGTGCAGAACGTGTTCGGCAAGGCGGGCCGCGCCGACTCGGCCACAGACCCCGCCGATCTGGTGATGATGGAGACCAGCATACAGCTCAAGCCTCGCGACCAGTGGCGCCCCGGCATGACGCCGGAGAAGCTGAAAGAGGAGCTCGACTCCCTCATCCGCTTCCCCGGCCTCACCAACGCCTGGGTGCCTCCCATCAAGACCCGCATCGACATGCTGGCCACCGGCATCAAGACCCCGGTCGGCATCAAGATAGCGGGGCCCGACCTCAAGGTGATCCAGCAAGTCGGCCAGCAGCTCGAGCAGATCGTCGGCAAGGTGGCGGGGGCAGCGTCTGTCTACGCCGAACGGGTGGCCGGTGGCCGCTATGTGAAGGTGGATATAGACCGGCTCAATGCCGCCCGTTATGGCCTCAACATCGCCGACGTGCAGGCAGTGCTCGCCACCGCAGTGGGCGGCATGGACGTGGGCCAGACCATAGAGGGGCGCGAGCGCTACCCCATCAACCTGCGCTATCCCCAGAGCTATCGCGATTCCGTGGCAAGCCTCGAACTGCTGCCTCTGATCACCCCCAAGGGGGAGCGGATCGCGCTGGCGGACGTGGCCCGCGTCTACATCAGTGACGAGGCCCCCATGCTGCGCAGTGAAAACGCGCGCCTGAACGGCTGGGTCTACGTGGATATTCGCGGTCGCGACATCGGCACCTTCGTCGCAGAGGCCAAGGCCGAGGTAGGCAAGCAGCTGGTGCTGCCGGCGGGCTACGCCCTCACCTGGTCGGGTCAGTACGAATACATGGAGCGGGCCAAGGCGCGCCTCGCCTACGTGGTGCCGTTAACCATCGCCATTATCGTGCTGCTGCTCTATCTGGCGTTTCGCCGCATGCAGGAGGTGCTGCTCATTCTCACCACACTGCCGCTCGCCGTGGTGGGCGGGATCTGGACCATCTGGCTGCTGGATTTCAACCTCTCGGTGGCGGTGGGAGTGGGCTTTATCGCCCTGGCCGGGGTGGCGGTGGAGACGGGCGTGCTGATGCTGGTCTACCTCAACCACGCCTGGGATGACCTGGTGGCCCAGGGCAAACCGGACAAGGCGGGCCTGCACCAGGCCGTGATCCACGGCGCCGCCCTGCGCCTGCGCCCCAAGATGATGACTGTGGTGACCATCATCGCGGGTCTCTTGCCCATCATGTGGAGCCAGGGCACGGGCTCCGAGGTGATGCAGCGCATCGCCGCCCCCATGATAGGCGGCATGGTGAGCGCTCTGGTGCTGACCCTGCTGGTGCTGCCCGCCGCCTACTACCTGTGGCGCAGCCGAGGCCTTGGCAAGAGCGCGCACCAGGCAGCCGAATAACCCGAATTTACAACCGATTTTGAATAAACGACTGAAGGAAAACATCATGAATTACAAGACACTGACCCTGACATTGCTGCTTGGCCTCGCCTCTCTCCAGGCCCAGGCCGAGATGACCATGAGCCACGAGGGGCACGATATGGCCCAGATGGAGGGGATGGATATGCAGGCGATGGGAGAGAGCGTGATGACCAAGGGGGTCATCAGCCGTATCGACGAGGCCAACGGCAAGGTGGGGATCAAACACGAGGCCATCGACAACCTCAAGATGCCTCCCATGACAATGGTGTTCCTGCTGGCCGATCCCACCCTGACCAAGGGGCTCAAGGTGGGGGATGCGGTGCGCTTTCACGCCGAAAACCCGGCCGGCAAGTTGATGGTCACCCAGTTGCAGAAGCGGTAAAACGACCGACGTGAAACTGGAATATGGAAGGCGGACACCCTCCGCCTTTCATATTCCCTTTCTTTATTCTTGATGCACCCCAGCCGGATTATGGTCAAACATCCAAATATAATTCAACAAAGACCTTGGCAAGCAGGCTGGATATATAACCACGAGCAGTTATTTGCATTTAAAACAATGATAAAACACTGACAACAAAGTTAATAAAACAAGCTTGACCGCCATTCAGTTTATATTCAGCAAAAAAACAGTCATCTCACCTTATTATCAGGGCTCCTTATTCATAACCGGAGTCACATCAGACCAATAAAATATACCACCGATAATATCATCCAAGATAACCCTGTATGAGAGCAAGGATGTTGCTTTCGGCTCTACTGCGCTCTTGTAGAGATCAATAAGGATATTATATGAAACATCACACCCTGTTCGGCGCGCTCCCGCTGCTGTTTGCCGGCGCTGCCATGGCACAAACACCAGAAATAACCGCCTACTATCTGAGTGGCTCGGATGCCCCAGCCAATACACCTGGCTACTATGCATCACTGGACAATCTGGAAGCCTTGAGCAATCAGGTGGCCAGTCAAAAGAGCAATTTCAACAAGCTGGTACTGTCATTTGTCCAACCCAGCCTGGTCAATTACACGCAAAATGACCTGGCCTGCACCGGATTGTTTGGATATGTCTGCGATACCACAACCCAAAACAATCTGGCTGATAATAATAAATCCATCGCCGACTTTTCCCAGCTCAGGGATATTATCAACACCTTCAAACTCCATGGCGTCGAGACCTATATTGCCGTCGGGGGCTGGAACTTCAGCTGCATCCCGGAATACTACGATGTCACGGCGGGCAAGGTGGATGCCTGTGGCCCGGCCGGAGAGCAATACGACTCCTTCCCCAACCCGGGCCCCCGCAACCGCTTCGACAATCCGATATCCGGCCAGGCCGCGGATCAGGCGTATCGCAACGTGGTGCAGCTGGCCAATGACCTCGGCGTGGCAGGCATTGATCTGGACTACGAGGAGTTCTGGCACGCGGATCTCAACGCCTACAGCTGGCGGCTGACGCCGGATTCGGTGCAGCCGCCGGCCAGCAATGTGGAATACCTGGACACGGCCACCCTGATGAGCAGAGGCAAGGGAGTGCGGGTCTACAACGACAGCATGCAACTCAATCCCGCCGAGCAGCCCTATCCCAGGATCATGCCGGACACGGTCGACAAGTTTGCGGCCATCATGCGTTCCCTCTACCAGGCCATCGATGCCATCAACCCCGAGCTGGCACTGAGCACGGCGGCCCCCGCAACCGGCGGTATCCCAAACATGTCGGCCAACTGGGGCAGCAATGCCTATACCAGCAATACCTATGGTGGTGCCTGGTGGGGCGGTAATTTATATGGCCTGATTTACAATACCGCGCTGCAATATCCGGATCTGGTCGATCGACTCAGTACCATTGGCATAATGTCATATGACCTGAGCGAAACAGACTGTGGGGGCGACACCAATATTCCGTGCGATCTGGCAGGGCAGGTTGATTATTATTACGGGGCCTTCTTCAGCTGGCTGAAATCCGGTGACACCATACGACCTGGACACGCAGTGGTAAAAGGATCGCCGAGTTATGCCAGCGCCGCCATTCAACCGCAAAAATTGCTGATAAGTCCAGCCATCACGGTCGGATTTGAAGTTGGCAGACCGGCGACAGGCAATTTACTGCTGAGCAAGGATCTCCTCACGGATATCGCCACGCGCACGGCCAGATATTCCCCCTCCGGCATGATCATGTGGGATCTGTATAAAGACAAACGCCATGATGAACCTATGGGTGGCTGGGATCCTGCATGGGCTCGTCCCAATGATGTGTTGACAGCGACCTGTCATATCATGGGATTAAGTGGCGAACAATATGATTGCGCCAGTACGGTGCCGACTCCCTGACCCCATCACCTTCAATATACCTTGATCACATCATGCCGGTGCACCTTGCACCGGCATGTCTCTATTACGCCGCACGAGTGACGCCACATTCGGGCACAAGCCGATATGATTGCCCGCAGAGGCAATCCATCCGATGCCTTGGCGCTTCGCCCGCCATGATGACAAACAGGCCGGGCCCCTGACCCGGCTTGCATTGCGCCATCAGCGCGGCTCAGCCGTCCGGATAAGCCTGGGCTATGTTGGCCTTCGCCACCCCCATCAGCTGGGCCGAGATGTCCTGCAGCACATAGAGGTCGCGGCGGCGGGTCCAGGGTTGAGCGGATTGCTCGTCATACCAGACGGGCAATGCGATCCCCTCCGGGGCATGGCTCGCCACCTTGCGGGCACGGCAGGTCATGATGCAGCGTTTGACGTGGTCGCGGTGACCGATGATGGCCGCCATGCCGAGGGTGGCCGGGTCTTGATCCTGGGTGTGCTCCTCAATAATCTTTTTAACCACATCATCTGTGCTCAGATAGATAAGCTTGCCAGCGTCATCCCAGTAAGGCTTGATGGGAATGATATCCGTGGTTGGAATATCCCCATAAGCTTTAGAGTCCAGGAAGCAGGCTATCTCCCACTGCACATACATGGGTACCGGCTTTTGCCGATAGAGAGCGGCGCAACAGGCGGCCAGGGCCTCATTCATGGGGCCGGGTTCGGCCAGCTCATCCGGGTTGCCCGAGGCGTTGGGGCGGTTGCCAAAGGCAAAGGCTATTACGCAGTTGACGCTGTCGATGACGACCCGGGACGGCGTCATGTTGAAGCAGGCCTCCTCGATGAAGGGGGCCAGCCGGCGGGCTGTCTGCTCGTCGTACAATTCGGCGCTCAGCCGGTCTGTCAGGGTGGTGCTAAAGTCGACCGGGCTCCCTTCGCTGTCGTTGCTGCTGTTGCACCCGGCCAGGGTGGCGACCAGGGGGGCACTCAACAATCCCAGGGTGACTCTGCGTCTGTGCTTGTCCATAACGGCTCCTTTTGTTGATATCCAAGGCTGAAAGCCAGCCCGTTGGAGTCCATACCGTACGGAAAAAACAGGGCGATAAAAGTCAGAAAGGGATGCAGAAGGGCGTAACGTGCAGAACTTCACATTTCCCGGGGGATTCGCAAGCAATCCCTTTTGATTCAATTGATTGACGTATCAAAAAAGCAGGGCGCAGGGGGAGACCCGCCTGCGCCCCGTCATTCATCCGCCATCAGCCGCGAATGTGCGCGATGAAGGCATCGATCTGCTCACGACTGCAGGCGGGGTTCATGAAGACCGCTTTTTCCCCTGCGATGTAGGAGTATTTGCCGCGGGCATCGTAGTCGGAGTGGGCTATGGCCTCCACCCAGTTGGTGTAGAGCCCCACCTTGCCGCGCCCGGTAAAGAGGCCGCGGTGATAGTCGGTGTTGCGCTGCAAGCGCGCCTTGTAGGCCGCATCCGGGCTGCGTGCCAGCTCGAAGGCGAACTCGGCGTCCGGATCCTGCACCCACTCGGGGTTGTAGATCTTGAAGCCCACGCTCGGCCCCTGATTCTCCTGGGCCACCAGCTTGACGTTGCCGAGCTGGCTTAACCGGAAGCGGAAGTAGTTGGCATTTTGCAGGCAGTGGGCCAGCACGGTGCGATAGCCCTCCACCCCCAGGTAGTTGAGCGCCGCATAGGCACCGAACAGACCGCTCGCCCCGCGGGAACACTCGATGGTGGACTGCAGGTGGGTCTGGCCCTGAATGTCCCGCTCAAAATAGGAGAAGTTCTCCGGGTCGTTCTCCATCGCCTTGAGATCGTCCTGCTCCTTGATCATCACCAGGCTGGAGGTGTAGGGCACATAGCCCCACTTCTGGAAGTCGACGGTGAAGGAGTCGGCGTATTTCAGCTCGGCGAAGCGGGCCACGTTGCGCTCGATCCCCGCCAGGGTGGCGCCGTTGATGGCGAGCGGGTTGGCGCCAAAATCGTAATCCAGGAAGAAGATCATCGACCAGCCGATGGCGGCATCCACGTGGATGTGGGGCTTGACCGCCACCTCGAACCGCTCGCAGAGGCGATCCCGCAGCTCGACCACGGGTTTGACTTGGTCCACCCCGAAGGTGTCCGTGGTCCCCATGGTGAGCATGATGGTGGGCACCACATGTTTGAGGGCAAAACAGGCGGTCAGGGTGCGCTCCAGGTGATCGAGATCGATGTCGTTGTTCTCGCCCACCTGAATACGGATGGTCTTGTTCTCTATGTCGACCCCGAGCAGGGAGAGGTTGGTGATGTTGGAGTAGTGGCCGCCCTGGGAGTTGATGATGCGGTAGTCCTGATAGTGGCCGAGCCCCTTGTGCTTGGCCTCCGGCAGGCTCTTGCGAATGCCGAGCAGGTAGCCGTAGAGGTTACAGAAGGTCCCCCCCTGGGTGAAGATGCCGGTGGCGCGGGCCGGATCGTAACCCGCCAGCAGGGCTATCTGGCGCACCACCTTCTTCTCCAGCTCCTCGGCCACCCCGGCATACTCGGAGTAGACCAGGTTGGGGTTGGCCAATATGCCCATCTGGGCGCCGTAGATGGCGGGATCCGCCGACATTGTGATGACGTTCTCGACGCTGGAGGGGTTCTCCCAGTCTTTCGACAGGGCGCCGGCAAACAGCAGCTCGGTCATGGGCTCGCCCGGAGTGCGCATCTGTGCGGGCACCGGCATGGTCTCGCAGAGATCGGCGAGGCGGGCGCGGCCATCTGGCCAGGCGTTCAGGCGGGCATCCGGCGCCAGGCCACGGGCGCGAAACTCGTTGAGGGTGGCGAAACCGGGCTCGCGAAATACCGGCCAGAGATCGGGATTGCGCGAGAAAAAGTTGGCTTTGACTGTGGCGAAACGGGCGGAGAACTCGGGGTGGACGGCGTTGACGCCTTCATCTTTCAGATAAACTAAGTCACTCATTTTTATACCATTAGTACAGCAAGTGTGCTGCCCTTATACCCCTGAGCCGCTGTTTGAAACAGCGACAATATCTAATGGCCTCCCCTACTTTTTGTCATGATGAGCCGTGGCGTGGGCTGGCAAAAAGGCGCCTTTTGGGCGCCTCTTTTGATTTCGTGATCGGACAGGAAAAAACCTCAGCGCAGGGCGGCCAGCAACCAGCGGGAGAGCTCGTCCAGCTCGGCTTGCTGGGCCGGGAAATCGGCCCGCAGTTGCGACAGCAGCGCCGCTATGGCCTCGCGGCGATAGGCGAGGCCAACCAGTCGTTCGGCCAGCGCATCCAGCGGCGCCGGATCCAGGCTGTCGCTGAAGATCTGCGCCCGGCCTATGACCCCCTTCTCCACATCGAAGTGCAGCTCGACCCCACCCCAGCCGAAGCGCTCGTCCAGCTGATGGCTGAACGCAGGCGCATGGCCGAAGTTCCACTCCCAGCTGCGCTGGCGGGCGAAGGTGTCGGCAAAGCCGGGCAGGTCGGGCAGTTGGCTCGGAGAGATGTGCTCGGGCAGAACCCGCTCGCCGTAATGGGCAAAGAAGGCCTCGCAGAGGGCGTGGCTCAGCTGGTTGTGGTCAATGCCCGGCAGCAGCTCGCACAGGTTGGCCACCCGGCTGCGCACCGAGCTGATGCCCTTGGCCGCCAGCTTCTTGGGATCCGGATTGAGGTAGTTGGCGAGCCGGCCCAGATCGGCGTCCAGCAGCAGGGTGCCGTGATGAAAGCCGCGATCCAGGGTCTCCCGATAGGCCGAGCCCGACACCTTGCGATCCCCGTCCGGGGTCGCCACCAGCAGATCGTTGCGCCCGGAGGCGAAGGCGCTCACCCCGAGCCGCTTGAGCGCATCCAGCACTATGGCGGTGGATATGCTCTTGTCATAGCCGGGCTTGCCCGCCATGAAGGTGAAGCAGCTGTTGCCAAGGTCGTGAAACACGGCGCCGCCCCCGCTGCTGCGCCGGGCCAGGGTTATTCCATCCTCTTCCATGCGACGGGTGTTGCACTCCTTCCAGGGGTTCTGGGCGCGGCCAATCACTACCGTATTGGCGTTGCGCCACAGGAAGAGCACCCGCTGGTTCGGGTCCATCTGGCGAAAGATGCACTCCTCCACCGCCAGGTTGAACAGGGGATCGTGAGAGTCGGACAACAACAGACGCAATCGGGACATGAGAGAGCCTCAACGAGAAGGAAGAGCCGCTATCATACCACCGCTGGCGACCGGATTTGGGCCCTTGCCGGCTGGGCTCCATCGTTACCGATTAACAACCTAATAGAATCAATCCGGATACATTCCCACAGCATCAGAAAAGTATCTTTTGATACGGCGACACAGGTTGACGCATTGCACCGTGAAAAAAGCAATCACTCACTATTACTGAGGTAAACAACAGGTAAATACGACTAAAATGCGACCGTTTTTATAGGCCATATGGCTCCTTAATTATTCGCATAATTGACAAAAATACCGAGCATGAAAGCCAAATGTGATAAACGACACAGAAATCACTTTTTTTGTCACCCATCCCCCATTCCAGCGGCCTTTCGCCCCCTTGCGGGCAACAAGGAATTGTTTGACTCTAGGATCGAACCCGTCTCCCGAGAGGAATGTATATGACAGGCGTAAATTCCTCCCTTCATCGCTTGCTCTGGTATCTGCCAATGCTGGGTATGGCGATCTGCTACAGCGTCACCTCTCTGCCCCTGAGGGCGGCAGATCAGATAGTGGTGCAACTGCCATGGCAACATCAGTTCCAGTTCGCCGGTTATTACGCCGCCCAGTTCAAGGGCTTTTATCGTGATGCCGGTCTGAATGTCGCGCTGCGCGCCGCCACGCCGCAGACCAATGTGGTCAACGAGGTGGTGTCGGGCAATGCCCAGTTCGGGATCAGCGGCAGCGACTTGCTGCTCGCCCGTGCCGCAGGCCGTCCGGTCGTGGTACTGGCGGCCATGCTGCAGCACTCGCCGCTGGTCCTGCTCTCGCTGGAACGGCCCGACATACTGCAACCCTCTGATCTGGCGGGCAAACGCCTGATGCTGGAACCAGGCTCCAGAGAGTTGCAGGTCTATCTCGGCCGCCATGCCCAGCCACAGAGCTGGACCAGACTGCCCTATGAACAGGGGCTGCAGGCCTTGCTGACCGGACAGGTGGATGCCATCAGCGCCTACAGCACCACCGAGCCCTTCTATCTGGCCCAGCTGGGGATCCCCTACCGGGTATTCTCCCCCCGCGACATCGACTTCGACTTCTACGGTGACAATCTGTTTACCTCTGAGCGTGAGCTGGCGGGCAGGCCGGAGCGGGTCTATGCGTTCCAGCAGGCCAGCCTCAAGGGATGGCGCTATGCCATGGAAAACCCGGAGGAGATGATCAGCTGGATCATGGAGCACTATCCCAGCGGTTATGGCCGTGAGCAGCTGGAGTTCGAAGCCCGTGAAACCAGGGAGCTGATGCAGCCGGATCTCATCGAGCCCGGCTACATGCAACCCGAGCGATGGCAGCAGATCGCCAGGACCTACCTGGAGGCAGGCTTGCTCAGCTCCCTGCCCGATCTGGAGCGCTTCCTCTACAACCCGGACCGGGAGCGGATGCGCCAGCAGCGGCAGCTGTTCGACAAGAGCGTGGCTGTCGCCATGCTGATCACCTTCACCCTGCTGACCCTGCTCGGCATCTTCTGCCATCTCTACCTGCGCCTGCGTCAGGAGGCCCGGGATCGGCTGCGGCTCACCCGTGAACTGGCCCAGAGCGAACAGCACTACCGGTTCGTGGCGGAGAACAGCGCCGACGTCATCTGGACCATGGATACCGCCACCCTGCGCTTTCGCTACGTCAGCCCGGCCATTCTGCCGCTCAGCGGTTACGAGGCGATCGACATCCTCAGCCTGCCCCTCAAGCAGCTGATCCCGGAGACCTCCAGAAAACAGCTGCGCGATGAGCTCAGTGACTCCCTCGCGGCCTGGCAACGGGGCGACCACGAGCAGACCCGCTGCGTGATCCGCACCCAGTTGCGGCACAGGGAGGGGCATCTGGTCGCGACCGAGACCATCACCACCTTGCACGGCAACGAGAAAGGCCAGCCAGACGCCATCCTGGGGGTCACCCGCGACATCACGGAACGTGCCGCCAGCGAGGAGATGATGCACCGCCTCGCCTTCTATGATCCGCTCACCAACCTGCCCAACCGTCGCCTGCTGCAACTGCGGCTGAAGGAGGCCATGGCCGACGAGGGGAGAGAGCTGGCGCTGATGTTCATCGATCTGGATCACTTCAAGCCGATCAACGACACCTTCGGCCATGAAACCGGCGATGTGTTGCTCAACATGGTGGCCGAGCGCATGCGCCACTGCGTGCGGGAACAGGATCTGGTGGCCCGCCTCGGGGGCGATGAGTTCGTGATCCTGCTGCCCGATATCAGTGACGAGGCGCTGACAGTGGCGGATCATCTGCACCAGAGCCTGCGTCATCCGTTCCGGGTGGATGAAGAGCAGGAGTTGCGGATCTCCAGCAGCATAGGGGTGGCGCTCTACCCGGAACATGGCACGGATCCCAAGACCCTGATGCACCATGCCGATCAGGCCATGTATCAGGCCAAGGGACGGGGCCGCGGCCGGGTCTGCCTGTTTACCGCCGGGCTGGATCCCGAGCTGGGCTCACTGCTGTGGCAAAACAGCCACGAGTGCGGCCACCCCCGCATCGATGCCGAGCATCGCCAGCTCTTCGTGCTGACCAACCGGCTGCTGGAGCGCATGAAAGACAACAGCGAACACCCTGCCCTCTATCTGGAGAGTCTGGAAGGCTTGTTCGAGATGGCCCGCCACCACTTCGCCTTCGAGGAGCAGATGCTGGCCGAGCTGGACTATGCCGAGCTGGCCAGCCACCAGCAGGACCACCAGCGGCTGCTGCACAGGGCAAGCCAGCTGATGACCGCCGCCAGGGCCGGCGAGCTTGGCAACGACGAATTGCTCAACTTCATTATTCAGGAGCTGGTTGTCGGCCACATGAGCCAGGCCGACCGACGCTACTTCCCGCTGATGAAAGGACGCTGACTCAGCGCGCCAGCCACCTGAACGTGTGAAAAGAGGAGGGCCACCCAGGTGGCCCTCTCGCTATTGCGCCTGCCTGACTCCGGCACGGATACCGGGACTGCGGGATCATGGCGCCTGGGGATCAGGCGCTGCGGGCTGGCCACAGCATCGGCCATACCCTGTCCACCAGCAAGATCCCGCTCACCATGGCCGCCACGAACAGCAGTATCATGGGCTGACCGCTGGAGATGAGGCTCAAGGCAGGCCCGGGACAGATGCCCACCAGGCCCCAGCCGATGCCGAACAGGGCAGAGCCACCGAGGAGGCGACCGTCCACCTGCCGGGCCTGGCTGAACGAATATGGCTCACCGAGCAGGCTCTGGCGGCTCGGTTTGACCAGCAGAAAGTAGCCCGGCATGAACACCAGCAGCGCCCCGCCCATCACGAAGGCCAGGCTGGGATCCCAGGCCCCCGCCACGTCGAGAAAGCCGATGACCCGGGCCGGATCCACCATGCCGGAGATGGCAAGGCCGATCCCGAACAAGAGACCGGCCAACAGACTGATAAAGTGTTTCATCTCATCGCCTCGTTACAACAGATGCAGGGTGACAAACACGGTGAGGGCACCGGTTGCCATGAAGGTGAGGGTGGCAAGGATGGAGCGCACAGAAAGCCGACCCATGCCGCAGATGCCGTGACCACTGGTGCAGCCATTGCCAAGACGGGTACCGATCCCGACCAGCAGCCCAGCCAGCAACACCAGCGGCCAGGCCGGCAGGGTGTCGAAGCGTGGCAGCCGGGCCCAGTCCAGGGAAAATGCCAGCCAGGCACCCGCCCCCAGTCCCAGCAGAAACAGCCAGCGCCAGGCGTGCCTGTGTTGCATGGCGCCCGCCAGAATGCCGCTGATCCCGGCCACCTTGCCGTTGAACAGCATCAGCATCAGGGCGGAGAGCCCCACCAGCATGCCCCCGGCCAGGGCAAGCAACCATTGGGTTTCAAACATCAGGACACCTCGTCGTCTTGGGAGTGGCAAAAATGGGTACGCAACACGGCCAATACATCCGCCGCCGCCTCGTTCGCCAGCGAGCAGTAGATCTGCTGGGCAACCTTGCGCGACCGGATCAGGCCGCTGCGCCTGAGTACCGCCAGTTGCTGGGAGAACGCCGACTGCCCCAGCGCACTGTGCGCCAGCAGTTCGCCAACACCCTTCTCGCCATCAAGCAGCTGGCAGAGCACCAGCAACCGCTCGGGATGGGCTAGCGCCTTGAGCAGGGCGGCCGCCTCGCTGGCATGTCGGGTCATCTCATCGAAAGGGGCCATAGGAATAAATTAGCAGTTGCTTATATTAAGCTTCATTCTATAAATAAAACCTAAATTAGCAATATCTAATTTTTATGTGGGAGTGAACCATCGGCATGGCCGTGGATCACGGCGCAGGCTGCCGCGGCCACTGGCCCGGCGCCTGGGATGGCGCTGGCCTTGGCCGGGCTGGTATGAATGTAGCCAAGTGGCTCAGGTTATTGACAAACTTGTATCTAAATGTTGCTGAGCGCGGATAAGGCTTTACCTCATCGCTCTGGATGAGTACCATCTGGCCGTTCATCAACAGCGGAGACCATCAGTGGGCAATTCATCAAGTGACAGTTGTAGGCCGACCCAGTCAGTCGGCACCCAGGTCGCGAGATAGCCGCAGGTCTTCCTCTGCCGCGTTCTCGCAACCCTGCGAGAAGCGGAAATCCACTCCCCTCTTCTCTTTTTACACTTGACGTCAGGTGACCCAAGCCCAGGCCTGGACACCTTGCCTGCATAGTTTCTGCTTCCCACAAGGAGGCTGCTATGCGTTTTATTTCAACCAAGTCCGGATCCACCCAGGCTCACCCCCTGCTGAGCAAGCTGGGCCGTGGTTTGTTGCCACTCTGGCTGCGCGCCAAGCCGAGTCAGCACCACTACAGGTTGCAGATCCGTTGCCAGGATCGCGCCGACATGGAGCAGGTGCTCGACATGGTGACTCATACCCTGCAACCGGCAGGGCTGCGTCCCATGCAGTCCCTGAGGCCAGGGCGCAGCGGAGGTCGGGAGCTGGTGCTCAATCTGCACTGCACCCCGCCACAGCGCCGTTATCTGGTGCAGTTCGTGCATCAGGTCGGGGTCGCCCACCCGGTTCGCTGGGAGCTGCGTCCCCGTCGCGACGCCGAGCCACTGCTCAACTAACGGGATCGAGTAGATCGGGGGCCAGCCATGCTGGCCCCTTTCCATCTGGCCCGGCTATCTGCTCGCCATTCTGAGTGCGCGGACCCGTTTGACCGTGCGCCCGCTTTCATTTCCCATGATGGCCTTCACCGCGCGCACCTCTGCGATTCATCAGGAATGCTCACTGGGCCTTCTATCCTGTATCCCGAAGGCCATCTCAAACCAGAAGGAGTACGCCATGAGAATGTGGCAGCAATTTGACATGATTTCCCTGCTCGACACCCTGGCCAGCCTGTTGCTGGCCTTCGTGCTGGGCAGCCTGGTCGGGCTGGAGCGCCAGTACCGCCAGCGTACCGCCGGTCTTCGCACCAACGTGCTGGTCGCCGTGGGGGCCGCCCTGTTCGTCAGCCTGGCCCAGCGCATCTATGACCTGCACGGCGGCAACTACAACGTGGTCCATGTGGTGGCCTATATCGTCTCCGGCATCGGCTTTCTCGGCGCCGGTGTCATCATGCGCGAGTCTGGCAATATCCGCGGCATCAACACGGCAGCCACCCTGTGGGGCGTGGCGGCTGTGGGCGCGGCCAGCGGGGCCGGGCTCGCCATGGAGGCAGTGCTCGGCGCCCTGTTCGTGCTGGCCGCCAACACCCTGCTGCGACCGCTGGTCAACCAGATCAACCGCCGCCCGGTGGACAATACAGATACCGAGGTGACCTACAGGGTCACGGCCCTCGCCCAGCGCGAGTATCAAAAAGAGGTGCTGCACTGGCTCGAAGAGATGATGGAGCAGGCCAACTACCCTCTGAGCGAACTGGACATAGAGCCGTTCGGTGAACAGGATCTGGAGATCTCCGCCGTGCTGCTGGCCACCTCCATCGATGGCGACGAGCTGGATGCCCTGATGGTGAAGCTGGCCATTCATCCCCATATCAAGCAGGTGTTCTGGCGCGCCAGTACCACGGATTGAACCGGCTGGGCATGTCTGTGCGCCCTCCCCCGATAAACAAAAAGCCCCACCAATTCTGGCGGGGCTTTTCTATGGGAGCGAACCTGCGCGACTAGCGGCGGGTACGCCAGCGTACCCTGGGGCTGATCACCTGGGCGGTCTGCGCGGGGGGATTGCCCGCGATCAGTTGCTGCATCAGCTCGAAGGCGGCGCGGGCCAGCGCCGGACAATCCTGCGCCACCGAGTCGATGCGCATCGGTATGCAGTCGAGCAGATCGTGATCATCGAAGGTGCACAGCCGCATGCCCGTCTCCATCAGCCCAGCTTCGTTGAGATAGCGCAGCACCCCTTCCAGCAGGGTAAAAGAGGCGGTGAAGAGCCCGCGGGGCGGCGCCCCCAGCTCGACCACCAGCTCGGCCATCAGCTGATAACCCGAGCTCGGCTGATAGTCACGATGGCGCACCCGGATGGCGTCCGCCTCAAGCCCGGCCCGATGCAGCCCCAGCTCATACCCGGCAAGCCGATGGCGGCTGGGGGAGAGATCCAGCAGACCGCCGAAGTAGTAGATCTCCTCGCCGCACTCGCCAGCCATGTCCCGCACCAGCTCGGCGGTGGCCTTGCAGGCGTCCGAGATCACCATGGGCAGGCGCGACTCGCCTATGTGGCGATCCAGCTGCACCACCGGCAGCCGGTCGTGAATACGGGCATAGATATCATCGCTGTGGCCGCTGGAGGCGACGATGAGGCCATCCACCTGACGACTGATGAGGTTGTCCACCACCGTCTGCTCCAGGGTGGGATCATCCTCGGAGCAGGCGATCAGCAGCTGGATGCCCGCCTCCCGGCAGTGAGCCTCGAGGGCACGGGCGATGCGGGCAAAACCGAAGTTGGTGAGATCGGGGATCACCAGACCCCAGGTGTAACTGCGGGTCTCGCGCAGAGCGCGGGCATGAAAGCTCGGCTGGTAGTGGCACTCATCCGCCACCGCCTGGATCCGCTTTTGGGTCTGATCGGCAATCCGGTACTCAGCACTCTTGCCGTTGAGCACCAGACTGGCGGTCGCCTTGGACACCCCCGCCAACTCGGCTATCTGGGCAATAGTGATCCGTTTCTTCTTCTCCACCTGGCCTCCCGGCTGACTAGCACCGGGCTATTGTACTAGGCAAGCCGACAGCGGCCAGTGATTGAGGCAAATTTTGCAACCCCCGCCCACGTTCCCTGCCGATAGCTGCGGCTTTTCACCGGGGAAGTAGCGGGCCGACAGGCTGTGGCGACCGCCATCGATGAAACACTCCAGACTGGAGCGATCGCACAGCACAGTGATCCGCCCACCCAGCCAGGGGGCGGATCGCGTCTCCCATTCCCCGCTCTGCCAGTTCTGGCGGCGCAGGGTGATGCGCCCCAACTGCCACACCAGCTCGGCCACGGCGCCGAACCAGAGGCTTCCCTCACCGCACAGATCCAGATCGAGCCAGGCCGAGTCGATGGCCAGCCCCGCAAATTCGCCTGGCGTCCCCTCGAAACGGGTCAACTCCCCCTTCAATGCCGCCAGCTCCGCCACCGGCCGCTGGCAGAGCCACTCCCCCTGCCAGAACAGTTCCCGCGGGCAGCTCATCTGATGGATCCAGCCATAGGGGATGGTGGGCTGGCTCATCTCGTTCTCCTCCGGCAGCCCCAGCCAGCCAAACAGCAGGCGGCGTCCCTGACTGTCCAGCGTGGTTTGCGGTGCATAGAACTCGAAGCCCCTGTCCAGCTCGTGGAAAGTCCCGTGCGCGAAGTGCATGCCGTCAAAATGGCCCGCCAGCCAGCCGCACTGGTAGAGGTTGCGGTAATCCTCCCCCACCGGGGCAATCCCCTGCGGGCAGCTGATGAGCAGATGGCGCCCCCCTAGCGGGAAGAGGTCCGGGCACTCCCACATATAGCCAAAGTCCCCCAGGCCACCGCGCCCGCTGCCGGCGATGGGGCCCACCAGTTGCCAGTGGTGCAGGGTGTCGCCGCGATAGAGCAGCACCTCGCCCCTGTCATCCAGAGTGCGGGCCCCCAGCACCATGAGCCACTGCTGGCCGTCGTACCACACCTTGGGATCCCGCACATGGCCGCTGTAGCCTGCGGGCAGTTCCAGCACAGGCCCCAGCTTGACAAAGCCACCCTCACCGTCGGCGCGAGCCAGACACTGGTAGGCGGTACGGCTGCCATCCGGGTATTTGACGTTGCCTGTGTAGATGAGGGTCAAGCGCCCCTGCTCGTCGCTGACCGCCGAGCCCGAGTAGCAGCCGTGGCTCTCATAGGTCTCGGTGGGCAAGAGCGCCACCGGCTCGTGCTGCCAGTGCAGCAGATCGGTCGAGGTGACGTGACCCCAGCCCTTGTTGCTGTGCTCGCAGCCGAGCGGATTCCACTGGTAGAAGAGGTGGTAGCGCCCGTCGTGCTCGATGAAGCCGTTGGGGTCGTTGAGCAGCCCCACCGGGGCTGCCAGATGCCAGCGGGGTCGATGGGGATCGGCCGCCGCCTTGAGCTGTCCGGCCAGCAAGGACCGGACAACCTGGTTGAGGAGATCGACGTCCTTCATCACTCCACCTTGTACTTGAGCAGCCAGGAGGCGGCAAAGGCGGCGCCAAAGGCGATCACCAGCCCGATGACGTAGTGTATGAGGCTCATGGGCTGGACTATGGCCATGCCGGGAATGCCGGTCAGCCCCACCGCCGTCATGCCCACCTTGGCCGCCACCACGTAGGCACCGCCCAGGGCACCGCCGAGCAGACCGGCCAGGAAAGGCTTGATGTAACGCAGGTTGACGCCGAAGATCGCCGCCTCCGTGATGCCGAGCAGGCAGGACATGGCCGCCGGCACTGTGATCGCCTTGATTTTCGGATCCCGGGTCTTGAAGTAGACAGCCAGACAGGCCCCGCCCTGCGCCACGTTGGCCATGGCCCAGATGGGCAACAGGAAGTTGACGCCTATGGCCGGATTGGTGAGCAGCCCCGCCTCTATGGCGTGGAAGCTGTGGTGGATGCCGGTGATGACGATGAGGGAATAGGTGCCGCCAAACACCAGCCCCGCCAGCCAGCCCGCCTGCTCATAAAGCGCACTCAGACCGAAGGAGATGCCGTCCCCCAGCACCCGACCCGCCGGGCCGATAAACAGCAACGCCACGAAACCTGTGATGATGACGGTGAGAAACGGCGTGAGGATCAGATCCAGCGCGTCCGGAATGCTCTTGCGCAACTGCTTCTCCAGATGGGACATGAACCAGACCGCCAGCAGCACAGGGAAGACGGTGCCCTGATAGCCGATCATGGCGACATCGAGACCGAAGAAATCCATGGTCTTGAAACCACCGGCCACGCCCCAGGCGTTGGTCAGCGCCGGGTGGGTGAGGATGCCCCCCATGGTGGCCCCCAGATAGGGGTTGCCGCCAAACTCACGCGCCGCAGTGAATCCGATCAGGATCGGCAAAATGATGAAGGCCGCCGAGCTGAACATGTCGAGCATGACGAAGAGGGCACTGTCGGCGTTGACCCAGCCGTAGGTACGCACCATGCCGAGCAGCCCCATCAGCAGTCCGGACGCGACGATTGCCGGAATGATGGGCACGAAGATGTTGGAGAGCGTCCGCGCCAGGCGCTGGGCCACATTAAGCTTGGCCGTCGCCATGTCGGTCAGCTCTGACTTGCTGGCGGTGCCGGTACCGGTCAGGGCCACAAACTCCGCATAGACCTTGTTGACCAGACCTGTGCCGAAGATCACCTGAATTTGACCCGCATTGCTGAAGCAGCCTTTTACCCCGTCCAGCTTGTCGATGGCGGCCTTGTTCACCTTGCTGTCGTCCGCCAGCACCAGCCGCAGCCGGGTGGCACAGTGAGCGGTGCTGACGATGTTCTCCTTGCCCCCGAGCAGGGGCACCAGATCCTTGGCTATCGCACTGATATTCATATTCTTCCTCTTATGACCCGCCGCGCTGGCGGGCCCTTGTCACATGAGAGTAGGGGCTGTCGAGCCGGGCTTCTAGCCGCAGATCAACAGCCGCTTGCGCCTGATCGCAAAAAGGCATCCAGTTCTGTGCGGGTCGGCAGCGCCGTCATGGCCCCCTTGGCGGTGGTGGCGAGCGCCCCGCAACCGTGAGCCTGAGCCAGGATGGCGGGCAGTTCGCTCAGAGTGGGCAACAACGCCCGCCGTGCCAGCGCGGCCAGGAGACCGGCGACGAAAGCATCCCCCGCCCCCGTGGTGTCGAGCGGGGTCACTTTTTGCCCCACCCACTCCAGCAACTCGCCATCGAGGCGGGCCACCACTCCGGCCGCCCCCCGGGTCACCAGCACCAGCGCCGGGCCCGAGAGGGTGGCGAGCCCCGCGGCCAGCTCATCCTCACCGCTCAGCAGCTGCAGCTCCTCGATGGAGAGCTTGACCACGTCCGCCAGGGCGATGGCCGCGCTTACCTGCGGCAGCATCTCGGCGGGCTTGCCCCACACCTCGGGCCTCAGGTTGGGATCGAAGCAGACCCGTCCGCCTGCTGCCTTGATGGCGGCCATGGCGTGCAGGCAACTGGTGCGCACCGGCTCGTTGGCCAGGGCGATGGAGCAGGTGAGCAGCCACTGCCCTGCCTCGAAGCGGGGCAAGTCAGCCGGTTCGAGGAACTGATCGGCACTGGGGCGCACCATGAAGGTGAAGCTGCGCTCCCCTGCCTCATCGAGCGCCACCAGCACCGTGGAGGTACGATGGGCCGGATCCTGGGTCAGGTGACCGATATCGACCCCCTCGGTCGCCAGGGTCTCGGCCATGAAGCAACCGAAGGGATCGGCGCCGACCCGGCCGATAAAGGCCGCATCACCGCCAAGCCGTGCCACCCCGACCGCCACATTGGCGGGTGCGCCACCCGGACACTTGAGGTAGTGCAGTTCCCCTTCCGGGATCAAGTCCACCACGGCATCCCCCATTACCCACACACGATTCGTCACCTTGCTACTCCACTGCTGCACAGGATTCATTGACGGGGCCGGGGCCTCATCTCTTGGCTTTCATTATCAGCTAAACCGATTTAGCCAACCAACAGATCTCGGCACCGGCTGCCATTTTTGTGATCGGGATAACGAACTAGAACCAGGTTTCCATCTGTACGCCAAAGTTCCACTCGCCACCGGCGGTGAAGTTGCTCTGGCCCATGGCGTCGTCACTGGCGTAGTTGTCGAGCTCGGATGACCAGTCCATCCAGCTGGCGAACACCCGCAGTTCGGGGCGCTCGAAGAAACCGGCGGTCTGCGCCTTGAAGGTGGGAGCGAAAGTGAGCTTGGTGAAGTTGCCGCTCACCGCCTGGCGTCCCTTGTAGCCCTTGGGATCCAGATCCATGTACTGCCAGCTCGCCTCATAGACCAGCTCGACGTTCTGGCTCAGCACCTGGGCCACCCGGGTATTGAGGGTCAGCCACTGGTATTCATCCCCCTTCACGTAACGGTCCTGGCTCTGCTCTGCCAGCAGGGCCGGGGCGAAACGCCAGCGCGGGTTGAGATCCGTGGCGCCAAAGACCGCCACTCGCACCGCATCGGCATCCGGCAGCAGCTCGCTGTCGGAACCCAGTCCCTTGAGCTCGGCCCCCAGGCCATGACCGTAGAGGATCGCCGCCTTGGAGAAGCCGGGGTTGATGCCAAAGAAGCTGTCGGCGTGATAGGCCAGCAGGGTGTGCGCCCCCTTGTTCGCCGCCTCGCTTCCCTTGCCGCCGTCGTTGATGCGCGCCTCGTTGTCTTTGGCCGAGAGGCCGTTCAGCATCCACTGCCAATTGCCGACGCGATTGTTCATGGTGAGGATATGGCTCTCTATGTCCGACAGGCCGCTGGCGCTGATGTCACCATAGTCGCGACCATAGAGGGAGAAGTTCGCCTTCCAGCTGTCGGCCAGCTGCACGTCGTAGACGCCGCCACCGGTCCCGGCCAGGAACACCACGTCCGAGTCGAGCCAGTGGATGTCGAAGTTGTCCCGATCGAAGCGCTTGCCCGCCCACAACACCGCATGCTTGAAGGGGCCGTCGAAGCTCGCCAGATTG
This sequence comes from Aeromonas bestiarum, assembly GCF_028751155.1. Classification (NCBI taxonomy): domain Bacteria; kingdom Pseudomonadati; phylum Pseudomonadota; class Gammaproteobacteria; order Aeromonadales; family Aeromonadaceae; genus Aeromonas; species Aeromonas bestiarum. The sequence goes on along the minus strand of NZ_CP064746.1, from coordinate 1,380,816 downwards.
CCGATTTCGGCAAACACCTGGCGGGTATTGAGGCTCGAATCGCTGGCGGTCCAGTCGTTGCTGGTCTCCACGCCATCGGCCAGCATCAGCTTGTAGCGGGCCCAGCTGCCATCGGCGAAGGTCTGGGTCTTCTGCAGGTTGGCCTCCATGTAGGTGTCATCCTCGTTGCCAAGCCGGCCAACAGCCCCGCCCACCGATCCTGCCGGGGTGATGTAGGGCCCGCCGCGCCCGCCGTTGCCATTGCCGTTGACCAGCAGGCCCGAGCGGGCATAGCCGTGAAACTCGAAGCCCTGCGCCCCCGCCGTCTTTTCATCCACCTTCTGGCTGCGGCTGTTGGCGACCTGGGCCTGCTCACTGGCCGCACTCGCCTTCACCTCGGCCTGACTGGCACGACTTTCCGCCGCCTCGGCTCGCGCTTCGGCCGCCTGTACCCGCGCCTCCAGCGCTGCCAGCCTGGCTTCGATACCGCCCTCGGCCGCCCACAGCGGGCCGCTCATCCCCAATCCCAGCGCTACCGCCAACGCCAATCTGCTCTTGAACATCATCATCTTCCTCACCTGTCGTGTGTTGCCCGATCGGGCTCTGTTTTTATCGGCGAAGAGAGCATAGCTAAACCGCTTTAGCTAACTCAATACAGAAGCTAAACCGTTTCAGCCACTCTGTGAGCGGGATAACATTTGTACAGAATGAATTGGCTGAACTTGTGAGGTGGATCCCTCATCGGGATCAACTCAATAGGGCGGATCCACATCCGCAGAGCTGCGATCCCGGCTGGCGGTGTGGATGAGGGGCCGCATCGCCGGCAATATGGGTCAGGGGGTCATGGTGCTGACGATTGGGTCTGCCGGGCATTGGCATCCCCTGCGGCATGCACCATCCTGTGAGTGGGCGTTGACACACGCAGTGCGCCATCTGGGTCGGCGGCGAAGCGGCAGCTAATGATGCCGAGCCCAACGCGTAATATGGCCGCGTACCCGATGATCCTGTCATTCAATCACGAAACATATCAATAAAGATGTTTCTAAATGTTTCTGGCTGCGGATTAATTATTTACCAATAAGTGTCATTCCAGTAGCATCGCCGCATTGATTAATAACGGAGACCATCAGTGGGCAATTCATCAGATGACAGTAGGTTGTTGAGCTCGTCAGCCAATACCTGAGTCGCGAGATCCCGCAGATTCTTCTGCCGCTATCTCGCGCTATGCGGAGAGCGGTTTATTTGCACCTGTGTGCACCCCTTCCCTGTATTCACTCGATGTCTATTACTTGCGCCATCCAGGGTCACCCGCTGGATGACGTCAATCATGCCTGCATGGATCTTCTCCTGATATCAGGACCCGCATGTCATTACCGCTGTCTACCCATCAACCCATGTTGCTCCGCCCATGGCGCGAGTTGCCAATGGCGAGCCCGGTTTGCCGAGGGTCAGTGGCCATGCGGCTTGCTGGCGAAACCGCAGGGGACATGGCAGCCGCCGATCACCGGGTTGCGTCCGTCTCGCCATCCGGTCTCCCTTGCTGCACGCTTGCCGAGCGTTGCACCTGTTCAGTTCCCCTTTCGTTGCCCATGACGGGCAAGAATATGGCCGTTTTCTACATCAATCAGGAGGTGCCTTATGGACCCTGACCCTGGAGCCTGTACTGGCGACTAGCCCGAGTTAATTTTCGGGTGTTATTTCTTTATCTATTTTTGCTGATGTGCTGTCAGTCGGGACTCTATTTGCCATTTTTCCGGCTGATGTAATAAAGGATATATAAATGCAATACCAAGATATTCACCAACAGCTGTACGTACTGCTGCAAAACAAGGATCGCATGGGGATCCAGAGCCTGAGCCTGAATATCCATGAAGTCGATTTGGCTCAAGCGATAAAGCGCCTGACAGACAAGCATATTCACACCTTCCTCAGCCTGGTGCCTGCATTGCGGGCCGCTCGCATCTTCCGCCATCTGCCAAGCGACATTCAGGCCAGTCTGGTGCGCTCCATGGCCAAGACCCAGCTGGAGGAGCTGTGCACCCGCCTCTCCCCCGATGACAGGGCCGACCTCTACAATCGTCTGCCCGCCGCCTTGCGCCAGATACTGCTTGATGCGATGACGGAGGAAGAGCGGGAGGATACCCAACGACTGGCCTCTTACTCCGACAGCCTGGTCGGCTCCATCATGAGCTCGGATTGTGCCAGCCTGCCGGCCGACATAACAGTGGGCGAGGGGCTGCAGCGCCTGCGCAGCACAGCCGCTGACAGAGAAAGCATCTACACCCTGTATGTCGTGGATGAAATGCGCCGCCTCATCGGGGTTGTCTCGCTGCGAGAGCTCTTTCTGGCCGACAGCAAGGCCCCCATATCAAGCATCATGCAGCGGGAGCTGGTGAGTATTCAGGCAGATGCCCACAAGGGAGCCGCTGCTGACATGATAGCCCGCTATAACCTGCTGGCCCTGCCGGTGTTGAATAATGACCGGCAGCTGCTCGGCATGGTCACTGTGGATGATGCGATGGATGTGGCCGAGGAAGAGGATGCCAACCGCATTGCCCGTTTCGGTGGCACGGCGGCTCTGGGTGGCCCCGAACTAGATCTTCGCGCATCCAGCACACTGAGCATGTTCAATGCCCGTTTCTTCTGGCTGGCGGTACTGACCATTTTTGGCATTCTCACCAGCAATCTGGTCGCGGCCCAGGAGGATCTGCTCAGCGAGGTCCTGATCCTCGCAGCCTTCATTGCCCCCATCATCGACATGGGCGGCAACGCGGGCAGCCAGTCTGCCACCCTGGTGATCCGCTCTATGGGCATGGGGCAGCTCAAGCTGAGCTTGCGTGACTTCTTCTTCGTACTGCGTCGCGATCTGCCCGTGGCCGTGGCGCTGGGGGTGGGTGTCGCCGTGCTGGAAGGCGTGATGGCATTCTGGAGCAAGAGCATAGGTTGGGACATAGTGCTGATCGTCAGCCTGTCGGCCATGACGGTGACCGTCGTTGGCAGCCTGCTCGGTTTGGCTCTGCCATTCGTGGCGCGCAAGATAGGCACTGACCCGGCCACCCTCAGCTCCCCCATGCTCACCTCGATCATGGATCTGCTGGGTGTGTTGATCTATTTTGGCTTCGCCTATGCCTTCCTCGGCAGCACGCTGGTCGGCGCCTGATATGGACAGCTCTGCACATCGGGATGACGGGTCGCGATAGCGCTTGGATCAAGACGACAAAAAAAGAGGGAGGCATCATGCCTCCCTCTTTCTATCTTGTTGCCGGACCGGCTGCCATCAGCGGGTCAGGTCGTCGAAGAAGCGTTTCACCCCTTCGAAGAAACCTTCCGATCTCGGCTTGTGGGTCTTGGCGGCGGCACCGCTGAACGACTCGTCCAGCTGGCGCAGCAGCTCTTTCTGGGACTCGGTCAGCTTGACCGGGGTCTCGACCACCACCTTGCACATCAGATCCCCCACCTGGCCGGAGCGCACGGACTTGACGCCCTTGCCCCGCATGCGGAACATCTTGCCGGTCTGGGTCTCGGGAGTGACCTTGAGCTTGACGCGGCCATCCAGGGTCGGCACTTCGATCTCGCCACCGAGTGCGGCGGCGGTGAAGCTGATGGGCACTTCGCAGTAGAGGTTGTTGCCGTCACGCACGAAGATCTCGTGCTCCTTGACGTGCACCTGTACGTAGAGATCCCCGGCCGGAGCCCCGGCTTCCCCCGCTTCCCCTTCGCCGGAGAGACGGATGCGATCGCCGGTATCGACGCCCGCCGGAATTTTCACCGACAGTGTCTTGGTCTTCTGGTAGCGACCCTCGCCATGGCACTTGCGGCACGGATCCTTGATGATCTTGCCGCGACCGTGGCAGTGCGGACAGGCTTGCTGCACCGCGAAGAAGCCCTGACGCATCTGCACCTGACCGGCACCGTGGCAGGTCGGGCAGGTCTGGGCACTGCTGCCGGTGTGGGCGCCGGAGCCGTTGCAGACCTCGCAGTGGACCAGGGTCGGCACCTTGATCTCCTTGGAGACGCCGCGCACCGCTTCTTCCAGGGTCAGCTCCATGGTGTAGCGCAGGTCGGAACCCCGGGCCGGACCACGACGACCGCCGCCGTTGCGACCGCCAAAGATGTCGCCAAAGATGTCGCCGAACGCATCACCGAAATCGGCTCCGCCGCCAAAGCCACCGTGGCCACCGCCACCCTGGCTCTGATCCACGCCGGCATGACCGTACTGGTCATAACGGGCGCGCAAGTTGGCATCGGTCAGGACCTCATAGGCTTCCTTGACCTCTTTGAACTTCTCTTCGGAGGCGGCATCACCCTGGTTGCGATCCGGGTGAAACTTCATCGCCAGACGCTTGTACGCCTTCTTGATCTCGCGCTCGTCGGCATCTTTCGATACCCCGAGCACTTCATAGAAATCGCGCTTTGACATACTGATCCTGTTGCTACGTAAACAGTTATGCAGACGGGCGTTGGTCACCCAACGCCCGTAAATTCATCGTTCAAGCCGATGGGCAGAGCGGACTCTGCCCATCTGGGTGTGGCTTATTTCTTGTCGTCTTTCACTTCTTCGAACTCGGCATCAACCACGTCGTCGTCAGCCTTGGCGGAAGAAGAGGACTGGCCGGCATCGGCGCCAGCACCCTGAGCCTGGGCTTGCTGCTGGGCAATCTCCATCAGCTTCTGGGAGGCTTCCATCAGCGCCTGTTGCTTGGCTTCGATGACCGCCTTGTCGTCACCCTTGATGACGGCTTCCAGCTCGCTCAATGCGGTTTCGATCTTGGTCTTGTCGTCGGCAGGCAGGGCTTCACCGGCTTCGGCTACCTGCTTGCGGACCGAGTGGACCAGACCGTCAGCCTGGTTGCGGGTCTGCACCAGCTCTTCAAACTTCTTGTCTTCGGCCGCGTTGGCTTCCGCCTCGCGTACCATGCGTTCGATCTCTTCATCAGACAGACCGGAGGAAGCCTGGATGGTGATCTTCTGCTCCTTGTTGGTCTCCTTGTCTTTGGCAGAGACGTGCAGGATACCGTTGGCATCGATGTCGAAGGTCACTTCGATCTGCGGCAGGCCACGCTGAGCCGGACGGATACCTTCCAGGTTGAACTGGCCCAGGGACTTGTTGTCGCTGGCGCGCTTGCGCTCACCCTGCAGCACGTGAATGGTCACGGCAGACTGGTTGTCTTCGGCGGTGGAGAACACCTGGGACTTCTTGGTCGGGATGGTGGTGTTCTTCTCGATCAGCGCCGTCATCACGCTGCCCATGGTTTCAATACCCAGGGAGAGCGGGGTGACGTCCAGCAGCAGTACGTCGGTCTTGTCACCAGACAGTACGGCACCCTGGATGGCAGCACCCATGGCCACGGCTTCGTCCGGGTTGACGTCTTTGCGCGGCTCTTTGCCAAAGAACTCGGCAACAGTCTTCTGCACCATAGGCATGCGGGTCTGACCGCCTACCAGGATGACGTCGTCGATCTCGCCAACGGCCAGACCTGAGTCTTTCAGGGCGGTACGGACCGGCTCGAGCGAGTCTTTCACCATGTCTTCCACCAGGGATTCCAGCTTGGCGCGGGTCACCTTGATGTTCATGTGCTTGGGACCTGTGGCATCTGCAGTGATGTACGGCAGGTTCACGTCGGTCTGCTGGGCGGAAGAGAGCTCGATCTTGGCTTTCTCGGCGGCATCTTTCAGACGCTGCAGGGCCAGCTGGTCGTTGCGCAGGTCGATGCCCTGCTCACGCTTGAACTCGTCTACCAGATAGTTGATGACGCGGTTGTCGAAGTCTTCACCACCCAGGTGGGTGTTACCGTTGGTCGCCAGTACTTCGAAGGTGGTTTCCCCTTCGACTTCGTCGATCTCGATGATGGAGATATCGAAAGTACCGCCACCCAAGTCATACACGGCAACCTTGCGCTCGCCCTTGACCTTGTTCACGCCGTAAGCGAAAGCAGCTGCTGTCGGTTCGTTGATGATGCGTTTTACATCCAGACCCGCGATGCGACCGGCATCCTTGGTAGCCTGACGCTGGGCATCGTTGAAGTAGGCAGGTACTGTGATGACGGCTTCGGTCACCGGCTCGCCCAGGTAATCCTCGGCGGTCTTCTTCATTTTTTTGAGCACTTCGGCAGAGATCTGCGGCGGTGCCATTTTCTTGCCCTTCACTTCAACCCAGGCATCACCGTTGTCAGCCTTGGCGATGGCGTACGGCATGATCTTCAGGTCACGCTGCACTTCTTCATCTTCGAAACGGCGACCGATCAGACGCTTGATGGCGAACAGGGTGTTCTTCGGGTTGGTGATGGCCTGACGCTTGGCCGGCTGACCAACCAGGATCTCGCCATCATCGGCATAGGCAATGATGGACGGAGTAGTACGATCGCCTTCTGCGTTCTCGATCACGCGAGCGGTGTCGCCATCCAGAATAGCGACGCAGGAGTTGGTAGTACCCAGGTCAATACCGATGATTTTACCCATTTGACGAATCTCCAAATACTTTGAATAAACTGGCGAGGAACTCGCCTTAATGCGTTAACGGCTAGGTGGGGGCAGCCAGAGTGGCTTTCAAGCTCCCGGCATCAAATTTTTTGTGCCGCCGCGGCCTTGCAACCTATATGGGGTCTCAAGTTGTCGCTTCAAGCCCCGCCCTCAAAAAACCGCGCATTCTTGCCCTGTTTACGGCTGAATGCTTGCCAAATGGCGCCACTTAATACGCAGAATGGCGCCGCTATCAATAAAAAGCCCGCCGAGCGGCGGGCTCAGCACAGCGATGACTCTCAGGCCGGCGCCTTGGAGACCATCACCATGGCCGGACGGATCACCCGACCGTTGAGCTCGTAGCCCTTCTGCATCACGGCGATGACGGTGTTCGGTGCCAGCTCGCCATTTTCGATCATGCTCATCGCCTGATGGGCGTTGGGATCAAACGGCTGATTGAGCGGATCCAGCGGATTCAGGCCAAACTTGCCCACCGAGCTCTGCATGGATTTGAGGGTCAGCTCGACCCCTTCGATCATGGGCTTGAGGGCATCGTTCTCTTTGTCGGCCAGCTCGATGGCGCGCTCCAGGTTGTCCAGTACCGGCAGCAGTTCGGCGGCGAATTTCTCCAGCGCAAACTTGTGAGCCTTCTCCACGTCCTGGGCGGCGCGGCGACGCAGGTTTTCCATCTCGGCGACGGCACGAATGGCACGCTCGCGCTCTTCATTGGACGCCAGCCGGGCGGCATCCAGTTGGGCCTCCAGCTCGGCAATGCGGGCCTGCTCGGCTGTCACTTCACTGTCTACATCGGTCGGCTCGACTGGCTGGACTTCCACTTGCTCCATCGCTTCAACCTTTTGTTCTTCGTGGTTCATGACATCTCCAATTTCAGGGTTGCTTATGAGGGTCTGTTGACGTTCGGGTGCGCGACAAGTCGGTAACAGACCCTGTAATGGCGCTATTATGGGGACGCAGCCCCGGCTTTCAAGGGGAAAAGGGCGCTATCGTCGCCAATGAGCCGAGCCAACGGCCAAATTGCCACTTTTCATGGCGCTATGCCCACCAGTAGACGCCGGCAGCAGACAAATCCCCCACAAAGCGCGGTATACTCCCCCCAATACTCATCCCAGACCCGACAGCATATGGATTCTCCGTTCAAAACCATTGCCCTGATTGGCAAACCCCACCACGAAGGGGCCAACCAGACCCTGACCGGTCTGCATCAATATCTCACTACCCGAGGTTTTCGGGTGCTGGTGGAGAGCCGGGTGGCCCACACCCTCGGCATCATGGATGAGAACGTGATGGATCTGGTCCAGCTCGGTGAGCAGGCAGATCTGGCCATAGTGGTCGGCGGCGACGGCAACATGCTGGGGGCGGCCCGGGTGCTGTCACGGTTCGATGTGGCGGTGATCGGCGTCAACCGGGGCAATCTCGGCTTTTTGACCGATCTCTCGCCGCAGGATTACCTGCTGCCGCTGGAACAGGTGCTCTCAGGCCACTACAAGAGTGAACACCGCTTCCTGCTGGAAGCAGCCGTCTATCGTCACGGGGAACGCAAATCGAGCAACCTGGCGGTGAACGAAGCCGTGCTGCACCCGGGCAAGATAGCCCACATGATCGAGTTCGAGGTCTATATCGATGGCAGCTTCATGTACAGCCAGCGCTCGGACGGCATCATAGTCGCCACCCCGACCGGCTCCACCGCCTATTCGCTGTCGGCGGGCGGCGCCATCCTCACTCCCAAGCTCAACGCCATCACGCTGGTGCCCATGTTCCCGCACACCCTCAGCAGCCGCCCCATAGTGCTGGATGCGGACAGCGAGGTGCGGCTGCTGGTCTCGCCGGACAACCAGGATGACGCCATGCAGGTGAGCTGCGACGGTCAGGTCACCCTGGCGGTGCACCCGGGTGACGAGATCCTCATCAAGAAGAGCAGCCACAAGCTGCACCTGGTGCATCCGCTCGATTACAGCTACTTCCATGTGCTGCGCAACAAGCTCGGCTGGGGCAGCAAGCTGTTTTAAGGCGCTTTTCAACGCTCTTGTCCATCCTGTTGCGGGCCGACTCTTTACTGTATGTAAAACCAGTATATACTGGATGCATACACAGTAATGTTGGCCCATACAGGATGAGACCATGCTGACCCAGCTGACCGTCAACAACTTCGCCATCGTCAAGTTTCTCGAACTCGATCTGCAACCCGGCATGACCTGCATCACGGGTGAGACGGGTGCCGGTAAATCCATCGCCATAGACGCGCTCGGCCTCTGCCTCGGCGAGCGGGCCGAGGCCAGCATGGTGCGCCCCGATAGCGACAAGACAGAGGTCAGCGCCCGTTTCCTGCTGGACGGCAACCCGGCCGCCCGCGCCTGGCTCGCCGCCAACGAGCTGGACAACGAAGGCGAATGCATAGTGCGGCGGGTACTCTCCGCCGAGGGGCGCTCCCGCAGCTACATCAACGGGGTGCCCGTCCCCCTGACCCAGCTCAAGAACCTGGGTCAACTGCTGGTCAACGTCCACGGCCAGCACGCCCACCAGCTCCTGCTCAAACCCGACTACCAGCTCAGCTTGCTGGATGGCTATGCTGGCCATCACCTGCTGCTGGACGAAGTGCGCCAGCATTATCAGCTGTGGCGTCAGCTGCAAAACGAACTCAACCGCCTCAAGGCCGAGCAGCAACAGCGGGAGGCCCGCCGTCAACTCATCGAATATCAGGTGCAGGAGCTGGACGAGTTTGCGCTGCAACCGGGGGAGTTCGAGGCGATCGAAGAAGAGCATCAGCGGCTCGCCAACGGCACCGAGCTGATGCAGGAGTGCGGCGCCTGTCTCGATCTGCTCTATGACAACGAAGAGACCACCATCGCTGGCCTGTTGCAGGTCGCCGTCGACAAGGCCGAGGGTCTGGTGGGCATGGACAGCCGGCTCACCCCTGTGCTGGAGATGCTGAACGAGGCGATGATAGGCGTGCAGGAGAGCCACAGCGAGCTGCGCAGCTATCTGGATCGGCTTGAACTGGATCCCGAGCGCTTCAACGAGCTGGAAGCCCGCCTCTCCAAAGCCATCAATCTGGCCCGCAAGCACCATGTCAAACCGGCCGAGCTGGCCCTGCATCATCAGGATCTGGCCAGTGATCTCGCCCGCCTCAACTCCGACGAGGAGCGCCTCGAGGGCATGGAAGATGAACTGGCCGAGGCCCGCCTCGCCTTCGTGCAGGCCGCCGAGGCCCTGAGCCAGAGCCGTCAGCGTTACGCCCAGGAGCTAGGCGCCAAGGTGACCGCCAGCATGCACGAGCTGGCGATGCCGGACGGCCGCTTCGCCATCGAGGTGCGACCGGATGCCCAGAGCAGCCTGTCGCCACTCGGCATCGATCGGGTGGAATTTATGGTCACCACCAACCCGGGGCAACCGATCCAGCCACTCGGCAAGGTGGCCTCGGGGGGTGAACTGTCTCGGATCAGCCTCGCCATAGTGGTGATCAGCGCCCGCAAGGTCTCGACCCCAACCCTTATTTTCGATGAGGTGGACGTGGGGATCAGCGGCCCCACCGCCGCCGTGGTGGGTCGTCTGCTGCGCCAGCTCGGTGAATCCACTCAGGTCATGGTGGTGACTCACCTGCCACAGGTGGCAGGCAAGGGCCACCAGCACATGGTGGTGAGCAAGCACACGGACGGCAAGACAACTGAGACCCAGATGCAGGCGCTGGATCAGGGAGACCGCCTCAAGGAGCTGGCTCGTCTGCTGGGCGGCGACCATATCACCGACAATACCCTGGCCAACGCCCGCGAGCTGCTGGCCTCCTGAACAAGCATCTCCAGGCAGGCAGTAAAAGGGAGAGCCAGACCCGCGGGGTTGGGCTCTCCTTTTTTGTTACTCTCCCCTCATTGCCTTATGCTCTTTTCCTCTCCCACAATCCCCTCCTCTGGCTGGCCAACCAATATCAGAGCAGCCGCTCTGATCCGGCACTGGCACCAGCGGTAGACAGGACAACACCTGAGCCGCAGCCAAGTTCCTGGGTCTGGGTCTGCAACAAGGTGCTCGCCATGGCCTGCTCCACCCACACGGCAGGGGGCAGCAAGGGACTATAGGATCAGCCTGGTTGCCAGAAGTAGCACAGCTGCATAGAGTGAAACCAGACTGGGGGCAAGCCTCCACTCTGTTTAGCCATCTTATTCGCGCCCCCTGCCCGATCTGCGTCATCGCGATCTCGGCCAGGCGAGCCTCCAACGTCAGGAATGTCTTTATGCTCCATGTGTTTGGCCACAAGAACCCCGATAGCGACAGCATCTGTACCGCCCTGGTCACCGCCGACTGGCTCAATCGACAGGGCCGGCAGGCCCAGGCCTATGCCCTGGGTGAACCCATAGCCGAAACCCGCTTCATTCTGGAAACTGCCGGGGTCGATGCCCCGCCCCTGCTGCAGGGCAGCGTGGCCAACAAATCTGTGTTTCTGGTGGATTTCAGCGAGCTGGAGCAGGGGCCGGAGGGGCTGGCCGAGGCCGACGTGCAGGGGCTGATCGATCACCACAGGATAGGCACACTCATCACCCGGGGCCCGCTCGATGCCTGGATCCGGGCCGTGGGTTGCAGCGCCACCGTCCTGCTGGAACTGATGGGCTATGACACCCTCTCTCGCACCCAGGCTCGCCTGCTGCTGGGTGCCATCATCAGCGACACCTTCAGCCTCACCTCGCCGACCACCACGGCCCGTGACCGCGCCGCCGTCAATGCGCTGCTGCCCCTGGCCGATCTGGCGCTGGAGCCCTTTGCACAGACCCTGCTGGAGCGGCGTACCCAGCTCGGTGACGCCCCTATGACAGAGCTGCTCGTCGCCGACGAGAAGGCGTACCAGATCGCCGGTTACAAGCTCTATGTCAGCCAGATCTGCGTGATGGATCCGGCGCAGATCCACACCCGCCAGGCCGAGCTGGCGCAGGCCATGCAAAACCGGCTGGAGCAAGATGAGCTGGATGCCTATGTGCTGATGCTGACCGATCTGGCCAAGGGCGGCAGCCTGCTCTACTTCGCCAGCAAGGGCATACTGCCCGAGCAGCCGACTCATCTGGCCGGCGCCGTCAGCCGCAAGAAAGAGGGGCTGCCCTGGCTGACCCAGTACCTCTCCTCAGACCCGGTTTGAGTTCAGTGGAGAGGGAGCCGGCCAGGGCTGGCTCCCTCTCCACTCTCCATTGCCCTCTCTTACCACCGCCTCCCCCACGCCCCAAACAGCTCCCGCCCGCACTCTCATCGATATCAAACCACAGGATCCTGGTTTTTGACGCCCATCCACAGCGCAAACATGCTGCCCTGTCAGGTTTTTCACTGCCAACAGACCAATGAACCGTCAAAAAGCAGGGTTCCCTTCATTTTCCATTCAACTCAGTCTGTTATGATGATGTGAACGAACATGGCTTTGCGATGCATCACCGACAAAGAGTGACGCCAGACGCGCGAAACCGGTTCGTTCTATGCGACACATAGCGGGAACACAGTGGTAGGGGACAGACAATTTGTCCCCGGTGCCCCGCGCCATGCCAAGGAGAACTGCTTATGACCTCAACCCATATTGTGCTGTTGCTGGAAGGCAAGGATTACGAGCAGGAGACACTGGCCAAAGCAAGCCGGTTGGTACAGGGAATGGGCGGTGAATTGACCCTGCTGCACCTGACCCACAGCAGCAAGATGCGCCGCAAGAGCCTGTCACTGTCCGAGGAGGAACGCAGTGCCCAGGGCACCCTGGATGCCAAGGCCATCATCAGCGAGCTCATCACCACCCTGCAGCACCCGGTGGATTACCAGTGTCTGGTGGTCGATGACGTGGTGCCGGATCTGAAGCGCTGGCTGGACGCGCACCCGGCGGATCTGTTGCTGGTGGGCAGCCGCCACCACTGGATGGAAGGGTCACTGGCCCGCCTGCTCATCTACAAGCTGCCGATCGATATCCAGATCTGCCACGAACCCTACGCCGAACAGCTCAAGGCCGTCGGCTGATCTGCCTGGCGCCCACCCCACGGGTGGGCGCCGCTTGCCAACACGGCATCGCCTCGCGTTACTCCCTCTCGCGCACGCCCTCGCACCTCGCCACCCTGTCCATCCAGGCCGCCGCCCAGCCACAGTCCTGACGGCAGGCAAGGCCGGTAATGACAAGGCTATCTACATGTTTCCTTACATATTCATCGCTGTTTTTTAAGCCTCGTTTGCTGCAGGATATTGCCCTTGCACGCCTTCGCACGTTTCTTTCAGGTGATAAATGAACATAACCCCCAAGCAGCGAAAATTCGCCCTGCTCATCCTGCTCCCGCTGGCTGCCATCTCCTGGCTGGCCTGGCCGAACAAGGCCCCCGAGCCCGTGCTGAGCGCGCCAGTGACTCGTCAGGATGTGGAGCAGACTGTGCTGGCCAGCGGCGTACTGCAGGCCATAGAGCAGGTGGATGTGGGTGCCCAGGTCTCGGGTCAGGTGACCTATCTGGCGGTCGAGGCAGGGCAGAGCGTCAAGCAGGGGGAGCTGCTGGCCGAGATAGACCCACTGCTCGCCCAGAACAACCTCAAGACCGCCGAGGCGGATCTCGCCAGTCGCCGCGCCCAGCTCAAGATCAAGCAGGCACAGCTCAAGCAAAACGAGCTGGCCTGGCGTCGTCAGCAGCAGATGTTCAGGCAGGAAGCCAGCTCCCGCGCCGATCTGGAGAGCGCCGAAGCCCAGCTGGCGGTCACCCGGGCCGAGCTGCAGAGCGCCCAGGCCGAGATCGAGAATGCGCTGATCAAGGTGGATCGCACCAAGACGGAGCTGGGCTATAACCGCATCCTGGCCCCCATGGATGGCACAGTCGTCAGCATAGTGACCCGCCAGGGCCAGACACTGGCCGCCAGCCAGACGGTACCAACCCTGCTCAAGCTCGCCAACCTGGAGACAATGACGGTGAAGGCGCAGATCTCGGAGGCGGATGTCACCCGGGTCAAGGCCGGCATGCCGGTCTATTTCACCCTGATGGGAGATGCAGACACCCGCTATCACGGCACCCTGCGCACGGTCGAGCTGGCCCCCACCAACATCAACGAACAGGCCACCAGCACCACGGCCACCAGCAATGCCGCCGTCTACTACTACGCCCTGTTCGACGTGCCCAACCCGGATCACACCCTGCGGGTCGCCATGACCACGCAAGTCACCATAGTGCTCGGCGAGCGCAAGCAGGTGCTGACCATTCCACAGACGGCTCTTGGCAAGAAGCTGGGGGAGAACGAGTACGAAGTCACCCTGCTCAAGGATGACGATCAGAAAGAGACGCGCCGCATCAAGACCGGCATGAAGGATGACATCAAGGTGGAGGTGGTCAGCGGCCTGAGCGAGCAGGAGAAAGTCACCCTGGGCCAGGGCAAGCCGGTCAGCGACGGTGACATGGAGATAATGCTGTGAGCGAGCCGCTGATCCAGCTCAAGGGCATAGAGCGACGCTATCAGAGCGGGGAGCAGGAGGTTACCGTCCTGCATCCGCTGGATCTGACCATAGAGGCGGGGGAGATGATCGCCATCGTCGGCGCCTCCGGCTCCGGCAAATCCACCCTGATGAACCTGCTCGGCTGCCTCGATCGTCCAAGCGCGGGCCAGTACCTGTTCCGGGGGCAGGACACAGCCACCCTGGACGCCCTCTCCCTGGCCCGGTTGCGCTGCCACCACTTTGGTTTCATCTTTCAGCGCTACCACCTGCTGCCGCACCTCAATGCCGTCGCCAACGTGGAGATCCCGGCCGTCTATGCCGGCGCCTCCCGTCCCGAACGGCAGGCGCGCTCCCAAGCCCTGCTGGCACGGCTGGGCTTGAGCGATCGCAGCCATCACACCCCGGGCCAGCTCTCCGGCGGCCAGCAGCAGAGGGTCAGTATCGCCCGGGCGCTGGCCAACGGCGGCGAGGTGATCCTGGCGGATGAACCCACCGGCGCCCTCGACAGCCAAAGCGGCAAGGAGGTGATGGCCATCCTCAAGGAGCTGCATGCCCAGGGCCACACCATCATACTGGTGACCCACGACATGGCGGTGGCCAGCCACGCGGATCGCATCATCACGCTGCGCGATGGCCGGGTGTTGGAAGACAGCGGCAAACCGGCCACGGCCACAGCCCCCCTTCAGCCCGCCCCACCCACCGCCAGGGCCGGTGGCAACGACTGGGATCGCTATCGCGAGGCGGGGCGCATGGCGCTGCACGCCATGCTGGCCCACCGCATGCGCACCTTCCTCACCATGCTCGGCATCATCATCGGCATAGCCGCCGTGGTGAGCGTGGTTGCGCTCGGTCAGGGCGCCCGTGCCAAGGTGATCGATCAGATCAACGCCATGGGCACCAACACCATAGACATCTTCCCCGGCAAGGATTGGGGAGACGAGAAGGCTGCCAGCATCCAGACCCTCAACAAGCGGGATCTCGATGCCCTGCTCGGCCAGCCTTATCTGGAAGGGGCCAGCCCCCAGATCGCCTCGTCGGGTCAGCTGCGTTATCGCAACAAGACCAGCAGCGGCAGCATAGTGGGGGTCGGCAGCGACTTCTTCCGGGTCAAGGGGATGAAGCTCACCAGTGGCCGCCTGTTTGACGAGCGCGACATCCAGAACCGGGCCGCGGTGGCCGTGGTGGATGGCAAAACTATAAAGAGTCTGCTCGGCGAGGAAGATCCCGTCGGCCAGGTGGTACTGGTTGGCACCCTGCCGGTGCGCATCATAGGCGTGGTGGAAGAGGAGACGGGGTTTGGCCGCAGCAGTCAATCGGTCAATGTTTGGCTGCCCTACAGCGCCGTGATGAGCCGCCTTATCTCCCAGAACCACTTCAGCCAGCTCACCATTCGGGTCAAGGACGGGGTGCAACCCGCCCTTGCCGAACAGGCCGCCATCGAGCTGCTGACCCAGCGTCACGGGGTGAAGGACTTCTTCACCTTCAGCAGCGACAGCATCATCAAGTCTGTGGAGAAGACCACGGCCACCATGACGCTGCTGGTCTCCGCCATCGCGGTGATCTCCCTCATCGTCGGCGGGGTCGGGGTGATGAACATCATGCTGGTCTCGGTGGTGGAGCGCACCCGTGAAATCGGGATCCGCATCGCGGTCGGTGCCCGCCAGTCGGACATTTTGCAGCAGTTTCTGATCGAGGCGGTGATGGTGAGCCTGCTCGGCGGCATGCTCGGGGTCGGCGTCTCCCTGCTCATCGGCCTGCTCTTCTCCCTGTTCGTGGAGAGCATACAGATGCAGTTCTCGCTCTTTTCCATCCTGATGGCGTTTGGCTGCTCCTCGCTCATCGGGATCCTGTTTGGTTACCTGCCCGCCCGCAATGCCGCCCGGCTCGATCCGGTCGAGGCGCTGGCGAGGGAATGACAATGCACAACTTATCCAGACTGGGGCTCTGCCTCGCCCTTGCCGCAGGCGTGAGCGCCTGCAGCCAGCAGAGCAGCTATCACAGACAAGATCTGGCGCTGGCCCCGAGCTGGCAGCAGCCGGACGAGGGTCTCACCCGGCAGCAAGTCGGCCTCTGGTGGCAAGGGTTTCATGATCCGGCGCTGGATCAGCTGGTGGCAGCCGTGCTGGCCGCCAACCCCGACATGCAGGTCGCCGGACTGAGGCTCAGAAGCGCACTGCTGGGTGCGGATCTCGCCGATACCAACCTGACCCCCTCGGTCAACGCCAGCCTGGGTGCCAACGGCACCAAGGATCTGAAGAGTGGCAAGGCCAGCGGCAGCATGGGCCCCACCCTGACCCTCGGCTACGAGGTGGATCTGTGGGGCCGGCTCGCCTCGGTGCGGGATCAGGCGAGCTGGGAAGCCCAGGCCTCCGCCCAGGATCTGGCGGCCACCCGTCTGATGCTGATCGGCAAGGCGCTGGAGCAGTACTGGCAACTGGCCTATCTCGGCTCGGCCGTCAGCCTGGGTGAACGGCAACTGGCCAACTATGCCCGCGCCGAGCAGCTGACCCAGGCCAAATACCAGGCCGGCGCCGTCACCCGGCTCGATCTGGTGCAGGCCAGCCAGCAGAAGGCGGGCAAGCAGGCGGAACTCAGCTCGCTCCTGATGCAGCAGGAACAGGCCCGCAACGCCCTGCGGCTGTTGCTCGGTCGCAGCAGCGGTCCACTGCCATTTGCCCCGACCGCACTGACGACGACGCCCGCGCCGTCGCTGGCAGTCGGCATACCGGCAGATGTGCTGGCGCGGCGCCCCGACGTGCGCGCCGCCGAGCTGCGGCTGCGCAAGACACTGGCGAAAGGGGACGAGATCCGCACCGGTTTCTACCCCAGCTTGAGCCTCACCGGCGGCGCCAGCACCAGCTCGGATACCCTGACCCAGGTGCTGCAAAACCCGGTAGGCACCCTGGGCGCCACCCTGGCGCTGCCCTTCCTTGAATACAACAAGACCCGGCTCTCCATCGCGGGCTCAGAGCTTGACTACCAGATCGCCGAAACCGAGTTTCGCAAGCAGCTCTACACCGCCCTGGTGGAGGTGGAAGATGGCCTGGCCGCCCGCCATCATGGCGAGCAGCGCCTGAGCTATCTGGCCGAGCAGCTGGCGTTTGCCAAAGAGGCGGAGCGGCTGGCCAAGGCCCGTTTCCAGGCCGGTGCCACCGGAGTGCAGGCCTGGCTGGATGAGCAGAACCGGCTGTGGGATGCCGAGCTCGCCCTGCTCGGTCAGCAGAAGGAGCAGCTCAACACCATGGCCAGGATCTACAAGGCGTTGGGGGGCAGCGATCGCAGCTAACCCAAGGCCTGGCGACGTCGCCACTCATGCCATGAGAGGCGGCGTTTTTTTCCCCTTTTCATGTCCCCTTCCTGACGGACTGCCACACAAAGCAATTGATAATAGTTTTCATTTAATGAAAAATGGGCGCCATTATCAGTCAGGAGTATCCATATGTCTCAGCCCGCCCCGGTCAATCGTCCTCGTCTGCTCACGGTCAAACACATCCGGGATGTGAGCCCGCACCTGCGCCGAGTCTGCCTGACCAGCCCGGAACTCGCTGACTACCCCTTCACCTGCGGCGGCGCCCATATCAAGATCATGCTGCCCCAGCCAGGCCAGGCCCATGCCGTGCTGCCCACGCCCACCCCGCAAGGGCCACGCTGGGAAGACCCGAGCCAGCGCCCCATCATGCGCACCTTCACCATACGGGCGTTTCGCCGCGAGGCGCTGGAGCTGGACATCGACTTCGCCCTGCACGGCGATGCCGGCCCCGCCAGCCGCTTTGCCCTTGAGGCCCAACCCGGCGATCTGCTGGCCATCTCGGGCCCGGGCGGCCCGGATCCCATGCTGCAACCCGCCCGGCATTACTACATGGCGGGGGATCTCACTTCCCTGCCCGCCATCAGCGCCATGGCGGAGGTGATGCCCGCCGACGCCCAGGGCCATATCGCCCTACTGGTGCCCTATCAGGAAGATGTGCAGGATCTGTCGCTGCCGGCCGGCGTCAGCCTGCGCTGGTTTATCGGCTCGCCCGAACAGACAGAACCGCTGGTGGCGTATTTCACCGCCCTGCCGATGCAGGAGCAGGCGAGCTACTTCTGGTTCGGCGGCGAAGAGGGGCTGGTAGTGCCCTTGCGCCGCCACGTCAGGCGCACCCTGGAGGTGGATCGCACACGCGTCTACGCCGTGCCCTACTGGCGTCAAGGCAAGGATGAAGAGGCCTATCACCACGCCCGTCACGATGTGATGGACAGCTGATCCCCCACATTTTTCCTCCCATTATCAAGCTCATGGCCTGCCGGTCATGGGCTTGATGGCTATCTGCCCGCCCCCGTTTTTACCCCTCTCCCCCCATTCTGGTGATCCGCTCGGTTGTGCTTGCATTTGAGACAGACAACAAGATAATGATAATCACTCTCAACAATAAACAGTGATGATGCCCCATTGCAGCACCCTCGCCATGACCTCAGGGGTCGGGCGTGGCGCGCACGTCATTCACTCCCGTTTGCACAGCAAGGTAATCCAGATGGCAGTTTTGAACTCGGTAATGCGCGCCTTCGCGGTGGAGGCTCTCCCCACTCCTGCCAACCTGTTGGCACTTCATCCCTGTCCCGCCCCGACCACGGCGCTGATCGCACACCATCGCCAGCAGGTTCGCCAGATCCTGACGGGAGAGGACGATCGTCTGCTGGTGGTGATAGGCCCCTGCTCCATCCATGATCCGCTCGCCGCCCTCGATTACGCCCAGCGGCTGGCGCGACTTGCCGACGCCTATCAAGACAGGTTGCAGATAGTGATGCGCACCTACTTCGAGAAGCCCCGCACCACGGTCGGCTGGAAGGGACTGGTGTTCGACCCCCATCTGGACGGCAGCAACGACATAGGCCATGGCCTACGGCTGGCGCGCCAGCTGCTGCTCGACATCAACCGGCTGGGGCTGGCCACCGCCACCGAGTTCCTCGATACCACCAGCTTCCTCTATCTGGCCGATCTCATCAGCTGGGGGGCGATAGGCGCCCGTACCACCGAGTCCCAGGTGCACCGGCAGCTGGCCTCGGCCCTGCCCTGCCCCGTCGGCTTCAAGAACGGCACGGACGGCAATATCCGGGTGGCCATCGATGCCATCCAGGCCAGTGAAGCCTCCCACCTGTTCACTGCGCCGGGCAGTCAGGGCGGCATTGTGGTGATCAAGAGCGAAGGCAACCCGGCCGGCCACATCATATTGCGCGGTGGTACGCGCCCCAATTACCACCAGAGCGACGTGGAGGATGCCGCCGAACGACTGACGCGGCAGGGGCTCAGCCACCGCCTGATGGTGGACTGCAGCCACGGCAACAGCCAGAAGCTGCACAAGAACCAGATCCGGGTGGCAGGGGAGCTCTGTCGTCAACTGGGAGAAGGCAGCGACGCCATCGCCGCCGTCATGGTCGAAAGCTTCCTGCAAGGGGGCAGCCAGAAGCCTGCGCCCTTGAACCAGCTCGCCTACGGCCAGTCGGTCACCGACGCCTGCCTGTGCTGGGACGATACCCAGACCCTGCTCGCCATGCTGGCCGATGCCGTGGAGGCCCGCCGCCAGCACAGCGTCAAGGTCCAGCCTGACAAGGCGATCTGGGATGCCCAGCTGGCCAGTTGAACCCGGGAAGGCTCCCCCCGCGGGAGCCTGATTTCCCCTGTCTCTCCCCCTTGCAATGCAGCCCCCTCGCCACGCCCGCACGACCCGGGTGATCCGTTCAGGTTGAACATTCTGGATATACGAGTCCGCAGCGGATAAAGAAAATATCCCCCACCATGATAAACAACGGTATAGCGGCGCCCCATTATGCTGCGCCAGATAAAACTGAAAAACAGCTGGCTTAATGGCACAGACAACCCCAATGAGTAAAAAAGAAGCGCGGCTTGCTTGCGGGCAGCTTAATGCCCCCTAATTTTCTGGGGAATGACAGAGAAGAATATGCACCGGGCTATATGAGTCCAACAGATTGTCTCTCACGAGTGGTCGACAAGCGCGCTGCAATAAAATAGAGCGCAACATCACCACTCAGATGCAGACGGATCACAATTAATCGGCCAATAAAGGAGGCAAACACATGGACTGAACCGATGCGTCATACGACGACAAACGGGGCGGTACAAAATGAGTGGGGAATTGACAGGAGAGAGTTTCGGTGAGCACAAATAATAATGCCGCCTCGCGGGCGGCATCATTCATGACAGATCCAATGGATCAGATCAGGAAATCATTCAGATCCTTGCCCAGCGCAACTTGCTCGGCAATGGCTTTCGGCATACGGCCCTGACCGGTCCAGGTCTTCTCCTGGCCGTCTTCCTGGTACTTGTACTTGGCAGGACGCGGAGCACGCTTGCTCTTGGTCGCACCAGCAGCGGCGGCCGGAGCAGCGGCGCTGTTGATCAGCTCGCGCGGGTCGATACCGGCTTGCTGCAGCATTTCAGTGAACTCGCTCAGCTTGCGCTGACGCTCTTCCTGTTCGGCACGCTCTTGTTCAACGGACTCGGCACGCTCGTTATATACCAGCTCAAACTTTTCTTTTGCTTCTTGCAGCTGTTCAAACGGCAATTCACGGATGGCAGCGCGCAGGCTGCGAATGTTCAGCAGAACTTTCAGAAACTCGTTCATTACTTCCTCACAGAATTATTTTTGTTTGTCACAGGGATAACACAGCTTGAGAATAGCATGCCTGTCTGATAACAACATAATGATTTTATAGCTGCTGTCACTTTCTTAACAAAAAACTATTGGCTGAATATGTCAGCAACTTTATTCACCATTGGTCATTGCGCAAGGCCAGCTGATCACGCTCGGCACAATTCCCCCATACCGGCCTGGCAAATAGGCATGAACCGCCCAGGTATATTTCTCATCACACTTGCGTCAGCTATTTTTACAATTGGCCACGGCTGTTAAACCCCATGCCACCCACACGAGACTCAAGGTAGACGATTGGCGCTATATATTGTCGTCAGGGGCCCATGGCCCCTGACATTTGTCATCCTCATTTTTACCTGCCGCTGACGAGCACTATTCGAGGCTGAGTCGACGCCAGGGGCCGGTGATCTCGCAGTGACCAGTCTCCTCCGTGTTCTGCCAGCCCAGGCGATGATAGAAGGCCAGGGCAGCCGTGTTATGGGTCGCCACCTTGAGCGAGGCCGGTTTCTGGAACGCCGCCAATCCCTGGGCAAGCAGGGCTCGCCCCAGCCCCTGACCATGCCAGTCGGCCGACACATAGAGATGATGCACGAAGCTCTCATCCCCCCAGATGGAGACAAACCCGCAGGGGGCACCGCCCTGTTCGGCCACCCAGATCTGCTCACCCCGGGTCTGTTCGTCGAAATCCTCCAGCCGAAAGTGGGAAGGATCGACCCAGTGAAAGGTCTGACGCCGCCCTTTCAGAAACAACTGCGCCAAGTAGGGAGTGTCTGTCTCTCGCATGACTCTGATCATCAAGCCTTCCTCGTCACTATGATCACCTGGCACCACTGTCGATGGATCGCCACATCATGTCAAATTGCCAGGCCAGTATGACTGGCCGATGGATGGCACGGATGTGACACACCTCTGTCCATTTTATCGCCCGTGGGGCTATACTGCCTGAGTCCCATGTATGGATGGTTTGAGGCTCGCTGATTTATGGATAACAAGCAGATAGAAGGTAACATCTTTGTTCCGGCCCATATCGACGATGTCTGGCGCGCCTGGACAACCGAGAGCGGCCTGCGCAGCTTCCTGGCGCCGGAATGTCTGATGGTGCCCGAACCGAATGGTCCGTTCGAAATCTATTTCAGACCCGATGCCCCACTGGGTGAACGTGGCAGCGAAGGCTGCCGGGTGATGGCCGTCATGCCCCACGACCTGCTCAGCTTCAGCTGGAATTTTCCGCCCTCCCTGCCCCATATTCGCCTGCAAAAGACCCAGGTCAGCCTGCGATTCGTGCCGGAAGGTCAGGGCACCCGGCTCTACTTCCTGCAAACCGGCTGGGCGAACGATCCTGACTGGGATCAGGGCTATGCCTATTTTCGGGAAGAGTGGCTGGAGACCAGCCTGCCGCGCCTGCAGTACCGCTTCACCCACGGTCCCATCGACTGGAATAACCCGCCGGACAAGCAGCAACTGAAATCCCTGGCCCAATAAGGCCCATAGTAAAACACCGCCCACAGGCGGTGTTTTACTATGGGGTTACTGGCAATGCTGCATGGGCGCCTCATCCAATAGCCAGGAAATCCAGCGCCGTTTTGAATTGAGCACGAATCCTTCATCTGCCGCTATGCCTTTTACTATGTAGCCATCTGCGGCGCGACGTTCCGCCAGCGCAACAAACTGCCATTCGTTGCTATTAATGCGATCCCCCTTGATTAAGGCTTCGCTTAACTGCTTATTCATCACAATGATTGACAGTCCCTCCACAGCGTCTATCCCCAACCCGGTATTCGCAACACGACCCACTGCAACCGGCACCTTGATGGTACAGTGACGCCCTTCGCCATCAACACGGGTATAGCTTCCCTCACCAACCCGGCCCTGCAGCCACAACAGTTTCCCCTGGGTCAGACGCTCTACCGACAATATACCCTGCGCCCCCTTGGGGAATGGGTGAATATTGACGGCGTCAGCGAGTGCGACCGGACTTATCAGCATGAGCAACAAGAGGCAGTGTTTCATGATGCCTCCCCCACGGATAGGCCGTCTGAACAAACTTGCCGAGCAAGCAAATAGATCAACGCAAAGGGACCCACGCCAGGGACAAAAAAGATCCATCCCCACCATCCCGAGCGATCAATATCGTGCAGCCGGCGGACTATGACAGCGACCATGGGGATGGTGCTCACCACGCTATAACCAACCTCCAAGCCGCTCAGACCATTGATGCCCACATCCAATGCGATGCACATCAGGGTAACCAGCACATGAACCAGCATGAACATCCAGAACTCCTTTCTGGAGGAGCGACCGGAAAAATCAGCATAGCGGCGCCACGCGAGTAAATAAAAAGAACACATTCAGGCTATCTCCAGCGTTATTTGGTCACCCATCCTGGGGGCTAACGCAGCGGTATACGTCCTGAAACCGGTTTTAGGACGTGCTAAAACCCGTCTTGGTCCGCGACATTCTTCTTTACCTGGATGCAAATCGTTATGCTGGCATGACGTTATCTTTTCACCACCATGACTAGGATCCGGATCGGTTATGCTCGCAATTCCCGTACCCTTTGTTGTCTCTTTGCTGCTGGTCTTGCTGGCGGTGATCCTGTATGTGCGATTGGCCGACCAAGCAAAAGCGGCTTGCCTGTTTTTGGCGCTCTGTGCGGCCACCACCGGGCTGGTTGGGCTGCGCTGGACATTCGATGTTGCGCTCTTCAGCATGGCCCAGCCACTACTTGCCTCACTGATCCCTGTGGCCGCCTGGCTCATTTTTACCCATGCAGCCACCGACACCCACAGGGTCGCTTATCACCATGTTGCGGGACCTATATTGGTTGCCGTCAGTCTCTTCACTCACCCCTTTCTCGCCTTGCCACTGGATGGGATCATTACAGCCATTTATCTGTTTTATGGCATCGCGCTGGTACGCTACTCCGCCAAAGAGCCGCTGCTTATCCATGTCTCGTTCAGCCATTGGGAAGCCGTGAAAAGGGCAGAGCAGGTGGCGGGCTGGATGCTGTTGTGCTCTGCCATGATAGATGCGGCTATCTCACTCGACCTTGCGGTTAATCAGGGCGGATATTCCCTTTATATTTTGACGCTCGCTCACCTGGTGCTGCTGCCCGTGCTGGCAATTGCCGTCATCATGGTGAGCGTCAATACCCCCGCAGTCGATGATATTGCCCAGCCGGAAATTCCCATGGCACCAAGTTCGGAGTCATTATTGACACAAGAGCGGGCCGACGAGATCGTGGCAAGAGTGGATAGATTGATGCGAGAAAAAGCCAGCTATCTTGACCCGGATCTGACCCTGGCAGCGCTGTCACGCAAACTGGGTATTCCCGCCAAGCAAATCTCGATGGCGGTCAACCAGGTACACCAGAAGAGCATCTCCAGAGTGGTCAATGAATATCGCATCGAGCATGCAAAACAGGCGTTGCTCACCACGGATGAGACCATTACCCACATATTGATGAATGCAGGCTTTCAGACCAAATCCAACTTTAATCGCGAGTTTTCCCGCATCGCCGGCCTGACGCCCAGCGCCTTCAGAAAACAGAGCGAGGCACGGCTCAGGTGATACGCAGCTGAGCATGATCGCAGGCATGAAACAGCCGCCAAAAGCCGGCCTGCCTGCGACTTGGCGGTAACAGAAGAGAGCGACCTCATCGTCCATGAATATATGGGATCAGCTTCATCCAGCATGGAAGAGGGGATAGTTGCACACGTTTTGGCCACCTTGAATGCCATGGCGGCATTCTCTACAATGACGCACTTTTTATCCATTTCAGGTCATATTGATGAGCGATACCAACACCAAGCCGGCACTGCCGGATCGCCTTGCAGGCAACCCGCGCAGCCCGCACCATGTCGCCGCCTGTTTCGAACACCAGATTGGTATTCGACTCAATGGCAAAGAGCGCACCAACGTCGAAGAGTATTGCATCAGCGAAGGCTGGGTAAAAATCCCCTCCCCCAAGGCGCTGGATCGTCGCGGTCAGCCCATTCTGATCACCCTGAAAGGTACCGTTGAGGCCTTTTATCTCTAAGTGAGTCAGGCGCCTGTCGCCAACAGGGTAAAAAAACAAGGCCACCATTCGGTGGCCTTGTCGTTTCTGGATTCTGCCCACACCAATAAGTTGCGGCAGAATCGGCGGCGCTTACACCCCCAAGCGGTCGCGCAGGGTATACCAAGCGGCGCCGGCGGCGGTGAAGGGGATACGGAACAGGCGGCCGCCGGGGAAGGGGTAGTGCGGCAGCTTGGCGAAGGCATCGAAGCGCTCCGCCTGACCGCTCAATACCTCGGAGAGCAGCTTGCCCGCCAGATGGGTACAAGTGACGCCGTGGCCGCTGTAACCCTGCATGTAATAGATGTTGGGGCCGATGCGGCCAAACTGCGGCAGGCGCGACAGGGTCAGCAGGAAGTTGCCGGTCCAGGTGTACTCCACCTTGACGTCCGCCAGTTGCGGGAAGGTTTTGAGCATCTTGGGGATGATCAGCCGCTCGATATCCGCCGGATCCCGCGCGCCATAGACAACGCCGCCGCCGTAGATCAGCCGGTGATCGCCCGAGGTACGGTAGTAGTCGAGCAGGTAGTTGCAATCTTCCAGGCAGTAGTTTTGCGGCAACAGGGAACGGGCCCGCTCCTCCCCCAGCACCTCGGTGGCGACCACCTGAGTGCCGCAGGGCATGCTCTTGCCGGCGAGCTCGGGCACCAGGTTGCCGAGATAGGCGTTGCCGGCCACCACCACGAAGCGCGCCTTCACCGCCCCCTTGGCGGTCTTGACCAGGGCGGGCTGGCCCGGGGTGATGCTGGTGACGGCGGATTGCTCGAAGATCCTGCCGCCCTGCATGCGGATGGCTTCCGCCTCCCCCAGCGCCAGATTGAGGGGGTGGATATGACCACCGCTCTTGTCGAGCAGGCCGCCGACGTAGCGATCACTCGCTACCACCTCGCGGATCCCGTCCCCGTCCAGCAGCTCCAGCTTGTCGTTGCCCCACTTCTGCCAACGGGCCTGCTGGGCCTTGAGCTCATGCAGCTGGCGATCCGTCTCGGCGGCAAAGACCCCGCCCTCCTGCAGGTCGCACTGGATGTTGTAGCGCTGGATGCGATCGCGGATGATCTGGCCCCCCTCAAACAACATGGAGCCGAGCAGCCTGGCCTGATCCGGCGGGCAGTTCGCTTCTATGGTGTCGATGTCGCGGCTGTAGGAGTTGACTATCTGGCCGCCGTTGCGACCGCTGGCGCCAAAGCCCACCCGGGCCGCCTCCAGCACCACCACCGAATAGCCCTTTTCCACCAGATGCAGCGCGCTGGAGAGGCCGGTGTAACCCGCGCCTATGACGCAGACATCGCACTCAAGCTGCTCGGTCAGGGTCGGATAGGGTGCGTGTTTGTTGGCACTGGCTGCGTAGTAACTGTTTACATGCTCGGTCATGATCCTGTTTCCTTACCGGTTCTTTTCCCAAACGAGACATAGTCTCAACACTAGAAGTTGGCCGGGGTATGGGCGCTGACGATGCGACAGACCTGCCCCGACGGATTGCTGAAGCTGTGGGGCTCGCCCGTGTCGATCACGTAGCTGTCCCCGGCACTGAGTTGATAGGCCTGGCCGGCTACCGTCAGGGTCACGGCCCCTTCCAGCACGGTTCCGACCTCCTCCCCCAGATGCTTGACCTGACCGCCGGTGTCGGTGCCGGGGGCATAGGTCTCCAGCATGAAGCCGAGCTGACGACGGTTGTTGCCGTTGTGCACCAGCTTCATGGAGACCCCCTGACTGCCCAGCTCGATCAGCTGATCGGCCTTGATCACCACGCTCGGCGTGCGTCCCTCCTCCTCGGCGAAGAAGCGCGACAACGGCAGCTCATAGACGTTGAGCAATTTTTGCAGGGAGGCCACCGACGGGCTCACCTTGTCCTGCTCTATCATGCAGATGGCGCCATGGGTCAACCCGCTCAGCTCGGCGACTCGCCGTTGGGAGAGCCCGAGACGACGGCGGGTGGCGGCGAGGCGCTCCCCCATGCTCTTGCCCATCAACGGGTTATCCGTCATGGTCTGCCACCTTGCCTCTCCTTGTGGTTGCTGCATCGCCCACCTCCTTGTGTGCCTGCGAACATGTGTGGCGGCCGATCTGTTCGATGGCATCCGGTTAAAATAACGGGTCAATCTGTCGGGTGTGTTCGTTATCCTGCACGGTGAATGCCGTTCATTATTTTGCACACCCAACACCGCAAAAACCGGTAAAATCGCCCTGACAGCTCCATTTCTAGCATGCACAGCCCAGTTTACTCAAATATATTTAACACTTGAAAAACATTTCAGCTCAATTTATGGTCTTCCTGTGCTTATTATTCTATACGGTGGCAGCACGGGATGACGTGACCACCCTGACCCACAATCGAGGCTTCTCATGTCAGCATCACAACCTGCTCTCTCCTTGATCAAATCCCTTGCCTATATAGGTGGCCGCTGGTGCGAGGCCCATGGCGGGCACCGCTTCGAGGTGCACAACCCGGCCACCGGTCAGGTCATCACCCAAGTGCCCGACATGGACGAGGCAGACACCCGCCGCGCCATCGAGGCAGCCCACGCGGCCCAACCGGCCTGGGCGGCGCTCACCGCCAAGGAGCGCAGCAACAAACTCTACGCCTGGTTCGAGCTCATCCTGGCCAACCAGGATGAGCTGGCCCGCATCATGACCTGCGAGCAGGGCAAGCCGCTGGCCGAAGCCAAGGGGGAAGTGGCCTATGGCGCCAGCTTCATCCAGTGGTTCGCGGAAGAGGGCAAGCGCGCCTATGGCCGCACCATTCCGGGTTTCTCCAGCGACCGGCGTCTGGCCACCATCAAGCAGCCGGTGGGCGTGGTCGCCGCCATCACCCCCTGGAACTTCCCCATCGCCATGATCACCCGCAAGGCGGGCCCGGCGCTGGCCGCCGGTTGCACCATAGTCATCAAGCCTGCCGCCGAGACACCGCTCTGTGCGCTGGCGCTGGCGGCACTGGCGGAGCAGGCGGGCATTCCTGCCGGGGTCATCAACATAGTGACCAGCCATCAGGCGGCCGCGGTGGGCAACGAGCTGTGCAACAACAAGACAGTGCGCAAGCTCTCCTTCACCGGCTCCACCCGCATCGGCAAGCTGTTGATGCG
The DNA here is from genome assembly GCF_028751155.1 of Aeromonas bestiarum. NCBI lineage: Bacteria > Pseudomonadati > Pseudomonadota > Gammaproteobacteria > Aeromonadales > Aeromonadaceae > Aeromonas > Aeromonas bestiarum. The sequence continues at coordinate 1,353,156 of NZ_CP064746.1, read as the reverse complement.
CCAGTGCGCCGACACCATGAAGAAGTTGTCGCTGGAGCTGGGTGGCAACGCCCCCTTCATCGTGTTTGACGACGCCGATCTCGATGCCGCCATCGCCGGGGCGCTCGCCTCCAAATACCGCAACGCCGGCCAGACCTGCGTCTGCGCCAACCGCATCCTGGTGCAGGCCGGTGTCTACGACGCCTTCGCCGAGAAGCTCACCGCCGCGGTCAAGGCTTTCAAGGTGGGGGACGGCATGAGCGAGGGCACCCAGATTGGCCCGCTGATCAACCCGGCCGCCGCCAGCAAGGTGGCCGAGCTGGTCAGGCAGGCGACCGCCGCCGGGGCCGAGCTGCTGCTGGGGGGCGAAGCCCATCCCGCCGGCCCGCTCTTCTACCAGCCCACCATTTTGGGCAAGGTCGACAAGCGCAACCCCATTTTGCAGGAGGAGATCTTCGGCCCGGTCGCCCCGCTGGTGCGTTTCGAGACCGAAGCCGAGGCCATCGCCATCGCCAACGACACCCCCTATGGTCTCGCCGCCTACTTCTATGGCCGCGACATAGCCAGGGTATGGCGGGTGGCCGAGCAGCTGGAATACGGCATGGTGGGCATCAACGAGGGGATCATCTCCACCGAACTGGCCCCCTTTGGCGGCATCAAGGAGTCGGGTCTCGGTCGTGAAGGGGCGGCCGAGGGGCTGGAGGAGTACCTCGAAACCAAATACCTCTGCTTTGGCGGCATTCGCTAGGGGCGGTTTTATACCGGCCCTCCCGGTCTCCCCCTTCTTGAGGGGGAGAGCAAACCGGGCCAGTCCTGCAGGGCGGGATAGTGCCAGCGCAGACAGACAGCAAGACAAGGACGAAGTGAGTGCTCCCCGCCGGGGAGGCTCGCCATCATTGAGACAGGGGCCCCTGGCCCCTCATGGAGGAAAACATGAGTCATGCAAACAACAACCAGGCCTGGCAAGCCCGCCGTGAAGCCGCCGTGGTCAACGGCGTCGGCACCCTGCTGCCGGTGTTTATCGAGCGGGCGAAGAACGCCGAGCTGTGGGATGTGGAGGGCAACCGCTACATCGACTTTGCCTCCGGCATCGCCGTGCTCAACACAGGCCACAACCACCCGAAAGTGGTGGCGGCGGTGCGTGAACAGCTCGAAAAGTTCAGCCACACCTGCTTCCAGGTCACCCCCTACCCCGGCTATATCGAGCTGGCGGAAAAATTGAATGCCCTGGTACCCGGCCCCACCCCCAAGCGCACCCTGTTTCTCTCCACCGGTGCCGAGGCGGTGGAAAACGCCATCAAGATAGCCCGCGCCCACACGGGTCGCAGCGGCACCATCGCCTTCAAGGGGGGCTTTCACGGTCGTACCATGATGGGCATGGCGCTGACCGGCAAGGTAGTGCCCTACAAGACCGGTTTCGGCCCCTTCCCGGGGGAGGTCTATCACCTGCCCTTCCCGAGCGACTACCTGGGGGTAAGCGAGGCCGACGCCCTGGCGGCGCTGGATCTCTGCTTCAGCTCGGACATAGAGCCGGCCCGGGTCGCAGCCATCATTCTCGAACCCGTGCAGGGTGAGGGTGGCTTCTATGCCGCCTCCCCAAGCTTCATGCAAAGCCTGCGCAAGCTGTGCGATCAGCACGGCATAGTGCTCATCTGCGACGAGATCCAGAGCGGTTTCTGTCGCACCGGCAAGACCTTTGCCACCGAGTACAGCGGCATAGAGCCGGACATCATTACACTCGCCAAGAGCCTGGCCGGCGGCTTCCCGCTGTCTGCCGTGGTGGGCAAGGCGGCCATCATGAACGCCGCCAAGCCGGGCGGTCTGGGGGGCACCTATGCGGGATCGCCCATCGCCTGCGCCGCCGCCCTGGCGGTGCTGGAGGTGATCGAGGAGGAGCGGCTCAACCAGCAAGCCCTGACCCAGGGTGAGCAGATCAAGGCACGCCTGCACCAGCTGGCGGAACGCTTCGACTGCATCGGCGACATCCGAGGCCCCGGCGCCATGGTGGCCATGGAGCTGGTCAAGGGACGCGATGCCGGCCAACCCGATCCGGATCTCACCAAACGGCTGGTGGCCGAGGCGGGCAAGCGCGGGCTGGTGCTGCTCTCCTGCGGCGTGCGGGCCAATGTCATCCGCTTCCTGGCGCCCCTCACTGCCTCCCCGGCCTTGATCGAGGAAGGGCTGGGTCTGCTGGAACAGGCACTCACGGCCGCCAGTCAAGGCTAGATCCGCGCCGTTTTGCCAGTCGGTGCGAAAAATACCGTCAGATAACCGCAGGCCGCCCATCGCGGACGGCCTGCTCATACGGTATCATCGCCGCCCCAAAAAATGATGACAGGAGCGCTTGGCTCCCTCCGAGGCCGAGGCCCCCCTGTCACGGATCCTGCGCCTGCCCGCTGCGCGGGAAACCTGCACCGAATTCAAGGAGATAGGCCAATGGCTCCACGCCCGGCTCGATTGAAGCAAACCCTCACCCTGTGGCAAGTGGTGGTGATGGGATTGGCCTACATGACCCCCATGGTGGTGTTCGATACCTTCGGCATCGTCACCGACATCACCCACGGTCATGTCACCACCGCCTACCTGCTGGCCCTGGTAGGCGTGCTCTTTACCGCCACCAGCTACAGCCAGATGGTGCGTCACTACCCCTCGGCGGGCTCGGCCTACACCTATGCCCAGAAGGAGTTCTCCCCCGTGGTGGGCTTCATGGTGGGCTGGTCGTCCCTGCTGGACTATGTCTTCCTGCCGATGATCAACATGCTGCTGGCCAAGATCTACCTTACAGCCTTGTTTCCCGGTATCGAGCCCTGGATCTTCATCTGCGCCATGACGGCCCTGATGACCCTCATCAACCTGCGCGGCATCGATCTGGTGGCCAACCTCAACGGCATCATAATCCTGATCCAGATCGTCATCATAGTGGTGTTCCTGGCCCTGATTGGCTATGGCATAGCCCAGGGTGAAGGGGTCGGCGCCGTCAGCCTGCAACCCGTCTACAGCGCCAACGCCGAGGTGCTGCCGCTGCTGACCGGCGCCACCATCCTCTGTTTCTCCTTCCTGGGTTTTGACAGTCTGAGCGCCCTGTGCGAAGAGACGCCGGAGGCGGGCAAGGTGATCCCCAAGGCCATCTTCCTGACCGCGCTGCTGGGGGGCCTCATCTTCGTGGTGGTGGCCTATGCCCTGCAGCTCTACTTCCCGGATGCCTCCCGCTTCAAGGAGCCGGATGCCGTGCTGCCCGAGATAGCCCTCTACGTGGGCGGCAAGCTGTTCCAGAGCGTGGTGCTGGTGTGCGCCTGCGTGGCCGTGCTGGCCTCCGGGCTCTCCTCCCACGCCGGGGTATCCCGCATCCTCTACGTGATGGGGCGGGACAAGGTGCTGCCCCAGCGCACCTTCGGCTACATACACCCCAAGTGGCAGACCCCGGTGTTCAACATATTGCTGGTGGGCCTGCTGGCGCTGTCGGCCATCAGCTTCGATCTGGAAATCGCCCTGGCCCTGATCAACTTCGGCGCCCTGGTGGCCTTTACCGTGGTCAATCTGTCGGTGATCGCCTGCTATTACGTGCGTCAGGGGCGCAACAAGACCCTCAGGGATCACCTGCAATATCTGGTGCTGCCCCTGTGCGGGGCAGGGACTGTGGCGGTTCTCTGGTTCAATCTGGAACAAACCTCCCTTATCCTCGGCCTTATCTGGGCTGCCATAGGGGGAATTTATCTGTTTTTGCGCACCACCTTCTGGCGTGTATCCTTGCCGACCTATTGAGCCGCAACCCCTGCCACATCTGGGCTGGCGTCCATCTCCCGCACCCGGGACCGGACGCCATTTATTGATATAAACCAGGTCATTGATAATTCTCTTGCCTGGAATGGCCTTAGTGGCTTGTCTTCCCCCCCCATCTGGGGCAAAATCCCGCCGCTTTCATAACCGATGTGATCCCACATCGGTTATTTTCATTTTGAAAAAAAATCAATACCACTCGAGGCCGGAACCATTCCGGAAATGATATCAAGGTTCAGATGAACCTAATGCCGCAATGAGGAAAAACATGGGGCTCTTGTTTGCTTTGTCTCCGGTCGCCACCGGAACCTGCTTTGGTCGCCACGCGACCAACGTCTGTGGTTTGCATACCGATGTTGTGAGTACGCGAGAACCCGGTCCCATGGCCTCAAGCCATTCCACTTCCTGCCGTCCGTGCAAGGAGGAAGCCTGAATGAGCCAGCAGCAACCCGTTCGTCTGAAGAAAACCCTCAGCATGTGGCAGGTGGTGGTGATGGGCCTCGCCTATCTGACCCCCATGGCCGTGTTCGATACCTTCGCCATCGTCGGTGACATCACCGAGGGCCGGGTCGCCACCGCCTATCTGCTGGCGCTGGGCGGCATACTGCTGACCGCGTTCAGCTATGGCCATCTGGTGCGCAAGTTCCCCTCTGCGGGCTCTGCCTATACCTATGCCCAGAAGGTGTTCAACCCCTACGTCGGTTTCATGGTGGGCTGGTCTTCCCTGCTCGACTACATGTTCATGCCGATGATCAACATCCTCTTGGCCAAGATCTACCTCACCGCCATGTTCCCGGGTGTCGATCCCTGGATCTTCATCTTCGGTCTGGTGACTGTGATGACCTTCCTCAACCTGCGCGGCATCAACCTGGTGGCCAACTTCAATGGCCTGATAGTGGTGATCCAGCTGGCCATCATCACCCTCTTCATCGGTCTGATGGGCTGGGGCATCTATCACGGCGAAGGCGCGGCAACCCTGATGAGCAGCCGGCCGTTCCACTTCGAATCCGCCAGCATGGTGCCACTGTTTACCGGCGCCACCATCCTCTGCTTCTCGTTCCTCGGCTTCGACGGTCTGAGCTCGCTCAGTGAAGAGACCCCGAACGCCGGCAAGGTGATACCGCGCGCCATAGTGCTGACCGCGCTCATCGGCGGCGTCATCTTCGTGGTGGTCTCCTACTGCCTGCAGCTCTACTTCCCGGATCTGGCCCGTTTCAAGGAGCCCGATGCCGTGTTGCCCGAGATCGCCCTCTACGTCGGCGGCGCCTTCTTCCAGAGCGTGGTGCTGGTGTGCACCACGGTCGCGGTACTGGCCTCCGGCATGGCGGCGCACGCAGGCGTGTCCCGCATCCTCTACGTGATGGGGCGCGATCGCATGATCCCGGAGCGGGTGTTTGGCTATATCCACCCGAAATACCGCACCCCGGCCATCAACGTGCTGATGGTGGGCGGCCTGGCCCTCTCCGCCGTGTCGTTCGATCTGGATACCGCGCTGGCGCTGGTGAACTTCGGTGCCCTGGTGGCCTTCACCTTCGTCAACCTGTCGGTCATAGGCCAGTTCTGGGTACGCGAAAAGCGCAACAAGAGCATCAAGGATCACCTGCTCTACCTGCTGCTGCCGCTGCTCGGCGCCGCCACTATCGGTGCGCTCTGGATCAACCTGGAGCAGAGCTCGCTGGAGCTGGGCCTGATCTGGGCGGGTCTCGGGGTCACCTACCTGTTCCTGCGCCTCGCCGTGTTCCGCATTCCCTTCCGTCAGTACGAAGAGACTGCCGACTCCCAATAAGGGACCGAGCCACACAGCAGGAAAGCAGAAGGGGAGCCATGGCTCCCCTTCTTGTTTTGCACCCAGCCAGCGCCGGCCTGCCATGCCCGCAGCGGGCCGGCAGCTCAGCCCTGGTTGATCACGGCGGTGGCGGCCGCCTTGAGCGGATCCTTGGCCACCGCCTTCACATCCTGCTGGGTCTGCTTGAGCTGCTGTCCGGCCTGGTTGACCTTGTGCTGGGTCGCCTTCACATCGCTCTTGCCCTCTTTGAGGCCGGCGGTCTTCTTGTCCAGCACGTCAGTGGTGTTCTTCTTCACTTCCGCCTTGGCTTTCTCTTTCTGCTGGCGCACCAGCTTGTCGGTGTCGCAGTTGCCCTTGACCCCCAGGGTCGCATTGAGCGCCTCGTTCTTGACGGCCTTGTCGAGGTTGCACTCGGACTTGAACCCGCTGGCCTGCGCACCGGCAGACAGCAGACCCAGGGAAAGACACAGTACCCATGCTCGCATAACAACATCACTCTCGTTGAGGGAAGGAAAGGAGGCCAGCATATAACCCTGACTCCCAGGTGCAAGCACCTGGACCCGCGCGCCGCCAAACGGGCCAAAATCGGCTCCGGCTCCGACACCGGTTGTCCGCCATGGACGGCGGCGCGCCCCTCGTTACCCCACGCACGGCCCCCTGCCGCCATGTCATCAAACCATCATAAAAGTGTCACTTTGTCATATTTCTGTCATGGAGCCTTGGTCTAATGCGCCCGTCCATTTTCACGCAGACTGTCCCAAGAGGCTTCATGCACAGCACCCCATCTTTCGCACAACAGCAGACCCGTCGTACCGGCCCACTGTTCAACTGGCTCGCTGTCATCACCCTGATCTACCTGATCCTGGTGGCCGTTGGCGCCGTCTCCCACGGCTTCAAGGGCTTCTCCGGCGGCGCCGAGGGCGCGGCCCAGATCTTCGCCTTCGCGAGCAACCCCTTCGTCGCCCTGCTGCTCGGCATTCTGGCCACGGCGCTGGTGCAATCGTCCAGCACTGTCACCTCGGTGATCGTCGGTCTGGTGGCGGGCGGCCTGCCCATCGGCATGGCCATCCCCATGGTGATGGGGGCCAACCTCGGCACCACCATCACCAACACCATAGTCTCCATGGGCCATATCCGGGACAGGGCCGAGTTTCGCCGCGCCTTCGCCGCCGCCACAGTCCACGACTTCTTCAACCTGCTGGCAGTGTTCATCTTCCTGCCGCTGGAGCTGATGTTCGGCCTGCTGCAAAAGAGCGCCGAAGCCCTGGCCGACCTGCTGGCGGGCTCCGCCGACATCTCGATGCAGGGGATGGACTTCATGAAGCCCCTCATCTCCCCCGCCCTCACCTTCATCGACGGCCTGGTCGCCTTCCTGCCGGGCAAGGGCGGCGCCATCGCCACCATAGCCATCGGCATACTGCTGATCCTCGGTTGCGTCACCTGGCTCGGCAAGGTACTGCAGCGGGTGCTGGTGGGGCGGGCCCGGGATCTCCTGCACAAGGCGCTGGGCCGTGGTCCGCTGACCGGCATCGCCTCCGGCACCCTGGTCACCGTCATGGTACAGTCCTCCTCCACCACCACCAGCCTGATGATACCGCTGGCGGGGAGCGGCCTGTTCAGCACCCGTCAGCTCTACCCCTTCACCCTGGGCGCCAATATCGGCACCACCATCACGGCCCTGCTGGCGGCCACCGCCATCAGCGGCGCCGGGGCCAAGCTGGCACTGACCATAGCCCTGGTGCACGTGCTGTTCAACCTGTTCGCCGTGGCGCTCATCTATGGCGTGCCCTTCTTGCGCGAGTTGCCCATCAAGGCTGCCGAGGGGCTGGCCCGGGTGGGCAGCGAGAACAAGCTGCTGGCGCTGGGTTACGTGGCGGGCCTCTTCTTCGCCCTGCCCGCCCTGATGATGGTGGCGGCCAAGTAATCCGCCATCATCAGGCGAGGGGGCCGGTTCCTGGCCCCCTCGTCGTCTGTCTGCTGCGTCACATCCTCCCGCGTCCCGACTCGCCCTCCCTCCCCGACTGGGATAAGATGCCGCCTTCATTGCATTTAAGGAAAAACTGATGAAATTCATTCTGATCGCGCTGCTGGTTGCCGGCGTCGCCTACTACTTCTACTCGAGCAGCAACAACAAAAAGCTGGCGCAAGACAATGTGCGCAAGGGCGCCGAGTTCCTCGCTGGCAACAAGGACAAACCCCTGGTGACCACCACGGCCTCCGGCCTGCAGTACGAGGTGCTGACCCCGGGCACCGGCACGGTTCACCCCACCGCCACCAGCAAGGTAAAGGTGCACTACGAGGGCAAGCTGCTGGACGGCACAGTGTTCGACAGCTCGGTCGCCCGTGGCGAGCCCATCGAGTTTGGCCTCAATCAGGTGATCGCCGGCTGGACCGAAGGGGTGCAGCTGATGGTGGAAGGGGAGAAGACCCGCTTCTACATCCCCGCCAATCTGGCCTATGGCGACCGTGCCGCCGGCAAGATACCACCGGGATCCGTGCTGATCTTCGACGTGGAATTGCTGGGCATTCAATAAACCGACTGTGCCATCGGCAAGATCCCACTGAGCGCCCGTGCTGATCTTTGACGTTGAGCTGCTGGGTATCCAATAAGCAGGCTTATGCCAATCGCACAGCTGGCAAGATCCCACTGAGCGCCCGCGCTGATCTTCGACGTTGAGCTGCTGGGCATCCAGTAAGTCCGTCCCTCGACAGCGCCTTATGACAAGGCCAGCGCACTGCGCTGGCCTTGTTGTTTCTGCTTATCTGCGGCCCGGCCTTGTCACGCCAACCATAGTCACTATCAATCAATGGTGAACAGTGCTTATACATAGCGCTGGATTGTTAACCTTGCATCCCAGGCAGATAATGACCCCATCGTCAGTGGCCCGACGCCCTGACCCCGGTTTCGGGTACGCAATGCGTACCGACACAGCTTATATGGAGTCTTGTCATGTCTATCGCCCCCGTCTGGTTTATCTCTCACGGCGCTCCGGATCTGGTTCTGCGCGACCAACCGGCCACCCACTTCCTGAAAACATTGCGCCTTGGCGATATCAAGGGACTGGTGGTGATCTCGGCACACTGGTTCAGCCGCACCGACCTGCAGATCAACGTCGAGCCCAATCCGGCGCTCATGTATGACTTCTACGGTTTTCCGGAGCCGCTCTACCATATTCGCTGGCCGGCAACGAGTCCGCTGTGGTTGCAAGAGGCGGTGGGCGATCAGCTGATGCTGGCGGGCTTGCCGGCTACACAGGTGCGCCGCGAGCTGGATCACGGCGTCTGGTCGCCGCTCTCCCTGATGGATCCGGCAAGCGAGATCCCCCTGGTGCAGATCTCCATCCCGGCCAGTTTCAGCCCGGCCCAGCTCTGGCAACTGGGGGAAGCGCTGCAAAGCCTGCGCGAACAGGGGATAGGCATACTGGCCTCCGGCGCCATTACCCACAACCTGCGGGCCCTCGGGCCGGACAACTCACCGGTGCCGGGCTGGGCCAGCGATTTTGTGAACTGGCTGGAGCAGACCATGAGCGAGGGTGACAGGCCCGCGCTGGAAGAGTACAGAACGCGCGCCCCGGGAGCTGTGGAAGCACACCCCCATGACGATCACCTGCGCCCGCTGTTTGTGGCCCTGGGGGCCGCCGGCCAGGACAAGCCCCACAAGCTGCACGACAGCTGGGATGGCGGCAGCCTCTATATGGGCTCTTACCGGTTTGCATGACCGGATGCAGGCCGCTTCTCAGCAACCTCTGCTCTGAGCGGAAGGTGGCGATTGGTATTAAGCTATGTTGAAACCCATTTGATACCATCTTCTAACCAGACACGGGCACCACTCTCCGCGCCCTTGTCTCTAAATGCTGGATATTAAGTTTTACTTCCAATGAGTTAACGTTACTCTGGCTGACAAGGCCGAGCGCACATGTCTGGTGCGTTCCAGTGAAGCAGGGAGGCTTCCACGTGAGCAATCACCACCCCTTTTTTATCTTGAACAGGAGTGCGATCCTGATCTTATGCCTCGGCCTTCTGCTCTCCCTGCTTGGCGCAATTCTCCTCCAATACAACAATGACAAGCAGGCTCAGGTGGCCATCGCCGCCACCACGGAAGACATCGCTGACACCATAAAGACCCGGATAGAGCTTTATCAATATGGGCTGAGGGGGGTACGTGGTGCGATTTTAACCGCTGGCGAACATGACTTCAGTCATCAGGACTTCGTTCGCTATAGCCTGACCCGAGACGTGGACAAAGAATTTCCCGGCGCTCGCGGCTTCGGGTTTATCAGACGGGTCAGCAATGCCGACCTCGATAACTTCATCAACTACGTCCAGAAGGATGGGCGGCCAGGTTTCACCATTCAACAGCTGTCGGCCTATCACGGTGAGCATTTCATCATCCAATACATAGAGCCGGAATCCCGTAATCAGGCGGCAATCGGACTGGACATTGCCTCCGAAACGTCACGTCGCGAGGCCGCACTCTCTGCCATTCGCAGTGGTGAAGTCAGACTGACCGCCCCTATTACCTTGATTCAAGCCACGGGCAAGCCATTGCAGTCCTTTCTGATCATGATGCCTATCTATCGCACCGTGACCACACCCGCCACCAGCAATGAGCGGGAAAAAGCAGGGTTTGGCTGGAGTTACGCCCCTCTACTGACAGAGGAGGTGCTAGGCGCCTTGCATCTGGAAAGCGACACCTTTCACATCAGCCTCAGTGATATCACTGCAACGCAACAGGCAAAGCCCTTCTACACCAGCGCCCTCACCCAAGAATCAAACAATCCTCATCATATCGTCATGACACACACCACCGAGCGGAACATTTATGGCCGCCTCTGGCTGATTTCCCTCAATGCTCACCCCCTCTATCTGACCCGACTCCAGCAGACCTCACCGTTAATCATATTGTTCACCGGCGGCATCATCACCCTGCTGACCATGCTGGTCTTCCGCATGCGGGCTATTGGTCAGCAACAGCGCCTCAGGGTCATTGAAAACCAGGCCAAGTTGGCAGCCATTGTTGCCAGCGCCAGCGATGGCATCATCGCCAAGACACTGAATGGCATCCTCGTGAGCTGGAACAAGGGGGCAGAAGATCTGTTTGGTTACTCGGCCGAGGAGGCCCTAGAGCACAGCAGTGCTGAACTGTTCGGTACCAGTGATGATGACGCCAACGAGAAAGCCCTTCTGGCAAGCGTTGGGCAGGGGCAAAAGATCCCCAGCTTCCACACCCGCCGTCAGCACAAAGACGGACACATGCTGGATCTGTCCATCTCCATCTCCCCTATTTATGACAACCGGGGCAAGATAGTCGGTATCTCGGAAACCATCAGGGACATCACGGCGCAGAAGAAGGCAGAGGAGCAAATACTGGTGCTCAATGCCAATCTGGAGAATCAGGTCGCGGAGCGTACGGCTGAACTGAGCAAGATCAATGTGTTATTGAGCAATGTGCTGCGTTCAGCCTCTGCCATCTCCATCATAGCGACCGACCTTGAGGGCACCATCACACTATTCAATGAAGGGGCAGAAAGACTCCTTGGCTACCGTGCCGACGAGGTCGTCGGTACGCAGACACCGGGCATTTTTCACGTTCGTGATGAGGTGATGGCACGCGGTACCGAACTGAGCAGTGAGTATGGCCAGCAAATCGGCGGCTTCCAGGTGTTCATCTATAAACCTGAGCGGGATGGGGCCGAGAGCCGGGAATGGACCTATGTGCGCAAGAATGGCACACGTTTCCCCGTAACCCTGGTGATCACGGCCATCCGCGATGCACAGGGCGAAAGCCGTGGCTATCTGGGCATAGGGCTGGATATAACCCAGAGCAAGGCGGCCGAGAAAAAGCTGGCAGAGAGCCTTGAAATCACTAGAGCCATCCTGGATACGGCGGTCAACCCCATCATGACCATAGATCAAGAGGGCATCATTCAGTCCCTCAACCCAGCCGGACAGAGCACCTTCGGCTATCAGTCACAAGAAGCCCAGGGCAAGCGGATTGAAGACTTGTTGAAAGCAACGGATAACGCCGAGACAGATGTCCCATTTTTTCATTCATTCACTCAGATCAATCTGGCCAGCATCATGAGCAAGGAGTTTATTGGTCTGCGGCATGATGGTTCCGAGTTCCCCCTGCAAATGTCAATTGGGATGATGCAAGCCGCGGGTTCCACCATGTTCGTCTGCATCATCACCGACATGACCCAGCAGTTGGCACAACGCAAGGAGATCCTGTCGACCCGTGATCAGTTGCAAATGGCTGCAGAAGTGGCCGAACTGGGGATCTGGTCCTGGAATCTTGAGACCAACGCCCTGATCTGGAGCGACCGCATGTTCGAGATCTATGACCTGCCGTTGGCACTCAGAAATGAGGGGCTCGATTATCAGCACTGGGCGAGCCGGGTACATCCGGACGATGTGGCGGCCACTACCGACAGCCTGCAACGGGCCGTGGCCGGGACCGGGGTTTATGACCCCGTGTTCAGGGTAACATTATCCAGTGGTGAACAGCGTGTGATACAAGCTGGCGCAAAGGTGGAGAGAGACAGCACGGGCAAGGCCCTTCGCGTCATAGGTTTCAACCGAGATATTACGGCCCAGACCGAGTTGGAGTCACGCCTGCTCTATGCCAAGGAGCAGGCCGATGCGGCCAGTCAGACCAAGTCTTCTTTCCTGGCCAACATGAGTCATGAGATACGCACTCCGCTCAATGCCGTGCTGGGTATGTTGCAACTGATCCAATACACAGACCTGACCTCTCGCCAACTTGATTATGTGGTCAAGGCACACTCGGCAGCCAAATCCCTGCTGGGCCTACTTAACGACATTCTCGACTACTCGAAGATCGAGGCCAGCAAGTTGCAGCTCGATTTGCATGCCTTTGACATCGAAAGCCTGATGCGTGATCTGGCCATAGTGTTGGATGGCAACCAAAGTCAGAAGCAGATCGACGTCATGTTTGATATCGACCCCCGCCTGCCCAATCACCTCATTGGTGACAGCATGCGGTTGCAACAGGTCCTGACCAACTTGGCGGGCAATGCCCTCAAGTTCACCCTCAAGGGGCATGTGATCATCAAAGTAGCGCTGCTGGCCCATCATGAGCAGGCTGTGACCCTGCGCATGGCAGTGACCGACAGTGGCATCGGGATCAGCCCCCACCAGCTGGAACGCATCTTTGAAAGCTTCACCCAGGCCGAGACATCTACCAGCCGCCGTTTTGGCGGATCCGGACTGGGGCTGGTTATCTGCAAGCGCCTCATCACCCTGATGGGGGGGGAGCTGCGGGTCGAAAGCGAGCCGGGGCGTGGCAGTCACTTCTGGTTTGACATCACACTGGCACAGGCCGAATCCCAGTCAATCAAAGAGGCCTGCCACGGTCTGGACCCCTCGTTGAAGATCCTGGTTGCCGATGACAGTGAGATGGCAACAGAGCTGCTGCAACGCACTCTGTCGTTATTGGGGTGGCAGGCAGAGTGTGTTCACTCCGGTGAAGATGCGATACGGCGGGTCAGCGAGGCTCACGATCAGGGACATCCCTTTGACATTGTCCTGATGGATTGGCGCATGCCGGACATGGATGGACTGAGCGCCGCCGCACGGATCCAACTGCAGGCAGCGTTACATCCTGCGCCCAAGATCATCATGATCACCGCCTATGGCCACGAGATACTTACCGAGTCTCACCAGTCAGGTACTACCCCCTTCACCAGCCTGCTGACCAAACCGGTGACGCCAAAACAGCTGGCAGACACCATTTATCAGGCGATCCATGGGCGCGACACCACCCCAAGCGGGCCAATGCAGCATACCCGGCGGCTGAGCGGCCTTCACTTGCTGGTGGTGGAAGACAATATTCTCAATCGCCAGGTTGCCTTCGAGCTGCTTGGCTGCGAGGGTGCCCGGGTACAACTTGCCGAGTGCGGGCGGGATGGCGTGACCATGGTATTGCAGCAAAACCCTGCTTTTGACGCCGTGCTGATCGATATGCAAATGCCGGATATCGACGGACTGGAAGCGACACGTCAGATCCGTGCCCATCCACAGTTTGCCAATCTGCCCATCATCGCCATGACCGCCAATGTATCGGAAACGGATCGCCAACTCTGCCTGGCCGCCGGCATGAATGAACACGTGGGTAAACCCATCGCCCTGGAACCGCTGGTCTCGACCTTGCTGGTACAAACCGGCAGGGTAGCGACCGCCACACAGGCCCCGACCTTGGTAGAGACACCCGATACGGGTGAGGCCCTGTTAGAGGCCGAGTCCATCATACGCCAGCGCTTCGATGACGATATCGAACTGCTGCACCGGATCCTGAGCCTGTTCGGTCCGGACCTGGCGGAACAGCTGGTCGCCTTGAACCAGGCCATTACGACCGGACAAGTCAAAGAGGTTTGCGCCACACTGCATGCCATCAAGGGCAGCGCCAGTACCATGGGGGCCAGCAGACTGGCTGCCCAGGCCAAAGAACGGGAGCAAACCCTGCTGCACGCAGACGAGCAGCAGGCCAGGCAGATCTTGAACGACGAAAGTTGGTTCATTCAGTTGCAAGAGACCGCCTGGCTCAGCACCGAACGGCTGAATCGGACCTTCACCTCCCCGCTGATGCGCCCCCTCCAGACACAGGCTGATGCCCTGCCACTCGCCGAGTGGCAGGCTGCCATGCAGGAGATCATGGGCTTGCTGGAGAGTGGCAATCTGGAGGCTGTCGAGTTGGCTGACGCGCTCGGGCGCAAGACGCCACCGCATCTGGGCACCACATTCAGTCATTTCGCCACCCTGATCGACAATCTGGACTTCACCGCTGCCCTCACCCTAGGGCACACACTGTTGAATCTTCAGCCACGGAGCCCGCACTGATGCCCTGGAACCTGCCCATCACCCGCCGCCCCAAGTTGCTGATTGTTGATGATCAGGCGATCAACATACGGTTACTGCACCAACTCTTTCGCGAAGAGTGCGACGTCTTCATGGCAACCAGCGGGGAACAGGCCATCGCGCTTTGTCACAACCTGATGCCAGACCTCATACTGCTGGATGTCATCATGGCAGGTCTGAACGGTCACGAAGTCTGCCTGCGACTCAAGGAGGATCCCGATACCCAGAGCATTCCCATTATTTTCATCACGGCCCAGCAGGAAGAGACCGATGAGGAGTATGGTCTGGCACTCGGTGCAGTTGATTTCATCAGCAAGCCCATCAGCCCCAACATCGTCAGGGCCAGAGTCAAGGCCCACCTGACCCTGAAAATGCAGGGGGACTTGCTACGCAATCTCGCCATGCTGGACGGCCTCACCGGTATACCAAACCGGCGCCGGTTCGATGATGGTCTAGCGCTGCTGTGGCGCCAGGGTTGTCGTGACCGCACGCCACTCTCCCTCATCATGCTCGATGTCGATTATTTCAAACGCTACAACGACCACTATGGCCATCAGGCCGGAGATCAATGTCTGCAAGCTATCGCATCAGTACTGGCCGAACGGGTGGGCAGACCACACGATCTGGTGGCTCGCTACGGCGGCGAGGAGTTTGCCTGCATACTGCCCAACACCCCCTTGACCAGTGCAGTCCATATCGCCGAAAGCATGTGCGCCGCCGTGCGCGAGCTGGCCATCGAGCACCTCGCCTCGGACGTAGCCAAGGTGGTCACCATCTCCCTTGGCGTTGTCACCCGCATACCCACTCTGGCAAGTTCGCCACAGCAGTTGCTTGAGGCCGCAGATCGCCAGCTCTACCAGGCCAAGGAGGCGGGACGCGCCAGAGTCGTCGTCGACAACAGCAGTGAATAGGCTTATCTCGTTGAGCAGGGGCCGGGTCTGTTTGGCAGCGCTGGAATCGGGCCTGGCTAACGTGCTGTAATAGCCGCTTGTTTTCAGCAGGCGCGCGCACTTCATGCAACTCAAACCCCTTCTCAAGGGCCGCTTTCAGCCCCACTGGCAGGCCAGCCACGATCTGATCAAACAGGTGGTCGAATCCTGCATCACGGAGCGGCGCCTTATTTCCGAGGGGGAGCCCCTGATGCGCCAGGGGGAGCCGTTGCGGGATCTGGTGCTGGTGAAGAGCGGCTGCATCGCCATGGGCCACACCGCCATGAATGGTCGCCGCTTTCAGCTCGGCACTTTGGAGTGCGACAACCAGCTGTTTGGCGAGATGGAGTTCTTCACCGGCTATCGCTGCCAACTCGACATCATGGCCGAGGAGCCGCTCGAAGTGGCCCGCATCGACGGCGAACAGCTGGAGCAGGCGCTGGTTGCCCACCCCAAAGTGGCGCTTTTCTTCGCCACGGCCATTGCCATCGACTATCAGGACACTGTGGATATTTTCACCTGCCGCATGCTCTACCCCATCAGCTACAACATTGCCCTCGATCTCTACCACAGCCACTGCCACGACAATCCGGTGAGCGGCTTTCGCAAGGGGTATCAGGAGGCGGAGCGCTTCGGCACCACTGACCGCGTCTACCGGCGGGCAGTGAAGGAGCTGATGGACAAGGGATTGGTGGCGCGCGGCGAAGAGGGATTGCAGATATGCGATCTGGCGGGGCTCAAGGGATTTCTGGAACAGCCATAACCACCCAGCCCAACACAAAATAAAAAAGGGGCGGTCGATACCGCCCCTCTTGTTATTCACTCCCCAACTCAGGCCAGACAGGGCTGGGGCCGGGCCATCCGCAGCGAGGCCACCAGCATGGCGAGGATCAGGCCGTAGATCAGCGGGATGGCGTACATCACCGCCTGCAAGCCGATCTCCTGTTCCAACAGGGCGCTGATGGCCGGGCTGAACATGGCCCCCGCGCTGCCGCTGATGAGGATATAGGAGACGTTCTTGCTCGATGCCTGCCGTACAAACGACACCCCGTAGGCGATAAAGGCGTTGTAGAGCGCCGCGCAGACAAAGCCGTAACCATAGGTGAGGTAAGGCAGCTGGCTCAGGTTGTCGGTGGTAACGATCAAGGTCGTCATCCCCATCGCCAGGGTGATGATCACCAAGAGGAAGGTGCGGATCGGAATGCGGGTCACGATGGCGGTCGACACCAGGGCGCCGAGCAGGGCCGCCGTCCAGTACTGGGTAATGATGTTGCCAGCCTCCTCGAAGGGGATGCCGAACTTGTTCTTCACGAACATGGGCGCCCATGTGAGGAAGGTGTAGAGCGCCAACATGCCGAGAAAGAGCCCCAGCCCGCCGCTGATGATGCCGAGGTTCCACTCCGATTGTTCGTTGCCGGCACTCTCGCCGCCCGCCTCGCAGGCCCTGAAGTTCGTCAGCACCGCCACCAGCATGGTCGCCAGCGCCACCACGCCCACCGCCAGATAGCTCCAGCTCCACGCCATGGCGTGGGTCAGGGTGTAGGTGGTGATGAGTGGAAAGACCACCCCGGCCACGTTGAAGGTGGCATCCTGCACCACCAGCATGGTGCTTTGCATCCGCGCCTTCCAGACGCTCACCACCAGGGTCCCCGCAATGCAGAGCCCCACCCCGCCACACAGACCAATCACCGTCATGGCCGCCATCACCACAAAGAGCGAGCCGGTCAGATGGAGCGATGCCGCCGCCAGCGCGATCAGCCCGTAGCAGAGCAGCGTCATCCGCTTGAGACCCACCTTCTCGATGAGGAAGAAGGCCGCTATGGTGCCCGCCAGCGCCCCGCCGTTGAGCAGGGAGAAGATGGAGGCCACCTGATTGACGTCGGCGCCGAACTTGGCGGCGATGGGTTCAATCAGCATGCCGAACTGGGTCGCAAAACCGGCCATCACGAAGTTGGCCAGGAAGCTGATGGCAGTGAGGGAGAGCTTATTGTTCATATTGGATCTCTCATAAGGTACAGGGTGCGTGCAAGGTACAGCGGGGTGGCAGCGCTACAGCGCTGTGTGCAGCGCCAGCTCGATCATCTGGTTGAAGGAGAGTTGCCGCTCCTCGGCCGTGGTCTCTTCACCGGTCAGGCAGTGGTCGGAGACCGTCAGGATGGCGAGCGCCTCGATCCCCTGCTGATGGGCCAGCCCGTAGAGACCAGCCACCTCCATGTCGATGCCGAGCACGCCGAACTTTTCCAGCGCCGGGATCAGGTTTTCGTCCGGATCGTAATAGAGATCGCCGGTGAAGATATTGCCCACCTTGACCGGAATGGCCTTCTCCTGCGCCAGGGAGAACGCCTTGTGCAGCAGGGCGAAGTCGGCCGAGGTGGCCATCTGGTAGCCGGCGCTGCGCTTGGCGTTGGTCGGGGAGTCGGTGCCCGCCGCCTGCGCCAGGATCACGTCACGCATCTGCACGTGGCGCTGGGTCGCCCCCAGACTGCCGATACGGATGATCCGCTTGACCCCGAAGTCGTTCACCAGCTCGTGGGCGTAGAGCACCATGGAGGGGATCCCCATGCCGTGGCCCATCACAGAGATACGCTGACCGTTGTAGTAGCCGGTGTAGCCCAGCATATTGCGCACATTGGTCACCTCGCGCGCATCGGTCAGAAAGGTCTCGGCGATATAGCGGGCCCGCAGCGGGTCCCCCGGCATGATGACGGTCTCGGCGAAATCGCCCGGGGTGGCATTGATATGAGCTGTCATTGTTGTTGTGCTCCAGTTTGACTCCTGTAGATGAGCGCATCCTAGCCCCCGCCTGGCCTCCCCTTGCAGGACAAAAGTCCTGTTGCGCCGATCGAGATCCCAGTTCCGGCAACTTCTCCAAGGCCGCCCCCGCTTGTCCCCCCTTCGCCGCCGCTCAACAGCCCTTAATCAGCTCTGCCCTTGCGGCCAGCGCCCCATCACCCGCTCAGCGATAACTCCCCTGCGCCCGCCCCAAAAAGCGCGGGGGGCCATCAGGCCCCCCGCAAACACACCGGACAAGAAAACCCCTTACTTGACGGCACTATCCTTCACGCACTTCTGGACAAAGCTGTTCTTGGCCGCGCCGGCCAGCTTCTTGTCCGCCGCCGCCTTCTCGCACTTGGCCGCCGGATCCATCGCCGCGCCCGTCTTCACGCACTTCTGGATAAAGCTGTTCTTGGCCGCACCGGCCAGCTTCTTGTCGGCTGCGGCTTTCTCGCACTCGCCGCTCGCAGCGCCGGCGGCATCTTTCACGCACTTGCCAACAAAGCTGGTCTTGGCGGCGCCCGCCAGTTTTTTGGCCGCGGCCTGAGCCTCGCACTGCAACTGGGCAGCGTCGTTGGCAAAGACCGGATTGGCCAGCAGCACGCTGCCGCAAAGCAGGCCGAACAGGATGGCAATACGCTTCATATGACGTCCTTATTGTGATGTGTTGGCATGGTGATGGTTTGCAAATAGCTGTTATTGCAACAGCTGATTGTTGCCGCAGATCCCCCGCCTTGCCAGCCAGGGACACGGAGCACAGGGCACCATAGCCGCACTATAGCGCCGATTGGCTAAGCGGGATTCTCCCCGGCCAGCTCCGCCTCAACAGCAAGCCAGACCCCCCTTCTCCGCGATGCTCGCCAACCCCAATAAAATCAAGGGCCATGGGAATCCTGTATCGTGCCGCTGCTATTTTTTGAGCTGGCGCATAAAACGTGAATTTTCCGATAGTTACGTCATCTTCTGACTGGCACATCCAGATCGACGAGGCTTATGATAGCCATCCGATGCCTATTGCTGTGATGGACAGCAGCCCACGCAGGTTAATGGAGCATATTGGAAGCTGTAATCCATGGGCGGTAGCGTGGAATTTGGTGGCGTTATGTCCCCAGAAAGGTTGGTGTCCCAGATTTCTGGGGGCTTTATTTCGTTCGACATCAACCGACAAAACCGGCAGCCCAACTTACGAGATATTTTCATTGTCAACAATCTATTGATAACATTCAAAAAGCACTTGGAGATTAGCTTGAAGAAATTAAGCATTCGATGTGGAAATGTCACTCCAAACAGTGCGGAAGTAAATCATGATGATGTGATATATGGCTGGAATGAGTTGGATACCATTCTGACTAACTATGAAATAAAAATAGCGCCAGAGAAGAAAGTCCACATTTCAATAGACTCAAGCGAAGTACGAGAAAAGCTATATTGGACTAAACCTGAAAATTGTGATGAATTTTTTAGAAAAATATCGACTGAAAAAATAGATTGGATTCACGAACACCCTTTTAGCGCATTATTGCATGTTTCGATAAACAAAAACTTCGATGATGAAGGTTGGTGCGAATATAGGTTTGTTAGAAACGTACTAGAACAGGTTTTTTTAGTATTGAATGTATCTGTGCGTGGAGGCTGTAGTTTTGGCAGCATTCAAGTTGGTAACAATTTATCAGCTCTTCATTGTGATAGCATGGAAAGTGGTTGGAGATACTCTTCACTTCATAACTGGCCATTAATTCAGCCTATTTCTATAGAAAAAGCATGGCATTGGTTTGAAAAATTCAGCCCTCTACACTTTATTCTTGCAGATAACGCTATTACTAAATCTAGCGCGGTGTTACTGCACCAATCTTACAAGGGAGATATTGAGTCCACAGATGTATTACAGCTATCTCAAGTGATTGAACATTTTTACTTAAGTAAGGGAGAGCCTAAAGTTCGTGGACTAAACAGAAAAATGCCTTTAGTGTTAGGTGAGTTGCCCAAGAACAACAAAAAATTAATACATGATTTTTACGATTTCCGTAGTGATATCACACATGGTGACTTTCCTTTGTTCCGTCCAAGGTATCATGAAACCGATGCGGGTTTTGAAGCAGTCGAAAGTTATTACTGGGAAATTTCCAAAGAGATTGATAAAGGAGTTGCAATGATCATTAGCACATTACAATTCCTCATAAAAAATGAAGCGCAATCACTGTCATTCATTGAGAAAATATCCGTGGAAATAAATAATTAAGAACCAATATCTAGGACACCCACCTTTCTGAGCCAGCCACTGCTCGGCTGGCTATCTCTGCAATCATGAATACTGACTCCAAGAAAACAGTAAAAATCGGGCAAACGAGCAGTTTTTGCCTGACAGATCACTTGTACAAACGTGGCAATGCCTGACACCGGAACATAGGCCAGAACGAGGAGAAGACAGGGTCTAGCGGATTAGTACGGTGGCTGGTGACATCGTTGTTGACCACAGTGGTGGGCGAACTGCCGACAATGCGCCTTGTCTCCCACAACTCTGAGCCCTTGTCGCCGAAACAGGGTCACCTGTTTCAGCCATCGGGTACCATCCAGGTTCAACCGCACCAAGATTGGGGCCAGGCGGACCGGAATATAACCCCGCTTGTCGGTCCGAATTGCACGGCCGGTCCAGTCAACCAGCATCAGATAGTCAGAAAAGGCATAGGGCAGGCCGTCAGGTTCGCACTTACTGGCAAACGGCAGCAATAGTGGTGGCAAAACATCGGTGCCGGGATCTTTCTCGAGACGCTGTTTGATACTGGTGTAATCGCTCTGCTCGGGCCGGTCAGCCAATCCAGCCCGTATCGGGTTGAGGTCCACATACGCCATGCAGGCGAGCAGGGCCGACTCGGTCAGCAAAGCCTGGCTTTTGAAGCGCCCTTCCCAGAAATGGCCCTTGCAGCCATCTTCCCGATTGGCCTGCCGTGCCAGGGTTTCATTGAGCAGCCGCACAAACCAGCTAATGGAGTGAAGCCGCTCGCGCCACTCCCCTATCAGCTGCTGCACCACAACCAGCTCGGGCTCAATCAGGGATTCCCCCTGGTACCAGCGCCGTACCTGCAGCGGCCATTGAAACAGGGCAGCCCAGCGCTCGGCCACCTCCCGCTCGCTCCAGCTGGCAGCTGTATCGGGTTCCACCTTGAGCACCAGATGGTAGTGGTTGCTCATCACCGCATAGGCGCAGACGCTGATGGCGAACAGACGCGACAGCTGGCCCAGCTTGTCAACCACCCACTGGCGCCTGTGCTCGTAACTCTGGCCAGAATGAACATCTTCCCCACACAGGAAAGCACGCCGCACACAGCGGCTGACCACATGGTAGTAAGGCGTATCCTGCAAGCTGATCTGACGTAAACGGGCAATGGTCATGGCTCACCCCTCGACAGTGACCTCTCATCTCAAGCCAAGTACAGGGTTACGCCGCTGCCAAAAAGGTGGGTGACCCAATTTATCCCAGAAACTATTACTATCCAGCCCCCACTAAACAACATACGAACGCCTCTACTCGAAGCCCAAGAATAAAGCCAGTAATGATTGAAAAGTAAAATATATACACTTGCAACTGTCTTGTCATCATCATTTTAAAAAGATGAACACACACAAATTTCAGTATACAGCTCACGACAAGGTAAATAGCAAAAATAAATAGCGCAACCAGCAATTCTCACTCCACCATAAAATATAGAAAGACCATAGGAGAATATACTACTCTGGCCATTCATTACTTTTTAGATGGCAAGATGCACATCCACCGACAACAGAGGCACCAATAGCAGCGGCAAGCTTAGGGTTATTTGTGAACTTTTCAACTACACCGGCAGCAGCTCCTCCTGTAGCTAAAACGGATAGTTTATACATGTCCAAATCTTCTCCAAAGGCATACGACTCTGCAATTGCCCCAAATGCTGCTAGCGAAGCTCCTTGTGCAGCAGCAACAAATACCATGCCAGCGCCTCTAATAATATAACCATATGCATTACTATACCCAGAAGGATGCATGCCACTCGGTTCTATATACATCAACTCTTTTCTCCTAACAGCATCATGGAAGTATGATAGTGTTAAGTTTTTATTATCCTCATATGCTACTCTATCACCATCTTTAAATGATGTTTCTCCAATCAAAATTAACTTTTCCTTGAGCTTAGGAAAAATATTGTAAACTGCATGGTCACGCTCTGAATCTAAAATAAAACGGCCATATGATACTGTCATATCATTGGGTTCTAAATATGCAGCGCCAGCAATAGATGCGAATTTTATAGTCTCCGATGTCATATTTACCAGTGTATATACTTCAGGCTGAACATGATCATTTTGTGGCCTGTTAAAAATTTTACAGCGTTTACTACCAGCTTTCAAAATAAAGTATGGTTTCCCCACCCAACCACATCGCAAAGGATCTATTGCTATTTTGATAGGGCTTATCCTTATCTCATGATGTAGTTTTGCACGCTGTTCCTCCGTCAATGGAAAAGCATGAACACTGATTGAAAATAAAAAAATAAGGATGAATCTAAGTATATTCATAATCATACGACCCAGCAAATGATAATCATTTTCATTTTGCATGGATAGTATTCACCCATGCTTTATATGTCAACCAATAGCTATTTTTTCGTAACCATATGGGGGGATAATCCAGAATATTAGGGAAAAATTTCGGGCACTTAATTTTCTAAACTATCGATTCCCCAGTTTCCCTACCCAGGGTATATTCCCGCCCAATCCCCACTCCCGTAACAAACTCGGGATCGTGGGAGAGCAGCAGCAATGTGTCCGGGTAATCAGCCAGCACCTGTGTGAGCAACTGGCGAGAGGCGTTATCCTGGTGGCTGTCCAGCTCATCTAGCAACCGCAACTCGGGCTGTTGGACCATCGCCATCAGCAGGATGCTGTAACTTATAGGATTACATCCAACAACGAGGTCCCGTAGGCGCTATCTATGGTGCAGCGTCACTGCCCATCGGCCTCTTTGCGAAACACATAGGTGGCGCGGCGGGTTTCATCAGTCAGGCCCCCCTGACCATCCGGGTAATCGAGCCGGGTCTCCATGATCACCAGCGCATTGTCGGCCCCCTCGATCACCTCCATGGCGCCCTGCTCCACCTTGAGCTGCCCCTGAAAGTAATCCGAGATGGCAGTGAAGGCGCGGCGGATGGCGGGAATGCCGCGCACCACCATGCCGGGCTTGACCACCAGGGCGGCGTCCTCGGCGTAGAAGGCCATCAGGGCGTCGAAATCGCGCCGGGAGATGGCTGCGTCGCAGGTTTCGATAAGAGCACGTAGGGGATGCTGACTCATCTTCACTCCTTATGGGGCGGCTTACCCGCCCTGTCACGGATAGAAAACAACGGATAGAAAAATCCCCCGAGCTCGGGGGATTGGCAATCAACTTAACCGAGCAGGAAGGCCCTTAGGCGAGCAAACTCCGCCGGCAGGTTGTGGGACAACAGCGGCAGCACGGCGTGCTTGGCGAGCGGGCCCGGCAGCGGCACATCGAGGCCCAGGATCTCGTCCACCGACTCCTTGAACTTGGCGGGATGGGCGGTGCAGAGGAACACCCCTACTTCGTCCTCGCCTAGCTGCTCGTTCAGCAGATCCCAGGCGATGGCGCCGTGGGGCTCGCACAGGTAATCCAGCTGGTGCAGACGTTTGAGCGCATCGCGGGTCTGGGCGTCGTCACGCATACCTGACCCTAAGGTTTCCAACGCCCAGCCGTTGCGGCGGCACAGCTCTTCGACCCGTGGCCAGTTGTTGGGGCGGCTCACGTCCATGGCGTTGGAGAGGGTTGCGACCGTCTGGTGCGGCTCCCACTGGCCGGATTTGAGGTAGCGCGGCACCGTATCGTTGGCGTTGGTGGCGGCGATAAAGCGCTTCACCGGCAGCCCCAGCGCCTTGGCAATCAGGCCCGCGGTCAGGTTGCCAAAGTTGCCGGACGGCACGCTGATGACCGCCTTGGCGCGATCCACTTTCGGCAACTGGGCCAAGGCCTCGAAGTAGTAGCAGACCTGAGCCAGCAAGCGGCTGATGTTGATGGAGTTGGCGGAGTTCAGGCCAATCGCCTGTTTCAACTCCTCGTCATCGAAAATATCTAGGACACCCACCTTTCTGCCCAGCTTTCTGAGCCAGTCACCGCTCGGCTGGCTATCTCTGCAATCATGAATACTGACTCCAAGAAAACAGTAAAAATTGGACACGCGAGTGGTTTTTACCTGACAGATCACTTGTACAAACATGGCAATGCCTGACACCGGCACATATGCCAGAACGGGGAGAAGACAGGGGCTAACGGATTAGTAAGGTGGCTGATGACATCGTTGTTGACCACAGTGGCGGGCGAACTGCCGACAATGTGCCTTGTCTCCCACAACTCTGAGCCCTTGTCGCCTAAACAGCATCACCTGCTTCAGCCATCGAGCACCATCTAGGCCCAACCGCACCAAAATTGGGGCCAGGCGGGCCGGAATATAACCCCGCTTGTCGGTCCGAATTGCACGGCCGGTCCAGTCAACCAGCATCAGATAGTCAGAAAAGGCATAGGGCAGGCCGTCAGGTTCGCACTTACTGGCAAACGGCAGCAATAGTGGTGGCAAAACATCGGTGCCGGGATCTTTCTCGAGACGCTGTTTGATACTGGTGTAATCGCTCTGCTCGGGTCGGTCGGTCAATCCAGCCCGTATCGGGTTGAGGTCCACATACGCCATGCAGGCGAGCAGGGCCGACTCGGTCAGCAAAGCCTGGCTTTTGAAGCGCCCTTCCCAAAAATGGCCCTTGCAGCCATCTTCCCGATTGGCCTGCCGTGCCAGGGTTTCATTGAGCAGCCGCACAAACCAGCTGATGGAGTGAAGCCGCTCGCGCCACTCCCCTATCAGCTGCTGCACTACAACCAGCTCGGGCTCAATCAGGGATTCCCCCTGGTACCAGCGCCGTACCTGCAGCGGCCATTGAAACAGGGCAGCCCAGCGCTCGGCCACCTCCCGCTCGCTCCAGCTGGCAGCTGTATCGGGTTCCACTTTGAGCACCAGATGATAATGGTTACTCATCACCGCATAGGCGCAGACGCTGATGGCAAACAGACGCGACAGCTGGCCCAGCTTGTCGACTACCCACTGGCGCCGATGCTCGTAACTCTGGCCAGAATGAACATCTTCCCCACACAGAAAAGCCCGCCGCACACAGCGGCTGACCACATGGTAATAAGGCGTATCCTGCAAGCTGATCTGACGTGAACGGGCAATGGTCATGGCTCACCCCTCGACAGTGACCTCTCATCTCAAGCCAAGTACAGCACTGCGCCGCTGTCAAAAAGGTGGGTGTCCCAATTTGAACTTCATTGTCAAAAAGGTGGGTGTCCCAATTTGAACTTCATTTATTGAGCCAGCGCATAAAACGCAGATATTCCTGATAGTTACGTCACTTTTTGACTAGTTTGCGTATGAGGCTTGAGGATATGCTGGTCATTCGGCGCCTACAGCACCATCCGGTTCACGGTTCACGGTTCACGGTTCACGGTTCACGGTTCACGGTTCACGGTTCACGGTTCAATAGGACATATTGAGCCCAGTAAATACAAAATTAATAAACATAGGATTAAAACTTTGGGTATATCAGAAAATAAAAAACTAGCCGTTTTAATAGATGCAGACAATGCAACTTCATCGTTAATAAAAGAATTACTTGCGGAAATAGCGAAATATGGTGTTGCGAGTGTAAAGCGTGCATATGGTGATTGGACCACTACAAATTTAAAAGGATGGAAGGAACATTTACATAAGCATGCAATACAGCCTATCCAACAGTTTAGTTATACGAGCGGGAAAAACTCCACTGATTCCTCACTAATTATAGAAGCAATGGATCTGCTTCATACAAAAAACTTTGATGGCTTTTGCATAATATCTTCTGATAGTGACTTCACCCGTTTAGCTACACGCATTAGAGAATCAGGCTTAACTGTTTATGGCTTTGGTGAAAAAAAGACGCCAAGTGCATTTGTATCTGCCTGTGATAAGTTCATATACACAGAAATATTAAGCTCTCAAAGACCTTTAGATAAAACACCTGACAATATTGTTAATGTTGGAGATGGAATAAAGGTGCCCGACATATTGATTCAAGCTATTAAAGCAAAAATTAGAGACGATGGATGGGCAAGGCTAGCTAGTGTTGGTGTATATATATCTCAAAACCATCCATCATTCGACGCAAGAAATTTTGGCTTTGATAAGCTTGGAGAGCTAGTTAAGTCACAAAAATATATTGAGGTAAAAGAAGTGAATGACTCTAGCGGGGAACATTCCCACATACATGTAAAACTTAAATCTAACATATAGTATTCATTAAATGAATATGCTCTCTTAAAATATTTGGCATAATTGAAAAGGTCTCAAGGGAATGAAACGCATAATCGATCTGTCTAATAAAGAAGCAAGAAGCCATTTCTTGAAAGGAAGTAGTTATTTTAATGGAGACATGCCGAACTACATTAGTTTTGAGCCAATATTAACTGCAGTTTCAGATGTACTCTGCGGTAATAATTTCTCTCAATACAAGGCTAGTAATCCGGCTGAATATCCGGATGTGAATTACAACTTCATTGCAAATAAAGATGGTAGATTTGCTTGGCGGCCCTATGAGCTCATGCATCCAGTAATCTACGTCTCGCTAGTAAACGTTATTTGTGAGGAAAATAACTGGAAATTAATACAGTCCCGTGTTGCTGAATTTGAGGATGGTATTGTCGATTGTTGCAGCGCACCAGTAATGTCAGTTGACCAACAGACCGACGTTGCGACTCAGATAAAGAGCTGGTGGCAAGCCGTTGAGCAACGATCTTTAATTTACTCTTTGGAATTTAGCCATCTTCTTCATACTGATGTCACCGATTGCTATGGCTCGTTGTACACACATAGCATTGCTTGGGCCATTCATGGTCTTGAAGAAGCAAAAAAGAACAAGAATAATAAAAAATTACTCGGGAATAAAATAGATTTTCATATTCAATCTAGCCGTTATGGGCAGACAAATGGAATTGCTCAGGGTTCTGTTTTAATGGATTTTATTGCTGAGATCGTACTGGGGTATGTCGACAAATTAATAGATGAAGAACTGGGTGATTGTTCCGATATACGAATTCTCCGCTATAGAGATGACTATCGCATTTTTGCAAATAATGATGAAAGAGCAGAGGCTGTTCTTAAGGTTGTAAGCGATAAATTAAGAAGTGTAGGAATGAAGTTAGGAGTATCAAAGACTATTTCCTCCAGAAATATAGTTGAAGGCTCTGTCAAACCTGATAAGCTCGCTGGCATTGAGTTCCAAGATCTTGGAACAACAAATGCAAAAACCATTCAAAAACAGTTAATGAGGCTCCATGCTTTCGGTCAACGATATCCAAATAGTGGAGCACTCAGGCGCCTTATGGGTGATTTTCATAACAGTATCGCTAAGCAAACGGTAAGTCCCGATGATCTCGAAGTTCAAGTAGCTATTGCAACTGACATCGCCAATCTTTCACCAGCAACATTTCCAGCAGTTGCTGGCATTTTAAGTCATCTAATTTCCTTATCATCTATCGAAAATAAGACTCTGTTATGGAAGAAGGTTCGAGATAAAATGAAGCGTGTTCCATATAATGGTTATCTTGAAATATGGCTGCAACGAGTAATCCAACCGAAGGCTGTAGGAATTCATTTCGATAGTGATGAGCCTATATGTCAAATAGTAAATGGTAATTCCCCTAACTTGTGGGCATGTGGATGGATTGCAAGCGATAAACTAAAAAATGCCATGGATGTTAAAAACATTTTAGTGGCTTCTGTGGCTGAAGCCACGGAAGTTATTGAGCCGCAGGAAATAGAATTATTCAAGCAGAATGCTTGGGCTTACTAGCAGAGATAAAATCGAGGTCACCGACCTTTTTAGCCAGTCGTGACTTGACTGGCTAACGATTTAACTCACTATAATTCCAACCAATACTCCCTTTCAATCCCCACTCCGGAACGTTGGAAACCAACAGCCGTTCTAACTTAAATTCACGTCAATACAAAAAATCCCCCGTTACCGGGGGATTTTTATTTCTATCGGTTATATCACTCAGCTCAGCGACTTAACCCACCAAAAACGCCCTTAACCGGGCAAACTCGGCTGGCAGGTTATGGGACAGCAGCGGCAGCACGGCGTGCTTGGCCAGGGGCCCCGGCAGCGGCACATCCAACCCCAGGATCGCGTCCACCGACTCTTTGAATTTGGCGGGATGAGCGGTGCAGAGGAAGACCCCCACTTCGTCCTCAGCCAGCTGTTCGCCCAGCAGATCCCAGGCGATGGCGCCGTGGGGCTCGCACAGGTAATCCAGCTGGTGCAGGCGCTGCAACGCATCGCGGGTCTGGGCGTCGTCACGCATGCCCGAGCCCAGGGTTTCCAGCGCCCAGCCTTCGCGGCGGCACAGCTCCTCTACCCTAGGCCAGTTGTTGGGGCGGCTCACGTCCATGGCGTTGGAGAGGGTCGCGACCGTCTGGTGCGGCTCCCACTGGCCGGATTTGAGGTAGCGCGGCACCGTATCGTTGGCGTTGGTGGCGGCGATAAAGCGCTTCACCGGCAGCCCCAGCGCCTTGGCAATCAGGCCCGCTGTCAGGTTGCCGAAGTTGCCGGACGGCACGCTGATGACCGCCTTGGCGCGATCCACTTTCGGCAACTGGGCCAAGGCCTCGAAGTAGTAGCAGACCTGAGCCAGCAAGCGGCTGATATTGATGGAGTTGGCGGAGTTCAGGCCGATAGCCTTTTTCAACTCCTCGTCGTCGAACGCATCTTTCACCAGCGCCTGACAGGCGTCGAAGTCGCCGTCGATGGCGATGGTGTGGATGTTGCCGCCCAGGGTGCAGAACAGCGCCTCCTGCAGGGGGCTGATCTTGCCCTTGGGGTAGAGGATCACCACCTCGATCCCCTCCAGCCCGTAGAAGGCGTGGGCCACGGCGGCGCCTGTGTCACCGGAGGTAGCGGTGAGTATGGTGATCTTGTCGTTGGTTCTGAACGCAGCCAGACACTGTGCCATAAAGCGGCCGCCGAAGTCCTTGAACGCCAGGGTCGGACCGTGGAACAGCTCAAGGGCATAAGTCCCGTCTTTCAATTTCACCAGGGGCGCCGGGAAGGTGAAGGCGGCGTCGATCAGCTCGCTCACCTTGGCCGCAGGCACCTCGTCCCCCAGCAGGTGGCTGATGATGCGCGCGGAGCGCTCGGCCAGCGGCAAGTCCAGCAGGGCATCCACATCGGCCAGCGGTGCAATCACCTCGGGGAAGAAGAGCCCCTGATCGCGGCCCAGCCCCTGACGCACCGCCTGCGCGAAGCTCACCTGTTCACTCTTGTCCTTGATATTGTAAAGATTCATAGCTCGCTTCCTGTTACCCGTGCCCCGGCCATGTCCAGTTTGCAGACCCGGGCAAATCCATCTTCGTTCTGCACAAAATGTGCATCCATCCAATCCTTCATGCGCTCGGCCTGGGCCAGATCCTTCATCACCACGAAGACGCTGGGGCCCGAGCCCGAGATGCCGGTGGCCAGCGCCCCGTTCTGGGCCGCCTGGGCCCGCACCTCGTTGAAACCTTCGATCAGCGCCGCGCGGTAGGGTTCGGCAATCACGTCTTTCAATACGCTGGCGGCCAGCCCCTCCTGCCCTGTGTAGCTGGCGTGCACAAACGCCGCCAGCCGGCGGCCATAGGTGAGGCAGTCTTGGCGGCGATACTGAGCCGGCAGTATGGCGCGGGCAGCGGCGGTGGAGACGACTGTGCCCGGATAGCAGACCACCCAGTACCACTGCTCGAACACCGGAATGCCCTGGCTGATGACGCCGTGCTCTTCCAGCACCAGCTGCATGCCGCCGAGATAGCAGGGGGCCACGTTGTCGTAGTGGACCGAGCCGGAGATCTTGCCTTCCATCTCCCCCATCAGCAGCAGCAGGTCGTGCTCATTGAGCGGCGCGCCGTGGAAGGCGTTGAGGCCTTCGAGTGCCGCCACCACGCTGCAGGCGCTGGAGCCCAGGCCCGAGCCCACCGGCAGGTTCTTCTCCAGCACCATTTCGAGGGGCTTGAGACCAAGGCCACGCTTCTCCAGCGCCTCGCCATAGGCGAGCCAGCAGTCATGGAGGATGTTCTTTTTCGGATCGTCCGGCAGCTTGTGGGCGTAGCGGCCCACGGAAGAGAGGGCAAAGGGCACGTCAGCCGCCTTCACCTGGACGCGATCCCCCAACAGGGAGCCATCCACGGGGGCGAGCGCCGCCCCCAACACATCGAATCCCACGCTCAGGTTGGCGCTGGAGGCCGGGGCATAGGCGACCACGCTGCCGCCCTGCGCCATGGCATCTTGTTCAAAATCGGGGTTCATCGCTGAACTCATGTTACAACTCCTGCTTCCAGTTCTGGGTGCGCAGCACGTCGGCGAAGACGCCAGCGGCAGTCACTTCGGTACCGGCGCCATAGCCGCGCAGCACCAGCGGGATCGGCTGGTAGTAGGTGGAGAAGAAGGCGAGCGCGTTCTCCCCGTCTTTTACCTTGAACAGCGGCTCGTCGGCGCCGACCGCCTTGATGGCGACCTTGCACTTGCCACCCTCGATGGAGCCCACGTAGCGCAGCACCTTGCCCTCGCTCTGGGCTGCCGCGAACTGGTCGCGGAACCAGCCGTCAGCTTCCGGCAGGCGGGCCATGAAGGCTTCCACATCGTCGCTCACATCAAAGCCCGGCGGCAGTGCCTGCTCTACCTCGACATCGGAGAGCTCCAGCGCCATACCGGCCTCGCGGGCCAAGATCAGCAGCTTGCGCGCCACATCCATGCCGTTGAGATCGTCGCGGGGATCCGGCTCGGTGAAGCCGTTGCCGCGGGCAATCTTGGTCGCCTCGGAGAAAGCCATACCCTCGTCCAGCTTGCCGAAGATAAAGGAGAGCGAACCGGACAGCACGCCGTCGAAGGCGCGCAGCTTGTCGCCGGCCTTGATGAGGTTTTGCAGGTTCTCGATGACCGGCAGGCCGGCGCCGACGTTGGTCTCGTACAGGAACTTGCGGCGAGTCTGGCGAGCGGTGCGACGTAGCGCCTTGTAGTAATCGAGCGACCCGGTATTGGCCTTCTTGTTCGGGGTGACCACGTGGAAACCGGCGGCCAGGAAGTCAGCGTACTGGACGGCGACGGCCTCAGAGGAGGTGCAATCCACGATCACCGGGTTGATGAGGTGGCTCTCTTCCACCAGCTTTTGCACCGCTTCCAGACTGAAGCTGTCACGGGCCTCCACCAGCTGTTCACGCCAGTTGGCGAGGTTCAGCCCATCCTTGTTGACCGCCATCTGACGGCTGTTGGCGATGCCGACCACCCGCAGGCCAGTGCCCTGCTCGGCCAGCACGGGTTGCTGGCGGGCTATCTGATCCACCAGGGCCGCGCCGACGCCGCCGACACCGACCACGAAGAGGTCGATGAACTGCTGACTGCCGAAGAAGTTCTGGTGGCAGGCCTTGATGGCTTCCGCCACCTTGCGATCCCGCACCACGGCGGAGATGGAGCGCTCGCTCGACCCTTGTGCGATGGCGACGATGTTGATGGAGGCCTGCGCCAGCGAGGTGAAGAAGCGCGCCGCCATCCCCTTGCTGGTGCGCATGCCGTCACCGATCAGGGAGATGATGGCGAGATCGCTCATGATCTCCAGCGGATCCAGCAGCTGGTTCTTGAACTCCAGCTCGAACTCGCGCTCCAGCACCTTGCGGGTCTTGTCGCTGTCATAGCTGTGGATACAGAAGCTGACGCTGTACTCGGAGGATGACTGGGTGATGAGGACGATACTGACCCCGGCGCGGGAGACGGCGGAGAAGATGCGGCCGGCCATGCCGACCATGCCCTTCATGCCGGGGCCGGAGACGTTGAACATGCACATGCCGGAGAGATCCGAGATGGCTTTCACCTTCAGGTCGTCATCCCCCTGCTCGACGCCAATCAAGGTGCCCGGCCCCTGCGGGTTGAAGCTGTTCTTGATGAGGCAGGGAATGTGGAACTGGGCCACGGGGGCTATGGTTTTCGGGTGCAGCACCTTGGCGCCAAAATACGAGAGCTCCATCGCCTCTTTATAGGAGAGGGTTTTCAGCAGGTAGGCATCCGGCACCAGGCGCGGGTCGCAATTGTAGCAACCTTCCACGTCGGTCCAGATCTCGCAGCACTCGGCATCGACGCAGGCGGCCAGCACGGCGGCGGAGTAATCCGACCCATTGCGGCCCAGCAACACGGTTTCGCCCTTGTCGCTGCCACCGGTGAAGCCCGGCATCAGGTAGAGGCAATCGGAACGCAGGCCCTTGGCGGCGAAGCGCAGGCGGGAGGCCTCGATGTCGACGTGGGCTTCCAGGTAGCCGCCGTCGGTGGCCAACAGTTGCTCCGGTACTATGATATCCAGCTCGAGGCCGCGCACTCGCAGCAACTCGTGCATGAAGGCGATGGAGAGGTTCTCGCCGCGGCTCAGGATGCGGGCCTGCACGTTGTCCGGGCAGAGCCCGAGCAGGCGGATGCCCTGCATCAGCCGCTCCACCTGATCCAGTTCGCTGGTCAGGCGCGCCTGCAGCGCCTTGTCATCCAGCGCCGGATAGGCCGCCTTCAAGCCGGCCAGCAGGCGGGAGAAGATGCCGTTGATTTCAAACAGGGTGGAACTGGCATCCATGCCGCGACTGGTCTGCTCCACCAGGGCGACCAGGTGATTGGTCACCTTGGCCGGTGCTGACAGCACCAGGGCAACCTGGGATTGGCCGTGGGTATTGACCGCGATATCGGCTACCCGTAAAAAACGCTCTGCGTCGGCCAGTGACGACCCGCCAAACTTCAACACTCTCATCGCTTATCTCCCTGTGAACCCTGCAAATTGATCTGAAAACGGTCTAAAAACAACTCAACAAAAAGGCCCGTACTGGGTGGGTACGGGCCTTTTCTGATTTCTGTGCTTGTTCGTCAGCGCATCAACCGGCCCCAGTGCCACCTGTGGTGGTACCGGTAATAATGGTGGTGGTGATGACGTTGGTGAATAACTGCATGACGAACACTCTTGAACGAAGCTGGCTTTTAGCAATACCGCGCCGACAGCAAGGCTGTCAACCTAAACCTCTTTGCCGAGTTTGCGGGCGAGGTCTTTGCAGAGCAGATGGAGCATATTCAAATCCCGCTGCGGCAGCATGGGCACTCGGTCCATCACCCATTGATGCAGTTTTTCATCCTGCGAAACACCGAGCTCACCGAGAATTTCTGCTGTTTTGTGTTTCAGTACACGAACCTGCCCGGCGTTATCAACATTTTCTGCTAGCACCTCGGGTTCATCGAGCAACTGACTCAGCTCGTAGGCGTACAGCATGATCGCCTGCCCGAGGTTCAGGGATGGGTAGCTCACCTTGAGCGGCAGGTAGCTCAGCAGGTCGGCGTGGGCCAGCTGCTCATTGGAGAGGCCGGACTCCTCGCAGCCAAAGACGATGGCGACCTTGCCGAGCGAGGGCTTGGCGCGGATCTGCTCGCGGATCTCCCCCGGGGTGAGGTAGTGCTGATAGCGGCCGCGCTGACGGGCCGTGGTGGCGATCACCAGATCCATGTCGGCAAGCGCCTCCGGCAGGGTGTCGAATGCCTCTGCGTTGGTCAAAATGTCCTGCGCCCCGTGGGCTACCCAGCTCGCCTCCTCCTCTTCGTGTACCCGGCTCGCCACCAGTCGCATGGCATCGAAGCCCATGGTTTTCATGGCGCGGGCAGCGGCCCCGACATTGGGTGCCCGGGCAGGCGCCACCAGCACAAAATAGAGTTTCATTGGGTTTCCTCTTGGGCAGGCCGACCGCTCGAACAGGCGGTAAATGGTCGGCAAAACAGGGGCGCAATCTACCGTTTATCCCCCGAAATTGCCACTTGAACAGACGTTTGAATGTTGCCATAGTGGCCAGACGTGTGAACAAACAGCCAGCCATTCTCGGCATGAATGCCGCGAGGGATTGAGCGCTTGCAGGGCAAGGACAGGACGACAGACCAGCCCCGGACTCAGCCGCCATACCGGCCGACACATCACAAGGAAGAGAGAGATGCAGCAGCCATTGGAACAGGCCGTCGCCGAGACTATCTTGCAGCGCTTCGAGTCGTTTTACAGCCGATTTCTCGAGATAACCCAGGGCAGCAAGAGCCGCTTCGAGAACAGCGACTGGCTGGGAGTGCAGCTCGCCGGGCGCGAGCGCATTCGCCTCTACGACCACCACGTGGGCGCCACCACGGCCCTGATCAAGCAGATGATGGGGGAGCATCACGCCACTCAGGAGCTGCTCAAGCGGGTAAAGGGCGCCTTCAGCGATCTGCTGCCCCGCTGTGACAACTTCGAGGTAGCGGAGTCCTTCTTCAACTCCGTCTATCGCCGCATCTTCCGCCATCGCAACATTCGCGACGAGAACCTCTACATCCACCCGTTTCGCAGCCGGGGAGAGCATCCCGACTTGAGCGCCCTGCTGCGGGTCTATCGCACCGATCTGGCCCACCTGCCGCAGACCCTGAGCCAGATGCTGGGGGATTACAGCTTCACCCTCCCCTACGAGGACAAGCAGCGCGACATTGTCGACATCCACCGCCATCTTGCCGAGAACGGCCCGCAGATCCTGCATGAAGAGCCGTTCGCCATCGAGCTGCTCAAGGAGGTGTTCTACCGCAACAAGGGGGCTTATCTGGTGGGGCTTATTCGGGTGAAGGGACAGGTATTCCCCTTCATTCTGCCGCTGCTCAGCACAGGCCAGAGCATCTATGTGGATACCGTCATCTTCGAGCCTGAGCTGGCTTCCATCGTATTCGGTTTCGCCCGCGCCTACTTCATGGTCTACGCCCCCGTGCCGGCGCTGTTTGTGGTGTTTCTGCGCCAGATCATGCCCCACAAGCCCGATTACGAGATCTACAACGCCATCGGCTGCCAGAAGCACGGCAAGACAGAACTCTATCGTCACTATCAGCAGCACCTGGCCCAGAGCCGGGAGCAGTTCGTCATAGCCCCCGGCATCAAGGGGATGGTGATGAGCGTGTTCACCCTCCCCTCCTATGACGTTGTGTTCAAGGTGATAAAAGACGAGTTCACCCCGCCCAAGGACGTGAGCCACGAGCAGGTGAAGGCCAAGTACCGGCTGGTAAAGCAGCACGATAGGGTCGGTCGCATGGCCGACACCCAGGAGTTCACCAACTTCGAGTTTCCCCTGGATCGCATCTCCCCCGAGCTGCTCACCGAGCTGAAAACGGTGGCCCCCTCGGCGCTCACCATCACCAGCGACAAGCTGGTGATCAAGCACCTCTACACAGAGCGCAAGATGATCCCGCTCAACCTCTATCTGGACAAGGCGGACGAGCAGCAGACCCGGCTCGCATTGGAGGAGTACGGCAACGCCATCAAACAGCTGGCGGCGGCCAACATCTTCCCCGGCGACATGCTGTTCAAGAACTTCGGCGTCACCCGCCACGGCCGGGTGGTCTTCTACGACTACGACGAGATCTGCTACATGACGGAGTGCAACTTCCGCCAGATCCCGCCACCGCGCTACCCGGAAGATGAATGGAGCGCCGAGCCCTGGTATTCGGTGGCCCCCAACGACATCTTCCCCGAGGAGTTCGCCACCTTCCTGCTGCAAAAGCCCCAGGTGCGGGAGATCATGATGCAGCTGCACAAGGAGATGTTCGACGCCAACTACTGGAAGATGCTGCAGAGCAACATCAAGGTGGGGGTGTTCGAGGATGTCTATCCCTATCGACGCAAGAAGCGCTTCAAGTTCCAGCGGGGGGGATGAGGATTAGCTCGTGGCGCCTTGCCGGTGACTCAAGATGCGATGCTTGCTGGCACAAGCCGCAAAACGGCATTGAAAAAGGGACGCCGCGGCGTCCCTTGCTGATCGCGGCTGCCTGCTCGCGCTACGACAGCCTCTGACAGGAATATCAGTTACTTGGCGGCCGGCATGGCATCGAAGGTGAGCAGCGCCACCTTGTTGGCATCACTCAGCACCAGCTGTTGGCCGCTGACCTTGAAGGTTGCCACCTTCTCCAGTTTCTGCAGATAGAGCATCTCCTTGCCGGCCAGATCGCCCATGCACATCATGCGGGTCGAGCCCATGGCCCCCAGCGTCAATACACCGTCACCCTGCTGGGTGATGCCGCCAAAATAGCGGTTGCAGCCGCCCTTGCCCGCCACCTTGTCACCCGCAACCTGCAGGGTGAAGGTATCGCCGCTCGCCCCCTGCAGCTGCCAGGTGGAGGCTTGCAGTTGAGCCAGATTGGAACCAGTTGCCATGGCGCAGCCTCCCAGTGCCAGTGCGGCCAGCAGGGTCAGTTTCTTGTTCATGGGTTCACCTCTTGATGTGAGAGAAATAGGGGAAGGAAAGTGATGATGGTGGCCTGTTTATCATGAGTCGGCGGCAGATTAAAACTGTTTTATTGTGATCTGGGTTGCCTTTACTAGCAGCTGGCATGTGCCATGCTTGTATTCCTGTTCCGGACCCAGGGAGGGGAAAAGAATGGTCAAACCACTCATCATCGCACTCGCTTCATGCCTCAGCCTCGGTGCCCAGGCCGCCGACTGGGATTTCCTCAAGAGCGAGGCAAACAGCCAGCTCTACGTAAAAAGCTATTCCGGCGTGCTGCTCGGCAGCCAGTCCCATCACAGCGACAATTTCGATCTCTGGCTCATCAACACCGGCTACCAGTATCCGGTACAGGATGATGTCAGCCTCTACATGGAAGCCGGGCCGGCTGTGGGTACCCACAGCGAGCAGACTGGCTTCAATATCAGCTCGGGGGTGCGTTATCAGCTCTCCCCCTCGCTGAACATCGGCAGCCAGCTCAAGCAGCTGGAAGTGAACAAGGCCAGCACACTGCTGGAGCTCAACACCAGCCTGCTGCTCACCCCGCAGCTGGCCATCACGGCCAACTATGGCGTCAGCGCCTTCAGCACGGAACAGTCCCTCAGCATAGGCGTCGGCCTCAACTTCTGACCGCTCAGATGAGCCGGGTGGCGCTCACCAGTACGCCGTTGAGGTCGGCGTAGACGTAGTCACCCGGATGTATGGTCATCCCGGCAAACGACACCACGGCATCCAGCTCACCCTGACCCCGCTTCTCGGTCTTGACCGGGCAGGCCGCCAGCGCCTTGACCCCCAGCGCCAGCGTCGCCAAGGTGCCCACGTCGCGTACGGCGCCGTGGATCAGGATCCCCTCCCATCCCTGCTCCGCCGCCTTGATGGCCAGCTGATCACCGAGCAGGGCGCGGCGCAACGAACCACCGCCATCGATCACCATCACCCGCCCCTGGCCGGGCCGAGTGACCAGCTCCCGCACCAGGCTGTTGTCTTCATAGCAGGAGAGGGTAACCGCCTGGCCATAAAACAGCGGCTTGCCACCAAAATTGTGGAACAGCGGATCGGCCACTTGCAGGGCATCGCCGTGTTGATCGCAGAGGTCGGGCAGTAGATCCAGCATCATAAGCTTCCTTCCATGGACATGAATTCGCTCATTCTTTCATCAAGCCGGGTCTCTGACAATCCAGTGGGATTCAATTCTGCCCAGATGGAGAGGTATGCCTTTCATCAATACCGGCAACAACCAGAGCTCCCCCCGCTCCACCCAATAGAGGGCGTTCTGGCCGAAACGGGCTGCCAGATCGATGGCCTCAGCGCGGGAGGAAGCCAGCAACAGCGACGATTCACGCCAACTTTCATCGGGCGAGCTCCCCCAGCAGGGCCCCATGGCCATCATGCGGGGAGATGCCGCGATCACCCGCCAGAGAGCCCGCTGGCGCCGGGTATTACGACGCATTCCCACCTCGCGACTGGCCGGATTCCAGGCCGTCACTATGGCGTAGGCGGGCCATTGCGGCGCCGCAAAGGGTGCAATAAAACAAATTTTTCTGTAGTTTTCCCACAAATTCATGTCAACCACATGTTACATTCCATTACATTTTATAAGGGCGAAAATGGGGGCAACCCCAAGTATCATGCTGTGAACTCAGGGTTTGACCTATATCAAACCAGAGTTAAAAAGTTGCTATCTGACGGCAAAGAGTGTTGTTATGCGCCTGTTAACTGATAAAATGCAGCCACTTTTGTAATGGACTACCTTTCCAGGCTTCTCTCGATCAGACTTGTTGAGAGCCTATGTGTGGCACAGGGATGTTTGCCAACGCTGATGCCAAATTCGCGATAATCCGACCTGACATTCATACCCAGGATGACGTAATAAATTTTCAGGACCGGTCGGGTAACGCCAAAGAGTGTTAAAATTTAGATAACTAACTGATAAGAATCTGGGAATACTCATGCAAACACCACACATTCTGATCGTCGAAGACGAACTGGTCACCCGCAATACCCTGAAAAGCATCTTCGAGGCCGAAGGCTACATAGTGCTCGAAGCCAACAATGGCGACGAGATGCATCAAGCCCTGACCGCCCACACCATCAATCTGGTGATCATGGACATCAACCTGCCGGGCAAGAATGGCCTGCTGCTGGCACGCGAGCTGCGTGAAGATGACAACATAGCCCTGATGTTCCTGACCGGCCGTGACAATGAAGTGGACAAGATCCTGGGTCTGGAAATCGGCGCCGATGATTACATCACCAAGCCGTTCAACCCCCGTGAACTGACTATCCGTGCCCGCAACCTGCTGAGCCGCACCATGAATGTGGCCGCCGGTGGCGAAGAGAAGAAGCTGGTTGAACGTTACCTGTTCAACGGCTGGGCACTGGACATCAACAGCCGCGCACTGGTCAGCCCGGCTGGCGACATGTTCAAGCTGCCGCGCTCCGAATTCCGTGCCATGCTGCACTTCTGCGAAAACCCGGGCCAGATCCAGACCCGTGCCGAGCTGCTCAAGAAGATGACAGGCCGCGAGCTCAAGCCTCACGACCGTACCGTGGATGTCACCATACGCCGTATTCGCAAGCACTTCGAAAGCGTCAATGACACCCCGGAGATCATCGCCACCATACATGGCGAAGGCTACCGCTTCTGTGGTGAGCTGGAACAGGAATAATCCCTGCTCGTCGGATCCCAGTGTGGTAAGAGAGGCGCCGTTGGCGCCTCTTTCGTTTACGGCGATCGAGGCAAGCACAGCGGGCAACACCCGATGAGCCAGAAAACAAAAAGCCCACTCGCAGGAGTGGGCTTTTTGCATGAAAGCTGGAGCGGGCAGCGGGAATCGAACCCGCATCATCAGCTTGGAAGGCTGAGGTAATAGCCATTATACGATGCCCGCTAGGCATCAAAATCGCAGCAGATACCAGGCATCAAACGAACGTCGAGAAGCAGTGCGCTAATAACAAGACGGCTTGGTTACCGGGGATCAGAATGTGGAGCGGGTGATGGGAATCGAACCCACGTATGCAGCTTGGGAAGCTACCGTTCTACCATTGAACTACACCCGCGTCAGGGCCTCTACTATATGCATTTTGCCGCCGAGCGCAATCACCGCAGTGCTGTTTTTTACCATAAATCAAGCTGTTCGACCAACTAATGAGCAGCAAGCTGTTTTTTCCATCAAACATTTTCAACACCGGGAATTTACAAGGTTGCCAATGCCGGGGGCCGAGGATAGTCTTGCGCCACTCGACGCGAGGATGGTGGTAATGGACAAAAAAACTCAGAAACATCTCTATGGCTGGTTGCGCAACCAGTCGAGCCACGGCCGACGCTGGATCGGTCTCTCCATCGGCTTTGGTCTGGGTCAGGGCATACTGATGGTGGCACAGGCCTGGTTGCTGGCGACCCTGTTGCATGGCTTCATCATAGAGGGAGCCACTCCGGAACAATCCATTCCCCTCTTCATTACCCTGCTGCTGGTGACCCTGACCAAGGCCGCGCTGGCCTATGGCCGTGAAGTGACCAGCTTCAAGGCGGGCAGCGCGGTGCGCCAGGCCATTCGCGAGCTGGTGCTTACCCGTCTCGGCCGGCTCGGCCCGGCCTATATCCAGCGACGCCCGGCCGGCAGCTGGGCCAGCCTGCTGCTGGAACAGATTGAAAACATGCAGGATTTCTTCTCCCGTTATCTGCCGCAGATGGCCATTGCCGTCTTTATTCCCGTGGTGATCCTGGTGGCCGTGTTCCCGGTCAACTGGGCGGCGGGTCTGATCCTGCTGGGCACTGCGCCCCTCATTCCGCTGTTCATGATCCTGGTGGGGGTGGGCGCCGCCGATGCCAACCGCCGCAACTTCCAGGCGCTGGCACGCCTCTCCGGCCACTTCCTCGATCGCCTGAAGGGGCTGCGCACCCTGCAGCTCTTCATGCGCACCCAGGCGGAAGGGGATGCCATTCGCGATGCCTCGGAAGATTTTCGCGAACGCACCATGGAGGTGCTGCGCCTCGCTTTCCTGAGCACGGCCGTGCTGGAATTCTTCGCCGCCATCTCGGTGGCGCTGGTGGCTGTCTACTTCGGTTTCTCCTACATAGATCACCTGAACTTCGGCCACTATGGCACCAAGGTCACCCTGTTTACCGGCCTGTTCGTGCTCTTCCTCGCCCCCGAGTTCTACGCCCCGCTGCGCGAGCTTGGCGCCCACTACCACGCCAAGGCGCAGGCTATAGGCGCGGCCGAGCAGTTGCTGGAATTCCTCGAGGCCGACGTGAGCGAGCCAGCCTCTGGCAAGGCTCCTTTCCATGCCGACACCCCCATCAAGGTCGAAGCCAAAGACCTTGAAGTGCTGAGTGCCGAAGGCAAGGTGCTGGTCGGCCCCATCGACTTCACCCTGGAGGCGGGTTCACGCACGGCACTCATCGGTGTCAGCGGCGCCGGCAAGAGCTCGCTGGTCAACGCCCTGCTCGGCTTTGCCCCCTATCGTGGTGAACTCAAGGTCAACGGCCAGGAGCTGGCCAGCCTCGACATGAGCCAGTGGCGACTGCAGCTGGGCTGGCTCTCCCAGAACCCGCAGCTGTTCCACGCCTCCTTGCGCGACAACCTGCTGCTGGCCAAGCCGTCAGCCAGCGATGCCGAGCTGGAAGCCACCCTGAAACGGGCACAGGCCTGGGAATTTGCCATGGAGAAGAGGCTCGACTATCCGGTCGGGGATCAGGCCGGCGGCCTCTCGGTCGGTCAGGCCCAGCGCCTCGCCCTGGCCCGTACCCTGCTCAAATCCACCCAGCTGATGGTACTGGATGAGCCCACCGCCAGCCTGGACCGCCACTCGGAGCGCGCCATCATGACCACGCTCGAACAGGCCGCGGCAGGCCAGACCCTGCTGATGATCACCCACCGCATCGATCAACTGACCAAGATGGACAAGATACTGGTGCTGGCGCGCGGCCAGCTGGTGGAGCAAGGCAACTTCCAGCAACTGAGCAGGGCGCAGGGCCCATTCGCCCGCCTCTTGTCCCAACACCCGGGGGATTCTCTCGATGACTGATCTATTGCCGTTTCTGCGCCTCTATCGTCAGCACTGGCTGAGCCTCTCGCTGGGCCTGCTGCTGGCCCTGGTGACCCTGGTGGCCGGCATGGGACTGCTGTCGCTCTCCGGCTGGTTCCTCTCCGCCGCCGCCGTAGCTGGGCTGGCCGTCGCCAGCCGTGATACCTTCAACTACATGACTCCGGCTGGCGGGGTACGTTTCTTCTCCATCATCCGTACCGCGGGTCGCTGGGGCGAGCGAGTGGTGAGCCACGACGCCACCTTCCGGGTGCTGACCCGGTTGCGGGTCTGGTTCTGGCAAAAGCTCTCGCCGCTCTCCACCGGCACCCTGGCCGGCTTTCGCCAGGCGGATCTGCTCAACCGGCTGGTAGCCGACATAGACGCCATGGATCACGTCTATCTGCGTCTGGTCACCCCCATAGGCGCGGCCCTGCTCAGCTGCGCCGGCCTGGTGTTCTTCCTCTCCTTCTTCGACGGCCGTCTCGCCCTGACTCTGGGCGCCATACTGCTGTTTGGCATGATAGCCCTGCCGCTGGTGTTCTACTTCCTCGGGCGCCAACCCGGTCGTCGGCTGATCGCCGAGAAATCGGCCATGCGTACCCGCATGGTGGACTATCTGGACGGTCAGGCCGAGCTGCAGATGTTTGCCGCCGCCCCCAAGGCGCTGACCGAGCTGAAACAGGCTGAACAGGCGCTGCTGACCGCCCAGGCCCGCATGGCCAGGGTGAGCGGCCTTGCCAACTTCTCGGTGCAGCTGCTCAGCGGCTGGACCCTGACTCTGATGCTCTGGCTGGCCGGCCACGGTGTGGCAGGTGCCGGGCCGGATCCCATCACGGCGCTGATGGTGTTTGCCACCCTGGCGAGCTTCGAGGCCTTGCTGCCGCTGGCGGGTGCCTTCCAGCACCTCTCCACCAGCCTCACCTCGGCCCGCCGTCTCAACGAGATACTGCAGGAGGCCAAGGCCCCCGAGTGGGGAGCCGAGCAGCAACACGCCAGCGTCGGCACCCTGCAGATAAGCGACCTCTATTTCGGCTATCCCGGCAACCCGCATCCTGTGCTGCGCGGTTGCACCCTGCAACTGCAGGCGGGCGAGAAGCTGGCGCTGCTGGGCCAGACAGGTTGCGGCAAGTCCACCCTGATGGGGCTGTTGACCCGGGAGTGGAGCCCGCAGGCGGGCAAGATCCTGCTCGATGGCAAGCCGCTCACCGACTACAGCGAAGGGGCGCTGCGCGCCTCGCTGTCGGTGGTGAGCCAGCGGGTTCACCTGTTTGCCGCCACCTTGCGCGACAACCTCAGGCTGGCGGCCCCGATGGCGTCTGACGAGCGGTTGACCGAGGTGCTGACCCAGGTCGGTCTGGCCAATCTGCTGGAGGATGACAACGGCCACAGCGACAGCGGACTGAACGCCTGGCTGGGAGACGGCGGTCGTCCGCTCTCCGGTGGTGAGCGACGCCGCATCGGCATCGCCCGCGCCCTGCTGCACGATGCCCCGCTCTGGCTGCTGGATGAGCCGACCGAGGGGCTCGACAGCCAGACCGAACGGGAGATCATGGACCTGTTGTTCAGACTGGGGGCGGATCGCTCCTTGCTGCTCATCTCCCACCGCCTGCTGGGGCTGGAACAGATGGACCGTATTGCCCTGATGGAAGAGGGGCAGATCCGCCTCTGCGCTCCCCATCACGAGTTGCTGGCCGATGATTACTACCGCAGCCTGCATCAGCGGCTGGCACCGGCATGATCGCAAGCACGGCAGAGGGGCGCACCTGCGCCCTTCTCACATCATGAATTGCTGGCCGATGATTACTACCGCAGCCTGCATCAACGGCTGGCACCGGCCT
Source organism: Aeromonas bestiarum (assembly GCF_028751155.1). Taxonomy (NCBI): domain Bacteria; kingdom Pseudomonadati; phylum Pseudomonadota; class Gammaproteobacteria; order Aeromonadales; family Aeromonadaceae; genus Aeromonas; species Aeromonas bestiarum. Next base: position 1,309,781 of record NZ_CP064746.1, on the reverse strand, counting down.
GATCGCAAGCACGGCAGAGGGGCGCACCTGCGCCCTTCTCACATCATGAGTTGCCGGCTGATGATGACTACCGCAGCCTGCATCAACGGCTGGCACCGGCCTGATCGCAAGCTCGGCAGAGGGGCGCACCTGCGCCCTTCTCACATCATGAGTTGCCGGCTGATGATGACTATCGCAGCCTGCATCAACGGCTGGCACCGGCCTGATCGCAAGCACGGCAGAGGGCCGCACCTGCGCCCTTCTCACACCACGAGTTGCTGGCCGATGATTACTACCGCAGTCTGCATCAGCGGCTGGCACCGGTCTGATCGCAAGCACGGCAGAGGGGCGCACCTGCGCCCTTCTCACATCATGAGTTGCCGGCCGATGATGACTACCGCAGCCGGTATCAGCGTGCAATAACCTGTCTGATCCCCGTCACACCCCGTCTCCATGGCTGAAAATGGGGCTGGTCGCAGGCAGCGACTGACCCCTATAATGACCCCCTCACAGTTCAACAAGATACCGACATGAAACGCCTTATCCTGATGATGCCCCTGATCGCCTCCGGTTGCGCCGACTTCTCTTTCAACAGCAACCTGGACAAGGAAAATTTCGACGAGTACTTCAAGCCGGGCGGCGTCCAGATCTATGAGCAGGGTCAGCTGGCTGACCTCAACTACCTCTACCTCGGCACAGTCGAGGGGGAATCCTGCCAGAGCGATGCCAAGCAGCCCATCCCCAACGCAGGTGAAGCCCGCACCCTGGCGCGCCGCCGCGTGGCCGACATGGGTGGCAACGGTGTCACCTTCGACAAGTGCGCCGAGTTCAGCGACACCCCGGGCTGCCTGAAACAGGTGATCTGCTACGGGCAGGCGCTGAAAGTGGCGCAAGAGAAGTAAAGACCCAATGGCACTGGCCATAGTCCGGCTCGGCAGCCCCCGCCTCCCCGATGAGGGGCTGCGCATCGGCACTGTGCGGCGCCCGCCCCGTGGCGTGCCCAAGAGCGAATTTGCCAGTCAGGATTGGTACGACGTCTGGTTCCCCAACCTGGCCCCCAGCAGCGAGACCATGAAGCTGGGCCAGGCTGCCGAGACGCCGGCCCAATGGGCGGCCTTCTGCAAGCAGTACAAGGCCGAGATGGCCAGCCCCTGCGCCCGCCACGATCTGGCGCTGCTGGCCGCCCTCTCCCACACCACCAACCTGTCGGTGGGTTGCTACTGTGAGCAGGCCGAGCGCTGTCATCGCACCCTGCTGAAAGAGCTGCTGATCCAGTGCGGCGCCAGGCTGCGCTAACCCGCACCGCTGGTGAATGAAAGAGGGCGTCCCATAGGACGTCCTCTTTCCTATGCTGGCCATCAAGGCAGGATGGGGGCACTCCGACCCTATTGCAGACTGCCCACCCGCAACACTTGCTGCAGCGCCCGCTCCTGCTCGGCCGTCATCCCGGCCACCAGGGCCTGATCGTTCTTCGCCAGCCACTGGGCCAGATCGGCCACCGTCTCCTCCAGCGGCCGAAAGTTGAGCCCCTGTACTATGGCCGCCTCGGCGCTGATGCGGCCATAGCCGGCATACTCCGGCAACTCGTTGGGCAACAGGGTCGGGTAGCTCTGCCAGGGCTCGACACCGGCCGCCAGCAGCGCGGGCCAGGGCACCCACTCGGGTTGCGGCGTCATGGCGGGCGCGAGTCGGGCTGCTATGCGATCCACCCAGTCCACCAGCGCTATGCCGGGCTTGAGCAGGTTGAAGATGCCCCCCAGCTGCTGCTCGGCGGCGCGCAGCACGAACTCGGCGCAGTCACGTACGTCCAGGTATTGCAATTGATCCTGCCCCTCCCCCGGCAGCAGCCAGGGCCCCCCTTGCTGTATCCGCTTCACCCACCAGGCCAGACGGCCGGTCGGATCATAGGGGCCGCACAACACGCCGGGGCGCAGAATGCAGAGCCGCTCGCCCCAGCGGGCCCGATATTCGGCCTCGCACAACACCTTCAGGGGGCCATAGTCGGTGGGCGTCTCCCCGGCCCCTGTCTCGTGCAGCGGCGCCGACTCATCCATCCCCCGCAGGGCGAAGTCGCGATAGACGCTGATGGTGGAGATGAAGATCAGCCGCTCGCAGCGCCCGAGCAGGGCTGCCGAGAGGCTGGCCGCCTGCTCGGGCCGGTAGCAGCAGGTGTCGATGGCCAGATCCCAGCCGGGCCCTTCCCCGTGCAGGGCGTGCAGATCCTTGTCCCTGTCACCGGTGAGCTGAACCAGATCGCGCCAGTCCGGGTGCTGGCGATGACCCCGATTGAACAGGGTCACCTCGTGGCCCCAATCCAGCGCCAGCGAGGTGAGGTGGCGGCCCAGAAAACCTGTGCCGCCGATGATCAGCAGTTTCATCCATGTCCCTCCTGTCCGGCACTATTGGCTGTCTCGGGTATGACGCGCCTTGCATGCCGGTATTCATAGTGCCCCCACCCTACCCAAGTTGGTGGCGGGGTACAGCCTCCATGGCGCGGGGATGAGACTGTGATCACGGCAAGGCATGAGGAAAAAGGGTCTGGGAAAGGGAGGCAGGGAGCCCGGTCAGGCAAGGGAAGCGAGGCCTGCGTTTTGGCGCCGCCTGTGCTAAATTGCCGGGGTTTTCAGTCAGGATCCGCCATGAAGTTCGAAATCGACACCCTGGGTATCATCCGCTCTCCCTACAAGGAGAAGTTCGCCATCCCCCGCCAGCCCGGTCTGGTCAAGTCGGCCCGTGCCCGCCTCGAGCTGCTGCCCCCTTACGATCAACCGGACGTGCTGCGCGGCATTGAGCAGTTCTCCCACCTCTGGCTCAGCTTCGTGTTTCACCAGACCATGGATCAAGGCTGGCACCCGACGGTGCGTCCGCCGCGCCTGGGCGGCAACGAACGGGTCGGCGTCTTTGCCACCCGCTCCACCTTCCGCCCCAACCCACTCGGTCTGTCGGTGGTCGAACTGCACGGGGTGGGTCGGGAGCGGGGCAAGCTGTGGCTCGAACTCGGCGCGGTCGATCTGCTCGATGGCACCCCCATAGTCGACATCAAGCCCTACATCCCCTATGCCGACAGCCTGCCGGACGCCCGTGGCGGCTTCGCCCCGGATGCCCCCACCCCGCCGCTGGCGGTCAGTTTCAGCCCGGAGGCGGAGCAACAGCTGCAACCCTGGCTCAAGGCCCATCCCGAGCTGCGCCTGCTGGTGAGCGAGGTGCTGGCCCAGGATCCCCGTCCCGCCTACAAGAAGGGCAAGCCGGACGACAAGGAGTACGGGGTACGCCTGTTCGATCTCAACGTGCGCTTTCACATCAACGAACCCGACTGCCTGGTGCTGGCCATAGAACCCGCCTGATCACCAGGCGATGCGAGCAATAAAAAAACCACCCGAAGGTGGTTTTTTTATCACTCCTGATCCCTGTGCTCGGCGGCAATCTGCCTGAAGGCCCCCTCGCAGGCGAGGAAGGCATCGACCATGCCGGGATCGAAATGGCTGCCGCGCCCCTGCACTATGATGGCTTTCGCCTCTTCGTGGGTGAAGGCGGGCTTGTAGACCCGTTTCGAGATGAGGGCATCGTAGACATCCGCCACCGCCATCAAGCGGCCCGAGAGCGGGATCGCCTCCCCCATCAGGCCGGCCGGATAACCGCTGCCATCCCACTTCTCGTGATGGGTGAGGGAGATTTCGCGGGCCAGTCGCAGGAAGGAGTTGGAACCGAGCTGGGCCTCGGCGCTGGCCAGCGCATCGGCCCCAATCTGGGGATGGCGCTTCATGATGGCGAACTCTTCGTCGGTCAGCTTGCCCGGCTTGAGCAGGATCGCATCGGGAATGCCCACCTTGCCCACGTCGTGCAGCGGCGCCGACTTGAACAGCAGGTCTATGGTGGCGTCATCGAGGGGATAACGCTCGGCGTCGTGGCGGCTCAGGTGTTCGGCCAGCACCTTGACGTAGTGCTGGGTGCGGATGATGTGGGCGCCTGTCTCGTTGTCCCGGGTCTCCGCCAGCGAGGCGAGGCCGAGGATGGCCACGTCCCGGGTCAGGTTGAGCTCGTCGCTGCGCGCCTTCAGCTCGCCGATCATCTGGTTGGTGCTGGCGGCGATCAGGCCGAATTCGTCATCCCGGGTCACCGGCACCCGCGCATCCAGATCGCCGCACTGCACCTGTGCCATGGTGCGCGTCTGGTGCATCAGGGAGAGGGTCAGATTGCGGCCATAGCCACGAATGATGAGCCAGAGGTAACAGAAGGTCACCGCCATCACGAAGGCGATTTCCAGCAATATGTAGTGCTGGGCATCGAGCCGCGACAGGCTTCTGTCCACCGTCGCCAGCCACTCCAGATCCTTGTTGAACAGCAGGAAGAAGACGCCCCCCAGCAGTGCGAGCGTGGTGAAGGTAAACAGGGAGAACTTGCGGGAAACCGGCATGGCCAGCGGCCGGGTCAGCACCAGCGAGCCCTGATGCTCCCGCAGTTTGGCCAGGTTCCAGTCCCGCACCAGCGACAGATCCGCCGCCACCAGAAAGCCCAGGGTGCTCATCCCCAACAGGATCTTGAGGTGACTCTCCAGCGGGAAGTCATACATGAGGCCGTTGTAGCCCGAGAGCAGCAGGGCCCCCAGCAGGTAGAAGCCCACCTCCAGCGCGAAGCCACCGAGCCCGCTGCCGGGCAGCACCAGCCGGTGCAACACCCGATCGCGCACGGCGAACATGATGGCGAAGACCAGCAGGGTGGGCCCCAGCAGCTGGGGCAGGGTCAGGCTCTCCAGAAACGGACAGACCTGCAACCCATAGAGGCAAAAGAGCGACAGCGTCACCCCGTAGTGCAGGGCGCAGCGCCCCGTGATTTTCTGCATGATTCCACCCTGACCGCTGTTTATTGTTATGACGGCGGGGATATGCCCCCGCCCCTCACAGGCGCCGCAGCAGCAGGCTCCCTATCGAATAGCCGGCGCCAAACGAGCAGAGCACGCCGCGGGCCCCCGCAGGAAGGTCGCGATTGTACAGATGGAACGCGATAATGGAACCCGCCGAGCTGGTGTTGCCGTAACTGTCGAGGATCACCGGCGCCTCCTGCTGGCTGGCATCGTGACCCAGCAGCTTGCGGCCGATGAACTGGTTCATGGTGAGGTTGGCCTGATGCAGCCAGAGCCGGCTCAGGGTATCCGCCGGCCAGCCCTGCTCGTCGAGCTGGCTGGCTATCTGATCGCACACCAGCGGCAGCACCTCCTTGAACACCTTGCGCCCCTGCTGGCAGAACAGCTTGTCATCGCCATAACGGGTGCGCGGGCTGAGCCGGTTCAGGAAGCCGAAGTTGTTGCGAATGTTGTTGGAGTACTGGGTCACCAGCTTGCTGGCCACCAGTTGCCAGGGATTGGCCACCTTGCAATCGGCCTCCCGCTCCAGCAGCACGGCGGTGCAGGCGTCGCCGAAGATAAAGTGGCTGTCTCTGTCCCTGAAATTGAGGTGGCCGGAGCAGATCTCCGGGTTCACCACCAGCGCCAGTTTGGCGCTGCCGGCCGCCAGCATGTCGGCTGCCGCCTTGATGCCGAAGGTGGCGGAGGAGCAGGCCACATTCATGTCGAACGCCATGCCACCGGCTCCCAGGTAGTGCTGCAGCTCGATGGAGAGCGCCGGATAGGGGCGCGGCATGTTGGAGGCGGCGACTATGACCAGATCGATCTCACCCGGCTCGCGGCCAGCGGCGATCAGCGCCTGCTCGGCGGCGGCCACCGCCATCTCCACCATGATGGAGGGTTTGTCATCCGGGCGCTCTGCCATCAGCGGCTGCATGATGTCCGGATCCAGCACCCCTTCCTTGCTCACCAGATAGCGGCTCTTGATGCCGGAGGCCTTCTCGATGAACTCGCAGCTGGAGTGCTGCTTGGCGGGCAGCTGGCCCGCATCGATGGCGGAGGCATTCTCCTCGTTGTAGAGATCCACATACTGGTTGAAGGCGGCCACCAGCGCTTCGTTGCTGACGGCAAAAGGCGGGGTATAGAGGCCTGATCCACTGATCACGATAGAAGTCATCTTTGCTCCTGGCCGGGTTCGTTCCCGGCTTGTTGGCTTTTTAGGGTAGAGAGGTCATTACAGCTGATCGATCGCCGCGGCGAGACCGGCCAGAGTCAGCGGATGCATGCGCCCGCCAACAAGTTCATTCATCAACTTGATGGAGGGGTGCCAGAGCCACTCCCGGCGCGGGACAGGGTTGAGCCACACCAGTTTGGCATAGTGCTGCTGCAGGCGGGCGAGCCACACCTGACCCGCCTCCTCGTTCCAGTACTCGACACTGCCACCGGGCCAGGTGATCTCATAGGGGCCCATCTTGGCGTCCCCCACCAAGATCACCCTGTAGTCGCTGCCGTAGGTGCGCAGCAGCCGCAAGGTATCAAAACGCTCCTCGGCCCGGCGGTTGTTGTCCTGCCAGACGAAGTCGTAGAGACAGTTGTGAAAATAGAAGTACTCCAGATGCTTGAACTCGTGGCGCAGCGCCGAGAAGAGCCGCTGCACCTCGGCCACGTGGGCATCCATGGAGCCCCCCACATCGAAGAACACCAGCAGCTTGACGCCGTTGTGGCGCTCCGGCCTCAGCTTCACATCGAGCCAGCCCTGACGGGCCGTGCTCTGGATGGTGCCGTCGAGATCCAGCTCGTCCGGGTTGCCCTGGCGCACCCAGCGTCTGAGCTTGCGCAGCGCCAGCTGGATGGCACGCTGCCCCAGCGGCGAGTCGTCGCTGAAGTTGCGATAGTGACGCGCCTCCCACACCTTGGCCGCCTTGCCATGCTGGCCCTCTCCCCCCATGCGGATCCCTTCCGGGTGAAAACCGCCGTGGCCGAACGGGCTGCTGCCCCCCGTACCCACCCACTTGTTGCCACCGGCGTGGCGCTCTTTCTGTTCGCTCAAGCGCTGGTTGAGGGTTTCAAGCAACTTGTCGAGCCCGCCGAGGGAGGTTAGCAATGCCTTCTCCTCGGGGCTCAGCAGTCGCTCGAACTCCTGGCGCAGCCACTCATCCGGCAGGCTCTCGGGCAACAGGGGAGTGGCCTGCAGGCCGTCGTAATATTCGGCAAAGGCGCGATCGAAGCGATCGTAATGGGCCTCGTCTTTCACCAGCAGACAGCGGGAGATCTGGTAGAAGTCGTTCATGTCGACCGTGGCAAGCCCGGCCGACAAGGCCCCGTGCAGATCCAGCAATTCGCGCAGGCTGCAGGGCAGCTTGTGACGGCGCAGGTGGCTGAAAAAGTCGATCAGCATTCAGCTACCGCGTCGGGCCAGGAAGGCGAGTTTTTCGAACAGGTGCAGGTCCTGCTCTGTCTTGAGCAGGGCGCCGTAGAGGGCGGGCACCAGCTTGCCAGGCTCACGGGTGCGCATCGCCTCGGGGGAGATGTCGTCGGCCAGCAGCAGCCGGATCCAGTCCAGCAGCTCGGAGGTGGAGGGCTTCTTGCGCAGCCCGTCCACATCGCGCAACTCGAAGAAGAGCGCCATGGCTTCGTCCAGCAGCGCCGCTTTCAGGTTCGGATAGTGCAGATTGACGATGGCCTGCATCTCGGCCTTGTCGGGGAAACGTATGTAGTGAAAGAAGCAGCGGCGCAGGAAGGCGTCCGGCAGCTCTTTTTCATTGTTGGAGGTGATGATGACCACGGGGCGCTGGCGGGCCTTGATGCGCTCGCCGGTCTCATAGACGTCGAACTCCATCCGATCCAGCTCCAGCAGCAGGTCGTTGGGAAATTCGATGTCCGCCTTGTCGATTTCGTCGATGAGCAGCACGGGCCGCTGCTCGGCGGTGAAGGCCTGCCACAGCTTGCCCTGGCGAATGTAGTGGCTGATATCCCCCACTCGCGGATCGCCGAGCTGGGAGTCCCGCAGCCGCGCCACAGCATCATACTCATACAGCCCCTGCTGGGCCTTGGTGGTGGATTTGATATGCCAGGCGATCAGCTCGGTGCCCAGATGGCGGGCCACCGCTTCGGCCAGCTCCGTCTTGCCTGTGCCGGGTTCACCTTTGATCAGTAACGGTTTTTCCAGCACTATTGCCGCATTGACCGCCATCTTCAGCGCCTCTGAGGCGAGATAGCGATCGCTTCCTGCAAATCCCATAACGTCCATTCCTTTGACGACAAGAGACCTTTTTGAGATCGAGGCCTCAGTAAGAAAGAATAAGCTCTATATCTTGTAATAACATATTGTTATAACAAATCGTCACTTCTCATTCAGAAACCACAGGGTAATCTTGTTTCATCGCCGTAACAAACAGGGATAGCACCATGAGCAAAATTTTTGAGGACAACAGCCAGACCATAGGTCACACCCCGCTGGTTCGACTCAACCGTGTTACCAAGGGCCGCGTACTGGCCAAGATTGAGAGCCGTAACCCGAGCTTCAGCGTCAAGTGCCGCATCGGCGCCAACCTGATCTGGGATGCCGAGAAACGCGGCGTCCTGACCAAGGGCAAGGAGATCATCGAACCCACCAGCGGTAACACAGGTATTGCTCTGGCTTTCGTGGCCGCCGCTCGCGGCTATCCCATCACCTTGACCATGCCCGCCACCATGAGCCTGGAGCGCCGCAAGCTGCTCAAGGCGCTCGGCGCCAATCTGGTGCTGACCGAAGGGCCGCTGGGCATGAAGGGCGCCATCGCCAAGGCCAACGAGATCCTCGAATCCGAGCCGGGCAAATATGTCCTGCTGCAACAGTTTGAAAACCCCGCCAACCCGGAAATCCACGAGAAGACCACGGGCCCCGAGATCTGGGATGCCACCGACGGTCAGGTGGATGTGTTCGTGGCGGGTGTCGGCACGGGTGGCACCATTACCGGTGTCTCCCGCTATCTGAAACAGACCAAGGGCAAGGCCGTGGTCTCGGTGGCCGTCGAGCCGAGCGAGTCACCCGTGATCAGCCAGCGTCTGGCCGGTCTCGAGATCAAGCCGGGCCCTCACAAGATCCAGGGCATTGGCGCCGGTTTCATCCCCGGCAACCTGGACCTGACCCTGCTGGACCGCGTCGAGCAGGTAAGCAGCGATGATGCCATCGAGATGGCCCGTCGCCTGATGGAAGAAGAAGGGATCCTGGCCGGGATCAGCTCCGGCGCCGCCGTCGTGGCCGCCGCCCGTCTGGCCGAGTTGCCGGAGTTTGCCGACAAGACAATCGTCGTCATACTGCCGAGCGCCGCCGAGCGTTACCTCTCCAGCGCCCTGTTTGCCGGGGTGTTCAGCGAGCAGGAACTGCAGCAATAGGTGATCGGATTCTTCCAAAACAACGGCGCTCCCAGGAGCGCCGTTTCTTTATGAGCTAGACTGAGCACTTGGCAGCGCCACTCGGCCCCTTATTTTTTGGGGTAAAATAACAAGCTGGCGGGCGACAAAAAAAGCAGACATTCCGTGATAAATCTCATATCCTGTGCGGCGTCACGAGGTGTTTGCCGACTAGGTATCACAAAGTAACAAAGTGTTATTTTTCGTTATAAAATAATTTCAAGCCAGTATTTATGCGGCTTGTAGCGCGATAACGGAAAAGAGTTTGGGCAGACACCGAATACTGCACAGAAAATTGACCTGGATTAAACCATTGCAGGTCTGATTTCGTTACTTTACAACATATCCATACTGACACGGTGAGATAAGGAAGCGTCAAAAGCATCCATCTCTCCAAAAAATATCAATAATATGGGGTGAAACCATGTACGAGAAGTCTGTTGTTATCACTGCTGAAAACGGTCTGCACACCCGTCCGGCAGCTCAGTTCGTGAAAGAAGCCAAAGAATTCCAAAGCGAGATCACTGTGGTCTCCGGTGGCAAATCCGCCAGCGCCAAGAGCCTGTTCAAGCTGCAGACCCTGGGCCTGACCAAAGGCACCAACGTGACCATCCAGGCCGACGGCCCGGACGCTCAGAAAGCCGTTGAGAAGCTGGTTGCCCTGATGGACGAGCTGGAGTAATCCAGCTTTACTCCTCCCCCACAGTCGTTTTAATAGGAAGGATTATGATATCTGGCATTCTTGCGTCCCCCGGTATCGCATTCGGTAAGGCGCTTCTTCTGAAAGAAGATGAAATCGTTATCAATCAGGGCAAGATTTCTGCTGACCAGATTGACGCCGAGATCAACCGCTTCCTCGAAGCCCGCACCAAGTCAGCTGCCCAGCTGGAAGCCATCAAAGCCATGGCTGGTCGCACCTTCGGTGAGGAAAAAGAGGCCATCTTCGAAGGCCACATCATGCTGCTCGAAGATGAGGAGCTGGAAGGGGATATCAGATCCTTCATCAAAGACAACAAGGCCACCGCTGATAAGGCCGTCTACGAGGTCATCGAGCAATACGCCAAGATGATGGCCGATCTGGACGATCCCTACCTGCGCGAGCGCGCCACCGACTTCCGTGACATCGGAACCCGTCTGGTGAAGAACGTGCTGGGCATCGCCGTTGTCAACCTGAGCACCATAGACGAAGAGGTCATCCTGGTCGCCAAAGACCTGACCCCGTCCGAAACTGCCCAGATCAACCTGAAATATGTGCTGGGTTTCGTTACCGACATCGGTGGCCGTACCTCTCACACCTCCATCATGGCGCGCTCCCTGGAGCTGCCGGCCATAGTGGGCACCAACGACATCACCGAGCGCGTCAACAATGGCGAGATGCTGATACTGGATGCGATCAACAACCAGATCATCATCAACCCGACCGCCGAGCAGCTGACTGAAGCCAAACAGTTCCAGGCCCAGTTCCAGGCCGAGAAGGACGAGCTGGCCAAGCTGAAAGACCTGCCTGCCATCACCCTCGATGGTCATCAGGTCGAAGTCTGCGCCAACATAGGTACCGTCAAGGATACCGAAGGTGCCATCCGCAATGGCGCCGAAGGCGTGGGTCTGTACCGCACCGAGTTCCTGTTCATGGACCGTGATGCGCTGCCGACCGAAGACGAGCAGTTCAAGGCCTACAAAGAAGTGGCAGAGGCCATGCCGGATCAGCCGATCATAGTCCGTACTATGGACATTGGCGGCGACAAAGAACTGCCTTACATGAATTTCCCGAAAGAGATGAACCCCTTCCTGGGCTGGCGTGCCGTGCGTATTTTCTTCGATCGCGAAGACATCATGCATGCCCAGCTGCGGGCCATACTGCGTGCGTCTGCCTTCGGCAAACTGCGCATCATGTTCCCGATGATCATCTCCGTCGAAGAGTTCCGTAGCCTGAAGGCCACCGTAGAGAAGCTGAAAGCCGAACTGCGCACCGAAGGCAAAGCCTTTGATGAATCCATCGAAGTGGGTATCATGATCGAGACTCCGGCTGCTGCCGTGATGGCTCATCATCTGGCTAAAGAAGTGGATTTCTTCAGTATCGGTACCAACGACCTGACCCAGTACACCCTGGCCGTCGACCGTGGTAACGAGATGATCTCCGCCATGTACAACCCGCTGTCACCCTCCGTCCTGACGCTGATCAAGATGGTTATCGACGCTTCCCATGACAATGGCAAGTGGACCGGTATGTGTGGTGAGCTGGCTGGTGACGAACGCGCCACACTGCTGCTGCTGGGTATGGGTCTGGATGAGTTCTCCATGAGCGCCATCTCTGTACCGCGTATCAAGAAGCTTATCCGCAACACCAACTTCGAAGATGTGAAGGCAATGGCTGACCAGGCTCTGAGCTATGCAACCGCCGCCGAGATCGAAGCCTGTGTAGATAACTTTATTAAGCAGAAGGCAGTCTGCTAAGATCGGCTGCAAACAGCGACAATCATCTCTAGGAGCTTTTACTATGGGTCTGTTTGATAAACTGAAGAAACTGGTTTCCGACGATAGCTCTGATACCGGCGGCATCGAAATTTTTGCCCCGCTGTCAGGGGAAATCGTGCCGATCGAAGATGTACCTGACGTTGTCTTCGCCGAGAAGATCGTCGGCGACGGTATCGCCATCAAGCCGGCTGGCAACAAGATGGTTGCACCGTGCGATGGCACCATCGGCAAGATCTTCGAGACCAACCATGCGTTCTCGCTGGAATCCGACTCAGGTATCGAGCTGTTCGTTCACTTCGGTATCGACACCGTTGAACTGAAAGGTGAAGGCTTCAAGCGCATCGCTCAGGAAGGTCAGAAGGTCAAGCGCGGTGATACCATCATCGAGTTCGATCTGGCCATCCTGGAAGCGAAAGCCAAGTCTACCCTGACGCCTGTGGTCATCTCCAACATGGACGAGATCAAAGAGCTGATCAAGATGACTGGCGCCGTGACCGTGGGCGAGACCCCGGTGATCCGCATCAAGAAATAATGCGCTCTGGCTGGTGCCAGTGACTGCAACAAAAAACCGAAGCCAAGCGCTTCGGTTTTTTTATGGGCCGTGCTGACCATTAACGCCGGGCTAGGTCTTGCCAAATACCACCCGATTGCGCCCCTGCGCCTTGGCCTGATACAGGGCCCGATCGGCCACCAGCAACAGGTTGTCCAGGCTCTGCCCGGCAGCCAGGGTGGCGCAGCCAAAACTCATCGTCAGCGAGAAATGGTGATGGTGCCAACTCATGGGGCTGGCAGACAACAGCTGACGCAGCTGCTCCGCCCTGGCAAGCACCTGCGTGGTGTCCGCTCCCGGCAGGATCAGCAGGAACTCCTCCCCTCCCCAGCGGGCCAGACACTCGGCCCCCTGCAGCTGCTCTTCCATGATGCGGGCAACGCCACACAGGGCAGCATCCCCGGCGGGATGGCCATACCTGTCGTTGACCTGCTTGAAGTGATCGATATCGCACAGGATCACCGAGAACATGTGGCCCTGCAGCCAGAGCGCCTGCAACTGCTGCTCGGCACCGCGCCGGTTGCCGAGCTCTGTCAGCGGGTCGGTACAGGAGAGACGACTCACCTCCTCTATCATGCAATGCAGATCGTGAATGTCGCGAAACGTCACTATGTGCCAACCGGGCATGGCATCGGCAGTAAGCTGAGCCGTGATGGTAAACCAGCGCCGCTGGCCACTCTTGCAGTAGATTTGGATGGCCATCTCAGCCACGGACGAGCCATTGGCCAGACTGGTCATGACAGCCTGATTCCAGTCCTGGATGGCCTGGGTTCTGCTCTGCTCGTCGTGATACACAGTCGCAAACCAGGCGGTCATGTCGGGCAGATCGGCCAGGGTGTAACCCAGTTGCGCCGAGAAGGCCTGGTTCACAAACCTGTGATGACGCACGGGGATGTCCGACAGCGTGGTCGGTATGGTGCCAAGGGTGTCACCACAAATCGCTTCCGAAATGAGGATTGGAAACGGGATCACGTCAAAGGATCGAAACAGGATCTGCTGCAATTTGGTCAATATCGCCGACTCGGATATGTTCAAGGCCATTCCCTTACCAATATTTCACTCAAAAGTAAGTGAGTCTGCCGACTCGGTAAACTGGATCATGGCGTCGTTCGGACCGCCTTGGTCGCAGCGCTTTCTCCCGGCTGCCACTCCTGATAGGGACCATGGATGCCGGAGTAGATCTGGCCCAGCTGGCCGGTGGCCCTGAGCCTTTCGATGGACTGCGTCAGGAAGCGGACCACCGCGTCGCCTCTCTCCCCCTTGGGGATGATGAACACATCGTCAAACTCGCCAAAATAGACTCGATGGATATTGGTCAGCCCCATCTTCTTGAGTGCAAAATCCGCCTCCTCCTGCGCCCAGAGGAAGGCATCGATACGGCCCCTGCTCAGCTTGCCGAGGGACTGCTCGATAGAGAGGGAACGCTTGACCGAGAAGGGCCAGAAGTCGCTCACTCCCTCGATGAGCAGATCGCGCTTGGTGTACTCGTAACCGAGCACCATGGCTGGAGTGATGGGAGCGGCGCTGTTGCTGTAGAGCACATGGGTCACCTTGCCGAAGGTCACCGAACTGAAGCGATAGGGCAACATGGACTCGTCGATATAGGGATTGCGCAGGGCGGGCAGATTGAAGTCCGCCTCCCCCACCACCACACTGCGCGTCGCACGCGACATGGGGTAGACCATCACGCTCACCTCGACCCCGTCATCCAGCGCGGCTATGGCCTTGACCAGATTGACGAAGGGGCCGCTCCCATCGGAATCTATGAGCCCAGGCAAGAGCCCCAAATAGGCGGAAAAGTGCGATGGATGCTCAGGCTCTGCCGCAGAGAGGCGATCGCTGCCACTGCCCGCCACGCCAAGCAGAATTGCGCCCAGCATGAGCAGCAGCACAGCGCCCAACCCAAGATGTTTCATGACCAGATCCTCATCAGCACTGCCGTTACCAGAAGCATAGCCCTGCGCAGAGAGGAGCCTCGCCGGGCACCGCCTGAGAGATGAGAATAAAATGTTAAAAAGTTATCGAGATCAAAGTTTGGTCGAACAGGACTTGTAACATGGAGATGGATGCAAGGAGGTCCGGGCACAGGAAGCAGCCCGGATGGATAAAAAGTGATGCAATGAGTGCCCAGAGAAGGACATGAACATGTTGAAGAATACCGAACAACGTTACGGCAGCCTGAGTATCGGCCTGCACTGGCTGACCCTGCTGCTGATGATCGCCGTCTACGCCCTGATGGAATTCAGGGACATCTTTCCCAAGGGCTCGGCCGGGCGCGACCTGATGAAGGAGTTTCACTTCATGGCGGGCTTGCTGATCCTGGCACTGGTCGTGGCGCGGTTGCTGGTGCGTTTCAGCAGCCCTTCACCCCGCATAGTGCCCGAACAGTCTCCCCTGATGCTCAAGCTGGCTCAGCTCGCCCATCTGGCACTGTATGGTTTTCTGATCCTCACCCCGCTGCTGGGCTGGTTGCTGCTGAGCGCAGGCGGCAAGCCCATCCCCTTCTTCGGGTTCGAACTGCCCGCCCTGATTGCGCCGGATGATGGCGTGAAGGGCACGATAAAGGAGCTGCACGAGACGCTGGCCAACATAGGCTATGCCCTGATCGCCCTGCACGCAGTTGCCGCCATCTATCACCACCATGTGCTCAAAGACAACACACTGACCAATATGTTGCCCGAGCGGAAATAAGCACATGTCTTGAACACGCCAACAAAAAGGCCCCTTTGACAGGGGCCTTTTGCCATGGCTGAAACATCACCATCAGGGCAACACCACCCGGCTCTCGCCACCGCCGAGGGCCTCGACCCGGATCTGCACGCCGATCCGCTCCACCAGGGTCTGCACGTGGGAGATGACGCCTATCTGGCGGCCGGCCGCCTGCAGCGAGTCCAGGCTGGAGAGCGCGAGATCCAGGCTGTCCGGATCCAGGGTGCCGAAGCCCTCGTCGATAAACAGCGACTCGACCTGGGTCTGGCGCGACGAGAGGCTGGAGAGGGCCAGCGCCAGCGCCAGCGACACCAGGAAGCTCTCGCCACCGGAGAGGGAGTCCACGGATCGCACCTCGTCCCCCATGTCGAGATCCACCACCTGCAGCGCCAGATCCGTGCCGGGTACCCGCTCCAGCCGGTAGCGTGGCGACAGCTCGCCGAGCTGGGCATTGGCCTCCAACAATAGACGTTCGAGCGTGAGGCTCTGGGCGAAGGTACGCAGCTTGGCGCCGCTGGCGGAACCGACAAGCTCGGACAGCTGCTGCCAGTGATCCGCCACCGCCTGCTGGCGGCTCAACTCCTCTTGCAGGGAGCCCGCCTTGAGGGCAGCCGCCTCGGCCTGGGCCAGGGTGCTCTTGCACTGGAACAGTTGCTCTTCCAGCTCGCGGCAATGGGCCTCGCTGGCCCCCAGGCGCAGGCCAAGATCCTGTGCAGAGAGGGCGGTCAGCTCGCCGTGATGCTCGCGATAACGCGCCAGCTTGACCTCCTCCAACGCCAGCGCCCGCTGGCGTTCGGCCAGCCGGGTACGGGCCTCGGCCAGGGCGTCGTCCAGCTGCTGCAAGGCGACACGGCGAGCCTTGAGCTCATCCGGCCCCATGGCCAGCAGCCGCCGCAGATCATACTCGGCGATGCCCAGGGTGCTGGCGTGCGCCGCCCAGCGTCCCAGCACCTCGCGCCGGCGACGGCTGCTCACCTGCTTGTCCTGCTCAAGGTGAGTCAGCCTGGCCTTGAGCTCGGTCTGTTTCTCCCGGGCAATCCGCAAGGCGGCCACCGCCTCCTCGAGCTGGCTCGCAGCATGCGACAACCGTTGTTGCCATTCGCCTTCGATCTCGGCGACAGGGCGGCCTCCGAGGCAAGCCTCGCGGCTGGCGAGCAAGCCCTGGCGCTGCAACTCGGCCTCCTTGTAGTCGCGCTCCAGCTTGTGCAGCAACGCGTTCTGGCTCTGCACCCGCGCCTCCTGCGCGCTCACGCCCGGCGTCAGGCTGGCGAGTTCACTGCCAAGCTGCTCCCACTCGCGCTGCCCCTGCAGATAGGCCTCGCAGGTCTGCTGCCATTCGAGCCACTGCCGGCTGCCGAGCCACTGGCGCCAGGGTTCGGCCCCCATCTGTTCATCGAGTCGAGCCTCCCCCTGCACCAGACGCTGGCGCAGCGCGGCCTCCTGCTCGGCCAGCGCCTTGAGCTCGGCCTCCCACTCTATCTTCTGCCGCTCGGCCTCCTGCCACTGCTGTTCGAACTGCTGATGACGGGCAGTCAACTGGGTCAGCTGATTGCGCAGCCCCATCAACAGCTGTTGCCCCTGCTGGGCCTGCTGCAGTTGGCGCTGGCCGGCCACCAGACCCAGCTCCAGGGTCTCTCCCTGTGCCAAGAGATGCGCCAGCAGATCCGCCCACTCCGCCGGACTCTGACGCAAGGGCAGTTCGTGCCCCAGCAGGGTATTGCCGCCCAGTTGCAACCAGCGCTGGGTCAGCTGTTCGGATCTCGCCTCAAGCTCAGGCTGGCGCTGCTGACGGGCAGCCAGCTGACGGGCCAGTTCAACCCGCTCGCTCTCCCCCTGAATATGTTGATGATTGAGCCGCTCCCACTCCAGCTCCAGCTGACGGGCACGCTCGGCCAGTTGCGCCAGTATGCCGGCCACCTGCGGCTGGCTCTGGCTATAGGGGTGCTCCTCGGCGCCGCAGAGCGGGCAGGGAGAGCCATCGCTGAGCACGTGACGGTACTGCTCCAAGCTGGCCACGGCGCGAGCCTGCTCCAGGGCATGGCGCGCCTCGCCACGCTGGGTGGCGAGGCGTTCCAGCGCCGGCACCAGCTCATCGCGCTGACCGGCCAGGCGGTGCAGATGTTGCTCGAGCAGCGCCATCTCTTGCAGCAAGCGCTCCTGTTGCTCGCTGTGATTGCGGCCCGCCTCCGCCAGCTCCAGCAGTTGCCGCACCCGCGCCAGCTGCTCGGTCTGGGCCTGCCGCTGCTCCTGCGCCTTGGCGACCTGGCCGTCCCACTCCTGCGCCTGCAACTGATCGTGCTGCTGCTGCAGCCGTGTGCGCTCCTGCAGCCAGTAGTCTCGCTCCTGCTGACCCTGCTCCAGCCGGCTGTTGAGATCCCGCAGGGCATGGCCCTTGTGCTCACGACTCTGCAGCAGATGTTGCAGCTGATCCCGACCCTCGGCCCAATCCTGCATGGCCGCCAGCAAGGGTTGCCACTGGCGCGCCAGGGGGGCCAGCGCCTTGCGCTCATCCAGCCAGAGTGCCCATTGCTGGCGGCGTGTCTCGAGTGCCTGCACCCGGCCCGCCTGCTGTTGCCACTCCTGCTGCAGCGCCAGTTGCAGGGTGCGCGCCTGCGCCCCCTGCTGCTGGACGTCCTGCAACTGGCTGCCCTTCTCCCTGATGCGGGTATCCAGCTCCTGCGCCCGCTTGAGCTCGGGTTGCAGCGCCCCCCATTCACGCTCGGCGGCTATCTTGTCGGCCAGCAGTTGCTGCTCGCGCAGCGCGGCCTGCTGCTGCGCCAGTTCAACCTGTGCCAATTCGGGCCCCAACTGGCCGATTAGCTGTTCCTGCTGCTGCACCTCCAGGGTGAGACGCGCCAGCTCGTCGTGATCGGCGCGGGCCACCTGGGCCTGCTCGGCGCGGGCAAACTCCTCCCGCTCGGGCGCAGCCTGGGCGTGAGCCGCTTCGGCGGCGGCCAGCAACCCCTGCCCCTCCTGACAGGCCAGCAACTGGGCGGCGATGCGATCGTTGAGATCGCGCAAGTCCTGCAACAGCTGGCGCTGCTGCTGCTCGTGCTTGAGGCCGGTAGAGAGGCTCAACTGTTGGGTGACCCACTGCTCGCGGGTCGCCTCGTCCATCAGCGCCACGTCGCCGAGCCGTTGCCCTATGGCGGCCAACTTTTGCTGCTCCTCCCGCGCCCGCTCATGGGTCTGGATGGAGATGGCGGAATAGAGCTCGGTGCCCGTCATGCGCTCGAGCAGGGCGGATCGCTCGTCGGCACTCGATTTGAGAAAGGCGGCAAACTCCCCCTGGGGCAGGATCACGGCGCGGCGGAACTGCTCCCAGGAGAGCCCCACCAGCTCGTCGATGCGATCCTGCAGCTCCCGCTTGCTGCCGGAGAAGACCTGGCCCGACGCCACGTCAGTCAGGCTGCGCTCCTGAGCCTGAAAGCGCCCCTCGGAGCGGTTGCGGGCCCGCCGCACCGCCCAGCGCGCCAGCCAGATGCGACCGTCACAGCCGCGAAACTGCACCTCGGCACAGCCGCTGGCGTGGCCACGGCTGAGGATGTTTTTCACATCATTGGCGGTTAACTTTTCTTTTTCGTCTTCATCCGCTCGGCCAATTTTCTCAACATTCTTGCGGTTGGCGATAAAGCGCGGCATCTCGTCGTACAGCGCCAGACAGATGGCATCGAGCAAGGTGCTCTTGCCGGCGCCCGTGTTGCCCGTGATGGCAAACAGACCGGCGGCGCCGAGCGCCCCCTTGGTAAAGTCGATGGTGAAGGCCCCGGTCAGACTGGCCAGGTTCTCACCGCTGAGGGACAGGATCTTCATGCGCCGGACTCCTTCACCTGTTGCAATATCTCTTCAAACGAGGCCACCAGTTCGGCCCCGGGTTCACCGTCAAACTGGCGCTGATAGCAGAGCCGGAACACCTCCGTGGGGGAGAGCTCATCCAGCCTGCGCTGGTTCTGGCCATCGGCCAGCCCCTGCCCGGATCCCAGATAACGGGTGCTGATGCGGGCCAGGCGCACCGGCTTGCCGGCCATGGCCGCCAGAATGCGCTCGCGGATGCGGGCCTCAGGTCTGGGCAACAATAGTCGTACTTCGAGGAAGGGCTGTGCTTCTTGTTGGCAAGCGGGTAGCGCCAGCGCCTCGATGGCCTTGAGCGCCCCTTCCAGTTCGCTCTCTGGCAGCCGGATCATCTCCACCGCGCGGGGCACAGGGAGCCGCTCCAGCCCCACCAATTGGCCCCCCTCAAATGTCACTTCCAGCACCTGATGGTTGTAGTTGGCCTCGGCGAGCGAGAGCGGCAACGGCGAGCCGCTGTAGTGCACGCCGGGGGCCGGGCTCTGGGCCAGATGCAGGTGCCCGAGCGCCGTATAGTCGGCGGCGGCGAAGATGTCGGCCGGCAGGGCATGCTGGTTGCCGCCAAGCACCCGCCGCTCGGAGAGCTCGGAGAGCTGGCCCGCCGCCAGATAGGCGTGACCCATGGCGATCAGCGCCTGATCGGGCTCGCAGCGCGCCCGCCCGGCACTCAGCACCTCTTCATAGACCTGACGAACCCCCTCGATCAGCCGATCCTGCCCCTCTTCAAGCTGCTCGACCCTCAGGTCGCTGCTGCGCAGGAAGGGAACGGCGGCGCACCAAGCGGCTATCTTGCCCTCCTTGTCTTGCAGCGGCACCAGCAGGCGATCTGTCTCAAGCCTGCCATCACTGTCCCGGCTGATGCTGCCCACCAGATGCAGGTCGAAGGCCCGCAGCAGCTCGTGGGGCGCATCCAGCTTGGAGGGAGAATCGTGATTGCCGCCGATCAGCACCATGTTGAGGCGGGGCATCTCGGCCCGCAGCCTCGCCAGGAAGCGATAGAGCTGCTGCCAGGCGCTGGCGGGAGGGTTGGCGGTGTCGAACAGATCGCCCGCCACCAGCAGGGCGTCGATCTGCCGCTGCTTGATGGTATCGGTCAACCAGTCGAGAAAGGCGTCGTGTTCGAAACGGCGTTCATGGCCATGGAGTTGATGGCCAAGGTGCCAGTCGGCTGTGTGCAGGATCTTCATGAGAAAACGGCTCGAAATGGAGGAGCGGTGCCCACGGCACCCAATGCAGACAAGATGAGGATACGCCACCCTTTTTTCAAGCAAAACAGGCCGGTGGCGTCAGATTCAGGCGGGCTCGCAACACATCTTGTACTGAGGATGGCCGGTGAGGGGATCGAACTCCTCCCCCTCGATCACAAAGCCGTGGCGGCGGTAGAAGCGCACCGCCTGATCGTTTTCCACGAACACCCGCGCATGCAGCCTGGCCCCCTGCGACTTGGCCTCCTGCAGCAGGGCATGGCCCACGCCGCGTCCCTGCCGGTCGGGGCGCACGAACAGGGCGGCGAGGTAGTCATCCACCAGCGCCATGAAGCCGAGCAGCTCGCCGCGCTCCTCGAATACCCAGATGCGGGCGTGGTCGAGATAGCGGGTGCGCAGATCTTCCTGGGCCTGCCACCAGCAGGAGGCATCGACGAAATCGTGGGCCTGCAGGGAGGCCAGCAACCAGATTTCGACGATCTCTTCCATGTCCTCTGACCGACTCGGCCTCAACATATCTGCATCCTTGTTAACAACTTGAACACCCGCAGTCTAGGGGAGTTTGATGACAGGGTTGGGGGCGAACATGGCTCCCTGTGAACTCGATCGCCCTTTATTTAGCGAGAATGATTGGCTGATCACAAAGCGCCTCTCTAGTACAATGCCCGCCGGACAATCTATGAGACCGAGGACGCCATGTGGTTTAAAAACCTGCAGATTTATCGCTTTACCCGCCCCTTTGACCTGACAGTGGATCAGCTGGAAACCCAGCTCGAGGCCTGCGCCTTCACCCCTTGTGGCAGTCAGGACATCTCCCGGTTCGGTTGGGTCAAGCCCCTTGGCAAATTCGGCTCGACCCTGACCCACTCGGCCGCCGGCCACATCCTGCTCTGTGCCCGCAAGGAAGAGAAGATGCTGCCGGGCTCCGTCGTCAAGGAGATGCTGGCGGAGAAGGTAGAAGCGATCGAATTCGAGCAGGGCCGCGCCCTCAAGAAGAAAGAGAAGGAAGCGCTGAAGGAGGAGATACTCCACACCCTGCTGCCCCGTGCCTTCAGTCGTACCAGCCAGACCTTCGCCTGGATCAATCCGGCTGACAATCTGATGGTGGTGGACGCGGGCTCCGCCAAGAAGGCGGACGATCTGCTGGCCCTGCTGCGCAAGAGCATAGGCACCCTGCCCGTGGTGCCCGTGGCCCTCAAGAATCCGCCCGAGATCACCATGACCGAGTGGCTGAGCGAGGGCAATCTGCCCGCCTCCTTCGCGCTGGAAGACGAAGCCGAGCTGCGCAGTGCCATGGAGCACGGCGGCATCATCCGCTGCAAGCAGCAGGATCTGATGACCGACGAGATCAAGAACCACCTGTCCAACGACAAGCTGGTGACCAAGCTGGCCCTCAACTGGGGCGAGACCCTGAGCTTCGTGCTGGGGGATGACATCTCCATCAAGCGCCTCAAGTTCAGCGAAGAGCTGCGCGAGCAGAACGACGACGTGACCAGTGAAGATCCGGCCGCCCGTCTGGACGCCGACTTCGCCCTGGTGACCGCCGAGCTGGCCCAGTTCATCCCGGCGCTGTTTGCCGCCCTGGGTGGCGAAGAGCAGTCCATCTAGCCCGGCCTGCTTCACCAAATTGCAAAAACCGCCCCAGGGCGGTTTTTTTATGGCCGGCGCTGACGGATGGGGCCTATTGATAAATGAGTAAGGCATTGATCCTGTTCAACAACTTGAG
The DNA here is from genome assembly GCF_028751155.1 of Aeromonas bestiarum. Classification (NCBI taxonomy): domain Bacteria; kingdom Pseudomonadati; phylum Pseudomonadota; class Gammaproteobacteria; order Aeromonadales; family Aeromonadaceae; genus Aeromonas; species Aeromonas bestiarum. The sequence continues at coordinate 1,288,053 of NZ_CP064746.1, read as the reverse complement.
TAACCAGTGCCAATCGTGACATAGTCGCCCCTCATGGTCATAAAACAGACAAGGAGAGTGTCATGTTGCTCAAACCCCTGGGGCTGACCCTTGCCCTCGCCCTGCTGGCCGGTTGTGCCAGCGACAAGGGCTTTCACTATGCCCCACCGCCCCAGACCCTGCTTGCCCCCGAGGCAGCCAGCGGCTGGACCAACAAACAGGGCTGGCAGGGCCATGACTTCATGGTGGCGGCCGCCAACCCGCTGGCGGTGGATGCGGGCTACCAGATCATCCAGGCGGGTGGCAGCGCCGTGGATGCCGCCATCGCGGTGCAACTGGTGCTGACCCTGGTGGAGCCGCAATCCTCCGGCATCGGCGGTGGCTCCCTGCTGCTGGTGTGGGATGGCAGCAAGGTCGCGGCTGTGGATGGCCGCGAGACGGCCCCTGCCGCCGCCACGGATCAGCTGTTCATGAAGGATGGCAAGCCGATGGCCTTCTACGATGGCGTGGTGGGTGGCCGCTCGGTCGGCGCGCCGGGCACGGTACGGGCACTGGCGCTGGCCCATCAGCGCTATGGCAAGCTGCCCTGGGCCACGTTGTTCGAGCCCGCCATCACGCTCGCGGAGCAGGGTTTTGTGATAAGCCCGCGGCTGGCCACCCTGCTGGCAAAAGATCCCTACCTCGCCAGGGACCCGGATGCCCGTGCCTACTTCTATCTGCCGGATGGCACTCCCAGGCCCGCCGGCAGCACGCTCAGCAACCCGGCGCTGGCCAAGGTGCTGCGCACCCTGGCCACACAGGGGGCGGATGCCTTCTATCAGGGGCCGCTGGCCCAGGCCATGGTCGCCAAGGTGCGCCAGCATCCCACCAATCCCGGCGTGCTGGCGGCGGCGGATCTGGCCAGCTACCAGGCCAAGCTGCGGGACGGTCTCTGCTTTGACTATCGCCAGAGCCAGATCTGCGGCTTTCCCACCCCCTCCTCCGGCACCATAGCCCTGGGCCAGATCTTCGGCATGCTGGAGAGCCGCGACATGGTGGCCCTCAAGCCGATCGCCACGACGGAAGGGGGACTGGCCGCATCAAGCGAGGCCATTCATCTCTACAGCGAGGCGGCGCGGCTCGCCTTCGCCGATCGCAACCAGTATGTGGCGGACGGCGATCTTGTCAGCGTGCCGGTGAAGGGTCTGCTGGACAAGGGCTATCTGGCCGAGCGGAGCAAGCTTATCGGCGAGCGTTCCATGGGCCTGGCCCAACCGGGCACGCCGCCGCTGGCACTGGCTCGCGGCAAGGATGCTACCCCCGAGCTGCCTTCCACCAGCCACGTCTCCATCGTCGACAAGGCGGGCATGGCAGTCTCCATGACCAGCTCCATCGAGGATGGCTTCGGTTCTCGGCTGATGGTCAACGGCTACCTGCTCAACAACCAGCTCACCGATTTTTCCTTCACCTCGCTGGATGCTGCCGGTCTGCCGGTGGCGAACCGGGTAGCGCCCGGCAAACGGCCGCGCTCCTCCATGTCCCCTCTGCTGGTGTTTGACAAGCACAGTGGCGAGCTCGAAATGAGCCTGGGCTCTCCGGGGGGCTCCGCCATCATCAACTACGTGGGCAAGACGCTGCTCGGCACCCAGGATTGGGGGCTGAACCTGCAGCAGGCCATCAACCTGCCCAACTTCGGCAGCCGCAACGGCCCCACCGAGCTGGAGGCGGGACGCACCCCCGAGGCAGTGGTCGAGGGGCTCAAGGCGAGGGGACACGAGGTGGTGCTGAGCGAGCAGACCTCGGGCCTACAGGGGGTCGAGCGCAATGCCGGCGGCTGGTTCGGCGCCGCCGATCCGAGGCGCGAGGGGATTGCCAAGGGCGAATAAGTGCCCGCGTCTCTGCAACAAGGCGACCTCAGGGTCGCCTTGTTGCTTGTTGCGCCCTGGCGCCGCCCCGGGGCGCACACTTGCAGACCAAAATCATCGCAGATTAATTACTCCTGCCAACAAAATGGAGAAAGGCGCCCCTTCCCCCCTGCATTTCGATACTTATGCACTTTTAATCGCAAATAAGCGTTGAAATGTGGATAAATATTGCTTTTAGGCAAAAAATGTATTATTTTTCAACAGAAACGACAACTGTTGTCCCCAATATCCAGTGTTTGTCGCGGCCAACATCTGTCTCTTTCGCCCCCTGCTCATTGACAGCTGCCCTGTTCATCCCGCGCGGTGATCTGGTAGCCCCCTGACTGCCATTAGCGAGGTGACGACATGGACCACTCCCTTCCCCTGATTACCACCCTGGTTGGCGGCTTCGTGCTCGCCTACGTGCTCGGCATGCTTGCCCATCGCCTCAAGATCTCGCCCATGGTGGGTTATCTGGCGGCCGGGGTGATCTCGGGCCCCTTCACGCCTGGCTATGTGGCCGACATGGCGCTGGTGCCCGAGCTGGCGGAACTGGGCGTTATCCTGTTGATGTTCGGGGTGGGCCTGCACTTCTCCTTCAGCGACCTGATGTCGGTGAAGAAGATCGCCATTCCGGGCGCCATCGTCCAGATAGCGGTCGCCACCTTGCTCGGCATGGGGCTCTCCTCCCTTATGGGGTGGGATCTCACCGCCGGTCTGATGTTCGGCCTCGCCCTCTCCACCGCCAGTACAGTGGTGCTGCTGCGGGCGCTGGAGAGCCGCCAGAACCTGGAGACCCTGCAGGGGCGCATCGCCATCGGCTGGCTCATCGTCGAGGATCTGGTGATGGTGCTGGCGCTGGTGATGCTGCCCATACTCGCCAATATCCAGCACGGCGATCAGAGCATGAGCTGGCAGAGCATAACGCTGGATCTGGGCTGGACCCTCGGCAAGGTCGCCCTGTTCGTGGCGCTGATGATGGTGGTGGGCAGCCGCTTCATCCCCTGGTTGCTGGCCCACACCGCCAGCACGGGCTCCCGCGAGCTGTTCACCCTGGCGGTACTGACCGGCTCCCTCGGCATCGCCTTCGGCGCGGTCAAGCTGTTCGGCGTCTCCTTCGCCCTCGGCGCCTTCTTCGCCGGCATCGTCATGAACAGCTCCGAGCTGAGCCATCGCGCCGCCAACAACACCTTGCCGCTGCAGGATGCCTTCGCCGTGCTCTTCTTCGTCTCGGTGGGCATGCTGTTCAACCCCGCTGTGCTGCTGACGGATCCGCTGGCGGTGCTGGCCACCCTGTTCATCATCATGTTCGGCAAGTCGGTGGCGGCCTACGCCATAGTGCGGCTGTTTCGCTACAGCCAGCGCACCGCGCTCACCATCTCCGCCAGCCTGGCCCAGATCGGCGAGTTCTCCTTCATCCTGATAGGGCTCGCCATCGTGCTCAAGCTGGTGCCGGAAGCGGCCCGGGATCTGATCCTGGTGGGTGCCAGCCTCTCCATCATGCTCAATCCGCTGGTGTTCAACGCCGTCGAGCGCTACCTGGAGAAACACCCGGATGCCGACAACACCCAGGCGCTGGCCGAGTGCAAGTGCCCGGCCGTCGAGATGAAGGAGCACACTGTGCTGGTGGGCTTTGGCCGGGTCGGCCGCCTGCTGGTGGAAGGGCTGCAAGCCGCAGAGCGGCCGCTGGTGGTGATAGAGCAGGATCCGCACCGGCTGGAGAGCCTGCACCAGGCCGGGATCCCTCATATCAATGGCAACGTGGCAAACGATGAGGTGCTGTGTCGCGCCGCCATCGCCGATGCCAGCTGGCTGCTGGTGGCCATCCCCAACAGCTTCGAGGCCGGCGAGGCCATCGCCCAGGCCAGGCTGATCAATCCGACCATCCGGGTCATAGCCCGCGCCCACAGCGATGACGAAGTCAACTTCCTCACCCGGCAGGGGGCAGACAAGGTGATCATGGGGGAGCGGGAAATAGCGCTCGGCATGCTGGCCGAAACCACGGGCTGACCGCCATTGGCAGGGAGCAAACCGACAGAGAGGGGCCCCAGGCCCCTTTCGTTTGGGCCGAGCGCAACGGCCAGCCCCCAGCCATAGTGGCGCAACATCGCCGACATGGCACACTTTGGGTCCCTGCGTCAGCCCCCCAGCCGGGGCATAATGGCCAGGGCACGGCAACCAGACTGCCACTCCCCTTCTCATCAGCACAAAGCGCTGACCAGCCCGGCCCAACCCCCCGGGTAAACAGCAGATCCTGCAGTGACCCCCACCGGATGGGGCAGCCAGCCCGCCAGATGGGCAGATCCGGCGTGCCCTCCCCTGACTAGACTGGGCAGGTCGTCTTATGACACCCACTTATGTCATTCATCTGTCACGCTACCCGGAAGGATCCGATATGAAACCCTTGCTGACCGCCCTCTTGCTTCCCCTGCTGCCCCTCGCCGTGCAGGCCGCCGACCCCGTCTGGATCACGGTTGGAGCCGACAGCGGCGTCGAACTCAAGCAGGTCAAGGCCAAGCTGGCCCCCCTGTTCAGTGCCAGCGGCGCCCCCGTCCAGCTGGCTCAGGTCGAGGCGAGCGAGCTCGGCACCCTCTCCCACCTGATGCACGAAGGCCATCAGCGCTGCGGCGGCTATGTGGTGCACAGCACCCTGGCCGACGCCCTGCAGAGCATGGCCCAGCCCCTCAGCCAGAACCTGTTCAGTGCTCCGCCGCTGACCCAGGGCGGCAGCGTCAACCGACTGCTGCCCTATCTGGATCAGGGCAACATAGTCGGCACCATCAGCAAGCTCGCCAGCTGGCGCAACCGCTACTACACCACCACCACAGGAGTGCAATCCGCCGACTGGGTGGCCAGCCAGTGGCAGAGCCTGAGCGCAACCCTGCCCTGGGCCAGCGTCAGCCGGGTCAAGCACAGCGGCTACCCGCAGCAATCCGTGGTGCTGACCCTCAAGGGCAGCCGCTATCCGGATGAGGTGGTGGTGATCGGCGGTCATCTCGACTCCACCGCAGGCTCGGCCCCCAACAGCCGCACCCTGGCCCCCGGCGCCGACGATGACGCCTCCGGCATCGCCACCCTGACCGAGGTGCTGAGGGTCATCGCCGAGCAGGGGCGCCAGCCGGAGCGCACCCTGCAATTTATCGGCTATGCGGCGGAAGAGGTGGGTCTGCGCGGCTCCAAGGACATCGCCAGTCGCTACAAGGCGGCCAACACCAAGGTACTGGCGGCGTTGCAGCTGGACATGACCAACTACCAGGGCTCGGCGGAAGACATCGTCTTCATGACCGACTACACGGACCAGGGACTGACCGGCTATCTCGCCCAGTTGCTCGATGCCTACCTGCCGCAGATAAGCTATGGCTATGACAGCTGCGGCTACGGCTGCTCGGATCACGCCTCCTGGCACAATCAGGGCTATCCCGCCGCCATGCCGTTCGAGTCGCGCTTCAACGACTACAACCCCAACATCCACACGGCGCAGGATACCCTGCCAAATTCGGACGCCTCCGCCGGCCACGCCCTCAAGTTCGCCCAGCTGGCCACCAGCTTCGCCATCGAGATGGGCAAGATCAACTGAGCCAGATGCCGTTGAAAACAGGATAAAAAGAGAGGGAGGCTTGGCCTCCCTCTCTTTTTAACGTCTCCCGTTCAGTGCGACCCGTGTTGCCAGCCGAGCAGGCTGTCCTGGCGCAGCTGCCGCCAGGCGTCACGGGAGAGGCCGGGTTCGCTGGCCGCCAGCATCTGCTGCAATTCGACAAGCTCAAGGGCGCTGGCAGCCCGCGGGGCAGGATCGTCCGGCCAGCAGGCGGCAGGCAGGGCCTGCACGGCCAGCAGGGCGAGGGAGAGTATCAACAGATAGGGCGTCATCCTGGGGCTCTCATGTTCCGTTACCGGGTCTATTCTTGTCGGGACTGATGACGGCTTGATGACAGGGCGGGATCGTCATTTTACAACATCTGACGAGGCGGGCCGGCGCCTGGATGCATATGGCAACATTTATGCCAAATCTGCGCGGACCAGTTAATTTATGCCCTAAAAAGTAGCCGGGAGGAAAACGTTATCCCTGAAAAGAAAACGTTATCTGGTCAAAACGTTGTTTCTGGATCATAAAAAGTATCCAAAAACTGGTGTATATTGCACGGCGGAAACTCCTTAACCATGAAGACTGACATGAAAAAGACCAAAATCGTCTGCACCATCGGTCCCAAGACCGAATCCAAAGAAATGCTGGCTAAAATGCTGGATGCCGGCATGAACGTCATGCGCCTGAACTTCTCCCACGGCGACTACGCCGAGCACGGCGGTCGTATCAACAACCTGCGCGCTGTCATGGCCGAAACCGGCAAGCACGCAGCTATCCTGCTTGACACCAAGGGTCCGGAAATCCGTACCATCAAGCTGGAAGGCGGCAATGACGTTGCCCTGGTCGCTGGCCAGACCTTCACCTTCACCACAGACCAGACTGTGGTTGGCAACAAAGACAAAGTGGCCGTGACCTATGCCGGTTTCGCCAACGACCTGCGCGTCGGCAACCGCATCCTGGTGGATGACGGCCTGATCGGCCTGGACGTGATCGAAATCACCGAGCGTGAAGTTGTCTGTAAAGTGCTGAACAACGGTGATCTGGGCGAGAACAAGGGCATCAACCTGCCGGGCGTCTCCATCAAGCTGCCGGCCCTGGCCGAGAAAGACAAGCGCGACCTCATCTTCGGTTGCGAGCAAGGCGTTGATTTCGTTGCTGCCTCCTTCATTCGCAAGAAAGAAGACGTGCTGGAAATCCGTGAGCACTTGAAAGCCCACGGTGGCGAGAACATCCAGATCATCTCCAAGATCGAAAACCAGGAAGGCCTGGACAACTTCGACGAGATCCTGGCTGTCTCCGACGGCATCATGGTTGCACGTGGCGACATGGGCGTGGAAATTCCGGTTGAAGAAGTGATCTTCGCCCAGAAGATGATCATCACCAAGTGCAACAAGGCACGTAAAGTGGTTATCACCGCCACCCAGATGCTGGATTCCATGATCAAGAACCCGCGTCCGACCCGCGCCGAAGCCGGCGACGTGGCCAACGCCATCCTGGACGGTACCGACGCAGTCATGCTGTCCGGTGAGTCCGCCAAGGGCAAGTACCCGCTGGAAGCCGTGACCATCATGGCCACCATCTGCGAGCGTACCGATGCCGTGATGCCGTCCAACCTGTCTGCTGCCAACGACAGCAACAAGCTGCGCATCACCGAAGCCGTCTGTAAAGGCGCGGTCGAGACCTCCGAGAAGCTGGATGCCCCGCTGATCGTGGTTGCCACCGAAGGCGGCAAGTCTGCCAAGGCCATTCGCAAGTACTTCCCGCAAGCCTGGATCCTGGCCATCACCACCAACAAGAAGACAGCTGCCCAGCTGGTTCTGACCAAGGGTGTGATTGCTCACGTGGTTGACAGCATCGCCTCCACCGACGATTTCTATCGCATCGGCAAAGAAGCGGCGCTGGCCAGCGGCATGGGTCTGAAGGGTGACGTGGTCGTCATGGTCTCCGGTGCCCTGGTACCGAGCGGCACCACCAACACCGCCTCCGTTCACGTACTCTAATCCGTACCGAACCGATGAAACGGCGCCTGCGGGCGCCGTTTTTTTTATCTGCCCCCCTGCTTCCCGTTCAAGCCCGGTGTTAGAATCCACGCGGATTCAATCCAAGTGGGAAATTTCCCAACTATCGCGTAATAACCCGGAAGTTTTATGCTCTCAACACGCTTCAAAAGAGCCTCGGCCACCCTGTTGCCGCTGCTCTGCTTATTCATCAGCCTCTGCGTACCGCAAGCCATGGCGCAGGACGTGCCCCAAAGAGCCAGCGTACAGCGCGCGCTCGATGCCCTCGGCAAGTCAGACACCCTCACCGTCAGCCAGCAGGCCGACCAGAAGCTCCTGACCGAGACCCTCAGCCTGCTCGACAGCATCGAGAAGGAGCACGCCAAGGCCAAGAGCCAAACCCAACGCCTTCGCTCCCTGCCGGGTGAGCTCAGGGACATCAGCGCCAAACTCGATGCCCTGACCCAGAACAAGAGCGCCGAGCAGATCAAGAGCGAGTACGCCAGCATGAGCCTGGCGGAACTGGACAGCCGCCAGCCTGAAGTGCTGGCCAACATGCAGGATGCCCAGGAAACCCTCGGCACCATAGGCAGCCAGCTCACCAGTCTGCAAACCCTGCCGGAGCGGGCCCAGACCAACATGAGCCGCGCCTATCAGCGCAGCCAGGAGATCCGCACCCGCCTCAACGTCGGTGACAGCGTCAGCAGTGCCGAGAAGATGAAGCTGGGCGCCGAGCTGGCCTTGCTGGAGCTGCAACTGGCCAACCTGCAACAACAGCTGGATAACCGCACCAGCATGCAGGATCTGGCGGTCAAGCAACGGGACTACCAGAATGCCCGCCTCGCCAACGAGGAGCAGAAGCTGCAACTGCTGCAGGAGCAGAGCAGTGCCAAACGTCTGGGCGATACCGAAAAAACTGCCGAGCAGACAGGTGAACTGGTCGCCATCGACGATAACCCGCTGGTACAAAAAGAGCAGGAACTCAACCATCAGCTCAGCCAGCAACTGGTCAGCGCCACCACCAATCTCAACAATCTGGTGCAGAAGAACCTGCAAGCCAAGAGCTGGCTGGAACGCGGCACCCAGACAGAGCGCAACCTGAACGAACAGGTACAGATGCTCAAGGGCAACCTGCTGCTGTCGCGCATCCTCTATCAGCTCTACCAGCAGCTGGAGTCCGCCCCCACCTCTGCGGTCAAGAACCTGGAGGAGCAGATCGCCGACCTGCATCTGGCCCAGTTCGAACTGAGCCAGCAACGTGACCAACTGTTCCAGAAAACCCAGTATCTGGACAACCTGATCGCCAACAGCAGCGAACCTGTCACTGCAGAGGACAAGGCCAACCTCTCCACCCTGCTTGACACCCGCATCAGCCTGCTCGACCAGCTCAACCGTCAGCTCGACAGCCAGCTGACCAACGCCATCAGCCTGCAGCTGACCCAGCAACAGCTGGCGCGGATCTACGCCTCCATCGAATTTACCCTGCAGCAACACATCTTCTGGGTCAGCAGCAACAAACCCATCGACATGAAGTGGTTCATCAACTGGCCGGCCCAGGCCTACAAGCAAGCCTCGGACTGGGTGCTGAAGCCGGACTGGGACGGCTGGGGCGAGATGCTGCTGCCGGTTTCCCTGCTCGCCTTCCCGCTGCTGCTGGTGGGTGGCCTGCTGATCTGGAAGCGCCCGACCCTGGTCAAGCGCCAGCAGAGGATCGCCAAGGATCTGGGACGTTTTCGCCAGGACAGCCAGTGGCACACGCCGCGCGCCCTGCTCTATTCCGTGCTGCAGCGCCTGCCGGGCAGCCTGTTCATACTGGCTGCCGGTCTCTGGCTCACTTACTGCGGCCTGCTCAGCCCCAAACTGATTTTCCAGATCACCCTCAACCTGGCCCTCGGTTATCTGGTGTTCAGCGTCTATCTGGCGGTAATGCGTCCGGGCGGCATTGCCGAATCCCACTTCCGCATGCCGAAGGCCGAGCTGCAGGCCAAGCGCACCAGCATGCGCTATCTGTGGCTGCCGCTGCTGCCGCTCATCATGCTCTCGACCAAGGCGGTGGTAGAACCCTCGTCGCTAGGCAACGATGTGGTCGGTCAGGCACTGACCCTGCTGCTGCTGGGCCTCACCACCTATCTGGTGTTCCCCATCTCTCGCGCCATTATCAAGGGCGAGGGCAGCATGCAGCAGTCGATCACCGCGGGCGCCCTGGCGCTGGCGCCGGTAGCACTGATGGTGCTGGTCGGCCTGGGCTACTACTACACGGCGCTGAAACTGACCGGCCGTCTGGTGGAGTCCTTCTACCTGCTGATCATCTGGAGCCTGGTCTACCGCACCGCCCTGCGTGGTCTGGAGCTGGCTGCCCGCCGTCTGGCTTACCGCCGTGCAGTGGCCAAGCGTGAGCACAGATCGGTGGAAGACGCGGAAGGTGGCGAGTCCATCGAAGAGCAACCCATGGATCTGGAGGATGTCAGCCAGCAATCCCTGCGCTTGACCCGTACCGTGCTGCTGCTGGTATTCGGTGTCGCCTTCTACTGGCTCTGGTCTGATCTGGTGGCTGTCTTCTCCTACCTCGACAGCATGGTGCTGTGGCACCGCAGTGAAGGGAGCGGCGCCAATGCCGTGCTCTTCCCGATCAGCCTGAGCGACGTGCTGATCGGCTTCCTCCTGCTCGGAGGCGCCTGGTCACTGGCCCGCAACCTGCCCGGTCTGCTGGAGGTGCTGGTGCTCTCCAAGTTGAACCTGGCCCAGGGTACCGCCTACGCCATCACCACCATGCTCAACTATGTGCTGATCGGCTTCGGCTCCCTGACCGCCCTCTCCATGATGGGCGTGCAGTGGGACAAGCTGCAGTGGGTAGCGGGTGGTCTGTCGGTCGGTATCGGTTTTGGCATGAAGGAGATCCTCTCCAACTTCGTCTCGGGCATCATCATACTGTTCGAGCGTCCGGTGCGGATCGGCGACACAGTCACCATTGGTCCCTTCTCCGGTACCGTCTCCAGGATCCGCATTCGCGCCACCACCCTGACCGACTTCGACCGCAAAGAGGTGATCATCCCCAACCAGCAGCTGATGACAGAGCGGCTGATCAACTGGTCCCTGAGCGATACCGTCACCCGCGTCATAGTGCGGGTAGGGGTCGCCTACGGCTCGGATCTGGAGCTGACCCGCACCCTGCTCAAGCAGGCCGCAGACGACAACAGCCGCGTGTTGAAAGACCCGGCCCCCATCGTCTACTTCCTCACCTTCGGCCCCAGCACCCTGGATCACGAGCTGCGCTTCTTCGTGAGCGAGCTCGGCGATCGCAACCCGGCCGTGGACGAGCTGAACCGCAAGATCGACGCCCTGTTCAAGGCGAACGGTATCGAGATCGCGTTCAACCAGATGGATGTCTACATCAAGAACATGAAGGGCGAAGAGCAGAAGGTGGAGCCCAGCTCCGCCGCCCTGCCGCCGCCGGGCCAGCAGCCCGCCTGATGCAGGACGACAACCAGTACCCAAGGCCCCGTGACGGGGCCTTTTTTATGGTCCTGGCCCGCCCGGCGGAACCGGGTTGGCGGTTTTGTGATGGCGAGGCGAGAACAAGCCGTCACTTATCAGTAACTTGGATAGCGGATAAAGGGCGACGGTACGACCGCCAGTTCGGCCAAGCCGGGATACACTCAGGTGCCACATCCCCACATTTGCAATCGAGGTGCGCCATGAATTCACCATCCAGTCTGCTCGCTTTTCTCGGCTCCCCCCTGCTCGGGGTCGCCGCCACCTATGCCGATCCGGCCAGCAAGGAGACCGGCGTCTATATCTGCGGGGTCGAGATCCATGACGACGATACGCTGCTGCTCAGCTTTCCCAAGGGGCACCAGCTGGCGGCGGGCGACAAGATCACCCTGCACCTGGACAACCGCACTGGGGTCGATGAGTACGATGCCTCCCTGAGCGTCTATCGCGCCTCCTACAAGGGGCGGGTCGAGCGGGTTTCGCCCGGCAGGGTCCATGTCACCCCGCTGCAGTTCGAGCTCTGGTATGGCAATCGGGTGGCCCATGCCTTTGCCCAGCCGGACTACCAGCATCCGCAAGACGGGCGAGAGGCAGTTCCGCTGCCGGTCACCCCGCTCACCGGCTTGCCCGTGCCTGATTTGCGCGAAGTGGAGAACAAGATAGGGGTACTGGTCACCCGGGCCCAGTCACAGCCGCACACCACAGTGCTGGCATTTCTCTCCTCGGATGAGGACGACATCTTCTTCATCACCTTCCCCGAGACCTTCAAATCCCGGCTGCTCAAGCGCGACGGCCGCTGCCATTTCGCCATCGACTCGCGGGCTGTGTTTACCTACACCCGGGCCATCGAGTGGAATTACACCATCATCGCCGCCGATGCCTACCAGATCCCGCAGGATCATCCACTGTTCGAGCCTATTCGCGCCGCGTTCGTGCAGAAAAATCCGTGGGAAGTGGGCTTCTTCAGCCACCCGCAGGTGGAGCTCTATCACCTGAAGGCCCATCAGGTGGTGTGCCCGGGCCGGGCAAAAGAGTAAGCAAAACCCCGGAGGATGGAGATAAGATTGGCCTGCCGTTACCCATGACAAGGAGTAGAGATCAGATGCAGCAGGTCGTTTACGTCGCAAGCCCCGCCAGCCAGCAGATCCACGTGTTCGCCCTGGCCGAGAGCGGGGAGCTCGCGCTATTGCAGGTGGTCGATACCCCGGGCCAGGTCCAGCCGCTGGTGACAAGCCCGGATGGGCGCTGGCTGCATGCCGCCGTGCGGCCCGATTTTGCGGTCATCAGCTACCGGATTGGCATGGATGGCCGGCTCAGCGAACAGGGCTCGGCGCCGCTGGCGGGCAGTGCCTCCCACACCGCCATCACGGCCGACGGCCGCTTCCTGCTGGCGGCTTCCTACGCCTTCAACCATGTCACCGTCTTCCCCATCGATGCCGCTGGCCTGGTGCAGGCCCCGCACCAGCACATGGATCCGCTGATGACGGCTCACTCGGTCACCCTGCTGGCGGACGAGCAGGGCAGGCAGGAGGCGCTGGTTGCCTGCCTCACCGAAGATGCCATCCGCCGCTTCACCCTGAACGACGAGGGGCGGCTGGCGCCCCATCCGCTGGGAGATCTGCATACCGCCAGCGGTGCCGGGCCAAGGCACCTGGCGCTGCACCCCGTCAATGGCGATATCTACTGCCTGAACGAGCTAGATTGCACCATCAACCGCTACCACAGGCAGGCCGATGGCCATATCCATCTGCAACAGAGTCTGGACATGCTGCCTGCGGGGTATCAGGGAGAGCGCTGGGGGGCGGATCTGCATGTCACGCCGGATGGCCGTTTTCTCTACAGCTGCGAGCGGGCCAGCAGCCTGCTGACCCTGTTTGGCATAGCGGAGCTGGATGGCAGCCTGACCCCGCTGGCCCACTTCCCGACCGAGACAATGCCGCGCGGCTTTGCCATCGATCACAGCGGCCGCTATCTGCTGGCGGCCGGGCAAGCCTCCCACCAGCTCGCCGTGCACCGCATAGACCCGGGCAGCGGCGAGCTGACGCTGCTCGCGCGCCATCCGGTGGGCGACGGGGCCATGTGGGTGCGAGTGCTGGCCTTGCGCGAGTGACGCCGGGAAAGCGGTCCAAATGAGTGAGGCCACCCTGGGGTGGCCTCTTTTTCATCATCTCAATGCACAGCAAGCCAAGCGCTTAATCCTTGGCACTCTCCATGGCGCCCTCTTCGGAGCTGGCAGGCAGGATCAGGTTGAGCAGTATGGCGGCAACCGATGCCAGGCCGACACCGGCCAGGGCGAAGTCACCGATCTTCATCTCCAGCGCACCGACACCCACGGTCAGGGTCACGGCCACGATGGCGATGTTGCGGGCCAGCCCCAGATCCACCTTGGACTCCACCAGCGTCTTGAGACCGATGGCGGCGATGGATCCGAACAGCAGCAGCATGATGCCGCCCATCACAGGCATGGGGATGGAGGTGAGCAGGGCGTTGAACTTGCCGAAGAAGGCCAGAATGATGGCGAACACCGCGGCCCAGGTCATGGTGACAGGGTTGAAGTTGCGGGTGATCATCACGGCACCGGTCACTTCGGCGTAGGTGGTCACGGGTGGACCACCGATGAAACCGGCGAAGCAGACGCCGATCCCGTCACCGGCCAGGGTACGGTGCAGGCCCGGGTTCTTGGTGTAATCCTGCCCGGTCACGCCACCGATGGCGAGCACGCCGCCTATGTGTTCGATACAGGGGGCTATGGCCACCGGCAGCATGAACAGGGCGGCAGCCCAGTTGATCTCCGGCGTTTCGAAGTGAGGCAGCGCCAGCCAGGGGGTGTTGATCAGGCCGTCGAAGTTCACCTGACCCATCAGCACGGCAGAGACATAACCGGCGATGACACCGCACAGTATGGGGATCAACTTGATCCACCCCTTGCAGAACACGGCCGCAATCAGGGTCACCGCCAGCGAGATGCCAGCCAGCGTCAGTGCAGTCCCAGCGGGCACCACCTGCTCACCACCGGCACGGCCCATCGCCATGTTGCAGGCAACCTGAGCGACCGACAGGCCGATCACCATGATCACCGGGCCAATCACCACGGGCGGCAGCAACTTGTGCACAAAGCCCATGCCCCGCACGCGAATGAGTGCGGCCAGGATGAAGTACATGAAACCGGCGGCAAACAGGCCAAACATGGTGGACGGCAGTCCCCAGGTCTGGGTGGCGTAGATGATGGGGGCGATGAAGGCAAAGCTGGAACCGAGGAAAATCGGGACCTGGCGGCGAGTGCAGAGCTGGAACAACAGGGTGCCCACACCGGCGCCAAGCAGGGCCATGGAGGGGTTCAGTCCGGTGAGCAGGGGCACCAGAACCATGGCACCGAAGGCGACAAACAGGATTTGCAGCCCGGCGACACTTTGCTTGACTAAGGAAAACATGGATGTCCTTAATTTTTTGATAACTGACAGGGATATTTGACACTTTTCAGTTATCACAAGACGCTTTCAAGGCGTGAAATGGGCCATTTGGCGTCATTCGTTACCTTTTACTGCTTGGGGAGGGCATGAAACTGGCTTTTTAGGCGGGATTCGTTGCTACAAGCATCGAGTATGCGATTTTACGCACTTTTATGGCGGACGCCAATCGTTTTTCCACGCGACTTTGTTTGTCAAAGGCTCACCCCTGCTCCGCCATAGGGTCACTCTATACTTGATTGCGTGAATCCCTGCCGGACAAGGAGTCCCCCATGCCACTGCCCTCTTTCAAGCCCAGCCAGCGCAGATTGCTGGTGGGATCGGCCATCGCATTGGCCCTGTTTGCTACCCCATTCAGTTATGATTTCACCCATAACGCATGGCAAATGAATCAGGCCCATGCCAAGTCCTGCTTCATTGCCGGTACCCGCATCGTCATGGCCGACGGCAGCGAGCGCCCCATAGAGACGCTGCAAGCCGGTGAACGAGTGCTGGATCAACATGGTCATGTCAACCGGATCCAGGCTATAGAGCGGGTACTGCTGGGGGAGCGCAGGCTCTACGGGATCAACCAGCTGGCGCCCTTCTTCACCGCCGAGCACCCCTTCCTGACCTCTCGCGGCTGGGCGGCCATCTCGCCAGCCATGACCCGTACCGAAAATCCGGCCCTGGCCGTGTTGCCGCTGTTTACCGGCATGCGCCTGCTGGGCTGGCCGGCAACCGCAGCCAGCGCGGGCAATCTGGCGCTGGCCCCGCAACCGAGCGAGCTGCTGGTGGAGTCGCTCTGCTGGATTGACGCCCCGCCCACCACGGCACTGTTCAACCTGATCCTCGATGGCAGCCACAGCTATATCGCCAACTCGCTGATCGTTCACAACAAGGATGGCGACAGCGGCGGTGGCAGCGACAGCGGCGGTGGCAGCGACAGCGGCGGTGGCAGCGACAGCGGCGGTGGCAGCGACAGCGGTGGCGGTAGCGGCAGCGGTGGCGGTAGCGACAGCAGTGGCGGTAGCGACAGCAGTGGCGGTAGCGACAGCGGCGGTGGTAGCGACAGCGGTGGCGGTAGCGACAGCAGTGGCGGCAGTGACAGCAGTGGCGGCAGTGACAGCAGTGGCGGCAGCGACAGCGATGGGGGTGGTCAGGGTAGTGATGACAATGGCGGTGGTGAACACGCCGGTGGTGAGCATCATGCAGGGGGCGAGCAGCATGGCGGGGGAGACCACCACGCCGGAGGGGATCGTCATGCCAGCGGACGCGGGCTTGGCAACGGCCTGGATGACAATGGCGTGGATGCCATCGATGCCAACGGCAACGAGATCCGGGGCGACGGCACTGTCGACGACAATGGCGTGGATGCCATCGATGCCAATGGCAACGAGATCCGGGGCGACGGCACTGTCGACGACAAGGGCGTGGATGCCATCGATGCCAACGGCAACGAGATCCGGGGTGATGGCACTGTCGACGACAAGGGCGTGGACGCCGTCGATGCCAATGGCAACGAGATCCGGGGCGACGGCACTGTAGATGACAAGGGCGTGGATGCCGTCGATGCCAACGGCAACGAGATCCGGGGCGATGGCACTGTCGATGATCGCGGCCAGACGCTGACCGATGCACAGGAACAAACCCTGATCCAGCAGGGTTTTCGCACAAAGGAGCAACCATGAGCCGTTATCTGCTGCCCTGGCTCTCCCTGTGGCTGCTCGGCTGCGCCACCCTTGAGCCCGCCCCTCTCTACCACCAGATGGACAAGGCCGATGTGGCACTGGCCAACCAGGCGCTGGCCGATGCACTGCAAACCCGCCCCAAAGGCCAGAGCCTCACCTGGTTCAATGCCGCCAACCGTCACAGTGGCAGCGTCACGCCGCTGCGCACTTTTCGCCACGCCAACGGCCATTGGTGCCGCGACTATCGCGAGCAGCTCTACATAGGCCAGGCAAGCCAGCAGTGGCAGGACACCGCCTGCCGCAGCAAGGAGGGCCGCTGGCTGCCGCTGCGCAGCTGACGAAAAAAAGGGGTGGCCGACGGCCACCCCCTTTTCATCACACGCTTTCGACCGTCATACCCGGCGATAAGGCAGGTAGAGCGGCTCCCACATGTGGCTCAGGATATGCTGCTGCAGATCCTGCCCGATCAGCGGATGGGAGGGATCCTTGCGCACTATGTCTTTGAGCACGGCAGTCGCCACGTGCACCGAGATGTTGCGCAGCTCGCGAATGCGCGGATAGACGGAGCCTTGTGCCAGATCCACCTCGTTCACGCACTCGGCCAGTGCAAAGGCGGCCGTGGTGAAGATATCCGGGCTGATCTCGCTCAGCTGGCTGACGATGGCCGCCAGCCCCACCCCTGGGAAGATGAAGACGTTGTTGCCCTGGCCTATGCGGTAATCCTTGCCCTCATAGTGCACGTCCTTGAACGGGCTGCCGGTGGCAACTATGGCCTTGCCCTGACTCCAGCGGTAGATGTCTTCCGGCAGCGCTTCGCAGTTGGCAGTCGGGTTGGAGAGCGGGAACACCATGGGGCGGGCACAGTGCTTTTGCATCAGCTGCACGTGCTCCTCCTTGAAGGCGCCGCCGGAGCCGCTGGTGCCGAGCAGCACTGTGATGGGCACATGGCGCAGCACGTCGGTCAGGTTGGCCCTGCCGGGCACTTCGGTATCCCAGCCCGCCAGCAGCAGACCCGGTTTGGCGTAACGGCGCTTGTACTCGTCGAGCCCCTCGCGGTTGTCACACACCAGCCCCTGGGTATCCAGGATATAGATGCGATCCCGGGCCGCCTGCGGATCCAGCCCCTCGCGGATCATGCCGGCACAGATCTGATCCGCAACCCCTACCCCGCCGGCGCCGGCGCCATAGACCAGGTAGTTCTGCTGACCCAGGGTCTCCCCCTTGACCTTGACCGCCCCTATGATGCCGGCCAGTACCACGGCCCCCGTGCCCTGAATGTCATCGTTGAACGACGGCAGCGACTGCTGGTAGCGGGAGAGATTGTTGAAGGCGTTGGACTTGCTGAAGTCTTCCCACTGCAGCACGGCGTTCGGGAAGTGGCGCTTGACCCCGGCCACGAACTTGTCGATGAAGTCGTCGTACTCCTTGCCACGGATGCGCTTGTGAGGCTGACCCAGATACATGGGGTCGTCCAGCAGGGTCTGATTGTCGGTGCCCACATCCAGCGCTATGGGCAGGCAGCAGGCAGGGTGAATACCGGCCGCCAGGGTATAGAGGGAGAGCTTGCCGATGGGGATCCCCATGCCGCCCACCCCCTGATCACCTATCCCCAGGATGCCCTGGCTGTCGGTCACCACGATAATGCGCACCGATTTTGCGTCCAGCTGACGGGCCAAGGAGCCCATGTCCTCGACGTTTTTCGGGGTGATATAGAGGCCGCGCGCCTTCTGGTAGCGGTGGCTGAACTCCTGGCACGCCTTGCCGACGGTCGGGGTATAGATGATGGGGGTCATCTCCTCCACGTGGCGTGACAGCAGGGCATAGAACAGGGTCTCGTTGCGATCCTGCAGGGCGCGCAGGTTCTGGTACTTTTCGATGTCGCTGCAGGCGCTCAAAAAGCCCTGATAGACCCGCTCCAGCTGGGCCTCAAAAGTCTGAACCCGGGGAGGCAACAGGCCGTCGAGCTCGAAGTCGGCGCGCTCCTGTTCGGTGAAGGCAGTGCCCTTGTTGAGATTGCGATCGTTGAGCAGATCGGTGCCAGTCAGTGCAACGGGGCGAAAATCCTGTCCCTGTGCATCTTTCCACAGCAGATATTGTCCGGTAGCCATAGTCGTTCTCTTTGATTTACGTGAAATTGCCGTTCGGCAGGAGAGCAAGACTCATAATGAAATCAATCATATGACGTTTGGTTGTTTAGTTTTGTGAGCTTGGGCATACCCTGCGGCCAAAAAACGCGCCAAACCGGTTTATGGCCTCATACCGGCCACGCACGGCCTAAATCGGCCAACTATGCTCAACAACAGGCCACCAGCAGGATGGGTTTCCTCAGGGGCGGGAGAGAACACATGAGTGATATCCTGATCGTCGATGACATGGCGTCCAACCGCTACATATTGCGCTGCCTGCTGGAAGAGGCGGGTTATCAGGTGCGCGAGGCGACCGACGGCCAGCAGGCGCTGGATGCCGCTACCCGGTTTCCTCCCGCACTGGTGTTGATGGACATCAACATGCCGGTGATGGATGGCTATGAAGCGTGCCGCCGCATCAAGCAGTTGCCGGGCCAGTGGTGCCTGCCCGTCCTCTTCATCAGTGCCAACAACGAGATCAGCGCCCTCGAGCAGGCCTTTCAGGCCGGCGGCTGCGACTATGTCTCCAAGCCGTTTCACCAGCTAGAGGTGCTGGCCCGGGTACAAAACCAGCTGCGCCTCAAGGATCTGAGCCGCCAGCAGGCCAAGGTGCAGCTCTACCAGAGCCTGTTCCAGCTCACGGCCGGGATTGCCCACGAGATCAACACCCCGGTCGGCATCGGCATCACCGCCTCCAGCCTGATCCACGGCGCGGGCGATCTGCTGGCGAACGCGGTGCAAAACGGCATGCTGGGCCAGCGCCTGCTGCACCAGCAGCTCACCGACATCAAGGAGGGCACAGAGTTGGTGGAATCCAGCCTGCGCCGGGTCGCCCTGCTGATCACCCGCTTCAAGGAGCTGACCCGGGATCAGCACGAGCCGCCGGCCCTCCCCTTCCCGGTGCAAAAAAGCCTGCGCAAGCTGCTGCAAGCCTTCTCGCCCGAGTTTCTCATCGCCAGAGTCAATGCGGATGTCGGGGGCGAGGAGGTAACCCTGACCGCCCCCGAGCCGCTGTTTCTCGATCTGGTGCAGGAGCTCATCAAGAACAGCATGGATCACGCCTTCAAGGGGCCGGGGCAACACAGCTTCGGCCTGAACATAGCGCAAAGCGGCAACGAGCTGCTGCTGACCTACAGAGACTCGGGCCCCGGCATGACGGCCGAGCAGCTGCCCCGCCTGTTCGAGCCCTTCTTCACCACCCAGCGCGGCAACACCAACCACTGCGGCCTGAGCGCCTGCCGCATCCACAACCTGGTGGAGAACAACCTGCACGGCCAGCTGACCGTCACCAGCCCGCCCGGCCAGGGGCTGACATACCAGATCCGGCTTCCCCTGCAGCCGCCCCTGTAAAGAGGCTGGCGCTGACGAGTGCTATGACAAGCAGACAATAAAAAGGGACGCCTCGGCGCCCCTTCTCTTTCATCGTTGAATCACGGCCAGCCTCAGTCTGGCTTGCCCACTTTAGGCTCGTCGAGCTGGTGCTTCACCTCTTCATACCAGAGGTCGTGGTGCTCCTTGGCCCAGGTCTCGTCCACATCGCCGCTGATCATCCCCTCCAGCGCCCCTTCCAGCTGGAACAGGCCCATGTAGATGTGGAAGATGAAGCCGCAGATGAGGATGAGGGCCCCGACTATGTGGATGAAGCTGGCCCACTCCATCTGGCGACGCAGCTGGCCGAAGATGGGGAAGTCCAGAAACAGCCCGGTCGCCACCACTATGCCGCCAAACCAGATCAGCAGCCAGAAAATGGCCTTCTCGCCGCCGTTGGAGAAGCCCGCCGAGGGGTGGCTGCCCTTGTGGGGCCCCAGCATGCCGCCCGCCTTCATGAACCAGCGCACGTCCACCATGTTGACTATGTTGTGGCGAAACCACTTGATGAGCACGCCCAGCAAACAGAGGAAGAAGAGCGGCCCCACGTAGTTGTGGAACTCCTTGGCGAACCAGATCCAGTTCTCCCACACCCCCATGCTCACCACCGGCTTGATGAAGTGCTTGCCGTAGATGATGGCCAGCCCTGAGCCAGAGAGGGTCAGGAACATGCCCGCCGTGGTCCAGTGCAGCGCCCGATCCAGCCGGCTCCAGCGCTTGAGCTTGCGCCCGGTGCGTGGCTTGGAGAGCCGGGTCGGCCCCACAGCCCAGTACATCAGGCCGCACATGGCCAGGGAGCCGAAGATGGCGATGGCACCGAGCGGCGACACCCACTTGGTCTTCACCTCGAACCAGAGCTGGCCCGGCACCGAGATCAGCACCCCGTGCTCCGGCGAGCGGGAGGTGGTGTAACCCTCCTGCCCATCCTTCACCGCCCGCCAGTAGTCGGCGCCGGCAAAGCCGACCGCCTCCTTCTCGGCATCGGCGAAGCTGGCGGTGCTCACCAGCAGCAGGGCGGCAAACAGGGCCATTAGCCAGGTTTTCATGCCGCCCCTCCCTTGCCCGCCTTGCTGGCGTCATGGAACAGCTCTTCACCGCTGCCCCAGCCCGCTTCCTTGGCGCCGCGATAGGCGACCCGCTCGCGGAAGATGTCGGAGATGACCTGCGCGTCACCGGCCAGCAGCGCCTTGGTGGAGCAGAGCTCGGCGCACATGGGCAGCTTGCCCTCGGCAATGCGGTTGGCGCCGTACTTCTGGCGCTCCGCCTCGCTGTGATCCTCTTCCGGCCCGCCGGCGCAGAAGGTGCACTTGTCCATCTTGCCCCGATCGCCGAAGGCGGCGGTCTTCGGGAACTGGGGCGCCCCGAACGGGCAGGCGAACAGGCAGTAGCCACAACCGATGCAGAGATCCTTGTTGTGCAGCACTATGCCGTCGTCCGTGTGATAGAAGCAGTCCGCAGGACAGACCGCCATGCAGGGGGCGTCGGTGCAGTGCATGCAGGCGACCGAGATGGAGGTCTCCCCCGGCAGACCGTCGTTGAGGGTCACCACCCGGCGCCGCTGTATGCCCCACTCCAGGGCGTCGTCGTTCTCGTTCTTGCACGCCGTCACACAGCCGTTGCACTCGATGCAGCGCTTGGTGTCACACATGAATTTCATTCTGGCCATGAGATCAGGCTCCTACTTTGCGAAAGCGGCACAGGGTGACCTTGGTCTCCTGCATCTGGGTAACCGGGTCATAGCCATAGGTGGTGACTATGTTGACCGACTCCCCCAGCACATAGGGGTCTGACCCTTCCGGATATTTGGCGCGCAGATCCTGGCCCTCGAAGTGGCCGCCGAAGTGGAACGGCATAAAGGCGAGCCCAGGTTTGACCCGCGGGGTCACCAGCGCCTTGACCAGCACCCGGCCCCCTTCCGGCCCCTCGACCCACACATCCTGACCGTCGCGCACGCCGACGTCGTTGGCATCCGCCGGGTTCATCTCGACGAACATCTCCTGCTGCAACTCGGCCAGCCAGGGGTTGGAGCGGGTCTCATCGCCGCCCCCCTCGTACTCCACCAGACGGCCGGAGGTGAGGATGATGGGGAACTCCTTGCTGACGTCCTTCTCCTGAATGGAGGCGTACTGGGTCGGCAGGCGCCACAGGCTCTTGGAGTCAGACCAGGTGGCGTAGTCGGCCAGCAGATCCCGGCGCGGGGTGTAGAGCGGCTCGCGGTGCTTGGGCACCTGATCCGGGAAGGTCCACACCACGCAGCGCGCCTTGGCGTTGCCATAGGGCACGAAGCCGTGCTTGATGGCCACCCGCTGGATGCCGCCGGATAGATCTGTCTTCCAGTTCTTGCCCTCGGCCTCTTTCTTCTCGGCCTCGGTCAGCTCATCCCACCAGCCGAGCTGCTTCATCAGATCGGCGGTGATCTCGGGATAGCCATCCTCCACCTCGCTTCCCTTCGGCCAGGAGTCTTCGGCGAGCAGCGAGACCCCCTGATACTCGATGCCGAAACGGGCGCGGAACCCGCCGCCCCCTTCCGAGACCGGAATGCTGGTGTCGTAGAGGATGTGGCTGCCTGGGTGCTTCATCTCAGGGGTGCCCCAGCAGGGCCAGGGCAGACCATAGATCTCGCCACTGACCGGACCGCCCTCGGCCTTGAGGTTGGTCTTGTGGAAGGTGTGCCAGTTCTGCTGGTGCGCCTTGAGCCGCTCCGGGCTCTGGCCTGTGTAGCCCACGCTCCACATGCCGCGGTTGTATTCGCGGGTGATGTCTTCCAAGAGCGGCTCGTTGTTCTCCACCTTGATATGCTTGAACAGCTCATCGGCAAAGCCCAGCTTCTTGCTCAGCAGATACATGATCTCGTGGTCGACCCTGGATTCGAACAAGGGCTCGACCACCTTGTCGCGCCACTGCATGGAGCGGTTGGTGGCGGTGACGGAACCATAGGTCTCGAACTGGGTGGTGGCCGGCAGCAGGTAGACGCCATCGGTGCGATCGTTCATCACGGCGGCAACGGTCGGGTACGGATCGACAATCACCATGATGTCGAGCTTTTGCATCGCCTTCTTCATTTCCGGGCCGCGGGTCTGGGAGTTGACCGCATGGCCCCAGTAGAACATGGCGCGAATGTTGGAGCCCTGCTCGATGAGATCGGCGTTCTCCAGCACACCATCCACCCAGCGGGAGACCGGAATGCCGTTGTTCTGCATCGGCAGCTTGCCGTTGTAGGCCTTGTTGTCGAAGCGGGCCTTGATCCACTCGTAATCCACATCCCACACCCGGGCCCAGTGTTTCCAGGAGCCCTCTTCCAGCCCGTAGTAGCCGGGCAGCGAGTCGGAGGTGACGCCAAAATCGGTGGCTCCCTGCACGTTGTCGTGACCACGGAAGATGTTGGTGCCCGCCCCGCTCTTGCCCACGTTGCCGAGGGCCAGTTCGAGGATGCAGTAGGCACGGGTATTGTTGTTGCCCGTGGTGTGCTGGGTGCCGCCCATGCACCAGACCACGCAGCCGGGGCGGTTGTCGGCCAGCAGCTTGGCGGCGCCATGAACCTGCTGTTCGTTGAGACCGGTCACCCGTTCCACTTCGGCCGGGGTCCAGCGCGCCACCTCTTTTTGCACCTCGTCCATGCCGTAGACCCGGGTGCGGATGAACTCCTTGTCTTCCCAGCCGTTCTTGAAAATGTGCCAGAGCATGCCCCAGATAAAGGCGACGTCTGTGCCCGGACGCAGGGAGAGGTACATGTCCGCCTTGGCGGCGGTGCGGGTGCGGCGCGGGTCGACCACCAGGATCTTGCAGCCGTTGCGCTCTTTGGCCAGCAGTATGTGCTGCATGGCGACCGGGTGGGCCTCCGCCGGGTTGGAGCCGATAAACATGATCGACTTGCTGTTGTGCATGTCGTTCAGGCTGTTGGTCATGGCGCCATAGCCCCAGGTGTTGGCTACCCCGGCCACAGTCGTGGAGTGGCAGATCCGCGCCTGGTGATCCACGTTGTTGGTGCCCCACAGGGACGCCATCTTGCGAAACAGGTAGGCCTGCTCGTTGGAGTGCTTGGCGGAGCCGAGCCAGTAGACGCTGTCTGGGCCGGACTCCTTGCGAAGGCGCAGCACCTCGTTGCCCACCTCTTCGATGGCCTGCTCCCAGCTCAGACGCTGCCACTTGCCGCCCACCAGCTTCATCGGGTACTTGAGGCGACGCTCGCCGTGGCCGTGCTCACGCAGGGCCGCCCCCTTGGCGCAGTGACCGCCGAGGTTGAAGGGGTGATCAAACGCCGGCTCCTGACCGGTCCAGACACCGTTTTGCACCTCGGCATAGACGCCGCAACCCACAGAGCAGTGGGAACAGATGGTGCGCTTCACCTCGACCGGCACCTCGGCCGCCACGGTTTTGGCCTCGGCCCGCTGCATCATGGCGGGGGCCAGCCAACCGGCGGCCACGGCGCCGCCGGCCACCAGACTTGAGTTGACCATAAAGGCGCGGCGGGTCAGCCCCTGGCCGCGAGCGGCCGCATTGCCTTGCTCGCTCGCGTTGACCGGCTCGGCTCGTTTTGTCAGTTTCATAAGGTCTCCTTCACTGAGCCGGCTCAGTCGGTGCCGCGCAGGGTGCGATAAAAGTCGTGAACATGGGGGGTCTCCCGATAGCCCTTGTCGGGCTGGGTGTCGTGGGTCAGCGCCTCCTTGCTCACCACCCGGCCGGTGGCACCGGCCAGCACGCCTATGGTGGCGACCACGCCCACCCCTTTGATCAGATTGCGTCGGGACGGGTCTTTCAGCTTTTCATCGCTCATCTTTCTGTGACCTCTGTTTTTGTTATGGCCAGCCGCACTGTGCCGGCTTCGCTATGAGTGAGTGGGTGCCGCGTCATGGCAGCGTCACCACAGGGGTACCAAAGGGCAGGCGCAGATCCTGCTCCAGTTTGAAAAAGTCTTCGGCAAGCGCCCCGACCGCCCGGTAGAAGCTGCCCCCCTTCGCCTGTTGCTGATCGCGGCAGCAGGCGAGCACCCAGGGAGCCAGATGCCGTTCATAGAAGCGGTTGCGCTCGGGGTGCTGCTCACCAATCAATACCGCCATCACCTCGCACAGGGCGGCCAGGTGATCCTCGGGTTCGCACACCCCGCTCTGGCGCTCGAAACCCAGGGATTGCAGATCGGCCCGCAGCACCGCCAGCGGCAGCTCCATCAGAGAGCCGGTGAGATACCAGGAGGCAAACGGCACTATCTCGCCGCGCCCCAGGCCGATAAAGAGATCCTGATACTCCTCGGCGAGTTCGCTTTCGCGGTGGCTGCTGGCGGCCAGTTGCACCAGCCCCAGCCCTCTGGCAAAGGGGCCCGGCATGGCCTGCAAGCCTTGCAGCCAGGCGAGCTGATCGCCTCGGGGGGCGGCGCGCCACAGGCTCGCCAGCAGGGCATACATGTCGGCGCTGCTCTGTTCCAGATCTGTCATGGTCAGTTCGCCTGCATTCAGTGCGGTATGGCTATTCGGTTGTTCACTCATCACAGGCCCCTCATATCTTGAGCTGGGCGGCAGGATCCGCCGCCAGCGCCGTAAACACATCCTTGACCCGGCAATCCTCACACATCAGCAACCGCGCGGCGGCTTCATTCTGGAAGTGGGAGTGACCGGCCAGCTTTTGCTGGATGCGACGAATGAGGGAAGCTGGCGCAAACGGCTTGCCGCAGCGTATGCAGCAGGCGGCCTCCTCGGCTTTGAGGCTCTGCACGGCGCGGCGCGCCTCGGGCACAGGCTGCAGGCGGGGTGCAAGGACGATGGCCTGCTCGGGGCAGGCTTTTTCGCACATGCCGCACTGGATGCAGTCCTGCTCGATAAAGTTGAGGCCGGGCGTGTGGCCCACCGCATGCAGGGCGCGGGTCGGGCAAACCGCCACGCAGCCCATGCAGAGGGTGCAATCCGATTCCTTGAGCACCACTGCGCCGTAAGGGGCGCCATGGGGCACAGCCAGCGGCTCGTGGCCGCCCCCGTTGGCCTGCCAGAGGGCATCGAAGGCGGCAAACAGGGTCTCCCGCTTCTCCCCTTTCAGCGGTTTGTCGAACAACGCAGTGCCAGGGTGTTCGCTGGCACGCTCCATGGCGCTCAGGGAGTGGAGCGCCACCCGGTCCGCCGATAAACCGGCCCCCACCAGCAGTACGGCGGCGCTGGCCAGCTCCCGCTCCAGCAGGGCCCGCACGCTGGCGGGGGCGTCCTCGCCAAGCACTATGCGCACCGCGCTGGCACCATAGGCGAGCGCCGCCAACCAGCTCTCAACCCCCAGGCTGGCGCTCTCTTCCACCCAGACCGGCAACCAGTGGGTTGGCAGGGCGGGCAGGCTGGCCTCAAGCCGTGCCCGCTCGCTCTCCCCGGCGATCAGCAGCACAGGGTGGGCGCCGCCCGCCTCCCGATAGCGTTTGAGCAGGCGCAGCAGGTAGTCGCCGCTGGTGCTGGCATCGGGCTGGTGATAGGCAATTGCCCCGGTCGGACAGGCGGAGGCGCAGCTGCCAAAGCCCTGGCAGAGGTGTGGATCTATCTGGATGCGGCCGTTGACGGGCTTGAGCGCATCGGTCGGGCAGACATCGAGGCAGCGGCTGCAACCTGGCACGCCGCGGGCGGTGAAGGCACAGGCCTCGGCGTCGAGGCGAAAATAGCGCGGCTTGTCGAAGATGCCGGTCAGGGCGCACAGCTCGGCGAGCCGTGCGGCCAGCCCTTCGTCATCAACCAGATGCAGATAGCCGATCGGTGGGCGCTCCAGCGCAAACAGCGGCGTGCGGCCCAGATCGGCCACCAGATCGAAGCGAGGCTCCCCTGGCAGTTCACTGACAGCTGCCGCAGCCTGCTGCGGGAAACCCTGTTGTGGAAAACCCTGTTGTGGAAAACAAAGCCCCGCCAGATCAACCCGCACCCCCTGCCCGTTCAGGCCGGTTAGCTGGTACTGACCGAGATAGCCCTTGAGGCTCGGCTCGCGCAGGGTCAGGGCATTGAGGGATGCGGTGGCGTCGAAGATGGCTTCGAGATCTGCCGCCTCGGCATTGTGGACGGATTCGGTGACCAGCAGGGTCGGCATCACGCCTTGGGGCAGCAGGCTGGCGGCGCGGCGAATGCGATCTTCCGGGCCGACCAGCAACAAGCGGCCCTGACTCTGGTAGGAGACGGTAGCCGGGATCAGGTTGTCGGTCTTGACCGTGTGGCGCAAGGCGTCGGCGCGGGCTCGCTCATTGCGCCCCGCCACTCCCCCATCGGGGGTCAGGTTTGAGTAATGTTGTTCGATGCTCACATGCACTCCTGTGCGGTCCACCTCATGGGATGGATCGCTTGTTGGTCTTGTGGAGGAGCAAGAGCCGAGCCAACTCCCCCGGAAAAATAGTGACTGGCAGGGAGTCAGGATCCCAGACGCTCCATTCCCCCACCCTTGGTTGGGACATTTTGTCCATCCTCATCAACCAAAATGTCCCGATCCTTGGTGTGGGCTTGTGGATCCAGGGCCGGCAAGGTGGCGAGCGGTTCACTCCGCTGGGAGGCGGGAGAAGAAAAAGAGGAGCCAGCGGCTGGCTGGTCGGCAATGGCCTGCTCGGGTGATGCCTGATCTGATGGCGACAGTGCGCTGCCGGACTCGGCCCCTGGCGCCGTTACCGCCTCCACCAGCCAGTTGCGCAGCCCGGCGGTCAGGGCCGCCGGCAGCAGCTCGGGCTGGCTGAAATCCTGGGTGTAGTCATCCAGCCCGTCCGGCTTGTGAGTGCGAAACATGGCTCTCAGTGTCTCTTTGTCAGGCAACGCAGATTTGCCCGGCTGGGTTGGTCTGGCCGGCTGCGAAGCGGCGTCACCGATAGCCGGTTTTCCCTCCGACACCTCATACAGGAGACCCTCGGCAGCCTCGGGTTCACCACTCCCCTTGTCAGTGCTGACTACGCGGCTATCCTGCTCTGCATCTGATATTTTTCCTTCGTCATTGCCTTCGATGGGGATAGCAACAACCTCGGGGTCGGCCTGCTCCTGTGGCTGCAATGCCTGATGCTTTCGAGCCGACCAGCGCTTGAGAAACTCACTCATGGGAGCCTGCTCCCGAACGCTCGCGGCCATCGGGGCCTGTGGCTTTGACGGCGCCGCAATTGGCTTGATCACTGGCGTCTCTTGATGTCTCAACTCTCGTATCGACCCCCAGCTGATCCTGCGCCCGCCCCTTGCCCTTCTTGCCCTTGCGGCGGGCCTCCAGCAGCTCGCCGTGGCGGCCGATAAAGGCCTCGACCCAGGCTTGCAGCGCTTCGGGGAGCGGGCAGGAGAGCACCTGCCGCTCGCCATCCATATAGGCGGCGGCCACTGTCTGACTCAGGGTCAGGCCATCGGCCACAAAGCCATTGTCCACGCGGCTTCCGGTGACAAAGAGCCGGGGCGAACCGGAGCTTAAGTTAAAGCGATAATCCCCCCGTTCATCGCGAAACAGGGTAAGGGGCAAGGCACCTACAGCCTCGGGCTCGGCGGGATGGAGCGCCGCAATCTCGAAACGGCGGCTCTGCCAGCGGCCAACCTGGCTGTCGATGGCATTCAACTCCAGCTGCAGCCAGCGCTGCGGGGAGAGGGGTTTGGTTGTGTCTTGCACTGTCGCGGCTCCCATCAGAAAGTCTCTGCCGGGCCACCCTCCCCCTTGGTTAGCCCCTGTCGGAGCGGATCACGGCGGGACATTCAGGGCGGCCACAGCCATCAATGGGATAAGACATAGCAAGAGTGGGGCCAAGGCCGGTTTGGTGGTTGATGGTGGGGCCTTGTGCGGGACATGGGTTGGCGCGGGCGTAGGTTGGTGCAGAGCGCAGCGAAGCCCAACATACGAGATAAAAAATAAGGCCTCATAGGGCCTTATTGCTGTCTTCTGGCTAATCTCCTTTCTTTTGCCAGTTCTAGTTTTCGAGGTTCAGAATAAAGTCGTTCTAATAAGGTCACAGTAAAATCCATCAAATCATCAACATCAACTTTTGAAAGAATCCCTTCGTGAGCACCATCATTACCATCATCCTTAATACATTCGGCCAACTCTTTCAAAGCAACAGGTAGATGACTATTTTCAAACAACCAGTCCATCCTCAACCCAAGACTTCGTCTTATTTTAGCTGGAGGTGTCGCGGGATCTTCTGGTAGAAATGACTTTGTCGCTTTATCCAAGCATAGCCTAAACATAGTGGCTGCAGCATTAAAACAACCAATAGAATAACATTGAGCCCCTTCATCAAAATTGATTCTGATTTCTTCTGGCAGGAATTCAGGTGGTGTAATGACATCCCCGGGCCTAATACAAACAACTGAATTAACTGTTATTTTATTGGTGATATTAATGCTGGCCTTACCTCTAATGTCATCAAACGCAGACTGATAGTTTATTACAACATTAAAAACAACACTTTTATGGCAGTGTTTGCATACACAAAACAGCTCAGCCTCATTCACGCGGCCATTATTATTTATAGCTAAAATAGAGAATGTTGTATGTTTCACATAACATCTTGGACAGTTTTGAACCAATTCAGCCATTGCACACCCTTTATTTTTCAGTGAACCCCACATAATTGACAAATATTAAGTGATTTCATCTTACGAAACTATGCGGCTCATCTCATATCAGCCATTAGGGAAGGATGGATTCAACACTGAAGTGCAACGCCCGTTTATAAATCAGGCAGCTTTGAGCAATTCGTTAAAAACTATCTGAGGTTGCCTAAACCCCAAACATTTGCGAGGCCTCAAGTTGAGCCGCTTTTGGAAGGACGAAAGCGCCTCCACTGTTACCAGGCTCAAATCGCTGCTTTTGGGCACATATTGCCGCAGCAGGCCATTGCTGCTCTCATTTTGTCCTCGCTCCCATGAACAGTAGGGGTGGGCAAAGGACCGTAGGTTCGAATAGCGGAGCGTATTCGGACATTCGAGTAATTGGATTGTCGTTTTTTCAGATGGCGGCATGACCGCACGCCCACGAATTCTGGCTGTCTCGATGGAAAACACCGGTTATTCCCACTCCTGCTGCAGTTGATCAACCGCACCGCACCAATCCGGCGGGTAGATACCGCTTGCAACGTAACGATGGAAGGTGGAATAAGGCCAATCCCCCACTTGTGTTACATAACCATGCTTGAGCGGATTGATATGGACATAATCCATATGACGACGGTAATCCTCTTCATCCCGGATCAGATGCTCCCAATAGTGACGCTGCCAAATACCCCGTTCGCCGTGGCGTAGTCGGGTCTGGCTACGCCGCTCTGTAATGGGCAAGGCCCGAGAGAAGTGACTTTTGATTAACCGCCAACGCAGAGGAAAATCTGTGTCCCCCTCTGGCAGGGAGAGGATGCAATGAAGATGGTCGGGTAATACCACCCATGCATGAATGGTAAAGGGGTGAGTCTGCTTTACCGTGGCAACGGTACGGCGCAGCAGATCGATCTGCGTCACCAACAACTGGTTATCACGCCGCTCCAGCAGATTGACGGTAAAGAACCAGATTCCACCGAGCCGCCATGCCCGTCGCCAATTGGCCATCCCCTTTTCCTTTTCGTAACCGAAAAACCAAGCATAGCGTCACGACCCGGCGATATGCGCACGAGTGCAAGGCTACAAATCTCGCGATCGTCCGAATACGCTCCGCTATTCGAACCTACTCAACCGCATAGAGAGAATCTCGCCCAAAGTAATCTGGAACAAAACTTGCTGTATCCCTCCCCTTAGATCCCGGCAACCGGTCGCGAGGGGCCCATGACACCGACCTTTATCAAAAGCAATGCTGCCGCCCAGCTCACCATGGCCGTCGAGGTGATGGATGAGCAGGGCACGCTGCAAACCCGCCAAATCGCCTGTGAGCGGCCACTGACTGTCTACCTCAACTGGAAGGAGATAGTGACCCTGATGACGCTGGGGGCACGCCCCGAGGCGCTGGTGCTGGGCTATCTCAAGAATCAGGGCTTTATCGAGGATATCGGGGCCATAGAGTCGGTGATCGTCGACTGGGAGAGTGAGGCCGCCGCCGTGGTGAGCAGCCAGCAGGCCGAGGATCTCGACAAGTCGCTGGAGAAAAAGACGGTCACCTCCGGCTGCGGTCAGGGCACCATGTATGGCAGCGTGATGAAGAAGCTGGAAGGGGTGGTCTTGGCGGCGCCTGAGCTTAAACAGAGCACCCTCTACGCCCTGCTCAAAGCGCTGTCGGCCCATAACGAGACCTACAAGATGGCCGGCGCCGTGCATGGCTGCGCCATCTGTCGCGGCAGCGAGATCCTCTCCTTTGTCGAGGACGTGGGGCGCCACAATGCGGTGGATACCCTGGCGGGCGAGCTCTGGATGCGCGGCGAGGCTGGCCACGACAAGATCTTCTACACCACGGGGCGGCTCACCTCGGAGATGGTGATCAAGGTGGCGCAAATGGGCATTCCCGTGCTGCTGTCGCGCTCCGGCGTCACCCAGATGGGGCTGGATCTCGCCCGCCAGCTCGGCATCACCATGATTGCCCGCGCCAAGGGGCGCCACTTCGAAGTCTTTACCGGCCAGCAGCATCTGGAGCTGGACGAGAGGCCGCCTGTGCTGCTCCATACCCCGTCAGGCCGGGGTCAGCGAGAGTAAGCCATGAGCGAGTTGATGAGTGCCAAACAGATAGTTGAGTATCTCGACCACACCAGCCAGAGGATCAAGCGCAAGCCATGAACGAATTTATGAACGTGAAGCAGGTGGCCGAGTACCTCGATCTCAACGAGAAGAAGGTCTACCAGCTCGCCAACGAGGCGCGCATCCCCGCCACCAAGGCGACCGGCAAGTGGCTGTTTCCGCGCTCCCTGCTCGATCGCTGGCTGCTCGGCAGCTGCCACGAGGGGGTGATGAACGACCGGCTGCTGCTGGCGGGATCCGACGACGTGTTGCTGCACTATGGTTGCAGCACGCTTGCGCGGCAGCTCGGCACCCAGGCGCTGGTGGGCTACACCCCCTGCGGCACTCGCCAGGGGCTGGCGATGCTGGCACGCGGCCATGTGGATCTGTGCGCCATTCACTGGGGTCAGGCCGAAGAGGCCCACCTGCGCCACCCGGCGCTGGTGCAGCAGTATCAGGGCCACCGCCAATGGGTGATAGTGCATGGCTTTCGGCGGGTACAGGGGCTGGTGCTGCGCCAGGGCTTGCAGCCGCAGGAGGCAAAACAGGCGCTCGACTGGCGCTGGGCTATGCGCCAGGAGGGGGCCGGCAGCCAGCGCGCCCTGCAGGAGTGGCTGCAAACCCAGGGGGAGTCGCTGACCCGGCTGGAGAGCACTGTGCAGGTCAACAGCGAGCGGGAGCTGGCCGCCGCCATCAGCCGGGGCGATGCCGACGTGGGGCCCGGCGCCCAGAGCACGGCCACCGAGTTTGGCCTCGGCTTTATGCCTCTGTCGCAGGAGTGCTTCGATCTGGTGATGCCGCAGGGGGTCTTCTTTCGCACCCTGTTGCAGCAGCTGATCGGCTGGCTGCAATCCCCCGAGGGGCGCGAGCTGGCGGCCCGCCTCGGCGGCTATGACCTGACCCAGAGCGGCAAGCTGGTGTGGAGCCCGCAGTAGCGAAAGCGGCCATCCCCTCTCTTTGCGCCACCAGCCCTGACCAGCACGGGCCTGCCACCCTGGCAGGCCCGTCTGTTTTATTGCCATCCGCTCTGATAAATGAACAGGCGCTTACCCAGGCCTTGACTCATCCGCTGCCGAGTCAGGCTCATGCCCCGCCGAGCCAGATCCACGCCCCTCGGCCCCGAGCGCAATGCGCCACCCCTCCAGCTGAGTAGGCTCGCCGCCGCTGGGCAGCAGGGCATGGCTGCGCAGCCTGATGGTAAAGCAGCTCCCCTGCCCGGGAGTGGAGTCCACCACCAGCTCCCCGCCCCAGCGGCTGATGATGCGATGGCTCAGGGCCAGCCCCAGACCTGTGCCTGTGGCCCGAGTGGTGAAGAAGGGGTCGAAGATCTTGTCCATGATGGCGGCATCTATGCCGCTGCCGTTGTCGATGACCCGCACCTCGGCCCCTTGCAGCCCACCCGCCTCGTCGAACCAGTCGCGGCTCTCGACCCGGATCTCCCCCTGCTCTCCCAGCGCGTGGCTGGCGTTGACCAGCAGGTTTATCAGCACCTGCAACAGCTGCTGGCGATCCGCCTCTATGGGCTGCTGGGCCTGCAAGTCGGCCACCAGGTTCACCTGCTGCTGGCGCAGGGCGGAGCGCACCAGGGTCAGGCTCTCTTCGATGATGGGGGTGAGGTGCTGCCACACCGGCGCCGTCTCGTAGTCGCCGGGGCGGGAGTATTGGAGCAGGCTGCGGGTGATGGCGCGAATGCGCTCTATCTGCGTCAGCACCAGCGCCAGCTCCTCGCTGACCGGGGCGGCGGCCTCCCCCAGCTCCAGCTTCATCAGCTCCACATTGCCGAGGATCACCGCCAGCGGGTTGTTGATCTCGTGGGCCACCCCGGCGCACAGCTCGCCGAGGGCCGCCAGCTTCTCGCTGATGAGCAGCTGCTGGCGCGCCTGGGTCAGCATATGGATATGGTGCTCCAGCTCGGCAGTCTTTTGCTCCAGGCTGCCCGTGCGCTCGGCCACCTTCTGCTCCAGCTCGTCGGCGCTGCGGGCCAGCTGCTGCTGGTGCGCCGCCTGCCGATCCAGCATGGCGTCAAACTGGCGCCCCAACTGGGCCAGCTCGTGGTCGGGGTCGAGCGGCAGCGCCCCCACCCTGGCCGACTGGTCATGCTGCACCTGACGCACCACGCCGTGCATACGCTCTATGGGGGTGAAGAGATCCCGGGCGCCGCGATAGACCAGCAGGCCCGAGAGCAGCAGGAGCAGCACCACGCCTGAGCCCAGCTCCAGCAGGTTGGTGAGGTAGGTACGAATGAAGGGCCACTCCAGAAAGCCGACGTAGAGCATGCCGATGCGCTCGCCGTGCGCCCCGAGCAGGGGCTCGTAGCCGGAGACATACCAGGCGTCGTGCACGAAGGCCCGGTCGACCCACAGCTCCCCCCGATCCAGCACCTGCTCGCGCACCGGCGCCGAGACCCGCGTCCCCACAGCCCGCCCCAGCTGGCGACTGCTGCTGGCGGGCACGTTGGTGCTCACCCTCAGATCGCCGAGAAACAGGGTGACAGTGCCTATGCTCCCATCCGGCAGGGTGTTCTTGGCAAACACCTGTCCCTTGAGCTCGTCCACCAGCCGGGTGCTGCCGTTGATAAGCTCGCCCCCCTCCAGCACGGCCCAGAGGCTGCCGTCCCGTCCCATCACCGGGGTCAGGGAGAGGCTGACGAGCCCCCGGGTCTCCTGGCCCAGAGCGGCCGTGTGCTCCCTGTCCAGCACGGCGCGGCTGGCAAGGGCAGGCGAGAGGGCCAGCAACTGCTCCCGCGACCAGACCACGAAGTGGCTGACGCTGCGCCCGGCGGCGAGGGCCGTGCGCTCCCTGGCCGTCAGCAGATCCAGTTCGGCGCCACTGCGCAGGCGCAGAAAGTCGAGATCGTAGTTGGCTGCCAGCGGCATCACCCAGGCCGGCAGCGCTTCGGGCGTCTGGCGCAGCCGCAGCTGGAAGGCCCAGGCATCGCGCAGGTGTTCCAGATGTTCGGCCTGACGCTGCTGCTGCACATTGACCGCATGGTGGGCCACCCCCAGGTCGCCGCGCACATTGGTGAGCAGGTTCTGCCAGCTGTAGGTGAGGGTCCAGTAAAGCGTCAGCCCTATCATGCCCACCAGGGTCAGCATGATGGGCACCGAGGTGAGCAGCAGCAGGCGCCAGCGTACCTTGGTCTTGAGCCAGCGCGGCAGCAGGGTCATAGTGGTGCCGTCCGGTTGCGGGTTGTCATTCGATGGCCCACTCCTTGAACTTGCGCTCCAGGGTCTTGCGCGCCACCCCCAGCACCCGGGAGGCGGCGGATTTGTTGCCATCATGGCTCGCCACCACTTGCAGGATATGGGCCTTCTCCACCTCGGCCAGCGGCCACGCCAGCGGATAGCCCTCCTCGCTCGCCTCCTGTTCTGCCGCCTTGCTGCTCTGCCAGTAGTCGGCGGGGGGCTTGCCCAGCAGCAGGCAGCGCTCGATCAGGTTGCGCAGCTCGCGCACGTTGCCGGGCCAGGGATAGGCCTGCATGGCCACCACGTCCTCGTGGGTCCAGCTAAGCGAGCCCATCCCCATCTCGGCGGTGAGCTGGCGGGTGAAGTGGTGCACCAGGGCCGGGATGTCGTCGACGCGATCGCGCAGGGGCGCCACCGGCAGCGCCACCACGTTGAGGCGGTAGAAGAGATCTTCCCGAAAGCGGCCCGCCTCCACCTCGGTTTTGAGGTTGCGGTTGGTGGCGGCGACGATGCGCACATCCACCGACAATTCACGTTCGGCGCCGACCGGCCGAATGGCTTTTTGCTCCAGCACCCGCAGCAGGGACGATTGCATGGCGAGCGGCATCTCGCCTATCTCGTCCAGAAAGAGGGTGCCCTGGTGGGCGACCCGGAACAGGCCGTCGCGCCCCTTGCGGGCGCCGGTGAAGGCCCCCTGCACGTGGCCGAACAGCTCGCTTTCGAGCAGCTCGGGGGCGATGGAGGCGCAGTTGAGCGGCACGAAGGCCCCCATGCGGCCGGAAAGCTGGTGCAGGGCGCGGGCCACCAGCTCCTTGCCGGTGCCGGACTCCCCCTCCACCAGCACGGCGGCGTTGGAGGGGGCCACTCTGGCGATGAGCGTCTTGAGCTCGCGGGTCTTGGCGCTGTCGCCTATCAGGGTGGGCGGGAACAGCTTGCTCACCTCCCGGCGCAGCAGCAGGTTCTCCCGCTCCATCTGGCGGCGCTCTATCACCCTGTCCACCGCTTGCACCATCTGATCCAGGTTGAAGGGTTTGAGGATGAAGTCGCTGGCGCCGAGCCGCAACGCCTTGAGGGCTGTCTCCATGTCGCCGAAGCCGGTCATGAAGATGATGTCGCTGCGCCGGGTGGCAGGGTCTATGGCCTCGTGCCACTCGATGCCGGAGCGCCCCGGCAGCCGGATGTCGGCGATGATGAGATCGAAATGCAGACGGCAGCGCAGGGCTTCCGCCTCCTCCACGCTGGCGGCCGTCTCTATCTGGGCGAAGCGCCTGGCCAGCGCCTTGGCCAGAAAGCTGCGCATGCCGGGCTCGTCATCGACGATGAGCAGAGAGAGGGCGGACCAACGGCTGGCGGGTGCAGTCATGAAAAAAGTACCTCAGATTCGACAAGGTTCCGGGATTGTCCCACCGACCTTATAAACTGTGGGACATTTTGTCGCTAACCGGCCCCGAGTGCCAACCCCCTTTATTAAAAGCAACGGGGCCATCACGCAATTAACACCCTTAACCGACTGTTTTAGCATTGAAAACCTCGCTGCTGGCAGCTTGGCACCCTGCTTGCTTAGTCCTGCCCTCTCCCCATCACCCGGATACGATGAACATCATGATCACAGGAACCGTGCGCCAACGTCTCGCCCTTGCCCTCTCCACCGCCCTGCTGCTGAGCCTGCCCTTGTTGAGCACAGCCAGCCACGCCGAGAGCGCCAAGGCGCCCATTCGCCTCGCCACCACCACCAGCACGGAGCAGTCCGGCCTGCTGGGCTGGCTGCTGCCCCAGTTCACCCAGGAGACGGGTTATCCGGTACAGGTGATGGCGGCCGGTACCGGCCAGAGCCTGAAGATGGGTGAGAACGGCGACGCGGATCTGGTGATGACCCATGCTCCGTCTGCCGAGAAGGCGTTCGTCGACGCGGGCTTTGGCATAGAGCCGGTGCACCTGATGTACAACGACTTCGTCATCGTAGGCCCGGCGAAAGACCCTGCGGGTCTGGGCAAGCTGCACGACGCCGCCAGGGCGCTGCAGGCCATCAAGGATAAGAAGCAGACCTTCATCTCCCGCGGCGACGAGTCCGGCACCCACATCAAGGAGAAGACCCTGTGGCAGGCGGCCGACGTCAAACCCGAGTTTGCCGGCTACAAATCCATCGGCCAGGGCATGGGCCCGACCCTGACCATGGCTTCCGAGCTTGGCGCCTATACCCTGACCGACCGCGGCACCTGGCTCGCCTATCAGAGCAAGCTGGATCTCGCCGTGCTGCTGGAAGGCGACAAGCGCTTGTTCAACCCCTATCAGGTGATCCTGGTCAACCCCAAGCGCTACCCGGATCTCAATACCGAAGGGGCCCGCACCCTGAAGAACTGGCTGGTCTCCGAACACGGCCAGACGCTTATCGGTGACTTCAAGGTGGCAGGCCAGGCGCTGTTTGTGGCCGATGCCAACGGGAAATAATGCAGCCCTTGTTCCATACGATCACATGGATGGCTCTCGCCCCGCACGATAGGGGAAGCGTCTGATGCCGACCCTGGTCGAAACGACGCTGGCCGCCCTCGCCCTACCCCATGAGGAGAGACGCCTGATGCCGACCCTGCTGGATATGACTGCATTGACGGCCCTCGCCCTGCCCCATGAGGCAAGCGTCTGATGCCGACTCTGCTGGATACAACGCTGGCGGCGCTTGCCTTGCTGTTCGGGGGCGACACAGATCTGTGGCAGGTGGTGGGGGTCTCCTTCTCCGTCTCCTGCCTGGCACTGGCGCTGGTGCTGGTGCCGGCCCTGCTGCTCGGCTTTGCGCTCGCCTATCTGCCGATCCCGGCGCGCTGGCTCTGGCTCTCCTGCATCAATACCCTGCAGTCGGTGCCGACCGTGGTGATAGGCCTGCTGCTCTACATGCTGCTGTCGCGGGCCGGCCCCTTCGGCGACTGGAAGATGCTGTTCACCCAGCAGGCCATGGTGGTGGGGCAGATGCTGATCGCCTTCCCCGTCATCGCCACCATGGCCCACGCCGCCTTTATCCAGAGCGACAGGCGCGCCTGGGAGACGGCGCTCACCCTGGGGCTTTCCTGGCCGAGGGCGCTGCTCGGGCTGATGCGCGAGTGCCGTTTCGGCCTCTTGGCTGCGGTGATCGGCGCCTTCAGCCGCATCGTCACCGAGGTGGGCTGCTCCATGATGGTGGGGGGCAATATCCTGCACTTCACCCGCAACATCCCCACCGCCATCGCGCTGGAAACCCAGAAGGGCGCCTTTGCCCAGGGGGTGGCGCTCGGCATAGTGCTGCTGAGCCTGGCCCTGCTGCTCAACCTGCTGCTGACCGCGTGCCGCGGTCACAGTTATTTGAAAAACTGACCATGGCGCCGCGCACTATTATCCCTGACCGGATGCTGCTGACCCCATCTCTGTCGTGGTCACAGCGAGTTGAAGAACCGACCATGCCCCCACTGTTTATCAACTGGAGTACCCCATGGCCCTGACCGCCCACCAGCTGATGATGCGCTTTGGCGAGCGCAACCTGTTCCAGATAGAGCGGCTCTCCATCGCGGCGGGCGACGCCATCTGGCTGCGCGGGGCGAACGGGGTGGGCAAGACCACGCTGCTCAAGATACTGGCCGGCCTGCTGACGCCGACCCTAGGCCACACCAACCTGGCCCGGGGCTGGCGCGCCAGGCTCGAGCAGTGGATCACACGGGATCCCGGCCCGGGCCGGGTCACCTACCTGCACCAGACCCCCTATCTGTTCGATCGCAGCGTGCACGACAACGTGGCCTGGGCCCTCGGCCATCAGGCCGCCGACGAGGTACGGGTGTTCGAGGCGCTGCGCCGGGTCGAGCTGGAGGGGCTGGCGCGGGAGCACATCAGCATTCTGTCCGGTGGCGAGCGCCAGCGTCTGGCCATGGCCCGCGCCTGGGCGCTGCAGCCCGCCTTCTTGCTGATGGATGAACCCACCGCCAATCTGGATGCACATTCGGTTGCCCTGATGGCCGCCTTGGCGCAAGATCTGCGGGAACAAGGCAGCGGCCTGGTCATCATCAGCCACCAGAGCAACGATCTGACCGACCTGTGCGAGCGGCAATGGACCCTAGCCCGGGGCCGGCTGCACGAACCCACCCCTTTGAAAATCATCGAGCGACATGACCTCAAACAGCGAACCCAGAACTGATGCCTTCCCCGTCTCTGCCGTGATCCTGGCCGGTGGCCGCGCCACCCGCATGGGGGGCGAAGACAAAGGCTGGGTCCAGCTTGCGGGCCGCCCGCTCATCGACCACGTGCTTGACCGGCTAAGGCCCCAGGTGGACGAGATACTGATCAACGCCAACCGCAGTCAGGCCCGCTATCAGGCGCTGGCCCCTGTCATCAGCGACGACAACCCGGACTATCTGGGCCCGCTGGCGGGCATGCAGGCCGGCCTTGCCGCCGCCCGCCACGACTGGGTGCTGTTCGTCCCCTGCGACGGCCCCGCCCTGCCGCACGATCTGATGAGCCGCTTTCGCGCCGCCCTCACCCCGGATACCGAGCTGGTGGTGGCCCACGACGGCGACTGGCTGCAACCCGTGGTCGCCCTGCTGCACAAGTCCCTGCTGCCGTCGCTCACCCGAGCCCTGGCCGAAGGGGAGCGCAAGATAGATATCTGGTTTGCCCGCCACCGGATGGCGGTGGTGAGCTTTGCCGACCAGCCGGATGCCTTCATCAATCTCAACAGTCCGGCCGAGCTGGCCGCCTACGAGGCGCGCCTGCTGAACTCGTCTACCGACCCCCAACAAGGAGCCACCCCAT
This sequence comes from Aeromonas bestiarum, assembly GCF_028751155.1. Taxonomy (NCBI): domain Bacteria; kingdom Pseudomonadati; phylum Pseudomonadota; class Gammaproteobacteria; order Aeromonadales; family Aeromonadaceae; genus Aeromonas; species Aeromonas bestiarum. The sequence continues at coordinate 1,248,948 of NZ_CP064746.1, read as the reverse complement.
GACCCCGGCCCCCACCCTTCCCCTGCTCGGCTTTGCTGCCTGGAGCGGTACCGGCAAGACCACGCTGCTGGAGCAGCTCATCCCCCTGCTGGTGAGTCGTGGCCTGCGCCTCGGGGTGCTCAAGCACGCCCACCACGACTTCGACATCGACCAGCCGGGCAAGGACAGCCATCGCCTGCGCAAGGCCGGCGCCAGCCAGATGATGGTCGCCTCGCGCCGCCGCCATGCACGAATGATTGAAACCGAGCTGGCCGAGGCCGATTTTCGCGAGCTGCTGGCCAGCTTCGATCAAACCAGCCTCGACCTGCTGCTGGTGGAGGGGTTCAAGCACGAGCACTTCCCCAAGATAGAGCTGCACCGCGCGGCGCTCGGCAAGCCGCTGCTGTTCCCGATTGATCGCGACATAATCGCCCTGGCAAGCGATCAGCCCCAGGAGACAGCCCTGCCCCGGCTCGACATCAATGATCTGGACGCCATCGCCGACTTCGTCTGCGCCTACCTGACGCAGAGCCGGCAGCAGGAGCAGGCGCCGGGGGCAGGTTTTCTGTCGGTGGAAGGGGCCCGCAGCGCCATTCTGGACGCCCTCACACCCACAGCACGCAGCACGGACACGCCGCTGGCCCGCTGCCACGGCGCCGTGCTGGCCGCCGATCTGGTCAGCCCCATCAATGTGCCCCCCCACGCCAACTCGGCGATGGACGGGATTGGCCTGCGCGGCGACGACCTCGCCGCCGGTCGCTGGCAACTGGTGGGTCAGGTGTTGGCAGGCCAGCAGCGCCACGAGCCGGTACTGGCGGGTCAGGCGGTGCAGATCATGACGGGGGCGCCGCTTCCCCCCGGCGTCGATACGGTAGTGATGCGCGAAGAGACTCAAGTTGACGGCGACTGGGTCACCATCAGCGCTCCCATCAAGGCGGGGCAGAACGTGCGCCAGGCCGGTGAAGATCTGGCGCTGGGCGCGGTCGCCATCCCGGCCGGGACTCGCCTCGGCGCCCCCCAGCTGGGACTGGCGGCATCGCTCGGTCAGGCCACTCTCAACGTGCGTACCCCGCTCAAGGTGGCGCTGTTCAGCACGGGTGACGAGGTGCAGGCGCCGGGCGAGACGCTGGCCCCGGGCCATATCTTCGACAGCAATCGCTTCACCCTGATGGCGCTCATCGCCGCCGCCGGCTGCGAGGTGATGGACTTGGGCATCATCCCGGATGATCCCGCCATACTGCGCCGACAGCTGGCACAGGCCGCGGCCGACGCCGATCTGGTGCTGAGCTCGGGCGGCGTCTCGGTAGGCAATGCCGACTTCATCAAGCAGGTGCTGGCCGAGCTTGGCCAGATAGCCTTCTGGCGCATCCAGATGCGGCCGGGCCGCCCGCTGGCGTTTGGCAAACTGGGGCAGACCCCCTTCTTCGGCCTGCCGGGCAATCCGGTGGCGGCCATGGTCTGCTTCCTGCAATTTGTCGAGCCCGCCATCGCCCGCCTGCAGGGCCGGCTCTGGCAGCCGCTGCGCCTGTCGGCACAGGCCGAGCAGAAGATGCAGAGCCGCCCTGGCCGCACCGAGTTTCTGCGCGGCGTCTTCCATCAGGATGCCAGCGGCGTGCTGCGGGTGCGCACCACAGGGCCGCAGGGCTCCGGCATTCTCAGCTCCATGGCCGATGCCAACTGCCTGATTGAAATTGTCCCCGCCCAGCCGGCCATCGCGGTCGGCGAGCGGGTCTGGATCCACCCACTCCAGGGACGAGTGGCCTGATACATAGCGATCACCCCGCCGGGCGTGGCGGGGTGGCTGCACCCATGACCCGAGGCTTGTCCCTTGCGCCTGAATACCCCGCTCTCCCGGCTCGATCTGCTGATCTATGGCCGCTATCGCATCGTCCACGGCCTGCGCATCGCGCTCGCCTTCATGCTCACCTTTCTGCTGACCCGTGAACTCAAGCTGCCGGAAAGCACCTGGCCGCTGATCACGCTGGTGGTGGTGATGGGGCCCATCTCGTTCTGGGGCAATGTGCTGTCACGGGCCCTGCAACGGGTGGTCGGCACCATCTTCGGTGCCGGTTGCGGTGTGGTGGCCCTCTATCTGGAGCTCTACTCCCTGCCGCTGACCCTGGTATGGTGCGGCTGCATCATGTTCCTGTGCGGCTATCTGGCGCTCGGCAAGCGCCCCTACGTGGGGCTGCTCATCGGCATCACCCTGGGCGTCACCATGGGGGCCATGCCGGGGGACATAGAGACGGCGCTGTGGCGCAGCGCCGACGTGATCCTGGGCTCCCTGCTGGCGCTGCTGTTTTGCAGCATCTATCCCCAGCGCGCCTACAGCCACTGGCGGCTGCAGATGCACGACACCCTGCTGCAGGCGCACCGGCTCTACCATACCCACCTCTCCCCCAACATTCTGGAGCGACCCAGGCTGGCCCAGAGCCACTCGCGCCTGCTCTCCAAGATGGTGAGCCTACGCCCCCTGCTGACCCCGGCGGTCAAGGAGACCCGCCTTGGCAGCGCCCTGTTCGAGGCCATCCAGACCACGATGCGCAACACCCTCTGCACCCTGGAGATGCTGGCCAACACCTACTGGCGCGATCGCCAGAGCCACTTTCTGATGCAGAGCACCCCCGAGCTGCGCGCCTGCCAGCAGGCGACCGAGGCCGTGATGATCCAGCTGGCGCTCATGCTCAAGAGCGGCGAGTTGAAGGGGGCTGAGCAGGCCATCAGCGAGTTGCAGGAGGCCGCGACCCGGGTGCGGCTCGATGCCGGGGGCGAGGCCGCCATCAGCGGCTATCTCTGGCTGAGCCTGCAGCTCACCGAGCAGCTCACCCATTTGCGCCGCCTGCTGGGGCTGGTGATGTACCCGCCCCGCAGCCAGAGCCACCCATAGCAAAACGCCCCGCAATGCGGGGCGTTGTCATATCGCGCTGACCACTCAAGCCATGTACGCAACCCGCGTTAACTGGCATCCGCCAGCGGCTGCTCGGCTGTGAGGTAGATGGAGAAATCCTTGATCCCCGCCTCCAGCGCAGCAAAACAGTCGGGGTCTATGGCAGATCCCAGTTGCTCGGCCATCATCTCCAGCGCCTGGGGCACGGGAATGGCACCACGGTAGGGACGCTTGGCGGTGATGGCATCGAAGATGTCAGCCGTGGTGATGATGCGGGTCTCAAGGGCAATCTCCTCTGCCTTGAGTCCCTTGGGATAGCCCTTGCCGTCGAGCCGCTCATGATGAGCCCCCGCCACCTGGGCCAGCTCCTTGAAGGCACCGATCCGGCTCAGGATCTCCTCGGTATAGGCGGCATGCATCTGCACCGCCACCCACTCATCGGCATCAAGCTTGCCCGGTTTGTCGAGAATGGCGTTGCTCACCCCGAGTTTGCCCACGTCGTGCAGCAGAGCGCCGCGCTTGAGCCAGCGCCGCCGCGGCTCCGGGATCCCCATCTGGGTGGCGAGGATGTCGGTATAGAGCGCCACCCGGCCGCTGTGACCGGCGGTGTAGGGGCTCTTGGAGTCCACCACCTGACCGAAGGCGGCGGCAATCTCGTCCAGATAGTCCTCGTCGAGCGCCACTTCCCCCTGCCCGGCCGGATGGATAAATACCCACTCAGCCAGCTGGGGATCCGCCAGCCCTTGCCAGAAATGCTCATCGGCCATGGCTTCGAACTGCCTGACCAGCTCGGGGTCGAACCAGCTGCCACTGCGCCCGCGCAGCTCCTTGAGCACGGCCTGCGGGCCTACGGCGGCATGAAACACATCCACCACCTGACAGAGCAGGGCGATGCGGGAGAAGAGCGGGATCGCCTCGCCAGCCAGCTGCAGCGGCCGCCCCTTGCCATTCCAGTGCTCGTCGAGAGAGAGGATGCCGCCGGCGACCTCATCGCTGAAGCGCAGCTGGCGAGCGATATCGGCGCCGCGATGGCAGCGGGTCTGGATCAGCTCGTTGGCAATCTGATCGCCGTTGCGAAAGATGTGAAACAGGCTGCGAAAGCGCCCCAGCAGATCGGCCTGCAGGCCGGTGTGGCCCAGCACGAAGTTGACCACCTCGGAGAGGGAGCCATCCACCAGCTTGAAATCGCGTTTGAAGTGCAGATCGTCGGTGAGATAGAGCTCGCAGATGCGGGCCGCATTGCTGCTGCAACCGAGATCCTTGAGCAGCAGGGTGTAATAGAGGTCGTGGCGCTGCCCGGCATCCAGGCCAAGCTGCTCCCCCAGCCGGGAACCAATCCAGCAACAACGGATGCAGTGCCCTCTGGGCTGCCCCTCAGTCATGTCGAGGGCATGACTGAGGGAACCGATCAGTTCCGATAATCGCAGACCGCTGAAGGTCATAAGCTACTCCCTGGCCACAATAGCAATGTTGCATGCAGGGAATACTATACCCAATTCAGGCCAGAACGGATCTCGGACCTGCAGGATCAGGCCTGCACACGGCCAGCGACCGCAGCATCGTCCAGCTGGGCCTGAGTCAGGGTCGAGACCAGCCGGCCATCGAAGTAGATATCAAGCAGCTCGCCGCGCCTTTCACCGCGCATCAGACTGCTGCGACCATCCAGGTAGTGCACCTCCATCTGGGCGGTACGCTCGTCCGGATAGCTCATCTCGACCTCGCGCACCCCTTGCGGCAACATGGCCAAGGGCACCTTGTTGAGAGCCGGGTCCAGATGCTGGTTGACCTTGATCAGGGCATCGAGCTTCTGATCCACCAGCGCAGGTGACTTGCCGGTGATGGGGTTCTTGCCCGACCAGAATTCGATGGTATTGAACACGAACAAGTCCGCCGTCGCCGCCAGACCATAGACGGGGGAGAGCAGCAGGAAGACCCCGGCCCGACCGTAACGGTTGTCCACCACGCTGAGATTGCCCTTGGTCACCATGGAGGAGAGCCCCATCTGCCCCATGCAACCACTCAACCCCATGCTCGCAAGCATGCCCGCCAACAGGGCCAAGGCCCTGCTTTTTGCTCTTGTTGCCATTACGTTTTCTTGCTCCAGAATCGTGAGGCGGCAAGCCTAAACAGGCCGCCCCCGGCGGGCAATTGACAAGCAGGGGGTGATACAGCAGGGGTTCAGATTGGTGAGCTGACCGCTCGGATTGTGCACAGCCGCCAGGACGGCAGCCGTGCTTGGGGAGGAAAAATGACTCAGGCGCCGATGGCCAGACCCGAAACAGTCTGGGTCACGTTGGTCGCCCCCTGCTCTATCTGTACCATCACGCTGCTCACCTCGACGATCTGTTCCTTGCCACGCAGGGCACTCACGGCGACTTCGTTGATGTTGTTGGTGATCTGTGCCGTCAGTTCACGGTTTTTCTGTACCACGCTGTCAATCTCGCTGGTAGAGAGGGAGGTTCGGGCGGCCAGTTGCCGCACCTCATCCGCCACCACGGCAAAGCCACGGCCCTGATCCCCGGCCCGCGCCGCCTCTATGGCCGCATTGAGCGCCAACAGGTTGGTCTGCTCGGCGATGCTGCTGATGGTGGAGACGATGGCCTCGATACTCTTGGATTGCTCGTTGAGCAGCCCGATCAGATCGGACATCCTGCCCACCTGCTCCGAGATGGCCGTGGAGATGCTGACCGAGGAGTTGAGCAGAGTCGCCCCGGTTGCCGCCGCCCTGGTCGTCTCCTGCGATATGCTGTGGGCGATGCGGGCCGCCTCGCTCACCGCCTGCGCACGCTGGATCCGCTCGGTCACATCGCTGGCAAACTTGATCACCTTGATCACCTTGCCGGCCTCGTTCTTGATGGGGTTGTAGCTCGCCTCCAGCCAGATCTCGTTGCCATGGCTGGTGCGACGCAGGAACAACCCGGACTTGACCTGTCCCTTGGCCAGATCCTCCCAGAAGTGCGGCTGCTCCCGATAGAAGCTCTCATCGCAGAAGATCCTGTGATGCTGGCCCTTGAGCTGCGACAAGGAGTAACCCATGCAGGAGAGAAAGTTCTGGTTGGCGCTGACAATCTCCCCCTTGGGGGTGAACTCTATGATGGCCTGGGAACGATCGAGGGCGGTCGAGGTGGCCTCCTGGCTCAGCAGCTGCTCATGGCTGTGTGTGATGTCGGAGGCAATCTTGATCACCCGCACCACACGCCCCCCCTGCTTGACCGGGAAGTAGGTGGCATCCAGCCACAGGGTGTGGCCCTGCTTGTTCAGCCGCCGGAACACGCCACTGTGGCTGCGCCCCTGACGCAACTGCTCCCAGAACTGCTGGTAAGCGCTCGACTGGGCATACAGGCCGTCACAAAATATCCGGTGCGGCTGGCCCACGACCTCCTGCTCGCTGTAACCCACCACGCCCAGAAACAGCGGATTGGCATCCAGGATCAGCCCCTCTGGGCTGAAGGTGATCACCGCCACCCCGCCCTTGACCGCATCGATAAAGGTCTGTGCCTGCGTCAATTGCTCCTGACAAGCCAGCAGTTCGGCTTTGAGTTTAAGATTGAACATCTTGTCTATACCTCGTCATCAGGGAAAGCTCCCCCGCCTGAATTGATCTTAGTCAAGGTTTCTAGCTTCTCGGCGCTCAGATAGCAACGGGGAAGGGGTGGCCGGCCACTCCAAATAGGCCGGGTTGGCCACAAAACCGACTCGTTCATACAGAGGGCGCCCCTCATCGCTGGCATGCAGCCACACCTTGCCCAGTCGTTCCGCGCAGGCATGGGCCACCATGGCATCGAGCAGGGCGCTGGCCATGCCCTGCTTGCGGTAGGCCGGCAGTGTATACATGTTGAGCAGATAGGCCTCCCGTCCCGACAGGTTGCCGGGATAGGGCGGCCGCACAAACAGGGCCAGCGTGCCGCTCGCCACCACCTCACCCCCGACCTCGGCCACCCAGGAGCGCGCGCTGCCATCGGCCTGCGCCGTGCTGAAATAGGCACGGGTCGCCTGCCAGAGATCCAGATCGGCCAGCGGATCGCTCAGCTCGCCCACCTCGCAAAACAGCCCCATGCGCAGACTCACCAATGCGGGAATATCAGCCTGCGTTGCCTGACGAATGATCATCTGCACCTCCTGGTGTCATCACGGCTCCAAACATGACAAGGCGCCCCCGAAGGCACGCCTTGTGGAGGGAGCAGTGTGTGCAGATATGTCCCCCTTGGCAAGGCGACCGGGCTCCCGTACCCGGGGACGCCGACTCTCACGGGCCAGCCACATCCAGCCCGCGGCGGGCGATCAAAAAAGCCCCGCCAGAGGACGGGGCCAAGCAGCCTGACAGCCAGGGTGAACCGGGCGAGACATGACCTGGTCACCCACCAGGCCGGTTGCTGCAATCTCTTGATAACAATAAAAAAGACAGCCGAAGCTGTCTTTTTTGTCTGAAGCCGAGCTTAGTAGAAGATCCGCTCGCCACGTTCGCTCATTTTGAGCCACACCGGCTTGGTGCTGGTCTTGCTCCAGATGCGGTGCAGATAGCTGTAGAAACGGGCGCGATCACTGCGAAACAGCATCACGGGGAAGGCCAGAATACCCACCAGCAGCACATAGATGCGACGAAGAATTATCTGAGTCAGGGAATAGGGATGAAACATGATAGCACTCCTTACTGGTAAGACCACTGAGCAAAGATTACTCCACAATTTGTAGGATTACTACACCAACAACTTCGTTTTTTCGCAAAAAAGTTCGTCAAAAGCCACAAAATGAAATTAGGTTACATCCATTAACTTACAAGCAACAAAATCTGGCAAAGCGGCGCCGTTTGACCAGATTTAATGAGTTGGCAGTCAACATGGAGTCTGTGCGATGAAACCCGCAGAAGTGGCGATCATAGGAGTGTTGGGCCTGTTGCTCTGGTCGGAGTGGCAGGATTGGCGGCTCAATCAAAACGACAGCATAGAGCTGGCCTACAAGGGGGCTCCGACCATCAGCCTGTGGCAATGCGGCCAGTTGAAACAGAAGATGATGGATCTGACCGAGCATTCGGCCGAGGTGCAGTTTCAATTCCGGGGACAGGATCTGGTGGAGGTCAATCGCTATCTGGAACGGGAGTGGCAACAACAGGGCTGCGAACCCTTGCTGACGCAGCAGGGATATTGAGAAAACCGGAATAGCGGGAAACAAAAACACACACATGAATGTGTGGGAGCTTGGTGCAAGTACGAGGCTGAACAGAAAGATGATGGAGGCACGTTCCGGAGTCGAACCGGACTAAACGGATTTGCAATCCGCTGCATAACCGCTTTGCTAACGCGCCATGCTGACAAGGCTGATTGCCTTGAAAGTGATACCCATAGTTGGTGCTATGAGAAATTGGAGCGGGAAACGAGACTCGAACTCGCGACCCCGACCTTGGCAAGGTCGTGCTCTACCAACTGAGCTATTCCCGCCTGACTGCCGTGTGCCAGTTACCTGACAACGAGGCGCATTATACGTACCCCAAGCGCGGGCACAACCCTTTTTTCGCACTTTTAGCCCTTGCCCGTGCTGTTTGCTCAGGGTTTAGACGGCTTGGCCAAAAAAACCACATCAGGCTGTGACCCCACGGGCGAATTTAAGATAAAGTCATTGAAATGATTAGTCTTTAGTCAGAGACTTGTGGCGCTTAGTAACTGGATTCTCAATTGAAAATCACACGATGAAATGGATCTTCAAGCCTCGTGGGCTCAGGCCGCAGCTAATGCTGGCTTTTTTCATGCTGGCCATGGTGCCCTTCCTGGTCGTCACCCTGTTCTTCCTCTACAGCCACGGCAAAGATCTTACCACCCAGACCTCCAATCATCTGGTGTCGGTGCGCAACATCAAGAAGAGCCAGCTGGAGGATTACTTCGGCAACCTCAAAGAACAGATCATCAACTTCTCCCAGCAGGATTTTGCCGGCAACAGTATCGGCCGCTTCTATGGCTTCACCGGTGCCTTCGAAAAACTCGGCGTCACGCCACAGGAGGCCCGCGCTCGCGCCCAGGCCCGCTATGTGCCCGGCTCCTGGGATCAGTTGCAAAAACCCGACGACAAGGCCGACATAGAGCCCTCCATCAGCGCGCTGATCCTGGCGGACGAGATGTATGGCCGGGTGCACCAGCGCTTTCATCGCGGCTATGCCGACATGGTGCGCAAATCCAACTACAGCGACATCTTCCTCATCGATCTCAACGGCGACGTGGTCTACTCGGTCACCAAGCGCCCCAACTTCGCCACCAACCTGCTCTCGGGCCCCTATCAGGCGAGCGGCCTTGGCAGCACCTTCGCCAAGATCAAACGGCGCCTCGACGGCGGCCAGAAGCCGCAGCAGATCTTCGAATTCACCGACTTTGGCCGCAACGAGCTGACCGGCCAGGTGGTCGCCTACATGGCCGCCCCCGTGATGCAGTACGACTATGTGCGCGGCGTGGTGATCTTCGAGCTGCTGCCGGACAAGCTCAACCAGATCATGGCGGAGCGGGAAGGCCTCGGCGAGACCGGCGAGACCATCCTCATAGGCCCGGACAAGCGGATGCGCGCCAACGCCTGGCTGGCGCCGGAATTCAGCGTGGAGAACAGCTTCAGCCCCAATTTCAGGCCCCTGCAGACCCCGCTGGTGGTCAAAACCCTCTCAGGTGAGCAGGGAGTCGGGCTGTTTCGCTCCTATCACGATGACGAGGTGCTGGCCGCCTACACCCAGGTGAAGGTGTTCGACACCGAGTGGGCCTTCATCGCCGAGATCTCCACCAGCGAGGCCTACCGCCCCATCCGTCAGCTGGAGACGCTAGTGATCCTGCTCGGGGCAGGCTCCCTGCTGCTGCTGATCCTGTTCTCGCGCTGGCTCTCCCACTCCATCACGGCCCCGCTGCGCTCCCTCACCGCCGCCGCCGAGCAGGTGGCGGACGGCGCTTTGGATCACCCCATCACAATCCCCCGCACCGACGACGACATAGACAGGCTGGCCCAGGCGTTTCGCCACATGCAGCGCTCGGTGAAGGACAAGATAGAGCTCATCGAACGCCAGACCCAGGAGCTGCAACAGCAGGTCAAGCTGACCCACAAGCAGAACCTCAGCCTGCAGCAGGCGGACAAGCTCAAGGATGAGCTGCTGGCCAACACCTCCCACGAGCTGCGCACCCCCATCCACGGCATCAAGGGGATGGCCGAATCCATGCTCGCCAGCCAGCAGGATCTCACCGAGGGGCAGCAGAAGCAGCTCGGTCTCATCATCAAGAGTGCCGACGGCCTGGCCCGGCTGGTGGACGATCTGCTCGACTACCACCAGATGCGCTACGGCCAGCTGGAGATACACCCCCAGCCCGTCGCCTCCAAGGGAGTCATACGGCTGGTGCTGGATCTCTGCCAGCACCTGGTGCAGGCCAAGCCCCTCACCCTGGTGGACATAAGCCCGGCGGAGCTGCCGCCGGTGCTGGCCGACGAACAGCGGCTCGAACAGGTGCTCTACAACCTGGTGGGCAACGCCATCAAGTACACGCCGCAGGGCAAGGTGGTGCTGAGCGCCCTGGTGGAGGGCAACTTCCTGCGCATCAGGGTGACCGACACCGGCATCGGCATAGCCCCGGACCATCTGGAGCACATCTTCGAGCCGCTAGTGCAGATGAGCCCGGAAGTGAGCAAGCAGGGGGCGGGCCTCGGCCTCTCCATCACCCGCCAGCTGGTGCACCTGATGGGGGGTGAGCTGTTCGTGGAGAGCGAGCCGAGCGTCGGCTCCACCTTCGCCTTCACCCTGCCGCTCGCCAGCGGCAAGGCGGGCAGCCTGACGCTGGACAGCCGCCAGATCGAGCACCAGCTGGTGCGCCAGCAGCCGCTCATCCTGCCGGACTGGGAGAGCGATGACCTCCCCCCTCCCCCCGAGGATGCGCCCCTCATTCTGGTGGTGGATGACGAACCCATCAACCTGCACATACTGCGCCACCTGCTGCAGCCCTGCGGCTACCGCATACTGCCCAGCAGCGACGGCCACGATGCGCTGGCCAAGCTGGCCCAGGAGCCGGTGGACCTCATATTGCTGGACGTCATGATGCCGACCCTGTCGGGATTTGACGTCTGCCGCCGCCTGCGCCAGCAGCATCCCAAGGATCAGCTGCCGGTGCTGCTGCTCACCGCCCTCAACCAGCCCAAGGATATAGAAGAGGGCTTCAACGCCGGCGCCAACGACTATCTGGTGAAACCCTTCTGCAAGGAGGAGCTGTTTGCCCGGGTCAGGGCACTGCTGGAAGCCCGGGCCGGCCGCGCCTCTCTGGTGGAGAACCGGTTGCTGAAACAGGAGATAGAGCACCGCCTCACCCTGCAGGAGCGGCTGCATCAGGATCAGGAGCGGCTGCTGGCCCTGCTCGGCGAAGGGGCCGATCCCATGGTCTTCATCGACGAGCAGGGCACAGTGCTGTTTGCCTCGCGGGTGCTGGCCCGCTTGCTGGGCCAGGAGCCGGAAGCCATGGAGGGTCAGCTGCTGGACGACTGGCTGGCCAGCCCGCTGGCCACCCAGTGGCCCGATCTGAAGGCCCGCCAGGAGCAGCGTCTGGAATTCCTGGTGGCCGGGCTGAAGGACGAGCTCAATGCCCGTGCCCTGCCCATCAGCCTGGGGGGACAGGCCGCCTTCGCCCTCACCCTCAGCACTGAACCGCGCCAGGACGAGAACCGGGTGATGGCGCTGGAGAATGCCCTCAAGAGCCTGTCGCGCCAGGCCATCATAGAGGACGGTCAGCTGCTGGGTGAGCTGAGCCGGTTGGGGGGAGAGTTCCGATCGCTCGCCGACGATCTCATCCGTCAGCAGGATGACGAGCCGCTGCGCCGGGCCCTGGTGGATACCATGCGCCTCACCCTGGATGCCTGGCAGCAGAGCACGGGCAAGGGCAAGATAGTGCTGGCGGAGAAGAGCAAGCTGTGGCGGGTCTACATGGACAGATCCAGCCCCCAGACCCGCACCCTCGACAAATACCTGAGCCTGGACACCCTGCCCAAGGCGCCGCGCTGGAAGACGGTGGTGGCCACCGCCGAGTACGTGCTCACCCACGGCCCCCTGAGCGATCCCCAGCGCCAGCAGTTGCACCACAGCGCCCAGACCCTGCGTCAACTCGCCAACCGCAAACCCTGACATACCCGCCTCGATCTGCGCCCTGGCTCACACTTGCCGGGGCGGTTTTTTTTTGTGCAGAATTAAGCTGGCAAAAGGCGTCAAAACGAGAGCCGATCCAATTCACACAATTGTCATGACGAGCGTATGGATGGGGACTTATTACGCCAAAGCAAATAACATAACTTAATGATTTAAAATGAGTTAAAAGTCATTTTGACGGAATTGACGTAAGGGCCGTGATTTTTACGATATCGACGAACGGAACAGTTGTTGTTTTCCTGTTAACTCTGCTTTGCTAGGGACGTTGGATGACACAACTACAAGGGTGAAAAACCTGACCAACATTGAGGGCCGACCTCCACAGCATGCGATGTCGGTGCTCAAATCCGAACAAGGAATATAAATAAGAAAGGACATAATATGCTTGCCAAAGTATCCAAAATCTCTACTGCTGTACTGCTGGGAACCATGATGCTGGCCGGAGCTGCCGGCACTGCCATGGCTGCCGACAACAAGACGGTGCTGACTCTGGTCGCCCAACAGGAGACCGCCTGGGTCAAGAACTTCAACCCCTTCCTGCAAGCGGGCCTGCTGCACACCACACGTCACTTCATCTATGAACCCCTGGTGATCTTCAACGATATGCAAGGGGGCAAACCCGTCTATCGTCTGGCCACCAACTACGCCTTCAGCGATGACCTGAAATCCGTCACCTTCGATCTGCGTGACGGGGTCAAGTGGTCTGACGGTCAGCCCTTCACCGCCGACGATATCCTCTTCTCCTTCAACCTGGTCAAGGCCAACAAGGCGCTGGACGAGCGCTCTATCTGGACCCAGATCAAGAGCGTCGAGAAGCTGGCCCCCAACAAGGTCAAGTTCGAGCTGACCGACGTCAACACCAACGTGGTGAATGACCTGGTACTGGTGCCCATAGTCCCCGAGCACCAGTGGAAATCCGTGAAGGATCCGGTTGCCTTCACCAACGACAAGCCGGTCGGTACCGGTCCCTTCACCGAGGTGGACAACTTCTCCGCCCAGCTCTACACCCAGTGCCGCAACCCGCACTACTGGGACAACGCCAACCTCTCCATCGACTGCCTGCGCATGCCGCAGATGGCCACCAACGATCAGGTGCTGGCCGCCGTGATGAAGGGTGACGTGGACTGGTTCGGCTCCTTCGTGCCGGACATAGAGCGCCTCTACGTCGGCAACGATCCGAAGAACAACAAGTACTGGTTCCCGGCCTCAGGTACAGTGGCATTCAACGTCAACTTCCAGACCAAGAATCCCGGCAACCACGAAGCCTTCAACGACATCAACTTCCGCCGCGCCTTCTCCATGGCGATGGACCGTCAGTCCATGGTGGACATCGCCGGCTACGGCTACCCGACCGTCAACGAATACCCGTCAGGTCTGGGCAAGGCGTTCGCCTCCTGGGACAACCCGGAAGTCGAGAAGAAATACGGCAAGTTCAACAAGTTCGACCTGGAAGGGGCCAAGGCCCTGCTGAAACAGGCCGGCTACAAGGACTGTGACGGCGACAAGTTCCTCGACACCCCGACCTGCCAGAAGATCACCTTCAAGGTGCTGGTACCGAACGGCTGGACCGACTGGGTCAACACAGCCCAGATCGGGGTCGAAGGCTTGCAGGCCCTGGGTCTGAACGCCAAGACCGCCACCCCGGAAGCCACCGTCTGGACCGAGAACCTGATCACAGGTGACTTCGACGTTGCCCTGCAGGGATACTTCGCCGGTGCCAACCCGCACAAGTACTTCGAGACCGCCTTCCACTCCCGCAACATGGGTGAGCGTGGCAACCGCTTTGCGGCGCCCCGCTACAAGGATCCGGCACTGGACAAGCTGATCGATGACTTCACCCAGACCGCCGATGCCGCCAAGCAGAAGGCCATCATGTTCGAGATCCAGGACAGGGTCGGTGCCAACCAGACCATAATCCCTGTGTTCAACAACCCGACCTGGTACGAATACAGCACCAAGCGTTTCCACGGCTGGTTCAGTGCCGACAACCCGGTCGCCAAGCCGCAGGTTCACCCGGATACCCCGGAGCGTCTGCTGCACGTGTTGTCACTCAAGCCAAACAGCTAACCACCCCGGCCCCCTGCGGGGGGCCATTTTCCCCGCCATGTCTTCCATCCCTCTGATTGTTCGGGGTTGGGGGAGCTTTGCCCGGCGCGGGGCAGGCTTGCAGTAAAAGGGTTTACCATGGGATTTATACTGAGACGTTTCTCCTTCTATCTGGTCGCCTTCCTGGTGGCCGCCACCATCAACTTCCTGCTACCCAGAGCCATGCCGGGGGATCCTGTCTCCGTCATGTTTGCCCGGGCTGGCGCCATGATGGAACCCGCCGCACTGGAGGCCCTCAAGGCGACCTTCGGCTTTGTGGACGGCCCCATCAGCACCCAATTTCTCACCTATGTGAAGAGCGTCTTCACCTGGGATCTCGGCACCTCGGTGCGCTACTACCCCCAACCGGTCGCTGACGTGCTCGGTCGCGCCATCGGCTGGACCCTGTTCCTGGTGGGCACCTCCACCATCCTCAGCTTCTCCATCGGCTCCATCGTCGGCATCTTCGCCGCCTGGCACCGGGGGGGACGCATGGACAGCATCCTCTCCCCGCTCACCCTGGTGATGCAGGCCATTCCGCCCGTGGTCATCTCCCTGCTCGCCCTCTTCCTGTTCGGGGTCAGTCTGGAGTGGCTGCCCATCGGCTATGCCTACAGCCCGGAGATCACCGCCGATTTCGGCTGGGAACACATCAAGAGCATCATGCTGCACGCCGTCATGCCGGTACTGACGCTGGCCATGGTGCAGGTGGGGGGCTTCCTCATCACAATGCGCAACAACATGATCAACCTGCTGGGGGAGGACTACATCACCATGGCCAAGGCCAAGGGGCTCTCCAGCAATCGGGTCATCTTCAACTACGGTGCCCGCAACGCCATACTGCCGAGCGTCACCGCGCTCTCCATGGCGCTCGGTTTCGTCATCGGCGGCTCCCTCATCACAGAGGTGATCTTCAACTATCCCGGCCTGGGTCTGACCCTCTATCAGGGCATCCTGGCCCGCGACTACCCGCTCATTCAGGGGCAGTTGCTCATCATGACCATCACCATGCTCAGCTTCAACTTCCTGGCCGACGTGCTCTACGTCTTCCTGGATCCCCGTCTGCGTACAGGAGGCAAATAAGATGCGCATGCCGACTATCTTGAAAATCCTGCTGGGCAACAAGAAGGCCGCCTTCGGCCTCTTCATTGTGGTCAGCTTCGTGCTGATGGCGCTGCTCGCCCCGCTGCTGGCCAGCAACGAACCGACCAAGCGGGTCTCCCGTCCGCACCAGCCCCCCAGCGCCGAGTACGTGATGGGCACCACCCGCATGGGCCACGACATCTGGTCCCAGTTTGCCAACGGCGCCCGCATCTCCCTGATGGTGGGCTTCGGGGCCGGCATACTGGTGTGCGCCCTCGCCATCACCATCGGCATCACAGCCGGCTACTTTGGCGGCGTGATCGACGAATGCCTCACCTTCCTGATGAACGTGGTGCTGGTGATCCCCAACCTCCCCCTGCTACTGGTGCTGGCGAGCTTTATCGGGGAGGCGTCACCGACGGTGATTGCGCTCATCATAGGCTTTACCTCCTGGGCCTATGGCGCGCGCGTCATCCGGGCCCAGACCCTGGCCCTGCGCGAGAAAGAGTTCGTCATCGCCGCCGAGGTGCTGGGGGAGCCGGCCTGGCGCATCATTCTGGTGGAGATACTGCCCAACCTCATCTCCATCATAGGGGTCAGCTTCATCGGCTCCATCATCTACGCCATCGTCACCGAGGCAACCCTGGAGTTCCTGGGGCTCGGCGATCCGACCGTGGTCAGCTGGGGCATCATGCTCTACAACGCCCAGACCTCCAGCGCCATCCTGGTGGGTGCCTGGTGGGAGATCCTGGCCCCCTGCTTCGCCATCGCCACCCTGGGCGCGGGCCTGGCCCTGCTCAACTTCGCCATCGACGAGATAGCCAACCCTCAGTTGCGATCCCATAAAGGGCTCAACCGCTGGAAAAAACTCGCCGCGCCCGTCTCAGCACCCCAGGAGAGGACAGCATGAAGACCCCACCCCTGCTGTCGGTACGCAACCTCTGCGTCGACTACATCACCGAGAGCGGCGACGTGCGCGCCGTCAACTCGGTCAGCTTTGACATAGCCCCCGGCGAGGTATTCGGCCTCGCCGGCGAGTCCGGCTGCGGCAAGTCCACCATCGCCTTCTCGGTGGCCCGGCTGCACAAGCCGCCCGCCTACATCAGCGGCGGCGAAATCCTGTTCAAGGGCGAGAACATACTCCACTACGGCGAAGAGCGGTTGCGCTCCTATCGCTGGCAACAAGTCTCTGTGGTGTTCCAGTCCGCTATGAACGCGCTCAACCCAGTGCTGCGCATGGAGGAGCAGTTCTGTGACGTGCTGCTGGCCCACAACCCCGGCATGACCCGTTATGAGGCGATCAAGCGCGCCCAGGTGCTGCTGGAGATAGTCGACATACACCCGAGCCGGCTGCGGGATTATCCGCACCAGTTTTCCGGCGGCATGCGCCAGCGGCTGGTGATCGCCATCGCCATGGCGCTCAACCCCGAACTCTTGATCATGGATGAGCCGACCACGGCGCTGGACGT
The DNA here is from genome assembly GCF_028751155.1 of Aeromonas bestiarum. Lineage (NCBI taxonomy): Bacteria > Pseudomonadati > Pseudomonadota > Gammaproteobacteria > Aeromonadales > Aeromonadaceae > Aeromonas > Aeromonas bestiarum. The sequence continues at coordinate 1,232,303 of NZ_CP064746.1, read as the reverse complement.
GGTGGTGCAGCGGGAGATATTGCAGAAGGTCTACGCCCTGAAAGAGCAGTTCAACTTCTCCATCCTGTTCATCACCCACGACCTCTCGCTCATGGTCGAGTTCTGCGATCGCATCGGCATCATGTACGCCGGTGAGCTGATCGAGGTGGCGCCTTCCAAGGCGATCCTGACCTCGCCCCTGCACCCCTATACCCGCGGGCTCGGCAACTCCTTTCCGCCCCTGCACGGCCCGAAAACCGTGCTGGAGGGGATCCCGGGCACCCCTCTCAACCTGCTGGAGGTGCCGGTCGGCTGCCGCTTTCAGGCCCGCTGCGGCAAGGTGCACGCGCGCTGCCGCCAGGAGTACACCCGCCTGGTCGAGATCCGGCCGGGACAACAGACCGCCTGCCACCTCCATGAGGCGCAGGATGAGCAACAAGATCCTCTGATCTATCTGGACAAGGCCGCTGGCTGTTAAGGATGTCTGTCATGCAAATCGCCCAAACCGACGCGCCCATCATCGAAGTCCAGCACCTTTACAAGGACTTCCCCGTCAACTCCAATGCCATCAAGAGCGGCAAGATGCGGGCCCTCTCCGACATCACCTTCAACCTGCACCGGGGCCGCGCCCTGGCGGTGGTGGGGGAGTCGGGCTCCGGCAAGAGCACCATCGCCAAGATCATCGCCAAGATGTACAAGCTCTCCAGCGGCCGCATCCTCTATCGCGGCCGGGACCTGGAGGAGTTCAACAAGGGCACGGCCCTGCTCGACTATCGCCAGAGCGTGCAGATGGTGTGGCAAGATCCGTTCGGTTCGCTCAACCCGACCCACACCATCTACCACCACATAGCCCGCCCCCTGCTGCTGCACAGCAAGGTGATCGACAAGAAAGATCTGCCGGACATGGTCCATGCCCTGCTCGAAAAAGTGGGGCTCACCCCGGCCAAGGCAACGGCGGCCAAGTACCCGCACCAGCTCTCCGGCGGCCAGCGCCAGCGGGTCAACATAGCCCGCAACCTGGCGGTGGAGGCGGAAGTGGTGCTGGCGGATGAGCCCACCTCCATGCTCGACGTCTCCATTCGCATCGGCATCCTCAACCTGATGGAGCAGATGAAGAACGAGCTGGGCGTCTCCATGCTCTACATCACCCACGACATCGCCACCGCCCGCTACGTGGCGGAAGACTTGGCGGTGATGTACGTGGGCCACATGGTGGAGTGGGGCGAGGTGGACGAGATACTGCACCACCCCCAGCACCCCTACACCCAACTGCTCATCTCGGCGGTGCCCGACCCCGAGAAGAGCATCCACGCCGAGCTGGAGGGGGGCCGCAAGGGAGAGATACCACTCTGGACGCCGGAATCCTGCGGCTGCCCCTTTGCCGGGCGCTGCAATCAGGCCATGGCCCGCTGCAAGGATGAGCTGCCCCCCATCACCAAGCTCGCCGACAACCACTTCGTGCGCTGCTACCTCTACGAATGAGGGTGAGCCTTATAGCGGCCGGACAGCACTGTCCGGCCATGCCTCGCTACGGGGCAGCCACAGCCCCGTGATGTGCCTCACCGCCCGTCGGTGAACCACAGGAGTAATACCTTGATGGAACTCTTGATCAATCAGGTGGGCTACGAGTGCGACGGGCAGAAGATAGCCCTGCTGCAGACCACCACCCAGCTGGCTATCAGCGGCCATGTCAGGCTGCTGCGCCAATGTGATGACCAGATCCTGTTTGAAGCGCCGCTGCAACAAGCCGGCAGGGTCGATGGCTGGCAAGGCCGAGCCTACTGGCGCGCCGATTTCTCCTCTTTCAAGGAGCCCGGTCACTATCGGCTGGAGGCGATTACGGCCCCCACAGCCGCGATGGATGAGCGCATGGTCCGCTCCGCCCCCTTCACCATCGGCCAGGGGTTGCTGGCGAGCCACTGCCTCTCCGACGTCATTCACTACTTCAAAGGCCAGCGCGCCAGCGGCGTCTTCGATCGGGCCGACCGCACCGCCCGGCTGTTTGGCGCCGATCAGCGCAAAGACGTACACGGCGGCTGGTTCGATGCCAGCGGCGACATGAGCAAATACCTGAGCCACCTCTCCTACGCCAACTACCTCAACCCCCAGCAGACCCCCATGGTGGTATGGGCCCTGCTCAGGTGTAGGGAACTGCTGGCATCGCGCCGCGACATAGACGGGGTCAACCTCTGCAAGCGGCTCAATGACGAGGCGCTGCACGGGGCGGATTTTCTCTGCCGGATGCAGGATGAGAGCGGCTTCTTCTACATGACGCTGTTCGACAAGTGGAGCAAGGATCCCGAGCAGCGCGAGCTGTGCGCCTACGCCACCCAGCAGGGGCTCAAGTCTGCCGACTGGCAGGCGGGTTTTCGGCAAGGGGGCGGCATGGCCATCGCCGCCCTGGCCCGCGCCGCCCGCGAGAGCGTCAGCGGCGACCTTGATGCGAGTCACTATGCCGAGGCGGCCAGGTGCGGCTACCTGCACCTGCGCGAGCACAACCTCGCCTATCTGGACGACGGGGTCGAGAACATCATAGATGACTACTGTGCCCTGCTGGCTGCGGTCGAGCTGACCAAGACCCTGGGCCATGAGTGGCTAAGCGAGGCGAGGGAGTGGGCCGGCAAGCTTTGCGCCCGCCAGCGCCCGCACCCCGATCTCGGCCACCATTGGTCCGCCAACCAGGATGGCTCGCGTCCCTACTACCACGCCGCCGAGGCGGGACTGCCGGTGCTGGCGCTGCTGGAATACCTAGGCGTAGAGCCGGACAAGGAGCGCAAAGCCCAGGTGCAAACCGTGGTGCAGCAGGCGCTGGCCGCCGAGCTGGCACTGTGCGCCCGGGCAGGCAACCCCTTCGCCCTCGCCCGCCAGTATGTAAAAGGAGTGGATGAAGCGCCTCGCGTGAGCTTCTTCATCCCCCACCACAACGAATCCGGCTACTGGTGGCAGGGGGAGAACGCCAGGCTGGCCTCTCTGGCCGCCATGGCCTTTGCCGCCGCCGAGCAGCTCCCGCCACAATCCGGGCCGCTGCTCGACTTCGGCCAGCGCCAGCTCGACTGGATCCTGGGGCAAAACCCGTTCAACGCCTGCATGCTGGCGGGCCACGGCATCAACAACCCGAGCTACACAGCCGGTTATCCCAATGCCCTCGGCGGCATCTGCAACGGCATCACGGCCGGCTTCGATGACGAGGCTGATGTGGCCTTTATTCCTGAGCAGTACAAGGATCGGCTGGACCAGAACTGGCGCTGGGGCGAGCAGTGGATCCCCCACGCCGCCTGGTTTGCCCTGGCCATCAGCTGGCAGAGCGCGCTGGGAGGCCGGCATGATTGAGACGTACAAGGATCGGCTGGATCAGAACTGGCGCTGGGGTCTGCCATGCATTCTGGTTTGCCCTGGCCATCAGCTGGCAGAGTGCGCTGGGAGGCCGGCATGATTGAGTTCTGGGTCGGCGTGGATGGTGGCGGCACCCACACCCGCGCCCGCATTCGGGACCGGGCCGGCAAGCTGCTGGGCGAGGGGCGCGCCGCCGGCTCCAACCTGGAGCTGGGCATAGAGGTCGCCCACGCCAACGTGCTGGCCGCCATCGAGCAGGCCCGCACTGCGGCCGGTCTGCCGGCGGCAAGCGTGCAGCAGATGGGGGTCGGGCTGGCGCTCGCCTCCGCCGAGCTGGCGGAGTGCTATCACGCCATGCTCGAGATGCCCTTCCCCTTTGCCAGCGTGCGGCTCACCTCGGATGCCTTCGGTGCCTGCCTGGGTGCCTTTGGTGGCCGGGAGGGGGCCATTCTCATCGCCGGCACCGGCTCGGCCGGGCTCCTCTATCGGCATGGCCAGCTCCACACCTGCTCCGGCCGCGGTTTTCCCATCTCGGATCTGGGCAGCGGCGCCTGGCTTGGGCTGCGTGCCATCCAGCAAGCCCTGCTCTGCCATGACGGCATCCTGCCCCCCAGCACGCTCGCCATCCGCTTGCTCGACCACTTCAAGCGGGATCAGGCCGACGTCGTGCGCTGGGCATCCCGCGCCATTCCGGCCGATTATGGCCGCTTCGCCCCCTGGGTGTTCGATGCTGCCAGCGACGGCGACGAGCTCGCCTGCCAGCTGCTGGACGAGACCTGCGAACAGTTGCGGATCCTGCTGGAGGGGATGCAACAGCTGGGGGCCAGCCAGATTGCCCTGCTCGGTGGCATCGGCATGCGCCTCGCCCCCCGGCTGGCGCACCTCAACCTGGTCAACCCCAAGGCCGATGCGCTGGAGGGGGCCATACTGTTTGCCCAGTCGGAGGCGTTCCCATGTCTGCACTGCTGAGCCTTGTCCAATGCGATCTGCCCGCCGGCGGGGACAGAGTCCCCCTCTGCCCGCTCCGGGGTGTGCCCATCTCAGCACTCGGGCTCCCTCCCCGGGTTGACCAGTACCACAAGGAGATGATCGCCTTGTTTGTTCCCTTAACTCCATCAGAGGAATTTTCATGTCTGCACCCCTGATCCACACCCAGGTCGACCGACGCGATGGCGAGGACGTCTGGTTCCGCTTCAACCTGAGCCAGCTGCCGGCCGTCCCCTGGAAGCTCCACTTCTGCCTGGCGCGCCACATAGACCCGGCCTCGGTGCAGGGGGGGGAGCTGGAGCGCCAGAGCGGCAGCTACAAGGTGCTGATCCCGGCCGAGGGGCAAAGCGAGCTGCGTTTTTGCTGTCGCAACACTCCCATCAAGCGGCTCTCCGACATGCCGCGCGGCTTCTTCCTGAGCCTGCCCGAGGCCAGCACGGGCCCGCAGCTGATGCCTGTGGTGCTGGCCGATGAGGCGCTGGGCCTGCCGCCAAGCGCGCCCGGCGCCCCGGATCTGCCCGAGGTCGAGTCCCTGGCTGGCATAGTGCCCCAGCCGGATCAGCTGGTGCTGCTGGAGGGCAACTTCCGCTTGGCAGAGCGGGCCCATGTCAGCGGGCCCGGGTCGCTGACCGGCCTGCTGGCCCATTTCAACGAGCTGACCGGGCTGGCGCTGGAGCAGGATCACGATGCCGAGATCCGGCTGCTCGAGGAGCCTTTGGCTGCGGAGGCCTATCGCCTCATCATCACGCCTGAGGGGGTGACCATAGCCGCGGCCGGCGAGGCCGGTTGGCGCCATGGCCTGACAAGCCTGGCCCAGTGGGCCCTGCAGCACGGGGAGAGCCTGCCCTGCATCGAGCTGGTCGATGCCCCCCGCTTCGGTTTTCGTGGCATCTTCCTCGACTGTGCCCGCCACTTTCACAGCCTGCCCACCCTCAAGCGCCTGCTCAAGCTGATGAGCCTCTACAAGTTCAACCGCTTCCACTGGCACCTGACCGATGACGAGGGGTGGCGGCTCGAGATCAAGGCCTTCCCCCAGCTGACGGAACGGGCCGCCTGGCGCGGCCACGCCCTGCCGGTGGGGCCCCAGCTCAGCGGCGGCGCCGAGCCCTACGGCGGCTACTACAGCCAGAGCGAGGTGCGCGAGCTGGTGGCCTATGCCGCCGGGCTAGGCATCACAGTCATTCCCGAGATCGACATACCGGGCCACTGTCATGCGGCCATCAAGGCGCTGCCCGAGCTGCTGGTGGAAGCAGCCGACAGCTCCCGCTACCTGTCGGTACAATATTTCGACGACAACGTGCTCAACCCGGCCCTGCCCGGCACCTACCGGTTCCTGGAGGCGGTGATCGACGAGGTGTGCGAGCTGTTCCCGGGTCCGCTGGTACACATGGGGGGGGACGAGGTGCCGACCGGAGTCTGGACCGACAGCCCGGCCTGCCGGCAGTTGATGGAGCAGCAGGGGTATCAGGATTGCCGCGAGCTGCAGGGCCACCTGCTGCGCCACTGCCAGCAATATCTGGCTGGCAAGGGCAAGCGGATGCTGGGCTGGGAGGAGATATTGCACGGCGACAAGGTGAGCCGGGATGCCACCATCTTCGCCTGGACCAGCTTCCAGGCAGGGCTGGATGCAGCTGCGGCTGGCTATCCGGTGGTGATGGCACCGGCCCAGCACCTCTATCTGGATCTGGCCTGGAGCCAGGACATCCATGAACCCGGCCTCTACTGGGCGGGCACCCTCAATCTGGAGCAGGTCTATCGATGCGATCCTGCCCCGGCCGATTTCCATGCCAACGATAACATCCTGGGGGTGCTGAGCCCCTTATGGTCGGAGCTGGTGACCTCTCGTGACCGCCTCGACTATATGTTGTTCCCGCGCATGCTGGCCACCGCCGAGGTGGCCTGGAGCGATCCCGCCCGCAAGGCGTGGGATCACTTCGCCGCCCGCCTGCCGGGCCAGCTGCAGATCCTCGACCAGCTACAGGTGCGTTACCGGGCGCCGCAGAGGTAGTGTTATCTTTCTGTTTGGCGACCTTTCGGTCGCCTTTTTTTACCATCCACCAACAAAAAACCAACTTTCCCCTACCATTCATCCGCCATTGTTGGCAAAATTCAGCCCCCTATGAAGCCGACTTGGCGCACCCTGACAAGCACCTGCAACCACGCCCGGATCTGCCACAATAACAACGATAAAATTATCAACAAGAACATCGGAGCCTATCCCTATGACTCGCAGAGACGTCCATACCCTGGACAGCGAAGTGGAGTTTCCTGCCGACGAACAACTGGTTTCCACCACGGACCTGCGCGGGGTGATCACCTACGCCAACCCTGCCTTCTGTCGCATCGCCGGCTACCCCGTTGAAGAACTGGTCGGCCACAACCACAACCTGGTGCGCCACCCCGACATGCCCAAGGCCGCCTTCGCCGATCTCTGGGCCCGCCTCAAGGAGGGCAAGCCCTGGCGCGGCATGGTGAAGAACCGCTGCAAGGATGGCCGCTACTACTGGGTCGATGCCTATGTGACCCCCATCTACGAGGGGGGCAGAGTCAGCGGTTACCAGTCGGTGCGCTGCAAACCTGAACCCCAGCTCAAGCGAGTCGCCAGCCAGACCTATCAGGCCCTGCTCAAGGCGGAGCGCGGCGCGGCCAGCAGCCTCCCCTCCCTAGCCCGCGTGCGCCTGCCTGTGCTGGGCCTGCTGTTGCTCGGCCTGTTTGGCTGGGCCTTCAGCAGTCAGGGCCCCATGACAGCCCTGCTGATGCTGCTGCCCCTGCTGCTCATAGGCGGCGCTTGCTGGCGCGAGCTCTTTGCCCTGCCGCTCTATCTGCAGCAGCTCGGCCGCGAATACGACAGCCTGACCCGGCTGGTCTACTCGGGCGATGGCCCCGGCGCCATCGCCGACTTTCACATCAAGATGCTGCAGGCCCGCATCCGCACCGTGCTGGGCCGGGTCAACGATGCGACCCAGCCGCTGCAGACCCTGGCTACCAACCTGAAACAGGCGTCCCATCAGGCCTGCCTCGACATCAACGAGCAGGATGCCCAGACCCAGCAGATGGCTGCCGCCATGACCCAGATGGCCAGCACGGCCCACGAGATAGCCCACAACATCCAGGACTCCAACGGCCAGGTCAACGAGGCCCGCAGCCGCTGCGAACACACCAATCAACAGCTGAGCCAGACCGAGCAGCGCATCGAGCAGCTCGCCAGACAGGCGGAGCTGGCGTTCAACTCGGCGGTGGCGCTGGCCAGCGAGTCGGAGCGGATCGGCAGCGTCATGGGCGAGATCCAGGGCATAGCCGATCAGACCAACCTGCTGGCCCTCAACGCCGCCATCGAGGCGGCGCGGGCCGGTGAGCAGGGCCGCGGCTTTGCGGTGGTGGCCGACGAGGTGCGCACCCTGTCGACTCGTACCCACAAGGCGACCGAGCAGATCCAGGGCAGCATACAGCAGATCCAGCACACCCTGGGCCGCTGGAAGGGGATGATGCAGGAGAACCTGCAACAGACCCGCGAATGCGCCGAGATGACCCGCCAGGGCGCCAGCAGCCTGCACTCTGTGCTGGAAGAGATAGAGCTGGTCACGGAGCACTCAACCCAGATCGCCGCCGCCGCCGAGCAGCAACAGGCGGTGGTGGAGGAGATCAGCCGCAGCATCAACCAGATCTCCCAGTACTCCCACGCCAACAGCCAGAAGATGCAGGAGGTCGACGACTCCAGTCAGGAGCTGCTGGAACGCACCAAACAGCTCAAGGGGCTCAGTCAGACCTTTGGTTGAAGCGGTTGCCACCCCCATCACAGAAGCGCCACAATGGTGCTTCTGTTGTTTCTGGAGAGTCATTACCCATGAGAATGGAGCCAGCCCCTGTCACCCTGAACAAGGTCGCCCGCATCGAGGCGATCCTCGCCCTGATCCCGGCCGGCAAGGTGGTCAGCTATGGTCAGGTGGCGGATCTGGCTGGACTGCCCGGTCGGGCCCGGCTGGTAGGCAAGGTGCTGCGGGAAACGGACAAGGTGCTGCCCTGGCATCGCGTGCTGGGCGCAGGCGGCACCATTTCACTGCCAAAAGGGTCGACAGGCTTCACGGAACAAACGGGGCGATTGCAGCAGGAGGGAGTGCCTGTGGTAGGCGGGCGGGTCAGGATGCGGGAGTGGCAATGGCAGCCCGACCTGGCCGAGCTGCTATTCCTCATTCCCTTTTAAACCAGGGTGTCACGGCTTCTCATGACGTTTTGTTGAGCCAAAGAGCGCCCATGACGCCTTGCCTTCCTGGTACATCACAGCGTGAGAGGAGCCAGGATCTCGTCGCTGCGCACCTGCACGGGTATGGTTTCATACTCCCGTTGCAGCAACACCAGCAGACTCTGCCTGTCCACCTCCAGCACATAGGCAGTCCCTTCCCGGGTCAGACAGGTCATTCCCGGCCGGATCTCGTTAATCTCCATCACAACCTCCGTGTACAGCGCTGCCATCCTTGCAGCGGTTTCAGTATACCGCCATCTCCCAACAAAAAGGCCCCAGCAAGGGGCCTCTTTCATCATAGTGTGAACTGCGCGCCATCAGGCCTTCTTCGACTTGGCCAGGCTCTCCTGCCACTTGCCGTTGTCGTAGTGCGCCGTCCAGCCCGTTGCCTTGCCGTTGACCTCCGTCATCACGTACTGCTCCTTGGTCTTGCGACTGAAGCGCACGATGGAGGCGTTACCGTCAGGATCTGACGCCGGGGCGTCGGCCAGGTACTGGTGCTTGGGCGAGAGGCGATCCTTGAAGCGCTTGAGCTCTTCCACCAGGGGCGCACGGGTCTCACGGGATTTCGGGAAGTTGCTGGCAGCCAGGAACAGGCCGGCCGCCCCGTCACGCAGCACGAAGTGGGCGTCAGACTGGGTGCACTTGAGCTCGGGCAGCGGTACAGGATCTTCCTTCGGCGGCGCTATGTCGCCGTTTTTCAGGATCTTGCGGGTGTTCTTGCAAGTCTCGCTGGTGCAACCCATGTACTTGCCGAAGCGGCCGTTCTTGAGCTGCATCTCGGATCCGCAGCGATCGCACTCTATGCTCGGCCCTTCGTAGCCCTTGAGCTTGAACTGGCCCTTCTCTATCTCGTAGCCGTCGCAGTCCGGGTTGCGACCACAGACGTGCAGCTTGCGGCTGTCGTCAATGATGTAGGCGTCCATGGCGGTGCCACAGATGCCGCAGCGGTGCTTGGCGCGCAGCGCCTCGGTTTCGGCCTCGTCACCGTCGGTGGCGGAGACGAATTCGTCGGCGGAGACCAGGTTGATGGTCTTCTTGCAGCGCTCTTTCGGCGGCAGGGCGTAACCTGAGCAGCCGAGGAAGACACCTGTGGTGGCGGTACGAATGCCCATCTTGCGGCCGCAATCCGGGCAGTCGATGTCGGTCAGCACCATCTGGTTGGCACGCATGCCCCCCTCTTCCGCGTCCCGATCCGCTTTTGCCAGCTCCTGGGTGAATTCTTCGTAGAAGGCGTCCAGCACCTTCTTCCACTCCAGGCTGCCTTCGGCTATGCCATCGAGCTTGTCTTCCATCTTGGCGGTGAACTCGTAGTTCATCAGCTCGACGAAGTTCTCGACCAGACGGTCGGTGACGATTTCACCCATCTTCTCGGCGAAGAAACGGCGGCTCTCGACCCGCACATAACCGCGATCCACGATAGTGGAGATGATGGAGGCGTAGGTGGACGGACGGCCAATGCCGCGTTTTTCCAGCTCGCGTACCAGGGCCGCTTCGGTGAAACGCGCAGGCGGCTTGGTGAAGTGCTGACGGGGATCCAGCTTGACCAGTTTGAGGATCTCACCCACCGTCACCGCCGGCAGCTGGCTGTCGTCGCCCTTGCGACCCATGGGTGGCAGCGCCTTGGTCCAACCGGCGAAGCGCAGGGTGCGACCACGGGCCTTCAACTCGAACTCACCGGCCTTGACGGTCAGGGTGGAGGAGTCGTACTGGGCCGGGGTCATCTGGCAGGCGACGAATTGACGCCAGATCAGGTCATAGAGCCGCATCGCATCCGGCTCCATGCCTTCCAGCATCTCGGCCGTGACCAGTACGCTGGAGGGACGGATCGCCTCGTGGGCCTCCTGGGCACCGGCCTTGGAGCCGTAGAGATTCGGTTCGCTCGGCAGATAGGCGGCGCCATACTGCTCGCCGATATATTCCCGCAGCGCCTCGACCGCCTCTTTGCTGAGGTTGGTGGAGTCGGTACGCATGTAGGTGATGTAGCCCGCCTCATACAGACGCTGGGCCATCATCATGGTCTTCTTCACCCCGAAGCTCAGACGGGTCGATGCCGCCTGTTGCAGGGTGGAGGTAATGAAGGGGGCGGACGGCTTGGAGCCGGTCGGCTTGTCTTCCCGGTTCACCACCTTGTAGTCGACCCCTTCCAGGGCGGCCACGGCGGCAAAGGTCTCGGCCTGGGTGACCGGCTTGAAGTCGGCGCCGTTGCGGCTGACCACTTCCATGCGCAGGTCGGCCTTGTCACCGGTCAGCAGGTCGGCGTTGAGATCCCAGAACTCCACCGGCACGAACGCCTTGATCTCGCGCTCTTTATCGACGATGAGACGCACGGCGACGGACTGCACCCGGCCGGCGGAGAGACCGCGAGCCAGCTTCTTCCAAAGCAGGGGGGAGACCATGTAACCCACAACCCGATCGAGGAAACGACGGGCCTGCTGGGCATTGACGCGGTGGATGTTCAGCTCGGATGGCTGGGCAAACGCCTCCTGAATTGCGGTCTTGGTGATCTCGTTGAACACCACCCGCTTGTAGCGGCTGTCGTCACCACCGATGATCTCGCGCAAGTGCCAGGCGATCGCCTCTCCCTCTCTATCCAAGTCGGTTGCGAGATAGATGGTGTCAGCCTTGGCGGCCAGACTTTGCAACTCACTGACCACTTTCTCTTTGCCGGGCAAAATCTGGTAGTTGGCCTGCCAGCCTGCGGTCGGATTGATCCCCATCCGTGAGAACAGGGCATTGCGATCCTTGGCAGCCTTCTCTGATTCGCTCAGCTTGATGCCGCGAATGACAGGTTTTTTGGGCTCGTTGCTGGCGCTGCCACTGGTGGGCAGATCGCGAACATGACCGACGCTGGATTTCACCACGTAGTCCTTGCCCAAATATTTGTTGATGGTCTTGGCCTTGGCCGGAGACTCCACTATGACCAGTGATTTGCCCATGCTGTAACTATTATCCTCATTGCACCCGACGGGGTTGGTGTGCGGTTTTGTGGGGCTGTATAAGAGATTTGACGCGAAAAAGCAATCTTGTGAGCAAATTAGCTCACCCGCCCGAACCAGCTGACCTCTTTATTTATTAATGCGAAGCCGAGCCGCGGGAAGCAACCGCTTTTTTATTTTTATGCTATATCCACCCCCTTTTTATATTTGAAACGACATAACCAACCGCTCTTGTAACATAACAAACCACTTTGGTTATCAGCTTGTTACAAAAGACAAAATCTCCTTATAATGGCTGCATCCCGCAGCTTTGTGCGCGGAAGGAACCGCTACCCATATAAAAATCGAAAGGATGTACGCAATGAAGCACTTCGAGGTCAACTTCGACGGCCTGGTCGGCCCGACCCACAACTATGCCGGCTTGTCCTATGGCAACGTCGCCTCCCAGAGCAACGCCAAGGAGGCGTCCAACCCGAAGGAGGCGGCCAAGCAGGGGCTGCGCAAGATGAAGGCGCTGACCAAGCTTGGCATGACCCAGGGGGTGCTGGCACCGCAGGAGCGGCCGGATCTCGCCACCCTGCGCCGCCTCGGCTTCACCGGCAATGATGCAAGCGTGCTGGCCCAGGCCGCGAAACAGGCGCCCGCCGTGCTGGCCGCCTGTTATTCGGCCTCCAGCATGTGGACCGCCAACGCCGCCACCGTCTCCCCGAGTGCCGATACCCAGGATGGCCGCATTCACTTCACCCCCGCCAACCTGACCAACAAGTTCCACCGCTCCCTCGAACCCGAGGTGACGGGCCGCATACTGCGCGCCGTGTTCAACAACGATCGCCACTTCTATCACCACCAGCACCTGCCGGAGAACGACCACTTCGGTGACGAGGGCGCCGCCAACCACACCCGGCTGTGCCGTGCCTATGGCGAGGCCGGGGTCGAGCTGTTCGTCTATGGCCGCAGCGCCTTTGACGTCTCCCAGCCCGCCCCCAAACGCTACCCGGCCCGCCAGACCCTGGAGGCCAGCCAGGCCATCGCCCGTCTGCACGGTTTGAGCGAAGAGAGCGCCGTCTTCATCCAGCAGAATCCGGAGGTGATCGATCAGGGGGTGTTCCACAACGACGTGATAGCGGTAGGCAACCAGAACGTGCTCTTCTTCCACCAGCAGGCCTTCCTCAACACGGCGTCGGCGCTGGCCGAGGTGCGCACCAAGTTCGGTGACGGGGAGCTGCACTTCATCGAGGTGCCGACTGCCGAGGTGTCGGTGCAGGATGCGGTGAAATCCTATCTGTTCAACACCCAGATCCTGACCCTGCCCTCCGGCGAGATGGCGATCATCGCCCCCACAGAGTGTCGCGACAATCCGGCCGTATCGGCCTACCTCGGCCAACTCCTCGCCCAGGGCACCCCCATCAAGCAGGTGCACTACATGGACGTGAAGCAGAGCATGCGCAACGGCGGTGGCCCCGCCTGCCTGCGGCTGCGGGTCGCCATGAACGATCAGGAGCTGGCGGCGGTCAATCCGGCCTGCCTCATCAACGACAGCCAGTTTGCCCGCCTCGACAACTGGGTGGATCGCCACTACCGCGACAGCCTGGCGCTGGATGATCTGCGCGACCCGGCGCTGGTACAGGAGTCCCGCAGTGCGCTGGACGAGCTGACCCAGATCCTGAAACTCGGCTCCGTCTATCCCTTCCAGCGCTGAGTCGCTGGATAGCAAAAGCCGGGCAAGTGCCCGGCTTTTTCATGTTCATGCCCGTAGTGCAAGCGAGGCCTCAGCGCCAGGGGCTCTGCTGCCACAGGCGACCCAGGCTCGACTCCAGCGCCAGGGCGGCCTGCTGGCCCAGTTTCTGGGTCAGGCTCTTTGGCTTGCGATAGCTGATGCCGACCACCTTGTGATGGCTGGCCTGGGCCAGCAGGTAGTCGTCGCTGGTGCAGAGGGTATCCACCAGCCCCAGCCCCTTGGCCTGACTCGCCAGCCAGTGCTCCCCCGTGGTGACGCTGTCTATGTCGAGGTGGGGCCTGTGCTCGGCCACGAACGCCTTGAACCGCTCGTGGATGGCGCCCAGCTCCTCGCGAAACTTCTCCCGCCCCAGATCGTCGTTCTCACCGAACATGGTGATGGTGCGCTTGTACTGGCCTGCGGTGTGCATCTCGAATTCGATGTCGTGCTTTTTCAGGAGCTTGTTGAAGTTCGGCAACTGGGCTATCACGCCGATGGAGCCGACGATGGCAAAGGGTGCAGCCAGGATCTGATCCGCCACGCAGGCCATCATGTAACCGCCGCTCGCCGCCACCTTGTCGATGGCCACTGTGAGCTTGATGCCCTTGTCGCGCAGCCGCTGCAGCTGGGATGCGGCCAGGCCATAGCCATGGACCACGCCGCCGCCGGATTCTAGCCGCAGCAACACCTCGTCACCGGACTGGGCGACGCCTATCACGGCGCTCACCTCTTCCCGCAGGGAAGCCACCTCTTTGGCATCCATGCTGCCGTTGAAATCGAGCACAAACAGCCGGCTGCGCTCGTCTTCTGTCTTGGCGCGGGCCTTGTGTTCGGCCTTGCGGGCCTTCTCCAGCTGCTTGCGCTCAGTCTTGCCGGCCAGCGCCGCCTGCAACTGGTGACGCCCCTGCTCCAGTTCGCTGGAGAGATCTGTCACCACCAGCTCACCCTTGCGGGATTTCGGCTGACGGCTGCTGATCACCATCAGGATGACGGCGGCTATGGCCAGCAGTAAGGTGAGGGTCTTGGCCAGGAACAGGCCATATTCGGTCAAAAATGCCACTTGATGCTCCGCTCAGTGTTCGAGTTTTTCACATTCTAGGGAGTTTGCCGGGCTCGCGCAAAAACTCTGCGACAGTGGCTCAAAAAACACACTCTGCAATCACAACCCCTCTATTTTCTTCACATTTTTGCCGTCTCATACTGGTCAAATGCCGTGCGGGGTCAGTACACTTGCCCCTCTATTGCCGCGCGCATCTGCCACGAACTTGTTAACAGGAGTTGTCATGCTCGATTATCAGGCCCCCCGGGATCTGCTCAAGCACAAGGTCATTCTGGTCACAGGTGCCGGTGACGGCATAGGCCGCGAAGCCGCTATCACCTATGCAGCCCACGGCGCTACCGTGATCCTGCTCGGCCGCACCAGCGCCAAACTCGAGGCGGTTTATGACCAGATCGAGGCCGCCGGTTATCCCCTGCCCGCCATAGTGCCGGTGGACCTGAAAGGTGCGACCGCCGCCCACTACCGCGGCATGGCCGAGACCTTCGCCCAGCAGTTTGGCCGCCTCGATGGCGTACTGTTCAACGCCGGCCTGCTCGGTACCCTCTCCCCCTTCGAACACATCCAGGAGCAGGAGTGGGACGAGGTGATGCAGGTCAACGTCAAATCCGAATTCCTGCTGACCCAGGCGCTGCTGCCGCTTATCCGCCAGACCGCCAAGGAGCACGGTGAGGCCTCCATCGTCTACACCTCCTCCAGCGTGGGCCGCAAGGGCCGCGCCTACTGGGGCACCTACGCCATCTCCAAGTTCGCCATCGAGGGCATGATGGAGGTGCTGGCCGACGAGCTGGAAAACACGGCGGTGCGGGTCAACACCCTCAACCCGGGCGGCACCCGCACCAAGATGCGCGCCAGCGCCTTCCCGGCGGAAGATCCCCAGCAGCTCAAGACGCCGGCCGACCTCATGCCGCTCTATCTCTATCTGATGGGGGCCGACAGCCGTGGCAAAACCGGCCAGACCTTTGTGGCCCAGCCCAAATAAATCAACAAAATAACCGGAACCCTGCGCCGCATGGGGTTAAATTCAATAGGGTGCCGCCGGCACCCCGTTGCAGCCCCTTACCACATACGATCCCTGATCAGGTTGAGATATGTTTCGTCCCAAGAGCACGTTTGAGCAATGGCGGATCTTTCAGGCCGTGGTGGACTGTGGCGGTTATGCCCAGGCCGCCGAGGCGCTGAACAAGAGCCAATCCTCTCTCAATCATGCGGTGGCCAAGCTGCAGCAGAGTCTGGGGGTGCCTCTGCTGGAAGTGAGGGGGCGCAAGGCGGTATTGACCCAGGCCGGGGAGATCTTCCTCAAGCGGGCGCGTCAGCTCAGCCAGCAGGTGGAAGAGCTGGAGAACCTGGCCAACAACCTGGAACGGCAGTGGGAGCCGCAGATCAACCTCTATGTTTCCGTGCTGCAGCCACGGGAGCGCCTCTATCGGGCGCTGGCCCACTTCTATCCCCGCAGCCGGGGCTGCCGTGTCAATCTGCACGAACGCATTCACTGCCACTTCAACGCCTTGCAAGTAGGGGATCTGATGCTCTCCGAGCACCTGCCCCAGGATCGCACCGGCCTGCCGCTGGACGAGGTGTGCCTGCTGCCGCTCTGCTCGGCCGACCATCCCCTCGCCGCCCTGGCCGGCGCCGTCTCCACCGACGAGCTTGCCAGCCACAACCAGATAAGCCTGCATCCCCCCATTCACCGCTCGGTGGACTGGAACGATGCGGACGACACCGGCTGGAAGGCGACCCACTATCACGAAGTGATCGCCATGCTCAAACTCGGCCTAGGCTATGCCTGGCTGCCTCGCCATCTGGTGCAGGAGGAGCTGGCCAGCGGCGTCCTGATGCCGCTGGATCTGGCAAGCGGCAACGAGCGCCATCTCTACACCTATCTGCTGACCCCGTCAGCGGATTCGCTGGGGCCGGCCACCGAGCTGCTGCTGCGCTGCCTGCGCAACGAATATCAGAACGACAACGACAAGTAAGCCCAAGCCGTCAGGCAGCCTGCGTCACCCATAGCCAACCGGTCACAGACCCGCCTCACACATTGGGCACCCGCCAGCAGGCGCCCAGTGCCGCCAGCGCCAGCGCAGTCGCCACCATGAAGACCCCGTGAAAACTCCAGATCTCGGCCACAGTCCCCGCGATGGCCCCCGCCATGATGGAGCCGGTGCGTATGCTGTTGGCAAACAGGGTAGTCGCCACCCCGGCGCGCCCCGGCATCAGATCCTGGAAGTAGGACATGCCGATCCCGGCGACTATGCCGATGAAGATGGCGTTGAGCAGTTGCAGCGCGATGAGCGCAGACTGGCTCGACAGGGTGACCAGCCCCACGTAGAAACCCACCCCGGCCAGCACGGCCACCAGCATCATGGGACGCTTGCCGAAGCGCTGGGTGTAGTAGCCTGCCAGCAGCATGAAGGGGATCTCGAGGGCTGCCGCCGTGCCCATCAGCACACCGGCCAGCTTCTCCTCCAGCCCCAGCTCGCGGGTGATGTAGAGCGGCATGTTGATGAGGTACATGCTGTTGCAGGTCCACATCAGGGTGGAGGCGATGAACAGCGCCCGCACCGAGGGATCCTTCCAGCTGCTGACCCGCTCAACCTCGCTGTTTGGCGTGGGCAGCGGCAGGGAGGGCAGCCAGCGCCACACCACGAAGGCACAGATGAGGTAGGCCAGGGCGGAGGCGAGATACATCACCTCGAAGCCATAGCCGATGGCCAGCGCGAAGGCGATGGGAGGGCCAATCACCCAGGCCAGGGAGAACTGGGCCCGCAGCACCGAGCTGAACATGTCCGCCCGCTTGTTGCGGCTGTCGGCATATTCCCGCGCCAGAGCAAATAACTGGGGGCTGGCGGTGGCGGCCAGGCTGGCCAGCACCACCCCCAGGCTCACCAGCAGCCAGTAGTTGCGATTCCAGGCGAACAGCAGGGAGAGCACCACCCCCGCAAAGCAACAGCGCAGGATCAGCCGCTTGCGATCCCCCTTGCTGTCGGAGCGGTGGCCGAGCCACTGGCTGATGAGGATGCCGATCACGGCGTTGACCGTGTAAAACAGTCCGACCAGCAAGGGGCGCACCTGCACCTCTTCGGCTAGAAACAGGCTCAAGGTAGGCACCTGGAGCGCCACCGCCACCCCGGTCATAAAGGTCACGGCCAAAAAAGAGAGGGAGACGGGATCCGACCTCTTCAGAGCGGCGGTCAACAAGCTCATAGGATTACCACTGATTGGGGGGAAGAAAACTGGCCAAAATTCGGCAAGTGCATGAAATAGCGTCGCTTATTTTATGTCATTATCAAGAGTCACCTCAAGGCTTGCGACCCCGCGCCCGACCCCGTACATTGAAAGCCCACTGCCCAGCATAAGGATTTCACATGTTTGATTTTGACCGGGAAATAGATCGTCGCGATACCATGAGTCTGAAATGGGACAAGTACAAGGGACAGGACGTGCTGCCCATGTGGGTAGCCGACACCGACTTTGTCTCGCCGCCCGCCGTCGTCGAGGCCCTCACCCAGCGGGTCGCCCACGGCATCTTCGGTTACTCGCGCCCCTCTGCCCGGCTGATCGAACTGATCATGGCGCGTCTGGCCAGCCGCTACGGCTGGACCATCCAGCCCGAGTGGCTCGTCTTCCTGCCCGGCGTGGTACCCGGCTTAAACCTGGCCTGCAAGGCCTGGAGCCAGCACGGCCGCGGCATCATCACCCCCAAGCCGGTCTACTACCCCTTCCTGCAGGCACCCGGGTTCAACGATCGCCCCCTGCTCACAGTGCCCATGGTGGAAGAGGCCGGTCGCTGGGTGCTGGATCTGGAGGAACTTGAGCGTCAGGCCCCGGCGGCGGATCTGCTGCTGCTGTGCAACCCGCACAACCCGGGCGGTACAGTGTTCACCCGCGCCGAGCTCGAAGCCATAGACGCCATCGCCGAGCGCCACAATCTGGTTGTCTGCTCGGACGAGATCCATTGCGACCTGCTGCTGGACAAAGATGCCCGCCACATACCCTATGGCGCCATCAGCCCGGACGCTGCCGAGCGCTGCGCCGTCATGATGGCACCGAGCAAGACCTTCAATATCGCGGGTCTGTGCTGCGCCTTCGCCGTGGTGCCCAACGCCCGCCTGCGCCTCAAGCTGCAACAGGCGATGCGCGGCATCAGCGCCGACGTCAACCTGCTGGGCTTCGTGGCGGCCGAGGCGGCCTATGAGGGAGGCGACCCCTGGCTCAGCGAACAACTCGACTACCTGGCCGCCAACCTGACGCTGATCGAGCAGGCGGTCGCCCGCTGGCCCGGCATCAAGCTGGCGCGCCATCAAGCCACCTACCTCGCCTGGATCGACGTCAGTGCGCTCGGTCTCGAGGATCCCATCGCCTTCTTCGAGCAGGCGGGGGTGGGACTCTCCCCCGGCGCCCAGTTCGGCGATGGCCAGTTCGTGCGGCTCAACTTCGGTTGCACCCGGGCACGGCTGACCGAGGCGCTGGCCCGGATGGAGAAAGCGATCCAGACTCGCATCTGATGGCAATAGGGTATATTTTTGCGGCTGAATGTCAGCTGCACCAGCCACCGCCATAAGCGATGAGATCGGGTTTGAATGGCACATGCCATGCAAACCCGGCTCTGCGCCAAACAGCGGCAGGCCGTGATGTCAGACGGGATGGGCTTGGCCCATCCTTTTTATCAGCCATTGATCCGGTTCATTATGTTGCCAAGCGCCCTGCACCACCTGTCGACCCTGTCTCATACCGCCCTGCCCTGGCTGGCTGCAGCCCTGGTGCTGCCCCTGCACGCCGCCACGCCGGCCTATCTCACCATAGGCACGGGGGCGCTCAACGGCGTCTACTATCCGGCGGGAGGGGCCATCTGCCGCCTGCTGAACGAAGATAACGCCAACCACGGGCTGCACTGCGCCGTGCAGAGCACCTCGGGCTCCCTCGCCAACCTGAAGGAGCTGGGCCAGGGGAAAATCCAGCTGGCGCTGGTGCAGTCGGATGTGGTGCACCACGCCGCCCACGGCACAGGCCCCTTCGTGGGCCAGCCGCCCAACGACCGGCTGCGCAGCCTGTTTCGACTCCATCAGGAGTCGCTGACCCTGCTCGCCGGTGCCAACAGCAACATCAACACCCTGGCCGACATCGAAGGCAAGCGGGTCGATCTGGGCAATCCGGGGTCGGGAGAGCGCGTCACCAGCCAGGCCCTGCTCAATGCCATGGGCTGGCAGGAGAGCAGCTTCGCGCCCGTCATTCCCTCCTCCATCAACAACCGGCTGGAGGGGCTCTGCGACGGCACCCTGGACGCCGCCTTCATGGTGGCGGGCCACCCCAATCAGGGCATAGGGGATCT
The DNA here is from genome assembly GCF_028751155.1 of Aeromonas bestiarum. NCBI lineage: Bacteria > Pseudomonadati > Pseudomonadota > Gammaproteobacteria > Aeromonadales > Aeromonadaceae > Aeromonas > Aeromonas bestiarum. The sequence goes on along the minus strand of NZ_CP064746.1, from coordinate 1,212,722 downwards.
GACCGGTCGCTGCAAGGCGCGCATCATCCCCATCGAGGGGGAGCAGATCGATCGCCTGCTCAAGAACCACCCTTATTACCAGCGCGGCCGCATCGGCGCCAACCTCTACCCGGGCCAGCCCAGCGGCGTCAACACCTTTGCCGTCACCGCCGAACTGGTTGCGCTGGACAGCCTGCCAGACACCCAGGTGCGCACAGTGCGCGATGTGCTGACCGCACGGCTCAAGCAGTTCACCCGTCTGCATCCGGCGCTGACCACCCTCACCCTGGACTCCATGCTGGCGGAGGCCGAGGTGCCGCGTCACCCGGGCATGGAGGATGCCGTCCTGCCGCCGCCATCACTGCTCCCCGAATCCCTGACCCCCCAGGAGTCAGAGGACTCGGCGGCGACGGCAAGCCTGGCAGCCCAGTCGGCAGCGCAGGCCACCGGGGATGGCGCAGCAGCACAGGCAGCAATCTCGGGTGCAGTGGCAACCCAGCCGGTGGCACCCGTCTCGGCCGCCCAGACCACGCAAGCTGTGACTGTGGACGCCCCCTCGGCCGCCCAGACCACGCAAGCCGTGACAGCCGCTGCAGCCACACAAGCCGCCTCGGCCGCACTCGGCTCGGCGCCAGCCGATACGCAAGGGGCTGCGCCCAGTGCCGCCAGTAGCAGCCTGAACCAGCCCCTGCCGGTCACCCCTTCGGCAAGCGTGCCCGCCCAGTAATCTCAGCCACCGCCAACGAAAGAGGCCACCTGTCTGGGTGGCCTCTTCTTTTGCATTGCAGCTGTTGCCTTGCACCTTTTACCTTGTTCTGTAGCAACTCATGCGCACACGGGCCGCAACACTGTGGCCGATCGCTATCTTCCCTCCCGGCCCAGCCAAACCCGGTCAGGCACTCGCCGTGAAACCGGCCGCACAAGGCGCATCCCGCCTGCTTGTTCCGTCTGACCTGATCAGCCTTCTGCCCTGGGCGCCGCTTGATGGCGGGCGTCGGGCTGCAATATCTCCTCCTCCACCCAGTGCAGCAGCTGTTTGATGGCCCGCGACAATACCTGATTCTGGCGCACCACATAGCCCAGGCTGGTGCCGGGAAAGTCGGTCAGACGGGCCACGGGCGCGGTGAGCTTGAGGCGCGGGTGGAGCGAGAAGTCCGGCACTATGGCGACCCCGAAGCCCGCCTCGGCCCAGTCGAGCTGGGCATCCACGCTGCCCACCTCCATGATGCGGCACGTCGGCAGCCCGAGCAGGGGCAGCGAGGGGTCGATCAGGGCCCGGGTGCGGGTGTCGTGGCCGAGCAGGATCAGGGTTGGCTCGTCGAGGGGATCGCTCTCACCCGCCTTGGCCCTCGCCTGCCAGCGGGCCAAGCCGTGTCCCAGCGCGCACCAGGTCACCTGCTGCAATTCTGTGTAGAACAGCGGTTCGCTGCGCTTTTGCGCCATCACGAAGCCGAGATCCGCCTTGCCGGCCTTGACCAGCTCGGCCGCCTGATCCGAGGTGGTGTTGAACAGGGTGAGGTCGATGCCGGGAAAGGCCTGCTTGAAGCGCTGGAACGGCTGGATCAGCAGCAGGCGGGAGATGATGTCGCTGGCGGCGATGGCCAGCGTGCCCTGGCTCAGCTGGTTGAGGGCATTGAGATCGGACTGGCACAACAGCAGCTCGTTGATGGCGCGCTCGGCGCTTTGCAGCAGTCGCTCACCGGCCTGGGTCAGCCGAAACGGGCTGCGTTCAATCAGCTTGACCCGGGTGGCCTGCTCCAGATTCTTGAGATGCAGGCTGACGTTGGGCTGGGTCATGTGCAATTCGGTGGCGGTCTGGCCGAAGTGCTGCAGGCGGGCCAGGGTAACGAAGGTGTGCAGCCAGTGAATGTCCAGCATGGGGGTCCTCTTGTTTTTCCACATCTGCGCCCATGACGCGGGCCAGCGCGGCAACACTGGGTGTCTTGCCGGTAAATTCACCACGAGTATATGGTTTTCTTATCGGAATTATAAAGATAATTAATTTTTCTAATCCGCCCCAGCCTCCTAGGATGGACGCCTAACGTCTTAGGAGAAAGAGTCATGTCGTCTATCGTAGTCGTAGGTGCTAACTGGGGTGATGAAGGCAAAGGCCGCATCGTCGATTATCTGGCAGGTCAATCCGCCGCCAGCATCCGTTTTCAGGGCGGCAACAACGCCGGCCACACCGTCGTCAACGACCTGGGCACCTTCAAGCTGCACCAGTTGCCGAGCGGCGTATTCAACCCGGAGTGCCTGGTTGTCCTCGGCCCTGGCATGGTCATCAGCCCGGAGCCGCTGACCCGCGAGCTGGCTGAAGTGAAAGCCGCCGGCGTGACCCCGAAACTGGCCATCTCAGATCGCGCCACCTTCTGCCTGCCGATCCATGCGCTGGAAGATACCCTGGAAGAAGTCCGTCTGGGTGATGGCGCCTATGGCTCCACCCGTCAGGGCATAGCCCCGGCTTACGGTGATCGGGTCATGAAAAAAGCGATCCTAGTCGGCTGGCTGAAACAGCCGGACGTGCTGGTCGAGCGCATCCAGTTCTTCCTCGACTGGAAACTGCCGCAGCTCAAGGCCCTCTACCCGAGCTTCGAGTTCAGCCAGACCGCCCAGGAAATGGCCGACTGGCTGCTGGAAGTGTCCGCCCCCTGGATCGACGCCGTCTGCAACGTCAGCGAGCCGCTCAAGGCGATCCAGGCCCAGAACGGCACCCTGCTGTTCGAAGCCCAGCTGGGCGCCGGCCGTGACCTCATCTACGGTGAGTACCCCTGGGTGACCTCTTCCCACGTTTCCGGCGCCTACGCCGGTATCGGTGGCGGCCTGCCGGCCCTGCGCCCCGAGCGCGTGATTGCCGTGGCCAAGGCGTTCAGTACCTCTGTCGGTACCGGCACCCTGATCACCGCCATGGAGAACCAGGAAGAGTTCCGCAAGTTCGCCAACGAGTTCGGTGCCACCACAGGCCGCCCCCGTGACATCGGCTACTTCGACGCCGTTGCCACCAAGCAGGGTCTGGAGATCCAGGCCGCCAACGAGATCGCCCTGACCAAGCTGGACTGCCTCTCCGGCATGCCGGATCTGAAGATCTGCGTCGCCTACGAAGGCGCCAACACCGAGAACCCGATCTGGCCGCAGACCGCCGGTCTGAAGCCGGTGTACGAGTCCATGGAAGCCTGGAGCGAAGACATCTCCCACATCCGCAAGTTCGAAGACTTGCCCAATGCTGCCCAGCACTACGTGCTGCGCATCGAAGCCCTGCTGGGTGTGCCGGTTCCCATGGTCTCCGTCGGCCCGGGCCGCGAGCAGATGATACTGCGCTAAGCCGCCTCGCTGCTGCCAGCAAGATGTCAAAACCGGCCTCCATGAGGCCGGTTTTTTTATGGCCGCCATATACCACAAGCCGTCCACTCCCTTACCACCTCGCCGTCCCACTCTTTTCCCGCCCAGATGCAGTTCGGCTCACAATCCGCCACCGACAACCCGATATTGAGCCTTTTGGTTGCACCCGAATCGCCCCGCTTCGCTAGACTGATCCCGTCATCAGGATCCTCCCGGCGGGATCCCCTCATCCATAAAGGAGCACCACAATGAAATTACCCCTGCGTTCCACCCTGCTCTCCCTGCTGTGCCTGGCGGCCCTGCCCGCCTCTGCCATGACCTTGAAGAGCGCTGACATTCAGGAAGGCCAGCTGATGGACAAGGCGTTCAGCTTCAACGGCTTCGGCTGCAAGGGGGAGAACCGCTCGCCCCAGCTGAGCTGGCAGGATCTGCCGGCCGGCACCAAAAGCGTCGCTATCACCGCCTATGATCCCGACGCCCCCACCGGCAGCGGCTGGTGGCACTGGCTGGTGGTGAACCTGCCGGCCAACCAGAGTTCACTTGCCAGCAACGTCTCCGGCAAACTCAAACAGGGCCTTGAGCTCAGAACCGACTTCGGCAGCCAGGGCTACGGCGGCCCCTGCCCGCCCGCCGGTCACGGCATGCACCGCTACCAGTTCACCGCCTGGGCTCTGCCCGAAGCCACACTCGAGGTGAAGGCAGATACCCCGCCCGCCATGGTAGGCTACATGCTCAATGCCATGGCGCTGGGCAAGGCCACCCTGACCGCCACCTTCGTCACCCCCTAGGAGCCCGCCGGATGAGCGCCCCCTTGCTGCAACTGCATCACTATCTCGGGATCCGTCAGCAGCCGCTGCACAGGGTGCTCATCTATGCGCCGACCATCATCTGGGTACAACAGGGCCACAAGCAGCTGTGGTGGCAGGACAGGCGCCTGTCGTTTGACAAGGGGAGCTGGCTGCTGATCCCGGCAGGCCACCAGCTCACCTTCGTCAACCAGCCCGAACAGGGCAAGTTCAGCTCCCATGCCCTGACCCTGCTGACCCCGCCCCCTACCGAGTGGCTGACTGACGCCCCGGGCACCCGGCTCAGGGAACCACGCCTTGAGATAAGTCCGGCGCTGGCGTTCTGCTTCGAGCTGATCTGCTCCATGGCCAGCCGCACGCTGAGCCAGGCCACCCAGACCCAGCTGCTGCACGGCTTCTATGCCGAGCTGCAGGCCGCCGGCGGTCTCGACCTGCTGTTTCCCGCCAGCACAATGACGCTCGGGGAGCGGCTGGCCCGCTACCTCGGGGTGGAGCCGGGCGCCGACCACAGGCTGGAGACCATAGCCCCCCACTTCGCCATGAGCCGCGCCTCCCTGGTGCGCAAGCTGGCCGCCGAGGGGCGCAGCTTTCGCCAGCTGCTGACCCAGGTGCGCATGAGCCACGCCCTCACCCTGCTGCAACAGGCCCTCACTCCGCTGGAGGTGGCCCTCGCCTGCGGTTATGACTCTCCCAGCCGCTTCGCCGCCCGTTTCAAGCAGGAGTTCGGTCTGACTCCCCACCAATATCTGCGTACCTGTCCCTCAATGGACACTCAACGCCAAGTAAATAGTTACTAAAACACCCTGCAATGTAACCTCGTGTAACCCGGTGATCCGGCTCACATCCCCTCGCTCCACAGTGTGACGAAGCGCCAATATGGCCCGCGGCATTCCCCTACAATGTCTCTTGCAAACGATTTCACTAAAATAAACGCTAAAAAAGCACCTTCCTTAACCTACAAAATCGTAATTGGAGCGAGACATGTTTCGTAAAAGTTTACTTTCCATCACCCTGAGCGTCGCCCTGTTTGGCCTCACCGCCTGCAACGGCAATGACTCCAGCGCCCCGACTCCGCCCAGTGCGACCCTGGCGAGCCAGTACCAGAACGTGATCGATCGCAGCGGTACCCCGCTCCAGTTCCGAGACTTTGACGGCTACTCCAACCTCAAATACAACCCGCTGCTCGATCTGGGGGCCTGGCACGGCTTCCTGCTGCCCGCCAGCGACAGCGAATGGGGTGGTTTCACCGGCCCCATGGTCATCTCGGAGGAGTACAGCCTCTTCTTCGCCAGCGAGCTGGACCGGCTCAGCCTGAGCGATGAGAGCGGCCGCTCCTATCCGCTCACCGCCGCCAGCAAGTACGAGATCTACGCCATCCCGGGGGCGCTCATCCAGCGATTCGAGTTCGCGCCCTTCACCCTGGAGTTGGAGCTGCGCTACGGCGATGCCCGCACGGCCCTGGTCCGAACCCGACTCATCAACAATCAGGACGCGCCGCTCACCCTCAACCTGACCTGGCAGGGGGAGTTGCTCCAGCAGTGGGATGCCAACAAGACGGTGGCCGAGCAGTACCCGGATTGGACCCGCACCATCAGCCAGAGCGAGCAAGGCATAGAGTTCCAGTTCGGCGAGCTGCGCAGCACCTGGAACATGATGCAGAGCGGCAGCGCCCGCTATCGCATCGATCGCACCCTGCCCAGCCGCACCATCCTGGACGAGAAGGCACTCGGCTACCGGAGCGAGGCCAGCCTCACCCTGGCCGCCAAGGGGAGCGAGGATATCTACACCCTGCAGAGCTACGTTCACAGCAGCGATGACGCCAGCCGCTTCCAGCAGAGCCGCAACGCCCTGCTGGCCAAGCCCGCCAGCTATTTCGACGACTCCATCCGCCGCTGGGAAGGCTATCTCGAGCGCGGCCTCTCCAACCAGGGGATCCCGGAAGCCGAGCGGCGCATCGCGGTCAAGGCGATGGAGACCCTCAACGGCAACTGGCGCTCACCGGCCGGCGCCATCCTCCACGACGGGGTCACCCCCTCCAACACGGCCCGCTGGTTCGACGGCGTCTGGGCCTGGGACAGCTGGAAGCACGCCTACGCCATGGCTCACTTCAACCCCGAGGTAGCCAAGAACAACGTGCGCGCCATGTATGACTACCAGATCCAGCCCGATGACCCGGTGCGCCCCCAGGACGCCGGCATGGTGATCGACGCCGTCTTCTACAACAAGCTCTCCGATCGCGGCGGCGATGGCGGCAACTGGAACGAGCGGGACACCAAGCCGCCGCTCTCCGCCTGGGCCATCTGGGAGATCTACGGCGCGACCCAGGACAAGGCCTTCATCGCCGAGATGTATCCGAAGATCCAGGCCTATCACAACTGGTGGTACAGGGCGCGGGACAACAACCACAACGGCATCATCGAATACGGCGCCACCAAGCACGTCGAGCACAACGACGAATTCGGCAATATCACCTTCAAGGTGCAGTACGCCAGTGGCGTGCCCGCCGGACTGGATCTGTCGAGCTGCACCGCCGAGGGGGACGGCTGGTACGGCTGCGCCGGCATGGCGCTCTATCAGCAGGTATTGAGCGTCGGCGGCTACGCCGACATGGATATAGGTGCCCAGCACGGCGCAGGCTGGGAGTCCGGCATGGACAACGCCGCCCGCTTCGGCTTCATCGAGCCGGATCAGCTGCAGCGCTACGCCGACAAGACTTACGCAGGGGATCTAGCCAAGGCGCGCCAGGACTGGAACGTCGCCTTCTTCGAGAACCACGAAGATGACGGCAGCCTCATCGGCTTTTCCATCGATCAGGAGTCGGTGGAGCTGAACGCCTTCCTCGCCAAGGAGAAGCGCATCCTGGCGGACATGGCCGATCTGCTCGGCAAACCGGACGAAGGGATCCGCTACCGCGAGGGCGCTACCCAGCTAGCCGGTTACATCAATACCTGTTTGTTCGATGAGGCCTCCGGCTTCTATTACGACCGCCAGATCCATCAAGGAGATGTCGCAGACGCCAATGGCTGCGTCGGCAAGCTGCTGACCGCCCGCGGCCGTGGCCCGGAAGGCTGGAGCCCGCTCTGGGCCGAGGTAGCGGACAAGGAGAAGGCGGCGCGGGTGCGCGAGGTGATGCTGAGTAGCCAGGAGTTCAACACCAGGGTGCCGCTCGGCACGGCGGCCCTGACCAACCCGGCCTACGACCCCGACATCTACTGGCGCGGCCGAGTCTGGCTGGATCAGTTCTACTTCGGGGTGAAGGGGCTGGAGAACTACGGCTATCGCAGCGATGCCCAGCTGCTGGTCAACAAGCTGTTTGCCAACGCCGAAGGGCTGGCGGGCAGCGGCCCCATCCGCGAAAACTACAACCCGGAGACAGGCGCCATGCAGGGGGCCAGCAACTTCAGCTGGAGCTCGGCCCACCTCTATATGCTCTATCGCAACTTCCTTAAAACAGAGGGCTGATACTCGTACCCCTTGGGAATGACGCAACAAAAAGGCCTCCGTGATGGAGGCCTTTTTTATCGGCAGCGCGGGGCTGACGGGAGGGGCTTACTTGACGGTCACCCGGGCAAACTTGCGCTTGCCGACCTGATAGACGGCGGTGCCGGCACCTATGAGTGCCTTGCCATCGTCCAGCTTGTCGCCGTCCACCTTGACCGCGCCCTGCTTGATCATGCGCAGCGCCTCTGAGGTAGTGGTCACCAGATCGGCGTCTTTAAGCAGGTTGGCGATCGGCAGACCTTCGCCTTCCAGTGCCAGCTCGACTTCCGGCATCTCGTCCGGAATGGCGTTCTTGGAGAAACGCTGGGTGAAATCTTCGTGAGCCGCTTCGGCTGCCGCTTCATCGTGGTAGCGGGTGATAATCTCTTTGGCCAGCCAGATCTTCACATCGCGCGGGTTCAGGGTAGCGGCAGCGATGCCCGCCTTGAAGCCTTCGATGTCGGAAAGTGGGCGAGAGGAGAGCAGCTCGTAGTAGTTCCACATCAGGTCATCTGTGATGGACATGATCTTGCCGAACATCTCGCCCGGGGCGTCGTGCACGCCTATGTAGTTGGCGGCGGACTTGGACATCTTCTTGACGCCGTCCAGACCGACCAAGAGCGGCATCATCAGCACGCACTGGGCGGCCATGCCGGCATCTTTTTGCAGCTCGCGGCCCATCAGCAGGTTGAACTTCTGATCGGTACCACCCAGCTCGACGTCCGCCTTCAGCGCGACCGAGTCATAGCCTTGCAGCAGCGGATAGAGGAATTCGTGAATCGCGATGGATTGGCCGCCGGTGTAGCGCTTCTTGAAGTCGTCGCGCTCCATCATGCGGGCCACTGTCTGCTTGGCCGCCAGCTTGATCATGCCGGTCGCGCCCAGCTCGCCCAGCCAGCTGGAGTTGTACTCGATACGGGTCTTGGCGGGATCGAGGATCTTGAACGCCTGCTCGGCATAGGTGAGGGCGTTGTGCTTGATGGCCTCTTCGGAGAGCGGCGGACGGGTGCTGTTCTTGCCGGAGGGGTCACCCACCATGGCGGTGAAATCGCCGATCAGCAGGATGATCTCGTGGCCCAGATCCTGGAAGGTCTTCAGCTTGTTGAGGATCACGGTATGACCCAGGTGAATGTCGGGGGCCGTCGGATCCATGCCCAACTTGATGCGCAGCGGGCGCCCTTCCTTCAACTTGGCGACAAGTTCTTCTTCCACCAGAATTTCTTCCGCTCCGCGCTTGATCTCGGCTAGCGCCACCTCGAGCTGGGACATTTTTTGACTCTCCAATCACGATTCCACAGGGCCAAACATATTACTGGAATGGCGGGCCAATTGGAAAGGCTGTAAAATCCGCCCATTCTGCCCGACTTCGTCAGCTTCGCATGGTTATTTGGAACGCCTTCAACTCTCTCCCCACCTGGCACCGCAAGATGGTGCTGATCCTGAGCATCATGGTGATGATGCTGGCGGCCTGGCCAAGCGAACAGGCGGTCGCCACTCGGGTCGATGACAGCGGCAACGAGCTTGCCGCCGAGCCGCAAGCCGACGAGGACGAGCTGCTGGCCCAGGCCGAGCTGCCCGTCACCCCGCCCAAGCCCAGCTACATCACCAAACAGGTGAAGGTACGCAGCGGCGACAACATGGGGGTCATCTTCCAGCGCCTTGGCCTCAGCACCACGGATCTGCACCTGATCGATCAGCTCGAGGGCACGGATACCCTGCGCCTGCTCAAGCCCGGCCAGGAGCTCACCTTCAAGCTGACCAAAAATGGCGATCTGCACAGCCTCTATTATCCCCACAGCCTGGAACAGGCGCTGAAAGTGAGCCGCAAGGCCGACAGCTTCGTGGCCAGACCGGTCAAGCTGGAACTCGATACCCGCGAGCAGGTGGCCAAGGGCGAGATCCGCTCCAGCTTCTGGGGCGCCGCCGCCGAGGCGGGCATGACAGAGGATCAGATCATGGATCTCGCCGCCATCTTCGGCTGGGACATCGACTTCGCCCAGGACCTGCAACCGGGGGACAGCTTTCGGGTGGTCTATCAGGAGAAGTATCAGGATGACGAGCGGGTGGCCTCCGGCGACATCCTGGCCGCCGAGTTCGTCAACCAGGGCGCCACCTATCGCGCCGTGCTGAACGAAGATGGCAACTACTACACGCCGGAAGGCAAGGCGATGCGCAAGAGCTTCCTGCGCGCGCCGGTCAACTTCAAATACATCAGCTCCAACTTCAATCCGCGCCGCCTGCACCCGGTCACCGGCAAGATCCGCCCCCACAACGGCATCGACTATGTGGCGCCTGTGGGCACCCCCATCATGGCGGCGGGTTCCGGCAGCGTGGTGGCCGCCGGTTACAACCAGTTCAACGGCAACTATGTCTTCATCAAGCACGCCGGCAACTATGTGACCAAGTACCTGCACCTCTCCCAGCGCACCGTCAACAAGGGCCAGCGGGTGAAGCAGGGCCAGACCATAGGCAAGCTGGGCGGTACCGGGCGCGTCACGGGCCCGCACCTGCACTATGAATTCGTGGTGGGCGGCGTGCACAAGAACCCGCGCACCCTCAATCTGCCCCAGGCCGAGACGCTCAGCGGGCGGGCGCTGGCCAACTTCAAACTGCTGGCGATGCCGCAACTGGCCAAACTCGACCAGCTTGACAAACCTGAGCTGCAGCTGGCCCAGAACAAGCGGACCAACGGCGGTAACTGAGCCGCCGTTGCGGGCCAGAGACCTCGACCCACAAGGAGCAGTCATGAGCGAACGCTATATCGGATGGGTGTCGGGTACCAGAATACGGTATGGGATAGAGGCCGCTCCCTCTCTCAAGTACTTTTTCCCGGCCTGCAAGTAAGGAAGCCCCATGACCGAACGCTATATCGGCTTGATGTCAGGCACCAGAATACGGTATGGGATAGAGGCCGCGCCCTCTCTCAAGTACTTTTTCCCGGCCTGCAAGTAAGGAAGCCCCATGACTGAACGCTATATAGGCTTGATGTCCGGCACCAGAATACGGTATGGGATAGAGGCCGCTCCCTCTCTCAAGTACTTTTTCCCGGCCTGCAAGTAAGGAAGCCCCATGACTGAACGCTATATAGGCTTGATGTCCGGTACCAGCATGGATGGTATCGATGCCGTGCTGGTGCTGATCGAGGGGGATGAACTGAGGGTCGAAGCGGCCCTCAGCCACCCCTGGCCCACCGCTCACGAGCTGCACCGGCTCTGCACCCCGGGCGACAACGAGATCGACCGCATGGGGGTTGCCGACAACCTGGTCGCCCGCGAGTTTGCCGCAGCCACCCACGCCCTGCTGGCCAAGGCCGGCCTCACGCCTGCCGATATTCGCGCCATCGGCAGCCACGGCCAGACCATCCGCCACCGCCCCAAGCTCGGCTTTACCCTGCAGATCGGCAACGCGGCCCTGCTGGCGGCGCTGACCGGCATCGATGTGGTGGCCGATTTTCGCACCATGGACATGGCCCTCGGCGGCCAGGGGGCGCCGCTGGTGCCCGCCTTCCATCAGGCTTTCTTTGCCCGCCCCGGCGCCCTGCGGGTGGTGCTCAACCTCGGCGGCATAGCCAATATATCTGTGCTGCCGGGCCAGGCCGACGGCGTCTATGGCTTCGATACCGGCCCGGCCAACACCCTGCTCGATGGCTGGTATCGCCGTCATCACCCCAAGGGGGCCGGCTACGATGCCGGCGGCCAGTGGGCGGCCAGCGGCAGGCTTGTCCCTGCACTGCTGGAGCAGTTGTTGGCTCACCCCTACTTTGCCGCCCCCCACCCCAAGAGCACGGGGCGGGAGATGTTCACCCTCGACTGGCTCGATGGCGAGCTGGCTGGCCACGCCCATGTCCCGGCGGATGTGCAGCGCACCCTGCAGGCGCTCACCTGCCACAGCATAGCCCGCCAGCTGCCCGCACTGGATGATGCGCAAAGCTGGCCCGAGCTGTATGTCTGCGGCGGCGGCGCCCATAACGCCCCGCTGCTGGCGGAGCTGGCCAGCCTGCTGCCCGGCTGGCGCATCGCCAACACGGCCGAGCTGGGGATCGCCCCCGACTGGATGGAGGGCGCGGCGTTTGCCTGGCTGGCACAGCGCTTTATCCACCGCCAACCGGGCAACCTGCCCGCCGTTACCGGTGCCAGCCGTCTTGCAGTCCTGGGCGCCCTCTATCCCGCCTGAGCACCAACCGGGACCACCACCTTTACCTATCACTGCCAGCCAGCACCTCTAACGGCGCCATTGAGTGCACAATGGCAGGAATGGCAGGATCAGACAGGCTCCCATTGAACGGATGCCGGCATGCCGCTATCGAGGCACCCGGATCCCGCCAGCCACCCCTTTCGGGCTGAAGAGCACCTGCCAGAGCTGGATATTCCGGGCACGAAATGCCCCGGCACAGGCGCCCAGATAATAGGTGAACATCCTGTAGAATTGCTCATCGTAATTTGCCTTCAATTTTTTCCAATTGGCATTGAAACGGGCTAACCAGGCCATCAGCGTGCGATCATAATCCGCACCGAAGTTATGCCAATCCTCCATGACAAAATGCTTTTCACTGCTCTGTGAAACCTGAAGTACCGAGGGAAGGCAACCGTTGGGGAAGATATATTTATCGATCCATGGATCCACATCAAGATCGCTTTTATTGGAACCTATGCTGTGCAACAAAAATAATCCATCATCAACCAGACTCTTTGCTACCACATCAAAGTAGGCGGCATAGTTTTTCGGCCCAACGTGCTCAAACATCCCAACCGAGACGATTCGATCAAATTGCTCATCAAGATCGCGATAATCTTGCAAGCGAATATCCACGGGCAAACCGGCACAATTTTTCTGCGCCAGAACCTGCTGCTCCACCGATATGGTCAGCCCGACGACAGAAACACCATAATGCTCTGCGGCAAAACGGGCTAATCCTCCCCAGCCACAGCCAATATCCAGCAGCCGCATATTTTTCTGCAGTTGCAGCTTCTCGCATATCAGATGCAACTTGTCGTTCTGCGCCTGCTCCAACCCGCTGGCATTAGCCCAGTAGCCACAGGAGTACTGCATGTAGGGATCCAACATAAGCTCGAACAGATCGTTACCCAGATCGTAGTGCTCCCTGCCTACCTGCCACGCCCGCTTACGGCTCTGCTTGTTGATGAGACGGCTCGACAGCACATAGAGAATATCGGCAAAGTGGCGCGGCATGCGCTCCTCCACCCCGGTGGCAAGCAAGCGACTGAACAATATGTCGAGGCGTGGGCACTCCCACCACCCATCCATATAACTCTCGCCCAATCCTAGTGATCCCTCTTTAATGACTCGCTGAAAGAAGAGGGGATTATGTACATGAATATCATAGGGATGGGGACCATTAATCGTGATCCCAGAATATAAGAGCAGTTCTTCTACAATCTTATAATAATGGTTTTTAGGCACATTCAGATTCAACACTTTTGTTGCCATTGCAATATTCCTGTTTTTTATTTTTATGCGACTGACCATGACATTAAGACAGTCGCAACGAGTGGGCTTGGTAAAAAGTTGAAAAATGCAGATATTCTCGATGCAGAGATAATTAAAAAACATCTGGCATATCATTCATCCAAGCTTATGAAGTCAATTCATGCACATCCCGGTCTGGTAGGGATATATAACGAAGAGGCGAGGCGTCAAACAACAGGGTTGTTATTATTCTGGCTCGGACAAACCGGCAGGGTCAGGCTCAGGCCACCTCTCTCGCCTCGTCGGCAGCCCGCAGCAGGCTCTGGCGACCGAGCCAGTAACCCTGCAGATAACCGGACTCCAGCTTGGAGAGATCCTGAGTAAAGCGGGAGACCCGAAAATCGGCCGGCGGCGCTATCACCTCGATCTCGCAATCGGCGGGAGGATTGGCGATGAAGTCGAGGGCACTGTTGTAGGAACGATCCCGCTCCAGCAAGGCCTGTACCAGTGCCGGCTGGGTTTTCAGCAGCGCTTTCAACATCCAGCAGAAGCGGGGGGGCTTCTTGCGATAGCCATGGGGTTCAGATAACACCACCGTCATCCGGCGCACACCACGGCGATAGGCTTCTATCACAGGTATGGAGTCGCTGATCCCACCATCGGCCATGGGGCGGCCATCGACGCAAGGGGTATCGTGCTGCACCACCGGCAGGGCGCAGGTCGCGGTGAGCACCTCGTCCATGTTATCGGGCCGAACCTGCAGGTAGACGGCGGCGCCTGTCGTCACATCGGTCGCGACCGCATAGAAGGGGATCTGGTGGGCGCAGAAGGTCTCGAGATCCAGCGGGAAACGATGACGACTGGTCCGCCACAACCAGCCAATATCCACCAAGTCCCCCCCTTTTACGAAGCGCATGGGATCGAGAAAATCGCTGCTACAGGCCAGCTCGGTGATGATGTGATGGCTGCGGCGCGGCTGTTCGCTCAGGTAGGAGACCAGATTGGTCGCACCGGCCGACACCCCGATGATCAGATCGAAGGGGTAGTAACGGCTTTCAACAAAGGCATCGAGCACACCGCTGGCAAAGATGCCGCGCATCGCACCTCCCTCGACAATCAGGGCGGCAGAATGAGAATTTACCATGACAAGGCTCCGTCAGCTGTAATAGGCACAGGGAATAATCCTGCCCAGCGATGGACGCCTTCATGCAGAACACCAAGACGCCGCAGCAGGACGGATCAGGCAAGCATTCTGCGAGGCGAGGGCCAGGCAGGTGCAAACCTGAGACCGTGAAGCGGCTCCCAGTATATGCAGAGCCATAACCTTCAAAAAATGAATTTAAATAATAAAAAACATGCCATTTTGGAATGTTTTGTTTCACCACAGCCTGGCTGACGAAATGCATCCGCCTGCAGTGGCCCGCCGGGATCAGGGCAGACCCGGTCAGGAGGTCTCTTTGGGGGGCTCTATGGTAGTCCCTGACAGCCAACATCCCCCCGGCAACGGCTGGTCTAGCTCAAACAACCGCCGCTGATGAGCTTGGCAAACCGGGAGAGCAATCGCTGCTCAAGAACTTGTTGTAGTTCGACCAGTTGACGACAGGGTGACTGGATTTCCCCATGGTGAGGCTAAGAGACTGACACCACAGGCTGCAAGACTTCGTCCTGCCCTCCCTACCTCTGGCGGCGAGACGGCTCTCATATCATCCAGGTGCCTCCGCAAGAATGCGGCGATGGCCTCGCCGGCGAGGAGCGCTGTCAGCCCCCATTGATACGCGATCGATGGCGGCAGATCCCGTCATCAAGGTGGCACGCCCAGAGACTGGCAGCGGATCTCTTTCCCCGTGGCTTATCAACGAGAGCGGGCCGGAAAATATATGCCTGATCCAATGAGTAATATCGCGCCCCGGCGCCTCCCTGATACATTCCCCATGCAGAATGACTGAATCATATTTCAGGGGCATCTTATTGGCGGCAAACTGGTCGTCGGCTAGCATATTTCGAGTCGGCTTGATAGCCCCTGAAAGGGTTTTAAAATACATATCTATGCACAATAAAAACTATTAACTGCAGGATGGCGAATATTTTTAACGCCTCATTCACAGCACAGCCCCTCCCCACTGGAGGGAAGAACCCAGTCTACACGGGCTCGCCCGCGATACCAGACCTGTTTGATCCACTCAGGAATGGTATTCACCCTGAATTGAATAGCAAAACAGCTATATTTCCAAGCGTTGAGCCATCTCATAGAAACGTAATCACCGGTTTGCATCCCCTGATTAGCACTCATAGAATCGCCTCGTCTGAAATAATCAACCCCGTCCCTTCCTCTCTTATCCCATTCAGCTAGTGAGTGGATTAAACATAATAACCTTGGATGCACCCGCTGGCGCAGTCGGCTGGCGCTCTTGGACGGGACGAACCTGTACCTGAGTTAACAACGAATACTAAAAAGAGGAATATCTATGAGTGGCACCATCATCAAGGCTGCAAGAAATACCACCAATGCCCCCCAGGATCTGGGCCCCTACACCCAGACGGTGGCCTTCTCTCATTACAACAATATTTCTGCCCAGCTGCCGGTCGATCCCAAGACCGGCAAGATGGTGAGTGGCGACGTCAAGGTACAGGCCAGACAGTGCCTGAATAACCTCAAGGCGATCATAGAGAGCATCGGCCACGTGATGGACGATATGGTCAAAGCCACCATCTTCCTGAAAGACATGGCGGATCTGGAGGCGGTCGACGCCGTCTATCGCGAATTCTTCCCGGGCTATCTGCCGACCCGCACCACACTCGCCGTGGCCGCCCTGCCGCTGGATGCCCAGGTGCAGATCGACGCCATCATCTCCAATGGCGAAGGCACCTTCCCGCAGGCGCCCTGCGCTCTGGTGAAGCTGGCCCGCAACAGCGACAAGGCCCCGCACAACCCGCTCTCGACCCATACCGTTGCCTTCTCCCACTACAACAACATAGGCGCGCAACTGCCGGTCGATGCGGCCTCGGGCCAGCTGGTCGCCGGTGGCATCCGCGAACAGGCGGGTCAATGTCTGCGCCACATCAAAACCGTGCTGGAAAGCATCGATGTGCCGTTTGACGACATCGTCAAGGTGAACATCTACCTGACCAGCCTCGCCGATCTGGACGCCGTCAACGAGGTCTACACCACCTTCTTCCCGGACTCCGCCATTGCCCGCGCCGTCGCCTATCTGCCGGCCCGCTCCGTGATCAGCGCCACTGCCCTGCCGCTGGGAGCCAGGGTGCAGATGGATGCGGTCATCTCCCACGGTGACGGCACACCGCCGCAGCTGGTAGAAGACAGACACAATCTGGTGATCGCTGCCCGCAATACCGACAAGGCGCCACGCAGCCCGCTCCATTGCCAGACAGTCGCCTTCTCCCACTACAACCATCTGGCCGCTCAGCTGCCGCTGGATATCACCACTGGCAAGATCCTGACCGGTTGTGTCAAAGAGCAGACCGCCCAGTGCCTGAGCCATATCAAAGCCATCGTCGAGAGCATCGACCACGTGATGGACGATATCGTCAAGGTCAATATTCAGGTCAAAAACATCGCGGATCTGGATGTGATCAACGCCATCTATACCAAATACTTCCCGAGCTATCTGCCGGCCCGTACCGTGATTGGCGTGAGCGAGCTGCCCGCCGGTGCCCTGGTGCAGATGGATGCCGTGCTCTCCAATGCGGAAAGCACCCCGCCGCAAGCGTAATAGATATTGAAATACAGGACCTTACGAGAAACCTGTTACCAGGTCATTGCCAAGGTCCTGTTCCATTTCAGTACCACTGACTTGCCCCTATTTGGTTTTCCAGTCAGGAAAACGTATCCACAAGTCCATTTCGCAAGCTGATATGCGATGTGAAATGGTACCGAGCCTAAATAATATGAAACAAGGCCTCAGTCTCACCTTAATACAGTGAAACTGAGGCCTTGATATAAAACATCACTGCAATCCGTCATATCACATTTCAAAATTACCGTTCAGCATGCGATGTCACTTATAGATACTTGATCAAAAATGTTTTTGTAAGCTTGCTGTTGCTTTTATTTACGCGAACAAACTCGATATCATAACCACATTTTTTGTAGAACAGAGGGGCTTGAAACTCATTGGTGACGAGATTTATATTGTTGTAGCCCTTGCCATCAAAGTAATGCTCAAGCGTTTGCAATAATTTTCTGCCATACCCTTTTTGACGAAGAGACTCATCAACCCACAAGTCCTCAATATATATCTCTGAATATGCTGTGTATGCGCTAAGTACACCAAATACCTCCCCTTTTTCATCAGATAAAGTAAAAGAGAAGTTTTTAAAATTTATCGCTATGCCATTTTCACGCTCATAATTTTCATGACCTTCCGTCATTTTTGCATCAGCGGCTTCACTTAAATCTTCTGTATATTCAATATGTAATTCATTCACTGTATGACTGCCTATATAAAATGGGAAAGCCCACTGTTTCCATTTCTACCGACTATGATGCCATAAGTTCAGTGCTTAGTGCTAAACGAGAGTCTTGCTGGCAAGGGAGCGTATGACGCCATAAATGGAAGAAACCCGTTGCCCGAAGGCGATGAACGGTTATAGTCTGCTCTGAAATAGTCAGCGCTATACACTGCACATCACCCAATAAAAACACCCTCCATCTTGCGATGGAGGGCGTTTTATCGTTCCGGCTATTGGGCCAGGTTGGCCCAATGTTCAGGAATTACAGGGGCTGTTACAGGGACTCTGCGGTCGCAACCACGTTTTCCACGGTAAAGCCGAATTCCTTGAACAGCAGCTCGGCCGGCGCGGACTCACCGAAGGTGGTCATGCCGATGATCTTGCCGCCGAAGCCCACGTACTTGTACCAGTAGTCGGCGATACCCGCTTCGATGGCGACACGCTTGGTCACGCTCATCGGCAGGACGGACTCTTTGTACTCGGCAGACTGGGCGTCGAACACATCGGTACAAGGCAGGGAGACCACGCGCACGGCACGGCCCTTGGCAGTCAGCTGATCAAAAGCGGCCACGGCCAGCTCCACTTCGGAACCTGTGGCGATCAGGATGAGTTCCGGGGTACCGGCGCAATCCTTCAGCACATAACCACCCTTGGCGGTATCGGCCAGTTGCTGGGCAGTACGGTCCATCTGGGCCAGGTTCTGGCGGGAGAAGATCAGGGAAGTCGGACCGTCGGTACGCTCGATGGCGTGCTTCCAGGCGATCGCGGATTCAACCTGGTCACACGGGCGCCAGGTGCTCATGTTCGGGGTCAGACGCAGGGACGCGATCTGCTCAACCGGCTGGTGAGTCGGGCCATCTTCACCCAGACCGATGGAGTCGTGGGTATAAACGAAGATGACGCGCTGCTTCATCAGGGCGGCCATGCGCAGGGCGTTGCGGGCGTACTCCATGAACATCATGAAGGTGGCGCCGTAGGGGATGAAACCACCGTGCAGGGCGATGCCGTTCATGATGGCGGACATGCCGAACTCGCGTACACCGTAGTGGATGTAGTTGCCGGACGCATCGTCGTTGGTCAGGGACTTGGAGCCGGACCACATGGTCAGGTTGGACGGGGCCAGGTCGGCGGACCCCCCCATGAACTCGGGCAGCAGCTTGCCGAAGGCTTCCAGAGAGTTCTGGGACGCTTTGCGGGTCGCAATCTTGGCCGGGTTGGCTTGCAGGGTTTCGATGATCTTGGCGGAATCGCTTGCCCAGTTGGCTGGCAGCTCGCCTGCGGTACGACGCTTGAACTCGGCAGCCAGCGCCGGGTGAGCGGCTTCATAGGCGGCAAACTTGGCAGCCCAGTCGGCTTCCAGCTTGGTGCCCTTCTCCTGACCATTCCACTCGGCGGCGATGTCAGACGGGATGACGAAGGGCGCGTGGTCCCACTTCAGGAAGGCACGGGCGGCGGCGATCTCGTCATTGCCCAGCGGTGAGCCGTGGCAATCATGGGAGCCGGACTTGTTCGGTGAACCGTAGCCTATGATGGTGCGGCAGCAGATCAGGGTCGGCTTGCCGGTCTCGGCCTTGGCGGCTTCGATGGCGGCATTGATGGCTTCCGGGCTGTGGCCGTCAACGGCGGCAATCACGTGCCAGCCGTACGCTTCGAAACGCTTGACGGTGTCGTCGGTGAACCAGCCTTCAACGTGACCGTCGATGGAGATGCCGTTGTCATCCCAGAACGCGATCAGTTTGCCCAGTTGCAGGGTGCCTGCCAAGGAGCAAGCCTCGTGGGAGATGCCTTCCATCAGGCAGCCGTCGCCCATGAAGGCGTAGGTGTAGTGGTCAACGATGTCGTGACCCGGCTGGTTGAACTGCTCGGCCATGGCCTTCTCGGCGATCGCCATGCCCACGGCATTGGTGATGCCCTGACCCAGCGGACCCGTGGTGGTTTCAACGCCCGGCGCATAGCCATACTCGGGGTGACCCGGGGTACGAGAGTGCAGTTGGCGGAAGTTTTTCAGGTCGTCGATGGAGAGGTCATAACCGGAGAGGTGCAGCAGGGAGTACAGCAGCATGGAGCCGTGGCCGTTAGACAGAATGAAACGGTCGCGGTCGGCCCACTTGGGGTTGTTCGGGTTATGCTTGAGGTGGCTGCGCCACAACACTTCGGCGATATCTGCCATTCCCATGGGGGCGCCCGGGTGACCGGAGTTGGCTTTTTGAACGGCATCCATACTCAATGCGCGAATGGCATTGGCAAGCTCTTTACGAGAAGGCATCTGTATCTCCTGCGATTGCTTCATTTGATGGCCAAGATTAAGGCGCGTTATTGTCCCAGCAGGGCGCGTGCGGTGCAAATATTATCTGGGCGAATAAAGTGGCTTTGGGAGCTCAATCGCTTTTCTGGCCGGGGCAAACGATTGAGTTGTAAACGGCTTGCACCCCAAATGGGGTAAAGCACGGATCTTGTTCGGCCAGCGCGCGGCAAAACCAAAATAGTGCTGGCAATCGAGGGGGGCGCTAACTAAAATGGACGTCCAGATGTAGATACCTCTACAATCATCCTATCATCCTATCATCACCCGGTTATTGCTGTGGCGATAACCCCAGACAAGCTGAGAATCCCATCATGGCAAAGCTGTTTACTTCCGAGTCGGTCTCCGAAGGCCATCCCGACAAGATTGCGGACCAGATCTCCGATGCGGTACTGGACGCCATCCTCAAGCAAGATACCAAGGCCCGTGTTGCCTGTGAGACCCTGGTCAAGACCGGCATGGTCATGGTGGCCGGTGAAGTAACCACCTCTGCCTGGGTTGATATCGAAGAGATAGTGCGCAACACAGTGCGTGACATCGGCTACACCCACTCCGACATGGGCTTCGATGCCGACTCCTGCGCCGTGCTGAACGCCATCGGCAAGCAGTCCCCCGACATCAACCAGGGTGTTGACCGCAGCGATCCGCTGGAGCAGGGCGCCGGTGACCAGGGCCTGATGTTCGGCTACGCCACCAACGAAACCGACGTGCTGATGCCAGCCCCCATCACCTATTCTCACCTGCTGGTGAAGCGTCAGGCCGAAGTGCGCAAGAACGGCACCCTGCCGTGGCTGCGTCCGGATGCCAAGAGCCAGCTGACCTTCGCCTACGACGACGCGGGCAAGATCCTGGGTGTGGATGCCGTTGTGCTCTCTACCCAGCACAGCGAGTCCATCAGCCACAAGGATCTGGTGGAAGCGGTGCGAGAAGAGATCATCAAGCCGGTGCTGCCGGCCGAGTGGATCACCAAGGACACCAAATACTTCATCAACCCGACTGGCCGTTTCGTCATCGGCGGCCCCATGGGTGACTGCGGTCTGACCGGTCGCAAGATCATCGTCGACACCTACGGCGGCATGGCCCGTCACGGTGGTGGCGCCTTCTCCGGCAAAGACCCGTCCAAGGTTGACCGCTCCGCAGCCTACGCCGCCCGCTACGTGGCCAAGAACATAGTCGCCGCCGGTCTGGCGGATCGCTGCGAGATCCAGATCTCCTACGCCATCGGTGTGGCCGAGCCGACCTCCATCAGCGTCGAAACCTTCGGTACCGCCAAGGTGGCCGAGGATCTGCTGGTCAAGCTGGTACGCGAGCACTTCGAACTGCGCCCGTACGGCCTGATCCAGATGCTGGATCTGAAGCGCCCCATCTACCAGGCTACCGCTGCCTACGGTCACTTCGGTCGCGAAGAGTTCCCGTGGGAGCAGACCGACAAGGCCGAGCTGCTGCGCTCCGCCGCTGGCCTCTAAGCCACTCAGTTGTGATAAAAGGGGAGCCTGGCTCCCCTTTTGCTTGTCTGCCGACCGACGGAAATCCCATGTCTGCCACCCCAGCTCAACTCGAACAACTGCTGCATCAGCGGGTCGAGGCCTGTTTCGTGCAGGCCGAGGCGCGCCTCGGCCGCACCTTTGCCCGCCCGCGCATCCACTGCAACATGCGGGGCCGGGCGGCGGGCTCGGCGCGGCTGCAGACCTGGGAGCTGCGCTTCAACCCGGCCCTCTACCAGGCCAACCAGCAGGCGTTTCTGGACGAGGTGGTGCCCCACGAGGTGGCCCATCTGCTGGTCTATGCGCTCTGGGGCCAAGGGCGCGGCAAAGCACGGGTGCTGCCCCACGGCCAGCAGTGGCAGTCGATGATGCGGGAGCTGTTCGACCTTGAGCCCAAAACCACCCACAGCTTCGATCTGACTGTGCTGGCCCAGCGCACTGTGCCCTATCGCTGCCACTGCCAGCAGCATCAGCTGTCGGTGCGTCGCCACAACAAGGTGGTGCGCGGCGAGGCCCGCTATCACTGCCGCCGCTGCAAGCAGCCGCTGGAACGGGAACGGCAGGTGCCTGTGCCTGCGCAGTAAGCCAGCCCGTGTCGCAACCCTGTGCTAGGGTGCCCCTCTCTTCATCCAACCACTTCATTGCCAAGGATCTTCATGTTTCGTCCCCTGTTTTCGTTCACTCTGGCCCTGCTGGTCAGCCTGCCCCTGCATGCCCAGACCTTTCGCGCTGCCAAGCAGGATCTGAACCGCCTCTATCAGGATCACCCCGTCACCTTCTACTGCGGCTGCAAGATTGAGTATCAGGGCAAGAAAATGAGCCCGGATCTGGCCAGCTGCGGCTATGAACCGCGCAAGCAGGCCAAGCGCGCCAACCGCATCGAGTGGGAACACGTGGTGCCGGCCTGGGAATTCGGCCACCAGCTGCAGTGCTGGCAGCAGGGTGGTCGCAAGAACTGCGGCAAGAGCGACGAGTTCAACCAGATGGAGGGGGACATGCACAACCTCTTCCCCGCCATCGGCGAGGTGAACGGGGATCGCGCCAACTACCGCTTCTCCGACTGGAACGGCACCCCGGATCAGTACGGCCAGTGCCAGATGCTGGTGGATTTCAAGGCGCGTCAGGTACAGCCGCCCAAGGGGCTGGTACGGGGCCAGATCGCCCGCGCCTACCTCTACATGAGCCAGCAGTATGGGCTGCGCCTCGCGGCGCAACAGCGTAAACTGTTCGAAGCTTGGGACAGGCAGTACCCGGCCGATGGCTGGGAGTGCGAACGCAATCGCCGCATCGGCAAGTTGCAGGGCAATACCAATCCCTTCATTGAAAAGCAGTGCCAATAACCCCATTTGACAGGGAGGGATCACACCCCTCCCCTAACGAGACGCGTCAATAGTCGAGTGAGCCGTGAACCCGGCCTCACAGCAAGACATTGACGCGTTTCCAAGCAAGAGACTGACACTTAGCCATGCGCATTCCACGTATCTATGAAGCGGCCGCCCTGCAGGTTGGCCAGACCCTAGCCCTGTCGGAAGACGGCGCCAACCACATAGGCCGGGTGCTGCGCATGCAGCCGGGCCAGCAGCTGGAGCTGTTCAATGGCGACGGCAATCAATATGCCGCCACCATAGCCCTGGTCGGCAAGAAGTCGGTGGAGGTGACCATAGACGGCTGCGAGGCTCAATCTGTGGAGTCCCCCTTCGCCATCCATCTGGGCCAGGTGATCAGCCGGGGCGACAAGATGGACTTCACCATCCAGAAATCCGTCGAGCTGGGCGTCACCTGCATCACGCCGCTCTTCTCCGAGCGCTGCGGCGTCAAGCTGCCGGCGGACAGGCTGGAGAAGAAGCGCGAGCAGTGGCAGAAGGTGGTGATCAGCGCCTGCGAACAATGCGGCCGCAACCTGGTGCCCGAAGTTCGGATGCCCATGGAGCTGGACGCCTGGCTGGCGGAAGAGACCAAAGAGCTCAAGCTCAACCTGCATCCACGCGCCGAGTACAGCATCAGCACACTGCCGGTGCCGGAGCACGGGGTGCGTCTGCTGATCGGCCCGGAAGGGGGCTTGTCCGGCGACGAGATCGCCCGTACCGTGCAGGAAGGTTTCAAGGAGATGTTGCTGGGTCCGCGGGTGCTGCGCACCGAAACCGCCGCCCTGACCGCAATAACAGCGCTGCAGTGCCGCTTCGGCGATCTGGCCTGAAACGGGTTCTGACAATCTCAAACGCAATCGAGCTACCAGAAGGACATTCGGATGACCATTAAACTCGGCATAGTGATGGACCCCATCTCGGCCATCAATATCAAGAAGGACTCCAGTTTCGCCATGCTCGAAGAGGCGCAAAAGCGCGGCTATGAGCTCTTCTATCTGGAGATGTCGGATCTTTACATGGAGGCGGGCCGCGCCTTTGGCACCATGCGCCCGCTGACGGTCAAATATGACTACGCCGACTGGTTCAGCCTGGGCGAGGTGGTGGATCAGCCCCTCTCCACCCTGGACGTGATCCTGATGCGCAAGGATCCGCCGTTCGATACCGAGTTCATCTACGCCACCTATATGCTGGAGCGGGCCGAGGATGAGGGCTGCCTCATCGTCAACAAGCCGCAGAGCCTGCGCGACGCCAACGAGAAGCTCTACACCGCCTGGTTTGCCGAGCACACCCCGACCACGCTGGTGACCCGTCGCTCTGACAAGCTGCGCGCCTTCCACGCCCGGCACAAGGACGTGATCTTGAAGCCCTTGGACGGCATGGGCGGCGCCTCCATCTTCCGCATGAAGGAAGATGACGCCAACGTGGGCGTCATCATCGAAACCCTCACCGAGCACGGTAGCCAGTACTGCATGGCCCAGACCTATCTGCCCGCCATCAAGGACGGTGACAAGCGGGTGCTGGTGGTGGACGGTGAACCGGTGCCTTACTGCCTGGCCCGTATCCCGGCACAGGGGGAGACCCGTGGCAACCTGGCGGCCGGTGGCCGTGGCGAGGCGCGCCCCTTGAGCGAAGCGGACTGGGCCATCGCCCGCGCCGTCGGCCCGACCCTGAAAGAGAAGGGCCTCATCTTCGTCGGCCTCGACATCATAGGCGATCGGCTGACCGAGATTAACGTCACCAGCCCGACCTGCATCCGCGAGATCGAGGCGGCCTTCCCGGTACACATCACCGGCATGCTGATGGATGCCATCGAGCGTCGGCTGGCGAAAGCCTGAGTGGCCAGAAGCTAAACGGCAATAACAACAGAGGCGGCCCCGGGGCCGCCTCTGTTGTTTCTCCTGCCAGAACGCCGGGCACGCCCCTCAGCAACGGAACTGCCCCACCTTCACCTTGAGGTCGCTGGAGAGCTGCTCCAGCTCATGGCAGCTCTGATTCAGCTCGGAGGCCGCCGCCGTCGACTCGGTGGCAATGTGGGCAATATTGACCACGTTGCGGCTGATGTCCTCCGCCACCTTGCTCTGCTCCTCCGCCGCCGTGGCGATCTGGGTGTTCATCTCGTTGATCACGTTGACCGAGCTCACTATCTCGCCGAGTGCCTGGCCGCAGGCCAGCACGGTACGATTGGACTCTTCCACCTGACTCAGTCCCAGCTCCATGCTGGAAGCCGCCTGGGTGGCCCCCTGCTGCAGCTTGACTATGGTCTTGCCGATCTCTTCGGTCGAACGCTGCGTGCGCTGGGCCAGGGTACGCACCTCGTCGGCCACCACCGCAAAACCACGGCCCTGATCGCCGGCCCGCGCCGCCTCGATCGCCGCATTGAGCGCCAGCAGATTGGTCTGCTCGGCGATGCCGCGGATGGCATCCATCACGCTGCTGATATTGCGGCTGTCATCCGCCAGCTGGGTGATCATGGCGGCCGTGTTCTGGATCTGGGCGGAGAGACCGGACATGCGCAAGATGGCATCTTCGACTATGTGGTGACCGTGACGGGCGCTCTCGTCAGCATGGTGCGCCGCATCGGCGGCGGCGTTGGAGCTGTTCGCCACCTCGGCCACTGTGGCGCTCATCTGGTTCATGGCGGTCGCAGTCTGATCCGTCTCCGCCTGTTGCTGGGCGAAACGGCCCCGGCTCTGGGTGCCGATATGGGCCAGGTGAGCCGACTCTTTGGCGAGCTGCTCCGCCATGCCGTTGATCTGGGTGATGAGGTCACGAAAATGACAGATCACCTCGTTGAGGGAGTGGGCCAGCCCGCCCATCTCGTCCTTGCGCAGCACGGGCGCCAGCTTGCTCAGGTCGAGATCCGTCTGCATGCCGCGCAAGATCCCGCCCATGGCCGCCAACGGCTGGCTGACGCTGCGCCCCGCCCACACGCCGAAGAACAGGATACAGGCGCCACCCACCACAAACAGCAGGATGAACAGCCGGATCAACTGCACCCTGAGTTCATTGAGCTCGGCCATGTTCTTCTCGGCCTCCTGCAACTGGTACTCCACCAGGGCGCTGACCCCGTCACTGACCGGGTCGATCACCCGATAGAGTGGCATGATATGGGCGGCCAGCTGGCCCTGGTTGTCACCCTGCATGCTTGCCAGTATCTGCATCACGGACTCAATTTCCCGATCCGCCGCCGCGAACAGCGCCTGCATCTTGTCGGCTTCCCGCTGCTCGGCCTGGCTCATCTCCTGACCGCGATACTCTCGCCAGATCCGGTTGATCTCCTGCTGGGCGGCGCTCATGTCCGCGCGCGATTTGGCGGGGTCAAAGCCCCCCACATTGGCCTTGTTGGCGGCGTCTATCACCTTGACCGCGTAGAGATCGGCGATCTGCTTGAGCTCCTTGAGCTGGACGACCTCCCCCTGATACATGGCATTCATGCCCGCCATCAACTGGGACATGGCCTGGGTCGCCCCTATCACCAGCAGCAGGAGCGTCAGCAGGGGAACCACACACCCCAGGATCAACTTCTGTCTGATCGAAATACCTTCCATGGCGTTCTCTCCATCCTGACCATGTCGCTGGACAGGACCGCAAGCGATAAAAAGCGGTTTTGCCCGACACAGTGAGCTGCCATAATTGACCCAAATACCTTTGCAATATTTGGCCCATATGCAAACACTGCAAAATCATTTCCTGCTCGCCATGCCGAGCCTCTCCGATCCCTATTTCGAGCGTTCGCTGGTCTACCTGTGCGAACACAACGAGGAGGGTGCCATGGGGCTGGTGGTCAACATACCGGTGGACATGTCGCTGGACGCCATGCTGACCCAGCTCAAGCTCGCCCCCCCGGCCAGCCCGGACCTCAAGCAGCCCGTGCTGCAAGGGGGGCCGGTACACGCCGATCGCGGTTTCGTGCTGCACAGCTTCCGCCCTGGGTTCAACTCAACCCTGCAGGTGGGGGATGAGCTCATGGTCACCACTTCCAAGGATATACTGGAAACCCTGGGCACAGAGCAGGCCCCGGATCACTGGCTGGTGGCGCTCGGCTACGCCGGCTGGAGTGCGGGTCAACTGGAACAGGAGCTGGTGGACGGCGCCTGGCTGGTGATACCGCCCAACCCGGATCTGGTCTTCAAGACCCCGATCCATCAGCGCTGGCAGCAAGCGGCCGCCAGCATAGGGGTCAATCCCATTCATCTATCCAGCGACATCGGCCACAGCTGATGCCGTTTGCCACGCATTTTGCGATGCGTTTTGAGGAAAAAATTCAATGTCATCACGCAGTATCATGGGCTTTGACTACGGCACCAAGAGCATAGGGGTCGCCATCGGCCAGGAGCTCACCGGCACGGCCCAGCCCCTGCGCGCCATCAAGGCCAACGACGGCGTCCCCAACTGGGACGACGTCGAGAAGCTGCTCAAGGAGTGGCAACCGGATCTACTGGTGGTCGGCCTGCCGCTCAACATGGATGGCACAGAGCAGGAAATCACGGTACGGGCCCGCAAGTTCGGCAACCGTCTGCACGGCCGTTTCGGCAAGCAGGTGGAGTTCAAGGACGAGCGGCTCACCACCACGGATGCCCGCGCCCGCCTGTTTGAACGGGGTGGCTACAAGGCGCTCGACAAGGGCAGCGTGGACGGGGTCTCAGCCCAGCTTATCGTCGAAGCCTGGATGGAAGAGCAGTACGGTTGACCGGCAAGGGGGAGGCAGCGAACGCCTGCCTCCCCCTCACCATATCCATCAGGCCTTGGCCTGTTGCGGGAGCAGATCCTCCCCTTCTTCACCCTGACCGGCATGCATCATGCGGTTGAGCCAGGGCACCATCAGCGCCATCACCACGGCCACCAGCAGGGTCGCCAGTCCTATCTTGCCAAACACATCCGTATAGATCGGCAGCGTCAGCAGCGGATCAGTCACCCCTTGCGGCACTGCGGTAAAGGTCGCCACATAGCCCCCCAGCAGGGATGCCATCGCCTGGGTCAGGAACCACATCCCCAGGATGAAGCCCATCAACCGCTGCGGTACCAGCGCCGCCACCATGGCCAGCCCCAGGGCGCTGATCATCAGCTCGCCCAGGCTCTGGAACAGGTAGATGAGCACCATGAACCAGGGCGAGGTCAGCCCGCCGGCATCGGCAAACCAGATGCCCGCCGCCGCCGCGGTCAGGAAGCCAAGGGAGCAGAAGAACATGCCCAGGGTAAACTTGAGCGGCATGGTCAGATCCCGCCCCTGGCTGCCCATGCGGGTATAGATCATGGCCAGCACTGGGCTGCCCACCACCACCCAGAAGGGGTTCAGGGCCTGAAAGCTGATCGGATTGACGGTAAAGCCCAGCATCTCATGGTGCATGTTGTTGATGGCAAAGAAATTAAGCGAGGTCGGCATCTGGGCATAGAGCACATAAAACACCACGGCCTCCAGCATCAGCACGAAGGCCACGTACATCTTGTTGCGGTGGATGCGATCCAGCTTGAACGCCTCGCGGAAGAAGAAGATCACCACCACCAGGGTCACCGTCATCAACACCATGTTGGCGATCACCACGTGGTGCATCAGCCAGGCGCAGAAGAAGACCAGCGCCACCGCCCCCAGCAAGACCAGCAGCAGCTTGCCGTAATCGAGCGGCAGATGATCCGGCTCCGAGCCTATGTCCCTGACCATGTTGCGGCAGGCAAAGAAGGTCAGCAGCGCTATGATGAGGCCGACCCCACACAGGTTGTAGGTCACCGTATAGCCGTAATGATCGGCAATGACCGGGGCCAGCGAGAGAGAGATCAGGGAGCCAATGTTGATCGACATGTAGAACAGGGTGAAGGCCCCGTCCAGACGGGGATCCCTTGGCCCATAGCACTTGGCGAGCAGGCTGGCCGGGTTGGCCTTGAACAGGCAGTTGCCCACGGCAATGGTGCCCAGGGCATAGAAGATGAGGTCGGGATTGTAGATCGACATGCCGGTCATGAAATAGCCGATGACCAGCACTATGGCCCCCAATACCATGGTGCGCTTGGTGCCCAGAATATGGTCACCCACATAGCCGCCGACCGAGATCAGTCCATATACCAGCGCCGAGAAGGCGCCGAAGGTAATAAACGACTGCTCCTGTGAAAAACCCAGTTGCTGGACAAAGAAAACCGCCAGAATGCCTTGCACGCCGTAATAGCCAAAGCGTTCCCAGAGTTCGACGAAGAAGATCATGAAAAACGGTTTGGGTTGCTGTAACAACCCGGTCGGGGCGGATGGATGCATACTAACCTACCTGTGTGTATGTTCTTTTATTCATGTCAAAGCGGCAGGGTCCACGCATTGATGCGCAGTCCTGCGCCTGATATGTCATATGGGGCGACAGCCAGGCTCGACGAGATGAATATTCATCTACCCGCAGTCATGCTTATTTGGCCTGTATCAGGGTGCCTGTTTAAATATCGGAGGCGGACACTGAGTTCACTTGGCAAATGGCTAAATAGCGCGGCCTCGCGCAGACAGCATTGCCTGATCTCACCCGTGCCTCCTCTCCCCCGGATCAGGTTCCCTATTCTGATGTAATGGCGCCTGGTACCCCGCTCACCGGCTCGGCCAGCAGGCAAGGCCGCACTTCGCAACCAACCAGACAAGGTTAAAACCATACGATCAAGGATTGGCATGCTATATCACTAGCATCTGACGAACTTAATGGTTGATCACACCAGAAGATAACCAATTAATGACATTTTCTAATGAAACCGGATTACTTTTTGTAGCGCAAACAGCGCCATATGGGGCGTGAATTTTCGACCCTGACATGCCTGGCAAGCGAGCAGGTGGTATGGCGAACAGGGTGGCGGCAACCACCATCACTGACATGAAGAGAGGGGCAACAGACCCGTCATGACCCAGGTACTGACAAATACTGATACGCACCCGCGAGTATTAACCAATCTGGTCCGTTGACGCCCCCGGGTATATCAATTCCAATGGGCCGCCCGCATGATGTCGGGCGCTGTGGGAGTGAAACATGTATCAGTCATCGGATTTTGATATCGGCGGAGATCGACTCAGGATCAAGCGGGAGCAATATCCGCTCGCCAAAATAGTGAATATCAAGGCCAGACAATCCAGCCTGACAAAACAGCTGCTGCGGGCGGCCGGCATAGGCCTGATATTCTCCTTCGCCGTCTGGCTGCTGCCCCTGTTCAATACAGCGCCCGAGGTGACGACCATATTGGCCCCCCTGCTGTTTATTGCGGGCATGCTGTTCGCACTGCTGCAATACGCCAGATATGAGTTGCTCATCGAGGTGCGGCATGGGGATGAGACCGGCATCCAATGGATCACTGTGGCCAGAAGCCGCCGCCAGCAAGACTTCGCCCTGTTCCGGCAACAGGCGGATATTCTCACCCGTCGGCTGATGCAATAGTCCGGGTGCCTGACACGAATACGCCGGGGCAGCCCCGGCGTATTTCATGACATTTATCCATAGCCCCCTTGGCCGACAGACAGATGGATACGGCTGATCACAACGCCAGCTGGCTCAGGATGGCGTGGGCCGCCTTGACCCTGGCCTCGTTGGGATAGTTGCGGTTGGCCAGCATGACGATGCCGATTCCCTTGGCGGGCACGAACGCCACATAGGCGCCAAAGCCGTTGGTCGAGCCCGTCTTGTTGTAGAGTCGCGCCAACCCCGTCTCTTGGGACGCGGCAACGGGTTTGACCGGGTTGGCATTGTAAATCACCGCCGAGGAGTTGCCCGCCAGCAATGTCTGCTCGGTGACGGGATAGGCGTAACTCTCCCAGCCCAGTCCCTGGGTCATGTCCCCCACAGAGTAGAAACCTGTGTGGGTCAGCGCGATCGCGCTCTTGACTGCCTCATCCCCCTGATAGCCGATGTTGGCCTCGACAAATCTCAGCAGATCCGCCGAGCCGGTCTTGATGCCATAGGCCTCTGCCGCCAGCACGCCCGGATTGACCCTGATGGGCTTGTCTTCCTTCGAATAGCCATAGGCATAGTTCGCCATGGCCGCGTCGGGGACCTGAATATAGGTGTGGTGCAGACCCAGCCTGGGCAGCAGAGTCTGGCTCATCAGTTGCTCAAACGGCTGGCCCAGGCTGCTCGCCGCCAGGTGGCCGAACAGGCCTATGCTGGGGTTGGAGTATTGGCGATGGCTGCCCGCCGGATAGGCCGGTGCCCAGTGCCGGTAATACGCCCGCATCTTGTCGCTCGAATCCACCTCGTCGGGGAACTGCAGCGGCAGGCCACCCGCGCTGTAGGTGGCGAGCTCAGCCATTGTGATGCCATCAAAGGCGGAGCCTTTGAGCCAGGGCGCATGCTGGCTCGCCTTGTCCTCCAGCTGAAAACCACCCTTGATCGCGGCATAGGCGCCAAGGGTCGCGGTCAGGGTCTTGCTGACCGAACCAATCTCGAACAGGGTCTGCTCGCTGACGCGAGCACCGCTCTCCCGATCCGCCACCCCGTAGTTGAAGTAGTGCGCCTTGCCATCCTTGAGCACGGCGACCGCCATGCCCGGAACCCTGTGCTCCTTGAGCAGAGGCTGGATGACGCCGTCGACCACGGTCGTCAGGGGATCCGCCCCCTCGCCGTGGGACAGGGGGGAGAGCAGCAGGGCACTCAGTGCAAGCAGTGACACGGCAGTGTTTTGTTTCATTGGATGAGTCTCGCGATGGATAAAAGCGCCGGCATGGTGGCAGGCGTGGTCAAGGTGTGAGACCAGCATAACCGGCCAGCATGTGTCCACTGTGCGCCTGGGTGAAGTCTGTGTGAAGTCGCCCCCAAACATGACCCATCTCAAGGGTTTATCCCGGAGTTGCCCGCCTTCTCCCGCCGCTGACGTATAAGCTGTAGGGGCGAAAGGAGACAAGGGAGGCGCGGGTGAAGGGACAAGAGCACATAGCACGACTGCTGGCGGCACTGGAGCAGGTGATCCTGGGCAAGCCGCTGCAACTCAAGATAGCCCTGGTGACCCTGCTGGCCCGTGGTCACCTGCTGATCGAGGATCTGCCCGGCATGGGCAAGACCACCCTGGCCCATGGACTGGCGCAGGTGCTGGGACTGGATTGTCGACGGGTGCAGTTCACCGCCGATCTGCTGCCAGCCGACCTGCTGGGGTTGCAGATCTTCGACCCCCACCAGCAGCAATTTCGCTTTCACCCCGGCCCCGTCTTTACCCAGGTGCTGTTGGCGGACGAGATCAACCGCGCCAGCCCCAAGGTGCAGAGCGCCCTGCTGGAGGCCATGGCCGAGGGCAAGGTGAGCATAGAGGGCCACACCCACCCGCTCCCCTCCCCCTTCTTCGTCATCGCCACCCAGAATCCGGCGGATCAGGCGGGCACCTATCCACTGCCAGAATCCCAGCTGGACCGCTTCGCCGTGCGGCTGTCGCTTGGCTTTCCACCACGGGAAGCGGAGCGTCAGCTGCTGCGTGGCCACCGCCAGAGCCAGCCCCTGCCCCCGCAGTTGCATGCCACCGAGCTTGCTGCCCTGCAGGCCGAAGGGGATGCCATCCATGTCTCCGATGCCACCCTCGACTACCTGCTGGCCCTGGTGCAACAGAGCCGTTTCGATGCCGAGCTGCCCCAGCCCCTCTCCCCCAGAGCAGCCCAGACCCTGCTGGCGGTGAGCCGAGCCTGGGCGCTGGTGGCGGGGCGCCGCTTCGTCACTGTGGAAGATGTGCAAGCCGTCTTCCCCTATGTGGCCGAGCACAGGCTCAGGGGCAGCTTCGGCGTGCAGCGCGGCGAGGCCTGTCCCCTGAGTCAGCGCCTGCTGGCCAGGGTCGATCCGGACAATCCTTGATGAGACGCTCCCTGATGGGCTGGCGCCAGTTGAGGGAGCGCTGGCAGCAACGCTGGCTGGCCCGCCGCATCCCCCCGGCCCGCCAGATGACGCTGGGGCCGCGCAGCCTGTTTATCCTGCCTACTCGCATGGGGCTGCTCTATCTGCTGGTGATGATCGCCATCTATCTGCTCGGCACCAACTACCAGAACAACCTGGTGCTGCTGGTATCTTATTGCCTCGGCAGCCTCTTCATGGCCGCCATGTGGCTCACCCATCGCAACCTGCTGGGGCTGGCATTGCTGGGAGGACCCGCTGTGCTGGGAGAGGCGGGCAGCCAGCTGCCCATGCGGGTGACGGTGCAGAGCCCGCGCCCGGTACAGGCGCTGCACTTCAGTCTCAACGAGGGGTCGCTCTGGCTGGCACAGGCCGGCTCGGCTCCCCAGTGCCTGACCCTGGCGGTGCAGGGCCTGCGACGGGGCCGTCTGCCATTGGGCCGCTTGCGGGTGGAGAGCCGCTACCCCCTCGGCCTGTTTCGCTGCTGGTCGCTGCTGGATCTGCAACTGGAGGCCTGGCTCTCCCCCAAGCCCCTGCATGGGCTGTTGCGAAGCGAGGAGCTGTCAGCTCAGCACGGCGCGCAGGGCCAGCCAGGCCCGGCCCCCCTCGGCGACTTTGACATGCTGCGGGCATACCAGAGTGGGGAGCCTTTCGGCCGGATCGCCTGGAAGCAGCTCGCCCAGGGACGCGGCCTGCTGGTCAAGCAGTTCCACGAGCCTAGGCTGGATGACACGCACCTCAGCCTGGCGCGGGTAACGGGCACGGATCTGGAGCAGCGGCTGGCGGTACTGGCCTGGTGGTGTGGTGATTACGGCAGGCGGGGCATTCCCTTTACCCTGACCCTGGCGGGGCAGACGCTCGGCCCTGACTGTGGCCCCGCCTTTCTCCAGCGCTGCCAGCTGGCGCTGGCCAGCGTCGACAACCCGCAGGCTCAGGCAGACGAGGCCAGCCCGTATGCCGCTCGATAACCGGCGCCTGCTGCCCCTCATCGCCCTGCAACAGCTGCTGCTGGTGCTGGCACTCTGGCCCCAGCTGCAGCTCTGGATCGTCGCCGTCGGCGCCCTCACCCTGAGCGTGCGAGCCATGATGCTGTGGCGGGGCTGGCGCGCGCCCCCCGCTCGCGCACTGGCGCTGCTGGCCATCACCGGGACCCTGCTGCTGGCCTGGCAGTGGCGGGCGCTGGGCACCTTGCCGGCCCTCATCAACCTGCTCTGGCTCGGCTACAGCCTGAAGATCATAGAGGTGCGGCGGGAGCGGGATATAGAGCAGGTATTGCTGCTCGCCTTCTTTCTCATCGCACTGACGCTGGTGCAGCGCCAAAGCATGGGCTGGACCCTGGCGATGGCGGGGGCCCTCTGGCTGGCGGTGACGGCGCTGGTGACCGCCGTGGCCCCCGAACAGAAACAGCCGTGGCGCAGCGCGGGTTTCTCGCTGCTGCTGGCCCTTCCCCTGCTGCTGACCCTGTTTCTGGTGCTGCCCAGGCTGCCGCCGCTCTGGCAGATGCCGACCACCAGCCGCGCCCTGTCGGGTCTTTCGGAAGAAGTGGCCCCCGGCGACATCAGCGATCTGGTCAACTCTTCCGAGCTGGCCTTTCGTGTCACCTTTGCCGACGACCCGCCCCCCGCCAATGAGCGCTATTTTCCCGTGATGCGCCAGGAGCTGTTCGATGGCCGGCGCTGGCGGCTGAGCGACGGGATCCGGCAGTGGCAACAAGCCCAACCCATGCAGACTGCGCCCCTTCAGGCCAGTGCAGGGGCTCTGCCTGGCGCCAGCTACGAGGTGATCGCCGAACCCCAGCGCCACCGCTGGACCCTGGCCCTGCCCAGGCCCAGGGTGGTGAGCGGCCCGGTGCAAGTCAGCCCGCTCACCACCCTCTATCGCCGGGACCGGGGGGATCAAAGGATCAGCTACCGGGTCACCAGCGAGCCAACAGCGCCCAAGGCCGACCTAGCCGCCCGGCGGCTCAACCTGCAACTGCCCCCGGCCGGCAACCCCAGGGCCCGCGCCCATGCCCTCACCTTGGCAGCCCGTTATCCCGACCGGGCAGCGCTGGCCTCGGCCCTGCTCGATGAGTTTCGGCGCGAACCCTTTTACTACACACTGCAACCGCCGCGGCTGGGACCGGATGGGGTGGATGACTTCCTGTTCAACAGTCGGCGCGGCTTCTGTGGCCACTACGCCATGGCCACCGCCTTCGTGCTGCGGGCGGCCGGCATTCCGGCGCGGCTGGTGACCGGCTATCTCGGCGGTGAGTGGAACCCCAGGGGCAACTACCTGGAGGTGCATCAGTTCGATGCCCACGCCTGGGTGGAATACCTGAATGAGCAGGGCGACTGGCAGCGGCTGGACCCCACGGCGGCGGTGGCACCGCAACGGATAGAGGGGGGCATGACGGCGGCCCTGAGCGACGAGTTCACCGCCGCCGATCCCCTCTCACTGCAGCGCTATCGCAACTGGGCCCTGCTCAACCAGTTGCGCTGGTGGGGCGCCAATCTCGACTACCAGTGGACCCGGCGGGTGCTCAACTACGATGCCGCCCTGTTGTGGCAACAGGTGGGAGCGCGCTGGCCTGTGTTGGCCAGCCACACCGCCTGGCTGATCCTGGCCTGCCTGCTGGGGGTGGCCACCCTGGTGGGTACGCTGCTGTTGTGGCCGAGGCGGGCGCCGCCGCAACAGCGGCTGTGGCGCCCCCTGCGCCGGCGTGCCGCCCGCCAGGGGTGGCAACCCGCCGAGGGGGAGAGTCTGGCCAGCTGGTGCGCGCGGCTCGGCTCCCTTGTCCCTCTGCTGGCGCGGCCGCTGGCACGCTGCGCCTGGCTCTATCGGCGCTGGCGCTACGCCCCCCTCTCCCCGAGACAACGACAGCGGGTCTGGCAGCAACTGCAGCGACGGCTGCGCCAGACCTGCCGCGCATGGGATGGACAGAGATAGCGCCGGGCGCCCATCAGGATCCCGCGCAAGCAAAAGGGGAGCCAGTGGCTCCCCTTGTTCATCAGGCAACAGTGTGCGTCAGGCTCAGGCCTGCTTGCTGCTCTGGGGCGGGTTGTCCCAGATCCCCTCTTCCAGCTGGCTGCGGATCTCGGGGTACTTGTTGGCATCGAAGGTGGGCACCTTGCCCAGCTTGAGCTGATCGTTGTAGTCCTTGGCCAGCTTGATGGCCACGCCGGAGAGCAGCAGTATGGCCACCAGGTTGACGATGGCCATCAGCCCCATGGAGACATCCGCCATGGCCCACACGGTCGGCAGCTCACCCACGGAACCGAACATCACCATGCCCAGCACGAACATCCGGAACAGCATCAGGCCGCCCTTGTGGTTGTGCTCCAGGAACACCAGGTTGGTCTCGGCGTAGGAGTAGTTCGCCACTATGGAGGTGAAGGCGAAGAAGAAGATGGCCGCCGCGATGAAGATGTTACCACCGCCACCTATCTGGGAGGAGAGCGCCCGCTGGGTCAGCTCGACCCCTGTGATGCCGGAGCCAGGTTCAAACTGGCCGGACATCAGTATGATGGCCGCGGTACAGGTACAGATGACGATAGTGTCGAGGAAAACCCCCAACATCTGCACATAGCCCTGGGAGGCCGGGTGCGGCGGATAGGGGGTCGCGGTCGCGGCGGCGTTGGGGGCTGAGCCCATACCGGCTTCGTTGGAGAAGAGACCGCGCTTGATGCCGTTGATCATCGCCTGGGAGATGGCGTAACCCATGGCGCCGGAACCCGCCTGCTCGATGCCGAAGGCCGACTTGATGATCAGCACAAACACCCCTGGCAATTCGCTGATGTTCATCGCCACCACGAACAGCGCCATCAGTATGTAGGCCAGCGCCATGAAGGGCACCACCAGTTCGGCGAAGCGGGCTATGCCACGAATGCCGCCGAAGATGATGAGGCCGGAGAGCACCACCAGCGCCAGGCCGGTCGCCCAGTCAGGAATGCCGAACGCCACGTTCATCGCCAGGCTGATGGAGTTGGCCTGCACCGCGTTGAACACCAGGCCGAATGCCAGCAACAGACAGAGGGAGAATACCACCCCCATCCAGCGCATGCCGAGGCCGCGCTCCATGTAGTAGGCGGGGCCACCACGGTAGTTGCCATCCTCGTCCTTCACCTTGTAGAGCTGGGCCAGAGTGCTCTCCACGAAGGCCGTCGCCATGCCGATGAAGGCGATCAGCCACATCCAGAAGATGGCACCCGGGCCACCTAGGTAGATGGCCACGGCCACACCGGCCAGGTTGCCGGTACCCACGCGGGCGGCAAGGCTGGTACAGAGTGCCTGGAAGGAGGAGATGCCGGCCTTGTCCGATTTGCGGCTATTGCGCAACACGGAGAACATGTGGCCGAAATGGCGGATCTGGATAAAGCCCAGCCGGAAGGTAAAGAAGATGCCGACCCCGATGAGCAGGTAGATGAGCACGGCTCCCCACATCAGGTCGTTAATCATTGCGATCAAGGTGTCCATATTTCTCTCGTTGTTATCACGTCCATGGCCAGTCTGCGCTGGCCCCTTGCTGTCTGTTTCTGAATTAGCGGTTCACTAAAGGGGCGGAATCTAGCATAGCGAGGGAGTTCAGAATAGTGATCGCGATCACTGAGAAAACAAAAAACGAGCTGTCCGGCGCAATAAAGCTTCATTTAACACGCAAATTTTCAACAAAACTTGAAACTCAATCAATCAGCCGACAAATTAGACCCAAAAGAGCACAATTTGGCAATTATCTACATAGAGGTAGATGCGTTCACGGGGAAGCAAATCAGGGCGCAAGCGTTTACCTGAAATGGATTTCAAAATGGCCCCATTTTGCCAAACGTTTTACACGTAATAAAATTTCAAGTGGCTGACCACACAATTTATGTGACCGATGACACAAAACCGATAATCAACCAAAAAAGTTGTTTTTATCGGGGGATAAATCCATTTGCTGGAAATAGATAAAAGTCGTTTTTTATCAATTACTTTTATCCACTTCTTCCCCGCGCCGCCGGCGACTGGCTGATAAGCATACAAGCCCCCCTATTGCAGGATGCGCCACATCCGTATTAATTAGGCAGGCAATGGCGATGGGCCTCCCCCATCGTGCTTTTCTGAGCCTGAGCCGCCGGGATTTTGTAATTTTATTTCAGAACTGTCGTCTCATGCCCGCAACCCCGGGATCCCTCCCTCATTAAGAGATGATATTTGCTATGGCCGATAAATTAACCCAGCTGAAAGCCCTGACCACAGTTGTCGCCGATACCGGTGATATCGAAGCCATCAAGCGCTACCAGCCCATCGATGCCACCACCAACCCCTCCCTGGTGTTGAAGGCATCCGAGATCCCCGAATACGCGGCGCTGATCGAAGACGCCATCAACTGGGCCAAAGCCCAGAGCCAGGACAAGGCACAGCAAATCATCGACGCGGGCGACAAGCTGGCGGTCAACATAGGTCTGGAAATCCTGAAAATCGTTCCGGGCCGCATCTCCACCGAGGTGGATGCCCGTCTCTCCTTCGATACCGCCGCCAGCATCGCCAAGGCCCGCAAACTGATCCGCCTCTACAACGAAGCCGGTATCAGCAACGATCGCATCCTGATCAAGCTGGCCTCCACCTGGGAAGGGATCCGTGCCGCCGAGGTGCTGGAGAAAGAGGGTATCCAGTGCAACCTGACCCTGCTGTTCTCCTTCGCCCAGGCCCGTGCCTGTGCCGAAGCCGGCGCCTTCCTGATCTCCCCGTTCGTGGGCCGCATCCTCGACTGGTACAAGGCCAAGCACAACCGTGACTACACCGCGAGCGAAGATCCGGGTGTGGTTTCCGTCACCGCCATCTACGACTACTACAAGCAACACGACTACCCGACCGTGGTCATGGGTGCCAGCTTCCGCAACACAGGCGAGATCCTGGAACTGGCCGGCTGCGACCGCCTGACCATAGGCCCGGCCCTGCTGGAAGAGCTGAGCAAGACCGAAGGCGCCGTGGTACGCAAGCTGAACTACACAGGCGAGCGCAAGGCCAAACCGGCTCCGATGAGCGAGGCCGAATTCCGCTGGGAACTGAACCAGGACGCCATGGCCCACGAGAAGCTGGGCGAGGGCATCCGCATGTTCGCCGTCGATCAGGGCAAGCTGGAAACCATGCTGGCCAGCCGCCTCTAATCAGGGCGCCAAGAGCAGACAAAAACCGGACTCCCGCGAGGGAGTCCGGTTTTTTTATGGGCGCCGGACCCCTGTCATGAGTTCGTCACGAAAACGTTTTAATTTTAATGGCGTTATGTTATACGGGTGATGAAAACGAGAATAACCAAGGAGGGAGCCATGGAAATGTTCAACTTCGATTATGACGATGTGGTTGAGCTCGGTTCACGTAGCCGCGGGACAACGGGAAAGAAACGTAAATGGCGTGAGATTGAGGCGTTGAAAGACAAGCATCGCCTGCAGAAGGAGCTGCAATCCATCGACATCGCCTACGAAGGTCTCTCGGAAGAGATCGAACTGTAAAAACAGCGCCCCGGTTAACCGGGGCGCTGTTTTTTAGTGGCTTGTGACTGTCAGGAGGAGAGTGGTAACGACAGGCGTTTGGCCAGCTCCTGGAAATGCTGGCTGATCTCGGCGCCAAACAGGGGATCCCCTATGGCCCGGTTATGCCAGATCTGCTCCAGGTGACGCCAATCGTCCTCGGTCAGCGAATCGCGCAGATGGGGGAAGATGACCCCCTCTTCATAGTTCATGTGCGCCTCTTGCAGCACCACAAACTGCTCCAGCTTGGCCGTGAATTGATCCAGCGGGATGACCGCATCCATCAGTATCATCTCCACCATCTCCTTGAGCTCGGCACCGGCCTCCAGCAGTCTGGCGTGCTCCTCCTGCAACCGGTTGGCGACCTCGCCCTCCACCACCCGGTATTTCAGGTAGTAGTCGTAGATCATGTCCTCTTTCGGGTGGTGGTACTTGTCCGACACCTCCCGCAAATAATCCACCACATCCCGGATAAGAAAGTAGCTGACCGGCTGTTCACTGCGAATGGCGGCAAGCTTGTTCTTGAGCAATTGCAACAGCTTGGCGATGTTGAGGTGGTCCTTATGCAGACTGGCTAACATGGGCACTCCTTGCACTGATTTGAGAAAGATCCTGTCTCGAGTATACGGTCATTTATTGCGCTAACTTTGCACTCAATCAAATCTGACGCAGACAATCCCGGCTCATACCTCCTCCTTCAGATGACCTCGCTTGCCGCCTCCTGCCTGTCCGCAGACGACCAGAAACAGTGCGAGCCCTCTCGGGCTCGCACTGTCGGGGTCACATCAGTCTGGCCTGGGCCGGCTACTCGCAGACCGAATGCCAGTTGATGGGGCTCATCCCCTGCAGGGCCAGCAGACGGTTGGTTTCGGAGAAGTGGCCACAACCTATGAAGCCGCGATGGGCGGAAAGCGGGCTGGGATGAGGGGCACTCAGCACGTGATGGCGCTGCCGGTCGATGAAACGGCCCTTCTTCTGGGCATGAGCCCCCCACAGCAGGAAGACAACCCCCTGACAGCTGGCGTTGATCTGCTCTATGACCCTGTCGGTGAAAGTTTCCCAGCCCAGATGGGCGTGAGAATGGGCCATGCCTGCCTGCACCGTCAGCACCGTATTGAGCAACAGCACGCCCTGCTGGGCCCAGGACTCCAGAAAACCGTGATTGGGTGTGACAAAACCCGGCAGATCCCGCAGCATCTCCTTGTAGATGTTGACCAGCGAGGGAGGCGTGCGCACCCCGGGCAACACGGAGAAGCAGAGGCCATGGGCCTGGTTCGGGCCGTGATACGGGTCCTGACCCAGGATCACTACCCTGACCCGATCCAGCTCGGTCAGCTTGAAGGCGTTGAACACCTCGGTCGCCGGGGGGTAGATCAGCTTGCCCGCTTCCCGCTCGCTCCTGACGGTCGCCAGGGTCGCCTTGAAATAGTCCTGCTCTTTCTCAGAGCCAATCACATCTGTCCAGCTCGGCACCCCAGCCTCCTCAATCAATGCGGCAGGATCAGACCCCTGCGGTCCTCTCCCTTTCTCCTCTTTCTCCGAATCCAGTACATCTGTCCAGGTCAGCACCCCAATATCCTCAATTAATGCGGCAAGGGGCTCAGGATAGGGGGGCAGACCACAAGACGCAACCGCAGCGCCGCCGGCTGAGCCCCATATGGCTGGTCGCCATGGCCATTATGCCCCCTTCATCGAGAGCGGCAGAAAACGCGGGGGGCCGAACCAGCCCGCTTCGCCAAGTATGCCAAGGCGGAGGGCCTCACCTTCCTCTGACCCCCTGCCGGCGGATCCGCTTCCTTTTATAGCGAAGACGAGAATCCTGGGTTGCCGGACGATGGACATCCAGCCCTGCACCCTGGCCCAGTCAACCGGTGGGGCCGGCTGCGCCCTGACTTCCACGGAGTGAAATAGCCATAACATGTAGTTAAATTACTAGATTTAATTAATGAAAGATGCATAATCTGGATATCTTACATAATCAGAAAAATGACCTATTTTTGATTAATCTCAATAATTTAATCCCTACAGACAGGCACAAATCGCGTATTTTTTGATTTAGATCAATTTTCGTATTATTACCATCGTGGTATATATGACCCAACAAAGTAAAGGTGTAAGGCAAGGGCCCTTTAAATCATCCCGGTGGTTTAAATACATCAGGGTAATTTCCTTACAGTTGAATCCGCTTTCCTATGAGGAGTCATACCATGATCAAGGGCATCCAAATCACCCAGTCCACCAACGCAGCTCTGCTGAACTCTTTCTGGCTGCTGGACGAAGAGAAGCAACAGGCTCGTTGCATCTGCGCCAAGGGCGACACCTTCACCGCCGATCAGGAAGTCAGCGTCTCTGACCTGGGTCAGTTCGAATACCGTGAGCTGCCGGTTCAAGCCGAACCTGCCGTGGAAGGTGGTCAGCACCTGAACGTCAACGTCCTGCGTCGCGAGACCCTGGAAGACGCCATCGCCAACCCGGAGAAGTACCCGCAGCTGACCATACGTGTTTCCGGCTATGCCGTGCGCTTCAACGCACTGACCCCGGAACAGCAGCGTGACGTGGTCACCCGTACCTTTACCCAGAGCCTGTAATTCCCTCTGCGGTGATCTGCACCATGAAAAACGGCCCTCTCGGGCCGTTTTTTTATGTCTGACTGTCCGCCCCTGGCTGGCCTATGGGTCAGTGCCTGCGGGCGGCAAATCTGGCTCTGGCAGGGCCCGGTGCATGACAGCCATGCCCCGGGCCCCGCTCGTCGCTATCCCTGTTGATCCGCCTTCTGGGCCGACGATCCCAGCACCGCGTTCATCTGCTGCTCATCGAGCTGATCGCAGTAACGGGCCACCACCACGGTAGCCACCCCGTTGCCGATCAGATTGGTCAGGGCACGCGCCTCCGACATGAAGCGATCTATCCCCAGGATCAGCGCCAACCCGGCGAGCGGCAGGTGCCCCACCGCCGAGATGGTGGCCGCCAGCACGATAAAGCCACTGCCGGTGACACCGGCCGCCCCTTTCGAAGAGATGAGCAGCACCACCAGCAGGGTTATCTGCTGGAACAGATCCAGCGGCGTGTTGGTCGCCTGGGCGATGAAGATGGCCGCCATGGTCAGATAGATGGAGGTGCCATCCAGGTTGAAGGAGTAACCGGTCGGGATCACCAGCCCCACTACCGACTTCTTGCAGCCGAGCGCCTCCATCTTGACCAGCATGCGCGGCAACACGGATTCGGAAGAGGAGGTTCCCAGCACGATCAGCAGCTCTTCCTTGATGTAGGAAATAAAGCGCAGGATGCTGAAACCATTCGCCCTGGCGATGCTGCCCAACACCAGAAAAATGAACAGCAGACAGGTCATATAGAAGCAGGCGATCAATTGGCCCAGCTGGATCAGCGAGCCAATACCGTATTTCCCTATGGTAAAGGCCATGGCTCCAAATGCCCCGACCGGTGCCAGTCGCATGATCATGTTGATGATGCCGAAAATAACCTGGGAGAAGCTGTCGATGACATTGAAGATTAATTTTCCCTTCTCGCCAATATGATGCAGGGAGAAACCAAACAGCACAGCAAACAGCAACACCTGGAGAATATTGCCGCTGGCAAAGGCGCCGATCACGCTGCCCGGGATCACGTCAAGCAGGAAGGCGATGATGCCCTGCGACTTGGCCTGCTCGGCATAGGCCGAGATGGAACTGGCGTCCAGCGTGGCGGGGTCCACGTTCATGCCCACCCCGGGCTGCAACAGGTTGACCACGCACAGCCCAATGACCAGCGCTATGGTGCTCACCACTTCAA
Organism: Aeromonas bestiarum; assembly: GCF_028751155.1. NCBI lineage: Bacteria > Pseudomonadati > Pseudomonadota > Gammaproteobacteria > Aeromonadales > Aeromonadaceae > Aeromonas > Aeromonas bestiarum. The sequence goes on along the minus strand of NZ_CP064746.1, from coordinate 1,169,976 downwards.
AGTAGAGCAGCGCTATGGCACCGGTTTTCCCCACCGCCTTCATGCTCTCCATGCCGGCGATACCTGTCACCACGGTACAGAAAATAACGGGGGCTATGATCATCTTGATTAATTTAACGAAGCCATCACCCAGTGGTTTCATATCCGCCCCGAGGTCGGGATAGACGTGTCCCAGAAATACCCCCAGGGTGATCGCAAGCAGCACCTGGAAATAAAGGCTGCTGAATATTTTCTTTCGCATTATTAACGTCCTGTTAATTAATCGACATCTCATATGGCAGAAATAAGCATGCAGGGAGCCGTAACGAGAGATCATAGTTCTCTCGCCAGCTTCATGCTATTTCGTCATCGTAACGGCGCCACTTTCACACGTTATAAGAAGCAATTAAGAGACATTAATCACACAACACATTTAACATCATTAACACCACGGCAACCGTGATATATTTAGTCGGTGATTTATTTAAGGCTTTATTGAATACCTTTCGGATATAAAAATGCCCCGCATGGCGGGGCACTTGGCATCACGACACAGGCGCCGTGGATCAGGCGGAGGTATCGAGGGGCTCGAAGCCCTTGATGAGATCGTCGATCGCCTTCATCTGCTTGAGGAAACCTTCCAGCTTCTCCAGCGGCAGGGCACTCGGGCCATCGCAACGGGCCACTTTCGGGTCCGGGTGTGACTCGATGAACAGACCGGCCAGGCCGACCGCCATGCCGGCACGGGCCAGCTCGGTCACCTGATCCCGACGACCACCCGAGGCAGCCCCCAGCGGATCGCGGCACTGCAATGAGTGGGTCACGTCAAAGATCACCGGATAGCCGCCTGTGCTCTTCTTCATCACCCCCAGACCCAGCATGTCCACCACCAGGTTGTCATAACCGAAGTTGGCGCCGCGCTCGCACAGGATCAGCTGATCGTTGCCGCACTCCTCGAACTTGTCGGTGATGTTCTTCATCTGGCTTGGGCTCAGGAACTGCGGTTTCTTGATGTTGATGACGTTGCCGGTACGGGCCATGGCCTCCACCAGATCGGTCTGACGCGCCAGGAAGGCGGGCAGCTGGATGACGTCAACCACTTCGGCCACCGGCTTGGCCTGATGCACCTCGTGCAGATCCGAGATGACCGGCATGCCGAAGGTCGCTTTCAGCTCCTGGAAGATCTTCATCCCCTCTTCCAGGCCCGGGCCGCGGTAGGAGTGGATGGAGGAGCGATTGGCCTTGTCCCAGCTCGCCTTGAACACGAATGGTATGCCCAGCTTGCTGGTCACTTCCACGTACTTCTCGCACACCGCCATCGCCATGTCGCGGGATTCCAGCACGTTCATGCCACCGAACAGCACGAACGGTTTGTCGTTGGCTACATCGATGTCATTGATCTTGATATTCTTCTGTTCCATCTCAGGCATCCTTAAGTGAAGGGGCTTGAATCCAAATTAGTCCGCTGCGCCTTGGGCACACCGGCCTTGATACTCTTCTGTTTCAGTTCCCAGCCATCCTTGAGTGAAGGGGCTTGAATCCAAATTAGTCCGTTGTGCCTTGGCACACCGGCCTTGATACTCTTCTGTTTCAGTTCCCAGCCACCCTTGAGTGAAGGGGCTTGAATCCAAATTAGTCCGCTGCGCCTTGGCACACCGGCCTTGATACTCTTCCGTTGCAGCTCCCGGCCCCTTAATGGAGAGGCTTGGGGCTCAGATCCAGCGCGGCCAGTTGCACCTTGAGCACATCGGCCACAGGATCGTCCGGACATTGTTCAATAAAGTATTCAAAATCGTCGGCGGCGAAGCGCGGGCAGTCGAGTTGCTCGTAGATGAAGCCGCGATCCCGCGTCTCCAGCGGATCGCCAGGCTTCATGCGCAGCAGCAGTTCGCTGCAGCGCAGCGCTTCCGTCATGCGATCTTCCCGCAGCAGGGCACCCTTGCTGACGTTGAGCAGCCGCTCGATGATTTCCCACTGGCCCGAGGGCTGCAGGTGTTCGGAGGTCAGGGTGGCCAGATTGCCCAAGGCGCCGCGCAGCAGCAGCTCGATGCGGTGCAGGCTCAGCTCGTCGCCGGTGAAGGGGTCCACATAGACCTCGCCTTCGCTGCCGGCGAAGCTCACCAGGAAGTGACCGGGGAAGCAGATCCCCTCCACATCCAGCCCGAGCTTGCGGCCAAGCTGTATGATGAGGATGCCGAGGCTGACCGGAATGCCCTGCTTGCGGGCGAGCACCTGAGCCAGATCGCAATTGGCGGCGGAGAAGTAATCCTGCCAGTCACCGTGAAAACCCAGGGTCTGGTAGAAGCCCTGCAGCAGCTGACGACGCACCTCGTCGCAGTTGCCCTCGTCGATCGTCTCGTCCAGCCAGGCATCGAGCCGGGCCAGCTCGGCATCGCCACGGCCGCCGATACCATGGATCTCGTCGCTCACCGACAACGCCAGCTCGGCGATGTCGTGGGCCTCGAAATCGGTCCATTCGTCTACGCGTATCATAGTCATCATCCTTAACCGAACAGACCGGCCTGCTTCTGCAGCGCAAGCTTGGCGATAAAGAAGAGCCAACCCAGGGCACCGAGGAAGGCAAACCAGCGGATACCCTTGTTGCGGGCCAGCCGCAGCGCCATCATGGCCAAAAAGGCCACCACCAGGATGGCGGTCAGCTTCTCGCTGAGCCAGGGGGTGCCATTGTTGAGCGGATTGAGATCCAGCACCATGCACAGCAGCACGCCGGAGAGCACCACCAGCCCATTCAACCAGCCGCTCAGTTGCAGGACCCGGCTGCCATAGGCGCCGGCCGTCCCCTTCTGAACCCAGTAAAAACGCAGCATAAACATCAGCACGGCCGAGGCGATCAGCACCAGATGCAGATGCAGATGTTTGAGAGCAACATACATAACATGTCCTTGAACAGAGGCAGGCCGGGCCCGCCCGTCATCATCACCGAGCCAGGCGCCCCAGGGTCACCCGCTCGTTATCGCCGTAATCGCGCACGGTTTCCACCTGGCTGTAGCCGTGCTGCAGCAGGAGTTGACGCACCGCCTCACCCTGTTGCCAGCCGTGCTCCAGCAGGAGCCAGCCACCGGGCAGCAGATGGGCAGGCGCACCGGCCACTATCAGCCGGATATCCGCCAGCCCCTGCTCGTCGGCCACCAGGGCGGAGCGCGGTTCGAAACGCACATCCCCCTCGGCCAGATGGGGGTCGGCGCCGTCGATGTAGGGCGGGTTGGAGACTATCATCCCGAAGCGCGGCGCGCCCGAGAGCGGTTCAAACCAGCTGCCGTCCCGCACCTCTATGGGCAACCCCAGCGCGGCGCTGTTGGCGCGCGCCAGTGCGGCCGCCTCCGGCATACGATCCACCGCCCATACATCGGCATCAGGTCGCTCCGACTTGAGCGCCAGTGCGATGGCCCCTGTGCCTGTGCCGAGATCCAGCAAGGTACAAGGCGCCTGATCCGGCGCGACTGGCCTTGGGGGCAAGCGCGCCAGCGCCTGCTCCACCAACACCTCGGTGTCGGGGCGCGGGATCAGGGTGGCCGGGCTCACCTTGAGCGGCAGTGACCAGAACTCCCGCTCGCCGATGAGGTGGGCAATGGGCTCGCCGTCGAGGCGACGGCTCAGCCAGTCTTGCAGCCTTCCCTGCTGGGCCGCATCCAGGGTGCGCTCCGGCCAGGTCATCAGATAACTGCGCCGGCAACCGAGCAGATGGCAGAGCAGCACGTCGGCGTCGGCGCGGGGAGACTCGCCCCCGGCCAGGGTTGCCATTATGTGGGCGCGAGCCTGCTGGATCTGCATCAGCGGCACGCCATCGCCGTGACGGCGATATCTGCACAAACGGGCTGCATCAGCTGTTTTCCGCCAGGGAGGCGAGCTGATCGGCCTGATACTCCTGGATCATGGGGCTGATGATGCAGTCCAGATCCCCCTCCATGATCTCGCCGAGGCGATAGAGGGTGAGGTTGATGCGGTGCTCGGAGAGGCGGCCCTGCGGGTAGTTGTAAGTGCGGATACGCTCGGAGCGATCGCCGGACCCCACCAGGTTGCGACGGGTGCTCTGCTCGGCGGCGCGGTGGCGCTCATCCTCGGCCGCCTGCAGGCGGGCGGAGAGCACGGACATCGCCTTGGCGCGGTTCTTGTGCTGGGAACGCTCATCCTGACACTCCACCACCAGGCCGGTCGGCAGGTGGGTGATGCGGATGGCGGAATCCGTCTTGTTGACGTGCTGGCCACCGGCCCCGGAGGCGCGGAAGGTATCTATCTTCAGGTCGTTCGCATTGATCTCGATCTGCTCGGCTTCCGGCACTTCCGGCAGCACGGCAACGGTACAGGCGGAGGTGTGCACCCGGCCCTGGGATTCAGTCTCGGGTACCCGCTGCACCCGGTGGCCGCCGGATTCAAACTTGAGGCGGCCGTAGACGTGCTCGCCGTCCACCTTGGCGATCACCTCCTTGTAGCCACCGTGCTCGCCGTCGTTGCAGCTGACGATGGAGATGCGCCAGCCCTGACGCTCGGCGTAACGGGAATACATGCGAAACAGGTCACCGGCAAAGATGGCCGCCTCGTCACCGCCGGCACCGGCCCGGATCTCGAGGTAGCAGTTGTTGTCATCCTTGGGATCCCGCGGCAGCAGCATCACCTGCAGTGCCTGCTCCTGCTCCTCCAGCGTGCTCTTGGCCAGCGGCAACTCCTCCTGCGCCATCTCGCGCAGGTCGGCGTCATCCTCTTCCAGCATCAGCTTGGTAGCCTCCAGGTTCTCTTCGGCCTGGCGGAAACGCTGGAAGGCGTGAACGATATCTTCCAGCTGGGCATATTCCCGGGTCAGGGCGCGGTAGCGATCCTGATCCGAGGCCACCCCGGGCTCGCCGAGCATGGCCTGTACTTCTTCGTGGCGCTCGATGAGGCCTTCCAGCTTTCTGATCAGTGACGGATTCATAAATCTTGTTTTCTCGATGGAGGAAGGGGCCGCCAGCCGGCCACCCCGAACAATTACTCTGGTGACAATCCCAGCACCTGACGCAGGCGGGAGAGCTGATGGTGATCCCCCTGGGCCGCCGCCTGGCGCAAAGCCTGGGTCGGTGCGTGGATCAACTTGTTGGTGAGGCGGTGCGCCATGGCCTTGAGGGCCTGCTCGGCATTCTCGCCCTGTTGCAGGGCCAGCAAGGCGCGCTGCAACTCCTCATCGGCCACCTGCTGGGCCTGATGACGATAATCGCGGATGAGGTCCACCGAATGCTGGCTGCGATACCAGCCCATGAACTCATCGCGCTCTTCCTGCACTATGAGCTCCGCCTCGGCGGCGGCCCGTTTGCGGGTCTCCAGGTTCTGCTCGATGATGCCCTGCAGGTCATCAACCGTGTAGAGGTAGGCATCGGAGAGCTCGTCCACCTCGGCCTCGATATCCCGCGGCACGGCGATATCCACAAGGAACATGGGCTTGAAGCGACGGGCCTTGAGGGCGCGCTCCACCATGCCCTTGCCGATGATGGGCAATGGGCTGGCGGTCGAGCTGATGACGATGTCCGCCTCATGCAGATAATCGGGGATCTCTTCCAGGGTCATCACCCGGGCGCCGAACTCCTCGGCCAGCAGCTGGGCCCGCTGCAGGGTACGGTTCGCCACCATCATCTGGGTGACGTTCTGCTCGCGCAGATGGCGAGCCACCAGTTCTATGGTTTCGCCGGCACCGACCAGCAGCACCTTGGTCTGGGAGAGATCGGAGAAGATCCGGCGACCCAGGCTGACGGCGGCAAAGGCCACCGACACGGCGCTGGCGCCTATCTCGGTGTCCGTGCGCACCCGCTTGGCCACGGAGAAGGATTTCTGGAACAGCCGCTCCAGCGACCCCTTCACCGCCTCGGACTGCTGGGCATGGGCATAGGATTGCTTGATCTGCCCCAGGATCTGCGGCTCCCCCAGCACCAGGGAATCCAGGCCGCAGGCCACCCGCATCAGGTGACGCACCGCCTCTTCGTCCCAGTGCTGGTAGATGGCGGACACCACTTCGGCCGCGTCCAGGGCATGGAAACGTTGCAGCCAGTGCAGTACCTGCTCCCCCTGCCCCTGCGCCAGGCTGCAGTAAAGCTCGGTGCGGTTGCAGGTCGAGACGATCACCGCCTCGCTTACGCCGGGTTGGGTGACCAGCTCACGCAGGGCGCGATCGATGCAGTCCGGGCCGAACGCGACCCGCTCCCGCAAGGCGACACTGGCGGTGTTGTGGTTGATTCCGAGGGCAAGCAAACTCATGAGTGGGTGGTGATCGTATCTGTGCGCTGGGAGTAAAGGCCGTCAATTGTACGAGAAAGGGTAAGGCTTTAAAAGCAATACGGCCGCCCCTTATACTGTGGCAAATCCCCGTATCTGGAGCATGACCTTGTTGTTGCGTATTTTCACCTTCGCCTGCCTGCTGTTGCTGGCCGGTTGTGCCACCACCCAACCCCAGCGGGATCAGGTCAACTGGCAGCAGGAGCGGGCCCGTCTCGAGCAGCTCACCCACTGGCAGCTGTCGGGCAAGATGGCCATCATCACGGTCCAGCAGAAGGGCAGCGCCCGGGTCAACTGGCAGCAGGATGGGGACGACTATCGCCTCAACCTGAGCAGCATAGTCGGCACCCACATACTGGAGCTCTCCCGCAGCAAGGGCGAGATAACCCTGATCGACAACGAGGGCAAGCCGCACCAGAGCCAGGATGCCGAGGCGCTCGTCTATCAGCTCACCGGCTGGAACATACCGGTGCAGGGGCTGCCGGAGTGGATCAAGGGGCTGCCGGGCAAGGCCGAGTTCGAACTCAATCCCGACAGCAGCCTGGCCAGCGTACGTGACGGCCAGTGGCAGATCGTCTACGGCGACTACCGGGATCAGGACGGCTACCGCCTGCCGCACCAACTGACCATGACGGGCCAGGGCAGCCGCCTCAAGTTGCAGATCAACCAATGGACGCTCGTTCGCTGATGGCTGCGACTGACAAGGAGGCGACAATGACCGCCACTCGCTGGCCCGCACCGGCCAAACTCAACCTCTTCCTGCACGTCAATGGCCGTCGTCCGGACGGCTATCACGAGCTGCAGACCCTGTTCATCTTCCTCAGTCACGGCGACTGGCTCGAATTCGAGCCACTGCCAGACACGGACCTGCTCACCCTGAGCCCGGCCATTCCCGGCGTGCCCGATGAGCAGAACCTCATCATACGCGCCGCCCGCCTGCTGCAGGCACGGCTGCCGAGCCCGCAGGGGGCCCACATCCGGCTGGAGAAGGTATTGCCCATGGGCGGCGGCATAGGCGGCGGCTCCTCGGATGCGGCCACCACGCTCGTCGCCCTGAACCATCTCTGGCAGGCGGGCTTGAGTGAAGACGGGCTGGCGGAGCTTGGCGTGCAGCTGGGGGCCGACGTACCAGTGTTTGTGCGCGGCCGTGCCGCCTTTGCGGAAGGGGTGGGCGAGCGACTGCAACCGGTCGAATTGCCAAGCGCCTGGTATCTGGTGCTCAAGCCCGATTGCCATGTGGCCACCGCCGCCGTTTTCCAGGATCCGGACCTGCCCAGAGCGACGCCGAAAATGGCATTTCACAACCTGCTGGAAGGCGAGTGGAAAAACGATTGCGAATTGCTGGTGAAAAAGCGCCACCCCGAGGTTGCCAATGCGCTCGGCTGGTTGCTAGAATACGCGCCGTCAAGAATGACGGGCACAGGAGCCTGCGTCTTTGCTCAATTTGAAGACGAAGAGGCTGCTCGGGAAGTGTTGGCAAAAGTGCCGAAGAGATGGGATGGGTTTGTCGCCAAGGGCGAGAACATATCACCACTGTTCGTGACATTGCAACAAATCAGTGATTGGGGTATCGCCAAGCGGTAAGGCAGCGGGTTTTGATCTCGCCATTCCTAGGTTCGAATCCTAGTACCCCAGCCATTATCTTGGTGATTGACACGGGTGTGTCGGTAAACCGGCCGCAGAGGATCTTGACAGAGCGCAATCTCGTCAAGCCCGTCTGCAACCATTATCGTCCCCTTGTCACTCGCAAAGAGGTCATCGATCTCCTGGATGACGGCTGCCTGCAAACGCGACAGCCATCCGATTTGAAACATGTAACGATATGCACCTAGCCTGAAAGCAGCCTATAGTGGCCTGACCCGTCAACTTGATAAATCGTTTGCCCCAAAACGATACGGGTCTGAATCAGACTCCCCCACATACTGGATGCAACCCCGAGGTTTCAAACCGTGCCTGACATGAAGCTGTTTGCTGGTAACGCAACGCCGGAACTAGCCCAGAAGATCGCAGATCGCCTGTTTATCAAACTCGGCAATGCTGCCGTAGGTCGCTTTAGCGACGGCGAGATCAGCGTACAGATCAATGAGAATGTACGCGGTGGCGATATCTTCATCATTCAATCCACCTGTGCCCCGACCAACGACAATTTGATGGAATTGATCGTCATGGTGGATGCTCTGCGTCGTGCTTCAGCTGGCCGTATTACTGCCGTTATCCCCTACTTTGGTTATGCCCGTCAGGACCGCCGCGTCCGCTCCGCCCGTGTACCCATCACCGCCAAGGTTGTCGCCGACTTCCTCTCCAGCGTGGGTGTGGACCGTGTGCTGACCGTTGACCTGCATGCCGAGCAGATCCAGGGCTTCTTCGATGTCCCGGTCGACAACGTGTTCGGCAGCCCTGTGCTGCTGGAAGACATGCAGTCCAAGAACCTCGAATCCCCCGTGGTTGTGTCGCCGGACATCGGCGGCGTGGTGCGTGCCCGTGCCATCGCCAAGCTGCTGGACGATACCGACATCGCCATCATCGACAAGCGTCGTCCCCGCCCGAACGTCTCCCAGGTCATGCACCTGATCGGTGACGTAGCCGGCCGCGACTGCATTATCGTCGACGACATGATCGACACCGGCGGCACCCTGTGCAAAGCCGCGGAAGCCCTGAAAGAGCGCGGCGCCAAGCGTGTATTCGCCTACGCCACTCACCCGGTCTTCTCCGGTTCCGCCGTGGAAAACATCAAGAACTCGGTCATCGACGAGCTGATCATCACCGACTCCATCCCGCTCACCGCGGAGATGAAGGCGGTCGACAAGGTCAAGCAGCTGACCCTGTCAACCGTACTGGCGGAAGCCATTCGTCGTATCAGCAACGAAGAGTCCATCTCTGCCATGTTTGAGCATTGATAGACGCCGTTGTGACAAAAACCGCCAGCTGGCGGTTTTTGTCTTTTTAGCCCAGTTACACCCGGTATTGCCCTGCCCCGGCAGGTTAAGGATAGATCCATGAATCGCTTGCGCCCGCTGCTGCTCCTCGTCCTCTGCAGCTTCCTGTTCGCCTGTCAGCCCGGCAAAGAAAACCAGCCCTTCGTGCTGACCCTGGCGCACATGAACGACACCCACTCCCAGTTTGACCCGGTCAACGCCGAGCTGAAGGGGCCCATCTTTGGCAAGCAGGGGGAAACCGACACCCTCTACACCCGCTTCGGCGGCTATCCGCGCCTGCTCACCATGGCGAAATCCTTTCAGGCCGAGGCGCTGGCCAAGAACCAGCCGCTCTTGCTGCTGCACGGTGGCGATGCCTGGCAGGGCAGCGGCTACTTCAAGCTCAACGAGGGGATGGCCAATGCCGAGCTGCTGAGCCAGTTCGGGCTCGATGCCATGGCCCTGGGCAATCACGAATTCGATCTCGACAACCACAAGCTGGCCCGCTTCATCCAGGGGGTCAACTTCCCTGTGCTGGCCGCCAACCTGGACACCCGTGACGACCCGGATCTGCGCCACGCCACCAACCTCAAGCCGTTCGTGGTCTATGCCTTCGAAGGCAACCGGAAGAGCCCGGTCACCGATCTCAACAACCTGCCCCAGGGCAAGCAGCTGGTCGCCGTGATGGGGCTGGTGCTGGAAGACATGGCCAACATCTCCCCCAACGTCGGCAAGCTGCGCTTTGGCAAGGAGGTCGCCTCGGCCCAGGCGACCGTGGATCTGCTGCGCCAGAAGGGGATCCACCACGTCATCGCCCTGACCCATATCGGCAACCAGCGGGATCTCGCGCTGGCGGCCGAGGTGAACGGCATAGATGCCATCGTCGGCGGCCACTCCCACAGCCTGCTCGGCGACTTCAGCAATATCGGCTGGGGCAAGACAGGCGAATACGCCCAGCTGGTCACCAATCCGGACGGCGTCGGCCTGACCTGCGTGGTGCAGGCGGGCTCCTACGCCCAGGCCATCGGCCTGGCCCGGGTCAGCTTCGACGGCCAGGGCCGGGTCATCGCCTGCAAGGGCCAGAACCAGCTGCTGGCCAGCCGCGACTTCTTCGCCGATCCTGCCCGCAAGCAGGTGCTGGATGAGACGCGGGGCAAGCAGGCGGGCAAGTTCATCGATGCCCAGCCCAACCTGGTGACTGTGGATGAAGACCCGCGTCTGCGCGGCATCATCGACAGCCACTACAAGCCGGCGCTGGAGCAGGCGTTCGGGCCCGTCATCGCCACCCTGCCGGCGGCGCTGCAAAATGCCCGCCGCCCCGGCGACAACGGCAGCGACAGCCACGGCTCCGACGTCGCCCCCCTGGTGGCCGAAGGCCAATACTACTGGGCCAACACCCCGGCGGTGCAGGCCCTGACCGGCGGCCCTGTCCACTTCGCCCTGCTGGCGGTGGGAGGCGTGCGCGCCGATCTGCCCGCCGGCGAGTTGCGCGAAGGGGACGCGGCGCTCACCCTGCTGCCGTTCAAGAATCAGCTCTCCGTGCTGACCCTGACCGGTGCCGAGGTACGCGCCCTGCTGACCGAGACCATCACGGCCACCCTGCCTGCCAGCGCTCACGCCGGCAAGTTCCCCTACGGCGGCCACCTGCGTTACACCTTCACCGAAACCGTGCCGGGCAAGCGTGGCGAGCTGACCCGACTGCAATGGCAGAGCACCGAAGGGCAGTGGCAGGATCTGGTCGATGACCAGCGCTACCGGGTGGTGATGAACGCCTACAGTGCCAATGGCAATGACGGCTGGCAGGCACTCGCCCGCGCCCAGCGCCAGCAGGCCGAGCGGCTGGATCTCGCCTGGGTGGATGGCAAGCTGACCGGCTTCCCCATCGAGAAGGTGGAGCAAAGCGGCGATCAGCTGAGCGCCCGCTATGCGCCGGGTCAGCAACTCGACTGCAAGGCCAGCGGCGTCAACTGCGGCACTGACGCCGCCTCCTTCGTACAATACGTGCGAGAGCAGCGGCCGACCCTGACCGCATTGACGGAAGAGACGGTCACGCTGCTGCGGGCCAAATAAGCCGCCAACCCAGCCAACACCGACCTGCACGGGCCTCGACAAGGGGCCCGTTTTGCTGCCATTGGCAACCCGATCAGCGGTTATTCCCTCACGGTTGCCGAGCTTTGGTTGAGTGATCGCCAGTCGGCGGCTAGAATATTGCGTCCCATTGCCTTGGGCAGTCTGCCCATTGCAAGTAGCGAGTGAAGACATCAAGCGTGACAAGCCAAATCAAACTGATCGTGGGACTGGGCAATCCCGGCCCCGAATACGCCAAGACCCGCCATAACGCGGGCGCCTGGTATGTGGAGCAGCTGGCTCGCTGGCACAATGTCAGCCTGCGCGAAGAGCCCAAGTTCTTCGGCCACACGGCCCGCATTCAGGTGGAAGGTCAGGATGTGCGTCTGCTCATCCCGAACACCTACATGAATCTCTCCGGCAAGGCCGTGGCGGCGCTGGCCCGTTTCTATCAGATAGAACCGGAAGCCATGCTGGTGGCCCACGATGAACTGGACCTGCCCCCCGGCATCGCCAAGTTCAAGCAAGGTGGTGGTCACGGTGGTCATAATGGCCTCAAAGACATCATCACCAGGATGGGCAACAACAATAACTTCTTCCGGCTGCGCCTCGGGATAGGCCATCCCGGCGCCAAGGAGCTGGTGGCCGGATTCGTCCTGACCAAGGCCCCAAGCAGTGAACAGAGCCTGATCGAGGCCGCATTGGATGAGTCCCTGCGCGCCACCGATATCCTGTTCAAGCAAGACATGACCAAGGCCATGAATCGCTTGCACAGCTTCAAGGCCGAAAAAGTCTGAATACAGATGCCTGACACGCGTCAGGCTCGCACAATATGACAGGGTCGCCCAAGAACCTGTCCACGCACTGTGACGAGAGGTCGTCAGCAAGGTGAAGCGCAGCGCAGGAACCGGAGCGTATAGGCATACGTGAGGATTCCGAGCAGCACATGAGCCTTGATCACGGCCTCGCAGTAAGAGCGTGAACAGGTTAAGCGGCCCTCAACAGCATCCATCAATAAGGTAACAATCCATGGGTTTTAAATGCGGTATCGTGGGCCTGCCCAATGTAGGTAAATCCACCCTGTTCAATGCGCTGACCAAGGCCGGCATCGAAGCCGCCAACTTCCCGTTCTGCACCATTGAGCCGAACACGGGTGTGGTTCCCATGCCGGATCCGCGTCTCGACCAGCTGGCGGCCATCATCAATCCCCAGCGTATCGTGCCGACCACCATGGAATTCGTGGACATCGCCGGTCTGGTTGCCGGTGCCTCCAAGGGCGAAGGTCTGGGTAACCAGTTCCTGGCCAACATCCGTGAAACCGAAGCCATAGGCCACGTGGTGCGCTGCTTCGAGGACGAGAACATCATTCACGTTGCCGGCAAGGTCTCTCCGGCCGACGACATCGAGGTGATCAACACCGAACTGGCCCTGTCGGATCTGGACGCCTGCGAGCGCGCCATTCACCGCCAGTCCAAGCGCGCCAAGGGCGGCGACAAGGATGCCAAGCTGGAAGTGGAAACCCTGGAGAAGATCCGGATCGCCCTGGAAAACGGCCAGATGATCCGTGGCATGAAGCTGGACAAGGATGAGCTGGCCGCCGTGAGCCACCTCAACTTCCTGACCCTCAAGCCCACCATGTACATCGCCAACGTGGCGGAAGACGGTTTCGAGAACAACCCCTTCCTCGACAAGGTGCGTGAAATCGCCGCTACCGAGAACGCGGTTGTGGTGGTGGTCTGCTGCGCCATCGAATCTGACATCGCCGAGCTGGACGACGACGATCGCGCAGAATTCATGGCAGATCTTGGCATCGAAGAGCCGGGCCTGAACCGGGTGATCCGCTCAGGTTACGAGCTGCTCAAGCTGCAGACCTATTTCACCGCCGGCGTGAAGGAAGTGCGTGCCTGGACCATTCCGGTCGGCGCCACAGCACCGCAAGCGGCGGGCAAGATCCACACCGACTTTGAAAAAGGCTTTATTCGCGCCCAAACCATCGCCTTCGAAGACTTTATCACCTACAAGGGTGAGCAAGGCGCCAAGGAAGCAGGCAAGATGCGCGCCGAAGGGAAAGACTACATCGTCAAAGATGGCGATATCATGAACTTCCTGTTCAACGTCTAATCCCATGAGAGGCCAGCATTTGCTGGCCTCTCTTTTATCTGGCATAACGCCGTATCTTCCGGCAAATGTCGTAAAAAAAACCAGATTGTTGGGCTTTTGCACGACAGCGACCAATAACTCGCCAAACGCACCCAAATTCGGTTTTTCTGGCAAAAAAAGGGTTGACGCCCCAGAGCCAGATACGCATAATTCGGCCCGCACAGTGACGAGGCAACGACTCACTGGAAGCACGGTTGGCTATGTAGCTCAGTTGGTTAGAGCATCGCACTCATAATGCGAGGGTCACAGGTTCGAATCCCGTCATAGCCACCATTAATTGTTCAGTTGGGGTATCGCCAAGCGGTAAGGCAGCGGGTTTTGATCTCGCCATCCCTAGGTTCGAATCCTAGTACCCCAGCCATTTTTAAAAGTTCTTTGACCAGTCACATGACTGTCGAGGAGCGCTGTTGGGGTATCGCCAAGCGGTAAGGCAGCGGGTTTTGATCTCGCCATCCCTAGGTTCGAATCCTAGTACCCCAGCCATTATTGCCTTTCATCGACCTCGTCGGTGATAGCTGTGGTGAACGTAAGAGGTTTTTATCTCGTCAACGTTCCTAGGTTCGTATCCTAGTGCCACAGCCATTTTTAAAAGTTCTTTGACCAGTCACATGGCTGTTGAAGAGCACTGTTGGGGTATCGCCAAGCGGTAAGGCAGCGGGTTTTGATCTCGCCATCCCTAGGTTCGAATCCTAGTACCCCAGCCATTTTTACCCGTCATCGACCTGTCGATGATTTGCTGTGGTAAGCGTGAGAGATTTCGATCTCGTCAACGTGCCTAGGTCCAAACCCTAGTACCCAGCCATTTTTGACTTGTCAGCAATGACATTGGTGACAAGACGGCTATGTAGCTCAGTTGGTTAGAGCATCGCACTCATAATGCGAGGGTCACAGGTTCGAATCCCGTCATAGCCACCATTAATATTGCGGAAGTGGCGAAATTGGTAGACGCACCAGATTTAGGTTCTGGCGCCCTAGGCGTGAGAGTTCGAGTCTCTCCTTCCGCACCATTAATAGCAGTACCAAACAGACCAGCTCAGGCTGGTTTTTTTGTGCCCGTTTTTCGCCCTCTCCCCTTGCCATCCTGTCTCTGCCTCGCTCCCCCCTCGCTCTGCTGCCACCCGAGCTCATGCGGAGCGACAAAAAAGCGGCCCTCAGGCCGCTTGTCTCTCTTTTCCCTGGATCAACCCGGTCAGAACGGGAAGAACCAGGGGATGGCGATCACGCTCACCACCATCACCAGCAGGGTGAAGGGCACGCCGATGCGTACGAAATCCACGAACTTGTAGTTGCCGGGCCCGAGCACCAGGGTATTGACCGGTGACGAGACCGGCGTCATGAAGGCCGCCGAGGCCGCGATGGCGATGGTCATGGCAAAGGGATAGGGGGAGATCCCCATCTGCTGGGCCGTTCCCAGCGCAATGGGTGCCATCAGCACAGCCGTCGCGGTATTGGAGATGAAGAGCCCGATCAGGGCGCACAGGGCGAACAGGCTGGCCAGCATCACGCGAGGGCCCATCTCACCGACGGCCGCGATCAGACCGCCGACAATCAGGTCCACCCCACCGGTCTTCTGCAGCGCCAGGGCAAAGGGCAGCATGCCGACGATCAGGATCAGGGTGGGCCAGTGGATGGACTTGTAGGCACTCTCCATGTCGATGCAGCGGAACTTGCCCATCAACAGGCAGGCCACCAGCGCCGCGATGACGTTGGGCACGGGATCCGTCACCATCAGCACCACCATGACCCCGAGACAGATAAGGGCGTGGATGGCCTGGCTGCGAGCCGGTGCCATCTCGTCCACCTCGGCGGGCAGGCCCAGCAGCAGGAAGTCGCGGCTGTGGGTCTGCAGCAGGCGGATCAGGCTCCAGTTGCCCACCACCAGCAGGGAGTCGCCCATCTGCAAGGGGTCATCCACCAGCTTGCCGGTCAGCGCCTCGCCGTTGCGGCGGATCCCCACCACGCTCAGACCGTAGTGGGAGCGAAAGGCCACCTCGCGAATGCTCTTGCCGAGCAGGCGGGATTCGGGGATGAGCGACACCTCGGCCATGCCCACCTCCCGCGCCTGATCGGAGAAGTATTCCCCGCGCAGTATCATGGGCTCGAGCCGCGCCTCGCTGCAGAACTCTCGCACATCCACCTCGGGGTCGGACATGTCGATCAGCAGCACGTCCTTGGCCTGGAACTCGGTGACGCCGGAGACGGTCACCATCACCCGCCGAAACTTGCGCCAGCGCTCCACCCCGATGACGTTGGCACCATAACGGGCCCGCAGTTGCAGCTCGTCCAGGGTCTGGCCTATCAGGGGGGAGTCGGGCCGGATCGCCAGCCGGCGAGCGCGCCCGGCCAGCCGGTAATCGCGAATGAGATCGCGCATTGTGCTGCGCCCCGCCTGCTTGCCTTTGCCCTCCTCCCCTTCACGCACCAGGGAACCCCGCATCAACAGCATGTAGAGTATGCCCATCACCAGGATAATCAGCCCCATGGGGGTGAAGCCGAAGAAGCCGAAACCATGGATGCCGTGGCGCATCAGCTCACTGTTGACCACCATGTTGGGCGGGGTCGCCACCAGCGTCATCATGCCGCTGATAAGGCCGGCAAAGCCGAGCGGCATCATCAGGCGGCCAGCCGGGATCCCCATGCGGTTCGCCACGCTCAGCACCACAGGGATGAAGATGGCCACCACCCCTGTGCTGCTCATCACGGCCCCCAGCAGGGAGACAGCCACCATCAGCAGCACCAGCATGCGGATCTCGCTGCTGCCCGCCACCTTCACCAGCATGTCCCCCACCTGATAGGCGATACCGGTGCGCACCAGCCCCTCCCCCACCACGAACAGGGCGGCGATCAGAATGACGTTGGGATCGCTGAACCCCGCCAGCGCCTCCGGCAGGGTCAGAGTGCCGCTCAGCACAAACAATATGATGATCAACAAGGCGACTACGTCCATGCGTACCTTGTTGGTAATAAACAGATAGATGGCGCCCACCAGCATGCAGAGGACCCAGATCAGTTCGGAATTCACACTTGCTCCTTTCGTTCATGTCAGCCACTGCACAATGGGTGAAATGGCGGACTCCATCAGACCACAGCTTGTTCTGCCCCGGTTTGTTACATATCAATAAAGGGCAAGGGCCATCATCGCATATCGAGGCCCCCTGCGGTCCGCAAAAAATGGCGAGCCTTTACCACCACCCTTTATCCATTCTTTGATGTGGCTCAGGCCGGCTCGGACAAAAGTCCTGCGTTGGCCCCCGCGCAGCCCCTAGAATAGGCTCGTTCCGATCACCCCCTTCTTCCAAATTTTCAAAGGAAACGAAAATGAGCATATTCGAGTGGTTCAGCATCAATCACACCCTGGTGACCATACCGCTGGGCGGCGGTTACGCCATGTCGTGGATTGAAGCCATCGGCACCCTGTTCGGCCTGGCCTGCATCTGGTTCGCCAGCCAGGAGAAGACCATCAACTACCTGTTCGGCCTCATCAACGTCAGCCTGTTTGCCATCATCTTCTTCCAGATCCAGCTCTACGGCCTGCTGATGCTGCAGCTGTTCTTCTTCTGCGCCAACGTCTACGGCTGGTACGCCTGGACCCGCCCCGCCAACGAGCAGGGTGACAGCCTGCAGATCCGCTGGCTGAGCAAGTCCAAGCTGATGGTGACCGCCGCCCTGAGCGTGCTGGCCATCGCCCTGCTGACCCTGTTTATCGACCCCGTGTTCGCCACCCTGGCACGCACCTCGGTCGCCCTGCTCAACCTGTTCGGGGCCGGCCTGGCTACCCCTGAGCCCTCCCCCGACGCCTTCCCGTTCTGGGATGCCAGCATGACGGTGCTCTCTGTGGTGGCCCAGATCCTGATGACCCGCAAATACGTGGAGAACTGGATCCTCTGGGTGGTCATCAACATCATCAGCATCGGCGTCTATGCAGCCCAGGGCGTCTACGCCATGTCGCTGGAGTACCTGATCCTGCTGTTCATCGCCGCCAACGGCACCCGCCTCTGGATGCTGGCCGCCAAACGTCCGCAGCAGGAAGTGATCGCATGAGCCTGCTGCCCCATCTGCAATGCCGCCCGGACCAGATTGCCGAGCGGGTGGTGCTGTGCGGCGATCCGGCCCGGGTCGATCGCATCGCCAGTCAGCTGCAAGGGTGCGAGTCGCTCGGCCAGAACCGGGAGTTTCGCCTGATCAACGGCCATCATCAGGGGCTGCCCGTCACCGTCTGCAGCACAGGCATCGGCGGCGCCTCCGCCGTCATAGCGCTGGAGGAGCTGGTGCAGGCGGGTGCCCGCTCACTCATCCGGGTCGGCTCCGCCGGCGCCCTCCAGCATGAGATGGCGCTGGGGGATCTTATCGTGGTGGAGGGGGCCGTGCGCCACGATGGCGCCTCGCTGGCCTATCTGCCCCCCGAGTACCCCGCCTGCGCCGACATTCGGCTGCAGGCCGCCCTGCTCGACCATATCGCCGCCAGCGGCCAGCCTCACTGGCACGGTCTGGTGCGCTCCCACGACAGCTTCTACCGGGATGACGAGCAGGCGGTGTGCCGCTCCTGGCACGAACGCGGCCTGCTGGGGGCGGACATGGAGACGGCCTCCCTGCTCACGGTCGGTCGGCTGCGCAAGGTGCGGGTGGCCGCCGTGCTCTGCAACGTGGTGGCCTTCGAGCAGGACGTGCAGCAGGGGGTAAGCGACTACGCCAGCGCAGAGGCGGCCATGATGGCCGGCGAGCGGCTGGCCATCGCAGCCGCGCTCCATGCGCTGGCGCAATAGACCGGGTCTGCCGGGGCCGCAAGGCCCTGGCAAAACGTTAAGCCCGGCACATTCAGAGGCGCCGGGGCTGGCATCCCGACTGCGCTCTTGCTAGCCTCATGGCCCTCGTTTCCCCGCGCGGGTTTCTCATGCAGCAACAACCCTATCCCCTCGGTCGCTTTCACGCCGAACTTGCCGCACTCGAACCGCGCTTTGCCGCGGCGCTGGAGGCCTGCACCCTGTTTCTGCGCCGCTACCTGCCGGGCGAGCCCATCATGCGTCAGGGGGAGCTGAGCGAATGCCTCTATCTGGTGGCGACGGGACGGGTCTCCCTCAACAGTGCCGTGCACTCGGGGCGCCTGTTTCAGCTCGGGGAGATAGCGTGCCAGCGCCAGATCTTCGGCGAGATGGAGTTCTTCAGCGCCACCCCGGTGCAGTGGAGCGTGGTGGCCGAGACAGAGCTGGATGCCAGCGTCATCTGTGCGCACAAGCTGGCCCAGCGGCTGCTGGCCGAACCCGAGCTGACCCTGTTCTTCGCCTCGGCGCTGGCCAGCGACTATCTGGATACCCTGGACATCACCACCAGCCGCCTGCTGCACCCCATCGCCTACAACATCGCCTTTGAACTGTGGCGCGAGCGCCAGCGTACCCCCATGCTGGGCTCGCGCAAGCGCTCCCACGAGGCGGCGCGCTTTGGCACCACGGAGCGCGTCTACCGCCGCGCCCTCAAGGAGCTGGTCGAACAGGGGATAGTGTGCGAGGGCGCTGACGGCCCCACCATCGCCGATCTGGCAAGGCTGCGCGCCTATCTCGACCTTTAATCTCGATTCACTCTTCACCCCTATCGGAGCATCCATGTCTACCTATCCCGAGTTCACCTTCTTCAGCCGCTTCGTGGCCGATATTCAAGCCGGCCGCAAGACCATCACCATACGCGACGAAAGCGAAGCCCAATGGCAGCCCGGCCATCGGCTCTCACTCTTCACCAATCCCGAGCAGCAGCCGTTCGGTGCCATAGAGGTGATCTCTGTCACTGCGGTCGCCTTCGATGAACTGAGCGAGGAACACGCCCGCCAGGAGAACATGACCCTCCCTGAGCTCAAACAGGTGATCCGCGACATCTACCCCGCCCTGCCGCCACTCTATGTGATTGAATTCAAATTGATTGCCTGATTGATGACCCGAACCGGATTTGGCCCTGGCCGAGCAATATGTTAATAGTGTTCCTTTTGAATCGTGGAGAAGCCGAACGTGTTTGAGATAGCGAGCCTGAAAGAGGGCATGATGCACGGGGTCGAGCTGTTCCAGCTGCTGCTGGAGATCATCTCCATCGCCTGCGTGGTGATAGGGCTTGGCAAGACGCTCTGGCTGGCGGCACGAGTCCGGGATCACGCCCCCGGTTTCCCCCGTATCCGCCTCTGTTTTGGCAGCTGGCTCATTCTGGCGCTGGAGTTCCAGCTCGCCGCCGACATACTGGCCACCACAGTGGCGCCGAGCAAGGAGGAGCTGATCCGTCTCGCCATCATCGCGGTGATCCGCACCTTCCTGAACTACTTCCTCGGCAAGGAGCTGGAAGCCCAGGCTGAGCGCCAGCAGGAGCAGCACGGCGAACCGGCCAGGGCAGCCCAATAACACGCCCGAAGCCGCTTGCGCCAAGGCGCCGCCATCCCTGCCCCGGCACAGGATGGCGGTATTGTGACCCTCCCCTCACTTTTGACAATCAGTCACTTATGGAACCCTTTTCAGCCACTCCCCCGCCCTGTTGAGGCCAACCCGGAGCGCCTAGAATGGGGTTACCCCTTCCCCAGCCGACCCGCGCCATGATCCCTCTCGACACCTGTGTGATTTACCAGATCTACCCCATGAGCTTTCAGGACAGCGATGGCGACGGCATGGGCGACATCAAGGGCATCTGCCAGCGCCTGGACTATCTGGCGACTCTGGGGGTCGACCTGCTGTGGCTCACCCCTGTCTATCGCTCCCCCAAGCGGGACAACGGCTATGACGTGGAGGACTACCGCGCCATAGACCCCGCCTTCGGCACCCTGGCCGAGATGGAACAGCTGATCAGCGATGCGGCCGCTCACGGCATCGGCATCATGATGGACATAGTCGCCAACCACACCGCCACCGAGCACGCGTGGTTCAGGCAGGCGCTGGCGGGGGATCCCCATTATCAGGCCTACTACGTGTTTCGGGATCAGGCCTTTGTCGATGCCCACCCGGTGGAGTCCATCTTTGGCGGCAGCGGCTGGCAATACGTACCGGCGCTTGATCGCTACTATCTGCACAACTTCGACATGAGCCAGGCCGATCTGGACTGGGACAACCCGGCGGTGCGCGCCGAAATGGCGGAGGTGATCAACTTCTGGCTGGCCAAGGGGATAAAGGGGTTCCGCTTCGATGTGATCGACATGGTGAGCAAGACCTGGTCGCCCCTTGCCATGAGCAACGGCCCCCGCCTGCACGACTATATCCGCGAGCTCAACGCCGCCAGCTTCGGCAACAAGGGGATCGTCACGGTCGGCGAGACCTGGGGAGCGGATCTCGCCCACATGCAGCACTATTCGAACCCGAATGGCAGCGAGTTCAGCATGGTGTTCAACTTCGAACACCTGGGGCTGGGGCAGGACAAGTGGGCATCGCATTTTGACCCCCTCGCCTTCAAGCGGGCCATGGTCCGCCACCAGCAGGGGCTGCACGGCCAGGGCTGGAACAGCCTGTTTCTCAATAACCACGACCTGCCCCGCGCCGTCTCCCGCTTTGGCGACGACAGGCCAAAGTGGCGCGAGCCGAGTGCCAAGCTCTGGGCCCTGGTGCTGCACATGATGCAGGGCACCCCCTTCATCTATCAGGGAGAGGAGCTCGGCATGACCAACCGCCACTGGCAAGCCGATGAGCTGCGCGATGTGGAGGCCATCCACTACAGTGCCAGCCAGCCGGATCTGGCTCCTGCCGAGCTGAGCCGACGGCTGGATGCCATCGGCCGCGACAATGCCCGTACCCCGATGCAGTGGGATGCCGGCCCTCACGCGGGCTTCAGCACAGCCAAGCCCTGGATCGCGCTCAACGACAACCACATCGAGATAAATGCCGCCGAGCAGCTGGCCCGCCCCGACTCGCCGTTTCACTGCTATCGCCAGCTGATTGAATTGCGCAAGGCCCACCCCGTCATTCGCCACGGCGACTTCGAGCTGCTGGATGGGGAAGACCCCGAGCGCATCGGCTACCGCCGCCACTGGCAGGATCCGGCAAGCGGAGAGCGGCACACCCTGCTGCTGCTCGCCAACCTCACCGCGGGCACCTTGCCCATGCCCCAGCTTGAGCTGGTAGAAAAGGAAGCCACCCTGCTGATGGGCAACTACCCGGACGCACCCACGGCCACCTTCGCCCCCTATCAGGCCGCCGTCTGGCTGATGCAGGCAAGCGAGCAGCCACAGGGAGGGATTGAACCAGGCGGAGGCCCTGCTCAGGGGCAGCGGTGGCCTGGATTGCATCACCTTGCACCACGAGTAGCGAGCGCTTGAGTCAAATGTTCAACCGACGGTCATTTGACTCGCAGGCGGGTTCTGTGTACTTTGCGACCAGAATTTTTGTTGGACTGCTTTTCCATGTTGTACATCCTGTTCAAATGCTCTGTCAGGAGGCTGTGCTCCGTGCACTAACACGATGAAGTGTTGCCCGGAGCCATTCCTCTTCTGAATCTTCATCAGCTGCGTGCATGCCCTCTCACAGGGAGGCTGCCCCGCATCTGATGAAAACAGGAGACTCAGGCCGGCGAGATGCTTCATCGCCGGCCTTTTTGTTTCTGATATTCAGGACAAAGTTTCAATATTGCTTGAAACGGGGGGCCGGTACGCCAAGTACCGCCCCCCGTTTTTTATGGATGTAGCACCATGAGTTTACTCACCATTCAAAACCTGACTTGTCACCTGGGTGACAAGACCCTCTACCAGCAGGCCAACTTCACCCTCTTCGCCGGTGAGCATATCGGCGTCACGGGCAAAAACGGCGCGGGGAAAAGCACCCTGCTGAAACTGCTGCAGGCGGAGCTGTTGCCCGACGGAGGCGACATCCTCTGGCAGCCCGCGGTGCGCCTCGGTTATCTGGATCAGCATGGCGAGATGGATCCGCAGACCAGGGTGCGCGATCAGCTGCAATCCGCCTTTGCGGATCTCTACCGGCAGGAGGCCGAGATGATGGCCATCTACGCCTGCCCGGCGAAAAGTGCCCAAGCCCGCCACCTAGCACGCGCCGCCACCCTTCAGGCCAGCCTGGAAAGCCGGTCGTTTTATCAGATCGACAGCCACATAGATGCGGTGGCTGATGGCCTGGGGATCACGCCATTGGGCATGCATACCCGGCTGGGGGAATTGAGCGGTGGACAAAGGCACAAGGTCATGCTGGCCCGCCTGCTGTTGCTCGCGCCGGATGTCCTGTTGCTGGACGAGCCGACCAATTATCTGGATACCCGTCACCTCGACTGGCTGGCGGACTATCTGGGCGGCTTCAAGGGAGCCTTTATGCTGGTCTCCCACGACCAGGCCTTCCTGAACCGGATTGCCACGGCCATTTGCGACATAGACAGGCAGAAAATCCGCAAGTTCAAGGGCAATGTCGACAAGGCCATGGCCCAGAAAGCCAGCGAGGATGCCGCCCACGGGAGGCAATATCTGGCGCAGCAGCGACATATCGACAAGCTGGAACGGTTCATCGACAAAAATGGGGCCGGGGTCAATGCCAGCATCGCCAATGGCCGCAAGAAGCAGCTGGCACGCATAGACAGGCTGGCCGCACCGGGACAGGAGAAGCCCCTCTCCTTCTCGTTTCGCTCGGCCCCGCACAATGGCCAGCAGCTGATCGCCGCCTCGAAACTGGTCATTGGCTATCAAGGCCCCTTGCTGGCGCCCATCTCGCTGACCCTGAGCCGTGGCGACAAGCTGGTGATTGCCGGGTTCAACGGCATAGGCAAGTCCACTCTGCTGAAAACCCTGGTGGGGGAACTGCCCGCGCTGGCCGGTCAGCTCGCCCTGTCACCGGCGCTCAAGCTCGGTTATTTCGAGCAGGCGCTGTGCTGGCGCTACCCGGATGCCACACCTGTCAATCTGGTGAAAGCTGTGTGCCCGGGCGTGGATGACAACGCGGCCCGGCAGCATCTGGCGCGGTTTGGCATCACGGGAAAGCAGGCCGTGCAGCCGATTGCCTCCCTCAGTGGTGGCGAGCAGACCAGAGTCAAGCTGTGCCGACTGGCCCTGCAACCCAGCAACCTGCTGGTGCTGGATGAACCGACCACGCACCTGGATGCCGGCGTCAAAGCGGCCCTGCAACAGGCATTGCAGGACTATCCAGGTACCGTGGTGCTGGTCTGCCACGAACGGGAGTTCGTCGCCCACTGGCCGGATCGGGTGGTGGAGATCCCGTCCCTCACCGCCGCCGACCACATTGAGCATCGTTAAGGTAGAAGATATGTTATTGAAAATATTACTGTTCTTGATTGCATTCCTGGTGGGTGCCGATGAACTTATGCTGGGCCCCATACTGGCGCCCATAGGCCGGGAGCTGGGGGTTCAGCCCGAGCGCGTGACCCTCTTCATCACGGCCTACAGCCTGGCGCTGGCGATGATAGCCCCCTTGCTGGGTACCCTCTCGGATCGTCTGGGCCGAATGAAGGTGATGCTGCCTGCCACCCTGCTGTTTGGCGCCGCCTCTGTGGTCACGGGTCTGGTGGTGAGCTTTGAATGGGGGCTGGCAAGCCGGGTGCTCACCGGCCTCGCCAGTGCCGGCATGCTGCCCATCGCCTTTGCCATGGCCGCAGACAGCGCGGGGACAGACGCCATGAAGCGCATTGCCTGGGTCCAGGCAGGCCTGACCCTGGGCATGATAGCGAGCCCGGCCATCGGGGCTCTGCTGACCCAATGGCTCTCCTGGCGGGCTGCCTTCATCCTGCTCGGCGTGTGCGCCTGGGGGGTGGCGGCGGCGCTGACCTTGCTGCCCGCAGGTCAAGATCCGGCAGAAAAATCGGCTGCGCATCAGGAGGACAAGGACCCCCGCCTGCTGGCCATCCCGGGCGCGGTCGGGGCCCTGCTGGCCATGTGCCTGGGCCTTGGCGGCGGCATAGGTCTGTTCAATCTCGTCGGTCAGCACCTGCGCGATGCCCAGGAGTGGTCCATCGGGTCCGTGGGGGGCTTGTACGCCCTGCTTGGCATCATCAGCGTCGTCGGCAACCTGCTGATGCCCCGCCTCTCTGGCCGGGTCGAAAGCGGGCGTACCCTGATGCGCCTGGCCTTGATGGTCTGCCTGCTGGTCAGCGTCTGCTTCTATCTCTCTCCGGCCGGGCAACTCATGCTGCCGATACTGCTGCTGTGGGCGCTGGCGGGCGGCATAGGCTCGCCGGCACTGCAGGGCTATATTGCGCAGCTCTCCAGCGCTCACAGAGGCATGCTGATGTCGCTGGCGATGACCATGATGCACCTCGGGGTCGCGCTCTGGTCCGCCGTCGCCGGGTTCGCCTACAGTGCCGGGCCTCTGGCCATGGCGCTGCTGGCCATGCTGCTGTTCGGCAGCGCCATTGCGCTGCTGCGCCCCGTCAAGCCCGCCGGCTGAAAAAGGGAGCGCGTACTTCGGGCCCACGCCCATCCCGTACACGGGCCGCCCATCCGCCAGGATCGGCGGCCCCATATCTCACTGTGCCGGCACTGCCAGCCCGCACGCTTCCCACTCACACCATACTCGCTGGCCCTCATACCAGGCTCAGCTCTCGCGATGAAGTATCTTAATCTATTGATTTATCTGACGTAAAAAGCGCATTTCAGCTTGCTCATATCCACCGCCAAATGCGCTGAGGCAAATAGATCCCATTGCGTTCAGGGTGCGGACAATGAATAAAAGATGTATTCACTGATTATTTATCCCGTTTGATGCCTTCTCTCCAACCCTCTTACTATGCCTGCGACCTATCCATGGCCGGTTGCCTGCAACCGGCCTTCAAACTGGCATAGCAAGTGGACAACTCATGATCACCACAGACGGTAACAACGCGGTCGCCTCAGTGGCGTACCGCACCAGCGAAGTCATCGCCATCTACCCCATCACCCCCAGCTCCAGCATGGCGGAGCAGGCGTCGGCCTGGTCGAGCGATCGGGGCCTGAACCTGTGGGGCGACGTGCCTCGCGTGGTCGAGATGCAGTCGGAGGGCGGGGCCATCGCCACCGTCCACGGCGCCTTGCAGACAGGCGCACTGGCGACCTCCTTTACCTCATCCCAGGGCCTGCTGCTGATGATCCCCAACCTCTACAAGTTGGCGGGTCAGCTCATTCCCTTCGTGCTCCACGTGGCGGCGCGTACCGTCGCGACCCATGCCTTGTCCATCTTCGGCGATCACTCGGACGTGATGGCGGTGCGCCAAACTGGCTGCGCCATGCTCTGCGCCAGCAACGTACAGGAGGCCCAGGATTTTGCCCTGATCTCCCAGGTGGCCAGCCTCAACAGCCGGCTGCCCTTTATCCACTTCTTCGATGGCTTTCGTACCTCCCACGAGATAGCCAAAATAGTGCCGCTGGCGGACGATACCCTGCGTGCCCTGCTGCCGGAGGCGGCCATCCGTGCCCACCGCGAGCGCGCCCTGAGCCCGGATCACCCCGTCATTCGCGGCACCGCCGCCAACCCGGACACCTATTTCCAGTGCCGGGAGGCCACCAACCCCTGGTATGACGACGCCTACCGTCACGTGAGCGAGGCGATGCAAGCCTTCGGTGAACAGACCGGCCGTCACTACCAGCCGTTCGAATATCTGGGTCACCCGGAGGCCGAGCGGGTGCTGGTGCTGATGGGGTCCGCCATCGGCACCTGTGAGGAAGTGATAGCGCGGCTGACTGAGCAAGGGGAGAAGGTGGGGCTGGTGAAGGTGCGCCTCTACCGTCCCTTCTCAGCCTCGCATCTGCTGGCTGTCATTCCCGAGAGTGCCCGCAAGATTGCGGTGCTGGATCGCACCAAGGAGCCGGGTGCCCATGCCGAGCCGCTCTATCTGGACGTGATGAGCGCGCTGGCCGAGGCGGTCAGCCGGGGCGAGCGTGCCAACCTGCCGCGGGTCATCGGCGGTCGCTACGGCCTCTCCTCCAAGGAGTTCAATCCGGCCTGTGTGCAGGCCATCTTCGATGAGCTGATGCTGGACAACCCAAGGCCGCGCTTCACCGTCGGCATCTTCGACGACGTCACCGGCCTCTCCCTGCCGCTGCCGACGTTGGATTATCCAAGCCAGAGCAAGCTGGAGGCACTATTCTACGGCCTTGGCAGCGACGGCACCGTCTCGGCGGCCAAGAACAGCATCAAGATCCTCGGCAACCACACAGAGCTCTATCCCCAGGGCTATTTCGTCTACGACTCCAAGAAGGCGGGCGGCCTCACCGTCTCCCACCTGAGGGTGAATGAACGGCCGGTACAGTCGGCCTACCTGGTGGACGAGGCGGACTTCATCGGCTGCCACCAGTGGCAGTTCATCGACATGTACCAGATGGCGGAGCGACTCAAGCCGAACGGCATCTTCCTGCTCAACAGCCCCTACGACGCCGATCAGATCTGGCAGCGACTGCCGCAAGAGGTGCAACAGGTGCTGCACGAGAAGCGCGCCCGCCTCTACACCATCAACGCCGCCAAAATTGCCCGGGAGTGCCAGCTCGGCAGCCGCATCAATACCGTGATGCAGATGGCCTTCTTCCAGCTCACCGCCATCATACCGCCGGCAGAGGCCACCGAGTTGCTCAAGCAGGCCATCGCAGCTAGCTACGGCAACAAGAGCGCCGAGCTGGTCGAGCGCAACTGGCAGGCGCTGGCCGCCACCTGCGAGGCGCTGATCCCGGTGCCGCTGCAGGCGCTTGACCACTCCAGCCACCAGCGCCCCCCCGTGGTGTCCGCCAAGGCCCCCGACTTCGTCCAGACCGTCACCGCCGCCATGCTGGCGGGGCTCGGCGACAGCCTGCCGGTCTCCGCCTTCCCGCCGGACGGCACCTGGCCGGTGGGCACCACCCGTTGGGAGAAGCGCAACATCGCCAAGGAGGTGCCGATCTGGCAGGCGGATCTCTGCACCCAGTGCAACTACTGTGTGGCCGCCTGCCCGCACTCGGCCATCCGCGCCAAGGTGGTGGACAAGGACGCGCTCGAGGGTGCCCCCGCGACCCTGGATGCGCTGGATGTGAAAGCCCGCGACATGCGCGGCCAGCAATATGTGCTGCAGGTGGCGCCTGAGGATTGCACCGGCTGCAACCTCTGCGTCGAGGTCTGCCCGGCCAAGGATCGCACCGATCCGAGCCGCAAGGCGATCAACATGGCGTCCAGGCTCGACCATCTCGATGCCCAGAAGGCGAACTACGACTTCTTCCTGGACTTGCCCGAGCGCACGGCCGAGCAGCTGGAGCGCATCGACATTCGCACCTCCCAGCTCATCTCGCCGCTGTTCGAATACTCGGGCGCCTGCTCCGGCTGCGGCGAGACTCCCTACATCAAGCTGCTGACCCAGCTCTACGGGGACAGGCTGCTGATCGCCAACGCCACCGGCTGCTCCTCCATCTATGGCGGCAACCTGCCCACCACCCCCTACACCACCAACGCCGAGGGCCGTGGCCCAGCCTGGGCCAACTCCTTGTTCGAAGACAACGCCGAATTTGGCTTGGGCTTCAGGCTCACCGTGGATCAGCACCGTGAGCGGGTACGCCGCCTGTTGACCGGTCTGGGGGACGCCGTTCCGGCCGAGCTGCAACAGGGGCTGCAAGACGCCAGCCTGCCGGTCTCCGAGCAGCGCGCCCACATTGAGCAGCTGCGCAGCCTGCTGCAGGGTCGCACCGAGCCTGGCGCGGCTGAGTTGGCGAAGGATGCGGATCACCTGGTGGACAAGTCGGTCTGGCTCATCGGCGGCGATGGCTGGGCCTATGACATCGGTTTCGGCGGGCTCGACCACGTGCTGAGTCTGGGGGAGAACATCAATGTGCTGGTGCTCGACACCCAGTGCTACTCCAACACCGGCGGCCAGCAGTCCAAGGCGACGCCGCTCGGCGCCATCACCAAGTTTGGCGAGCAGGGCAAGCGCAAGGGGCGCAAGGATCTCGGTGCCAGCATCATGATGTATGGCCACGTCTATGTGGCGCAGATCTCCCTCGGCGCCCAGATGAACCAGACGGTGAAGGCCATTCAGGAAGCGGAAGCCTATCCGGGCCCATCGCTCATCATCGCCTACAGCCCCTGCGAGGAGCACGGCTACGATCTGGCCCAGAGCCACGAACAGATGAAGCAGCTGACCGCCACCGGCTTCTGGCCGCTCTACCGCTACGACCCCCGTCGCAGCGAGGAGGGCAAGGCACCGCTTGCGCTGGACTCTAGGGCGCCAAACGCCTCGCTGACCGAGACCCTGCAGCAGGAGCCCCGCTTCAAGCGGCTGGAGCGCCAGCTGCCGGAGATCGCCACCCAGCTCTACCGGGAGGCGGAGCTGGATGCAAACCGCCGCTTCGCCTGGCTGAGCCAGCTCGCCGGCAAGGAGGCCCCCTCGCAGGAGTGATCAAACTGCCGGCGACCAGTGAAACCGGATAACGAAGAGGGCTCCCCGCGGGGAGCCCTCTTGCTATTGCATGCCAGCGGTTGCTCAGGCGTGGATGCTGGCCAGCTCGTGGCGTTTCAACGCCAGCAGCGTGATGAGGAAAGCCGCGGTGGCGATCAGCGCCATGCCGATATAGGTGGCACTGAAACCGGGAGCCAGCTCGGCCGGGCTCAGGCTGGCCAGGTTGTGGCTGGTGCCCGCCGGCAGGGCGGAGTGGAACAGCACGGAACAGATGGCGACCCCGACCGCGCCCCCCAGCTCACGGCCGAAGTTGAACAGGGACATGCCGATGCCGCGATCTTCCCGTGGCAGGGCATTTTGCACCACCACGGAGAGCGCCGGCAGCACCAGGCCCAGCCCCAGACCGGCGAAGCCCAGCCCCAGATTGGCCCAGACATCGAAATGGATCTGCCACAGCGCCAGCGCCGACAGGGCGAAGCCCACCACCACGAAGCGTTTGTAGTAACCGGTGCGGCCGATCAGCTTGCCGCCGACGAAGGCTCCCGCCGTGATGCAGACCATGAAGATCACCATGTAGAGACCGCTCTCGCTGGCTCCCATCCCCTTCTGCCACTGCATCTGCAACGGCAGATAGACCAGCACGGCAAACATCAGCAGCTGGGAGGCCAGCGCCAGCAGCACGCTCACCAGATAGCCGGGCAGCCGGACCAGATGGGCAGGTAATATGGGGTCATGGGCGCGCCGCTCCACCAGGATCAGCAGCAGCAGGGCTATCGCCAGTCCTGCCGCCAGCCAGATGGCGGGCAGCGCCGTCTCGGGCGAGAGCAGCAGCAGGCTCAGCGTGGTGACGGTGATCAGCAGCGCCGCCCCCTTCCAGTCGAAGCGACTGTGGCGGCGCACATTGAGGTGGCCCAGGTTGCGGTTCACCAGCCAGAGCGCGAGCGCCCCGAGCGGCAGATTGATCCAGAAGATCCAGCGCCAGCTCAGCTGTTCGGTGAAGTAGCCGCCGAGCAGGGGCCCGGCGATGCTGGAGACCGCATAGACGGCTGAGATGTAGCCCTGATACTTGCCCACCTCCCGCGGCGGTATGCTGTCGGCGATGACGGTGAAGGCGAGCGCAATCAGGCCGCCGCCCCCCAGCCCTTGCAGCACGCGGGCCGCCAGCAGGGTCGGCAGATCCTGGGCCAGGCCGCAGGCCACGGATCCGGCCAGAAACAGGCCGATGCCGATGTTGAGCATGCGCACCCGGCCGAACATGTCGCTCAGCTTGCCGTAAATGGGCAGGGCGGCGGTGGCCGCCAGCAGGTAGGCAGTGACCACCCAGGTGAGGGCGGCGCCGGCGTTCAGCTCGGCGCCTATGATGGGCAAGGGGGTGGTGACTATGCTCTTTTCCAGTGAACCCAGGGCGATCACCAGGGCCACGCTCGAGAAGATGGTTTTTGGGGACATATAGGGGCTCGCTAATTTGAAATGCCAGAATCTGCGGCGCAGAACTTGTTATTGTCTCATAAATCACCAGCCGATGGCCAAAACCACTGCCATGGCGCCGCCAGCCCGCAACCATGACGGCGGTCGCGGCACTGCCTCCTGCATTCTGATAGGCTGGCTGTTCACACCCCAAGAGGAAGCAGCCCCATGTCCGAGCAGTTCCGGTTTGATCAATACGACGCCCTGATTTTCGATATGGATGGCACTCTGGTGGACTCCATGCCCCTGCATCTGGATGCCTGGGAGGCAACCAGCGCCGAGTTCGGTCTGCCGTTTGATCGGGCACGGCTCAATGAATACGGCGGCATTCCCACCCGCAAGATAGTCGCCATCCTGGCCGAGCAGCATGGGCTGGAGATCGATGTGGATGCCTTCACCCGACGCAAGGTGGCGCTCTATCTGGCGCATATCGACAAGGTCAGCGTGTTTCCCGCCATGTGGGAGCTGGTCAAGCGCTGCCACGGCAAGGTGCCCATGGGCATAGGCACGGGCTCATCGCGGGATCATGCGCAGCGCATTTTGAAAAATACCGGTCTGGATGCCTATATCTCTGTGCTGGTCAGCGCCGATGACATCGACAACCACAAGCCCCACCCCGACACCTTCCTGAAAGTGGCCGAGCTGCTCGGCGCCAATCCCGCCAACTGCCTGGTGTTCGAAGATACCCAGATCGGCATTCAGGCAGGCAAGGCCGGCGGTATGGCCACCCTGCTGGCCACCGAAGGCGAACTGCAGCGGGTGTGAGACCGGGTTAGCGACGCGCCCGCCACTGCTGCCAGAGTCCGCCAAGGAAGGCGAGCAGGAAGAGGCCCAGGGCCATCTCCCAATGGAAAATGAAATAGAGATCCTCTGGCAGGGACGCCAGATAGATAAACAGGGCGCTGAACAGGCCGCGACAGAGCGGCCCTTTCAAGACAGACCAGCGCAGCAGCGTGGCAACGCCGGCCCCCTTGCCAGACAGGGCCATCAGCTCATCCCCAGCAGGCCGAGAATGCCGGCGACTGTGTACCACGGATTGTGCACCCTGCGCTCCTCTTCCAGCGCCTCATGATCCTGCAACAATGTCAGCGCCTCGGCCGGGGTATCGGCAAAAGAGGGGGCAACGACAGTCACAAACCCCTGCTCGACCAGTTGGCGACGCTCATCGTCATAACCGACAGCCCAGGTATCGAGATAGGTAAATGACTGACCTTGTTTGAAGAAGTGATAGCGAGACATGGCGGGCTCCGAGGCATTGGACCCCCACTCTACACCGGCGGTTGCAAACTGGCTCACCCCGAATGGGTAGCCAGCTCACTCTCAGTTTGCCGTCACCTCATCCTCCCCCTTGTCACCGCCAGGGGCGGCGCCCGTCGGTCTGGCAAAACCCAGCTCGGCCATGCAGCTGTCAAACGCGGCCTCCCCCGGTTTGCCACTCTCCTTGCAGCTCTCAAAGGCCGCCTTCATCTCGGCCGACATCTCGCGAGGCGGCTTGGGCGGGGTGCGGCTGCCCTGATCGGCGGCCATGGCGGTGGCAGTGGCGAGGAATAACAACAGGGGCAGAACACTCTTCATGGCATGACTCCGAATAACGCGCGACATCCACCGCCGGAGGGCGGCGATGGCCCGCTCAAGCGGGCGGTTTCATGCTAGCGAAAAATCAGGAAAAGCAGGGTCAAGGCGGGGTAAAGGGGACGTCAGGCCTGCGTAAAACCCATAAAAAACGCCCCTCGCGGGGCGTTTTTTCCAACCATCGCCGTTACATGGCGTTGGTGGATTCGAAGATCTTGTCGGCCGAGGCTTCGACGAAGCCCGGGTAGAGTACGCCATCGGCCTGCGGGTAGCGCAGGGCGAACTCGTAGAAGCAGCTCGGAATGGTGCGCACGCCGTCGCTGAAGGGTACATCCGCCTTGTCGGCCATGGTGGAGGATTGCTCCAGCATCACCTGCGGGTCTCCTTTCACCTCGCCACCCACGCCGTTGAGCACGAAGCCGGCCGCCTTGAGGGCGGCGTTGACCTGTTGGATGGTATCGAACTGCTTGAGGCGATTGATATTGACCGTGAAGTGATTGGCACGATAACCCCAGGCCGCCATCCAGGCTGCGTACTCACTTTCCGCCAGCAGGGTCTGGTAATCATCCCAGGAGACCTGCCAGGGAGCGCCCGTATAGAGGAATGCCTGGGTATCGGTCAGGTGATCGGGTACCTGATCCGCCAGCTTGTGAATGATGGCCTGGGCAGCCTCGGAGAGCACTTCCACCTTCAGCTCGCTGATGAACACCTTGGGGGCATCCGGATCTTGATGCTCGAAGTGCTTGGCGTAGAGCTTCTTGGCCTTGAACACGTACTCGCCCTTCTGCTCGTAGCCGAGTGCCAGGAAGTGGGCGGCCAGCTTCTCCAGCCCCAGCTTGGGCAGGTTGTAGGTGCGAAACGCCACGTGATCGTTGACGATGGGCTCGCCGCCACCCAGCAGGGTGTGGACCTTGAGGGCACTCGGGGTGACTTGAATGTAGTTATCCCACAAGTGACCGAACAGGGTGTCGATATCCTTTTGCATCTCTCTTTCCTTTGATTGCGGGTACAGACAAGGGCACCTGTTCAGTGCCCCTTTTATTTTTTGTTATCAGCGCTCAGCGCAGAGGAGGACAGTGTCAGCCGTGGCGGCCTTGCTGCCGGCCTCTTCCTTGTTAAAAGGTCAAACCCGGAGACAGCTGATCCGGCATGGCAGCCTTGCTGTCTTCGACGGAAGCCACCGGGTACGCACAGTAGTCGGCAGCGTAGTAGGCGCTCGCCCTGTGGTTGCCGGAGGCACCTATGCCGCCGAACGGCGCGGCGCTGGAGGCGCCCGTGATGGGCTTGTTCCAGTTGACGATACCGGCGCGGATCCGCTTGAAAAAGTGCTGCCAGTCCGCCTCGCTGTCACCCAGCAGGCCGGCCGAGAGGCCGAAGCTGGTGGCGTTGCCCTGGTCGATGGCGGCATCGAAGTCGTCGTAGCGAATCAGCTGCAGCAGCGGGCCGAAGTACTCTTCGTCCGGCAGCGTACCAACCGCGGTCACGTCAATGATGCCCGGGGAGACGAAACCGGTGCCCGCTTCCAGGTGCTTGAGGGAGAGCAAACTCTCGCCACCCAGCCCTTGCAGCTTGGCTTGCGCCTCAACCATGCCGAGCGCAGCTCGCTCGCTGATCATGGCGCCCATAAAGGGTTGTTCGGCGGCGTCATAGAGACCGACCCTGATCTGGCCGACCACCGCCACCAGACGCTTGACCAGGGCATCGCCCCGGGCGCCGCGCTCGACAAACAGACGGCGCGAGCAGGTGCAGCGCTGGCCTGAGGTGATGAAGGCGGACTGGACTATGGCGTGAACTGCGCCGTCGATATCGCTCACATCCTTGACGATGAGCGGGTTGTTGCCGCCCATCTCCAGCGCCAGGATCTTGCCGGGCTGACCGGCAAACTGCTGATGCAGGAAGTGGCCGGTACGGGACGAACCGGTGAAGAAGAGACCGTCGATATCCGGGTTGCCCGCCAGCGCCTTGCCGGTTTCCACCTCGCCCTGCACCAGGTTGAGCACGCCCTTGGGCAGCCCCGCCTCCTGCCAGATCTTCAGCATGGCCTCGGCCACCATGGGGGTCAGTTCGGAAGGCTTGAACACCACGGAATTGCCGGCGATCAGCGCAGGCACTATGTGACCGTTTGGCAGATGGCCCGGGAAGTTGTAGGGGCCGAACACGGCGACCACGCCGTGGGGCTTGTGGCGCACGAACGCCTTGGCGCCCGGCATGGGGTTTTCGACCGTGCCGGTGCGCTCGTCATGGGCGCGGATGGAGATGGCGATCTTGCCCTGCATGGCGGCCACTTCGGTGCGGGTCTCCCACAGCGGTTTGCCGGTTTCGCGGGCTATGGTGAGCGCCAGCGCCTCCTTGTGCTCGCCGAGCAGCTCGGCGTAACGGCGCACTATGGCAAGACGCGCCTCCAGGCTCATATCAGACCAATGGTAGAAGGCGCTGCGGGCGGCCTTGACGGCGGCATCCACCTGGGCGGCGCTGGCGGCGCCCCCTTGCCAGATCACCTCGTTCTTCGCCGGATCCCTTGACTCGAATGGCTTGCCTTCACCGGCAAGCCATTGACCGTCTATCAGTTGTACTAACTGGCTCATCCATTCACTCCCTGTGGTTCGCAAGCAGCCTTGGCTGCCTGTTTCATATGCGGTTTTACTGCCAATACGGCTCAATCGAGATCGACGGCCCGTACCATGTCGCCATCTTGCACCTTGAGTGCCGTCGCCATCTTGGGCGGAATGATGGCCTCGTGCTTGTCCAGATCGACCCGGATATTGCCGTAGCAGGCACGGTAGTGCTCGTAGCGGGCATTGCAGACCAGGTGGATCTTGCCACCTATGGGTTCGCCGATCAGCACCCGCAACTTCTGGCTGCGGCGCACGCTGCGGATATTCTTCACGTCACACTCGACTGTAGGGCCGGCATCGAAGATGTCGACATAGCCCCGGTTCACGAAGCCTTCATCCTGCAGCATCTTGATGGCCGGGCGGGTCTTCTCGTGGGTCTGGCCGATGACGGCGCGCGCCTCGTTGCTCAGCAGGTTGACGTAGATGGGGTACTTGGGCATCAGCTCGGCGATGAAGCGCTTCTTGCCGATGCCGGTGAGATAGTCGACGGTGGGAAAATCCATCGAGAAGAAATGCTTTTGCAGCCACTCGTAGAAGGGGCTGTGACCATTGCCATCGGAGACGCCACGCATCTCGGCAAAGACGGTATCGTCGAATAATTCCGGGTGCTCGGCCATGAACAGGAAACGGTGCTTGGAGAGCAGGCGGCCGTTGAGCCCCTCGCGGGCGCATTCACGCAGAAACAGGGTGCAGAGTTCGGAATTGCCTGTGTAGTCATTGGACAGGGTGAGCGTCTCGACCACGTTGTAGATGCCGAGCTTGGGGGAAGAGTGGACCACCTTGCCGATGTGATAGTTGTAGAACGGCTGGGACAGGCCCACGGCCGCATCGATGGCACAGGTACCGACCATTTCGCCGGTCTCCAGATCCTCAGCCACGAAGAAGTAGAGGCAATCACCCTTACCTGCCGGTTTGTCCGAGAAGGTCTGGGTCGAAGCATCTATCTTGCGCTGCAGCAGTTCATCGTTGACGGGCAACGAGGTCATGCCGGTGCCGGATTCGATGGCACAGGTCTTGAGACCGGCAAAATCTTTTTGCTCGATGGGACGGATAACCAACATAAATGACAACTCCCTTTCATTGACGACAGGTGGGGTCCCGGCTCCTGCCGGGAGGGCTCCCCACCTCAATTTGGATCAGGCGTTAACCACCTGGGCAACCGCTTTCTCGAACCGGGCCAGCCCTTCCTTGATGTCCGCTTCCGGGATAACCAGCGAGGGGGCGAAACGCACCACGTTGGTACCCGCGACCAGTGCCATCAGCCCCTGATCGATGGAGGCCAGCAGGAAGTCACGGGAACGGCCCTTGTAGTCGTCGTTCAGCACGGCGCCGAGCAGCAGGCCCTTGCCACGCACTTCGCTGAAGCAGTGGTACTTGGCATTGATGGCGTCGAGCCCAGCGCGGAACAGCTGCTCGCGGTGCTTGATGCCGCTCAGCACTTCCGGGGTGTTGACCACGTCGATCACCGCCTCGGCCACGGCGCACGCCAGCGGGTTGCCGCCGTAGGTGGAGCCGTGAGTACCCACTTTCAGGTGAGCCGCGATCTCGTTGGTGGTCAGCATGGCACCGATGGGGAAGCCGCCGCCGAGCGCCTTGGCGCTGGTGAGGATGTCAGGCGTAACGCCCAGACCCATGTAGGCAAACAGATCACCGGTACGGCCGACCCCGGATTGCACCTCGTCATAGACCAGCAGGGCATTGTGCTTGTCGCACAGCTCGCGCACGCCCTTGGCAAACTCGTCGGTCGGACGAATGATGCCCCCCTCCCCTTGCAGCGGCTCCATCACCACGGCGCAGGTATTGTCGGAGATGACGGCAGCCAGCTCCGCCAGATCGTTGTAAGTCACATGGGTGATATCCGCGGGCTTGGGACCGAAACCATCGGAGTAGGCGGCCTGGCCACCGACGCTGACGGTAAAGAAGGTACGACCGTGGAAACCCTGATGGAAGGCGATGATCTGGGTCTTGTGCTCCCCGAACTTCTCGATGGCGTAACGACGGGCCAGCTTGAGGGCCGCCTCGTTGGCTTCGGCGCCCGAGTTGCAGAAATAGACCTTGTCGGCAAAGGTGGCGGCAACCAGCTTCTTGGCCAGACGCAGAGCCGGCTCGTTGGTCATCACGTTGGAAAGGTGCCACAGCTTCTCACCCTGGGTTTTCAGGGCTTCGACCAGCTTGGGATGACAATGGCCGAGGCCATTGACGGCAATCCCGCCGGCAAAATCGACATACTCACGGCCTTCCTGATCCCAGACACGTGACCCTTCACCACGCACCGGGATGATCTTGGCGGGCGCATAGTTGGGAACCATCACTTCATCAAACACTTCACGTGTCACTGCCAACAACTCTGACATATTGCTCTCCTTCGATCTGGCGACAGAATAATCCACCGCCCAAAAGTTAAATCCATGTAAACACATCGGCATTGTCACAGAAAAAAAGCTAAAAGTCTGCAACAAAGCGAGTTACAGGGAACAATGTTCGATTGCCTGTGAGATTTTAGGCAACCGCATTGCATAACGGCTCAGGGGGTATTGGCAAGAGATAATTTGGACAGGGAGGGAGGTGAATAAAGTGTCAGGGAAAATATTTTTGGCCTCATTTCGATTCTGGGAGGCCGATCACAACTATTCAGGAACTTGCTAAAAAATTGGCCAGCAATTGGTGGCCCTGTTCGCTCAAAATGCTCTCCGGATGGAACTGAACCCCCTCTATATTCAACTGCTTGTGGCGCAGGCCCATGATCTCGTCAAAGGAGCCATCGGCGTGCTCGCTCCAGGCGGTGATCTCGAAACAGTCAGGCAGTGTGCCCTGATCCACGATCAGCGAATGATAACGGGTGACCCGCAGCGGGTCGTTCAGACCGCGAAATATACCCTGCCCCTGATGGCGGATGAGCGACGTCTTGCCATGCATCACCTGACGGGCGCGCACCACCCGAGCCCCGAAAGCCTGCGCCAGCGACTGGTGGCCGAGACAGACGCCCAGAATGGGAAGCTGGCCGGCAAACCGGCTGATGGCAGCAAGGGAAATGCCCGCCTCATTGGGGGTGCAGGGGCCGGGAGAGATCACCAGATAACGGGGGGATAGCTGCGCTATGGCGTCCAGCGTCAGTTCATCATTGCGCTTCACCACCACCTCTTGCCCCAGGGCGCCAAAATACTGCACCAGGTTCCAGGTAAAGGAGTCGTAGTTATCGATCAGCAACAGCATGGGGTAACCAGAAACAGAGAATCAACGATCCAGATAACGACCCTGTTCCATTTCGCGCTCGCGCTGACACTCGGCCAGATAGATGGCGGCGGCGATGGCAGGGGTCTTGTGGTATTTGTCGATGGCGTTGGAGACCATCAGCTGCAGGGTATTGAGGTTCTTGGCCTTGCGAAATTTACGCAGCCAGTGACCCTTGTCGCCCAGCTCTTCAATCATGGTATTGGATTCGACAGACATGCTTACTCTTGGGGCAGAAGCCCGCGTTTGAAATTGGAAGATGAATTAACGAATAGCAGGTCGGGTAAAACAAAGAAAGCCAGGCAAATACCCAGCTCTCTTCTACTACACCTTCCCAGTATGTCAGGCTCGAGGAACGAAGCCGACTACATCATATACGCTGGTCAGGGTTTTTTCAGCCCTTTCACGTGCCTTTTGTGCACCTGCCGCCAAAATTGTTTGCAGATGAGCCTCATCCTGACGCAGCTCGCGGAAGCGCGCCTGGATGGGTTCCAGCAAGGCGACGACCGCCTCGGCAGTCTCGGTCTTGAGGTGACCGTACATCTTGCCTTCGAAGTGCTGCTCCAGCTCTGGGATGGAGCGCCCCGTCACCCCGGACATCAGGGTCAGCAGGTTGGAGACACCCGGCTTGTTTTCCGGATCGAAGCGCACCACGGCCGGCTCGTCGGAGTCGGTTACCGCCCGCTTGATCTTCTTGACGATCTGCTTGGGA
This sequence comes from Aeromonas bestiarum, assembly GCF_028751155.1. Classification (NCBI taxonomy): domain Bacteria; kingdom Pseudomonadati; phylum Pseudomonadota; class Gammaproteobacteria; order Aeromonadales; family Aeromonadaceae; genus Aeromonas; species Aeromonas bestiarum. The sequence goes on along the minus strand of NZ_CP064746.1, from coordinate 1,131,715 downwards.
TCTTCCAGCAGGCCGATGAAGTTGGCCTCGTTGTCGTCAGATTTGGACATCTTCTTGGTCGGATCCTGCAGACTCATCACCCGCGCCCCGTCGGTGGGGATGAAGGGCTCGGGCAGAGTGAACACCTCGCCGTGCAGGTTGTTGAACCGGGTGCAGATGTCGCGAGTCAGCTCCAGATGTTGCTTCTGATCGTTGCCGACCGGCACCTGATTGGCCTGATAGAGCAGGATATCGGCAGCCATCAGCACCGGATAGCCGAACAGGCCGACGTTGACGTTGTTCTCGAAACGGGCGGACTTGTCCTTGAACTGGGTCATGCGCGACAGCTCGCCCATCTGGGTGTAGCAGTTCAGGATCCAGCCCAGCTCGGCGTGCTGTGGCACGTGAGACTGGATGAAGACGGTGCTCTTGGCCGGATCAATCCCCACCGCCAGATAGAGGGCGGCGGCATCGAGACACGCCTTGCGCAGGGCAGCCGGCTCCTGGCGGGTGGTGATGGCGTGCAGGTCGACGATGCAGTAGAGGCAGTCGAAATCATCCTGCATGTTGACCCACTGACGCAGGGCCCCCAGGTAGTTGCCTATGGTCAGCTGGCCCGACGGTTGGGCCCCGCTCAGTACGATTGGTTTAGTCATGAGAGTGTTAATCCTTGTTATTCGGCCAGCCCAGCAGCCTTATTCGGCCAGCAGCGCATCGAGCTGGGCAAACTGCTCGCATACCCAGTCCGGGCGGGAATCTGCGATGGGGCGGCCGTAGTTATAGCCGTAGGTCAGTCCCACCACCTTCATGCCGGCGGCCTGAGCGGCCAGCACGTCATTCTCGGAGTCGCCCACCATCAGGGTGCGCGACGGGCTGACGCCCAGCTCGTGGCAGGCGTGCAGCAGCGGATCCGGGCTGGGTTTTTTAACGGGCACGCAGTTGCCGCCCAGCCAGAGCGCGAAACAGTCGCCGATGCCGAGGGCATCCAGGATGGGCTGCACAAAGTGACTCGGCTTGTTGGTCACCACGGCCTGTTTGTAACCCAGTTTTTGCAGGCGGCGCAGACTCTGCTCCACCCCCTCATACATGGCCAGCCCTTCCAGCAGACAGGCCTGATAATGCCGATCGAACAGGGGGCGCGCCCTGGCAAACAGTGCAGGAGCCTCGCGGTAATCCAGCGCGCGCTGGATCAGCTTGTCGGCGCCATTGCCGACCCAGGTACGCACCACGGCCTCGTCGGCCTCGGCCAGTCCCAGTTCGGTGAGGGTACGGTTGACCGCCAGCGCCAGTTGAGGGGCGCTGTCGATCAGGGTGCCGTCCAGATCGAACAGCACCAGATCAAAATCACGCTCAGCGTTCGACATGGGCAAGCTCCGCACGCATACGGTCGATCACTGCCTTGTAGTCCGGCTGGCTGAAGATGGCAGAACCGGCCACGAACATGTCGGCACCGGCTTGTGCTATCTCGCGAATGTTGTCGACCTTGACGCCGCCGTCGATCTCGAGACGAATGTCACGGCCACTCTCGTCGATCAGGCGACGCACCTGGCGCAGCTTATCGAGGGTGCCGGGGATGAAGCTCTGGCCACCGAAGCCCGGGTTGACCGACATCAGCAGGATCACATCCAGCTTGTCCATCACGTATTCGAGGCAGGAGAGCGGCGTCGCCGGGTTCAGCACCAGACCCGCCTGACAGCCCTGCTCCTTGATGAGACCCAGGGTGCGATCCACGTGATCGGACGCTTCCGGGTGGAAGGTGATCAGATTGGCGCCCGCCTTGGCGAAGTCCGGGACTATGCGATCCACCGGCTTGACCATCAGGTGCACATCGATGAGCGCCTCTATGCCATAGTCGCGCAGCGCCTGACAGACCATGGGGCCTATGGTCAGGTTGGGGACATAGTGGTTATCCATCACGTCGAAATGCACCACGTCGGCACCGGCGGTCAGCACCCTGGCGACATCATCGCCCAGACGGGCGAAATCGGCGGAAAGGATCGAGGGGGCAATCAGAAAGTCTTTCATCAGCGTCATCCATTGGCTAGCGGGCAGAAAAAGCGGCGCAATTTTACCGCAAATATCCGATGAAAACGACCCGAACGCGGGGAGGAAAAAATGGGCCGCGGCTTTACCGCCCATATCCGATGAAAACACCCCATACACAGGGAGGAAAAAATGGGCCTGCGGCTTTACCGCTCATATCCGGCGAAAACAACCCGAACGCGGGGAGGAAAAAACGGGCCGCAGCTTTACCGCCCATATCCGATAAAAACGCCTCATACACGGGGAGGAAAAAACGGACCTGCGGCTTTACCGCCCATATCCGGCGAAAACGATGCGAACACAAGGATAGCGACAGGCAGAAACAGCGGCGGCACCCAAAGGTGCCGCCAGAAGGTCAGCCGAGTGAGACAAGCTCGGCGTCGCTGGGGTAGTAACCCTGCTCCGGCTCGATACCGGGCGGATAGAGCGCCAACAGCTCGGCCACCTTGTTGCGGCTGCCGCCGTTGCGGCTGATGGTGCGCTTGACCAGGATCTCGTCCAGTCGCGCACCACGGTAGAGCTCGCGGGTCAGCTCTATGTCGTGGTTGCTGATGAGTACGGGCACCCCCTTGCGGGCCGCCGTGTGACGGGCCAGCCGCGCCAGTATGGCCTGATCATCCAGCGTGAAGCCGCCTGCGGAATAGGTAGTGAAGCTCGCCGTGGTGGAGAGCGGCGCATAGGGGGGATCGCAGTAGATAACCCAGTCCGGTTCGGCGCGCTTGATGGCATCGGCGTAGCTTTCGCAGATGAAGGTCGCCTTCTGCGCCTTCTCGGCAAAAGCCCACAGCTCTTTCTCCGGGAAGTAGGGCTTCTTGTAGGAACCGAATGGCACGTTGAAGCCGCCCTTCTTGTTATAGCGACACAAACCATTGAAACCGTGACGGTTGAGAAACAGGAACAGCAGCGCCCGCTCGAAGGTGGTCTCGGTCTGGTTGAACTGGGTACGCAGCCGATAGTAGGCCGCCTTGTGGTTGTGCTCGGCCACAAACAACTTGCGCGCCTCGGCGATGAATCGATCAGGCGTCAGCTTGAGATGGTTGTAAAGGCAGATCAGATCCGGATTGATGTCGTTGAGCACATAGGCGTCGTAGTCGGTGTTGAGAAACACGGACCCGGCCCCGACGAAGGGCTCCAGCAACACACGCCCAGCCGGCAAGCGCTCGGCAATCTCTTCAACCAGGGAGTATTTTCCCCCGGCCCATTTTAAAAAAGCGCGTGTTTTTTTCATGGAAATCCGGTGTTAAGAAGGCATCGACCAAAAAAGGGGGACGATTCTACCCCCTTACCGGGCGCAATGGCTATTGCTTCAACTCTTTTTGTACCTGAGCAAACGACTTGGGCCAGGGCTGACCCTTGAGCAGGGCGGGCGAGAGCTTGCGAATGGCGGCCTTGGCCTGGGCGGCGTTGGCATAATCCCCTTGCAGTACCACGTACCAAGGGCTGCCACGGAACTGGGTTTTGTAAACCCAGATATTGCCGGCCAGCGCATGCTCGGCCACGAACTTGTCGACGGCCTTGGTGTTGCTCGCCCCCATCAGCTGGACGCTGTAATGATTCCTGGGCTTCTTGTTCAGGGTCGCCGCCGGCGTCAATGCCACCTTGGGTGAGGGGGCCGCCACGGGTTCAACCACGGCTGGCTTGGCCGCCGGTTTGGTTGCAACCGAGGTGCTCTGGGTCTTGGGCGCAGTGGCCGGCTTGGCAAGCAGGCCCTGGGTCGATGCATTCTGAGCCTGGGCAAGCTGAGTTGCAACGACCTGGGAACCGGCACCGGTCAGCTCATCCACCACGGCCGTGGGCAAGGCACCGCTGACGTCAGGCTGCTTCATCAGTTTCTCGACCACTTCATCTGAGATCACCACCCGGCGTCCCTCGTAGTTGGTCGATTCCGTGGTCACAGTCTCGCTCTCGACCGCCTTGGGCAGCACCTTGGCATCCGGCTGCCAATCGCGCACCACTCCACCAGGATTGCCAGCGCCGCCATCATTGGTTGCGTTCTGATTGCCATTCTGGCTGGTGTTACTGCCGCCTATGGTCAGCGGATCCCCGCCAGAAACGGGTATGGGCAAGGCGGTGGTTTGTGCAGGTTCCAGCGCAGTGCTCTTGCTCTCACCGTTGAACAGGGCTGGCAGCAGATAGCTCAGGGCCAGCAAACCGGCGGCAACCAGTGCCAGCACGGTCGCAATCTTCTTGACGGGCAACTCGGCCTGACGCTTCTTGGGCCTTCTGTCGGTCATGATATCCTCCAGTAACTGCATGATGGTGGACGGATGTCCATTTGCCGCTTTCAGGATCTCTTCCACTTTCAGCTTGGGCAAGAGGGCTGTCGGGATCTTGAGCTCTTTGGCTTTCTCATACAAGAAGATACGTTGCTCTGGCGCGCTCAGTGGCGCGACTTCCAGCTCCAGTGCCGGCATGGCCCGCCCTTTCAGCTGCGCCTTCTGGTTGCGACACCAGACGTCACTGCCGGAGAGCACTATGGCCAGCTGATGGGGTACGGTCAGAGTATCGTTGTGACGACAGAGGCTCCACAGCTCGCCGACCAGCTCGGCGGGCAACTCGTCGGCGCGTTCGATCAGCAGCAGCAGGGTGGCAGGTTTGCCTTCCAGCATGCGAAAGAAGCTGTCGGCCAGCGCATCCTGTGGATTGAACAGCGGCCTTGCCACCACCTGCGGCAACAGCAACTGGCGCACGTCCGCCATCTTCATGGCAGAGCTGCCAATCAGGCTCACCACCCGTACTTTTTCGGGCAGGGCGCCGAGCAGGGATTCACACAGGGTGCCGCGACCACTGCCGTGCTTGCCACAGAGAAAAATAAAGGGGTGATTGAACTCAATCAGGTGCAGCAGCCGGTCAACCAGCTGCCGCTGGGAAGGAAGTTTAAGCAGTTTATTATTACTCACGACCAGACTCGATCACCGCCAACAATTCAGCATCAGAGACATCGGCCACCACCTGTGCATGACCGATACCGACCGGCAGCACCAGTCGCAGCTTGCCTTCCAGTACCTTCTTGTCACGCCGCATATGGCGAATGAAGGCATCAAAATCCATCTCGGCCGGTGCTTGTACCGGCAGATTCGCGGCCAGCAGCAGATCGCGAATACGGGCAACCTGCCGGTTATCCAGCTCGCCACGCGCCTCGGCCGTGAATGCGGCCAGCATCATGCCTGCGGCAACGGCTTCGCCGTGCAGCCAGTTACCGTAGCCTTTCTCGGCCTCGATGGCGTGACCAAAGGTGTGGCCCAGGTTCAACAGGGCACGCACACCGTGCTCCGTCTCGTCCTGCCCCACCACATCGGCCTTTATCTCGCAGCAGCGACGAATAGCATAGGCCAAGGCAGCCGGTTCCAGCGCCTGCAGACGGGACATGTTGGTTTCGAGCCAGGAGAAGAATTCGGCGTCCCATATGATGCCGTACTTGATGACCTCAGCCATGCCGGCGGCAAATTCACGGGCAGGCAGGGTCTTGAGGCATTCGGTGTCGATGACCACATGCTTGGGCTGATAGAAGGCCCCAATCATGTTCTTGCCGAGGGGATGATTGACGGCGGTCTTGCCGCCGACGGAGGAATCAACCTGGGAGAGCAGTGTGGTAGGCACTTGAATAAAAGGAATGCCACGTTGGTAGCTTGCCGCAGCAAAGCCGACAACATCCCCTATCACACCGCCCCCCAGGGCGATCAGTGTAGTGTCCCGACCATGGTTGGTTTCCAGCAGAGCAGACATGATCCGCTCGAAGGTTGCCAGGGTCTTGTAGGCCTCACCGTCCGGCAGGATCAGGTGTTCTACCTGAAAACCGGACAGCAACTGGATAATCCGCTCAAGATACAAGGGTGCGACAACGGTATTGGTCACTATCATGACCCGCTTGCCCTTGATGGTTTGTGTCAGCACCTCTGCATGCTGCAACAGACCCGCCGCTATCTCGATGGGATAGCTGCGTTCACCCAGTTCGACCTTCAACCTTTCCATGGACGTCCTCTAGATTACATGCCAATCAACTTAACAATTTGATTGGCAACAACTTTAGCGCTCTGATCATCAGTCTGGATGACAAAGTCAGCCACTTCTTCATACAGCGCATTGCGCTCTTGTGCCAGACGCTCTAGTACTTCGCGCGGCGGCTCTTCGGTTTGCAGCAGTGGGCGGCGCTTGTCTCTTTGTGTGCGCGCCAGCTGCTTCTCAATCGTTGTTTCGAGGTACACCACGATACCGCGAGCAGAGAGCTTGTTCCGTGTTTCACGGCTCTTGATGGCACCGCCACCCGTCGCCAGCACGATACCCTGCTGTTCTGAAAGGTCGCCTATGACCTTCTCTTCGCGGATCCGGAAACCCTCTTCGCCTTCAACATCGAACACCCAGCCGATATCGGCACCACTGCGGCGCTCAATCTCATGATCTGAGTCGAAAAACTCCATATGCAGTTGTTCTGCCAGATGTCTACCTATGGTGCTCTTGCCCGCACCCATGGGACCTATCAGGAAAATATTGCGTTTCTCAGCCATGTCTTTTCATTAGTAATTACAAACTGTACGACCCCGACAAACACTCGATCGGGGTACCTATGAACCTTGTCTTGCGATGGATCAGGAGGGGGATTATCTCAATAGAAATCGGGACTGGCAACCGCAGCCCTTACGCCCCAGCCTCATTGGGGCGTAAGGTTATATGTGTTTTACCCTCACATGTAAAGCATTCAGAAGGCGTCGGTGACTATCTTCGGCGTCACGAAAATCAGCAATTCCCGCTTTTTATTCTCGCTGGTTGTCTTGCGAAACAACACGCCAAGACCCGGGATATCACCGAGCAGAGGCACCTTGCTGACGTCGCTCTTGATGGTCTGTTGATAGATACCGCCAAGCACCAGAGTCTCGCCATTGTTGACCAGCACCTGAGTGGTGATGGACTGGGCATTGATGGAGACGGCATCACCGGTACCGGTTGGTACCGTCTCACCCTTGGTATCCTGGGTCACGGTCAGATCCAGGATAACCCGGTTGTCCGGCGTGATTTGCGGCGTGACCTTGAGGCTCAATACTGCCTTCTTGAAGGTGACCGAGGTGGCACCACTGGAGGAGGACTCCACATAGGGGATCTCGGTCCCCTGCTCGATCAGCGCCGGTTTCTGGTTGGCTGTGGTAACACGGGGGCTGGCGATGATTTCAGCCTTGCTCTCTTTTTCCAGCGCCGACAGCTCGAGGTCCAGCAGGGTGCCATCCGCCAGACGGGCCACCTGGAATGCCAGGGTGCCAGCGGCATTGGTCACCGGCAGATTGACGTTCAATCTGTCATCCACCCCGGGACGGGTGATGGCCGAACCGCCATTGTTATTGCCGGAGCCGTCATTGCCTTCGATGGTGCCTGACGTGCTGTTGCCGTGACCGTCGTTCTTGGTCACCCCCCAACGCACCCCGAGCGCCTCGTCGAAACCATCATCTATGGTCACCATGCGCGCTTCAATCACCACCTGTTTGACCGGAATGTCCAGAATGTCCAGCATGCGCTTGATGTTGCTGATGACATCTGCCGTATCTTTGACCACCAGCACGTTGGTCCGCTCATCGACACTCACGGCCCCCTTGGAAGAAAGCAGCTTGGTGCTTTCGGAGGAGAGCAGCGCCGCCACCTCGGATGCCTTGGCATAGTTGATCTGCAGGTATTCGGTATAGAGGGGTGCCAGATCAGCCACCTGATTGCGACTCTCCAGCTGCTGCTTCTCGCGGGCGGCTATCTCTTCTGCCGGCGCCACCAGCAGAATGTTGTTATCCAGTCGTTTATCCAGCCCTCTCACCTTGAGGATGATGTCCAGTGCCTGCTCCCAAGGCACGCCATCAAGCCGCAGCGTGATATTGCCCGACACCGAGTCCGTGGTGACCAGGTTGAGGTTGTTGAAATCGGCGATGAGCTGCAGCACGGTGCGCACCGGGATGTCCTGGAAGTTCAGCGAAATCGGCTTGCCCTGATACTGCTTGCCAGCGGTCACCGCGGTGCGTTTTTTCACCTCGACGATGAACGTCTTGTCCGCCTGATCGTAGCGATAATCAAACTGGCCGTTGATGGAGAGCTCGAACAGGGTGTCATTGCCCTGACGGAACACCTCCACCTGGGAGACGGGGGTGGCAAAGTCCTGCACATTGATCAGATTGAGCAGGTCATCCGGCACCCTGGTACCATGGAACTTGGCCAGCACTGTCTGGCCACGGCTGCTGACATCGACTGCCGCCGAGCTGTTGTCCAGCGTGACCAGAAACTCCCCCTGCCCCTCCTTGCCACGTCTGAAATCCACCCCCTTGACGGAGTTGAAATAGGCGCCGCTCGCCCCGGTTTGAGCCGCAGACAAGACGGGTTTACTGGCCACTGGTGCTGCCACCGGGGCTGACTGGGCGACCAGCTGGGTGTTAATCAGGGCTGATTGCGCCACTGGTTGAGGATCGACAAAGGCGGGCGAAGCCGCTGGTGATGAGACCATACCAGCCGACTGGGTCGAAGCCGGCAGCGGCATGGTTGCCTTTTCTCCCAGAGCGACCAGCAGCTTGTTGCCCTGCTGGTGCACCTGATAAGGGGTCAATTGATCGAGCGCTATCTTGATGTCGAGCCCGGCGCCCTTGCCCTCGACCTTGAGGTTATCGACACCCTGCTGCTTGATTGGCAGCGGATTGACATTGAGTGCCCCCACGGCTCCCGGCACATGCAGCAACAGCTGATTGGGCTCATAGGATAGCCGGTCGGTAAAACCGCTTACCGGTTCACTGAAGCTCAACTCCAGCAACAGCTGGTCGGCCATCAGCGGATTCACCTTCACCTCTTGCAAGGTGGCCACAGCCCAGGCCTGGCTCCATGCTCCGGCGCAAAACAGCAGGGCAACTCTGGTTACAGTACCGATTGTTGTTCTCATCGCAGTCATCCCTGATTATCGTTTTGCTTCAAGATTGGCCATGCCCAACTGGGTTTCTCTGGTGACCCAGCATCCTTTGCCATCCGGTATAGTCTCAATCAAATCCACGTAAGTGTCAGTGATCCTGATCACCCGACCCTGATCCAGTCCCATATGTTGGTTGAGACCCACCCGGACGGATTGGCCATCCGGCGTCCGGATCAAGGCCCACAACTGGCCCTGCTTGCCGAGCGATCCCTGCATGACCAGGCTGGCAAGCGAATAGCTCTCCAACACTTCCTTCTCTCTGTTGGCGACTATCTGGGCACAATCCGGTTTCACCTTGGCATCCACCTTGGCGCTGCTGGCCTCTGGCTGGGGCGCAATGAAGGGGCTGCGCTGATCGCTGAGGTGATAGGCCATGGGCGAAAAGGGTTTGATTTCAGGCAGCGGCTCGATAGGCACAGGCTGTCTGGCCTTGGTCTGAGCCACATAGTTATCCATGTCATCCTGCCCACCGCAGGCTGTCAGCAGACAGACGGGCAACAGTACGCAGATCATTCTCATTTTTTCTGCCCCACTGTCTTGCCGTTGTACTTGTAGGTCTTGGCCAGCATCGACATGCCGATCATCTCGTCCGGCTCCTTGCTCTGACCCAGGGTGAACGACTCCAGGATGACGATCCGCGGCAGCGCCGCCATGTCGGCCGTGAACTTGCCAATCTCATGGTAGGTGCCCACCACCTCGATCCGCATGGGCAGTTCGGTGGAAAACTCGTGCTTTATCTCGGGCTCCCAGTTGATGCGATTCAATTTGAGACCATTGTCGGTCGCAATGAAGCTGATATCGTCCAGCAAGCCGGCCACTTCGTGCGTATTGGGTAACTGTTTGAGCTGGGTATCGACCAACTGCTCAAGCTGTACCATCTGTATCTTGTATGCCCCCAGATTGGCCGCCAGCATCGCCTTGCTCTCGAACTGCGCCTTCAGTTCAGCCTCCTTGTTGGTTTCCTCTGTCAACAAGGTCAATGAATGCGCAATCACGTAGTAATAGATGGCACCGCCCAGCAAGGCACAGAAAAACAGGATGAAAATGCCTTTGGCCAACTTGGGCCAGCCAGCAATGTTGTTGAGATCCAGTTCATTGAGCTGTTGCAGGTTCATTCTTGCCCCTTAACCGCATCGACGGTGGCGCCAGCCGCAGCTGCGACCTGGAACATCATGGAGAACTGGCTCAGCGAGACAGGCGCAACGTCGGCCGCAAAAATCGTGCTGATCTGTGACTGCCCCAGCCAGCCGGAGCCATCGATGCGTCGCATCATGCTGGCAACCCGGCCATAGGCCTCGGTCTTGCCGTTGACGTCGATCCGGTTGTCTTGCAAGGCCAGCGTGTTCAGATACACACCATTGGGCACCAGCGAGGGCAACTGGTTGAACAGCCGAACCGGCAGATTGCGACGCATCTGCAGATGCTCGATCAGTTGCATGCGATCGATCAGCTCCTTGCGCCTTTCCTTGAGCAAGCGGATCTCGCCGAGCTGTGCGTCGAGTATGGTCATCTCCTGCTGCAAGCGTTGATTGCGCTGCTGTTGATGACTGATCTGCTGCTCCACCAGCCAGTCGGCGGCAAAGCCGAGGGAAGCGGTGATCGCCAGGAAAATCCCGAGCATGACCCCGAACTGTTTCTTCTGTCGCTGAGCTCTGGCTTCGCGCCAGGGGAGTAGGTTTATATTTGACATGGCGTGAAGCTCCTCAATGCCAGACCCAGCGCCGTCATGTACTTGGCACCATGGGCAAGCCCCCCCTCCCCTTTGGGTTTGCCAAACAGGGCGAAGGGATCGGGATGCAATACTTCACAATTGAGTTCATTGCCGACCTGGGCGACCAGCCCGGGTAGCAGGCTGCCACCGCCAGTCAGCACCAGCTTGGAGAGCTCCCTGTGTCCGGAGGAGCTGCAAAACAGCTGAACGTTGCGCCTGACTTGCTGCAGCAAGGCATTAATGTGAGGCAGCAGCACATCCAGCTCGTAATCAACCGGCAATTTGCCCTGCAGCTTGGCCTGCTCTGCATCGTCCAGCGACAGGTTGTAGAAAGAGGCCAATGCCTGGCTGTATTGATCACCGCCGAAATTCTGCAGACGGGAGTAGATCACCTCGCCCTTGACTAGCGCGGCAAAGGTCATGGCACTGGCACCGATATCGATAACGCCAACCGGCTTTTCCCAGGCAAGCAAATCGGGCAGACAGGCGAGGACGGCGCGGCCCAGCGCATGAGCCCCCACGTCCACTACCTTGGTGGTCATCTCGGCTTCGGCCAGTGCCGTGACCCGACCGCTCACGCTCTCGGTACGGGCGGCGCTCAGCAGCACCTCCTGGCGATCCTGATCATTGACCTTGCCGAGGATCTCAAAATCCAGGCTCACTTCATCGAGGGGGAATGGGATGAGCTGTTCGGCCTCCATCTGGACCTGATTTTCCAGCTCGTTCTCACCCAGGCTGGCATCAACCTGAATGACTTTGGTGATCACATTGGAACCGGTGACGGCCGTCGCCACGTACTGGCTGTTGCCAGAGATGAGGCGCTTGAGGGCCTTGAGAGACTGGCTGACCCGTTCGATATCCTGCAACTGATAATCGACCAGGGTGCCCTTGGGGGTCGCCACTTCGGCCACAGATTCAAAATGCAGCTTGCCGGGGCGCCCGGTGATAGTGACAGCCTTGATGGTCTGGCTCCCAAAATCAATACCCGCCAGAGGAAGCAGGGAACCTTTATTGAATAGCCCAAACATATACACATCCATGCGTTATTGGGTTTTAGGATTGATTGTAGGACAGCTAATCAGATGATGATGACTTAACTCATCCTAAATGCTCTATCTATCAATGTCATAAAGTTTACACCGAAAAGTGATGCATCTCGCTTTCTTGCCGCCCCCGCCTCCCCTTGGTTATTGAGCCGCAGAATGCTAACCTCCCGCCTCTTCTCGAGGAGCCTGACTGCTGACAGGAAAACCTCGAATTCCCGGAGGCAAAAGGGCTATACTCTGCGCCCGTTGGCTAATTTTAAGACGATTGGTAGTTCTTCCATGCTGAAATGGCTCGTACGCCTGTTTATTGTCATGATGCTGGGTGCAGTGCTGGGTGTTGCCAGCCTCATCGGCATCTACTTCTACATCAAGCCCCAGTTGCCCGATGTGACCGCGCTGCGCGACGTCAAGCTGGCCACCCCGATGAAGGTGTACAGCCGGGATGGGGAATTGATCTCCCAATTTGGCGAAATTCGTCGCATCCCGCTGCGTCTGGATGAAATTCCCCAGTCCATGATAGATGCCGTGCTCGCGACCGAGGATGCCCGCTTCTATGAGCACCCGGGAATAGACCCGATCGGTATCATTCGAGCCGCCACCGTCTGGGCCGTCTCCGGCCATGCCCGCCAAGGCGCCAGTACCATCACCCAGCAGGTCGCCCGCAACTTCTTCCTGAGCAATGAGAAGACCATAGTGCGCAAGGTCAAGGAAGTGTTCCTGGCCTGGCGTATCGAGCAGAATCTCTCCAAGGACGAGATACTGCAGCTCTACCTCAACAAGATACCGCTCGGTTACCGCGCGTTCGGGATAGGCGCCGCCGCTCAGGTCTACTTCGGCAAAGAGGTCAAAGACCTGACCCTGGACGAGATCGCCATCATAGCCGGCCTGCCCAAGGCGCCGTCCATGTTGAACCCGATCCGTTCACCGGAGCGTGCCTTCGCCCGCCGCAACGTGGTGCTGGGTCGCATGCTGGAAACCGGCAAGATCACCCAGGCCCAGTATGACGAGGCCTCCAAGATGCCGATCAAGGCCCGCTATCACGGCGCCGAGATCACCCTCAATGCCCCTTACCTGGGGGAGATGGTGCGCCAGAAGATGGTGGAGCAGTTTGGTGAAGACGCCTACACCATGGGCCTGCACGTCTACACCACTGTTACTGCCAAGCGCCAGCGTGCCGCCCGTCTGGCCCTGCTGGATGGCGTGTTCGACTACGATACCCGTCATGGCTACCGCGGCACGACAGCCCAGCTGTGGAAAGCGGGAGAAGCCGACTGGGATTACGACCAGATCATGGCGCACCTGGCCAAGCAGCCCACTTACGAGCCTCTGATGGCCGCCGTGGTCACCAAGCTGGGTGACAAGAGTGCGACCCTGGTGCTGAAAAATGGCAAGCAGGCAGAACTCGGCTGGAACGGCATCAAATGGGCTCGCGCCTTCATCACCGATGATCGCCAGGGCTTCGCCCCCCGCTCCGCCCGTGACATGCTGAAAGTCGGCGCCCAAATCTGGGTGCGGGAGAAGGGTGAAGAGCTGCTGCTCTCCCAGATCCCCGAGGTCAACGCCGCCCTGGTGGCCATGAACCCGCAGGATGGCGCCATCGAGGCCCTGGTCGGCGGCTTCAGCTTCGAGCTGTCCAAATTCAACCGGGTCGATCAGGCGCGCCGTCAGATAGGCTCCAACATCAAGCCCTTCCTCTATGCCACCGCGCTGGAGCAGGGCTATACCCTGGCCTCCCTCATCAATGATGCGCCGATCAACCAGTGGGACCCCTCCAAGGGCCCCATGTGGCAGCCCAAGAACTCCCCGGCCATCTACGAAGGTCCCACCTCGCTGCGGCTCGGTCTTGCCAAGTCCAAGAACGTGATGTCGGTGCGACTGATGCGCGCCATCGGTCTGGATACCTATATCGACGGCCTGACCCGCTTCGGGTTCGCACGCGACACCATATCCCGCAATGAATCGCTGGCGCTGGGCGCCGCCGAATTCACCCCGCTGGAAGTGGTGCGCGGTTATTCCGTCATGGCCAACGGCGGCTTCCAGGTCACCCCCTATTTCATCACGGACGTGACCGACAGCTTCGGGGAGCCCCTGTACCAGGCCAACCCTGCCGCCGCCTGTCGTGATTGCGGCGTGCTGGCCGCGGCAGGTCTCGACAGTGCCGATGCCTACGCCAATACCGGCGGCGACTGGAAGGCCCAGTGCCCGATCGATCCTGTCGTGCCCAACAACATGGCACCGCAGACCATCAGTGCCCAGAGCACCTTCCTGGTCACGGATACCCTGACCACCGCCATCTGGGGTGGCAACGGCTGGCGCGGTACCGGCTGGCGGGCGGCTCGCGACCTCAAGCGTCACGACATCTCCGGCAAGACAGGGACCACCAACGAATCCCGTGATGCCTGGTTCTCCGGTTACACGCCGAACCTGGTCGCCACCTCCTGGATAGGTTTTGACAACCACCAGCGGGGTCTTGGCCGGGCCGAGTTCGGCGGCGGCGCGGCCCAGCCTATCTGGATCGACTTCATGAAGACGGCGCTCAAGCAGGTGCCCGAGCGCAAGATGCCGGTACCCGAGGGGATCATCACGGTACGGGTCGATCGCGAGACCGGTCTGCTGACCAATCGCACCGATGGCAGCAGCACTGAAGAGTTCTTCAAGGAAGGCACTGAGCCGACCCGCTATGCGACCCAGAGCTCGGACGGCAATCAGGTGTATGGCGGCGACGGCTCGCCCACTGACGGACCCGTCTCTACCGACGATATCTTCTAAGCGACAGCTCAAGATAAAAAAACCGGCGCCTTGGCGCCGGTTTTTTTATCTGCTTCGGAAATATCAACCAAGCAGGCTCTTCATCAGACTGGAGATACGGGCAGCCAGCTCGTTGAAGCAGGGCCTGCGTACCGAGTAGTGGCGATAGAGCAACGAGATGGCACGGCCCGGCACCGGGTCAATCACGGGGCGATAACTGACCCCCCCTTCCTCCGCATTGGCAGGCACGGCCAGTTTGGGCACCAGCGTCATGCCGCTGCCCGCGGCGACCATGTTGCGCAACGTCTCCAGGCTGGTGCCCTTGAAGCGCTGATCCTCACCAATACCCGCGGCGAAGCAGAACCCCATCGCCTGATCCCGCAGACAGTGGCCATCGGCCAGCATCAGCAGTTTCTTGCCCTTGAGATTGCTGAGCGGTACCGACTTGGCCCTGGCTTCCGGGTGATGCTGCGGTACCGCCAGCCACATGGGCTCCTGATAGAGGGGAATCGAGCCAAACCCTTCCATCCCCTCAAGTTCGGCGAGGATGAGACAATCCAGCTCCCCTTCCTCCAGCCGCTTGAGCAGCACCTGGGTCTGCTCCTCATAGAGATAGAACTCCAGCTTGGGAAAATGCTCGCGCAGATCCTGGATGATGTGGGGCAGCAGATAGGGGCCGACAGTGGGAATGAAACCGATATGGATCTCTCCGGACATGGGTTCGGCGAAGTGCTGGCCTATGCTCTTGAGCTCACGCACCTCTTTTAGCACCTTGCGGGCCTGATGGGCCATGGCGTCACCGGCCGGGGTAAACAGCACCTTGCGGGAGGTGCGCTCGATCAGGATCACCCCCAGCTCGTCCTCCAGCTTGCGCAGTTGGCCGCTCAGGGTCGGCTGGCTGACGAAGCAGCGCTCCGCCGCCTTGCGAAAGTGCTTCTCCTCTTCCAATGCCACCAAATACTCGAGATCGCGAAGGTTCATACATCCAGAATCCTGCCAACCAATTGGGCCATTAGCATGCCCAAGAAAGACTGGAGGGACAAGGGATGGTGACTGAATGGAAAAAGAGGGGTAGATGGAAAAACAAAACGGGCCCGGATCCAGGATCCGGGCCCGCTCAAGCGGCGAGTGTCAAACCCTCATTACACCCGGAAGCGACGTACCATCTCCTGCAGCTGGGTCGCCAGGTGGTTAAGGTCGTTGCAGGCCTGTGCCATCTGGGTCGCGCCAGCCGCCACCTCTTCCGAGGCATGGCTGATGTTGACCACGTTGCGGTTGAGCTCTTCGCTCACAGCCCCCTGCTCTTCGGTCGCGGTCGCGATCTGTATGTTCATGTGGGAGATGCTCTCCACAGAGCCACTGATCTCGGAAATGGACGCTCCCGCCTCCCGCGCCGTGCTCACTGTGGAGTTCATCATGTCCTGGCTCTGCTGCATGGTGGTGCCGGCCTGTTCGGCCCGCTGCTGCAGTTCGGCAATGATGGTGTTGATCTGGGAGGTGGAATCCTGAGTCCGTTTCGCCAGGGTACGCACCTCATCGGCCACCACGGCGAAACCACGACCCTGTTCACCGGCCCGGGCCGCTTCTATGGCGGCGTTGAGCGCCAGCAGGTTGGTCTGTTCGGCGATCCCGCGGATCACTTCGAGCACCATGCCGATGTTGCGGCTGTCATCGCCGAGCTGACGGATCACCACGGCCGTGCTCTCGATGGCGCCAGCCACCTGCTCGATGCGCTTGATGGAGTCGTTGACGGTGCGAGCCCCCAGCTCGGCCGTGCTGCTGGCGGCACTGGCAGCACTGGCGGCATCGCTGGTATTGCGGGACACCTCCTGCACCGTGGCCTGCATCTCGTTCATGGCGGTCGCCAGCTGGTTCAGCTCATGCTGCTGGCTGTTCATATTGTTGGCAGACTGACGGGCTACTGCGCTGATCTCTTCCGCCGCCGAGCTGAGCTGTACCACTGAACCGGACACCTCGCTGACCAGGTTGCGCAAGTTTTTCTGCATCTCGCCAAAGCCTTTGGCCAGTTGGCCCAGTTCGTCGTTGTTGAACTGTCTCAAGTCGAGGTGCGTCGCCAGATCGCCGGCAGAGACCTTGCGAGTCTGCTCCAGCAGGGCCATGACGGGATTGCGGATCTGGCCGGTCAGCAACCAGGCCACGACGACGACGAACGCCAGCGTCATCACTCCCACCAGGATGCTCATGTTGCGCGAGTTGCTGTAAAGCTCGGCGACCGATTTGACCATGCCGTCGGCAATTTCGTTGTTGATCTCGCGCAGACGATAAGATTTGGAACCCACCTCCTCCAGTGCGATCCGGGTCTCGTTCTTGCGCAGGCTCTTGACCTTCTCCAGATCCCCGTTGGCAAAGGCGGCCACCAGCTCCTCATGCACGGAGAAATATTTGGCACCGGCAGCAATCAACTGCTCGTAGGTCTGCCGCTCTTCATCCGTGCTGAAGGGCAGCGAGCCATATTTTTGCGCCGCCGCATCAAACTCCTGCTTCGCCTTGTTAAAGGTGGCGGTGCGGTCACTGACCTCCTGGGCATCCTTGTTCAGGCCGCCGATGACCTGAGCCAGCTCGGAGCGACGGGCATCGAGAATGGCCACATGCATCTGGCTGGCATAGCGGGTCGATGGCAACAAATTCCCGGAGATGGTTTCAGTATCACCGTAGAGGCGTGACAGCTGAGCGATGGAAAACCACGCCAACCCCAGCACCAGCAAGGCCAATACGGCAAAGCCGGCACTCAACTTCTGACCTATAGACATATTTTTGAACATGATTGGTATCCTTGGCGGCTAGACGCAAACCCGTGGAGCCGAACTCCCGAGCCATCACCCATAGAGCATAGCGCGATGATCGCAAGCGGATGATTTTCAAACTATCCGCTAGTCAATATATCGTCATGCCCACGGATAGCATGAGGATCAAGCGGGTAGGAAAAATCTGTCCCTCTCAGCCTGGGTTTGCTCGTCATCCTGCCCACCAATCGACAAGACGGGGTTTCAGCGTCCCATCACCGCCTGGATCTGGCGGGCAAAGGCCGCCGGCTCGCCCAGGAAGGAAGAGGCGGACAGCGGCGTCACCTTGTCCCCTTGCACCAACCCCAGGGTCGGGTAGCCCTGCCCACCGAGGCGGCGCATCCAGCCCTGGCTGGCTGCCAGATGGCCGGCCAGATCCACGTTCTGATAAGCATCTGCAAATGCCGCGGCATCGATGCCCTGCTCCGCCGCCAGGCTGCTCAGCTGCTCGAGGGAACCGATCCAGATGCCGTCGCGGTAGTGGGACTGCTGGATGCGATGCAGCAGGGTCAGACCATTGCCGCCCAACGTCGACATCGCCAATATGGCGCGGATGGGTTGCTCCGAGTCGAGCAACAGGCCATCGCGCAGCAGCAAGTCGTTGAAATAACCCTCACCGAAGGGCTGGCCAGTCAGGGCCTGGATCCGCTCGTCATGAGGGCGGACGTAGTCACGCAGGGCCTGACCCATGGGTTGACGACGCTCGCCCAGCCAGAGGCCGCCGGCATGCAGCTCTATGTGAAGACCGGGGATCCCGGCCGCCGCTTGCAGCAAGGGGGCAGCACCATAGCACCAGCCGCAGAGGGGGTCGTATACGTAATGCAGGCTTGTCTCGTTCATGTGATTCATTCTCGATTGTTTGGCTAAAAAAACCGGGCCCTAGGGCCCGGTAAAAAAACACAGGGAAGCAGGCGTCAGGCAATTACCACTTCATTTCACCGGTGTTGACCTTGGCACCTATGGCCAGACCATCGTCGACCGGCAGGGACGGGAAGGCTTTCTTCAGGCCTTCAATCAGCTCGCCGGAGTTTTTGGACTTGGCCAGCTCCTGCTCGAAGCGCTGAACATAGTCACGGGTGAAGGTCACGGCTTCGGTACCCTTGGGCGCAGTCCCCAGGAAGTGGCCTGGCACGACACGCTCGGGTTTCATGGCCAGCAGCTCGTTGAGGGTCTTCACCCAGTGAGCGCGGGCTTCCTTGGTCTGGCTGTCCGCCATCCAGACGTGCACGCCGCTGTAGACGGGCACACCACCCAATGCTGTCTTGATGGACGGCGCCCACAGGTAAGCGGTCGGCGTGTTCATCTCCTTGATCTCGATCTTCTCGCCTTCGAGGGTCAGGTAAGAGGCGGTCATCACTTCCGGTACCGTCAGAGCTTTGGGTGCACCTGCGCCCAGGATGGGTCCCCAATAGGTCAGCTTGTCATCCTTGGTCTTGTTGATGTGGTCGACCACATGCTGGTCCGCCAGGACTTTGACTTTCGGAAACGCCTTCATGATGGGCTCCAGACCGAAGTAGAAGTCGGGATCCCCCGCGCTGATATAGACGGTGGTCAGCTGCTTGCCGCTTTGCTTGATCATGTCGACCAGGGCCTGGCCATTTTTCACATCAAACTGGGCATCGATCAGAATGGCCTCTTTGTCACCGGCCACTAGGGAAGAGGAGACAGGGAAGATGGCCTTCTCGCCCGGGTTGTAGACGGTCACTGTCAGGGGGGCTGCCATGGCGGCGCCACTCAGCAGGGTGGTGGCCAGGGTCAGGTTGCGGATCAGGGTGTTGTTCATCGGGTATTCCTCATCAAGTCATCAGGGGTTCATCAGATGGACACAGTTTATTGGATCATTAACGGTACAAATACAGCATAATAAGCACATCACTGTTGCATTAATCGAGCATATAGAGGGCCTGCAGATGGATCGACTGACCGCATTACGGGTCTTTGTCAGCGTAGTCGAACAGGGCAGCCTGAGCGGCGCCGGGGAGAAGCTGGAGATGTCGCGCGCCATGGTGACGCGCTACCTGGCTGAACTGGAGCAGTGGATGGGGGCCCGTCTGCTGCACCGCACCACCCGGCGGTTGAGCCTGACAGGACCTGGTGAAGAGGCATTGAACCGCGCCAGGGCCATGCTGGCACTGGGGGAGGAGATGGAGCAGATCGCCATCCGCGGCGATGAGGCGCCCAAGGGGCAACTGCGCATCACCAGCAGTTACTCCCTCTCAGAGGCCCTGCTGGTGGGGGCCGCCAACGACTATCTGGCCCAGTATGCGGGCACCGCCATCGACATCCTGCTGCTGGACCGCACCGTCAACCTGGTGGAGGAGCGGATCGATCTGGCCATTCGCATCACCAATGATCTGGATCCCAACCTGGTGGCCCGCCGGCTCGGCACCTGCCACTCAGTGGTCTGTGCCAGCCCGGCCTATCTGGCCAGACACCCGACGCCGCACAAGGTGCAGGATCTCGCCCTGCACAACTGCCTCACCTACACCTATTTCGGCAAGAGCCTGTGGGAGTTTCAGGGACCCGCCGGGCCTGAATCCGTGCCGGTCAGCGGCAATCTCAGTGCCAACATATCCAACCTGCTGCTGGAGGCGACCCTGGGTGGCGCCGGCATCAGCATGCAGCCCCGCTACTCGGTGCAATCCCAGCTGGAGAGTGGCGCCCTGGTGCCCCTGCTCGAGGCATGGCAACCCAAGCGCCTCGGGGTCTACGGTGTCTATGGCACCCGCAAGCAGATGTCGCCCCTGCTGCGCAGCTTCCTCGATTTCCTGGTGGTGCGCATGGCGGCCGATCCCATGTGGCAGGAGTAACGCCACCATGCAAAAGGGGCCCGCAGGCCCCTTCTTGTTCATGACATCCGATTACCCGCATCCGGATCAGGCTTCGAAGCCGGTCAGCGGAGCCTCGGACGGCGCCTCCTGCGACACATCCAGATAGATGTCCCGGTACGCCACATAGATGGAGTAATTGAGGGCCGGTATCACCACCAGCAGGCCGATCAACATCAGGGCGGCGCCAAACAGCATCAAGCCGGCGGCAATCAGCCCCCACCAGAAGAAGGGCCACATGTTGGTCAGGCAACCTTTGAAGCTGAGCTTGGCGGCCTGCAATATGCCGACATCGTGGAAATAGATGAGGGCGGGCGCGAAGGTGATGGCCATCAACACCGGGATCAGCAGTGCCAGCCCCAGCAGCAGGCAGAGCAGCAGCCCCTGCGCCTGCGCCACGCTCACCACCATGGACTCGGGATCCTGGGTCAGCAGGGAGGTCAACCCCCACATGGAGAGCAGCCCGAGGCAGATGAGCCCGATCAGAATGAACAGGGCCAGCACCAGCAGGCCACCCAGCATCAGCGGGGTCAGCTTGTTGCGAAACCCGGCGAAGAAGTCGGCAAACTTGAGCTGATTGCCCTCGTAGCCACGCTGGGCCACCACCACCCAGCCCGCGCCCCACACCATGTAGAGCAACTGGGAGATGAGGCCGCCCGCTGGCAGGCGTTCCAGCAGCAGGCCGACCGCGAACCAGATCAGGACCATGGCGACACTGACGCCCATGCCCTTGTTGAAAATATCGAAGCCGGATCGCACCCAGACCCAGCCACGCCCGATGGGGTGACGGGCGGGCTCGGCGCGCAGGGGGGACAATCCATTCATAACGTTTCCTCAGATGATGACGGGCTGGCTGCCGATTCTAGAGCCATGGGCCGGCTGACTCAATGGCGGACGATCGCGGGTTGCGGCTTCGCACGTCAGGGCTGCTTGTATCAGACGTTACGGTTATCATAAGAGACCCCCGCACCAGGGGCATTCACTTATTCAAGAGAATCCAAGATGCGTACACTTCATCTGGCGCCGATCCTGCTGGCCTCCCTGCTGCTCAACCTCTGGCAATGGCAGGATCAATCCACCCCCCCAGCGCCCCAGCCGCAACCCGACGCCGCTGACAGCTCAGCCCTGGCCCAGTGCGATACAGCGGCCAGCCAGAGTGCCAGTCAGAACCTGATGGCCAAGCTGCCCGGCAAGGGATCGCAGGGTGAGCCCGCCCCCGCACAGGAGGCCATGGCCCCCAATCCGGAGCTGGAGGCCGCCATCAGCCAGTGGAGCCAGTCCAGCGACGGCTCTGTGCTGATAGAGCGGCTCTACGATGCCGAGCAGGGCAGCCAGCTCACCACAGTGTTCGATCGGCTGGACGTGGTGGAGGACGTGCGCGCTCAGGTACAGGAGCAGCTGCGCGAACTTTATCGCCTCGGTTTCGATCACCCCGATGCCTACGAGCAGGAGAGCCAGCGCATCTGGAGCAACATCAGCAACCTGCTGGGTGACGACACCCGCACCCGGCTGGAACAGGAGCTCTACTCGGGCGACATCAACCGCCTGCTGGAGATCCAGGGCCGACTGGCGGAGCGCGGCGAGCTGCTGGCCCCGACCCAGCGCCAATCCCTGACGCGTCTGCTGAGCGATGCCAACCAGCAACTGGCCCAGCAGGAGAGTGGCGATGCCGGCACCTATCTGGAGAACCAGAAGGCCTATACCCAGCGCGTGCTGGAGAGCAGCCGCGCCTTCCTCAACCCGAGCCAGCTGAAAGTCGTGCAGGACATGCTGGAGCTGGATCTGGTACGCCAGGAGGTGTCGGTCCAGATGGAAGCCATCTATCAGCGCTTCCAGCCCGCGTCCTGATGCCCTTGCCCTGGTTCGTTTGACCCAACCCATAACGTGGAACCGTCATGAGAGTCGTTTGTTGTATCTTGTTGCTGCTGGCCAGCCAGTGCGCCCTCGCCGAGGGATTTATCAGCCGTCTGCTCAACCATCCGGTGCCGGGCGGCGTTGCCGTGGTGCCGCTTGGCAATGCAGCGCAGGCCCCCGCCGCCCGTTATCAGGACAAGCCCGTGCTGGTGGTGCGGGAAGAGGATCGCCGCTGGATCGCCATCGTCGGCATTCCCCTCAAAAGCCAGCAAGGGGCTCATACCCTGACGGTGAATGATGGTCGCACCCTCGGCTTCACGGTCGGCAACAAGCACTACCGCGAGCAGCACATCAAGCTCAAAAACAGCCGCCAGGTCAACCCGCTGGCCGAAGACATGACGCGCATCAACCGCGAACTGGCGGAGCAGACCCGCGCCTATCAAACCTTCAGCCCGACCCAGCCCAGCAACCTGCTGTTCGACAAGCCGGTGCAGGGCCCGCTCTCCAGCCCGTTCGGCCTGCGCCGCTTCTTCAACGGCGAAGAGCGCAACCCCCACTCAGGCCTCGACTTCGCGGTCGGTGCCGGCACCCCCATCAAGGCCCCGGCCTCCGGCAAGGTGATCCTGATCGGCAACTACTTCTTCAATGGCAACACCGTCTTCGTCGACCACGGCCAGGGGCTGATCAGCATGTTCTGCCACATGTCGAAGATCGACGTGAAGCTGGGCCAGACCCTGCCCCGCGGCGGCATAGTCGGCCGGGTCGGTGCCACCGGTCGCGCCACCGGTCCCCACATGCACTGGAACGTCAGCCTCAACGACGCCCGCATCGATCCCGCCATCTTCATCGGCGCCTTCAAGCCCTGACTCGAGACAGCCAATCCCGTCCATCTGCTGTGATGAGCAGGCAGGATAAAATGAAAAAGGCAGCCCGGGCTGCCTTTTTCATGGACGGATGACGGCGTATCAGGCGGCGGCGTGCAGGCCGGCCTCCTTGCGCATGGCCCACCACATCACCAGCACCAGCACTGTGCTGCAAGTCGGCAATGCCAGCCAGACCCCGGCCACCCCCCACAGGGAGGAGAAGCCCCACAGGAAGCCGCCAATCAGCACCAGCTTGCCGCCGGTGAGCAGGGAGGCGATGCGGGCCCGGTTGATGGCCTGGAAGTAGGTGGCCCCCACCAGCAACAGCCCTTCCATCGGCAGCCCCCAGAAGTAGAGCCAGATGCCGAGGCTCGCCACCGGCAAGAGGGCCGCGTTGTCGCCGGCAAACAGATAGACGACCCCTTCCGGCCACAGATAGAGCGGGATCATGCCGCACAGCGCCACCAGCAGGGTGACGCCCAGCGCCAGGTTGCGCACCCGCAGCACCCGTTGCCAGTTGCCCGCCCCCGCGTTGAAGCTGGCGATAGGCTGTATGCCCATGGCGATCCCCTCGAAGATGAGATAGAAGAAGGCCTCGCTGTAGCTGATGACGCCATAGGCGGCCACGTGCAGCGAGGTACCCACCGCCAGCAGCGCCTTGTTGTGCAACGCCAGCACCACCGACAGGTAAAGGTACATCAGAAAGCTCGACATCCCGAGCCGCAGCGTCTCCCGCATCAGTCGCCAGTCCGGTACCAGCGTATCCCAGCGAATGCGCAACTGGCTGCGCGGGGTGAAGAAGTGCCACAAACAGAGGCCGCCGGTCACCGCCTGGGAGAGCATGGTGGCGATGGCCGCCCCCGCCAGGCCCCAGGGGACGACCGCCATCAGCAGGTAATCGAGCAAGACGTTGAGTACGCCGCCGCCCACCAGGATCCAGGTGGCGAGACCGGGTCGTCCGTCATTGCGCAGCAGGGCGGTGAACGCCATGGAGAGCACGGCAAACACCCCGAGCCAGGCGTACCACTGCAGATAGGCGAGCCCGGCGTCGAATATGAGCCCCTCGGCCCCCATCCAGGCCAGCATCTCATCCCCATAATTGATGCCGATAAAGGCGAGCACGGCCGAAGCGAGCAGCACCATCACCAGCGCATTGCCGACTATGTGGCGTGCCTTCGCCTGCTCCCCCTTGCCGAGGTAGAAGGAGGCGAGCGACGAGGAACCCATGCCGATCAGCGCCCCCACCGCATAGAGCACGGCGCAGATGGGATACGCCAGCATCATGCCCGCCAGCCCGTCCTGGCCCAGGATATGGCCGACGAAGATGCCGTCTATGGTGACATAGATGCCGGTGACCAGCATGGCGGCCACGGTCGGCGTGACGTAGCGCCAAAACAGGCGGGAAAGGGGGGCCGTGCCCAGATCGACTGCTGACATAAGATGCTCTAAGGAGGGGAAAACGGCCGGAATAATAGCCAAACAAGGACCTGATCGCCCGTTATTTATGTTACAAATCATTAATATGGAAAACTTTACCCGCCTCGGCCCCTGCTTTAGGCTAGGGCGACCTCTCATGAACGGAAACGTGCGCCATGTTGCAACGCCTGCTCTCCCTGCTGCTGCTCTCCCTCTGCCTCTCCCCCGCATTCGCTCAGGCCAATGACGCCATCACCCAGGTGGAGGAGCTGCTGCAGAGCGTGCCCAAGACCGACAGCCCGGAAAACCAGAAGTTGCGGGAAAGTTATCAGCAGGCGCTGCAATTTGCCCGGGAAGCCCAGCGCTATCGCGAGCAGGGCAAGGCCTATCAGCAGATCCTCATCGACTACCCCAAGGAGTCGGCCCGCCTCAAGGAGAGCCTGCACAACTATCAGCCCCAGTCTCGCCCGCCGCTCTCTTCCCTCAAGGAGGAGCCGCTGCGCCAGGCCATAGGCCTGAGCAGCAACCGCCAGCTCAACCTGCGCAAGGAGCGCCAGGCTGTGATGGACAGCCTCAACCAGCTGGAGAGCACGGGCCAGGAGTATCACCTGCGGGTCGACGAGCTGCGCAAGCAGTTGCAACAGACCCGCACCCTGCTCGATCGGCTCAGCTTCAGCAGCGAATCGGATCGCCAGCAGGAGGCCCAGCAGCTGGTCACCCGCCTCAAGGAGCAAAGCCTCTCCGACCGGATCCAGATGCTGGAGCTGGAGCAGCTCTCCGCCCAGCAGCGCAACGATCTCGGCAAGCTGAAGCTACAGGAGCTCAACCTCGCCATCACGGACGAGGACGAGTGGCAGACCAGCCTGCTCAACCAGCAAAACCAGCTGCGACGGGAGAAGACGGAGCTGGCGCTGGCGGAGAGCGAGCGGCTGCGCAAGCAACTCACCTCCGACATGCCGCTGCTGCTGGAGCAGCAACAGCAGAACCAGGCGCTCTCCATCCAGCTCGGTGCGCTGGAAGATCAGATAGAGCGGGTGCAGGACGATCAAAGGGCCATCGACAAGAACCTCTCGGCCCTGAACGATCTGGTCAACTCGGTGCGGGAGCAATTGGAGTGGCTGCAGATCAGCAATGCCTACGGCGAGAACCTGCGCAGCAAGCTCTCCGATCTGCCGGCCTACTTCCCCCTCGACAAGCTGGAATCCGCCATCGTCAACGCGCGCATGGCCAAGTACCAGTACGAGACGGAGCAGGACGCGCTCAAGGATCCGCGCCAGCTGCGCGAGCAGCTGATGGCCACCGATGAGATGGCCCTCGACCGATCCCAGCAGGCTGTGCTCGACAACCTGCTCAAGGCCAGGCGGCAACTGCTGACCCGCCTCAACGACGCCTCCGACAGCCTGATCCAGGAACAGACCCGGCTCAAGCTGCTCTACAGTCGCCAGAACAGCAAGATCGACGAGATCCGCGATCTCAGTGCCAGCCACCTGTTCTGGATGCCGGATGTGCGCCCGCTCACCCCGGCCGTGCTGCTCGGGGTACCGGCGGCCCTCGGCCTCGCCCTCAACCCGGTCAACTGGTTGCAACTGCCCCAGGCCATCGCCGAGAACAACCCCATCACCCTCACCTTCGCCGGCATAGGCATCCTGGTGCTGGCCTGGTGCTGGTTCAAGCTGGCCCGCCATCTGACCCAATACAGCCAGCACATAGCGCCCCGCATCGGCAAGGTGACCCAAGACAAGTTCAGCCTCACCAGCCGGCTGCTGATGCGCTCCCTGCTCGCCTCCCTGCCCCTGCCCGCCATGGTGCTGATGGTGCGCGGCCTGCTCGACGGCGCCTGGCAATATCCGTTCGCGGTGGCGGTGGCCCGCGGTCTCGGCGAGATCTGGTTCCTGCTGCTGGCACTCTTGATGGCACGTCACCTGACCCTGGAGAAGGGGATCCTGATCCTCCATTTTCGCTGGCAGAAGGAGCGGGTGCAGAAGGTGTGGAGCCAGTTTCGCACCCTGCTGCTGGTGATCATCCCGAGCTTCTTCGTGCAGGGCATGGCCAACAGCTATCAGGATCACGCCTTCTACGACTCCCTCGGCCGGATGGCCTTCATCGTCGGCGCCCTCTGGCTGCTGCTGTTCTTCGCTCGTCTCAACCGGGAGCGGCTGCCGCTCACCTGGGGCCAGGCCGACATGACCAAGCCGCATTTGCTGCACCACTTCATCTGGAACAGCCTGATGCTGGCCCCGCTGCTGGCTGTGATCGGCTCCCTGCTCGGCTACTTCTACACCTCGCGCATCCTGCTGCGCCAGTTGGAGCTGAGCCTGCTGATGGGGCTTGGCTGCCTGCTCGTCTACTATCTGGCGCACCGCTGGATGCTGATCCAGCGCCGCCGTCTCGCCTTCGAGCGGGCCAAGAGCAAACGGGCCGAGATACTGGCCCAGCGCGGCCGGGAGGAGGGGCACGACGAGCTCAGCTCGGAGATCCCGGACGTGGTGGAAGATACAGAGCTGGATCTCGATACCATCAGCGCCCAGTCGCTGGGGCTGGTGCGTACCCTGCTGATGCTGGGCTTCACCATGCTGGTGGTGGTGCAGTGGTCCGAACTCAACTCGGCGTTCAGCTTCCTGCGCAGCATAGAGGTGTGGCAGGTCACCAGCAAGATTGGCGGCATAGAGCAGCTCTCCGCCATCACATTGCAGGATCTGATGCTGACGGCGTTTACCTTCATCCTGACCGTGGTCACGGCCCGCAACCTGCCTGGCCTGATGGAGCTGACCCTGCTCCAGCACCTGAGCCTCTCCCCCGGCACCGGCTTTGCCATCACCACAGTCACCAAATACATAGTGCTGGTGGTGGGGGCGCTGAGCGGTTTCTCCATCCTCGGCATCGACTGGTCCAAGGCGCAGTGGATGGTGGCTGCGCTCTCTCTCGGCCTGGGTTTCGGTCTGCAGGAGATCTTCGCCAACTTCGTCTCGGGTCTCATCATTTTGTTCGAGAAACCGATCCGGCTCGGCGACACAGTCACCATCCGCGAGCTGACCGGCACAGTCACCAAGATCAAGACCCGCGCCACCACCATAGTGGATTGGGACAGGAAGGAGATCATAGTCCCCAACAAGGCCTTCATCACAGAGCAGTTCATCAACTGGTCCCTGTCCGATGCCATCACCCGGGTACGGCTGCGCATCCGCATCGGCCTGACCCAGGAACCCAGGCGGGTACAGACCATTCTGGAAGAGTCGATCCGGGCCTCCACCCTGGTGCTGGAGACCCCCTCCCCCGAGGTGTTCCTGATCGAATTCACCGACTCGGCGCTGATCTACGAGATCCGGCTCTATGTTAACAGCATGGATCACCGCATGCCCATCACTCACGAGGTGCACTCGCTGGTGCTGGAGAAGCTGCAACAACAGGGGCTGGGGCTGCCGCACCAGCAGATCGACATTCGACTGAGCCGTGCCTGATCGCGGCGCAACAGGAGCCATATCATGCAGATCATCGCCCATCGCGGCGCCAGCGGGCTGGCGCCGGAAAATACCCTCAAGGCCATCCGGCTGGCGCTGACACTGGGCGCCCAGGCCATAGAGATAGATGTACAGCGGGCCGACGGCGAGCTGTGGGTCTTCCACGACCGGCGACTGGAGCGTTGCACCGACGGCCTCGGCGTGCTGACGGCGCAATCCCGTACCTATCTGGCGGGACTTGATGCGGGGGAAGGAGAGCCCATCCCGACCCTGTGGCAGGTGATGGAGGCCATCGCCGGCAAGGCCGAGCTGCATATCGAGCTGAAAGGGGCACAAACAGCCGACGAGGTGGCCCGACTGACCCGGCGCGCCGAGGCGGAGCTCGGTTTCACGCCAGCGCACTGGGTCGTCTCCTCCTTCCACCATCCTGAGCTGGCCCGCTTTGCCGCCTTGCGGCCCGAGATCCGGCTGGGAGCCTTGACCGCCACCATACCGCTCACCCTGGCGGCGTTTGCGGCCGAGCTCGGAGCCTGGTCGCTCAACTGCGACCTGGACTTTGTCGACGCAGCACTGGTCATGGATGCCCATCGACGGGGATTGAAGGTGCTGGTCTATACGGTCGATCACACTGCCGACCTGGCGGCACTGGCCGCCATGGGGGTGGACGGGATATTTACCAACCGGCCGGACCGCTTCCTTACTGCGGCCTGATCGGACTCATTATTTCGGCAGGAGATCGATAAATGCTGATTTAGGCTATAAATTTAAGTGCGCACCGGGATACAAAAAGTTCGACTTTGGCCGATAACAGTTGGCTCATAACAATAAAACGACACATCGCAGACTGACGCTCACAAGGATGTAAATATGAACTTATCCATCAAGAACAAGCTTGTCCTCGCCATCGGGGTCATTATCCTGGTCATCACAGGCCTGCAGGTCTGGTACAACACCTCCCAACTGAGAAGCGAAACCCAACGCCTTATCTGGAGTTTCATCGACGACAGCTCGGCTGCCAATGTGAAAGGCATCTCCCGCTGGCTGGATGCCCGGATCAGCATGGTCACCTCCACCAAGGAGGCCTTCACCAAGGAAGACGAACCCATCAGCCATCTGGCCCAATCCATGAATGCCGGCAACTTCGATCTGGTCTATGCGGGCACGAAAGATGGCAAGATGATCCAGAGCAAGCCGACCAATCTGCCAGCCGGCTATGACCCCCGTCAGCGCCCCTGGTACAAGGACGCCATGGCTGCCGGCAAGCTCGCCATCACGGCGCCCTACGCCGACATCACCACGGGTCAACTCATCATCACCATCGCCGAGCCCTTCACCCGCGGCAATACCCAGGGGGTGATCGCCGGTGACGTCTCCATCGATGCGCTGGTACGCGATGTGCTGGCCATCAACTCGGAAGGCACCTACGCCATCCTGGTGGACAGCAATGGCACCATCATAGCCCACCCGGACAAGGAGCTGGCCCTCAAACAGGCGACCGCCATCTCCCCGGATCTGACCGCCGCCAAGGTCAACGAGCTGGCCCATGACAACACCATCTCCGAGATGGAGATCAGCGGCAAACCCAGCGTGTTCGACCTGACCGAGATCCCCAACACCAACTGGTATTTCGGCATAGTGGTGGATGAGGCGGTTGCCTATCAGTCCGTGTCGCGCATGGTCACCTCCGCCCTGCTGCAGGGCCTGCTCACCATTCTCATCGTGGCCGGCTTCTCTTATGTCGCCATCAACGGCTCCCTGGCCCCGCTGAAAACCCTGGGGGAGGCCATCGCCGACCTCTCTCGCGGCAACGGTGACCTGACTCGCCGCGTCAAGATCGAGCGTGAAGACGAGGTGGGGGTCGTGGCCAAGCACGTCAACACCTTCATCGATCGCATCCACGTGATGGTGCAGGATATCTCCAACTCCTCCGGCCAACTGAACCAGCAGGCCAAGTCCTCCCACAACATGGCGGAGAAATCCAGCCAGGGCTTGGCTCGCCAGCAAAACGAGATCTCCCAGATCGCCACTGCGGTGCACGAGATGTCCGCCACCGCGGTGGAAGTGGCCAGCAACGCCGAACAGACCGCAGATGCGGCCCGCAGCTCCTCCAGCAGCTGTGATCATGGCAAGCAGGTCATAGCCCGCAACCAGCGCTCCATCACGGATCTCGCCACCCAGGTCAAACAGGCCTCCGGCATCATTCAGGAACTGGAGAAGAACGCGCAGGAGATCAACACCATACTCTCCACCATCCAGGGCATAGCCGAGCAGACCAACCTGCTGGCGCTGAACGCCGCCATCGAGGCTGCGCGGGCCGGTGAACAGGGTCGTGGCTTTGCCGTGGTGGCCGACGAGGTGCGGGTGCTGTCACAGCGTACCCACAGCTCCACCGTCGAGATCCGCAGCATGATAGAGACGCTGCAACGCAACACCCAGGGCGCCGTCAGTACCATGCACGAAGGCCAGCTGCTGGCCCAGAACAGCGTGGAAGATGCGAACGATGCCACGCAGGCGCTGGAGCAGATCACCGCCTCCATCAACCAGATCTCCGACATGGCCACCCAGATCTCCAGCGCCGCCGAGGAGCAGCGCGCCGTGACCGACGAGGTCAGCCGCAACATCCAGGCGGTCAAGGATGTGTCGGACGAACTGGCGGTCGACGCCGACAGTTCTCGCCATCTGTCTGAACAACTTAAAAATATTTCAGGTGAACTGAGCAATCAGGTCGGCATGTTCCGCATCTGATCGGCGTAAATCAAAGGGGCCACACAGGCCCCTTTTTTTATGAAAAAATGCTTTTGTTTCAATAGTTATTACCACATCAACGATCGGGACTATGGGGATGAAAATTCTCATACGAAGCGGTATCTCGTCATAAAACAACGCATCACGATCGACATTCGGATTAGTTTTTTGAACCAATCCGCGCCATTAGCCAATCCGTGAATAATTCTTATTAAATATTTTTGATAAAAAACTTAAAAACTTTATGGGTAATACCTAAAAAGAGAGGTATTTCTCATTTTTTTGAAAGAAAACTACGTATAATCCTGAGCTTAAAATAACCATAGCAATGACAGCGGCTGATACCGATAACTGAAGGATGGCGATAATTACGGCGTTTTCATCCATGGAATGGGGTGATTTTGATAAAAGTCACCATTGCCAAGCACTAAAACAAACCAGTTTGACTTGCATCAAGCCTGAATTTTTTTCATAGAGCAAAATCGTGCCCAGCAAATCTATCCCTAAGGAGGCAGATGTGGATATTATCAAGACCGATGTCGCCATCATCGGTGCCGGTGGTGGTGGCCTGCGTGCCGCAATCGCCATAGCAGAAGCACACCCGGATCTGGACATCGCCCTGATCTCCAAGGTCTACCCGATGCGCAGCCACACAGTGGCCGCAGAAGGCGGTGCCGCCGGTGTTGTCCGTGATGATGACTCCCTCGAAAACCACTTCAACGACACCGTATCCGGTGGCGACTGGTTGTGTGAGCAGGACGTGGTCGACTACTTCGTCAACAACGCCACCAACGAGATGATCCAGCTGGAGCACTGGGGTTGCCCCTGGAGCCGCAAGCCGGACGGCAAGGCCAACGTGCGTCGTTTCGGCGGGATGAAGATCCCGCGGACCTGGTTCGCGGCAGACAAATCCGGTTTCCACATTCTGCACACCCTGTTCCAGACCTCCATCAAGTACCCGAGCATCAAGCGCTTCGATGAGCACTTCTGCATGGACTTGATCGTGGACGACGGTCGCGTGCAAGGCGTGCTGACCTTCGATATCCAGAACGGCGTCTCCCGCTTCATCCAGGCCAAGTCCGTCATTCTGGCCACAGGTGGCGCCGGTCGCGTTTACCGCTACAACACCAACGGCGGCATAGTCACAGGTGACGGCATGGCGCTGGCCTACCGCCACGGCGTGCCGCTGCGCGACATGGAATTCGTTCAGTATCACCCGACCGGTCTGCCGGGCACCGGCATACTGATGACCGAAGGTTGCCGTGGTGAAGGCGGCATCTTGGTCAACAAGGATGGTTACCGCTACCTGCAAGACTACGGCCTGGGCCCGGAAACTCCGGTCGGCCAGCCGAAGAACAAACACATGGAGCTGGGTCCGCGCGATCGTCTCTCCCAGGCATTCTGGCAGGAACAGCAGAAAGGCCGCGTGATCCAGGGCCCCATGGGCGACGTGGTTCACCTCGACCTGCGCCACCTCGGCGAGAAGTACCTGAAAGAGCGTCTGCCCTTCATCTGCGAGCTGGCCAAGGCCTACGTGGGTGTGGATCCGGTCAAGGAACCTATCCCGGTACGTCCGACCGCCCACTACACCATGGGTGGTATCGAGACCAACGGTCAGTGCGCCACCCGCATGCCGGGCCTTTACGCCCTGGGCGAGTGTGCCTCCGTCGGTCTGCATGGCGCCAACCGTCTGGGCTCCAACTCCCTGTCCGAGATAGTGGTATTCGGCAAGGTAGCGGGCGAGCACGCCGGTGAATTCGCCAAGACCCAGGCGCACGGCGACACCCAGGCACTGGCCGCCAAGGCCGAGCAGTTGATCAAGCAACACCTCTCGCTGATGGACATAGACGGTACCGAAAACCCGGCCGATATCCGCAACGAGTTGGGCATGTCCATGGAAGCCGGTGTCGGTATCTACCGTACCGAAGAGCTGATGCAGGGCACCATCGAC
This sequence comes from Aeromonas bestiarum, assembly GCF_028751155.1. Classification (NCBI taxonomy): domain Bacteria; kingdom Pseudomonadati; phylum Pseudomonadota; class Gammaproteobacteria; order Aeromonadales; family Aeromonadaceae; genus Aeromonas; species Aeromonas bestiarum. The sequence goes on along the minus strand of NZ_CP064746.1, from coordinate 1,099,347 downwards.
AAGATCAACGAGCTGAAGGCCCGTTACAAGAAGGTCAAGATCAACGACAAGTCCTCTGTCTTCAACACGGATCTGCTGTACGCCATCGAACTGGGCTACATGCTGGACGTGGCCGAAGCCATGGCACATTCCGCCATCAACCGGAAAGAGTCCCGCGGTTCCCACCAGCGTCTGGACGGTTATGAAGAGCGGGATGACGTGAACTACCTCAAGCACTCCCTCTCCTTCTACAACCAGGAAGGCGCCCCGACCATCGATTACTCCGATGTGAAGATCACTAAATCCCAACCGGCAAAACGCGTATACGGTTCCGAGGGTGAGAAACAAGACGAGGCTAAGAAGAATGGCTGAGATGATCGAAATTGAAATCCTGCGTTATCGCCCTGAGCAGGACAACGAGCCCTGGATGCAGACCTTCCAGGTGCCTTATCTGAAAGAGATGTCCCTGCTGGATGCGCTGCAATACATCAAGGATCAGCTCGACTCCACCCTGAGCTTCCGCTGGTCCTGCCGCATGGCGATCTGCGGCTCCTGCGGCATGATGGTCAACGGTATTCCGAAGCTGGGTTGCAAGACCTTCCTGCGTGACTATCTGCCGGGCAAGATGACCATAGAGCCGCTCAACAACTTCCCGATCGAGCGCGATCTGGTGGTCGACATGTCCGATTTCATCGAGAAGCTGGAGAGCATCAAGCCCTACATCATCCCGAGCGAACCGCGCAGCCTGTGCGAGGGCGAGTACACCCAGACCCCGGCCGACATGGCGAAGTATCACCAGTTCTCCATGTGCATCAACTGTGGTCTGTGCTACGCCGCCTGCCCGCAGTATGGCATCAACAAGAAGTTCACCGGTCCGGCGGCACTGGCACTGGCCTATCGCTACAACGCCGACAACCGCGACAGCGCGTCCAAAGAGCGGATGAAGATCATCAGCCAGGACGAGGGCGTCTGGGGTTGTACCTTCGTGGGTTATTGCTCCGATGTCTGCCCCAAGGGTGTGGATCCGGCCGCAGCCATCCAGCTTGGCAAGGTCGAGAGCGCCAAGGACTACATGATCGCCATGTTCAAGCCAGATTGAGATCAGGAATGAGACCATGAACAACACCAATAGCAAACGTAAGCCTTACGTCCGCGAAATGAAGAAAGACTGGTGGCTGAAGAATGCCTTCTACACCGGTTACATGATCCGCGAAGGCACCAGCATCTTCGTCTCCATCTATGCCGTCGTGCTGATGTGGGGTCTGCTGCGTCTGGTTCAGGGTCAGGAAGCGTTCAACGGCTGGCTGGAATCCCTGCAAAGCCCGATCGCCATCCTGTTCCACGTCATCGCGCTGGCGGCCTGCCTGTTCCACGCCAAGACCTGGTTCGCCCTGGCGCCCAAGGCCATGCGCATCTTCCGTGGTGAAGACCTGGTGCCGGAGAAGCCGATCGTCATCGCCCAGTATGTGGCGCTGGCAGTGGTATCCCTGCTGATCCTGATCATCGTGGCTTGAGGAGATTAATGATGAGACGTTCTGACGAACCCATTTACTGGGGACTGTTTGGTGCCGGTGGCATGGTGGTTGCCATGTTGCTGCCAGTGATTGTCCTCATTACCGGTCTGCTGGTGCCCATGGGCATCATGGACGTGGAGACCATGAGCTACGAACGCGCACTCGAGTTCGCCAGCTCCTGGTGGGGTGCCTGCATCCTGCTGGTGATCATAGCCCTGCCCATCTGGCACGGCATGCACCGCATCTACCACGGTCTGCATGATCTGGGGATCCACACCACCAAGCTGCACCACTATGTGTTCTATGGCTTCGCCTTCCTGGTGTCTGCCATTACCGTCGGTCTGCTGATGGTGCTGGTATTCCAGTAAGCGCATCCTGACGCAATGACAAACCGGGCCCTGTGCCCGGTTTTTTTATGGCCATCACTCCACCGGCGGCAAGAATCTGCGCATCACCTCGTCGCTGTAGCCGCTGTCCTGAAACTGGATGAGCACCTGATTGATACGGGTCACCAGCTCATAGGCGCGTGGTGAGCCCTTGCTCACCAGCAGATAGAAGCCCTTGCGACTGGGCAGGGCGAGGTTGAGCAGACCGCTCTCGCTCTGGTAGATGCCAAGGCCGATCCCGCTCGTCAGCGGCTCGATTTCACTTGGCAGAAAGTCGCAGCGATCCCGCCCCAGCATGTCCAGCGCCTGCTGCAACTGCTTGACCCGGCGCGGCTCCAGCACCAGCCCATAGGGGGCATAGTTGTAGCCAATCACACCACACACACGGGAGCGGTTGACCGTCTGCAGATCGGGCACCTCGGGGAAGCGGCGCTTGAGGTAGAAAAATCCGAGGTGGGTGTAGTAGAGCGGCACGCTGTAGAAGGCATACTCGGCCCGCTCGGGTTTGTAACTGGCATCCCAGGTCAGTTCGCACAGTCCGTTCTGGCGATAATCCGCAAGTTCCTGCTGCACCCGTGCCCAGGGCAGGTAGCGGATCTGGTGTGACAGTCCCAGTTTTTTCAGAGCATCGAGCACCAGTGTGGTGGCCGAGCCGGTGAGACGGCTGGTGTCGGGCACGCCATCCTTGCGCTCCCAATAGGTGAAGGGGGCCCACTCATTGCCCTCCCCCAGGCAGATCTGCACCTCGGGCTCCGCCGCCTCCACCAGCCCGGCCAAGCCCCATCCCAGCAGCAACAACATGGATCGCGTCATCGTCTCCCTCCTTCGCTACCCTTGCAGCTTAGTTCAGAGGGCTGAGCCGCTCATCCATCAGGCGCCGCCAAGATCGCGCCACAAGGCCAGCAGGGGCGCGGGAATGGCGCCGTACTGCAGGCTCGGGGTCTGATGCCACTCCGCCAACCGTTGCAGCGCCCTGGCCAGATCCTGCGCCAGGGTACGGGTGACCCTGACCCCCGCCTCCAGATAGAGACTCTTTATCTCGAAGATCCCCTGCTGGCGATGGGCCTTGGCGTCCATCCTGCCCACCAGCTTGCCGCGATGCAGCAGCGGCAGCACGAAGTAGCCGTACTGGCGTTTGGGCGCCGGGGTATAGCACTCGATGCGATAGTCAAAGTTGAACAGTTCACTGGCTCGCTTGCGATCCCAGACTAGCGGATCAAACGGCGACAGCGCCGTGGTGTGGGTCGCCTTGAGGGTGCCGGACAGGGCCTGGGCCAGCTCGTCTGCCAGCGAGGCGTGCACGAAGGCGCCGTGCTGCCACCCCTCCACCCGCACCGGCAACAGTTCTCCCTCATCCGCCAACTGGTGGAGCAGGGCGTCGTATTTGCCACGGCGCAACCGATAGTAATCGGCGACCCAGCCGGTCTTGACCAGCCCCAGCGCCCGGCAACTGGCCCGCACCATGTCCCTTTGTGCTTGTTCCGGGCTCGGCAGATCCCGCTCGTCACGCCAGTCGGGCATGATCCGCTCGGCCAGATCATAGACCCGCTGGAAGTTGCGCCGCTCACGCACCATCAGCTGGCCCGCGGTAAACAGCACCTCCAGATGGCGCTTCTCCGGCTTCCAGTCCCACCAGCCGTTGCCCTTCTCCCCCTTGCGCTCGAAATCGGCCGCCCGCACCGGGCCATGCTGGCGAATGCGCTCGATGATTTGGCCTATCTCCTGCTGATGGGTGGCGAGCCAGTTGGCCGAAAACTTCCAGCCCATGGCGGCGGGATCCAGCATGCGGTGACGCAGCAGGCGGTAATCCTCGCGCGGCACGAAGCAGGCCTCGTGGGCCCAGTATTCGAAAATCTCGCCATCGGCCAGCAGTTGCTCCAGCCAGCGCGGCTCGTACTGGCCAAGCCGGCTGAACAGCACCAGGTAGGGGCTGCGCGCCACCACAGAGATGGTGTCTATCTGCAGCAGCGCCATGCGGCGGATGGTGGCCAGCAGATCGGCCGGGGTCGCTTTGCTGCGACGGGGGGCAAGCAGGCCCTGGGCCGCCAGTTGCAGATGACGGGCGTCCTGCAGCGAGAGATGGGGGATCGACATGAAAAACCACTCCTTGGTTTCAGGGTGCCGCGCTTGCCGCCTCGTCGCGGCTCGCAGCGCCAGTCCGACGATAAACGGGGAAGGTAACGCCTTGCGGTCAGGCCATCAGCATGCCCAACTCGGCGGCAAATGAAAACGCCCTGCTCAGGGTTTGGTGATGACGGCCACATCGGCGTGGGGAAAGAGAACGTCTGCCTGCCAGCGGGCCGCCAAGGCGCGAAACGAGGCCTCGGCGAAGAAGACGATGTGAGTCGGATCGTGACGGTAGCGCCAGCTCTTGAAACGCTCGTCACCCAGCACCCGCTGGGTCTGCAACACCAGGATGCCGCCGGGCTTGAGGCAGGCCCAGAGCCCGTCCAGCACGGCGCGCGGGGCGGCGATGTGCTCTATCACCTCGGTACTGGTGATGAAGTCGTACTGCCGCGTCAGCAGCTCGGGGAGGTCGGTGTAGAACTTGTCGTAGCCCGCCATCTGATAGCCCGCCTCCCGCCCCATGGCGATCAGCGCCGGGCCCGGACCGCAACCGAAGTCGAGGCCGCTGGCCGGCGGCGGCAGCCGGCTCAGCACCTCGCCGAAGGCCCGCATCAGAAAGCTGCGATAGCGGGGATCATCCACCTGGTTGTCGTGGCCGTCATAGACCGCCTTCTCGCGCTCGGGATCCAGGTGCTCTGCCGCATCCAGCCAGACCAGCTCGCAGGCCCGGCAGCGATGATACAGCTTGCCGGCCACCGGCAGCCCATAGGCATCGGTGGCACAGCAGAGCGGGCAGGATAAGGGGATCATGGCATCTTCTCTCGAAAGCGGGGGGCGGTCTGAAATGGCCGCAGCTTGCCTGCCTGTCTGCTGGCTGACAAGGTTTTTGTCCTGCCAATCGGATGGCTCGTTACAGCTTCGCTTCATTTTTCAGGACGTTACATCGCCCTGATACAAATTTTTTACCTCTTAAGGGTTTCTTAAGTTTGCCCCTTTAGTCTGACAGCAACAGATCAGAAGGAGCCATCCATGACCACAGACATTCAAGCCCCCTACCGTTTGGTACTGGCCGATACCCCGCAACAGGTCATGGCATTGCAGGCCTACATACAGGCGGCCTACAGCCAGGAGTTCAACGCCCGCATTCCCCATTTTCTGCCCTGCCTGCTCGGTCTCTACCGGGCAGACGGCATCTTGGTTGGCGCCTGCGGCCTCAAGTTGGCAAGTGATGAACGCCTCTATCTGGAACAGTATCTGGACCACCCCATAGAGGTCGCCATCGAGACAAGGCTGGGTGCCCCCGCCCGGCGAAATCGCATCGTAGAGGTGGGCAATCTCGCCTGCAGCGAACCGGGCAACGCCCGTCTGATGTTTGCTGCGCTCTGCCGCCTGCTGTGCGACAACGACCTCGATTATGTTGTGTTCACCGGCACAGCCCGGCTTCGCAACAGCTTCCATCGCCTCCACCTCACCCCGGTGGAGCTGGCCCCTGCCCAGGCCGACAAGGTGGGTGACGATGCCAGCGCCTGGGGCGCCTATTACCACTGCCAGCCCAAGGTGATGGTCGGGGATCTCGGCCAGGGACGGCAGGCACTGGCCCAGGGCAGCCTGCTGCTCTCCCTGCTGGCCCCCATGCCCTCCCTGTTCAACTGCCCGCACCGGAACGCCCTATGATGCTGTTTGACCAGATAGCCCATTTCGCCCGCCATGCCCCCCACAGCCCGGCCCTGAGTGGCGGCGAGCATAGGATCAGCTACCAACAGTTGTGGCTGCAGGTGTCCGCCCTGGCCGACCGCCTGCAGATGGCCGGGATCAGCCGACTGGCGCTGCAGCTGGACAACGGCCTGCCCTGGGCGCTCATCGATCTCGCCTGCGCCATGGCCGGTATAGTAGTGATCCCGATCCCCCACTTCTTCAGTCTGGAGCAGCAGGAGTGGTTGCTGGAGAGCAGCGGCGCCGACGCCCTGATCGGCCCCCACCATCCGGGCTGGCAGGCCAGCGATCCGCTGACGCTCGCGGTCGGCGAGCTGCCGCTGTGGCGCCGCACCCCTGCCAGTCTGCCACCCCTGCCGGCCGGCACGGCCAAGATCACCTACACCTCCGGCAGCACGGGACAGCCCAAAGGGGTCTGCCTGTCGCTGGCCCAGATGATGGCGGTCTGCGCCTCGCTGGCCGAGCGGGTCGCCCCGGCCAACGTCGAGAAACACCTGACCCTGCTGCCGCTTACCACACTGCTGGAAAACCTGACCGGCCTCTACGTGCCGCTGCTCACCGGCGCCAGCAGCCGCATTCCCTCGCTGGGAGAGCTCGGCTTTGCCGGCTCCAGCAAGCTGGACCCGGCCACCCTGGCCCAGGCCCTGCTGCGCTGGCCCACCCACAGCCTGGTGCTGGTGCCCGAGCTGCTGCGCCTGCTGCTGGCCCTGTGCAGTGCCAACCCGGCGCTGGCCGAGCAGCTGGCCGGCCTGCGCTTCGTCGCAGTGGGCGGCGGCAAGGTCTCCCCCGAGCTCATCAGCCGGGCCCGCAAGCTGGGGCTGCCTGTCTATGAAGGTTATGGCCTGTCGGAGTGCGGCTCAGTGGTGGCGCTCAACGGTCCGGATGGACACAGCCTGGGCAACGTCGGCCAGCCACTGCCCCACTGCCGGGTATCGATCGCCGCCGACGGCGAGATCCTGGTAGAGGGGGCTGCCATGCTCGGCTATCTGGGCAGCGATGAACCGGCGCCAGAACTGGTCGCTACCGGCGATCTGGGCCACCTGGATGATGAGGGCTACCTGCACATCACGGGGCGCAAGAAGAACGTCCAGATCACCGCTTTTGGCCGCAACTTCTCCCCCGAGTGGATCGAGGCGGAAGCCCAGCTCTGTCCCGCCATCGCCCGCATCGTGATCTTCGGTGACGGCCAACCGGCCAACGTCGCCCTGATCCAGCCACTGCCCGGCGCCGACGCCCAGCTGGCTCAGCAGATCGAGCAGCTCAATCACCGCCTGCCCGACTATGCCCGTATCCATCACTGGCTGCCGGTGGCGCTGGATCAGCATCCGGAACTGCTGACCGCCAACGGTCGCCCCCGCCGCGAGCGGATTTATCACCACTTTTCCCGGCAGATCAGCCAATGCCTTACAGGAGAGACCTCATGAGCTTCTATCAAGTGCTGCAACAAGCCACAGCTCCGGCCCGGGAGCATCTGTTCAAGGCCCCCATCATAGAGGCGTGCCGCAAGGGGGAGATCTCCCGCGACATCTACCTGCGCTTCCTCGCCCAGGCCTTCTATCACGTGCGCCACACGGTGCCGCTCTTGATGGCCACCGGCGGCAAGCTGGGCCAGGAGTATGAATGGGTGCGCGGCGCCATTGCCGAGTACATCGACGAGGAGTACGGCCATCAGGAGTGGATCCTGAGCGACATCCGCGCCTGCGGCGGCGATGCCGAGGCGGTGCGCCACGGCCAGCCCGAACTGCCCATCGAACTGATGGTGGCCTTTCTCTACGACCAGGTACAGCGCGGCAACCCCATGGGCTTCTTCGGCATGGTGCAGGTGCTGGAAGGCACCAGCGTCGCCATCGCCCTGACCGTAGCCGATCAGCTGAAAACGGGTCTCGGCCTGCCCCTCCAGGCCATGAGCTACCTGAGCTCCCACGGCGCGCTGGATCAGGAGCACCTCAAGTTCTTCGAATCCCTGATGAACCGGGTGGAAGACCCGGCGGATCAGGCAGCCATCATTCACTCGGCCAGGGTGGTCTACCGCCTCTACGCCGACATGCTCTATCAACTGACGGAAAACCAGACATCATGAAGCTTGAAGGAAAACTCGTGCTGCTCACGGGCGCCAGCGGCGGGATCGGCGAAGCGCTGGCCCAGGAGCTGGCGGCCCAGGGGGCACACCTGTTGCTGCATGGACGCAGAGCCAGTGCGCTGGAGCGCCTCTGCAAGGAGCTGCCGCACCCGGAGCGCCACCAGACGGTGATCGCCGATCTGGGCTCGCCCCAGGAGCGGACCAGACTGCTGCAACATCCGGCGCTGGACGAGGGGCTGGACGTGCTGATCAACAACGCCGGCTGCAACCAGTTTGCCTGGCTGGAAGATCAGAGCAGCGAGCAGGTCGAGCGCCAGCTGCTGCTCAACATAGAGGCGCCAATCCAGCTCACCCGCATGCTGCTGCCCCGCCTGCGCAAGCCGGCGGTGATCATGAACATAGGCTCCAGCTTCGGCGCCATCGGCTACGCCGGCTACAGCGTCTACTGTGCCAGCAAGTTCGCCCTGCGCGGCTTCAGCGAGGCGCTCGGCCGCGAGCTGGAGGGAACCGGCATCCAGGTGCTGCACTTTGCCCCCCGCGCCACCCGTACCCGCCTCAACTCAGAGGCAGCCTACGAGATGAATGCCGAGCTCGGCACTCACACCGACAGCCCGCAGGACGTGGCCGAGGAGGCCGTCATCGCCCTGTGCAACGAGACCCGCCGCAGCTGGCTCGGCTGGCCGGAGAAGCTGTTCGTGCGGCTCAACGCCCTGCTGCCCGGCCTGGTCGATCGGGCGCTGGCCAAGCAAAAACCCATCATAGAGCGCTATGCCCGCCACACGGCGCCCGGTGCCGGCAATCCGGGGCACTCCACTTCCGTCATGACAGAGAAGGAACGTTAAGATGAAGCACGCCACTTTCCGCCCCCGTTTCAGCCACGGCGCCCTCCTGCTGCTCATGCTGGGTTCAGGTCTGGCCCAGGCCGCCGACGCCCTGCCCGTCATCCAGCAGCAGTGGGCCGTCTGTCAGTATCAGCAGACCGGCAAGGCCAAGGAGAACTGCCTCGAGCAGTTGAGCAGTCAGGCCGATCAGGCCAGCGCCAAGGAGGCCTTTCGCACCGACCTCTTGATCTGGTCTGCCATCGTCAAGAGCACCTGGGCCGGCGCCAAGGGCGGGCTGGGGGCGCTGGGCCTGGTCAAGGAGGCCAAGGCCAAGCTGGAGATAGCCCTCAAGCAGGATCCCAAGGCGCTGGAAGGCTCCGCCTACACCAGCCTGGGCTCGCTCTACTATCAGGTGCCGGGCTGGCCGGTGGGCTTTGGCGATGACGAGAAGGCCGAGCAGCTGCTCAAGCAGGCGCTGCTCATCAACCCGACCGGCATAGATCCCAACTTCTTCTACGGCGACTTCCTGCTCGATCAGGGCCGCAAGGATGAAGCCAAAACCTATCTGGACAAGGCACTGGCGGCGCCGGACCGCCCCGGCCGCGAGCTGGCGGATCAGGGCCGTCGCATCGAGATCCGGGACCGCCTCGCCAAGCTATAAAAACAAGCCGGATCAAACAGCTATTTAAACTCTGCCCGCCCGCTTGCATACTGGTGGGCAGCGTCGTTTAAGGGGGGAGTGACTATGCGGATCCTGTTGGTCGAAGATGATGTGATGCTGGGTGATGGCATGGTGGATGCCCTGCGCAGCAGTGGCTACACGGTGGATTGGCTACAGCAGGGGCTGCCCGCCCTGTCGGTGCTCAAGAGCGAGGAGTTTGCGGCCCTTATTCTGGATCTCAACCTGCCGGATATCGACGGCATCAGCCTGCTGCGCAAGCTGCGCCGGGAAGGCCAGACACTGCCGGTGCTGATCCTCACCGCCCGCGACGCCCTGGACGACCGGGTACTGGGGCTGGATGCGGGCTCCGACGACTACATGGTCAAGCCCTTCGCCCTGCAGGAGCTCAACGCCCGCCTGCGCGCCCTGGTGCGGCGCAGCAAGGGCCAGGCCCAGGCGATGCTGGAATATGGCGAGCTGCAGCTCTATCCCGAGTCTCAGCAGGTCATCTATCGGGGCGAGCCGGTCAAGCTGACCCCCCACGAATACAAGCTGTTGCAGGAACTCATCACCCAGAGCGGCCGGGTACTGAGCAAGGATCAGCTGCAACAGAGCCTCTACGGCTGGGATGAGGGGGCCGAAAGCAATGCTGTGGAGGTCCATATCCACCACCTGCGCAAGAAGTTCTACAGCGACCTCATCCGCAACATTCGCGGGGTCGGCTACATCATTCCCCAGCTTGAGCAGGCCCAACGCCGGGACGGCCGGGCATGACGAGTCCCCGCTCCATCCGCCGTTTTCTGCTCTCCGGCATACTGGCGCTGGTCAGCGTCAGCCTGGCCATCAGCGCCCTCATCGGCTATCTGGAGGCCAGCCACGAGATGGAGGAGCTGTTCGATGCCCGCCTCGCCCAGTCTTCCCGCATCACCAATCAGCTGCTCAGCCGTTATCTGGAGCAAAATGGCGAGCTGCCCGCCAACGGCACCGTCTACGAAGATTGGGAGCAACACAACCCGGATCAGTGGCAAAAGGACACCAGCCTCAATCTGAGCGGCGAAGACAGGGAGCTGACCCCCTTCGGCCACGAGTTCGAACGCAACCTCTACTTCCAGCTGCTGAACGAACAGGGCAGCATACTGCTGCGCTCCCCCAGCGCTCCGAGCCAGCCACTGGTCGAACTGGCCCCCGGCTTCAACACGGTCGAGAAAGACCAGCATCAGTGGCGCACCTTCACCCTCTACAACCGGGGCGAACATACCTGGCTGGTGGTGGCGGAGCGGGACGACGAGCGCAGCGAACTGGCCAGCAAGATGGCCACCCTGACCATGCTGCCGCTGCTCATCACCTTGCCCTTCCTGCTCTGCCTGCTGTGGTGGCTCATCTCCCGCGGCCTGGCACCGTTGCGGCTGCTGGCCCAGGCCATAGGCGAACGCCACCCCGCCAACCTGAGCCCGCTCAACCTGAAGATCCGCGCCCAGGAGCTGACCCCGCTCACCAACGAGATCAACCGCCTGATGCACGCCCTGGCAGACACCATAGAGCGGGAGAAGCAGTTCACCAACGAGGCGGCCCACGAGCTGCGCACCCCGCTGGCGGTGCTGCGCATCCACAGCGAAAACGCGCTGGCAGCCGAGGATGACGCCAGCCGCGAGCAGTCGTTGCAAAAGATGCTGCTGGCGCTCGATCGCAGCGATCGCCTGCTGCGCCAGCTGCTGACCCAGGCCCGTATCGACAACCAGCAGGGGCTGGAGCTGACCGAGCTCAATCTGAACCAGCTGCTGCAAGGCACCCTGGCCACCCTGGCCCCCATAGCCCTGAAAAAGGATCAGCAGCTGTCGCTGGAGGGGCCGGAGCAGCTCACCGTGATGGGGCAAGCCACCCTGCTGGAGCTGATGTTCAGCAACCTCATCGACAATGCGCTGCGCTACACCCAGGCGCAGGGCGAGATAGCGGTCGAGGTGCGGCACGAAGGCAACAGGGTCAGGGTCGATATCCGCGACAACGGCCCCGGCATCCCCACCGCCGCCCTGTCACGCCTGTGCGAGCGCTTCTTTCGGGTCAATCCCCAGCAAGGAGACGGGGTCGGCCTCGGCATGGCCATCGTCTCGCGCATCGCCCAGCTGCACGGCGCGGATCTGGACATCCACAACCGGTCAGAGGGAGGACTGGAGGTAAGCGTGCTGCTGCCCGTGCCGCCGCAGCCTTCTTCATGATACCGCCTCGGCGCGCATGGAAAACGGGGGCCTGAGCCCCCGTTTCTGTTGTTTGCAGCGCCTCTGGCGCGACACCACTCAGCGGCAGCCGGGCTGCACAGTGAAGGTACGGCTCGAATCCACCGCCCCCAGATCCGCCAGCAGACGGCGACCGAGCAGCACCGGATAGATCATCTTGCTGCGATCCCGCAGGGTGAACCACTCCTCATACACCTTGTCGCCCAGGCAGATGGACATGGTGACCGTGGGGCGCTGCTCCATGCCGCCGGCGCCGCGCACCGTCACCATGTGCTCCACCGGCCGCTCCAGGGTCTGGCGCACCTGCCGGTCGGTATTGGCATCCGTCACCAGCAGGGTAAAGCGCACCCAGGGTTTGCCATCGCGCTTGAAGTGGTGCAGATCCCGCGCATCCATCGAGGAGGTGAGCGCCCCGGTATCCAGCTTCATCTTCACCGCCACGCCGCTTGGCATGATGAGCCCCTTCTCGATCCAGCCGTACACGGCGGGAGCCGAGGCGGCACGGGCAGCCCCCGGCAGGGAGAGGCAGGCCAGCAGCAACAGCGGCATCATTCGCGATCCAAACATGTCAGTTCCTCGTCCAGACAGGGCCCAGGCTGGCCCGAGAGGCCCAGAATGGGGATGCAAACGGCGGCTGTCAACTGGCGAAGCGCGGCGGCAGACGGACTTGTTCCGCCCGCGTCGAAGGCGCGACATGGGTTGGTAAAAAGGCGTGATTGAGGAGTGTGTTCGCGGGGAGGTTCAGGCCGAAAAGCGGTGTTGGATGACACCCGAGGCTGCGCTCAGGTTGTGACGCCAAAGGCTAACACAATGATGAGTGAATTATCAGTCTTGTTCTGGCGGGATTTTTGCCTACACTGTTGTAAACCGGAGGCCATGAAAACCGCCGGTTTTTTTGCGCCTGCCGAAAATTGACCACTGCAAAAGTGACTTTCAACAAGGCTCAATAAGGAATTCGTCATGCGTATCGAAGAAGACTTGAAGCTAGGTTTCAAGGATGTTCTGTTCCGCCCCAAGCGCTCCACTCTCAAGAGCCGTTCCCAAGTCAGCCTGACCCGTCAGTTCACCTTCAAGCACACCCAGACTCAATGGCAGGGCGTTCCCGTCATCGCCGCCAACATGGATACCGTCGGCAGCTTCGCCATGGCCAGAACCCTGGCCGGTTTCGAGATGATGACCGCAGTACACAAGCACTACAGCCTTGCGCAGTGGCAAGCCTTCGTGAACGAGACAGACCCGGCGCTGCTGGGCCATGTGATGGTATCGACCGGCACCTCTGAAGAGGACTTCATCAAGACCCGCCAGATCCTGGCCATGTCGGCGGCCCTGCGCTTCATCTGCGTGGACGTGGCCAACGGCTACTCCCAGCACTTCGTCGAGTTCCTGCGCAAAATACGTGAAGCCTGCCCGAACCACGTCATCCTGGCCGGCAACGTGGTCACAGGCGAGATGGTGGAGGAGCTGATCCTCTCCGGCGCCGACATCGTCAAGGTCGGCATAGGCCCGGGCTCTGTCTGCACCACCAGGGTCAAGACAGGGGTCGGCTACCCCCAGCTCTCCGCCATCATAGAGTGCGCCGATGCGGCCCACGGCCTCGGTGGCCAGATCGTCGGTGACGGCGGCTGCACCTGCCCGGGTGACGTGGCCAAAGCCTTCGGCGGCGGCGCCGACTTCGTGATGCTGGGCGGCATGCTGGCAGCCCACGAGGAGTGCGGCGGCGAAGTGGTGGACGTGGATGGCACCCCCTTCATGAAGTTCTACGGCATGAGCTCATCGAGTGCCATGGACAAGCACGCCGGCGGCGTCGCCGACTATCGCGCCTCCGAGGGCAAAACCGTGCTGCTGCCCTACCGTGGCCCGGTCGAGAACACGGTGCGCGACATCCTGGGCGGCGTGCGCTCCACCTGCACCTACGTCGGCGCCAGCCAGCTCAAAGAGCTGACCAAACGCACCACCTTTATCCGGGTGCGCGAACAAGAGAACAACGTCTACGGCAAGGAGTAACCTGCCGCAGCCACCGTCACGCGCTGACGGTTAGAAGCCAGCCAACCGGTGTGCTACCCTGCGCACCGGTTTTTTTGCATCTGGATGCCCTGACATGACCAGCCCCCTCCCCCCGTTTGACTGGGATATCTTCTGCTGCGTAGTGGACAACTTCGGCGACATAGGCGTCACCTGGCGACTGGCCCGCCAGCTGGAGCGGGAAGGGCATGTCCCGACCCACGCTAGCGAAGCAGAAGAAGGGCTGGCCCACGGCAGTGAAGCAAACGTCAGGCTCTGGGTGGACGATCTGGCGAGCTTTGCCCGCATCTGCCCGGGACTCGATCCCGCGCAAGATGGCCAGTGGGTCGCGGGCATCTATATCCAGCACTGGCACGACGCGCTGCCGGCGGATGTGATCCCGGCAAAGGTGGTCATAGAGGCGTTCGCCTGCGAACTGCCCGCTCCCTTCATCGAGCGCATGGCCAGCCAACCCAGGCCCCCCTGCTGGATCAATCTGGAGTACCTCTCGGCCGAATCCTGGGTCGAGGATTGCCACGGCCTCGCCTCGCCGCAACGTCTCGTTAACCAGAGCCTCGGCGACCTGAGCCTCAACAAATACTTCTTCTTCCCGGGCTTCACCCCTAAAACCGGCGGCCTCTTGTGCGAGCGGGGGCTTATCGCCGAACGTGAACAGTGGCAACAGGATAAGGCCGGTCTTGCGGCCTATTGGGCCGGCCTGGGGCTGCCACCTCAAGCGAACGACGAGCTGAGGGTCAGCCTCTTTACCTACGAGAGCGACGCGCTGCTGAGTCTGGTCAACAGCTGGTGCCAGAGCCCAACCCCCGTCACCCTGCTGCTGCCCCTCGGCCGCTCCCTCGATGACGTGCTGCGCGGCGCCGGCCTTGAGAGCGCCATCGCCACCGCGCAAGCGGGGGACCTGCTGCATTCGGGCACTCTGCGCATCAAGCTGCTGCCCATGACCGATCAGGCCGGTTACGATCGGCTGCTGTGGAGCTGCGATCTCAATCTGGTGCGCGGCGAGGACTCTTTCGTGCGGGCCCAGTGGGCAGGTCGCCCCTTCCTGTGGCACATCTACCAGCAGGAAGAGCAGGCCCACATGGTCAAGCTGGACGGCTTTCTCGATCACTATCTGGCAGACTTGCCCGCGGACACGGCCCAGTGGCTGCGCGCCTTCAGCCACGCCCTCAATCAGGGGGAAGCGACCCGCGAACTTTGGGCCCAATGGCCGCGATACGGTGCCATTTGGCGGCAACATGCGCGAAGCTGGTCACAGAAGCCACTCGCGGACGGGGATCTCGTCACGCGGTTGGTGAAATTTTTAGAAAGCCGTATATAATCTGGCAGTTTTTATCCGTCCGTTTCACGAACAGGAATTTTTTACATGAAAACCGCACAGGAAATCCGCGCTGGTAACGTAGTCATGATCGGCACCGAGCCGATGGTGGTCCAGAAGGCTGAGTTCAACAAATCCGGCCGTAACTCCGCCGTGGTCAAGATGAAACTGAAGGGTCTGCTCAACGGTAGCGCGACCGAGACCGTATTCAAGGCCGACGACAAGCTGGACGTGGTTCAGCTGGAGCGTAAAGAGTGCACCTACTCTTACTTCTCCGACCCTCTGTATGTCTTCATGGACACCGAGTACAACCAGCACGACGTCGAGAAAGACAACCTGGGTGACGTGCTGAACTACCTGGTAGACGGCATGGAAGACATCTGCGAAGTGACTTTCTACAACGAGAAAGCCATCTCCGTCGAACTGCCGACCACTATCGTGCGTGAAGTCGAGTACACAGAGCCGGCCGCCCGTGGCGACACCTCAGGCAAAGTGACCAAGCCTGCCCGTCTGAAGGGCACCACCTACGAGCTGGCCGTTGCCGCCTTCGTAGAGATCGGTGACAAGATCGAAATCGACAGCCGCACCGGCGAATTCAAGCGTCGCATCTCCTGATCGACCCCTTGAGTTGAATGCAAAAAAGCGAGCCAATGGCTCGCTTTTTTATTGATGCCATACCCGCGCT
This sequence comes from Aeromonas bestiarum, assembly GCF_028751155.1. Classification (NCBI taxonomy): domain Bacteria; kingdom Pseudomonadati; phylum Pseudomonadota; class Gammaproteobacteria; order Aeromonadales; family Aeromonadaceae; genus Aeromonas; species Aeromonas bestiarum. The sequence continues at coordinate 1,083,873 of NZ_CP064746.1, read as the reverse complement.
TCAGAAAACCGGCCCCGTGCCGCTAACCCAGTTAACCGGGGAGCGCACTATGGCCAGATTATCCTTATCACTGCTGTTACTGACCCTGCTGGCAAGCAACCCTTTGCAGGCCAGCGATGTCGCGCCCCCCGTCGCCGAGCCACAGCCCCTCGACTACTGGCAAAACAGCGACTGGCAGGGGCTGCCCAACAGCACCCAGATAGACAAGCAGACTGTGCTGTTTGCCAAGCACGACAGCGACAGCTATGTCGGGCTGGCGATCCTGCTGCCGGACTGGCAGCGCAGCGGCCAGCTGTGGCAGCTGACCCGGGCCCTCGGCCGGCTCGGCTTCGATACCCTGCTGCTGCTCCCCTCCCCCCAGCAGATTGAGCTGGATCCCGCCGCCGAGAAGAAGCAGCAGGCCATCGATGACTTTCGCAAGCAGTTTGCCACCCGCATCAGCAAGCTGGGGGACGCCAAGCTGCAGGAGGGGGGCTTCAAGCTGATACTAGCGCAGGGCACCAGCGCCGCCTGGGCCACCAACCTCATCGCCAGCGAACAGTTGCCCGCCCCGGATGCCCTGGTGCTGCTGGACGGCTTCTTCCCCAACCAGCAGAGCAACCAGACCCTGGCCAAGCAGGTGGCCCAGGCCACCATGCCGACCCTGGATCTCTATCAGGAAGCGGGCGGCCGCTGGCCTCTGCTCGCCGCCGAGGCCCGCCAGAGCGAGAGCCGCCGCAGCCACAAGCTCAACTACCGTCCCTACGCCCTGATGGAGCTGGATGAGACGCCAACCCGCATTCAGGGCTGGCTCACCCACCTCGGCTGGCTCTGAGCCCTGCCGCAGCACCAAAATGCTGCCTGCCTCACATCCGTCGCGATCGGATCGCCGCTGAGCCCGTTCGGGCTGGCCCCCGAGTGCCCATGTTTGGCATCATGTCCGCACCAATGGCAGGAGGCGTCATGCAGCAAATTGTGTTTCTCGACAGCGATACCCTGGATGCGGGTGTCACCCTGCACCATCCCGGCTTCCCCCACCACTGGCAGAGCCATCCGAGCACAGATCCCGAACAGGTGGTGGAGCGGCTCCAGTGCGCCAGCATCGCCATCATCAACAAGGTGCGCATCGGCGCCACCGAGCTGGCCCAGCTGCCGGATCTGAGACTCATCGCCCTGGCTGCCACCGGCAGCGACAACGTGGATCTGGAGGCGTGCCGCGCCGCCGGGGTCGGGGTGTGCAACATCCGCAACTACTCGGGCCCCTCGGTGCCGGAGCACGCCATGGCGCTGATGCTGGCCCTGTCGCGCAATTTGTTCGCCTGGCGCCAGTCCCTGCTGGAGGGGCGCTGGCAGCAGAGCGGCCAGTTCTGCTTCTTCGATCACCCCATCATGGATCTGCACGGCAAGCGACTCGGCATCATAGGCAAAGGCACCCTGGGCCAGGCGCTCGGCGAGCGGGCCAGGGGGATCGGCATGGAGGTGCGCTACGCCCAGAGCCAGGTGGGGGCCAGCCACGATGAGGATCGGCTGCCGCTGGACGCGCTGCTGCAAAGCGCGGATGTGATCAGCCTGCACTGCCCGCTCACCCCCTATAACCGCCATCTGATAGGCGAGCGGGAGCTGGCGCTGATGAAACCGGGCGCCCTGCTCATCAACGTGGGTCGTGGCGGCCTGGTGGATGAAGAGGCCTTGCTGCGGGCACTGGCCAACGGCCGACTCGGTGGCGCCGGCTTCGATGTGGCGAGCGTCGAGCCGCCGCCCCCCGATCACCCGCTGATGCAGGCCCTGCAATACCCCAACTTCATCCTGACCCCGCACGTGGCCTGGGCCAGCGAGGAGTCAATGCAGCGCCTCGCGGATCAGCTGATCGACAACATCAACGCCTTCGCCGAGGGACGGCGCCAGCACCGGCTGGTCTGAGTCACACCATACAAAAAGGGGCCTGTTGGCCCCTTTTTGTCTATGGCTCGCCACCATGGCACGCCAGCCAGCACGGCTGACATCAGTCATCGTCGTGCCATCTGTGTTTCTTGTGCTTCTTGTGTTTCTTGTGGTGCCTGTGCTCATCGTCGTAGTAGCGATCGTTGCTGCTCTTGTGACCGTCTCCCGTCTTGGCACCTATGGCCGAGCCGCTGGCGCCGCCGATGCCGGCACCGATCAGCTGACCCGTGCTGCCTCCCACGCTCTTGCCGATGGCCGCCCCACCCAGGGCACCGACAGCGCCCCCCAGGGCGGCTTCATTCTTGTTGCCCTTGTTGGCGGTGGCGGCGCCACCGGCCGCACCACCGACTGCCGCTCCCACCAGGGCGCCGGTATCGCCCCCCAGCTCCTTGCCTATCATGGTGCCCGCCACGCCACCGGCACCGCCGCCGAGTATGGTGTTGAGGGTTTCCGAGGCCTGCACTGCGCCGCTCGCCAGCAACAGGGAGCCCAACAGGGCCAGGGCGCTCATGCCGTGCTTTTTCATCTCCATGGGGTACTCCTGCCAAACCTGATTAATTTCCCCGAACTATACAATTCCCGACAAACGGCGCCACTGTCGCAGGAGAGCGACACACAGCCCCATTCACCTCGTCCAGGCTGACAAGTTAATTCGTAACACATTGAATTTATTTGCCAAAAAAGCACAAGAAGGAAACCGTATGCAGAAGGGGTCCAAGGTTGACCGAGCGACGGAGATCACTTAACCGTTATCGCTCTGACAGGATCTGTCAGCACCCTCGCCCTGTCGGTTCCGCTCTGTCAGCGACCAGCAGTCGCGCCCCAGCCGCTTGCTCCGATAGAGACACTCGTCGGCCCGCTCGAACAGAAAGAGGGCATCATCCGGATAGTGGGCGCCGCCCGCACTCAGGGTGACCTCTGCCCTGAACTCCCGCCACTGCTGATTGCGTACCCGGGCCAGCAGCTGGTTCAGCCGGGGCTCCAGCTCATGGCGCGTCCACGGCAGCAGGGCAGCAAACTCGTCCCCCCCGATCCGGTAGGCGCTGCCGCTGCCAAGCTCGGCCACCATCAGCTCAGCCACCCGGCAGAGCACGCCATCCCCCACGCTGTGGCCCCAGCTGTCGTTGATGCATTTGAAATTGTCCACATCGAACAGCACCAGCCAGTGGGGCGTCCGATTTGCTTCCAGCTCGCTGCGGCGCTGGGTAAAGGCGCGCCGGTTCATGATGCCGGTGAGGGGATCGTGCAGCAGCGCATCCTGTCCCTGCAGGAAGCTGGTGCGGACCTGCTCTATCTCGCTGAGGCTGTTGCGTACAAACCAGGTTTTCAGATGGAGCGAAGGCTTGGGACAACAGGGTGCTTGCACTATGCCGGTCAGCGAACCCGAGACCAGCGCCTGCTCCTGACGGAACACCCGCACCAGAAAATTGATGCTGCAAAACCAGATGATGAAGAGGGAGAGCAGCGGCAACACCACCATCAGCAGGGCCTCGTAGAGGCTGTCACGAAACAGGGCGGGAGGCAGATAGATGTTGAGGTCCCAGTCTATGTCCTCCAGCTCGCGCCTCAGGTGGCTGCCATGCCAGATCACATCCAGCCCCAGCAGATGGGGCTCTGCCGTCGCGTGCGCCCTGTCATAGAGCGCCATCTTGCTGCCCACCAGCAGGCGGTCACTGCCCCGCTGGCTGAGGTAGATGGCCGCCTGGTTGCTGCCCATGGCCCGTTGCAGCGCCTGCTGAATGGCGTTGAACGACATGTCCACCATCAGGAGGCCGAGCAGCTTGCCCTCATCATCCTTCACCCGCTTGATCAGGGTGAGGATGCGCTCGTGGGAACTGTACTCCTGATAGGGGCCAAACCAGACCAGCTCGTCCCCTTTCATCGACAACACCCGGTACCAGGGGCGCAGGGCGGCGCTGTATTCGGCTGGCTGTTCCCAGAGGGGATAACTGCTGATCCGATCGAAGCGGGAGTTGTAGAAGTAGATGTAGTGATCGTCCCGCTTGATCTGATGGGCTATGGCCCAGATCGGGTTGTCGGCGGGCTCGCCACGGGCGATGGCGGCCTTGTCCAGCGATGCCTCCAGCACGGCCAGCTGACGCTGGTTGGCCAGCACCAGCTCGTGAATGAGCGCCGCCTCTATGGAGGAGATCATGTGACCGTAACCGGCCATCGTCTTGTCTATGCTGCGCAGATAACTGACCGCAGCCAGGGTCAGGGTGGCGACCAGCACCAGAGCGCCCAGCAGGAAGGAGCACGAGGTCAACACATAGTAGCGCCGGTTGAGCACCCACTGGATCATCATAGCTCCCTGAAAACAGCCGACGTGACAGGATTTTATGGTGAAAATGCCGGATTAATCATTGATTGAAATCAGCTGAATGAGGGCTAGTTGACAAGAAACATAAAGATGCGAGGTGGCTCATCCAGACTGCGCATATGAATATCCACAAAAAGTAAAAACAGTGACCACTGTGCGTTGACGGTTCAGCGGGAAGGGGGTGTTATAGTCTATAGCTTGAACAATCGGAGCCGGATGGCCTTCTTGCTGGCCGCCGAATGCGATTTTCTGTCAAACCAAGGAGATGTTATGAGCAGTCCGTTTATCGAACAGATCAAAGTACGTCGTACCATCTATGCCCTGGGCGACCAGGTCTCCCACACGCCGGAGCAGCTCACGGCCCTGATCCAGGATGCCATCAAGCACAGCCCCTCCTCTTTCAACTCCCAAACCTCCCGTGCCGTCATTTTGTTTGGCGCCCAGCACCACAAGCTGTGGGATATCGTCAAGGCGGAGCTGAAGAAGATAGTGCCGCCAGAGGCCTATGCCCAGAGCGAAGCCAAGGTGGATGGCAGCTTCCGCGCCGGTTTCGGTACTGTGCTCTTCTTCGAAGACACGGATGTGATCAAGGATCTGCAACAGAAGTTCGCCCTCTATGCCGACAACTTCCCCATCTGGTCCGAACACGGCACGGGCATCGCCCAGTTTGCGGTCTGGACCAGCCTGGCACAGGAAGGGATAGGTGCCTCCCTGCAGCACTACAATCCGCTGATCGACGAAGCGGTGCGCAAGGAGTGGAACCTGCCCGCGAGCTGGCTACTGCGTGCCCAGATGCCCTTTGGCAGCATCAAGCAGCCGGCCGGTGACAAGACCTTCATGGACGACGCAGTGCGTTTTCGCGTCTTCAAGTAACCCGACTCGTCATCCCAAGCCCCCGCTCGCCGGGGGCTTTTTGTTGGCGGCGCCCCATCAGATCAGCAGCGTCACCTGCAACGCGCCCTCCACCCCATCACCCACACTCACCTGGCGCCAATCCTGGATCACCGCCGCCACGGCCGGATCGAGCCGCCGGTTGCCACCGACCTGCACCACTGTGCAACCGGCCCGCAGGGCACTCTCTATGCCAGCCGGTGCATCCTCGAACACCAGACAGTCGGCGGGGGCAACCCCGAGCCGCGCCGCGGCCAGCAGATAGGGCTCGGGATCCGGCTTGCCCCGCATCACGTCTTCCGCCCCCACCAGCAGGGCTGGCAGTGGCAGACCTGCGCTCGCCAGCCGATGGCGGGCGACCCTCTGACTGGCGGAAGTCACCAGCGCCCAACGTCCGGCGGGCACGCTGGCCAGCACGGCCCGGCACCCCATGATGGCCTCGCCGCGCCCCGTGTGATGGATCTCCAGCTCATCGAGCAGGGCCACCTCCTGCGCCATGTCCAGCTGAGGTGCCAGGGCCCGGATCACCTCCCGCGAGCGCAGGCCGTGACACATGGCCAGCACGGGCTCGGGCGCCAGCTGATGACGTCGGCACCAGAGCCGCCACACGGTTTCCACCTCGCCGGTGGAGTGAACCAGGGTGCCATCCATGTCCAGCAGCAGGGCGGCGGCCCGCAAGGTGAGCCGGGTCATGACGGGGCTCCTGCCAGCACGGGCTCAGCCCCTGCCAGCACGCTGGCGAGGACCGACTGCTGGGCCGCCTGCTCATAACAGGCCAGCGCCTGCTCGGCATTGCCCGCCCAGACCTGCTGGGGGGCCACCACAAATCCCTGTTGCAGCAGGCTCGCCAGTAGCTCTCCCGTCTCCGGCGCCGCCAGAGGCTGGGCCATCACCAGGGTTCCCTTGATCAAAAACAGATAGCGTTCGCTAGACATGACATGGCTCCTCGTTGTGCGTCAGGCGGGCAGATGGCCCGTTACGAGACCATTAGAACAAGGCGGTTAGATAATTTATAATCAATAAATCGCCACATTGGATAACCAAACGGAATGAAATTCGACTTGAGGCAACTACAGGCGTTCGTGATGCTGGCCGAGACCGCCAACTACCGGGAGGCCGCCAGTCGGCTGTTCATCACCCAGCCGGCGCTGACCAAGCAGATCCAGGGGCTGGAGCTGGCGCTCGGCAGCACGCTGTTCAACCGGGGGCGCCACGGCGCCGAACTGACCGCCATGGGGGCACAGCTGCTCACCCAGGCCAGCGCACTGGTCGAACACGGCAAGGGGTTTGAGCGCCACGCCCTGGCGCTGGCGAGCGGCATAGCCGGGCGGCTCAAAATTGGCTTCGGGCTGTCGAGCTTCGCGCTGGCCCCTTCGCTGGTCGCCCGTTTCAAGCAGCAGGTACCAGATGTGATGGTGCATCTGCAGGACATGACCTCCGCCATCCAGCACGAGCGATTGCTGTCGGGTCAGTTGCAGCTGGGATTCATGCGCCGGCCGCACGCGCCGCAACTGCGGGAGCACAGGCTGCTGACCGACCGGCTGGTGCTGGCCGTGCCCAGCCAGATGACGAGGCCGGATCCGGCTGCGTTCGACGTGGAGTGGGCGCTGGCCCATCAACCGCTGTTGCAGATGGTCGGGCACCGCTGCCCGGGCCTCAGCCAGCAGATCGCCAGCTTCCTCGGCGCCAACCGGCTGACCGGCATGGTGCAGGAGGCGGAAGATATCCAGACTCTGGTCGCCCTGGTGGCCGCCGGCATAGGCAACGCCATATTGCCGCGCAGCGTCAGCTTCATTGCGGGCCAGGATGTTACCCTCTATCCCCTGTCCGGCCCCTGGTCAGAATGGGAAATCAGCCTGGTCTGGAATCCGGCATTTGCCGATCCCATCCGCGATCGTTTCCTGCAACTGGTCATGGCGGCGCATCCCACGCCATGCTCGGCCGTGCCCGAGCGCTGAGGCGGCTTATGCGCAAAAAAAAGCCCCATCAAGGGGCTGTGGTGCTCAAGGAGCGGGTAATGGCGGACAGCCGACGCTGTGGCAGCGATTCTTGCCCCCCTTTTTGGCCATATAGAGCGCCATGTCGGCCGCTGCCAGCAGCTCGTTCTCCGAGCCCGGCAGTTGCTCAGGGATCTGGGTGGCAATGCCGATGCTGGCACTGAGTCGGGCATCACCCGCCTCCTCGGTACTCAAGGCGTGGATCCCTAGGCGGATCGCCTCCCCCATCCGCAAGGCGGCCTCCTTGCCGGTATTGCCGAGGACCAGCGCAAATTCATCGCCCCCGAACCGACTTGGCAAGTCTGCTGGCCGCTGGCAAAAGGCGTTGAGCAGGTGGCCCACCTGCAGCAGGAAATCATCCCCGACCTGATGGCCGAAGCGATCGTTGCACGCCTTGAAGTTGTCCAGATCCAGCATGATGAAGGAGATGGGCGTACGCTCCCGCATGCTGCGGCGCCACTCGTTATGCAGGAAGCTGTTGAACAGACGCCGGTTGGCCAGGCCGGTCAGGGGGTCGTGCTGGGAGAGGTGGGTCACGTCCAGCTCCTGCAACTTGCGCTCCGTGATGTTGATGTGGGCTATGGTGTAAAACTCGACATCCACCCCCAGCACGGGAGAGACACGCATCATGAACCAGCGCTGGATATCCGGGCTGTGGCAGGGATACTCCAGAGAGAAGTGCTCCTGCTCACCACACAGCACGCGGCGGATCCCCTCTGCCGCCATCAGAACCAGAGGATCGACCAGGCTGTCGAACACCCTCAGATAGTTGACCCCCAGCCAGTTGTACCCTGGCGGCATGCCATTCTGCTCGGCAAACCGGTTCCAGGCGAGATTGGTATAGTGGATCACCCCATCCCGATCAATCACGGATATCTGGTCTTCCAGCGAGTTCAGCAAGGCCGCCAGATACTGCGCCCGATCGGAAAAGTGAAACAGAGAGCCCCGAAAATCATCCACCATGACCGTCATCCTGAAATGAAAACGCCAAGCAAAAATTAGAGACAAATGAGTCATCACCAGAAGTAAAGCAGCCCTGACTCACTTCGCCAAATGCCGTCACCGACCACAGAGGAACAAGGGGATGGCCCCTTCTCCCCGACCGTGATGACCCTTCAGGATAAAGAGCCCTTGATTATCAACCTGTTAGTCGCGACAACAATTGATCAATCCGGCCTCAGTGGCCACACGACTTAGTCGCGGCGGCGAGCGAACAGGCCGGGCTCAGTGACCACACCACTGACTTTCACAAGGAATGCCATTGCCTCTCCCTCTGCCATCCATCTTGGTATTGGGGCAATTTTGCAAAAACCAGGTCGCCTCCTCGCAGGAGGTCATCTGGGAGCAGTACTGCCGACCGTCGCACTGACGGACGAAGGTGGGGCTGTATGAGCTGCCGGCCTCCTCCTGACTGAAAGAGGAGGCCGGCGGAGGTGAGACAGACTCGGCCGAGAAGCGGGAGTAGACAGAAAACAGGCCCGCCAGTACCAGCAGGGGGATCAACTTGCCGCGCCAGTTGCTCTTGCGGCGATAGGAGGGGCCAGGGCGGGGCCTGGACGAAACGGCTGGCTGTGCTCCCCTGGCCACCGGTCGGCGGACCGAGTCTTTGCCGGACAAGGGGGGCGTGGAGGTATCAGCCAGCGACAGCGGCCGGTCGGGAAAGAACACCTGCACGGCCCTGGGCTTGTCGTCCTTGCCCCTGCCTATCTGGTAGGAGACCCGCTCCCCCGCCTCGGGCAGCCGGCCATCGGATTGCAGCGCCGAGATGTGCACGAACAGCTCGCGCCCTTGCTGCTCGCCCCCCTGCTGCTCCGGCGTGATAAAGCCGAAGCCTCGCGCCTCGTTCCAGCTCGCGATCCGTCCCTGATAACGCATGCCCTCATCCTTGTGGCCATCAATGCTGACTCCATGTTGCCCTAAAACGGCGCTGGCTCAACAGGGGACTGGCGACAAAATGTCAAAATAGTGAGCGAAAACAGCCTTGACCGGCGGGATCACGCCAGCTGGGCCACCTTGATGATCTCGGCGATACGGCCGAGCATCCGCAGCGAGCCCCGGTGCTCGCTGGCGTCGGCGGCGGCGCAGGCATCCTCCAGTATGGTGATGGCGTAGTCCCGATCGTGGCCGTCCCGGGCCGCAGCCTGAATGGCCCAGCTGGTGCTCACCCCGCACAGATAGAGGTGACCGATGCGATTGGCCCGCAGCGCCGGCTCCAGCGCGGTGCCATAGAAGGGGCTGACCCTGGGCTTGGTCAGCACCAGATCGCCGGGTTGCACGTCGAGGTCGGGGTGAAAGTCGGTGCCACTGTCCGCCAGGGAGAGCGCACCAAACTGATTGGCCCGACCAAACATGGGAGACCCCTTGGGTTGCAGCAGGTAGCCGCCGTCAAAGCCGACCTTGATCAGGATCACCAGCCAGCCGTGGGCACGGGCATGGGCCAGCGCCTGATTGGCATGGGTGATGGCATCCTGCTCCAGCACATGGGCCGCCGAGGTGGCGATGCGCCCATCCGGATGGGCTATGTCGTTGATAAAATCGATCGCCAGCAGTGCCTTGTTCATCATCTCAGCTCCCTCGTGATGGCGCCCGGCGCCTTATACCAGCCCCAATGCGTAGCGCAGCGCCATCTCCTTGAGCGGGCCTGCCTTGTCCGCCAGATTGAGGGCCAGATTGCGGGCCAGCTTGAGCGGCCCTATCTCGTTGCTGAACACACCATAGAAGAGATCCATCCCCGACTGCATCAACAGGTTGTCGGGACGACGGCGACGCTCGTAGCGCTCCGCCAGGGCCGGCTGATGCCAGTCGGCCCCCGCCTTTTCCAGCAACCCGGCCCAGCAGGCCACGTCCTTGAAACCGAGGTTGACCCCCTGCCCCGCCAGCGGGTTGATGGTGTGGGCGGCATCGCCGAGCAGCAGCACCCGACCGGCGTGATAGTCGTTGGCGTGGCGCCGCACCAGCGGGAAACTCCCCTTGGCCGTGACGGTGAAGCCGCCGAGCCGGGCCGGAAAGTGGCGGCGCACCTCCTCCCCCAGCTTCTCGTTGCTCATGGCCGACAGGGCGCGAATGCGGGCCGGGCTGTCATACCACACCAGGGAGCCGTGCCGGCCGGGCAGCGGCAGGAAGGCGCGCGGGCCGCTCGGGGTGAACTGCTGCCAGGTGATGTCTTCCTGTTCGAAGTCGGTATCGATATTGATCAGCATGCAGTGCTGGCGATACTCGAAGCGCGACACGCCTATGCCCGCCAGCCGGCGCATCTGGGATTCGGCGCCGTCGCAGGCCAGCACCCAGCGGGCGGCGAGTTCGGTGCCATCGTCCAGGGTCAGCACCGCCTCGTCGGCGCCCTGACGCAGACTCGTCACCGCCGCCGGTGTGTGGGTCTGGATAGTGGGGAAATCCTCCATCCTCTTGAGCAGGGCCAGCTGCACCAGCCGGTTCTCTATGATGTAACCGAGCTGGGGCAGGCCGAGATCGGCCGCGTCGAAGCGGGTGGCAAAGCCGTCCAGCTCCCAGGTCTCCAGCCGGCGGTAGGGACAGAGCCGCATCTGCTGCAGGTGTTGCCAGGCACCGGCCTGCTCCAGCAGCGCCACCGAGGCCTGGCTGATGGCGGAGACCCGCAGATCCAGCGGCTGCTGTGGGGCATATTGCTTGGGCAATTGAGTCTCTATGACCCGGATGGAGAGGCCCTGCGCCGCCAGCAGACAGGCGGTGGCGGCGCCGACCATGCCGGCGCCGACGATGGCGATATCACACTGTTCCATAACTTGATTCCTGAAAGGGGACGCCCCGGACAAGGGTAGGCGGGGCCAAACCGAATGGGGACATGATACCGCAAGGGACCGGCAGAAACAGTGAGACAAATTGCGAATTGCCGCGCCAAATCAAGGAGAAAGGCCGAGCAAATAGCGACTGTTCAGGAGGGAGAGAGACCCATGACGGGCTGGATATTAGCTAGGCAGTATCCAGATTGCGGAGTAAAATGCCCGGTCCTTTGACCATGCCGATTTCAAAACAAGTCAAGAGAAGCAATGAGCAAGAAACTTCACATTAAAACCTGGGGTTGCCAGATGAACGAGTACGACTCGTCCAAGATGGCCGACCTGTTGGATGCCAGCAATGGCTATGAACTGACCGAGGAGCCCGAAGAGGCAGATGTCTTGCTGCTCAATACCTGCTCCATCCGCGAAAAAGCACAGGAGAAGGTATTCCACCAGCTGGGACGCTGGAAAAAACTCAAGGCCAACAAGCCCGGTCTGGTGATCGGCGTGGGTGGCTGTGTCGCCTCCCAGGAGGGGGACAACATTCGCACTCGCGCCCCCTATGTGGATATCGTCTTCGGTCCACAGACACTGCATCGCCTGCCCGCCATGATCAAGCAGGTGCAGGAAGGGCGCGGTGCCCAGGTGGACATCGCCTTCCCCGAGATCGAAAAATTCGACAGCATGCCGGAACCCCGTGCCGAAGGCGCCACCGCCTTCGTCTCCATCATGGAAGGCTGCTCCAAATACTGCTCCTTCTGCGTGGTGCCCTACACCCGTGGCGAGGAGGTGAGCCGGCCGATGGACGACGTGCTCTACGAGATCGCCCAGCTCGCCGAACAGGGCGTGCGCGAGGTGAATCTGCTGGGCCAGAACGTCAACGCCTATCGGGGCCCGACCTTTGATGGCAGCATCTGCTCCTTCGCCGAGCTGCTGCGACTGGTGGCCGCCATCGATGGCATAGACCGCATTCGCTACACCACCAGCCATCCGATCGAGTTCACCGACGACATCATAGAGGTCTACAAGGACACGCCGGAAGTAGTCAGCTTCCTGCACCTGCCGGTGCAGAGCGGCTCCGACCGTATCCTGACCATGATGAAGCGCCCGCACACAGTGCTGGAGTACAAGTCCAAGATCCGTCGCCTGCGCGCCGCCCGTCCCGACATCACCATGAGTTCCGACTTCATCGTCGGCTTCCCGAACGAGACGGACGAGGATTTCGAGGCCACCATGAAGCTGATCGAAGAGATCAACTTCGACATGAGTTTCAGCTTCATCTACAGCCCGCGCCCCGGCACCCCGGCCGCCGACATGCCAGACGACGTCGACATGGAAGTGAAAAAGGCCCGCCTGGCCCGCCTGCAGCATGTCATCAACAACCAGTCGATGCAGATTGGCCGCGCCATGCTGGGCTCCACCCAGCGCATCCTGGTGGAAGGACCGTCCCGGCTCGACCCCATGCAGCTGTGTGGCCGCACCGAGAACAATCGGGTGGTCAACTTCGAGGGACAGCACACCCTGATAGGCGGCTTTGCCGACGTGGAGATCACAGAGGTGCGTCCCAACTCCCTGCGCGGTCGTTTTATTCGCGGTGAGGATGAGATGAATCTGCGCATCGCCACCGCGCCGCGCGAGATCCTGGCCCGCCGCCCGGACAACGTGCCGGACGCACTGGGCGTTGCCGCCTTCACTCCCCACTAATCTCTTCGTGCCCATCCGGCTTGGCCTGATGGGCACTGCGTCAAGACGAGGATATTTTGAGCCGACACATCTCGACCCTGAACCTGCATCTGGAGCCCGCCGACAATCGGCGCCTCGCCAGCCTGTGCGGTCCCTTCGATGACAACATCAAGCAGCTGGAACGCCGCCTCGGCGTCGAGATCAGCTATCGTGACAGCCACTTCCAGCTGGTTGGCAAACAGGCCCAGCTGGATGCCGCGGCCGTCATCCTCAAGCACCTCTATGTGGAAACCCAGCCCCTCAAGGGCGGCAAGGTGACCGACATAGTGCCCGACATGGTGCACCTGGCCATTCAGGAGTCGCGGGTGCTGGAGCAGGACGACGAACCGGCCGCCGGCATGCCTTATGGCAAGGAGGTGACGGTCAAGACCAAGCGTGGCCTCATCAAGCCGCGCAGCCCCAATCAGGCGCAGTACATCGCCAACATAGTCCAGCACGACATCAGCTTCGGCATAGGCCCGGCCGGTACCGGCAAGACCTATCTGGCGGTGGCCGCCGCCGTGGATGCGCTGGAGCGTCAGGAGATACGCCGCATCCTGCTGACCCGCCCGGCGGTGGAAGCGGGCGAGAAGCTGGGTTTTCTGCCCGGCGATCTCTCCCAGAAGGTCGATCCCTATCTGCGCCCGCTCTACGACGCCCTGTTCGAGATGCTGGGGTTCGAGCGGGTCGAGAAGCTGATGGAGCGCAACATCATCGAGGTGGCGCCGCTCGCCTATATGCGCGGTCGCACCCTCAATGACGCCTTCATCATCCTGGATGAGGCCCAGAACACCACCACGGAACAGATGAAGATGTTCCTGACCCGCATCGGCTTCAACTCCAAGGCGGTGGTCACCGGTGACATCACTCAGGTGGACTTGCCGCGCAGCACCAAATCCGGTCTGCGCCACGCGCTGGAAGTGCTGCAAGGGGTCGACGGCCTGTCGTTCAACTTCTTCGAGTCCAAAGACGTGGTGCGCCACCCTGTGGTGGCTCGCATAGTGCAGGCCTATGAGGCGTTCGACGCCGCCCAGGCCGAGACCATCCCTGCCAAAGCCAATAAAGAGAGTGCCCAATGAGTGTGACCCTGGATCTGCAACTGGCCTGCGCTCAGGCGGAAGATCTGCCGAGCGAAGCCAAGCTGCAAGGCTGGCTTGACGGCACCATACTCGGCTTCCAGACCGAGGCCGAAGTGACGGTGCGCATCGTCGACGAGGCGGAGAGCCGCGAGCTCAACCTCACCTACCGCGGCAAGGACAAGCCCACCAACGTGCTCTCCTTCCCGTTCGAGGCACCACCTGGCATGGAACTGCCGCTGCTCGGCGATCTCGTCATCTGCCGCCAGGTGGTGGAACAGGAGGCCGTCGAGCAGAACAAACCGCTGGAGGCCCACTGGGCCCACATGGTTGTGCACGGCAGTCTGCATCTGCTAGGTTATGACCATATCGAGGATGAGGAAGCCGAAGAGATGGAGCAGTTGGAGCGCGACATCATGCAAGAGCTCGGTTTTGCCGATCCTTATCAGGACGATGAAGTAGCAGAGTAGACAGGAGAACAAAGCCGAAGAGATGGTGCCACGCCTAGAGCGCGACATCATGCAGGAACTCGGTTTTGCCGATCCTTATCAGGACGATGAAGTAGCAGAGTAGACAGGAGAACAAAGCCGAAGAGATGGTGCCACGCCTGGAGCGCGACATCATGCAGGAACTCGGTTTTGCCGACCCTTATCTGAACGACGAAGAGTAAAGGACGGGAGAGTCATCGTCTTGAAACAGCCGATGGCCATCCTTATATCACCAAGACAATTTCAAATGTGTTCAAGCGAGTAACCAAGAGAAAAAATGACCGACGATCACCCTAGTACCGGCTCGCCGAAGAAAACCTGGCTCGACAAACTCAGCCAACTCTTCCAGGGCGAGCCAAAAGACCGCAACGATTTGGTGGATGTGATAGCCGATGCCGAGGAGCGCGATCTTATCGATCAGGACACCAAGGACATGATTGAGGGCGTGCTCGAAATTGCCGAGCTGCGCGTTCGTGACATCATGATCCCCCGCTCCCAGATGGTCACCATAGAGAAGTCCCAGCCGGTGGACGACATCTTGCCCGTGATCATCGAATCAGGTCACTCCCGCTTTCCGGTGATCAACGAAGACAAGGATCATGTGGAGGGCATCTTGCTCGCCAAGGATCTGCTGCCGTTCGGTTTCGGCGGCCACCATGCCAGCGAGCCGCTGCAGCTCGAGAAAATCTTGCGCCCTACGGTGATCGTGCCCGAGAGCAAGCGGGTCGACCGTCTGCTCAAGGAGTTTCGTGAAGAGCGCTACCACATGGCCATAGTGGTCGACGAATTTGGTGGCGTCTCGGGTCTGGTGACCATTGAAGACATACTGGAGCTCATCGTCGGCGAGATAGACGACGAGTTTGACGACATCGAAGATGAGCCGGACGAGATCCGCCGCATCAGCAAGCGGGTCTTCTCGGTCAGTGCCCTCACCGAGATCGAGGATTTCAACGACTTCTTCGGCACCCAGTTCAGCGATGAAGAGGTGGATACCGTGGGCGGTCTGGTGATGCACGCCTTCAGCCACCTGCCGAAAAAAGGCGAGGAGATAGAGCTGGACGGCTACCTGTTCAAGGTGATGCACGCCGACCGGCGCCGCCTGCAGCAGCTGCAGGTGAAGATCCCCGACAACCATGTCGCGGCCCAGTCTGAAGCCCAGTAAATCCAGCGCGGCCCCCGGCCAGCCGTGAAGCATCAGCGCCCCGCTCGTCGGGGCGCTTGCCATTTGGCCACGGGGCAAGGCAACCATATCCTCCAACCCCGCACGTCATCCCCTGCCCGACAGACCGCCCTTTATTTCCCGATCCCAGCCCGGTTGCGCCCGCCACAGCCGGGAGGCTCGCCGTTGACCGCATTTACAGGTTAAGATACCGGCCAATCAACCTGTTGCAGTCCAATCCGAGCCTCTATTGCCCGTGAAATCGAAACTCCTGACAAGCCTCTGTGCCATGGCATCCGGCGCGCTCGCCGTGCTGGCCTTCTCCCCCTTCAACTACTGGCCGCTGGTGATCCCGTCCCTGCTCGGCCTCTATGCCCTGCTGGACAAGGCCAGCCCCAGGCAGGCGGCCTGGCGCGGCTTTGGCTATGCCATGGGGCTGTTCCTGCCAGGGCTCTGGTGGATCCACGTCAGCATGACCATGTTTGGCGGCATACCGCTGCCGGTCGCCTTCGTGCTGCTGGCCGGCCTGTCGGCCTATCTGGCGCTCTACCCGACCCTGGCCTGCTGGGCCTTCGCCCGCTTCTTCAGCGGTCGCCACTGGAGCCGCTGGCTGCTCGCCTTCCCGGCGCTCTGGCTGGTGGCGGACTGGCTGCGCGGCTGGGTGATGACAGGCTTCCCATGGCTCTGGTTTGGTTACAGCCAGATCGACGGGCCGCTCAAGGGGCTGGCCCCCATCCTCGGCGTGCAGGGCATCACGCTGGCGCTGCTGCTGTCGGCCTCCGCCCTCTGGCTGGTATGGCAGAGCCGCAAGCCGGTCTGGCTGCTGCTGCCCGTCGCGCTGATCGGTGCCGCTCAGGGGCTGATGCAGCTCAACTGGGTGACCCGCGGCGAGCCGGTCAAGGTCGCCCTGGTGCAGGGCAACATAGAACAGTCCCTAAAGTGGGATCCCGAGGCGCTGGTGCCGACGGTGCGCACCTATCAGGATTTGAGCCGCGAGAACCAGGATGCCGACATCATCATCTGGCCGGAATCGGCGATCCCGGCCATCGAGAAGGAGATGGGCAACTACCTGGAGAGCCTGGACAAGGCGATGAAGGTGAACGACACCGGCCTGCTGGCGGGTATCATTCATTACGATTTCGAGCAGCAGCGCTTCTTCAATACCGTGCTGGGCATGGGAGTGCAGGACGCGGACGGCAAGGAGTCGTATCACTACGAGCACAAGAACCGCTACTACAAGTACCACCTGCTGCCCATCGGCGAGTTCGTGCCGTTTGAAGATCTGCTGCGCCCCATAGCGCCCTTCTTCAACCTGCCCATGTCCTCCTTCAGCCGCGGGAATGAGCAGCAACCGAACCTGATCGCCAAGGGGCTCAAGTTCGCCGCCGCCATCTGCTACGAGATCATCTTCCCGGACGAGGTGCGCCGCAACGTGCAGCCGGATACCGATTTCCTGCTGACCGTTTCCAACGATGCCTGGTTCGGCACCAGCATAGGTCCCTGGCAGCACATGGAGATAGCCCGCATGCGCGCGCTGGAGCTGGCTCGCCCGCTGCTGCGCGACACCAACACCGGCATCACAATCGTCACCGAGATCGATGGCAGCATCATAGCCCAGCTCCCCCAGTTCGAGGCCGGGGTGCTGAGAGCCGAGGTGCGTCCCGCCCACGGTTCGACCCCCTACCTGCGCTTTGGCAGCTGGCCGCTGTACGGGCTGACCGCCCTGCTGCTCGGTCTGGCGCTGGCGCTGCGCCCCCGTGCCCACCCCTGGGCCCGCGAGCTCTGAACCGGCGCTCCGGTTCGTCGCTGAATGAAAGAGGCGCCCCCTGGGCGCCTCTTTCATCTGGTTGTCTGACGGGATCAGGGCGAGAGCGGCTCGCGGTGATACTCATGGCCGCCGCACTCGGGGCAGGTATCGAGCGGTTGCGGGTGCAGCACAGTATGGCGCCAGCCGCACTGCTCGCACACCATGACGCCGAGGCCCACCCAGTCACCCGCCTCGTAGACGCCCTTGTGCTCCAGCTCGTCCGCCAGCTCGCGCCACTCCACCTGAGCACGGTCGGTCACGTCCGCCAGCCAGGACCAGGCGGTGTCCTTGAGCGCCAGCATGAAGGCGGACTCCTCCACCTCTGCGCGCCCCTCGTCATAGTTGCCCAGATCCCGCTTCACATACTCGGCGATCAGCGCCAGCTCATCCTGGGTCAGGTCGCCGGCCGCCTCCAGATAGGCCTGCACCTTGGCGATCATCCGGTTGAGGCGCTCCCCCTGGAACTCTTCAGTCTCTTGCCACTGCTTTTGCAGCTCTGCAATGAAGGCTTCGTACCCTTTTTGACGTTTGTCCATGGTCGTTACTCCTCTACTGAACCCTGATCATGCCCGGCATAAGGCCTGACGGATGCTGGCGGTTGTTGCCGCCGCTGGATATGGGTATTCTATTGCGATTTCCCAGCTGATTTATCTATTCATTTCACAGATCCGGATGTCACCAATGCAAGAGCAATACGTTCCCCAATCCATAGAACCAGCAGTGCAAAAGCACTGGGATGCCAAGAAAACCTTCAAGGCGGTGGAGAAAGTAGACAAGGAAAAGTTCTACTGCCTCTCCATGTTCCCCTATCCGTCTGGTCGTCTACACATGGGGCACGTTCGCAACTACACCATAGGTGATGTGATCTCCCGTTATCAACGCCTCAATGGCAAGAACGTGCTGCAACCCATAGGTTGGGACGCATTCGGCCTGCCGGCGGAGAACGCCGCGGTCAAAAACAACACGGCACCGGCGCCCTGGACCTACGAAAACATCGAATACATGAAGAACCAGCTGAAGATGCTGGGTCTGGGCTATGACTGGGATCGCGAGCTGGCGACCTGCAAACCGGATTACTACCGCTGGGAGCAGTGGTTCTTCACCAAGCTGTACGAGAAAGGTCTGGTCTACAAGAAGACCTCCTCCGTCAACTGGTGCCCGAACGACATGACGGTACTGGCCAACGAGCAGGTGATCGACAACTGCTGCTGGCGCTGTGACACCCCGGTGGAGCAGAAAGAGATCCCCCAGTGGTTCATCAAGATCACCGACTATGCCGAAGAGCTGTTGAACGACATCGACAATCTGGAAGGCTGGCCGGAGATGGTCAAGACCATGCAGCGCAACTGGATTGGCCGCTCCGAAGGGGTCAACATCCACTTCCAGGTCGCCGATCAGGATGGCGACCTCGAGGTCTACACCACCCGTCCCGATACCCTGATGGGCGTCACCTATGTGGGCATAGCCGCCGGTCACCCGCTGGCCCTGCAGGCTGCCGCCGGTAACCCCGAGCTTGCCGCCTTTATCGACGAGTGCAAGAACACCAAGGTGGCCGAAGCCGAACTCGCCACCATGGAGAAGAAGGGCATGGCCACCGGCCTGTATGCCATTCACCCGCTGGATGGCCGCAAGGTGCCGGTCTGGGTCGCCAACTTCGTGCTGATGAACTATGGCACAGGCGCCGTGATGGCCGTTCCGGCCCACGACCAGCGCGACCATGAGTTCGCCACCAAGTACGGTCTCGAGATCAAGCCTGTCATCAAGCAGGCTGACGGTGAAGCGCCAAACGTGATCGAGGCCGCCTACACCGACAAGGGCGTGCTGTTCGCCTCCGGCGAGTTCGACGGTCTCGAGTTCCAGGCCGCCTTCGATGCCATCGCCAGCAAGCTGGAAGCGATCGGCAAGGGCAAGCGCACCGTCAACTTCCGTCTGCGCGACTGGGGTGTCTCCCGTCAGCGTTACTGGGGTGCCCCCATCCCCATGCTGACCCTGGCCGACGGCACTGTGGTGCCGACCCCGGAAGATCAACTGCCGGTACTGCTGCCGGAAGACGTGGTGATGGATGGCATCCAGAGCCCGATCAAGGCCGATGCCGAGTGGGCCAAGACCACCTATAACGGCCAGGAAGCGTTCCGGGAAACTGATACCTTCGACACCTTCATGGAGTCCTCCTGGTACTACGCCCGCTACTGCTCCCCGGACTACGACAAGGGCATGCTGGATCCGGCTGCCGCCAACCACTGGCTGCCGGTGGATCAGTACATAGGCGGCATCGAGCACGCCTGTATGCACCTGCTCTACGCCCGCTTCTTCCACAAGCTGCTGCGTGATGCCGGGCTGGTGAACAGCGATGAGCCGTTCAAGCGCCTGCTCTGCCAGGGCATGGTGCTGGCCGACGCCTTCTACTACAAAGACGAGAAGGGCGGCAACGTATGGGTCAGCCCGGTTGACGTCAAGGTCGAGCGTGACGACAAGGGTCGCATCACCAAGGCCATCGACAACGAAGGCCGTGAAGTCATCCACTCCGGCATGACCAAGATGTCCAAGTCCAAGAACAACGGCATAGACCCCCAGCTGATGGTGGAGCGTTACGGCGCCGATACCGTCCGTCTGTTCATGATGTTCGCCTCGCCGGCCGAGATGACCCTGGAGTGGTCCGACTCCGGCGTTGAGGGGGCCCAGCGCTTCCTGCGTCGCCTGTGGCGCATCACCTTCGAACACGTCAGTGGCGGTGCCGCCCCGGCACTGGATGTGGCTGCCCTCACCGGCGACCAGAAAGCCGTTCGCCGCGAGCTGCACAAGACCATCGCCAAGGTGAGCGATGACGTGGGTCGTCGTCAGACCTTCAACACCGCCATCGCCGCCATCATGGAGCTGATGAACAACCTCTCCAAGCTCGGCACCGACGAGCAGGATCGCGCCCTGATGCAGGAAGCGCTGGAAGCCGTGGTGGTCATGCTCTCCCCCATCACCCCGCACATCGGCTTCGAGCTGTGGAAGATGCTGGGCAAGGGCGACGACCTGGACCACGCCGCCTGGCCGGTGGCCGACGAGGCTGCCATGGTCGAGACCGAGAAGCTGGTGGTGGTGCAGATCAACGGCAAGATGCGCGGCAAGCTGACAGTGCCGGCCGAGATAAGCCAGGCCGACGTCGAGAAACTGGCCATGGCCGATGCCTCTGTGCAGAAGTTCACCGATGGCCTGACCGTTCGCAAGGTCGTCTATGTGCCGGGCAAACTGCTCAACATAGTGGCCAACTGATGCCATATCGCGTGGCAACGCAAGCTGACTGCCTGGTTGCCAAGCGGTAACGACAAACGGATGATAACGGCGGGCCCTGCGCCCGCCGCTTTCCCCTAATGCAAAGAGGATTTCATATGGGCACCCCCCTCATTCGCTGGATGGCCATAGTGCTGATGGGCCTGCTGCTGCAGGCTTGCGGTTTTCAGATGCGAGGCACCGCCATCCCGCCCGAGTTGATGACCATGAAGGTGGTCGGTGACAACAAGAGCGACTTCTACCGACTGGTCACCACCCGCCTCAAGGCGGCTGGCGTCAAGCTCGCCGACAAGGAGGGCATACCTGTGCTGACCCTGTCCGGCGTCGGCAGCACCAGTCAGGTTGCCTCGGTTGACTCCATAGGCCAGGCCCGTGAGTACGTGCTGGGCTACAACACCCAGTTCACCGTCTCCATGCCGGGCAAACCGACCCAGGTCTTCCCCATCACCTTCAACCGCAGCTTCCTGAACAAGCCGGATGCGGCGCTGGCCTCCTCCCGCGAGCAGGAGCAGCTCGGCAAGGAGATGCAGGAGCAGGCCGCCAGCCTGGTGATCCGCCAACTGAGCCAGGTCAAGTTCTGATGCGAGTATCTTGATGAGAGTCTATCCCGAGCAGTTTGCGGATCATCTCAAGGCAGGGCTCAAGCCCTGCTATCTCGTTTTTGGTGACGAGCCTCTGCTCAAGCTGGAGGCCATCGACGCCATCCGTCAGGCCGCCCGCAAGCAGGGGTTCGATGAGCGCCATACTTTCGTGGTGGAGCAGGGACTGGACTGGAATCAGGTCTACGATGCCTGTCAGGCCATGAGCCTCTTCTCCGCCCGCCAGATCATAGAGCTGGAGCTGCCGGCCAAGGTCGACAAGGATCTGGCCGCCCGCATCACTGAAATTGGCAAGCAACTGCATCCGGATCTGCTGCTGGTACTGAGCGGCGCTCGCCTCAACCAGACCCAGATGAAGGCAGCCTGGTTCGACAAGCTCAGCCAGAACGGCACCTATGTGCCGGTCAATCACCCCGAGCCCCGCTTCTTTCCGCGCTGGATGAGCGCCCGCTTCCAGCGTTTCGGCCTCAAGGCGCTGCCGGATGCCATCAACTTCATGTGCCACTCCTACGAGGGCAACCTGCTGGCCGCCAGCCAGGAGATAGAGAAGCTGACCCTGCTGGCACCGCCCCAACCCATCAGCGTCGCCTATCTGCAAGAAACCATCATACGCCACGCCCATTTCACGCCGTTCCAGCTCATCGATACCCTGCTGGAGGGCAAGGTGAACCGGGCCCAGCGCATCCTGCTGGCCCTGCGCGCCGAGGGTACAGAGCCCGGCATGCTGGCCTGGGCCCTCTGCCGCGAGCTGGAGCAGCTCACCGAGCTGGCCCTGGCCGCCAGAGCCGGCCAGCCGCTGGTGGAGCACTTCTCCCGCCTGCGCATCTGGCAGAGCCGCCAGCAGCTGATCCAGCAGGCCCTGACCCGGCTGCCCTTCACCAAGTTGCAGCAGCTGTGGCAGCTGATGGCCCGGCTTGACGACGCCCAGCGTCGCTTCGACACAGAGCAGGCCTGGCTGATGTTGCAGACCCTGGCCCTGGGTTTTCGCGATGGTACGCCGCTGCCCCTGCTGGAGCCCGCCTCATGCTGAAGGCCCCCATCGACCTGCTGGCCCGAGCCACCTTAGACCCCATCCACATAGGTCCCCTTACTGCTGAGGACTGCTCATGCTGAAGCCACCTATCGGGCTGCTGGGCGGGACCTTCGACCCCATCCATATCGGCCACCTGCGCCCGGCCATAGAGGCGCGGGACGCCATAGGGCTGGCCGAAATCCGGCTGATCCCGAACCATATCCCCCCCCATCGCGCCAACCCCTTCTGTTCGAGCGAGCAGCGCCTCGCCATGGTCAAGCTGGCGGCGGCGGAGAATACGGGATTCGTGGTGGATGAGCGGGAACTGAAGCGGGACACCCCCTCCTGGACCATAGACACCCTCATCGAATTGCGGCAAGCGCTGCCGGGCACCCCGCTCTGCTTTCTGATGGGGATGGACTCCCTGCTCGGCCTGCCGAGCTGGCATCGCTGGCAAGAGCTGCTCGACTATGCCCATCTGGTGGTGAGCGTGCGGCCGGGCTGGCAACCTGACTACCCGGGGGAGGTGGCCGAGCTGCTGGCTCGCCATCACACCACGGATGCCACCGCGCTGCACCGGCGCCTTGCCGGCCATATCTGGCTGGCGGACAACCAGCCCATCGAGCTGTCGGCCACCCGGCTCAGAGCCCTGCTGGCGGCCGGGGAGGATCCCCGTTACCTGCTGCCGCCGTCGGTAGCCGATTACATTCGCCAGCAAGGCCTCTACCAGCCAAGCTGACCACAACCGGCGCCGACTATTGTCCCGGCCGGTTGCGCACTATATTGATCAACAGGGGCCTGGTTTGCCACACGGGCACGGCCCCCGTTCCACTCCCCTTCATCGGACTGGGAAACGGGAGTGACCATGATATAATCCGCCGCCCTCAGGCGTCGGAACACAGGAGAAGATCATTGCAAGGCCAAGAACTGCATGCCTTTATCGTCGACAAGATCGATGACATGAAAGGCCGCGACATCATCACCCTCGATGTGCGCGGTAAATCCAGCATCACAGACACCATGATCGTCTGTTCCGGCAACTCCAGTCGCCACGTCAGCGCCATCGCCCATCACTTGGCCAGCGAAGCTCGCCATGCCGGGCTCGATCTGCTGAGCGTGGAAGGCCAGCTCACGGGGGAATGGGTACTGGTGGACTTGGGGCAAGTCATAGTGCACGTGATGCAGGACGAATATCGCGACTTCTACCAACTGGAAAAACTCTGGGGCGCTACCGCTCAAGTGAATGCGCAATAACAGAGCACAAGTGTAACAAACGATGAAGATCCAGTTGATTGCAGTGGGCACCAAGATGCCTGCCTGGGTAGAGCGTGGCTTCGAAGAGTACCGTCGCCGTTTCCCCAAAGACATGCCGTTCGAGCTGGTCGAGATCGGCGCCGGCAAGCGCGGCAAGAATGCCGACATCCCCCGCATCCTGCAAAAGGAGGGGGAAGCCATGCTGGCCGCCGCCGGCCGTTCACGCATAGTGACCCTGGATATTCCCGGCAAGCCCTGGACCACGGAGCAGCTCGCCGTACAACTGGAAGCCTGGAAGCTGGATGGTCGCGATGTGGCGCTGCTGGTCGGGGGCCCGGAGGGGCTGTCGCCCGAGTGCAAGGCCGCCGCCGAGCAGAGCTGGTCGCTGTCGCCGCTGACCCTGCCCCACCCGCTGGTACGGGTGCTGGTGGCTGAGAGCCTCTACCGCGCCTGGAGCATTACCACCAATCATCCGTATCACAGGGAATGAACCATGCACATCTGGCGCATCACCCCCTTATATCACCCGTATCACAGGGAATAACCCATGGGGTTTTTGTCTTCTCCCTTCGTCTGTCATAAGGTAGCGGCATGCTGAAGAATCGCATCGAAATGCGCGACCACAGCGCCGAGGGTCGCCTCTTCTTCCGACGCACCCTGGTCGCCTATATCGGCATGATAGTGCTGATGCTGGTGCTGCTGGGCAATCTCTATTACCTGCAGGTCGAATCCTTCGAGACCTATCAGACCCGCTCCAACGACAACCGGATCCGGGTCGTGCCCGTGGCGCCGCCACGGGGCCTCATCTATGACGCCAACGGCGTGCTGCTGGCGGAGAACCGCCCCGTCTACAGTCTCGAAATCGTGCCGGAAGAGACCAAAGACCTGGACAAGACCGCCGACGAGCTGATCACCCTGCTGGCGCTGCCGGAAGGGACCAAGGAGAAGTTCCTGGCCGAGGTCAAACGCCAGCGCCGCTTCAAGCCGGTGGCCCTGTTCGAGAAGCTGACCGAGTATCAGGTCGCGCTCTTCTCGGTCAACCAGCACAACTATCCGGGCGCCAGCATAGAGGCCTACCTCAAGCGCTACTATCCGTTTGGTGACACCCTCACCCATGCGCTGGGCTACGTGGCCAAGATCAACACCCGTGACGTGGAGCGCCTCGACAAGGAGGACAAGCTCGCCAACTATGCCGCCACCAAGGATATCGGCAAGCAGGGGGTGGAGAAGTTCTACGAGGATCAGCTGCACGGGGTGGCCGGTTATCAGGAGGTCGAGGTCAACAACCGCGGCCGCGTGGTACGGACCCTCAAGTTCCAGCCGCCGGAGCCCGGCAAGGACATCTACCTCAACATCGACATTCGCCTGCAACTGAAGGCCCAGCAACTGCTGGCCGGTCGCCGGGGCGCCATCGTCATGATGGATCCCAATACCGGCGCCATCCTGGCCATGGAGTCGAGCCCGAGCTATGACCCCAACCTGTTCGTGACCGGCATTTCCAACACCAACTATTCGGCGCTGCTCAACGATCCGGCCCGTCCGCTGGTGAACCGCACCACTCAGGGCATCTATGCCCCCGCCTCCACCGTCAAGCCCATGATGGCGGTGATGGGACTCAACGAGGGGGCCATCACCCCCAACTACCGCTACTTCGGCGGCCCCAGCTTCTCCATCCCGGGCACCACCAAGAAGTTTCGCGACTGGCGCCGCTGGGGCCACGGCTGGCTCGACGTCTACCGCGCCATCGAGGTGTCGGCGGATACCTATTTCTACGATCTCGCCTATAGAGTCGGCATCGACAAGATCCACAGTTACATGACCAAGTTCGGTTTCGGTCAGTACAGCGGGGTGGATCTGTACGAGGAGACCAAGGGCGTCATGCCCTCTCGCGACTGGAAGATGGCACGCTGGCGCCAGCCCTGGTATCAGGGTGACACCATTTCCATCGGCATAGGTCAGGGCTACTGGAGCGCCACCCCGATCCAGCTGGCCAAGGCGATCAGCATACTGACCCAGAACGGTCACGATGTGACGCCGCACCTGCTCAAGAGCACGGCCTCGCTGGATGGGGTGGTCAACGCCCCGGTCAACCCGAACATGGCGCTCAAGGCCAAGAACGATGCCTATTGGCAGGTGGCCAAGGACGGCATGTGGCGCGTCATCAACGGCAATGAAGGCACGGGCCGACGCGCCTTTGCCAACACGCCCTACAAGGCCGCGGGCAAGTCAGGTACCGCCCAGGTGGTGGGTCTGAAAGAGAACCAGGTCTACAACGCGGCCACCACCAAGGTGGAGCACAGGGATAACGCCCTGTTCGTCTCCTTCGCCCCGTTCGAGGCACCCAAGGCCGTAGTGGCCCTGGTGCTGGAGAACGCCGGGGGCGGCAGCAGCATGGCCGCGCCCGTGGCACGTCAGATGCTGGATGCCTATCTGGTGCCACCAGAGCCCCAGTTGCCACCGGCTCCCAAGCAGCCGTCCCCATCACGCGAGGCCGTTTCCCATGAGTAATTCCGCGCAGCGACAGAGCATCTGGTACCGGCTGCATATCGACCTGCCGCTGTTTCTCGGCCTGCTGGCCCTGATGTCCCTCTCCATGGTGGTGCTCTACTCCGCCTCCGGTCAGAGCGTGGACTCCATAGTGCGCCAGCTGGTGCGTGGCGGCCTGGCCTTCGCCCTGATGATAGGCATGGCCCAGCTGCCCCCCTCCCTCTACGCGCGCTGGTCCGTGCCCCTGTTCGTGGTGGTGGTGCTGCTGCTCATCGCGGTGGACGTGTTCGGTCATATCGGCAAGGGTGCCCAGCGCTGGCTGGATCTCGGCTTTATGAAGTTCCAGCCCTCCGAGGTGATGAAGCTCTCCATGCCCATCATGGTGGCCGCCTGGCTCAGCCGCCATTCGCTGCCCCCCAAGTTCAGCCATGTGGTGATCGCCCTGGTGATGGTGCTGCTGCCCACCCTGCTGATCGCGGCCCAGCCCGATCTCGGCACCTCCATCCTGGTGGCCGCCTCCGGCTTCTTCGTCATCTTCCTGGCGGGGATCAGCTGGTGGCTGATCGGGCTGGCAGTGCTGCTCATCTGCGCCTTCATGCCGGTGCTCTGGTTCTTCCTGATGCACGACTACCAGCGCCAGCGGGTACTGATGCTGCTCGACCCGGAGAAAGACCCGCTCGGCCGCGGCTATCACATCATCCAGTCGAAGATTGCCATCGGCTCCGGCGGCGTCTTTGGCAAGGGCTGGCTGCAGGGCACCCAGTCCCAGCTCGAGTTCCTGCCCGAGCGCCACACCGACTTCATCTTCGCGGTGTTCAGCGAGGAGTTCGGTCTGGTGGGCGTCGCCCTGCTGCTGGTGATCTATCTCTACATCATCAGCCGCTGCCTGTTTATCTCCATGCAGGCCCAGAACAGCTTCGAGCGCCTGCTCGGTGGCGCCCTGACCCTCACCTTCTTCGTCTATGTGTTCGTCAACATGGGCATGGTGAGCGGTATTCTTCCAGTGGTAGGGGTCCCCCTGCCGCTGGTGAGCTACGGCGGCACCTCCATGGTGACCCTGATGGCCGGCTTCGGCATCCTGATGTCCATCCAGACCCACAGAAGGCTGCTGGCCTGATGAGAGGTGCCTGGCTGGCGCTCTCCCTGTGCTCGCTGACGGCGAGTGCAGCCCCTGTGCCCGAGCGGCTGGCGTTGCTGGCCGAGCAGCAGCAGGTACCGCTGGCCGAATTGCAGGAGGCCACGGCGCAGGCCCGGCTGCGCCAGGAGATACTCGACACCATCAGCAAGCCGTGGGAAGCCAGGCCCTGGCACAGCTACCGGCCCCTGTTCGTGACCCAGGCCCGCATACAGGACGGGGTCAACTTCTGGCAACGCCATGCCGATGCCCTGGCGCGGGCCGAGCAGCACTACCGGGTGCCTGCCTCCCTCATAGTCGCCATCATAGGCATAGAAACCTTCTACGGCCGCCAGATGGGCCGCCATTCCGTGCTCGACAGCCTCTACACCCTGGGATTTCACTACCCAGCGCGCGAGGAGTTCTTCGCCAAGGAATTTGCCCAGCTGGTGCTGCTGGCCAAAGAGGAGAAGTGGCCACTCACCCGCCTCAGGGGCTCCTACGCGGGCGCCATGGGCATGGGACAGTTCATGCCCTCCAGTTACCGCCACTACGCGGTCGATTTTGACGGAGATGGCAAGCGGGATCTGTTTGCCAATCCGGTGGATGCCATCGGCAGCGTCGCCAACTATTTCGCCCTGCACCAGTGGCGCTGGGGCGAGTCGGCCGTCGAGCCCGCCTTGATCGGGCTGGCGCCAGTGAGTACCCTGCTTCGGCCCGAACCCGAGCTCAAGCAGCAGTGGGCAGAGCTGGCTGCCGCCGGGATTGAACTCGCCACCCCGCTGGCACCCGACACGCCGGTGAAACTGCTGGCATTGGAACAGGCCGATGGACCGGAATACTGGGTCGCGCGCCACAATTTTTATGTGATCACCCGCTATAACCGCAGCCCTCTCTATGCGATGGCGGTGCATCAACTCAGTCAAGCAATCCAGGAAGCGTATGCATTACAGCCACAAACTTCTCCCGCTCAGCCTGAGCTTGTTGCTGGCCGCCTGTAGCAGCCAGCCGGAACAGGCTCCCCTGCCGCAGGAACCCGTCCAGCAGGAAAAACCTCAGGTCATCGAGATCCCGCAAGCCACGGGCGCCATTCCGCGTCCCGAGCCCCTGAGTGCCAGCGGCAACCGGGACTACTGGATAGGCAAGCAGAAGAACGAGGTGTGGCGCGATATCAAGCACTACACGGAAGAGGGTACCGCCAGCTGGCTGGCCCAGGATCTGGACGGTCAGCAGACCGCCAACGGCGACGTGCTGGACAGCAAGCTGTTCAGCGCCGCCCACCGCAACCTGCCGCTGCCAAGCTATGTGCGGGTCACCAATCTGGACAACGGGCTGGAGACCATAGTGCGGGTCAACGATCGCGGCCCGTCCGACAGCACTCGCCTCATCGATCTCTCCTACGCCGCCGCCAAACAGCTGGACATGGTGGAGAGCGGCGAGGCGCGCGTGCGGCTGGAGCTGATCAACGACAAGCCGGATCAGATGGTCGAGATGGTGCCCATGATGACGATGCAGCCCATGCAAGCGGCGCAGAGCCCGGTGACCCCGGCCGCTCCGCAGACTGCGGCGCAGGAAGGTTTTCTGGGTGAGCCGACCGCGCTCGCCATGGCCACGCCGGCCGCCGCTGAACCGGCCCCCGTCAAGGCCCCCGCGGCCAAACCCGCCAAACCGGCAGCGGCCAAGGCGGCCGCCCCCGCCGGCAGCGGTGACGGCAAGATGATCCAGGTGCTGGCCAGTGGCTCTCAGCCCAGGGCCGAGGCCATGGGCAAGGTGATGACCCAGCGCTACGGCGTGCCGTATCAGGTGGTGGCCCACGGCGCCATCTTCCGGGTCCTGCTGGGACCGGTCGCCGCCGATCAGCAGGCAAGCTTGCTGGAACAGATCCGTCAGGGGGGGCTGGAGCAAGCCTTTATCGTCCCCTGACACCATGCGGCTCACCTCGGGTGAGCCACCGCCGGGCGCCCGTCGTCACGTCGTTTCCCGGCGTGACGGCGGCTCCCGATGGATAAAAAACCAGACCAGATGGCACGTCGGACTATGACCGACGGTCGCTTCTGGTATAGTGAAGCCCGCATTTTTAACTTGGGTTACCCCCATCCAGGCTCCAGGAATTTCAAGATGTCCAAATTTGCCCGTTCAGTTATTCTGGCCTCCCTGTTAAGCGCCACCGCCCAGGCCAACCAGCCTGTACCGACCCCGAACGCAACCCCCATGGTCGTTCCCGCCGCGCCGGAGATCTCCGCCAAGGCCCATATTCTGATCGATTACTACTCGGGTCAGGTGCTGGCCGAGCAGAACGCCGAAGAGCGTCTGCCGCCCGCCAGTCTGACCAAAATGATGACCTCCTACATCATCGGCCAGGAGCTGCTGAAGGGGAACATCAAGCGCACCGACATGGTGACCATCAGCCAGAACGCCTGGTCCAAGAACTACACCGACTCCTCCAAGATGTTCATCGAGGTGGGCAAGCAGGTCTCCGTCGATGATCTCAACAAGGGCATCATCATCCAGTCCGGCAACGATGCCTGTGTCGCCATGGCCGAATTCCTGGCCGGCAGCACAGACTCCTTCGCCAGCCTGATGAACTCCTGGTCCGCCAAGCTCGGCATGAAGGACAGCCACTTCATGAACCCGCACGGTCTGGATGCGGAAGGCCACTACAGTACCGCCCACGACATGGCCCGTCTGGGTCAGGCCCTGATCCGCGATCTGCCTGAGGAGTACAAGATCTACTCCCAGAAATCCTTCGTGTTCAACGGCATCACCCAGCACAACCGCAACCGCCTGCTGTGGGATCAGTCCCTGCAGGTGGATGGCATCAAGACCGGCCACGTCAGCCAGGTCGGCTACAACCTGGTCTCCTCCGCCACCAACAACGAAGGCATGCGCCTGATCGCCGTGGTGCTGGGCGCCAGCAGCGAGGGTTCCCGCGCCGCCGAGAGCAAGAAGCTGCTCACCTATGGTTTCCGTTTCTTCCAGAGCCTGACCCCGTACAAGGCTGGCACCGAGCTGGTCACCCAGAAGATCTGGATGGGCGACAAGTCTGAAGTGAAACTGGGCGTCGACAAGGACGTGTCCGTGCTGGTCACCCGTGGTCAGGGCAACAACCTGAAAGCGGACTTCCAGCTCGAGAGCGAACTGAAAGCCCCGCTGGCCAAGGGCCAACGGGTCGGTACCGTGTTCCTGAAGCAGGGCGACAAGGAGATCAAGCAGGTGCCGCTGGTCGCGCTGGAAGAGGTGCAGGAAGGCGGACTGATGAGCCGTCTGTGGGATTACCTGGTGATGCTGGTCTCCAGCTGGTTCAAGTAAGAGAGACGCACAATCCTGACCAAACAGCGGCGCCAACAGGCGCCGCTGCTGTCTTTACCCGGTCATACCAGCGAATAACCCTGCAATCTGCAGGTTCCGCCGACTGGCGATTTGTGGTAAAAAGCAGCATCTCCATGTCTTGTCGCGCGGCCCGGGCCTTGATCTCTGCCCGGGCTATGCCCATATAGACTTGTACATGACGGCCTGATGAGCCATTGGCCACCAGCCACGCAAGATTAAAGATGAAGTCATCCCGTGATGACGCCAAAAGGTGAGTAGATGAATACCAAGTTTGATGAACTGCTGGAGTTCCCCTGCAAGTTCCCGTTCAAGGTGCTCGGCATTGCCGACCCGGCCCTGCCGGATCAGGTGGTTGAAGTGCTGCAGCAACACGCCCCCGGTACTTACAGCCCGACCGTTCAGCCCAGCTCCAAGGGCAACTACCACTCGGTCCGCGTAACCGTGACAGCCCAGAGCAAAGAGCACATCGAAGCGATGTACCATGCCCTTGGCAAGATCGAGCTGGTGAAATACGTACTGTAATTTCTCTCTCGCCCCGCCAGGGGCGATTGATTTTGCGTCACCCCCGAGCGCTGACCCATGGTGCCGACTCAAGCGCCAGCCTGTGAGGAAAAGATGTCACCCCAGATCCCCGCCCAGCCACAGCTGCTCGTCAGACACCTGGGTCGCCGCCCCTACCAGCCGGTATGGGACGCCATGAAGGCCTTCACCGACAGTCGCACCAGCGACACCCCGGACGAGTTCTGGGTGGTGGAGCACGACCCCGTCTACACCCAGGGCCAGGCCGGCAAGGCCGAGCATCTGCTCGCACCGGGCGACATCCCTGTGGTGCAGAGCGATCGCGGCGGTCAGGTGACCTATCACGGCCCCGGCCAGCTGGTGCTCTACGTGCTGGTGGATGTGCGCCGCAGCAAGCTGACGGTGCGCGAGCTGGTGACCTGCCTGGAAACCGCCATCATCAAGACCCTGGCCAGGAGCGGGATTGAGGCTTATGCCAAGCCCGACGCCCCCGGCGTCTATGTGAAAAGCGAGCTCGGCGCCTCGCTGCAGACAGAAGCCAAGCTGGCCTCGCTGGGCCTGCGCATCCGCAAGGGCTGCTCCTTCCACGGGCTGGCACTCAATATCAACATGGACATGACCCCCTTCCTGCGCATCAATCCGTGCGGTTATGCGGGCATGGCCATGACCCAGACCAGCGCCCTGGGCGGCCCGCAGAGCGTGGCCGAGGCGCAGGCCATTCTGGTGGCCGAACTGGCCAGCCTGATTGGCTATGAGACGATCACCCATACCGAAGAGGCGGCATGAGCGAGCCCATGCTGCGTGGCCATGAGGGCACAGAGATGACCCCGACGGCTATCTACCAAACAATAACAAACACCGAGAGTGAATCATGAGCAAACCCGTTCGTATGGAGCCGGGCGTCAAGCTGCGCGATGGCGACAAGATGGCCCTGATCCCGGTGAAATTCATGCCGGATCCCGACGAGGAAGTGCTGCGCAAGCCGGACTGGATGCGGATCAAGCTGCCGCCGTCGAGCCAGAAGATCGAGCACATCAAGAGCACGCTGCGCAAGAACAAGCTGCACTCAGTGTGTGAAGAGGCCTCCTGCCCCAACCTGGCCGAGTGCTTCAACCACGGCACGGCCACCTTCATGATCATGGGCGCCATCTGCACCCGTCGTTGCCCCTTCTGCGACGTGGCCCACGGCCGCCCGCTGGCGCTGGATCCCGACGAGCCGCACAAGCTGGCACTCACCATCAAGGAGATGGGGCTGAAATACGTGGTCATCACCTCGGTGGACCGCGACGATCTGCGCGACGGCGGTGCCCAGCACTTCGCCGACTGCATCAAGCAGATCCGCGAGCACAGCCCGCAGACCCGCATCGAGATCCTGACCCCGGACTTCCGCGGCCGGATGGAGCAGGCGCTGGAGGTGTTCCGCGAGACGCCGCCGGACGTGTTCAACCACAACCTGGAAACAGCCCCGCGCATGTACCGGGTCGCCCGCCCCGGCGCCGACTACAAGTGGTCCCTCGAGCTGCTGCGCCGCATCAAGGAGATGCACCCCCATGTACCGACCAAGTCCGGTGTCATGATGGGCCTTGGCGAGACCAACGAAGAGATCGTGCAGGTGCTCACCGATCTGCGCGAGCACGGCGTCAACATGCTGACCCTGGGCCAGTATCTGCAGCCAAGCCGCCACCACCTGCCGGTGAAGCGCTACGTGCCGCCCGCAGAGTTTGACGAACTGAAGGATGTCGCCATGGGGCTGGGCTTCTCCCACGCCGCCTGCGGCCCCTTCGTCCGCTCCTCCTACCATGCGGACCTGCAAGCCAAGGGCGAAGAGGTGAAGTAACCTCATCCACCCATTAGCTACTCCTTAAATGTGTTTACACATTTTCAGTTACTCAACGCCCCGATGTAACGTATCGAGGGCGTTGTATTTCAGCGAGAGATATGGACCACTTAACTCACTGTAGTGGTCAACTAAATCCAGACACACAGTTAAGCCGATTTTCGGCCTCTGCTGGCGGTATCCCATCATTGTGTTGATGTGGACGCCGCCAGTTATAGTAATCCATCAGGTAGGAACTGATATCCCGCTTCGCTTCCCGCAGGCTCATGTACCCCGTGGTCGGAAGCCATTCCGTCTTAAGGCTCCTGAACAGCCGCTCCATCGGCGCGTTATCCCAACAGTTGCCACGCCGACTCATGCTCTGGGTCATGCGATAGCGCCACAGCCGTTGCCGAAATACCCGACTGCCGTATTGGCTCCCCTGGTCGGAGTGAAACAGCACAACCTCGTTGCTGATACGCCATCTCGAGCGCTTTCACGGCCAAGTCAGCATCAGGTCTGTCAGACATTGACCAGCCCACGACCCGCCGGGTATGGAGGTCGAGCACCACCGCCAAGTATTGCCAGCGACCGCCGGCCCACACGTAAGTGATATCGCCACACCACACCTGATTGGGCTGCGGGGCAGCAAATTCACGCGCCAGCAGATTCGGGATGTCCGGTCGTTCAGCCCGGGCGACCTTGTAGGCATGAGAGCCGGGGTGCTTGGAGGTCAGCCCGGCTTCCTTCATCAGACGACGCACCTTGAACCGGCCAATCTGATGCTCCAACTCCCGCATCATCGACATCAAGGCCCGGCTGCCAGCTGAGCCTCTGCTCTCGTTGAACAGGCGCCGCAACTCACTTCTTTGTTGCACCCGCTCACGGTCAATTATGCGCCTGCGAGCCAGATAGTCGTAAAAACAGGCGGTTGGGATACCGCAAGCGCAACAGACCAGCGTGGTGGGGGCTTGCTCCCTTAATCGGTCTATCAGCGCGTACGTACGAGCTCGTCCGCCATCAAGAGAGCCGTAGCTTTTTTAAAATGGCCTTTTCACGTTCAAGCCGGTTGATGCGGGCTTCCAGCTCCTGGATTTTCTGCTGCTCTGGGGTCAGAGCCTTGCTGATAGGGGTTGTGCCAGTTCATTCGGATTGAAGTTGCTAAATCCATCGGCGAAGCACGGTTTCACCGACACCCAGTGAACGGCTGGCTTCGGGGACGGAATAGCCTTGGTCGAGCACCAGGGATGCGGCTTCCAGCTTGAACTCGGCAGTGAATGAGCGACGTAATCTTGTCATTGAACACCTCTGGTCATGGTGGCGACTGTACCACCTAAAACGGTGTCCGGGATGATTAGACCACTACAGTGGAGCAGATGCAGACAGGCCTGGATAGTTACCTGGAACACTACAACACCCAGCGGCCACATCAGAGCAGGATAATGGAGGGGCAAACCCCCTACAGCATGTTCAAAAAGGGTCTGAAATTGATACCGAAAGAAGTGCGCACTAAAAGTAGCGTAAACAAGGCACCGGTTTGAGGCCGGTGTCAGGTGATAACTAGATCTGTACATCTAATGAAGATTACTAACAAGGACACGGCTTATTATGCTGTCTTAAAGAAGTGTTACTAAGTAGTAAGGCCAGCCAACATCTAATGGCATACTCACTGGCACACCAAAAATCAAAAATACAAAAAAGCCCAACCGAATCAATCAGTTGGGCTACATAGATGGCGGAGGAGGTGGGATTTGAACCCACGGATGGTCGCCCATCGCCGGTTTTCAAGACCGGTGCATTCAGCCGCTCTGCCACCCCTCCGCGACAGTGCGGCGAATATTACCCATGGCGATCCGGCTTGTAAATCCCCTCGCGGTGCGTTTGCCGATTTATTGGGCTAAATGACGCATAAAGTCGACAAACTGAGCATAAGCAGCGCTTTTTCAACCAGATAACTTGACTTGAAAACAGACTCACCCACTATAGTGGCCATCACGAAATTTCCAGCAAGATGGACTTATGAGAATCAAACATGCCCTGCTTTGCGCCCTGACTGGCGCCACCCTGCTTGCGGCGCCGGTTCAGGCAAGCGAGCTGACCAAGAGCGATGTCGAGCAAATCGTGCGCGACTATCTGGTCAAGAATCCGGAGATCCTGGTCGAGATGTCCAATGCCCTGCGCTCCAAGCAGGAGAGCCAGCAGGCGGCCAACGACAAGAGCCTGATCCAGACACACGCCAAGCAGCTCTATGCCAATCAGGATCCCGAGAGCGGCAACCCCAAGGGCAGCCTGACCGTGGTCGAGTTCTTCGATTACAACTGCGGTTACTGCAAGCGCGCCCATCCGCTGATCAAGCAACTGCTGGGTGAAGACAAGGACATCCGTTATATCTACAAGCAGTTCCCCATCCTGAGCGAGACCTCCTACTTCGCCGCCCGTGCGGCGCTGGCGGTGCAGCTGGGTCAGCCTGACAAATACCAGGCCTTCCACGAGAAGCTGTACGCCCATCAGGGCCCGCTGTCTGATGAAGCCCAGGTGAAGCAGCTGGCGGAAGCGGCCGGGGTGAACTGGAGCAAGGTCGAGGCCAAGATCAAGGATGGCAGCATAGATCAGAACCTCGGCACCAACCGGGCGCTGGCCGAAGCCATGAGCATCTCAGGCACACCGGCCTTCATCATAGGTGACCAGATACTGCGTGGCGCCCCTCGCGATCTGGCGAGCCTGAAAGGCTTCATCAAGGATGTGCGCGCGGGCAAGAGCATTCAGTAACCCAGCCCTTCGCCCATAAAAAACGCCCCGGCATTGCGATGCCGGGGCGTTTTGCCATTCAGGCTTCAGTCCCTCAGGCCTGATGGGCCGTCGCGAGGAGCTGTCAGCAAGGCGAAGAGCTGCGCAGGGACCGGAATTTATATGAATAAATGAGGCTCCCGAGCAGCGCATGATCCTTGATCACGGCTTCGCAGTAGGGCCATAGCCGTTCGGGTTCTGGCTTTGCCAGCGCCAGGTGTCCACCATCATCCGCTCGAGCCCGCGCTCCGCCTGCCAGCCCAGCTCGTCACGGGCCTTGTGCGGCTCGGCCCAGCATTCGGCTATGTCACCGGGGCGGCGAGGTTTGATCTGGTACGCTATGGTGCGGCCGCTGGCCGCCTCAAACGCCCTGATCATCTGCAGCACGGAATAGCCCTGGCCGGTACCCAGGTTGTAGGTGAAGACACCGGTATCGGCAGCGATGCGGGCCAGCGCCTTGAGATGACCGAGGGCGAGATCCACCACGTGAATGTAGTCACGCACGCCTGTGCCATCCGGGGTCGGATAGTCATTGCCAAACACCCCCAGCTCCTTGAGCTTGCCGACCCCCACCTGGCTGATATAGGGCAGCAGGTTGTTGGGGATGCCGTTGGGATCTTCGCCTATGAGGCCGCTCTCGTGGGCGCCAACCGGGTTGAAGTAGCGCAGCAGCACTATGGCCCAGCGCGGATCGGATTTGGACAAGTCACGCAGTATCTCTTCCACCATCAGCTTGGAGCGACCATAGGGATTGGTCGCGCTGGTGGGGAAATCTTCCCGCAGCGGCACAGAGGCCGGATCGCCATACACGGTGGCGGAGGAGCTGAACACCAGCCGGAACACGCCCGCCTTTGCCATCTCCTCGCACAACACCAGGGTACCCGTGATGTTGTTCTGGTAATAGGTGAGCGGGATCTGGCTCGACTCCCCCACCGCCTTGAGGCCGGCGAAGTGGATCACGGATTCAATCTTGTGGGCGGCAAACAGCTGCTGCAGACAGGCTCTGTCCAGCACGTCCCCTTCCACGAAGATGACCGGCTTGCCGGTGATCCGCTCGACCCGCTTGAGGGACTCGGGGGAAGAGTTGGACAAGTTGTCCAGCACCACGACCTGCTGCCCGGCATTGAGCAGCTCAACCAGGGTATGGGAACCTATGTAACCGGCGCCACCCGTAACCAATATTGTCATTTTTTATCCCGTGTTCTGGTGAAACTGGGGCAGAGTCTACCCGCCCTGCCCGCTCGGGAAAAGAGTGAGATACTAATGACGCCCCTCAATAGTCGAGGCTGACATCCCCCCTGGCGGTACAGGAGCAGGCCAGTGCGACGCCGCCCTCCAGATCCTGCGCACTCAGCGTCATCACGCTCTGCCGTTCGATCTCGCCAGTCGTGGTACAGCGACAGGCGCCACACACTCCGGCGCGGCAGGCAGCCATCATGGTCTCGCCAGCCCCTTCCAGGGCAGCCAGCAGGGTCTGGCCCGGCAATATCTTCACCTTCTTGCCGCTCTTCTTGAGGGTCAGCCAGAAATGGTCGCTGGCGGCCGCAACCGGCGCCGCGCCCGATGTAACAGCAGGCAGGCCGAACGACTCCTGATGCAACTGCTCCGCTGGCAACCCCAGCTCCGCCAGCATGGCGCAGACGGCGGTCATGTAAGGCGCAGGGCCGCACAGATAGACGTGGCGATCGAGCAGGTCCGGTGCCAGCTCCTTGAGCATGGCGGGAGTGAGCCGGCCAACCCAGGGATGAGCGGCCGAAGCCTGCTCCAGCACCAACCCATGGCGCACGCCGGGGTGAGCCTCGGCCAGCGCAGCCAGTTCGCTTGCGAAGATCAGATCCTGAGGTGAACGGGCGCTGTGAATGAAGCGGATGTCCGCCTCGGAGCGCTTGGCCAGCTCGTCGCGCAGCATGGCCCACATGGGGGTGATGCCGGAACCGGCGCTCAGCAGCAGCGGTCGCTCGCAGGGCAGCGCCGTCAGGTTGAAGTCGCCGAAGGGGCCGTCGACCCGGATCTCGTCCCCCACCTGCAGGCTCTGGTGCAGATGGTGGGAGACCCGCCCCACATCCTTGATGGTGACTTGCCAGCGCGCGTCCTGCGGGCTGGAGGAGAGGGTATAGGCACGGCACATGGGCTGGCCGTCGATCTCTGTGTGCAGGGTCACGCACTGGCCGGCCAGCACGGGGGGCAGACTGCCTGCAAGCGGCGCGAACTGCCAGCTCACCACATCATGGGTGTCGGCGCGACGACCGATGCAACGCAGGGTGAGAGAGGTGGAGGTCATCACAAGGCTCCTCATTTTGAAAACATGTTTTTGAAACACGACGCGTTGAAAAAAAGGCGAGCTATCAGGCTCGCCAAAGGCTTACAACACGCTGAGATGATCAGGCCTACACGGCCTGCGCTATCACCGGATTCAGGCCGCCAGGATCTCGGCGAGATCCGCTTCGGCCGTGGTGGTCCCTTTCAGCCCGAACTGCTCCTCCAGCACCTTGAGCAGGGCCGGGGTCAGGAAGGCCGGTGCGGTCGGACCGGTGCGAATGTCTTTCACACCGAGCGCCAGCAGGGTGAGCAGGATGACGATGGCCTTCTGTTCGAACCAGGAGAGCACCAGGGTCAACGGCAGGTCGTTGACGCCACACTCGAACGCCTCGGAGAGCGCCAGTGCGAGCTGGATGGCGGAGTAAGCATCGTTGCACTGACCCACGTCCAGCAGACGGGGAATACCGCCGATGTCGCCAAAGTCGAGCTTGTTGAACTTGTACTTGCCGCAGCCCAGGGTGAGCAGCAGGCTGTCTTGCGGGGCTGCCTTGGCAAACTCGGTGAAGTAGGCGCGCTCGGCCTTGTCGCCGTCACAACCGCCCACCAGGAAGAAGTGGCTGATCTCACCGGCTTTCACCTTGTCGATCACCGCTGGTGCCGCCTGCATCAGGGCATTGCGGGCAAAGCCGATGGTGATGAAGTGCTCGAGTTCTGTGTGTTTGAAACCGTCCAGCGCCAATGCCTTCGCCACCACGGCGGAGAAGTCATCCCCTTCCAGGTGAGTCACGCCCGGCCAGCCGACGATGGAGCGGGTAAAGATGCGGTCGCTGTAGTCGCCCACGTTAGGGTCGATGATGCAGTTGGAGGTCATCACCACGGCGCCGGGGAAGTTCGCAAACTCCTTCTGCTGGTTCTGCCAGGCGGAGCCGTAGTTGCCCACCAGGTGGGGGTACTGCTTGAAGAAGGGATAGGCCAGCGCCGGCAGCATCTCGCCGTGGGTGTAGACGTTGATGCCAGTGCCTGCGGTCTGCTCCAGGATCAGCTTGAGATCCATCATGTCGTGGCCGGAGACCAGGATGCACTTGCCCGGCACAGGGGTAACGCGCACCTGGGTCGGTTCCGGGTGACCGAAGGCGGTGGTTTCACCGAGATCCAGCATCTCCATGATTTTGAAGTTGAGCAGGCCGATCTCCATGGCACATTTGAACAGGGGATCCAGCTCGCTCGGGTCAGTGCTGAGCCAGCTCATGATGCGATGGAACTCGGCGGCCACGGCGCTATCCTGCTGACCCAGCACCCGGGCGTGCTCCATGTAGGCGGCGGCGCCCTTGAGGCCGTAGAGGCAGAGCAGACGCAGCCCCATGATGTCTTCGTGCACCTCGCTCTTGCCGCGATTGACCGCGGTTTGCGGCGCATGGGCCAGCTGGGCGAGCAGCTCGTCACCCGGCTCGAAACCGGCAGCCTCGGGCAAGCCGGTGACTTGCACCGCCAGTGCAGCCAGACGGTCGGCCAGCTGCTGACGATGAGCCAGCGCCTGATTGACATAGCCAACGATGCGGGCGGAGTCAAAGTTGACGTTGGTGAGGGTGGCGAAGAAGGCCTTGGGCACGAAGGCATCGATCTCGTTGTCGATGACGCCGTGCTCGCGAGCGGCCAGCGCCCAGGCACTGAGGCCCTGCAGCGCATAGATCAGCACATCCTGCAGATCCGAGGTTTCGGCCGTCTTGCCGCACATGCCTTGTGCATAAGCACAGCCATTGCCTGCCGGGGTACGAATTGTCTGTTCACATTGCACACAAAACATCATGCCTCTCCTAATTGGACATTTCAGTTACTTGTTTTGTGGCGATTCTATGCCCCTCGCCAAAAACTTAATAGGCATTCAATTTGCCAATTAAGTTTTCATTGATGCAGATCAAAAACAAAAAAGCCGCCCAAACAGGGCGGCAAGCGGGTGGATAAAAGGAGAGACAACTCGGGTTTACAACAAAGGTTTACAACAAAACTCGCTTCAACAAAGGGTCAGGCCAGGTAGGCGCGCAGCATCCAGACCAGTTTTTCCTGCTGCTGCACATAGTCGGAGAGGATGGATGCCGTCCCCTCGTCACCGGCCTCGGCGGCTTGTCCCAAGATCCGGCGTTGGGCGACCAGCAGCTCACGGAAGCTCTCAAGCAGGGATTCGACACAGGCACGGCCGTCATGCAGTCCCTTCTGCTCCGGGATGGCAGAGACTTTCAGGTAGTCGCTGAAGCTGTGCATGGGCACGCCATCCAGGGTGAGGATGCGCTCGGCCAGGGCATCGACCTTGAGCAGCAGATCGTTGTAGATCTCTTCAAATTTCAGGTGTAGTTCGAAGAACTGGTTGCCGCGGATATTCCAGTGGAAGCCACGGACGTTCATGTAGAGGATCTGGTAGCTGGCCAGCAACTTGTTCAGCTCGGCGGCCAGGGCTTGTGATTGAACGGTATCAAGACCAATCGGACTTTTCATGTTTCACCTCCAGATTTGACGACGGAGCCAGATTAGCTCCCTTCAGACTCAAAAGGTAATAGTTGCTGCCTAACTGATTGATAGCGAGCGGCTATCGCCAAGTGCACCCGTCAGATGATCTGGCATGCCTCACCC
The DNA here is from genome assembly GCF_028751155.1 of Aeromonas bestiarum. Lineage (NCBI taxonomy): Bacteria > Pseudomonadati > Pseudomonadota > Gammaproteobacteria > Aeromonadales > Aeromonadaceae > Aeromonas > Aeromonas bestiarum. The sequence continues at coordinate 1,043,657 of NZ_CP064746.1, read as the reverse complement.
CGGACGCCGCTCGATATAGAGGATCACCTCGCCCAAATGAATGCCGAACTTGCTGATCTCGGCCCGATTGATCAGGCGATCTTCATCCAGCAGATACATCCAGTCATCGAAGCTCACCCGCACCACTTCCCCATCCGGCAGGGCCAGATCGAGTTGATAGCGCCAGTTGAGGGCAAAGCCTTCCGTCTTGCCTATCGCCTCCCCCACTACATCGGATGCGGTACCGCGCCAGTGACCATCGTCCCCCTTGCTCAAGAACCAGGTGCGGGTCTGCCGGCGGCCGTCATCGAAATAGAACTGCTCGAACAACTCCCCCTTGCCACCCTGCCAATGCCCCTGCATCTCGACCCGGAAGCGACTGGTCACTTCGCCGCTGCGGTCTGTCACCAGGCCATGGGCCACCAGCTTGCCGTTGAAGAAGCGGGCGAGATCCCAGCTCGGCTCCTGACCACGGTAGTCATCCAGACTGCTGCCACACCCCGTCAGTACCACGAGTGACAACAGCAGCAGAAAGCGACAATAACGATAGAGAGACATTGAGTATTCCAGCATCAGAGTTGACCCCGCAGGCGGCGGGTGAGCGCGGGATCACGACTGTTGTCGGCGAGCCAGATGGCCAGAAAGGCTGCGGAGAATTGGGGATCGGCGAGGCTGCCGAGCGGCCGTTCGTGCCACCAGAAATGGCCAAATCCGGCCTCATCCACATAGAAGGCGAGCCTGTCTCCCGCCCCCACATCGGGCCAGAGCGCCGCCAGCTGATCGAGCCAGCGCCGGCGATCGGCATCGCTGCCGAGCCCGAGTCGCTGCCACTCCTCGGCGGTGGCGGTGAGCAAATCACTGCGTTTGATCTCTCTGGCGTAGGTGAGGATCAGCGCCTGTGGATAATGGCCCGGCTCATAACGGCCACTTGCGCTGTAGAGGGTAGCGTCGTAGAGCTTGAACCAGAGCCAGCTCATCTCCCCCTGCCCCACGGCTCGCAGCGGCTGCCAGGGGGTGGAAGGGGCCTCTTTGGCCAGTGAACACGGGCTGCTCAAGGCCACGATCAGCAGGCTAATTCCACCCCATGTGCCAGCTCGCGGGATCTTCCAGTTCATGCCAATCCATCTCCTGTTCCAGCAGGGTGTTGATATCCTGCATCACCACGCAGGCCAGTTGCCCCTGCGCATCCCGCTGGCATGACACCACCAGATAGAAGCGCTCGGTCAGCTCGTGCTGGCTCTCTTTGGTCCACTTGGAAAACAACAAGGTGTCGGTCGAAAAGGTGTTCATCTCGCTTCACCCTCCAGCTTGACCGTTACCCACAGGAGTACGGGTAACCACCACATCCAGATCACCGCCAGCAGTGCCGTGCTGATCCAGATGCCCCAGGGTAAGTGTACTGCGCCCATGGCTGCTCCCGCCACATAGGAGGAAGCACCACCCGCCATACCAAACAGCCCCTGCTGCCAGCGGGGCAAGGGGCGCAACCAGCGCATGCCGTGGGCCAGCGTCAGGGCAAAACCGAGCCAGAGCAGTACCAGCCAGAGGGGGAAACCGGCCGAAAATTGAAACAACCCGAGCTGCCAGAGCAAGCCATCGAGCAGACAGCCGGCCAGGGCCACCGGCCATAACCGCAGATCGCGCCTGCGGCTGGGGGAGAAGAGAAAGTGGAGCAACAGCATCAGCAGCAGTGGGCCCGGCTGCTGCCACTTTACCGCCAGCAACCAGTAGAGGTTGAACCCCAGCAGCTGGGCCCACTGCCACATGGTCAGTGACCGCTTACTGGCAGGTCCCCCGACCAGCCAAGGGGGCCCGGCTTGGCCGCTTCCAGCTGGACCAGGCTGATGGCCCGCTCCCAGAAGCCACCTTCGCAATAGGCAAAGTAGAAGTGCCACAGCCGGATGAAATCCTGGCTGTAGCCGAGCCTCGGCAGCTCGGGGGCCAGCGCCAGAAAGCGCTCGCACCAGTGCGCCAGGGTGCGGGCGTAATGGTGGCCGTGATCGTGCAGCCGCACCAGCTGCATGTCGGTCTCGCGGGCCAGCAAGCCCGCCATCTGGGAGACGCTCGGCAGGCAGCCGCCGGGGAAGATGTAACGCTGGATGAAATCGACCCCGCGCAGATACTGGGCGTGGCGCTGATCGGCTATGGTGATGGCCTGAATGAGCAGGCGACCACCGGGTTTGAGCAGGCGCGACAACTGGCGGAAATAGTCCGGCAGGAAGGCATGGCCCACCGCCTCTATCATCTCGATGGAGACCAGCTTGTCGAAGGTTCCCTCCAGCTTGCGGTAATCCTCCAGCAGCAAGGTAATACGATCGTCGAGCCCCTCCCGCGCAATCCACTCCTTTGCGTAGTCGTGCTGGGCCCGGGAGATGGTCGTCGTGGTTACCCGGCAGCCGTAGTGGCGAGCGGCATAAATGGCAAGGCCGCCCCAGCCTGTGCCTATCTCCAGCAGATGGTCGTCAGGTTTCAGCGCCAGCCGCTCGCAGATGGTGTGCAGCTTGGCCTGCTGCGCCTGCTCCAGGCTTGCGTCGGCACTCGGATAGATGGCACTCGAATACTGCATATGACCATCGAGAAAGCCCTGATAGAGGGTATTGCCGAGATCGTAGTGGGCGGCGATGTTGGATCTCGAGCCTGTCAGGGTATTGCGGTTGAGCCAGTGGCGCGCCTTGTTGAAGGGGAAACTCAGCCAGCCGAGCCGCCGCTCCAGGCTGTCGAGCAGCGTCAGGTTGCGGGCCAGCAGCCGCACCAGAGCCACCGGATCCGGGCTGGTCCAGAGCCCCTCCACCCAGGTTTCACCGGCGGCTATGCTGCCCCCCAGCAACAGACGGCGATAGAAGGCCGGATCCTGCACAACCACCTCGGCGTGCAGGTCAGTGCCCGCCACACCGAAACTGTGGCGCTCGCTGCCATCCCGCAGCAGCAGTTGACCATGCTCGAGACGCCCCAGCAGATTCAGCAGCAGTTGCCTTGCACCTTTGTCGATGAAAGAGGCAGAGAGGGTTGATTGCACAAGTTCCATTAGCGGCTCTCCGGATGAGTGAAGATGGGGGTTCGTTTGATAAAAAGACGCAGGGCCTGCCAGTAGATCCCGAGCAGCACCTTCAGGGTCATCCAGGGCCAGCGGGCGAGCAGCGCCACCAGCCCCTTGCGCGACAGCGGCTCACGGCTCAGCGCCAGGGTGGCGTCGAACAGCTTGGCCTCGCCAGACCTGGGATGACTCTCGATGTGGATCAGTGTCTCCTGCGCGGGCGGACGAATGCGCCAGTGGTAGCGCATGGCCAGCCCCATGAAGGGGGAGACGTGAAAATCCTTGTCGTGGGGCGCCAGCGCCGCCAGATCCAGCAGGTAGTAGTGGCGCTCGTTCCAGGGGGTGTTCGACACCTCGGCCAGCAGGTAACGCGCCTCCCCCTGCCGGTAACAGAAGTAGAAATTGACCGGGCTGAAATAGAAGCCCAGGCAGCGTACATTGCCGAGCAGCAAGACGCGCCCGTCCGGCTCGGCAGCGCCGCCAAGCTCGGTCACCTTGTCCCACACCGCCTGCTTGAGGCTTCCCTCGCGGCCTTTGAGGTAATCATTGCGGTGAAAGGAGAGCAGCCCGGCCCGCTCCACGGCGAACCAGCGCCCCTGGCCGAGGCTCGGCAGCTCGTCCAGATCCAGCCCCAGCATGAAGAGGCTGTAGGAGAAGGCATGGGCCCTGGGTGCGAAGCGACGATGGCGCACCGAGCCCTGCCAGATGGCGCTGACGGTCTGAGCCATGGCGGCAGTGCTCATAGCTCGGCTCCGAAGCGTCTGGCGACGTCCAGCGCGCTGCGCACCCCGTCCTCATGAAAGCCGTTGTACCAGTAGGCGCCGCAGAAATGGGTGTGCTGCTGGCCGCAGATCTCCAGCCGCGCCTGCTGCGCCTCAATGGATGCCTGATTGAACACAGGGTGGTGATAGACGAAGCGGCGCAGCACCTTGCTCTCGTCCACCTTGCCCCTGGGATTGAGGCTGACGCAGAAGGGCACTGGCGAGCTCACCCCCTGCAGAATGTTCATGTTGTAGCTCACCAGCGGCCGCGCCTCATCGTCCCCGTCCAGCTGATAGTTCCAGCTGGCCCAGGCCTTGCGGCGAGTGGGCAGGCAGCTGGCATCGGTATGCAGCCAGACGTCATTGGCCTGATAGGCCATGTCGCCCAGAATCGCCTGCTCCCGCTCGCTGACATCCTGCAACAGGGCCAGCGCCTGATCGCTGTGGCAGGCGAGGATCACCTCGTCAAACTGCTCCTCGCCATAGCGACTCTGGATCGACACCCCCTCGGCCTGCCGCCGGATCCCCTGCACCGGACAGGCGAGGCGGATCTGCGGCTGCCAGCCTGCGGTGAGCGGGCCTATGTACTCCCGCGAGCCCCCCGGGATCACGTACCACTGGGGGCGGTTGGCCACATCGAGCAGGCCGTGGTTGGCAAAAAAGCGCAGGAAGAAGGCCAGCGGAAAGGCTCGCATGTCCGCCAGGGTGGAGGACCAGATGGCCGCCCCCATGGGCAGAATGTAGTGGCGGGCGAAGTAGTCGCTAAAGTCCCCCACCTGCAAGAAGTCCCCCAGGCTCAGCGCGGGACACTCGCCATGGCGTTGGCCGTCGGCCAGCCAGGCACGGGCTTCCCGGTTGAAGCGCAGTATCTCGGCCACGAAGCGGTAAAAACGCGGGCTCAGCAGATTGCTGCGCTGGGCAAACAGGGTATCCAGATTGTGACCGTTGTACTCGAGCCCCTGCGGGCTCTTCACCGAAAAGCTCATCTCGGCCGGCTGGCGCGCCACCCCGATCCGCTCAAGCAGCTTCAGGAAGTTGGGGTAGGTGCGATCGTTGAACACGATAAAACCGGTATCGATGGCATAGCTGCGACCGGCCAGGCTGACATCGACGGTGGCGGTATGCCCCCCCAGAGTGGGGGCCGCCTCGAACAAGGTGATGTCGTGGCGCTTGTGAAGCAGAAAACCGGCGGTAAGCCCGGAGATGCCAGAGCCGACGATGGCAATTTTTTTCTTCATGAAGGGCGTCCTTTCGAAACAAGCGTGCTGCCAAGCCGCAGCCAGAGTCCCACCGGCAGTGCGCCAAGCAGGCGCAGCAACCAGATGAAGCGGCGGGGAAAGTGGATCTGGTGACGACCGGCGGCCAGTCCGGTCAGGATGGCGCGAGAGGCCTGCTCCACCGTCACCAGGCAGGGCATGGGAAAGTCATTTTTGGCGGTGAGCGGCGTCTGCACAAAGCCGGGGCGGATCAGGGTCACGGCTATGCCCCTGGCCCTGAGATCGAGACGCAGGGTATCGGCCAGATAGTCGAGGGCCGCCTTGGAGGCACCATAGGCTTCGGCCCTTGGCAGCGGCAACCAGCTCACCGAGGAGCCGACGATGGCGAGCCGGGCACCCCGTTCCAGCAGCGGCAGGAAGGTGGCCAGCGCCTGGCCGGTAGCGATGAGGTTGGTCTCGATCACCCGGGCAAACAGCTCGCCATCGAACCCCTCAGCCAGATCCATGTATTCGCAGCTACCGGCATTGAGGATCAGCAGATCCAGCGGCGGCAGGCTGGCCGCCACCTCTGCCATGGCAGCCGCATCCCGGCCATCAAACTGCAAGGGGGTGATGCCGTGGCGACCCAATGCCAGCAGCCGATCGCCATCGCGGCCGCAGCCCCACACCTGCCAGCCCGCCTGCCGATAATCGAGTGCCAGCTGGCGGCCCAGCCCGGAGCTGGCCCCCGTGATCAGCACACGTCCGCTCATGATCCCAGCCTCCCCTTGATGGTGCGCACCAGGGATCCGAGCAGCGGCAACTGCTCGTAGAGCATGGCGCCGAGATCGAAGTAATCGCGATGCAGACACACCTTGTCTGCGGCGTCGAACTCAAGCCGGGTCGCCCCCTCCACAGTGACGGGCCGCCCTCCGCCGAGCCTTGGGTGGGAGAAGGTCATGACCCAGCTTATCCAGGCCTCGCGACCCTGTTGCTGCTGGCTGATGATCTCGAAGCGACAGTCGGCGAGACGCTGATACAGAGCAGCAAAATAGTCGGTGAGCGCCGTCAGCCCCTCGATACGGTGGGCCGGATCGATGAAGATCACCTGCTCGGCATAGACGTCCGGCAAGCGATGCAACTGCTGCTTGTCCAGTTGCTGGTAAAGGGCAATAAAGCGGGCCAGCGGCGCGTTCATCCTATTTCTCCAGGTGTCGAAACATCTCTATGGCTCTCACCCGGGCGACGGCGTGATCCACCATGGGTGCCGGATATCCCCTTCCTCCCTTGAGTCGCAACCAGTCATGGGGCTGGTGCACATAGGCGGCGGGGACATCGGCAAGTTCAGTTACCCAGGTACGGATAAAGTCTCCTTGTGGATCAAATCGTTGCCCCTGAGTGGTGGGATTGAACACCCGAAAGTAGGGGGCCGCATCGGCACCCGTACCCGCCGCCCACTGCCAGCCGCCGTTGTTGGCCGCCAGATCCCCGTCAATCAGCTGGCTCATGAAGTAATCCTCCCCGAGCCGCCAGTGGATGTGCAGATCCTTGGTCAGGAAGCTCGCCACTATCATCCGCAGCCGGTTGTGCATCCAGCCGGTGGCGTTGAGGCAGCGCATGGCCGCATCGACGATGGGATAGCCGGTGCGCCCCTCGCACCAGGCGGCCAAGGCCTCCGGATCCCAGCCCCAGGGCAAGGCGGCTGTCTCGGGTTTGAACGGCAGGTTCATGGAGAGGGTCGGCACCAGCACCAGCAGGTGGCGATAGAAGTCGCGCCAGACAAGCTCGTTGAGCCAGACGAAACCAGGCTGCGCCTTGGATTGGGGCCGGTAACCGAGCCGCTGTTGCAGCGCCCCCACGCACTGGCGCGGACTTATGATGCCCACTGCCAGATAAGGCGAGAGGATGGAAGTGCCCGCCTGCGCCGGAAAGTCCCGGGTCTCGCCATAGTCGAGCACCGCCCGTTCCAGAAAGGCGTGCAGACGGCGCTGTGCCTCGGCCTCCCCCACGGGCCAGCGCGGATCCGGCGTCACTTCACCGAGATCTGCATCGACAAGTGCCCTGTCGGCCAGCGGCTGCCACAACAGCGGCTCGCCCCGTGGTACGGGGGCTCTGTGAATGACGAAGCCATCCTCCTCCAGCGCCTTGAGCCAGGCGCGGCTGAAGGGGGTGAACACCTTGAACATCTCCCCAGCACCTGTCAGCACCCGGCCCGGCGGCAGCACGCAGCAGCCGTTGAACCAGTGGCAACTTGTCTCCTGCTCCGCCAGCACGGCGCTGACGGCACGGTCGCGGCGCTGTTCATCGAGTTCGATGGCCTGGTTGGCATAGAGATGAGTGACACCCAGCTGCCGGCTCAGGGCCGCCAACGCCGCCGGCAGCTCGGTAAAGGTCTCCACCCGCAACAGATGTAGCTGGATGCCGAGGGACGCCAGTTCGCGGCCCAGCACATCGACCTGCGCCAGCATAAAGCGCTGACGGATGGGGGCCATCTTGTGTTGTCGCCACTGGGTCGGGGAGATGACAAACAGGGCGGCTACCTCCCCCGTCTCGGCGCAAGCGTGTCGCAAGGCCGGGTTGTCGGCGAGGCGCAAATCATTGCGAAACCAGACCAGCTTCATGGGGTCTTGCTCCCGCGCACGGCGCCGCCACGGGCTGCCGGTTGCTCCAAAGAAACCTGTGCAAGGGTGGGCTGCCAGCCGTGAGCCGCCAGCCAATCCGTGTCATAGAGGCGCCCCAGCTCGCCAAACAAGCGGGTGCCCGTCGGCCAGCCGGTGGCCAGATCCTGCTTGCCAAGCCCGGCCCCCAGCAGCACCAGCCAGGGAGTGGTCGCCCGCCCCTCCAGCAGGGCGAGGTGGCGCGGCTCGACCGCCCCCAGCAGTTGCACCTCGTAACCCTGGCCGATCAGCTCGTAGGCAGACCAGACCAGATCGAGGGGGCCGACCTGGCCCCAGCTCGCCAACGTGATCGGCACACCCTTCTCCTGCTCGATCAGGTGACGGGCGAAGCGGGTATGAAGCCAGCCCAGCCACACCTGCTGCAGCAGCTCGCCATCGGGCCGCTCGCGCCACAGGCCGAGCAACTGCTCCACCAGGGGTTGCAGCACCCGGCTGCGCACCAGCTCGAATGGATAGCTCGCCAGCAGGTCATTCAGTTGCGCCTCCACCTTGCGCTGGCTGAGAGCGAGCACCGCCTGGCACAGCTGCTCCAGGGTCTGCTGCCAGTGATCGCTCACCAGCTGGGATTGGGGCTCGCTCAGCAATCCCTTGACCTGGCCTATGCTCACCCCCCGCTCCAGCCAACTCAGGATCTCGCCTATCTGGCGAATATCCTGCTCGCTGTAGAGGCGGTGCCCCTTCTCGGTGCGGGCCGGCTGCACCAGCCCGTAGCGGCGCTGCCAGGCGCGCAGGGTCACGGCATTGACGCCGGTGAGGCGGGAGACCTCGCGAATGGGGTAGATCCCCTCCTCCGGCGAAGGAGAAGCGGCGTGCGGTAAATCAGACATAACGGCATCCAGCAAAGGTTGAGGGAGAGGCCCCGGCCATCAGGGCCTGCACAGGATATTCAGAGCCCGTAACGCAATTTCAGCGTATCGGGGTGCGGATTGAGATAAACCTGCTGCGCCAGATAGGGATTGGGGTATTCCCGCAGGTAGTGGCGGATCAGGGTCAGCGGCACCAGCAAGGGGAAGATGCCGGTGCGGTACTTGTCTATGGTATCGGCCAGCTCCTGCTTCTGGGACGGGGTCAGTACCCGCTTGAAGTAACCCTGCAGGTGCATCAGCACATTGGTGTGGCTGCGGCGATTGGCACGCAGGGTCAGGGCCGCCATCAATCCCTTGATGTAGCTGTCGGCCACCTGCTGCAGGTTGGCCTTGCCGAGGTTGCCCAGCAGCTTGCCGAGCGCCCGGTACTGGGGGGTGGCATGGGAGAGCACCAGATACTTGTAGCGGGAGTGAAAACGGATGAGCGCCGCGGCGCTGAGCCCCAGGGCGCAGAGCTGCTGCCAGTCGTGGTAGGCGAAGACCCGCAGCACGAAGTTCTCCCGCAAAATGGGGTCGCACAGGCGGCCATCTTCTTCCACCGGCAGCAGGGGGTTGGCCTCCATCAACGCCTTGGCGAACAGGCCTATCCCCTCCTTGGCACTCCCCTCGTTGTTGGCGCCGTAGATGCGCACCCGCTCCATGCCGCAGCTGGGGGACTTGGCGCAGAGGATGTAACCGGAGATGAAGTCGAGCTGACGGGCCTTCTGCTCGCTGAAGGCGATCAGTTGCTCGGTGACATCGAAACTGCCGTTGCTCGCCTCGGCGCGGATCTCGCCATGGCGCTTGACCAGCCGGATGGCGGCGCGCGGCGCCCCCAGGCCGATGGCCATCTCGGGACAGACGGGGTGGTAATCGAAGTGAGCGCCAAGATCCCGTTCGCAGAAGCTGGAGCGCTTGTGGCCCCCGTCGAACCGCACTTCCTGTCCCAGCAGGCAGGCACTGATACCGACTTTAATCTTGTACATGTTGACACCCCTTGTATAAGCCTGAGTTCAGTTATAGAAGTTATACAAAGAAAGGAAAGTTGTATAACTATTACGGACTGATACGGCACAAGGGCGAAAACAGGATCACCAGAAAATGAAAAAGCCCATGACAGACGTCATGGGCAAAAATGAAGACACTACAGGAAACAGGATTAGAAGCTGTACTTCACACCCAGGCTGGAGATGGAACCCTGTTGCAGGTCCCACTTGCGGTAGGTGTAATCGGCGGTGAGGGCCAGGTTCTGGCTCACCTTGTAGGCGGCGCCCACTTTGAAATCGTGCATGTCGTCGGTCATGTTGGCGTAGCGGTAGCCGGTGGAGAGCTCGACGGCGCCGATGTCGTAACGCAGGCCCACTTCACCGTACATGCTGCCGCTGTTCTTGCGGGTGATCACATCCCAGCCGCTGTCCTTCACGTTGGCAGTCACCTGACGCTCCATGGTGTAACCCATCAGACCCGCTTCACCATACAGGTTCAGACCGGTACTGAGCGGGGTGTAGACACCCAGACCCAGGCTGGAGAGGCCCATGCTGTCGTTGCCATCGTTGCGGGAGGTGAATTCGCTGCCCAGACGGCCGTAGAAGTTGGAACCGAAGCTCTTGGAGAGATCCAGGCTCAGGCCACCGAAGTCGCGGTTGTTGCCGTCTTTGCCGCCGATGTAATCGGACTTGGTGTGTGCCCAGGTCAGGCCGCCCTTGGCGTAGCTGAAGGCATCCTGTGCCAGAGCAGAAGTAGAAGCGAAACCGGCCAGAACCAGAACAGAAAGTGCCACTTTTTTCATTTTGATGACTCCACGTGTTGAGCTAGTTGAGACCTAGCTGGAATGGAACCATTGTGCCGAGCAGGAGGGGGAATGCCGAGCGGCAAGCTGTTGCCAAATCATGTCAGATGTAAGCAACTGTTGCTGGCGGTTACCGGATTAACAATTGAATCCAAACAGGCTCGGTGATGGAGCCTGTTTGGCAGCTGGTGTCTGTGTGGCGAGGGGTTAGCGGAACTCCACTTCCTCAATCTCGACCCGCACCAGGGGCTTGCCGGTCAGACCGGCCGGACGCGGCATCTCCAGCACCAGGGAGGGACGCTGCTGGCCCTTGCGCAGGTAGGACTCCGGCAGGCGGTTCTCGCCCACCCAGAAACGGGCCTCCTGCTTGACCAGCTGGGCACCCTGCTCGCTGAACAGGGTGACGCTGCCGCGTACCCGCACCACGCTGCGGCTGCCCGTGTTGCTCACAATGAATTGCAGCGACAGGGGATCCGAGCCCTCAATCTTGTCGAGCTTGACGCTTATCCCGTCCTTGACCGCCTGGGCCAGCAGATCCGGATTGGTCATCGCCTGCTCGGTCAGCACGGGGACGGCCACCGCACCCGTGACCACCTCACCGCTCGCCGTCGGCTTGATCAGCAGGTATTCCCAGGTGAAGTCATCGTTGAGCTGCACCTGGCGGCCATCCGGCAGGGTGACCTGGGTCAGGGGCGCAGCCTGTGCCAGCAAGGGCGACAGACAGAGGGCAACCAGCAGGCGGGACAAGGGTTTCATAGGGTGATGGCTCGGCGTCGATGGAAAAGGGCGTCAGTATAAAGAGTCGGCTCCGACTTGCCTATGACCCGACTCACGTTCTTGCCCTCTGCCGCCGTCAGCAAGCCAGCTCCTGCCGATCCTCCTCCTGCACCATGTCCAGCGTCACCAGATCGAACTCTGTGCTCTTGAGGGCATTGAGAATGTCCGGTTGCAGGTCGAATGCCTGGGCACGCAGCCGCAGCGGTACGCGCACCCGTGCCAGTGTGGTCGCCTGATCCGAAAGGGTATGAAAGAACACCTGCGCCTCCTCCAGCCCCATGTCGGCCAGCATCTGCTCCGCCATGTCCACCATGCGCAGATGGCGCTTGTCCACCAGCTCGGGATCGGAGAAGCGACGGCTCAGGCAGCCATGGGCGCTCTTGCCCCAACGCCCCAGCTGCCGTTTGTTGAAGCCGTAACGAAAGTCCCTGTGGGTCATGCCCTGCTTGGCAAACAGCCAGAGGGTGTTGGCCGGCAGGCTGCCGAAACGGCGCAAATACTCCTGCAACTCCTCGACCGGGGCGGGCAGCAGCATGGGCAGATGGCTCCAGTCGGTTTCGAGCGCGGTGAGATGGCAGATGTAGCGTACCGGGTCTATCACCTCGTTGAGGTGACGCAGGTGATCGCAGAAGATCATCTCGTCGGTCTTGATGACTCTCTGCTCTATGCCGTAGCGCTGGCAATAGCGTTTGGCCCGCGCCACCTCCTTGCGGCTGCGGGTCGGGCTGTCCAGGGTGAGGGCCCGGATCCGGACCCCGCTGGCGCGGCACAAATCCATGCTGTAGCAGGATTCCAGTCGGCCGGAGAAGGAGACCACCAGTTCGCCGTAGCTGGCCAGGGTCTCGACAAGCTGCTGCTCCCTGGCCTGAAAGGTCTGATCGTATCCTCGATTCAGCACAACTATATTGGCATCCATAACGACTACACCGGATGATGAATTGGTCGCCATTGTGCCGCAACAATCCTGAATAAACCCTTAAAGGAGAGGGATAAATCAGAATTTAATGATCATCTCCTGCCAATTACCATCATTTTCATCCTGTTGCGCATCATAAATCCGCAGTTTCGCCTGATGCACCTGATGGGCTCGCAAAAAGCCCTCAGCCTGCTCGAGGGAGCCGAACGTCAGCCTGCCCTCCTCGCTGTCGGTGAGGCACTGCATCTCGCCGTCGACCTCGACACAGAGCTGGTAACCGCTGCCATCCAGGCAGGCGATCAGCAGGCCGGCATCCGGATAGTGACTCAACCAATTGCGAAACCGGCCATGCTCCATAACGTCTCCTTGAGCACTCCAGACTGTCGGCTCAACCGGGCAGATAGCCCAGCGACAGCAGCTGCTGACGACAGCTGGGCACATCGGTAAACACCAGCCCCCCGATCCCCAGCGCCTGCGCGGCAGCCACGTTGGCGGGGCTGTCATCGATGAACAGGCACTCGTCGGCCTTCAGGTCGAACGACACCAGCAGATAGCGATAAATATCCGGCTCCGGCTTCATCATACGTACCCGCGCCGATACCACCTTGCCGCTGAAGAAGCGCCAGAATGCGTGCTGCTCCAGCCAGTCGATGCTGGCATGACCCATGTTGGAGAGCGCATAGAGGCGGTGGCCCGCCCCGTGCAGCGTCTCTATCAGGGTCAGCATAGCGGGATCCGGCAGGAGCGATGCGGGCACCGCCTGCAAAATGGCGAGATTCTGGGCCGCAGGCAGGCCGGTGCGCCCCTGCGCCTGGCGGGCCATGGTGTGCAGCGACAGGGTGCCGCGGTCCACCTCCAGCCAGTCCGGGTGGTTGAACAGCCGCTCCGCCAGCGCCTCGGCGTCGTCAGGCCCTCGCACCGAGCGCACTATGGCTACCGGATCCCAGCTCACCACCACCCGTCCCAGATCGAGAATAATCGCCATTGTGACCTCCTCCTGATGCCTCTGCCTCCGAGCCAATCGCCGCCACATGGCGCTTGAACAGCTCGTCTGCACACGCCAATACCCTGCCCCGTTCGCCTCCCCCGGGCAAGTTTTACTTGCATCCCAGGCCCAAATCCCTTAATGGTTATGACGATATTTTCAGGATCAGACCCATGCACGCACCATTCCTCTTTGCTTTCTCGTTTATCCGGCCCACATGAGGGAAGGCCCTGTCGTCGCATGAACAGAAAGCAAAGACGAATCGAGCCTCCCCTAGCGGAGGCTTTTTTTTGCAGCTACCACACTCGATTATTTGGATAGGGAACCACCATGGCTACACTCGACGAGATCAGACAAGACATCACCCGCTTGGATCAGGAGCTGCTTGCCCTGCTGGCCAAGCGCAAGACCCTCAGCATAGAGGTCGCCCGTGCCAAGCAGGCCAATCCCCGTCCCATCCGCGACACCCAGCGCGAGCAGGATCTGCTGGTCGCCCTGATCCAGAAAGGGCGTGTGCTGGGGCTGGATGCCCAGTACATCACCCGCATCTATCACACCATCATCGAAGATTCCGTGCTCTCCCAGCAGGCCTATCTGCAGAGCCTGCTCAACCCGGAGCAGCAGGAGCCCATGACCAGCGTCGCCTATCTGGGCCCGCGTGGTTCCTACTCCAGCTTGGCGGCTCGCAAGTATCTGGCCCGCTACAAGGATCAGGTGATAGAGGTGAACTGCCAGAACTTTCGCGAGGTGCTGGATGCGGTGGAGTCGGGTCGCGCCGCCTTCGGCGTACTGCCCATAGAGAACACCAGCTCGGGCTCCATCAACGAGGTGTATGACGTGATGCAGCACACCAGCCTCTCCATCGTCGGCGAGCTGACCTACCCCATAGAGCACTGCATCCTGACCGCAGTGCCGACCGAGCTTGGCCGCATCAAGACCTTCTATGCCCACCCGCAGGTGTTCCAGCAGTGCTCCCACTACCTGAGCAAGCTGGAAGGGGCGCGCCACGAGATCTGCGACTCCTCCTCCAGCGCCATGATGAAGGTGAAAGAGCTGGCAAGCCCGGAGGCGGCGGCGATCGGCAGCGCGGCTGGCGGTGAGCTGTACGGACTGGACGTGCTGGCCGAGCAGCTCGCCAACCAGAAGGAGAACTACAGCCGCTTCATCGTAGTGGCGCGCAAGCCCATCGACGTGGCGCCGCAAATTCCGGCCAAGACCACCCTCATCATGTCCACCTCCCAGAAGCCCGGCTCCCTGGTGGAGGCGCTGCTGGTGCTGCGCAACAACGAGATCAACATGACCAAGCTAGAGTCCAGGCCGGTACAAGGCAACCCCTGGGAAGAGATGTTCTATCTGGATGTGTCCGCCAACCTGCAGACCCCGGCCATGCAGGCCGCGCTGATGGAGCTGACCAAGATCACCCGCTACATCAAGGTGCTGGGCTGTTACCCGAGCGAAGACGTCAAGCCAACCACAGTGCCGCCGGTACTGATGGGCAACTGACCGTTTTTGCCAACAAAAAAGGCGAACATCATGTTCGCCTTTTGTTTTTCTGCCTCACCGTCAGAACTGACCGGCCATCAACTGGTTGATGTTGTAGAGGGCGCGGGTATCGAGCTCCATCTCGGTGGCATAGGTATTGCCACGGGGATAGGAGGCCACCACCCGGGCGCCACGCTCGCTGCCGACTTAGCCCCCTGGGGCTGGAGCCGAGGACTGCGTCGCTACCGCTGCAAACAGTGTTTGCATACAAGTTCCGTTCTCACCAGTCCCCCCTTGGCCAGATTGCGCAAGGCCGCATGCTGGGAAGCCTATGCCCAGGCTCTCATCGGCGGGCTCACCGTCCGTCAAGCAGCCATACGCTGCGGAAGGAGATACGAGAGGAGGGGATCGTGGAAGTGGATGAAATCTTCGTCCTCGAATCGCTTAAAGGACAATGAGGCTTACTTCGCCCGGCAAGGCATCGTGATGGTAAAGGGCGAACCCGTGGGACCGACCCGGATTACAGTCCCGGTGATGGTGGTGCAAGACCGTGCAGGCCAGCTGGCAGACTTCCAACTGGGTAAGATGGACACCCAAACGGTCAGGGCGGTGTTGGTCCCCCTCATCGCCCCCGACGCGATGCCCTGTAGTGATGGCGCTGGGGTATATGCCAGTTTCAGCACGTTATCACCAGGTAGTGTGTAATCGCCAAGGTGAGCGGGTCATTAGGGCATATCACATCCAGCACGTGAACGGATATCACCGTCGGCTAAAGGAGTGGATGGAGCGGTTCCATAGTGTGGCGCCCCATGCAACACGTAATTGGGACATAGCCTTTTTTATGGGCCAGCCGCGGGCTGACGCCGTTCCGGCTCCCGACAGCAGCCAGCGCCGTTTGCGCTCACTTCGCCGCCGGGTTAACGTGAACCCCCTTCTCCCTTTGAGTGATGTGCTGTATGCCAACCCCCCTCGTTCGCCTGATCCCCATGAGCCAGGCCCACTACCCCGCCTATTGCACCTACTTCATCGAGGACTATGCGCAGGATATCGCCAGTAATCATGGCCATGATCTCGCCACCGCCCGTCGCAAGGCCGAAGCCTCCCTGCTGCACTCCCTGCCGCAGGGGATAGCCACCGCCGGCCACAGCCTGCTCTGCATCCTGCCCGCAAGCGAAGAGGGGTCGCTTGCGACCTCAGAGGTGCAGCCACTGGGCTATCTCTGGCACGCCATCGACCCCGATGCCAGCGCCACCTTTATCTATGACTTCTATGTCGCCCCGGCTCACCGCAGCCAGGGCATCGGCAAGGCCGCCATGGCGGTGCTGGAGGCCGAGCTCAGGGCCCGTGGCATCAGCCAGATCAAGTTGCGGGTCGCGTACGACAACCCGCGTGCCCTGGCGCTTTACCAGGAGGCGGGCTTCGCCATCACCGGCTACAACATGGCCAAGCGCCTGGGCTGAGCGGTTTGTCCCTCCCCTGTATCACCCGGACAGGGACGTGTCGGCACCCAGGGGCGCTGGTATTATGTGGCCGCCCTGGCCAGTTGCCGCAGCGGCACGGTTTTCATTCCCTGTTGCCCCGTTTCAGGATCATGCTCATGTCACACACCCGCGTCTTCATAGTGCACGGCTACACTGCCTCCCCCCAGTCCCACTGGTTCCCCTGGCTCAAGCAGCAGCTCGAAGCCCGCGACATTCAGGTCGAGGTGCTGGCCATGCCGGACCCGCACCTGCCGGAACCGGCCGCCTGGGATGCCGCCATGGACAGTCTGGTCCGGGATCACGATGAGCGCACCTTCCTGCTCGGCCACAGCCTCGGCTGCATCGCCATACTGCGTCAGCTCAGCCGCCTGCCCGTCTCCCGCCGGGTGGGCGGGATCCTGCTGGTGTCCGGTTTCGATCAGCCGCTGCACACCCTGCCGGAACTGGATCCCTTCATGCAGCCGGGCTACGACCCGGCGCACATCATGACCCTGGCGCCCCAACGCGTCGTGGTTGCCTCCCGCGACGATGCCATAGTGCCCTATCGCTACTGCCAGCACCTGAGCGAGCAGCTGGCCGCGCCGCTCTACAGCCTGGAGCAGGGTGGCCACTTCCTCGACCGGGACGGCTTCCTGACACTGCCGTTGGTCCACGACCGGCTGCTGGGGATGATAGCCCCCGCCGCATAGCAAAACGGCCACGCAAGTGGCCGTTTTCACAGGTGGCGTGCCTAGAGCGACATGCCGGAGAAGGACATGAAGCCGAGCGACATCAGCCCGGCCACTATGAAGGTGATGCCGATGCCGCGCAGCCCCTCGGGCACATCCGAATACTTCATCTTCTGGCGCAGGCCGGCGATGGCGACGATGGCCAGCAACCAGCCAAGCCCTGAACCCGCCCCATACACTATGGATTCGATGAAATCGTAATCCCGCTGGGCCATGAACATGACACCGCCGAAGATGGCACAGTGCACCGTCAAGAGCGGCAGATAGATGCCCAGCGCGTGATGGAGCGCCGGGAAGTGCTTGTCGAGCACCATCTCCATCACCTGCACCAGCGCGGCCAGCACCCCTATGTAGACGATGAAATCGAGAAAGCTGAGATCAAACTCGCCGAGGAAGGTGCTCTCGGGCCGCAGGATATGGCGGTAGATCAGGTTGTTGAGGGGAATGGCGATCACCATGACCACCAGCACCGTCAGGCCCAGGCCGAAGGCGGTATTGATGTTCTTGGAAACGGCCAGGAAGGTACACATGCCCAGAAAGAAGGCCAGCGCCAGGTTTTCGACAAAAATCGACTGAATAAACAGGTTTACATAATAATCCATCGGATCGGCTCACAGCTTGTGCAGATAAGGGCCCGGCTCCCGCACGGCGGGTGGGATAGCAGGGGCAACAAGGCGCGGCAACCGATCGCAGGCGTCAGCCAGCAGAGGGGTCAAACAGTCAGTCGACGGGGAAACGCCGGGATCCGGTGCGCGCTCAGCAGCAAGCCGGACGCGAGTGGCCGTGGCAGAAGCGAAATTGCAGGTGATGGCAGACCAGCAGGCGTTTGTGCAGGTAACCGAAGTAATCGGACAGCTGCCTGAGGTAGATGAGGGGCAGGAAGAACAGCAGGCCGTAGAGCAGACCCAGGATCTCGTGCTGGAACCAGGCCAGCAGCATCTGATAAAGCTCGGGGTGGCCGGCGCTCTCCAGCCGCCGCCCCTGCTCGAAGCTGAGCCGCCACTGGCCGCCCGGCGGCAGGCTGACGCTGTTGACGAACCCGGGATCGGACGGCTCGTGCAACTGCATCGCGGCGCCCTGGCCGACCGAGGCCTGACGAACGGCTGCACCGACCTCTGCCGCGGCAAAGGCGGCAAGTCACAGCAGACTGGCGATGGCAAGAGCCATCGCCCAGGTCGAGAGTCGGCCAGAGGGTGACAAGCGGGCAGTCCCTTCTTGAAAAGAGGATTCAGCGAGGCCGAATATATCACAATCCATCTTTTTATTGAATTTGAAACCCTGCAAATCAGCGTGGATTGATACTAAAAACCCTCGTTATCAATAAAGCCGGCAATTTAAAACCACCATGCGCGAAGGGAACATTCGCAGTGTGGGCCCCGAAGTGCAACCGCCCACAACAACACGGCCACCCCGAGGGATGGCCGTGACAAGACAGCTGACAGGCGACCAACGGCTAGAGACCGGCCGCCTCCAGATGCTCCACCAGCAGCTGCACGCTGCGGTTGCCGCGCCACTCGTTGACATCGAGCCGATAGACCAGCCGCACCCGCTTCACCGAGGCGTCCGGCCAGCGCTTGAGATCGACCCCGAAGGCGATGGCATCCACCGCATGGCCCGAATCCGTGGTCAGCATCATCTTGAGGTGCTTCTCCCCCACCAGCCGCTGCTGCACCAGCACGAATTCGCCGTCAAACAGCGGCTCGGGGAAGGCCTGGCCCCAGGGGCCGGAGGCGCGAATAAGCTCCGCCAGCTCAAGGCTTAGCTCATCGGGCAGCAGTTCGCCGTCGGTGAGCAGCACCCCGGTCAGCAGTTCGGGGGTCACCAGCTCGCTTATCACCGTCTCGAAGGCCCGGCCGAAGGCCTCGATATTGGCCTTGGGCAGGGTCAGCCCGGCCGCCATGGCATGACCGCCAAACTTGCCCATCAGGCCCGGATGACGGGTATCGAGCAGCTCGAGGGCATCGCGCAGGTGCACGCCGGGGATGGAGCGACCCGAGCCCTTGAGCTCGGTGTCGCTGCTCTCGGCGAAGGCGATCACCGGTCTGTAGTACTTCTCCTTCACCTTGGAGGCCACCAGCCCCACCACCCCCTGATGCCACTCGTCTCTGTGCAGCACTATGCCGGAGGGCACCTCGCCGTCCCGGAAACGGATCTGCTCCAGGGTGGCGAGCGCCTCCTGCTGCATCCCCTGCTCTATCTCCTTGCGCTCCTGGTTCAGGCTGTCCATTTCGGAAGCGAGCTGGCGCGCCAGATTGAGGTCATCGCTGAGCAGACAGGCGACCCCGAGGGACATGTCGTCGAGCCGGCCCACGGCGTTGAGGCGCGGCCCCAACGCGAAGCCGAGATCGGCGGCGGTGAGGCGGCGGCCGTCCCGGCCCGACACGTCCACCAGCGCCTGGATGCCGGGACGGCAGCGACCGGCCCGGATCCGCTGCAGCCCTTGGTGCACCAGGATGCGGTTGTTGCCATCCAGCGCCACCACGTCGGCGACCGTGCCAAGCGCCACCAGATCCAGATAATCCGCCACATTGGGGGCGCGAATGCCTTGGCGCTCGTACCAGCCCAGCTGGCGCAGGTGGGTGTTGAGGGCCGCCATCAGATAGAAGGCCACCCCCACCCCGGCCAGGGACTTGGAGGGGAAGTCGCAGCCGTGCTGGTTGGGGTTCACTATCGCATCGGCGTCAGGCAGCTCCTGGCCCGGCAGGTGATGATCGGTGACCAGAACCTGCATGCCGGCCGCCTTGGCCGCCGCCACCCCGGCGATGCTGGAGATGCCGTTGTCTACCGTGATGAGGAATTCGGCGCCGCGCGCCACCGCCAGCTCGACTATCTCGGGGGTGAGGCCGTAACCGAACTCGAAGCGGTTGGGCACCAGAAAGTCGATGTGCTTGCCGCCCATGGCCCGCAGCGCCAGCACGCACAGGGCCGAGCTGGTGGCGCCGTCGCAGTCGAAGTCACCAACGATCAGGATGCGCTGCTGGGCGGTGAGCGCCGCCGCCAGCAGCGGCACCGCCTGCTCCATGCCGAACAGGCGCTGGGGCGGCAGCAGCGAGCTGGCACTGCGCTCCAGCAGGACGGGATCCTCTACGCCACGGCTGGCGAAGACTTGACGAAGCAGTGGATGCAGGGTGGCGGGCAGATGGGAATCATCAACTCGCGGACGACGACGGATTTGCAGGGGCATTGATGTGATCCAGTATCTTGAGCAGTTGTTCAGGGCTCTGATAACCCCGAACCAGATCCCCGTTTGGCAGGACCCAGCTCGGCAGCGCCTTGATCCCGAGCCACTGGCTCAGGCCGATATGATGGGCAAGGATCTCATTACAACCGGCCGCAGGCAAACGATCACTGAGACTGAGTTCACTGAACAGGGCGGGATCGCACCAGCGCGCCTGCGCCTCGGCCAGATCGGCGAAGGTACTCAGCGCAGGCAGCAGCTGCACGCTCACCCCCTGCGCCTGCAGTATGGGCAGCTCATCGAGCGAGGTACGGCAGCTGCGGCAGGTCAGATCGGTAAAGAGTGTGATGCTGTGACGCTCGGGCACCGCCTTGAGCTGCATACGCCGTTCGCCGATCTGGGTCAGGGCCCGCTGCCGTTGTTGACGCTGGCCCAGCATGGTGAGGTTTTTCATGTCGTGGCCCAGATCCAGCATGATGCCCTGGAGCACATAGTCTCCCTTGGCATCGGCATAGAGCGGCCCCTGACTGGTGCCCAGCATGAAGAGGCCGGGCATGGGGGTCGCATCCACCAGATAGACCTGAACCCCGAGCCGCTGCTCTATACGCTGTTTCAATAATTGGGGATCCATCCCCGCGCTGGCAGCCAAGGTGCACAGCAGCATCATTCCCAGTAGTAAATGCTTCACTCTTTTACTCACTTGGCATGAACGAATGGACTCACAAGGTAACTCAGGCCATATACTGGCCTCAACCTGTTAATTACTGATTGATTAATAGCGAGGGCTGCAAAAAAATCCCTCCCTGACAGGTTGCCAATTGGGCAGAGGCCCAGCAAGCTAGCCGTGACGACAGGAAACAAGACGGTCATCCCTCTGTTTTCCTGATGCTTTATTATTCAAACCTTGGTGCGGCAGCGGCCGCACTCTGCCCATTTTTGGAGGGAAACATGAGTCTGATTCAAGAGTTCAAGGCCTTTGCAGCCAGGGGCAACGTCATCGACATGGCGGTCGGTATCATCATAGGTGCCGCCTTCGGCAAGATAGTCTCCTCCTTCGTGGGTGATGTCATCATGCCGCCAATTGGTCTGATCCTGGGGGGAGTGGACTTCAGCGATCTCGCCGTGACCCTGAAGGCCGCCGAGGGTGCGACCCCGGCCGTGGTCATCGCCTACGGCAAGTTCATCCAGACCATCATAGATTTTCTGATCATCTCCTTCGCCATCTTCATGGGGCTCAAGGCCATCAACACCCTCAAGAAGAAGCAGGAAGAGGCAGCCGCCCCCGCTGGTCCCACCAAGGATCAGGAGCTGCTGAGCGAAATCCGCGATCTGCTCAAATCCCAGCAGGGAAAATAAGCGCCAACTCCTGTCGTGTGTTTAAAAAAACCGCCCTCGGGCGGTTTTTTGTTGCGCGTCAGCGGCTCAGGCGCGGGGGTGGTGCTCCCCGTGCAGCGCCTTGAGTCGCTCGTTCGCCACATGGGTGTAGATCTGGGTGGTGGAGAGATCCGCATGACCCAGCAGCATCTGCACCACCCGCAGATCGGCGCCGTGGTTGAGCAGATGGGTGGCAAAGGCGTGGCGCAGGGTGTGAGGAGAGAGCTCGCCCTGGATCCCGGCGCGCAGAGCATAGAGCTTGATGCGATGCCAGAAGGTCTGGCGGGTCATCATGCGGGCCAGCCTGGAGGGGAACACCACATCCGAGCTGGTGCCCCCCAGCAGCAGGGTGCGGGCCTCCCGGTAGTAACGCTCGAGCCAGTGGATAGCCTCCTCCCCCATGGGCACCAGCCGCTCCTTGTTGCCCTTGCCCACCACCCGCACCAGCCCCTGGCGCAGGCTGACATGCTCGGCGGTGAGCCCCACCAGCTCGGAGACCCGCAGCCCGGTGGCGTAGAGCAGCTCCAGCATCGCCTTGTCCCGCAATTCCAGTGGATCGTCCACCAGCGGCGCCGCCAGCAGCGCCTCCACCTCCCCTTCACTGAGATCGGAGGGGAGCTTCTTGGGCAGCTTGGGCCCCTCCAGCAGCACGGTCGGGTCATCACTGCGCAGCTTTTCGCGGTTCAGATACTGATAAAAGCGGCGCAGGGCAGACAGAAAGCGGGCCGTGCTGCTGGCAGCGAACTGGTGATCCACCCGCCAGGCGAGGTAGTGCTGGATCTCGTCCATCCCGGCCAGCAGCAAAGAGCTGCCCTGCTCATCGAGCCAGAGGGCAAACTTTTCCAGATCGCTGCGATAGGAGCTGACAGTGTTGTCAGACAGACCCCGCTCCAGCCAGAGGGCGTCGAGGAAGGGTTCGATCAGGGGATGATTGTGCACGGCAGGCGCTGGCTTGGTCATGGTACTGGGTCTTGGGCAAACGGTGGCCCATTGTAGCGCGCCCGGCGCCGGGCGACAGCGGGATCTGATGAGGCCTGCACCACGCTTGCCCCGTGAAGGGTGCCGGGCAATCTGTTAAACTGGCGCCCCTCCCTGCTGCCTCCGCGCGCGCCAGCCCCACGCGCCGCCAGGATAAAGAGCTATCTGTTTTACGGTAAGGACAGTGCGATGAAGATAGGTTTGTTTTACGGTTCCACCACCTGTTACACCGAGATGGCCGCCGAGAAGATCCGCGCCCTCATAGGCCCGGAGCTGGTCGATCTCCACAACATCAAGGATGTGCCCCTCATCCGCATGCAGGAGTACGACATCCTGATCCTCGGCATCTCCACCTGGGACTTTGGCGAACTGCAGGAAGATTGGGAATCCCGCTGGGAGGACATCAAGGATGTCCATCTGGAGGGGCGCATCATAGCCCTGTTCGGCCTGGGCGATCAGCTGGGCTATGGCGAATGGTATCAGGATGCCCTCGGCCTGCTGCACGATCAGCTGGTACCCAAGGGGGTCAAGCTGGTGGGTTACTGGCCCAGCGAGGGGTATGAGTTCGATGCCTCCAAGGCGCTGATCGACGATGGCCGTCACTTCGTCGGCCTGGCGCTCGATGACGCCAACCAGTACGACCAGACCGAATCCCGCATCGAACAGTGGGTCGACCAGATATTAAGCGAGATCCACGAGCTGCTCTGACTTGCCGGTTTGACGATGGCCATCATCTTGCGTCGGCCTGGTCCTCGACGACGCCAGCCAATGGGACCAGACCGACCCCGCATCGAACAGTGGGTCGACCAGATCCTGAGCGAGATCCACGAGCTGCTCTGATCCAGGTGGTTTGACGATGGCCATCATCTTGTCGTCGGCCTGGTCCTCGACGACGCCAACCAGTACGACCAGACCGAATCCCGCATCGAACAGTGGGTCGACCAGATATTGAGCGAGATCCACGATCTGCTCTAACCTCTCCTGCCGGCGGCCTGGATCTGGGCCGCCGGGCGCACGAATCGCACCGATTTTCTCAATCGGTATCATCGCATGACGCTATAGCGACTTTTTTGTGCTGGTCTGCAACAATGCAATCGACACCCCATAACACAATCAGAAGGGTGTCGGAAGCAAACAGGAAACAGACCAGAAAAGGATATTCTATGACCTCATTCTCCCTGTTGGCCCCCGCCATTGCCCGCGACGTGCTCGATCACGCGCTGGCGCTCGGTGCCGACTTCGCCGAGCTGTTTGTGGAGCGCAAGCGCCGCAGCCAGCTCAGCCTGCTCTCCAGCCAGATAGAGAACATCAGCGGCGGCCTCGATTTCGGCATAGGCGTGCGCCTCTGCTACGGCCACAAGGTGCTCTACGGCTACACCAACCTGGCCGATCGCAACGAGCTGCTGCGCATCGTCACCCTGCTGGCGGCCAAGGACAGACGCAACCCAGTAGTGACCGCCACCGCCTTCGACTTCAGCCGTTTCACGGACCGCAACCCGGTCACCCTGCCGCTCGGTGCCGACAAGCTGCTGGAGCAGAAGATTGCCTATCTGCACGCCATGGATGCCGCGGCCCGCGCCGAGAGCACCAAGGTAAGCCAGTTCTCGGGCAATGCCCTGGGCTGGGAGCAGGAGGTGGAGATCTTCAACAGCGAAGGGCTGCAAGTGGCCGATCGTCGCCACTACAACCGCATCATGGCCCAGACCATAGCCATGGAAGGGAGCGAGCAGAGCGTGGGCTACGAGGCCCCCGGCGCCATGATGGGCTGGGAACACGCGGCCCTCATAGACCCGCGCGAACTGGCCCTCACCGCCACCCGCCAGGCGCTGGTGAAACTCGGCGCAGCCCCCTGCCCGAGCGGCACCCTGCCGGTCATCATGGAGAGCGGCTTTGGCGGCGTCATCTTCCACGAGGCGTGCGGCCACCTGCTGGAGACCACCTCGGTGGCCAAGAAGGCCTCGGTGTTCCACGACAAGATGGGCCAGCTCATCGCCAACCCAGTGGTCAACGCGGTGGACGAAGGCTTGCAGGGCAACGCCTGGGGCTCCATCAACGTCGATGACGAGGGCATGGCGACCCAGCACACCCAGCTCATCAAGGATGGCGTGCTGACTGGCTTCCTGGTCGATCGCATGGGAGCGCTTAGAACCGGCTATGCCCGCACCGGCTCAGGAAGACGCGAATCCTATCGCTTCGCCCCGGCGTCGCGCATGCGCAACACCTATATCGAGGCGGGCAGCCACAGCCTGGACGAGATGCTGGCGACGGTGGAACACGGCATCTATGCCAAGCGGATGGGCGGCGGATCTGTGCAGCCGGGCACAGGCGAGTTCAACTTCAACGTGCAGGAGGCCTACCTCATCGAGGGGGGCAAGATCACCCGGCCGCTCAAGTCGGCCACCCTGATCGGCACAGGGCCCCAGGTGCTCAAAGAGATCTCCATGGTGGGCCGCGATCTCGCCATCGCTGCTGGCATGTGCGGCTCTGTCTCAGGCTCGATCCCGGCGTCCGTCGGCCAGCCACCACTCAAGGTCGACAATATTCTGGTCGGAGGTAACGCCTGATGAGCCAACTCGATATGAACACTCTGCTCACCCGCCTGCTGGACAAGGTCGCCGATATCAATGCCGAGGCGGACATCATAGCCAATCGGGACAAGGCTTTCTCCCTCAAGGCCGACAAGGGCGAGCTGGGTGAATACAAGGTCACCAGCAGCCAGCAGATCGGCATCCGCCTCATCAAGGATGGCCGGGTCGGCATCGCCTACTCGGAATCCCTGGATGAGCCGGCGCTGGATGCCATGCTGCAGGATGCGCTCGATGCCAGCCGCTTCGCCAAGCTGGATGCGGATCAGCGCATCTCGGTGGCCAACAGCCGGATCACCACCGACTGCGCCGAGATAAACCAGCCCGACACCACGGCGGCGGAGGAGAAAATCGCCCTGGCCCTGCGCCTCGAGGCGGACATGCTGGCCCTGCCGGACGTGACTGGCGCACCTTACAACAGCTTCTTCGAGGGGGAGAGCCGGCTCTGGCTCGCCAACAGCCTGGGCAGCCTCTGCCAGCACAGTGAATTCAGCGTCGGCTGCTACACCTCGGCGCTGATCGAGCGGGCTGGCCGCCAGTCCATGCATTCCCAGGGGCAGTATGGCCGTCGCTTCGACGAACTCGACAGCCAGTCCCTCATAGCGCAGATCCATGCCGTGGCCGACGGCCTGCTGCCGGGGGAAGCCGTGCCGAGTGGTCACTACAGCGCTATTTTCAGCACCAACTGCTTCGCCAGCCTGTTTGGCTGCTTCCAGGCGGCGCTGTCGGGCAAGTGGGCCCAGCAGGGGATCAACCCCTGGCGGGGCAAGCTGGGCCAGTCTGTGGCCTCCCGCTGGCTCACCCTGGAGAGCCGGGCCTATATGCCGGGCGGCATGAACATCAAGGCGTTTGACGGTGAAGGGGCCCCCACCTCGGATCTGCTGCTGATTGGCGAGGGCGAGCTCAAGACGCTGCTGCACAACAGCGCCACCGCTCACCACTTCGGCCTGGCCAGCAACGGCTCGGCAGCGCGCAGCGCCCGCGGCGCGCTGGATGTGACGGCGCGCCACCTGGTGTTTGGCACAGGCCCCCACAGCGAGGCCGAGGTCAAAACCGGCGAGTATCTGGAACTGGTCAAGCTGGACGGTCTGCACTCCGGTGCCGATGCGGTGAGCGGCGACTTCTCGTTCGGGGCGTCGGGCTTCCTGTGCCGGGACGGTGTTCGCATCCAGCCGGTGCGCGGCATCACGGTGGCGGGCAACTTCTATCGCCTGCTGGGCGAGCTGGAGGCGGTCGGCGATCGGCTGCACCACGACGATGGCAAGGGCTTCTACGCGCCCCTCATCCGCTTTGGTGGGCTAAATATCGCAGGCAAGTAACTGTATCTCGAGGGGAAAAGACTTCACTTCCCCACCCAAAAACGGCGCCATCAGGCGCCGTTTTTTTGCCTCTGGCGTCCCTCAGTGGCCACTCCTACCCTCTAAGAACCTGTCTACGACCTGTCGCGAGAGGCCGTCAGCAAGGTTAAAGAGCAGCGCAGGAACCGGAGCGTATACATATACGTGAGGATTCCGAGCAGCGCATGAGCCTTGATCACGGTCTCGCAGCAAGATCGTGGACTGGTTCCAAGAGCCGCCGGTCGCATCGGCCGGAACATGCTGGAGATCACCAAGATGGACAATACCCTGGTCTGGGCCGACATTCCGACACGGGATCTGGATCGCGCCATGGCCTTCTACTCGGCCCTGCTCGACGTGCCGGTCACGCCGATACAGGAGGAGATACGCTTCGCCATGCTGCGCCACGATGGCAACAACGCGGCGGCCTGCCTCGGCCCCATGGATAAATACCACCAGCCGGGCGGCACTGGCCCTCTCATCTACCTTGCCTTGAATGACCGCCTGAGGGAGGCCGAGCAGATGGTCCCAAGGCTAGGCGGACGCGTGCTCGAACCCTTGCACAGCATCGGCAGCGGCCATGGATCCCGGGTCATCATAGAAGATACCGAAGGCAACTGGCTTGCCCTCTACGCCCCTCCCGCCCCCTGAGCCAGATGAGCGCCGCGTCTGGATGTACGCGGCCTTGTCACCCGCAGCCGGCGGCCATAGCAAGGGCAACCTCTGGGTTGCCCTGTTTTTTCAGTCAACCCGCCAGCGCCGGGCGACATGGCAAGCGGTCAAATAATACTCAGATCCATTCTGGTCAGGTCGATAGTGACAGTGCAAGGCAATGAAAAAGTGGTTTCCTACCAGCGTGCAAGACAATCAGGAGGTCTGCATGAAGACAATCGCAGTAGCGCTCACCCTCGCCACCATCTCCACGGCACAGGCGGTGCCGGCAACCAGTACGGGACGCATCAGCTTCAGCGGAGCCATAGTGGAAGATGCCTGCCGTATCAAGCAGCAACAGGATCAGATGCAGGTCACCTGCCTCTCGGGCCCAGCGCAAACCACAGAGACACTCAATCTGCAGCAGTTGGCGAAACAGTCGCCACTGCGTCTCGCCAGCAGCCAGGTTTCCTGTCGATGGATTGACCAACGCCATACCATGGCGGTGATCACCATCAGCCACGAATAGCTCTCACCAATGCCAGAAACAACAACGGCGACCACAAGGTCGCCGTTGTTCATTACCGGGTCTCCCGGGCCATCAGGCCTGCGGGTTGAGACGGGTCGGCATGCCGGTACGCTGTTCCAGCACCTGCTTGACCACATTGGAGTCGCTGTCCATGTGGGCGATGAAGCGGGTGATGGCCGGGGTCATGGGCAGCGGCACGGACGTGGTGGAGTTGAACTCCTCCTCGTTGCGCGACAGCGGCTCATGGACTTCCATGTAGCGACCGCCATCCGGCTCGACCGTGGACTTGACCGGCTGGTTGACGAACTGGACACGGGTACCGACCGGAACCTTGTCGAACAGGTACTTGATGTCGTCGGCACGCAGACGCACGCAACCACTGCTCACCCGCAGACCTATGCCGAAGGTGGCGTTGGTGCCGTGGATGGCATACAGGTTGCCGATGTAGAGGGCGTGCAGACCCATGGGGTTGTCCGGACCGGCCGGCCAGACCGCAGGCAGTGTCTTGCCCTGGGCGGCGTAGCGGCGACGGATGTTCTCGGTCGGGGTCCAGGTCGGGTTGGCGCGCTTGCGCTCCACCTTGGTGATCCAGTTTTCCGGGGTATTCACACCCAGCTGGCCTATGCCGATGGGCAGCACTTCCACCACATTCTTGCCTTTGGGGTAGTAGTAGAGGCGCATCTCGGCCACGTTGATGACGATCCCTTCACGGGGCGCATTCGGCAGGATCAGCTGATGGGGGATGACCAGCTTGCTGCCCGGTGTCGGCAGATAGGGGTCGACGCCCGGGTTGGCTTCCATGATGTTGGTCAGGCCCAACTGGAAGTCGGAGGCGATCTGCTCCAGCGGACGGTTGTCCGCAGGCACCACGTATTCCTGGTTCTCACCGATCAGGCGGCTGTTGGCCGCGGGCAGTGTGTATTCAACGGCGGCGGCCTGATGGCTGACCAGCGTCAGAGTACATAAAAGGGCCGAAGCGGCAGTGCGAAGGGGATTCATAAAATTCCTGTGTGGTTTCCTGTACCAAGTTGGCCGGGGGCCGTGTCATCCTCGGTCTGGCCTGTGACGAGTCACCCTGCGCCCGAGGTCAATAACCGAGCGCGCATTCTTTCCTGAGTCGGCCAAAAATTCAACGTCGGGATGGCTCTTTTTGCATGAAAAAGTGCATCCATCGCCGCCGGCGCCTGCTCTTTAGCTGGCAAGCAGGCTAACAACCGCAAACTGAGCAGAAGCTGAACAAAAAGGGAGGCCAGATCGGCCTCCCTCCGTTATCGGGTGTTGGCGAGCAGGGTCGTCACCGCCCCGGCGATGGCAGCCCTGGCATCCAGCCTTCCCATCTCGTCGGCCAGCAGGCGCGCCCGAGCCCGATAGCGCGGCTCGCGCACCAGCTTGCGCACCGCGGCGGCCACGGCCTCTGCCGTCGGCTCGTTGCTGTGCAGATTGATGCCAACGCCACTCCACGCCACCCGGGTCGCCACCTCAGCCTTGTCCTCCCCCGTGCCCGCCACCACCAGCGGCACCCCGTGGGCCAGTGCGGCCTGCACAGAGCCATAGCCGCCGTTGGTCACCAGCACGGCGGCGCGGGGCAGCGCCAGCTCGAACGGCACATGCTCGGTAACGATGGCATTGGCGGGGATGGATGGACCCAGCAGCGCCGGATCCCGTCCGCCCGTGGTCAGCAGCAGTTGCAGCTCGTCACCCGCCAGCCCCTGCATGGCCGGGATCAGCAGCTGCCCCAGATCCACGTTGGCCAGGGTGCCCTGGCTGACGATGACCAGCGGCCGTTCATCCAGTTGCTCCCACCAGGGCGGCGGCACCAGCTCAATCCGGGGTGGCAGCAGGGGGCCGACATAACGGATCACCCCCTCTAGCTCGGGCCGCTCGTATTCAAAGCCGGCGCAGGAGAGCTGCAGGAAGGCATCGGGCGCCGTCACCATCACGTCGGTGAAGGGGGCCGCCAGCGGCGGTGCCCCCGCCTCGGCCAGCGCGACATCGAAGCACTGCTGTACCTCGGCCTGCAGTCGCCTGGTCTGTTCATCCAGCCAGGGCAGCTCGCCAAGGGAGCGACGCAGCTCGGGAGGAATACGCGGGCCGTAGAAGATGGCATCCGGGCTCGAGAAGGAGACAGGGTTCACCCCCAGCATCAGTATGGGAAGGCGCCGGCTGCGCGCCTGCTGCAACAGCGGCAGCACACCGTAGAAGCCGTTCTCCACCAGCAGCAGATCCCCCCCCTCTTCCGCGATCAGCGCCCGCAAGCGGCGGCCGTGCTGCGGGATGGGCGCGGCGAAGAAACGCCTGAGCGCCAGCGCCATCTGGGCGGTACCGCTCAGGCTGGCCCGCTCGGGGAAGTGCTGCTCCAGCGCCCGGTAGTCAAAATCCAGCTCGGGGGAGAAGGGCACAAACTCGGCGCCGCTCTGGCGGATGCGCTGCTCGAACAGGGCGCCGCACAGCATCAACACCCTGTGCCCCTCCTCCACCAGCAGGCGGGCCGCCGCCAGCATGGGATTGACGTGGCCCGGGGTGGCGGTGGCAGCCAGCAAAATGGTCGCCATCACGCCGCTCCTTGCGGCGCCAGCGCCGGGTTGAGGCAGAGCGGGCTGGCCTGGATATGGACCCGCTGGATGTGGCGCGCCGAGCGGGCGGTGAAGCCTTCCCGCCCGTGCAGCAGGCCGAGGTTGTCGGCGATCACCACGTCCCCCGGCTGCCACTGGTGGGCATAGAAGTAGCGCGGATCGTAGAGTCGCTCGTGCAGATCCTGCAGGAAGGCGGCCTGCTCATCGGGCAGGATCCCCTCAATCTGCAGCGCATGCTGATTGAGGAAGCGCACCCCCTCGCGCGGCGGCTCGTTGTAGCGCATGACGGTCTCGCCGCTCACCGGGTGGGGCACCAGCAGGGGCGAGCTCACCTCGCCGCCGTAGTGCACCACCTGCTTGATGCGATAGGTGATATGCACCCGCTCCCAGCGGGCCAGCCGCTCGCCATCGAGATCCACCAGCAACTGGCGGGTATTGATGAAGGTGGTGCGCCCCCCCTCGTCGGCCGCCGGAGCGTGCACGCAGTGAAACAGCTGGAACTCGGGCAGGGTCGGCTTGTACATGCCATCCCAGTGCAGCGGCACATAGCTGGAGTCGAAGATGTGGTCGGTGGCGTTCTCGTGCTCCTTCACGTCCAGCACGGCGCCGAACGGCCACATCATGATCTCGCCCCACGCCTCGCCATAGCGGGTCAGCCGCTCGGGGTCGGTGAAGCCGGACTCGAATCCGCGCAGGATCAGCACGCCGTGACGACGGGCCAGTTCACGCAGCGCTTCGACCGGCAGGGCCTGCACAGCCTGCCCCTCCCGGGCCGGTTCGATCAACAGACCAAAGGGGGCCTGGGGGTGAATGCGGCAATGCTCGCCGCCGAGGGGAATGATGGATGCTGTCATGGTGAACTCCTCAGGCGGCGGCCTGCTTGCTGTGGATCAGGTAATGACTGGGACGGCCATGGATGTGGACCAGTTCGTGCTCCAGAGCCAGCACGTCGCGCCGCTTCATCAGCACGAACTGGCCATCCAGATTGGCCGCCACCCCGTGCCAGGGGGTGAGCCAGTCATCCCGGGTCGGCAGCATGTGAATGCCCATCTTCAGGCTGTGGCTGGCCTGGGGGTGGATGGAGAGGCGGATGGCCTCGGGGAAGCGCTCAGCCAGCAGGTTGCCCCAGGCGCGGCTGCGCTGGATCACGGCATGGGTGCGCGACTTGGCATCCCGCTGCAGCGCCGTGTTGGAGAGTGGCGTGTCCGGCAGCTGGCTGTCTTCGTAGAGGAAGCGGGTCATGGCGCGATAGAGACGAACCCCCTCCTCGGTGGTCTTCACCTCTTCACTGATCTGCGCCAGCGGCTCGGCATAGCGCTCGACCAGCTGTTCGCGCAGGGTGTCGAAGTCGCGGCTGGCGCAGAACTCGGCCATGCCCGCCACCATCCCCAGGTGAAAGACCCCGAGGTGGGTCGCCCCCAGCTCCAGGATCAGCTGCTCGATATGGGCCTGATAGGCGTCGATGGCCGGATCCGGCACCCGGATGAGGTCACCGAACACGTGGCCATCCGAGCAGATGAGGATCCGCATGCCGGGCCTGTAGTGCAGCTGGATGCGCTGGCAGAGGTGATTGAGAAAGCTGAGGGAGAGGCGCTCCGCCATGTCCGGCAGGGTGCCCAGCACCTTGTTCGGGTTCGGTGACTTGGTGGGGAAGGCGGGCAAGACGCAGGTGATGGTCTCGCCCCGCTCGATGAAGGCCTGCAGCCGGGGGATCTGGATGGCGGCCACCTCCTGCTCTTCGCTGTGCCGATCCAGGATGGGATCGGGGAAGCGGCGACGATAGGGCAACAACTCGGCAAATATCTCACGGGCAATTTGATGGGAAGATAAACCACTCATTATTCCGGCTCCTTTGGCAGGATTAAAATCAATAAAGATGACTCTTTATCAATGCGTCCAGTCTCTGTCGTTATTATTGATGTATCCGTTTGCTACCCAAACGAATCGAGAGGGGACAGTAGCCGAGATGAAGTCAGGCTATCAATTCGCCATTAATGTAAAGAGATTCAACCCAGCGCTAATAATCTATTTCGCATAAGCTAACTCACACTATGTATATGAATAAAAACAGATTTAATGAATATAGAGGCGCATTAAAAATGCGCCAGTCAGGAAAGTTCCCCACCGGCTTTATTATTCAGTCACAATTTGACTCGTGGATTATTTAGCTCAACTTAATAGTGATATTTCTTCATGCCGGCAATGCTGACCATTTCGCTTTAAATATCGCAAACAATTATCCAGCTGCATATTAAACGGACGAAAAAAAGCTGGCTCTGGTCATCAAGACGGGGAGTGCGGGTGGGATGATTCATCCCTGACCCGCAGCGGCATCGCCATGGTTTTGCATGATGGCGGCCCCGGGCGGAGCCGCTCAGGGGACTCAAGGCTGGGTCGGGTCGGCCGCCAGATAGTCCAGGGCCGCCTGCCAGCCCATCTGGTAGCCCTGCTCCAGCCTCCCCTTGTCTGTGGTCATGCGGCCGACCCGAAAACCCGCCGGCGGGTGTATGAGCCGGATGCGGCAATCGGCCGGTGGCTGGCGGATGAAATCGATGGCGTCGTTGTAGCTGCGGTGGCGCGCCAGACTGGCGCGGGCCAGAGCCGGCGTCCCGCGCAGCAGATAACGGTGTAGGGCCGGCAGACGTGGCGCTCGCTTGCGATAACCGAGGGGGCGGGAGAGCACCACTGTGATGTCGCGTGCCCCCTGTTCGTAGGCATGACGCACCGGAATGGAATCGGCCACCCCGCCATCCGTCATGGCTTCCCCGCCGATGCGCACGAAGTCGCGATAGACCAGGGGCACAGAACAGGAGGCCTTGATCTGCTGCTCCAGCTCGGCCGCATTGGCCTTGAGGTTGGCGGCCTGACCATCCGAGACCCGGGTGGCCACCACGGTCAGCGGCACCGGATTGGCGGCGAAGCGGGCCAGATCGAGTCGGCACTCGCGGATGGTGATCGCCCACAGCCAGTCGAGATCGAGCCAGTGGCCGCCGCGCACAAACCTGGCCAGACTGATGAACTCGGGGCGGCAGGAGTAGTCGGTGATGACGCTGTGGTTGCGCCCCCGCTGGCCGGCCAGAAAGGCCGCCAGATTGACCGCCCCCGCCGAGACCCCGATGCAGTGATCGAACGCCGTCCTGCCCTGTGCCAGAAAGGCATCCAGCACACCGGCGGCAAAAATGCCGCGCATGGCGCCCCCCTCGACCACCAGGGCCGTCTGTCGCCGACTCATCTCGCCTCCCCGTTTTGCTCTGTGAATGGTCTCACACTTTGGCTCATCCGGCGCCCGGCCCGGGGCCGGGATCCCTATAATGGGCGCGCCTCAACGCTCGTACCAACGAGATATAACTTATTGATGCTACGGAATATTACAATGAAAAATATCAGCAAGTCCCTACTCGCCGCTGCCATTTCCCTCGGATTGATGGCAGGCTGTAACAGCCAAAACGACTCCGAGACCCCGACCCCCATGGTTCGCTTCGCAACTTTCAACCTCTCCTTTGATCGCACCGCTCCCGGCATGCTGAGCGGGGAACTGGCCCTGACCCGCGCCGAGCAGGACACCCTGCTGGCTCGCCTCGCCGACGGCACCTTGAGCGGCGCAGAGAAGACCAAGGCCCTGGACGTGCAGCAGATCCGCAACATCGCCGAGATAGTGCAGCGCACCCGGCCGGACGTCTTCCTGCTCAACGAGTTCGACAACGACGGCAAGGGCGCCGGCACCGCCGACCTGAAGGCGTTCAACGACAACTATCTGGCCCACGCCCAGCACGGCGAGGTGACCGCCATCAGCTACCCTGTGCTGCAAAACTTCGCCACCAACACAGGCCTGATGAGCGGCCATGACCTCAACCTGGATGGCAAGGTCAACAACGGGCCGGACGACGCCTGGGGCTTTGGCAACTACCACGGCCAGTACGCCTTTGCGGTGATGTCCCAGTACCCCATCGATACCAAGCAGATCCGCACCTTCCAAAAATTCAAGTGGAAGGACATGCCGGGCGAAGCGAACCCCGTCATCGACGACTGCAACAATGCCAAGGCCCCGATCCCGGCCGGCCGCCAGTGTGGCGATGCCTGGTATGACGACGCCGCCTGGCAGGCCTTCCCGCTCTCGTCAAAGAACCACGCAGACGTGCCGGTGCGCATCAAGCGCGGCAACAAGGAGGAGGTGATCCACTTCCTCGTCTCCCATCCGACCCCGCCCATCTTCGGCAACGCGGCGCGCCACAACGTCAAGCACAACCGCGCCGAAGTCGCCTTCTGGCAGGACTACGTGGAGACCGCCAGCTACATGGTGGATGACGCCGGCAAGGCCGGTGGCCTGGCCGAGGGCGCCAAGTTCGTCATCGCCGGCGATCTCAACGCCGATCCCCAGATTGGCGATGGGGATCTCACCGCCATCCAGGATCTGCACAACCATGTGCTGGTCAATCAGGCGGTCACCAACGGCGCCATCATACCGGTCAGTCAGGGCGGCCCCGAGTGCCTCGCCAGCCAGCCGGATCAGTGCAAGCGCAACAACAACCGCCCCACCCCGGAGCGCATCACCAGCAGCAGCGGCCTGCAGCTCGATCATGTGCTGCCCTCCGCCAACCTGAACGTGGTCGCCTCCGGCGTGTTCTGGCCGGCCAGCTTCGAGCCGGGCTATCACCTGGTGTACGACGCCAAGCTCGGCATCGCCAAGGGAGTCAGCTCGGATCACCGCCTGGTGTGGGTCGACTTCAAGCTCGACTGATTTGATGGTGTTATCAACAATCAGGGGGCCCGCGGGCCCCCTGATTGTTGACAGCTTTCGTGAATGGGCAGGCCAGGCGGCGACATGGGATGCCTTTGGCTCAGGCTGTCAACCAAATCTGTGCGCAACCCCGCTATTCCGGCGCCCGTGGCTTGCAGCGCAAATCTGGGTTTGCTAATACTCCGCGTCCATTGGATGAGCATCCCCTTTCGAGATAGTGTGCCGTGGCTTTCGAACAATTCGCGCTCGTGATATCTCTCTTCCAGCAGCTCTGCGTCTATCTGGTGATCGCCTGGCTGCTCTCCAAGACGCCGCTGTTCATGCCGCTGACTCAGGTGACCCTGAGCTGGCCCCACAAGATCCTCTGCTACCTCATCTTCTCCGGCTTCTGCGTGATGGGCACCTATTTTGGCCTGAGAGTCGAGGACTCCATCGCCAACACCCGCGCCATCGGCGCCGTGCTGGGGGGCATAGTCGGCGGCCCTGTCGTGGGGCTGCTGGTGGGGCTCACCGGCGGCATCCATCGCTATTCATTGGGAGGCTTCACCGCCCTGGCCTGCACCTTCTCCACCATAGCCGAGGGGCTGCTCGGCGGTCTGGTGCATCGCCACTTCGTCGCCCGCCACCGGCTCGACCTGCTGTTCAGCCCCTGGGTAGTGGGATCTGTGGCCCTGGTCGCCGAGCTGATGCAGATGGGCATCATATTGCTGGTGGCCCGCCCGTATGATGACGCCGTCCACCTCATCGAGAACATCATAGCCCCCATGCTGGTGGCCAATACCCTGGGGGCCGCCATGTTCATGCGGATGATCCTGGATCACCGCGCCATGCTGGAGAAGTACTCGGTCGCCTTCTCGGCCCGCGCCCTCAAGATCGCCGAACGGGCGATGCGGGTGCTGGACAAGGGCTTCACCCAGGAGGCGTGCCAGCAGATGGTGCGCATTCTCTACGAGGAGACCGGAGTCGGCGCCGTCGCCATCACGGATCGGGAGAAGCTGCTCGCCTTCATCGGCATCGGCGAGGATCACCACCTGCCGGGCACCGCCATCAACTCGGCCCACACCTTCAAGGCGATCCAGCACAACGAGGTGGTCTATGCGGACGGCAACCTGATCCCCTACAGCTGCAACCTGCATCCCCAGTGCCGGCTCGGCTCCTCACTGGTCATACCGCTGCGGGGGGAAGAGGGATCCGTGGTGGGCACCATCAAGCTCTACGAGCCCAAGCGCAAGTTCTTCTCCTCCATCAACCGCACCCTGGGGGAAGGGATTGCCCGGCTGCTCTCCGGCCAGATCCTGGCCAGCAAGTACAACGAGCAGAAACGGCTGCTGGCCCAGTCGGAGATAAAGCTCTTGCAGGCGCAGATCAACCCGCACTTCCTGTTCAACGCCCTCAACACCCTGGCGGCGGTGATCCGGCGCGACCCCGAAGATG
The DNA here is from genome assembly GCF_028751155.1 of Aeromonas bestiarum. Classification (NCBI taxonomy): domain Bacteria; kingdom Pseudomonadati; phylum Pseudomonadota; class Gammaproteobacteria; order Aeromonadales; family Aeromonadaceae; genus Aeromonas; species Aeromonas bestiarum. Next base: position 1,007,629 of record NZ_CP064746.1, on the reverse strand, counting down.
CCCGCACCCTGGTGCACCACCTCTCCACCTTCTTTCGCAAGAACCTCAAGCGCCAGGGGGACGAGGTGACCCTGGCCGACGAGCTGGAGCATGTGAACGCCTATCTGCACATAGAGCAGGCTCGCTTCGCCGAGCACCTGAGCGTGGAGATCCATATTCCCGAGCCGCTGCTGGAGTACCGGCTGCCCACCTTCTCCCTGCAGCCCATAGTCGAGAACGCCATCAAGCACGGCATCTCCCAGATGTTCGAACCGGGCAGGCTGACCCTGACGGCGCAGGTCGAGGGGGAACGTGTGGTGCTGGAGGTGTGTGACAACGCCGGCCTCTATCAGGCGAACCGGGAGGAGAGCGGCCTTGGCATGAACATAGTGGACAGGCGCATCAAGGCCCGTTACGGCGCCGAGTACGGGGTCACAATTCACTGCGTACCCCATCAATCCACCCGGGTGAGGATCACCCTCCCCCTGCAGGAGAGCCCATGCTGACCGCCCTTATCGTCGACGATGAACCCCTCGCCCGCGAGGAGCTGCGGCTGCTGCTGGAGCAGGCAGGCAACATCCGCCTGCTGGGAGAGTGCGCCCACGCCATGGAGGCGCTGCCCGCCATCCATCGCCTCAAGCCCGACCTGCTGTTTCTCGACATCCAGATGCCGCGCATCAGCGGGCTGGAGCTGGTGAGCATGCTGGATCCTGACTTGCGCCCCCACATCGTCTTCATCACCGCCTACGACGAGTTTGCCCTGCGCGCGTTCGAGGAGAACGCCCTCGACTACCTGCTCAAACCGGTCACGGCAGAGCGGATGAACAAGGCGCTGGAGCGCATCCAGCGGCTGCTTTCGCCAAAAGGTGAGCTGGCGGGCCAACCGCTGCCAGACCCCACCCGCATCGCCCAGCCCCTGCGCAGCATCCCCTGCAGCGGCCACAACCGCATCCTGCTGCTGCCCCTTGGCGAGGTGGAGTTCGTCCACAGCGATCTGGCCGGCAACAAGGTGGTGAGCGCCCAGCAGCAGGGCACCACAGAGCTGACCCTGCGCACCCTGGAGGAGAAGACCGGCTTCGTGCGCTGTCACCGCCAGTACCTGCTCAACCCCGGCCAGATCCGCGAGATCCTGCTGCTGGAGGGCGGCCTGGCAGAGGTGGTGACCCAGGGCGGTCACAAGGTACCGGTGAGCCGCCGCTACCTCAAACCCCTCAAGGAGCTGCTGGAGATCCCCTGATAGGGTGGGCCACTCACCCCGCTCCTGCTCTGCCCGCTACCACTCACCCGCCTCCCACGCCCGCCAGCTCCCCCCTCAAACCGCTCGGGGCCCCTTTTCTGCCGCTCACGGGCGGCCCTCTGCCACTGACCTTTTCTGCGCTCCCCTTTCCCTGCCGCCTGCGTAAAGTGCAGCCTGAGCCCGGCCGGATTGGCCGCAGGAAAAGGAAACTCCGTCATGCAACACGCAATCACCTTCGTCATTGCGGCCCTCTGCATCCTCGCCATCGCGTACCGCCTCTACGGCGTGTTCTTCGTTCGCAAGGTGCTGATGGCCGATGACAAGCTGGTCACCCCCTCCCACCAGCTGGAAGATGGCAAAAACTATGTGCCGACCAACAAGTGGGTCAACTTCGGCCAGCACTTCGCGGCCATCGCCGCCGCTGGCCCCCTGGTGGGCCCGGTACTGGCCGCCCAGTACGGCTACCTGCCGAGCTTCCTCTGGCTGCTGATCGGCTGCGTCATCGGCGGCGCCGTGCACGATACCGTGGTGCTGTTCGCCTCCATGAAGCATCAGGGCAAGTCCCTCTCCGAGGTGGCCAAGGCCGAGCTCGGCCCCATCGCCGGCTGGTGTACCGGGCTCGCCATGCTGTTCATCATCACCATCACAATGGCGGGTCTCTCCATGGTGGTGGTACACGCGCTGGAGCGTAACGCCTGGGGCGTGTTCGCGGTGTTCATGACCATCCCCATCTCCATGGTGGTCGGGATCTGGCACAAGCTGACCGGCAACCTGCAAGCCGCCTCCTGGGTGGGCTTCGCCGCCGTGCTGGCCTGCGTCTTCTTCGGCCCCTACGTGCAGGAGAGCGCCTTCGGTGTCTGGCTGACCCTGCGCGCCGAGACCATCAGTCTGGCGCTGCCCGTCTACGCCTTCTTCGCCACCGCCCTGCCGGTCTGGCTGCTGCTCACCCCCCGCGGCTACATCTCCAGCTTCATGAAGATCGGCGTGTTCGGCGCTTTGGTTATCGGCGTCATCTGCATCAACCCGGAGATCCAGTTCCCCGCCATGACCCAGTTCGTCCACGGCGGCGGCCCTGTACTGGGCGGCCCGGTCTGGCCCTTCATCTCCATCACCATCGCCTGCGGCGCCATCTCCGGCTTCCACGCCTTCATCGGCTCAGGCACCACCCCGAAACTGGTGGACAAGTGGAGCGACATACTGCCGGTCGCCTTCGGTGCCATGCTGGCCGAGTGCGTGGTGGGCGTGATGGCGCTGATCGCCGCCACCGCCCTGCACCCGGCTGACTACTTCGCCATCAACGCCACCCCGGAGGCCTTCGCTAAACTGGGGATGCAGGTGGTGGACCTGCCCTTCCTCTCCCAGGAGATCGGCATGGATCTGAACGGCCGCACCGGCGGCGCCGTCACCCTGGCGGTAGGCATGTCCTACATCTTCACCAAGGTGCCCTGGTTCAGCAATCTCGCCTCCTACTTCTTCCAGTTCGTGGTGATGTTTGAAGCTGTGTTCATCCTGACCGCCGTCGACTCCGGTACCCGGGTCTCCCGCTACCTGATCCAGGACTTCTTCGGCGAGTTCTACCCGCCCCTCAAGCGCATCGACTGGATGCCGGGCGCCATAGGTGCCAGCGTGCTCGCCTGCGTGATGTGGGGGTATCTGCTGATGTCCGGTGATATCGGCTCCGTGTGGGCGCTGTTCGGGGTATCGAACCAGCTGATGGCCTCGGTGGGCCTCATCATAGGCGCCACCATCATATTGCGACTGGCCAGCAAGCGCCGCTACATGCTGACCTGCCTGATCCCGCTGGCCTACCTGTTCGTCACCGTCAACTACGCCGGTTACTGGATGGTGAGCCATGTCTACTTCAACCCGGAATCCAAGGGCTACAACCTGCTCAACGGCGGCATCTCGCTGCTGATGCTGGGGCTGGGCGCCATCATACTGGTGTCGGCCATCCGCAAGTGGATTGAGCTGTGGAAGCTGCGCCAGCAGCCCGAGTTCCAGATTGCCCCGGCCAGCGCCAGCTGACGGGAAACGTCCTCAAGGAATCAAGGCCCCACCTCGGTGGGGTCTTTCGTATTTGAAACGCGGCGGGAGGCAGATCACCGCCGGTTTCGGCGACCCGGCGGATGCATATCAAGCCACGGGCAATGGCACAGAGAGTGGCGGCTTGATAACCGGCCAGAGGGCAGCCTCATCGGGATACATGAACCGATCACAGAACCCTGCGGCCAATCGGGTTAGAATGGGGACTCCTGTCGCCACGGCACGCCCTGGCGACCCTCCTCCGCTTTCACTCATGAGGACACTTTTCATGGAACTGCTTCTTCTCAGCAACGGTAAAGCCACCGAATTTCCGGGTCTGCTCGGCTGGGCACGGGATCGGGTGCAAACCCTGCTCGCCCGCAAACAGGTCAAGCGCATCCTGCTCATCCCCTACGCGGTGATCCGCAGCGACTGGGATGCCAGGGCCAATGAGCTCGGCGAAAGCCTGGGGGTGGAAGCCATCAGCATCCATCAGTTTGACGATCCGGTGGACGCAATCCAGCAGGCCGACGCCATCTTTATCAGTGGCGGCAACACCTGGCGCCTGAACCAGCTGCTGCACGAGAACGGCCTGATCGTGCCCATCCAGCGCGCCGTGCGCGAGCGGGGCGTGCCCTATGTGGGCTGGAGCGCAGGTTGCAACGTAGCAACCCCCAGCATTCGCACCACCAACGACATGCCGGTGTGCAACGCCGCCGTGCTGCCCGCCCTTGGCCTGTTCCCGCTGCAGATCAATCCCCACTATCTGGACGCCAGCATCAGCGGCCACATGGGGGAGACCCGCGACGAGCGACTGGCGGAGTTCTGCGCCATCAACCCGAGCGAACACGTGGTGGCCCTGCGTGAAGCCAGCCTGCTCCAAATAAGTGGCGAGAGCAGCGGCAACACCCTCGAATACTGGAGCGCCCGCGGCGAGGGCTTCAAGATCTTCAAGCACGGCGAGGCGATTCAGGAATGCATGGATGCCAGCCCGCTGGCGGCGCTGACGCCGTTTCGCCCCCACGGCTGAATCATGATGCAAGAGGGCACGCCACAACGTGGGTCGCCATTCTGAGCGACCTGGCCTGTGGTTTGCCATGCTGTGAGGGGCAAGGGATATTCCCTCGCCCCTTTTCTTTTCGGCGGGAGGATGCAATGACGACACGGATAGAACACGACAGCTTCGGGGAGATAGCCGTTCCGGCCGAGCGGCTGTGGGGGGCCCAGACCCAGCGCTCCCTGCACCATTTCGACATCTCAGGGGAGCGTCAGCCCATGGAGCTGATCCACGCCCTGGCGCGCATCAAGTCTGCCTGTGCCCGGGTCAATCACGCCAAGGGACTGCTGCCCGCTCGCACAGCCCAGGCCATCATGAGCGCCGCCGATGAGGTCCTCTGTGGCCAACACGGGGAAGAGTTTCCACTCAGGGTCTGGCAGACAGGCTCGGGCACCCAGACCAACATGAACGTCAACGAGGTGCTGGCCAACCGGGCCAGCGAGCTGCTCGGCGGCCCGCTCGGCGAAGCGCGTCTGGTGCACCCCAACGACGAGGTAAACAAGAGCCAGTCGAGCAATGACGTCTTCCCGAGCGCCATGAACCTGGCGGCCGTCAGCGCCATCACGCTGCAACTGCTGCCCGCCCTGATCACCCTGAGCGCCACCCTGGCCCGCAAGGCGCACGCCTTCGACGACATCGTCAAGATTGGCCGCACCCACTTGCAGGACGCCACCCCGCTCACTCTGGGGCAGGAGTTCTCCGGCTGGGTCGCCCAGCTGGAACAGGCTGAGCGCCACATTCGGGCCGCCCTGCCCCACCTGTGCGAGCTGGCGCTGGGAGGCACGGCCGTCGGCACGGGCCTGAACACGCCACCCGGCTTTGCCGACGAGGTGGCGGCCACCCTGGCGGAGCAGACGGGCCTGCCGCTGGTGAGCGCCCCCAACAAGTTCGAGGCGCTGGCGGCGAGCGACGCCCTGGTGCATGCCCACGGCGCCCTCAAGACGCTGGCCGCATCGCTCATGAAGATCGCCAACGACGTGCGCTGGCTGGCCAGCGGCCCCCGCAGCGGGCTGGGAGAGCTGCTGATCCCGGAAAATGAGCCTGGCTCCTCCATCATGCCCGGCAAGGTCAATCCGACCCAGTGTGAGGCGCTGACCATGCTGTGCGCCCAGGTGATGGGCAACGACGTGGCCATCAACATAGGCGGCGCCAGCGGCAACTTCGAGCTGAACGTGTTCCGCCCGCTCATCGCCCACAACTTTTTGCAGAGCGTGCGGCTGCTGGCCGACGGCATGCAGAGCTTCCACGATCACTGCGCCATCGGCATCACGCCGAATCGGGCGCGCATCGATGATCTGCTGGCCCGCTCCCTGATGCTGGTCACTGCGCTCAACCCCCACATCGGCTACGACAAGGCGGCCGAGATAGCCAAGCGGGCACATCATGAGGGGCTTAGCCTGCGGGAGGCGGCCATTGCCTCCGGCCATCTCACGGCGCAGCAGTTCGATGCCTGGGTGGTGCCGGCCAACATGGTCGGCCGACGGGGAGCATGATAGGAGGGATCACTGAACAGCAAAAAGCCGGGCATGCCCGGCTTCTTCACGCTGCAATGCGGCGATCAGGGGGTGATCAGCTTGCTCAGCGCATCCAGCTCGTTCTGGGCTGCCAGCAATTTGGTCTGGGCCTCTTCCAGCTTGGCCTGCTTCTTGGCGATCTTGTCAGGCTTGCCCGACACCCGCGCATTTTGCAGCTCGAGCAGCCGCTCGTTCACCTGCGCTTTCAGCTCGGCTACCCGTTGCTGCTGCTCCTTGAACAGGCCCGCATCGGTGCAGTGAGCCTCGATATTGCGCAGCGCCCGCTCCAGCCCGGCCACCTGATCCGCGTTGTTGTGCGCCTTGGCGAAGACCAGCTGATCCGCCACCGCCTGTTGCCGTGCCTTGCAGCCCACCTCCTGGCTGCCATAAGCCTGACCGGCCAACAGCAGCATACTCATTCCGATAACCTTCCACATAACGACCTCACTCCTCTGTCATGTTTGATGGCCGCCTATCAGACCGCACTCGGCCGGACGGGTCAAGCCGTGTGCCAACCGGTACGACAGAGTTTGTGCAACATCACGCCAGCGCGGCCCCGACGAGTCTACAATAGCGGCTTTCAGGATGGAGTCTTTTATGAATCAACGTATTGTCATCATCGCCAACGGCGCACCCTACGGTAGCGAATCCCTGTTCAACGCCCTGCGGCTGGCCATTGCCCTGGGAGAACAGGGCGGTGCCAGCCTGCAACTGTTCCTGATGTCCGATGCAGTCGGCGCCGCGCTGGCGGGGCAAGCCCCGGCCGAGGGGTACAATCTGCGCCAGATGCTGGAGATCCTGCTGGCCCAGGGCGTCATCATCCGCCTGTGCAAGACCTGTACCGATGCCCGCGGCATCACGACCCTGCCGCTCATCGAGGAAATCGAGATCGGTACCCTGCCGCTGCTGGCCCAGTGGACCCTGGCGGCCGACAAGGTGCTGACCTTCTAGTAGATAGAGCGATGGGTGCAGCCGTTGATCTGCAACAAGCCTGCGCCATTTGAAGACCTGCCCCTTGCTGTTAATGTCTACACTGTCAGTTAGATAACAAAGTGCGCGCCGTCATTTTCGTTCAGGGAACAGCCATGAATCCAACCGAACAGACTCTGCTGGAACAGATGCGGATCACAGAGTTCGAAATAGCCCATCGCAAGGAGCTGTTGCTGCTGGGCGAGGACGATTTCACTCTGCTCGCCAGTTATCGCATCAAGATAGAGCCCCACATAGATGCGCTGGTCGACAAGTTCTATACGCTGCAGACCGGGATCACCGAGATTGCCCTGCTGATCGGCGATGCCGATACGCTCACCCGGCTGCGGGCGGCCCAGCGCCGTTACATCCTCGACCTGTTCAGCGGCCAGTATGATCTGGAGTACGTCAACAACCGGTTGCGGATCGGGCTGGTGCACAAGCGGATCGGGGTGGAACCCAAACTCTATCTGGCCGCCATCAACACCCTCAAGGGGCTGCTCATCGAGGATATCTTCACCCAGATAGAGCATGAGCAGAATCGCATGACCATGCTGACCGCCCTCGACAAGCTCTTCCTGTTCGACATCACCCTGGTGTTCGAGACCTATATCCGCAGCTTGGTCTCGGAGATAGAGTCATCCAAGGAGAAGTCGGAGATCTACGCCAAGACGCTGGAGGAGAAGGTGCGCGAGCGCACCCAGCAGCTGGAGGAGATGAGCCGGACCGACTCCCTCACCGGCCTGCTCAGCGTGCGCCACCTGCAGGAGAACCTGACTCGCACCCTGCGCACCTGCCAGCGCCGCGCCGAGCCCGTGGTCATCGCCTACCTCGACATCGACGACTTCAAGCAGATCAACGACACCCAGGGACACCAGCGGGGAGATGAGATACTGCGCATCGTCGGCGCCTGCATTCGCAAGGTGTCGCGGGCGGAGGATTGCTGCTTTCGCTACGGCGGGGATGAGTTCTGCCTGATCCTGCCCAACTGCAACGAGGATCAGGCCAGGGACGTCTATCTGCAACGGCTGACCCACACCCTGGCAGAGCAGCTAGGCGACGTGACCCTCAGCATCGGCATGGTGCAGACGGGCCCCATCCAGTTCGACGAGGGCAACAGCCTGATCCGGCTGGCCGACGAGCGCATGTATGCCGCCAAGAAGGCGATGAAGCAGGTCAACCTGAAGGAGACCCACTAACCCTCGCGGGAACAGGCTTTCGCCACCTCGGGGCGCGGGATCCGCGCCCCCCACTCGTACAGCAGAAAGGTCAAGATGCAGCACAGCGCCATCAATATGTAGAGTGACGGCCCGCCCCACAGCTCCAGGATCCAGCCCCCCAGCACGGCCCCTATGGCACCGCCCAGCCCGGCCAGCGCACCGGCCCCGAAATAGCTCCCCTTCAGATGAGGGGGCGACATCTGATCGATAAGCACGTTGAGCAGCGGGAACAGTATGGTCTCCCCCACGCTCAGCAGCAGCACGGCCCCGATCCAGTGCGACCACTGTGCGGGATCCCCCAGCGCAAACAGCACCTGAGCCCCCAGAAACAGCGTGATGCCAAGCTGCAGCCGTACCTTGCCTGGCCAGCGGGCGAGCAGATGCAGCAGCGGGAATTGCAGCAAGACCACGGTCAGCGCGTTGATCGTCACCAGAATGGCGACCAGCCGCGCCACCTCCGGGGTCTCGGCCCGGGTCAGGTACTGCACCAGGGGTGAGTGAAACTGGGAGTAGACCAGCACCATCAGCAGGTTCGCCATTACCAGCAGCAGAAAGCCCCGATCCAGCCACAGCACCTTGATGGCGGCCCGCAGACCCAGGCCGCCACCGCGCCGCTCTTCCTCATTCAGCCTGCGAAAGCCCCAGACGAAGGCGGCCCCCAGCAACAGATAGCTGCCGGAGAGCAGCAGGAAGGTCTGCTGCTGGGCGCTGATGCCCAGAGTCACCCCTAGCAGGGGCCCTGTCGCCGCCCCCAGGTTGAGCAGGAAGTAGCGCATATGCAGCGCCAGCTCGCGCGCCTTGGCCGAAGCGAGACTGTCGGCCATCAGCGCCTTGCCCGGTGCATCTATGAGACCGGAGGAGAGACCGCTGCCGATCACCCCGACCCCGAGCCAGAGCACTGAGTGGGAGAAGCCGAGCAGGCCGTAGCAGAGCAGCGCCACCAGGCAGCCAGCCAGCAAGATGTTGCGCCGCCCCAGCCGGTCCGACAACCAACCGCCATAGAAGCTGATCAGGGTGGAGAGCGCCGCACTCGCTCCCAGCATGGCCCCTATGCTGGTGGCCGAGAGGGCATACTCCCGATAGAGCAAGATGGAGAGAAAAGGCCAGACCATGTAATAGCTGGTGCGCACCATGAAGGTACCCAGGATCACGGTCCAGACCAGCGGGGGAAACTGCCTGAGGAGGGCCCACGACATCATACTGCTCCTTGTTGCCCGTCGCGCGGGGAGCCCATTGTTGTAACAGAGGGCTTCATAAGAAACAACATCGCCGCCGAGCAGGCACAAAAAAGCCGACCCTGAGGTCGGCTTTTCAACGGCACGGCAGCCTTATTCGGCAGTCGGCTCTTCGGCAACAGCCACGTCAGCAACCGGTGCGGCGGCTTCGGTCGGTGCATTCGCTTCCTTGATGGAGAGACGCACGCGGCCTTGACGGTCCACTTCCAGTACCTTCACCTTCACAACATCACCGATCTTCAGGAAGTCGGCCACGTTTTGCACTCGGGCATCGGTGATTTGGGAGATGTGTACCAGACCGTCTTTACCCGGCAGGATATTGACGAAGGCGCCGAAGTCGGCCAGACGCACAACCTTGCCTTCATAGATGCGGTTCACTTCGATCTCGGCGGTGATGGCCTCGATGCGACGAATGGCTTCCATGGCGGCTTCGTTGGCAACGGCGGAGATGCGGACGGTACCGTCATCATCCAGCTCTATGTTGGTGCCAGTCTCTTCGGTCAGCGCGCGGATCACGGAACCACCCTTGCCGATCACGTCCTTGATCTTCTCAGGATTGATCTTGATGGTGTGGATGCGCGGGGCGAAGTCGGAGATTTCGCTACGCGGCGCCTGGATGGCTTCGTCCATCACTTTCAGGATGTGCAGGCGAGCACCACGGGCTTGCTTGAGGGCAATCTCCATGATCTCTTTGGTGATGCCTTCGATCTTGATGTCCATCTGCAGCGCTGTGATACCTTGAGTAGTACCGGCCACCTTGAAGTCCATGTCGCCCAGGTGATCTTCGTCACCCAGGATGTCGGACAGCACGACGAAACCTTCTTCTTCCTTCACCAGACCCATGGCGATACCGGCAACGGAGGCCTTGATCGGCACACCCGCGTCCATCAGCGCCAGGGAGGAACCACAGACGGAGGCCATGGAGGAGGAACCGTTGGATTCGGTGATTTCAGACACCACGCGCACCACGTACGGGAACTCGGCGGCGCTCGGCATCACGGCAGCAACGCCGCGCTTGGCCAGACGACCGTGACCGATTTCACGACGCTTCGGGCTACCCATCATGCCGGTCTCACCGACGCAGTACGGCGGGAAGTTGTAGTGCAGCATGAAGCGGTCGGCACGGTGGCCAGCCAGCTCGTCGATGTTCTGGGCGTCACGCTCGGTACCCAGGGTCGCTACCACGATGGCCTGAGTCTCACCACGGGTGAACAGGGCGGAGCCGTGAGCGCGCGGCAGAATGCCGGTGCCGACGGACAGGGCGCGGATCATTTCCGGATCGCGACCATCGATGCGCGGCTCGCCACGGACCACACGGCCACGGACGATGCGGCTTTCCAGGCTGTGGAACTCTTCGCCGATCTTCTTGGCATCTTCTTCCACACCGGAGGCGATCACTTGCTCAACCACACGGGACTTGATGGCACCGATGGCGGCGTAACGCACGGCCTTCTCGGTGATGCGGTAGGCTTCACCCAGCTCGGCGGTGGCCAGCTCGGCAACCTTGGCTTTCAGCGCTTCGTTGGTCGCAGGCGGGGTCCAATCCCACGGCTGGGTACCCACCTCGGCGGCGAATTCGTTGATGGCGTTGATCACGACTTGCATCTGCTCGTGGCCATAAACGACGGCGCCCAGCATGGTCTCTTCAGACAGGATGGCCGCTTCGGATTCGACCATCAGTACCGCGTTGGCGGTACCGGCAACTACCAGGTCCAGATCGCTCTGGGGCAGTTCGGCTGTAGTCGGGTTCAGCACGTACTGACCGTTCATGTAACCCACGCGAGCCGCGGCAATCGGGCCACCGAACGGGATGCCGGAGATGGCCAGTGCAGCAGAGGCACCGATCATGGCAACTATGTCCGGGGAAACCAGCGGGTTCACGGACATGACGGTGGCAACCACCTGAACCTCATTGAGGAAGCCTTCCGGGAACAGCGGACGAATAGGACGGTCGATCAGGCGGGAGGTGAGGGTTTCGCCTTCGCTCGGACGGCCTTCACGACGGAAGAAACCACCCGGGATACGACCAGCAGCATAGGTACGCTCCTGGTAGTTGACGGTCAGCGGGAAGAAATCGCGACCGTGATCGGCCTCTTTCTTGCCTACTACGGTCACAAATACGCAGGTATCGTCCATGCTGACCATTACGGCCGCAGTGGCTTGACGGGCCATCACACCGGTTTCCAGAGTGACGGTGTGTTGACCGTACTGGAATGACTTTACAATAGGATTCACGTGAATTTCCTTTTTACAATTTGGCTCTTTAAATTCGCGTGCAAGTATACTTGATTCGAACCAAAAGGTAAGCAGTGACACAAATTCTGTGAAGCCGGCAACAGCCTGACGCGCAATAAAAAAGGGGAACCCTGAGGTTCCCCTTTTTCGCGAAATCTGATGGTCGATTAACGACGCAGACCCAGCTTGGCGATCAGAGCAGCATAACGCTGAACATCTTTACGCTTCAGGTAGTCCAGCAGCTTGCGACGCTGGGAAACCATGCGCAGCAGACCACGACGACCGTGGTGATCTTTAGCGTGCTCTTTGAAGTGACCTTGCAGATGGTTGATCTGGGCAGTCAGCAGGGCAACCTGCACTTCGGGGGAGCCAGTGTCGTTGGCGCAACGAGCGTTGTCAGCAACGATGGAAGCTTTGATCTCAGCATTTAGAGACATGGTATTACTCCAAGTAGAGTGTTTAAAGGTTCACAGCCAATCTCTAATTCAGCCGTGAAATGAGGGCGGTATCATAATCGTCCCCGTCACTTTTCGCAACGGGAAAGACGCCCTGATACCGCCGGAGGATCACTCCTCGTCGTGGTAGCGCACCAGACGCTTGGGGGCAACCCGCCCTTCGTCGTCGATCTCGCCCACCCCGATGAACTCACGCTCAGGGCCGACCGTCATGCGGACCTGGCCGCTTTGCGGCGCGCCAGCTACCTGCACGGCCTGACCCTGGTTCACATAGGCGGCGACTGCCGCCAGCATGTTCACCTCGGGCAGCGCAGCCACGGCGGTATCCATCGGCAGCAACAAGGGGTCGAGCTGCTCCCGTGGCGGGATGCTTTCAGCCTTGGCCTGTTCGAAGATGCACTCGAGCTGTTCCAGGGTCAGCATCCGCTCATAGGGATAGCTGGCCACCTGGGTGCGGCGCAGCTGGGTGACGTGAGCGCCACAACCCAGCACTTCTCCCAGATCGTCCACCAGGGAGCGAATGTAGGTGCCCTTGCTGCAGTGCACCTCCAGCTTGACCTCATCCCCTTCAAAGCTGATGAGCTTGAGCTCGAACACAGTGATGGGGCGGGCTTCGCGCTCTATCTCTATGCCTTCACGGGCATATTCGTAGAGCGGGCGACCGTTGTGCTTGAGGGCGGAGTACATGGACGGCACCTGCATGATGGGGCCGCGGAACTGGTCCAGCGACTCGATCAGGGTGCCCACGGCCACGTTCACCGGCCGGGTGGAAACCACCTCGCCGTCGGAGTCGCTGGTGTTGGTGCGCTCGCCCAGCTTGGCGGTCACCTCATAGCGCTTGTCCGCTTCCAGCAAATACTGGGAGAACTTGGTGGCCTCGCCGAGACAGATCGGCAGCATGCCGGTCGCCAGCGGATCCAGAGCACCGGTGTGACCGGCCTTGGCGGCGTTGTAGATACGCTTGACCTTCTGCAACACATCGTTGGAGGTCAGACCGGTCGGCTTGTCCAGCAGCAGGATGCCGTGTACATCACGACCCTTGAAACGGCGTCTACGAGACATCTCAGGCTTTATCCTCTGTATCATCCGGTGCGGCTTCGTCTTCTTCACGGCCGGCTTCGGCCATGCGACGCTTGTCGTCACGCACTGTGTTGGACACCAGGTTGGAGATGCGCATCCCCTCGACCAGGGTCTGGTCGTAGTAGAAGCGCAGCTCGGGCACCACCCGCAGGCGCATGGCGCTGCCGAGCAGGCTGCGGATGTAGCCGGCCGCTTCGGTCAGGCCCTTGAGCCCTTCCGCGATGCGCTCGGCATCGATATCCAGCTGCAAGAAGGTGACATAAACCTTGGCATAGTTGAGGTCCTTGGACACTTCCACGTCCGAGACGGTTACCATGCCGATGCGCGGGTCCTTGACCTCACGCTGCAAGATCAGCGCGATTTCACGCTGGATCTGCTGGCCGACCCTGTTGGTCCGGCTGAATTCTCTGGCCATATTCTATCCTGCGATAAAAGGGGGCCGCGGCCCCCTATTTTGTCTAACTCTCGGCTTACAGAGTCCGTTGAATTTCAATGGTCTCGTAAACTTCGATCTGGTCGCCTTCGCGTACGTCGTTGTAGTTCTTGACCGCGATACCACACTCGTAACCGTTGCGGACTTCGTTGACGTCATCCTTGAAGCGGCGCAGGGATTCCAGCTCGCCTTCATAGATAACCACGTTGTCACGCAGAACACGGATACGGTTGGAACGCTTGACCACACCTTCGGTAACCATACAGCCGGCAACGGCGCCGAACTTGGGTGACTTGAAGACGCTACGCACTTCAGCCAGACCGATGATCTCCTGACGATACTCAGGAGCCAGCTTGCCGCTCATGGCCTGCTTCACTTCGTCGATCAAATCATAGATGACGGAGTAGTAACGCAGATCCAGGCTCTCGGACTCGATGACCTTGCGCGCAGAGGCGTCGGCACGGACGTTGAAGCCCACCAGGATGGCGCTGGAAGCCGCAGCCAGAGTGGCGTCGGTTTCGGTGATGCCACCGACACCCGAGCCCACGATCTTGACCTTGACTTCGTCGGTAGAGAGCTGGACCAGCGCATCGCAAATCGCCTGCACCGAACCCTGTACGTCGGCCTTGATCACCACGTTCACTTCGGACACTTCGCCCTCGGTCATGTTGGCGAACATGTTTTCCAGCTTGGCCTTCTGCTGGCGAGCCAGCTTGACGTCGCGGAACTTGCCCTGACGATAGAGTGCCACTTCACGGGCCTTCTTCTCGTCACGTACAACGGTGGCTTCATCACCGGCAGACGGCACCCCGGACAGACCCAGGATTTCCACCGGCAGGGACGGACCCGCTTCCTTGATTTCACGACCCAGCTCGTCACGCATGGCACGGATACGACCGTATTCCAGACCACACAGTACGATGTCGCCCTGGCGCAGAGTACCTTCTTGTACCAGCACGGTGGCAACCGGACCACGACCCTTGTCCAGGAAGGATTCGATCACGACGCCGCTGGCCATGCCATCGACAACCGCTTTCAATTCCAGTACTTCGGACTGGATCAGGATGGCTTCCAGCAGGTCGTCGATGCCTTCGCCAGACTTGGCGGAGACGTGAACGAACTGGCTGTCGCCACCCCAGTCTTCGGACATGACGTTGTAACGGGCCAGCTCGGTCTTGACGCGATCCGGATCCGCTTCGGGCTTGTCGATCTTGTTGACCGCAACCACGATGGGCACTTCTGCCGCCTTGGCGTGCTGGATGGCTTCGATGGTCTGCGGCATGACGCCGTCATCGGCAGCAACAACCAGAACGACGATATCGGTCGACTTGGCACCGCGAGCACGCATGGAGGTAAAGGCCGCGTGACCCGGGGTATCCAGGAAGGTGATCATGCCACTGTCGGTTTCGACGTGGTAAGCACCGATATGCTGGGTAATACCACCGGCTTCGCCAGCAGCGACCTTGGCTTTACGGATGTAGTCGAGCAGCGAGGTCTTGCCGTGGTCGACGTGACCCATGATGGTCACGACAGGTGCGCGCGGCTTGGCTTCGGAGGTCTCGTCACGATCGGACAGTACCGCCTCTTCCAGCTCGTTCTCACGACGCAACACAACCTTGTGACCCATCTCTTCGGCGACCAGCTGGGCTGTCTCCTGATCGATCACCTGGTTGATGGTCGCCATGGCGCCCATCTTCATCATCGCCTTGATGACTTCCACGCCCTTGACGGCCATCTTGTTGGCCAGTTCGGCCACAGTGATGGTTTCGCCGATGACGACGTCACGGTTAACCACGGCAGCCGGCTTGTTGAAGCCGTGCTTCATGGCGTTCGGCATGGCCACCTTGCCGCGCTTGCCTTTACGGGCACGCGGGTTGCGGGAGTCGCGATCATCTTCACGACGACCGGCCTTTTTCGGCGCCTTGACGGCGGCGGCGGCGGTACGACGGCTGGTCTCTTCCTTCCGGTCCAACTCGTCTTCTGCGGCTTGCGCATGCTTGTTGGTGGTCAGATGATAGTCACTGCTCTCTTTGGCGCGAGCAGCTTCTTCTTCAGCCCAGCGAGGGCCGTTTTGTTCCGCCATGACGCGAGCCTCTTCGGCTTTCTTCGCGGCGAGTTCTTCTGCTTTTTGCAAAGCGGTTTGATCCTGTTGGCGCTTCAGTTCTTCTGCTTCGCGCTTGGCCATCTTTTCTGCCTCTTGCTGAGCTGTGCTACTGGCTGCTTTGGCGGGCTGTGGAGCCTGTCGAGCCTTTTGTTGTGCCTCGATCCGCGCCTTTTCCTCAGCTTCACGACGAGCCTGCTCAGCCTCACGGCGAGCCTTCTCTTCAGCATCGAGACGAACCTTGTTTTCGGCCTCGCTACGAGCTTTTTCTTCTGCTTCCAAACGCGCTGTTTCCTCGGCTTCCGCCTGGCGCTGTTCATCTTCCAGCGCCGAGCGTCTTACGTAGGTGCGAGATTTACGCACTTCAACCTGCACTTCCTTGTTCTTGCCGCCAGTCCCCTGAACACTGATGGTGCTCTTGGTCTTGCGCTGCAAGGTCATGCGGGCAGGTGCGGTGACCTCGTCACCTCCATGCTGTTTCTTCAGATGGGTCAGCAGAGTCTGTTTCTCAGACTCGCTAACCATGTCGTCGGCCTTGCTCTTGCTGATACCGGCATCGACAAACTGCTGGAGAAGACGATCAACCGGTGTGTCGATGTCAGTGGCAAGTTGTTTGACTGATACTTCTGCCATTCATTTTCCTCCGTTTGATCTTACTCAGACTGCTCTTCTCCGAACCAACAGATATTACGAGCAGCCATAATCAGCTCACCGGCTTTCTCTGCCGTCAGCCCTTCAATATCAGCAAGGTCATCGATGCCTTGCTCTGCCAAATCTTCCAGGGTGCCGATACCGCGAGCGGCCAGGGCATACGCCATGTCACGGCCAAGGCCGTTCAGATTGAGCAGATCTTCGGAAGGTTCTACACCTTCAAAGGATTCTTCTTTGGCCAGAGCCTTGGTGGTCAGCGCATTCTTGGCGCGCTGGCGCAGCTCTTCAACCATGTCTTCGTCCAGGCCATCGATGGCCAGCAGCTCGTTGACCGGTACGAAGGCGATCTCTTCCAGGGTAGAGAAGCCTTCTTCCATCAGCAGACCGGCGAAATCATCGTCGATGTCGAGGGTGCTGGTGAACAGGGTCAGGATGCGGTCGTTCTCGGCCTGGTGCTTGGCACGCATGTCCTCAACGGTCATCACGTTCAGCTCCCAACCGGTCAGCTGGGATGCCAGACGCACGTTCTGACCGTTGCGACCGATGGCCTGGGCCAGGTTGGCGGCTTCCACGGCGATATCCATGGTGTGGTTGTCTTCATCCACTATGATGGAGGCCACATCGGCAGGCGCCATGGCATTGATCACGTACTGGGCGGGGTTGTCATCGTACAAGACGATGTCGGCACGCTCACCGCTCAGCTCGGCGGAGACGGCTTGCACACGGGCACCGCGCATGCCGATACAGGCACCGATCGGGTCGATACGACGATCGTTGGTCTTCACCGCTATCTTGGCGCGGGAGCCCGGGTCACGGGCGGCACCCATGATTTCGATCATCTCTTCACCGATTTCCGGTACTTCGATGCGGAACAGCTCTTTCAGGAAGTCCGGGCTGGAACGGCTGACGAACAGCTGGGAACCACGGGCTTCAGGACGCACGGCGTAGAGCAGGCCACGGATGCGGTCGCCCGGACGGAAAGTCTCGCGCGGCAGCATGTCGTCACGGAAGATCACGGCCTCGGCATTGCTGCCCAGATCCAGGATCACGTTGTCACGGTTGCTCTTCTTGACCACACCGCTGATGATGGTGCCTTCCTTGTCCTTGAACTGGTCAACGACTTGGGAACGCTCGGCTTCGCGCACTTTCTGCACGATAACCTGTTTGGCGGTCTGGGTGGTGATACGGTCGAAGGTCACAGAGTCGATCTGGTCTTCTACATAGTCACCGAGCTGGATCTCGGGCTGCTCGATCTGAGCGGCTTCGAGGGTGATTTCACCGTACGGGTTCTCCATTGCAGCCTGATCGGCCACCACAACCCAGCGACGATAGGTATCGTAGTCACCGGTCTTGCGATCGATTTCGACCCGAACTTCAATCTCGCCTTCATATTTTTTCTTGGTCGCAGTCGCCAGCGCGGTCTCCAGAGCCTGGAAAATTTTCTCGCGGGGCACAGCTTTCTCGTTGGATACTGCGTCAACGACCAGCAAAATCTCTTTATTCATATCCGATAGCCTCGTTAACCAAAGTTCGGCACTATGTTCGCTTTTTGGATATTGGTGAAAGCCAACACGTCGTCCTTACCATCTACTGTCAGGGTGATCATGTCGCCTTGCACAGCTTTGATTACGCCTTTGAACTTGCGGCGGTTATTTGTTGCCATCCGCAGCTGCACCGCCGCCTCTTGGCCAACGTATTTTTCGAACTGGGCAACCTTGAACAGCGGACGATCCAGACCAGGGGAGGATACTTCCAGGAAGTATTCTTCTGTGATGGGATCCTCGACATCCATGATGGCGCCAACCTGATGGCTGACTTCAGCACAGTTCTCGACAGTCACACCATTCTCGCCGTCGATAAAGACACGCAAAGTGGAGTGGTTACCCGCGCGGATAAACTCAATACCCCAAAGTTCAAAACCCAAGGCAACGACCGGAGCCTCGAGCAGATCGGTCAAACGTTGTTCCAACGTAGCCAAAG
Source organism: Aeromonas bestiarum (assembly GCF_028751155.1). Taxonomy (NCBI): domain Bacteria; kingdom Pseudomonadati; phylum Pseudomonadota; class Gammaproteobacteria; order Aeromonadales; family Aeromonadaceae; genus Aeromonas; species Aeromonas bestiarum. The sequence goes on along the minus strand of NZ_CP064746.1, from coordinate 989,461 downwards.
TCACCCTCCGAAAAACAAAAAAAGGGCATAAAGCCCAGATAGAGATCGATTCAGAGTAAATCGCACATAACAAAAAGCCCCGATGTCAAATCGGGGCTTGGCGCTTTACCCTGATTGTCGCCTCGCAGCGACCGCCTTCCTGAGCGTAGGAAATGCGTGAAATTTGGTTGCGGGGGCCGGATTTGAACCGACGACCTTCGGGTTATGAGCCCGACGAGCTACCATGCTGCTCCACCCCGCGTCCGAAATCGTGCGAGATTATAGCCAGTTCATTCTCTTCACACAAGACTGACTGGCTATAATATACCCGGTTGCCCGAGCTCACTACTTAATTGGTGCCGTGGGCGGGACTCGAACCCGCACACCCTAGAGCACTACCCCCTCAAGATAGCGTGTCTACCAATTCCACCACCACGGCAAAACTCACTTATTCGGGAACGTCAGTGTCTTTCTTTACTGGCGCTTTGGTCTGCTCAACCTGTTGGGTTTGTTGCAGATTTTCCCATTCACTACCCTGTTTGACCTTGTTGCTGGACATAGAGCCGAGCACCAAGCTAATCAGAAAGAACAGAGTAGCCAAAATTGCTGTTGTTCGGGTCAGGAAACTACCTGAACCACCGGAGCCGAATACGGTATTCGATGCCCCTGCGCCGAAGGAGGCGCCCATGTCAGCCCCTTTACCTTGCTGAATCATCACCAGACCAATCAGGGCCAGTGAAACCAGCAGATAAACGACTAAAAGAATTTCGTACATTTAACTTGCACCCTTTGCCGCTTCAACAATTCCTAAAAACGTCTTGTCATCGAGACTCGCTCCACCAATCAGGCCGCCATCAATGTCGGGCTGGGCAAACAAATCTCTCGCATTGGTCGGTGTCACGCTCCCACCATAGATGATTCTAACTTTCTCACCTATTACCGGAGTATCCTCCGCCAAGCGACCACGTATAAAGGAATGAACCTCTTGTGCCTGCTCGGGTGTGGCGCATTTACCTGTACCTACAGCCCAAATCGGCTCGTAGGCGATGATAGCATTATCGAAAGCCATCGCGCCATTTTTCTCTATGACGATGTCCAGCTCTTCGGCGATCACCTCGAAGGTTCTTCTCGCCTGCCTCGCTGCGCCCGATTCACCCAAACAGAGGATGGGGATCAAGCCTGCCGCTCTGGCTGCCGCAAACTTTTCTGCGACGATAAAGCTGGTCTCACCAAAGAGACGCCTGCGCTCGGAGTGCCCTACCAGTACGTAACGACACCCTGCCTCAACCAGCATCTGACACGAGACTTCACCCGTGTAAGCGCCAGCCTGGTGCTGACTCACATTCTGAGCCCCCAACTTCATCACCTTCTGCTCGTTGAGCAGAGCGGCCGTGAAGTCGAGATGCACATGGGATGGACACAAGACCACATCTACTCGCTCATCCATGCCTTGCAGGCACTGGCCAGTAAACTGCTCTAACTGCGACCTACTACCGTGTAACTTCCAGTTGGCGGCTACAAACGGCTTGCGATGTCCCATCGGCAACTCCCTTGCGAAAGCGGGGCTGATAATATCCAGAGGATTGTCAGCTGACAAGCGCTATTTTTGAATTTTCGAATCGTTTGAACAAGATACAACCAGGGCGGCTAAAAAGCCGCCCCTTTTGTTCATTAAAACGCCGATTCGACCTGTTGAGCGATGCGTTGTGCCATATCACGCACCTGCTGCTCATGCTCACCTTCCACCATGACCCGGATCAGGGGTTCGGTGCCGGATTTGCGCAGCAGGACGCGGCCACGGCCAGCCAGCTCCTGTTCCACCTTGGCCACTTCCTGGTTGACGGCATCAGCCGCCAGCGGATCCTTGCCCTCGGCAAAACGGACGTTCACCAGCACCTGCGGGAACTTGCTCATGCCGGAACGCAGCTTGGCCAGCGGCATCTCGGCGGTGCAGATGGCCATCAGCACCTGCAGGGCAGCGACGATACCGTCCCCTGTGGTGGTCTGATCCAGGCAGATGATGTGACCGGAGTTTTCACCCCCGATACGCCAGCCCTTCTCGTTCATCATCTCCAGCACGTAGCGGTCACCCACCTTGGCACGGGCGAACGGGATGCCCAGGGTCTGCAGCGCCAGCTCCAGGCCCATGTTGGCCATCAGGGTACCGACCACACCACCCTTGAGGCGGCCGTTGCGCAGCGCATCGCGGGCGATGATGTAGAGGATCTCGTCACCGTCGATGATGTAACCCGTGTGGTCCACCATCACCAGGCGATCGCCGTCACCGTCGAAGGCCACGCCGAGATCGGCCTTGCACTCCAGCACCTTGGCCGCCAGTGCGTCGGGAGCGGTCGAGCCGACACCGTCGTTGATGTTGAGGCCATCCGGGCTGCAGCCGATGGCTATCACCTCGGCGCCCAGTTCGCGGAACACGGAGGGGGCTATGTGATAGGTAGCGCCATTGCCGCAGTCGACCACCATCTTCAGCCCTTCCAGGCTCAGATGGGAGGGGAAGGTGCTCTTGCAGAACTCGATATAGCGACCCGCCGCATCCTCGATGCGCACGGCTTTGCCCAAATCGGCAGACTCGACGCACTTGATCTCGTGATCCAGCTCGGCCTCGATGGCCATCTCGACCTCGTCAGGCAGCTTGGTGCCATCGGCTGAGAAGAACTTGATGCCGTTGTCATAGTAAGGGTTATGGGAGGCGCTGATGACGATGCCGGCCTCGGCACGGAAGGTGCGGGTCAGGTAGGCAACGGCCGGGGTAGGCATGGGGCCCATCAGTATGGCCTTGAGACCGGCGGCGGAGAGACCCGCTTCCAGCGCGGACTCCAGCATGTAGCCGGAGATGCGGGTATCCTTGCCGATCAGCACTTTACGGGTGCCCTTCTTGGAGAGCACCTTGCCTGCGGCCCAACCCAGCTTCATCACGAAATCAGGGGTGATCGGGAATTCGCCAACCTTGCCGCGGACACCATCGGTGCCAAAATACTTTCTTGCCATTGTCTGTTCTCGTTTTTTTATTTGGATATGAAATCTTGTCCCGTCATTACCATCCAGCCGGCGCGCAGGGCATCCATGGTCTCTCGCACATCGTGCACCCGGATGATACGGGCGCCACGCTGCATCCCGATGAGCGCACAGGCCAGACTGCCGGCCAGCCGTTCATCAACCGAGCGGCCGAGCAGGTTGCCTATCATAGACTTTCGCGACATACCGACCAAGAGCGGAAGCTGGTAATCGAGCAACTTCTCCTGCCAGGCCAGCATCTGATAGTTGTGCGCCAGCGTCTTGCCAAAGCCGTAGCCCGGATCCAGCAACAGCTGCTGGCGCCCTATACCGGCGGCCAGACAGGCGGCGATACGCTCGTCAAAGAAGGCCCTCACCTCCCCCAGCAGGTCGTCATAGTGGGGCTCGGCCTGCATGGTTCTCGGCTGGCCTTGCATGTGCATCAGGCACACGGGTACGTCAGCTTCTGCGGCGGCGGCCAGGGCGCCGGGTTCGAGCAAGGCCCGCACGTCGTTGATGAGGTGGGCCCCCGCCTTGCAGCCTTCCCGCATCACGGCAGCCTTGGAGGTATCGAGGGAGATCATCACATCCAGCTCGGCGACCATCCGCTCGACCACGGGGATCACCCTGTCCAGCTCATCCTGCTCGCTCACGTCGGGGGCACCCGGACGCGTCGACTCGCCGCCGATGTCGATGAGCGTTGCTCCGTCGGCGATCATCTGGCGAGCATGGGCCATGGCCCGGTCAATCTGATTGAAATTGCCGCCATCGGAGAAGGAGTCGGGTGTCACATTGAGGATCCCCATCACATGGGGACGATCGAGGGAGAGGCTGAGCCCCTTGCTGGTTAGCTGCATCTTCGCTTCCATTTACATAAAGAAAAACCCCGGGACCAGCCCGGGGTTTATATCATCACGATTTATTTGGCCGGGAGATCGTTGGCCTTGTCGATGTCGACATCCGCCACCGGCTCCACGTCGGTCACTGCCGGTTTGGCATCCGCCGCGACAGTGGCACCGCCTTGCGGAGTGTCGCTGTGCTCGTCATGCCAGTTGCTGGGAGCACGCACCTCGCGACGGGCCATCAGATCGTCGATCTGCTTGGCGTCGATGGTTTCGTACTTCATCAGCGCATCTTTCATGGTGTGCAACACGTCCATGTTGTCCAGCAGGATCTGCTTGGAGCGGGCGTAGTTGCGATCGATGACCTGCTTGACCTCGGCGTCGATGACGCGCGCCGTGTCATCGGACATGTGCTTGGCCTTGGCCATGCTGCGACCGAGGAACACTTCGCCATCTTCTTCCGCATAGAGCATGGGACCGAGACGCTCGGACATGCCCCACTGGGTAACCATCTTGCGGGCGATGTCGGTCGCACGCTCGATATCGTTGGATGCACCGGTCGATACCTTCTCGGCACCGTAGATCAGCTCTTCCGCCAGACGACCGCCGTACAGGCTGGAGATCATGGACTCCAGGTGCTGCTTGGAGTGGCTCCAGCGATCCTGCTCTGGCAGGTACATGGTCACACCCAGCGCACGACCGCGCGGTATGATGGAGACCTTGTAGACAGGGTCATGATCCGGTACCAGACGACCTATGATGGCGTGACCCGCCTCATGGTAAGCCGTCATCTCCTTCTCGGAGTCTCTCATCACCATGGAGCGACGTTCCGCCCCCATCATGATCTTGTCCTTGGCCTTCTCGAATTCGGTCATGGAAACCACACGGCGGCTCTCACGGGCGGAGAAGAGGGCGGCTTCGTTGACCAGGTTGGCGAGATCAGCACCGGAGAAACCTGGGGTACCACGGGCAATCAGGGCCGCATTGACATCATCTGCCAACGGCACCTTGCGCATGTGCACCTTCAGGATCTGCTCGCGACCGCGCACATCCGGCAGACCGACCACGACCTGACGGTCGAAACGGCCCGGACGCAGCAAGGCAGGGTCCAGAACATCGGGACGGTTGGTGGCAGCGATGACGATGACGCCTTCATTGCCTTCAAAACCATCCATTTCGACCAGCATCTGGTTCAGGGTCTGCTCACGCTCATCGTGACCACCGCCGAGACCGGCGCCACGCTGGCGACCGACCGCATCGATTTCATCGATGAAGATGATGCAGGGGGAAGACTTCTTGGCCTGCTCGAACATGTCACGCACCCGGGAGGCACCGACACCCACGAACATCTCGACGAAGTCGGAACCCGAGATGGTGAAGAAAGGCACCTTGGCCTCGCCCGCAATGGCCTTGGCCAGCAGGGTCTTACCGGTACCGGGAGGGCCTACCAGCAGTACGCCGGTGGGGATCTTGCCACCCAGTTTCTGGAACTTGCTCGGATCGCGCAGATAGTCGACCAGCTCTTTCACCTCTTCCTTGGCCTCATCGCAGCCTGCGACGTCGGCAAAGGTGGTCTTGATCTGATCTTCACTCATCAGGCGAGCCTTGCTCTTGCCGAACGACATGGCACCCTTGCCACCACCGCCCTGCATCTGACGCATGAAGAAGACCCAGACACCGATCAGCAACAGCATCGGGAACCAGGAGATGAAGATAGAGGTCAGCAAAGACGGCTCTTCCGGCTTCTCGCCCATCACTTTGACATTATGATTGAGCATGTCGTTGAGCAGCTGGGGATCCGGCGCCGGTATGATGGTGGTGAAGCGTTCACCAGTGCGCTTGACGCCATTAATGACCTTGCCATCCATCCGCACTTCACGGATCTGCTCTTGGGTCACTTCTTTAACGAAGCTGGAATAGTCCAGCTGGCGACTGGTGGTATCGCTGGGGCTGAAGCTATTGAACACCGACATCAACACGACGGCGATGACCAGCCACAGGATTAGGTTTTTCGCCATGTCACTCAAATCAATGACCTCGCAGACTGACAGTTAACGATGAAGGTTAGGGTACTACAGTTTAAAACCGGTAGCCACAATGTAGACTTCTCGTGAACGGGCACGAGACGAGTCTGGTTTACGAATCTTGACAGCAGAGAAAAGTTTACGAATTTCATTGAGATAGGCATCAAACCCCTCTCCCTGGAATACCTTCACCACGAAGCTGCCATTACTGCGCAATACCTGGTTGCACATGTCGAGCGCCAGCTCGACCAGGTACATGGCGCGGGCCTGATCCACCTGCTGGGTGCCACTCATATTGGGCGCCATATCAGACATGACCAGGTCCACCTTGTCCGGACCGACACGGGCCAGCAAGGCGCCGAGTACAGTTTCCTCCCGAAAGTCCCCTTGCAGGAAATCGACACCGGCAATGGGATCCATCGGCAAAATATCACACGCGATGACCCGTCCATCGTCACCCACCTGCTCAACGGCAAACTGGGACCAGCCACCCGGGGCCGCTCCCAGATCCACCACTGTCATGCCGGTACGGAGCAACTTGTCCTTGCCCTGGATCTCATCAATCTTGAAAACAGCGCGGGAACGCAGCCCCAACTTCTGGGCTTTTTTGACGTATTGATCGTCGAAATGTTCTTTTAACCAGCGGCTTGAGCTGGGGGAACGTTTTTTCTGGGTCATGATTGTCGACTTTAAAAAACCACAAGGGTTATTAGTATTAAGGGCTAAGTGGGGGTAGAATACGCCCCTTTCAACCCTGACTTATGAAGAAATTGCCATGATTCTCAACAATAAACAGAAACAGTACCTCAAGGGCCTTGCCCACAGTCTGAAGCCCGTTGTCCTGCTGGGTCAACATGGTCTGACCGAAGGCGTACTGGCCGAGATCGATCTGGCCCTGAACTACCACGAGCTGATCAAGGTTAAGGTTGCGTCTGAAGATCGTGAGATGAAACAGCTGGTTATGGATGCAATCGTCCGTGAAACCGGCGCGGTCAAGGTACAGAGCATCGGCCACGTGCTGACCATCTACCGTCAGGCCAACGAGCCGAAAATCCAACTGCCCCGCAAGTAACAGGAAAGAGCCTCGCTCTTTCCTTCATTTCCCTTCTTCCCAAGTCGCTTGCCAAAGTAGTCTCCAGGCCCTTAACCTGCGATGAATACTCGTGGACACCCCGCTATGGATCACCATCAGATTCTCACCGAAGATGAACTGGCCATGTTACGGGACTTGGGGAGCAGTCAGGAGACGGCCGCCGGACAATCCCTGAGTGGTTATCTCGCCACCCCCTTGCTCGGACTGCTGCAACGCGCCGATCAACTGGTGCTCGAAGCCCGCTTCGCCGGGCATCAACTCCGCTTTCCGCTGCGCTTCACCCAGGGGGACGATGGCTTTGTCGAACCGCGCATCGCCGCGCCCGTCATCAAGGAGCTGGGTTATCCCCATCTGCGCGCCTGGCGCCTCGACCAAGAGGCACGCCTGAAAGTGGCCGATACCGAGTGTCTGGTGCACAGCCTGTCGCTGGACGGACTGGTGGTGGAGGGCCTGCCCGCCGGCCTGACGATCGGCGCCACCCTCAGCGGCACCCTGCTCATTCATGAACTTGCCCCGCTGCCCCTCTGCGCCGAGCTGGTCAGGCACATCCATCAACGCAATGGAGTACAGGGCTGGGCACTGCACTTCCAGATGGCCAAGCCGGATCTTGAGCAACTGCGCAGCTGGATGTTCCAGCGCCATCAGGACGCCTTCACCCAGGCTTACCAGCCCCGCTAAATACAAACAGGGGAGCCGGGCTCCCCTGTTTCAGGCATCACCTCACATCAGAGGTAAGCGACGGCCAGAACTTCGTATTCCACATCGCCGGCCGGCGTCTTGACGATGGCCACATCGTCCACTTCCTTGCCGATCAGGGCACGGGCGATGGGCGAGTTCACTGAAATCATGTTCTGTTTGATGTCAGATTCGTCGTCACCCACGATACGGTAGACAACTTCCTCTTCCGTCTCGCTTTTCAGCAGGGTCACGGTCGCCCCGAAGATGACGCGACCATTGTTGGTAATCTTGGTGACATCGATCACCTGGGCATTGGAGAGCTTGCTCTCAATTTCCTGAATGCGGCCTTCACAGAAGCCCTGCTGCTCACGGGCGGCATGGTACTCGGCATTTTCTTTCAGATCACCATGTTCACGGGCATCTGCAATCGCTTCGATAATCTGCGGACGAAGCTCGCTCTTCAGATAGTCGAGCTCTTGACGCAGCTTTTCAGCGCCGCGAACAGTCATCGGAGTATGATTCATAGTCGAAACCTGGGTTGCTTGAAAAGAGAAGCTGCGGCTATCAAAGAGAGCCGCAGCTATCGGTTCGGATGAGGCATCTTAATATGAAGCCGGCACAAAATCCATGTCAGTCCCTGCGAGCGGGATCGCGCTTTGCCATCGACACTACTTCTGCTCAGAGACGCCGATTGGGGCCGATACTGTCGGCTTGCCCTGCATGATGGCGATCTCCACCCGCCGGTTCATGCGCCGGTTTTCCGGGGTGGTGTTCGGCACCAGCGGCTGGGAATCGGCCATGCCCTGCACCACCAGTCGCCCGCCGTCGAAGCCGGGGACCTTGATCATCTGATGGGCCACCGCCACCGCGCGCTGGGAAGAGAGCTCCCAGTTGGACTGAAACAGCTCATCTTCGGTGGCCACATCATCGGTATGACCCGAGATGGTGATCTCCCCCGGTACATCCTTGAGCAGAGTCGCCACCTTGCGCACCACGGGCCAGAACTGGGGCTGCAGGAAGGCGGAACCAGCCGGGAAGGCGGCCTTCTCGCGGATCCGTATGATGATCTGCTGACCCAGCGCCTCCACTTCGATGGCACCATCCTGGATCTGGGCCTTCATCTGCTCCGCCAGCTCCTTGGCCAGGGCATTGGACTGCTCCTGCTGTTTCTGCGCCTCCTGCCGGGTGTCGCCCCCCACCAGCTTGTCTTCGCTCTTGTCATGACCCCCGGCCTGATCGGCATCACCGGGCTGGAAATCCAGCTCTGTCTGGGTCATGTCAATGGTCTGCTGCATGATGGTGTCTATGGGGGTCGGCTCGGGGCGGCCCGGCCTGAACTCGAGGGCAACGACGGACGTCCCCTTGGGAATGTCTTTGACCTCCAGAATATTCTGCACCCCGAACGCCTTCTCCATGGAGCCGGCGATCTGCTTGAACTTCTGCACATCCATCTCGGCGAAGGAGAGCAGCAGCACGAAGAAGCACATCAACAGCGACATCAGATCGGCGAAGGTGCCCATGTAACCGGGCAGACCAGGTGGCGGACACTTGCACTTAGCCATGGGGATTACTCGCTGCCATTGTTGCGTTTGGACTGGTTCAGGTAATTTTGCAGCATGGACTGGATCACCCGCGGGTTCTGGCCATCCTGAATGCCCATGATGGCGTCCAGCACCAGACAGCGGCTCAGCTGCTCTTCACCGCTGCGCAGCTCCAGCTTGTCGGCGATGGGGATAGCAATCATGTTGGCCTCGATGGCGCCATACAGTGTGGTGAGCAAGGCCACCGCCATGGCCGGGCCTATGGATTTGGGATCGCTCATGTTGGCCAGCATGGCAACCAACCCCACCAGCGTGCCTATCATGCCCATGGCGGGCCCCAGATCCCCGAGCGCGCGAAACACCTTGATGGCGATGACATGCCGTTCGGCGGTGAGCTCAATGTCCTTCTCCATCACGCCGCGGATGACATCGGCATCGTGCCCGTCCACCAGCATGTCGATGCCTTTTTTCATAAAGGCATTCGGCACTTCAGCGGCTTCCAGCGCCAAAAAGCCCCCTTTACGGGCCGCATCGGCCAGTTCAACCGCCTTGATGATGAGGTCATCCAGCTTGTCGCCCTTGTAGATGAATGCCTTGCCGGCCACCTTGAACGCCATCAGGAACTGACCGATGTTGAACTTCATCATGCAGATAAAGAGGGAACCCAGTATGGTGATATAGACCGAAGGCATATCCACATACATGCTCATGGGGCCACCCAGCAACATGCCGTACACCACGACCCCAAATCCCAGCACTATGCCAATCAGACTACCTAGATCCACATCCCTACTCCTGTCAGCTGAAATTCGTTGTATCTGCAGTTTGTTGAATTTTCTGCTATTGGCTCATCAGCGGCAAGGGCCACCACGTTTTTCCTAGTTCACAAGATGGCTTATTATCGGCCACTTTTCCGAGAGTTTAAGCCGACCGCACTTTTCAGCCTCCCCCCTGCCCGCCGTCGATGTTAAGATAAGCCGTTTTTTTCAATCCCCGAGGATGGACATGGCCAGTAAAAAAATCGACCGCCTGAGTTTTGATGCCACTCTGGAAGAGCTGGAAACCATAGTTCATCAACTGGAACAAGGTTCCTTACCGCTGGAAGAAGCGCTCAAGCAGTTCGAACAGGGTGTCCACCTGGTGCGGGCCGGCCAGCAGAAGCTGGAACAGGCCGAACAGAAGATCCAGATCCTGCTGACTCAGGCCGATGGCACAGAGCAAGCGGTCCCCTTCCAGCCAGAGCAAGGAGAGGAGTGAGTGACGCTGGACGATTTTTCCCGTTTGCATCGTCAACGTATTGACGACTGCCTGTCTGCACAACTTGAATCCTTGCCCGCCATGGCCCCGCGTCTGCGCGATGCCATGCGCTACGGCCTGCTGCTCGGCGGCAAGCGGGTGCGCCCCTTCCTGGTCTACGCCGTAGGCGAGATGCTGGGTGTCAAGAGCGAGCTGCTGGATGGCCCCGCCGCCGCGGTGGAGTGCATCCACGCCTACTCATTGCTGCACGACGATCTGCCCGCCATGGACAACGACGACTTGCGTCGCGGCCAGCCGACCGTGCACAAGGCATTTGACGAAGGCACCGCCATCCTGGCCGGCGATGCCCTGCAGACCCTGGCCTTCGCCATTCTGGCCGATCACCCCATGCCGGCCGCCCTGATGGCCAACCGGGTGCGGATGCTGAGCGCCCTGGCCCACGCCTCCGGCTACCTTGGCATGTGTGGTGGTCAGGCGCTGGATCTGCAGGCCGAAGGGCGCCAGATCAGCCTGCCCGAGCTGGAGCAGGTGCATCGCCACAAGACCGGGGCCCTGATCGAATGCGCCGTGGCACTGGGTGCCCTGTGCAAGCCCGACGTGGACGCCACCACCTTGGCGGTGCTGCAACGCTACGCGGCAGCCATCGGTCTCGCCTTCCAGGTGCAGGATGACATCCTCGACATCACGGGCGATACCGCTACCCTGGGCAAGCGGCAAGGCTCGGATCTAGCGTTGGAAAAAAGTACCTATCCGGCGCTGCTCGGACTCGACAATGCCCGTGAGCTGGCTCGCGAACTGCACGGTAAAGCCTTAACAGCCTTGCAATCTTTGCCCTACAATACCGACATTCTGGAAGCGTTTGCCGATTACATCATCGAGCGAACCCACTAAACGCTGGATAACAGTAACAATATGAGCGTTGATATAAGTAATTTCCCCAACCTGGCCCTCGCGGATACGCCGGTCGAGTTGCGATCCCTGCCCTTCGAGCGACTGCCCGTACTGTGCGACGAACTGCGCGAATATCTGCTGCGTTCGGTGAGCCGCTCCAGTGGTCATCTCGCCTCCGGGCTCGGCACAGTCGAACTGACGGTGGCGCTGCACTACGTCTACAACACGCCGTTCGATCGACTAGTGTGGGATGTGGGCCATCAGGCCTATCCCCACAAGATCCTGACCGGTCGTCGCGACCGTATGCAGAGCATCCGCCAGAAAGACGGCCTGCACCCCTTCCCCTGGCGTGGCGAGAGCGAATATGACGTGCTCTCGGTTGGCCACTCCAGCACCTCCATAGGTGCGGCACTCGGCATGGCGGTCGCCGCCGAGAGCGAGGGTCTGGGTCGCAAGGTGGTAGCGGTGATAGGTGACGGCGCCATCACGGCCGGCATGGCCTTCGAGGCGCTCAATCACGCCGGCGATGTCCACAAGGACATGCTGGTGGTGCTCAACGACAACGAGATGTCCATCTCCGAGAATGTCGGGGCGCTCAACAACCACCTGGCCCGCATCATGTCGGGCAAGCTCTACACCACCATACGCGAGGGTGGCAAGAAGGTGCTGGCGGGTCTGCCGCCGGTCAAGGAGCTGGCCAAGCGGGCCGAGGAGCATCTCAAGGGCATGGTGGTGCCCGGCACCCTGTTCGAAGAGTTCGGCTTCAACTACATAGGCCCCATCGACGGCCACGACATCAACGCCCTGGTCGAGACACTGCGCAACATGCGCAACCTCAAGGGACCCCAGCTGCTGCATGTCAAGACCAAGAAGGGCAAGGGCTACGAGCCTGCCGAGAAAGACCCTATCGGTTATCACGGCGTGCCCAAGTTCAATCCGGACGAGTGCACCCTGCCCAAGGCAAGCGGCGGCAAGCCGAGCTTCTCCGCCATCTTCGGCCAGTGGCTGTGCGACATGGCGGCAAAAGACGAGAAGCTGGTCGGCATCACCCCCGCCATGCGCGAGGGCTCAGGGCTGGTCAAATTCAGCCAGCAGTATCCGGATCGCTACTTCGACGTGGCCATCGCCGAGCAGCATGCGGTCACCTTCGCCGCCGGCCTCGCCATCGCCGACAAGAAGCCGGTGGTCGCCATCTATTCGAGCTTCCTGCAGCGCGCCTATGACCAGTTGATCCACGACGTGGCGCTGCAGGAACTGCCTGTGCTGTTCGCCATCGACCGGGCCGGTCTGGTGGGCGCCGATGGCCCGACCCATCAGGGGGCGTTCGACATCAGCTTCCTGCGCACCGTGCCCAATATGGTGGTGATGACGCCGTCCGACGAGAACGAGTGTCGCCAGATGCTCTACACCGGCTATCAGTGCAACCAGCCTGCGGCGGTGCGCTACCCCCGCGGCAGCGGCACAGGCATCGAGGTGCAGACCGAGATGCAGGCGCTGGCGCTCGGCAAGGGCCGTGTCATTCGCGAGGGCAAGGGCACCGCCATACTGGCGTTCGGCACCCTGCTGCAACAGGCCAGGGCCGCCGCCGAGGCGCTCGACGCCACTCTGGTGGACATGCGCTTCGTCAAGCCGATGGATGAGGCGCTGGTGCTCTCCTTGGCCGCCAGCCACGACCAGTTCGTGACCATAGAGGACAACGCCATCATGGGCGGCGCCGGCTCTGCGGTGAACGAGCTGCTGATGCGCAGCAAACAGTGCAAGCCGGTGCTCAATCTGGGCCTGCCGGATCGCTTCGTGGAGCAAGGCACCCAGGAGGAGATCTACGCACTGCTGGGACTCGACAGCACTGGTATTCAAGCCAGCATCGAAACCTGGCTGCTGGCCTGATCAGGCACGTTGACTAGCAAATAAAGAAGGGCGCCTGATGGCGCCCTTCTTGTTATCCATTATTTCAAACCTGTGCACACACTGTCGCGAGAAGGGCGTCAGCAAGGTGAAGAGCAGCGCAGGAACCGGAGCGTATAGACATACGTGAGGATTCCGAGCAGCACATGAGCCTTGATCACGCCCTCGCAGTAAGTGTGAGGACAGGTTTTTATCAGCCTTTGTAGATCTTGGGGTTGAACACATCCCGCAGCCAGTCGCCCAGCAGGTTGATGACCAGCACCAGCACCACCAGACAGATGCCCGGGAAGGCGGTGATCCACCAGGAGCCGGAGAAGATGTAGTTGAAGCCGACGCTGATGAGAGAGCCCAGCGATGGCTGATCCACCGGCATTCCCAATCCGAGGAAGGAGAGTGCCGCCTCGCTCATGATGGCGTTGGCCACCTGCACCGTGGAGATGACCAGGATGGGTGACAGACAGTTCGGCAGAATGTGGCGGAACATGATGCGTGGGGCACGGAACCCCATCACCTGCGCCGCTTCCACATACTCCTTCTTCTTCTCCGCCAGCACAGAGGCACGCACGGTACGGGCGTACTGCGGCCACTCGGCGATGCCGATGATCACCACCAGCATGACGATGGCAAATTCGGAGTAAACCTCGGAGCCAAAACTGGCCTGGAAGATGGCGGAGATGATGATGGCCACCATCATGGTGGAGAACGACAGCTGCACATCGGCGAAGCGCATCAGCAGGTTGTCGATGCGGCCACCGAAGTAACCGGCGATAAGGCCAATGACGATGCCGAGCACCAGTTGCAGCCCCACCGCAAACAGCCCTATGGTCAACGAGATGCGGGCACCATAGAGGATGGTGCTCCAGATGTCGCGGCCCTGGTTGTCGGTGCCGAGCCAGAAGCGCTCCTCGCCCCCTTCCAGCCAGGAGGGCGGCAGCTCGGCATCCATCAGATCGAAGCTGGTCTGATCGTAGACGTTGTGCGGCGCCAGCCAGGGTGCCAGCAGCGCGGCCAGCACGAACACCACGAACACGGCGAAGCTGAACATGGCGACTTTATCGCGCAGGAAGTAGTAGACGATATCGGAATTTTTAAAACGTGCCCAACGGCTTGGGCTTGCAGTTACTGCGTTACTCATGCTTACCCCTTCGTAGCCAGGTAGATAGCCGGGTTGATGGCAAGACCCGCGTGGTTGCGCCATGTCAAACAGCGGCTCACAGTCACAGCGTCAGTCATCTGTTACCCCTTGGCAGTCAGGTTGACGGTCGGGTTGATGAACCCGTAGAGCAGGTCGACCAAGGTATTGGTCACCACGAAGATCAGGCCGACGAAGATGACGTAGGCGGTGATCAGCGGGGTATCAACCCTGTGGATCGCCTCGAGGAACAGGAAACCCGTCCCCGGCCACTGGAACACGCTCTCGGTCAAGATGGTGTAGGCAACCATGGTGCCGATCTGCACGCCACCGACGGTAATGACCGGCAGCATGGTGTTCTTCAGAGCGTGCTGGTAGTAGACCTTGTTGTTGTCCAGTCCCTTGGCACGGGCGAACTTGACGTATTCGGAAGAGAGCTGCTCCAGCATCTCGGAGCGCACCAGCCGGATGAACAGCGGCAGCATGATGGAGGAGAGCGACACCGCGGGCAGGATCAGGTGCTTGATGCCATCCCAGGTGAAGAAGCCCGACTCCCAGCCCAGCAGGTTAAGGGTCTCGCCACGGCCATAGGCCGGCAGCCAGCCGAGCTGGATGGAGAACAGATACATCAGCATGATCGCCGTCAGGAAGACAGGGATCGAGATGCCGATGCTGCTCACCGCCATGATGAGCTTGGTCAGGAAGCTGCGTGGCCTTATCGCCGAGTAAACCCCCAGCGGAATGGAGACGGCGACGATGATCAGTGCAGCGGCAAAGACCAGCTCAAGGGTAGCCACCAGCTTGTCGAGTATCACCTCGAGAGCGGGTCGCTTGAAGAAGTAGGAGGTGCCCAGATCCCCTTGCACTGCATTTTGCAAGAAGCGGCTGTATTTCACCAAAAAGGGATCGTTAAGGCCCATCTTTTCGCGCAACTCATGGCGCACGGACTCGGAGACGGATTGTCCCACCAGCTCGCGCAGCGGATCCCCCAGGTTGTCCTGGATGGAGAAGGCGACCAGGCTGATGACGAACATCACTATCACGGCCTGATAGAACCGTTTCAGCAGGAATGTAAACATGCTTGTCCTTCTACGTGGCCTGTGTCTTGGCACAGGCTTCTGTTAATGGCGGGGGCGCCCATGGCTGCCCCCGCCAGGTCCTTCTTTACGACCCTGCTTACTTGTTGACCACCAGGTCACCCAGGTAAGGGAAGTTCATCACGTTGACCACTGGCTTGATGTCGACGTTTTTCTTGGCGCCATAGGCCAGGTCTTCCCAGTGCAACGGCACATAGGCGGCGTCGTCGATCAGCATGGCTTCCACCTTCTGCAGGATGGCGGCACGCTTGGCCGGATCGGTTTCGGCGTTGGCCTGCTCGACCAGCTTGTCAGCCTCTGCGTTGGCATAACCGCCGCAGTTGTACTGACCCATGCCGGTCTTGGCATCCTTGGTGAAGGTCAGGAACTCGAAGAAGTTCGCACTGTCTTCGGTGTCTGAGTGCCAGCCGATCAGCTGCATGTCTGCCGCACACTTGTCAAACTCGGGCCAGTACTGGGCCACCGGCATGGTCTTCAGATCGACCTTGATGTTGATCTTGGACAGCATGGCGGAGACAGCCTGGGCAATCTTGACGTCGTTGACGTAGCGGGCAGCCGGGGAGATGAAGCTCATCTTGAAGCCCTGCTCGAAACCGGCTTCCTTCATCAGCTGCTTGGCCTTGGCCAGATCATACTGGGGCTTGAGCGCCTCGTTGTGACCGGCATAGCCTTTCGGGCTCAGCTGGCCGGCCGGGGTGCCGAAGCCTTTGTTGATCTTGTCGACTATGCCGACTTCGTTGATGGCCAGGTTGATCGCCTGACGCACGCGCTTGTCTTTCAGAGCCGGGTTGGTGTTCTGGTTCAGCTCTATGATGATGGCGCGGGTACCGGACAGGGTCACCAGTTGGGAATCCTTGCCATTCTTCACGCGCTCCAGATCGTTCGGAGCAACCGGGTAGATCATGTCCACGTCACCGCCCAGCAGGGCGGCCACACGGGTGGCGTCTTCCTTGATCGGTACCACGGTCAGGTTCTGAACGTTGCCCTTGGAAGCCTTGTCCCAGTAGTTGGCGTTGCGCACGTATTCCAGCTTGACGCCCTGCTCGCGGAACTTGACGCTGAACGGACCTGTACCGGAAACATGGGTGGAGGCATAGGAGCTGCCGTTCTTGACGATCTCGGCCTTGTCTTTACCGGTTTCATCCTTGCCGGTGTAGAACTTGGAGTCCATCGGGAAGATATAGGTGACGGTCTGCAGCACCAGCGGGAACGGCTTGGCGGTGATCAGATCGACGGTCAGATCATCGACCTTCTTCACTTCGGCGATGGGGTCGAAGATGGCCTTGAAGTCGGGAGAGGCCTTCAGGCGGTTGACGGTCCACACCACGTCATCGGCGGTGAAATCATTGCCGGAGTGGAACTTGACGCCCTTGCGCAGGTGGAAACGCACCGTCTTGTCGTCGATACGTTCAAACTTCTCGGCCAGACGCGGCTCGAACTTCAGATCCTGGGTGTAACGCATCAGGGGATCGAACACCAGGTGAGACATCTCCAGGGTCTGACCGGAGAGCTGCTCCTGCGGATCCAGCGAGGTGGCGTCGGAGGCAACGGCCACTGTGATGTCGGCGGCAGAGACGTTAAACGCGAGACCCGCGGCGAACAGCGCCATGGCAATCTTGGATAATCCTTTCTTCATGTCTTTCTCCATGCTTTTGGCTTTTTATTGACACTTTTTGTGACAAGCAGACCGGCGAGCCGGCTCTTTCCTAGCTTGCGATTTCCAGCCCCTCGCGGGACATTCCCTTGAACTCCGGCATCAGCGAGATCAGCTTGCGGCTGTACTCATGCTCGGCATTGGTAAACAGTTTTTCGGTCTCGGCCACTTCCACCAGATGACCGTGCTGCATCACGCCGATGCGATCACACATCTGGCGGATCACCGGCAGATCGTGACTGATGAACAGCATGGTTAGCCCGAGCTCCTGCTGCAGATCCTTGAGCAGGTTGAGGATCTGAGCCTGTACCGAGACATCCAGCGCCGAGGTAGGCTCGTCGCAGATGAGGAAGCGCGGCCGGGTCGCCAGGGCACGGGCGATGGAGATGCGCTGACGCTGACCGCCGGAGAACTCGTGGGGATACTTGACCCCGGCACCGCGGCCGAGCCCCACGTGATCGAGCAGATCGTTGACGATGCCCTCGATCTGGCTCTCGCTGCCTGCCAGCTTATGGAAGCGGATGGGCTCGGCGATGATGTCACGCACCTTCATGCGCGGGTTCATCGAGGAGTAAGGGTTCTGGAACACCATCTGCATCTGGCGGCGCAGCGGACGGCGCTCGTGCTCCCCTTTCAGAGCCGTCAGATCGATCCCCTCGAAGAAGATCTTGCCGGTATCGGGCGGATAGAGGCCTGTGATGGCACGGGCTATGGTGGATTTGCCGGAACCCGACTCCCCCACCAGACCGAAGGTTTCCCCTTCGAAGATCTCGAAGCTGATGTTGTTGCAGGCGCGCACATACTGGCGGCGGCTCGGGAAGATGGAGTCCTTGGTGACGAACCTCAGATCCACGTTCTCCACCCGCAGCAGGGCCCCCTCGTAGGTGCGCTCATCCTGACTCTGGCCGAGCCAGTGGGTCTTGAGATCGATATTGGTATCCGGCGCACTGGCATCCTCGATATAGGAGACCAGCGGGAAGCGCACCAGCTTGACGTCCGAGCGGGGCACAGCCGAGATGAGACTGCGGGTATAAGGGTGAGTGGGGCGACCCAGCACCTGTTCGGTGGTACCGAACTCCACCAGATCGCCGCGATACATGACCGCCACCTTGTCGGTGACGTTGGAGACCACACCCATGTCGTGGGTCACCAGCATGCAGCCCACCTGGCGCTCTTTGCAGAGGTTGCGGATGAGCTGGAGGATCTGATCCTGAATGGAGACGTCGAGGGCCGTGGTCGGCTCATCGGCGATGATGAGCTCGGGATCGCACGACAACGCGATGGCGATGACCACCCGCTGGCGCATGCCGCCGGAAAACTGGTGCGGATACTGCTTGATACGCAGCTCGGGCTGCGGGATCCCGACCGCGCCCATCAGCTCGAGCGCCTTGGCAAAGGCGGCATCGCGAGAGAGCTTGGTATTGGCCAGTATGGTCTCCATCAGTTGCTGTTCAACGGTGAACAGCGGATTGAGGGAGGTCATGGGATCCTGGAAGATGAAACCGATGCGGGAACCACGGATGGCCCGCATCTCGTTCTGGCTCTTGCCGGAGATGAGTTCGCCGTTGAGATAGATGTCACCACGGGCGATGCGGCCCGGCGGGCTCAGCAGATCGATGACGGCATTGCCTATGGTGGATTTACCGGCGCCAGATTCGCCCACCACACCGACGATCTCCCCTTTTTCGACACACAAAGAGAGATCTTTGACCGCGGCCAGCACCCCATAGCGGGAGGGGTACTCGATCCGCAAGTTTTTCACTTCGAGCAAGGACATGTTTACCTCTGCGGGGGACATCCGTCCCAAATAATTCGTCCGTAAATCGGCCGCAGATGCCAGTTGTGCCTTGAGTACTGATCTTGAGTGCTTTTCTGAGTAATAAACGCTCAATCCATGAGGCAGCGAAACCAGCGATCCGGGCGGGTTTTTTGCATTTTTTTGGAATAACCCGCGAGTAACTTAGACGGTTTGACCGCGAGTGTAAATGATCGGGTTATACAATTTCGCAATACTTTGCTCAGTCAGTGGCCATTGCAGCAGTCATAAATGATGACTTGTGTCACATAACTAGACTATATGACCACCATCAAGATTTTTTAGTGCTTTTACTTTCAACAAAGACGCAACAGGCGGGAATAATCACTATTGGTACAATAGCATTAAGCTTCGAATGAGTAGTGAATATTTATGTGAAATGATTTTTTAACGGCAGCATATGCCGATGAATGAAAACTAAACAGAGCTATATAGGGGGATGCCAGGCTGGCGATCCCCCTTGCGGGGAGATTCACCCCAGCCAGTATGCCAGCAATTGCATACAAAACAGGGCGAACAGGCCGGCGATGAGATCGTCCAGCATGATGCCGAGTCCGCCGTGAATGCGGCGATCGAACCAGGAGATGGGCCAGGGCTTGAACACATCGAACAGCCGGAACAGCACGAAGCCGGCCAGCACCCACTGCCAACCGGCTGGCGCCGCTATCATGGTCACGCCAAAACCTATCACCTCGTCCCAGACGATGGCACCGTGATCCGGCATGCCGATGGCATCGGTGGCACTCTGGCAGATACGAATGCCCGCCACGAACCCCACCGCCAGCAGGGCGATGAACCAGGGCGTCGGCAGACCGCTCACCAGCAGATAGAGCGGAATGGCGACCAGCGTCCCCATGGTGCCCGGCGCCCTGGGGGAGAGACCGGAGCCAAACCCCACCGCCAGCAAGTGCAGCGGGTGCTTCAGGTTCAGTCGTGTCAGCTCGGGCTTTATCCTGAACAAGCTCATGCGAAGTGATCCCACCCTTTCAGTTGCAGTTCAACCACTTGCTCGCCTCTCAGGTAGTCGATGCCCACCTCGCCCGCTACGATGCGGCCGATGCGGGTGAACTTGACGCCACAGTTGGCCAGCGCCGTATCCAGCGCGCCGCGATACTCCTCCGGCACCGTGAAACAGAGCTCGTAGTCATCGCCACCGGCCAGCGCCAGCTGCCAGGCATCCTGCTCGGGCACCGCATCCTGCAGCACGGGCGAGAGGGGCAGCAGGCCGAGATCGATCTGGGCCCGCACCCCGGAGGCCTTGAGGATATGGCCGAGATCCGAGGAAAGCCCGTCGGAGAGATCCAGCGCACTGCTCGCCAGCCCGCGCAGGGCCTGCCCTGCCAGAATGCGGGGATGGGGATGATCGAGCCGTGGCAGCACGGCGGCCAGCTGGTTCTCGTTGAGGCTGCGCTTGCCGAGCAGATGGGAGAGCGCCAGGGCGGCATCCCCCAGGGTGCCGGTGACATAGATGCCGTCGCCGGCCTTGGCACCGCTGCGCATCAGGGCGCGACCGGCGGGGACGGATCCCTTCACCGAGACTGTGATGGAGAGCGGGCCGCGGGTCATGTCCCCACCCACCAGCGCCACGTTGTAGTATTCGGCCAGTTCGAGAAAGCCTTCGGCAAAGCCGGCGACCCAGGGTTCGTTGATGGCCGGCAGCGTCAGTGCCAGCGACACCCAGCGCGGCTCGGCGCCCATGGCGGCAAGGTCGGACAGATTGACCGCCAGTGCCTTGTAGCCGAGATCCACCGGATCCATGTCGGGGAAGAAGTGGACGCCGCTCACCAGGGTATCCGTGCTCACCGCCAGCTGAGTATCGGCCGGCAGGGTCAACAGGGCGCAGTCATCTCCAGGGCCCATCACCACGTCCTTGCGGGCGTGGGGGACCTTGAAGTACTTATCAATCAGCTCAAATTCACCCATACAGTAAAAAGCCAGCGGTTAGGCTGGCTCCTCTCTTAATGCTGACGGACAGCAGGATCAACGCTTGGCCAGCGTCTTGATCACCTTGTCCAGTACACCGTTGACAAACTTGTGGCTGTCATCGGCAGCAAAGGCCTTGGCCAACTCGATCGCTTCGTTGATCACCACACGCGGCGGCACATCATCACGACGGGTCAGCTCATAGGTCGCCAGACGCAGGATCGCCTTGTCCACCATGTCCACTTCTTCCAGCGGACGGGAGAGGAAAGGGGAAAACACCTTGTCCAGCTCGTTGCAGTGGAGGGCTACCCCGAACAGCAGATCGCGGAAATAGTTCAGGTCCACACCCTTGGTGTCCTGATCTATCTTGAACTGCTCTTCGATGTCGCCCACGTTGGCCCTGGTCATCTGCCACTGGTAGATGGCCTGGGTGGCGCAATGGCGGGCTTTACGGCGCTCGGACGGTTTCAATGTACTTCTCCTCGTTACACGTCCAGCTGTTTCAGGACGTTGATCATTTCGAGCGCGCTCAGTGCAGCCTCTGCACCCTTGTTACCCGCCTTGGTACCGGCGCGCTCGATGGCTTGTTCAATGTTTTCTGTGGTCAGTACGCCGAAGGCAACCGGAATTTCATATTCCATCATTACCTGGGCCAGGCCCTTGCCGTTCTCGCTCGCCACCAGCTCGAAGTGGTAGGTGCCACCACGGATGACGGTGCCCAGCGCGACTATGGCGTCGTATTGACCACTCTTGGCCAGCTTTTTGGCTGCCAGGGGGATTTCGACGGCGCCCGGCACGCGCACCAGGGTCAGATTGCTGTCCTGGATCTGGCCTTGACGCTTCAGCACGTCCACAGCACCGTCCACCAGGCTTTCGTTGATGAAGCTGTTGAAACGGGCAACGACAATAGCAACGCGCGCCTCAGGAGCGGCGATATTTCCTTCGATAACCTTCATTGGAAATCCTGTATCTGTGCAATCAAAAGGGGCCGGAGTCAAAAGTGCGCACATTCTAGCACAACAGACCCACGACAAAAACCATGGCCGCAACGGGCGGCCATGATCTCAATGTCATTCGGACGACGCGCTTATTCGCCGACGTATTCCACCACTTCCAGGCCGAAACCGCCGAGGGCGTGGTATTTCTTCGGCGAGCTCAACAGCCGCATCTTGCCGACCCCCAGCGTCTTGAGGATCTGGGAGCCCACGCCGACCCGGCGCGAGGTGCCCTGCCACTTGGCCCCTTCCGGTTGCAGCCCCTTGTCGGCAGCTTCAAAGCCCTTGACCCGGGCCAGCAGCTCCTCGCCGTGGGCCTCGGCCCCCAGGATCACCAGCACGCCACCTTCCTGAGCGATGCGGGCCATGGACTTGGGCAACGGCCAGCTGCGGGCGGCGTGACGGTCGGTCAACAGCAGATCGCTCAGCACGTCGTGCAGATGGACCCGCACCAGGGTCGGCTGCTCGGCCTGTACTTCGCCTTTCTTCAGGGCAAAGTGCACCTGGTTGTCTATGGTGTCGCGGAAGGTGATGAGGTCGAACTCGCCGTATTCGGTAGGCAGCTTGCACTCGGCCACCTTCTCGACCGTGGTCTCGTGCTGGTTGCGGTATTCGATAAGGTCGGCGATGGTGCCAAGCTTGATGCCGTGCTGCTCGGCGAAGATCTCCAAGTCAGGACGGCGCGCCATGGTGCCATCCTCGTTGAGGATCTCGACGATGACGGAGGCCGCCTCGTAGCCTGCAAGACGGGCCAGATCGCAGCCCGCTTCGGTGTGACCGGCACGGGTCAGCACGCCGCCATCCTGCGCCATCAACGGGAATATGTGGCCCGGCTGCACCAGATCGGCAGCCTTGGCATTGGGCGCCACCGCCGCCTGTACCGTGACGGCGCGATCGGCAGCCGAGATGCCTGTGGTCACCCCTTCGGCCGCTTCTATGGTGACGGTGAAGGCGGTGGAGAACTGGGCATTGTTGCGATCAACCATCAGCGGCAACGCCAGTTGCTTGCAGCGATCCCGGGTCAGGGTCAGGCAGATGAGACCACGGCCATAGCGGGCCATGAAGTTGATATCCTCCGGGCGGACACAGGAGGCGGCCATGATGAGGTCCCCTTCGTTCTCCCTGTCTTCGTCATCCATCAGGATCACCATCTTGCCAGCCTTGATATCGGCAATGATTTCCTGGGTTGTGCTCAGCGCCATGGGTTACTCCATCAACATGCTTCGGGGATTGAGCCTGCCGGCTCGACTTGATACAGGATTATTCTGCTCTAGATGGGGGCACAAGGCCCCATTTCAATCGGAGCGGGATCACAGAAAAGCGTTTTTCCCGCGGCATCGGCCGTTACAGGAAGCCGGACTGGGTCAGCTTTTCCAGCGTCAGGGTCGATGACGAGCTGTCATGGGCCTTGCCTTGCATCAGTCGCTCCAGATAGCGGGCTATCTGATCCACCTCGAGATTCACGCTATGGCCCGGTTTCCAGCGCGCTATGGTGGTCTCCTGCGCCGTGTGGGGCACTATGGTCAGGCGGAACAAGTCCCCCTGCACGGCGTTGACCGTCAGGCTGATGCCGTCCACCGCGATCGAGCCCTTCTCCGCTATGTAGCGGGAGAGCGACCCTGGCGCCTTGATCCAGTATTCGATGGCGCGGCCGCTGCTGGACTTGCTCTTCACCTCCCCCACTCCGTCCACATGACCGGAGACCAGATGGCCGCCCAAGCGGGAGCTGGGCATCAGCGCCTTCTCCAGATTGACGGGATCGCCCACCTTGGCCGTGGCAAAGCCGGTGCACGACAGGGTCTCCAGCGACACATCGGCGCTGTAGCGCTGGTCGCCAAGGCCAATCACAGTCAGGCAGACACCGTTGGTAGCGATGGAGTCACCCAGTTTGACGTCACTGAAATCCAGGGTCGGGGCCTGGACTGTGAGAACCATGTCTTCACCCTGCCGACGCAGCTCGGCCAGGGTGCCCACAGCTTCGATAATTCCGGTAAACATGCAGATCACCTTGCTGATGACGGGGCCGGGCAGGCCCCAGATAAACATTGAAAAATCAGGCTATTTTCGCCGTGATGCGAATGTCCTGCCCCACCAGCCGCACATCCTTGATGTTGAGCTTGGGTGCCTGGAACAGCCGGGTGAGTTCGGGCAGATGGAACAGACCACGCCCCTCATCCCCCATCAGTCTGGGTGCCTGGTAGAGCACCAGCTCATCCACCAGCCCCTTGTTCAACAGGGCGCCACACAGCCGCGGCCCCGCCTCCACCAGCACCGAGTTGATGTGCTGCTTGGCCAGCAGCATGAAGAGACTGACCAGATCCAGCTTGCCATCCAGCAGCGGCAGCTCCAGTTGCTGCACCCAGGCCGGCCAGTCGCCGGTCGCCTTGTGACGGGCCAGCAAGACAGGGCCTGTGCTCTGGAACAGCGGCAGGTCCGGGGTGAGCCGGTTTTGCGAGTCGACTATGACCCGCAGCGGCTGGCGCAACGTCTCTTTGGGGTAGCTGGCCTTGACCGAGGGGGGCAGCTCGTCCCAGCGTACGGTCAGCGAGGCACCATCGGCCAGCACGGTTTCGGCGCTGGAGAGCACGGCATCGTGACGGGCCCGCAGTCGCTGCACATCGGCACGGGCCAGGGGACCCGTTATCCACTGGCTCTCGCCGCTTGCCATGGCGGTGCGGCCATCCAGGCTGGCGCCGAGCTTGACCGTCACCTGTGGGAAAGCGGTGCGCATCCGCTTGAAGAAGCCCGGATTGAGTGCCTCGGCCTCGGCGCTGAGCAGGCCGAAGTCGGTCTTGATGCCGGCCTCAGACAACATGCGCAGCCCGCGTCCGCCCACCTCTGGATTGGGATCGACCATGGCGGCCACCACCCGGGTCACCCCGGCCTTGATCAGCGCCTCGGCGCAGGGCGGGGTACGGCCATAGTGGGAACAGGGCTCCAGGGTCACATAGGCGGTGGCGCCACGGGCCTGTTCACCGGCGGCATGCAGGGCATAGACCTCGGCATGGGGTTCGCCGGCACGCTTGTGCCACCCCTCACCGACCACAACGCCGGCTTTCACCAGCACGGCACCGACGCAGGGGTTGGGCGCCGTGGTATAGCGGCCGCGGCGGGCCAGTTCGAGGGCCCGACTCATCCATTGGTAATCATCTTGACTAAACATCTGAGCTCCCGTTCAAAGCGAGAAAATGGGCGTTGCAGGTTCGATTAGCGCAGCGTGATCGGACGTTGGGGAAGCTTGTTTCTCCAACGTCGCCCTCTCTTCGCCGCCTCTTGCCATAAACAAGGTGAATCTCTTCGACGCCGCGATAGGTGGAAACGAAGCGGATATCAGCTTGCCCACCCGACAGCGTTACTTCTCCAGCTTGGCGATCTCTTCGCCAAATTCACGAATGTCTTCGAAGCTGCGATAGACGGAGGCAAAGCGGATATAGGCGACCTTGTCCAGGCCCTTGAGCTCATCCATCACCAGGTTGCCCACCAGCTGGGAGGCGACTTCGCGCTCACCTGTGGCCCGCAGGCGGGACTTGATGTGATTGACCCCCTTCTCGATGGCCTCCATGCTCACCGGCCGCTTCTCCAGTGCCCGCAGTATGCCGGCACGCAGCTTGTCTTCGTTGAAGGGTTCACGGGAGCCGTTGGACTTGATGACGCGGGGCATCACCAGCTCGGCCATCTCGAAGGTAGTGAAGCGCTCGTGACAGAGCAGACACTCACGACGGCGGCGCACCTGATGGCCTTCTGCCACCAGACGGGAATCGATCACCTTGGTATCAACGGCACTACAGAAAGGGCAATGCATCTGACCTCCGGCGTTAACTGAAAAGGCACCTGCCCCGCGGGGTCAGGATCTTGGTCGGCCAGTGTAGCACGGCCATCCAAAGCCGGTAAAAGCCCAGAAAAACAATATGTCACCGCAGCTGCACCTTGGCCGTCTCAGCCAGTGCGCAGCGCCTCTATGGCCTCGCCTGGCAACCAGAGCACAGTATTTGCATCCCCCTCGATCAGCGCAACGATGGCCTCTCTCGGGCCTGTTTGCCAGGCCTCGGTCCCATAGAATGCCGCCTGGGAGCGGTTCAGATGCTCAAGGTCATCGTAGGCCCGCATCAGAAAATAGGCGTCCGGATCATGCAAGGAGGGGCCATGGCTCACCACATCCATCCCCCAGGCAAGGTGCAAGGGCAGGCTCTGCTCGGTAACCAGCCGATGAAAAGCCGCACGGCTCCCGGCCTTGAGCCGATAGCTCCGGATCTCCAGCACTCGCTTCATCACGCTTTCTCCTGCTAAAAACGGTGTAAAAATGCCCGTATAGCGCCACTCAATCGACCAGAGGCTCAATCATCATAGGGCAAGGCGTCGGGGTCGCAGTCCACATGGTCGGGCGCCGGGTCTTGCTCGAACTGCACCGCATCGATATGGGTGTGGCCCTGCATCAGCGCCTTGCTCACCCTGTGCATGCCATCCATGACCCTGCCAGCACTGTCCAGAATGATGGGATAGGCGAGGTCGACGGCCAGCATCAGCTGACAGTGCTCGACTATGCTGCGCACCGTGGGCCGGATGTTCCCATGCCCGTACCAGTGCTCACTATCGAGCTCCGCGATCTGCGAGAGCGGCACAGCTTGCACCGGCAGCCTGCGGCTCAGCCGCACCAGACGGCGCACATCCCAGGCCAGCAGGCCCTCGGGGCTTGGGCGAAAGTGATACTGGGCGCGGATGGCAGAGATGAGTTCCTCATCACTGAGCCCGGTCTGATTTGGCATGATGTCTCCTCTGTCGGTCGAATGAGTACAGCCCTATGGCAAGGCCGGAGCAGAAACAACAATGCCACCCTGGGGTGGCATTGTTTTTATACCAGAGTCTCTGGCGTATCAGGCATAAACCGGGAAACGACGGCAGATATCCAGTACCTGCTCGCGCACTGTGGCCAGCACGGCATCGTTGTCATGGTTGTCCAGCACGTCGCAGATCCAGTTGGTCAGCTGAATGGACTCGGCTTCCTTGAAACCACGGCGGGTGATGGCCGGGGTACCGATCCGCACACCCGAGGTGACGAAGGGAGAGCGCGGGTCGTTCGGCACCGAGTTCTTGTTGACCGTGATGTTGGCCTTGCCAAGGGCGGCATCGGCCTCTTTACCGGTCAGCTCGCGGCCGATCAAATCAACCAACATGAGATGGTTGTCGGTACCGCCGGAGACGATCTTGTAACCACGCTCGATGAAGGTGGCCGCCATGGCTTTGGCGTTTTTCACTACCTGAGCCTGATAGGTCTTGAACTCGGGCTCAAGCGCTTCCTTGAACGCCACGGCTTTACCGGCGATGACGTGCATCAGCGGGCCGCCCTGGCCGCCCGGGAAGACGGCGGAGTTCAGCTTCTTGTAGAGCTCTTCGTCATCGGCGGCGGAGAGGATCAGGCCACCACGGGGACCAGCCAGGGTCTTGTGGGTGGTGGAGGTGACCACGTGGGCGTGGGGTACCGGGTTCGGGTAGACGCCAGCGGCAATCAGACCGGCCACGTGCGCCATGTCGACGAACAGCCAGGCACCGATCTTGTCGGCGATTTCGCGCATGCGCGCCCAGTCAACCACGCCTGAGTAGGCGGAGAAGCCACCTATCATCATCTTCGGCTTGTGCTCGACCGCCAGACGTTCCATCTCGTCATAGTCAATCTTGCCGGACTCATCGATACCGTAAGGAATGATGTTGTACAGCTTGCCGGAGAAGTTGACCGGGGAGCCGTGGGTCAGGTGACCACCGTGGGCCAGGTTCATGCCCAGCACGGTATCGCCCGGCTGCAGCAGGGCCATGTAGACGGCGCTGTTGGCCTGGGAGCCGGAGTGCGGCTGCACGTTGGCATAGGTGGCACCAAACAGTTCCTTGGCGCGCTCGATGGCCAGGGTTTCGACCACGTCGACGTACTCGCAACCACCGTAGTAGCGCTTGGCCGGATAGCCTTCGGCGTACTTGTTGGTCAGCTGGGAGCCCTGGGCTTCCATGACGCGGGGGCTGGTGTAGTTCTCAGACGCGATCAGCTCGATATGCTCTTCCTGACGACGGGTCTCGTCTGTGATGGCCTGCCACAGCTGGGGATCATAGCCTGCGATGGTCATGTCACGTTTCAACATCCGTTTCTCTCCTGAAAATCGTTTGCGCGTTAGGTGAAGTGGGCAGCGGCATTGTAACGTGAGCGAGATCAAAGAGACAGTCCAACCACCCAAAAATTTGTTTAAAAAATGTAAAATGTGTCGCAAATATCCAAGCCAGCGCCAGGTGAGCTGTCTCCCGAGAGGGTGCCGGTCAAGGCCCTCTTTCCCATGCCTCCTTCCCTGCTGTTCACTCCTCCACAGCGCAGCAAGCCGCCGCAAGCACAGCCAACAAACAGCAAAAACCAGAGCCGGATCATGGATATAGCGTTTACTAACAGATAACATCTTTGCGTGGCACAGTGGTTGCCCAGCCAAGATGGAGGCTAACAATGCCGAGCAAGGCCCTCACCCTGCTCCCGATGGATCTGGATCTGCACCTTCCCCTGGCGCTCACCCTCCGCCAGCACACCAGCCAACCCTGGGTTGGTGGCGACGACCGCCTGACTGAGCCGCCCAGCCGCCGCCGGCCGCCCCATTGCAATGCCATGTTCCCGACCCACTTCCGCCTCTGTCTTCCTTCTCTGCACCAGCGCTATACGGGAGTACGCCATGATGGATAACCTGATGCTTTTTCTGATCATATCGGTATTCGCTGTTTTCTATTGGGTCTACTATACCGGCAGTCGCAAGAGCCCCTTTACCCACCAGTGGGAGGCCTTGCCCACCCGGGAGCAGTATCTGGCCGCCCATCCGGAGGCCGTCGATGGCGATATCATCTTCTGCATTCATTGCGGCCATCATGAGCAGCTGGATGTCGGCCTGCTGCATCAGACCGACTTCCGGCGCCAGCATATCTGCACCCGTTGCAAGCAGGCGCTCTACCGCGAAGAGCGCTGAATCATCATCAGCCAAGGAACCGCAAGATGAAACAATTGACCGCCAGCTGCCTGTGTGGCGCCGTGGCCCTGAGCCTGCCCGACCGGTTCGACTACCTGGGCAACTGCCACTGCTCCGAGTGCCGCAAGTTCTCCGGTGCCGATTACGCCCCGGTCGGCGGACTGGACGGTGACAAGGTCACTGTCACCCGTGGTGAAGAGGCCATCAGCCGCTTTCAGAAATCCCCCGAGACCAGCCTCGCCTTCTGCCGCCACTGCGGCTCCAGCCTGTTCAGCGAGAAGCGCAGCAGCGGCAAGCTGAACCTGCGCCTCGGCATCCTCAACGAGGCGCCGACCCAGCGACCCGGCTTCCACATCTTCGTTGGATCCAAGGCCCCCTGGCACGAGATCTGTGATGCACTGCCGCAGTTCGAGACCCGCCCCACGCCCTGACGTCGTCGCCGACATGCCCTGAAAACGTCGCCTCCGGCGGCGTTTGTGCTGGCCTGTTCGGTGAATTGTCACCTATGGGTTAACTTTTCTGCCAAAGCCGTTAGAATCGGGCTCACTCTGTTTCCCGCTTGCCATCCACGGAGGAAAAATGCAGGAATTTCTGGCCACTAGCGAACGTCGGGCCGAACTGTACTGGTGGTTTGCCACCCTGTTTAGCGCCGAGCTCAGCGATGAACAGATCGCCGAATACGACAGCTACGATGTGCGAAGCTTCCTGAAGAGCCTCTCCACGCTGGATCCCATGCGCCCGGCCGTCGCCGAGCTCAACGAGGCCATCGCCCGTCTGTTGGTGCGCCCGGATCGGGCCCGAGCCCTGGCAGCCGATTTCAAGGCGCTGTTTCTGGCCGACCCGGCCGTTCAGCCTTATGAATCCGCCCATCTGACGGCCGCATCTCTGGTGCGCATGCAGCAACGGCTGGCACGGCTCGCCATCGACGTCAGCGCCAAGTACCCGCAGCCGGTCGATCATCTGGGAGTCGAACTGGATCTGATGGGCAATCTCATCATACGCGCCGCCGAAGCCACCAGTGCCGATCAGCGTGAGCTGTGGCTCGGCGAGCAGGAAGAGTTGCTGCACACTCATCTGCTGGTCTGGTTCCCTCATTTCGAGGCCGCCTGCCGCGCCGCCGATCCATTCGGCTTCTATGGCGCCAGCGCCCGCCTGCTGGGGATATTCCTCACCATGGATGCCAACTACCTCAGCCTGGTCAAACCGGCCCGTTCCGCCGACTGAGTCGATGAAAACCGCCCTGTTGCTGATCGCCTGCTGGCTGCTGACCCTGATCCCGCAGGATCAGGGTCTGACGCCGCTCTTCAGCCTGCTGTTCCATCCGGACAGAGACTTGTATGGTACGGCACAGCTCACCGGCTTTGGCGGCATATTGCTGACCCTCTACCTCGCCAACCTGGGGGTGGAGGTGGTACTGCGCCGCCGCTTTCAGATAGCCGGCATGCTCACCCTGCTGGTCGCCTGGATAGGTTTTATCAATGCCAGCGGCAGCGAGGCCCACTGGCTCTTGTTACTTGCCCTCTCCCTGCCCTTTCAGGTGCTAGGCCTGCTGGTACTGGCGCGCGGCATTCAGGCATTCGGCCGCCAGAAGGGCTGAAAAAGCGCCAAAAGTATTACAAATCATGACAGCCGGATCCGCAGATACCCCGTTATCGCGGGGCTGACGCAACCACAGCCGGTAACATCCGCTTACATTCAGCTCCCATTCAGTTTTGTTGCAACCGTTATAGTGCCGCTCCTTTTCCCACCGATACAGGAGCAACCCCATGCCTCCACAGGACGCACGCATCACGGGTCTCGACCTGTTGCGAGGGCTCGTCATCTTCATGGCCGTCTTCGAACACTACACCGGCTATCTCAACTACTGGTACATCGACTTCTTCACCCGGGAACAGGCCCTGTGGGACAGCTTCTATCTGTCGCACAAGGCCATGGCCGGCCATCTGCTGCCCATGGATCACACCACGGCCCAGGTCTCGGCCTGGCTCATTCCCTGGGTGAGCCAGATCTACCTGGCCCTGGCGGCCTTCAACCTGAGCCGTCGCGATCAGGCCAGCTTCAGACCGCAGCTGGGCGGCAAGCTGGTGCTGTTTGCCAGCATCATTCTGGTGCTCTATGTCGAGGGACTGGTCATAGCCCCCAACTTCGGCGAGGCCATCTCCTTCTATCCGGTCATGCTGTGGATGTGCCTGCTGGCGCTCTTCTCGCTGGTCTACGCCTGGTTCGGCATTCGCGGCATGCTGCTGCTGACCCTGCTCAGCCTGCTGCTGGATCAACTCGGCGTGCAGACCCTGCTCGGCCACATCGACGGCTGGATGAAGCTGCATGTGCACCCCGACTATGAGCTGGATGCCCGCCTCGATCTCTTCATGGCCAGCGGCTGCTTCGGCTTCCTGTATGGCTGGTGCTGGCATCAGCGTCCCCAATGGCGGGATCGCCTCAACGGCCTGGTGCTCACCCTCTCCCTCATAGCCCTCGCCGTTTACCTGGTGTTTGGCGAGAGCAGTTCGGTCGAACTCAACGACATCTACGCCAACGAGCATGAGCTGGCGATGGACATGACGGGCCGCGCCGGGATCTGGGGCATGGAGTTTCTGGTGATCGGGGTCGTGCTCTGGCTGCATCAGCGCAATATCCGCCTATGCTGGCGCCCTCTCAACTGGATCGGCATGTATTCGCTGACCGTCTTCATCTTCCACAAGAGCATCTTCGTGCACCTGTGGGGCCCCTTGCTGCTGTGGTGGACTGCGCGCCAGGGCACCATATTGCCCAACAGCTTCGGCCTCATCATGGCACTCAGCGCCACCAGCGTGCTGCTCATCTACGCCTTCCAGCGCTCCGGCATCATCTGCCACCTGATGGGCATGCATCAGGACAGAGACTGGGTGCGGCTCTATGGCAAGTAGTCATCGCTGGCCGCTGCTGGCCCTTGCCCTGGCGTTGCCCCTGTCAGCCAAGGAGCCGGACAACCAGTGGCAAGTGGGCGGCCAGTGGCAGCTTGGCAGCAATCAGGCGGGGGTCAGCGCCGACGCCAGCATGCAGTTCTGGCTCGCCTATGAACGGGAGACCCAGGTCGGCCTGCTCTTCGCCGATGGCCAGAGCGCCGGGCTGGCCTTGCCGCTATATAAAAAGAGCTTCTTTGCGGTCGGCGTCGCTCCCATGCAGGTGGTCGATCGCACTCGCTTCAGCGCGCTCTGGCGCCTCGGCTGGCAGCTGGACGAGGATCATCAGCTGACCCTGGGCCAGCTCTATGATGTCACCGGCCGCTATGGCCAGATCTGGTATATGGAGCACAGCCTGCCGCTGCCGGCAGATCTCTCCCTCAACCTCTGGCTGACCTGGGGCAGTCAGGCGCACATGGCAGCCTATGATGCCGATGCGGGTTGGCGGGACTGGGGGCTCACGCTGGAGCGCAGCTGGGCCTGGCAGCAGTGGCGGCTTGGCACCGAGCTCGGGGCCAAGCAGTGGCTGATCAAGGAGCACGACTGGCAGCCTGTGGTGTACCTGACCCTGAGCTATCGCTTCAGCTGGTAGCGCCCCCACCACGGCACCTTTGACAAGCCAGCCCCTGAACGGGTCAGGCACCAGATAGGGGGCAAATGCAGCCCCCTCTCTTCCCTCCAAAGCGCTTCATGCCATACTGACAACACCTTAAATGACAATAAAGTCAATTCAGGAGCCGTCATGCGTGAAGAGACATCCGAATCCATGCCTGATCCGCCGATACCGGGTCAGCTGAATCCAAACGAGCTGCAGCAACTGTTCGAGCTGGCGCCGTTTGGCATAGGCGTATTCGACCGCCAATTTCGCTGCCGCAGCGTCAATCAGACCCTCGCCGATATCAACGGCCTCTCCCGGGAGGATCACTACGGCAAATACCTGCGTGAGATAGTGCCGACGCTGGCGCCTGTGCTGGAACCCCTGTTCCAGCAGATCATCAGCAGCGGCGTCCCCCAGGTGGAGCTGAGCCTGAGCGGCCAGACGGCGGCGCATCAGGGCCAGCAACGGCACTGGCAGGCCATTTACAGCCCCATGCGGGATGAGCAGGGCACGCCTGACGGCATCCTGACCATAGTGCGGGATGTGACCGAGCAGGTCGAGGCACAGCAACGGCTGCAACTGGCCATGAGCGCCGGCCAGGTCGGGGTCTGGGAGTGGCATGTGGCAGAGGATCGGCTGCAATTTGATGGTCAGGTCGAGCGCCTGCTCGGCACGCAAGCCAATCAGTTTCAGGGGGGAATGGATCAGTTCATCAAGCGCTTCGACCCGGTATCGGGGGAGCAACTCAGATCGGCACTCAAGGGCACGGCCCCCCTTCATCTGACCCTGAGCTACCTGGGGCCCGATCAGGTGCGGGGCTGGGTCGATCTCCACGCCGATCACGTGGCGGCCACCGACAGTCTGGGGCGTCGCATCATGGGGGTGCTCCACGACGCGACCGATCGCTGCATTCAAGAGGACCGGCTGCGCCAGGCCAATGTGGTATTCGAAACCACGGCCGAGGGCATCATCATCATGGATGGCCAGCGCCAGATCATCTCGGTCAACCCGGCCTTCTGCAACATGACCCAATATGAAGCGGACGAGATAGTGGGCAAGTCGCCGGAATCCATCATGCATCCGCGCCGCCATACCGACATCGACTACCCCTGGCATACCCTGCTGCCCGGCAGCCATGCCTGGCACGGGGAGATGATGTGCCTGCGCAAGGATGGCGGCTACTTCACCTCCTGGCAGCATGTCAGCGCCGTCTACGACAGCCGCCACAACACCACCCACTACGTGATCGCCTTCTCCGACATCAGCGCCATCCGCAAGGCCGAGGCACAGCTCAATCACCTCGCCTATCACGATCCCCTGACCGAGCTCGGCAACCGCAACCTGCTGCAGGAGCGGCTCGAACTGGAGCTCAAGACAGCCCAGCTCAACCGGCAGCGGCTCGCCCTGCTGTTCATCGACCTCGACGGCTTCAAGCTGATCAATGACAACCTGGGCCACAGGGCGGGGGATCAGCTGCTCAAGCTGCTGGCCGAACGCATCCGCCTCTGCCTGCGTCACAACGATGTGGCCACCCGGCTCGGTGGGGATGAATTCCTGGTGCTGATCCCCTATTTCGAGCAGCCAGAAGAGCTGGAGCGGCTCGCCGAACAGCTGCTGGCCCGCCTGCGCGAGCCGGTCGAGCTGGCGCACGAGCAGGTCGCCGTCTCCGCCAGCATAGGCATAGCCCTCTACCCGGAACACGCCCAGAACCCGGATGCCCTGGTCAGCGCCGCCGACAACGCCATGTACGAAGCCAAGAGTCAGGGCCGCAACGGCTATCTGTTCTACACCCCCGGCATGGCCGAGCAGATCCGTGAGCGCATGAGCATGGAGCAGGGGCTGATCAAGGCCATAGAGCAGCATCAGCTCTGCATCCTGTACCAGCCCATGACGGATCTGACCAGCAACCGCCTGAGCGGGCTGGAGGCCCTGCTGCGCTGGCAGCATCCCGACGAGGGCATGATAGCCCCCGCCCGCTTCATCCCGGTGGCCGAGGAGTGCGGTCTGATAGAGCAGATTGGGGAGTGGGTGATGCGCACCGCCTGTCAGCAAGGGCAGACGTGGCTGGCGGCCGGGCTGTCGGTGCCACGGCTCTCGGTCAATGTCTCGGTGCGGGAGATGCGATCTCTTGGCTATGTGGAGCGGGTCGCCGCCATTCTGGCGGAGACAGGTTTCCCGCCTGAGCGGCTGGAGATAGAGGTCACTGAGAGCATCATACAGCGGGTCGATCAGAGCCTTTTGCTGTTCACCCGCCTGAAGGCGCTGGGGGTGCAGATCGCCATCGACGACTTCGGGACCGGCTTCTCATCCCTGAGCCTGCTGAAAAGCCTGCCCATCGATCGCATCAAGATAGACCGCACCTTCGTGCAGGCCCTGCCGGATGACAAGCACAGCCGGGAGCTGTGCCGCACCATCATCAACCTGGCCGACAGCCTGAACATGGCGGTCACCGCCGAGGGGATAGAAACCCAGGCTCAGCGCCAGTTTCTGCAATCCCTGCACTGCCAGGAGGGACAGGGCTATCTGTTCAGCCACCCCTTGACCGAACCCCATCTGGCGGCGCAGCTGGCTCCCCAGAAGGGAGTCTGGTGTTGAAACGGGCGTGGCAGCAGATGCTCGATGACAGATAAACAACTCACTCGCTGAACGTCAATCGGGCACCCCATCCCTCACTCTGCCCCTGGGGCGAGTCTGCCAGCAGCGAATTCTGTGGATAGGGCGACTTTTTCTCTTCGAGGGTGACGGACACCGGCGGTTTGCGGGCCAGAAATGCACTCCCCATCTGCTCGGCGACACGCTCCCGCACCGCTGGCGAGCCCGTCTGTTCGCGGGTCACGGCAAACTCTTTGGGCTGGGGAGCCGCCAGTGTGGCGTCATCGGCAAGCGGGGGGGCATCGAACTGCCAGAGAGAGGTGCAAAGGAGCAAGGACAGCATGGCTATCTCCATCGATAAAACCGATGTTTTTACTCAATCACCGATGAATTGTCACTCATGGCGCTGTAAGCGGATGTTTCCATCTATCCAAAAGTCTAATTGCCCTCCCTCGCCAAAGGTATAAGTTGTTATCTAATCATTACGAGAATGTATTCAAAGGAGTGACAGATGAGCGAGAGCAAGGTCTACCCGGTCAAGGCCCACATCAGCAAGGGCGCCCTGTTGGACAAGGCAGGCTATGAGGCCATGTACCAGGCCTCGGTGCAGGATCCGGATGCCTTCTGGGGTGAGCAGGGAAAAATCCTCGACTGGATCAAGCCCTATACCAAGGTCAAGAACACCTCCTACGACCCGGGCCACGTCTCCATCAAGTGGTATGAAGATGGCCTGCTCAACGTCTCGGCCAACTGCCTGGATCGCCATCTGGCACAGCGCGGTGACAAGGTCGCCATCATATGGGAAGGGGACAACCCGGCCGAGGATCGCAAGCTGACCTACCGCGAGCTGCACGCCGAGGTGTGCAAGTTTGCCAACGTATTGAAGGCACAAGGCGTGCATCGGGGTGACGTGGTCTGCCTCTACATGCCCATGGTGCCGGAAGCGGCCATCGCCATGCTGGCCTGTACCCGCATCGGCGCCGTGCACAGCATAGTCTTCGGCGGCTTCTCGCCGGAGGCCCTGGCCGGTCGCATCATAGACTCCGGCTCCTCCATCGTCATCACGGCCGACGAGGGGCTGCGCGGCGGCCGCCCTGTCCCGCTCAAGAAGAACGTGGATGAAGCGCTCACCAACCCGGAGACCCAGGTCAGCAAGGTGATAGTGCTCAAGCGTACCGGCGGCAAGGTCGCCTGGCACGGCCACAGGGACATCTGGTGGCACGAAGCCATCGCGACCGTCAGCGCCGACTGCCCGCCCGAGGCCATGGGTGCCGAAGATCCCCTGTTCGTCCTCTACACCTCGGGTTCCACCGGCAAGCCCAAGGGCGTGCTGCACACCACGGGCGGCTATCTGGTCTATGCCACCCTCACCTTCAAGTACATTTTCGACTACCACGAGGAGGACATCTACTGGTGTACCGCCGATGTGGGCTGGGTCACCGGTCACTCCTATCTGGTCTACGGGCCTCTCGCCAACGGCGCCACCACCATCATGTTCGAAGGGGTGCCCAACTACCCGGCCACCAACCGCATGAGCCAGGTGGTGGACAAGCACCAGGTCAGCATCCTCTATACGGCACCGACCGCGATCCGCGCCCTGATGGCCAAGGGCCGTGATGCGGTCGAGGGTACCTCGCGTTCGAGCCTGCGCATCATGGGTTCCGTGGGTGAGCCCATCAACCCGGAAGCCTGGGAGTGGTACTACCGCACCATAGGCGAGGAGCGCTGCCCCATAGTCGATACCTGGTGGCAGACCGAAACCGGCGGCATCCTCATCAGCCCGCTGCCCGGCGTCACCGATCTCAAGCCAGGCTCGGCCACCCGTCCCTTCTTCGGCGTGCAGCCGGCGCTGGTGGACAACATGGGCGAGCCGCTGGAGGGGGCCACCGAGGGCAACCTGGTGATCACCGACTCCTGGCCAGGCCAAATGCGCACAGTGTTCGGCGATCACGAGCGCTTCGAGCAGACCTACTTCTCCACCTTCCCGGGTCGCTACTTCACCGGCGACGGCGCCCGTCGCGACGAGGATGGCTACTACTGGATCACCGGGCGGGTGGATGATGTACTGAACGTCTCGGGCCACCGCATGGGCACAGCCGAAATTGAATCTGCGCTGGTCTCCCATCCCAAGGTTGCCGAAGCGGCCGTGGTGGGGGTGCCCCACGAGATCAAGGGCCAGGGCATCTACGCCTATGTCACCCTGATCGCCGGGGAAGAGCCGAGCCGCGAGCTGCACAAAGAGGTGAAGGAGTGGGTCCGCAAGGAGATTGGCGCCATCGCCACCCCGGATGTGATCCACTGGGCCGAGGGGCTACCCAAGACCCGTTCCGGCAAGATCATGCGCCGTATATTGCGCAAGATCGCTACCGGCGAGACCGACAGTCTGGGGGATATCTCCACCCTGGCGGATCCGGGCGTGGTCGACAAGCTTATCCGCGAAAAGTCAGAGGCGGCTTGATCATGCGCTCCATAATGCAGCGCAAGATCGCCACCGGCGAGACCGACAGTCTGGGGGATATTTCCACCCTGGCGGATCCGGGCGTAGTCGACAAGCTTATCCGCGAGAAGTCGGAAGCGGCCTAATCCCGCCCCTTATCCACCTCCAAAGCCGGCCCAGTGCCGGCTTTGTCGTCTCTGCTACTGAGCAACTTAACAGCGAACCAGCAAGCTCAAAAAACAGACAGATGTAGAGATTAGACCAGTAAAATGCTGCTAATTTTCACGAAATCAATATAATTGCGAAATCTGTGTACCAGTGCACACCGAATTGCGCAGAAAATGGCTAGATTTCTGGTAGTCCACAAGATAGCTGATAGATAGCAGCATTATCATCGAGGATGTACTCAATATGTCGCAACATCACCGAATTCTCCTGCTCAACGGGCCTAACCTGAACCTGCTGGGCAAACGGGAACCGGGCATCTACGGCAGCAAGACGCTCGACGAGATCGTTGCCGATCTGATGCACAACGCCAGCGAACTCGGCGCCACACTGGAACACCTGCAATCCAACGCCGAACATGAGTTGGTCAGCCGCATTCACCAGGCCATGGGCCAGGTGGATTTTATCATCATCAATCCGGCCGCCTTCACCCACACCAGCGTCGCCATTCGCGATGCGCTGCTGGGTGTGGCCATCCCCTTTATCGAGGTTCACCTGTCAAACGTCCATGCCAGGGAACCCTTCCGTCATCACTCCTATCTGTCTGATGTCGCCAGGGGGGTGATCTGCGGGCTGGGTGCCGATGGCTACCAATTCGCTTTAACCGCGGCCGTGCATCAGTTGCGCGCGGCTTGATAATCACTGATCAGATAAAGAAGAAAGAGAATGCTAATGGATATCCGCAAAATCAAGAAGCTGATTGAACTGGTTGAAGAGTCCGGCATCGCCGAACTGGAGATCTCCGAGGGTGAAGAGTCCGTTCGCATCAGCCGCAACTTCTCCGGTCAGGTGACCACCGCCATGCCGCAGATGATGATGCAGCCAGCCATGGCCCCTGCCGCCGCACCGGCAGCCAGCGCCGCAGCACCGACCGCAGAAGCGGCCGCGCCAAGTGGCCATCTGATGCGCTCCCCCATGGTGGGTTCCTTCTATCGCTCCTCCAGCCCGGAAGCCAAACCGTTCGCGGAAGTGGGTCAGCACGTCAATGTCGGCGATACCCTGTGCATCGTCGAAGCCATGAAAATGATGAACCAAATCGAGTCTGACAAGGCCGGCGTGATCAAAGCGATCCTGGTTGAAAATGGTCAGGCCGTCGAATTTGACGAGCCGCTGTTCATCATCGAATAAGGGAAATTGCCACCCATGTTGGACAAAGTAGTCATCGCCAACCGCGGTGAAATTGCCCTGCGGATCCTGCGCGCTTGCAAAGAGCTCGGGATCAAGACAGTGGCCGTTCACTCCACCGCCGATCGGGAGCTCAAACATGTGCTCCTGGCCGACGAAACCATCTGCATCGGCAAGCCTGCCAGCGGTGAATCCTACCTCAATGTGCCGGCCATCATAGCCGCCGCCGAGGTGACGGGTGCCGTTGCCATCCACCCGGGTTACGGCTTCCTCTCCGAGAACGCCGATTTCGCCGAAGTGGTCGAGAAATCCGGCTTCATCTTCATCGGCCCGCGCGCCGAGACCATTCGCCTGATGGGTGACAAGGTCTCCGCCATCGAGGCGATGAAGAAGGCTGGCGTACCTTGCGTACCCGGCTCCGACGGTCCCGTCGACAGCGATGCCAAGCACAACGCCGCCATCGCCAAGCGCATCGGTTATCCGGTGATCATCAAGGCCGCCGGTGGCGGTGGTGGTCGCGGCATGCGCGTGGTGCGCAGTGAAGCCGAGCTGGCTGCCGCCATCGCGCTGACCAAATCCGAAGCAGGCCAGTTCTTCAAGAACGACATGGTCTACATGGAGAAGTACCTGGAAAACCCGCGCCATATCGAAATTCAGATATTGGCAGACGGCCAGGGCAACGCCCTCTATCTGGGCGAGCGTGACTGCTCCATGCAGCGTCGCCACCAGAAAGTGGTCGAAGAGGCGCCGGCACCCGGCATCACCGAAGAGATGCGTAAGTTCATCGGCGAGCGCTGCGTGCGCGCCTGTATCGAGATCGGCTACCGCGGTGCGGGGACCTTCGAGTTCCTGTACGAAAACGGCGAGTTCTATTTCATCGAGATGAACACCCGGATCCAAGTTGAGCATCCGGTCACCGAGATGGTCACCAGCGTGGATCTGATCAAGGAGCAGCTGCGCATCGCCGCCGGTCAGCCCCTGTCGATCACCCAGCAGGACATCCGCATCCGTGGCCATGCCATCGAATGCCGGATCAACGCCGAAGACCCGGCCACCTTCATGCCGTCTCCGGGCCTGATCCAGCGCTTCCACGCGCCGGGTGGTCTGGGCGTACGTTGGGATTCCCACATCTACGCCGGTTACAAGGTGCCGCCTTACTACGACTCAATGATCGGCAAGCTGATCTGTTACGGCGAGAACCGTGACGTCGCCATCGCCCGCATGCGCCAGGCGCTGGACGAGCTGGTGGTGGAAGGGATCAAGACCAACGTCTCCCTGCAAAAAGAGATCATGAAGGACGAAAACTTCCAGCATGGTGGGACCAATATCCACTATCTGCACAAGAAGTTGGGTCTGTAAGGATCTAAGGCAGAACAATGACTTCCGATAGAAGTCAGCTCCGCAAGGAGCCTCTGTTGAAAAAGGGCCATGGCGACATGGCCCTTTTTTGTTATCCTTGCGCCCCTCAAAATTGTCGGAGGCCAAGGTGAATCGTTTCGCGCTCGCTCGCCGGGAAGCAGCCCTCTGCCTGCTGCTGACCCTGCTCTACTTCTTTGCCTGGTATGGCACTGCCTATTTCATCCCCGAAGAGATCGAATACTGGGACATGCCGCTCTGGTTCCTGCTCAGCTGCATGGTGATGCCGCTGCTGTTCATAGTGCTGTGCGGCCTGATGGTGGATCGCCTGTTTGTGGATATTCCCCTCGATACGCCTCATCCCCCTGCCAAGGAGTCCACCCATGAATCTTGAGCTGATGCTGCCGCTCATTATCTATCTGGTGCTGGTGCTGGGAGTCGGCTTCTGGGCCAGCCGCCACCGCGCCGGCGGCGACTTCGTGCAGGAGTACTTCATCGGCAACCGCAGCATGGGCGGTCTGGTGCTGGCCATGACGCTGGTGGCCACCTACACCTCGGCCTCCTCCTTTATCGGCGGGCCCGGTGCTGCCTACAAAATCGGCCTTGGCTGGGTGCTGCTGGCGATGATCCAGCTGCCCACCGTCTGGCTCACCCTGGGAGTGCTCGGCAAGAAGTTCGCCATCATAGCCCGCCGGGTCAATGCGGTGACCATCAACGACATGCTGTGGGCCCGCTACCAGAGCAAGGCGGTGGTGGTGCTGGGCTCCGTCACCATCATCCTCGCCTTTATCGCGACCATGGTGGTGCAGTTTATCGGCGGCGCCCGCCTGCTGGAGACGGCGACCGGCCTCAGCTATCAGCAGGGGCTCTTCCTGTTTGCCAGCTGCGTGCTGCTCTACACTGTGATCGGCGGCTTTCGCGCCGTGGTGATGACCGATGCCCTGCAGGGCATCATCATGCTGATCGGCACCGGCGCCCTGCTGGCAGGGATCCTGGTGGCAGGCGACGGCCTGCCCAACCTCATCCACCAGCTCAAGGTGATAGATCCCAAGCTGGTGAGCCCGCAGGGGGCCGGCGACATGCTGACCCAGCCCTTCATGCTGAGCTTCTGGATCCTGGTCTGTGTCGGTGTGGTGGGGCTGCCCCACTCGGCCCTGCGCTGCTTTGGCTATCGCGACAGCAAGGCGCTGCACAGAGGCATTCTCATCGGTACAGTAGTCAGCGCCCTGCTGATGTTCGGCATGCACCTGGCCGGGGCGCTCGGTCGCGCCATCCTGCCCGGCATGGACAGCCCGGACAAGATCATGCCCTCGCTGATGATGGAGGTGCTCCCCCCCTGGCTGGCCGGGGTCTTCCTGGCGGCGCCCATGGCGGCCATCATGTCTACCATCGACTCCCAACTGATCCAGGCCTCCGCGACCCTGGTGAAGGATCTCTACCTCAACTACCTCAGTCCGAAGCAGGAGAAGCTGGAAGTGCGCATTCCCCGCCTCTCCCTGCTCTGCACCCTGATCCTGGGCACGCTGGTGCTGCTGGCGGCGCTGCAGCCCCCCGAGATGATCATCTGGCTCAACCTGCTCGCCTTCGGCGGACTGCAGGCCGTGTTCCTGTGGCCGCTGGTACTCGGCCTCTACTGGTCGCGGGCCAACGGCCCCGGCGCCCTGGCCTGCATGGTGTCCGGCATCGTCTGCTATGGCGTGCTGAGTCAGTGGGGGATCAAGCTGGCCGGACTGCACGCCATAGTGCCGAGCCTGGGGCTGGGACTGGCCGCCTTCGTGGTGGTCAGCCTGATGACACCGCCACCCGGCCAGAGCGTGCGGCGATTGTTTGAACAGCAATAACAAATAGATTAATAAAGGGTTCCAAAACTATCCCCAAATGGGTGTTTTGCGGGTAAACTGTGCGCCAAGTCACAAAACGCCGCGCCCTTATGCCAGTACAGAACGCCAGACAGATCCTGACTCATGCCCTGCAACGACTCGGCTATGCCCTGTTGTTGCCGGTCTCCATACTGCCGCTGGCGGCCCTGCTCTATCGGCTCGGTCAGCCGGATGTGCTGGATCTGGCGGTGCTCTCCCTCACGGGGCGCGCTCTGTTCAGCCAGATGCCGCTCATCTACGCGGTGGCCATCGCCTTCGGCCTGAGCCGGCAGGGAGAGGGCACCCAGGCGCTGGCCGGGGCGGTCAACTTCCTGCTGCTGAGTTCGGCACTGGGCACCCTGGCCCCCGGCCTGCATGCGGACATGATCTGCGGCCTGCTGGCGGGCATGACCACGGCCATCGTCTACCCCTGGGTGAAACGGCACACACTGTCTGGCTGGTTGCAGAGAGTGAATGGGGACTTCCTCTGCCTGTTCGCCTCGGCGCTCAGCTGCCTGTTGCTGGCGTTCCCTCTCTCCCTGTTCTGGCCGTTGCTGGAACAGGGC
The DNA here is from genome assembly GCF_028751155.1 of Aeromonas bestiarum. NCBI lineage: Bacteria > Pseudomonadati > Pseudomonadota > Gammaproteobacteria > Aeromonadales > Aeromonadaceae > Aeromonas > Aeromonas bestiarum. Next base: position 946,939 of record NZ_CP064746.1, on the reverse strand, counting down.
ATCACGCTGCTGGCCTCAGAGCTGCTCACCACCCCGCTGGGGGCCTTTTGCTATGGCGTGCTGAACCGCTTGCTGATCCCCCTCGGCCTGCATCAGGTATTGGGCAGCCTGATGGGGTTGGGCGAGAGCAACCTGCTGGCGCTGGCCAGCGCCCAGCCGCTGCACGAAGGCTATGTGGCCGGGCTCTACCCCATCATAATGTTCGGCCTGCCCGGCGCCTGTTTTGCCATCTGGCTGCACCGCCAGCGCATGCAGCGCCTGCCGCAGGGGGGCCTGCTGCTCACCCTGGCGCTCACCTCGGCGCTGGTGGGGATCACCGAACCCATAGAGTTCCTGTTCGCCTTCACCGCCCCCTGGCTGTTTCTGGCCCACGCCCTGCTGACCGGGCTATCGCTCGCCATCTGCAGCACCCTTGGCATCCAGGTGGGCAGTTACTTCTCTGCCGGCCTGCTGGATCTGGTACTGAGCTATCAGTCCGGCGAGCACAGCTTCTGGCTCATTCCGGTCGGCATCCTCTTCTTCGTCGCCTATACCCTGCTGTTCTATCAACTGCTGGAACGCGCCCCCCTCAGCCTGCCGAGCAAGCCCATCGCCAAAGAGCATCCACGGCTGGCGAGCGTCGCCCCCTCGGATCCCCAGATGCTGGCGATCCAGTATCTCAAGGTGCTGGGCGGGATGGACAACCTGCAGGCCATGAGCGTCTGCCTGACCCGTCTCAGCCTGCGGGTGCGCGACATAGCGCTGGTGGATCAGTCCCGTCTGCTGGGGCTGGGTTGCCTCTCCTGGATCCAGCTCAACGACCATCAGCTGGTGCTGGTGCTGGGCCCCAATGCCAGCCTGATCGAGGGGCAGATCCGCATGCTGGCGGAGCGCCAATCGGTGCCGCTCGGCCTCAAGCCCAACCAGGAGTCCGCCAGCCAGAGCAACTGGTAGCCTCAGGCAAACGGCAGCCGCTCGGCGACGAAGTCCATCAGCGAGCGCAAGGCGGGCGCCAGATGTTCCCGGCTCGGGTAGATGAGGTAGAAGGGATTGGGCGGTATGGGATGATCCGGCAACACCTTGTGTAGCCGCCCCGCAGCCAGATCCTGTTGGCAAACGTGATGGGGCAGCAGGGCAATGCCCCCCTCGTGCAACGCCAGCTCCCGCAACGCCAGCAAACTGTTGCTGATGCAGGCCCCTTGCGGCCGCCAGCCCCCCTCCTGCAGTGGCCACACCGGCAATGCCGAGTGCACCAGACAAGGGTGGAGTCCCAGCTCAGACAACTGCTGCGGCGCGCCATGGGTCGCCAGATAACCGGGAGCCGCCACCAGATGGCGCGGCACCTGACCGATGCGCCGGCAGATGAGGCTGGAATCTTTCAGCGGCGCCGCCCGTAGCGCCAGATCATAACCCTCCCCCACCAGATCCAGCTGCTCGTCACTCAGGGTCAGCTCCAGCACCACCTCGGGATAGAGGGCACGAAACTCGGCCAGGATCCGGCCAAGCAGCAGGGTGCCGGTCGCCTCGGGCGCAGTGATCCTTACCCGGCCAGCGGGGGCGGTGCGCAGCCGCGCCATCGCCAGGTTGGCACTGCGGGCCAGCGCCAGCAGCGCCCGGCACTGCTCCACGTAGATCTCTCCCTGCGGGGTCAGGCTCAGCCGGCGGGTGGTGCGCTGCAGCAGTCGCACCCCGAGCTGGGCTTCGAGCCGCGAGATCTTCTGGCTCACCGAGGACTTGGGCATGCCGAGCGCCTCGGCGGCACCGGTAAAACTGCCCTGCTCCACCACGGTAGCGAACAGCCCCATCAACTCCAGTTCGACATTGTTCATATATTCAAACAGTCTTTACCAATTACCCATCTTAATCAGGATAATCAATCAGACTAGAGTGGCTGGCAATCCCAATCCATCCGATTTGAAAGGAACTGCCATGAAAGCCATCGCCCTCACCCATTATCTGCCCAGCGATCACCCCCACTGCTTCATCGAGGCCAATCTGCCCGACCCGACCCCGGGCCCGCGGGATCTGCTGGTGAAAGTGACGGCAACCTCGGTCAACCCGGTGGACACCAAAGTCCGCGCTCCCAAGGCCAAGGTTGAGAGCACGCCCCGCGTGCTGGGCTGGGATGCGGTCGGCGAGGTCGTGGCCGTCGGCAGCGAAGTGAGCCTGTTCAAGGCGGGCGACAGAGTCTGGTATGCCGGCGACATCAGCCGCCCCGGCAGCAACAGCGCCCTGCAGCTGGTGGATGAGCGCATCGCCGCCCTCGCCCCCACCAGCCTGACAGACCCGGAAGCCGCCGCCCTGCCGCTCACCGCCATCACCGCCTGGGAGACCCTGTTCGAGCGCATCGGCCTTCACCGCGAGAGCACGGGCAAGCTGCTCATCATAGGCGGTGCCGGCGGCGTCGGCTCCATCACCATCCAGCTGGCCCGCCAGCTCACCAACATGGAGGTGATCGCCACCGCCTCCCGGCCAGAAAGCCGTGAATGGTGTCTGGCAATGGGCGCCCATCAGGTGGTGAGCCATCACCAGTTGCAGGCAGAGCTCACCGCCCTTGGTGTTACCCAGCTCGATGCCATCTTCTGCACCAATGCCACCGAGCAGCACTGGGATGCCATGGCCAGCCTGATTCGCCCGTTCGGCCACATCTGCACCATCGCCGAATCCAGCGAGCCCTGGGATCTGGGCCTGCTCAAGAGCAAGAGCGTCACCTTCAGCCAGGAGTTCATGTTCACCCGCTCCCTGTTCCAGACCCCTGACATGATCGAGCAACACAAGCTGCTCGGCCGGGTCGCCGCCCTCATCGACCAAGGGGTGCTCAAGACCACGCTCACCCGCACCCTGGCCGAGCTGACCCCGGTCACCCTGGCCCGGGCTCATGCCGAGGTGGAAGCGGGTCGCATGGTCGGCAAGCTGGTGATCGACATGAGTCGATTCGGCAACTAATCCCTTATAGGTAAAAACTGCACCATCATGGGGTGAATTCACCAGTGACAGGCCCCATCAGTGCACAGTTCACAAGCAGGCACCAGACAGTCACCACGCAGCATCACTCCAACAAACGATAAAAAAGGGGCCATCCCGCCGGGATGGCCCTAAATACCTGAACGTTGGGGTAACAATCACACACATATCCTTATGCAGGACATCCCCATCTTTGCATCTTGTGTGCCAATCCCCTGGATCTGCGCCCTTTCTTCACGCGCATCCCCACACAGCAAGCCACGCAAGCCTGCTAACCGCCAGCAGGAAAAAAAAAGCCACCCTAAGGTGGCTGAAAAAGATGACGGAACTTTCCTAGAGCAAAGCATTCAGCGGGAACAGGTTGCTTCCCGTCACCCAATGAGGAATACATTAACCGTGCCAACTCGGCAGAGTTCTCTTCCTGCGCCATGCCGACATGGGCAAACCACGACAGCACAGGCCCATGATGATAGAATCTCGCGGTTTCACATTTATGAAGAGTCGACGCCATGCCCTGGATACAAATTCGAATCAACGCCACTGCCAAGACAGCAGACAAGGTGAGCAACATGCTGCTGGGGCGTGGAGCCCAGGCCGTGACCTTTATGGATGCCCAGGATGTACCAGTGTACGAGCCTCTGCCGGGTGAAACCCCGCTCTGGGGCGAGACCGAAGTGATGGGCTTGTTCGATGCCGAAACCGATCCGGCCCCCACCATCGCCTTCTTCCAGCAGATCTTCGGCGAAGACGTGGGCTACAAGGTCGAACAGCTGGAAGACAAGGACTGGGTGCGCGAGTGGATGGATCACTTCCACCCCATGCAGTTTGGCGAGCGGCTCTGGATCTGCCCGAGCTGGCGCGACGTGCCCAACCCGGATGCGGTCAACGTCATGCTGGATCCGGGTCTGGCCTTCGGTACCGGCACCCACCCCACCACGGCGCTCTGCCTGCAGTGGCTGGACGGGCTGGATCTGGCCGGTAAAACCGTGGTGGATTTCGGCTGCGGCTCCGGCATCCTCGGCATCGCCGCCCTGAAACTGGGCGCCGCCCGCGTCATCGGCATCGACATAGACCCGCAGGCCATTCAGGCCAGCCATGACAACGCCGAGCGCAACGGTGTCGCCGGCCAGATCGAACTCTACCTGCCGGCGGATCAGCCGCAAGGGGTGGAAGCGGACGTGGTGGTGGCCAACATCCTGGCCGGTCCGCTGCGCGAACTCGCCCCCCTCATCGCCGGCCACGGCAAAGCGGGCAGCCTGATGGCCCTCTCCGGCGTGCTGGAGAGCCAGGCCCCTGAGCTGGAAACCATCTACGGCCAGTGGTTCGACATGGACCAAACCGCTGTGAAAGAGGAGTGGTGCCGTCTCTCCGGCCGCAAACACGGCTGATAACAGCCGGATTTCACCACCTCCCATACAAGCAGGGCTCCCATACGGGGGCCCTGCTTGTTTCAGTCCCCATGAAACCTGATCAGCCAATACGAGACTCGTTGGCTCGCCCATAGTGCCAGCCTGTCATGAAAAATATCCATTCGAGAACACATTCCGATTCTATTCCGGTAGTATGGCCATCAGACTAGAAATGATGGGAACGGAGACCCTTTATGCGCATTGCCATTCTGGATGACTACCAGGATCAGGTTCGTCATCTACCCTGCTTTGCCATGCTGGCGGGACATGATGTCATGGTACTCAACCAGAGTGAGCCAGATGCTGCACGTCTTGCTGCCAAGCTGGAAGGAATTGAAGCTCTGGTACTGATCCGCGAGCGTACTCGCATCGACGAACAACTGCTGATGGGGCTTCCCTCACTCAAGCTCATCAGCCAGACCGGCAAGATCAGCCAGCATATAGACCCGGTACTGTGCCAACGATACGGTGTTGCCATCGCAGAAGGGGTCGGCAGCCCCATTGCGCCTGCCGAGCTCTGCTGGGCCCTCATCATGGCGGCCTCGCGCCATATTCCGGCTTACTGCGAAGCCCTGACCAAGGGGCAGTGGCAGCAATCCGGCACACTGGGGCTGGGCCGTACCTTGCAGGGGCTGACACTCGGCATCTGGGGCTACGGCAAGATTGGCAGACTGGTGGCCGGTTACGGCCGGGCCTTTGGCATGTCGGTACTGATATGGGGCAGTGACTCATCCCGTCAGCGGGCAGAGCAGGATGGATTGGAAGCCGCTGCCGACAAGGACGCATTTTTCCGGCGGGCCGATATCTTGTCCCTCCATCTGCGGCTCAACGAGATCACTCGAGCCTGCGTCACCCGTGCCGATCTGGCTCGAATGAAAGCAGACTCTCTGCTGGTCAATATCAGCCGGGCCGAGCTCATCGAGCCGGGAGCCCTTTATGCCGAGCTCAGCGCCAATCCGACCAGGCAAGCTGCGCTGGATGTGTTCAATGTCGAGCCAGCCACGCTCGACAGTGAGCCCCTGCTGCGGCTGCCCAACGTGCTGGCCACACCGCATCTGGGTTATGTGGAGCAAAACAGCTATGAGCTCTACTTTCGCAAGGCATTTGAAAATGTGCTGGCCTTTGCCGATGGCAGACCACAAAACCTGGTGATACAGGCTCTGGGCTGAGGCTCACGCTTATTCTGCTGACAAAGCAGTAACATATGCCTCTGTCCGTACGCTTGTGCGGCAGCCTGCTGCCCAACTCGCCTCATGCCAATCAGAAATCAGGATGCCCCATGACCGAATATCAGAAGATGATCAGCAGCCAGCCCTATAACTGCATGGCGCCGGAGCTGGATGTCCTGCGCCGGGAGACGGCGCGCTTGTACCGCCGTTTCAATCGCAGCGACGAGGAGGAGGAACAGCTGGCGCTGCTGCAGGAGATAGTCGGCGAGCTGGCGGAGAACGCCTTTATCTGCCCGCCCCTCTACTGCACCTATGGCCGCCATATCAGCCTGGGGAAGGATTCCTATATCAACATGGGGGCCACCATGCTGGACAACGCACCGATCTGCATCGGCGCCAACGTCATGATAGGGCCGAACGTGCAGATCTATACCGCCGCCCACGCGCTGGCAGCCGATGAGCGCATCCAGGGGGTGGAGACGGCGCTGCCGGTGACCATAGAAGACAAGGTCTGGATCGGCGGCGGCGCCATACTGCTGCCCGGTGTCACCATAGGGCGGGAAGCCATCGTCGGCGCGGGCGCCGTGGTCACCAAAGACGTGCCGGCCGGTGCCAGGGTGGTGGGCAACCCAGCCCGGATCCTGCTTGCCAAAGCGGAGCGCTGACCCCTTCCCGTCGCCAGGCCGTCGCAGCAACCGCCAAGCGTGTCCCTCTTCACCTACCTACAGTGAAGCAACGGCAGGTATGTAGCAGTTTACGAGCGCCCATAAAAATAAAGCCCAATGTCATAACGACCACGCTGGTCTGTAAAAAGGGTTGCTTGCCGGGACTATGAAGCTGAGGGGCCGACACCAAAAAACGCAGATAAAAATGAAGCCCAATGTCATAACGACGTTGGGCTGTAAAAAGGTGCTACGGAATTGCGACTCTCATCGCAGAAAATTAGAAGGGGTCACCTTCTAAACTGGCACAGGGATATTAACGAGGCGCAAACGTTTTACATAGCGTAATCAACCAGGATTGAGAACAGCCTCTCACTATTTAAAAAATTCCCTGCCAAGCCCCATCCCCCTCTTGGCAAGCATTTATTTATCAGTACAGCCTAGGGCTCGTGATCGGGCGGGATCAAAAAAGCCCTGACAAGTCAGGACTTTGGCTGAAATTGATACGACTTAGAAGCGACGGACAAACTCATCCGGCGGCAGTTCGCGCAACTTGCGCGCCTCCAGCATGGGGGTGCCGAGGTAGAGGAAACCCACCAGTTGATCCTCCGGTGCCAGCCCCAGCCCGGCGTTAACCCGCTCATCGAAGATGAACCAGCCGGAGCGCCAGATGCCGTTGAAGCCCTGGGCCTGAGCCGCCATCTGCATCGCCATCAGGGCGCAACCGGCGGAGAGTTCCTGCTCCAGTTTCGGTACCTTGGGGTGAGCCTGATAGCGGGTGGCGACGGCCACCAGCAGCGGGGCCCGCAGCGGCGCCTCCTGGCACTTCTTGATGCTCTCCTCATCTTCGCCACGGGCACGGGCGGCCTCGGCCAGCAGGGCCCCCAGCCGCTCCCGCCCCTCCCCTTCAAACAGGATGAACTGCCAGGGCGTCAGGGTGCCGTGATCCGGCGCGCGCAGCCCCGCCTTGAGGATATTGTCGAGCACCTCACCGCTGGGGGCGGGTGTGGTCAGGCGGCCACAGGAGTGGCGGTTGAGCAACAGAGTGAGGGCATCCATGGGCAAATCCTTGTCAGGGGCTGTGATGGCGCTACCTTAGCACAGCGCAGAATGAAGAAAACCCCTGAGGCTCAGGGGTTTATCACAATGCCATGGCGAACTAGATGACGGCCGCCAGCTCGGCCCCCTGACGGATGGCGCGCTTGGCATCCAGCTCGGCGGCCACGTCGGCGCCACCTATGATGTGTACCGGCTTGCCCGCCGCCTGCAAGCCGGCTTGCAGCTCCTTGAGCGGCTCCTGCCCGGCGCAGATGATCACCTGATCCACCGGCAGGCACTGCCGGGTTTCGCCCACCTGGATGTGCAGGCCCTCGTCATCGATGCGCAGGTACTGTACCCCGGAAAGCATCTGCACCTTGCGGTTCTTGAGCACGGTTCTGTGGATCCAGCCGGTGGTCTTGCCCAGGCCGTCCCCCACCTTGCTCTCCTTGCGCTGCAGCAGCCAGATCTGGCGCTCGGGAGCGTCGATCTCGGGGGCCATCAGGCCACCGCGTTCGCCAAACTGCTTGTCGATGCCCCACTCCTTGAGCCAGTGATCGCGGCTGCGATCCCCCTTGCCCTCTACCAGATATTCGGCCACGTCGAAGCCGATGCCACCGGCACCGATCACCGCCACCTTGTCGCCCACCGGCTTGTGATCCCGCAGCACGTCTATGTAATTGAGCACCTTGGGATGTTCTATGCCTGGAATGTTCGGGGTGCGCGGGCGTATGCCGGTGGCGAGGATCACCTCGTCAAAGCCGCCGCCGAGCAGGCTCTCGGCGCTCTGGCGCTGACCGAGGTAGAGCTCGACGCCGCACTTCTCCAGCCGTTTGGCGAAGTAGCGCAGGGTTTCGTGAAACTCCTCCTTGCCCGGGATCTGCTTGGCGAAGTTGAACTGGCCACCGATTTCGCTCGCCTGATCGAACAGGCTCACCTGATGGCCGCGCTCGGCGGCGTAGCAGGCGAACGCCAGCCCGGCAGGGCCCGCCCCCACCACCGCCAGCTTCTTGGGCTGGGGCACGCGGCCGAAGGTGAGCTCGGTCTCGAAACAGGCGCGGGGATTGACCAGGCAGGAGGCGCGCTTCTGCTTGAACACGTGATCCAGGCAGGCCTGGTTGCAGGCGATGCAGGTGTTGATCTCGTCCGCCCGGTTCTCGGCGGCCTTGATGACAAATTCAGGGTCGGCCAGGAAGGGGCGCGCCATGGAGACCATGTCCGCCTCCCCCTGGGCCAATATGCGCTCGGCCACCTCGGGGGTATTGATCCGGTTGGTGGTGATAAGCGGCACACTCAGATGCTTCTTGAGCTCCGCCGTCACCCAGCTAAAGGCGCCGCGCGGCACGCTGGTGGCTATGGTGGGAATGCGCGCCTCGTGCCAGCCGATGCCGGTGTTGATCAGGGTCACGCCGACCTGCTCCAGCGCCTTGCCCAGCGCAATCACCTCTTCCAGGGTGGAGCCCTGCTCCACCAGATCCAGCATGGAGAGGCGGAAGATGATGATGAAATCCGTGCCCACCCGCTCGCGAATGGCGCGCACTATCTCCACCGGGAAGCGCATCCGGTTCTCATTGCTGCCGCCCCAGCCATCGGTGCGCTTGTTGGTGCGCTCGCAGATGAACTGGTTGATGAGATAGCCTTCCGAGCCCATCACCTCGACCCCGTCGTAACCGGCCGCCTTGGCCAGTTGCGCGGTGGAGGCAAAGTCACGGATGGTGCCGCGGATCTGCCGCTCGCTCATGGCGCGCGGCTTGAACGGGGAGATGGGCGCCTTGAGGGCGCTCGGCGCCAGGCTGAACGGATGGTAGGCGTAACGGCCGGCATGGAGGATCTGCAGCGCTATCTTGCCTCCCTCCTGATGCACGGCCTGGGTCACCTTCTTGTGCCTGGCGACCTGCCAGGGGAAGCTCAGCTGCGAACCGTGGGGCACCAGCCGCCCACGCAGATTGGGGGCTATGCCGCCGGTGACGATGAGGCCGACGCCGCCACGGGCCCGTTCGGCATAGAAGGCGGCCAGCTTGTCGAAGCCCCCCTTCTCCTCTTCGAGGCCTGTGTGCATGGAGCCCATCAATACCCGGTTCTTAAGCTGAGTAAAGCCGAGATCGAGAGGGGTCAGAAGCGTTGGGTAGCGGCTCATCATGAACTCCTTTTCGAGGCCGGTGCGCCGGAATCCATACGCAATGCCCGGTTCTTGAGCTGGGTGACGCCAGCGTCGAGGGGAGTCAGAAGCGTAGGGTAGCGGCTCACAAGGCCTCCGGTTAACTTTTTGTTATCAAATTGAAGCTAGAGTAAAGAATCGAAAATGCTTTTTCAAACAAATGTTTGGACATTTTTTCGGCGAACAGACGTGTTCCGAAGCAAGGAAGGAGAATCGCGCCATCGATCGCACCCAAGCGGAAATGGCAATTGGCGGGTCAACTGGTTAATAATGGCCCTTCTCTACCCATTAACAGGGCGATAACGCGGCTATGTCTATTTTCAAAGGTCTGGGGTGGCTGTTTCGCAGCCTCTGGCGTCTGCTCAACTTTACCCGGCTGATGCTGGTCAATCTGCTGTTTCTCATCGTCGTGCTGGTCATCATTTTCAGCGTCAGCCAGAAAGAGGCGCCCAGCGCCCCCATCGAAGGGGCCCTCACCCTCAATCTCTCCGGCGTGCTGGTCGAACAGCGCTCGCAAACCGATCCTACGGTGCAACTGCTGCGCCAGGTGGACAACAGCGAAGAGCTGCCCAGCGAGATAGTCCTCTCCGATCTGCTGTGGGCCATTCGCAGTGCCAAGGATGACGATCGCATCAAGGCGCTGGTGATCAAGCCGCAGGGGCTGCAGGGTACCAGCTTCTCCAAACTGCAGGAGGTGGCGACGGCCATCGACGAGTTCAAGGAGAGCGGCAAGCCGGTCATCGCCATGGCCGACTACTACAATCAGGGCCAGTACCTGCTGGCTGCCCACGCCGATCACGTGCTGCTCAACCAGAGCGGCGCCGTGCTGATCGAGGGGCTGGGCGTCTACCAGACCTACTTCAAGTCGGCACTGGAGCAACTCAACATCACCCCCCACGTGTTCAAGGTCGGCACCTACAAATCCTTCGTCGAGCCCTATACCCGCGACGATATGTCCCCCGAGAGCAAGGAGGCGAACCAGCGCTGGCTGGATCAGCTGTGGCAATCCTATGTGGCGGACGTGGCCGAGCAGCGGGAGATAGAACCCGAGGCCGTCGCGCCCGGCAAGGATCGCTTCCTCGAGCTGCTGCGCAAGGCCGGTGGCAACGCTGCCAACTACGCCCTCGACAACGGCCTGGTGGATCAGCTGGCCACCCGCGACGAGATGACCCAGGCGGTCATCAAGGAAGTGGGGGAAGACGAGGATCACGGCTGGAAAGGGGTCGGCCTGAAAACCTATCTGGCGGCGCTCCCCGAGCAATACCCCCAGAGCGGCAAGGATGAGGTAGGCCTCATCGTCGCCAGCGGCGCCATCATGGATGGCGTGCAGCCGGCCGGCACCATAGGCGGCGACAGCCTCTCCGATCTGCTGGCCGATGCCCGCCGTGACGACAAGGTGAAAGCCGTGGTGCTGCGGGTCGACAGCCCGGGCGGCAGCGCCTTCGCCGCCGAGCAGATCCGCGCCGAGCTGCTGGCCCTGAAGCAGGCCGGCAAGCCCGTGGTGATCTCCATGGGCAGCTACGCCGCCTCCGGTGGCTACTGGATCTCCGCCGATGCGGACAAGATCTTTGCCTCCCCCACCACGCTCACCGGCTCCATCGGGGTGTTCGGCATGTTCGCCACCATCGACAAGGCGCTCTCCCAGTACGGGGTGCACACCGACGGCGTCGGCACCACGGATTACGTCGGCGTCGGCCTGACCCGCGCCCTGCCGGATCACGTCGGCCAAGCCATTCAACTGAGCGTGGAAGACACCTATCAGCGCTTCGTCGGCCTGGTGAGCAAGGGCCGCGGCCTGAGCCCGGAAGAGGCGGAAAAAGCGGCCGAGGGCCGGGTCTGGACCGGTCAGGATGCCAAGGCGCTGGGGCTGGTGGATGAGTTTGGCAACCAGGAGGCCGCCATCAAGGCCGCCGCCGAGCTCGCCAACCTCAAGGAGTGGCAGGTCACTCCCATAGAAAAGGAGGAGTCCACCAGAGACAGGTTCCTGCGTCAGCTGTTCGACAGCAGCGCCCAGGCACTGGCCCCGCACCTGCAAAGCTGGTTGCCGGCAGGTTTTGGCAAGGCGCTGGCAGAGGTGAACCGCAGCCTGGATCCGCTGACCCGCTTCAACGACCCGCAGGGCACCTACGCCTTCTGCCCGGTCTGCGTGCCATAACCGGCAGACGCGCAACAAAAAACCGCCCTCGGGCGGTTTTTTTACATCTGCCTCAAGGGGCCCGAGTCACGCCAGCAAGCCGGACTCGTGCCAGTGGTGCAGCTCGGCCAGTACCCGGGTTTCGCGCGCCGTCCACTGGGGACAGGGGCCAGCCAGCTGGGTCTTGTTGGTCTGCAGCGCATCTTCCAGCTCGAACCAACCCGGCGTGAAGCCGAGTCGCACCTCGTAGGGCTGGGGACGCGGCTCGCTCCAGTCCTCCCCCACCTGGCAGAGGTAGTAGAAGGAGCGGATGCAGTAGGCGTCATAGTCGGCCTCGCGAGCGGCGCGATACTCCCGGGTCTGGCCGAGCAGGGCACCGACCGCCACCAGCTCGGCGCCACACTCTTCGCGCAGCTCGCGTGCCAGGGCGGCGCTGTGGCACTCCCCCTCCTCTATGCCGCCACCGGGAAACATGAGATCGCCGTTGACCCGGGAGTGAACCAGCAGCAGCCGGTCACCGCGCAGGACTATGGCCCTGACGGTGACGCGCTCCAGCTGGCGGCCACCCGGGGTCACCTGGCCGTGCATGAACTGGATGTCGAAGGGGTGAGGCCAGTCACTGGCCAGTTGTTCAATGTGATTCATCAGGTTCAGGGACGGTAAGTCCCGCTTTTTAGCTGCTCGACCAGGGTGGCGGCCTGGCTGTCCCAGGCCTCCTGATCGGCTTTGCTCAGGGAGTGATAGAGGCCGAAGCGCTTGGCCGAGACCTCGGGCGTATTCTGGAACGACTCGCTCACCTTGCCCCACAGATAGGCCAGACCGTACTGCTTCTGGCCCATGTAGAGGGTGCTGAGAGAGGTGAGGATCCGGCCGTTGACCGCATCCCCTTCCCGGTAGAGGGAGAGCGCATGGTGCATGAGCGCGATGGCCTTCTGCGGTTCGCTCTTGGCATGGATGCCCCCCAATGCCAGCTGCAACTCGGGCTCCTCCAGCACGGACTGTCCCTCCAGCGCCATGAACTGCTGGCGTGCCAGCTCGTTGGTGTTGTTGGTCCAGTGCCAGAGCAGCAGGTAGGGATCCTGCGAGTTGCGGGTAGCGGCATCGAGCCGGGCCAGCTGATCGCCGGCGGCCAGCATCCCCTCCACCCGAGGGCTCTTCTGCTCCCTGGCCGTCTTGTATTCGATGTTGGTGGAGCGCTCGGCGCACTTGAGGTAACGCTCCAGGCTGCGCATCACATCATATTTGCGCCTGTCCGTCCCCTCTTCCTGCAGATGGTAGCGAGCCCGGATGACGTCGGTTCGCTCATAGCGACACCAGCCGTCGTCCACCAGATCCTGACAGAGGGTCGGATGATTGCCGCAGATGTTGTGGATCCTGTCGTCGTTGCAGGCCGTGAGGGTCAGGCCGCAACAGAGAGCGAACAGCAGGGAGCGCGCTGGAAAATGGGTCATGGTTCACATCTTGTTGGTAACAATTGCAGCCTGTCACGGCCACCCTTGGCTAGCAAACAGATTACATATCCATTACAATACGCGCGCCGTATAAGGCCGCGACTGCAGAATAATATAACGAAATATACATCCCTACACTGATCTGCATTCGACGAATTTCTATTTGCCCCAACAACGTGAAATAAAGGATCTGGTTAATGACCCACGAGCACTACTTGCAAGCGTGGCAGGAGAGCCAGGAGCTCGCCGAAGCCATGCAACCCTTGATAGGTCGCCTCTACCGACAGCAAGGGATCGAGATCACCGTCTACGGACGTCCCCTGCAAAACGCCTCCACCATCGACATCCTCAAGGCCCACAGGGTCGTCCGCCGCCATCAGGGCGCCCCGCTGCCGATCCAACAGAGCTTCCCCCTGCTGCAGGACATTCTGGCCCTCAACCCGACCGCCGCCGAGATCGATCTGGGCAAGCTGGCCGTGGGTTACTGGCAGGATCACCAGGATGAGGCCGGTATCGACGACTACCTGCGCGCCAAGCTGGCACCGGCCCTGGGTCGCGGCGTACCGGCCCCCACCGATGTTGTGCTCTACGGCTTTGGCCGCATCGGCCGCCTGCTGGCCCGGCTGCTGATCGAGCGCACCGGCGCCGCCAACTCCCTGCGTCTGCGCGCCATAGTCGTGCGCGGTGGCCGCGAGGGGGATCTGGAGAAACGTGCCAGCCTGCTGCGTCGCGACTCGGTGCACGGCCCTTTCAACGGCTCCATCGAGGTGGATGTCGAGCGCAGCGCCATCATAGCCAACGGCACCTTCATCCAGGTGATCTATGCAAACAGCCCGGCCGACATCGACTACACAGCTCATGGCATCCAGAATGCGCTGATCGTCGACAACACGGGTGTCTGGCGTGACGAGGCGGGCCTGTCTGAACACCTGAAGGCGCGCGGCGCCGCCCGTGTGCTGCTGACCGCCCCCGGCAAGGGCGAGATGAAGAACGTGGTGTTCGGGGTCAACCACGAGGTGATAGGTCCGGATGACAAGATCATCTCGGCCGCCTCCTGCACCACCAACGCCATCACCCCCGTGCTCAAGGTGATGCAGGACAAGTACGGCATCCGCCACGGCCACGTGGAGACGGTGCACTCCTACACCAACGATCAGAACCTGATCGACAACTATCACAAGGGCGAGCGACGCGGTCGCAGCGCGGCCCTCAACATGGTGATGACCAGCACGGGCGCCGCCAAGGCGGTGGCCAAGGCACTGCCGGCGCTCAAGGGCAAGCTGACCGGCAACGCCATCCGGGTGCCGACCCCCAACGTGTCGCTGGCCATCATCAACCTGTCGCTGGAGCAGAGCACGGATCGGGATAGCCTCAATGCCTATCTGCAGCAGATGGCGCTGAGCTCGGCCCTGCATCGCCAGATCGATTTCAGTGCCAGCACTGAGCTGGTCTCCTCCGACATGGTGGGTTCGCGCTTCGCGGGCATAGTGGACTCCCAGGCCACCATAGCCGAGGGGGATCACTGCGTGCTCTACGTATGGTATGACAACGAGTTCGGGTACAGTTGTCAGGTAGTGCGGGTGATGGAGCAGATGGCTGGCGCGGTTCGCCAGGATCTGCCCGCCTGATCCCAATTCGTCATGGCTCAATGTGCAAGGAGAAGGCCGGATGTCGTTTCAACAGGGTGAGTTTCAACAGGCCATCAGACAGATGCCCAAAGAAGTGTATGAGCGGCTCAAGACCGCGGTCGAGCTCGGCAAGTGGCCCGATGGCAAGCCCCTCACCGACGAGCAGAAGGCCACCTCGCTGCAGGCCGTGATGGCCTGGCAGGCGATGCACATCGATAACCCCGAGCACATGAACATAGGCCGTGACGGCGAGATAGTGATGAAGAGCAAGAGCGAGCTCAAGCGTCAGTATCGGGATGAAGAAGAGATAGTCCGTATCGAGATCAGTCACTGAGCCTTGCCGCGAGCCCAGGCTCGCACGCCATAGCAAAAAGGGGAGCCATTATGGCTCCCCTTTTTTTTCCTATCTATGCAGGATGGCTCATCCCCCTCATCCCCAGCCCTTCTCCCGCAAGGGGAGAAGGGAGCAGGCTCGCACCTGCGAACAGTAAGCGGGCCACCAGCCGGCGATCTTCATGGCAAACCTCGCCACCTCGATCTATCCCCTCTCCCCTAGGGAGAGGGCCAGGGTGAGGGGGAAACCAGTCAGGGCGTCAGCTCGCCGCGCAGGGAATGCTGCATCAGCTCGCGGATGCGCGGCGCCGGCAAGTCCTGGCTCAGCAGGAAGTGCAGCTTGGTCAGCGCCGCCTCGGCCGTCATGTCAAAGCCCGAGATGACCCCGGCACGGGACAAGGCATTGCCGGTGGCATAGCCCCCCATGTTGACCTTGCCGTGCAGGCACTGGCTCAGGTTGACTATGATGACGCCGCGGGCCGAGGCCTCGGAGAGCAACGCCAGCATGGCCGGGTTCTGCGGCGCATTGCCCACCCCGAACGACAGCAGGATCAGCGCCTTCACCGGCTGCTGCAGAATATTGGCGATCACCTCGCTGGAGATGCCCGGATAAAGGGTCACCACGCCGATAGGCTGAGGGGTGATGTCGTGCAGCACCAGCGGCCGCTCGGACTGTGCGCCCAGCTCGCCCGCTTCCAGCGAGATGGCGATGCCGGCATTGAGCAGCGGCGGATAGTTCGGTGAGTCGAAGGCGTGGAAGCCATCGGCGTGCACCTTCTTGCTGCGGTTGCCGCGATAGAGCTGGTTGTTGAAAAACAGTGTCACCTCGTGGATCGGGTAGTTGGCCGCGATGTAGAGGGCGTTGAGCAGGTTCTGCTGACCGTCGGAGCGCAGCTCGGCGAGCGGGATCTGGGAGCCGGTGATGATCACCGGCTTGTGCAGATCTTCGAGCATGAAGGAGAGGGCCGAGGCGGTGAACGACATGGTGTCGGTGCCGTGCAGGATCACGAAGCCGTCGTATTTCTCGTAGTTGTCTCGAATGTCCTCGGCGATGCGCTGCCAGTCCGCCGGCGTCATGTCGGAGGAGTCGATGAGGGGATCGTATTCGTGAATATGGTAATCCGGCATCTCGGGGCGATGAAACTCGGGCATCCGCGCCAGACAGTCTTCCATGAAGCCCGCCATCGGCACATAGCCGTGGTCGGAGCGCTGCATCCCTATGGTGCCGCCTGTGTAGGCAATGTAGATGGACTTCTTCACACCCTCTCCTCTTTGATGGGCACAACACCCATGTTAATGGGCTGAATACCCGCAAACCATGAATCCCATGGGAAACGAACCTGTGTCTTCACATTCCGTTCGTTGCCGCTGATGGGCTGGAAACCGGCGAATTATAGAGACTGGCGCCCCAAATGACAGCCGGGAAATGGCCTGCATGCCGTATTAAACGGCGACTAACCCAATAGTGTTAAATGTCACAATAAAGTACAAATCTGACCATTAATCTGACAAATCTGGATATAAGCGGTGCTTTTTGCTACTATCCGCCGGATTTTTCATAAATCTCATCTGGATGCCTGATCCGTTCAGGCCCACATCGATCCCATTTTTGCGTGGGACGGGGGCATGTCGCCCCTTCTTTGTTGGCACGTGAGCCACACTGTTTTTATCCCGGCTGAATCTGTGAGTCTTCATCAACGAAAGACACAGCCAATCAACATGGGAGTACTGAATGCTACAACTTGATTCCTACGCCACCCTGGTCGCAGCCACTCTGGTGCTGCTGCTCGGTCGTTTGCTGGTGACCCGAGTCGGGCTGCTGCGAACCTTCAACATCCCCAAACCGGTTGCCGGCGGCCTGGTGGTCGCCCTGGTGCTGCTGCTGCTGCGCTCGACCCTGCAGCTGGAGTTGCAATTCGACACCAGTTTGCAGACCCCGCTGATGCTGGCCTTCTTCGCCTCCATCGGTCTCTCCGCCGATCTCGCCAGCCTCAAGCGCGGCGGCAAGGCGGTGATCACCTTCCTGATGGTGGTGACCGGCCTGCTGCTGGTGCAAAACAGCCTGGGTGTGGGTCTGGCGACCCTGCTCGGCCTGGATCCCCACATGGGGCTGCTGGCCGGCTCCATCACCCTCTCCGGCGGCCACGGCACTGGTGCGGCCTGGAGCGCCACCTTCGCCGAGAAGTACGGGGTGCAATCCGCCGCCGAACTCGCCATCGCCTGTGCCACCTTCGGCCTGGTGCTGGGCGGCCTGATCGGCGGCCCGGTGGCCCGCTATCTGGTCAAGAAGGTGCAGGTACCCGGTGAAGAGCACAACAAGGATGAGGCGCCCAAGGGCTTCGAGATGCCCGACATGGAGCGCCCGCTCACCACCTTCAGCCTGATCGAGACGCTGGCGCTGATCGCCATCAGCCTCAAAGGGGGCGAGCTGCTCTCCGCCTCCCTCAAGGGCGGCGCGCTGGAGCTGCCGATCTTCGTCTGCGTGCTGTTTGTCGGTGTGCTGCTGCGCAACCTGCTGACCCTGTTCAACTGGCATGAGGTGAGCGACCGCGAGGTTTCCCTGCTCGGCAACGTCAGCCTGTCGCTGTTCCTGGCCATGGCGCTGATGAGCCTCAAGCTGTGGGATCTCGCCAGCCTGGCGCTGCCCATCTTCATCCTGCTGGCCGCCCAGACGGTGGCGATGGCGCTCTACGCCATCTTCGTCACCTTCCGGGTCATGGGCAGCAACTATGACGCGGCCGTGCTGGCGGCGGGCCACTGCGGCTTCGGCCTGGGGGCCACCCCGACGGCCATTGCCAACATGCAGGCCATCACCCAGCGCTTCGGCCCGTCCCATCTGGCGTTCCTGGTGGTGCCCATGGTGGGGGCCTTCTTCATCGACATCATCAACGCCATGGTGATCAAGCTGTTTATGGCGCTCCCCTTCCTGTAAACCGCTCGGCCAGACGTGATATGAACAAGAGCCCACCTCATGGTGGGCTCTTTGCTTGCTGGCATCCTGGCTGTACGGCGCCATCGCCCGTTGGCACAACCACTCAGGCGACAGCGGCAAGCATGGCAGCCGCCTTCCCTGTCATGACACAGCCAGACCGCAGACAACAAAAAGCCCCGCACCAGGGTGCGGGGCTTTGTTCAGAATGGGACGCAGGCGTCCCATCGGCATCATTCCTTACAGGATAAAGGTCGACACCTGCTGGTTCAGGTCGGTGGCACGACCCTTGAGGCTATGAGCCTGATCCAGATCGCGCATGGCGGCGGCGGTGATCTCGTCACTCACATCCTTGATGGCGGTGGTGTTCTGGGTGATCTCGCCAGTCACCTGGGTCTGCTCCTCGGCGGCGGTGGCGATCTGGCCCGCCATGTCGGAGATGAGCGACACGGCCCGGGTGATCTCTTCCAGCGCGGCGGCGGCGGCATCGGCGTCTTTCACGCTGTTGTCGGCCAGCCCCTGGCTGGTCTGCATCAGGCTCACCGCACGGGCCGTGGTCTGTTGCAGCGTCTCTATGGTGGACTGGATCTCCTGGGTGGAGTCCTGGGTACGGCGGGACAGCACCCGCACCTCGTCCGCCACCACGGCGAAACCACGACCCTGTTCACCGGCTCGGGCCGCTTCGATGGCCGCGTTCAGCGCCAGCAGGTTGGTTTGCTCGGCTATGCCCTGGATGGTGGAGAGGATGCCGGAGATGGCCTGGGCGTGACGGCTCAGCTCGCCGATCACCTCGGTCGCCTGCCCCACCTCTTCGGCCAGGCCGTTGATGGACTGGCGAGTCTGGTTCACCAGCATCTTGCCCTGCTCACTGCTCTGGGCGGATTGCTGGGCGGCGGCGGCGGTGTTCTCGGCGTTGCCGGCGATCTCCATGGTGGCGCTCGCCATCTCGGTGACGGCGGTGGCGACCATGGTCACTTCCTGCTGCTGACGCTGCAGCTCGTCCACGGCGGCCTGGTTGGTCACCAGACTGCGCTCGGCATCGGCGTTCAGCTCGTTGGCCAGCTTGCGGATGTTGCCGATCAGCTGGTGCTGGCTGCCGACGAAGCGGTTGAAGCTGTTGGCCAGCTGGCCCACTTCGTCGTTGGCGTCGATCTTGATGCGCTGGGTCAGATCGCCGTTACCGTCGGCGATGCGGGCCAGGGCCTGGGAGACCTTGCTGAGCGGGCCGAGCAGCAGACTCACCAGCCAGGAGATGGCGATGATGCTGCCCACCAGCACCAGCAGGGCCAGGCCAAGCTGGGTCATCAGCAGAGAGGAGAGCGGAGCTTCCAGAGTTTCCTTGTCCAGCACCAGCACCAGCTCCCAGTCGGTATCCGGGATATCCACGGCCCACAGCAGCTTGTCACGGCCTTCGTTGTCGAAGTAGGCCGGGATCAGGCTGTTGCTGGCCTTGCTCTGTTCGATCAGGGAGTTGGTCAGATCGTTGTCGATCTCGGTGGCCGGCTTCATCGCCTTGGCCGCGTCCTTGTACGCGATGACGGTGCCGTCCTTGTGCATCATGATGGCGATACCGTCGGCGGGCAGCTTCATCCGGGTGACGTCTTCCACCAGGGAGGCGATGGAAAGGTCGCCACCGACCACGCCGCCCTGCGCCGGCTGGGCCAGGGTCACCACCATGATGTTGTAGGCCACGTCCAGATAGGGCTTGGTCACGATCAGGCCGCCCTTGCTCATGGCTTCCTGATACCAGCCACGGGAGCGCGGGTCATAACCGTCACGGTTGATGGAAGGGTCAGAGTCGTTCATCTTGCCGCTGCCCTCACCGAAGTAGGTGAGCTGGAAGCGACCCGAGACTTGCGCCTGTTGCAGGGCGTTGAGGGGGTCGGCACCGGCCTTGCTGCCGAGCGCCTGGATCACGTCGCGACGGGCGGAGAGCCAGTCACTGACACTGGCGGCCTGCTGGCTGCCGAGGCGTTGTACCTGTTCCTGACTGCCTTGCAGCAACAGGGACTTCTGGCTGGTATAGCTCTGCCAGGAGAGCAGCAGGATCACCAATGACAAGGCGATCACCACTGACAACAGTATCTTCTGCTTGAGTGATAGGTTTTTCATCATGATTTCTTCTTATGAGGTCAGGAACAGGATTTCCCAAAAGTGCACAGCACTGCATCGTTGTTAGCGACCCGCCAGGCCGAAACTGAACCTGAAAATGAGTCTGCGGGCGATATTTTCCACCGAGTTGGGGAAAACTGCACCAGAAATTGACTACAGGACGCGCACAAGGACAGGCGACCCTGTTTATTCCTTCCACAATTGGCTAGAATATCCCGTTTTTAAATCACATCGACCCCGAGAGTTTTCACGATGTTTGAAGTCAATCCTGTATTAAACAAGCTTAAGGAGCTGTCTGAGAGGACCGAGCTTCTTAGGGGGTACCTTTGACTATGACGCCAAGAAAGAGCGTCTAGAAGAGGTCAACGCCGAGCTGGAACAGCCGGACGTATGGAATGAGCCGGAGCGCGCACAGGCGCTGGGCAAGGAGCGCGTCACGCTGGAAAACGTGGTGGGCACCATAGACACCCTGACCCAGGGCGCCGAAGACGTCGAAATGCTGGTCAGCCTGGCGGTGGAAGGGGAAGACGAAGAGACCTTCAACGAAGCCGTGGCCGAAGCCGATGTGCTGGAAAGCAAGCTGGTGGATCTGGAATTCCGCCGCATGTTCTCCGGTCAGCACGACGCCTCCGACTGCTACATCGACATCCAGTCCGGCTCCGGTGGTACCGAAGCACAGGATTGGGCCAACATGGTGCTGCGCATGTACCTGCGCTGGGGCGATGCCCACGGTTACAAGCCTGAGCTGATCGAGCTCTCTGACGGCGACGTGGCCGGCATCAAGTCCGCTACCATCAAGTTCACCGGCGAATACGCCTTCGGCTGGCTGCGCACCGAGACCGGCGTCCACCGTCTGGTTCGCAAATCTCCGTTCGATTCCGGTGGCCGCCGCCACACCTCGTTCTGCTCCATCTTCGTTTATCCCGAGATCGATGACGACATCGACATCGAGATCAACCCGGCAGACCTGCGTATCGACGTCTACCGTGCCTCCGGCGCCGGTGGTCAGCACGTCAACCGGACCGAATCCGCGGTACGTATCACCCACATACCGACGGGTGTCGTGGTACAGTGCCAAAACGATCGTTCCCAGCACAAAAACAAAGATCAGTGTATGAAGCAGCTGAAAGCCAAGCTCTACGAGCTGGAAATTCAGAAGCAAAACGCTGAGAAACAAGCCCTCGAAGAGACCAAGTCCGATATCGGCTGGGGCAGCCAGATCCGTTCCTATGTGCTGGATGATGCGCGCATCAAGGATCTACGTACCGGCGTCGAAACCCGCAATACCCAGGCGGTGCTCGACGGCGACCTGGACAAGTTTATCGAAGCTAGCCTGAAGTCAGGCCTGTAAAAAACAGAACAGCAGGAATCACCATGTCTGAACAAACCACAACTCCGGAAGTCGACCACACTCTCGAACTGAACAACGAGATGACGGAGCGTCGTTCCAAGCTGGCCGCCTTGCGTGCCCAGGGCAACCCCTTCCCCAACGACTTCCGTCGTGACAGCCTCTCCGGCGATCTGCACGCCGAGTTTGGCGACAAGAGCGCCGAAGAACTGGTGGCCTTGGGTAAACAGGTGAAGATTGCCGGTCGCATCATGACCCGCCGGATCATGGGCAAGGCGTCCTTCGCCACCCTGCAGGACATGGCTGGCAAGATCCAGGTCTACGTGACCCGTGACGATCTGCCGGAAGGCTTCTACAACGAGCAGTTCAAGAAGTGGGATCTGGGTGACATAGTCGGCGTGGAAGGGACACTGTTCCGCACCAACACAGGTGAACTCTCGGTGCACGTCTCCACCATACGTCTGCTGACCAAGGCACTGCGTCCGCTGCCCGAGAAGCACAAGGGTCTGACCGACCAGGAAGCACGCTGCCGCCAGCGTTATCTGGATCTGATCGCCAACGAAGAGTCCCGCAAGACCTTCATGATCCGCACCAAGGTGGTTGCCGGTATCCGCAAGTTCTTCAACGACAAGCGCTTCATGGAAGTGGAAACCCCCATGATGCAGGTCATCCCGGGTGGCGCCTCCGCGCGTCCGTTCGTCACTCACCACAATGCGCTGGACATCGACATGTACCTGCGTATCGCCCCCGAGCTCTATCTGAAGCGTCTGGTGGTCGGTGGTTTCGAGCGCGTGTACGAGATCAACCGCAACTTCCGTAACGAAGGCATCTCGGTGCGTCACAACCCCGAGTTCACCATGATCGAGTTCTACATGGCCTATGCCGACTACATCGATCTGATGGACCTGACCGAAGAGCTGCTGCGCACCCTGGCGCAGGACATTCTGGGCGACACCAAGATCCGTTACGCCAAAGAGGGCGAAGAGGGTCTGACCATCGACTTCGGTCAGCCGTTCCAGCGCCTCACCATGGTGGACTCCATCCTGAAGTACGCCGATGGCGTTACCCTGGAAGATCTCTCCACACTGGAGAGCGCCAAGGCCGTTGCCAAGCGTCTGCACATCGAGCTGATGAAGGGCTGGGAGCTGGGTCACGTGATCACCGCCATCTTCGAAGAGACAGTGGAGCACATGCTGCTGCAACCGACCTTCATCACCGAGTACCCGGCCGCCGTCTCTCCGCTGGCGCGCCGCAACGACGTGAACCCGGACGTGACCGACCGCTTCGAGTTCTTCATCGGTGGCCGCGAGCTGGCCAACGGCTTCTCCGAGCTGAACGATGCGGAAGATCAGGCCAAGCGCTTCCAGGATCAGGTGAACCAGAAAGAAGCCGGTGACGACGAAGCCATGTTCTACGACGCCGACTTCGTGACCGCGCTGGAACACGGCCTGCCGCCGACCGCCGGTCAGGGCATTGGTATCGACCGTCTGGTCATGCTGTTCACCAACAGCCACACCATCCGCGACGTCATCCTGTTCCCGGCCCTGCGCCCGCAACAGAAATAAGCCCAAGGAGCAGGCCAGGCCTGCACCTCGATGGCAACAAAACGCCCCGCAACTGCGGGGCGTTTTTTATGGCGAAGGCAGCCCGGTGGCGAACCCCCGAGGGTAACGCACGCCGGCACCTCACGGGGTGGGCGGCAGCAACCACTCCCCCTGCCACAGGGTCAGCGCCTGGCCCGACATCCACACGCGATCCCCCTGCAACTCGAGCACAAGCTCCCCGCCCCGCGCCGAGATCTGGCGTGCCCTCAGCTGCGTCTTGCCGAGCCGCTCGGCCCAGAAGGGCACCAGGGCACAGTGGTTGGAGCCGGTGACGGGATCCTCATCCACTCCGACCCAGGGGGCGAAGTAGCGGGAAACGAAGTCATCATCCCCGCGGCTGGAAGGGGCCGTCACCATCAGGCCGCGACCGGGCAGCGCGCGCAGGACGTGAAAATCGGGGGTGAGCGCACGGACTTCCTCCTCGCTTGCCAGCTCCAGCAGGAACTTGGCGCCGGCGGCCAGGGTCTGCACGGGTGTGCAACCGACCGCCGCCCCATAGGCAGGATCCAGCGCCAGAGGCGTGAGCGGGATGCGCGGGAAGTCGAGCCGGATCCACTCTCCCTCGCGCCTGGCCAGCAGTTCGCCGCTGCGGGTCTCGAAGCGGATGACCTCCTGCGGTGCCACAGCCCCCGTCTGCCACAGCACATGGGCGGCCGCCAGGGTGCCGTGGCCACAGAGATCCACCTCCACCCTGGGGGTAAACCAGCGCAGCCGATAGTGCGCAGCCCCCAGGGGACTGAGGAAGGCGGTCTCCGACAGGTTGAACTCGGCCGCCATGGCCTGCAACTGCGCATCGGACTGGGCCGGCCCCAGTACCACCACGGCCGGGTTGCCGCCAAAGGGCTGCCGGCTGAAGGCATTGACATGAAACAGTCTGACAATCGACATTCGCATTTCCTGTGGTGCCACGACCGGGCTCATTCATCGCCGTTTATACCATGAAATCGGGCCCTGCCCGAACGGGCCCAGGAGCCCGCCAGGCACGTTTTTAATGCACTAATAGAATAAAAAAGACATTTTTATTCTTTGTTGTTATCCATCACACCCCTTAACCTGACCAAAAATCAGACCATGGAAGACGAGTGTGATGCAATTGAAGGATTCTCTGACCAACCTAGCCCCCCTCTCTGATGAACAACAACGTCAGCTGAACCAGGCGCTCTCGACCCTCAATACCCAGCAACTGGTCTGGGTGAGCGGCTATCTCTACGGTCTCTCCCAATCCGGCAGCCAGCCTGCGGCAGCCAGCGGTGCGCCGGCGGCACCCGGCGGCAGCCTGACCATTCTCTACGGATCCCAGACAGGCAACGCCAAGGGCGTGGCCAGTGCCATCAAGGCGCAGGCCGAGGCACGCGGCCTGCCGGTGACCCTCACCTCCATGGCGGACTACAAACCCAAGCAGCTCAAGAAAGAGACCCACCTGCTGGTGGTAGTGAGCACTTACGGGGAGGGTGAACCACCGGAGAGCGCGGTCGATCTGTTTGAGCAGCTCAAGAAGGGCAAGGTCGGCAAGCTGGAGGGGCTCAAGTTCGCCGTACTGGGGCTGGGTGACAGCTCCTACGAATTTTTCTGCCAGACCGGCAAGGATTTTGACGGCCTGCTGACCAAGGCGGGCGCCGATCGCGTGCATGAACTTGCCAGCCTGGATGTGGACTATCAGGAGGCCGCCAAGGCCTGGGGCGAGCAGGCGGTCAATACCATTGCCACCACCCTCTCCGCAGGTTCGGCCAGCAGCAGCGTGACGAACGCGCTGCAACAGGCGGTCGGTCACAGGCAGTACGACAAGGCCAACCCCTTCCCGGCCCGCCTGTCACTGAATCAGAAGATCACAGGCCGCGATTCCACCAAGGATATCCGCCATATCGAGATCAGCCTGGAGGCGTCCGGCATCACCTATCAGCCGGGGGACGCCCTCGGCGTCTGGTTCGACAACGACGCCGATCTGGTGGGGGAAGTGCTGGCCTTGGCCGGGCTGAGCGGTGACGAGGCGACCGCCCATGGCAGCCTGCGCGAGGTGCTCACCCGCAATCTGGAACTGACCCGGTTGCACGGCGGCTTTATCACGGGATTGGCAGAGATCTCGGGTAGCGCAGCGCTGAAAGACCTGGCCGGTGACAAGGCTCAGGTCAATGCCCTGGTCGCCTCTGCCCAGGTGGTGGATGTGCTGAAACGCTTCCCGACCCCCTTGAGCGCAGAACAGCTGGTCGGCCTGCTGCGCCCCCTCACCCCGCGCCTCTACTCCATCGCCTCCGCCCAGAGCGAAGTGGAAGAGGAGGTGCATCTCACCGTTGGCGTGGTGCGCTACCCGCAGGAAGATGGCACCGTGCGCAGTGGCGCCGCCTCCTCCTATCTGGCCGACCGGCTGATTGAGGATGCCGAGGTGCGGGTGTTCGTGGAGCACAACGACAACTTCCGCCTGCCAGCCAATCCCGATACCCCCGTCATCATGGTGGGACCGGGCACCGGCATCGCCCCCTTCCGCGCCTTTATGCAAGAGCGTGAGGCCCAGGATGCCTCGGGCAAGAACTGGCTCTTCTTCGGCAACCCCCACTTCACCCAGGACTTCCTCTATCAGGTGGAGTGGCAGCGCTATGTGAAATCGGGCCTGCTGTCGAAGATCTCGCTGGCCTTCAGCCGGGATCAGGCCAACAAGATTTATGTGCAGGACAGGCTGCGCGAAGCGGGCCTGGAGCTCTACCAGTGGCTGGAAGCAGGTGCTCACTTCTATGTGTGCGGTGATGCCAATCACATGGCGAAAGATGTGCAGGAGGCCCTGCTGGATGTGATTGCCGAACACGGCCACAAGAGCCGTGAAGAAGCAGAAGAGTATTTGAGCGAATTGCGTCGTGCCAAACGTTATCAAAGGGATGTCTACTGATGAGCAAGCAAACAATCTCGAAACAAGGAGCAGGACCGGTTGAAGGGCCACTGTCCGACAACGAACGCCTCAAGCGCGAGAGCAACTTCCTGCGCGGCACCATAGCGCAGGATCTGCAGGATCCCCTCACCGGCGGCTTCAACGGTGACAACTTCCAGCTGATCCGTTTTCACGGCATGTATCAGCAGGATGACAGAGACATTCGCCCCGAGCGCACCGCCCAGAAGCTGGAGCCGCTGCACAACGTCATGCTGCGCGCCCGCCTGCCGGGTGGCATCATCACCCCGGCCCAGTGGCAGGTGATCGACAAGTTCGCCGAGGAGCACAGCCTCTACGGCAGCATTCGCCTCACCACCCGCCAGACCTTCCAGTTTCACGGGGTCTTGAAGCACGACATCAAGCTGATGCACCAGACCCTCAACAGCACGGGCATAGATTCCATCGCCACCGCCGGCGACGTGAACCGCAACGTGCTCTGCACCAGCAACCCGGTGGAGTCAGCGCTGCACCAGGAGGCCTACGAGTGGGCCAAGCAGATCTCCGAACACCTGCTGCCCAAGACCCGCGCCTATGTGGAGATCTGGCTGGATGGCGAGAAGCTGGGTGGGGACGAGGAGCCGATCCTGGGCTCCAACTACCTGCCGCGCAAATTCAAGACGACAGTGGTGATCCCGCCCCACAACGACATAGACGTGCATGCCAACGATCTCAACTTCGTGGCCATTGCCGAAAACGGCAAGCTGGTGGGCTTCAACGTGCTGGTGGGCGGTGGTCTCGCCATGACCCACGGCGACACCAGCACCTACCCGCGCAAGGCGAGCGACTTTGGCTTTATTCCCCTCTCCCACGTGCTGGAGGTGGCGGCCGCCGTGGTCAGCACCCAGCGTGACTGGGGCAACAGGGTCAACCGCAAGAACGCCAAGACCAAGTACACGCTCGAACGGGTCGGTGTGGAGGCCTTCAAGGCCGAGGTGGAGAGCCGCGCCGGCATACCGTTCGGGCCTGTGCGTCCCTATGAGTTCACCAGCCGTGGCGATCGCTTCGGCTGGGTGGAGGGGATAGATGGCAAACACCACCTCACCCTCTTCATCGAGAACGGCCGCCTGCTGGACTTCCCGGGCAAGCCGCTCAAGACCGGCATGCTGGAGATAGCCCGCGTACATCAGGGGGATTTTCGCCTGACCGCCAACCAGAACCTCATCATCGCCGGCGTCCCCGCCAGCGAGAAGGCGCGCATCGAAGCACTCGCGCGCCAGTATGGCCTGCTGGATGACGGCGTGAGCGAGCAGCGCAAGCAGTCCATGGCCTGCGTGGCCCTGCCCACCTGCCCGCTGGCGATGGCCGAAGCCGAGCGCATGCTGCCCGCCTTCGTCACCGATATCGAAGGCTTGCTCACCAAACACGCGCTGGCGGATGACGCCATCATATTCCGGGTCACCGGCTGCCCCAACGGCTGCGGCCGCGCCATGCTGGCCGAAGTGGGTCTGGTGGGCAAGGCGCCGGGCCGCTACAACCTGCATCTGGGTGGCAACCTGGAGGGGACCCGCATCCCGCGCCTCTATCAGGAGAACATCACGGAGCCGCAGATCCTGGCGGAACTGGATACGCTTATCGGCCGCTGGGCCAGGGAGCGCGACGGTCACGAGTGCTTCGGTGACTTCGTGATCCGGGTTGGGGTGGTGGCGCCCGTCATCGACTCCGCGAGGGACTTCTATGCAGCCTGAACTGACTGATGGCGGGCGGCTGACACTGACCGCCGATGGCAGGCTCGACCTCAATGCCCTGCTCTCCTTGAGCCGGGACGAGCAGAGCGAGGCGCTGGCCCCTATCAATCAGGCTCTCGAGGCCATAAGCGCCCCCGAGCGGGTGCGCTGGGCGCTAGCGAACCTGCCGGGGGAACACGTGCTGTCGTCGAGCTTCGGCATCCAGGCGGCGCTGATGCTGCATCTGGTGAGCCGCGAGCGCGGCGATGTGCCCGTGGTGCTGACCGATACCGGTTATCTGTTCCCCGAGACCTACCGCTTTATCGATGAGCTGACCGAGCGCCTCACGCTGAATCTGAAGATATACAGGGCCGAGTTGTCACCGGCCTGGCAGGAGGCGCGCTTCGGCCTGCTGTGGGAGCAGGGAGTGGAGGGGATCAGCCGCTACAACCAGCTCAACAAGGTGGAGCCCATGGACAGGGCCCTGAACGAGCTGGGCGCCCAGACCTGGTTCTCCGGCCTGCGCCGGGAGCAGTCAGGCAGCCGGGGCGCGCTGCCGGTACTGGCCATCGCGCGCGGCCGCTTCAAGTTCCTGCCGGTGATCGACTGGAGCAACAAGGACGTCTTCTACTACTTCAAGGAGCATGACCTGCCCTACCACCCGCTGTGGGAGCAGGGTTACCTCTCGGTCGGCGACGTGCACACTACCGCCAAGTGGGAGCCGGGCATGAGCGAGGAGCAGACCCGCTTCTTCGGCCTCAAGCGCGAGTGCGGCCTGCACGAGGAGAGTGTCCAGGAAAGTGGCGAGCAGAGCGGCTCCGGCATCTGAACCTGCTGACAAGCCAGGATCCTGACAATAAAAAAACGCCCGGCAACTGCCGGGCGTTTTTTTATTGCTGAGGTGCAGCGGCCAAGGTGCGCAGGGAAGTACGCCCTGCACACCGCCACGCCATCCGCTTACTGCACGGCGGCGCGCGCCTGGGTCAGCCAGTCGTTGACCAGGGCCTCATGCCCCTTGAGCCAGGCCTCGGCGTGGCGCTCAATATCCGCCGGTTTGTTCTGACCCTTGTTCATCAGCCCGTTCTGGATGTTGATGTCGTTCAGCGGCAGCTTGACGATGCTGAACAGCTTGGCCGCCGCCGGGTTGGCCTCGGTGAACGCCTTGTTGGCCACTATGTGCATGGTGTTGACCGGAAAGCCATAATCCTTGCCGTTGGGCAGGCGGGTCTGGGCGGCATCCTTGGCACCGGCGGGCACTTCCAGCCACACCACGTCCCGTCCCGGCACCAGCTCACTGCTCAGCCAGTAGGGGGTCCAGGTGTAGTAGAGCACCGGCTTGCCACTCTGGTAACGGGCCCGGGTATCGGCGATCAGGGCCGCGTAGTTGCCCTGCTTGTGGGTGACGGTCGGGGTCAGGCCGAACTCGTCCAGATGATGGTTGATGGCCTCTTCACAGCCCCAGCCCGGGTTGCAGCCCACCAGATCGGCCTTGCCGTCGCCATCGCCGTCAAACAGCGCCGCCAGCTTGGGATCCTTGAGCTGACCCAGGTTGGTGATGCCGTACTGGGTGGCGGTCTTCTTGTCGATGAGGTAACCCTGGGCGGCGCCCGATACATAGGTGCCCTGGCGGAAGAACACCTTGTCGCCGCCGGCCTGTTCGTACTTGTTGTCCTGCAACGGGATCCAGTTAAAGGCCAGGAAGGTGCCATCGCCCTGCGCCACCGAGGCGTAGGCCACGTTGTAGTCCACCTCCTGCACCGCCTGGACGTCATAGCCCAGGCGATCCATCAGCTTGCTGACCAGCAGGGTCTGGAAGGTCTCTTCCGGCAGTGAGCTCTGCAAGGGTTGAACGCGGATCCCCTCCCCCGGCAGTTCGGCGCTGGCCATGGCGACCGAACTCAGCAACAGGGAGTTCAGCACCAGGGCGCTCAGGGTCTTAGTGATGAGTCTCATGCGTTTACTCCTTTGTAATCAATAACGTTACGGCGACCGCGCAGGCGCATCAGCAGGGCCACGGGACCATGTTGATACCAGCGGCCTGTGTGGCTGCGATCCCGCTGTCCCATGGCCTGGGTCAGACGGTCGAGCACTATGGCCAGCAGCACTATGCCGAGGCCACCGATGGAGGCGAGCCCCATGTCGAGGCGACCTATGCCGCGCAGTACCATCTGGCCCAGACCACCGACCGCTATCATGGAGGCGATCACCACCATGGAGAGCGCCAGCATCAGGGTCTGGTTGACCCCGGCCATGATGGTGGGCATGGCGAGCGGCAGCTGTACCTTGAACAGCAACTGGGAGGGGCTGGCGCCAAACGAATGGGCCGCCTCCACCAGATCCGCAGGCACCTGACGGATCCCCAGCATGGTCAGCCGGATCATGGGCGGCAGGGCGAAGATGACGGTCACCACCACTCCGGGCACGTTGCCGATGCCGAACAGCATGACGATGGGAATGAGATAGACGAAGGCTGGAGTGGTCTGCATGGCATCCAGCAGCGGCCGGGTCCAGGTGGAGAGCCGCTCGCTGCGGGCCAGCAGAATGCCGACCGGCAAGCCGATCAGGATGCAGAAGAAGAGCGAGGTCAGCACCAGCGACAGGGTCACCATGGCATCGGACCAGGCACCAATGAGGCCGATCCCGACGAGAGAAAGCAGGGTTCCGATTGCCATGCGACCGTTGACCAGCTGCCAGGCGATCAGGGTCAGCATCCCTATCATCAGGGTGGATGGCATCGTCTGCAGCAGATGGGTCATGCCGTTGAGGGTGACCTCTACCGGTGCCCGGATCAGCTGGAACAGGGGGCGCAGGTTCTCGACCAGCCAGCCGATGCCGCCCTCGACCCAGACATCCAGCGGTACCAGCGCCTGCTGGAAGGGATCCAGCCAGTCGACGGCCGCGGAAGTATCCGCCGCTTCAATCTGGCTCTGCCAGTCGGCGGCCTGGGTTTCGGTACTGCCCCAGGGATCCGTCGCCACAGTCGTGGCGGCCGTGGCGCCCCAGGGATCGGCCTGCGCCTCATCGGCCCGGGCGGGGGCGCTCGCCAATAACAACAGCGCCAGCAAGCCGGTCAGCAGACGATGAAAGGGTTTGATATTCATACCGGGGTACTCCTGTCCAGGGTGTTCAGCAAGTTGGCCTTGGAGATGAGCCCCAGATAGGTGCCATCTTGCTCGACCACGGGCACCTGACAGGGCGCTGCGGCCACCTGACTGATGAGTTCGTTGAGAGAGGTGTCGGCCTGGATGGGCTGGATATCGGCCAGCAAGGCCTGCTCCAGGCTTCCCTTGTTTTGCACCGCCTGACCGAGCGACTCGACCGAGACGACGCCGAGGAAGCGACGGCTGCGATCCACCACGTAACCGAACTCCCGCTCCTGATCCTTGAGCTGACGCAGGGCGTTGCCCGGCCCGTCCGTGGTGTGCTTCTTGATGAGTGGCATCTGCTTGCGACTGACGATATCGCGGGCACTGAACACGTTGGCCAGATCCACACCGCGAAAGAAGGCACGTACATAGTCGTTGGCGGGCTGGCTCAGGATCTCGTCGGGGGTCCCGACCTGGATCACCTGACCATCCTGCATGATGGCGATGCGATCGCCGATGCGCATCGCCTCGTCCAGATCGTGAGAGATGAAGACTATGGTGCGCTGATGGCTGGCCTGCAGCTTGAGCAGCTCATCCTGCATCTCGGTGCGGATCAGCGGATCCAGCGCGGAGAAGGCCTCGTCCATCAGCAGGATATCGGGGTCATTGGCCAGCGCTCGGGCCAGGCCGACCCGCTGCTTCATGCCACCGGAGAGAGCATCGGGGAAGGCGTCCATCCACTGGCCCAGGCCCACCTGATTGAGTGCCTGACGGGCACTTTCCTGGCGTTCGAGAAGCGGCACACCGGCCAGCTCCAGGCCGAAGGCGGTATTTTCCAGCACGGTCAGATGAGGCATGAGGGCGAAAGATTGGAACACCATGCTGATCTTCTTGCGCCGCACCTGGCGCAGTTCACTGTCCGAGATGGCGGCAATGTCCTCACCGTCGATCAGCACCTGACCACGGGTCGGTTCGATCAGCCGGTTGAAGAGGCGCACCAGGGTGGATTTGCCCGAACCGGACAAGCCCATCACCACGAAGATCTCTCCCTCGTGGATGGCCAGATCGACCCCATGCACACCCAGGGTCTGCCCGGTCTTCTGCAGAATGCTGGCGCGGTCGTGCCCTTTCGCCAGCAATTTGAACGCCTTTTCCGGCTGTTCTCCGAAGATTTTATAGAGTGATTTCACTTCGAGTTTGACTGTCATACTGTCCTTTTTTCATGGTCGACATCTTGGTAGTTAACCTGCCGAACGCGAACCAATTACTTTCTACACTAAGCAATTTTCATGAAAAACAAAAGAACCATAAGAGTCCACACAAAACAATGAAAACATAACATATTGATTTATAACTATTATTTTTGACAAGAAAAAGCCATAAATCGACAAACATGGGCCATGCCAGCACGAATTATTTGATTAGATAACTAATCATAGTTCTGTTTTGACAGGCCAATAAGAGGGGAAAATCAGGCAGACCGGGGGATGCCGCCAAGCAGGATCCTGAACAGGCTGCAGGGCAGGAGAAATCCTTACAGCCCGAATGATATGCAGGCAAAAAACGAGGGGATATAGGAGGGGGTTGAACGCAGCAATGTCAGAAGCCCTGCCTGCCGGACCTGCCCTTTGTTGCAAGAAAAAAGCCCCTGTGCAGCACGAGGGGCTTTTCGGCTTCAACGGTTATTCAATGCGATTCAACGCCGCTGCCAGGTTTCGAAGCAGTAGGGATGGGGGTTCTTCTCGTCGGACTCATGGGATTCGCGCTCAACGCAATGCCACTCGTCCTCCTCGAAGGCGGGGAAACGGGTATCCCCTGCCACCGCCAGATCGATTCGGGTCAGATAGAGGCTGTCGGCCCGTGGCAGCAGCTGGCCATAGAGATGACCGCCACCTATCACCATCAGCTCGTCTACCGCCTGACCGTCGGCCAGCAGCGCCAGCGCAGCCTCGACCGAATCGACCACCTCCACCCCGTCGGCCTGGTAATCTGGGTTGCGGCTGATCACCAGATTGCGCCGCCCTGGCAGCGGCCGACCTATGGATTCGAAGGTCTTGCGCCCCATTAACACCGGCTTGCCCAGGGTCACCCGCTTGAAGTGGGCCAGATCCGCCGGCAGGTGCCAGGGCATCTGGTTATCCAGGCCTATCACGCGATCGTTCGCCATGGCGGCAATCATGGAAATCTTCATGGGGTCAGCCTCTCACACCGTCTGTCAAATAATGGGCCGGTTACGGTACACGACCAGGGAGGGGATCGCCAAACCGAAACTGAGGGCCCCCACGATGAAGAGTGCCTTGAGCCCGTTCTCCACCGCACTCTGGATAAGATCCATGGTCACCCCGGAGATGTTGAGCTCCACCACGGCGATCATCGCCTTGAACGCATAGCTGCCCGGGATCATGGGGATGATGGAGGCGACGCTGAACACGGGGCGCGGCGCCAGCAATCGGCGCGACCAGTAGACGCAGACAAAGCCGACCGTGGTCGCCGCCGCCAGGGTGGCCCACTCGATGGGCATGCCGTAATGAATGAGCAAGGTACGCAGGCTGTGGGCCAGGGCACCGCCCATGGCGCAGTACTTCAACATGCGCGGCGGCACGTTGAACAGCATGGCAAACCCTACCGCCGGAATGGAGGACCAGAAGGCATCCTTGGCCAGCAACCAGACAAGATCCATCATACCTTCCACCCCCAGATACCGGTGACCGACATGGCCAGGATGATGCCGATGGCAGCGCTGATGGTGAGCAGGGTGGCGGTGCCCCAGCGCGCCAGCCCCATGTTGAAGTAACCCTTCACCATGTCGGAAACTGCATTGATGAGCGGGAAGCCCGGCACCAGCAAGAGCACGCTGGCGGCCATGGCGAGATAGGGTTGGGCGCCCCAGTTGAAGAAGGTGGCACTGGAGGAGAGCAGGGTGGCGATGAAGCCGGTCGCGGCAAAGTTGATGAGCGGGCTGTGGTGATGGCGGGCGATCAGCTGGCGCACTCGCATCGCCACGGCAGAAGAGAGGCAGGTCACCAGGAAGATGGGCCAGTCGCCACCAAACAGCAGGCTGAAGGCGCCGCAGGAGAGCCCCACCATGGGCACCACCAGCCAGGGGTGGTAATGAAACGGCACTATGCCGTCGAGCCGCTGACGCACCTCGCGCGCACCGATCAGCTCCTTCTCCGCCATGATGCAGATACGCTGGATCTCGCACACCACCTGCATGTTGATGCCGTGCTCCCGCACCCGGCGGGTGGTGGTGACGCAACTGCCCTGATAGAGGCTGGTGAGCACTATGGCGCTGGAGGAGATGGCCATCTCGACGCTCTCCAGCCCCAGCGCCATGCCGAGCCGGACCGTGGTCTGCTCTATGATGCGACTCTCGGCCCCGAACTGGGCCAGCATCTGGCCCACCTTGACGATGATACGGGTGATCTCTGTCTGCTGCTCCCGCGACAGCACCCGTCTTGGTGTGATACTTCTCATAATCCCTTCGAGTCGTAGCAAAATTAAAGTATCGCCATATTAGCCTAACTGTCGGCGCCATACATCCACACCGATCACGGCAATAATCAATTTTTAATAAAACAGCGAACGCCACGAAAATACATCAAATACATTACAAATCACCCCAGATAAATTAACGTCAGCAAGCGGACCTCACCCGATGACAAATATATAATGCGGGATATTATTCAGCCATTCCATCAAGAGGATATTTATTTCTTCTTGCGATAATAATCGAAGAAAGAAACCACATTATTTTCTCTGTAGACGGGGGCCTGGTCGGCATAGAGATTGGCATTGAGCTGGATCATCTCGCTGCGCATGGAATAAAAGGAGTCGTGCATCATGGCCGCAATACGAATACAGCTATCCATGTTGTTCTTGGCCAATTGACGCTGACAGTCGATACGAAACTGCAGGCCGCGCAATCGCTGCTGCTGCTCCGGACTGACCCGGTCGATCAACCCCTCTATCTGCTGGCGCAGCAACTCGTCGAGCCGCTCCGGCTCCGCCACCGCCAGTCGCCTCAAGGTATCAAAATCAGGCAACTCCATATGCCCTCCCGCGGCCAGCCGCTGCATGGTGATACTCAAACAACAACGATCAGTACAAGATTCAACCAACCGTATAATGAGTTATATAAGACGATTGCCCTCCAGGTTCAATCCATACCAAGGCCTTTCGAGGCTGACTGCGCCAAAAAATGACCGCCGTTCGGGGAATCATTTTCTTATTCGTTATGGATCAACCAATTAATCATCAATATGTCGGCTGTCTTCGTTTATACATTTTTAGGACGGCAATGCCGGAGCCTTATGTCTTATTGAAAGAGAGTCTGCAAGATTGCTTTTCATTCGACACTCCATCTTGTGCCCCAGCCTCGCCAACCCCTGACCTCGTTTAACATATCTCACTGATTATGTTATTTTATTTGCCACTTATTCTAGGCAACCAAGAGCAGACCATGAGCAAGGCAAGAATCGGCATCGTCACCGTCAGCGATCGCGCCAGTGCAGGCATCTACGAAGACCTCTCCGGCAAGGCCATCATAGAGACGCTGGGCGCGTATCTGACCTCTGAATGGGAACCCGTCTATCAGGTGATCCCGGATGAACAGGATCAGATCGAGGCGACCCTGATCCGGCTGGCGGACCAGGAGCAGTGCAGCCTCATAGTCACCACGGGCGGCACAGGCCCGGCCAAGCGGGATGTGACCCCAGAGGCCACGGAGGCGGTGTGCGATCGCATGATGCCGGGCTTTGGCGAGCTGATGCGGGCCGAATCCCTCAAGTTCGTGCCGACCGCCATCTTGTCGCGCCAGACCGCAGGCCTGCGCGGCAGCTCCCTCATCGTCAACCTGCCGGGCAAGCCCAAGTCCATCCGCGAGTGCCTGGATGCCGTCTTCCCCGCCATCCCCTACTGCATCGATCTGATGGAAGGGCCCTATCTCGAATGCGATGAAGCCGTCATCAAGCCGTTTCGCCCCAAGAAATAGGCCCTGAGTGGGCGGGGTGATCCCCGTCCATTTCTTATTTGCGGCCGTATACCTTGACCCCTGCCTTGCTCCCCTCCGAATTGCCATAGACCTCGATCCGCTTGATGCAGAGCCGGCTACCGAGGGATTTCCAGCCGGACTCCTGATCCTCTTTCAGATCCTTGTCGAAATTGAGGGTCTTGCTGCGATCATTGCCGTAAAACACCTTGACCCTGTCCAGGGTCAATTCCCGTCCCGCCTTGACCATGATGGACTTGGCCGGTCGGCAGACGATGATGGGAATAATGGCGGCATGATCGCCGACGCCGAGCAGCATTGTGCTGCCCAGCCGAAATTCATCATCGGCCATGGCAGGTGCGGGCAGCGCCAATAAAAGGGTGGACAGCAAGAGCGCATTGAAGCCACGGCGCAAGTGGGGCTGCGCCGCGAAAACAGCAGATGGAACGGACATTATGCCTCCCGAAAAATGGGAGGCATATTAATTCATCAAGGCTAAACCCAGGCTGTACCGGCGCCCTGCCCGCAGGCAAGGCGCACGGCCTCAGGACCAGCGCTTGAAGATGAGGGAGGTGTTGATGCCGCCGAAGGCGAAGTTGTTGGACATCAGATAGTCCACCGCCAGCGCGCGGCCATCACCCACCACATGATCCAGCGGGGCACAGGCCGGATCCGGCTCGGTCAGGTTGATGGTGGGGGCAAACCAGCCCTCCTGCATCATCTCCAGCGACAGCCAGGCCTCGATGGCACCGCAGGCGCCCAGGGTATGGCCGAAGAAGCTCTTGAGCGACGATATGGGGGTCTTGTCGCCAAAGATGGCTGCGGTGGCGTGGCTCTCGGCTATGTCGCCGCGCTCGGTGGCCGTGCCGTGGGCGCTGATGTAGCCGATATCGGCGGCCTCGAGCCCGGCCTGGGCCAGCGCCATCTCCATGCACAGCTGCATGGTCTCCTGCTGGGGCTGGGTCACGTGGGCGGCGTCGCAGTTGGTGGCAAACCCCACCAGCTCGGCGATGATGGTGGCCCCGCGCGCCTGCGCATGTTCCAGCTCCTCCAGCACCAGAGTGCCCGCCCCCTCGCCTATCACCAGACCGTCCCGCTGCCGATCGAACGGCCGCGGCGCCAGCTCTGGGTTGTCGTTCATCTGGCTGGTGGCAAACAGGGTATCGAACACCACGGCCTCAGACGGACAGAGCTCCTCAGCTCCGCCGGCCACCATCAGGGTCTGATAGCCGTGCTTGATAGACTCGTAGGCGTAGCCAATCCCCTGGCTGCCGGAGGTGCAGGCGCTGGAGGTGGGGATCACCCGCCCGCGCAGGCCGAAGAAGAGGCCGGTATTGACCGCCGCCGTGTGCGGCATCATCTGCACATAGGTGGTGGCCGTGATGCTGGCGGTACTCTTGTCGTTGAGCATGACCCCGAAGGCGCGGATGGGATCCGTGCTGCCGGTGGAGGAGCCATAGGCGATGCCGGTGCGACCGTCGGTCAGCACCGGGTGGTCGATAAGCCCAGCCCGCGCCAGCGCCAGCTCGCTGGCCACGGTCGCCAACTGGGAGACCCGCCCCATGGCCCGCGTCTTCTTGCGCGGATAGCTGGCAGGCAGCACAAAATCGGTAATGGGCGCCGCCAACCGGGTGTTGAGTCCTTCGTAGATGGCCCACTCAGGCATGGTCACCACCGCATTGCGCCCCGCCTGCAACTTTGCCCGCACGCTCGGCCAGTCCTGACCGAACGCCGTCACCCCGGCCATGCCGGTTACTACTACCCGCTTCATACCATACCGCCATTCACAGAGATAAGCTGGCGTGCCACAGAGACAGCACCATGTTGAGCCGACATCAGGCAAGTGCTCATAAGCATTCGCGTCATACCATGCCCCCGTTGATGGAGATGACCTGGCGCGTGACATAGCCGGCGATGTCCGACATCAGGTAGGAGACCAGGCCGGCCACCTCGTCCGCCTGTCCCATGCGCTTGAGCGGGATCAGCTTCATCGCCTCCGCCTGCACCTCGGCATCCACCATGCCGGTGTCGATGAGGCCGGGCGCCACGCAGTTCACCGTGATCTTGCGCTTGGCCAGCTCCAGCGCCAGCGCCTTGGTGGCCCCCATGATGCCCGCCTTGGCGGCGCTGTAATTGACCTGGCCACGGTTGCCCATCAGGCCGGAAACCGAGGAGATGGTCACTATGCGCCCGCCCTGGCGCAGGCCTATCATCGGCATGATGCAGGGCTTGAGCAGGTTGTAGAAGCCGTCCAGATTGGTGTGCAGCACCCCGTCCCAATCCTCGTCGGTGAGGGCGGGGAAGGCGCCATCACGTATGATGCCGGCGTTGCAGACCACACCGTAATAGGCGCCGTGTTCGGCCATGTCGGCTTCCAGCCGTTCGCGGCAGCCCTGGCGATCGGCGATGTCGAACTGGATCAGGCGCCCCTGCCCCCCGGCGGCTTGCAGGCTCGCCAGGGTAGCCTCGCCACCGGCGCGGTCGCCGTGGTAGTGCACCACGACGAGAAAACCGTCGGCGGCCAGCTTGAGGGCGATGGCGCGGCCTATCCCCTTGCTGGCGCCCGTGACCAATACGCTAGAGATCATGAAACGTCCTTCGCTAACAAATCGGATAATTCGCCGGGTGCGGGCTGATAGGTCGAGAGGCGCGCGGTGGCGCACTCCTGCCCATCTTGCAGGATCCGGCAATCGAAACTGGCCATGCCACCGTCTTGCAACAGGCAGCTGGCCTCAATGGTGAGCAGGGCCCCCGCCGCAAAGCGGGTGGGCTGGCAGCGGTATTTGCGGGTGCCGAGCAGCATGCCGATGCGCACCGGCTCACCGCGCAATCGCCCCTGCATGCCGGCCCAGGCAGCTATGGTCTGGGCCATCAGCTCGATGCCGACCCAGGCGGGCAACGAGCCCTCGCCATCGAGCAACAAGGCGTGCCGGATGCCGACCCGGGTCTCGCAGCACACCCGGCTCGCATCCACGGTGCAGAGCCTGTCCAGCAGCAGCATGGGGGCCTGATGGGGCAAGAGAGTGTCGATGGCGGGCAGCGGTACGAGCTCATTCATGAGGGTGATAATCCAAACAGCAGGCTGACATTGTTGCCACCGAAGGCAAAGGAGTTGGAGAGGACCCGGGGCGCCGCCAGCCCAGTGGCACCACTCACCAGCCGGATGGGAGCCAGCGCCGGATCCGGTGTCGTCACCCGCTGGGGCGGCAGCGGCAGGGCCCGCTCCAGCAGCAGGCAGGCGAGCGCGGCCTCTATGGCACCGGCGGCGCCCAGGGTATGGCCGGTGAGCGGCTTGGTGGAACTGCAGGGCACCTTGTCGCCGAACAGGCGATGCACGGCCTGGCTCTCCATGGCGTCATTGAGGCGGGTGGCCGTGCCGTGCAGGTTGATGTAACCCACCTGTTCCGGCGTCATGCCCGCCTGGGCCAGCGCCATCTGCATGGCCACCTCGGCCCCCACGCCGTCCGGATGAGGAGCCGAGATATGCCAGGCATCGGACGACTCGCCCGCCCCCAGCAAGGCCAGCGGCGCAGGAGTGCGGCTCAGCAGAAACAGCGCAGCCCCCTCGCCTATGTTGATCCCCTGCCGGCCGCTGTCGAATGGCTGGCAGAGGGTGCCGCTCAGGGACTCCAGGCTGTCAAAACCGTTGAGGGTCAGCCCGCACAGGCTGTCGGCACCGCCCACCAGCACAACATCCACCAGTCCGGCCGCCAGCATCCGCTGACCACTGATGAAGGCGCGGGCGCTGGAGGAGCAGGCGGTGGATAGAGTGTAGGCAGGCCCTTCCAGGCCGAGATAGCGGGCCAAAAATTCGGACGGGGAGCCCAGCTCCTGCTGGCGATAGTCAAAGGCCGGGGGAATCACCTCCCCCCGCCGGGCGGCGGCGATCGCCAGCTCGGCCTCGCCTATCCCGGCTGTGCTGGTGCCGAGCACCAGACCTACCCGCGCAGGGCCATACGTCGCCAGGGCCTCGTCGAGGGCGGGCCGCACCTGGGCCAGCGCCGCCAGCAGCAGGCGGTTGTTGCGCGAGGCATAAGGGGCCAGCGCCGCCGGTATTTCCGGCAGCGCACCCTCGACCCGCCCCACCGGGGTCAGGCGACCATCCAGCAAGGTCAGGTTGTGGCGGGTGAGCGGCGTAATCCCCTCTGTCTGCCAGGCCAGCAGGGCCTCGGCGCAGGCATCCCTGCCCCCCCCCAATACCGAAATGAGGCCGTAGGCCGCGATATAACAACTCATTGGCTCAGGGTCTCCAGCTGCAGACGGTAGTGAAACACATGCTGTTGCAGGCTGACCGGTTCCCGCACGCCGCCCTTGTCCTGGTACCCGATCTCGGTGACCAGGGCGCCATCGGGGGCACGCAGCCGGCGCGTCAGTCCTTCGTCCCGCAGCGTCCAGCCCGGTGGCAACTGCGGCTGCCAGCTGGCCAGCGGCCAGTAGCAGAGCATGACGTCCGCCAGCACCTGGGTCACGGGCGGCATGCCGGTGGCGAGCAGCGGGCTCAGCTGCTGAGTCGCTATGCCCTGCTGGTCGTAACGCACCCGAAACAGCCGCACCCCGCTCGGGGTCAGGCCGACCAGGGTCAACTGACTGCCATCGGCCTCCAGCACAGTCATCAGCTGATGGGCGCTCTCACCCACCGTGGCCGTCAGCAACTGCTGGCGATAGAAGGGGGTGGCAAGCACGGGAACCGGCAGCGTCATGACGCTGCTCTTGTCGAGATAGGCGGTGGGGGCCGGCTGGCTGCTGCAGCCACCCAGCAGGAGGATGAATAATGCGAACACTGATCTCATAGTGGCTCCGGCTCCCGGTCATCCCGCACTGGCGGGCTGAATACCGGCTTGTCCAATCCCTGTTTATCCAGCACCAGAGGTGACAACAGGAAGGCAGTAAAGATACCGCCACTCAGCACCAGACCGAAGCCCGCGATGGCAGAGGTGTGGCTCAGCGCCAATAAACCGAATGACAACTGGGTGGTCAGGTTGGCCAGCAGGATGGCGAACTGAGTCGAGCGTTGACGCAGGAGATCCCGGCCGCAGTAGGCAAAGAAGAGGCTGTAGTCGATACCGATGCCGAAGATGAGGCTCATGGCCAGCACCCCGAACAGGGTGAGCGGCTGCCCGCAGGCGGCCAGCAGGGCCAGACCGGCCCCCAACGAAAAGCCGCTGACCAGCAGGATCCGCGCGCTCTTGCGCCAGCCGAACCGGACCCACAGCAGCACCCCCACCAGGGCGATCGCCAGCAGCAGCAGTTCGGTCAGCTTGATGCGGTAGTGAGCAAACAGCTGGCTCCACTGGTTGCGAGGATCCTGCCAGAAGACCCCCTCCTGCCCCTGTGCCAGTTCTGCCACGGCGGCAACATCCGTCACCCCGTTGACCGGCAGCCAGAGCGCGACCCGGCCATCTGGCAGCTGATGCCAGAGCAGTCGACTGCCCTCGCTGACCGGGCTGGCCAGCCACTGCGCCGGCAGCAATGGCTGCCAGGGTCTGGGCTCGGCCTTGACCGGCACGCCAGCCTGATTGAGCCGCGCCACCACGTCGGGCAGCAGGCGAGTGAGGGCTGCATGATCCGCCCGCTGCCGTGCCAGAGACGGCAGCCATTGCGTCAGTGGCACAAAGTCCGTCAACTGACCCTGCGCCTTGGCCTGCGCCAGCTTGTGACCAAGGGCCTCGAGGCGCTGCAATGCCGTCTCGCCATCTGCCGCCGTCACCAGGAAGCCCGTCATGCCGCCCTGCTGGCCGGTGAGGCGCTGGATCTGCCGCTCCTGCGCCTGCAGCTCGGTGGGCAGGGGTTGCAGGTGAGCTATGTCGTCATCCACCTCCAGCCGGCTCAATCCCGCCACTATCAGCGCCAGGCAGAGCAGCGGCACGCCCCAGCGCAAGACACGCCGTTCCCGCCACCACCTGAGCCAGAGCGCCATCGGCACCAGGATGCGCGCCTCCCGCTGGGGCAAGGCACCGAGCCAGAGCGGGAACAGGCAGAGCACGGTAATAAACGAGGCCGTCAGACCCACCAGGGCGCACAGCGCCATCTGCTGCAAGCCGGGGAAGGGGGCAAGCCAGAGCAGGCCATAGCCGACCAGGGTGGCGAACAGCGCCATCGAGAGGCTTGGCAGCAAACGGGCGCGGGTCTGGTGAGGGCTCTCCTGCAACCCATGCAGGCGCCGCTCGGTCAGAAAGTGGATCCCGTAATCTATGATGCCGACCAGGCTGGAGCTGATCACCAGGGTGAACATGTGCACCTCGCCAAACCAGAGCAGCACGGCCAGCACCCCCCAGACGAGGCCGATGGCGATGGGCAGCAGGGAGATCCAGAGCGCCCGAAACGAGCGAAACGCCAGCCACATCAGCAGCAAGACCCCGACCGTGGAGCCCAGCCCTATGGTGGAGATGTCCTCCTGGGCCAGATCACTGGCATGCTGGCTGTAGAAGAGGGTGCCGCGGCGCAGCAGCTCCAGTCCCGGAAACTCGGCCTTGAGGCTCTGCTCCGCCTCGTTGAGCCGGTTCAGCAGCTCGGTATTGCGAGCGAGATCGAAAGCCGACAGATCCAGCTCGGCTCGCAGCAGAAACCACTGCCGCCCCGTCTCGTCCTGACTCATCAACCAGTCATGATCGAGGCGCAGTGTGCTCGTCATCTGACCCTGCACGCCGGCGCGGGTCAGCAGCAGGGGATCTGCCTGCCACTCGGCGCGGGAGACACCGCCGAAAGGGCTGTAGATCTGGCCGAGCACCCACTGGCTCCAGGCCTCGGTGCCGGCGGCCAACCTGGCCCGGCTGCCCTCGTCGAGACGCTGCCAGGCGTAGTCATGGATGAAGCCTTGCCAGGCGGGGGCCAGCTCCGGCTGGGCACCGCGCACAGCGCCGAGTTCGGGCAGGGCCTTCAGGGTCTTTGCCCACGCCTGCGCCGCGGGGCGACCATCCTGTCCCGCCGGCAGGCTCAGCATCCAGACCAGCTGCTTGTCGATCTGGCGCAGCAGGCCACCCCGCAGGGCCGGATCCAGCGTGGATCGCTCCTCGTGGGGCAGCAGATCCATCAGGCTGGTGTTGATGCGGCTCTGGGAGAGCTGCCAGCCAAGCAGCGCCACCGCAAGCAGGCTGAGCAGCAGCCAGAGGTATGAGAAGCGGCGCCAGGCGGTTTCAGATTGCAGCAAAGTCGGTTCTCCCGGCCAGACCACGGGCAGTAGCAGGGCGCGATACGGGTCTAGTGGGCAGCAAAGCGGGCCTGCTCCTCAGGGGTCAGTGGCAGGCTTCGCTCCTGCCAGGCGCTGAAACGGATGCGGGTGCTGTCACCCTGCTTGTCGGCGATGATGAGCTGATCCAGCTGCCCTTGCCCGCTCAGGGTGAGGCTGGCGAACACCTTGTCCAGCGGCGTCAGGGTTGGCACCAGCAGCAACTGCCAACCCGCCTCCGTGCTCTGAAAATCGATCTTGAAGTAGCGGCTCAGGGTCGCCTCGTCCGAGCCGAACAGCGCCAGCAGCATCTGGCTGAATTCGAGCAGTTGCGGACTGTCGATGACGGTGGCGGGCTGACCCGCCACCTGCTGCACCATGCGTTGCGGCGTCAGGGTCAGGGTCAGGGCAAAAGGCTTCTGCTGCTGCCACCAGAGACCCAGATCGCGCACCAGCAGCAGCTCGCCGGAGGCCCTGAGCGGCTGGCTAAGCCCCGCCACCTGTTTCTCCTGCTCGAAATGGGCCTGTCTGACCGGACTCAGGGTCAGCAACTGCTGCACCTGGTCACGGCTCAGGGGGGCCGCCTGCAGCGGCAACGCCAGCAGCAGGGCCAGTCCGACCATCAGCCGGTTCAGAAGACAGCTCATTGGCTCACCCCCAGCTTGTCCAGCAGCACCT
The DNA here is from genome assembly GCF_028751155.1 of Aeromonas bestiarum. Taxonomy (NCBI): domain Bacteria; kingdom Pseudomonadati; phylum Pseudomonadota; class Gammaproteobacteria; order Aeromonadales; family Aeromonadaceae; genus Aeromonas; species Aeromonas bestiarum. The sequence goes on along the minus strand of NZ_CP064746.1, from coordinate 903,521 downwards.
GGGGCGAGGCCAGGCACATCTCGCCGCTCGCCTTGCTCACCGCCACCTGGATGCTGTAGCCCTTGCTGGTGCGGGTGCCGCTCGCGGCATCGCTCAGCAGGTAGTCGATCTTCAAGCGGTTCTGGTATTCGGCCAGGGTGGCGCGCACCCGCACCCGCTGGCCGAAGCGCAGCGGCGCCAGATACTTCATCCGGGTGTCTATGATGGGCCAGAGGTAACCGGAGGCCTCCATCTGCGGGTAGTTGTAATCGATGAGGTCGAGCAGGGCGCAGCGGGCCAGCTCTATGTAGCGAAAGTAGTGGCCGTGCCAGGCGACCGCCATCATGTCCACATCGTGGAAGGGGATGGTCACCTCGACTTCGGCGCTGATCTGCCAGGGTTCTTGCTGCATGGTTTTTCTCACAAGTAGTGCCCCCGCCAGAGCGACACAACCACCATGTCCACATCGTGGAAGGGGATGGTCACTTCCACTTCGGCGCTGATCTGCCAGGGTTCAGGCGTAGTCTGGATACGGCTCATAGCGAAGAGTCCTGATAGAGGGGGTAGTGACGCTGGCGGAGACGGGCGATCAACGCCCTGAGCTCCTGCTCCAGCGCCCTGTCTTCCAGCAGAGGCGCAAACTCGGCCCGCACCTGCTGCACCATATGGGCCAGGGCCGGGCTGAGCGGCCGGGTGAAGGGCGTGGGCTGGGCCAGGCGCAGCTCGACCCCCTGTACCGCCGCCAGCAGGCAGGCGGCCCCGACCTGCTCGGTCAGGGTCAGCACCCGCAGGGCATCGCGCGCCGCTATGGTGCCCATGCTCACCTTGTCCTGGTTGTGGCACTCGGTGGAGCGGGAGAAGACGCTGGCGGGCATGGTCTGCTTGAGCGCCTCCGCGGTCCAGGCCGAGACGCCGATCTGCACCGCCTTGAAGCCGTGGTTGATCATCTGCCGCCCGGCCGGCGCCCCCGAGAGGTTGCTCGGCAGGCCGCCGTTGAACTTGGTGTCCACCAGCTGGGCCAGCTGGCGATCCAGCAGGTCGGCCAGATTGGCGATGGCCGTCTTCATGCTGTCCATCGCCATGGCGATGTGGCCGCCGTAGAAGTGGCCGCCGTGCATCACGTGCTCCTCCTCGCCGTCGATCAGCGGGTTGTCGTTGGCGCTGTTGAGCTCGTTTTCGATGAGCTGACGCCACCAGGGCAGGCTGTCGGCCACCACACCTATGACGTGGGGGGCGCAGCGCAATGAGTATCTGTCCTGCAGCCGGTCGCTGTGGCGTGGCAGCTCGCCGGCCACCAGATCCGACCTCAGCCAGGCCGCTATGCCCTGCATGCCGGGGTGGGGCTTGGCGGCAAACAGCCGCTCGTCAAAGTGGAAGGCGTTGCCCCCCATGGCGACGCTCACCAGCGCCGTGATCCGGGTCGCCAGTTGCATCAGGTAGTCGGCGCGGGCATAGGCGAGGCAGGCCAGCGCCGTCATCACGGAAGTGCCGTTCATCAGCGCCAGCCCCTCCTTGGGTCTCAGGGTCAATGGGGTGACCCCCAACTCCCGATAGACCTCGGCGGCGGGACGCAGTGCGCCATCGTGATGGAGCTCGCGCTCCCCCACCAGCACGGCGGCGACGTAGGAGAGCGGCGTCAGATCGCCGCTGGCGCCGACGGAACCCTCTTGTGGTATGCGCGGTATGAGATCCTGCTCCAGCAACCAGCAGAGCCGCTCAAGCAAACCCGGACTGACCCCGGAGACCCCCTGCGCCAGGGAGCAGAGCCGGGTCGCCAGCACGGCGCGACCTGCATCGAGCTCAAGATCCGCCCCCAGCCCGCAGCCGTGGAAGCGGGTCAGGTGCAGCGGCAGCTCGGGCACCAGCTCGGCGGGCACCGGCCGGGTCACCGAATCCCCGTAGCCTGTGGTCACCCCGTAGATGACCCCCTCCTCGGCCAGCAGCCGGTCGAGAAAATCGGCCCCCCGCTGGATGCGGGCCATAAAGGCGGGATCCCGGTTCAATGCCGGGCGGGCACGACGCTCTGCCAGCGCCACCACATCTTCGATGGTCAACGGCTCGGCGCCGAAGGTGACGCACTTCATCTCACTCTTGTTCATCGGTCAGCTGCCAGAAATCAAAAAAGTTGAACCAGTCCAGCGGGGCACGCAGGCAGTGATGCTGCAGGCGATCGGCATAGGCCTGCACCCGGGACGCGAGTATCTGTTGTCGCCCCTGGCGCGGCAGGCTGAGGCTGTCGGCAAAGGGCTCGAAATGCACCCGAAAGCGCCCCTGCTCCTTGAGGCCGAACATCAGGTAAACCGGGCAACCCAGCACGCTGGCCAGGGCGAAGGGACCGAGGGGAAAGGGGGCCGGCGCGCCGAGAAAGTCGGCCCAGACCACCCGCTTCTCCCGGGTCACAGAGGTGCGATCGCCGACGATCACCACCCACTCCCCCTGATCCAGCTTCTCCTTGAGCAAGATGGCGGTATCGGCCCCCATCTCCTGCACCTGGATGAGGTTGAGCCGTGAATCCGGGTTGATCTGCTTGAGCAGGGCGTTGAAACGGGCCGCGTGGCGGGTGAACACCAGCGCATTGATGCGCACCTCCCCCCGGCGACTGCCAAGGGCCCGGCACAGCTCGAGATCGCCGAGGTGAGAACCCAGCAGCAGCAAGCCCTTGCCACTGTTGATGGCCGCCTCGTAGTGATCCCTCCCCACCAGCTCGACCTGATCCTCGGCTATGTCGCCGCGCCAGCCGGCCAGCTTGTCGAGCGCCGCCTCGCCAAAGCGCAGGAAGTGGCGAAAGCTCGATCTCGGCTCAGGGGGGAGCCGTATGCCCTGAGTGCGGGAGAAGGCCTCAAGCCGGGCCAGATAGGCTTGGGATGCCTGACGCTGAGTGCGGCCGGTCAGCCAGAAGTAGCCGATGACGGGGTAGAGCAGCAGGGAGAAGCCCCGTCGCCCCAGCAGGCGATAGCTGGCCAGCATGATCTGCATGCCGAGCAAAGAGCCGCGCTCAGGCGTACGCGACCAGTGGGTACGGCGCTCGCGCCACAGCCGGGCCGCCCATGACCAGAGGCGGCGGGGCCCGCTCGCCAGACGCAGCAGCAGATCCCACAACAGGCGGCACACCAGCCGGGTGTGCATCCAGGAGATGTCGCGGTTGTCGCGCCAGAGCTGGAAATGGGAGCTGCCATCGGCGGGATAGATGACACGGGTCGGCACGAAACGCACCGCCACCCCGGCCCAGTGCAGGCGCACCATCACCTCGGTGTCAAAATCCATCCGCCTGCCGAGTGCCACCCGTTCGAGCAGCGCACAGCTGGCCGCCAGCGGATAGACCCGAAAACCGCACATGCTGTCCTTGATGGCAAACGACAGCGTCTCGATCCAGACCCAGACATGGGTGATGTAGCGGCCATAGAGGCGCCCCTTGGGCACGGAATCATCGTAGACAGGCCGCCCCGAGATAAGCGCCTCCGGGTGCTTGCCCGCCTCGGCCAGCAGGGCCGGAATGTCTGCCAGATCGTGCTGGCCATCGGCATCCACCTGCAGGGCGTGGCTGAAACCGAGGCCATGGGCGTGGCGCAGTCCCGTCATCACGGCGCCGCCCTTGCCCTGATTGTGCGAATGACGCAGCAGGCTGACCCAGGGGTGGCGTGCGGCCAGCGCATCCAGCGCCGCGGCGGCGACGGGTTCGCTGCCATCGTCGATCAGCAGGCAGGGCAGCTCATATTCGGCCAGCCGATCCAGCACGGCGGCCAGCGGACCGGCGTGGTTGTAACAGGGGATCAGGATGCAGGGCGTCATGGGATGAAGCGCACCCGTCCGCTGCTCGCCGGCTCATCCCCCAGCACATAGCTGAAAACGAGTTGATCCTTCTGTGGCTGCCACTGCAGGCTCAGGCTGCACTCGGCCCCCGGCCATAGCGGGCGCTGAAACTTGAGCTGATCCAGCCCGTGAAACGGCAACTCCAGGTTGAGTCGGCTGGCGGCATAGTGCATGACCCAGTGGATCTGGGTGACCCCTGGCAGCAGGGGCGCGCCAGGAAAGTGGCCCGCAAACCAGGGCAGCTCCGGATCGAGCCGCAGGTGCAGGCGCACGCCGTCGGCCAGCGTCTCGCAGCCCAGCACTGTCGGCAGCGAGTTCATCGGCAGCGTGTCAGCAGAGAGGCTCATCGAACAGCTCCTTGAGTTGTGACCAGGGGCGTTTGCCCTGGGCGTTGACGGGCATGCACTCGACCCGGCGCAGGCTGCGCGGCAGGGCGACCGGTTCGAGCCAGGGGCGCAGCTGCTGGCGCAGGGCCAGCAGGAAGCGGCCCTGACCCAGCTCGGCCCAGCGGGCGGCCCCCAATTCGCTCAGCACCAGCACGGCGCCGAGGATCTGACGCTGGCCCTGCTGCAGAGGCAGCACGGCGGCCTGCTCCACCTCCGGCAGGGCTTGCAGGCGCGCCTCCACCTCGTCGAGGGAGATGCGCTTCTCCTCCAGCTTGATCACCCTGTCCTGGCGCCCCAGCAGCTCGAACCCGGCCCCCGTCATCAGGATGCGATCGGCGCAGGCCAGCCAGTCGTCCTCTGCCAGGAAGGGGGAGCGCAGCAGCAGGCCCTGATCCGGGCCGACCCGCACCTCGACCCCGGGCAAGGGGGTCCAGGGGGTCTGCGCCTGGTGGCGCTGGCGCCAGCCGATGCCGCCAGTCTCGCTGCTGCCGAAGATCTCCACCGGCAACTGGCCGAGCAGGGCCCGGGCCTGATGGGCATCCTCGGGTTGCAGAGGACCACCGGAGGAGACGATAAGGCGGCAGCCCGCGGCGGGAATGGCCGGATCGAGCCGGCTGAGAAACGCGGGGGAAGCGATCAGGGCCCAGGGAGCGGTTTGCACCGCCAGCTGCTCCGGATAGTCGATGCTGCGGCGATCGAACGGACGACCCAAGGCCAGCGGCAGCAGGATGCGAAACAGCAGGCCGTAGATGTGCTGGTGACTGACGCTGGCCAGCACCCGGGTACCGGCCAGGGCCTGGCCCCAGAGCGCCATCTGCACCCGCAGCTCGGCCTCCAGCTGGGGCCAGGCTTTGGGGATCGCCTTGGGCTCGCCGGTGGAGCCGGAGCTGAACAGGGTGAGATCGAGACGTTCGGGAACCCGGCTGGCGTGCTCTGCATCCAGCTCACCATGAGCGTCGGCCAGCGGCAGCCGCATCTGGGGCACATCAAGCCCATCGGCTGGCAGCTCGCCATCTGTGAGCAGGCCGTCAAACTGATCCCGCAGCGCCAGCAGCCCGGCCAGCCGTTGATGGCCCGGCAAGATGGCCTGATGACCACAGAGGGCGCAGGCCAGCAGGGCCTGGGCAAACAGCAGACTGTCATCGAAACAGAGCGCCCAGCGCGCGCGCGGCTGCCCTAGGCGGGCATGGCGGGCCATGGCCCTGGCCAGTTGCAGGCTGCCAAGACGCAGCTCGGCCAGGGTCACCTCGCCACCTTGGCCGAACGCCACCAGCTGGTCGTCGCCCCGCTGCCAGAGAGTCTGCAGCAAGGTCATGGGGCCAGCCTCTTCATCAGTCGTCGGCGTACCAGATACTCCCCAGCCATCAAAGCGCCCATCAATCCGTAGCTGATGAGGCCGTTGTAGAGGCTCCAGAGCGCCAGATCGCCATACCAGATGGTGAAGGCCGCCAGGGCGCCGTTGACCACGAAGAAACCGCACCAGATCTGGGTCACCCGCCGGGTGTAGCCGATGGCGACATCCGGCAGACGGGGATCCTGCAAGCGGGCCAGCCGTTCCACCAGACTCATGGGACGGGTCAGGCTCCAGCCAAACAGGCAGAGCAGCGCCAGGCTCACCGCCAGCGGGTAGTAAAGCAGCCAGTGACGGGCGTTGAACAGGGCCGACAGCAGGGTCAGCCCCAGCCCGATGCAGGCCAGCAGGCGGCCCAGCCAGAGCCACTCGGGCAAGGGGCCGAGACGGGCCCTGCCCTTGAGCAGACCCGGCAGCAGCCGCAGCGAGAAGATGACCAGCAGGCCAAGCAGCAGCGGGGTCTGACCGGCACGGGTCAGCCCCCAGTAGACCGCCAGCGGGTAGAGCAGCAGGGCGCCACCGGCCAGCCAGGAGAGCCAGCGCGTCATGGGCGGGGGCGCACCGGCATCAGGCGCCGGCGAGCAGACGCTCGACCGCATCCACCACGTCATTGACGCTGCGCACCGACTTGAACTCCTCCGGCTTGATCTTCTTGCCGGTCAGCTTCTGCAGGTGCACCACCAGATCGATGGCGTCTATGCTGTCGAGCTCGAGATCCTGATAGAGGCGAGCCTCGGGGGTAATGGCCTCTTCATCCACCTCGAACAACTCGACGAGGGCAGCCTTTATCTGGGCAAAGATGTCGTCACGGGTCATGGCTCAGGCCTCCCCTTTCGACTGGGCCTGCACCAGGGCGACCAGGGCCGCGACTGAGGCGAAGTGACGACGGGTATTTTCATCCTCGGCGGAGAGCACTATGCCGTAGCGGCCCTTGATGGCAAGGCCCAGCTCCAGCGCATCGATGGAGTCCAGTCCCAGGCCGTCACCGAACAGCGGCGCCTGGCTGTCTATATCCTCAGGGGTCAGCCCCTCGAGGTTGAGACTGTCGATGATGAGTTGTTTTATCTCTAGGTGCAGGTCTTGCATAACTGTTCCATACGCTGTCATTGGGGCCCCGTTTGCAGGGCCCGGGTGAGAAACCGGGTCAGCTGGCGCGCGGCCAGCGCACAGCTCTGGTCGGAGGCAACCACCTCGTCTGCCGCCACTTGCGGCAGGAATTCTATGGTGAAAGTCGGCTTATTTTCCGGGATCTTGAACCATTTGTCCTGTTTGGTGAGAAATCGGGTGCTGCAGTGGATCCGCACCGGCTGCAGGGGCACCCGGCTGCGCACCGCCAACTGGGCCGCGCCGCGCTGCAGCTTGATGGGTTCCCCCGGCGTGGTGCGGGTTCCCTCCGGGAAGATCAGCAGCAGGCCGCCAGCCTGGATCCGCGCCATGCACAGGGGCAGGAGGCGCTCCGCCTCCACATTGGGCAGGTAATCGGCCGCCCGCACCACGCCGCCCACGAAGGGGTTGCGCCAGAGGGACTGCTTGACGATGCAGTCGCACACCGGCATCTCGGCCGCCAGCATGACGTAGTCGAGCAGGCTGGGGTGATTGGCCACCACCAGGGCGCCGCGCAAGTCGGCAGGCATGCCGCTCACCCGATAATCCAGCACGCCCCAGCCGCGCAACACGCCGAGAAACAGCCGAAAGCTGTGGCGTATGGTCAGCTGGGCCAGGGTCCGCCGCTGCTCCCCGCGCAGGCAGAGCGCCAGCAGCGGAAACCAGCACAGGGAGAGCAGCAGGCCGCCCACCCCGAACAGGGTGAAGCCAAGGGCCGTGCCGATCAGTCGCCAGCCCCGGTTCAGCGCCGCCGCCATGTCCACTCCTGGCGGCCATCGCAAAGGGTCAGGATCGACTCATGCCGCAGCAGGGCCCGCCAGCAGGCCAGCGACTGAGGCAAAGCCGAAGGTGCATGGGGCTCGACTGTGCGACGCGCCCCCTCGCAGCGCCACTCGTCGCCAGCCTGCAGCACCAGCCCCAGCGCATGGGGCGGCGCCTCGTCCGGCAACCAGGGGCGATGAAACTCGGGCACAGGCCCCTCGAACGCCACCAGCAGCACCCGGCTGGCACCGGCGTGCAGCGCCGCCACCGCCTCGGTGAACCCCGCCATCAGCCCGCCCTCTCCCGCCGCCAGCGAGGTCATGGGAATGGCGGCCTTGCCCTGAATGGAGCTAAGGCCGGCGGCCGTGTTGTGCACCGACATGGAGAAATCGGTAGGGGACAGCGCCTGGCCGTCCGCCAGCGCCTGCAACAGGGTCACAGAACGGGCCAGCTCGCCGTGGCGGCTGACGAAGATGGCGTAATCAACAGGATGGCGAGCCAGCAGGCTCAGCCCCACCTGCACCGCCAGCCGGGAACCCTGGCTCAGGCGGCGCGCCATCATCATGGGCAGCAAGGGGGTCGCGGGAAACGGGGGGTCGGCGGGCCATTGTCCCTGCCGTGCCCACGCCTGCCAGTCGAGCGCGTCGACAAGGCCGGGTGACAGTGCCTGACTATCCTGCAGCGAAAAAGAGAGCATATTTCAGGCAACCTGTCCTTGACCTGGGTGTGAGCGCTTGGACGATAAAAGGCACTCACCCGGCGGGCAGTGCCTGCTCCCTGGGGATTATCCACCGGAGTCATCACATTAATACCGCGCGAATAATACCATTATTCATCAAAAATAATAGCTGGCGCGGATTATCCGTTGGCATTGTGATTGAAAATAAATGATTTGTGTTGTCTCATTGCCGGGCTCCATTTATTGAATGTCCTCGCAAGGAAATATTATGAAACTCATTAATAAAATATCCCTGTTGCTGGCCTGCGCCCTGCTGGCCGCCTGCTCCACCAGCCAGCCCATTCGCAATATGGCCGCCAACCCGGTTGCCTTCAATCTGACCGAAGATCAGGTGGCCAGCGCCATTATCACGGCGGGGATCGGCAAGAGCTGGGTGATGAAAAAAGAGAAGCCGGGACTTATTCGTGGCCAGGTCAATGTACGCCAGCATCAGGCGGTGATCGATATTCCATATAGCAGTCACGACTATTCCATTAATTATGTGAGCAGCATCAACCTTGATGACAAGGGCAAGGGCAGCATACATCGCAGTTATAACCGCTGGGTACTGGGTCTGAATCAGGCCATCCAGACCGAACTCGCCCGCGCACAGAGCCGTTAATCCGGCAGGAGCCACCCCGTGAACCATTATCAGGCAGACCCCTACAACGCGCTGGAGGCCATAGGCGCGGCCCAGAAGATCGCCTTCGGGCCCATGCTGTTCCAGGCCAGCTGGTGTCTGCGTGAAACCGGGGTGCTCGCCTTTCTCGAGACCCGTGGCCAGCAGGGCGCGCCGCTGGCGGACATAGCCCTGGCGTGCGAGCTAAGTGAATATGCGGTCAGCGTGCTGCTGGACATGGGGCTCGGCGGCGGACTCTGCTACCTGGCCGATGATCGCTATGTGCTGGGCCGGGTCGGCAAGTATCTGCAGCACGATGCCATGAGCCGGGTCAATCTCGACTTCACCCAGCACGTCTGCTATCAACCCCTCGCCCATCTGCTCGACGCCATCCGCGACGGCACGCCGGCCGGTCTGCAGGAGTTCGGCCCCTGGCAGACCCTCTATCCGCACCTGAGCGAGCTGCCCGAGCCTGCCCGCAGCAGCTGGTTTGCGTTTGATCACTTCTACTCCGACTGGGCATTCCAGCAGGCACAGGCGAAGGTGCTTGGCTATGAGCCGCGCCACCTCTACGATCTGGGCGGCAACACCGGCAAGTGGGCCATCGCCTGCGCCAACCGGGATCCCGCCCTGCGGGTCACCATACTGGACTTGCCCGAGCAGCTGGCGCTGGCCAGGCTGAATATTGAAGAGGCGGGTCTCAGCGATCGAGTGCAGGGCCATCCGGTGGATCTGCTGCAAGCGGGTACCCTGCCCGGCGAGGCCGATCTCTGGTGGATGAGCCAGTTCCTCGACTGCTTCAGTCACGAACAGATAGTCGCTATCCTGAACCGGATCCGGCTGGCCATGCAACCGGACGCCAGGGTCTGCATCCTGGAGCTGTTCTGGGACAGGCAGACCTTCGAAGCCGCCAGTTTCAGTCTCAACGCCACCTCCCTCTACTTCACCTGTCTGGCCAACGGCAACAGCCGCTTCTATCACTCCAAACAGATGTACCAGTGCCTGCGCGAGGCGCATTTCCACGTGGAGGAGGAGCACGAGATCCCGGGCCCGGGCCATACCCTGCTGGTTGCCCGCCCGCTGCACACGAGGCCATAATGCCGTCATCGGCATCAAGATGATGAAACGAGGAGGAGCACACATGACGCCTAACTACCTGGCACTGCTGGCACTCGGCCTGACCCTGGGCGCAGTGACCGGCGGCTGTGCCGACATCAAGGAGGCGGGCAGGACAGTGGGGCACACCACCCGCAACGTGACCCGCGAGATTGGCCACACCACCCGGGATGTGACCCGTGAAATCGGTCACGGCACCCGGGATACCGTCAAGAAAATCGGTGACGATCTGAACGACTGACAACAGGGGCCAAGGCCCCTGTTGTCATTACCGCAAGTCAGTTGCCCCACATGGCCATCAGCCGGGATTCCATGGCCTCTTCCTGCTCATCCGGCAGCTCGGTGAAGAAATCGAGCCCCGTCTGCTCCTCCACCGCATCCACAGTCACTATGTAATCCGCAAGCTTGCTGGCCGACACGTTCTGCTGCGGCAGGACGAAGGCGATCGCCTCCTGGTTGGCCACGTCCATCACCACCCGATAGTAGGCGTGGGGCACTGTCACACCGTTGCCAATGGCGCCATCGGAGTTGGTGAAGATGGGGCCCGTGATCACCTGTACATCCTGATAGGCGATGGCCCACTGGCGGGTCTTCTCCTCCAGAATGCGCCAGGCCCCCTGATTGAGCGCCGGCAGCTGCGGGGTCATGTTGGTCAACAGGAAGCTCTGCTTCATGGTGGTGGCGGTGGAGCGCATGTCCGCCGCGGGCGCCTGGTGGCCGCGGTCATAACCCGAGCCCTTGTAGTCCGCCAGGGTGGCGCGGTACTGCACCGGCACCTCTTTGTCTTCGGCAAAGGCATCCTTGCGCGGCACCTGGCCCTGGGCACTGGCGGCCGTCATCCGATAAGAGACCCAGTCAGAGACCTTGGTGTCATAGTTGTAACCGGCGGCGTAACCGTCACGGCACAGCAGCTGACTGGATTGGCTGGGGACCCCGAGCTTGACGTGGTCCTTGCACTGGAAGCCCGCCGCCAGGGTCGGGAAGGTGGTGAGAGTGAATCCGATAGCCAGAACTAATTTATTGATATTATTCATTATTATGCCACTCCTTGTATTAGGCGGAGTGATTTGACACCAGGTCGGATGAGTTAGGCAATCGAACAGATTGTGAGCGTGCCGGAAATGTGAAGAGGGCTGCAAATCGGTAAAATCGCCGCAGCCAGCTGGGGGATTGTCATCCCCTTGTCATTATGCTGAATACTGCACTTTGGCAGTGTTATCAGAGAGATAGGGCCATGAAAAGCGGGGCATCAGCCCCGCTCGATTTCAGAACCACGACCCGGTCAGCTCTTGACCTGAGGCCTGGGGGTGTCGGGTTGGGAGGGCGGCAGGATCGGCAGCACTATCTGCGGCTGCTCGCCGGTCAGACTCTTGAGGTAGGCGGTCATGTCGTCGGCCTCCTGCTCGCTCAGCGCCTGGCCCAACTGGATGTCCGCCATTATCTGCACCGCCTCCTTCAGATCCCACACAGAGCCGTCGTGGAAGTAGGGGTAGGTCAGCTCTATGTTGCGCAGGGTCGGCACCTTGAACCAGCCGATGAACTGCTTCTCGCCGGTCACGCCGCCACGGCCTAGGGCCGGGTTGTCGGTCTTGAACGGCTTGACCAGCCCCATCTTCTGATAGGAGTTGCCGCCGATGGCCACCCCGTTGTGGCAGGCGGTGCAGCCCTTCTCCTTGAACAGCTGATAGCCTTTCAACTGCTGCGCCGTCAGCGCCTTGCCATCGCCCTTCAGCCAGAGATCGAACGGCGCGTTGGGGGTAACCAGGGTCTCCTCGAAGGCGGCGATGGCGTCCGTGACCTCATCGATACCGAAGTCCGCCTTGCCGTAGACGGCGCCGAAACGGGTGCGATATTCGGGCAGGGTGTGCAGCGTCTCCACCGCCAGCTTGTGGGTGAAGGCCATCTCCAGCGGGTTCTCGATGGGGCCCGCCGCCTGCGCCTGCAGATCCTTGGCGCGCCCATCCCAGAACTGCACGAAGTTGAGGCTGGAGTTGAGCACTGTGGGGGAGTTGATCGGCCCCTCCTTCCACTTGTGACCGAGGGAGCTGACCTGATTGTCCACCCCGCCGGTGGCCAGGTTATGGCAGGAGTTGCAGGAGATGGCGTTGGATTTGGAGAGCCGCGGCTCGAAGAACAGCATCTTGCCCAGCTCGACTTTTTCCGGCGAGGTCACCTTGGGTACCTCTACCGGTTGAACCGGTTCAGCCGCCCACCCCGCCCCGGGCAGACCCAGCGCCAGCAACAGACAATATTTATTCATTTTTTCTCTCCCTTGTGACTGTGCATAACAGCAGCATCAGCCTGACCGGGAAAGCCTGCTTATTATTTGTTCAAGATCAAATGAGGCCAACAAAAACCACATTAAAAACAATGAATTAATATATTACAGGCGGATCGGTGGCGGGGACTTGCGAGCCAAAAAAGAGCTGAATTCTGATGGATAAATTATGAGCTAATTCATCTGCGATGACAGCCAATTAATTAGATTGCTGTCATTGAATAAAGCGATTATTCAATATGCAGGCGCTGCCGACTGTTAATTAGATTCATATTAAATGCATCATAAATATGATCGGTAATGCGGCGGTTAATAATAAACAATCCGGTCTGACATTCTGTATCCCGCATTTCAGATAATGCCATCCCCTGTTCCTTCACTTATTAAGGAAGCGGATGGCTGTGCTTTTCAATCAAGATAAGGATGTATGATGAGAAAGTCCCTGTTGGCCTGTGCCCTGTTGCTCTGTCCCACCGCCTTCGCCGCCGCCCCGCATTGGGAATACAGCGGTGAGGCCGGCCCGGCGCAATGGGCCAAACTGACCCCCGAATTTGGCCAGTGCGCGGGCAGCAACCAGTCGCCGGTCAACCTCGATGGCCTGGTGGAGGCCAAGCTGGCCCCGCTGCTGTTTCACTACCTGGCGGGTGGCCAGAGCGTCACCAACAACGGCCACACGGTACAGGTCAGCTATGCCCCGGGCAGCTCGCTTGAGCTCGACGGCATGCGCTTCGAGCTCAAGCAGTTCCACTTCCACGCCCCCAGTGAAAACCTCATCAAGGGCAAATCCTACCCGCTGGAGGGGCACCTGGTGCACGCCAACGCCAAGGGTGAGCTGGCGGTGGTGGCCGTGATGTTCGAGCCGGGCCACGCCAACCCGGCGCTGAGCCAGGCCTGGCAGCAACTGCCGGCGAAGGCGGGCGAAAGCCGGTCGCTGGCAACGCCGCTGTCGGCGGATCAGCTGCTGCCCACCAACCGCGACTACTACCGCTTCAGCGGTTCGCTGACCACACCGCCCTGCTCGGAAGGGGTGCGCTGGCTGGTGATGAAGCAGCCGGTGCAGGTGAGCCAGGCCCAGATCGACGCCTTCAAGGCGGTGATGCACCACCCCAACAACAGACCCGTGCAGCCGCTGCACGGTCGGCTGGTGTTGCAATAATCCACCCTGGCGATCACAGAGCAGAGATAGAAAAGAGGGCCAAGAGGCCCTCTTTTTCGTTTGCAGCAACTGATTACAGGCTGGCGGCGATACGCGCCCCCAGCGCGGCGTTGTTCAGCACCAGCTGGACATTAACGGCCAGGGAGTTACCGCCCCGGACTACCCGTTACAGGCTGGCGGCGTTGTTCAGCACCAGCTGGACATTAACGGCCAGGGAGTTGCCGCCCCGGACTACCCGTTACAGGCTGGCGGCGATACGCGCCCCCAGCGCGGCGTTGTTCAGCACCAGCTGAATGTTGGCCGCCAGCGAGTTGCCGCCAGTCAGCTCGCACACCCGGGCCAGTAGGAAGGGGGTGGACGCCTTGCCCTTCACCCCCTGCTCGTCCGCTTCCTGCAGCGCCTGTTTGATCGCGGCGTCGATGTCTGCCTTGGGCATGGCAAACTGGGTCGGGATCGGGTTGGTGACCACGGCGCCGCCGGCCAGTCCCAGCTCCCACTTGAGGCGCAGCGCCTCGGCGATTGCCGCCGGGCTCTCCAGCCGGTAATCCACCTTGAAGCCGCTCTCGCGGGTGTAGAAGGCGGGCAGCTCATCGGTCTGATAGCCGATGACGGGCACGCCCTGGGTCTCCAGGTACTCCAGGGTCAGACCGATATCGAGGATCGACTTGGCGCCGGCGCAGACCACGGCCACCGGGGTCTGGGCAAACTCCTGCAGATCCGCCGAGATGTCGAAGGTCTCCTGGGCGCCGCGATGCACGCCGCCGATGCCGCCGGTGGCGAACACCCGGATCCCGGCCATGGCGGCGATGATCATGGTGGAGGCGACCGTGGTCGCGCCCAGCCCCTTGTTCGCCAGCACGAAGGGAATGTCACGGCGGCTGCACTTGGTGGCGGCATGACCGGCCCGACCCAGCGCCTCCAGCGCTCCCGCATCCAGACCCACCTTGAGACGGCCATCCAGGATGGCTATGGTGGCCGGCACGGCGCCGTTGTCGCGCACCACTTGCTCTACCTGACGCGCCGTCTCCACGTTCTGCGGATAGGGCATGCCGTGGGAGATGATGGTGGACTCCAGGGCAACGACGGGTTTGCCGGCGGCCAGGGCCGCAGCGACTTCAGGTTGGATATCGAGGTAAGCGTTCAACATGGGTACTCCTCCAGCATGCGTTCAACGGCGGCCTTGGATAGGCCGGAAAAGACGGTATCGGAACAATTGACGGTGAGGGCGGCGCAACCGAGGGCGAACCGGGTTGTCTCCATGATGCCCTGCTCCTGCAACCAGGCGTGGGCCAGCCCTGCCATGAAGGCATCGCCACCGCCGGTCACGTTGACGACCGGGCTGCCGAGCACGGGCAGATGGCCCTGGCACCCCCCGTCGCTATAGAAGATCCCCTGATCGCCGAGACTCAGGAACAGCCGCTGCACCCCGGCGCGGTGGAACCAGGCCGCCGCCATGGGCCAGGTATCGGGCCCGGCTATGGTGAAGCCACACAGCTGCTCGGCCTCGCTGCGATTGGGTTTGAGGGTGTGGATCCGGTGCAGCCAGGGGCGGATCTTCTCCACCTTGGCCACCGAGACGGTGTCGACGAAGATGATGTGCTCGCCCTGGCGCTCGAACAGCCAGTCGAGGGTGTGGGTGGCGAGGTTGGTGTCGAGCACCCAGAGCCGCGCCGCCCCGAGAAAACCGCTCAAGGGGGTGAGCCGGGCCGGTGTCAGTTGATCGATGATCGCCATGTCGTTGACGGCGCAGCTCATCTCGCCGCTGCCATCGTGCAGGCTGAGGTAACAGGAGGTCGCCTGGCCATCCAGCATCAGCACCTGACGCACGTCGACGCCGGCGCGCTGGGTCACGTCCAGCAGGTGATGACCGTATTGATCGTTGCCCACCGCGCTCAGCAGCCGGGTATCTGTACCGAGCCGCGCCAGGTTCTCGGCTATGTTGCGCCCCACCCCGCCGGCCGAGGTGCGTACCTTGCCGGGATTGGAATCGCCGATGCGCAGGTTGTCGTGGCTGCAGCCGCAGATATCCATATTGGCGCCGCCGATCACCACGGCGTAGGGCCCTTCCCGCAGCACATAACCGCGCCCCTGCACATAGCCTTGGCGCATCAGGCTGGAGATGTGGCTCGCCAGCGCCGAGCGGCTGATGCCGAGCCTGTCCGCCAGCTCCTGCTGGGCAATCATGGGGTCCTGGCGCAGCAGGGCGAGGATCTCTTGCTCACGTTCCGTCATAGACAAACATCCAGTTACAAACGTTTGTCCATTATTTCCGAAAAACGTTTTCCCGCTATCACCCCGTGCAAAAATTGTCGGTTTGCGCACAAAAAATCACCGGGCAGAGCCCGGCGATGAAAAAACGGTTTTCAGATGATTCCACTCAGCCCAACAACACCCAGACTTCGCCAGCACTCTGCATCACGGGCCAGCAGGCCACCTTCAGCGCCGGGTCGTCCAGACAGCGGCCATCGGCCAGGGCATAACGCTGCTTGTAGAGCGGCGAGGCAACCACGGGCTCGCCACCGCAATCCCCCACCAGGCCCCGGCTCAACACGGCCACCCCGGCCAGGGGATCCAGGTCATCCAGCGCATAGACCCGCTCGCCGAGCCGAAACAGCGCCAGCGCCCGCCCCCCCAGCCAGGCGCTGCGCCCCGCCTGCTCCGGCAGAGCGGCCAGATCGCATGCCCGCAACCATTCGCCATGCTCGGAATGCAACACGTTCTCTCTGCTCGGCCCCATCTCTGCTCCTTGTCGCTGCTCATCCGGCATCTCTTGCCATGCACTCTGGTTGGCCCCGTTCATATCACCTCCTTGATACTGATATCCGGCACCCACTGGCCCCGCTCCTCCCGTCTGGGGGGCGTGCTCCCCTCCGGCTGGTTGACGAAGGCCTCAAACAGCTTCAGCTTGTCCGGATCCGCCAGCGTGCTCTTCCACTCGCACTGCCAGCTGCCCACTATGCCGTCCATCATGGCCTCCAGCTCGGCCCCTATGCCGAGCCTGTCCTCTATGATCACCGACTTGAGGTAGTCGAGCCCCCCCTCCATGCTCTCCATCCAGACCGAAGTACGCTGCAGCCGATCGCCGGTGCGCACGTAGAACATCAGCAGCCTGTCTATGTAACGGATCAGGGTCTGCTCATCGAGGTCGGTGGCAAACAGGTCGGCGTGACGCGGCCGCATGCCGCCGTTGCCGCACACATAGAGGTTCCAGCCGCGCTCGGTGGCGATGACGCCTATGTCCTTGCTCTGGGCCTCGGCGCACTCCCGGGTACAGCCGGAGACCGCAAACTTCAGCTTGTGGGGGGCCCGCAGCCCCTTGTAGCGGTTCTCCAGGGTCTGGGTCAGGGTCATGGAGTCCTGCACCCCGTAGCGGCACCAGGTCGAGCCGACGCAGGACTTCACTGTGCGCACCGACTTGCCGTAGGCCTGGCCTGTCTCGAAGCCCGCCGCCACCAGTTCGCCCCAGATGGCGGGCAGCTGATCGCGCCGGGCGCCGAACAAGTCGATGCGCTGGCCGCCGGTGATCTTGGTGTAGAGGCCGTACTTGCGCGCCACCTCCCCTATGGTGATCAGGCCATCCGGGGTGATCTCCCCGCCGGGGATGCGCGGCACCACCGAATAGGTGCCGTCCTTTTGCAGGTTGGCGAGGAAGGCGTCGTTGGTATCCTGCAGGCTGCGGTGGGGCTTCTCCAGCACATGCTCGTTCCACAGCGACGCCAGTATGGAGGCGACCGTCGGCTTGCAGATGTCGCAGCCAAGGCCCTGGCCGTGCTTGTCGCGCAGCGCCTCGAAGCTCTTCAGCTCGCCGACCCGGGCCAAGTGATAGAGCTCCTGGCGGCTGTGGGCGAAGTGCTCGCACAGCCCCTTGTCCGCCTCGACCCCGAGATCCGCCAGCGTCTGCTCCACCACCTGCTTGAGCAGGTTGCTGCAGCCGCCGCAGCCGGTGCCCGCCTTGGTGCAGCTCTTGACCGCCGCCAGCTCGTGGTTGCCTGCCTTGACGGCGGCCACCACGGCCCCCTTGCTGACGTTGTGGCAGGAGCAGAGGATGGCGCTGTCCGGCAGCACCAGGGGCGCCGCCGCGCCGCCCGCTTCCCCCACCAGCAGGGAGAGCGGCGGCTGGGGCAGCGCCACTCCGTTCTGGTAGTACTGCAGCAGTCGCTCATAATCGGCTCCGTCCCCCACCAGGATGGCACCGAGCAGCCGGCTCCCCTCGCCGTCGGTCACCAGCTTCTTGTAGATGCCGTTGACCCTGTCCAGCAGCAGCAGCTCCTGGGCGCCGGAGGTGCTGGCGTGGGCGTCGCCGATGGAACCCACATCCACCCCCATCAGCTTGAGCTTGGTGGACATGTCGGCCCCCGCGAAGCGGCTCTCGCCGCCGCACAGGCTGGCCACGGCGGCGCGGGCCATCTGGTAGCCGGGGGCCACCAGCCCGAAGATGCGCCCCTGCCAGAGCGCGCATTCACCGATGGCAAGGATGGCGGGATCCGAGCTGTGGCAGCCCTCGTCGATGCAGATGCCGCCGCGCTCGCCGACGCTCAGCCCGGATTGACGGGCCAGGCCGTCGGCGGGTCGGATGCCGGCCGAGAACAGGATCACGTCGGCCTCAAGATGAGAGCCATCCTTGAACCTCAGCCGCTGACGGGCCAGCTCCCCATCCTCGATGCACTCGGTGGCCTTCTCCACCAGCACCTCGACCCCGAGCGCCCGGATCTTGTCCCGCAGCACGGCGCCGCCGTTGTCATCGAGCTGCACCGGCATCAGCCGCGGGGCAAACTCCACCACCTGGGTCTTGAGCCCGAGCAGGCGCAAGGCGTTGGCCGCCTCCAGCCCGAGCAGGCCGCCGCCGATCACCACGCCGCTGCGCGCCTGGGCACAGGCATCGCGGATGGCGGCGAGATCCCCCAGGGTACGGTAGACGAAGCAGCCCTCCCGCTGATGGCCGGGGATGGGCGGCACGAAGGGGACCGAGCCGGTCGCCAGCACCAGTCGGTCGTAACCGAACGGCTCGCCATCGGCCAGGGTCAGGGTGCGGGTATCTCTGTCCAGCACCTCAACCTCTGCCCCCAGCCGCAGCCTGATGCCCTGCGCCTCATACCAGGCGGGATCCGCCAGTTGCAGCGCCTCGGGCGCCTTGCCGCCAAATACCTCGGACAGATGCACCCTGTCATAGGCGGAGTCCGGCTCGGCACCAAATACCGTCACCTCGAACCGGTTCAGGCCACCGGCCGCCACCAGTTGCTCGACAAAGTGATGACCCACCATGCCGTTGCCGATCACCAGCAGACGTTGTTTCTCACCCCTCTCGGGCGAGTCGACGAAGTGATGGTCCATCTCATCATCCATGCCGTTGCCCACCACCAGCAGTTTCTCTTTGTTAGCCATATTTCTCTTCCTTGAATTCTGGGGGCTCAGGCGCGCAGCTTGCTGCGCACCGGGTCGGCCGCCTTGAGCGGGGTCACCTTGCGCTGCTTCTCGTAGAGGAAGCGCAGCACCTGCTGGCGCAGCTTGTGATAGTGACCATCGTCCGCCAGGGCGACCCTGTCTCTGGGCCTTGGCAAGTCCACGGTCAGGATCTCTCCGACCGTGGCGGCGGGGCCATTGGTCATCATGACGATGCGATCGGAGAGCAGCACAGCCTCGTCCACGTCGTGGGTGATCATGATGACGGTATTGCCAAGCTCGGCCTGAATGGCCATCAGCGCGTCCTGCAGGTGGGCCCGGGTCAGGGCATCCAGGGCGCCGAACGGCTCGTCCATCAGCAGCACCTTGGGGGAGAGCGACAGGGCGCGGGCAATGCCGACCCGCTGCTTCATCCCCCCCGACAGCTCGTGGGGCATCTTCTGGCTGGCGTGATCCATCTGCACCAGGGAGAGGTAATAGTCGACCCGCTCCGAAGCCGCCCGCCGGTTCGGCTCAACCTGCCCCACCGCCAGCGCCACGTTCTGCCGGACGCTGAGCCAGGGCAGCAGCGCATGGTTCTGGAACACCATAGCCCGCTCCGGGCCGGGCCCCACCACCTCGCGCCCGTCCAGAATGATGCCCCCCGTGGTGGGCTCCAGCAGCCCGGCCACCAGGTTGAGCACAGTGCTCTTGCCGCAACCTGAGTGGCCTATGAGGGAGACGAACTCCCCCCGCTCGATGCGCAGGTTGACCCGGCTGAGGGCCTCGAAGCGCCCCTGCTCCGTCTCGAACGAGATGCCGACGTCGCTTATCTCCAGATAACTCTTCATTGGCTCTTCTCCTGCCTGAATATGTGTTTCGTCACTGAATCCTGTCCCTAGCGCAATACCTGGCGCTTGTCCTGAAGCAAAACCACTGCTGCAGGGCCTGGGCGGCCCTAGCGCAGCACCTGACGCTTGTCCCAGGAGAGCCACTGCTGCAGGGCCAGCATGCCCCTGTCCAGGCCGCAGCCGATGAGGCCAATGGTGACCACGGCCACCATGATGCGGGCCAGGGAGGCCGAGCCGCCGCTCTGGAACTCGTCCCACACGAACTTGCCGAGCCCGGGGTTCTGGGCCAGCATCTCGGCCGCGATCAGCACCATCCAGGCCACCCCGAGGGACAACCGCAGCCCGGTGAAGATCATGGGCAGGGCGCCGGGCAGCACTATGCGGCGCACATGGGTCAGGAAAGAGAGCCGCAGCACCCGGCTGACGTTGTGCAGGTCGCTGTCCAGCCCCGCCACCCCGACCGCCGTGTTGATCAGGGTCGGCCAGAGGGAGCAGAGGGTCACCGTCAGCGCCGAGGTGACGAAGGACTTGGCAAGCCAGGGGGCAGAGCTGGTGTAGAGCGCGCTCACCACCAGCGTGATAAGTGGCAGCCAGGCCAGGGGCGACACCGGCTTGAGCAGCTGGATCACCGGGTTGGCTGCGCGGTAGAGCCCCTGATTCATGCCGAGCAGCACGCCGCACGGGATGGCGATCAGGCTGGCCAGAGCGAAGCCGCACAGCACAGTGAGCAGGCTGGTGGCGATCTGATCGAAGAAGGTGGGGCGCCCTGTGTAGGGGCGCAGCCTCACCTCGGCCGCAGGATCCCGCGCCAGCCGCTCGGCATTGCGCACCTGCTGACGCTCGAGGAAGGCGCTCGCCTTCTCCCGCTCGGCCAGATGCTCCTGCCCCAGCGACCAGAGCTGGCTGGCGGTCGCCAGCGGCCCCGGCAAGGTGCCCAGGCTGGTCTGCACCTGACTCGCCCCCCACTGCCAGAGGCCGAGGAACAGCAGCACGCCGAGCAGGGGCTGCACCATGACTTTCCACTTGTGTCGTTTCATTGCGCTCTCCTCGCTCATTGCACCCGCTCATCGCCCTTGAGGCCGATGGCGAACTGTTGCAGATAGGCGTTGGGGTGGCGGCCGTCGTAGATGAGGCCATCGATGAAACCATCCTGGGGGCCGCGATAGCCCTGCTCACTGGCAAAATCGGGGAAATCCTGCGCCTTGAACTTGCCCTCGGCGATCAGCGCCTCGGCCGCCTGGCGGTAGACCTCGGGTTGATAGACGGCCCTGGCGACTTGCTCGAACCAGGCGTCCGGTTTGGCCGTCGGGATCTGGCCCCAGCGCCGCATCTGGGTCAGATACCAGATGGCATCCGAGTAGTAGGGATAGGTGGCCTGATGGCGGAAGAAGACGTTGAAGTCCGGCAGGTTGCGCCTGTCCCCCTTGGCGTACTCGAAGGTGCCCACCATGGAGTTGGCGATCACCCCCTCGTCGGCCCCCACGTACTCCGGCCGCGCCAGCAGCTTGGCCGCCTCGCGCCGGTTGCCGTTCTGCTCGGCATCCAGCCACCAGGCCGCCCGCAGCAGCGCCTTCACCAGCCGTATGTGGGTATTGGGATGACGCTCGGCCCACTGGCGGGTGACGCCGAACACCTTCTCCGGGTTGTTGCGCCAGATCTCGTAATCGGTGATGACGGGCACCCCTATGCCCCTGGCGACCGCCTGCTGGTTCCAGGGTTCTCCCACGCTGTAGCCGGCTATGGTGCCCGCCTCCAGGGTGGCGGGCATCTGCGGCGGCGGCGTGACCGACAGCAGCACGTCCGCCTGACGCTGACCCGAGCTGTCGCCGAGGGCGGGGGCATAGAAGCCGGGGTTCAGGCCGCCAGCCGCCAGCCAGTATCTGAGCTCGTAGTTGTGGGGGGAGACGGGGAACACCATCCCCATGTTGAACGGCTTGCCCGCCTGCCGGTATTGAGCCACCACGGGTTTGAGCGCAGCGGCGCTCACCGGGGCCGGCACCTGACCCGCCACCGCCTTGGGCAGATGGGGCTGCATGGCGGCCCACACAGGGTTGGCGACAGTGATGGCGTTGCCGTTGAGATCCATGGCGAACGCCGTCACCAGCTCGGCCTGGGTGCCTATGCCGACATGGGCGGCCAGCGGCTGACCCGCCAGCATCTGGGCGCCGTCCAGCTCGCCGTCGATCACCCGATCCAGCAGCACCTTCCAGTTCGCCTGGGCCTCCAAGGTGACGTAGAGCCCCTCATCCTCGAAATAACCGCGCTCATAGGCCACCGCCAGCGGTGCCATGTCGGTCAGCTTGATGAAGCCCAGCTTGAGCTCCTCCTGCTCCGGGGCCCCCACAGCCGCCAGCGCCGGCAGTGACAGCAGCGCCAGCAGCAGACCCGCACATCCTTGTCTCTTGTTCATTCGCCTTCCTCGCTCAGATCACAGTCATGGGCGGCCATTCCCCTGCGCCGTTGCAGGGTCGCGGCCAAAAAAAAACCTCACCGATCCGGGATCGGTGAGGCCTCTTTGCCCTGTTGCGAGTGACGGGCCCGTGGGCGCCATCACTCCTTGTCTTCTGGGTAATCCACTTTCCGTGCCAAATTGGCCAAGCCGCCGAAACGGGCCCTATTCCGCCTTTTTCCTCCCGCTTTGCCTTCTCGTTTGCCTCAATTAGGCGCAGTTGCACCAAAACGGTTTGCCAGCCCAGCCCTCACACCGGCAGTGCCAGCAGCAGTTGCCGTGCCAGCTCCCCCAGGCTCAGGTGCCGACTCATGGCGGTGCTGCGCATCAGGCGGTAGGCCTGCTCCTCGTCCAGCCCCTGATGACGCATCAGCCGCCCCTTGGCCTGCTCGACCAGGCGTCGTTCCACCAGCTGCTGGCGCAGTTCACTCTCGGTCTGCGCCAGCGCCTGCACCATGGCCAGCTGGCTGCGGGCCAGCCGCAGCCACTGCTCGACCGGCTCCCGCTCGCCGCACGGATGCGGCACCAGCAGCACCCCCTGCTGCAACAGGGCGATCTGGGGCTCGGTGCCGATCCGCTCGCAAAACAGCAGGCGCGGCACCCCGGGCCAGAGAGAGAGGCCGAGCCGCACCTCGGCACCGAACTGGCGACTGCTGATGAGCAGGGCATCCCCCTGTCCGTGCGGAGTCAGCAGTTGGCGACTGTCCAGGATCTGCGGCTGATGGCCGTAGTGGCTGACCAGCAGGGCCAGGCGGTTGGCCTGACCCGGCTCGTCGGCGTGGATCAGCAGGCGGGAAGGGGGGCCGGCACGGCCCCCGGGGGGAAGAGTGGTCATGGCGCTCCTTGCCAACGGCTAGCGCAGCTTGTCTGTCGCTGCTTGTTCACCACAGATGAGGCAACATGAAGGCCAACTATTTGAATCTACCCCCTTTTTATCTATCTGGAGGTAGTGGAGGTAGAGGCTGTAGAGGGGCTCAGGCCACCCGATCCAGCGCCTGGGTCAGCAGGGCGTTCAGCTCGCTGCGCAGGCCCACCACCTCCCCCATGATCATCAGCACGGGACTCTGCCCGAGCAGGGCCACGGCGGCCTCTGCCAGCATGGCCAGCCGGGTCTCATGCACCTGCTGCTGGGGGCTGCAACCGGCCACCACCAGCGCCACCGGCAGATCCGGCGAGGCACCGGCCGCCAGCAGTCCCTGCCGGATCTGCGCCGCCCGCTCCAGCCCCATGTAAAACACCAGGGTGTGGCCGGCCCGGGCCAGCCCCTGCCAGCCCTGATAGTCGCCCTCCTCCATCAGATGGCCCGTCACCAGGGTCAGAGAGCGGGCCAGCCCCCTGTGGGTCAGGGGGATCAGGCTGCTGGCGGCGCAGCCCAGCGCCGCCGTGATGCCGGGCACCAGCTCGGCGGCTATGCCGTGACGGGCCAGGTGCAGCGCCTCCTCCCCACCACGGCCAAATACCAGGGGATCGCCCCCCTTGAGCCGCACCACCCGCTTGCCAGTGCGGGCCAGCGCCAGCAGCAGGGCGTTGATCTGATCCTGGCTCGGGCTCGGCTCGCCGCAGCGCTTGCCCACGTCGAAACGGGCCGCGCCATGGGGAATGCGGGCCAGGATTTCGCTTCCCACCAGGCGGTCATAGATCACCACCTCCGCCGCCTCCAGCCGTTGCAGGGCGCGCAGGGTCAACAATTCGAGCGGGCCGGGACCGGCCCCTACCAGACTGACATGGCTCATCTCACACTCCTTGTATTTCTGCCCCCTAGAACCTGTTCACTGCCTGTCACGAGAGGCTGTCAGCAAGGTGAAGCGCAGCGCAGGAACCGGAGCGTATAGATATACGTGAGGATTCCGAGCAGCACATGAGCCTTGATCACGGCCTCACAGTAAGATCGTGTACAGGTTCTTAAGCTGAGGCGATAAAAACATGCTTAATCAATAGCTTGTCTATCTCTGGCAGGCAGGTGCCGCAGTTGCTGCCACAGCCGAGCAGGGCCTGCAGCCCCGCCAGCTCGCTCACCCCCTGCCGGGTGATGGCGTCGACGATGCGCAGCTCTGAGACCCGCAGGCAGGAGCAGACCAGTCGGCTATCCCCGGCCAGGGCCGCGCTCAGGGTCTGGCTCAGGGCTCCCGCCTGCAAGGGCGTGCCGAGCAGGCTGGCCAGCAGGTCGACCTTGATGTCTGGGCGCCGATCTCCCACCAGCAGCAGGCCCTCGATGCGATCCTGCACCAGCGCCACCGCGAGCCAGCCCTGCTTGAGCGGCAGCCGCAGCCAGCGGCCCGCCACCCCTAGCCGCTGCCACAGCGCCTGGGGCCCCTCCGACCAGGAGGCCAGCAGGGTGCAGTTGCCTTCGGGCAGGGGACGCCTGGCCCACCAGTCCACCGCCTCCCCCCAGGGTTGCTGACCGAGCCAGAGCCCCTGCCAGCGGGTTTGCTGCGGCTCGGCCATCACCCGCCCCTGCTTGAACATGGGCTGGCCCGAGAGGGGATCCACCACGGCGGCGATGAGGCGGTTGACCGCCCCCTGGCTGCACTGGCTGTCGGTCCAGTGCATGGGCAGGAAGGCCTCCCCCTCCCTCAGCCCCTCGTCCACCCCGATCAGCAGCCGTGCCTCACCGAGCCCGTTGCTCAACCGCACCAGATCCCCCTCGGCCAGCCCGAGCGCCAGCAGGCTGGCGGCGCCCACCCGCAGCTTGGGCCAGGGTTCGGCCTCCTGCAGGCGGGGCACGTGGCCGGTGCGGGTCATGGTGTGCCACTGATCCCGCAACCGACCGCTGTTAAGCAACAAGGAGAGGCCCGCCGGCTGCAGCACAGCTTTTGGCTCGGCGACGGCGACAGGTTCGGGGGGAAAGTGCTGGGCCAGCGGCAACAGCCGGGCCCGCCCATCCGGCGTGGAGAAGACCCCATCCTCGAACAGGCGGGCGCGGCCGCTGGGCCAGGCTGCGTTGACCGGCCAGCTCAGGGGTGCCAGCGCCTCGAATTCGGCCCGACTGAGGCGGGCCAGCCCCGAGATGTCGAACTGGCGTTGCCCCTCGTTCTCGAATCCCGACAGGGCCGCGTGTTCGCTGAAGATGTCGTGCTCGTGCTCATAGGCAAAGCCTTCGCCGAAGCCGAGCCGGCGGGCCAGCTGGGTCAGCGCCCACCAGTCGGGCCTGGCCTCCCCCGGCAGGGGCAAAAAGGCACGCTGGCGGCTGATGGTGCGCTCCGAGTTGGTGACCGTGCCGCTCTTCTCGCCCCAGGCGGCGGCGGGCAGCAGCAGGTGGGCGAGGCGCGCCGTGTCCGTGTCCGCCGTCACCTCGGAGACCACCAGCAGCTCGCAGCGGGCCAGCGCGTCGCGCACCCGGTTGCCGTCTGGCAGGGAGACGGCCGGGTTGGTGCCGAGCACCCAGAGCGCGCGTATCTCCCCGCGCGCCACCGCCTCGAACAGCGCCACCGCCTTGTGGCCCGGCCCGCGCACCATGGTCGGGCTCTGCCAGAAGCGCTGCACCCGGTCGCACTCGACCTCGCCAAAGCCCATGTGAGCCGCCAGCTGGGTCGCCAGCCCGCCCACCTCGCGCCCGCCCATGGCGTTCGGTTGCCCCGTCATGGAGAAGGGGGCCGCCCCCGGCTTGCCGATACGCCCGCACAGCAGGTGGGCGTTGATGATGGCGTTGGCCTTGTCCACCCCCTGATTGGACTGGTTGATCCCCTGGCAGAACAGGGTGACGGTTTTGGGGGTGCGGGCAAACAGCCGGTAGAAGCCGAGCAGATCCCCTGGCGCCAGGTCGCAGCTCTGGGCCACCGCCTCCAGCTGCCAGGCCGGATCGTCCAGCGCCGCCGCCAGCGCCTCGAAACCGCTCACATGGCGCGCCACGTAATCCTTGTCCCAACCGTCGTTATCGAGCAGATAACGGCACAGACCGTTCCACAGCGCCACGTCGCTGCCGGGTTTGAGGGCCAGGTGCAGATCCCCCTGCTCCGCCGTCATGGTGCGACGGGGGTCCAGCACCACCAGCTTGAGCTCGGGCCGCCGCGCCCGCGCCTGCTGCAGGCGGCGAAACAGCACAGGGTGGGTCCAGGCCGTGTTGGCCCCGGTGATCACCACCAGATCCGCCAGTTCCAGATCCTCGTAGCAGGCGGGCACCAGATCCTCGCCGAAGGCGCGCTGATGGGCCGCCACCGCCGACGACATGCAGAGCCGGGAGTTGGTATCCACGTTGGCGCTGCCCAGATACCCCTTCATCAGCTTGTTGGCAACGTAGTAATCCTCGGTGGTGAGCTGACCCGACAGGTAGATGCCGATGGCCGATGGCCCGGATTCGGCCAATATGGTGGCAAACCGGCTGGCCAGGGTATCGAGCGCCTGATCCCAGCCGATGCGCTGCCCCTGCCAGCGCGGATAGAGCAGACGGTCGGGAAAGTCGAGACTCTCCAGCAGGCTGGCCCCCTTGACGCAGAGGGCGCCCGCGTTGGCCGGATGCTGTTCATCCCCCTTCAGCTGCCAGCTTGCGCCCTCCCGGCTCAGCCGGATGCCGCACCCTACTCCACAATAGGCACAGGTGGTGTTCATTCCCTCGCTCCTTGTCGTCCGGCGACCCGGTTACGGGTTGCCTGATTGCCACGGCCCATAAAAAAGGCGTCCGCCCCTGATGGGGACGGACGCCTTTGTCCAGATGAGCCGCATTCACTCTCTCCAGGGATGACTGCAAACCCTGCGCCAAGATGTCAGCCCCTGCACCACTGCGACCAGGCAGGCAGTGGTTGCGCCGGGACGGTGCAATTGCCCCCTTCCGGGGCCCCGCCGAGCAAAAAGAGGCCACCGCCGGGTCAAGACGGAGCCTGCAAGCGGCGGCGCCCCCAGGCAAGCCTCGACATGCATGTCATGGGCAAAGCGCGAACCGGGAGTATAATGCGGCCGCCACAGAGGAGAACAAGATGAAAGAGTCAGGTTATGGCTGCCCAGAGCAGGCCGATCCACAGTCGCCAACGCAGGAGTCGCCGGGCTATTGCTGCATCGGACTGGTCAATCCCAAGTCACCGGAGAACGTGGGGGCCGTGATGCGCGCCGCCGGTTGCTATGGGGCGGACGAGGTCTACTACACGGGCAACCGCTTCGAGCTGGCACGCCGTTTTGCCACGGATACCAAGCAGATGGTGGACAAGATCCCCCTGCTCGGGGTCGATAACCTCATGGAGATAGTCCCGGCCGGGTGCGTCCCCGTGGTGGTGGATCTGATCGAGGGCGCCACATCGCTGCCGGATTATGTCCACCCGGAGCGGGCCTTCTATATCTTCGGCCCCGAGGATGGCACCCTGGATCCCGCCCGTTATGGCGCCGTGAAGGACGTAGTCTATGTACCGACACAAGGCTGCATGAACCTGGCCGCCTCGGTCAACGTGATCCTGTATGACCGCTTGGCCAAGCGCCTGCGGGCCGGGCTAACAGAGTAAAGTTGTAGTCTATGTAACCACACGGCAAGGCTGCATAAGCCTGGCCGCCTCGGTCAAGGTGATCCTGTATGACCGCTTGGAGAAACGCCTCCGTGCCGGGCTAACAGAGTAAAGCTGTGGTCTATGTGGCGACACGGCAAGGCTGCATAAGCCTGGCCGCCTCGGTCAAGATGATCCTCTATGACCGCTTGGCGAAACGCCTGCGGGCCGGCTTGTCATAACGGCGTCACTGCTCCCCTTACTTCTGCACCCTTTGTTCCAGCTCCTTGATAAAACCACGGTAGTAATCATGGAGTTGGTAACGGCGATAGATCTCGGCCAGGGTACCGCCCCGGATCAGCCGCACCATGCCCTGATCCCAGAGCTGTTGCAGACGCCCCCCTCGCTCGGTATCGGCAAAGATGGGGTAGGTCGGGATCCAGCGCAGGAAGGTGCGCTTCATGTTGGCGGGGATGGTATCGGCCGAGTAGAGCACACCTGCGGTCAGGTAATAGCGGTAGCGCTCCTTGGCCAGCAGCTGCAGCGCCATGTCGTGGCTGTCGATCTCGTGCCAGCGCATGTTGACCGGGATGTACTTGTCAAAGGCCCAGCCCCTCAGCCACAGCACTCCCTCTCCTTTCAAACTGGTTTCGCCAAGCCATTGGGGCTGCCACTTCTTGAGCATCAGCACGGTCAGATCGTCGGCCGAGGCGGGATAATCCGGCTGGCGCACACCGCTGACCTCATCCCGATAGACCCCCATCGCCATGTCTCCCCCTCTCTGCGCCACCACAGCCAGCGCCCGTTTGTAGGGCACTAGGTGCGGGATCACCTCATAGCCATGGGGCTGATAGATGGCCCTGACGATATCCAGATAGACACCCCGCCCATCCGGCTGGCAGAAGCCGGGCCAGTCATCGCAATAGACATGCAGGGGATCGGCCCGACCGGGCAGGGAAAACAGAAGAAGCAGCAACGACAGCAGCAGACGAACCATGTTTCACAATTTCCTCGGTGGCGATGTTTTCATCCGACGGATCAGCCAGCGCGATGAATGCACCCAAGCCATACCACATCATAAGAAGATATGGCGCTGAATCACCTCTTTTTCCCAGTTTTGAGAGCGAGTCGAGGGTTATTACCCTCTGAATGGGTATTATTGACAATAAGATTCATTAGTAGCCCAACCATAGGGGAGCCTTCATATGTCATCCATCAAAACCCTGCTCTGCCCCGTCGATTTTTCCCAGATGTCCCAGTCTGTGCTCGACTATGCGGTGTTCATGGCCCGGAGCCATCAGGCTGAACTCAAGCTGGTCCATGTGGTGGACCAACTGCACGGTTTCGACAGCTACAAGATCCTGCACATGACCGCCATCGAGATCACCCACGAGATGGAACGCCAGGCCAAGACCCAGCTGAAAGAGCTGGTCGCCAGCCTGCCCATTCCCGCTACCTTCGAGGTACGCTTCGGCCGCGCCGCCGACGAGATCGTCATTCAGGCGAAAGAGGAGAAGGTCGACCTGGTGGTCATGGGCAGCCACGGCCGCTCCGGCCTCAGCCACCTGCTGGTGGGCAGCGTCGCCGAATCCGTGGTGCGTCACGCCCCCTGCCCCGTGCTGGTCGTGCGTTAACGCCCGGCTCGTTCACCGCGTAACAGATAACAATAAGGCCAGCACTCGTGCTGGCCTTATGCATGGATGCGTGCACCTCAGCCGTGGGCATAGATGACGCTTCCCCCCTTGATGATGTCTATGATGGCCCTGGACTGCTCCTTGGGTAGCGCGGGGCAACCCCAGCTGCGGCCCAGCTTGTCATATTTGCGCAGGTGCCGCGGGCTGGCATAGTCGGCGCCGTGCACCACTATGGCACGCCTGCGGGCATTGCTGTTCTTGCCCGGGCTCAAGCCATCGAGGCGCAGCGAGTAGCCGTGCTTGCCCTGATAGGTCTCGGCGGTGCGATAGACGCCGAGGGAACTCTGCATGGAGTTGAGCTGGTTGGAAAACTGGCGGGCTGCCAGCTCACCCGAGTTGCGGCCGTGGCTGACCCAGGTGTGGTAGAGCAGCTTGTGGCGTTTCACGTCGATCACGAACAGTCGGCGCTGGGTCGAGGGTTTGCTGTAGTCGATGATGGTGAGTATGGGTTTGCGCTTGTGGCGCACGCTCTGATAACTGTTGATGGCCTGGCGAAACACCTGTTTGTCGAGCTTGCCTGCCAACCCCAGCTGGCGATAGAGATCCTGATCCCAACTGGCGTGGCTGCTGGTGCTGAAACAGAGCGCCCCCAGTAGCAGCGGCAAGCTCAACCAGAGCCATCCTGGCCGCGCAATCCAATCTGTTTGCTTCATCCTTGAATCTGCTCCCGTTTTTGTTGGTAGTGCAGTGTGCAAAATATCGCCACACCCTGCTGGATAGTTATATGCAAGCCCCTGATGGGGCGCAAGAAAAGAGCATAAAAATGCCGACCTGAGTCGGCATGGTTCCAGCAGGCGTTGGCAACGTCCTCAGGCACGGATCAGATAATCCGCCAATCCCACCCACTTGTAGCTGGTCAGCTCGGTCAGCCCCATGGGGCCGCGGGCGTGCAGCATCTGGGTCGAAACCGCCACCTCGGCACCCAGCCCGAACTGGCCACCGTCGGTGAAGCGGGTGGAGGCGTTGACGTAGACGGCGGCCGAACCGGCGCCATTGACGAACCGCTCGGCATTGCCCAGATCGTTGGTGAGGATGGCATCCGAGTGGCCGGCGTTATGCTCGCGCATGTGGGCCAGCGCCTCGTTCACGTCCACCACCAGCCGGACTCCCAGAGTCAACCCCAGCCATTCGGTATCAAAATCTTCCGGGCCCGCCTCGCGCAGCGTGTCGGCGCCAGCCAGCAACGCCATGGCGTTGGGGGCGGCCACCAGGGCCACCTTGCGCTCGTTCATCAGGCTGACCAGCTGCGGCAGCAGGGCGACGGCCACCTTTTCATGCACCAGCAGGGTATCGAGGGCGTTGCAGGCGGAGGGGCGCTGCACCTTGGCGTTGTCGATGACCGCCAGCGAGCGCGCCAGATCTGCGCTCTCGTCCACGAAGACATGGCTGATGCCAAAGCCGCCAATGATGACGGGGATGGAACTGTTCTCCTTGCACATCTTGTGCAGCCCGGCACCGCCACGGGGGATGATCATGTCCACGTAGCGATCGAGACGCAGCAGCTCGCCCACCAGCGCCCGATCCGGATTGTCTATGTACTGTACCGCATCGCGTGGCAGGCCGGAGGCGGCCAGCGCGCTCTGGATCACCCGCACCAGCTCCAGGTTGGAGTGGAAGGTCTCACGGCCACCGCGCAAGATGCTGGCGTTGCCCGTCTTGAGGCAGAGGCTGGCGATGTCGATGGTGACGTTGGGGCGCGCCTCGTAGATGACGCCTATGACACCGATGGGCACCCGGCGGCGAGAGAGGCGCAGGCCGTTCTCCAGCACCCGGCTGTCGATTTCGGCACCGACCGGATCATCCAGGGTGATCACCTTGCGCACGTCCGCCACTATCCCCGCCAGCCGGGCCGGGTTGAGCAGCAAGCGATCCAGCATGGCGTCCGACAGTCCGGCCTCACGGCCAGCCGCTATGTCCTTGTCGTTGGCGGCCAGGATCTGGTGGCTGCGCGCCTCCAGCTCATCGGCGATGGCGGCCAGCGCCCGGTTTTTCTGCGCCGTGCTGATGGTCGCCAGCTGATAGGCGGCTTCGCGGGCCGCCTGCCCCATTTTCTCCAGACTCATGATTTTGTCCCTTTCTGGGTGCCGCCTTACAGCAGCACCATATCATCTCTGTGAATGGCCACGGCACCATAGCCATAGCCCAATATCTGTTCTATCTGATCCGAGTGAACGCCCCGCAGCTTCTCCAGCTCCAGATGGTCGTAACGGCAGATGCCGCGGGCCAGCTCGACCCCCTTGGGATCGAGAATGCGCACCACGTCGCCGCGCACGAAATCCCCCTTCACTGAGACTATGCCCTTGGGCAGCAGGCTGGAGCCCTTCTCCTGCATGGCGGCCACGGCGCCCTGATCCACCTGGACTTCACCGTGCGGGGGCGGGCCGGCCAGGATCCAGCTCTTGCGCCCTTCCAGCGGCGAGGCCAGCGCCGGGAACAGGGTGCCGATGCGCTCGCCCTTGGCGAGACGGCCTATCACCTCCGGCATCTGGCCGGTGGCAATCACCACCTTGACCCCGGCCCGGCGCGCCACGTCGGCTGCCTGCAGCTTGGTCGCCATGCCACCGGTACCGAGGCCACCGACGCTGCCACCCGCCAGCTTGCGCAGTGTATCGTCTATGGTCTGCACCTCTTCGATCAGCTGGGCATCCGGATTGCTGCGCGGATCGGCGGTGAACAGGCCGGTCTGGTCGGTCAGCAGGATCAGCAAGTCGGCATCGGCCAGAATGGCGGCGCGGGCGGAGAGGTTGTCGTTGTCACCCACCTTGATCTCGGCGGTCGCCACGGCGTCGTTCTCGTTGATGACGGGAATGATGCGGTGATCGAGCAGGGTGCGCAGGGTATCGCGGGCATTGAGGTAACGCTCCCTGTCTTCCAGATCGGCGCGGGTCAGCAACATCTGGCCGATGTGCAGCCCATAGAGGTTGAACAGATCCTGCCATACCCGAATGAGCTGGGTCTGGCCAACCGCCGCCAGCATCTGCTTGTTGGGCAGGGTAGGCGCCAGCGGGGGGTGACCCAGATGTTCACGCCCGGCGGCGATGGCCCCCGAGGTGACCACCACGACCCTGTGGCCGTGACGGTGCAGGGCCGCACACTGTCTGACCAGCTCCACCATGTGGGCACGGTTAAGCTGGGAAGATCCCCCGGTGAGCACGCTGGTGCCCAGTTTGACGACTATGGTTCTGTTTTCCATGGGAGCAAGAAGGCTGAAAAGTAAGGAATCCCTTTATACCCACGGCCCTGTTGCCCTGCAAGGCAATTAAGCCCGCAAGCGCTGCGAGGACCAGGGAAGCTTGCCTTGTGGAGAGAGGCGGCAGGCTTGAAGAGAGAAATGGATAACGGGGGCAGCGAGACAAGATGGCCCTGCGAGTGAGTGGACGGCTCGCAGGGCATCAGTACATCAGGCGGCGGTGACGGTCAGCTCGTTGGTCACCTGCTCGGCAGGGGAGAGCCGACACTCAAGCGAGGTGAGCTTGTCACTGATGAGCTTGTAGAAGCGGTTGAGGGTACGATCGACTTCCACCTGATGCTTCTTCGGGATTGGCTTGTTGATCCAGGCCCCTTCCGCATTGTAGAAACCGACCTGGTAGTGATAGCTGAAGCTGTGATCCTGCTGCTCCAGCACCAGCCACCAGCCCCAGAACTCCCGCTTGTCCGGCGCCGGTTTGGCGCTGACGCAGACGGAGAGACAGTCGAAACGGTAGCGCCCCTCTTCACACAGATCTTCACGTAAATAGGGGCCAATCGCGGCAAACTGCCTCAGCAGTCGCTTGTAGGTCACTCTTTCTGACATGTTAACCTCCCTGTTGAACAAGCCACATCATCCTGGGATGACGTTATTTTTTTAGCGCTATATCATGTACATAGGTGCTTTTTAAGCCAGTCGACCATCTCTTTCAACGCCTCGTCATACACCTCCAGCAAGGGTTGCTTGTCGAACACCACCGCCTTGCCATTGCGGCTGGCGGACGCCAATGCCCGTACATCCTGCTCGGGACAAATAAAATCTTTCTTGTGTCCGATACTTAGTATCGGCACGGGAGTGCGAGTCCCCAGCAATCCTTGCGTCTTGAGGGAAAATACCTGGCACTTGGTACGCAGCGACTCCCACTGGGCCGCGTCGGCCCCCAGACGATTCGCCAGCCCGTCGCGCATCATGCGCGGGCAGCGGGCGAACATCTCCTGATTGGTGAACACCTGATTGACGCCCGCCCCTATGCAGACCACTGTCCTGAGCTTGAACGGCTCGATGAAGGCGAGGCGCGCCGCCACATTGCCCGCCAGACGAAAACCCACCATGGCGATGCGCTGATGATCGACCCAGGCCACCTCTGACAGGTGGTTCAGCACGGCCTGATGCAGCCGGCTGGTGTCTTGCACCAGTGGCCAGTGCTCGGCATAGCCGATGCCCGGCATATCCAGCGACAACATGCCGATGCCGTTGGGTTCCAGGCATTTGAGATAGAGGTTGAGGAAATCGACCTGCAACGAGTCGATGCCGCCGCTGACGATGACCAGGGGCACGGGTTTGTCCGTGGTCGGCAGATGCAGGTAGCCCTGAATGCTCTTGCCACGAAATGGCACCTGTATCTCTTTGAGGGGCACCTTGAACAGGCGGCCCGCCTCGCGGTAGGCCATGTTGCCGAGCAACTGGGCCTGATCCGCCAACTCGTCATTCTTCAGATGGGGATAACTGGCGATGGAGTAGTAACGCACCGCCCTGAGCAGATCCTTCAGGGCTGCCGCCGAGTCACCCTGCTCCACCAGGGCGCGGCCCTGATTGAAGTAACGGCCGGCCAGCTGGCTCCACTCATAGACCCAGTTGCCGGACACATAGCCCTTGATGGTATCCAGGTAACGCTCGTGGGTGCGTTCCCCTTTTCCCATGGCGATGCAGGCCAGCGTCTGTTCCACCTCGACCGGATCCGCCCCCTGCCAGGCCCAGGTTGGCCGGCGCAGCAGACGATACCAGCGCGACGACATGGAGCCATCGATAAAGGTCTCGTCCAGATTGGCATCTTGCTCTTCCACCGGGCTGCTGTTGGAGATCTCGGAGGTCTCCAGCACCTTCTTGACCCGGGTAAACAGCTTCTCGGTCAGGTTAAGGTCGTCGTTCAAGTCCAAAGTAATTACTCATACGGTCAGGCAATGGCTCCATCTTAACCACTTTTCCCGCCCGGCAGCCAGTTGCACCACAAAAAAACAGGGCTCCATATAGGAGCCCTGTGAAGCTGATTCAGTGCTTACTCTTCGTCGCAGATAGGCTGGGCAAACTCCAGCGCCATGTCCCAGGGCTGTTCGATCCAGGTGTCCTGCGGGATGGCGACTTCGAAGTCATCCAGCAGCTGCTCACCCATGGGCTTGGCGAAGATGGCGATGAACTTGGCCTTGGGGTAGAGCTCGCGGATCGCCTTGGCGGTAGTACCTGTGTCCACCAGATCTTCTACCACCAGCCAGCCTTCGCCATCACCGGCCGTGGTCGCCGCTTTGACGACCACCAGCTCGCGCTGGCTGTTGTGGTCGTAGCTGGAGATGCACAGGGTTTCGACATTACGGATGCCAAGTTCGCGGGCCATCAGCGCGGCCGGTACCAGACCACCACGGCTGACCGCTATGATCCCTTTCCACTGGCTGACAGGCAGTTGACGACGGGCCAGACGGCGCGCTTCACGTTGCAGGTTATCCCACGACACGTAGAATTTTTTTGGCATGTTATCGATCTCGAAGAGTTATATAAAACAATTACTTAAAAATAATCACCTCGCGTTTTCACGCGCGGCTGAGTCAATGCTGGCGCCCCTGCTTCCCGAATTCGGCTTGCACGTTGGCGGCCTCAGGGCTGGTACCTCGGCAGCAAAAACAGATGCAATGAAAGCAGGATGGGCATAGCTGGCGGCCATGTCGTTTGGAGGAAAGACCGCAGACAGGCTGTTGGGCCGGCATGATAGCATCGTTTGCGGATAAATTGACTGGCAAACGTATGCGAAATGCAGGAAAAAGCGTCCCGGCCCCCTGCCATCCCGCCCGGCGTCAGGCATATGCCCACGCTTCACCACACCCGTTCCCGCCCGTTGCAGATAAAAAAATAGCAGGGGGAGGATGACATCCTCACTCACCTGCTGCTTCACATCTTGCTGCTTGTCCCCGGCGGGGCGCCCCTGCTTAGCGGTAAGCGAAGGGATTCGGGTAGCTATAACCCTGGGTGTAGAGCGATTGGGCAAACCAATAGGTTGAATTGCTGCCTGACATAGTAAAACTCCTGATTGCTTAACAAGTTACGTACCTTTATGCGGGCTCAGATCCTTGAACAGACACTCGGTTCCATGGAGGCGCACTTGCTTTGCTTCGGTTCCCTGGAGGCATTCATCGTCATCCTGACGGGTGGCGAACCACGGCCACCAATTTACCAGCCGGCGCCATAAACACAATGTTTTTGTGACGTACATCACACAATTTCTTTTGTGCTGGGCATTGTCACCTCAACCTCGGCTGTACGCTGCGAACAACCCGATTACCAGCACAAGCCGCGCGCAATTTGCGCTGATCGCTCACATTTTTGTGTGATTGACTGTATTATCGTTATCCTCTTCCTCGGCCCTCTGGGCCCGGTCAATTTCCGTGCTGGTAAGGAGTCCCGACGTGGCACAGCTTAGTTCTCTCTCTCCCCAACTGATTTGGCATTTCTTCGAACAGATCTGCTCCATCCCCCACCCTTCCAAGCACGAAGCCCGTTTAAGCGCCTGGATAGTCGAGTGGGCCCAGGGGGAAGGCCTGGCGGTCAAGCAAGACGCCGTCGGCAACATCATCATCAAGAAACCGGCCACGCCGGGGATGGAAAACCGCAAGGGTGTGGTACTGCAGGCCCATATCGACATGGTGCCCCAGGCCAACGCCGACACCCAGCATGACTTCACCCAGGATCCCATCGATGCCTATATAGACGGTGACTGGGTGACTGCCCGCGGCACCACCCTGGGCGCCGACAACGGCATGGGCATGGCCGGCTGCCTGGCCGTGCTGGCCGACAAAAACCTCAAGCACGGTCCGCTGGAAGTGCTGCTGACCACGGACGAAGAGACCGGCATGACGGGCGCGTTCGGGCTGGAAGCGGGTTGGCTGGAAGGCGAGATCCTGCTCAACACCGACTCCGAAGAGGATGGCGAGGTCTACATGGGCTGCGCCGGCGGGGTGGATGCCAATATCCGCTTCCCGCTGGAGCAGGTCGCCGCCACCGAGGGCGAAGGGTTCGAGCTGCAGGTGAAGGGGCTGCGTGGCGGTCACTCCGGCGTCGATATCCACCGCGGTCGTGGCAACGCCAACAAGCTGCTGGTGCGCCTGCTGAAAGCGGCCGAGCCGCTGGGCCTGCGTCTGGCCGAAATCCACGGCGGCACCCTGCGCAACGCCATCCCGCGCGAAGCCCGTGCCAAGCTGCTGGTGCCCGCTGCCCACGTCAATGAATTCAAGGCCCTGGTCGACCGCTATGCCGGCATCTACCAGAGCGAGCTGGCAGCCACCGAAGCCAACCTGACAGTGCTGCTCACCGCTCAGGAGAAACCGGCCAAGCTGATGAGCGAAACCCTGCAGACACGCCTGCTGGACTCCCTGATGGCCTGCCCGAACGGCGTGATGCGCATGAGCGATGCCATTCCTGGCGTCACCGAGACCTCCACCAACCTCGGCGTCATCAAGACGCTCGACGGCGAGGTGTATGTGCAGTGCCTGATCCGCTCCCTCATCGACTCCGGTCGCGAGAGCGTCGAGCAGATGACCCGCTCCCTGTTCAATCTGGCCGGTGCCAGCTGCGAATTTACCGGCGCCTATCCTGGCTGGGCACCGGACGTGGACTCCCCCGTGATGGCGCTGGTACGCAACAGCTACCAGACCCTGTTCGGCGAGATGCCCAACGTCATGGTGATCCACGCAGGCCTGGAGTGCGGCCTGTTCAAGAGCGCCTATCCGGACTGGGACATGGTCTCCTTCGGCCCGACCATACGCGGTGCCCACTCGCCAGACGAGAAGGTACACATCCCGGCGGTCGAGCGCTTCTGGCAACTGCTGGTGCACGTGCTGGAGCAGATCCCGGCCAAATAAGGTGCCGATTCCTCTGTACTTGCAGTCGACCTGATGCATACCCCGCCAAGTGCGGGGTATTTTTTTGCACGCATGTGGCCGCCACCGCCATGCACGCCTGGCTCCTGAGGGTCGCCTTCCTTTCAATACCCTGGCCTTTCATCTGCCCATCAGGACTCACTTCCGGCTCGCCATTGTGCCCTGAGTGGCTCTGAAACCGTCTCCATGAACAGAACTGGGTTTGAAAACCCTTTCCATGATTTATGTAAATTTACCACACAAAAAGTTGATCCAGCTCACATAAGGCCATAGGATCAAATTGTGACACAGGTCACACACTACAACTAGATAACAGAGCGATGAGGTGAATATATGTTTGAGAACCTGGCAGTACTGTTCCACCTTAAGGGTGCAACCAGCAAGAAAGGCGCCGTAGAGAAAGACACCTACGCCCCGTCAACCCGTGAGTATTACTTCCGTTACGGTGCCTGATGCATCGGAGAAAGAGATCTAACGTAGTAAAATTACACACATCATAATCATTGCAACAGCCATCCCCTCTCGGGGCCGCTGTCCTGCCCTGGCCAGATGTTCCACGGCCAAACCTGAACTCCAACCATGAAGATGGGGCCCACAGGCCCCATTTTTTTACTGCTTGTCTCCCGTGCCACTCTGTTGCGATGCGGACACCGGCATCATATCGCCTTTCCCAGAGGCACAGCCTCCGCCTCCGCCAGGGGGAAGTGGCAGGCCACCTGATGAGCCGCCCCGTCACAGATATGCAGGCTCGGCGCAGTATGACGGCACAGATCCGTGGCATAGGGGCAACGCTGGTGAAAGTGGCAGCCGCTCGGCGGCGAGATGGGGGACGGCACATCGCCCGTCAGCAGTATGCGCTGGTTGCGACGGCGCGGATCCGGCACAGGAATGGCCGAGATGAGTGCCTGGGTATAGGGGTGGCGTGGCGCCAGATAGAGCGATTGAGCCTCCGCCAGCTCGACGATCCGTCCCAGATACATCACAGCAATGCGATCCGAGATGTGTTTCACCACCGACAGGTCGTGGGCGATGAAGATGATGGCCAGGTTCATCTCCCGCTGCAGGCTGAGCAGCAGGTTGATAATCTGGGACTGCACCGAGACATCGAGGGCCGACACAGCTTCGTCGCACACCAGCAGCTTGGGCTTGAGGGCGATGGCCCGGGCGATACCGATACGCTGACGCTGACCGCCGGAAAATTCATGGGGGTAGCGATCCACCGCACTCTTCGGCAGGCCCACCTTGTCCAGCAGCTCCAGCACCCAGGCTCGCCGCTGCTCAGTGTTGCCCTTGCCGTGGATGATGAAGGGCTCCTCCAGGATCTGGCCGACCGTGTGGCGGCTGTTGAGGGATTCTGCAGGATCCTGAAACACTATCTGCATCTCCTGGCGCAGAGAGCGCATCTCCCGGGGCGAGAGATGGGTGATGTCCCGCCCCTCGAAGCTTATCTGGCCTGCGGTCGGCTCGAACAGCTTGAGCAGGGTACGGCCCAGGGTGGACTTGCCACAACCTGACTCCCCCACCAGCCCCAGCGTCTCCCCCTGTTTGAGGTCGAAAGTGATGCCATCCACCGCATAGACACGATACTTCTTGCGCAGGAAACCACCGCCAAGCTGGAAGTGCTGTTTCAAATCCCGCACGGACAACAACGCCGTCATATCGTCAACTCCTTCCAGTGATGGCAGGCCACCCCATGCCGGGCACCGAGCTGCTCGGTCGCCGGAATGACTCTTATGCAGAGGTCGGTGGCGTGGGGGCAGCGATTGGAGAAGCGGCAACCCGCTGGCATCTCATGCAGAGCGGGCACCTGACCCTTGATGGTCTTGAGCAGGCTCTTGGGGACATCTTCCAGTCGCGGGATCGAGCTCATCAAGCCATGAGTATAGGGATGGCGCGGGTGGTCAAACAGCTCATAGACATCCGCCTGCTCCACCGCGCGACCGGCATACATCACCACCACCTCGTCGCACAGCTCGGCCACCACACCGAGATCGTGGGTGATGAAGATGATGGCCATGCCGGTCTGGGCCTGCAGCTCCTTCATCAGCTCCAGGATCTGAGCCTGAATGGTGACATCCAGCGCCGTGGTCGGCTCGTCGCAGATGAGCAAATCCGGCTCGCAGGAGAGCGCCATGGCGATCATCACCCGCTGGCGCATGCCGCCGGAGAGGTTGTGAGGATAGACGGCAAAGCGCTGGGCCGGCTCCGGGATCCCCACCTTCTGCAGCATGGCGATGGCCGCGGCTTTGCGCTGGGCCCGGTTGTAATCGGGTCTGTGCAGGCCGAACACCTCCATCAGCTGATCGCCCACCGTCTGCACCGGGTTGAGCGCCGTCATCGGCTCCTGAAAGATCATGGAGATGCGGTTGCCGCGCACCTTGTACATCTGATCCGGCGCCAGGGTGAGCAGATCCTCTCCCTGAAAGCGGATGGAGCCAGCCACCACCTGACCGTGGGGCTTGGGCAGCAGCCCCATGATGGCGAGCGAGGTGACGCTCTTGCCACAGCCGGACTCACCGACGATACCTAAGGTCTGGCCCGGGGCCACCTTGAAGCTGACCCCGTCGAGCACCTTGATCTTGCCGTCGTCGACGGAAAACTCCACCTCGAGATCGCTTACCTCAAGAATGGGGGCCTGGTTCTGGCCATTATCAGCGGTGAACTTCACCCCGTTATCCGGTACGTCGAGGATGGGGGCCTGTGTGTTGGACATGACTGCTGCTCCCTGCTCAATGGCATCAATGATGTGCATAGGTCTTGTCGAGCAGGGTGATGGGCGCCAGCGCCTCGTCCGCGTCCTTGGCTTTCAAGGTCGCTTCCTTCACCTTGGGATCGAGCCAGAGCAGACCGCCGCTACTGTGGGGATAGCCATCCATGGGCCAGTAGAGCAGATCCGGCGTGTTCTTGGTGGCGGGCACCTCGGGCAGCATCACATGGCGCCAGCTGCTGGCCCGCACATAGTTGAGCTGCACCCCGGGCACGAAGATGGCGAGATCATAGATCCGCTGCTGGATCTGTTGTGAGAGTTTGGCCCGCGTGTCCATGTCGAATTCGACGTTGTAGGCGTCGATCAGCGCGTCCAGCTCCTTGTCCGCCACGTTGAACAGGTTGTTGGTCTGCGGCTTGTTGGCGTTGGCGGAGTGGAACGACTCCCAATACTGTGGGTAGAGACCACCGCCAGCCCAGCCCATCCAGGCCGCCTCGTGTTTCTTCTCCAGCATCACCTTGAAGCCGGTGGCGCCATCCACCAGATTGAGCTCCAGATCCAGACCCGCTTTCTTGGCCTCTTCTTTTAGCACTGTCAGTCGCTTGGAGTGCTCCTGACTGGTATAGGTGAGCGCCAGCGTCAGTCGCTCGCCCTTGTCATTTTGCAAAATGCCGTCCGGCCCCGGCTTGGCGTAGCCGCCCTTGGCAAAGTACTCCCGCGCCTTGCCGATGTCATAGGCCCGCTCCGGCAGCTGGATGTCGGTGAACTCGCCAAAACCCGAGCCGAAGGTGGTGGCTCTGTCATAGTCGCCACGCAGCACGGTTTCGATCATCTTGTCGATGTTGAAGGCTTGCTGGATGCCGAGCCGCACGTTGAGGTCAGCCAGCTTGGGATTGGCCACATTGAGGTGCAGCCCCTGACCGCCCTGCTTGGTGTCTGTCATGGCCATCACCTTCTGCACGTACCCCTTCTTGTACTCCGGGGTGACCGCTTTTTCATGCCACCAGTTGGGCAGTATCATCTCGAAGGTATCCAGCTCCCCTTTCAGGAAGTGACGGAAGGCGATGTTGTGGTCGCGGATCACCTGCACCTTGATGGTGTCGAGGTTGAATCTGTGCTGGTTGTAGCGATCGTCCTTTGCCCACCAACCCTGCTGCTTGCTGAAGGTGACCGACTTGCCCTTCTTGACGTCGCTGATCACATAGGGGCCAGTGGTGGGTGCTATAGCCCAGTTGTACTGCTTCACCCAGTTGGGGGTCAGCTTGTAGTAGTGCCTGGGCTGAGGGTACAGCTCTGTGGTGTTGAGCAGATCCAGCTTGGCCTTGCGGTTGCCCGTTTTGACCAGAATGGTGTGGTCATCGATCTTCTCTACCGCCACCACTTCGGTGGTGTAGTAGTTGTTGTACCAAGGGGCGCGGATTTCTTTTGAGCGCATCATCTCGTAGCCGAAGGTGTAGTCGTCGGCATTGACCGGCTTGCCGTCGGACCATTTGGCCCGCGGATCCAGCTTGAAGTAGACGGTCTGATTGTCTGGCGCTATGGCCCAGTGGGTGGCCAGCGAGGGTATGGGGTTGCCGGTATTGGGGTGGAAGCTGATGAGCCGCAACTGGTTGTCCTGAATAAAGGAGCGGAATGCACCGTTGGAGTCGGGCCCCACGGTGCGGAACGTCAGCGGAAAGCTGTCGACAAACATGTTGAGGCTGCCGCCCGGCAGCGCCTTGGGGGAGGCGAACACAGGATCCGTGTCGTTGGTCTCCCATTTGAGATCCGCAGGCAGGCTGGCCGCCCACACCCAGGATCCGTTCACCAGCACAAAGAGAGCACCTATCCATTTGATTTTATTTTTCATGTTTGACTTCCAGGTCTGGCCCCTGCACTGGGGGCTTCTCAATTAAGGGTTGGATACACACGGCGATGAAGCATGCCGCGTGTCACTGATAACGGGTAAATTTGCGCGGGTCGAACGCCTCGCGGATCGCCTCGCCGATGAAGGAGACCATGATCAGCACCAGACTCACCGCCGCGACGACCGAGCTGACGATCCAGATGGCATCCAGGTTGTTGATGCCCTGGGAGAGCAGCTCGCCCCAGCTCGGAGTCGGTGGTGCCAGCCCGAAGCCCAGATAGTCCAGCGCCGTCAGGGTCGAGATATTGCCCACCACGGCGAACGGTGCCAGGGTGACTATCATCATCAGGGTATTGGGCAGTATGTGGTTGAAGATGATCCGTTTGGTGCTCGCCCCTTGCGCCCGCGCCGCCATCACATAGTCCCGCGCCCGCTCCTTGTAGGTGAGGGTGCGCATGTACCAGGTGATCCCCATCCAGCCGAACAGCACGTTGATGCCAACAAACAGGCCGAAGTTCGGCTTGGCCAGCGACACCAGGATCATGATGACGTAGAGAAACGGCACCTGGGACCAGATCTCGATAAAGCGTTGCAGGATGAGGTCAAACCGCCCGCCGAGAAAACCCATCATGCAGCCTATGCTGACCCCGATGGCATAGCTGGCCGCCAACGCGATAAAGGCAAAGCCGATGGCAATGCGAAAGCCATACACCAGCCGCGCCAGCACGTCACGGCCGCTGGTGTCGGTGCCGAGGAAGTGGCGCTCCTCGGCGCTGGGGGCGTAGGGCGGATAGGCATCCTGCTTGAAATCCTGCTCATAGGGGTTCCAGGGCACAGGGGGCAGCAGCACCCAGTCGCCCTTGCCTTCCTCTGCGAATTTGGCCTTCAGCTGGCGGTAGTTGGTCTCGTACTCGTAATCGAGCCCGAAGTGCTGGCCCGGGATCACGTCGCCATAGGTGGGGAAGTGGAGCTGGCCCTGATAGCTCACCATCAGCGCCCGGCTGTTGACCAGCAGCTCCGCCAGCAGGGAGAGCAGCACCAGGGTGGTAAAGATGACAAAGGAGTAGTAGCCGCGTTTTATCGACTTGAAACGCTTGAGTTTTTTTAAGGTGACCGGGTTCATGTTCACTCTCCAAACCGTACGCGGGGGTCAACAGAAGGTGCAACGCAGATATCGGAGACGATATGGCGTGATATCAACATCGGCATGACAAGAGAGATAGGGTTCATGCTCACTCTCCAAACCGTACGCGGGGGTCAACAGAAGGTGCAACGCAGATATCGGAGACGATATGGCGTGATATCAGCATCGGCATGACAAGAGAGATAGGGTTCATGCTCACTCTCCAAACCGTACGCGCGGATCGACCAGAGCAACGCAGATATCGGAAACGATATTGCCCACCAGCATCAACATGGAGGTGATGGCCAGTATGCCCATGACGGTGGGGTAATCTCGCTCGACGATCGCCTCGTAGCCGAGCAGGCCTATACCGTCGATGTTGAAGATGGTCTCGATGAGGAAGGAGCCGCCGAAGAAGACGGTGAGCACGGACCCCAGGTGACTGGCGATGGGGATCAGGCTGTTGCGCATGGCATGATCGGTCACCGCCTTGCGAAACGGCAGCCCCTTGGCCACGGCGGTACGCACGTAATCCGCCGACAGGTTCTCCATCAGGCTGTTCTTCATGGTCATGGTGAGGATGGCAAAATCCCCGATGGCGTAGGCGATGAGCGGCAGCAGGGCATGGGCGAAGACGGTGCGGATCTGGTCCCAACTGCTCTCCATGGAATCGAAATCGTCCCCCGGAAAACCGCCCATGGGCAGCCACTCCAGATGGAAGGCGAAGACTGTGATGAGGAAGATCCCCACCACGTAAGCGGGTAGCGCATAGGCCATGTAGATGAGCATGGAGCTGAGCGAATCGAAGCGGCTGTTGTGCCTGAGGGCCTTGGCTACCCCGAGTGGTATGGATACCGCGTAGCTCAGCAGAAAGGTGGCCAGCCCGAAGAAGGCGGTCACCGGCAACCTCTCCTTGATGAGGCCCCACACCGGCTCGTAATAGCGGGTCGATTCGCCGAGATCCAGCACGGCCAGCTTCTGCAGCCACTCCCAATAGGCGACCAGCATGGGCTTGTCGAGGCCGTAAAAGGCCTTGAGCTCCTCGATCTGCTCATCGGAGAGTGCCTGTGCCCCCTTGCTGCCACTGGAGCGTCCGGTCTCGTTTTGTGACACCTGCGCCTGCAGCAACATGCGTTCGACCGGGCCGCCCGGCACGAAACGGGTGATGGTGAAGACGAGCAGGGTGATACCGAGAAACGTCGGGATGATCAAAAGCATCCGACGTAAGAAATACGACAGCATGGTGAAACCTCGTCCTTGTTGTTCTTTTATGGCCAGTCACATCCGGTGACGGGCCTCTCCTT
Organism: Aeromonas bestiarum; assembly: GCF_028751155.1. Lineage (NCBI taxonomy): Bacteria > Pseudomonadati > Pseudomonadota > Gammaproteobacteria > Aeromonadales > Aeromonadaceae > Aeromonas > Aeromonas bestiarum. The sequence continues at coordinate 859,375 of NZ_CP064746.1, read as the reverse complement.
CCTGGCATTACTCACTGGATAGGCTGTTATTGGCAGACAATCCGCTGGGTCACTGTAAAAGCTCTGCAACAAAAATCAAGTAGAACGAAGAGGGCAGCATCTGCCTTTGGCAAATAGCAGAATTTACTGTGAGTTTTTTATGAAAACCCCAACTTCAAGATAAAAAACTACTCACAGAGCAATTCAACCATCGTTTAAATTTTAAATTAAAATAATAAAAAACAACCACAAAAACAAAAATGCTTTATTAAACATGGCATTAAATGAAAACTCATTAATTTACCCTATCTATATACACAAGTTTTAATTTCGCCAAACACCAAGTCTGAACAGAAACACAACACACCACAAAAACAGCTAATAATTCTATATAAGCAGCCTTTTACAAGATAAATATCAAGGGGACAGATCCCTTATCGATAAGTTCAAAATTAATCAATAAAATGGAAACACATCGATTTAACACCGATTTCACATCGTAAATGAATGCCAAGTCAGAATTAAAAACTGGCAATGGCGAACTAATAAAACATAGTCATCTTATTGCCCACCCCTACCCCATCCATACCGCCTCAATTGACGTCCACATCGAAAGCTTGATAAGCCTTACGCATCGCTCCAACGAGGGCGGTATGGAAGCAAACAAAAAAACAACCAGGAAGGATATAGCGATGCTTAGGAAAAGCAGACTCTCTGCTGCCGTTGCGTTTGCCTTGGCGAGCGCGGCAGTGGTAGTTACCCCCGCCATGGCCGAAGAAAGCCAAAACGTCGAAAAACTGCAGAAAATCAAGGTTACCGGCTCCCGCATCTCCCGTGTCGAGGTGGAAGGTGCCACCCCGGTCGTCGCCATCACCAAGGCCAAGATCGAACAATCCGGTCAGCAGACAGTGGCCGACTACCTGAAGCAGGCCTCTTACAACTCCTTCGGCAGCATCTCCCCCTCCTCCGGCAGCTCTGCTCAATCCCAGGCCACCGTTAGCTTGCGTGGTCTCGGCTCCGAGCGCACCCTGGTGCTGCTCAATGGCAAGCGGGTCGCCGGCTCCCCTTCCATGGGGGGCAGCTCCATCAACCTGAACTCCATTCCCATGGCAGCCGTTGAACGGGTGGAAGTGAACCTGGATGGCGGCTCGGCACTGTATGGTTCCGACGCCATCGGTGGTGTCATCAACGTCATCCTGAAACAGGATTATGAAGGGCTGGAATTCCAGGGTCGCATCGGCTCTCCCACCGAAGAGGGCGGCGACGAGAAGAGTGGCTCCATCGTCAGCGGCATCACAGGGGAGAAAGGCGCCCTGATGATGGTGTACGAGCACGACGTCAAGGACGAGATCTACTACAAGGATCGCGACTATCTGGCCCGTGAAGGTGCCTCTGCACCCAGCCTGTATGGCCGCAACATCAAGGGCATCGATGCCGCCACCGGCAAGACGGTTACCCGTACCCTGGATGGCATCGACTGTGCCAATACCGGCCCCGGCTTCGTGCCGGTCGGTACCGCCTGTCGCTTCGACTTTGCCCAGGTCGCCGCCAAGACAGCCTCCCGCACCCGGGATACTGTCTATGTAAATGGCCGCTATCACATCAATGACAGCGTCGACTTCGTCCCCCAGCTGATCGGCTCGCGGGTCACCAGCTTTGGCCGCTTCGCTCCGGCAGCCGGTCCCTTCTCCATCGACGGCACCACTCCGGGCGGCGCCCAGCTGCTGGCCGACAACGGCTTCATCGGCGAGAAGGCCACCGTTTACTACCGCTTCAGCAACGTCGGTCCCCGTGACAATGACGTCACCGACCTGACCGGCAGCATGAACCTGGGCTTCGAAGGCACGCTGCCGACCGAAGCGGTGGGTGATGTGGAGTGGAATGCGGGTTACATGTATTCCAAGACCGACAACAAGAGCCGCGGCACCGGCTATGTACTGAACCCGGCGGTCCAGCAGGAGGTCGACAGCGGTAACTTCAAGAACGGCGAGTTCTCCAGTGCCGCCACCGACAGCCTCTCCTACGACACCAGCCGCACCTCCAAGATGGACTTCTTCCAGTGGTACGGCGGTCTGGGCTGGAGCATGGGTGAACTGCCGGCCGGCCCAATCGGCTGGTACCTGGGGGCTGAGTACAACGACTGGGTCTACTCCGACACCTATGACAGCCAGTCAGCGGCAGGCAACGTCATCGGTTCCTCCGGTAACTCGGGTGGTGGCGTACGCGACGTCTTCGCCGCCTACATCGAGAGCCTGATCCCCATCACCGAGCAGGTTGAACTGAACCTGGCCGGGCGTTTCGACAAGTACAGCGATTTTGGCAGTGCCTTCTCACCCAAGGCGAGCCTGCGCTATCAGCCGCTGGACAACCTGCTGTTCCGTACCTCCTGGTCACAATCCTTCCGTGCTCCGGGTCTGGAAGACCTGTACGCGGCCGACGCAGACTCCGCCGACTTTGCCAAGGACTATGTCTCCTGCCAGGCAAACGGCGTGGCCAATTGCCCGGAAGAGCAGTACACCACGGTTCGTCAGTCCAACAAGAACCTGAAGGAAGAGACGGCTGACACCTTCGGCATAGGTACGGCGTATAGCCCGATCGACGATCTCAACCTCTCGCTGGATTACTACTACATCAAGATCGATGACGTGATCCAGCTGGCAACCACCCAGACCCAGTTCTATCAGGAGCTTAATACCGGCAGCAACCCGAACGTCATTCGCGATGCCAACGGCGATGTCGAGCAGGTCTATGCCGGCATGGTCAACCTGGGGCAACTCAAGACCAGCGGTCTGGATTTCAAGGCGGACTACAAGTACGACTTCGACGTCGTGACAGTGCGCTACGACTTCGGCAGCACCTACATTCTGAAATATGAAGAGGGTCTGTTCGCCGGTGGTCCCATGGTCGACAAGAAGGGCTGGAACGCCAAGCCTGACCTGCGCTTCAATTCAGGTATCGGTGCCAATGTACCCCAGTGGTGGAACATGGACGCCTACCTGAGTGCCAGCTACATCGACTCCCAGAGCCAGGACTACGTGGATGGTCAGCAAGAGGGCCATATCGCCTCCCAGACCACCTGGAACCTGAACGTCGGTGTGGACACCCCCTGGAACGGCAAGCTGCAAGCCGGTGTGAAGAACATGTTCAACGTAGGCCCCTCGCTCTCCAGTGACGGCTTCACCTACGAAGAAGAGCTCTACAGCATCGATGGGCGCATCGTCTACCTCGACTACACCCAGAAGTTCTAATCAACCTCGTTGATATACAACCCAAGCCGGCCCGGTCGGGCCGGCTTTGCCCAAGGTTCCAAGGAAGTTACGGAGATAGGGTAATCCTATGAAGACAAGGACAATTACAATGAAGAAAGCGCTCCTCGGCAGCCTGGTTTCGGCCGCCTTGCTGACCAGCTTCAATCTGAGTGCCGCCTCTGCCGGTCAGGCAGTGGACGCTCAAGCCGCCACCGACAATGCATCCAAAGTTTCCCAGCAGAAGATCGACAACTACGCCGAGTCTGCCGAGTCTGCCCTGGCGCAGTACAAGGCCGCCTTGCGTCAGGTCGACAGTCTGCGCACCTACAACGAGCAAGTGGGCAAGATGGTCGACTCCCAGACCACAGAGCTGGCCTCGATGCAGCGCCAGATCGCCCAGATCGACCAGACCAGCACCGAAGTGGTGCCCCTGATGCTCAAGATGATCGACTCCCTCGATCAGTTCGTCTCTCTGGATCTGCCGTTCCAGAAGGTCGAGCGGGAGGACCGCGTGGCGGCCCTGACCGATCTGATGAACCGGGCCGATGTCACCATCTCCGAGAAGTACCGCAAGATCCTGGAGGCCTACCAGATCGAGGAGGGCTTCAGCCGAACCATAGAATCCTACAAGGCCAGTCTGGACAAGGCCGGCACCGAGAAGACCTATGAGTTCCTGCGGGTCGGCCGCATCGCCTTGCTCTACCAGTCCCCGGATGGCAATGAGACCGGCATGTGGAACAAGAAGACCCGTCAATGGGAAGAGTTGCCCCAGGAGTATCGCAGTGCAGTAGAACAGGGCTTGCGTATCGCCAAGAAGCAGGCGCCCCCCGCGCTCATCAAGCTGCCGGTTCAAACTGCGGAGAAAACATCATGAAAGGAATCAAACTTGCCATTGCCTCCCTGATCGCGGGAGCCACCCTGATCACTCTGCCGGTGACTGCCGCCGAGAAACCGGTGGACTTGAACGCCCTGCTCAATCAGGTCAAGGCCGCCAGTACCAGCGAATCCCAGCTCAACAAGGAGCGGGAAGCCCGCTTCCTGGCAGACAAGAACGAGCAAGGCGCCCTGCTGGCCAAGGCCAAGGCGGAGCTTGCCGCCGAAACCGCCAAGGGGGAGAAGCTCAAGGCCACCTTCGATGCCAACGACAAACAGCTGACCGAGCTGACCGACACCCTGCGCCAGCGTTCCGGCAACATGGGCGAGATGTTTGGCGTGCTGCGCCAGTTTGCCGGTGAGTTCAAGGGGATCTTCAACGCCTCAGCCCGCCGGGTCGAACACCCGGAACAGGCGGAGCTGCTGACCCGCCTGGCAGAAAGCAAGGAGCTGCCCTCCAGCGATGATCTGAGCGCCTTCTGGACCACCACCCTCAGCCGCATGGTCGATGGCGGCAAGGTGAGCCAGATACAGGCAACCGTGGTGTACGGCGAGGGCAACCAGGCCGAGAAGACGGTCACCCAGATAGGTGAGTTCAATACCGTCTCCGAGGGCAAGTACCTCACGTTCGTGCCGGAAACCGGCAAGTTCGAGCAGTTGCCCCGTCAACCGGATAAGGGGGTGCTGGAGCCCATCGCCGAGTTTGAGCAGGGTGGCGGTGGCGTCAAGCCCATCTTCGTCGACCCGTCTCGCGGCGTGATCCTCTCCCTGCTGGTTCAATCCCCCACCTTCAAGGAGCGGGTCGATCAGGGTGGTGAAGTGGGTTACGTCATCATGGTGCTCGGCGTGCTCGGCACCCTGCTGGCCCTGTTCTGCGGCGCCCGCCTCTCCCTCATCGGCGGATCCATGCGCAAGCAGCTGAAATCCAATCAGATCATCAAGGGCAACCCCATAGGCGACATGCTGGGGGCTTACCAGAACCATCGTGGCGACAACATTGAGGATCTGGAATCCAAGCTCGACGAGATCATACTGCGCAACGTGCCCAAGTTCGAGAAGGGCATCAGCATCATCAAGCTGATCGCCTCGGTCGCACCGCTGCTGGGTCTGCTCGGTACCGTGGTCGGGATGATAGCCACCTTCCAGGCCATCACATTGTTTGGTACCGGCGATCCCAAGCTGATGGCGGGCGGTATCTCCGAGGCCCTGGTCACCACCATGCAAGGTCTGGTCGTGGCCGTGCCCATGCTGTTCCTCTACACCATAGTGCAGACCCAGAGCCGCCGTCTCATCCAGATCCTGGAAGAGCAGAGCGCCGGTTTCGTCGCCCGCTATCAGGAAAATCTGCACGCCGCCAAGGCCGCAGCCTAAGGAGTCACCCATGTGGTTCTGGTTGATTGAAGAAGTCGAGTCGGTCCGCCGGTTTCTGGGATTGGGGGGCGACGTACTGGTCGCCCTGTTCTTCCTGACCCTGCTGATGTGGGCCCTGCTGCTGGAACGCTGGTTCTACTTCATGACCGTCTATCCCAAGCAGGTGAAGCAGACCAAAGCCGCCTGGCTGGCCCGCAGCGACCACCTCTCCTGGTCCGCCAGGCAGATCCGGCGCGAGCTGGTCTCCCGGGTCGCCATGGCGGTGGACAAGGGAATGCCGGTCATCAAGGTACTGATTGCGCTCTGCCCGCTGATGGGGCTGCTGGGAACCGTGGTCGGCATGGTGCAGGTGTTTGACACCCTGGCCATCACGGGCACCGGCTCTCCCAGGGCGATGGCCTCGGGCATCTCAAAAGCGACGGTACCGACCATGGCGGGCATGATTGCCGCCCTTTCCGGCCTGTTTTTTGTCAACCAGCTCGATCACAAGGCCAAGCTGGCGGTCGAGAAGCTGGAAGACAACCTGAAACACGGTTGATGCAGGATGCACTCCCCCGCCGGGCGCGAGTCTGGCGGGGGCACAGAACAAGCAAGGAGTTTTTGCCATGAGAAAACGTCACAGCGACAGCAGTGCTGATGAGGCGGCCATCGATTTGACCCCCATGCTGGACATAGTGTTCATCATGCTGATCTTCTTCATCGTCACCACCTCGTTCGTCAAGGAGTCCGGTGTGGAGATCAACCGCCCGAGCGCCAGCACGGCCGAGACGGTGAAGAAGGGGAACATCATGGTTGCGGTCCGTGAAAACGGCCAGGTCTGGGTCGACAAGCGCATCGTCGAAGTGGGCGCAGTGCGCGCCAACATAGAGCGGCTGCGAGCCGAGAACCCGGAGAGCGCCGTGGTGATCCAGGCCGATACCGAATCCCGTTCAGGTCTGGTGGTCCAGGTCATGGATCAGATCCGCATGGCCGGTGTCCAGAACATCTCCATCGCGGCGAGCAAGAGCAGCTGATGCCGGAGCGAGCACCATGAGATACCTGATATCGTTGGCTGTCTCCTGTGTGGTGGTGTTCTTCCTGTTTCTGGGAATGAACAAGCTCATCACACCGGATCACCGGGAGTTGGTGGAATCCGAAGACGTCAGCATGACCGACTTCATTCGGGTTCGCCCTCAGGAGACACTGCAAGAGAGACAACGCGAGCTGCCCAAACCGCCGCCCCCGAACCGGCCGCCTCCCCCTCCCGAGATGGAAGTGGCCAGCACGGATCGGCCGCAGATGGAGAGCTCGCCGATGGACATGCCCAAACTCGACATCCCGGTCAACATAGGCGGCGGCAACGCCCTCGGTGCCTACAGTACCGGTGGCGGTGGTGGCGGCATGGGTGGCAACAACGGCGCCATCCCGATGGCGACCTTCGAACCCATGATGCCCCGCAAGGCGGCGCTGGCAGGACTCGCCTCCGGCAAGGTGCTGGTGGAGTTCACCGTCACCGAACGCGGCACCGTCAGCAACGTGCGGATCGTGAAAGAAGAGCCCCGCAGCTATGACCTCGGCAAGGAGGCGCGCAAGACCATCGCCAAATGGACGTTCAAACCGGCCATGGTCGATGGCAAGGCGCAGGCCACCCGCATGCAGCAAGAAATCGAGTTTGCGGTCAACTAAGGAAGGTGGCGATGAAAAAGTTACATACCCTGATCCTCGCCCCGGTCGCCATGGCGGTGCTGCTTTGCACCGCCAGCTGGGCCGCCGAGCAGCCTGCCCTCTCTGACCGCGCCTACCGCGCGGTCAACAAGGCACAGGCACTGATCACCGAGAAGAAATACGGCGAGGCCAATGCCAAGCTGCAGGAGGCGCTGTCCGGCGCCGGCGAGCGGGTCTACGACAAGGGGGTGATACTGCAGACCCTGGGCTTCGTGGCGGCGCAGCAGGAGAAGTACGGTCAGGCGACCAAGTACTTCGCCGATGCCATCGCCACCGGCGGCCTGCCGCAACCCGTGGCCCAGCAGGTGCGCTACAACCTGGCCCAGCTCTACATGGCGGAGGGCAATTTCAAGGCCTCCATCAGCACCATGAATCAGTGGTTTGCGAGCCTGGGCAAGGACGAGAAGCCGACCCCGCACGCCTACATCACCCTGGCCAACGCCCATGTGCAGCTCAAGCAATATCGGGAAGCCATACCGGCGGTGGACAATGCGATCAAGCTCTCCGCCGGCAAGGCACCGGAATCCTGGTATCTGCTCAAGATGGCGGCCCACTACGAGCTGAAACAGTACAAGCCGGCCACCGAAGTGTTGACCGCTCTGGTCGACCGCTATCCGGAGAAGAAGAAGTACTGGACCCAGCTGTCGGCCATGCACATGCAGGCGGGCAACGATGGCAAGGCACTGGCGGCGCTGGAGGCCGCCTACAACCTCGGCATGCTGACCGAGGCGGCCGAATTGCAACGCCTGGCCAACTACCTGGCCTTCGCCGGCATTCCCCACCGCGCCGCCCGCGTGATGGAGAAGGCGATGAAGGAGGGCACCATAGAGAGCAACGCGGCCAACTACAAGGCGCTGGCCAACTACTGGCATCAGGCCAAGGAGCTGGATCCCGCCATCGATACCCTGGCGAGATCCTACAAGCTGGCTCCGGATGCCGAGCTGCAACTGAAGATGGCGCGCATGATGATCCAGAGCAAACGCTATCAGGATCTGGTGGCCCTGGCCGCCAAGCCTGCGGCCAATGCCAATGGTGAACAGCGCGCCGATCTCAAGTTCCTGACCGGGGTCGCCTATTTTGAGCAACAGAAGCCGAAGGAGGCGCTCAGCGCCTTCACCCAGGCCGCCCAGAATGGCAACGTCAGTGGCCGCGCCTCCCCCTGGATCAACTTCCTCAAGGAGCAAGGGGGCGGCGCCCTCACTCAATAAACAAGGCCCCGACCTAGCGCAGCAAGGGGGCGGCGCCGTCACTCAATAAACAAGGCCCCGGCCTAGCGCAGCAGGGTGGCGCAGTCCCCCTAGAGGCGCGAACCGCGTGACGGCCCGGCCACCCGGCCTCGGCCATCACGTCATGGCACCCGGCAGGGCAGGCGCCCTCCCCGCCCGTCGCAGATAACAAGGGGTTCGCCCCGCAGGTTGCCTTGGTGGCAATTGGCCGCTCTTCGGAGCGGTCTTTTTTATTCCCCTCTTTATATATTCCGCCATAAAAAAATCCGGAGCCTGGGCTCCGGATTGTCATGCCGCTTGCTGGTGCTGCCTTGCTACGAATGGCGTCGGCAGCCCAGATTTCATGCAGGGGTTATCAGTAACTACATACCAGCTTCCAGCTGCCATCGGTGGCCTTGGGTTCGCTGCTGGTCCACCAGTTCGCCTGCCATACCACCTTGTTGTTGGTCATGCGATCGCCGCCATTGGCGTGATCCCCTTGCGGCCAGCTCGGATAGGCCTTGTAGGCCGCCGGGTTGACGTTCTGGCTGCTGCAGGTGGCGCCGCCCGGATTCTCGCCGCCACCCGAGCCCAGTACGGCCTCCGGCAGGGTCGGGAACTCGGCCTTGAGCCCTATGGTCTGGCTGCCGCTGATGATGCGCATGCCGCTCGGCACGCCGGCGGCCGGCAGATAGTAGGTCATGGCGACTTCGACCTCGGCACCCGGTGCCAGGGTCTGCCAGCTCGGCAGCGTCATGGCGACCTTGTGGAAGTCCTTCTCGTTGGCGATGCCTTCGGAGTTGTCGTTGCCACCGCTCTCCACCACCTTGAGCCCCATACCGCTCTGATCCGTGATGGTGTCAGAGGTGGAAGTGGGGACCAGGAACTCGATCCTGGCGCCGCCCGGGATGGTCTGGGTCGACTTGTTGACCAGCTTGAGTTTCGGGTTGATCGGGTAGTTGGAGTCCCCTTCCTTGAAGCCGGAGAGGCTCACGGCGATGTCGAGCTGGGCGCTCGGTGCCGCCAGATCGTTCTGCCTGGTGTTGTACTTGGTCGCCTTGGCGAACTTCTCGTAAGCAAGGGTAGTCAGAGTGCTGCCCATGCCGTACTCGTTCTTGGCCGGATCGAAGGCGTAGTCGCCTGCCATCTCCCAGAACATGACGCCCCCCAGACCCCGCTTGATGATGTAGTCCAGCTTGTGACCCATGGACTCTTCATCTTCGGTGGAGAGGAACACCTTCTTCTCCGCGTTCCACAGCCAGGGCGCCTGCGCCTTGTCATCGTAGTAACGCACGTACTTGCCCTGCATCACGTGGGCCGGATTGTTGGGATCCAGACCCCAGGCCGTGCCGTAGCTCGGCAGAGTCGTGATGCCGAGGCTGGCCGCGTTCTCCAGGTTCTTGGCATGCCACATGGGCACGGCGCCACCGCCTATCTCCTTGCCGTTCTTGTCCAGATCGTGCCAGATGTTGTCGATGCCGACCGCCCCGTTGCCGCACGGAATCGTGCTGCCACCCGTGCCGGGCTGACACTCGTTCTGGCTCGGCAGGGCCGCCTTGCCGCCCAGCCCGTTGCTGCCGCCGCTCACCCCTTGCCAGCCGCGGGTGTAATAGGGCACACCCACGTTGATCTTGCCGGCCGCCAGGGCGCCACGGAAGTAGTGGGCCGACCAGGCCGCGTTCAGATAACCGATGCCGCCGAACTGGGCCTGGCTATAGACGCCCCAGTGGGAGAGCTCGGGATCGGCATTGTTGTCGAACAGGGCCGCGTTGTGACCGACGAAGTGGTTCCAGGCGCCGTGGAAGTCATAGGTCATCAGGTTGACGTAGTCGAGGTACTGGGTGACCTGGAAGTTCTCCATGCCGCGCAGCAGGTAGGCCGACGCCGGCGAGGCTATGGTCAGCATGTACTTGCGACCGTCCTCGGTGCCGGCATTGTCGAGCCGCGCCCGCAGGGTCTTCATCAGCACCTCGTAGTTGGCGAACAGCTTGGCCCGGCACTGGTTGGAGAGCGGGAAGTCGTTGGGGTTGCCCGCATCCTTCATGGAGGTGGGGTACTCGTAGTCCACGTCCACCCCATCGAAGCCGTACTGGCGAATGAAGCTCACCGCCGAGTCGGCAAAGGCGCTGATGCCGGCGGTATTGACCGAGCAGTCACCCTTGGTGGTGGCGGTGTAGAAGCCACGGGTATCGGCCCAGCCTCCCACCGAGATCAGGGTCTTCACGTCCGGATATTGCTTCTTGTACTTCGACAGCAGGTTGAAGTGGCCCTGATAGGCGAATTCCGGGTCCATTTCGGCGCCCGGCACCCCGTTCCAGGTCATCTTGGTGGCGGCGTCGTCCACCTTGATCAGGTGGCTCTGCTCATCCACAGCCGCGAAGGCATAGTTGATGTGGGTGATCTTGTCCCAGGGGATGTCGCTCACCAGATAGGAGGGCAGACCGTTCTTGCCGGTGCGCCAGGAGGTGAAGTAGCCGATGACGCGACGGGCATGGTCATCCCCCATGCACTCGTAACCGTCCGGGCGATAGATCTGGCGGATGTCGCAGGAGAGGTTGCCACCTGTGGGTGGCAAGGCCGCCTCTTCCACCTGCACGTCGACCTGGGCCGACTCGCCGATGAGGTTCTCCTTGTCGGTCGCCACCAGCTTGAGGCCGGCAGCGCCCTTGCTCTGGGGCGTCCAGTTCACCTGCCAGGGGGCGCTGGTGTCTTCACCCACCTTCTTGCCATCGACGAACAGCTCGACCCTGGCCACGTCGTTGTTGGCATCGGTGACATTGCCACTGACCGCCACGCTGCGACCCAGGGTCACCTTGGCGCCGCTGGCCGGGCTGCTGATGCTCACCCTGGGCGCCTCAGGCGCCACCACGGCGTTGACGCTGAAACTGGCATCCGCCTCGCTCAGCAGCTTGCCATCCTTGTCCAGCCCACGAGATTTGAGTTGATGGGGGCCGACACCGGTAGCAACCCAGCCGGCCGACCAGGGGGATGCACTGCTCAAGGCGACCTGCTTGCCATCGACCAGATACTCGACCTTGACCAGGGCGCTGCTGTTGCCGCTCAGGGTCACAGCGAGCGCCACCGATGCGCCCTCGTTGAAAGCGCTACCAACGGCGGGCGAACTGATCGCCAGTCCGAGCGCCGGTGGTGGCACCTCGCCGCCATAGAGCTTCCAGGCATCGGCCCAGACCACTCCCACCCCGGGAGCGTAGTGATAGGGCGAGGCCCCGCACCAGCCGGAGTAGGGAAATTCTTTGCATTCGTAGAGGGAGCCTGCGTTGCTGACGATATCGCCAGCCTTGTAGGCGGTGCCGGCCTGATAGGCGGGATAAGACGCGGCTTGTGCCCAGGCGGGCATGGCAGCCAGGGCCACCAGCATGGCAAGCCTGCTGGGCCTAAAGGTCTGTTGCATATTGTTATCTTCCTTGTTTTGTCTTGGCATTGGTCACCAGGACAAAGAACAATCGCAACCTGCGTGATGGGGGGCAGACAACTGGCAATGGACCTGCCACAGACACCACCCTCACCCCGGGAAGCCCCGCTATCTGGATCGACTGATCTTGAGACCGGAGGCATTGCGTCCCGGCATCTCGGCCGGTTTGCCCTTTACCTGGGTTCCGTGAGGAACAAGCCGAGTATAGGAATCAAGCAGCCGAGTCTCAATCTTCATTCTCGAAGAAAAATATGTGGATGCCAGCCAGATCACAGTTTCCCGCCTTGAGTGAATTAATGATTTTGTCATTAATTTCATACTGTTAGCCAAGTCAAAAAAACCGAGATTGCCCTCATTTGCATCCCCGTAATGTGCGTTGGCTCACTGGTATGACATGCCGGAAATGTGACAATGCGCGCCCTTGGCCAATGAGCCAAGGCTATGGATACACTGGCAAAAATAAAAAAGGAACCGTTATGAAAGGAACACGTACCCTGCTGTCGCTGGCCGTGGGGCTTGCGCTCGCGTCCCCGTCCCTCCATGCCGCCGGCTTCAGCTGCCCGGCCGACAGTGCCCTCACCCCCATCCCCGTCATTCAGGGCAGCGGCGACAAGAGTCCGCTCATTCCCAGCGACAAGTTCGAGAGCCCCCAGAGCGTCATGGTCAAGGCGGTGGTCTCTGGCCTCGGCGAGAGCCTCAACAAGGGATTCTACCTGCAGGACGTGCAGGGCGATGGCAACCCCCAGACCTCGGACGGCATCTTCGTCTACCTCAACGACAAGAACTTCGCCAGCAAGTACCCGGACATCAAGCCGGGTGCCGAAGTCTGCCTGGAGGCCAAGGTCGAGGAGTACTACAACCACACCCAGCTCAAGCCGGTCGCTGACAGCGGCACCCCGCGCCTGCGAGTCCTCGCCCAGGGGACGGCCCCTGCCGCCGTGCCGCTGCGGGTACTGGAAAACGAGACCCTGGCCCGGGCGCTGGAGCGTCACGAAGGGATGCGGGTGCGCCTCGATGCTGACAGCGAGCTCAAGATAAGCCGCAACTTCAGCTATGACTACGCCGCCAAACGCAACAACCTGGTGCTCTCCCACCAGGCGCCGCTGATGAAGCCGACCCAGCTGCACGATGCCGACAGCAAGGCCGCCAAGGCACTGGCCAAGGCCAACGCCAACAACCGGGTGTTCCTCGAATCGGACTTCAAGGCCGCTGACGGCAAACTGCCCTGGCTGCCGGCCTGGGAACCGGAGCAGGGTTACCTGCGCATCGGCGATGCCCCGGTCAACCTGGATGCGCTGGTGGGCTACAGCTACAACGAGTACCGGCTGATAGTGCCGCAGGATCAGGTGATCACCGCCGGCGATCTGCTGCGCACCAGCGACAACGACCGCCAGAGCGCCCCGGCCCGTGCCGATGGCACCGATCTGCGCGTCGGCAGCTTCAACGTGCTCAACTACTTCACCAGCCACTCCAGCGTGGGCGGTGCCCTCAACGTGCTGTGCAAGGATCAGGCGGATGCGGACAGCGCCAAGGGCTGCAACCGCGGTGCCAAGAACCTGGAAGACTTCCAGCTGCAGCGCACCAAGATAGTCAACGCCATCACGGAGATGGATGCCGACCTGCTCGGCCTGATGGAGATGGAGAACAACGGCTTCGACAGCCACTCCGCCATCAGTGATCTGGTGCAAAGCCTCAACGCCCAGCAGAAGGATGCCAGCAAGCAGTACGCCTTCGTGGCCCTGCCCAAGGCGCTGCTTGGCAACGAGCGCTTCTTCGGCGGCGACGCCATCATGGTGGCCATGATCTACCGATCCGCCAAGCTGACGCCGCAGGGGGATGCCGGCGTCATCACGCTGCCGGTGCAGAAATACCTGGATGCGAAAGGGGTCGAGAAACAGGCCTCCCAGCGTGACTCCCTGGTGCAGAGCTTCACCGTCGAGGGCAGCAAGGAGCCGCTGACCCTGGTGGTCAACCACCTGAAATCCAAGGGATCCGGCTGCCTGGAGAACCTGGACGGCAAGGAGCCGGCCGATCTGCAGGGCAAGTGCACCGAGTTCAGGGTCAGCGCCACCAAGGTGCTGGGCGAGGCGGTGAACAAACTGCCGGGCCAGGTGCTGCTGGTGGGGGATTTCAACTCCTACGCCCGGGAAGATGCGATCCGGGTGCTGACCGACTATGTGCCGACCGAGGGCCAGCGCAAGATAGTCTCCGCCTCCCAGACCTTCCTCGGCGCTCAGGTCTTTGAGCAGACCGGCAGCGAGGTGAGCAAGAGCTACGGCCTGGTGGACATGAACGTCAAGTTCAACAAGGAGAAGGCCATCTCCTACAGCTACGAGGCCGAGCTCGGCACCCTGGACTATGCCCTCGCCAACCCGGCGCTGGCCAGCAAGGTAGTGGCGGTCGCCGACTGGCACATCAACTCGTTCGAGAGCAACCTGTTCGAGTACGGCCGTGACTTCAGCGGCGACATGATCAAGTCCGGCAACCCGTTCAGCGCCTCCGACCATGATCCCATCATCGTCGACCTCAAGCTGAAGGAAGAGAGCAACGGCGGTGGTGGAGCCATGGGCGCCCTGCTGCTGGCCCTGCTGCCGCTGGCCTGGCGTCGCCGCCGCGGCTGATGCAGCCTTGCCATAACGCCAAAAGCCCGCTGCGATGCGGGCTTTTTTACGGGCAAGAAACGGGCTGGACGCAAGAATGAGCCAAAACAAAAAGGCCACCGCGATAACGGTGGCCTTTCGGCTTCTTGTAACAAGAATTTGGTGGAGCTACGCGGGATCGAACCGCGGACCTCTTGCATGCCATGCAAGCGCTCTCCCAGCTGAGCTATAACCCCAAATTTCGTACTCGACAAATGGTTCTGGCGGCCATCTGTCGCAAATAGTGGTGGAGCTACGCGGGATCGAACCGCGGACCTCTTGCATGCCATGCAAGCGCTCTCCCAGCTGAGCTATAACCCCAAATTCTTTCTTCATTAGACAACCGGTTCTGGCGGCCGGTTGCCCTTTACTGCAAATAGTGGTGGAGCTACGCGGGATCGAACCGCGGACCTCTTGCATGCCATGCAAGCGCTCTCCCAGCTGAGCTATAACCCCACAAAGGTCGGCCTGGGTGATACACACCGCACTGCCCTGGGTACTTCATCTTCAATCAGGAACCTGGTGGAGCTACGCGGGATCGAACCGCGGACCTCTTGCATGCCATGCAAGCGCTCTCCCAGCTGAGCTATAACCCCTTGGATTCCAGATTGTTCGAGGAGAATTTGGTGGAGCTACGCGGGATCGAACCGCGGACCTCTTGCATGCCATGCAAGCGCTCTCCCAGCTGAGCTATAACCCCAACTCACCTCGGCGCTACCAAAGTTATCTCCGGCAACGGAGGCGCATGATAGGCATCACCCGCTTTGCTGTCAACCCAAAAATAACGCCGATTGGCGCGTTTAGTCAAAATTCAATCAGTTAGCTGTTTTTACCGGCAACCTTACCGCTATCTCGCTGTTTTATGTCACAAATCTGGTTAGCCAACAAAAACAAAGGGCCCCCTCGCGGGAGCCCTTTTGCATGCCATCACAGGCACTTATTCAGCAGCCATACGCGCTTCGATATACGCCAGGGCGCGATCAATGCGGGCGAGTACCCGCTCCTTGCCCACCAGCGCCATCACGGCGTCGATGCCGGGGGAGAGATTACCCCAGACCGGTGACGGCAATGTGCGACGGCAAGCTTACTCGGCGGCCATGCGTGCTTCGATATACGCCAAAGCGCGGTCGATGCGGGCGAGTACCCGCTCCTTGCCCACCAGCGCCATCACGGCGTCGATGCCAGGGGACTGGCCCAGCCCGGTGACGGCGACGCGCAGCGGCATGCCGACCTTGCCCATGCCCTGACCCAGCTCGGCGGCGGTCGCTTCGATCAGCTCGTGCAGCGCCTCTGTGGTCCAAGTTTCCAGCGCCGCCAGCTTGGCCTTGGCCAGGGTCAGCGGCTCGGCAGCCACACCGCGCAGGTGCTTCTTGGCGGCCGCTTCGTCGATGGCCTCGTACTCTTCGAACAGATAGCGGCTCTGGGCGGCCATCTCCACCAGGGTATTGCAGCGCTCGGCCAGCAAAGTGACGACCTCGGCCAGGGCCGGGCCCTTGCTGGTGTCTATCTGCTGGTTCGCCATGTGCCAGGCCAGGTGCTTGGCCACATAAGCCGGATCCAGGCTGCGCATGTAGTGGTTGTTCAGCCACAACAGCTTGTCGGTGTTGAAGGCGGAGGCGGACTTGGAGATGGCATCCAGGCTGAACAGCTTGATCATCTCGTCCAGGGTGAAGATCTCCTGATCGCCGTGGGACCAGCCCAGACGCACCAGATAGTTCAGCAGGGCTTCCGGCAGGTAGCCGTCATCGCGGTACTGCATCACTGAGACGGCGCCGTGGCGCTTGGACAGCTTGGCACCGTCGTCGCCCAGGATCATGGAGACGTGGGCAAACTCAGGCACAGGCGCGTTCAGGGCCTTGTAGATGTTGATCTGACGCGGGGTGTTGTTGATGTGGTCTTCGCCACGCACCACGTGGGTGATCTCCATGTCCCAGTCATCGACCACCACGCAGAAGTTGTAGGTCGGCGCACCATCGGTACGGCGGATGATGAGATCGTCCAGCTCTGTGTTGGCAAACTCGATGCGGCCACGGACGTGGTCATCGAATACGACGGAACCTTCGGTCGGGTTGCGGAAGCGAATGACGTGCGGCGCATCGGCCGGGTGATCGTGGGCCGCATCACGGCACTTGCCGTCATAGCGGGGCTTCTCGCCGCTGGCCATCTGGCCTTCGCGCAGCGCGTCCAGGCGCTCACGGGAGCAATAGCACTTGTAGGCGCGGCCATCGGCCAGCATCTCGTCGATGATGCCGTTGTAGCGATCGAAACGCTTGGTCTGGTAGTAGGGGCCCTCATCCCAGTTCAGCTCCAGCCATTCCATGCCCTCAATGATGGCGTCGATCGCCTCCTGAGTGGAACGTTCCAGGTCGGTATCCTCAATACGCAGCACGAACTCACCGCCCTGGCTCTTTGCAAACAACCAGGAATAGAGTGCGGTACGGGCACCGCCGACATGCAAAAAGCCGGTCGGGCTGGGAGCAAAACGGGTTTTGACTTTCATCTTTAAGCCTTGTGTAGAGGGCCTTGGGCCAATTCGTTAGAAAAAACCGTCGCATTTTAGCACTCAGAATCCCGGATGGGAAAACCATGAGGCGGCGGCGCGCTAAAGTAGGGGGTTAAATTGGCCGGGCGACCGCTTGGCACCTGATATTTGAGGGGGATCGCAAAACAGAAGCGCCATTTCCGATTTGCTATGGGAAGTGTTGGAGAGCTGCCTCCTCCGGCCGATATTCAAATAACTCTCACACTACTTCTCACGAAACAAGGAAGAGACGATGCAGTTCCGTTCTATCCAGAATCGCATTCTGGTGATGGCCGGGATCGCCATGACCACAGCCCTGGTCATATTGATCCTGCTCAACCAGTATTCCGGTCAACAGACCCAACAGCTGACCATCAGTTCCAGCCGTGCTGCCCTGCAGCAGGAGGCCTGGCAGAAGGTCAGTGCCAATGCGCGCGCCGAGGCCGCCACCATCACCCAGTTGCTGCAAAAGGGACTCTCCTATACCCAGCAGATGGCCAGTGCCCTCGCCCTGCAACAGGAGGGCAAGCTGCCGCTGGATCGCCAGCAGGCCACGGATCTGCTCAAGGCACAGCTCAACCTGGAACCGCAACTGTATGGCGCCTTCGCCGGCTTCGAGCCGAACGGCTTCGACGGCCAGGACGCCGCCTTCGCCGGTCAGACGGCGCTGGGCAGCGACAGCCAGGGCCGCTTCGTCCCCTACTTCTACCGTGACAAGGATCAGATAGGCACAGACCTGCTGCTCTCCATCGAGAAGAGCGATGCCGACGAATTTGGCAATCCGGCCAACGACTACTACGCCTGCCCGAAACGGGAGGGGCGCTCCTGTCTCATCGATCCCTTCAAGGTGGACATCAACGGCCAGCAGGTGCTGGTGAGCACCATCACCACCCCCATCATGGTGGCGGGTCAGTTCAAGGGCGTCGCCGCGCTGGATCTGGCGGTGGATTCCATCAGCCGGCAGGCCCAGTCCCTCAACAGCAACATCTATGACGGCAAGGGCGAGACCCTGATCGTCAGCGCCGCCGGCGTCATCACCGGCACCAGCGGCGATGCCAGCCTGCTGGGCAGCCGGGCCGACAAGCTGCTCGGCAACCAGTGGCAGCAGTATCTGAAACCGGAAGTGCAGCGCCAGGAGCTGGACGAGTCGTTTCGTATCTCTGTACCCATCATGGTGCCGGGCATGAGCCGCAACTGGGCCATCATAGTCACCCTGCCCTACAAGGTGGTGCTGGCAGGCGCCGACCAGCTGGAGAGCCAGCTGAGCGACATGAACCGGGCCGCCATGACCCAGCAACTGGTGGGCGCCCTCATAGTGCTGGTACTGGCGCTGGCCACCATGCTGGTGATAGCCCGCAGCATCACGGGCCCTATCCGCCAGATGGTCAGCCTGGTGGATGATATCGCCGATGGCGAGGGAGATCTCACCAAGCGCCTCACCACCCGCTCAGTCGACGAGCTGGGGGATCTCGCCAAGGGCATCAACCGCTTCATCGACAAGTTGCAGGTGTTGCTGGGGGATGTGCTGAAAACCGCCAGCGAGGTGAATCGCCACGCCGGCGATACCGACCGCATCGCCGGCCAGACCGACACCAACCTGCAGCATCACCAGGCGGAGATGGAGCAGATGCTGACCGCGGTGCAGGAGATGTCCTATGTCAGCCAGGAGGTGGCCACCCACGCCAACAACACAGCCGACTCGGCCAAGCAGGCACAGGGGGCGGCGGATCAGGGCAAGGTACGCTTCCAGCAGGTGATCCAGTCGATGCACAAGGTGGCGGCCGAGGCCGGCAAGGGGGCCGAAGTGGTCGAGGGGCTGGCCCACGACAGCGAGCAGATCACCAGCATACTGACCGTGATCCAGGGCATAGCCGATCAGACCAACCTGCTGGCGCTCAACGCCGCCATCGAGGCGGCCCGCGCCGGTGAGCAGGGCCGCGGCTTTGCGGTGGTGGCCGACGAGGTGCGCAAGCTGGCGGGCAACACCCAGCAGGCGGTGCAGAACACCCAGGAGCTGATCGAGAAGATCCGTCACAGCTCGACCAACGCGGTCAACGCCATCCAGCAGAGCCAGCAGCTGACCCACCAGGCGGTGGGTGAGGCGGATCTGGCGGAAGAGGCGCTGGGCAGCATCTACAAGGCCATCTCCACCATCAACGACATGACCTACCAGATAGCCTCCGCCGCCGAGGAGCAGAGCTCGGTTTCCGAGACGGTGTCCGGCAATCTGTCAAAAACCAACGCACTGGCCAACGACATCGCTCAGGATGCGACCGAAACGGCCAAAGCCAGCCAGGCATTGCGTCAGGCGGCCGAGCGTTTACAGCAATTACTGGGACAATTTCGTCTCAGCTGATAATTTTCCTCTCGCGGACTCTCCCCCTCGGGGGCGAGTCCGTTTACCATAGGCAAGGAATTTGCCTGATGGCAGGCAATGTAGTGAGAGGTAAATGCCGTGCCCACCCCGGACCGTCGCCCACGTGGCCATAACAGACGAGCCCAGCAGCGTCGACAAGACGAATCACAAGGATCCCTGCTCCATCGTATCAATGCCGCTACCCTGCCCCTGCGCCAGCGCATAGGCCAGGGGATGCGTGGCCTTGGCCAGCGCGGCCAGGAGGCCAAAGCAGGCAAATTCAAGCTGACCAGCCCGCTGCCCCGCAAACACACCATAGGCCTGCTGGTCCTGGTGCCCATCTGGCTGCTGTTGCTGGCCTGGGAGCCCGCGCCTGCTGCCCCGAAAGTCGCCCCGTCCGGCTCGCTCGAGGTCCCCCTCGCCGTGCCCGCCCAGGCCCTGACGGCCGGCAATGGCAGTTCGACCGCCGCCAAGCCGGTCGAAGAGAAAGTGGACGGCACCTGGCTGCAGCACGACGTGCAGGCCGGCGAGACCCTCTACTCCATCTGGCGCAAGTTCGAGCTGCCGGGGGCCGAGCTCAGCCGGCTGATCGCCATCGAAGGGCCTGATCGCCCGCTGACCCGGCTGCAATCGGGCAAGTCGGTGTTCATCCTGATCGATGACAATCGCCGCATCCAGCGGGTCGAGATCCGCTCCTACGGTCAGGCCATCTACCGCTATGACCGACAGGGCGAAGGGTTCGCCCTCAAGGAGTGATGAAACGGGAGGCCATGGCCTCCCGTTTTTTTGACCTGACGCCATGAAATAAGCCGCTGACTTCACAATATTTTTAGCTTGCTCAAAAAATGAAAAGCGCCAAATTGACAAGGGATCGCGCTCACGTACAATCGTTTGTGCTTTAGACAGGGATTGTTCTACATGCTACTGGGACAAATTGACGTGGTCAGTCATGCTGCAACCCCTGATTTCTAGGCAAATGCTGCCCAACAAGGCTTAGTTTCATTTTGTTATAGATAGGACTTACCACATGTCTGACATTCGCACCGGCCAAGTAAAATGGTTCAATGAGACCAAGGGTTTTGGCTTTATCGAGCAATCCCAGGGACCGGACGTTTTCGTTCACTTCTCCTCCATCCAGAGCACAGGCTTCAAAACCCTGGCTGAAGGTCAAAAAGTCCAGTTCACTGTGACCCAGGGCAAAAAAGGCCCTCAGGCTGAGAACGTTACCCTGCTCTAAGCCACGCCAGTGAGCCTGTAGGAGGAGACTTGCTCCTCCTATTTTTTTGTCTGTCATTCCCCGTCCCACAGCGCTACCGGTTATCGAGTCTCGCCCGCCTTGCCTGGCCGCCTTGTTTCGCCTCTCCTTTACTGCTGCTCATCCACCACGGCTGACGCCTATCGCCAGCGCATGACTGCAGATGCTGCCCACAGGTGAGGCATGTGAGCATGATGATATGTGAGCAGGCCCGAGACGCTGGACGCCGAGCAGACCAAGAGAAACGCGCCAAATAGCGGATATGCGAATGCATCGCAGCGCGATACGGGGAGGGATCAAAAGGAAAGAATGCAACTACGAAGAGAAATTGGAGCGGGAAACGAGACTCGAACTCGCGACCCCAGCCTTGGCAAGGCGTGGATCATGCTCTGCCAACTGGATGTGGCAATGAGTGTATTGAAATATTGGATTCGTGAACTTCGAAGAGAAATTGGAGCGGGAAACGAGACTCGAACTCGCGACCCCGACCTTGGCAAGGTCGTGCTCTACCAACTGAGCTATTCCCGCAACAGGATGTCACTTGCAAATGTGTTGGAGCGGGAAACGAGACTCGAACTCGCGACCCCGACCTTGGCAAGGTCGTGCTCTACCAACTGAGCTATTCCCGCAACAGGATGTCACATTGCAAATGTTTGGAGCGGGAAACGAGACTCGAACTCGCGACCCCGACCTTGGCAAGGTCGTGCTCTACCAACTGAGCTATTCCCGCAACATAAATGGTCGTTTTGCGCTGGTGAAGATGATTGGAGCGGGAAACGAGACTCGAACTCGCGACCCCGACCTTGGCAAGGTCGTGCTCTACCAACTGAGCTATTCCCGCATCGGGCTGGATTGAACCAGTTTCATCATCACATTTTGGAGCGGGAAACGAGACTCGAACTCGCGACCCCGACCTTGGCAAGGTCGTGCTCTACCAACTGAGCTATTCCCGCACACACCATAAAATGGCATCAAAACAAATCGTGCAGAATTTGGTTGCTTGCGCTACTGCACGGGAGCCGAATTATAAGAGCAGTCTTTCCAATTGCAAGGGCTTTTTCGTCTGGTTGCGCGCGTTCGCTCAAAAGCTGGCCGAACTGTCGATTTTAGCAACCGATCGATGGCAACTCCTTGCCTGGCACTCAGATCTTGAAGACATGGCTGCGATAGAAGCGCAACTCGGCGATGGATTCGCGGATGTCGTCCAGCGCCTGATGGGAGCCACTCTTGCTGAACTGATCCAGCAGTTCGGGCTGCCAGCGACGTACCAGCTCCTTGATGGTGCTGACGTCGACGTTGCGGTAATGGAAGAAGGCTTCCAGCTCGCCCATGTGCTTGACCATGAAGCGGCGATCCTGGCCTATGCTGTTGCCGCACAGCGGGCTGGTACGCTCCGGCACCCACTGGCGGATGAACGCGAGCGTCTCGGCCACGGCGCGGGCGTCGTCGTGCTGACTCGCCTTGACCCGGGCCACCAGCCCGCTCTTGGTATGGGTGTTGACGTTCCAGTCGTCCATCTTGGCCAGCTCTTCATCGCTCTGGTGGATGGCGATGACAGGCCCTTCGGCCAGCACGTTCAGATCCTTGTCGGTGACTATGGTGGCGATCTCCAGTACCACGTTCTCTTCGGGGTCCAGACCCGTCATCTCCATGTCGATCCATACCAGGTTCTGCGCGCTGACTGTCATGATTGCTCTCTCTATTGGGAGGAATGGCGGAATTTTGCCAATTTGCATGTATCATACTGGCTTTGGATCTGTTCATAAACTGGCGAATCGAGTGGCAAAGAAAGCAAAACTCAATCTGGGTCAACAAAGGCGCGTCCAGGCCAACCGCGAGCGGCGGCTGCAAAAAGATCACACTACTGTCGTGGATGACACCCTGTTTGGCCCGGCTATCGAAGGGGTAGTGATAAGCCGCTTCGGTCAGCATGCGGATGTGGAAGCCGTCGATGGCACCATACACCGCAGCAACCTGCGTCGCAGCAGCATCAGCAGCCTGGTGTGCGGCGACAAGGTAGTCTGGCGTCCCGGCCTCAATGCCGCGACCGCAGGGGTCATAGAGGCGGTGCATCCGCGCCACTCTGTGTTGACCCGGCCGGACTTCTACGACGGGGTCAAACCCATCGCCGCCAACATAGACCAGATCATCATCGTCTCGGCGGTGATGCCGGAGTTCTCCACCAACATCGTCGACCGCTATCTGGTGGCCGCCGAGGATGTGGAGATCCAGCCGCTCATAGTGCTGAACAAGGTCGACATGCTCGATGCCGCGGCCCGTGCCCGCATCGATAGCCAGCTCGACCCCTATCGCAAGCTGGGCTACCAGGTGATCCTGGTCAGCTGCGAGAGCGGCGAAGGGCTGGATGAGCTCAAGGCCCAGTTCGAAGGCAAGATCAGCATCTTCGTCGGCCAGTCCGGGGTGGGCAAATCGTCGCTCACCAACGCCTTGATGCCGGGGCTGGATGTGCTCACCGGCGAGATCTCCGAAAACTCGGGACTCGGTACGCACACCACCACCACGGCGCGGCTCTATCACTTCCCGAGCGGCGGCGATCTGATCGATTCCCCCGGGATCCGCGAGTTCGCCCTCTGGCATCTGGAGGCCGATCGCATCACCTGGTGCTTTATCGAGTTCCGCGACTACCTGGGTGGTTGCCGATTCCGCGACTGCACCCACAAGGACGATCCTGGCTGTGCCCTGCGTGCGGCGGTCGACCGTGGCGACATCAGCGCCGATCGCTTCCACAACTATCACCGCATCCTGGAAACCATGCAGGAAGCCCGCCACGGCCGGCAACAGGCCCGGCTGTGACCCATTCAACTTATTATTTCGATGAAGATCATGAGCATCACTGACAACCTGAAAATTGCCGGTCAATACTGCCTGCCCAAACACGCCCTCTCCCGTCTGGTGGGCAAGCTGGCAGCTGCCGAAGCCGGCAACCTCACCACCAAGGTGATAGAGGCGTTTATCAAGCAGTACGGCGTCGACATGAGCGAGGCGCTGCACGAGAGTCCGGCCCACTACAAGAGCTTCAACCAGTTCTTTACCCGTGAGCTCAAGCCGGGGATACGTCCGCTGGTAGAGGATGCCATGACTCTGGCCCTGCCGGTGGACGGCACCGTCAGCCAGCTCGGCCCCATCCATCAGGGTCGCATCATCCAGGCCAAGGGCCACGACTACAGCGCCCGTGAACTGCTGGGTGGCTATGAGGATCTGGTGGCGCCGTTCAAGGATGGCGACTTTGCCACCATCTATCTGGCACCCAAGGATTACCACCGCATCCACATGCCGCTGGACGGCGTGCTGGAGAGCATGGTGTTCGTGCCGGGGGATCTCTTCTCCGTCAACCCGCTCACCGCCGAGAAGGTACCGAACCTGTTCGCCCGCAACGAACGGGTGGTCGCCACCTTCCGCACCCCCCATGGTCCCATGGCGCTGGTGCTGGTTGGTGCCACTATAGTCGCGAGTATCGAGACCATCTGGGCCGGCAATATAGCGCCGACCAAGCAGAAGGAAGTGGTGCGCTGGGATTACAGCGGCGATGAGGCCATCACACTGCAAAAAGGGGCCGAGATGGGCCTGTTCAAGCTCGGCAGTACAGTCGTCTGCCTGTTTGGACCCGGCATGCTGGCTGGCTTCGAGCCGCATCTGGCCAACGGCATCACCACCCGCATGGGTCAACCCTTTGCCACCTTGGCGGCCAAGGCATGAGTGAGCAGCCAGGCGCCTCGCAACCAAAGAACCCGCTGCACGGACTGACCCTGGAGGCGATCGTCACCACCCTGGTCGAGCACTATGGCTGGGAAGAGCTGGGACAGCAGATCAACATCCGCTGCTTCACCGACGATCCCAGCATCAAGTCCAGTCTGAAGTTCTTGCGCAAGACTCCCTGGGCCCGGGAGAAGGTCGAAAGCCTCTATATCTATGTCCAGCGCAAGCAAGCCAAATCGAAGAAGGAAGGGCCAGATGGCGTTTAAGATCACCTACACCTACAAGAAACAGACCAAAGAGCTCGGCTATGCGAACGACAAGTTCCGCAGCATCTACGACGCCATTGCCGCCGCCGAAGGGCTGGATCTTTCCAGCTTCCACGCCATGGAGGCCCAGCTGGCGCAGGTCTGCCGCCGTGACAAGAAGAGCGTGAAGGATTACCAGGAGAACTACTTCAAGGAGCTGGGTTTCTCCAACATCGTCATCGAACGGGACAATCTCGAAGACAAGCAGGAGTAAGCATGCGCACTCTGACTCTGATGGCCGCCTCCCTGCTGCTGGCGGCTTGCAGTACCCCGACCCAGCATATGGTCGGCAATGATCAGGATATCCACGGCTGTCGTGCCAGCGCCGGTTATCAATGGTCAGCGCTGACCAACCAGTGCGTGCGTCTGTTCGAGCAGGCGGTGCGGCTGCAATCCCTCGAGGCGAATGAAACCGGCAGCGCCTTCGTGCTGTTCAACGCCGACCAGAGCCAGGCCGAACTGACCCTGCCAAGCGGTGAGCAGACCCGCCTGACCCGGCAAGGAGACGAGGGCAACTGGTCCTGGCAGGGCGGCGCCTATCAGCTCTTCCCCTGGAAGGGTTATCTGCTCAAATCCGGCGAGCAGGCACTGTTTCACGGCGACAGCGCCCTCTGATTGCCAGCCCATGCCATCAAGCGCCCCGGTTCCTGCCGGGGCGTTTTTTTATGGCTGGCCGCACCATGCTGGCATGCGGGAGTGGCCGCCAGGATAAGCGGATGGCGGCATTCCCCGCCTTGCGGCACGCGGCCCCAAAAACAAACACCCCGTTGCAGGCAACGGGGTGTTTGGTGCGAGCCGCCAGGCAAGCGGGCGGCTGACGGAGGCGGATCAGTTGCCCAGAGTAGAGAACAGGCTCTGTTCCAAGCTGCCGCGAGAGACGCAGACCGGGGTGATGGAGGGTGCCAGCACGCGCTCGCCGGAGGATTCGACGAAGTAGAGCTGGGTGTTGCCCTTGACGTTGACGGTCGCCACGCTGTTGTTGCCGCTCTGGGTGATGATCAGGTTGATCTGCAGATTGGGGTTGCCCAACGCCACTTTGGAACCCATGGTGCCGCAATCCAGCCACTCCAGGCCATCGGCCGAGTTCTCGACGTTGGCGGTCATCAGACCTGAGCCACGCTGGCTGTTCTCGATGTTGAGGCCGTGATCGCCAAACCACTTCTCGGCGCGGGCCCACACCAGATCCACCGGGATCTGCATCTCCTGGGTGTTGTTGGTCGCCTTGGCAACCGGCGGGGTATAGCGGTACTGCTCGCCGCCATTGTTGTCGCTGGCACAACCGGCCATCAACAGGGCCAGTGCTACTCCCACAATCTTTTTCATGCTGCTTCTCTCATCCATATAATCCGGCCATAGGCCAACCGGCGGCTATTATGGCGTCAGCGACACAGACTGTCAGCAGAGATCGACAGAAATGCATCAGCCTTAACCCAAGCTTTACAAAACCAGCCTGCTATCATAGATTTGCTCGAAATTTCCCCCGTGAGTGTCTGCGTGAATTCCTTGCTCACCCTGACTCTGCTGCAGCAGATCATCGATCAGTTACCCATGAATATCTTCTGCCGGGATACGGCCGGACGCTACCTGTTTGCCAACCGGGTCTTTACGGAGCAGGCGGGGCTGTTGCAACCGGCGGATCTCATCGGCAAGACGGACGCGGACATGCCGTGGGGCGACATCTTTCGGGAAGAGGATCAGCAGCTGCTGACGGATGGCAAGCCCCTGCTCTATCAGCAGTTGCACTGCCACAGCGGCGATGCCACCAGCTGGATGGAGATCCACAAGATCCCGCTCTATGACGAGCAGGGCAAGCCGGTCGCCCTGTTCGGCATGGTCAACGAGATTGGTCAGCGCAAGGAGCTGGAGCAGACCTTCCGCCAGCAACAGCTGCTGCAGCGCCGCCTGCTGGACGCCATCCCGGATCCCATCCGGCTGGAGGATCATCAGGGCCTGCTCATCGACTGCAATCAGGCCTTTCTCGACTTCATGGGCATGGTGGCGAGCGAGGCGCTCGGCCAGCGGGTAGCTCACCGCCTCTCCACCGAGCTGCCGATGGGGCGCGGTGAATACTGTCTGGTGGATGCCAGCGGCCAGGGCCGCTACCTGGAGGTCACCCGGGTCGATGTGCCGGACGACGAGGGCAACTCCCTCGGCATCCTGACGTTGAGCCGCGACATCACAGGGCTGCGTACCACCCAGGCCCAGCTGCAGCAGGAGCAGCACTACGACAGCCTGACCGGCCTGCTCAAACTCTCCCACTTTCTGCAGACCAGCCGCCATCTCGGCGCCCGCAAGGCCAGCCTGCTGCTGGTCGATCTGCAACACTTTCGCGAGATCAACGACCGCTTCGGCATCCGGGTGGCCGATCGCCTGCTGAGTCAGGTGGCCCGCCGCCTGCAACAGCTGGCGCCACCCCAGTCGCTGGTGTGCCGGGTCGCCGCCGACGACTTCGCCATGCTGCTGCCCGAGCTGACCGAACCGCTGGCCGACTGGAGCCGCCGCCTGCAAGGGGAGCTGATGGTGCCCTATCAGGTCGAGGAGCACAGGATCCAGATCCCGGTGTTCCTCGGCATAGCCCACGGCAAGGCCAACGATGCGGAGCGGCTGCTGAGCCATGCCGAGGCCGCGCTGGCCCAGGGCAAGCGTCAGCAGCAGCACTGCACCCTGTTCGATCCCGAACTCGACGCCAAACTCAAGCGCCGTCAGCTGATCGCGGCCCAGTTGCCGCTGGCCATCAAGTCGGGTCAGCTCACCGCCGTCTATCAGCCCATCATCAGCACCCGCAACAATCAGCTGCACGGGGCCGAGCTGCTCTGCCGCTGGCCTCACCCCGAGCTCGGCATGATCTCGCCGGATGAGTTCATCCCGCTGGCGGAGGAGCTGGGGCTCATCGGCCAGCTTGGCCAGCGCATGCTGGAGCAGGGCTGCGCCCAGCTGGCGCGCTGGCAGGCGGCGGCGCCGGATCTGGTGCTCTCCATCAACCTGTCGCCGCTGCAATTTCGCGACCCCGAGCTCTGCCCGCAGATCTTCGCCTGCATCGAGCGCCACGGCCTGGCCCCCTGGCAACTGGAGCTGGAGATCACCGAAGGCGTGCTGATGGAGAACGCCGACGAGATCGAGAGCAACCTGGCCAACCTGATCGAAGCGGGATTCCAGCTCGCCATCGATGACTTCGGCACGGGTTACTGCTCGCTCGCCTACCTGCCGAGGCTGCAGGTAGCCACCCTCAAGCTGGACCGCAGCTTCACCCAAGGGCTGGCCACCAACCAGGCGACCACCGCCATAGTGCGCTCCGTCATAGGTCTGGGCCACGAGCTGGGGATCAGGATCACGGCCGAAGGGGTCGAAACCCCAGAACAGCAGGCCTGGCTGGTGCAGGCCGGTTGCGATCGGCTGCAGGGCTACCTGTTCAGCCGCCCCCTGCCCCCCGACGAGTTTGCCCGCAGCTACCGGTTGCCCGGCGCCTGACCGCCAGCTGGTTAGCTATAAACTGGCATGCACATTTGGCGGTTAACTCTTCCATATTGGATGCGCAGCAACAGGTCGGTACTAAAGAACCCTTTATCCAGTAGGGTCAACAAATCGTCAGCCCGCGATGTGATGAAATCGCTGACCAGAGCGATTCCCCCTTGTGATAAGGGGTGATGGCCGCATTGGCTAGCACATGCGAGCGGATATTCATCAACGTGATCAGCGCCACATCGGATCGGGGGTCTACTGGTCAGTTACGGTGTTACCCGAGCCGAAATGGGCTTTGAGCTCAGAAATATCCTGCGTTCTGAGCAGAGCACCATTGATGACGAAAACTTGCAAACCTTGCCACTGGTTCTGGAGATAGCGCTCTCGTCACCAGGCACCGGCGGTTTACTTGTAGTGGTCTAATCATCCCGGACACCATTTTAGGTGGTACAGTCGCCACCATGACCAGAGGTGTTCAATGACAAGATTACGTCGCTCATTCACTGCCGAGTTCAAGCTAACCGGCGTAACTGTGTGTCCGGATTTAGTTGACCACTACAAGCCAGTCCAGCCGCGTCAGTACCGGCCTGCTCTACAACTTCTAAGCCCTTCCCCGGCAACAAACAACAAGGCCACCCCATGGGTGGCCTTGGCATCTTCAGCGTGGGCTGACGTCAGATACCGAGCGAGTCGAGCAAGTCGTCATGCTCATTGGCGACCGGCGCGGCCACCGGGGCCGGCTTGGCGGCCGCCAGCTTGGTCTGGGCGATCAGGGCATCCGGATCCAGCTCCTCCTCATCCATGCCATCGTTGTGAATGCGGATGAACTCTGTCCTGTCCATCGCCAGCTCCAGATAGAAGATGTTGTTGCGAGCGGTGAAGAAGGTGACCCGGCGCGCTTCCGGGTTGTCGAGGTTGGTATCGACGCTCAGCATCACCTGCTTGTTCAGCGCCAGCATCTTCGGCTGGTTCTGGGTGATGTGAGTCTGCAGATCCCGGCCAACCTTGACGGTGAAGCTGCCGACTATCTGGTTCATCAGCTCGCCCATGACGTTGCTCACCTCGTCCGAGGTGTGGGAGATGGCGAGATCTTCCTTGGAGAGGCCCATGCTGAGCATGTAGCTCTCATAGAGCTCCATGGCCGCAGAGGCGGAGAAGTTGATCACCACCAGGCCGGAGAAGCCGCCATCAAACAGCACGAAACAGCCGATATCCGGCTTGAGGCAGGTCTTGCTGATCCGCTGCACCATGCCGGAGAAACGCACCTGACTCTGGGTCGCCGCACTCAATACGTCCGTAACCGAATGACACAGACTCAGCAGCACATCCTCTGTGGTCAATACGGCATCGTTGTCGGCTCTTGTCACTATCATGGGACCTTCCTGAACATCGAAAATGGGCTTATCTATACCATAACTCTAACAGATAGCGCGGCTTGGGCTTCGAAATAGCGAGCCGCCTCTCACTTGACTCAATTATCAGCGGCAAGCGGAATGAAACCGGCCAGATGGCCGAGCTTGAGACGCCAGCTGGCGGCCTCCTGCTGCAAGCTGGCCTCGTCATGAGGCAAGGAGGGATGAGCTCCCCAGATGGGACCTGGCCATGCCCGATCCGTGGTAAAACGGGCGACATGATGCAGATGCAGTTGCGGCACCAGATTGCCGAGCGCCGCCACGTTGATCTTGTCCGGCTGCAGCGCCTGCTCCATCAGGGTGGCCAGGGCGCAGGACTCCTGCATCAGCTGTTGCTGCTGCGCGGGCGCCAGATGGTGAATCTCCCGCAAGTTGGCGACCCGTGGCACCAGGATGAGCCAGGGATACTGGCTGTCTTTGGCAAGCAGGACACGACAAAGCGGCAGATCCCCGAGCAACTGGGTATCCGCCTGCAGGCGAGTGTGCAATTCAAACATGAAGACCTCGTTGGATAAGGTGGGCGCAATGCACGAAGAGAGCCCCCACGTTACTGCAACGGGCCGCAAACTTAAAGTCGCGGCACGGCCCAGCCGATGAAGCGCTTGCGAAGCTCGGGATCCGCTTTGAGGAACAGCTGCTGCAACTGCCCTTCCAGCTCGCGGGTAGCCAAGGCGGGAGCCGTGGCGCCTGCGGTTGCAGTGGTGGCCACGGCGGCTGTCGTCAGCGCCGCCTTACCGGCGCCGCGATTGTACTCATCGAGCCGGGCACGCCAGTCCATGCCGAGCAGCATGCCGCTGGTCACCAGCGCATCCTGCTGGATGGAGAGCGCCCGGCCATCCGCCTGCAACGCCACCACGGGGGCCCTGGCATAAAGCTGCATCCCCTTTTCGGTAGCCGGTACGCTGGCCACCAGTTGCAGGCGCTGTTGGCTGGCCTGATAGCGCAGCACCTGCGGCTCGGATCGCACCTGCCGATCGTTTTCGCTGCTATTGCGGCTCGGGATCACCCCCTCATAGCGCACCAGCAGTTGCTGCTCTCCGTCCGCCAGGGTGGCGTGCTGCTCATCCTGCAACTTGCCACTGCTCACCGCCAGGATCTGGAAATCCGTTGGCACCGCCACCTCGACCTCGGCCTGCGCCGTACTCATGCCCGTCGCCGCGCACAGCAGCGTCAATCCAACCCAACCCTGATAACCCTTCATGCTCGCTCATCTTCCTGATCGCTGTGATGGGCGCAGGGTAACAGCCGAAGATGACAGAAAAATAACGGCGCAGAGCCCTCACAACAGGTAGTGGGGCCGCTCGGCAAACCACTGGGCCAGCACCTGCTTGAACAGCCGGATCTTGCGCGGAACCCGCCGCTGCTGGGCATGCAGCACGTGCAGCGGGTGCAGACCTGTCTGCCACTGATCCAGCACAGCCACCAGCTCGCCGCTCGCCAGCCAGGGCTCCACCAGCATCAGCGGGCATTTGGCGTACCCCATGCCCGCGCGGGCCAGTTGCAGTACGGTACTGTAGTGATTGGCCCGCACCTTGCCCTGCACCAGAATGTGAGCCTCCTCCTCTCCCTTGCGAAAGTGCCACTGCTCCCAGGCCGGGTTGTGGCCCTGCAACAGGCAGGGGCGGCCGCTCAGTTCATAGGGCGTGGCGGGGAGGCCTTCCCGCGCCAGCAGGACGGGACTGGCCACCACCACATCCTTGAGCTGACCGAGCGGCAGCGCCACCAGGTTGTCGGGTATGCTGCTCATGGCGCGCAGGGCTATGTCGTGCTCCCCCTGGCTCATGTCGACCATGGCGTTGGTAAAGTTGAGCTCGACCTGCACCCCGGGACAGAGCTCGGCAAAGCGGCCAAGCAGCTCGCTCACCATGCGATCCCCCGTGCTGACCGGGCAGGTGAAGCGCAGCCGGCCACTGTCCTCCTCGGTCAGCGCTTGTATGTCCTGCTCCGCCTGGCGGGCCAGTGCGAAGATCTGCCCCGCCTGCAAGTAGAGGGTCTTGCCCGCCTCGGTCAGGCTGAGGCGGCGGGTGGTGCGCTGCAACAGCTGGGCATTGAGGGCAGCTTCCAGAGCGCTGACATGGCGGCTCAGCATCCCCTTGCTCACCCCCAGGGCATCGGCGGCGGCGGAAAAACTGCCCCGCTGCACCACCTCGTAAAAACTGGTCAGATGGGAGATATCCATCATTAGCTCCAATATGGAAACAATGCGTTTATTTTACGCGCTTTTTCTCTCTTTTTATCGCGCTAGAATCAACACATCCCAACCAGGAGTGAAACAGATGAAGATTGTGATTGTGGGTGCCTCCGGCACCGTCGGCTCGGCCGTCAGTGAGTTGCTTGCCAAAGACCACCAGGTGATCCGGGTCGGTCACAGTCGCGGCGATGCCACTGTCGACATGCGTGACCCCGCCTCCATCAAGGCGCTGTTTGCCAAACTGGGGACGTTCGATGCACTGGTGGTGGCCAGCGGCAGCGTGGCCTTCAATGGCCTGACCGAAATGACGGACGAGCAGTGGCAAGTGGGGATCGAGAGCAAGCTGATGGGCCAGATCAATCTGACCCGTGCCGCCATCCCCCACCTGAATGACAAGGGTTCCATCACCCTGATCAGCGGCATTCTGAGCGAGGAGCCCATCAACTGGGGGGCCAGTGCGACCACCATCAACGGCGCCATAGAGCACTTCGTCAAGGCGGCAGCCTGCGAACTGCCCAAGGGGCTGCGCATCAACGTGGTGAGCCCGACCGTGCTGACCGAATCGATGGACAAATACGCCGCCTTCTTCCCGGGCTTCGTACCAGTGCCAGCCGCCCGGGTGGCCCAAGCCTACCAGAAATCCGTGCTCGGCGTGCAGACCGGCCAGGTGTTCAAAGTCAATGGCTGACGCCTTGCCAACACCGTTGAAAAACCAATAAAAACGGGCCCCGCACTGGGGCCCGTCTGTTTGTCGGCTGTTCCTTTCGCCACCGGCAAACGTTTGTTTCCCGGCGACAAAAAAAGCGGCGATCCTTAGTCGATCAGACCGTACTGTTCCCGCAGCACCTCAATGATCTCCTGCTTGGGATTGGCACTGCGCACCAGCGGCTGACCGATGATCTTCTCGGCGATCCCCACATAGGTGTTGGAGATATCCATCATCACCTCGGTCGGCAACTTGTTGTCACGGGCCAGGGCGAAGCGTTCCGGCATGCGGTGCTTGTTGAGCAGGATATCCGGATCCGGGAAGTGGTTCAGCAGCCACTGGCGGAAACCCTCTTTGGACTTCTCGACGATCTGGCCGTCGCGCAGGGCGGCGCCATCCCAGATGCGGGAGCTGTCGGGGGTACCCACTTCATCCATATAGATGAGCTTCTCATTGCCGGCCGCGTCCTGGACATAGCCAAACTCGAACTTGGTATCGACGAAGATCTGATCCAGCTCGGCCAGGGCGTCACTGATGACGTTGAAGCCTTCCTTGAGCAGCACTTCGTAGCGGTCGATATCGGCCAGCTTGCTGAAGTTAAAGCCCTGGTAGTGGCGCTCTATATCGGCGCGGGAGACGTTGACGTCATCGGCCTCAGGCACGCCATCCAGCCCTGTCAGCACACCCTTGGTGGAGGGAGTGATGAGGATTTCCGGCAGCTTCTGATCCTTTTTCAGGCCTTCCGGCAGGGTGATGCCGCAGAACTCGCGTTCGCCATCCTTGTAGGCACGCCACATGGAGCCTGTGATGTACTGGCGGGCGATCGCCTCGATCATCACGGGGCGGGCTTTTTGCACGATCCAGACGAAGGGGTGCGGGATATCCAGGATGTGGCTGTCGGCCAGTCCCTTCTCCTTGAACAGCTTGAACCAGTGGCTGGAGATGGCGTTGAGTGCCGCCCCCTTGCCAGGTACACCGTTCAGCCCGTCCACACCTTGCCAGATGCAGTCGAAGGCAGAGATGCGGTCGCTGATCACCATGAGGGCAAGCGGCGCATCGGCTGGCACATCATAGCCTTTCTCCTTGATGAGCCGGGCACTGTCTGCGGGGGTCAACCAGTAGACGCTGCGCACTTTGCCGGAATGGACAGGTTTATCGGTACGGATCGGCAAATCGTCATTCACCGCCAATACTTGATCTGCAAGACTCATGGCTAATAACACTTCCTGTTTGTGGGAGGAATAAAACAGGAGCACAGGGCCCCTGTTTCTGGGGGTTAACATATCAAGCGCATCAGACCCTGTATTTACAGGGGGATTAACCTAACAAAACAGGGGCACTAGGCCCCTGTTTCTATTCTGTTTTTGCTGCCTGGTCAGCCAGGCCCTTGGCGAATGCCTCGGACAGGCTGATGTACATCTGGGAGATGACACCGGACGACACTGGCTTCTTATCCTTGTCGAACAGTGTGATGGAGGTCTTGCCCCCAGCCATCTCGCCAAGCTGGAAGCGATACTTGTCCTCTTCCAGTTTGAACGGCTCGCTGCCCTTGGCCTTCCAGAAGTCGCTGCCCGGCTCGTCGTACTCGACGTCGATCCAGCCCAGAGACTGCTGGGTATCCTTGATGGTGAAGCCATAGCCAGGCAGCACCTGGTTGAGGCGACGCCACACCTGATCAAAGGAACCGTCGGCAATCCAGGCACTCAGCTCGTTGTTGTCCAGCCCCAGCTCCAGCCCCATGCCATCGTTGGCCTTGTGCTGTTCGCGGGACTTGAGCTGCTTGTCGTAATAGAGGGAGAACTGGTTCAGGGCGCGGGTGGCGTAGCGCTGGGCATCGGCCGGCGTCAGCACAGTGCTGGTCTCGCCGTCTATGGTCTCTTCGTGATCCAGCACCCGCACCGACATGTTGACCGCGTGACGCTGGACATCGTTGCGCAGGGTGAACTGGTAACGCTGACGGATGTTGAAGTCGTCATCCTCTTCGCTCCAGCCATCGAGGGCCTTGGTGTTGTCAAACCAGCCGGTCTGCAACACGCCGGCCTGCTGATCCAGCTTCTCTGTGGTCACCTTGTACTGGGCCAGGAAGTTCATCAGGAAGGCCCAGGTATCGCGCTCCACGCTCTGGGAGGTGCTCAGGGCATAGAAGGCCACTGTTGGCTCGCTGGCATTGGGCACCACCTGGCTGCCCGGTACCACGGTCAGCAGCTGAGCGGGCGGGCGCACGTCAATCTTGGCGCCGAGGGCACCTTCGCGGCTGCTCTCGGGCAGCGCCGGGATGTCGAAGCTGCTGTTAAAGGCGGGGGTACTCAACCCGGCCGGCACCAGGAACGCGCGGCCTTCAAGGCGGGCATCCTCGTACTCGAAACCACGGTTGGCCATCTTGCGCTCTTGGGGTGAGCTACAGGCTGCCAGCACGGCAACGGTCGCCACACTCAGCACCAGGCGCACTGCATTTCCCTTTCCATTTGCTTTAAACACTCGCCATCAACTCCGCAGTGGTCAGTGCTCGCGTCATCGCTTGTTCGCCCTCGGGGGTGAGGTCGGTGAGCGGCAGACGCAAGGTCGCCGTCGCCATCAATCCCAGTCGGGCACAGGCCCACTTCACCGGGATGGGACTCGGTTCGCAGAACAGAGTCTGATGCAACGGCATCAATCGATTGTTGATGTCATGGGCCAGACCGGCATCACCGGCCAGCGCTGCACGACACATGTCGGCCATCTGGGCCGCTGCAATATTGGTGGTGACCGAAATGACTCCATCGCCACCTTGCAGCATAAAATCACATCCACTGGCATCATCGCCACTATAAAGCGCGAATTCCGCTCCGCACAGCTCACGCAGCAGCGGAGTACGGCTCAGATCCCCGGTGGCCTCTTTCAGACCTATGATGCCGGGCACCTTGGCCAGTCGGGCTACCGTCTCCGGTTTGAGATCGCAACAGGTGCGACCGGGCACATTATAAAGAATTTGGGGCAGACCACTAGCCTCGGCGATCGCACAATAGTGACGATAGAGACCTTCTTGGGTGGGTTTGTTGTAATAAGGGGTAACCGAGAGACCCGCCACCACGCCCGTTTCGGCGAATCGTTTGGCCAGGGCGATGGCATGGGCGGTATTGTTGGAGCCGCAACCGGCGATGACGGGAATGCGTCCGGCGGCCAGTTCCACGGTTTTTTCCACGACGGCAATGTGCTCCTGCTCGCTCAGGGTCACCGATTCCCCCGTGGTGCCAACCGCAACTATGGCGGTGGTGCCTGCGCTGACATGATAATCGACCAAGGCGGCCAGACTGGTCCAATCGACTTCGCCTGAAGCCAGCATGGGGGTAACGAGGGCAACGATACTACCGCGTAACATGGATATTTCTCCCGATTTTCAGGGGCGTTATGGTAAAGCTGCCCCCTTGGAAAAACAAGGGAGGCAGGGGGCAAGCCGTGATACCATTCTGCACAAAAAGCGGTGCGCGAGCGCGACGGCCTGCGCCAATCCCGGGTCTTCTCGACCCGAGACAAGGCTCGCGGCCACGGCATTCTTACAAGGTTGCCATGTAACAGCGCAGGGAATGGCCCAAGGCCGGCCACCCGGTCAGGGCGGCGCCCACTGCGCTCACATTCGCAACAAGCTAATGGACGAGAGAAGATTTATGACTCACTACCTGGTCGTAACGGCCATAGGCACGGACAGGCCTGGCATAGTCAATGAGGTCACCCGCCACGTCAGTGGCTGTGGTTGCAACATTGTCGACAGCCGTCTTGGTATCTTCGGTAATGAATTCACCTTCATCATGCTGCTGTCCGGGGACTGGAACAGCCTGATGCAACTCGAGATAAGCCTGCCCCTGCGCAGTCAGGAGTGGGATCTCATCACCATGATGAAACGCACCGAGCGCCACCACTCACTGCAGTACGACATCAGCGCCAACGCCGAGATCCTGATCCGCGACCAGCCCGGCATCGTAAGCCAGTGCACCCAGTTCTTCAGCGACCACGGCTGGGACATCCAGGCCATGCAGACCATGACCCTGGAACAGCAACCCTTCAACCTGCTCAAGGCGAGCTTTCAGCTCAATCTGGCCAAGCAGGGAGAGACCGCCGGCTCGGAAACGGCCTTCGCCGGATTCTGTCGCGAACTGGGCGCAGAATCGTTCGAATTCATCGTCAACAACAAACACGCCTGACGGCGTTCGGAGACCCCATGCAACCACTACAGGCTGGTACCCAGGCCCCCGACTTTTCCCTGCCCGATCAGGACGGCAACCCGGTTCGTCTTGCCGATCTGCGCGGCAAGAAGGTGCTCATCTATTTCTACCCCAAGGCGATGACCCCGGGCTGTACCACGCAGGCCTGCGGTCTGCGTGACGTCAATGGCGA
This sequence comes from Aeromonas bestiarum, assembly GCF_028751155.1. Taxonomy (NCBI): domain Bacteria; kingdom Pseudomonadati; phylum Pseudomonadota; class Gammaproteobacteria; order Aeromonadales; family Aeromonadaceae; genus Aeromonas; species Aeromonas bestiarum. The sequence continues at coordinate 822,630 of NZ_CP064746.1, read as the reverse complement.
GCTGGCAGCCCTCAACGTGGTGGTGCTTGGCATCAGCCCGGATCCGGCCAAGCGCCTGAAGAAGTTCGAGGAGCGCGACAGCCTCAACTTCCGCCTGCTGGCCGATGAAGATCACGCGGTGGCCGATGCCTTTGGCGTCTGGGGCCCGAAGAAGTTCATGGGCAAGGAGTATGACGGCATTCACCGGCTGAGCTTCCTCATCGATGAAGAGGGCAAGGTCGCCCACCGCTTCGACAAGTTCAAGACCAGCGACCACCATCAGGTGGTGCTCGACCTCATCAAGGGTTGAACCCGCCCGGCCTGAAAAACACCCAATACAAAAAGGGCCTGCAACTGCAGGCCCTTCGCTTATCTCGTTCGCCAGTCTCGCTGCGTGATGATGGCATCAGCCAGCGCATCCCGGCGGGGAGTCATCTCGGCCGGCCTTTCCCTTGCCCCATCGGCCAGAGCCTGTGGTCACGGTGACTGAGTCATGGTTGTAATAGTCGTGCATGCTCCTGTACTCGGGGACTTTGGCATGTCAGTTGGTGCAACCCAGATGACACCCACACTGTTGCCAGCTCAGGCCGAAACACAAGTACGCAGCCGCTACCATTAATTCACCCGTCGCAGAGCCATTTTGAGTTCCCGACCCGGCTTTCTCGCCAACCTCCCCTGCCAGATCAAAAAATTCATCTGAGATATGGGTTAACGTGACCCCAGTTTCATTTTCCAGTGAGAAAAGCCCATGAACATGAGCCACACCGAACGCCTGATCCTGAGCAACCAGTACGAGATCCTGGCCAAACTCAATCCGGAGAAAGCGGCGTCTTACCAGCGGGCCAGCACCATCATAGCGCGCGGCTACTGCCTGCAGATCCTCGAACTGGAGAAGAGCTTCGGTCATCTGGATCTGGCCACCTGCCAGGAGGTGATTGACACTCTGGAGCTGCACCATGCACTGGCCATCTCCTGGGGCAACCTGGATGGCGCCGATCAGGGTGAAATCAACGCCAGCCGGCTGGAGTTCAACGGCTACAGCCGCAGCCAGGAGCGGGAGCTGGCCGACTACGTCTGCTTCCTGCTGGAAGTGGACAAACGCTTCCCCGAACTCAAGTGCCCGTGTGACGAGCTCTCCAGCGATATCGCCATGCGTGACAAGTACCAGCGCATGCTGACCGTATGGCGCCAGTGCCCCCGTCAGTACAAGCTCTCCATCCAGGAGATCCGCAAGGTATTGGCGGCCTGATCGCCATGGATGGAAAAGGCGCCTCTGGGCGCCTTTGTTTGATTGGAAAACCTTGTTCGTCTATTCGTAGAGAAAGGATTTGTCCAGCTGCTTGAAGGCGGCATTGAGGGTATCGGCCAGCTCTTCGTAACGGGGCTGGGCCACCAGTTGGCGATGTCCGCCCTGCTCGTTCATCTTGCCGTTGATCTCGCGATACCAGCTGGCAAGGGAAGGAGGCAGGCGGGTATCGGCGCGCTGACCGAGCCAGTAGTAACCTTGCAGCGGCAAGCTGAGCAGAAACAGCACAGAGGCCATGACCGAAGGCCAGTAGTGCAGCTCACCAAGCTGGAACTGCAGCATGACGCTGAGCACCGCCAGCGCCGGGATGATCTTGAGGGCGAATTCGGTGGCCTTGATCACCCGGTTCTCGGGAAACATGGAATTAAGCTCGGGACGGCGGGGCCAAAGGGTCATATAATGACGGCCTTGCTGTAATTTAGTTCCAAAAATGTTCATGCTCATGCTACCTCCGAGCTTTTTTTGAACGTATTAACGGCAAAACCTCGACTATATTTGATGTGCAATAACAAAGGTTGAGGATGACTTTGTTATTTTTCAACAATCGGGTTATCCTTTGTACGCCCAATTTTTGCGCCAACGGCCTGCCGTTGCGCTGTCAGGGACGTCTGGATTTCGGGTCTTGTATCACTATACAAGGGGCAAGCAACAGATTGCCAACCCTCATAAGGATAAGTTGAAAGTTTTTGGACGCAACGCGTCCAACGCATCCTCCTACACAACCCAATCTGCGATAGGATTTATTCATGAGTAAGCTGGTTCTTGTACTTAACTGTGGCAGCTCGTCCCTGAAGTTTGCTGTCATTGACGCAACCACCGGTGATGACCTGTTGTCCGGCCTGGCCGAGTGTTTCAACCTCGACGACGCCCGCATCAAGTGGAAACTGAATGGCGAGAAAGGCAGTGCCGATCTGGGCGCAGGTGCCGCTCACCAGGAAGCGCTGGACTACATCGTCAACAAGATCCTGCCGCTCAATCCGGAACTGTCCAAGAATCTGATCGCCATCGGTCACCGTGTTGTGCACGGTGGTGAGCGCTTCACCTCCTCCGTCGTGATCTGTGATGACGTGATCGCCGGCATCGAAGCCGCCGTACCGTACGCACCGCTGCACAACCCGGCTCACCTGATCGGTATCCGTGAAGCCCGTCGTATCTTCCCGGCCCTGGCCGACAAGAACGTGGCCGTGTTCGACACCGCCTTCCACCAGACCATGCCGGAAGAAGCCTTCCTGTACGCCCTGCCGTACAAGCTCTACAAAGAGAACGGCATCCGTCGCTACGGCGCGCACGGCACCAGCCATTACTACATCAGCCTGGAAGCAGCCAAGCAGCTGGACAAGCCGGTGGAAGAGCTGAACATAATCAACTGCCACCTAGGCAACGGCGGTTCCGTCTGTGCCATCAAGAACGGCAAATCCGTTGATACCTCCATGGGTCTGACCCCGCTGGAAGGCCTGGTCATGGGTACCCGCTCCGGCGATCTGGACCCGGCCATCATCTTCTTCCTGCACGACAAACTGGGCATGAGCGTGGCGGATATCAACACCATGCTGACCAAAGAGTCCGGTCTGCAGGGTCTGACCGAAGTCACTTCCGACTGCCGTTTCGTTGAAGACAACTACGACAGCAAAGAAGAAGCCAAGCGTGCCATGGACGTTTACTGCTATCGCCTGGCCAAGTATATCGGCGCCTACGCCGCCGCCATGGACGGTCGTCTGGATGCCGTGGTCTTCACCGGTGGTATCGGTGAAAACTCCGCCCCGATCCGTGAAATCACCCTGAACAAGCTGGGTCTGCTGGGCTTTGACGTCGATCACGACGCCAACCTGAAGGCTCGTTTTGGCAAGGGTGGCGAGATCACCAAGGCTGGTTCCACCAAGGCCCTGGTTATCCCGACCAACGAGGAGTGGGTCATTGCCCACGATGCGCTGGAACTGGTCGGCGCATAATTTCGCTGTAGAGCAAGGCCGCCCCAGGGCGGCCTTTTCCTGATCCCAAAAAATGAGCAAGGGGTATTAAGTGGCACGCACTATTATGCTTATCCCGGTCGGCACTGGTGTCGGCGTAACTTCCGTGAGTCTTGGCGTTGTCCGCGCCATGGAACGTCACGGTGTCAATGTCAGCTTCTTCAAACCGGTCGCCCAGCCGCGTCCGGGTGAAACCGGTACCGAGCGCTCCACCGCCGTGATCCGCGCCGCTGCCAACATCAACCCGCCCGAGCCGTTCGCCCTCTCCTACGCCGAGAACATGATCACCTCCAGCAACACAGATATCCTGCTGGAAGAGATAGTGGCCCGCTTCGAAGAACACGTGAAGGCGAGTGGTGCCGAGGTGCTGGTCATCGAAGGCATGGTTCCGACCGACAAGCAGCCGTTTGCCAACAAGCTGAACTACGACGTCGCCAAGGCGCTGGATGCCGACATGGTGTTCGTGACCCACCCGGGCAACGACTCCAGCCAGAAGCTGAAAGAGCGCATCGAGCTGGCCTGCTCCAACTTCGGTGGCGTCAGCAACCCCCGTATCGTGGGTTGTGTCATCAACAAGGTTGGCGCTCCGGTTGACGAGCACGGCGTGACCCGCCCCGACCTGACCGAGATGTTCGAGGCGCACCACCACACCTCCGAAGCAGCTCACAATCTGGAAGTGCTGCAGGTATTCGGCAAGAGCCCGCTGCGCATCCTGGGTTGCATCCCCTGGAATACCCAGCTGATCGCCCCGCGCGCCAAGGATCTCGCCAAGCACCTGGCCGCCAAGATCCTGCACAAGGGTGAGCTGGACAGCCGTCGCCTGCAGACCGTGACCTTCTGTGCCCGTTCCATCCACAACATGGTTGAGCACTTCCGTCCGGGCAGCCTGCTGGTCACCTCCGGCGACCGTTCCGACGTCATCGTCTCCGCCTGCCTCTCCGCCATGAACGGCGTCAAGCTGGGTGCCCTGCTGCTGACCGGCAACTACCATCCGGAACCGCAAGTGCTGGCCCTGTGCCAACAGGCCATGGCCACCGGCCTGCCGATCATGATCACAGGCACCAACACCTGGCAGACCGCCGTCAGCCTGCAGAACTTCAACGTCGACATTCCGGAAGATGACCGCGAGCGTATCGAACTGGTGCAGGACTATGTGGCTGGCCACATCGACAAGCACTGGATCGAGTCACTCTCCGCCAAGTCCACTCGTTCCCGTCGTCTGAGCCCGCCGGCCTTCCGTTATCAGCTGACCGAGCTGGCCCGTCAGGCCAACAAGCGCGTCGTGCTGCCGGAAGGCGAAGAGCCGCGTACCATCAAGGCTGCCGCCATCTGTGCCGAGCGTGGCATAGCCCGCCCTGTGCTGCTGGGCAACCCGGAAGAGATCCGTCGCGTCGCCGAACAGCAGGGCGTGGTGCTGACCGACCGTGTCGAGATCATAGATCCGCTGGAAGTGCGTGAACGCTATGTGCCGCGTCTGGTCGAGCTGCGCAAGAACAAGGGCATGACCGAAGTGGTTGCCCGCGAACAGCTGGAAGACAACGTGGTGCTGGGCACCATGATGCTGGAGCGTGGCGAAGTGGACGGTCTGGTCTCTGGCGCGGTACACACCACCGCCAACACCATACGTCCGCCGATGCAGATCATCAAGACAGCCCCGGGCTCCTCGTTGATTTCGTCGATCTTCTTTATGCTGCTGCCTGATCAGGTGCTGGTGTACGGCGACTGCGCGATCAACCCGGATCCCACTGCCGAGCAGCTGGCCGAGATCGCCATCCAGTCCGCCGACTCCGCTGCCGCTTTCGGCATAGAGCCGCGCGTCGCCATGATCTCCTACTCCACCGGTACCTCTGGCGCCGGTGCAGATGTAGAGAAAGTGCGTGAAGCGACCGAGCTGGCCAAGGCCAAGCGCCCCGACCTCATCATCGACGGCCCGCTGCAGTACGACGCGGCCATCATGGAGAACGTGGCCAAGTCCAAGGCACCGAACTCACCGGTTGCAGGTAAGGCCACAGTGTTCGTGTTCCCGGACCTGAACACCGGCAATACCACCTACAAGGCGGTACAGCGCTCCGCTGACCTGGTCTCCATCGGTCCCATGCTGCAAGGCATGCGCAAGCCGGTCAACGACCTGTCCCGTGGCGCCCTGGTTGACGACATCGTCTACACCATAGCCCTGACCGGTATCCAGGCAGCTCAGGCCGAGTAATCGACCTTCAGCCGACCCTATGAAAAACCCGCCGAGAGGCGGGTTTTTTTATGGCGGGCGGATGACATGTTGATCCGCAAGATCAAATCAGGATCCTGACCGGATCCCAATCCTCATCGCCATCGCCTGCCTGGCAAGGGAGAGAGGATAAGCAAACACTCACACCCGCCAGAGTGGATTGCACAATTGCACCCCAGCAGAGATCAGATCCAAATACCCCTTTAAGATCAGCTCACTAACGCTAGACACACCGCTAATCTACAGAGTTTTCCACAGCTTTTGTGGATAGTTTACTGATCATTTGAAAGAAAATGACAGACTCGCACTTCCCCCTTGCTCACCTTGCGCCCATGAAAAAGGGCTCCGCAGAGCCCTTTTGGAATAACAGCCTCATCGGCGAAACAATCAGGGGCGCAGTGCCTTGTCAGCCCGGGAGATACCACAGACCCCCGAGCGCACCACCTCGATGATCTCGTTGGTCTGGGCGGCTGTCTTGATGAAGGCGTCCAGCTTCTCGCTGGTGCCCACCAGCTGCACCGTGTACTGCTCCGGGGTCACATCGACGATCTGGCCACGGAAGATGTCCGCCAGCCGTTTCAGCTCGTCGCGAGCGCCACCGGCGGCACGCGCCTTGATCAGCGCTATCTCCCGCTCGATATGCTCACCCTCGCTGAGATCGCACACCTTGAGCACGTCCACCAGCTTGTGCAACTGCTTCTGGATCTGCTCCAGCACCCGCTCGTCACCCATGGTCACTATGGTCATGCGCGACAGGGTGGGATCCTCGGTCGGCGCCACCGTCAGGGTCTCGATGTTGTAGCCGCGCTGGGAGAAGAGACCTACCACGCGACTCAGGGCGCCGGACTCGTTTTCCAGCAGTACTGAAATGATATGTCTCATCAGATTTCCCCCGCCTTGCTCAGCCACATCTCATCGACGGCGTGATCCACCAGTACGACCGAAATAATATGTTCCATCGTCAGGTCCTCTCCGTCTTGCTCAGCCACATCTCGTCCATGGCGCCAAACTTGATCTGCATCGGGTAGACATGCTCATCCGGATCGACCGAGATATCCATGAACACCAGCCGATCCTTCATGGCGAAGGCCCTCTCCATGGCGCTCTCGAGCTCCGCCGGATCGCTCACCGCGATGCCGACGTGGCCATAGGCCTCCGCCAGCTTGACGAAGTCCGGCAGGGATTCCATGTAGGAGTGGCTGTGACGGCCGCCGTAGAACATCTTCTGCCACTGCTTGACCATGCCGAGGGCGCGGTTGTTGATGGAGATGATCTTGATGGGCACACCGTACTGCAAACAGGTGGAGAGTTCCTGGATGTTCATCTGCACCGAGCCGTCACCGGTGACGCAGCAGACCACGGCATCCGGGTTGGCAAACTGGGCGCCCATGGCGGCCGGAATGCCGAAGCCCATGGTGCCGAGGCCACCGGAGTTGATCCACTGGCGCGGCTTGGCGAACGGATAGTAGAGCGCGGCAAACATCTGGTGCTGACCCACGTCGGAGGCGACGAAGGCCTCCCCTTTGGTCACCTTGTAAAGCGCCTCTATGACCTGCTGCGGCTTGATCAGGGTGGGATGGGTTTCATAGGCCAGACAGTTGCGGGAGCGCCACTGGGCGATCTGGCTCCACCAGTCCGCCAGCGCCTGCTTGTCGTTGTCGAAGCCACACTCGCGGATCACTTCCAGCATCTGCTCCAGCACGGTTTCCACCGAGCCGACGATGGGCACATGGGCCTGCACCGTCTTGGAGATGGAGGTAGGATCGATATCGATGTGAACTATGGTGGCGTTGGGACAGAACTTGGCCACGTTGTTGGTCACGCGGTCATCGAAGCGGGCACCCACGGCGAAGATGAGATCCGCGTTGTGCATTGTCTTGTTCGCTTCGAAGGTGCCGTGCATCCCCAGCATGCCGATGAATTGCGGATGAGTGCCGGAGAAGGCCCCCAGCCCCATCAGGGTGGTGGTCACCGGCAGGTTCAAGAGCTCCGCCAGCTTGGTCACCAGATGATCCGCATTGGCATTGATGGCGCCGCCGCCCACGTACATGACGGGGCGCTGCGCCTCCACCAGCAACTTGGCGGCCCGCTTGATCTGGCCCTTGTGTCCGGCCTTGGTCGGATTGTAGGAGCGCAGCGAGACGGTCTCGGGATACTGGTAGGGAAATTTCTCTTTCGGGTTCTGCACGTCTTTGGGCAGATCCACCACCACGGGCCCCGGGCGGCCACTGGCGGCTATGTAATAGGCCTTCTTGATGGCCTCGGGGATCTCGCTCGCCTTCTTGCACAGGAAGCTGTGCTTCACCACAGGACGGGAGATGCCGATCATATCGGTCTCCTGGAACGCATCCTCCCCGATCATGCTGGTCGGCACCTGGCCGGACAGGATCACCAGGGGGATGGAGTCCATGTAGGCGGTCGCGATCCCCGTGATGCAGTTGGTGGCGCCGGGACCCGAGGTCACCAGCACTGTGCCCACCTTGCCGGTGGAGCGGGCGTAACCGTCCGCCATGTGCACCGCGGCTTGCTCGTGCCGCACCAGGACATGCTCCATCTTGCCGTTTTCAAAGAGAGCGTCATAGATGTCGAGCACTGAGCCACCAGGGTAGCCGAAAACGTGCTCAACTCCCTGATCTTCCAGCGCTCTAACCACCATCTGGGCGCCTGATAACATCTCCATGATAAAGCCCTCCAGGCTTTGCTCCGTTAAGCGAAAGCTATCGACAGTCCGCTGCTTCCCGGCAGCGCCGGTCCGTGTTTTGTTGTTGTCTGAATACGGGCCAGGCGAGTTCGGTGCCGTCGATAGTAGAAAAATAGGTTTTTTCCATCATTCACCCGCAAAGCGGGTGAAAAACCAACTTAACCCGCTTGTGAACGCTTGTCCACGGCTTTGTCTGACCATAACAGTCATAAATTTCAAACAGCTATTAACATTCAGTGACTTGGTGAAACGGGTGGGAACAATGCGGGGAAGATGGGGGACTGGCTAGCTGATCATGCTGTCACAACGAGGCAATCTGGAAAAAAATAGCCCACCCCTTGGGGCGGGCCGTCGAGCAGAGCACAGACTTACTGTTCGTCTTCCGGCTCTGCCAGCCAGATCTGCTGATCCGGGTCCGTCTCTTCGCAGACAGAGATGCTGACCCCCATGTCCAGCAATTCGTGCAGGGTCAGGTTGTCTGCCAGGGTCATGGTGTCGCCGTTTTCATTGGTAAAGCGCATGGTGTCCGTCCTCTCCTTGGTGGGATCACTTTCAGTCTAGTCAAAGGCGCTCACTTGCGATAACCAACTGCTGCTCAACGGGCATCCGCCTTCCAGCTCGCTCAAGCGATCACACACCTCTTCCGGAAACAGGGTGCGAGCCCACAGCCGGCGCGAGAGCTCGGCCACGCTCTCCTTTGCCCCGTCCGCCAACCAGCCGGCAAGTTCGCCCGCCACATCGGGATAGAGGATCTGGCCCGGGGCCGAGGCATCCAGCCAGGCCCGCACCGCATTGGCATCGAGCGCATCCATCAGCCGGGCCAGCCCCATCAACTCCAGCGTCTTGGCGTTGGTCAGCTGCTCGAACTGTCCTCCCAGCGGCTTGACCAGCAGCTTCTTGCCGAGCGTCAGCGCCTCCGAGGCCAGTTCGAAACCTCCGTTGGTGATGACGCCGCGACAGCCGGCCAGCACCTGCTTGAAGCTTTCCCGCGCCTGCGGCTCGAACGCTATGTTGCGCCACTGGCTGGCACTGCGAATGGCCGGGTGAAAGCAGACGAAGCGCTGCTGATTGAAGCGCGACAACAGGGCCGCGATAGCCTCGGTCTGCTCAAACGGCAGATAGACCAGGATCTGCTGATTGTCGTGGGCCTGGGCGATGGGATCTATGATGGGCGGCAGCAGCGGCTGACCGAAGTGAAACCAGTGCAGTCCGAGGGACTGGCGGACCGGGGCGAAGTGGCGCATCAGCTGGCGGTTGAAGCCGCTCTCGCCCCAGCGCGGGATCGGCCAGTCGAAGCTGGCCTGATGGCTGATGGTGAGGCTGGGCTTGCTCCAGCGACGGGCGGCATGGGCACTGAGTGGCTCAAAATCGCTGATCACCAGATCGTAATCGCGGCAATCCAGGGCCCGCATGTCCCGCCAGAAGCGCAGGGGCGAGAGCCCCTTGAGGGTACGCCAGCCCGAGATGGCACCCTCGTGGCTGACGAAGGTGATGCCGGCAAAGGTGCGATAATCGCCAAACTCGGCCATCTCGAAATAGCCGTCGGCGGGGCGACCGCTGAACAGGTAGTCGACCTCAAGCCCACGGGCGCGCAGCGCCCGTGCTAGGGTGCGACTGCGGCTGATGTGACCGTTGCCTGTGCCCTGCACCCCGAACAGTATCCTCATCCCTGACTCCAGCTGAGCGCCAGCAGGGCGCAGCCACCACCGAGCAGGGCACCGGCCACCAGATCGCTCAGGTAGTGCACCCCGAGCAGCAGGCGTGACGCCCCCACCAGCGCGGCCCAGGCAAACAGCAGGGGCGCCCAGAGCGGGAAGCTGGCGGCCAGCACGGTCGCCATCAGGAAGGCGGCTGCGGTATGGCCGGAGGGCAAGCTATAACGATCGGAAGGGGTGATGAAGACCGGCAGGCCTGCCGGACGCTGGCGTTTCAGCGCGTTCTTGAGCAGCAGATAGAGCGGCAGTTCGATGGCAAAGGCAAGCAGGGCCACCCCCACCAGCTCACGCTCCGCCTCCCCCTGCCACCAGAGCAGGGCAGCCAGCACGGCGTAGAGCGGGCCGTCACCGGTGCGGGAGATGAGTCGGCTGATCCTGGCCTGCGGCCGGTTGTAGGCGTGGAGCAGGCAGATGCGGCACACCTGCAGGTCCCATTGCTGGATCTTGTTCATAACCCCTCCTTCCCTGAAGTCTCAGTGCAGACTAGGGCGGCGAGGTGACACTTGGTTGACGGTCAGATAACAGATTGATGAAAAAAAGGGCCGAATGGCCCTTTTTTACGACAAGCGCGGCAAATGATCAGTTCAGGGTGCCGCGCAGACCACTCTCCATCAGCCGGCAGTTGTGATCCGCCAGACGGGCCATGAAGTGCTCATCCACGGTCAGGCCAAACACCTGCTCGTAGAGATCCTTCATCACGAATGGTTGCCACATCATGCTGAGGAAGGAGATCTTCAGCATCTCGGGATCCAGGTTGTCACCCAGTTCACCGTTGTTCTTCATGGACTCCAGCAAGGCATCGAACTGGGGCAGTTGGCGCTCCAGCAGACGATTCAGCACAAAATCCCGACCCGGGCTCTTCTCGGTCGATAATGCGCTGGAGATGGCGGAGGTCAGTTCGCTGTTGGGGGCCATCACCTGATAGTAGGTGTTGAGCAGATCATTGAGGCTGCGATTGCCGGTCTCATCATGCCAGGCCTGGTCCAGCGGCTCGGCGACATCGCCCAGCACCGCCTTGTAGAGGCCCTCTTTACTGCCGAAGTAGTAATGGATCATCGCCAGATTGGAGCCAGCCAGCTCGGCGATCTCGCGGGTAGTGACCTTGCTGTAGGGCGTATTGAGAAAACGCTCACGAGCAGCGGAAAGCAACTTGTCACGAATGTCAGAACGCCCGACCGGACGACCAGGTCTACGTTTTTCCATTGAATACCTCAGATAATTCAGCAAAAACTGATAAGTCGATCTGATTGCGCAGGTGATCGAGTACAGCAGGAATGACCAGATAATCGGGCAAGGGCCGAATATGGGACAAGTAAATTTGCACTCCTTTACAATCCGATTAAATAAACCAGCGGATTGAACCTGTGAGTTCGGGTTGACACAGCATAAAAATCTCGATATTGGTAAAAGCGTTATCGACTGGAAGGATTGACTCATCATGCCTATTGCCGCTCCGCTACTACTACTCTCCCTAATCGCGACCAGTCGCGCGGGATCCTTGTAGCCGGGCTCAGGCATAGCCGGAATTTACAAAAACCCGTGCACCCTGCACGGGTTTTTTTATGCCACCGCAGGATGCACGTCACCGAACTTAGGAAGAGGGAAGTCACATGTCAGATAGGGTCATCATATTCGACACCACCTTGCGTGATGGTGAGCAGGCCCTGGCGGCCAGTTTGACAGTCAAGGAGAAGCTGCAGATAGCCCAGGCGCTGGAGCGGCTCGGTGTCGACATCATGGAGGTGGGATTCCCGGTCTCCTCCCCCGGTGATTTTCAATCGGTGCAGACCATAGCGCGCCACATCAAGAACAGTCGGGTCTGCGCCCTGGCCCGTGCCCTGCCCAAAGATATAGACGCCGCCGGCGAAGCTCTGCGGGTCGCAGAGGCCTTTCGCATCCACACCTTCATCTCCACCTCCTCCATCCATGTGGAGAGCAAACTCAAGAAGAGCTTCGAGGATGTGCTGGAGATGGGCATCAGCGCCATCAAGCATGCCCGCCGCTACACAGACGATGTGGAGTTCTCCTGCGAGGATGCGGGGCGCACCCCGATTGATAATCTCTGCCGCATGGTCGAGGCCGCCATCAAGGCGGGTGCCCGCACCATCAATATTCCGGACACCGTGGGCTACACGGTACCGACCGAGTTCTCCGGCATCATCCAGACCCTGTTCAACCGGGTACCCAACATAGATCAGGCCATCATCTCGGTGCACTGCCACGACGATCTCGGCCTCTCGGTGGCCAACTCCATCGGCGCCGTGCAGATGGGGGCCCGCCAGATCGAGTGCACCATCAACGGCATCGGCGAGCGAGCCGGCAACTGCTCGCTGGAAGAGGTGGCCATGATACTGAAAACCCGCGCCGATCTGCTCGGGGTGCACACCAACATCCGCCACAGTGAAATTCATCGTACCAGCGCCCTGGTCAGCCAGCTCTGCAACATGCCGGTGCAGCCCAACAAGGCCATCGTCGGCGCCAACGCCTTCTCCCACAGCTCCGGCATTCATCAGGACGGCGTGCTCAAGGCGAAAAACACCTATGAAATCATCACCCCCGAGAGCATCGGCCTGACCCAGAACAACCTCAACATGACCTCCCGCTCCGGCCGCCACGTCATCAAGCACAGAATGGAGTCCATGGGCTACGCCGAGAGCAGTTACGATCTCGACGACCTCTACGGCAAGTTCCTCACCCTGGCCGACAAGAAGGGGCAGGTGTTCGACTATGACCTCGAAGCGCTGGCCTTCTTCAGCCAGATCCACGAAGAACCCGAGCACTTCAAGCTGGAGTATCTCGGGGTCCAGAGCGGCAGCTCTGTGATGGCCACCGCCTCGGTGAAATTGAAGGTGGGCCAGGAAACAATCAGCGAAGCGGCCACCGGCAACGGCCCTGTGGATGCGGTCTACCAGTGCATCAATCGCATCACAGGCTACGAGATCCGCATCGACAAATACGAACTCAAGGGCAAGGGCGAAGGCAAGAACGCCCTCGGCCAGGTCGATATAGTCGCCGAATACAAGGGCCGCAAATTCCACGGCATGGGCCTGGCCACCGACATCATAGAGTCCTCGGCCCAGGCGTTGATCCATGTGATCAACAGCATCTGGCGCGCCGATCAGGTGGCCGAACAGATGGAACGCAACGTCACAAAAACAGACAAGATCAATACGGAGAGTGTGTGAGTATGAGCAGTTATCGGATCGCAGTATTGCCGGGTGACGGCATAGGCCCGGAAGTGATGGCCGAGGCCGTCAAGGTGCTGGAAAAAGTGCAGGCCAGATTCGGCTTCGCCCTCGACTATGATCGCCACGACGTCGGCGGCATCGCCATCGACAACCACGGCACCCCGCTGCCGCAAAGCACGATCAAAGGCTGCGAGGCGGCCGATGCCGTGCTGTTCGGCTCGGTGGGCGGCCCCAAGTGGGAGCACCTGCCACCGAACGATCAGCCGGAACGCGGCGCCCTGCTGCCCCTGCGTGCCCACTTCAAGCTGTTCTGCAACCTGCGTCCGGCCCGCATCTACACAGGTCTGGAGCAATTCTCCCCGCTGCGCGCCGACATCTCGGATCGCGGCTTCGACATCGCCTGCGTGCGCGAGCTGACCGGCGGCATCTACTTCGGCCAGCCCAAGGGGCGTGAAGGGGAAGGGGCGAACGAGAAAGCGTTCGATACCGAGGTCTATCATCGCTTCGAGATAGAGCGCATCGCCAAGATTGCATTCGAATCGGCCCGGGTACGCCGTAGCAAAGTCACCTCCATCGACAAGGCCAACGTGCTCGCCTCCTCCATCCTGTGGCGCGAGGTGGTGACGCAAGTCGCCAAGTCCTACCCGGACGTGGCCCTCAACCACATGTACATAGACAACGCCACCATGCAGCTCATCAAGGATCCGTCCCAGTTCGACGTGCTGCTCTGCTCCAACCTGTTCGGCGACATCCTCTCCGACGAGTGCGCCATGATCACCGGCTCCATGGGGCTGCTCCCCTCCGCCAGTCTCAACGAAGCGGGCTTCGGCCTGTTCGAGCCGGCCGGTGGCTCGGCGCCGGACATCGCAGGCAAAGGCATTGCCAACCCCATAGCCCAGATCCTCTCCGCCGCCCTGATGCTGCGCTACAGCCTGGGCCAGGAAGCCGCCGCCCAGGCCATAGAGCAGGCCGTGGCCCAGACCCTGGCAGAGGGTTACTTTACCGCCGATCTGCATCAGGCGAGTGCACAGCACCCGGTGCAGAGCACGTCCGAGATGGGCAGCCAGATCGCCGCCCGGATCTGAGCCGCACAACAGATAACAAGGAAGAGAGAAGCAATGGCCAAGACCCTCTATCAGAAAGTATTTGACGCCCATGTGGTGCGTGAAGTGGCAGGCGAAACGCCCCTCATCTACATCGATCGTCACCTGGTGCACGAAGTGACCAGCCCGCAGGCATTCGACGGCCTGCGCGCCATGAAGCGCCCGCTGCGTCGCCCGGATCTGACCTGGGCCACCATGGATCACAACGTCTCCACCACCACCAAGGACATAGCCGCCTCCGGCGAGATGGCCCGCATCCAGATGGAGACGCTCGCCGACAACTGCAAGGAGTTCGGGGTTCGTCTCTACGATCTGAACCACAAATACCAAGGCATAGTCCACGTGATGGGCCCCGAGCTCGGCATCACCTTGCCCGGCACCACCATAGTCTGCGGCGACTCCCACACCGCTACTCACGGCGCCTTCGGCTCGCTGGCCTTCGGCATCGGCACCTCGGAAGTGGAGCACGTGATGGCGACCCAGACCCTGAAACAGGGCCGCGCCAAGACAATGCGCATCTCGGTCAACGGCAAACTGAGCGATGGCATCAGCGCCAAGGACGTGGTGCTGGCCATCATAGGCAAGGTCGGCCACGCCGGTGGTACCGGTTACGTGGTGGAGTTCGCTGGCGAGGCCATTGCGGGCCTCTCCATGGAAGGGCGCATGACGGTGTGTAACATGGCCATAGAGCTGGGAGCCAAGGCGGGCATGATAGCCCCCGACCAGATCACCATCGACTACATCCGTGGCAAGGAGTTCGCCCCCAAGGGCGAGTCACTGGAACAGGCCATCGCCTACTGGCAGAGCCTCAAGAGCGACGAAGGCGCCCGCTTCGACGCCGACGTGGTGCTCGACGCCGCCGACATAGCGCCACAGGTGACCTGGGGCACCAACCCTGGGCAGGTGATCGCCGTCAATGAGCCTATCCCTGCACCGGAATCCTTCGCCGATCCGATGGAGCAGCAGTCCGCCCGCAAGGCGCTGGCCTACATGGACTTGCAGCCGGGCCAGAAGCTCACCGATGTCGCCATCGACAAGGTGTTCATCGGTTCCTGCACCAACAGCCGCATCGAGGACTTACGCGCCGCCGCCGCCATCGCCCGTGGTCGGAAAGTGGCCACCGGGGTACAGGCGCTGGTAGTGCCGGGCTCAGAGCAGGTCAAGGCCCAGGCCGAGGCCGAGGGACTGGACAAGATCTTCCTCGAGGCGGGCTTCGAGTGGCGTCTGCCGGGTTGCTCCATGTGTCTGGCCATGAACAACGACCGGCTGCAACCGGGGGAGCGCTGCGCCTCCACCAGCAACCGCAACTTCGAAGGCCGCCAGGGCCGTGCCGGCCGCACCCATCTGGTGAGCCCGGCCATGGCCGCCGCCGCCGCCATCACAGGTCATTTCGCCGACATACGCGCACTGTAAGAGGGAGTTAACATGACAGGTTTCAAGCAACACAAGGGGATCGTCATCCCCCTCGACAGCGCCAACGTCGACACCGATGCCATCATTCCCAAGCAGTTTTTGCAGAAGGTGAACCGCATCGGCTTTGGCAAGCACCTGTTTAACGACTGGCGCTTCCTGGATGATGCCGGCCTGCAGCCCAACCCGGCGTTCGTGCTCAACCAGCCGCGCTATGCCGGTGCCAGTATCTTGCTGGCCCGGGAAAACTTCGGCTGCGGCTCGAGCCGCGAGCACGCCCCCTGGGCGCTGGCGGATTACGGCTTCAAGACCATTATCGCCCCGAGCTTCGCCGACATATTCTATGGCAATGCCATCAACAACGGTCTGGTGCCGGTGCGTCTGAAAGAGGAAGAGGTTGAGGCGCTGTTCCAGCTGGTCGCCGCCCACCCAGGCCTGCTGATCGAGGTGGATCTGGAGGCCAACCAGGTGCGAGCCGGTGAGCTCAGCTTCGGGTTCGAGATCGACGAGTTTCGCCGCTACTGCCTGCTCAACGGGCTGGACGCCATCGGCCTGACCCTGCAGCACGAGGCGGCCATCAGCGCCTTCGAGGCCAAACAACCGAGCTGGATCTGAGCGGCCCCCTCACAAGCGCAAGGCCGCCCTCGGCGTCTTCGAGACTGTGCAAGAGAACCGAGCTGGATTTGACGCGCCAGCGGCAATAAAACGAGTAGAATCAACAGGGAGCCTTGGCTCCCTGTTTTATTGTCCGGCCACGCCGCCCACCACGCATGGCTGGCCATCACGGCGCCACAGAGAGGAAACCTTGATGAAGAGAACGAGCAACATCCTCCTGCTCTACTGCCTGTGGTTCGCGCTCCCGGCCAGCGCCGGGCAGACCTATTTCAACAGCCACGGCGGTCAGCTCAACGTCGGCTGGCAGAACAAGGATGGCAAGGCGCAGCAGCTCACCTACCGGCTGGAGTCGGGCAAGTTGCCGCCGCTTATCGCCTATAGACCCGCGCGAATGCAGGAGGAGGTGTTGCAGAGCCTGCTGCAACAGGCCGCCACCGAATTCCCCGCCGTGCAGATCGCCCTCTCCCGTCCCGACATGGAGCTCAAGATCAAGGGGCGCCAGCCCGACCAGGTCAACAAGGCACTGGCCTGGCTCACCCAACAACGTGACAAGCTGGAATCCGAGTGGCTCAAGCAGCATTACTTCCAGCCCTTCACCGCCCCCGACGGCGTCGCCGCCATCAAGCAGGACCATGTGCGCATCGCACTGGAGAGCCGGACCGAGCTGGCCCCGCTGGCCGATCAGCTCAAACAGGCGGGCACCACAGAGACGGAGGCCCGCCAGAAGACGGTGGCCCATATGCTCGGCTTCATCCAGGCCATCCCCTATCAGCTGCTCGACAGCCAGTCGGGGCGCTCGGGCAAGGGCTTCCTCAGCCCGCGTCAGGTGCTGGAGCAGAACCGGGGGGATTGCGACAGCAAGGTAACCCTGATGGCAGCCATGCTGGCCCAGCTCTTTCCCGAGCTGAAACAGGCCATGGTGTTCGTGCCGGGGCATGCCCTGCTGGGGGTAGCACTGCCGGCCAAGCCGGGTGAGGCGACCCTGAGCTGGGAGGGCGAAACCTACCTGCTGATGGAGCCGACCGGCCCGGGTCAGTTTGCCATGGGCCGGATCGCATCGACCAGCCAGACGCTGGTTGATAGCAAGCAGTTGAGTGTTCAGCAGGTGCAGGCCAGGCAGTGACACTCGGGCCAAATACCAAAACCCAAAATGACACAAGCCAGCGAACTGCTGGCTTGTGGTAGATGGTGGGTTCTGTTGTTGGTTCAGACCTGGGATTGAAACTCGATGGCCAGCAGCAGGCCCTCTTCCCCTTCCAACACCCGAATGATGCGGGCCTGGGCCTCGAACGGCGGCAGCAGGTTGTTGTTGGTGGCCAGGCTAACCCGGATGGGCTGGCTCACATCGAGCCGATGCTCGGCGACGGCGATCCCCATGCCATTGGCGCTGAGATCCCGACAGATCCCCTCCAGCACCTGCTGTTGCTGGACGACGGTGACGGGGGCGTTGATTATCATGCGCTGGAAGGCGCGTCTTTCCTTGGTACTGGTGATCACGCGAACATCCTCTGTTGTGCTGACGCCATCTCGGTGGCCCACAGGAACAATTGTGCTGGCCTCCCCCCAAGAACGTTAATACAATGCGGTTCGTTTCTCAAACGGGGTGCGGTTTACCGCTGAGATTATACCCGTGTACCTGATCCAGATAATGCTGGCGGAGGAATTTGAGGCATGGCGCTCATTTTTTGCGCCCTCATCCGCTGGCACCTCATCATTAACAGGGAGTGCCACTTGATGAAAACCCTGCTGCTGGTTGCCACCGGCCTGCTCAGTACCCAGGCCTTCGCGGCCGACACCCTCACCGTCTATACCTACAGCTCCTTCACCGCCGAATGGGGACCCGGTCCCAAGATCAAGCAGGCGTTCGAGAAAGAGTGCGGTTGCAACCTCAATCTCGTGGCGCTGGAAGATGGCGTCGCCATCCTCAACCGGCTGCGGCTGGAAGGCAAACACAGCAAGGCCGATCTGGTGCTGGGGCTGGATGATGCCCTCATCAGCGAAGCCAAGCAGAGCGGCCTGTTCGCCCCGCACACCACCAGGCTGGATGGCATCAAGGTGCCGGGCGGCTGGCAGGATGACACCTTCGTCCCCTATGACTACGGCTACTTCGCCTTCGTCTACAACAAGGACAAACTCAAAGCGCCCCCCAAGAGCCTGAAAGAGCTGGTAGAACGCCCGGATCTCAAGGTGATCTATCAGGATCCGCGCACCTCTACGCCGGGTCAGGGGCTGATGCTGTGGATGAAGTCGGTCTACGGGAATGAGGCGCCGGCAGCCTGGGCTGAGCTTGCCAAGAAGACGGTCACTGTCACCAAGGGCTGGTCCGAAGCCTATGGCATGTTCCTCGATGGGGAAGCGGACATGGTGCTCTCCTACACCAGCTCCCCCGCCTATCACCTGATCGCCGAGAACAAGCCCCAGTATCAGGCCGCCGCCTTCGAGGAGGGTCACTACCGTCAGGTGGAAGTGGCTGCCAAGCTGAAAAGCGCCAAACAGGGCAAGCTGGCCGACCAGTTTCTGCAGTTCATGATAAGCCCCGCCTTCCAGCAGGAGATCCCTGCCGGCAACTGGATGTATCCGGTAACAGATGCGCCGCTGCCCAAGGGCTTCGAGCAGATGATCACAGTCAGCAAGCCGCTGAGTTTCACCAGCGATGAGGTGGCCGCCAATCGCAAAAACTGGATCCGCGAGTGGCTGCAAGCCGTCACCCAGTGAGCCGTCTCTTCGTAAAACCACAGGTTCGCCCCCTCTGGTGGCTGCCGGGTAGCGCAGCCACCCTGTTGATCCTGCTGTTATCCCTGGGGCCGCTCGTCGCCCTGCTGTGGCAGGCCGGTTCGCTGGCCCCCCGCACCCTGCTGGCCGATCCCTATCTGCGCCATGTGCTGGGCTTCAGCCTGGGGCAGGCGCTGCTCTCCACCCTGCTGAGCCTGGGGCTCGCCATTCCGGTGGCAAGAGCGCTGGCGCGGCGCCGCTTCATCGGTCGACGCCTGCTGCTCAAGCTGTTTGGCCTCTCGCTGGTGCTGCCGGTCATCATCGCCATCTTCGGCATAGTGGCGGTGCACGGCAAACAGGGCTGGCTGTCGCAGTTGCTGCGCGGCTTGGGGCTGGATCCCGGCAACTACCTGTACGGCCTGTTCGGCATACTGCTGGCCCACGTCTTCTTCAACATGCCGCTGGCGGCGCGCCTCATGCTGCAGAGCATAGAGAGCATACCGGAATCGAGCTGGCGTCTCGCCAGTCAGCTGGGCATGCGCTCTTCCCACATCTTCCGGCTGCTGGAGTGGCCGCTCATTCGCGGTATCTTACCGGGGCTTGCCAGCCTCATCTTCATGCTCTGCTTCACCAGCTTCACCACTGTGCTGGCGCTCGGTGGTGGCCCCAGGTCCACCACGCTGGAAGTGGCCGTCTATCAGGCGCTGCGCTTTGACTTCGACCTCGCCACCGCCGGCGGCCTGGCGCTGGTACAGCTGCTCCTGACCGCTGCCCTGCTCGTGCTGCAGCACAAGCTGCAGACCACGCCAGCCAGCCGGATCAGCAGCCATCGCCCCTGTCTGCGACCGGATCGCCATCAGCCGGGGACAGGCCTGGTAGATACAGTGGCGCTCTGCACCGGGCTCGCCGTCTTCCTGCCCCCGCAGCTGGCGATCCTGGTGGCCGGTTTCAATCCCGGCCTGCTGACGGCGCTGGCCTCGGCGCAGCTGTGGCAGGCCAGCGGCCAGTCGCTGCTGATCGCGCTGGCGGCGGGAACCCTTGCCACCCTGCTCGGCAGCGGTCTGCTGCTCACCAGCCGTCATCTCAAGGTGCGCACCCGTCAGCGGCGGGCCGCCGCCATGTGGGAGGCCAGCGGCTCCATGATCCTGATGATACCGGCGGTCGTGCTGAGCACAGGCCTCTTCATCATGTTCATGCCCTTTACCGATGTGTTCGCACTGGGGCCCTGGCTGGTGGTACTGGTCAACGCCCTGATGGCGTTGCCCTATGTGCTGCGCACCCTCTCAGCTCCCATGCAACTGGTGGTGCGCCAGTACGATAGACTGGCCGACAGCCTGGGGGTGCGCGGGCTGCATCGCCTGCGGCTGGTGGAGTGGCCCCTGCTGCGCCGCCCGCTGGCACTGGCGATGGCGCTCTCCATGATCCTCTCGCTCGGGGATCTCGGTGCCATCGCCATGTTCGGCAGTCAGGAGCTCACCACCCTGCCCTGGCTGCTCTATCAGCAGCTCGGCAGTTACCGGCTGACCGAGGCGGCCGCCACCGCCCTGCTGCTGCTCATTCTCTGTTTTTCCCTGTTCTGGCTGGTAGAACGCGGGCTTGGAGGAAAAAATGCTGAACATTGATGGGCTGGTCACCAGCTACCCCGATTGGCGAGTCAGCTTCAGCGCGACCCTGCCCAAGGGAGAGATCACTGCGCTGATAGGGCCAAGCGGGGCGGGCAAGTCCACCCTGCTCGGCATGATCGCCGGTTTCGTGCCGGTAGAGTCCGGCACCCTCAGCTTCGATGGGGAAGATCTGCTGCCGCTGGGGCCTGCCGAGCGGCCGGTGACCACCCTGTTTCAGGATCACAACCTGTTCCTGCACCTGTCGGTGTTCGACAACATCGCCATCGGCCTGCATCCGGGCCTGCGTCTGAGCCCGGCTCAGCGGGCACAGGTGAAGCAGGCCGCAGAGCGGGTCGGCCTTGGCGACATGCTGGCGCGGCTGCCTGAGCAGCTCTCTGGCGGCCAGCAGCAGCGGGTCGGGCTGGCGCGTGCCCTGGTGCGTGGCAAGCCCTTGTTACTGCTGGATGAGCCTTTCTCGGCACTCGATCCCGCTCTGCGCCGGGAGATGCTGGCAGAGGTGGCCCGCCTCGCCTGCGAGCAAAGCATCACAGTGCTGATGGTCTCTCACAACCCGGAGGATGCCCAGCTCATCGCCGACCAGGTGCTCTTCATCGACGAAGGGCGCATCGCCCTGCAGGGCAAACCCGACATACTGCAAAACAGCGATCACCCCGGCCTGCTGCGCTACCTTGGGCACACGCAAGGGTCATGACCGGCGACGGGATCAAAAAAGGGGAAGCCGCTTGGCTTCCCCTTTTTCATATGAAGACAGTCAGTTAAATCAGAGATTTTCCTCGGCGAAGGAGGCGAGCTTGCTGCGCACCACCCCGTTCAGGAAGATGTTGGCACTGCCGTCGAAATCCTTGAAACGCT
The DNA here is from genome assembly GCF_028751155.1 of Aeromonas bestiarum. NCBI lineage: Bacteria > Pseudomonadati > Pseudomonadota > Gammaproteobacteria > Aeromonadales > Aeromonadaceae > Aeromonas > Aeromonas bestiarum. The sequence goes on along the minus strand of NZ_CP064746.1, from coordinate 801,233 downwards.
CGACTATGTAGGTCAGACCCGAGGTCACCGGGCTCAGGTAGTTGGAGTCGATCTGGGCCAGGTTGCCGGAGCAGACGATCTTGGTGCCCTCGCCGCAACGGGTGATGATGGTCTTGATCTGGGACGCGGTCAGGTTCTGGCACTCGTCCAGCAGCACGAAAGTGTTCTGTATGCTGCGCCCGCGCATGAAGTTGACCGATTTGAACTGGATGTTGGCCTTCTCCATGATGTAGCTCAGCGAGCCGCTCATGTTCTCGTCCTGCTTGTGCAGCACCTCCAGGGTATCTGTCACCGCCGCCAGCCAGGGCATCATCTTCTCTTCTTCGGTGCCGGGCAGGAAGCCTATGCTCTCGGCGATTTCCGGGGTGTTGCGGGTGACGATGACTTTCTCGTAAATCCCCTTCTCAATCACCAGTTCCAGCGCCGCGGCCATGGCCAGCAAGGTCTTGCCACAACCGGCCGGGCCGGTCAGGATCACCAGATCGATGTGCGGATCGAGCAGGGCATCCAGCGCCATGCCCTGATAGACGTTCTTGGGATGGACACCCCAGGCCTTGCGCGACATCAACCGCTCGCGGCCCAGATCCTTGATGCGGATCTTGTGGCCATCGTTGCTCAATACCCTGGCGGCGAAGAAGTTCTCCTCGTCGAGCAGGTACTGGTTGACGTGCACCCCCTCCAGCAAGTTCGAGTCGATCACATGGACGGTATCGCGGCCATGGGTCTCGCTGTCACACTCGCCGACCCGCTCCCAGAAGCTGCCGGGCACCACCTGAAAGCCTTTGGCCAGCAGACGGATATCGTCGATCAGCTGGTCGCTACGGTAATCTTCGACGTGCGCCAACCCGGCCCCCTTGGCCTTGAGGCGCATGTTGATGTCCTTGGTGACCAGCACCACCTGGCGTTTCATCTCATGCTTTTGCAGATAGAGGGCCGCGTTGATGATGCGGTTGTCGGCCTCCTTGTCGGTGAACACCTCGGCATCCTGGGGCAGATGGTGGTCACTGAAGATACAGATATTGCCGCTCGCCTCACCCGCCAGCGGTACGCCCTGGGTGATCTGCTCCGGCGTTGCATCGCGGAACACGTCTTCCAGCGCACGAATGGCCACCCGCGCATCGCGGCTGACATCCTTGTGGCGATCCTTGATGTTGTCGAGCTCTTCCAGCACCGTCATGGGGATGAGCACGTCGTGCTCTTTGAAGGAGTAGATGGCGAGGGGTTCGTGAAGCAGAACGTTGGTATCCAGGATAAACAGCTTTCGGTCCGTATTGTCCATAAGCATCCTCCTTGGCACTGAAGGTGCCACGTGTGTGAATCTCAGATGTCATTGAAACCACACGAGCGTGACAGTTTTATTACCCCCAACGCTACGCTCGATTTTACCATCACGCAACAAATCGCTTGAGCGGCAGGATCGTTCAAACAGAAAAGCAGCAATAAAAAAGACCGGCTCTGTGGCCGGTCTTGTTCAAGTGCTCGGTGGCTTGTCAGCCACACTTGGAGTCACCGCAGTTGAGACAGGTCATGCAGCCATCCTTTTGCACCAGCGCCTTGGTATTGCACTTGTAGCAGAGTGCCGCACTGACCGGGAAACCACTGCCGGCCTGCTGTTCTTCTGCCTGCTGCCGGACCTGCAGTTCGGCCTGTTTCTCGGCCAGAAACGCCTGCTGATGCTCATCCAGCCCCGGCAGCGTGATCATGCCGATCTCGGTGAGATGGGTCTCGATCACGTTGCCAATTTCGGCGATCAGGGAGGGAACATACTTTCCCTTGTTCCAATAGCCGCCCTTGGGATCGAACACGGATCTCAGCTCCTCCACCAGGAAGGTGACATCCCCCCCCTTGCGGAACACGGCAGAGATGATGCGGGTCAGCGCCACTATCCACTGGTAGTGTTCCAGACTCTTGGAGTTGATGAAGATCTCGAACGGGCGGCGGGTCTCGTGAACCGTGCCCTCGTTGAGAATGATGTCGTTGATGGTGATGAACAGCGAGTGCTCGGAGACATGCTCCGGCGTCTTCAGCTTGTAGGTGGTGCCCATCAGCCGCTCCGGGCGCAGCACGGTTTCGTGCATGTGCACCACGTCATCCTGCGGGGCCAGATCTTCCTGCGGCTCATCCCGGGTTTTCACCTTGTAGGCGACGATTTTCTTGTCGATCTTCTTGACCATAATCTGTTCTCAGAATTTACCGTAATAGCCTTCTTTCAAGGCGTCATAAAGGTTGGCGGCGGTATGCAGCTCGCCATCGTATTCGATCTCTTCGTTCCCCTTGACGGAGATGACGGAGCCATCCTCCAGAGTGAACTCGTACTGAGTGTTCTCCAGATCCTTCTCCTTCACCAGCACGCCCTGGAAGGCCTCAGGGTTGAAGCGGAAGGTGGTGCAGCCCTTGAGCCCCGAGTCCGAGGCATACATGTAGATGTCCTTGAACTGCTCGAACGGGAAATCGGTCGGCACGTTGGCCGTCTTGGAGATGGAGGAATCAATCCAGCGCTGGGCCGCGGCCTGAATGTCCACGTGCTGGGCCGGACTGATGTCGTCGGCCGTGATGAAGTAGTCAGGCAGGCGGCTGGCGTCATCTTCGGTGTAGGGCATCGCTGCCGGGTTCACCAGCTCGCGGTAGGCGAGCAGCTCGAACGAGTAGACATCCACACTCTCCTTGCTCTTCTTGCCCGGCTTGATGACATTGCGGCTGTAGTGATGGGCAAAGCTCGGCTCGATACCGTTGCTGGCGTTGTTGGCCAGCGACAGGGAGATGGTGCCGGTCGGCGCTATGCTGCTGTGGTGGGTGAAGCGACCACCCACCTCGGCCAGTTCGGCCACCAGAGCGGGATCCACCTCGGCCACCTGCTGCATGTAGCGGCTGTAGCGCGCATGCAGCACCTTGCCCTTCACCTTGTCACCCAGCTTGATGCCATCGGCCGCCATCTCGGGGCGCAGTCGCAGCATCTTGCCGGTCACCTCGAACTCCTGCTCCATGATGGGAGCCGAGCCCTTCTCCCTGGCCAGACGCAGGGACTCCTGCCAGCCGGTCATGGCCAGCTCCTGGGATACCTGCTCGGTGAAGGCGACGGAAGCCGCAGAACCATATTTTATCTGCAGCATGGTGAGGGTCGAGCCGAGGCCGAGGAAGCCCATGCCGTGACGGCGCTTGGCTGTGATCTCCTCGCGCTGCCTGGGTAAAGGCAGCTGGTTGATCTCCACCACGTTGTCCAGCATGCGGGTGAAGATGGCCACCACCTTGCGAAACGCCTGCCAGTCGAAGGCAGCCCGCTCGGTGAAGGGCTCCCGCACAAACTTGGTCAGATTGACTGAGCCCAGCAGACAGGCGCCATAAGGGGGCAAGGGCTGTTCACCGCAGGGGTTGGTGGCGCGGATCTCTTCGCAGAACCAGTTGTTGTTCATCTGGTTGACCTTGTCGATCAGGATGAAACCGGGCTCCGCATAGTCATAGGTGGAGCTCATGATGACGTTCCACAGCTTGCGGGCAGGCAGGGTCTTGTAGATCTTGCAGGCCACCTGCCCCAGCGCGTTGATGACCACACCTTCCTTGTTGGGCCAGTCGGCCCAGAACACCACTTCGGGATCGCCCAGCGCAATACCATCCTGCTCCACCTCTTTGGCCGTGTAGGGGAAGATCAGCTGCCAGGGGGCATCCTCCTTCACCGCCTTGACAAAATCTTCGGTGATGAGCAGGGAGAGGTTGAACTGGCGCAAGCGGCCATCTTCGCGCTTGGCCTGGATGAATTCGATCACATCGGGATGACGGATATCCATGGTGCCCATCTGGGCGCCACGGCGACCACCGGCTGACGAGACTGTGAAGCACATCTTGTCATAGATATCCATGAAGGAGAGCGGGCCCGAGGTGTAGGCACCGGCACCCGAGACGAAGGCGCCGCGCGGGCGCAGGGTCGAGAAATCATAACCGATGCCGCAGCCCGCCTTCAGGGTCAGGCCGGCCTCGTGCACCTTGCCGAGAATGTCATCCATCGAATCTTCGATGGTGCCGGAGACGGTGCAGTTGATGGTCGAGGTCGCCGGCTTGTGCTCGAAGGCACCCGCGTTGGAGGTGATACGCCCCGCCGGGATGGCGCCGTTGCGCAGCGCCCACAGGAAGGGCTCATACCAGGCATCGGGCTCCAACTCCTGCTCGGCCAGGGCGCGGGCAACCCGCTGGTAGGTCTCGTCGATGGAACCATCTATAGGGGCCCCATCCTTGCTCTTGAGACGATACTTGCTGTCCCAGATCTCGAGGGACGTTTCCTGCAGGGGGATGAGGCGGGAGCCGAGTTCACTCTCCTGCACCGGGTTGGATTTAGCCATTTTCAATCAACCTTATGTGAATGCATCAACGTCATGACAGCGATAAAAACACAACCAATAGTTACATTTATAAAAAATAACACAATATATAGTACAACTACTGCCATGAGGGCGCCGATTCTATCCTAAAAAAATGCCCCGGCCAGCAGGTTTCTGGGCCGAGGCATTTAACTGATTCATTTCCTGAAAGATTTAGCGATCAGGAAGCACTCAGGGTTTCTTGACGTACACGGTCGGCGTCTCGCCAGCCATGTTCAGATAGAACTCGTAGACCCCATCCGCATCCGGCGAGAACTTCATGTCTTCATACTTGGAGCAGGGGTTGACCGGCACGGCTTCCCCACCCAGCACGGCGACACCGTCACTCGGGCTCTTGTAACCGAAGTTGGTGCCACAGCTCCAGCCGGAGTCGGCAAACTTGAACTTGTAGGGAGCCCACTCTTTCTTGAGCGTGCCTTTGGCCATGTAGAGCTTGTCAGCGACCTTGACCACCTTGCTCGCATCGGTTGCCATCCAGTCGTTCATCTCCCCACGCAGGTAGATGGACTTGCCACCGAAATCGCTGTTGTCTGCCGCCTGTTCTGCACCACCATGAGATGCGCAACCGCCTAATACCAGGGTTCCCGCCGCCAGCATCATCGTTACTGTTCTTTTGAACATGTGTCCATTCCTCAAATTATTGTGATTCCTTGGCCCATCGAACGTGAGCAGACGAATTAAAGCAGAGCGGGCATCACAAGAAAGGTAGAGGCATCACATTCTGTGCTTTTTATATTCAGACAAGCGACATGGACGGGGATATATGACGCTGGATGGCGCAGCCATCCGGAACAATGCGGGGGAGAAATGAACAGCTGAGGGGGCAAAAAGGAAAGCATCACCTGGCTATTGCAACCCGGCGCTTGAATATCAGGCAATAAAAAAGCCCGCTCAGATGAGCAGGCTTTCAATGTTGGGTGCCTGGCAGTGTCCTACTCTCGCATGGCGAATGCCACACTACCATCGGCGCTACCGCGTTTCACTTCTGAGTTCGGCATGGGATCAGGTGGTTCCACGGCGCTATGGCCGCCAGGCAAATAACTTCAATCTCGGAAAGCTGACGTGAGTAACGACTCATTGGCTGTTGCCTGGTCGCTATCACTGAATTTGTAAGTAGTCTCGCACTTGCTACAAGGCCCAGAACACTTCTTGGGTGTTGTATGGTTAAGCCTCACGGGTAATTAGTATGGGTTAGCTCAACACGTCGCCGCGCTTACACACCCCACCTATCAACGTTGTGGTCTCCAACGGCCCTTTAGGACCCTCAAGGGGTCAGGGATGACTCATCTCAGGGCTCGCTTCCCGCTTAGATGCTTTCAGCGGTTATCGATTCCGAACTTAGCTACCGGGCAGTGCCACTGGCGTGACAACCCGAACACCAGAGGTTCGTTCACTCCGGTCCTCTCGTACTAGGAGCAACTCCCTTCAATCATCCAACGCCCACGGCAGATAGGGACCGAACTGTCTCACGACGTTCTGAACCCAGCTCGCGTACCACTTTAAATGGCGAACAGCCATACCCTTGGGACCGACTTCAGCCCCAGGATGTGATGAGCCGACATCGAGGTGCCAAACACCGCCGTCGATATGAACTCTTGGGCGGTATCAGCCTGTTATCCCCGGAGTACCTTTTATCCGTTGAGCGATGGCCCTTCCATTCAGAACCACCGGATCACTATGACCTACTTTCGTACCTGCTCGACCTGTCCGTCTCGCAGTTAAGCTGGCTTATGCCATTGCACTAACCTCCTGATGTCCGACCAGGATTAGCCAACCTTCGTGCTCCTCCGTTACTCTTTGGGAGGAGACCGCCCCAGTCAAACTACCCACCAGGCACTGTCCGCGATCCCGATTCAGGGACCT
>NZ_CP064746.1:272500-790000 GCF_028751155.1 Aeromonas bestiarum | reverse complement strand
GATCGATCACCATGGTGACCCCACTCTTCTCAACCACTGTGTCCCCTTCATTGATCTTCTCATCGAAGGTGAAACCGTACTGGAAACCGGAGCAGCCACCGCCCGTGATGTAGACCCGCAGCTTGAGCTCGGGATTTTCTTCTTCGGTGATCAGGTTCTTCACCTTGTTGGCTGCCGCATCCGTCATCTGGATTGGCAACGGGGCTTCTGCTACTGCACTCATTACTGACCTCACAACCGTTAAATCCACAAACATGGAAACCGCGAAATTATCCAATACCCGACCATTTAGTTCAAGTATTCACCAAGCTTCTTACTGCACCGCAGGTGCCGGCGCAGGCGGAGCAACCACCAATGGTTTGATCACCTCCCCCCATTCCGCCAGCAACTCCTGGGCTGGTTGCCGACCCTCTTTGCCAATAGTGACACGCACCCGGTCCGGTACAAAGCCTTCCGGCAATTGCCAGTTGCCTTCCAGCAGCTGAAAGTAGCGCAAGGCGTAACGCCCCTCGCCCACTTTCATGCCGAGCTCACGACTGCCGAGGGTGCTGGGCTTGTCACCCAGGCTCCCTTCTACCTTTATCTGCACCTGACCGCGAAACAGTTCGCGCTTCTTGGCTGGCTGGGTCAAGGCCAGCCGATAGTGATAGCGACCGGGAATACTGGTCTCCTGCAGGGTGAGGTTATCGATCACCACCCCCACCTGCTCACCCGTCGGTCGCATGATGCGCTCGAAGAAGGCCAGCTGCCGCTTCTGTTCCTGCACCTGGGCTTCCTGATCCTTGAGCGTCTGCTGCAGTTGTTCGAACGCGGCTCTCTGGGTGGCCAGCAGCGTCTCCTTGATGCCGAGGTCACTCTTGAGCTGGCCAATCGCCTTGCCCTGCCGCTCCAGGGTCTCCTGCTGCACCGTCAACAGGCTGCTCTGGGCCAGTTCCTGTCGATTACCGACGAAATACCCGATCAGCGCGCCCATCAGCAGCACAGCCAACAACTTCACTATCTGGGACATAAGGCCTCTTTTGTTACTGCGCCATACAGCGGCCATGCTCCCTTCACTATACGCGACTAGACCGGATTCGCGCTGACATACAAGGAGTTAACTGGCAATGGCACCGCTGTCTCCCCGCTTTTGACGCGCCGCAAGCCGTAAAGTTCGCTCCAGGATCTGCGAATAGATGGGACGCCCACCCAGCCATTGAGCCACCAGGGTTGCCCCGACCGTGGTGATCATCATGGGCAGGATCAGCTGGTAGTTGTCGGTCATCTCGGTGACCAGCACGATGCCCGTGATGGGGGCCCGTACCGTGGCGGCAAACAGCGCCCCCATGCCGGCGATGGCAAAGGCGCCCGGCTCTATGCCAAGCTCGGGAAATGCGGCATAAAACAGATGACCAAATACGACGCCAAACAGGGTGCCAAGGGCCAGGGTGGGAGCAAACACGCCACCGGGCGCACCGGAGCAAAAACAGACCAGAGTAGCCACCAGCCGGATGGAGAAGATGAGAAACAGGGTCGCCATCGCATACTCACCGCCCATCAGATGGGGAATGAGCTCTGTCCCCCCGCCGGTTACCGAGGGGGCAAACAGTGACAGCACGCCGAAGGTGCCCGCCACCAGCATGCCGATGGCGACAAACCGGTGGCGTTTGTTCCGGTGCAGCGCCAGATAAGCATCCTGACAGGCCAGCACCAGCTTGTTGAAGACGAAGCCCAGCACCCCGAAGGTGGCCCCCATGAAGAGGAACAACCAGAGCGCCTTCAGCGCCGGAGCATCATAGTGCGGCAGGCTGATCACGGGCGCCTGACCCTTCATGTTCTGCAGCATCAGGCTTGCCATGATGGCAGAGATCCCCACCGCCTTGATGGCCAGAAAGGAGTAGCGAAACTGGGGGCGCATCTCCTCCATCACGAACAGGATCCCCGCCAGGGGCGCATTGAAGGCGGCGGCCAACCCACCCGCAGCCCCGGCAGCCAGCAGGGCATGGCCGTGCTCCTTCGGCAGCCTGAAGATATCCGCCACCATCTTGCCCAAGTTGCCCCCGATCTGCACCGAGGGCCCCTCCCGTCCCAGCACCATGCCTGAGCTCAGGGTGCAGATGCCGCCAAAAAACTTGACCGGCAACACCCGCCACCAGCGCACCGGACGCAGATCATCCATGGCACCCTCGATCTCGGGAATGCCGGAACCGCCCGCTTCAGGGGCAAAGCTGTGGGTGAGGAAGTAGCCGACAAAGCCCAGCAGGGCGCTGAAGCCAAAGCCGAGCAGACCGAGCTGCCACCAGGGGCGATCGGCCAGCAAGGCGAGCCGCAGCCCGGCCAGCCAGTGCACGCCAGATTCGAACAGGCCGCACACCAGACCGGCCAGAGTGCCGACCAGGGCTGCCAGCAAGAGTACCAGCAGCGGCATCTTGTCTTGCTGAACAAGCCGCAGCAAGGCAGGGCGTCGCAAGACGGAGCCAGGGGAAGAGGAGAGCGGGTCGGAGGAGGAGAGTTCTTGTTGCACCAACGTATTGCACCATTTGGAAAAACCACATTCGTCTGCAGACAGACGCGGGGATCATCCGGCATGCCGCCCGGCTGCCCAGCACAGGGCCTTTCTGCTATAGTCGGCCCGTTTCATTTAGCACGGGGCAGGCTTGGGGCCCGGATGACGAGAGCGCAAAGCATACTCCACCGCCCCCTCACTGCCGAGCCGCAATCGGCCGCCTGCGCCTGTGTGACGACCAAAATCCCATTAAGGATGATCCATGTCAAAATCAGATCAGCTGTTTGAACAGGCCCGCCAGACCATTCCGGGTGGCGTCAACTCACCGGTCCGCGCCTTCAATGGGGTCGGCGGTACACCCCGCTTTATCGATCACGCCGATGGTGCCTACCTCTATGACGTGGATGGTCAGGCCTATGTGGATTACATCGGCTCCTGGGGCCCCATGCTGCTGGGGCACAACCACCCGGCCATCAAGGCCGCCGTCATCAAGGCGGTGGAGAAGGGGCTGAGCTACGGCGCGCCGACCGAGATCGAAGTGCTGATGGCCGAGAAGGTGCGCCAGATAGTGCCCTCCATGGAGCAGGTGCGGATGGTCAACTCCGGCACGGAGGCGACCATGAGCGCCATCCGCCTGGCCCGTGGCTACACAGGTCGCGACAAGATCGTCAAATTCGAAGGCTGCTACCACGGCCACGCCGACTCCCTGCTGGTCAAGGCAGGCTCAGGCGCCCTGACGCTGGGTCAGCCCAACAGCCCGGGCGTGCCGGCCGATTTCGCCAAGCACACCCTGACCTGCGTGTTCAACGATCTGGATTCGGTGCGGGAAGTCTTCAGCCAGTACGGCAGCGAGATCGCCTGCATCATAGTCGAGCCGGTGGCCGGCAACATGAACTGCATCCCGCCGGTGCCCGGCTTCCTGGAAGGGCTGCGCGCCATCTGTGACGAGGCCGGCGCCCTGCTGATCCTGGACGAGGTGATGACAGGCTTCCGCGTCTCCCTGCGCGGCGCCCAGGGTTACTACAATATCGACCCTGACCTCACCACCCTCGGCAAGATCATAGGGGCCGGCATGCCGGTCGGTGCCTTCGGCGGCAAGAAGAAGGTGATGCAGTACATAGCCCCGACCGGGCCGGTTTATCAGGCAGGCACCCTCTCCGGCAACCCCGTGGCCATGGCCGCCGGCCTCGCCATGCTGGATCTGCTGCTGGAACCGGGTCTGTATGACCAGCTGAACGCCAAGACAGCCCGGGTGGCCGAGGGGCTCAAAGCCGCCGCCGCCAAGCACGGCATCCCGCTTGCCATCAACTACGTGGGCGGCATGTTCGGCTTCTTCTTCACCGACGAGACCGAGATCACCCGCTACGAGCAGGTGACCCGCTGCGACATGGAACGTTTCAAGCGCTTCTACCATCTGATGCTGGAAGAAGGTGTCTATCTGGCGCCAAGCGCCTACGAGGCAGGCTTCCTGTCGCTGGCGCACGGTGACAAGGAGATTGAACACACCCTGGCCGCCGCCGAGCGCAGCTTTGCCAAGCTGGCGGGTTAATCCCGACCCGGTTTGGTGAGAGGGCCCTTCACGGGCCCTTTTTCATTGCCCCATGCCAGGCCTACCCCAGGCCCTGTCACGGTTCTGGTGCAATCCCCCTGTGGCCTCCTCCCGTTTGCCACTCTCTGGTGCAACAACCCCTGCCATCCCTGTCATAAAGCGGGCCCACTATTTGCACACCATCAGCAGGAGCCCACTTGACCGAGGTGTGTATGGCAGAGATGAGCCCCATCGATGTGCTGCGGCGCTATCAGGAATACGAACCCGAACTGACCCCCTTGTTGCTGGGGCTGCTCACCGCCCCCCTCGACTCGCTCAGGGGTTATCCCTTCATACTGACCATAGGCCAGAGCCATGAGCCTGCGAGGATCCTGCCCCCAGTGCCAGCGCCGCAAGCACAGCTGCGCCTGGTGGTGCAGGGTCATGGCCGGGAGCTGACGCTCTGCCTCAATCAGCTGATCGCCTGGCTGATGGGGGACAGAGAACGCCGCCGGGCCATGCCCTGGTTCAAGGCGGTGTACGTGGTGCTCAGCATGGCACTGTTCCTAATCGTCGCCACCCTGATCTGGCATGGGCTGGAGCAGCTCTACCTGCTGCTGTGCGGGACGCAGCAGAACCGGCTCGGTGCCTTCAGCGCCATCATATTCCTGACCCTGGCGCTGGCGGTGTTCGATCTGGGCAAGACGATTCTGGAGGAGGAGGTGCTGCTGCATAAGGACATCTTCCGCCACAGCGCAGTTCGCCGCACCATCACCCGCTTCATCGCCGCCATCCTGATCGCTGTCTCCATCGAGGGACTCTTGCTGCTGTTCAAGGGATCCCTCGGCCAGAGCGAGCTGCTCTGGCCTGCGGTCGGGGTGATGGGGTGTGCCGTGGGACTGCTGCTGGCACTGGGGCTGTATGTGTTTCTGGGAGCCAAGGCGGAGGCGGCACTGGTGCAGGCTAGCCTGCGACGCCCACCAGCCGGGGTTGAGGCTGACGCCGCAACGCCCGCCAGGAGACGCATCTGGTCCAGGCGGTATAGATGACGATGAAGGCCAGCGGCCACGTCAGCATCACCACCGCCTGAACCAGCAAGGTGCGGCAAGCACAGCGCCGAAAACGGCGCCGTGCAGGCTAGCCAGCGACGCCCGCCAGCCGGGGTTGGGACTGGCGCCGCGCAGCCCGCCAGGAGGCGTACATGGTCCAGGAGGTATAGATGACGATGAAGGCCACCAGCCACTTCAGCATCTCCATGTCCATGGATTTGACCAGCATGGCGGCCAGCACCACGCCAATGGGACCGAAGATGGCCACCGCCAGCACCGCCTTGGCATCGAAGGCTCCCTTGCGGATGAAGGTGCCCGCCGAGAAGACGCTGAGCACGGCGGTGGAGCCCATCATGATGGGGAAGGCCGCCAGCGGATTCATGCCGAGCAGATAGACCAGCGTCATGCAGGGGGCAAACAGGCCTATGCCGACGTTCATCAAGACCCCGAAGATGAAGTTGCCGAGCAGGGCAATGCCCAGCTTGTAGCCGGTCAGCCCCATGGCATCGCCACCGAGGGGGAACAGCCCCAGCAGACCCGCGAAGATGAGCCCGGCCACCACCAACAGGGAGACAGCCATCACCAGCCGTATGGTCTGTCGATCAAACGACGCCACATGGCGTGCCCCCCAGGCCGCCCCCACAGCCGCCGCCACCATCATGCTGATGAGGGTGAGCGGATCCACCTTGACCACACCGATGAAGATGAGGGACTGGGTCACGGTCGGCAACACGCACTGACCGTTGAGGGTGCCGGGCAACAGGCGATCATCGATCAGCTTGAACTGCTTGTAACAGGCCGTCTTCACCGCGAAGCTGCCGACGCCCAGGGTATCGAGAAAATTGGCAACAAACCCGATGGCAGCCACGGGCCAGAACGGGGTGGGTTCCAGCGATCCCTGTCGCCGTTTTTGCCACCAGGCCTGAACCAGCATGAAGATGAAAGCCAGGGCACAGATGATGAATATCAGGCGCAAAAGATTAATTAACATACAGAGTTCTCCAGCAACGGGCGGCGATTCTAAGGCAGTCAAAATAAAAAATCTTGGTCGGGATCAACCATTCACCCCATGCAAACGATTATCTGGAGAAAGTCCTGGCAGGCGCGCTCGAACGGCTCTGCTAATACTTGTCTATGAGGGCCAGCAGGCCTGGGGCCATCGGTGGTAGTCATGGTCATTTCGCGACGACCACAGTCACCGATGGGAAGTAGCCAAAAAGAAGGCCGGCATGCACCGACCTTCTTTTTTTATTGCTGACCGGCCCGTTGTCCGCAATCCGTCTCGTGCAGCCAAGGCAAACGGGGCGCGAGCCAGCGGATCAGCGCATCCGACAATCCCGTCAGCAGCAAGAGTGGCAGGCAGAGCAGGGTCAGTGACAAGGCCCCCACATAGACGTCCGTCAGCCAGTGGGCGCCAGAGAGAATGCGGGGCGCCGAAAACAGCGGCACCATCAAGAGGGCCGTCACTTTGGCCCGGCGCGGCAGATAACGCAGGGTGAAGCCGGCGAAGATCATCAGGAACAGGGCGTGGTCGCCGGGAAAGCTGTCGCTGGAGGAGTCCTTGGTCGGGATCGCGCTGAGCTGGGTGACACGCAGCGCATCTGGCACCGTCAGAGTCGGGCTGGGCCGGCTGACCGGCAGCAGATGGCCGAACTGGTTGATAGCCAAGGCTCCCAGCAACATGACGATCCCCATGGCCACCAGGCGGCGGCGACCGAACTCACGGGAGCGGAAGAAGCCAGTCGCGAGGATCAGCCCCATACAGGCCAGCACCGCCAGATCGAACAGGCGATTGTTGGTCACGGCCACCGCATCGGCCCACAGCCGAGACTGGCCCAGCCAGCCGTTGACCAGATGGAAGACGGCGAGATCCCACTGATCCCAGGGACCATGGGCAGGCAGGACACTCCAGCTGACGGCGATCAGGCCCCCCACCAGATAACACGGCACAAACTTGTTCATGCAGACGCTCCTCTCCCCAAAAAAGCGCAATATTTTAGAACATAAAAATCGTGACGTGAATCACATAAATGTAAGCAGGGGTAAACAAGACAAGCCGCCGGGATGACCTCAGCTCGGTCCTGTCACGACCAGCCAGAGGGGGGGTGGTGTGCCATCTTGGCCTGAACCCGGCTTGCGGCTAGTATGAGGGCTCTTATTTAGCGAGATGATGAGGAATATGCGCAGCTACCTTCGCATTATGCTGTTTGCCCTGGGTTTACTGGCGGGCGTTCAGATACCGGGTCTTATCGACCTCTACTACCAGCGGCTGGATGCGCGTCTGCAACAGGCCAACCTCAGCCTGGTGCCGTTTCAGGGCACGGCGGATCAACACTTCAACGGCGATCTGACCGCGCTGGTCAACCACTATCGCACCAATCCCGACCCCGTGTTTGCACAGGATGCCACCAGCCTGCAGCATCTGGTGAGCCAGCAGCAGACGCTGTTGCAGGAGAGTGCCTTCAAGGATCGCCCTTGGTATCAGCAGCTGACGCACCTGCTGCTGCGCGCCGATGCCCAGCTCTGGCAAGACACACTGCAAAACTACAGCTACCTGGTGCCGCTCAAGCAATCGGCCATCATCTGTGGCATGTCGATAGGCTTCATCGCCGCCTTGCTGGGGGATCTGCTGCTGAGCCTGCTTCTGCTGCCATTTCGAAAGCGACAACCGAGAACACGCCATGCCCTGCGCTAGCTGTAACGCATAAACATCGCGACAGAGACAAAAGTAAAAGGGGCCTGATGGCCCCTTCTTTACGCTCAGACTGACGCGTTCATACCTCATAAGGCAGCCGTGACTGTGCCACCAGCCGATCGAGCGCCTGTACCACCTGGGGATCGAACTGGCTGCCCGAGCGGGACTGTATGTATTCCATGGTCTGCGCCAGCGACCAGGGCTCCTTGTAGGGACGCCTGCTGAGCAGGGCATCGAACACATCGACCACAGCCACTATGCGGGCCGACAGCGGGATCGCCTCCCCCGCCAGCTGCTCCGGGTAGCCCTTGCCATCGAAATGCTCGTGATGCCCACGGGCGATCTCGGCCCCCAGCGACAGATAGCTGGTGCCTTCGACCATCTCGCCCGCCTTGTAGAGGATGTTGGCGCCTATGCCCGCATGCTGCTCCATGATGAGCCTCTCATCTGGCTCGAACCGCCCCGGCTTGTGCAGTATGTGGTCAGGGGTACCGACCTTGCCGACGTCGTGCAGTATGCTGGCCATGCCGATCATGTCGACAAAACCGGGGGTCAACTCATCCGGGTAGGCCCCCGCCTGCTGCATCTCGGCCACTATGGCATCGGACAGCTTTTGCACCCGCAGCACGTGCTCGCCGGTATCCGAGTCGCGAAACTCCGCCAGTGCGGCCAACGCCACCACGGTCGCCTCCTGGGCGCGCAACAGCTGGTTGTAGAGATAAAGGTTGTCGTATGCAGCCGAAATCCGCTGACAGAACACATCCAGCAGATCGCATTCGAGGGGATCGAGCGGCTGGGTCGGCGTAAAATTAAGCACAAATTCACGGCCGTTCTGGGCGGCGATATAGAGCGCATCCTGTGGGTGTTCGAAGCGGTTGCGGCGGTTGGCGAGCGCACTCATCACAGAGTCGTGCAGCGCAGGAAAGGCGCTCAATGGCACCTCGTCGAGCAGGGATTCATAGTCACCAGTGGCGGCCAGGATCTCCAGCTCCTGGGTGCCCGGCCGACGTTCGACGCAGATGGCCCCCTCCGTGCCCACATCCAGGATGGCGCTGATCTGTTTGAGCACGCCGGAGGCAAATTCCCGAAGCGAATGAAGGTGATAGAGATCCCCCGCCCCCTCAAGTATCTTGCCTAGCCCCTGCCGGCTCTTGTCGATGGCGCAGAGGGTCTCGTAGGAGCGCAACGAGGCGATCACTGTGGTGTAGAGCTTCTGCACCGTCAGTTCCGTCTTGGTCTTGTAGTCGTTGATGTCGTAATCGAGGATCACCCGCTGCTCCGGAGCCTGACCGGGCTGGCCGGTGCGCAGCACGATCCGCACCAGGCTGTTGTGCATCTCGTTGCGGATCTGGTGTACCAGCCGCAGCCCTGCATCTTCCGTCTCCATCACCACATCCAGCAGGATCAGGGCGATGCGCGGGTTGGCCAGCAGCATACGGGCCGCTTCGGCACCACTGTAGGCATTGAGGAGTTCGAGGGGACGGGATTTGTATTGAATGTTGGAAAGTGCCAGCCGGGTTGCATGATGAATATCCGGTTCATCGTCCACGATCAGTACCTGCCAGGGGTTGATCGCCTTGGTCACCACGACCTCATCATCGTCCAGCTCGATGATGTCGTCATCCAGCCAGATCTCATCCTTGTCTTGGGCACTGCTCATATCGTTCACGCCTCCAGGCGCTGCATGAGTGTATTGACAGTATGTACCATCAGGCAGCGATGGATCACAAGAAGCCGCTGCGTTCAGCCCCTCGTCAACGGCCCTGGGACGCCCGGTTTGCCTGCTTATTCGAAAGGCTCCAGATAGGCCTGGATCGCCTTCTTCAACCACGCCAGCACCTTGCCATGATAGGCGTTTTCCGACAGATAGACGCCATAATCGCGCCATTGCAGGCTGAATTTGTGTTTCAGGGTCAGCAGTTCCCCCTGCCGCAGCTGACTCTGGATCAAGGGGGAAGGGAGCACGGCCCAGCCCAGCCCGTCCAGCACAGCATCCCGCATCAACTCGAAGCTGGAGAGGCCTATGTGCTGGCCGCCGATGGGGAGCAGGCTCTTGACCGAAAATTCATCCACGTAGGAGAGGGTGACCTGGGTATGGCCGGTCAAATCCTGCTGCAACACTCGCTTCAGGCTGGCCAGCGGGTGGCTCGGCGCCACCACCATCAGGGTGCGGATCGGATTGAGCACATCTATGTTGAGACCGCTGCGCTCCTGCTCCTCTGTGATGAGGCCGAAGGCGGCATCGACAAACCCCTCCTCCACCAGGGCGGGCAGCTCGGGGGGCGAGGCCAGCACCAGCGAGATACTGGTGCCTGGAAACTGGCGGCGCAGCGCGCCCAGCAGGTCGCGCCAGACCAGCTCGGGGATGGCATCATCCCGCGCCACCCGCAGCGCCACCTCGGCACCGGAGGCATAGTGCTCGCACTTGAGCTTGAGGCTGTTGGCTGCCTGCAGCAGCCGCTTGCAGTCATCCAGCACCAGCTCGCCGATCTCGGTCAATCGACTCTGGTTGGCCCCTCGTTCAAAAAGTTCGACGCCAAGCTCAACTTCCAGTGCCGCGATCGCCGTGCTGACCGCACTGCGGCTCTTGCCAAGACGGCGCGCCGTATTGGCGATGGAGCCGCTGCTGGCGGACTCGACAAAGAGTTGTATCTGATAAAGCTTCATGACCGGGGCCGATGACGGAGGATCCTATATTCACATTACCTCGCCCCTCCTCGGCAAGGCAAACCTTCAGCGTCTGAATAGTCGACGCTCAGCGATTGCTGCACCCAGTCTCACTGCGGCTATCATCTCCCTCGTCGCAGCCACAGAAGGAAATTTTATGTTATTCAGTCGCATGCTCTTAGCTCGCATGTTTTTGACGGGCGCCATCCTGACCGAGGTGGCAGGCACCTCCAGCATGGCCCTGATCCCGGAGAACGAGGCCGGATGGCTCAACTATCTGCCGATGTGGATCCTCATCTCTTTCTCATATCTGCTGCTGGCCAAAGCCGCCAAAACAATCTCCATTGGTATTGCGTTTGCACTGTGGGAAGGCTTGGGGATCGGCCTGATCACCCTGGTCTCCATCCTGTTTCTGGGTTACGACATAGGTACCCAGGAGCTGATAGGTCTGGTGCTGGCAATAGTGGGTATTGTTATGGTGACAATGGGTGAAACCCACGATGAGCCGGTTGCCCGCCCACGTGGCACGGCCAGCCTGAGCAAGATAAAGGAGGCCACATGCACCCGTTGATTATCGTGCTCGGCGCGGCCCTGCTGGATATAGGCGCCAACATGGCGATCAACCGCTCGGTGGGTTTCCGCTACAAGGGCTGGGGCTTCCTCGGCATCCTGCTGGTGCTGTGCGCCTTTACCCTGCTCTCGGAAGCCGTGAGCACCGGCAAGATCGATCTGGCGGTCGCCTATGCCACCTGGGGTGCCATCGGCATTCTCGGTACCGCGCTCGGGGGTCTGCTGCTGTTTGGCGAGCGCCTCAAGCCCATCGGCTGGGTCGGCATGGTGGTGATGGCCGTCGCGGTGGCGCTGCTGACCACGGCTTAACTCCCTTTTGCTCACACAATAAAAAAGCCGCCCGGTTCGCCGGGCGGCTTTTTTGCTGATGGCCACAGACAAGCCAAACGGGTTAACGGGCCGTTTCGTACAGCTCCAGCGGCAGACCATCGGGGTCGGCGAAGAAGGTGAAGCGCTTGCCGGTCAGTTCATCCACCCGCACAGGCTCCACCTCGATCTGATGGATCTGCAGATGCCGGATGACGCGGTCGAGCTCGCTGACCCGGAAGGCCAGGTGGCGCAGACCACAGGCCTCCGGCCTCGAGGGGCGCGCGGGAGGCGCCGGGAAGCTGAACAGCTCCAGCTGGCTGCCATCGGGCAGGCCCAGATCCAGCTTCCAGGATTGGCGCTCGGCCCGCAGGGTCTCGGCCAGGATGGGCAACCCCAGCACCTGGTGGTAGAAGTGGCGCGAGCGGTCATAGTCGCTGGCGATGATGGCCACATGATGGATGGCGTCAAACAACGGGAAAGTCATATGCACTCCAGTCAAACGGGCAGCCAGGGCTGCCCGTTTCGTCTATCAGTTGAAGAAGCCGCCGAACCAGTCATCCAGCGCGCTGCGCGGTGAGGGGCTGCCACAGCTCATGGGCTCGGCCAGTCCGGCCAGTTTGGCCGGCACCTGCAGGCTGCCCGGGCAGTCGCTGACCACGCGGGATCCGCTGGCGCGGGAGAAGTTGGTCCAGCTCACCCCTTGCGGCATCTTCAGCGCCAGGCTGTTGACGCCACGCTGGCTCATGTAGCCGCTAAACAGCTGCAAGGCGCCGCTGGCCCCGGTCAGCCCGGCGGACGTGTTGTCGTCACGGCCCACCCAGATGCTGACCAGCTCGTTGTTGTCCAGCCCGGCAAACCAGGAGTCGCGCAGCTCGTTGGTGGTGCCCGTCTTGGCCGCCATGGTGGCGCCGGGGAACTTGGCATTCAGCGCACGGGCCGTGCCCTGGCTCACCGTCTTGGTCATGGCGAACAGGGTCAGCCAGCTGGCCTGCTCGTCGGTGACCCGCTTGGCGGTCTGATCATGCTGATAGAGAGTGCTGCCATCGCTGTTGACCACGGCGCGGATCGCCGACAGCGGCTGGGTCAGCCCCTGATTGGCGATGGGCAGGTACATCTGGTTCACCTCCATGGGCGACAGGGCCACGGCCCCCAGCACCAGCGACGGATAGGGCTGGATCTCCTGCTCGACCCCCAGCTTGTGCAGGGTATCCACCACCTTGTCCAGCCCCACCTGCAGACCCAGATTGACGGTCGGCACGTTGAGGGAGCTGGCCAGCGCATCCATCAGCGGCACGCTCTGGCGGAACTTGCGATCGTAGTTCTGCGGCGTCCAGATCTGGCCATCCTTGCCACGGATGCGGATCGGCTGATCTTTCAGCGGGGTTGCCAGGGTCAGGCCGTTGGAGAGGCCGGTCAGGTAGACTGCCGGCTTGACCAGGGAGCCTATCTGGCGACGGGCATCCAGCGCCCGGTTGAAGCCGGCGTAGCGGGGATCCCGTCCCCCCACCAGCGCAACCACTTCGCCCTTGTGCCAGTCGGAGACCACCATGGCCGCCTCCAGCTTCTTCTTGCCGCGCTGCTTCTCGATGAGCGTCAGACCCGATGCCACCGCCTGTTCGGCGGCGTGCTGGGCGATGGGATCCAGGCTGGTGAAGATCTTGAGGCCGGACTGCTTGAGCAGATCGGCGCCGAAACGGCTCTGGATCTCGCGCTTGAGCAGGCCCATGAAGGCCGGGGTGCGACCATAGCTCATCTGGCCACGGGTGATGATGCCGAGCGGCTGCTTGCTGGCGAGTTCGTACTCGGCCGGTTGCAGGCTGCCGTGATCCATCAGCAGCTTGAGCACCAGGTCGCGCCGGGTCTTGGCCCGCTCCGGGAAGCGCCAGGGATCGTAATAGGAAGGTCCCTTCACCAGCCCCACCAGCAACGCCACCTGATCTATGTCCAGCTCGTTGACCGGAATGCCGAAATAGAAATAGGAGGCGAGCCCGAAACCGTACACCCCTTGCGAGAAGTTCTGCCCCAGATAGACCTCGTTGAGGTAGGCCTCCAGGATCTCGTCCTTGCTGTAGCGATAGTCAATGAGCACCGCCATGTAGGCTTCCTGCGCCTTGCGCCACAGACTGCGCTCGCGGGTCAGGAAGAAGTTCTTGGCCAGCTGCTGAGTGAGGGTACTGCCCCCCTGCACGGTGCGACCGGCCAGCACGTTGGCCGCCATGGCGCGCAATATGGCCACCGGCGAGACGCCGCCGTGCTGATAGAAGTCGCGATCTTCGGTGGTGAGCAGGGTCACCAGCAGGCTGTCGGGCACCTCGGCGATGCGCACCAGCAGGCGATCCTCCCGATCCTCGGTGTTGAGGCGGTCGAGCAGCACAGGGTCCATCTGGGCGTAGCCGAGCTGGCGCTGGTTCTCCAGCGACTGGATCCCCTCCAGCCGCGCACCGTTGAAGGTGAGGCGCAGGCCGCGGGCACCGTCGGCGCCATCGTGGAAGGCGAACGGACGGCGGATAAGCTCGATCTTGTTGCCGTTGATCGCATACTCGCCCGGCGTGTGAGGCTGGCGCACCTGCTTGTAGCTCAGCATGTTGAGCTCACGCAGCATCTGGGTCTGGGAGAGGCGCTGGCTGGGGTAGAGCTCCAGCGGACGGCTGTAGACCATCACCGGCAGTTGCCACTTCTCGCCATCGAAGCGCTCGCGCACCTTGGTATCCAGGTAGATGCCAAACACCACCATGAAGGCGGCCACCACCAGGGAGAGCTTGAAGCCAAGCCAGAACAGCTTGCGCCAGATGGTGCGTTTGGGCGCCACCTTCTTGGGTGCGCGCTTGCGTCGTTGCGTTGCCATGAATCCTCTTTGCTATTCGTTATGTCGCCATCGCGGGCGTAGTCATTATCTCATTGGTCTTGGCGAGCGCCGCAGGCTGATTAACCGCGCAGCGCCCTAGTCGAACGGCCGTGATCCACAGGTTCGCTCAGGCTGCGCCAATCACAGCTAGATGCCCATCTTCTTCTTGGTCACCTTGGTCGGCATCGCCTCCAGCGGGTTATCCGGCCAGTAGTGACGGGGATAACGCCCCTTCATCTCTTTTTTTACCAGCTCGTAGGAACCGGCCCAGAAGGCGGCGAGATCGGCGGTGATCTGCAGCGGCCGCTGGGCCGGCGAGAGCAGCTCCACCACCAGCGCCACCCGGCCGTCGGCCACGCAGGGGGTGGTGCCTTGCCCGAACATCTCCTGAATGCGCACCGGGATCACCGGCGCCTGACCCGGCTGATAGCGAATGCGCACCCGGCTGCCGGTCGGCGCCGTGAAGTGGCTCGGCAGCGCCTCGTCCAGCCGTCTGGGCAGCGGCCAGGGCAGGGATTGACGCAAGATATCGTTGAGGTTGAGCCGCTTCAGCTGCTCCAGCCGGGTCATGCCGCTCAGGGCAGGCAACAACCACTCTTCCAGCCGGGCCAGCAGGCTTTCGTCGTCCATGGCGGGCCAGCCGTCATCCGGCAACCAGTCACGGGCGCAGCGCAGACGGGCCAGCAGCCCTTCGCTCTGCTCATCCCAGGGCAGCACATGCAACCCCTTGCGGCGGATCCCCTGCAGCAGACAGCGCCCCTTCTGCTCATCGGAGAGCTCGGTCAGCGGCCGCTGGCTCAGCACCAGCTCGCCGATCACCTGCTGGCGCTCGGCCCGCACCCGCTCCTCCCGTTCGTCCCAGTCGAACCACTGGTGCTCGCTCACCAGCTCCGGCAGCTGGCGCGCCAGCTCGTCCAGCTCCACCGGCTCGGCGATGAAGATGCGACTGCCACGATCGTTCTGCCCCATCTCGATGGCGATCAGGGCCCCTTGTCCCTGGCATGGGTGACCTTCTACCAGATCGCAGCTCACCCCACCACTGAGTTGATAGCGGCTGCCGCTGCGCAATTTGCCGATCCTGTCCGGCCAGGCGAGGGCGCACAGCAGTCCCAGCCACTGCCCCTGTGCCTGACGTTGTGACGCGCCAGACCTGACACCGAGGCGCTCGAACCAGCGGGCCGCCCCCTGCCGCAGGGCGCCAAGCCGGCGGTGAAACAGCACACAGAGGCGTTCAGATCCTCGCAGATCTTCTTCCAGCAGCGCCACCAGGAAAGCGGCATCGGCGACAATCCCTGTCAGACCCTCGGCCTCCAGCGCGCGGGCCCGCAGCAGCATGCGCGCCAGCCGGGGATGAGTACCGAAGGCCGCCATGGCACGGCCGGCGGGGGTAAGTTGTTGCTCACCTTCGGGCGTCATGGCGCCCAGGCTGACCAGCAGCCGCTGGGCGCTGGCCACGGCGGCGGCGGGGGGCATGTCCAGCAGTGGCAGGCTCTCCACCCTGGCGCCCCACTGGGCGGCGTCCAGCAGCAGGCCGGTCAGCTCCTGGGTCAGTATGTCCGGCGGGCTCTGCTCGGCGAGACGCTCCTGCACCTCGCCGCTCCAGAGCCGGTAGCAGACACCGGGGCCGAGCCGGCCGGCGCGGCCCGCCCGCTGGGTGGCGGAAG
Organism: Aeromonas bestiarum; assembly: GCF_028751155.1. Lineage (NCBI taxonomy): Bacteria > Pseudomonadati > Pseudomonadota > Gammaproteobacteria > Aeromonadales > Aeromonadaceae > Aeromonas > Aeromonas bestiarum. The sequence continues at coordinate 774,188 of NZ_CP064746.1, read as the reverse complement.
CCCTGGCGATCTGGCGGGTCTCCAGCCGGGTGACGCCGCTTTTCAGATCAAAGCTGGCGCGCCGCTCCAGCCCGCTGTCGATGACCATGTGTATGCCCTCTATGGTGAGGGAGGTCTCCGCCACATTGGTGGTGAGCACCAGCTTACGGCGGCCCGCAGGTGCCGGCTCGATGGCGGCCTGCTGCGCCGCCATGTCGAGGCGCCCATAGAGCGGAGCGAGGCGCACGTCATCCGGCAACCGTCCCTCCAGCCACTGGGCGAGCCGCTCTATCTCCCCCTGCCCCGGCAGGAATACCAGGGCGCTGCCGGCACCGCTGGCCAGCGCCTCCAGCACGACGGCGCCGACTTGCGGCTCCAGCCACTGCTGGCGATTGATGGGGCGATAGTGATAGTCGATGGGAAAACCGCGCCCCTCGGAACGGATCACCGGGGCGTCCGGCAACAGGGCCTCCAGCGCCATGCCATCCAGGGTGGCGGACATGATGAGCAGCTTGAGATCGTCCCGCAGCCCCTGCTGGCTCTCGATGGCAAAAGCCAGGGCGGTATCGGCGTGCAGGCTGCGCTCGTGAAACTCATCGAAGATGACGAGCGACACGCCCGCCAGCTCGGGATCCTGCTGCAGCATCCGGGTCAGCACCCCCTCGGTGACGATCTCGAGTCGGGTCCGGGCACTGGTGCGACTCTCGCCCCTTACCCGCAGGCCGATGCGCTCGCCCACTTGCTCCCCCAGCTGACGAGCCAGAAAGCCGGCTATGTTGCGCGCCGCCAGACGACGAGGCTCCAGCATGATGATGCGACCTGGCAGCCGGTTCTGGCGGACCAGTTCCAGCGGCAGCAGGGTCGACTTGCCCGCGCCGGGCGGCGCCTGCAGGATCACGCTGGCATGGCTGTCGATGGCGGCAAACAGCGCCGGCAACACGGACACTATGGGGAGTTGGGACAAAGCGACGAGCACCTTCTGTGATGACCTTAAAAACGGCGCCCATTCTGCCATAGCATCCGCCACCACCGTGAGCAGATGTCGCCAGCGAGACATGACCACCACGGCTGCCCTGGCATTCACGGCCATGTCGCCGGGATACGCTACGGCGAGACATGACCACCACGACTGCCATAGCATTCACGGCCATGTCGCCGAGATACGCTGCGGCGAGACATGGCCACCACGGCTGCCATAGAATGGGGGCCATGTCATGAGCGTAAAAAGGCACACTCCCCAGAAATGGCCAAACTCTTCTTTGCCCTGCCCCTGCACCGGCTCGCCCCCGAGCTGATCGACTGGCGTGACCAGCGCCCCTGGCCGGGCCAGCCGGTCCCCGAAGCCAACCTCCACCTGACGCTGGCCTTTCTCGGTGAAGCCGATCAGGTCACCACTGCCCGCCTGATGGCCGCCGCCGAGCGGCAGCACTGTCCGCCGCTGACCATCAGGCTGGATGAGACCGGCTGGTTCAGCCGTGCCAAGGCGGCCTGGGTGGGACCGGGTGACTGGCCGAACGAGCTGAACGTGCTGGCCAGGGCGCTGCGCCGCCACGGCGAGAAGCTGGGGCTTGGCAACGGCGAGCAGGGCTATCGTCCCCACGTCACCCTGTCGCGCAAGGCGAGCGAGGCGCCCGACACCTTGCCGGCGCCGGATTTTTTGCTGCACGCGGATCACTTCTGCCTCTATCAATCCATTGCCACCCCGGACGGGGTTCGCTATGAGCCGCTCGCCTGCTGGCCCCTGCGCGCCAGAGAGAAGATGGCGTCGTGACAGTCGCTCGGCCTCGCTTCCTGCCTATAAAAGAGAGAACAGCATCATGATTTTCGATCCCCCCCTGCAATCCGGGCAGCTCATCTCCCGCTACAAGCGCTTCCTGACCGACGTGCTGCTCGACAATGGCGAGCAGATCACCATCCACTGCGCCAATACCGGCGCCATGACCGGCTGCGCCGAGCCGGGCACCCGGGTCTGGTACTCCACCTCCGACAACCCCAAGCGCAAGCTGCCCCACAGCTGGGAAATCGCCGAGAGCCCGGCGGGGCACTTCATCTGCGTCAACACGGCGCGCGCCAACCAGATAGCCCGCGAGCTGATCGAACAGGGGGCGCTGGCCCCGCTCGCCGGCTACGCCAGGCTGCGCACAGAAGTGAAATACGGCGAAGAGAACAGTCGCATCGACCTGCTGCTGGAGGATGACCACAGGCCCTCATGCTACATAGAGGTGAAATCCGTGACTCTGCTCGATGAGCGGGAGCAAGCCGGCATGGGCTACTTCCCCGATGCGGTCACCACCCGTGGCGCCAAGCATTTGCGTGAATTGATGGCCATGAAGGCGGCAGGGCACAGAGCCGTGCTGCTATTTATGGTTTTGCACTCCGGAATAGTGAGAATGCGCCCTGCAGCACACATAGATCCGCACTATAGTCTGCTTATTGAGCAAGCAATTGCGGCAGGGGTTGAAATTTTATGCTATCGACCCCATGTTGGGGTGCAGAGCATGGTGGCCCAAGATTTTATCCCGTTTGAATCTTGTCACCTGCTACCCGAGGGCAGCGAATAAATGTTGGGATGGGTAACATAATTGGTACGGCTTGTTTGCCTACGCGTTACCCTTCTGCTATAGATGTCGCCCTCAATTTATGGATGGCACGGGTAGCGTGCTGAATTAGGAGACAGGGCATGCCAACAGGCGAAAACAGGAAATCTCTGGGCCCCCTGGCCATTGCGGGTGTGGCGCCTTACCAGGAAAAACCGGGTGAGGAGTACATGAATGACCAACAAAAGGCACATTTTCGCAAGATCCTGGGAGCCTGGCGCAACCAACTGATGCAGGAAGTTGACCGCACCGTTGACCACATGAAGGATGAGGCAGCCAACTTTCCGGATCCCGTGGATCGCGCCGCGCAAGAAGAAGAGTTCGCTCTCGAATTGCGTACCCGCGACCGTGAACGCAAGCTGATCAAGAAGATCGAGAAGACCTTGGTGCTGCTTGAAGACGATGACTTCGGTTACTGCGAGCATTGCGGTATCGAGATCGGTATCCGTCGTCTGGAAGCCCGTCCGACAGCCGACCTCTGTGTCGACTGCAAGACACTCGCTGAAATCAAGGAAAAACAGATGGCCGGTTGATACCGACCACTGGCATAACTGAAAAAAGGGAGCTTGCGAGCTCCCTTTTTTATTGAGCTTTTGGTCTGGGCGTCCCAGAATGCAGCCTCAATGAATCGCTTGCCCTGATTGCCATGCCCGTGAATACAGTCCCGTCACCCCAGACTCGCCCCTATACAGGTCGCTTTGCCCCCTCCCCGTCAGGCCCGCTCCATTTTGGCTCCCTGATTGCGGCGCTCGGCAGTTTCTTGCAGGCCAGGGCGCAACAGGGACGCTGGCTGGTACGGATCGAAGACATAGATCCGCCGCGGGAGATGGCCGGTGCCGCCCCGCTCATACTGCAGACATTGGCGGCCCATGGCCTGGAGTGGGATGGGGAAGTGATGTACCAGAGCCGGCGTCATGGTCGTTATGACGAGATCATCGGGCAGCTCTATCAGGCTGGCGATCTCTACTGGTGCCGCTGTACCCGGCGCGAGATCATGGCGGGCGGCGGCTTGTACCTCGGCCACTGTCGCGATCTTGGTCTCGGGGCCGAGGGATGCGCCGCCCGGCTGCGCCAGCACCATCCGGTCTACCATTTCGAGGATGGGTTGCAGGGCCGCATTGCGGTTCCTGCGGCGCTGGCCGAAGAGGACTTCATCATACGCCGCCGGGATGGCCTCTACGCCTATAACCTGGCGGTGGTGGTGGACGACATGGACAGCGGCATCACAGAGATAGTGCGCGGTGCCGATCTGCTGGAGCCCACGGTGCGCCAGGTTGCCCTCTACCAGACGCTGGGGGCCAGCGTACCCGCCTGGGTGCACCTGCCACTGGCGGTGCTGGCGGATGGCCACAAGCTGTCCAAGCAGAACCATGCGCCGGCACTGGCGCTGGACGAGGTCAGGCCGGCCCTGTGGCAGGCGCTGCACTTTCTCGGCCAGTGCCCGCCCCCCGAGCTGATGGCGAGCCGCATTGACGAGATCATCGGCTGGGGCATTGCCCACTGGCGGCTCGACCGGGTTCCAGCCAGAGAGAAGATCAGCCTGGGACAGGGAACGCCGGGCTTTGCATTGGGTCAGGCCTGAGCGCGCTGACATGGACAACACAGTTTTTTGGTTAGCCAAGCCTGAACTTTTTGAATGAACCACATCGTTTTTCATTTGGTCAGGCCTGAGCTATGATAGGCCGCTATTTTTTGGCCTCCCGTCAATTTGAAGTCATGAAGAGGTGTACCATTTTTTCCCAGATCGCAAACTTTTGCCGCAAGGTGCTCGGCAAGGAAGACGGCGAGCAGTCGGTGGAGTCTCCCATCCCGGCCCACGTAACCGGGCAACGCCGTACCTTAAGCCGTGACCAGCACCCCATCTCGCGCAAAGAGATCAGCGAGAATGCGCTCAAGGTGCTCTATCGCCTGAACAAGGGTGGCTATGATGCCTACCTGGTCGGCGGGGGTGTCCGGGATCTGCTGCTCGGGAAGACGCCAAAGGATTTCGACATCGCCACCAACGCGACGCCGGAGCAGATCAAGGCGCTGTTCAGCAACTGCCGCCTGATCGGCCGCCGCTTCCGCCTGGCCCACATCGTCTTTGGTCGTGACGTGATCGAAGTGGCCACCTTCCGGGGTCACCACCATCAGGTCAATACCAGCAAGCATGTGTCGGCCCAGTCTGATGAAGGCATGCTGCTGCGCGACAACGTCTACGGCACCATAGAAGAGGATGCCGAGCGTCGCGATTTCACCGTCAACGCCCTCTATTACAGTGCCAGGGATTTCACCCTGCACGATTTCGAGGGCGGCATCGAGGATCTCGCCCAGCGCAAGCTGGAGCTGATCGGCGACCCCGAGACCCGCTATCGCGAGGATCCGGTGCGCATGCTGCGCGCCGTGCGTTTCGCCGCCAAGCTGGACATGACCATAAGCCCGCGCAGCGCCGCCCCCATCAAGGAGCTGGCATCCCTGCTTCAGGACATCCCCGCCGCCCGCCTGTTTGAGGAGACCCTCAAGCTGTTCCTGGCTGGCGATGGCCTGGCGACCTACAAGCTGATGCGCGAATACGGGCTGTTCCAGCCGCTGTTCCCGCAGGTGGCCGCCCTGTTCACCCCCCACGGTACCTCGCCGTTCGAGCAGTTCATCGAACTGGCGCTGCTCGATACCGACACCCGGGTGCGGGCAGACAAGCGAGTCACCCCGGCCTTCCTCTACGCCACCCTGCTGTGGGGCTGTGTCGAAGCCCGCGCCCGCGTGCTGGAAAACGAGAGCGGCCTGCCTTGGCACGACGCCTTCATGCTGGCCATCAACGAGGTGCTGGACAACCAGGTGCGGATCATCGCCGTACCGCGCCGGTTCACCACGGATGTGCGCGACATCTGGGCCCTGCAACAGCGACTGACCCGCCGTCAGGGTCGTCACCCAGAGCGGGCCATGGAGCACCCGAAATTCCGCGCCGCCTACGACTTCCTGTTGCTGCGCAACCGGGTCGAGCGCGGCCTCGGCGAGCTCGCCAGCTGGTGGGAACGCTATGTGGAATCCAATCCGGACGTGCGCCCGCAACTGCAACGGGAAGCGACCCGGGGCGGTGAGCGCGCACCTGCGACCGACGAAAAGCGCAGCGGCAACAGCAACAGCCGCAACCGTCGTCGCCCCCGTCGTCGCAAGCCGAAAGCGGCCGAGTAATGACCGAGGTCTTCGTTGCCATCGGCTCCAATCTGGCTGATCCGCTCGGCCAGGCCCGCCGCGCCGTGGTCGCACTGGCGGCGCTGCCGGAGTCCGAGTTGCAACAGGCCTCCTCGTTTTACAGCAGTCGCCCCATGGGCCCTGCGGATCAGCCGGACTACGTCAATGCCGTGGTGCGGCTGAACACCCGGCTCGGCCCCCTGGCCTTGCTGGATCAACTGCAAAAAATCGAGCTGGAACAGGGACGTGTGCGCAAGGATGAACGTTGGGGCCCCAGAGCCCTGGATCTCGATCTGCTGCTCTATGGCGATCGGATCATCAGGCATGAGCGCCTCGTCGTTCCCCATTACGGCATGAAGGAGCGGGAGTTCGTGCTGCTACCCCTTGCCGAGATTGCGCCCGCTCTGGTGCTGCCCTGCGGCACCCCGCTCGCACAACTGGTTGCCCGCTGCCCGCACAATGATCTTGCCATCATTGCCCCCGTGGCAGCACTTGGGGAACCCTGATGAGCAGAGCCATCGACGCCCTTGTGATCCTCACGGACACACGCGGCGAGTAGGAGCAACGTTATGAGCAAGATCACCACCGCCAGCCTGCTGAAGATGAAGCAGGAAGGGCAACGCATCACCGCCATCACCGCCTATGATGCCAGCTTCGCCAAGCTGTTCGACGACGAGGGCGCCCACGTGCTGCTCATCGGCGATTCGCTGGGCATGGTGTTGCAAGGGGGCCAGGACACGCTGGCGGTCAGCATGGATGAGATGGTCTATCACACCCGTTGTGTGGTGCGCGGCACCACCAATGCGCTGGTGGTGACCGACATGCCGTTCATGAGCTATGCCACCCCGGATCAGACCTACCAGAACGCCGCTCGCCTGATGGCCGCCGGTGCCCGCATGGTGAAGATGGAAGGGGGCGACTGGCTGTGTGACAGCATTCGCCACCTGACTCGCAATGGCGTGCCTGTCTGTGGCCACCTCGGCCTCACCCCGCAATCCGTCCATGTGTTTGGCGGCTTCAAGGTGCAGGGGCGCGACGAGTTCCAGGCCCAGGAGATCTACCGCCAGGCGCTCTGCCTGCAGGAAGCCGGCATCCAGATGCTGGTGCTCGAGTGCGTGCCGGTCGCCCTGGCCGAGCGCATCACCAAGGCGCTGCGCATCCCGGTGATCGGCATAGGTGCCGGTCCCGCCACCGATGGCCAGATCCTGGTGATGCACGATGCCTTTGGCATCACCTCGGGTTACGTGCCCAAGTTCACCAAGAACTTCCTGGCCGAAACCGGTGACATGCATGCCGCCATCCGGCTCTATGTGCAGCAGGTGAGCGAGGGTACCTTCCCCGGCCCCGAACACTGCTTCAACTGATCCGGCGGTATGGATGAGAGCGGGGGCACAGGCCCCCGTTTCGCCATCCCTTTCCCGCCGATGCAACCCGTTTCCTCTGTTTGATATTTCCGAAGGTGAACTGCCGATGTTGGTCGTTAACAATCCTGCCGCTCTGCGTGAACAGATCGGCCAATGGCGCCGTGAAGGGCGTGCCATCGCATTCGTGCCCACCATGGGCAACCTGCATCAGGGACACCTGACGCTGGTGAAAGAGGCGCACAGCCACGCCGAGAAGGTGGTGGTCAGCATCTTCGTCAACCCCATGCAGTTCGACAAGGCGGAGGATCTCGTCAACTATCCGCGCACCCTGGAGCAGGATTGCGCCGCGCTGGAGAGCGCCGGCGTGGATCTGGTGTTCACCCCGACCCCGGAGATCATGTATCCGCAGGGGCTGGCCAGCCAGACCTTCGTCGAGGTGCCGGGTCTCTCCGGTCTGCTGGAAGGGGCGCTGCGTCCTGGGCACTTCCGTGGCGTCAGTACCGTCGTCACCAAGCTGTTCAACCTGGTGCAGCCTGACGTGGCCTGCTTCGGCCAGAAGGATTACCAGCAGCTGGCGCTCATTCGCAAGATGGTGGCCGACATGGCCATGCCCATCGAGATCGTTGGCGTGCCCACGGTGCGGGCCGAGGACGGGCTGGCGCTCTCCTCGCGCAACGGCTATCTGACCGCGGCCGAGCGGGCGCTGGCCCCCGAGCTGGCACGCACCATGAACTGGATCGCCGGAGAGATTGAAGCGGGGGATCACCACCTGCCCTCCCTGGTGGCGCAGGCCAGCCAGCGCCTCGACAACGCCGGTTTTCGCACCGATGCCATCGACATTGTCGATGCCGTGACCCTGGAATCCGCCACCGAGCAGAGCCAGCAACTGGTGATCCTGATGGCGGCCTATCTCGGCAAGGCCCGCCTCATCGACAACCGAGTGGTCACGCTTCAGCAAGCCTGAATCAGCCACAACCAGGAGAGTCTCATGTCCAAGAAGGTTTATTGCATCGCCCAGTTCCTGCCCAAGCCCGGTCAGGAACAGGCCCTGTTTCAGGTGCTGCAGGCCCTCGAGCCCAATACCCTGCGCGAAGATGGCTGTCTGCAGTATCGGGTGACCCGCCACATCGCCAGTCCGTTTGCCGAAGGGGAGAGCTTCCCCATCGTCTTCAACGAGATCTGGCAAGATATGGCCAGCTTCGAGGCCCACTGCCAGCGCGCGGAAATCAAAGCCTTCTTCGAACGTTACTGCCTGGCCGATGAGGGGCTGGCCGCCAAGTGGAACGTCTGTGTCTATAGCGACGAACCCGAGCAGTACGACGCCCCCGTAAAGAAGTAATTCCCCTGATTGCCAGCGGACGCCCCTTCGGGCGTCCGCTGCTTTTTCACGCCCGCGATCCGGCGTTTTCCCTTGCGACCCTGCTCGCACCCTCTGCTCTCTCTGTCCACAATCGGCCCTGACGGCCGCTACAGGTGTTTATTTATGTTTACCTTGTTTGCTTCGTTGCTCTTCTGTCTGCTCTGTTTCGCCCTGACCCGGCTGCCCGCCGGGGTGCCGCTGTCGCGCAAGGTGCTCGCCGGTCTGGTGCTGGGAGGGCTGTTTGGCCTCGGTCTGCAACTGGGCTGGGGGGCCGATGATGCCGGTGTCCAGCAGACCCTGGAGTGGGTCAATATCGTCGGTGGCGGCTATGTCAGCCTGCTCAAGGTGGTGATGATGCCGCTGGTGTTCACCTCCATTCTCTCCGCCATCAACAAGCTGGAGCAGGCCCAGTCTCTCGGCAAGATCAGCGCCCTGCTGATTGGCGCCATGCTGACCCTGGTGATGATTGCCGGTGTGGTGGGGATGACCATCACCCACCTGAGCGGCCTCACCGCCGAGGGGTTGCTGAGCCACGGCAGCGACAGCGCCGCCCTGCAACAGAGCATGAGCACCATCGACAGCGCCCAGACCCTGCCCGCCCTGCTGCTCTCGCTGGTCCCCACCAACTTTGCCGCCGACATGGCGGGTAGCCGCGCCCTCTCGGTGATCGGGGTAGTGATCTTCACCGTGCTGGCCGGGGTTGCCCTGCTGCAGATGAAGGCGGAGCACCCGCAGGCCGGTGCCCGCGCCGCCGTGGCCATAGATACCCTGCAGTTGTGGGTGATGAAGATGGTGCGGGTTGTGATTGCGCTCACCCCTTATGGCGTGATGGCGCTCATCGCCCGGGTGGTGGCCCACTATCCCCTGAGCGAGATCCTCAATCTGCTCGGCTTTATTCTGGTCTGCTATGTCGCCATTCTGGCGATGTTTGCGGTACACATGGTGATCCTGCTGCTGATCGGCCAGAACCCGCTGCACTATCTGCGGGAAGTGTGGGGCGTACTCACCTTCGCCTTTATCTCCCGCAGCAGCGCCGCCTCCATCCCCCTCAGCATCGAGACCCAGCAGCGCCTTGGCGTGCCCAGCAGCATAGCCAACTTTGCCGCATCGTTCGGTGCCAATCTGGGTCAGAATGGCTGCGCCGGCATCTACCCGGCCATGATGGTGGCTATGATTGCCCCCATGCTCGGCATCAATCCGTTTGATCCCCTGTTCCTGCTGACTCTGCTACCGGTGATTGCGCTCGGCTCCATCGGGGTGGCTGGCGTCGGCGGTGGCGGCACCTTCGCCGCGCTGATCGTGCTCTCCACCCTCAGCTTCCCCATCGCGCTGGTGGGGGTGATGATCGCCATAGAGCCGCTGGTGGACATGGGCCGTACCGCCCTCAACGTCAATGGCTCCATCATGGCGGCTATGATTACCAAGCGCTTGCTGGGCAAACAACAGCTGGCCAAAGTGGAGACGGTGCAGACGCGGGAACAGCCGCAGGCCGCCAGCTAACCCTGTAGACCACGCCATATGAGAGAAGCCCGCAATGGCGGGCTTCTTCTTTTCAGCGGTGTTGCCCCTGTTGGCAGGGCGCGTTTACTCGGCGGTGACGGGGTAACCTGCGCCTTTCCAGGCGAAGATGCCGCCCGGCACCCGATAGACCTGTTGATAGCCCTGGGTCACGGCCCAGGCGGCGGCGTTGTGGCTGCGGCCACACTTGACGAAACCGCAGTAGATCACCACGGGGCGGGTCTTGTCGTCCCCCAGCAGCGCCTGGAACTGTTCAGGTGTACCGCTCCCCTCCACGATCTGGCTCCAGTTGTCGCCTGACTTGGCCTCTTTCACGAAGACGAAGTTCTTGGCCCCCGGGATGTGCTCCTTCTTGAAGGCGTCCTCATAGGGCATGGTGTCGATGATCACCAGCTCCTCCCCCTTGTCCATCCGGGTCTTCAGCTCGGCCACGGTCAACAGCTGATAGCCCCCCTGCTGGACCTCCTGGGCAAGCTGCACCGCCGCCTGCTCCAGCTTGGTCTCCTGCTCGAACTGATTGTCACCGCAGCCACTCAGGGCAAAGCTGGCGGCGATCAGCGAGGCAACCAGGGTGCGGGATCGCAATCTCATCATGTCACTACTCCTTGCTAACGATTGAAACGGGGCGGGAGCATCGCAGCAGGGCGCCCGCGAGCGTCAGTAGCAGCAGATCCCGCACTATGGCCTGTGGTAGCGAGCCGAGATCGGCACGGCCCAGACAGCCACAAGCGATGTCGAGCCCGATGGCGACGCCATAGCCCAACACCGGAATAAACAGGGCCAGCAGCGCCATCACCAGCCAGAGCCCCCAGCGCCGGTTGGCGATCACCGCCACTCCCGCGCAGAGCTCAAGCGCGATCAGCCCCCAGGCAGCCACCGGGATCAGCGACGACCAGACCAGGCCGAAGGCACCGATCTGCTCGATAAACAACGCCGGGGATGCCAGCTTGAAAGCCGCCGAGGCCACGAAGAATCCCCCCAGGGCCAGGTTGGCCAGCATGCGCAAATACGCGGACATGGGCTACCTCTTTATAGAGAGAGATAGATTCTAACCCTTCCCGACTGAGTCGCAATGAGTTCGACGGCGGCTCACGCCACTGTTTTCATTTTTTGCAAGGCAACGCAGAAATAAACGGGGCGCCCGCATGGACGCCCCGTTTTGAGTAGGACTCAGTGCCGCAGCCCGGTGCCGCGGGAGATGAGCCACCAGGCCAGACCGTAGAGGGCCACGATGAAGCCGATGATGATGAGGTAGGCGGTGCCGAGCGGCACGTCCGAGATGCCGAGGAAGCCGTAACGGAACGCGTTCACCATGTAGATGATGGGGTTCACCTGAGAGACCCCCTGCCAGAAGGGGGGCAGCAGGCTAATGGAGTAGAAGACCCCGCCCAGGTAGGTGAGTGGCGTCAGCACGAAGGTGGGAATGATACTGATGTCGTCGAAGGTCTTGGCAAACACGGCGTTGATCAGGCCCCCCAGCGAGAAGAGGATGGCGGTCAGCAGCACGGTGAAGCAGACGCTGAACAGGTGGTGGATCTGCAGCGGCACGAAGAACAGCGACACCAGGGTGACGATGAGGCCGACGCAGAGGCCGCGCGCCACGCCGCCCCCCACGTAACCGGCGATGATGACGTAGTTGGGTACAGGCGCCACCAGCAGCTCCTCCACGTTGCGCTGGAACTTGGCGCTGAAGAAGGAGGAGGCGACGTTGGAGTAGGAGTTGGTGATCACCGACATCATGATGAGGCCGGGCACGATGAACTCCATGTAGCTGAAGCCCCCCATGTCACCGATGCGCGAACCTATGAGGTTGCCGAAGATGACAAAATAGAGGCTCATGGTGATGGCGGGCGGCACCAGGGTCTGGATCCAGATCCGGGTGAAGCGGCTCACTTCCTTGGCCAGAATGCTCTTGAAGGCGATGTAATAAGTGGTCAGATTCATGCTTTTCTCCCCTCCTCGACCAAGCTGACGAACAGCTCTTCCAGCCGATTGGCCTTGTTGCGCATGCTCAGTACCTGCACCTGCTGGCCCGACAGCTGCTCGAACAGGCTGTTGAGGGACTGGCTCTTGTCCAGATCCACCTCCAGGGTGCGCTCGTCCTGCATGCGGCCGTTGAACTCGGGCACGTTCGGCACGGCGGAGCCCGGTGCCAGATCCAGCATGAAGGTCTCGCGGCTCAGCTTGCCGAGCAGCTTCTTCATGCTGGTGTTTTCAATCAGCCGACCCTTGTCGATGATGCCTATGTTGCGGCACAGCATCTCGGCCTCTTCCAGATAGTGAGTGGTGAGTATGATGGTGACCCCCTGCTCGTTGAGCTCCTTGAGGAAGGTCCACATGGAGCGGCGGATCTCGATGTCCACCCCGGCGGTCGGTTCGTCCAGGATCAGCAGTCTGGGCTCGTGCATCAGGGCGCGGGCTATCATCAGCCGGCGCTTCATGCCGCCGGAGAGGGTGCGGGCCGGCATGTCGCGCTTGTCCCACAGATCGAGCTGGCGCAGGTACTTCTCGGCGCGGATCTTGGCTTCGGCCCTGGGCACGCCGTAGAAACCGGCCTGATGGATGACGATCTGGCTCACCTTCTCGAACTGGCTGAAGTTGAACTCCTGCGGCACCAGGCCGAGCTGGGCCTTGGCCTCTTCCAGGTGAGTGTCGATGTCGTAGCCGAACACCTTCACCTTGCCGGCGCTCTTGTTCACCAGCGAGCTGATGATGCCTATGGTGGTGGACTTGCCTGCCCCGTTGGGGCCGAGCAGGGCGAAGAAATCCCCCTGCTTGACGGTCAGATCTATGCCTTTAAGGGCTTCGACGCCCCCCTGATAGGTCTTTTTCAGGCCGCTGATTTCCAGTGCGTTCATTGCAACCCCTGTGATGGCGGATCCCATCTCGATACAGAAAAGGCGGCCGGGGCCGCCTTGCAGACAAAAAATGGCGCTCGGCCACCTCGCCCGTGATATTCCTGGACCTTGCTTACTCTTGCGGTACTACCTTGCCGATGAACGGCAGGTTGCGGTACTTCTGGGCGTAGTCGATACCACAACCCACCACGAATTCGTCCGGAATGGAGAAACCGATCCAGTCCACCGGCACCTGCACCTCGCGGCGGGACGGTTTGTCCAGCAGGGTGCAGATGGCGAGGGATTTAGGCTCGCGCAGTGACAGGATTTCACGCACCTTGTTGAGGGTGTAGCCGGTGTCGATGATGTCCTCGACGATCAGCACGTCCTTGCCCTTGATGTCGTCATCCAGATCTTTGAGGATGCGAACGTCACGGGTACTGCGCATGCCGGAGCCATAGCTGGAGGCGGTCATAAAATCCAGGGTAACGGGCAGCGGGGTCTGGCGGCACAGGTCGGCCAGGAAGACGCAGGAGCCACGCAGCAGGCCAATCATGACCACTTCGTCAGAACCCTGATAACGGGCGGTGATCTCTTCACCCAATTTGGCGATCCGGGCGGCCACGTCGGCCTCGGAGATCATCACCTCGACGGTGTGTTTCATCACTTACTCCCTCATGGCCAAAGGGGATTTGGCCGTTCATTAACGTCAAAACCGAGGATTCTACCATCCAAGCCGAGAGGCGTCAGGCATACGTGATGCTTTTATCGGCTTATTTTAATTGATAGAGTTAGCAGGCCCTCGGGCATTATCGGTGACAATACTATAAACACCATAATCAATAACTATTAGATGAAAAAACTATGGAACCACGCGCAGAAATAAGACGTCGAACCCGGCTTTCTCCGGAAGCTCGTCGCAATCAATTGATGGAATGTGCCATCGAGGTGTTCTCCCGTCGCGGCATAGGCCGTGCGGGTCACGCCGAGATAGCAGAACAGGCCAAAGTCTCGGTAGCTACCGTGTTCAACTATTTCAACACCCGCGAAGAGCTGGTGGATGAAGTGTTGGCCGAGATCGAACGTTTCGTTCACCAGATGCTGGAACAGGCCTATACCGGCCAGGGTCCGATCAACGACAGCATTCGCCGTCACGTGAAGCTGTTTGTCGATGCCGCCTACGATCAACCCGACCACGCCAGCATCTGGCTGGAGTGGAGTTCGTCGGTGCGGGAAGAGGTCTGGCCCCGTTATGCCAAGCTGCTGGACAAGGCATTGGAGCGCATCGCGCCCCATTTGCAACGCGCCATGGATGCCGGTGAGATCCGGAGTGTGCTGTCCGCCCAGGACCTGGCCCGCTCCCTGACCGGTTTTGGTTACGTCATGATGCAGATGATCAATCAGCCACAACGCCCGTCCCGGGAAGATGTGACCGATTTTCTGTTCAAGTACGTGACGGCCCCCATCCAGGCCGCATAACTCGCCTCGTGAATGACAAGCGGCTCCGGACTGTTCAGGTCGGCGCCGCTTTTGTTTATCCGTTTGCGGCCGGCTCAGGCTCTGTCGCGAGAGACAGCCAGCAGGGTGATGCACCACAGGTCAGGAATTGGCGTAACCCCAGCGGCTGGTCAGCGCGTGCTCGACCCCGAGGTGATCCAGGATCCGCGCCACCATGAAGTCCACCAGATCCGCGATGCTTTTCGGCTCATGATAGAAACCGGGCGCGGCCGGCATTATGGTCACCCCGAGTCGCGCCAGTTTCAGCATGTTCTCCAGATGGATGGCGGAGAAGGGGCTCTCGCGGGGCACCAGGATCAGCTGGCCGCGCTCCTTGATCACCACATCCGCCGCCCGCTCCAGCAGGTTGTCGGAGGCGCCGTTGGCGATGGCCGACACGGTTCCCATGGAGCAGGGGCAGACCACCATCTGTTTCGGCGCCGCCGACCCCGAGGCCACCGGCGAGAACCACTCCTCCTTGCCGCAGGCCACTATCTGACCCTCTTTGGCGCCGTACTGGCGACAGAGATAGGCGGATAGCTCCCTGGGTGAGCCCGGCCACTCCTGCTGCTGCTCTGTCTTGAGCACCACGCGGGCGGCGGAGGAGGCCAGCAGATAGACCCGATAGTCCGCCTGCACCAGACACTCAAGCAGGCGCAGGGCGTAAGGGGCGCCGGAGGCGCCGGTCAGCGCCAGGGTGACGTGTTTATTCATGCGGGCCTCTGTGAACCTGAAAACCAAAGCGGACTCATCAAGGACGTCATAGTTGACCGTGATAATCCTTGAGGCGAGCGATCAGCTTGTCATGAATGCCGCCGAAGCCGCCGTTGCTCATGATCAGAATATGATCGCCATCGCGACACTCGGCCACCAGCCGGTTGATCAGGGTATCCAGATCGTTGAACACCTTGGCCGGTCGGCTCATGTGAGCCGTCACCTCGCCGAGATCCCAGCCGATATTGGGCGGCTGGAAGAAGAACACCTCGTCGGCACCGTCGAAGCAGCCGGCCAGCTCTTCCTTGTGAATCCCCAGCTTCATGGTATTGGAGCGAGGCTCCAGCACCGCCAGGATGCGGGCCTTGCCCACCTTGGCGCGCAGCCCGCCGAGGGTGGTCTCGATGGCGGTGGGGTGGTGAGCAAAGTCGTCATAGATGCTGATGCCTGCCACTTCACCCTTGAGCTCCATCCGCCGCTTGGGGGACTTGAACTGGCAGAGGGCGGCTATGCCGTGCTCCACCATGACACCGGCGTGACGGGCGGCGGCGATGGCCATCAGGCCGTTGTTGACGTTGTGCTCGCCGATGCACTCCCAGTGCACCTCGCCCTGCTTCTGCCCATCCAGCCACACCTCGAAGGCGGAGCCGTCGTCGGCCAGCTTGACCGCCTTCCACTTGGCGTCGTCCTGACCCACCAGCTCCACCTCGCTCCAGCAGCCCATCTTGCGCACCGCGGTGAGGTTGTCATCTGCCTGCGGGAACAGCACCCGGCCGTTGCTCGGCACTGTGCGCATCAGGTGATGGAACTGGCGCTGGATGGCGGCCAGATCCGGGAATATGTCCGCGTGATCGAACTCCAGGTTGTTCATCACCAGGGTACGCGGATGGTAGTGGACGAACTTGGAGCGCTTGTCGAAGAAGGCGCAGTCATACTCGTCCGCTTCGATGACGAAGAAGGGGGCGGAACCGAGACGGGCGGAAACCGGGAAGTTGCCCGGCACACCGCCGATGAGGAAGCCCGGCTCCAGCTTGGCGTATTCGAGCACCCAGGCCAGCATGCTGGCGGTGGTGGTCTTGCCATGGGTGCCTGCCACGGCCAGCACCCAGCGATCCTGCAGCACATGCTCCAGCAGCCACTGGGGGCCTGAGATATAGGGCAGATTGCGGTCCAGCACATACTCCACGCAGGGATTGCCACGACTCATGGCGTTGCCGACCACCACCAGATCCGGCGCAGGATCGAGCTGGGACGGGTCATAGCCCTCGGTCAGCTCTATGCCCTGTTGCTCGAGCTGGGTACTCATGGGGGGATAAACGTTGGCATCCGAGCCTGTGACTCGATAACCAAGCTGTTTTGCCAACACCGCCAGACCACCCATGAAGGTGCCGCAGATCCCGAGGATGTGAATGTGCATACCGCTGCCTTTTCCAGTAAAGGGAGTGCGCATTCTAGGGTCTGTTGAGGTTGGGTCGCAAGCCGCGGGCGCGACGAGACGTCAATCGACCCAGACAAGCGGGCCGCCATTTGGCCGACCCGGGCAGCACGGCATCAGCCAAGGTGGTCACAGTGCCCTTGAAATATGGTCATTTGACGCGACATCGCTATAATATCGGCCTGCAAACTTGACTCCAACACTGAAGGAAACGTCATGAGCCTGAACCTGGTACCGGCTGGCAAGAGCCTGCCCGACGACATCTACGTCATCATCGAAATCCCGCAGAATGCCGACCCGATCAAATACGAAGTCGACAAGGACAGCGGTGCCATCTTCGTTGATCGCTTCATGTCGACCCCTATGTTCTACCCGTGCAACTACGGTTACGTGAACGCCACCCTGTCTCTGGATGGTGATCCGGTCGACGTTCTGGTTCCGACTCCCTACCCGCTGCTGGCCGGCTCCGTCATTCGCTGCCGCCCGGTCGGCGTGCTGAAAATGACCGACGAATCTGGCGAAGATGCCAAGATCGTGGCCGTGCCGCACTCCAAGCTGACCAAGCAGTACGACCACATCAAGGATGTGAACGATCTGCCCGAGCTGTTGCGCGCCCAGATCCAGCACTTCTTCGAGCGCTACAAAGAGCTGGAAGCGGGCAAATGGGTCAAGGTGGAAGGTTGGGGCGACAAGGCTGCTGCCGAAGCCGAGATCGTTACCTCTGCCGAGCGTTACGCTGCCAAGTAAGCGTACCCTCGCAAAAAAGGCGCCTCAGGGCGCCTTTTCTATTGGCTGTTGCGGGCGCTGACCCGGCGTCACACCACTGGGATCCCCCTGAATATAGATGTCACGGCCATCCTGCCGATAGGGCCGGTAATAGTCGCCACCGCAGCGATAACCCCCGCCCTGCTCACTCATCAGCTCGCAGTTGACCGGCAACACCTCCAGCCACTTGATTGCCTGCTGGAAACGCAGCCACTCCTGCCATTCATGTTCCCGCGCCAGCTTGTCCCGCAGGGCAAAGGTATCCGCGCTGGACATCCCCTTGTTGACGATCACCTGGCCCGCCGCTGCAGGCAAGGCGGCCAACAGCAACAACAGCAGTGGAATTCGCTTCATGACGGTTTCCTGTATGACTTATTTCCAGAATTAAATTTAAAGTCTTATCAGACTGTTACCCAGATCATCAAAACTAAGCTCATCCAAATCCGGCCGGCTCACCTAGTTGTTTATTATCACCCCGAGCAGGATGCACATCATGAAACTGGCACAAGGTCTGTTGTTGAGTCTAGTGTTCGCATCCACGGTCGGCGCCAACGAAGTCAACCTGAGCTGGCAGTGGCAGTCTGCCGACGGCCAGCAGAAGCACCTGCAGCTCAATGCGGACGAGCGCATCATGTCCGCCAGTCGCCACCAGATGACCCAGCTCGACGCCTCTCTCAACTATCCGCTGGAAACACTCTACTCCTACATAAGCCCGCGCCTTTACAACAGCATCAACCTGATCAACCAGACCAGTCCCGAAACCGCCACCAAGTTTCGCAATCTGGAGCAGGCCTTCACCCTGCACGACGACAGCATGGAGTCGACCCTGTTCTGGCAGGCCTACCAGCAATATCAGGAAGATGCCTTCTACCAGATGCGGGTGGTGCCCTGCGTGCATCCGGCCAATCGCAAGCTGCCCTGCGTGCGCCCCAACTACTCCCAGCTGTTCTACCAGTTCAAGGGCGACCTCAGGCCCCTGGCGAAGCAGTTTTCCGCCAAGGATCTGGCCACCAGCGTCGGTCTGCTGCAGGAGTGGCTGAGCGCCATCCCCACGCCTCCCGAGCAGATGGATCACTTCGCCCCGCCCCTGCAGGCCTTGCAGGACAACAAGGCCGACAGCGACGAGAAGGCTCTGCTGATGGCAAGCCTCTTGGCCGAGCTGGCGCCGCAATACATGCTCAGCATCATATACCCCAACATCAGCATCGGCAGCGTCTCGCCAGCCTGGCTGGCCATCACGGCCGACAGCGGCCTGAAGGGCGATACCCTGATGATCGGCAATCAGCGCCACGTCTTGCTGACCGGCTCGCCCCTGTTGGCCCAGCAGATGACCATGGCCAAGATCCCGCTGATCAGCGAACCCTTGTATTGAGCCACGCCCGCCATGCCGGTTGAACCCCAACCGGCTCAACCGAAGCACACTCCTCAAACCAGTTGATAACTAATTGATTTTTATCGACTGCGTGCCATCCTAGCCGCCTTTGCCAGCCGCAGTCTGCGCTGGCGGGCGGCCCGCTCGGCTCATTCGCGAGCTTATTTAACACTTTTTAAACAGATCCGATCAGTTTAGGATGAGTTCTGCCCCATTCCCTCAAGTGAAAAATCGTTATAACATAACAAAAGGAGTGTCATCAGGATGAAACATCTCGTACTTACTCTGGCGCTGCTGCCAACTCTGGTCATGGCTCACAACATCAAGGAGTCTGCCCAGGTACCGCTGGTCAACATCAGCGACAAGGGTGAGCTGGTACTGCAAGAGAAAGCGGTCAGCTACCAACCCTGGCAAAGCAAGGTACTGACTGGCAAAGTCTTTTTGATCCAGCACATCGCGGGTCGCTCCAGTGCCAAGGAGCTGAACGCCCCCATGATCGAGGCGATAAAGGCGGCCAAGCTGCCCCACGACAAGTACCAGACGGTCACCATCATCAACAGCAATGACGCCATCTGGGGCACCTCCGGCTTTGTGAAGAGCAGTGCCGAAGACAGCAAGAAAGAGTTCCCCTGGTCCGCCATGGTACTGGATGCCAAGGGCATGGCCCGCAATGCCTGGGATCTCGCGCCGGAAAGCTCGGCCATCATACTGCTGGATAAAGAGGGCAAGGTGCTGTTTGCCAAAGATGGCCAGCTCGATGCCAACAACATTGCTACCGTGATGGGGCTCATCCAGTCCCATCTCTGAATCAGAGAGAAGGGGCGCTGATGGCGCCCCTTTCATAAGGGTCTATGGGTCGTTTCAAGCTGAAAATCTGGTTGTTGCTGCTGGGCTGGTTGTGGTTGCAACCGGCGCTGGCACAACACCCGCTGGAAGCCGACCTGCCCGGTCATAGCCACACTTGCGTCCTCTGCGCCCTCCATCTCGATGGCAAGCTGGCACTGACGCCCAACGTGCCCATCCCAGTCCCGCATGTGGTCATCGGCAAGCTAGCTGATATCGCCTTGCCCACCACCGATTCCACCTTTTCAGGCCAGTGCCGCATTCGTGCCCCGCCTCACTTTCATTGCTTCTCCCACTGAACATTTCTCTTATCAATTGTTTCAAAAGGATTAACGATGAAAGCAGTCACACTGTTACTGGCGGCAGCCGCCTTTGGCGTGCAAGCAAATCACGACGAGCATGAGAGTCACGGCCACGGTGCCCACGAGCACGGCCACGGCCACCTCAACCTGGTGCTCGATGGCAACCAGTTGATGCTCGAGCTGCAGGCTCCCGCCGCCGATCTGGTGGGCTTCGAGCACGCCGCCAAGAGCGACGAGGAGAAGGCGCAATACGCCAAGGCCATGGCTCAGCTCAAGCAAGCCGATACCCTGTTTCGCTTCGACCCGGCGGCCGGCTGCAAGCTGACCCAGCAGGAACTCAATGCGGCCAAGGAAGATCATGACCATGACCATGACCATGACCATGAAAAGGCTGGCAGCAGTCATGATGACCACCACCATGATGATGCGGGTCACGCCGATGTGGGTGCCATGTACACCTACACCTGTGAGGCTCCGACCAAGCTGACCGGACTGGAAGCCACCCTGTTCAGCGTCTATCCGAGCCTGGAAAAGCTGAGCGTGCAGGGCATACTGCCCACCGGCCAGACTGCGGCCGAGCTGACCCCATCCGCCAACAAGCTGAGCTGGTAACACCATGAAAAAAGCCGTGGTTGAGATCCGCGATCTGGCCTTCGCCTGGCCGGATCACCAGCCTGTACTCGATCTGCCAGCCCTCGCCATCGGCGAGGGGGAGCGGGTGTTCATCAAGGGGCCATCGGGCTCCGGCAAGTCGACCCTGCTTGGCTTGCTTGCCGGGATCCAGACCGCCAACCACGGCACCCTGGACGTGCTGGGCCAGCCATTGGCCCGGCTCTCGGGCCGTGCCCGTGACCACTTCCGGGCGGCCAATCTGGGTTATATCTTCCAGCAGTTCAATCTGCTGCCATTTTTATCCGTGCTGGACAACGTCACCGCCGCCCTCACCTTCTCGCCCGAGAAGCGGGCCCGTCTTCAGGGGAGTCCCGAGCAGGAGGCGCGCCGCCTGCTGGCGGAGCTGCAGCTGCCGGCCGAGGCGCTGCACAGACCCGTCCACGCCCTCAGCATAGGCCAGCAGCAGCGGGTGGCCGCCGCGCGGGCGCTGATCGGCTCGCCACCGCTGGTGATCGCCGACGAACCCACCTCGGCCCTGGATACCGACAACCGGGCCGCCTTCATCAAGCTGTTGTTCGAGGAGTGTGACAAGCAAGGGTCGACCCTCATCTTCGTCAGTCACGATCCCTATCTCGAACCGCTCTTCCCGCGAGTGGAGAATCTGCAACTGCTCAACCGGAGGGCCATATGCTGAATCCCAATAGCTGTGCCATCTACCCGACCAGACCCGCACCAAAGGGTGTATCCCAGCCACAACACCGGAGGCCGGTATGCTGAAGCTCGCCCTGCAAAGTCTCTGGGCCCGTCGCCTCACCGCCGGGCTGACCCTGTTGGCGGTGGCCATCAGCGTCACCCTGCTGCTCGGGGTGGAGCGGGTGCGCACCCAGGCCCGCGAGAGTTTCTCCAACACCGTCTCGGGTACCGATCTTATCGTCGGCGCCCGCTCCGGCCAGGTGAACCTGCTGCTCTACTCGGTATTTCGCATCGGCAACCCCACCAACAACGTGGGCTGGGAGGCCTATCAGGCCATCAAGACCAAACCCGGCGTCGCCTGGACCATACCTATCTCCCTCGGTGATTCTCACAAGGGCTTTCGGGTGCTCGGCACCAATGGCGACTACTTCACCCATCTGAAGTACGGCCAGCAGCAGGCGCTGCAACTGCGGGAGGGGCGGCCGTTCGACACGCCGTTCGAGGCGGTACTCGGCGCCCAGGTGGCCGAGAGGCTCGGCTACAAGCTGGATCAGTCCATCGTCATCGCCCACGGCGCAGGCAACACCTCCTTCAGCCAGCACGACAACCTGCCGTTCAAGGTGGTGGGGATACTGGCACCGACCGGCACCCCCATCGATCGCACCATCCACGTGCCGCTGGCCGGGATAGAGGCGATCCACCTGGGCTGGGACACGGGCAGGCACAGCAAGAACGTGACCGCCGAACAGGCGCTGGCGCAGGATCTGACACCCAAAACCATCACCGCCTTTATGGTGGGTCTCAGCAATCGAATACTGGCGTTCCAGCTGCAGCGCAGCGTCAACACCTATCGGGGCGAGCCGCTGATGGCGATCCTGCCGGGGGCCGCCCTGCAGGAGCTGTGGAGCCTGATGAGCGTGGCGGAAACCGCGCTCTCGGTGATCGCCGGCTTCGTGGTGGTGGCGGGCCTCATCGGCATGCTGACCACCTTGCTGGCGGGGCTCAACGAGCGGCGCCGCGAGCTGGCCATCCTGCGCTCCCTGGGGGCAGGCCCCGCCCACCTGTTCCTGTTGCTGGC
Source organism: Aeromonas bestiarum (assembly GCF_028751155.1). Lineage (NCBI taxonomy): Bacteria > Pseudomonadati > Pseudomonadota > Gammaproteobacteria > Aeromonadales > Aeromonadaceae > Aeromonas > Aeromonas bestiarum. The sequence goes on along the minus strand of NZ_CP064746.1, from coordinate 752,051 downwards.
GCTGGAGGCGATGGCCCTCACTACCGCAGGCATAGCCCTCGGGGTGGCTGTGCTCTATCTGGGACAGGGGCTTGCCACCCCCTGGCTGCTCAGCCACTATGGCCTGCAATTGAGCCTGGGGCTGCCGAGCGCCTACGAATGGCAGTTGCTGGGGCTGGTATGGCTGGCGGGCATGGTGATAGGCCTGCTGCCCGCGGCCAGAGCCTACCGCTACAGCCTGAGCGATGGCATGAGCATTCGTGTCTAGCCCGCATAAAAAGAGAGAAGGACAGATGATGAAGTGGAAAATTGTGGCGCTGCTGGCCAGCCTGCTGACGCTGCCGGCCCTGGCCGCCGATTACAAGACCATCGACTGGGACGTGCTGATCCCGCAAGGGGAACGGCTGTTGCCACCGCCCCAGGTGAGCCACGATGGCGATTTCTCCTCGGTGCCGCAGCCGGTGGGCGGGGTCAACCAGAAGCTGGACAACCAAGACGTGCGGATCCCGGGGTTCGTGGTGCCGCTGGAGGGGGATGCCAAGAAGATCACCGCCTTCCTGCTGGTGCCCTACTTCGGCGCCTGCATCCATGTGCCGCCGCCCCCCACCAACCAGGTGGTCTATGTAAGCTACCCCAAGGGCGCCCCCGTGGATGATCTCTGGGATGCCATCTGGGTGAAGGGCAAGATGCGTACCATCAGTTCCAGCCACGAGATGGCCACCGCCTCCTACTCCATGGAAGCGGTCGAGGTCAGCGTCTACGAAGAGGAATAAGTCAGACATCATGATGCGCGTCTGATGAGCTCCAGCCATGAGATGGCTACCGCCTCCTACTCCATGGAGGCGGGCGAGGTCAGCGTCTACGAAGAGCAGTGAGCCTGCACACACGGCCTCCCGCGGGAGGCCATTTTTTTATCCCCTTGCCCGCCGAAACCGGGACCAGCCCCTGCTTGAGGGATTGCCCGCCATCCCGGTTGGAGTAACATTCAAGGCTAGACCTTGCGATCACGGAGCCAGCATGGCTGACCTGCCCCCGCCCAAGAAAGAGAGTTCCATCCTGAGCAGCCAGGAGCAAACCCTGCGCCTGGCCCGCAGCCGCGGCATAGACGGCATGCTCACCCGCAACAACGACAGCACCTTCGAACAGCGCGCCACCTTTCGCCATCTGGCGGATCAGGCCGCTCGCCAGCGCAATCTGGAAGCCATCATGGTGATGGCCTCCCGCCACTGCGAGGAGACGGCCGCCGGCGGCGAGATGGACAGCGACTGGCTGACCCGCTTCCTGCAACTGGCGGAAGACATCAGCATGGTCCCCATGCAGCAGCTGTGGGGCCGCATCTTCGCCATCGAGATCGCCACTCCCGGCCGTTTCTCCATTCGCGCCCTCACCACCCTCAAGGAGATGACCCAGCGCGAGGCCCAGCTGTTCCAGCGGATCTGCGCCCTCGCCTGCCACTATGCGGGCAGCGATGAGCAGCGTCTGCTGCTGGGGCTGCACAAGGGCGCCAGCCTGCTCAGCCGCGCCAAGGTGACCCGGCTTGGTCTGGGCAAATACCGATTGCCCTACAATGCCCTGTTGCAGCTGTTCGAGCTCGGCCTGCTGCACAAGGGAGAGCTGGAATCCGGTCCGCTGCCCGCCGACGGGGTCGAGCTGGCATTTGGCGACCAGCGCTGGCGCCTGCATCGTAAGCAGACCAACATCACCCTGCTCTACTACCGGCTGACCCCGGTGGGCAACGAGCTCGCCCAGCTGTTGCAGGAGCCACCGCTGGAGGAGTACCTGCAGGATCTGAAAACCGTGCTGGTGCAGGGGCTGCAGATAGAGACCATGATGCAGCCCCCCGAGTCCGAGCTGGAGAGAGTGCCGCCGACTGCCGCCGTCTGAACCCCGGGGCCCCTGTTGGCCCCCTTTCTCTTCTCCCTTGTGGCACGCCAGCCGCACCATATTGCGAAATGCCTCCCCGCTCATTGCCAAATCGATTCTCGAAATGCGAATCGATCTCCTTGCCCACCCCCTCCTGATCCGGATTTGCCGCAAAATCTGACCATTTTGGTCGGATAAACACACTACTAACAAAATCATCATCACCCATGGCGCCATGGTGCATAACTTGCACTGCCCATACATCTTTCCCATCACCGCGTGCAGGACCACACAATGAGAGTCAACCAACCCGTTACCCAGCGTGAGCGTCTCTACCCGGAGCACCAGAGTCTTATTTCCACCACGGACCTGGAAAGCCGCATCACCTATGCCAACGAGGAGTTCTGCAACATAGCGGGGTTCAGCCTGGACGAGCTGCAAGGTGAGCATCACAACCTGGTGCGCCATCCGGACATGCCCAAGCAGGCCTTCGCCGATCTCTGGCATCACATCAAGGACGGCAAGAGCTGGATGGGGCCGGTGAAGAACCGCTGCAAGAATGGCGATCACTACTGGGTCAGCGCCTTCGTCACCCCCATCAAGGATGCCAGCGGCAAGGTGGTGGAATACCAGTCCGTGCGCACGGCCCCCAGCGAGGAGATCAAGCAGCGGGCCGAGCGCATCTATGCCGACCTGCGCAATGACAAGACTCCCCTGGCCCTCAGGCTGCCAACCTTCTCCCACACGCAGGCAGTCACGCTCTGCCTGCTGCTGAGTCTGGCGGCCATGGTCGCGCTGGGGTACGAGCAGGCTGCGGGCTGGCCGTTGGCACTGGCGGCCGTACCGCTGCTGCTGGCAGCCATGATCACCCATGCCCTGGCCCGTCGCCTGGGCAAACTCGACAAGATGGCCCGCAGCCGCTTCGACAACCCGCTGATGCAGCTGCTCTACACCAACAAGGTCGACAACCTGGCCGCCATCGAGCTCGCCATGTTGATGAACCGGGCCGAGTTCAATGCCGTGCTGGCCCGCACCCAGCAGACCTGCGCCCAAATCTTGCGGGCCGCAGAAGGGGATCTGCACAACGCAGAGTCCATCACCAGCAACCTGCAACAGCAGCAGGCCGAGACCAACCTGGTCGCCACCGCCATCACCCAGATGTCAGAGTCGATCAGGGAGGTCTCTCACAGCTCCACCGCCGCCTCCGGCCTGCTGGACGAGACTTCCGAGTTGTTCAAGGAGGGCAACCGCAGCGTGCTGGATACCATAGGCGCGGTCGAGGGGATGCATGACGAGATCACCACCTCCAAGACGGTGATCCACACCCTGGCGGGGCAGTGCCGGGATATAGACGGCATTCTCGATGTGATCAACAGCATCGCCAACCAGACCAATCTGCTCGCCCTCAACGCGGCCATAGAGGCGGCCCGGGCCGGCGAGGCGGGCCGTGGCTTCTCCGTGGTGGCGGACGAGATCCGCTCGCTCGCCATCAAGACCCAGTCATCCACCGGCGAGATCCAGAAGATGATCAGCCTGTTGCAGGCCAGTGCGGGCAATGCGGAACAGGCGATGGAGAAAGGGGGGCAACTCTCGGCCAGCTGTCAGCAGAAGGCCTCAGCCACCGGCACCATATTGCAGCAGATCAACAGCATGCTGCAGCAGGTCGCCTCCGGCAGTGGCCAGATAGCCCAGGCGGTACAAGAGCAGTCCCAGGTCACGGCCGACATCAATCGCAACGTGCTCAGCATCAAGACCCTGGCCGATGACTCAAGCCAGGGCAGCCAGCATGCCGTGCACGGCATCATTCAGCTGGTGCGGCAGCTGAGCGAGCTGGATCGGCTGGTGCGCCAGTTCCAGCAGCAGCCCGCCCCCCGTCAACTCAGCGAGCAACTCGCCAACGGACGGGTTGTACTCGCCCGCTGATCCCAAGACCGTGCGCTAACAATAAAGACGGGCCCCTGTCGTCACCGACAGCGGGCCCATTCATATCTTGTGGGGAGAACGGATCTGACCCAATTAGATCGCGCCCCGCTCACACAGGGCGGTGAGCTGCCCGTGTCCACCCACGCATCACCGACTTGCCCTTGCGGCTATCTCTACATGACCGCTGTGCAGCACAGCACTCAACATGGTGGTTATCCGATTTCACTACCCTGCCCTGATGCGTTGTCGATGTTGAGACACCCCATAACTACCCTATGTTTATTAATTTATTGATCTTGCTCAGAAAGCTAGCATCTCCTGCTTCCTTCCCCAGCCCCGTTCGGTAACATTGCCGTTTGGCAACCTTCTCGTCGGAGTCAGCCATGAGCCAGGCCAGAGCAACACCACAGGTAACAAGCAGCAGACTGGAGGCTGGAATTCAGGGGCGGTAGCGTGGTATTTGCAGGTTGGAGCAGAGCGTCGCGAAGCCCAACAGACAAGCATTATCCCGCCAACCTGAGCGGGATACATATGGATGGGGTCGATCGGTATAAAATTTATCGATACATTTCGCGGTAAACATTGGGCTTCACTACGTTCAACACCTGTCTACGATTTTTACCCCAACATACGAGATGGGCATTCTCAATACCCGTTCATTTTTATAGTGAAACTGATGCGTGCCCCATATGTGTCCCAAATTTAGTTATAAATATTAGGTGGTATGATGATACTTAAAGCACAAGATGTTGAAATTATCGCAGGCAATCCTTTTGCCAACGACAAACTCGACCGTAAAGAAAGCGCAGAAATTCTGACTGAATTTGTACTGTCGTCAAAAGAGCCAATGGTTATTTGCATTGATGCTCCATGGGGACAAGGCAAGACAACATTTTTACGAATGTGGGAGCAGCACCTAAAAGATAACAATATACCAACTCTTTATTTTAATGCTTGGGAAAATGATTTTACAGATGATGCTTTTGTGTCTCTGATTGGTGAAATAGGTTCGCTCATGGCAAATCTTGATGCCTCCGAAAATGAAGGGAAAGCAAGAGAATATTATGAGAAAGCAAAACAAGTAGGATTAGGTCTTGTTAAGCGATCTATCCCTATTGCGGCTAAATTGGCCACAGCTGGAGTCCTTGATTTAGATAAAATGACAGAACAAGCGCTTAGCTCTTTCGCTGAATCAGTTGCAAAGGATCAAATTGAAAAATATGAACGTGCTAAGAAGACACTTGGCGTATTTAGACAACACCTTTCAGAATTTGCAGAGAGTATATCAACTGAAGAAAACAAACCACTAGTATTTATTATTGATGAACTCGATAGATGTCGCCCCACATATTCCATTGAAACACTTGAAAAAGCCAAGCATTTTTTCAATGTATCCAATATTATCTTTGTTTTAGGTGCAGACAAGGAGCAGTTAGGCAATTCAATCAAAGCCGTTTATGGGAGAGACATCAATGTAAATGGATATTTAAGACGCTTTATTGACTTTGATTATCTTTTGCCATCCCCAGAAAAAGGCAAGTTTGTTAATGCATTATTTGCCCAGTATGCATTCAGAGATTACTTCTCAACAAAAAAAGCAGAAAGTACACGATATGAAGGAGAGCAGGCTCTAGAGATATTTACTGAGCTATTTGATATATACCAATTAACTCTGCGTGAGCAAACTCATTGCTGCTCATTATTAAGTCTGTCGATACGAACAACCCCATCAAATTATAAGCTATTCCCATTGTTTTTAGGTCTACTTATCGTTTTAAAAGTGAAACAGCCTGAAGTATATAAACGATTTGTATCTGGTTCTCTTTCTCCTATTCAGCTCGTCGAACATGTCAAGGTTGCAGACAAAAAAGGAACCTTATTTGAAAGTAACTATGGCATGGCTTTAGAGGCATACATTATCGCTAGTAATTCAAATCACTTCGTCAGTGAAGAAATAAAGGTGCCTTACATCAAGATACGCGACACTGAAAGTTCATTAGAAACCGAAAAGCGTCGAGCTGCCCACATCCTCAATATATTAGATATTTTTGATAGGGATGGTGGCATTGGTTCTTTAGGCTATCTTGTTAAGAAAATAGAGATTGCTTCACGTTTTAGTACGTAAAAATTACCCATGAAAAAATATTAATATCAATGCACAATTGCGTGGTATTTTCACTATGCATTGCACTTAGTATTTAAGTGCCATTTGTAATGATATTGATATGCCACTACCTATTGGTTGACCATCAAAAAAACATTGAAGGAATAGTGCGATGAGGTTCTTGTTTTTTATATCATCAGCGTTTTTTATTATTTCTTGTGCATCCGTGCCTAAAAGTGCCTATGAGAGCGGTTGGAATAATGATATTAGCAACAACATATACAAAGAATGTGCACCTGTATGGTTAGAAAAAGACGTTTTCGTACCACAAAACTTAAACCGACTAGTACAACTAAAGCTACTAAGTGCTAATGATGCTAGCAGAGTCAAAGTCGCAGATTTAAGGACTGGTGACTCGGAATGCCTAATCTACGCAACATACGGCCTAAATCGCAGCAAAGTGAACTTTGTAATAAACAAAGATAAACAACTAATTAGTAAAACCGTTACCTATTCATGCAAAAACAGTCAAGTTAAATGCCCTGGTGCAGAAATAAAAATCATCGATGGGAAGATCAGCACTATCAAAAAGTTACCTAATTAATGACATGATTTTTGTCAGATTAAAAACATCCATTCGTCAATAGACACTTCCCCCCTTTATGCATGGAGGTGATGACGACAGTGATATAATTGAAAAGCAATAAACAAGGGGGCAAACGCCCCCTTGTTTATCAATAATCCGACCAGCCAATAGACCTTACTCGATCCCCCCCAGCCGCCTTAGAGCAGTAATCAACTCATCCACCAGCACTTCCACCGGTTTACCGGCGTTATGCAGATGAATTTCCGGACTTTCCGGCGCCTCGTAAGCAGAACCGATACCAGTAAAGTTGCGGATTTCCCCGGCCCGCGCCTTTTTGTAGAGCCCCTTGGGATCCCGCTCCTCGCAGACGGAGAGCGGCGCATCGACAAAGACCTCGACAAACTCCCCCTCGCCCAACAGATTGCGCACCAGCTCCCGCTCGGCACGGAACGGCGAGATAAAGGCGGTGAGCACGATAAGTCCCGCATCCACCATGAGTTTTGCCACCTCGCCGACCCGGCGGATATTCTCCTGGCGGGCCGCGTCATCGAAGCCGAGATCGCCGCAGAGGCCGTGGCGCACATTGTCCCCATCCAGCAGATAGGTGTGCTTGCCCTCGGCGGCCAGCGCCTGCTCCAGCGCCCCCGCCAGGGTAGACTTGCCCGCCCCCGACAGCCCGGTGAACCAGATCACCAGAGGTTTCTGCCCTTTCAATTCGGCCCGGCTCTGTTTGTCGACGGCATGCTGGTGCCACACGATATTACTCATCCTAACTCCTCGATCACTCAGGCCCATCAACATGGGGAAGGAACCAGCGAGCCCCCCACCCTCTCCCTGAGGGAGAGGGAATATTAACCTTCTTCTCCCTCTCTTTTTTAGTCGGCGGGAGCAGGGTTGGGGATGAGGGGACGCGCTTCATCGCGCCCTCTCCCAAGGGAGGGCGCTTGGCTCTACTGCTTGCCGCTGTCGTTGCCGATGGCCAGCGCCTGCCAGTGCGGGAAGTGCTTGCGCACCAGGGCGTTGAGCTCTATCTCAAACTCGCTGTATTGCCCTGCCACCGCCTTGGCCGCCAGGCCTTCCACTATCATGCCGGCCCCGACGGTGACGTTGCTCAACCGGTCGATCAGGATGAAGCTGCCGGTGTCGCGGATCTCCCGGTATGGATCGAACGCCACCGGGTCGGTCAGGCTCAGCTCGCACAGGCCTATCTCGTTGAGCTTGAGCTCGGAGGCCGCCAGCTCGTCCAACTTGTTGATCTCGATGCGGTGGCGGATGGCCTCCACCTGACCACGGGTCTTCTTGGTGGCCAGCTTGATGTCATAGACCCGGCCCGGTTGCAGGGACTCCTCCCCCATCCAGACGATATGGGCCAGCACGTTCTGGGTCACCTGGGGTTGCCTTGCGGCATCCACCAGCAGATCGCCGCGGCTGATGTCGATTTCATCGGCAAAGGTGACAGTGATGGCCTGACCCGGCAGGGCGTACTCCAGATCCCCGTCGAAGGTGACGATGCGGGTCACTGTGCTCTGCTTGCCGGACGGCAGCACAGCCAGCTTGTCGCCGACCCGCAGGATGCCGGCCGCGAGCGTGCCCGCGAAGCCGCGAAAGTCCAGGTTGGGGCGGTTCACATACTGCACCGGCAGGCGTACCGGATGACGCTCCAGTTCGCGCTCCACCTCGGCATTTTCCAGTAGGGAGAGCAGGGTTTCGCCCTGATACCAGGCCAGCTTGTCGCTTGGGTTGACCACGTTGTCACCGTCCAGCGCCGAGACAGGCACTATCTGTATGGTGTCGACGCTGAGCTTCTTGGCGAACTCGCGATAATCGGCACTGATGCGCTCGAATACCTCCTGGCTGAACTCCACCAGATCCATCTTGTTGACCGCCACCACGAACTGCTTGATGCCGAGCAGGCTGGCAATAAAGCTGTGGCGACGGGTCTGATCCAGCACCCCCTTGCGGGCATCGATCAGAATGATGGCCAGATCGCAGGTAGAGGCGCCGGTGGCCATGTTGCGGGTGTACTGCTCGTGGCCCGGAGTATCCGAGATGATAAATTTGCGCTTGGCGGTGGAAAAATAGCGGTAGGCCACGTCTATGGTGATGCCCTGCTCACGCTCCGCCTGCAGGCCGTCCACCAAGAGCGCCAGATCGAGTTTTTCGCCCGTGGTGCCGAGCTTCTGGCTGTCGGACTCCAGCGCCTTGAGCTGATCTTCATAGATCTGCTGGGAATCGTGCAGCAGGCGCCCTATGAGGGTGCTCTTGCCGTCATCCACGCTGCCGCAGGTGAGAAAGCGCAGCAGGCTCTTGTGTTGCTGAGCGTGCAGGTAGGCTTCAATGCCCTGTTCGCTGATGGCGGTCTGAATATGGTTGTTCATGTGTCGATTCCTTAGAAATATCCCTGACGCTTCTTCTGCTCCATGGAGCCGGCCTGATCGTGGTCAATCAGCCGCCCTTGCCGCTCGCTCGAGGTGGTGAGCAGCATCTCCTCGATGATCTCCGGCAAGGTGGTGGCATCGGATTCGATGGCCCCGGTCAGCGGGTAGCAACCCAGGGTGCGGAAGCGCACCAGCTCCTGCTTCACTTCATCTTCAGGGCCTATGGGCATGCGCTCGTCATCCACCATGATCTTGATGCCATTGCGCTCAACAACCGGACGCACCGCGGCGAAGTAGAGCGGCACTATGTAGATGTTCTCGAGATAGATGTATTGCCAGATGTCGAGCTCGGTCCAGTTGGAGAGCGGGAACACCCGTATGCTCTCCCCCTTGTTGACCTGGCTGTTGTAGACACGCCACAGCTCGGGGCGCTGGTTTTTTGGGTCCCAGCGGTGGGACTTGTCGCGGAAGGAGTAGACCCGCTCCTTGGCGCGGGATTTCTCCTCGTCGCGGCGGGCACCACCGAAGGCGGCATCGAAGCCGTGCTGATTGAGCGCCTGCTTGAGCCCTTCGGTCTTCATTATGTCGGTGTGCTTGCCGCTGCCGTGCACGAAGGGGTTGATCCCCATGGCGAGGCCATCCGGGTTCTTGTGGACGATGAGATCCAGCCCGTACTTTTTGGCGGTCTCGTCGCGGAATTTGATCATCTCCTTGAACTTCCAGTCGGTATCGACGTGCAGCAAAGGGAAGGGGATCTTGCCCGGATAGAAGGCCTTGCGAGCCAGGTGCAACATGACGGAGGAGTCCTTGCCGATGGAGTACATCATCACCGGGTTTTCAAATTCGGCAGCCACCTCGCGGATGATGTGGATGCTCTCGGCCTCCAGCTGCTGCAGATGTGTCAGTCTTTCACGGTCCATGTCGGGTCCTCTGGTCTGGCTAACGCGCCTGGTCAGGGCGCGGTGTTGGTTCAGGTCGGTGCCGCTGTCGCAGCACCGTCAAATCGGTTCTTTGCTCTGCAGGCTCACGCCAGGTGCACCAGCTTGAGATCACTGCCATTCAGGTCGCCGGAGCTACCCGCCTCATCGCCACGCGTTTCCCCAAACCAGGCCAGCCGGTCGCGCAGGGCAACCACCTCGCCGATGACGATGAGCGACGGGCTCACTGCCTGCTCGGCCAGCACGGCCAGGTCAGCCAGCGTGCCGGTCAGCACGCGCTGACGGGCCGTGGTGCCCCGCTCTATGATGGCGATGGGGGTTTGGCTGCTGCGGCCATGGCTCACCAGCTGCTGCTGAATGTGCTCGGAGCGCATCAGCCCCATGTAGACGACCAGGGTCTGGTTGGTGGTGGCGAGCTGCTGCCAGTCGGGCTCCTTGCCCTCCTGCTGGCAGTGGCCAGTAATAAATACGGCGCTCTGGGCATGGTCGCGGTGGGTGAGCGGGATGCCGGCGTAGGCGGTGGCACCGGCGGCGGCCGTGATGCCGGGCACCACGGAGAAGGGGATCCCCTCTGCCGCCAGCACCTCCAGCTCCTCACCGCCACGGCCGAACATGAAGGGATCGCCCCCCTTGAGGCGCACCACACGGTTGCCTGCGCGGGCATACTCCACCAGCAGACGATTGGTTTCCTCCTGGGGCACGCTGTGGGCACCGGCCTTCTTGCCGACCGAGACCAGAGTCGCATCGCGGCGCACCAGCTCCAGGATCTCCGGGGAGACCAGCTGGTCATAGAGCACCACTTCCGCCTGCTGAATCTGTTGCAGCGCCTTGAGGGTCAAGAGGCCAGGATCGCCGGGCCCCGCCCCCACCAGCACCACCTCGCCGACCTCGGTCTGGGCCTTGTCGAGCCCTTCGTTCAGCCAAGTCTCGGCGCTCTGCCAATCCTGCTTTTCGATGAGGCCGGCCAGGGTATTGGAGGCAAAGGCACGCTCCCAGAAGCGGCGGCGGTCTGAAATCGAGGAAAGCACCCGCTTGGCCTTGTCACGCACCCGGCCGGAGAGTTCGGCCAGACCGCCGAGATGGCGGGGCAGCAGACTCTCGAGCCGCTCGCGCAACAGGCGCACCAGCACGGGGGCCTTGCCACCGCTGGAGACGGCGACCATCAGGGGGGAGCGATCAATGATGGAGGGAAAGATGAAGCTGGAGCGCTTGGGGTCATCCACCACATTGACGAACAGACCCAGCTGGTTGGCGCTCTGATAGACGAGGGCGTTGACCTCGAGATCGTCGGTGGCGGCCACCACCAGGATCTGGCCGGTCAGATGAGCAGGGCTGAAACGCTCGACCAGATGGGTAAAACGGCCGGCAAATTCGGCGAATGCGGGTTCAATCTCGGGAGAAACCAGGGTCAACCGGGCACCCGCTGCCAACAGCAGGCGCGCCTTGCGCAGGGCCACCTCGCCCCCGCCGACCAGCAACACGGGGCGGCCTTCCAACCTGGCAAACATAGGTAAATAATCCATTTCGGCCCATCCCTTGGAACACGACTAATATGGGGCGACTATAGGCAGGGCTGCTTATCCCTCAAAATAATAAAAAATGCTTTTTAATGCGTTTTAGTAATTAGCAAAGCCGTATGATGACAAAGGCGAGAGAACATCCTTGTGGTGCTCGGCGCCAGGCCATAGGCTAGTGAAAGTGTTTCATAAGGAGCTTAATAATGAATGAGTCATTGATTGTGCTGGGGATCTTCGTGTTCCTGGTGATCATCACCCTGAGTGCCGGGATCAAGATAGTGCCGCAGGGCTACAACTGGACAGTGGAGCGCTTCGGCCGCTACACCCGCACCCTCTCCCCCGGTCTCAACCTGCTGATCCCCTATGTGGACAGGGTCGGCCACAAGATCATCATGATGGAGCAGGTGCTGGATATCCCGGCGCAGGAGGTGATCTCCCGCGACAACGCCAACGTCACCATAGACGCCATCAGCTTCGTGCAGGTGGTCGATGCCCGCAAGGGGGCCTATGAGGTCAACGATCTCCCCAGCGCCATCCGCAATCTCACCATGACCAATATGCGGACAGTGCTCGGCGCCATGGAGCTGGACGAGATGCTCTCCCAGCGTGACACCATCAACGAGAAGCTGCTGCGCACCATGGATGCGGCCACCGCCCCCTGGGGCATCAAGGTGACCCGGATCGAGATCAAGGATGTACGCCCGCCGCTGGCGCTGGTGGAAGCCATGAACGCCCAGATGAAGGCCGAGCGCCAGAAACGGGCCGAGGTGCTGGAAGCCGAAGGGGTGCGCCAGTCCAAGATACTGAAAGCCGAAGGCGAGAAGCAGTCCCAGATCCTCAAGGCCGAGGGTGAGCGTCAGGCCGCCTTCCTCGCCGCCGAAGCGCGGGAGCGGGCCGCCGAGGCGGAAGCCAAGGCGACCCATATGGTCTCAAAAGCTATAGCGGAAGGGGATATGCAGGCCATCAACTACTTCGTGGCCCAGAAATACACGGAAGCGCTGGCCCGCATAGGTGAAGGCCCCAACAGCAAGATCATCATGATGCCGCTGGAAGCGGGCAGCCTGATTGGCTCGGTCGCCGGCATGGCCGAGCTGTTCAACAAGGACGGCAAGAGTAGCAAGTCATGACAGCCCTGTTCGAGGGGCTGACCCACTGGCACTGGCTGGGACTCGGCTTCGTGCTGCTGGCCATCGAGGTGATGAGTTCGGTGGGTTTCCTGCTCTGGACCGGCATAGCCGCGCTGGAAGTCGGCCTGATCCTGCTGCTCTGGCCCTTCGGCTGGCAAGCGCAGCTGCTGCTGTTTGCGGTGCAATCCCTGCTCACCACCTGGGCCTGGTGGCGCTGGCAGCACCGGCAGGACAGCTCGGGTCAGGATGCGGCGGCCCCCATCAATGAGCGAATGCAGAGCTATCTGGGCCGTGAGTTGACCCTGCTGGATGATGTGGTGCAGGGAACAAGCCGGGTGCATCTGGATGACACCGTCTGGACGGTGCGCAGCCCAGTGCCGCTCACCGCGGGTAGCCGGGTCAAGGTGGTAGGGGCGGATTCCCATATCCTGCTGGTGGAACCCTTGCCCTGAGGCGAGCGAGTGTCACCACGCACATCCGATAAAAAGGGCTCCACGGAGCCCTTTTTCGTTGCCTTGCCGACCTGCGCCGGCATGCCTAGAAGGCGTCGCTGTCGAGGGCGGTGCGCAGCAGATCCTTCCAGCTGATGATGCCGACCAGGGCACCATTTTCCAGCACCGGCAGGCAGGAGACGTTCTTCTCCAGCATCATCTTGACCCCGTCGCGCACCGGCAGCTGGGGGGCTATGGTGACGGGGTGGCGACTCATGATCTGGTGGGCGCGCCGATTGAGGGTCTCTGTATCTCGGCTCATCTCGGCCTCGGAGTCGAGGTAAGGGCTGATGGCGCGGAACAGATCCCGGTCCGAGATGACCCCCACCAGCTCCTCTTCCTCCAGCACCAGCAGGTGACGAAAGTGAGCCTGCTCGAAGATATCCTTGATGACAGTGAGTCTGTCATCCATGGAAACTGTGGCGACCCGGGTCGTCATTATGTCCCTGATAAGCATGCTAACCTCCCCAACCCTGGCTGATTTCTCTGTTATGGCATGTTTTTGCCCCCCCAGCCAGTGGGAGCCCCCCACCTCAAGTGCAAATCTGCGCCATTTCACGTAAGATCCGCGCCAGTTTTTCTCCTCCATTTGAGCAAGCAGACCCCATCCATGATAGTTGCCAGTCAAATCGAACTGATCCGCGGCGGCCGCAAGCTGCTGGACAACGCCTCCGCCACCATACACCCGGGCCACAAGGTGGGCCTGGTGGGTAAAAACGGCTGTGGCAAGTCCACCTTTTTTGCACTGGTACGGGGCGAGCTGGCCATCGACAGCGGCAGCTTCAGCCTGCCCGCCGGCTGGCAGATCGCCGGCGTCGCCCAGGAGACGCCGGCCCTTGACTGCTCCGCGCTGGAGTACGTGATCGACGGCGACAAGGAGTTTCGCTCGCTGGAGGCCCAGCTGGCCCAGGCCGAGCTGGATGACAACGGCATCCTGGTGGCCGAGCTGCACGGCAAGCTCGACACCATAGGCGCCTACAGCATTCGGGCCCGCGCCGCCGAGCTGCTGCACGGTCTGGGCTTCAGCGACGATCAGCTAGCGTCACCCGTCAGGAGTTTCTCCGGTGGCTGGCGCATGCGCCTAAACCTGGCCCAGGCACTGCTGTGCCGCTCCGATCTGCTGCTGCTCGATGAACCGACCAACCACCTGGATCTCGATGCCGTCATCTGGCTGGAGAAGTGGCTCAAGGGCTATCAAGGCACGCTGGTCCTTATCTCTCACGACCGCGACTTCCTCGATTCGGTCATCAGCCGCATCATCCACATAGAGAACGGCAAGCTGAACGAATACACAGGCGGCTACTCCGACTTCGAACTGCAGCGCGCCGAACAGCTGGCCCAGCAGCAGTCCATGTACGAGAAGCAGCAGCGGGAGGTGTCCCACATGCAGGCCTATGTGGACCGCTTCCGCTACAAGGCCTCCAAGGCCCGCCAGGCCCAGAGCCGGCTGAAAGCCATGGAGCGGATGGAGAAGCTCCTGCCCGCCCACGCCGACTCCGAGTTCAGCTTCGAGTTTCGCGAGCCGTCGGCCCTGCCGACCCCGCTCATCGCCATGGAGAACCTCAGCGCCGGTTACGGCGACAAGGTGATCCTGGAGAAGATCAAGATGAACCTGGTGCCGGGTTCGCGCATCGGCCTGCTCGGTCGCAACGGCGCCGGCAAGTCCACCTTCATCAAGATGCTGTCGGGCTCCAATCCCCCCCTGTCGGGCAAGCTGGAGGTGAGCGCCGGGGTCAGCATAGGCTACTTCGCCCAGCATCAGCTGGAGACACTGCGCCTCGACGATACCCCGCTCGATCACCTGGCCCGTCTCGCGCCGGACAAGTCCGAGCAGGAGCTGCGCAACTATCTGGGCAGCTTTGGCTTTCACGGTGACAAGGCGCTCGACAAGGTGGCCCCCTTCTCCGGCGGCGAGAAGGCGCGGCTGGTGCTGGCCCTCGTCACCTGGCAAAAACCGAACCTGCTGCTGCTGGATGAACCGACCAACCACCTGGATCTGGAGATGCGCCACGCCCTGACCATGGCGCTGCAAGGCTTCGAGGGCGCCATGGTGGTGGTCTCTCACGACCGGCACCTGCTGCGCACCACCACGGATGACTTCTATCTGGTGCACGGTGGCCGGGTCGAAGCCTTCGACGGCGATCTGGACGACTACCACAAGTGGCTCGGCGAGCAGGAAAAAGAGGCCAACGCCAAGCCAAGCGACGGCATCATCTCCGCCAACTCGGCGCTGGCGCGCAAGGATCAGAAGCGGCGCGAGGCGGAGTTCCGCCAGCAAACCCGCCCCCTGCGCCAGAAGCTGGAGAAACTCGAAGCCAGCATGGAGAAACTGCAGACCCGGCTGGCCGCGGTGGAAGAACAGCTGGCCGATCCCGCCATCTACGAAGAGAGCGCCAAGAACAAGCTCTCCGAACTGCTCAAGTCCCAGGGCCCCATCAAGGAGGAGCTGGAAGGGGTGGAGCTGGAGTGGATGAGCCTCTCAGAGGAGCTGGAAACCATGGAGCAGGCCTTCTTTGCGTGACGAACAGCTGATGGCGGCCGAGCGGGTCGCCGTACACGAACTGCCGACGCCGCTGGGCTTCTGGCACTGGAGCGGCAAGATCTATGGCGAGCGCAGCCAGGACTGGCTGACCGTGCAGGCGCAGGGCGGCAACGTCAATCTGGCGCTCTTGCTGCACCGGCTGGATCAGACCGATATCCAGGTCGACCTGACCGATCTGCAACCTGCGCTGGTGCAGACCGAGGCGGTACTGACCCCCTGGCGCACCCTGCGCCAGAGCGCCAAGTCGCGGCTGGATGAGGAAGAGTATCAGGCCATGCTGGCCCACGAGCTGGAGCTGGAACGGCTGCAGCAGGGCGTTCTGCTGCAGACGCTGCGCAGCCTCACCCTGTTTCGGGGCAAGAGCCACAATTTGTTGAACTATCTATCGTTACTGGGGGCTCAGCAGGGCCCCCTCAGAGATCTAATATGCTGAGTTATCGCCACGCCTTTCACGCCGGCAACCACGCCGACGTGCTGAAACACGCCGTTCAGGCCCTGATCATCGAGTCTCTCAAGAAGAAGGAGAAACCCTTCATAGTGCTGGACACCCATGCCGGTGGCGGTCTCTACGACTTGCGCGGCGACTGGTCCCAGAAGAAGGCCGAATACGCCGACGGCATAGGCCGGCTGTGGGATGAACGGGCCCAGTGGTCTGCCATGGCCCCCTATCTCGGCGTCATCGAAGAGATGAATCCCGGTCAAGAAGGAAACGGTGGCGAGCTGCACTACTACCCCGGCTCCCCCGAGCTGTCACGCCGCCTCGCCCGCGAGCAGGACAAGCTGGCGCTGATGGAGCTGCACAACAACGAGGTGGAAGACCTGCGCGCCAACATGGGCTACGACCCTCGTGTCGCCGTCCACCACCGTGACGGTTTCGAGGGGCTGGTAGCCCTGCTGCCACCGACCCCGCGCCGCGGACTTGTGCTGATAGACCCGCCCTATGAGCTCAAGGAAGACTACTTCGCCGTGGTCGATACCCTGAAAAAAGCGCAGAAGCGCTGGGCGACCGGCATCTATGCGCTCTGGTATCCCATCCTGGGTCAGGAGGCGGATAAATCCCGCGACATGCTGCGCGCCATCAAGCGGGAGAACTTCGGCAACGTCCTGGTGGCCGAGCTGGAAGTGGCCGGTCAGACCGCCGATTGGGGCATGAACGGCTCAGGCATGCTGATAGTGAGCCCCCCCTGGATGCTGGCCGAGCAGATTGAAGCCTTCCTCAAACCCTTGTGCGCCAAACTGGCCCAGGGCGCCGGTGCCCAGTACAAGGTCGAGTGGCTGAACAAGGCCGAGGATTAATCCCCGCGCCCACGCTGCAACCGAGCTTAAAAACAAAAAGCCCCATCATGGGGCTTTTTCTATTGGTGCGGCGGCCTGTGTTTGTGCGACAACCGGTGCAGCCCTTATGCGCGGGCGGGCAGATCCTGTTTCAGCGCCAATATCAGCAAGGCCAATATGGCAAAGGGCGGTGCCAGGCAAAGCAGCACGCACAGGAAGGTGATGAGCACGGGATGCCGACTCTTGCGACGGGCCAGTCGCCAGGCAAGGACGCCGACGATGATCATCAGCAGCAAGATGAACTGCCCAAACAGGGTAGAGTTGATCGTCATGAAATCTCCTTTTTCATGGCAAAGGCCCAGTCTAGCGGTGTGACCGCCTTGGGCAAGGCCCCATCATGGTGGCAGATCCATCCCCCTTGATAGGTTCTCCCTATCCAATCATTAGATGAGAATAATTTTCATTTGATGTCATTCTGGTGGATACTGCTGTCATCACCAGAGGGAGCCACCATCATGAAAAAGACCATCAGCTTTGCCGCCCTGCACTTCATCGTGGCCTTTACCCTGGCTTATCTGCTGACCGGTGAGCTGCTCACCGCCAGCCTGATCGCCCTGATAGAGCCCGCCGTCAACACGGTCGCCTTCTACTTCCATGATCTGGGCTGGCACAAGTTCAAGCCCCACCACAGCCTGCAGGCCAAGACCAGCAGCTTCGCCCTGGTGCACTTCTCCGTAGCCTTCGGGGTCGCCTACCTGCTGAGCGGCGAGCTGCTCACCGGCGGCGTGATGGCGACGATAGAGCCCGCCATCAATACAGTCGTCTTCTTCTTCCACGAGCGGCTGTGGCGCACCCGCCAGCCACTGGCGCTGGCCTAAGTCCGGGTCTGCACAGGATCCGCTCCGCCAATCGGGGCCTCCAAGTGTGAAAAAGCGCTCGGCGGCCCCGTCTCATTGTGCTCTAGTAGCCGGGTATCCCACTCTTTTTGCTGGAGTCTTTCCGATGAACAAGCTGCTGCTTGGCCCCCTTCTCTTTGCCCCTCTGCTGGCCTGTGCCGCTACCCCTTCCTTCGACTGTGCCAAGGCCCACGGCGCCGCCGAACAACTTATCTGCGAGAATGCCGGGCTGGCGGCGCTGGATAACGAACTCGCGGCGCTCTACCCCAAGGCGATCGCCAATTTCTCCGCCGAACAGGCGAAGACGGAGAAGGCGATGCAGCGCGGCTGGATCAAGGGTCGCAACGAATGCTGGAAGGCCAAGGATCTGCACCAATGCGTGGAGGAGAACTACCAGCAGCGGATCACCGAGTTGCAGATAAAAGGCGGCCAGCTGATGGTGCCGACGCCGGTCGATTACCAGTGCGGCAAAAACGTCACCCTCTCCACCTACTTCTACAACGATGCCAAGCTGCCCGCCGCCGTGATCAACCTGAGCGAAGGGGATAGCCAGCAACAGGTGCTCGCCTATGAAGCCCCCAGCGCCAGCGGCGCCCGTTATGAAGGCCAGAACCTCAGCCTCTTCACCAAGGGAGACGAGGCCAGCCTGGAGCGTTACGGCCAGCCGACGCTTAGCTGCACCGAGATCCCGACCAAGGGCAACTGACCGCAGTACGGGGACCGCCTGCAAGCGGCCCCCTTGCCGGCCGCATGGCGCCCCGCTATGCCAGAGAGTGGCCTCAGCCATCCAGAGTCACACACTCGCTAGCGCCGCCTTTCGAAAACCCCTTGCACAGCTCCCCGCCATCTATCGACAAAGCCACCTGATTTATTAATTTGTTGATCCTGCCCAGAGATCTTCCATCTCGTCCTTCCCCTCCGCACCACGCCCGCTAACATACCCGATTGGCAACAAGCGCCTCGTCGGAGTCACCCATGAGCCCTGCCACCCTTCACCTCTTGGTCAAAAGCAGCACACTGGAGGCTGAAATTCAGGGGCGGTAGCCATGCCATCGGCTTGCCAATCCCTGCTTATCACCGCAAGGGGCCGGCAAGCCGCTGACTCACCCACAACATGTAAAGCAAGGTGGTGTATGGAAACACAAACACTGCATCGCGGTCGGCTGATAGACCATATCCAGCTGGTGGTGAAAGACTTGGCCGCCAGCCAGCGCTTTTACACGGCCGCACTGGCCGCCCTCGATATTCCGCTAGGGGGTACGGGTGACGGCTACTTCTGGGCAGACGAGTTGTTTGTCACAGCTGTCGACAGCCCGGCTGCGCTCGGTGTACTGACCGGCCGCCATCATCTCGCCTTTCAGGCGCAGGACAAGGCCATGGTGGATCGCTTCTATCAGGCAGCGCTCGCCCATGGCGGCCAGGACAACGGCGCCCCCGGCGAGCGGGTCTATCACCCCGGCTATTACGCCGCCTTTGTGCTCGATCCAGACGGCAATAATATCGAAGCTGTGTATCACGGCGAGGCAAAGCGCAGTGCAAGATCTGTGGAGATTAAGTTTTAGAAAAAGGGCTGAACGCCTGTTATTTGGGATCCAATCATAGTGCCGAAGGGCATTAAGTCCTGCTCAACAGGGTGGGTAACCTGATTTTCTTATTTACTATGACTTTTCATAGCATTAATAGAAGAGCCAAACATAGGAAGTCCATAGAATACGGCCAGCTACCTAGGATAGGCTGGTAATGTTGTGAATAGATATGAACTTTTCCGTAACTGTTACGAGGTTGGTACGGTGTTATACTGAAAGCTCTATTATCGGATTAATACCTTCTTCCATCTAATCACGGTTAGATTTCCTTCAGAGATTTTATATGGAACCAAAAGATTTACACGAATTTTCTTCTGATAGGCCGATAACAAGAATGGACGAAGACTTGTTGGGTCGGTCAGGATTTTCCACTGACTTGGCAAATGCTATGGCGAGTTGGCATGGAAAAGATAGTCTGGTCGTTGCCTTGCATGGTGATTGGGGATCAGGGAAGTCTTCTATAAAAAATATGGCACTATCTCGATTGGAGGAAATTTCCGATGACAAGCCGGATGTCATAGAGTTTTCTCCATGGGAATGGGCCGCTCAAGATAAAATAACCGCTTCATTTTTCCAAGAAATATCAAAATATATTGGACGCTCAGACAGAAGCACGTCGGGCAAGAAGCTAGCGGCAACTCTAAAAAAGTATGGCCGATATCTAAATACAGGGGAAACCGTCGTAACGGGTCTATCCGCAGCATTGCCTACTCTCTTCGTATTAACCACACTTATTGGCGTTGGTGGTAATTTTTCCGATGATGTATGGGTTAAAAATGCTAGTGCTTCTATATTGCTTGTTTTAGCCGGATGGGCTGCAGTATTAAAATGGGGAAAAGTACTTCTTGACAAATTGACTGGAAATATTGAAGCAACCGAAAAAAACCAAGAGCAGAGTTTGAGCGATATACGGCAAGAACTATCAGGATTACTGCTAGAAAGAAACACACCTTTGATCGTTGTAATGGATGATCTAGATAGGTTAACTTCATCGCAGTTAAGGATGGTTTTTCAGCTTGTAAAAGCAAATCTAGAATTTCCGAACGTAGTATTCCTTCTTCTATTTCAGAGGAATTTGGTAGAAGACAAGTTAAATGATGGGGTACAACTAGGTCGAGATTACTTAGAAAAAATCATTCAAGTACCTTTTGACATTCCTAAGATTGAAACTACACGTCTTCACAGCCTGTTGTTTAATAAGCTTGATAAAATCATTGAGCAAGATGCATCAGCCACCAAGATGTTTGACTCTGGTCGTTGGGGTAACATATTTCATGGTTCATTGAGTACTTATTTTGACAATTTGCGAAGTGTCTACAGATTCACATCCACATTATCATTCCATTTCACTTTGCTTAAAGGAAAAAGTGCCTTTGAGGTCAACCCTGTAGATCTGATAGCTATTGAGTGCCTAAGAGTCTTTGAACCCGACGTTTATAAGGAGATCTCCCGTTCGAAAGAAATCTTTACCAAAAACGGATCAGATAAATATGGAAGAAAAGCTGATGCTACAACTGCCTTAATCAATGAAATCCTAGATAAGGCAACCTCTAATAATCGAGAGTCAGTAAAGGAAATGGTTGAACAACTATTCCCAACTATTAAGTGGGCTCTAGGGGGCACACACTATGCTGGAGACTTTGCCAGTACATGGCTGAGAGAAATGCGTGTCTGCCACCCTTCTAACTTCGACAAATATTTCCAATTCTCTATTCCGAGTGGTGAACTCTCAAACTCAGACCTTCAGGAAATGCTCAGTCTAACGGACGATTCAGCTAGACTCTCTTCTTTCATTCTCTCTCTTAAAGAACGTGGAATTTTAAAAAATGCTCTTTCACAATTTGAAGCATTCACAGATAAAATTCCACTCGAAAATGGAAACTCTTACATTAAAGGAATTTTGGATATTGGGGATCAAGTCGATCATAAGTCAAGCGGTTTCACGATGTTTAGCTCAAACACACATGCTGTGAGGCTTGTTATTTGGTTTCTTCGCCGCATTGATGACTTGGAAAAAAGAGGCAAGCTGCTTCTTGATAGTTTTATGGCATCAAATGGAATATCTATTGTCGAGCATATATTACAAGGTGAAGAAAATCGCAAAGAAAAATCGGATGCAGACCAAATACTGCGAGATGAAGAGTTTGAATTACTTAAAGTAGAATTTGTTAGGAAACTGGACGATATGTCTGAAAATAATTCTGACGAATTACTTACTCACGAGCATTTGGTTTCATTTTTGTATAGATGGAAACGTTGGGGTGATGAAAACAAGGTTAATAGCTGGTTAAACCTTCAGATCGAAACAGTCGAAGGCTGCATATCTTTATTGAAAGGCTTTGTAGGAAAGTCATCATCTCAGACCATGGGTGATTACGTGGTTAAGATTACTACTTACATCAAGCTAGAAAATATCGAAAACTTTGTGGTAATTACACAAATCCAAGAAAAGTTAAAAGGAGTTGATGAGACCACACTTGATTCTGAAGCAAAAGAAGCCTTGGTTGCCTTCCGAGAAGCAATAGAGAATAGGGAGAAGGGAATCTCCGATGATTGGTAAAGAATCTAAGAGGCTGGCGCAGAGGTCACACTGCTGCACGTGGGCGAGCTCGTCTTCGAGCCGGACTTGCGCCATGGCTATGATCTTATGCCGCCGCTGGAGCCGGATCTGCTGGCGTTGCAGCAGAGCCTGACTGCCGCCCATCATCTGGTGATAGTCTCCCCCCGCTGGTGGGGTGGCATGCCGGCCCGTCTCAAGGGCCTGCTGGATCGCACCCTGCTCTCCGGCTTCGCCTTTCAATATGTCAAGGGCAAGGCCCGGCCCCTGCGCCTGCTCGCAGGCAAGACGGCGCGCCTGCTGCTCACCATGGACAACCCAGTCTGGTATTACCGCTGGTGGCTGGGGGATCCCGCCTCGCGCATCCTCGACAAACAGGTACTGGGGTTGTGCGGCATCCGGCTCACCCACCGCCAGCACCTGGGGCCCATGCACACAGCCAACAATCAGGACAGGGCCCGCTGGCTGACGCGCACCAGTGCGGCGGCCCGCGCCGATGTGCGCCGGCTAAATCGCCGCCCATGAAAAAGCCCCGCATCGCGGGGCTTTTTGTTATGCAGGGTGGCCGGCTCAGTTGACGGCGACCGGCTCGCCCAGCGCATCCGGCGGGGTCTGGAACTCGCGCTCGGCTTCGTCGAAGCGATCCAGCATGGCCTTGGAGGGGGCCTTGTCCAGCAGGCTGAACACCAGGATCGCCAGGCCGGAGAAGAGGAAGCCAGGGATGATTTCATACAACCCCAGCCAGCCGAACTGCTTCCAGACGATGACGGTCAGGGCGCCGACCAGCATGCCCGCCAGGGCGCCATTGCGGGTCATGCGCGACCAGAGCACGGAGAGCAGCACCACGGGACCGAAGGCGGCACCAAAGCCGGCCCAGGCGTAGCTCACCAGCCCCAGCACCCGGTTCTCCGGGTTCATGGCAACGGCAATGGCGATGAGCGCAATCACCAGCACCATCATGCGACCGACCCACACCAGCTCTTTCTGGGAGGCGTTCTTGCGCAGGAAGGGCTTGTAGAGATCTTCCGTGATGGCGCTGGAACAGACCAGCAGCTGGCAACTGAGGGTACTCATCACGGCCGCCAGTATGGCGGAGAGCAGCACGCCGGCAATCCAGGGATTGAACAGTATCTTGGACAGCTCGATGAAGACCCGCTCCGGGTTGCCGGTGACGCCGGCGGCCTGCTCGGTGAAGGTGGAGAAGTAGGCCAGACCGAAGAAGCCGATGGCCACGGCGCCGCCGAGGCAGAGCACCATCCAGGTCATGCTGATGCGGCGGGCATTGGCCATGGAGTGGTGGGAATCCGCCGCCATGAAGCGCGCCAGTATGTGGGGCTGACCGAAGTAGCCCAGGCCCCAGGCCATCAGCGAGATGATGGCGATGAAGTCCAGGTTCTTGAACATGTCGAGGTTGCTGGCGTTCTGCGCCGCCACCTGCACCATGGCGGTGTCGATGCCGCCCACCGCTATGATGACGAACACAGGGGTGAGGATCAGGGCGAAGATCATCAGGGTGGCCTGCACCGTATCGGTCCAGCTCACCGCGAGGAAGCCGCCGAAGAAGGTGTAGGTGATGGTGGCCGCGGCACCGACCCAGAGGGCGGTGTCATAGCTCATGCCGAAGGTGCTCTCGAACAGGCGGGCACCGGCCACCACGCCGGAGGCGCAGTAGATGGTGAAGAACAGCAGGATCACCAGGGCGGAGAGGATGCGCAGCACCCGGCTCTTGTCCTCGAAGCGGTAGGTGAAGTAGTCCGGCAGGGTCAGGGCGTTGCGGTTCTTCTCGGTGTGAACCCGCAGCCGACCGGCGACCCAGCGCCAGTTGAGATAGGCCCCCAGGGTGAGGCCGATGGCGATCCAGCTCTCCGAGATGCCGCCGATGAAGACGGCGCCCGGCAGGCCCATCAAGAGCCAGCCGCTCATGTCGGAGGCCCCGGCGGAGAGGGCGGTCACCCAGCTCCCCATGCGGCGGCCGCCGAGTATGTAGTCATCAAAGTTGCGGGTGGCGCGATAGGCGATAAAGCCGATCAGCACCATCCCGAGGATATACACCAGAAAGGTGATAAGCATGGGTGTACTGGCTGTCATTCAAAACTCCGTTATGTGACGTGTGTACCCGTTCTGACGACGGGCTCTTCCTTAAAAAACCGCCCTAGCTTAATCAGCAGATCCCATGACCTCAACCACTTTTAACAAATAAAAAACACAATATAAACGTTTCATCTTTAACTAACGAACCACTCAAGGAGCAATCAGCCGGATTTTATCCTGACGCAGCAACCGCTTATCGGGTCGCCTTCCCCCCTGACCCGGCCCGGCATGGCGGTAAAAAAAAGCCCCGGCCAGTGGCCGGGGCTAGAGACGATTGGCGCCAGGATCAGCGATTGATCGCGATCGGCATGCCGCTGCGCTGTTCCAGCGCCTGCTTGACCAGCTGGGAATCGCTGTCGGCATGGGCGATGAAACGGGTCACGGCCGGGGTCATCGGCAGCGGCGCCGGCAGGCTGGAGTTGAACTCCTCCTGGCTGCGGGACAGCGGCTGATGCACTTCCAGATAACGGCGACCATCCGGCTCGACCGAGGCCTTGATCGGCTGGTTCACGAACTGCACTCGGGTGCCGACCGGTATCTTCTTGAACAGGTATTCGATGTCTTCGTTGCGCAGACGCACGCAACCGTGGCTCACCCGCAGACCTATGCCGAACTGGGCATTGGTGCCGTGGATGGCGTACATCTTGCCGATGTAGAGCGCAAACAGCCCCATGGGGTTGTCCGGGCCGGCCGGCCAGACTGCCGGCAGGCTCTCGCCACGGGCGGCATATTCGGCATGCATCTTGGCGGTCGGGGTCCAGGTCGGGCCCGCCTTCTTGCGCTGCACGCTGGTCACCCAGTTTTCCGGGGTGTCGGTGCCGAGCTGGCCGATGCCGATGGGCAGCACTTCCACCACCTTCTTGCCTTTCGGGTAGTAGTAGAGGCGCATCTCGGCCACGTTCAGCACTAGCCCCTCGCGCGGGGCATCCGGCAGGATCAGCTGATGCGGCACGATCAGCTTCTCGCCAGCCTGCAGCAGCAGGGGATCCGCCTTGGGGTTGGCCTCGAGCATGTTGGTCAGACCCAGCTGGAATTTGGCGGCCGCGGCTTCCAGCGGCTGGCCATTTTCCTCTGCCGGCACCACGTATTCCAGATTTTCACCAACCAGACGGCTGTTGGCCGCAGGCAGGGCATATTCAACAGCAAGCACTGGCGCGGCGGCCAAGACGAGGCTGCAGCACAGAGCGGCCGCAGTATTGTGAAGGAGCTTCATAACTTTCCTGTAATGGATGACGTGGTTCAAGACTCTGGGCTGACCCGGGATCGGCTGGGCGGTCCGGGGGCGGAGAGAAGGCCGCCATTTTTCTCCTCTCTTGGCCAAAATTCAACAAGCAAATGGGGCGGCGACGCAGGATTTTATGCCCCCGCGCGCCGCCGGGTGGTTTTAGCCGTTGCTGGCGGATCCCCGTTGCCAGGTGCGCATATCGTAACCTGTGGGAGATTGGTGCAACCGCAGATGAAATTGCTCAATGATGGCAAAGATATGGTCGAAAATATCGGCCTGGATCCCTTCGTAATCGGCCCAGGCAGTGGTCGCGGTGAAGCAGTAAATCTCCAGCGGCAAACCGTCAGTAGTCGGCGCCAGCTGGCGCACCATCAGCGTCATGTCCTTGCGAATGCCGGGATGGGCCCGCAGGTAGGCGTCCAGATAGGCGCGCAGAGTACCCAGATTGGTGAGGTGACGGCCGTTGATAGGGCAGCTCAAGGCATCGCTGAGCTGCTGGTTGTAGACGCTCAGCTCCTGCTCCTTGCGGCTCAGATAGGGCGCCAGCAGCTGGGCCTGCTTGAGCTGCAACTGCTCCTCCGCGCTCAGGAAGCGCACGCTGGTCATGTCGATGCTGACGCTGCGCTTGATGCGGCGACCGCCGGATTCCGTCATCCCCTGCCAGTTCTTGAAGGAGTCGGAGATGAGGGCATAGGTGGGGATGGTGGTGATGGTCTTGTCCCAGTTCGACACCTTGACGGTGGTGAGGCCTATGTCGGTCACCTCGCCGTCGGCGCCGTACTTGTCCATCTGCAGCCAGTCGCCGACGCTCAGCATGCGGTTGGCGGAGAGCTGGATCCCCGCCACCAGGCCGAGGATGGGATCCTTGAACACCAACATCAGCACGGCTGTCATGGCCCCCAGGCCGCTGAACAGGAACAGCGGCGACTTGCCGAGCAGCAGGGAGATCATCAGGATGCCGACCAGTATGCTGCCCACCAGCTTCACCCCCTGGAAGATGCCGCGCAGGGGCAGATCCCGCCCGAGCCGGGTGTAGCGGCTCACCGACAGCATGCAGTCGAGCAGGGCGA
Organism: Aeromonas bestiarum; assembly: GCF_028751155.1. Lineage (NCBI taxonomy): Bacteria > Pseudomonadati > Pseudomonadota > Gammaproteobacteria > Aeromonadales > Aeromonadaceae > Aeromonas > Aeromonas bestiarum. The sequence goes on along the minus strand of NZ_CP064746.1, from coordinate 725,903 downwards.
ACAGCGCCAGCAGCAGGAACAGCAGGATCCAGAACTGGGCCAGCATCTCGATCCACTGCAGGCTCTCGGATTTGCGCGGCAGCCAGATCTCGGCCTGGCCGAGCAGCACGGCCCCCTGCAACACGAAGGCGAGCCGGTAGAACAGGCGCTGTTGCAGCTGGGGCGGCAGCCACACCTGCTTGGTCTTGCCGAGGATGCCAACCAGCCGCACCAGCAGCACCCGGTGCAACAGCATGTGCAGCACCAGCGAAGTAAGGACGATAAAGCCCAGGGCGATCACCAGTGCCATCAGGCCGCTGACTTCGATCCCCATGCCGGTCAGCCAGTGAAAAAACATCTCCTTCATCCCTACCTCCAATGCGTGAAACAGTCGTCAGGGTACGTATCTGCCACCCCATGTCAAATGACAAGCCGCTCAACCAGGGGCCGGAAACGACAACGCCCGGCACAGGCCGGGCGTTGATTCAGGGCGAGGTGGTGTTAGCCGACCAGGCTCAGGGCATCGCGGGCGATGACCAGCTCTTCGTTGGTGGGCATCACCAGCGCCAGGCGGCTGCCTTCGGCCGTGATGGGACCCTCGCCACCGAGCACGGCGGCATTGTTCGCTTCTTTATCTACCTTGAAGCCGAACAGGGCCAGACGATCCAGCACCATCTCGCGCACCATGGCGGCGTTTTCACCGATACCGCCGGTGAACACCAGAGCGTCCAGACGACCCTCCATGGCGGCGGCATAGGCACCGACATACTTGGCCACCCGGTAGGTGAACACATCCAGCGCACGCTTGGCGCCGGCGTCGGTCGCATAGTTGGTGGTGACATAGCGGCAGTCACTGCTCACCTCGGTCAGGCCCAGCAGACCGGACTCACGGGTGAGGGTGTGGTTGATCTCGTCCACGCTGTAACCGAGCTGGTCGTGCATGAAGAAGACCACCGCAGGGTCTATGTCGCCGCAACGGGTGCCCATCGCCAGCCCTTCCAGCGGGGTCAGGCCCATGGAGGTGTCGACGGACTCGCCGTTCTTGATGGCGCAGACGGAGGCACCGTTGCCCAAGTGGCAGTTGATGATGTTGAGCTCGGCCAGCGGTTTGCCCAGCGCCTTGGCGGCTTCTTCCGCGATGAAGCGGTGGGAGGTGCCGTGGGCGCCGTAACGACGGATGCCGTTCTCTTTGTAGAGCTTGTAGGGCAGCGCGTAGAGATAGGCTTCCTGCGGCAGGGTCTGGTGGAAGGCGGTGTCGAACACGGCCACGTTCTTCTCGACCAGGGCCGGGAAGACCTTGAGCGCGGCACGAATGCCGATGAGGTGCGCCGGGTTGTGCAGGGGAGCGAACGGAATGGCGGCTTCGATGCCGGCGATCACGCCATCATCGATGCGAACGGAGCGGGAGAACTGCTCGCCACCGTGCACGATGCGATGGCCGATGGCCACCAGCTGCTCGGCCAGAGAGGGATCCTGAGGCAGGATGTGACCCACTATATGGTCGAGGGCAGCCTGGTGTGCGGCGCCCGCTCCCAGCATGGCTTCGCCCTTGACCCCGTGGAGTTTCCATTTGATACGTGCATCATCCAGATTGAAGCATTCGGCCAGGCCGGACAGCATGTCCTCACCTGTTTCGGCGTCCATTACGGCAAATTTCAGGGAAGAGCTACCGCAGTTAAGGATCAATACCAACTTGCTCATGTTCTACATCTTCCTGTGCTTCGGCTTTATGCCGACAGTGTCGTGTCATCCAGAAGTGGATGGGATTCCCCTGCCGGGGGCTTATGGTCGCAGGAAAGTGCGCCCAATTTTTCAATACGTTAAGTGCAAATCCGGATGATTCCGTGCACTCATCTTGGCCACACGTCGAGTGCAAATCCAGATGATTCCGTGCACTCATCTTGGCCAGGCTGCACCGGCGGTTACAGGCCGGCCAGCAGATCCCTGTGCACCTTGACCACCAGCTTCTTCACCTGAGCCGGCTGGTTGGGGGTACAGAGAGGGCGATGCAGTTCTCCCGGCCAGAAGATGGCGAAGTCGCCGGGCTGCAACGCCAGATAACTGGTCTGTTCGTCGTCGACGAACCAGAGATCGGGATGGGGATGATCGGCACCCTCATTGCCATAAGCATGAGGCCCGACCCCTATCCACTCTTCACCACGCAACAGCAGCTGGATATCCAGATACTGCTGATGGAACTCGCCACGGCGATCCGCGGCCGGCTCGGTCAGCTCTTCGCTCACCAGACAGAACAGCGTGAGGCCGTCGATCTCGCGCTTGCCGAGCGGCGCATTCAGCCACGGTTCCACGCTCTTCACCACCTCGGCCATGATGCTATCCAGCGGGGCGGGCAGCGGCGTGCGCTGCAGGGTATTCAGACTGCCGGTGATCATGGCGAGCGGATCCTTAGGTGTATTCAGGCGACATCTTTGCCGCAAAATGAAAAAGGACCCTGTTCAGGTCCTTGTGTCACACCGTCTGCAATCCGTGCAGACAGGAGTAGAGCATGTGCTCGTGCCGAGCGTGATGAGGCCACTGTTACACACTCATCCGCAGCTTGCCAAGAGGCGCAAGCGTATTCGCCCAGTGATCGTACCAGCTGAAACAATATTATTCACTACTCCATCGCCACCGACTTTGACCAGACGCAAAAACGGGAGCATCTGCTCCCGTTTTTTTCACACAACCGGTGTCATTCAAGCCTTGCGGGCGTTTTCCACCGGCTTGGCATACATGGCGCGCCAGATGGCCTTGTGCTCTTGTGGCACCTCTGACTGACGAGTCAGGAAGGCCGCCTGCTCTATGGTATTGGCCTTGCCGGACACATCTGCGGCCAGGTAGTTGCCCGGGAAGAGGCGATAGTTGCCCCAGATCGCCTTGTCGATCAGCGCCGCCAGTTCGTCCGGATCGCTGAACCCCTCGGTGATGGGGGCGCCGAAGGAGACGTGTACCCGCCCCTTCTGGCCGACGATGCCGGCGACTATGCTCTCGATGTCCTCGAACTCGCCCTTCTCGTAGCTGCCGTTGACCGACTTCTCGTACAGCTCGCGCGCCTTGGCCTTGTCGGTGGGATCCAGCTCGTAGCTGATGCTGACCGGCACTATGTTGAGGCTGCGCATGTAGTCGACGAAGTCGATTTTCTGCTTCTTGCCGTCCACGTAGAACATCTTGAGGATGGCCGGATCCGTCTTGTCATCGCCATTCTTGGCGCGCCCTTCCTTCTGGGCGATCCAGATGGAGTGCCCCTCGTGCACCGACTGGCCTATGTAGGCCGACAGCTCGCCGAGCATTTTCATCATCTCCCGCGGCCCCTTGGCGGAGCGCTTGACGATGAAGCTCTTGTTGAGCTTCATCAGCTCGGTGGCGCAGGGTTTGCGCAGCAGGTTGTCACCGATGGCGATGCGTACCGTGTCGAAGCCGTGGGTATGCAGTCCCCAGTTGACGAACGCCGGATCCATGGCGATGTCCCTGTGGTTGGAGACAAACAGGTAGCCCTGCTCCTTCTTCAGATGCTCGATCCCCGAGAAGGTCACCCCCTTGGTGGAGGTGGCGATCATGCGGGACATGTAACGGGTCACGCCCATCTGCACCTGATGGATGGTGGTCACCTTGGACCACTTGTAGCGCAGGAACTGGCGGATCAGCGGGCGTATGGCCCAGCCCAGCCAGCTCATCAGGGAGCCGAAACGATACTTGGCGATGGCGCCGACGAATTCATCATCCCGGATCAGCCGTTCTATGGCTGCCGGCACTTCTTCATCGCGGTAGGGGCGAATGTCCGCGAATCTATCTACTTCTGTCACAGTGTCTGCCTTGCATGTAAGGAGTCGCGGCCAGCGCGCGCTGGCCGGGAAATTCAGGGCGCAATTTTACACGCTTTTATGCCAAGGGGTATGCGATGTGCGTAGATAGTGAGATCTGACCAGTGAAATGAACAAATGGCCCCGTTCGGGCCATCTTTTTACTCTTCCACCGTGAACAATATCATCATGCCGGTGTCCTTGTGCTCCAGCAGGTGGCAGTGGGCCATGTAGGCCCGCTCCTTCGGCGCCGAGTGATCGAAACGCACCAGCACCTCGCTGCGCCCGCCCTCCACTTTCACTATGTCCTTCCAGCCGGCACGGTGCTGTGCCACCGGCTGGCCGTTGATCCGCAGGCCTGAGGGCGCCATGCCATCAGGCCAACGCCAGGGTGACCGCCGCCTCGGCATGGATGGCGGTGGTGTCGTAGAGCGGCACTGCGGCCTCGGCATCCCCCACCAGCAGCGCAATCTCGGTGCAGCCCAGGATCACCGCCTGGGCGCCCGCCTCGGCCAGCCCGGCTATGATGGCCAGATACTCGGCCCGCGATGCGTCGCGAATGTCGCCAAGGCAGAGCTCGTCATAGATGATGCGGTGCACCCGCTCCCGCTGCGCCTCACCGGGCACCAGCACCTCCAGCCCGAACTTGTCCTGCAGCCGCCCCTTGTAGAAATCCTGCTCCATGGTGAAGCGGGTACCGAGCAGCCCGACCCTTTGTATCCCGTCAACTTGCAGGCGACGGGCGGTAGCATCGGCGATATGGAGCAGCGGAATATCGATGGCGGCCTCAATCTCGGGCGCCACCTTGTGCATGGTGTTGGTGCCGATCAGCAAGAAATCGGCGCCGCCGGCCTGGATGGCCCGCGCTTCTGCCGCCAGCAGGCGGGCGGTGGCGGGCCAGTCGCCGACGTGCTGCAACCGCTCTATCTCGGCAAAGTCGACGCTGCTCAGCAGCACCCGCGCCGAGTGCAGGCCGCCGAGCCGCGCCCGCACGCCCCGGTTGAGCGCCTGATAGTAGCTGACGGTGGACTCCCAGCTCATGCCACCCAGCAGACCGATACATTTCATGGGACCTCCTTGTACAAACCAAACAGAGGGCGGCGCGCGTCACGTCGCACCGCCAAAGGAATAAAAAAGGCCCCGCAGGGCCAACAAGACAGCCGGTAAAGGCCCGGGCTCAAGGTCTGGCCCGGACTAAATCCAGATCATCAGCACGCAGGCCGCCGTGGCGATCCCCATGCCCAGATTGAAACGACGCCAGCCACGGGCGGTGCGGATGATGCGGCGCACCTGGGCACCGAACAGCACCCAGAAGGCACCGGTATAGAGGCCGGTCACGAAGAAGATGCCGAGCACCCAGATGGCGGAGGGCCAGTAGGCCTCTCCCGCCAGGGTGAAACCGCTGATGGCGGAGAGCGCCATCATCCAGGCCTTGGGGTTGAGCAGTTGCAGCATGGCGCCCTGATGGGCCGGGATGAGCGGCCGGTTGCCCTCGGCCGGACCGCTGGCGGTCGCCACCTTCCAGGCCAGCCAGAGCAGGTAGGCAGAGCCAATCAGCTTGAGGCCATCGTGCAGCAGCGGCACCTTTTCAAACATGACGCCAAGTCCCAGCGCCGTGGCCAGGATCATCAGATTGATCCCCCCGACTACCCCCACCAGCAGGGGAAGGGTGCGGCGAAAGCCCTGCGCCGCCCCGGCACTGGTGAGCAGCATGTTGTTGGGGCCCGGCGTGCCGCAGGTGATGAGGGCAAAGCCCGCCAGGGGAAACAACCAGTTCAGATCCATCTCAACCTCTTGGTGATACAAACGCCGGCTCGGCGGCAAGCCTTCTAATATGCAGAGCCAGCCCCGCGGCGACAAGTCAGAAATGGCTCTTTCTTGCTTGCCCGCCAGCGCGACGCGGCTCAATACCAGAGCATGACCACACAGAGCGCCGTCAGCACACCGAGGGAGCCGTTGAGGCGCCGCCAGCCCCGATCCGTGCTGATCCAGTTGCTCAGCTGATGGCCGAACAAGACCCAGACAAAGCAGACCGGCAGGGCCACCAGCACAAACATGGTCATCACGGCGAGCTGGCTCGGCCAGTAGCTGGCCCCGGTCAGGCTGAACAGACTGATGGCGGAGATGCCCATCATCCAGGCCTTGGGATTGAGAAACTGGAAGCCCAGCCCTTCCAGCAGGGTCAGCGGACGGGCGCGTCTGGCCGGATCACCGGGGGCACCGGCCACGGCGATGCGCCATGCCAGCAGCAACAGATAGAGGCTGCCGAAGATCTGCAGCCCCAGCCGCAGCAGGGGCCAGCGCTCGAACAGAGGATAGAGCCCCAGCGCCAGCACAAGTTGCAGCACGGGTTGACCCACAGCCACGCCCATCAGGTGCGGCAGGGTACGGCGCACCCCGAAGTTGGCGCCGGAGGCGGTCAGCATGAGGTTGTTGGGGCCCGGCGTGCCACAGGTGAGCACGGCGAAGCCAAACAGGGTGGCATACCATTCTATCGTCATCATTGACTCCTGAACTGCACACATTGTATCGATACAATGTGCCATTCTTGATTGTTATTGGGTGTAAATTCACGCTATATTGCGAACAAATTTGGATCAATGGATTTATTGTCACCATGACAATCTGGACCCCAGACCTGACCCCCTTCGACGGCCCCCTCTATCTCAAGCTGGTGAAGGCCATAGAGCAGGCCATTCACGATGGCTCCCTGCCACCTCAGACCCGGCTGCCTACCCACAGGGCGCTGGCGGATCGGCTGGGGGTCACGGTCGGCACAGTCACCCGCGCCTATGGGGAGGCGGAGCGACGCGGCCTGCTGGCCGCCAAGGTGGGGCACGGTACCTGGGTCAAGGGCGCGGGCATGGATCCGGCCAACGAGTGGGTGATCCGCAAGGAGGAGGGGCACCGCATCGAGTTGTGGCAGAACCTGCCGGTGCAGCTGGACAGGGCCGCCATCATACGTCCCATGCTGGGGGAGCTGGCCGACGGGGATCTCAATGCCCTGCTCGGCTACGACAAGGAGGCGGGCCAGCCCGGCCAGCGTCAGCTCTTCGTCGACTGGCTGGCCGAGCAGGGGGTGCACGGCAGCGAGGAGCGCCTGCTGTTCAGCCACGGCGCCCAGCACGGCATCATGCTCTCCCTGCTGGCTACCGGTTGCGTGGGAGAGACCATTTTGTGCGAAGGGCTCAGCTACCCCGGCATGCTGGGCAATGCCCGCCAGCTGAAGAATCAGGTGGTGGGACTGGCGATGGATGAGGAGGGGTTGCTGCCCGCCGCGCTGGAGGCCGCCTGCCGCACGCGGCGAGCCAAGCTGCTCTACCTCACCCCCACGCTGCAAAATCCCACCACCGCCATCATGAGCCAGGCGCGGCGCGAGGCCGTCGTCGCCATCGCCCGCCGCCACGATCTGCTGATCATCGAGGATGACGTCAACGGTCTGCTGCCCAGTATCCCGGTGGCGCCCCTGATCAACCTAGCGCCGGAGCGGGTCATCTATCTCGGCAGCCTGGCCAAGATCGCCTGCGGCGGCCTGCGGGTCGGCTTCGTGCTGGCGCCGCCCGCCCTGCGCAACGCCTTCGCCCAGGCGATGCGACTGTCGAGCTGGATGGTGAGCCCGCTTTTGATCGAGCTGGCCTGCAAGCTGGTGAGCCAACGCCAGATCATGCCATTGGTCGAGCAGCAGCGGCAGATCCTGGCACGTCGCGGCGAGCTGCTGCGCCACCTGCTGCCGGGAGCCCGCTGGCAGGCGGGATCCATGCACGCCTGGCTGCCGCTGCCGGAGCCCTGGCGCAGCCAGGCGTTCGCCGAGGCGGCCAACGCCCTTGACGTCGGGGTGGCGAGCGGGGAACACTTCGCCGCCGGCCAGTTCGCCGCGCCGCAAGGGGTACGACTGAGCCTGAGCCAACCGGCCACGGATGCCCGCGTCGCCGAGGGGCTGGAGCGGCTGGCGCAGCTGCTGCGGGGCTCACCGCCCCCCAATCCCCTGCTATAGTCAGCCACTGTTTGGCCCAATACGCCCAGATCCGCGCGCTCGAAGGAGAGCCCATGCACCCGACCCGCGTCTCACTCCTGCTCCTCACCCTGATGCTGGGGGGCTGTGCCTCGCCCGGTCATCAACAGCTGGGGGCCGCGCTGACCGGGCTGGAAGGGGAGCTGCAGCGGCTGGAGGAGGAGCTGGCGGCCATGAACGGCCTCCATTACCAGAAGGCGATAGACGCACCGCTCAGCCTGCGCCGCGCGCTGGCCACCCCAGCCCAGACGCAAGAGGGCCTGCAGCCTGTGCAGCGCCAGCTGCAGGATGGGCCGCTGCTCAATTACCACTACCGGCTGCCGGATGGCATGACGACCCTGCCCATCGACAACCCCTGCCTGCGTTACGAATTCGAGCTGCGCCACCTGGGTCGCCTCGGCCAGCTTGCCCTCAGCTGGCAGGGCCGCGACGGCCAGGGTTCCCGCCTGATCCGCCAGAACGACTGCCCCTTCTCCGCCAAAGGCCCGGGTCTGCAGTAGGCCAGGCACCTGCCCCTATGGTCAGTTGAAAGGCCTGGCCACATCTTGTAGCTTGCCCCCATCCCGTTCCCCCTGCCCCTGGCCGGAGATCTCCCCCATGAAACTGACCCCCCTGTGGCTGGCGCTGTGCAGCCTGCCCGTGCTGGCCTGCGGCCCGGATGGCTGCGAAACGCCGCTCACCCTGCAACTGACCGCCGCCCAGTGCCATCTGAACGGGCTGCCGTTTCTCTCCCCCGATAACGACACCCGCACCAATCTGGCCCTGCTGCTGGCCGATGAGCAGGCCTTCTCACTGCCCGACGGGGCCCTGCCCCTGCCCTTCACGGTCGATGCGCTGATAAGCCCGGCCGTCGGCGACACTGGGCCCGCCGGGCCGGACCCCCTGCTGGCACTGGCCGCCGGTCTCGGCATCGAGGAGAGCACCACCCAGGCAGCTCTGGAGCGTGCCGCCGGCTGGAGCGAGGGGCGCTGCATCAGCAACAATCCCGTCTCGGCCGAAGCCTTCCTGCTGGCACTGGCGCAGACGCAGGCACTCACCGCCAGCGATCGCAGCCAGCTGGCAAGTCAGCGGCTGGCCATGCTGGGTCAGTGCGGTCAGCCGCAGGATGCGGATCAGGGCACGGCTCAAGACCAAAGCAAGCCAGCGTCGCTGTCGCCCGCCGCCCAGGGTTTCGCCGACTACCTGACCGCCAGCCGGCACTTCTATCAGGGGGAGTTTGCTCAGGCCGACGCCCTGTTTGCCGCCCTCGCCGGGCAGGACCAGCCCTGGCTGAAGGAGACGGCCGATTACATGCGGATCCGGGTCGCCCTCAACCTGTCCCAGCAAAGCGCCTTCGACGACTGGGGCACTCTGGATCGCAACCAGATTGACAAGGCCGCCGTGCAGCGCAGCGAGCAGCTCATCGGCGACTACCGCGCCCGCTATCCAAAGGGGCGCTATCTGGATTCCGCCACCGGGCTGCTGCGTCGGCTGGCCTGGTTCAAGGGAGACAAGGAGCTGCTGGCGAGTCACTATCTGCAGGCGAGCCAACGGCAAAGCGCGCCGGATCTGGTCAACGAGATCGATCTCAAGCTGCTGATGCAGCCCGGCTTCACCGGCTCGGTGGCCATGCCCATGCTGACCCTGGTGCAGGATCTGCGCCGGCTGCGGATCCATGACAGCTGGGATGAGTGGCAGCCGCTGCAAGCCGCCGAGCTGACGCAGCAGACCTCCCAGTTTGCCAGCAACCCGGCCTGGCTTGCCTATCTGCAGCAGGCCGAGCGTTACTACCTCGCCAAGGACTATGACGCCGTGGTGGCGGCCGCCCCCGAGCTCGGCGCAGGCCATCTGGATAACCTGGCCTTCAGTCAGCAGGTGTTGAAGGGGATGGCGCTGGCAGCCCGGCAAGCGTGGCCCGCCGCCGAACAACAGTGGCGCGCCCTGCTCGCCAACCAGCCGACCCCCTTGCAGGATCAGCTGTTGCAGCTGGCCCTGGCCATGACACTGGAACGGGCCGGTCAGCTGGAGCAGATCTTCGCCAAGGAGAGCCCCATCAGGAGCGATCACTACCGCATTCCGCTGCTGGAATATGTGGCACCGGCGCCTCTGCTGCGCCGTATGGCCCGGGATGAACAGGCCTCCGACACCCTGCGCCAGCGCGCCAGCCATACCCTGAGCTACAAGCAGCTGACCCATGGCGACTACCGGGGCTTCCTGCAGGATCTGGCGGGCAGCCCCGCCACGGCGCCGTTCGACTGGCAAGGCAGCCAGGGTTACCAGTGCCCGGCACTGACCTCGGTGGTCACCACCCTGGCCGACAATCCCAGGTCGCCCAAGGCGCTCAACTGCCTGGGCGAGTTCTTCCTGGCACAGGGGCTGGACTGGGATCCCCTGCTGTCACGCCCCGGGGCCGATACCCTGGCGGGCAGTCCGGATCTGTTTGCCGGCAAGCAGAGCAGCCGCCTCGACTGGTATCAGAGGGTCATTGCCAATCCCAAGGCCGCCAGGGAAGAGAAGGCCTACGCCCTCTATCGCGCCATCAACTGCTACGCCCCGAGCGGCAGCAACGGCTGTGGCAGTCAGCAGGTGTCAGTCAACCAGCGCAAGGCCTGGTTCAACACCCTCAAGCAGCAACACGGGACCAGCCAGTGGGCAAAGCAGCTCAAATATTACTGGTGATGCTGGCCCTGCTCGGCACGGATGCCGGGGCCGCCGTCGAGGCGAGTCAGTATCGGCAGTTCTGGCTGTGGGCCGGGGTCAGACCCCAGCCAGTGCTGCAACAGGCCGAGCGGCTCTATCTGCATCAGGGCGAGATAGGCCCCCTGGACTCGGCCCTGCCCCTGCATTTTCAGGGGCAGGGCATAGCGCCGAGCAAGCTGCCCGTCGGCGAGCTGTGGCTCGCCTATCGGGTGGAGCGGCTCGACTGGGATGCCAGGCTGCTGCAGAACCTCGAAAACCAGCTGGCAGCCTGGCAGCGAAAGGGCAATGAGGTACGCGGCATCCAGATAGATTTCGATGCCCGCACCCATCGGCTGGCCGACTATGGCCAGTTCCTGCGCCAGCTGCGACGCCAACTGCCCGCCCGCTACGCCATCAGCATCACTGGCCTGCTGGACTGGACCCGTACCGGCGACATAGGGGAGCTGAACGCGCTGGCCGGGGTGATCGACGAGATGGTGGTACAGACTTATCGGGGTCGCAGGACGGAACCCGGCTACGCCCGCTATCTGCAGGCACTGCACCGGCTGACCCTGCCGTTCAAGCTGGGACTGGCCCAGGGTGGAGAGTGGGATCCCGCCTGGGAAACGAGATTGGCGCAGACCCCCGCCTATGGGGGGGTTGTGGTCTTTCTCATCAATCCTCCACTATCTTGACCGGAGGAGGGATTGACCCGGGCTCGTGGCTGGGCGATAACATTAGCTCTTTTTGAATCCGGTTGCGTGCCATACTTCCTCGTACTGTGATCCCGCAAAGGAGTGCCAAGGATGCAGATCCTGTTGATCGAAGACGATGCCATGCTCAGCTCGGCCCTCTCCAAGGGGTTGAATGAGCACGGTATTGCGCCATCCCAACTGATCCACTGCAAAGAGCTCACCACCCTGCCCACCCTGCTGCGTCAGCAGTCGTTCGATGCCGTCATCTGCCGCCAGTATCGCCATCAGGCTCGCGAAGGGATCCGCCTGCTGCAGGAGGCGCACTATCTGGGCTTGCTCGAACCGGGCTGCGTGCTGTTGTTGCTGGATGAGGATCATGATCTGCTCCAGTATCCCCCCTCGGATCTCTACTTCCCGCTGCACCTGCCCATGCCGTTCACCGCAGAGCAGCTGACGCTCTGCCTGCGCGATCTGGTGCTGCTGACCGGGCTGACCCGCCCCCTGCCCGCCCCGATGAAGCTGAGGGAGTGGCATATCGGCTGCGCCCTGTGTGAAGACCTGCTCTATCAGCAACAGAAACACAGGGAGCTGGGCCCGCTGCTGGACAGGGTCAAGGGCTACATGTTGCTGCAGCAGCAGGATCACTTCCACGCCACCCAGCACTATGCCATGTGCACCACGGAACACGACGCCTGGTGGCCGCGCAAGGGCCTGATCCACTCACTGCTGGGATTGAACAAGCTGGACAGCGCGCGCAAGGATCTGGCCCGCAATCAGGAACGGCTGCCACCCAGCATACAGCTGGAGCTGATGCTGGCCTGCCTGCTGCACGAGTCACAGTGGGAATCTGCCTGGGAGGTGCTCAACCAGTTGCTGCACAAGCAACCCTGGCAGCCCGAGTGGCGCCAGGCCGCCATCCTCTTGGCCCTGCTGCTCAAAGACGAAGGGAAGGCGCTCGAACAGGCCAACGCCCTCAGCCTGCGCTTCTTTTCCGAACACAAGTTCCGGATATCCATCGAGAATTTCATTCTGAACGCCAGTCTGGCGGTGATCTGGCACTACCCCACGGCAGCCCGGATCAGCGCGTTGCAGCAGGAGTATCAGTACCTCAGTCAGGCCGTGACCCTGCGCGCCCATGAGGATGCCTTGCTGCAGGCCCTGATGCTGAGCCTGGATTACCGCTTCGACGAGGCCCTGGTGCTGCTGGCAAGACACCCGCCGGAGGCGGCGCGGGACACACACCTCAACCAGCTGCTCGGTTTTGCCGTCAGCCAGTTCTGCGGCCTGCCCCACCATGCCCAGCGCTACCTGACGCAGCTCAGCCAGTATCAGGCCAGGGTGGCACCGTCCCCCCTGCTCCAGCAGCTGTTCAAGCAGGTGGTCACAGATCAGATGCAACAGCTGGAGCGCCGTGAACAGCGGCTGACCTATCTGCGCCAGGAGCGGCAGAGAGCGACAGTGGCCGCCCAGCATCAGCTCGCCGTACAGTACGCCCTGACCCTGCAGGAGGAGTTTCCTGCGCTGCCCGGCGATGCCTGGCAACTGCTGGAGTTGCTGCAACTGTGCTGGCCCGCCGGCATGCCGGCCCCCAAGGTGGCGCTGCTGGTTGACCGGCTGGAGCGGCGTCTGACCCACAGCGCCTCCTTCATGGAACACCATGCCGCGGCGTACCAGAAGACGCTGCTGCACATCAGGTCACACCTGAACCCCAGATTGCCCACCACGCCGCCCAACTGAGCCCGGCACGGGTCGGGCTTTGCTATCAGATACCCAGGCAGAGCCCGGCACGGCCGGCCCCTGCTAGCAGGCACCCATGCAGAGCCCGGCTTACAGCAGGCCCCGCACCAGGATACCGGCGATCAGCAGCGGCGCCACCAGACGCCAGCACCAGAGCAGGCCGAAGCGCAGCAGCGGAGAGAGGCCGGCGGGCAATATGCTGTCTCCCAGTCGCCAGCCCAGCAGCAGGGTCAGCACCAGGCCGAACAGCGGCATCATCAGGTTGGAGGTGAGGTAGTCGAGCAGATCGAAAATGGTCTTGCCAAACAGGGTCAGCTCGCTCCAGGGACCGAACGACAGGCTGACCGGGATGCCGGAGGCCATGATCAGCAGGGTCAGCACCCGGCAGGCGCCACGGCGGGACCAGCCCCACTCCTCCGTGGTGAAGCGCACCAGATGCTCCAGCATGGAGATGGAGGAGGAGAGCGCCGCCACCAGCAGCAACAGGAAGAACACCACTCCCAGCCCCTGACCAAACGGCAGATGGCTGAACACGGCGGGCATGGTCATGAAGGTGAGCCCTGGCCCGGCAGTCGGGTCAATACCCGTGGAGGCCAGCGCCGGGAAGATCATCAGCCCCGCCAGCACAGAGATGAGGCTCGCCAGCGTCACCACCCAGACCCCGGAGCGCAGCACACCCTCGCTGCTCGGCAGGTAGGCGCCATAGGTGGTGTGCACCCCAAGGCCGATGGAGAGGGAGAAGAAGGCCAGCCCCAGTGCATCCAGCACGCTCTGGCCGGTCAGCATGGAGAAGTCCGGCAGCAGCAATTGACGCACCCCGGCCATGGAGCCGGGCATGGAGAGCCCCACCGCCACCAGCAGCAACATCATGATGAACAGGGCCGGCATCATCCAGCGCAGCGCCCGCTCCACTCCCTTCTGAATGCCGCCCTGCACGAACCACCAGGTCAGTCCGGCGAACACCAGATGGGTCAGCACGGGCCACCAGGGGTCACTGACATAGCCGTTGAACAGGGCGGTCAGCGCCGAACCCTCGCTCAGGTTGAGCTTGCCCGCCACAGCCAGCGCCGCATAGCCCACGGTCCAGCCGCCGACCACGCTGTAGAAGCTGTAGATGAAGAAGCCGCACAGTATTCCCATGTAGCCCATCCAGCGCCAGTTAGGCCCCACCAGCTTGTTGAAGGCGCCGAGTACCCCGCGCTGGCTGCGGCTGCCGAGCAGGGTCTCCCCCACCAGCACGGCCACCCCCAGGGTGAAGCTGAACAGCAGGAACACCAGCAGGAAGGCGCCGCCGCCATTGGTGGCCGTCACATAGGGAAACTTCCAGATGGCGCCGAGGCCGATGGCCGTGCCGGCCGCCGCCAACACATGACCGAGACGGGAAGACCACTGAACCTGGCTCATACAACCTCCGGGGAAGACAACATCGAATCGATACTCCATGGCTGACAACACAATACGTAACAACAAAAAAGGCCGCCTGGTGGCGACCTTTGCAATGAACATTCAGACAAACTGCGCGTGCAAGGTCACCTCTCTTGCGAGCTAAAAAATCGGCCGGACAGCGCGAAAATCGGTGACATGGATAGGGTGACCTGAACGCCAAAAAGGAGCCACAGCCTAAACCATGGAAAGAAAAATTGACACATAGTTGATAAAAATTTTTCAATCTGGCTGAAAAATCGGCGCAGCCCGCTCTCCATGCAGGAAAAATGCGCACCGCGCCTCGCTCGGCCAATCCGTTGAACGATAATAGTCTTAGCCTTTGTGGGCACATTAGCCGCCGAAACAGGGGGCAACACGCCCCTCCCCCGCGTTGCGGGCAGGCCAGTGTCCCTGATCAGCATGGATGCACAGACGTGACGCACCGGACCGGATACCGCATGAAATGGACGCTTCTCCCCTGGCTACTGCTGGGCAGCCTGACCCTGTCGGCGCAACCCGCCCTGACCCTGCTCAGCCATGAGCTGCCCCCCTTCACCCAGTCCCGTGATGGCCAGCTCGGCGGGCTGGCCGTTCGGCTGGTGCGGGAAGCCCAGCAGGAGATGGGGGTCAACTACCCCATCAAGCTCTATCCCTTGAAGCGGGCGCTGGCCCTGACCCGGGTCGAGCCGGGTTTTGCCATGTTCGTGGTGCTGCGCACGCCCCAGCGGGAAGCCCAGTTCAAGTGGGTGGGGCCGCTGTTTCTGAACCGGGTGCTGATCTACCAGGCCAGGGGCAGCCAGCCGCTGACCGACCTGGCCCAGCTGCGCCAGCTGGAGCGGGTCGGCGTCCTGCTCGGCAGTGCCGATGACGAGCGACTGACCCATGAGGGCTATGCCAATCTGGTGCGCTACAAGACGGTCGAGGAGGCCGTCGAGCGGCTGGTGCTCGGCAAGATAGATGCCTTTCCGATGGGCGATCTGATCATGAGCGCCACCCTGGACCAGATGGGCTTCTCCCCGCGCAGCGTGGTGAGCTCAGAAGTGCTGCTGCACGAGTCCTGGCTCTACATCGCCTTCTCCAAAAGCGAGGATGACGCCGTGATCGCCCGCTGGCAGGCCGCCATCGACAAGGTCAGAGCCAGACATGGACAGGCGCAGCCGTCCGCCCAACCCTGAATCCTTTACACCAGCCTCCGCACCAGGCCCCCACGGATCTGCCGTGGTGCCAGCGATCGCCAACCCTAGTTACACCAATCCCCGCACCAGGCTCCCACTGATCCGCAGCGGTGCCAGCCAGCGATCGCCAACCCTAGTTACACCAATCCCCGCACCAGGATGCCGCCGATCAGCAAGGGGGCCAGCCAGCGCCAGCAGCCCATCACCAGGGTGCGCCAGTGTTGTGCCAATCCACGGGGCAGCGCCTGCTGACCCAGTTTCCAGCCCAGCAACAGGGTGAGCGCCAGCCCGAACATGGGCATCATCAGGTTGGAGGTGACAAAGTCGAGCAGCTCGAAGATGTTCTTGCCAAACAGGGTCACCTCCGCCCAGGGGCCGAACGACAGGCTGACCGGAATGCCGTTCACCATCACCAGCAGAGTAATGAGGCCGCAGGCCGCGCGACGCGACCAGCCAAAGCTCTCGCAGATAAAGCACTGAAGGTGCTCCAGCAGCGAGATGGCCGAGGAGAGCGCAGCCACCACCAGCAGGGAGAAGAAGATCACCGCCAGCCCCTGGCCGAACGGCAACAGCTGGAACACGGCCGGCATGGTCATGAAGGTGAGCCCCGGTCCAGCGGCGGGATCTATGCCGGTCGCCGCCAGCACGGGGAATATCATCAAGCCCGCCAGCACGGCGATCAGGCTTGCCAGCAGCACCACCCAGAGGCTGGAGCGGCCGACCCCTTCACTGGAGGGCAGGTAGGCGCCATAGGTGGTGTGAATGCCGAGGCCAATGGAGAGGGAGAAGAAGGCCAGCCCCATGGCATCGAGCACCCCGGACATGCCGAGCTTGCTGAAGTCCGGCATCAGGAAGTGGCGCACCCCGGCCATGGCGTTGGGCAGGGTAAGGCCGAAGGCCACCAGCAGCACTATCATGATGAACAGGGCCGGCATCATCCAGCGCAGGGTGCGCTCCACCCCCTGCTGCACGCCGCCCTGCACGAACCACCAGGTGAGAGCGGCAAACAGCAGGTGGGTCAGCACGGGCCAGAGCGGATCGCCGACATAGTCATTGAAACGGGCGGTCAGCGCGGCGCCATCCCCATGTTGCAGGCTACCCGCCAGCGCCATGCCGGTGTAACCCAGGGTCCAGCCCCCCACCACGCTGTAGAAGCTGAAGATGAGCAGGCTGCAGAGCAGCCCCATGGCCCCGACCCAGCGCCAGCGTTTGCCCATCAGGGCGCTAAACGCCCCCACCACACCACGGCGGCTCAGGCTGCCGAGCAGCGTCTCCCCCATCAGCACGGCCACCCCCAGGGTGAAGCTGAACAGCAAGAACACCAGCAGGAAGGCACCGCCACCGTTGGCGGCCGTCACATAGGGAAACTTCCAGATAGCGCCGAGACCGACGGCGGAGCCTGCGGCGGCCAGGATATAACCGAGCCGGGATGACCATTGGGACTGCTTCATAAGAACTCCAATACAGGTGCCCACCACCTGGGCCCGAAATGACGCTCAGAGTACGGTCAGGGCCACGCAATCACAACGCCACTTATCTGGCTAAAAAACGATTTATTGGCATCATTGCCTAATTAAATTCAATTTAACGCGCTATCGTGCCAACAAATAAAAACCGGAGCATTTTTGCTCCGGTTCTGGCAGTCATGAGTGTGCGTTTTGGGACTAGATGACCCCCAGCTCCCGCAGCCGCTCCATCAGGTAGCTGTGGGCGGTGTGACGCTCGGAGAGCACCACGTCCGGCCGCGGGTGAAGGAACAGCGGCAAGGAGATGCGCGACTTGCTGGCGCTGCCGCCGGTCGGGTTGATGACGCGGTGGGTGGTGGAGGGGTAGTAGCCGCGAGAGGCCTCCTGCAGCATGTCACCTATGTTGATGATCAGGGTGCCAAAATCGCACGGCACGTCCATCCACTCCCCGTCGGATCCCTTCACCTGCAGGCCCGGCTCGTTGGCGGCGGGCAGTATGGTCAGCAGGTTGATGTCTTCATGGGCGGCGGCGCGGATGGCACCCGGCGCCTCTGTGCCGTCGAACGGCGGATAGTGCAGCACCCGCAGCAGGGTCTTCTGGCTCTCTTCGATCATGGAGGAGAGCGGGCAGCTGTAGTGGGCGGCGATGTCGGCCGGGGTGTATTGCTCCACCCAGCCCAGCAGCTCGGCGGCGAGATCGTTGGCGAGGCGATAGTACTCCATCGCCTGTGCCTTCAACTCTTCCGGCATCTGGCCCCAGGGGTAAATATGGAAGTACTCCTTGATGTCCTTCTGGCTGTGACCCTTGGCCACCTCGGACACGGAGGGCGGGAAGTAGCCATCCTGGGTCTCGCGGTTGAACAGGAAATCCTGCTTCTGTTCGCTCATGAAGAAGCGATACCAGTTGTCATATATGGACTGCACCAGCTCTTTCGGGATGGGGTGGTGGGTCAGCACGCCAAAGCCGGTGGTACGCAGGGATTCGGTGAAGCGCTGCGCCGCATCGGGCGAGCGGTAATCGACGGTCAGGACTTTCATTATTTTTGTTACGCGCCAGTTAAAAGATGGCGCAGTTTACCTCGCCCATGACCACAAGGAAAGTGAGCCGCCCCTCCCGCCCCGGCCCGTCACCAATAGTGACAAAAACGTCAGAAAACGGCGCCAGCCAAGACCCGCGCTCATCCCTTGTCCTGACCCGGCATCCTCACTAGAATGCCCCCATCATCCATGCCGGAGCCCGTTTATGTCCCCCAAGATCCTGTTGCTGACCCTGCCCTTCCTGCTCGCCGGTTGCAGCTCGCTGTCGGAAGAGGAGTGCCGCGCCATGAGCTGGTACAACCTGGGCTATCAGGATGGAGAACAGGGCAAGACCCGTCAGGCGACCCGTGACTATGTGTCGACCTGTGGCGAATACGGCCTCAAGGTGGATGAAGCCGAGTGGAAGCGGGGCTATGCCAAGGGGCTGGAGCTCTACTGCATTCCCGAACTCGCCTACAGCAAGGGCAAGTCAGGCGCCGAGTATCTGGGGGTCTGCCCCAACGATGCCAGCTTCCTCACCCAGTACGATCGCGGCCGCCAGGAATATCTGGTGGAGAAACAGCTCAGCGACCTCAAGAGCGACATGGAGCGGACAGAGCGCGACATCGAGACACTGGAGCGGCAGATCCGCAATGAGAACGACAGCAAGCAGCGCGACTACTACCGGGCCCAGCGCGAGCGCGCCATCCGCCATTACGAGGGGCTGCGCCGCGACTATAACCGGATCCGTTTCCCGGACCGGGTGATCCAGTTCTCCTTCGGCAATTAAGACTCAGGGCGGCCTCTTCCACCGAATACAACCGGAACTGCCTCCCGGGCCGGCTGACCCTCTTGTCTTCCTGACATTGATGCAAAGGGGCCACCCTGGCTATTTTACAGCCAGGGTGGCCCCTTTCCTCTGGTCGCGGATCCTTACGACGGCAGCACCCAGCGCTGCAACGCCAGCGCTATGCCGTCTTCGTTGTGATCGGCGGTCACCAGGTCGGCATGAGCCTGGACATGGGTGGCGGCATTGCCCATGGCGACCGCCAGCCCTACCTGTTCGAACATGCTGATATCGTTGTTGTTGTCACCAAACGCCACCACGTTTTCCATCGCTATCCCCTCGCTCTGGGCCCAGCGGGCCAGCCGGTTGCCCTTGCTGCAACCGGGTTGCACCAGCTCCACCGCATAGGGCGCCGCCCAGTCACGGGTAAAGGGCATGGCCTCGACCACCTCCCCCATGAACTGATGCAGGCGGGCGGGATCCTGGTTGAACAGCTCCAGCTTCCAGATCGGATTCTTCAGCCAGCTCGCCAGATCGTCCGCAGGCAGCAGGGAGATCTTGAGATGATCCGGCTGATTGGCCGACCAGTGGCGCATCCGGGTGATGTGATCCTCACAGCCGATATAGCCGATCCCTTCGCTCAGGTGGAACAGGGCGCCCATCTGCTGCGCCTCGACCTGGGCCAACAGCTCGGTGAGCGGGGCCACCGCCAGCGGATCTCCCGCCAGGATCTTCTCCTGCACCGGATCATAGAGGTAGGCACCGTTGCTGCAGATGATGGGGGTGTCGAGGGCCAGCTCGTGATGGAAGGGACGGGCCGTCATGAAGTGGCGCCCCGTCACCAGCAATACCTTGATGCCGTGGGCCCGCGCCTGGGCCAGCGCGGCCCGGGTGGCGGACGAGATCTTGTGATCCCGGGTCAGCAGGGTACCGTCCATATCTAACGCAATAGCCTGGTAACTACTCATATCACCTCCAACATCGGACACGAATACAAAGAGCCATACCGTCCCAAACCCGCCGGCAGGATGCAAGCCCTGCGACAGGAGATGCGGCCAATCTGTGATCTGTCCACGGCCCAGGGCAAGCCTTTTCCCTGCTCTGGTCGCCACTCAAGCAGGCTCGGCACAACTCGCCAGGCGCCGATCGGCCCGCTTGCGCAGACCGTAGAAACCGAGGGTACAGAGCAGGCCAGAGATCGCGGCCAGGTAGAAGGGCCACTCTGTGCCCGCCAGCAGCACCAGACTGCCCACCAGCACGGCCAGGATCTCGCTGCCTACCGCCAGGCCTCGGTAGATCCCCATCGCCTGCCCCTGCTGCTCAGCATGGCTGCGGTTGGAGACCGCCACCGAGGTCGCCAGCTCCCCCAGGCTCATGCCGATACCGGCGGGGATGAAGGTGAGTGCCAGCCCCCACCAGTGGCCCGGCAGCACGAACATCAGCATGCCCGCCGCCATCACCAGATGACCGACTATCCCGAGGGAGCTGCCGCGCCAATGGCGGGCGAGACGGGATCCCAGCCAGGATCCCAGCATCATGGGCACGCTCACCAGCACGGCCGCCTGCGCCAGCTGGACCGGACCCCAGGCCAGCCGCTCCACCAGCCAGACGTTGAAGTAGGTGAAGTAGAGCTGCACGGCGCCGTAGCTGAGCAGGGTCAGCACGAAGTAGGGCAGCAGGGCCGGTTGCAGCAACAGCTGACGGGAGGAGAACGAAGGCGCCTGCTGCTGGCGGGCAACCGGCGCCTGATTGGGCAACAGCCAGAGCACCAGCAGCAGGTTGACCAGGGTCATGGCCACAGCCAGCCAGGCGGCCAGGCTGTAATCCCCCGATACCACGGCGGCATAACCGCCGATCATGGGGCCCAGCACCCAACCCAGATTCATGCCTATGTTGATCCAGGCGAAACTGCGCGCCTTGGTCTTGGTGGTGCTCATGTCCGCCGCCATGGCCTGCACTATGGCGATGTCGCCATTGAAGAAACCCTCCACCACCCGGCTCAGCAACAGCAGTGGCAGGGATCGCCAGGCGATCCCCAGCGCCATCAGGGCATAACCGGCCAGCACGCCGACCAGACAGACCGTCAGTATCGGCTTGCGGCCGTGGCGGTCCGAGAGTCGCCCCAGCCAGGGGGCGCCCACCAGTTGAAACAGCGGATAGAGCCCCATAATGACACCCAGCCACACCTTGCGACTCCAGTCCGACGCTTGTGGCGTCAACATGCCCTGCGCCGGATCCAGCATCAGCGGCGCCAGCACGGGCGAGGGCAGGCTGAACCCCGCCACCGCCAGTGTCACCGTCATCACCAATACCCAGAGGGTCGCCCGTCCCTTGATCCCATCCATGTCAGCCTCATTAAATAAAGTCATTGGTTTATTTATACTGAGCAAGGTGCATTATTAAGTAAAGTGAATTATTGATTTAAAGGAGACCGCTATCCATAATGACCCCATGAACGCCAGTCGTGACAAGCTCCCGCGCCTGCTCGAGATGCGATGGATCCCCGGATCCAACGCCTGTCGATAGCGAGAGCCACCGAATGAACGCCAGCACCGACAAGATACCGCTTCTGCTCGAGATGCTATGGATCCCCCGGATCCACCGCCTGCCGATAACGAGAGCCGCCAAATGAACGCCAGCACCGACAAGATACTGTTTCTGCTCAAGAGCCACGGGCCCCAGAGCGCAGCCGCGCTGGGAGAGCAGTTGCAGATGACCTCCATGGGCGCCCGCCAGCATCTGATTGCGCTGGAGGCCGACGGCTGGGTGGGTTTTAGCGATGAAGCCCGTGGCCGGGGCCGCCCGGTGCGGCTCTGGCACCTGACAGATCAGGCCTGGCAGCGCTTCCCCGATACCCACAGCGAGCTGACGCTGCAGCTTATCGACAATATCCAGCAGTTGTTTGGCGAGGTCGGCATGGAGCGGTTGATCCAGCAACGGGAGCAGCAACAGCTGGGTCGCTATCAGGCACAGCTGACCCAGCCGGCGCTGGCTGACAGGCTGACCGCCCTGAAAGAGCAGCGCACGCGAGAGGGCTATATGGCGGACATGCGCCAGGAGGAGGACGGCAGCTGGCTGTTGTGGGAGAGTCACTGCCCCATCTGCGCCGCGGCGCGGGCCTGCCGGGGATTTTGTCGCAGCGAGCTGGAGATGTTTCGCCAGTTGCTGGCGCCGGCCGGGGTAGAGCGGGAGCAATACCTGCTGGACGGGGATCACCGCTGTCTCTACCGCATCACGCCGCCGAATCCTTGATTGCCAAATGCCAGAAACAACAAAGCAGGCGCCGGGATGCCTGCTTTGTTGCCTTCGGGGAGGGGATGCTCTCGTTCCAGCCCGTCGTTTCCCGATAAGGTCGGACGGCTGATGGGGTTCTTGACCCGGTAAGGTCCTTCACCACAGAGACCTGGTTGGGTTTCTGTCTTGCCACCGGAAGATGCAACCATAGTATCCCTGCCGGCGCGGTGAGTGGTTGCGAAGTAGCATGTCTTTTCAGTTGTTTTTGCAATAGTTCACCCTTAATCTAGGAAAAGTGAATTAGTAATTGCAACGAGGAACGGAGAATGCTGAAACTTGATCGCATAGACAGGCATATTCTGGAGTTGATGCAGGAAAATGGCCGCATCAGCAACCTGGAGCTGGCCGAGCTGGTCGGGCTCTCCCCTTCCCCCTGCTCCCGCCGGGTCAAGGCGCTGGAGGATGCCGGTCTCATCGATACCCACGTCACCCTGCTCAATGCCCGCCAGCTGGGGCTCACCCTCACCGCCTACATTCATATCTCCATGGACAGACACACCCCCGAGCGGTTCGAGAATTTCGACAAGGCCATCAAGGAGCTGCCAGAGGTGCTCGAATGCGACCTCATCACCGGCAACGACGCCGACTACCAGCTCAAGGTGGTGGTGCGGGACATGGAACACTACCAGCACTTCCTGCTGGACAAGCTGACCCACATTCCGGGGGTGACCGGGGTGCGTTCCAGCTTCGTGCTGCGTCGCATCAAGCACAAGACGGCGCTGCCGCTCACTCATCTGGGGTAGGGTCTGATGGCAGAGCGGCACGCCCTCTCTGCCATCACGACAAAACCGATAACAAAAAGAGGAGGCCTGGGCCTCCTCTTTTTCATTTTTGCTTGCTCGATGGCGCGTCTGTCAGACCGCAACCTGGCTGACATCCTGCACCTGCAAGAGCCAGCCGGCCTGCTCCTGCTGGGGCTCACCGCTGACCCGCAGCCGCTCGCCGGTTGGCACCCACTGCCCCTGGGGCAGGGCGACCAGCAGGCTCTCGCTGCCGTTGTCGAACAGCCAGCGATCTTCACCCAGCGACTCGATCAGATAACCTTCCATCTCCACTCTGGACTCGGCTTGCCAGGATGGCGCAACGGAATCACGGCTCTCGATGAAATCCCCCTGAACACCAAAACTGGCCAGCCCCCACAGAATGGAGAGCCCGACCAAGGATGTTTGCATCTTGTCTCTCCTCT
This sequence comes from Aeromonas bestiarum, assembly GCF_028751155.1. Taxonomy (NCBI): domain Bacteria; kingdom Pseudomonadati; phylum Pseudomonadota; class Gammaproteobacteria; order Aeromonadales; family Aeromonadaceae; genus Aeromonas; species Aeromonas bestiarum. The sequence continues at coordinate 702,672 of NZ_CP064746.1, read as the reverse complement.
TTTGGAACTGTGGGGCCAGTATGGGAAGAGAAAACTGAGTGCACCATGAACAAGGTGACAAAGTGCAGGCGAGATCGCGAAAAAAACCGGCCAACTGGCCGGTTATGTCATTTTATGGCGTCTGGATCACACTATTTGGCGGCTTCCTCTGCCATCCGCTCGGCTCTTGGCTTATTCGTCCACATGGCAACACCGCGATGATCCGCGCAGATCCCCTCTTCGACCACGGCCCTGACCCGGGTACCGTCCTTGCAGATAGCCTGCCAGGCATCGGCATCGTCGATGGCCATCGAAGGGGCATGGGAACCGGAACTGCAGGCGGTCAGCAACAGGGCAAACAGGGGCAACAGGATTTTCATGGGGTGGATCCTCAGGCTGTATGGGTCGGCTGCACTCAGCGCCCCAGTTGCGCCGAGATGCGATCGCAGAGCTGCTTGAGCTGGGCCAGTTCAGCATCGGCCAGATCCACCTGATTGCGCAAGTTGTCCGCCAGGCAGCACTCCTTGACCTCCAGTTGCAGCTGGCGCCCCGCCTCGGTCAGGCCGATGCATTTTTGCCGCTCATCCTCGCTGGAGACGGTGCGGGTCAGCCAGCCCTTGCTCTCCAGTCGCTTGACGATGGGGGTCAGGGTCCCCGCATCCAGCCCTGTCTCCTGCCCTATCTCCTTGAGACTGACCTCGTCCCGCGCCCACAGCGACAGCATCACCAGATACTGGGTGTAGGTGAGATCCAGCTTGTCCAGCAGCGGCCGGTAGGCCCGCATCACGGCATTGGAGGCGCTGTAGAGGGCAAAACAGACCTGCTTTTTCAATTCACTCATGGGGGCACCTCGCTGACAACTGGGGCCAGTATACCTCAGGAAAATTGGGGGTCGAATAATTTGCACACAAAACAGTTGTCAGCCTCAGCTTTCGGGATTAGTCTGAATTTAACTTGCACACAAAACAAATCAGAGACCCCGACATGAAGACACTCTATCGCACTCAAGCCATCGCCCAGGCTGGCCGCAACGGTGAGGTTCACACCCTGGACAACAGCCTGCAGCTGGCACTGGCCCTGCCGACCACCCTCGGCGGCAACGGCAAGGGCAACAACCCGGAGCAGCTGCTGGCCGCCGGTTATGCTGCCTGCTTCTCCAACGCGCTGATCCACGTGGCCCAAAAACTCGGCACGCCCCTCTCCAGCGCCCCCGTCACGGCCGGCGTCGAATTGCTGGCGCAGGCCGATGGCCGCTTCAACTTCGCCATCACGCTGGACGTGGCGCTCGCCGCAGCGCAGCCTGAACAGACGGCGCAGGCCGAGCAGATAGTGCGGCTGGCCCATCAGACCTGCCCCTTCTCCAACGCCATGCGGGGCAATGTCGTCACCCGGTTGCTGCTCAACGGCGCCCCGCTGGATGAGACGGCGTGAACGAGTTCAGCCTCAACCCATTGGAAATAGCCATGCTGGCGACTCGCAGGTTGCCAACCCCCCTCAAACTGGAGAAAAAACCATGAATCAGCTCAGCCATCAGATCCAGCTGCTGCGTCGCCCGGTCGGCCTGCCCAGTCTGGCCGATTTCACCCTGGCCGAGGTCGCCCTGCCCGAGTTGCAGGAAGGGGAGGTGCGGGTCACCAACCAGTGGCTGTCGGTGGATCCCTATATGCGCGGTCGCATGAGCGACGCCAAGAGCTATGTGCCCCCCTTCGCCCTGAACGGCCCGCTCGATGGTGGCGCCATCGGCATAGTGCAGGCCTCGCGCCACCCGGACTTCGCGGTGGGCGACCGGGTGAGCAGCATGCTGGGCTGGCGCGACAGCTTTGTCGCCAATGGCGCCCAGCTGACCCGCCTGCCCGACACTCGCTTGCCACCCCAACTCTTTCTCGGCGCCCTCGGCATGCCGGGCATGACCGCCTGGACCGGGCTCAACCGCATCGCCAAGCTGCAGGCCGGTGAAACCGTGCTGGTATCGGCCGCCTCCGGCGCCGTCGGCTCCATGGTGGTGCAGCTCGCCAAACGGGCGGGGGCCCGCGTCATCGGCTCCAGCGGCTCGGCCGACAAGGTCGCCTATCTCAAGACGCTCGGTGCCGACGAGGTGATCAACTATCGCGACATTCAGGATCTCGATGCCGAGCTGGCGCGGCTCGCCCCGGAAGGGATCCATGTCTACTTCGAGAACGTGGGGGGCGCCATGCTGGACGCAGCCCTCAACAACATGGCGGTGCACGGTCGCATCGTGATGTGCGGCCTCATCGAGCAGTACAACAGCAAGGGCGAGGCGAGCGGCCCGCGCAACCTATCCCAGGTGATCCGCAAGCGCCTCACCATGCAGGGGCTGATCGTGTTCGATCACTGGCAGCACTACGGCGAGTTTCTGGCCGAGGTGACCCCGGCCTTCGATGCCGGTGCACTGCATGCCGAGGAGACCGTCTATCAGGGGCTGGCCAGCATGCCGCAGGCCTTCATCGGTCTGTTCGAGGGGCGCAATACAGGCAAGATGCTGGTCAAGCTGGACTGATCCGCAGGACTGGCGCCTCACGCCGCAGACTGCTTGCATGACGGGCCCATCCGCCCTAAGGTGGGCCCGTTTTTTATGGTCTGTCTCGTCTTTGCAAGGAGCTCATATGTCTACTCCCTATCCCCGCGTCGGTGTCGGCGTCATCTTGACCAACCGTCAGGGCCAGGTGCTGCTTGGCAAGCGCAAGGGCAGCCACGCCCCCTACTGGTCCATCGCCGGCGGCCATCTGGAACTGGGTGAGAGCTTCGAGTCGGCGGCGATCCGCGAAGTGGCCGAGGAGACGGGTTTTCGGATCAGCAATCCCAGCGTCATCGCCGTCACCAACAACCTGGAGACCTGGCGCGAGAGCGGACTGCATTACATCTCCGTCACCCTGCTGGCCCAGGTGGAAGGAGAGCCGCAACTGCTGGAGCCGGAGAAGTGTGAAGGCTGGATCTGGTGTGACCCGCACAATCTGCCAGAACCTCACTTCGATGCCAGTCGCCAATCGATAGCCTGCTGGCTGGCCGGTCGTTGCTATCTGCCACAACCAGGCAAGCCGATGGAGTGATCATTGCCTGCCGGCGGACAAGCCGCGGCTACCTGCCAGCAGCCCCCTGATTTGTCATAAAAAAGTCACCGCTTTGTCATATCATCGGGGTCGATGATGACAACAAGGGAGTGATTCAGGTGGGGCAGGTATTCATTCAGTTTTTGTGGTTGGGCTGCGTCAGCTTCGGCGGACCCGCCGCCCATATCGGCTATTTCCAACGCACCTTCGTCGAACGGTTAGGCTGGCTGACCCAGGCCGAATTCGCCCAGTTGCTGGCGCTGTGCCAGTTGCTGCCGGGCCCGGCCTCCAGCCAGCTCGGCTTCGCCATCGGCCGCCAGCGGGCAGGCCTGGGCGGGGCACTGGCTGCCTTCGCCGGCTTCACCCTCCCCTCCTTCCTGCTGTTGCTGGCCGCCGCCATCGGGGTAGGGCAACTCACGGCCAACGTCTGGCTCGATGCCGCCCTGCACGGCCTCAAGCTGCTGGCCCTGGTGGTGGTCGCGGATGCGGTACTCACCATGAGCCGCCAGTTCTGCAAGACGGCGCTGGCCCAGGGGATCATGGTGGCGACCGCCGCTGCGCTCTGGTGGCAACCCGGCCTGCTGACCCAGCTCGTCATGCTGGCGGGGGCCGCCCTGCTCTGTGCTCGCATGGGGGAGCCGCAAGTACCAGGCCCACAACCCTCACCCGCTCAACCAATGCCTCTGCGCCAGCCCCACTGGCCCACCCTGCTGCTGTTTGCCCTGTTGTTTGTCGGCCTGCCGCTGCTGGCCACCGACACCGCCAGCCAGCTGGTTGCCGACTTCTACCGGGCGGGCAGTCTGGTGTTTGGCGGCGGCCACGTGGTGCTGCCTCTGCTGGCCGAAAGCGCCGGGCAGGCGCTCAGCCAGCAGCAATTGCTGACCGGCTACAGCCTGGCCCAGCTGGTGCCCGGCCCCATGTTCACCCTGGCCAGCTATCTCGGCGCTCAACTGCTACCGGCCACACCGCTGGCGGGTGCCCTGCTGGCAACCCTGGCACTGTTCCTGCCCGGCTTTCTGCTGTTGTGGGCTCTGGGGCCCTGCTGGCAGAGTTGGCTGGCTCGCCCCCGGCTGGCAGGGGCCGTGACCGGCATCAACGCCGCCGTGGTGGGTCTGCTGCTGGCCGCGCTCTATCAGCCGGTGTGGCAGAGCGCGGTACAGGTGCCGACCGATCTGGCGCTAGCCGCCGTCGGCTTCTATCTGTTGCGCGTCATCAGGCTGCCCATACTGGCGCTCGCCGCACTGCTGGTAGGGGCTGCCATGCTGCTGGCCTGACGGGCCAGGCGCCATAAAAAACGGCGCCCCTGTTGGCAGGGGCGCCGTTTTTTCATGTTCAGGCTGGTTGCTCAGGCCTCGGGATCGAAATCCAGACTCAGGCTGTTGACGCAGTAACGCTGACCCGTCTCGGTCGGCCCGTCGGGAAAGACGTGACCCAGGTGAGAGCCGCACTGGCTGCAGGTGATCTCCACCCGTTTCATGCCGTGGCTACTGTCCTCTGTGTAGGTCACTGTCCCCTCGATGGCACGATCGAACGAAGGCCAGCCACAGCCGGAGTCAAACTTGGCCTCTGAGTGAAACAGCACGCTCTTGCAGCAGACGCAGAGATAGTCGCCACTCTTGCGGTTGTGCAGCAGGGCGCCGCTGTAGGGCTGCTCGGTGCCCTTCTCCCAGCAGACGCGAAACTGTTCCGCACTCAGCTTGTTGCGCCACTGCTCAGGATTCTTGTTGCTCATACCGACTCCTTGCCATTTATCACGGCGCCCAGCATACCCAGTCAAACCGCTTTGCTCTACCCCGCCAGCGGGAACTGTGATCCGGTTGGCAACACGGCAGCAACATCCGGCATGGCGACCACCCCCTCTTCGGCCAGCGCCACCGCCGTCAGGGCGACCCGCTCCAGCAACTTGAGGGAGTGGGCCCGGCCAACCGCCACCTGACGCTTGATGTCATCGGGCAGGAACGGCAGGCCGTCGTTGGTGGCCGTGTCTATGGTCTGGATCCACTCCAGCCCCTCCCCCGGCGGTGGCAGGCGGAACTGGATGTCGTAGTCGCTGGCGTTGAACAGCACGTACCAGCGCTCCCCCTCGCACAGCTGCATGCCGATATCCATGGCAAACGCCTGCCCCATGGGCGCGTGCCAATCCTGATCGGTGAGCTGATGACCATCCGGGTGATACCAGTTGACCTGATGGCAGCTGGTGGGCGCCCCGTTCCAGCTGTCATCGCTCAGCTGCAGATTGGCGAAGACGGTCGATTCCGCCCGCAGCGCCATCATCTGCTGGGTGAAGGCGAGCAGCCGCTCGTCTTCCGGCCGCCACTGCCAGTTGACCCAGCTTATCTGGTTGTCCTGACAGTAGGCGTTGTTGTTGCCGAGCTGGCTGCGGCCCATCTCATCCCCTGCCAGGAAGTGCGGCGTGCCCTGGGAGAGCAGCAGGGTGGCGATCAGGTTGCGCTTCTGCTGCTGGCGCAGGTTGTTCACTCTGGGATCGAGCGTCGGCCCCTCCACACCGTGGTTGTTGGAGAGGTTGTTGCCGTGGCCGTCCCGGTTGTCCTCACCATTGGCCTGATTGTGGCGCTGGTTGTAGGAGACCAGGTCCTCCAGGGTGAAGCCATCGTGATAGCAGAGGTAGTTGACGCTGGTGTGGGGCGCACGCCAGTTCTTGGGGAAGAGATCCCGCGATCCCACCAGCCGGGTGGCGAAATCCCCCATCTTGCCGGCATCACCGCGCCAGAAGGCGCGTACCGTGTCGCGATAGCGGTCGTTGATCTCCAGCCACTGGCTCGGGAACTGGCCGAGCCGATAGCCGAACGGCCCTATGTCCCAGGGCTCGGCGATGAGCTTGACCCGTGCCAGCACGGGATCCGCCATCATGGCCTTGAAGAAGGCCCCCATGGGATCGAACTCGCCCGCCTCCCGCGCCAGGGTCACCGCCAGATCGAAGCGGAAACCATCCACCTGCATCTCGGTCACCCAGTAGCGCAGCGCATCCAGCACCAGCCGCAGGCTGTTGGGGTGATCCAGGTTGACGCTGTTGCCACAGCCGGTGACGTTGGCGTGACGGCCGTAGTCGGGACCGTGGGCACCCGCCTCGAAGGCGTAGTAACCCGCGTTGTCGAACCCCTTGAACGACAGCATGGGGCCGTCAAAACCGGATTCGGCTGTGTGGTTGTAGACCACGTCCAGTATCACCTCGAGCCCGGCCCTGTGCAGCTCGCGCACCATGGTCTTGAACTCGGTCACCGCCTCCCCCGCACCGTAGCGCGGCTCGGGGGCGAAGAAGGCGATGGGGTTGTAGCCCCAGTAGTTGGTGAGTCCCAGCTGCTCCAGCCTGGGCTCGGACATGAAGGCCGCCACCGGCATCAGCTGCACCGAGGTGATGCCGAGGGACTTCAGATGCTCGAGGATGAGCGGGTGACAGATGCCGAGGTAGGTGCCGCGCAGCTCGCTCGGCACCCCCTGATGCTGGCGGGTGAAGCCCTTGACGTGGGTTTCATAGATGACGGTGCGCTCTGACGGGATGTCGGGCTTGCCTATCCCCTGCCAGTCGAAGGCATCATCCACCACCACAGACTTGGCCACCATGGCAGCACTGTCCCCCTCATACAGCTTGTCGTCCCAATGGGTCGCCCGGCTGAGCGCCCTGGCATAGGGGTCGATCAGCAGCTTCTGCGGATCGAACAGCATCCCCTCCTGAGGCGTGCCATGCACCCGATAGCCATAACGCTGACCGACCTTGACGCCGCGCACATGGCCGAAGCGATACTGGCCACGGCGGCCCGGCAGCACCAGCCGGGCCAGCTCCTGCTCCTGCTCGTCGAACAGGCAGAGCTCCACCTTGTCCGATTGCGGGGCCCAGACGCAGAAGTGACAACCCGTCTCATCGAGCAGGGCACCCAGCGGGTGGTCCTGCCCCTTTTCCATTGCAAACATCAAGACTCCTGTTTGATGAACAAGGTCGCGAGCGGCGGCAGATCCAGCACTATGCTGTGCCCCATCCCCTGCCAGGGAGTCGGCTCGGCGACGAAGACCAGACCCACATCATAGTTGCTGCCCCAGTAATGCTCGCTGTCGGTATTGAGCACCACGCGATAGCGGCCGGCGGCCGGCACGCCGAGTCGATAGGCGAGGCGCGGCACCGGGGTGAAGTTGCAGGCCACCATGACAGGGTGGGCCCCCTGCTTGTCGGCCCGCAGCCAGGCAAAGACGCTGTTGTCGGCATCGTTGTGATCCAGCCAGCGGAAGCCGGTCTGATCATAATCGGCCTGATACAAGGCAGGCTCATGACGGTAGAGGTGGTTGAGATCGCGGATCAGCCGCTGCTGGCCACCGTGCTTGGGGTACTGCAGCAGATGCCAGGGCAGCTGGGCGTCGTGATTCCACTCGTTGCTCTGGGCTATCTCTGTGCCCATGAAGTTGAGCTTCTTGCCCGGATGGGCATACATGAAGCCCATGTAGGCGCGCAGGTTGGCCGATTGCTGCCACTCGTCGCCGGGCATCTTGTAGAGCATGGAGTGCTTGCCGTGCACCACCTCGTCGTGGGAGAGCGACAAAATGAAGTTCTCGTCATAGTGGTACACCATGGAGAAGGTCATGTCGTTGTGGTGATAGCGACGGTGAATCGGCTCTTTCTGCATGTAGGTGAGGGTGTCGTGCATCCAGCCCATATTCCACTTGAAGCCAAAGCCGAGGCCACCGAGGAAGGTGGGGCGAGAGACACCGGCAAAGGCGGTGGACTCTTCGGCTATGGTCATGGCATGGGGGTACTTGCCGTACACCTCTTCGTTGGTCCACTTCAGCAGGCTTATCGCCTCATAGTTGTGGTTGCCACCGTCGACGTTCGGCACCCACTCGCCGGCGTTGCGCGAGTAATCCAGATAGAGCATGGAGGCGACCGCATCCACCCGCAGGCCGTCGATATGGAACTTGTCGAGCCAGAACAGGGCGCTCGCCACCAGGAACTGGCGCACCGTATTGCGGCCGAAGTCATAGATGTAGGAGTTCCAGTCCGGGTGCCAGCCACGGCGCGGATCCTCGTACTCATAGAGCGGCGTGCCGTCGAAGCGGGCCAGGCCGTGGGCATCGGACGGGAAGTGAGCCGGCACCCAGTCCAGGATGACGCCTATGCCGGCCTGGTGGCACTGGTCGACGAAATATTTGAAGTCGTCGGCGCTGCCGTAACGACTGGTGGGAGAGAACATGCCTACCGGCTGATAACCCCAGGAGCCGCTGAACGGGTGCTCCGAGACCGGCAGCAGCTCTATGTGGGTGTACTCCATCTCCTTGATGTAAGCCACCAGATCCACCGCCAGCTCGCGCCAGCTCAGGCTGTCGCCGTTGGGGTGGCGCTTCCAGGAGCCGACGTGCAGCTCGTAGATGGAGAGCGGCTGATCCCGCTTGTCATTCTGCTGGCTCTCGCGCCAGGCGGCATCCTGCCACTGGTACTGCTCGTGGTCATAGACCACGGAGGCGAACGACGGATACTGCTCGCAATAGAAACCGACCGGGTCGCTCTTGTGGGGCAACCGATGTCCGGCCGGATCTTTCAGTTCAAACTTGTAGCGATCCCCGGCCTTGAGGCCCGGCACAAACAGCACCCAGTGACCACACTGGCTGCGCTGCATGGGGTGACGACGGCCATCCCAGAAGTTGAAATCGCCGATCAGGCTCACCGCTGTGGCGCTCGGCGCATAGACGGCAAAGCGCACCCCTTCCACCCGCACGCCAAGGTGCTCCACGCTGCGCAGTTGCGCGCCCAGGGTGTGGTAGATGTTTTCCGGCTGGGAGGTCAGTTCTGCCAGACCGGCCCAACCCGCATCCTGAAACTGGTAGGGGTCGACAAACTCGGCGTTGGCATCGGGATAGTCGGCAAGCAACTGGTAGGGAAAGGGATTCTTGCGGCGGGTGAAAACAGTTTCAAAAAGGCCCGATTCATCGGAGGGCGCCAGGGTGGCAACGATTTTGCCCGACTTGAGATCCCTGACGCGCACCTCGAGGGCATCCGGCAACCAGGCGGTCAGTTTGAGGCCAGGCCCATCCGGGTTGGCCTGCAGGCCTAAATAAGAGAAGGGATCGGCACAGCGGGCAGCAACCAAACGTTCAACGAGCATCGAGATTTCCTTTCATAGCTGAGCATCCGCTCCGGCCAGGGCCGAAGCGGATGTAAGTGAGTCACGTTTTGTCGGCAGTGGCTCAACGACTGGCCTCATCACGGGCCTGGCTCATCTTGCCTGCCAGCGCCTTGAGCGCTTCATTGGCAAAAATATCCTCCAGATCGGTGGACAGCTTGCGACGCCAGTTGGGGTATTCATAACTGGTGCCCGGCACGTTGACCGGCTTGTCCATCTCCAGCCAGTCTTCCAGCTGGGTGCTGAACAGGGCACAACTGCCGCGGGACATATGCAGTTGCAGCCCATGGTTGAGCTCGGTGTTCATGCCGACCCAGTTCACGTCATGACTGACACTGTCAGAGATAACCCCATGAGCGTGCAGGCTGTCGAGGATCCGCTGTTTTGCCTGGTGGCGATCAGCATACAGGGTCTTGAGCACGTCTTCATCCGGATACAATCCCAGCTCGCGGCCCAGCGCCAGATCGTCACAATGCCAGAAGCCCTTGAGGGTCGGCATGTCGTGGGTGGTCAGGGCCGACATCGCCTGCTCGGTGTAGTGAGCCGGAGAGATGAAGCCGCCGTCGGCCTTGGAGCGCTCGAAGAAGAACACCTTGTAGGAGTGGACGCCGTTCTCTTTCAGGGTCACGTCTATCCCTTCCGGCACAGTCCCCAGATCTTCACCGATCAGCAGGCACTGATTGCGGTGAGATTCGAGCGCCAGGATCCCCAGCAGATCGTTGACCGGATAATAGATGTAGGCCCCCTTGGCGGCAGACTCTCCGGGCGGCACCCACCACAGACGCAGCAAGGCCATCACGTGGTCGATGCGCAGCGCGCCGCAGGAGCGCATGTTGGCGCGGAACAGATCCACCATGGGCTGGTAAGCCGCTTCAAACAGCTGATTCGGGTTCATGGGGGGCAGACCCCAGTTCTGGCCGAGCGGGCCCAGAATATCGGGCGGCGCACCGACCGAGGCTTTCGGGCAGTAGAGATCCCGGTTGGCCCAGATCTCGGTGGAGCCTTCGGAGACGCCGACCGCCAGATCCCGGTAGATCCCCATCACCATGCCGGCGGCCTTGGCGCGGGCATCGGCTTGCGCCAGCTGCTCATCGGCCAGGAACTGCAGGTAGAGATAGAAGTTCACGTCATGCTGGTGCGCGGCGACCCAGGTGGCCACCTCGGGGTTGTGGTAATCACGGTACGCATCGGGCCATACCGGCCAGCCCCAGGCGTTTTCGCCCTTGCCATAGAAATGGGCCTGCAGGGCATCGAAGGCCGCCTGCTGTTGCAGACTGTCGCCACCGGCGGCCACGAAGGCATCGAAGCCGGCCTGGCGCTCGGCACTGAAACTGGCCTGGTCGAATACCTGACGCAGCATGCCGATCTTGGTCTCGATGACGCCGGTGTAATCCACGTTGCTCTTGGCACGCAGCTCGCTCAGGTGCTGCTGGAACGCCGGATTGGCGACCTCAGCCTTGAGCCGAGCGTTGGCCAGAAACTCGGGCACGACCTCCACGTTGATATAGGCCACATTGAGCCAGCGACGGGAAGAGGGGCTGTAAGGGCTGGCACTCTCGGGGTTGGCCGGATAGAGGGCATGAATGGGGTTCAGGCCAACGAAGTGGGCTCCCCAGGCGGCCGCTTTCTCGACCAGCTGGCCAAGATCGCTGAAATCCCCCATGCCCCAATTGTGGCGGCTGCGCAGGCAGTAGAGCTGCACGCTCGGGCCCCACACTTTGCGGCCTTCGGCAATCGGCGCCTGCTTGTAACAGGATTTGGGCGCGACTATGAGACGCATGCTGGCGAGCGGCTCGTCGTTGCCCTCCTCCAGCAGGGTCAGCTGGTGATAACCCAGTTCAGGCTGCGCAGCCAGCGCCACGCGATAGGCCTGGCACTCCATCTCTTCGAACTCGGCGACGCCGACCAGCTCACCCTCGATGGGGGTGAGCTGGCCGGACAACACAGTCCCCTGTTCCAGCACGAGCTGCCAGGTGAGGGCGTCGTTGACGAAATCGATGGGCAGACGGACTTCGAGGGTGATGGGCTCACCGCTGCGGACCACCATCACGGGATCCAGCGCGCGCAACCAGTGCTGGCGATGCTCCTGCTCCAGCTGCTGCGTCAGGGCGACCTCGTCATCGACGCGGTAACCCATGGCGCCCAGCATGGCGGCCTTGCTCTCTTCGGATACCTGGGCCGGGTGGCCCCAGGCATCAACATACTCGCTGGCGATGCCTTTGGCGGCAGCCAGCTGTTCAATCAGGGTGGTCATAGTTTGAGAATTCCCGCTGTGGATTCTATCTATACTATTTTGATTAATTTTTATGGGTGGTACTTGAACAGTGGCTTTTCGGCCATGCTAAACCGCGCACATTTTTACACATCTGTCTGGCTGGTTGTGTGACAGAACAGGCACTATTGTTGATCTCCATGACGCGAACCAGCCGATGACATTTTCGACAAAAGTTGGTAGTCAGTTACATAAACCGAAAATAAATTTCACAGTTTTTCATGATATAGCGCAATTTCAGACAGATTGTTGGTTGACTCACGGGGGAGTTCTAGTAAATTTACAAACGGAATTTTCTTTGACTACTGAACAGTTAGGTAACCAAATATGACTATCAAAGTAGGTATTAACGGTTTTGGCCGCATCGGCCGTTTCGTCTTCCGTCTGGCCGCAGAGCGTGCTGACATCGAAGTGGTTGGTATCAACGACCTGATCGACGTTGACTACATGGCTTACATGCTGAAGTACGACTCCACTCACGGCCGCTTCAAGGGCACCGTTGAAGTCAAAGACGGCAACCTGGTTGTCAACGGCAAAACCGTACGTGTTACCGCTGAGCGTGACCCGGCAAACCTGAAGTGGGATGCCATCGGTGTTGACGTTGTTGCCGAAGCCACCGGTCTGTTCCTGGACGACGCCACTGCTCGCAAGCACATCGCTGCCGGCGCCAAGAAAGTGGTTCTGACTGGCCCGTCCAAAGACGCTACCCCTATGTTCGTCATGGGTGTTAACGACGCTACCTATGCTGGCCAGGACATCGTTTCCAACGCTTCCTGCACCACCAACTGCCTGGCCCCGATCGCCAAGGTTCTGAACGATACCTTCGGTATCGAATCCGGCCTGATGACCACTGTCCACGCTACCACTGCTACCCAGAAGACCGTTGATGGTCCGTCTGCCAAAGACTGGCGCGGTGGCCGCGGTGCGGCTCAGAACATCATCCCGTCCTCTACCGGTGCTGCCAAGGCTGTTGGCGTTGTTATCCCGGAACTGAACGGCAAACTGACCGGCATGGCTTTCCGCGTACCGACTCCGGACGTGTCTGTTGTTGACCTGACCGTCAACCTGAAGAAAGCCGCTACCTACGCTGAAATCTGTGCAGCCATGAAAGCAGCCTCCGAAGGCTCCATGAAGGGCGTGCTGGGCTACACCGAAGATCAAGTGGTTTCCACTGACTTCCTGGGCGAGCGTCAGACTTCCGTGTTCGATGCCAAAGCCGGTATCGCACTGAACGACAAATTCGTTAAAGTTGTATCCTGGTACGACAACGAAATGGGCTACTCCAGCAAAGTTCTGGACCTGATCGCTCACATCTCCAAGTAATTTGGGATGCGCAATCAAGTAGCTTGAAAAAGGCGGCCATTGGCCGCCTTTTTGTATTCTGGATCGTGGATTTTCCGACCCTCTCTTCTGAATGTGCGCGAGCACAGGAGTCCTCATGCAACCGACACGCTCTCTGACTGCCCACTGTACCCTCAGCCACAATGCGGCTGGCCAGCCCCTGCTCTCCATCGACAATGGCGATGCCAAGGCGGAGATCAGCCTGTTTGGCGCCCACGTGCTGCGCTACCAGCGCCACGGCGAACCCGCCTCGATCTGGCTCAGCGACAAGGCCGTGCTGGATGGCAGCAAGCCCATCCGCGGCGGCATTCCCATCTGCTGGCCCTGGTTCGGCCCGGCCCCCGCCCGTGTCGGCAGCGGCAAACCGGCCCACGGCTTCGCCCGCACCAGCCTCTGGACTCTGGACGGCGTCTCCGATCACGGCGATGGCACGCTCGTCCATCTGTCTCTGCGTGACAACGAGGCGACCCGCACCCTCTGGCCTCACCCCTTCGAGCTGGAACTGGACGTGCTGGTCGGCAAGGAGCTCTCGCTGGTGCTGACCACCCGCAACACGGGCAAGGCCCCCATCGCCTATAGCGCCGCCCTGCACACCTATCTGCAGATTAGCGCCCCGGAAGCCGTCAGCGTGACCGGACTGGGTGAGCCTTATGCCGACAAGCTGACCGGCCAGGATGCGCAGCAACAGGGCGTTCTGACGCTCACAGCGGCCATTGATCGGGTCTACCACCAACCCGAGGCCATGATCCGGGTTCAGGATGGCGATCGCACCACTCAGGTGGTCAGCGGCAACCACGACAGTATCGTGGTCTGGACCCCCTGGCTGGAAGGCGCCACCGCCATGGCCGACATGAGCAACGACGGCTACCGCACCATGCTCTGCGTCGAAGCGGCCATCACGGCCGAGGCTGGTATCGTCATAGCGCCGGATGAAGAGCACAGCCTATCTACCGTGATCCTCTGATCTGCACGGCACCCATAACGAAAGAGGGCACCCAACGGGTGCCCTCTTCACATCTCATGCCCCGATAGTTCAGGCATTGCCCTGAGTCTTGAGCCTGAGCTCGGCGGCAAAGTCCAGCATGCGATCCAGCGGGATCAGCGCCTTCACCCGCAGGGCTTCATCCACCAGGATCTCGTGACGCTCGGCGCCATCGGTCAACGCCTCCTTGATCGCCACCAGGCCGTTCATCGCCATCCAGGGACAGTGGGCGCAGCTGCGGCAGGTGGCGCCATCACCACCGGTTGGTGCCTCGACCATCTCCTTGTCCGGACAAGCCTGCTGCATCTTGTAGAAGATGCCGCGATCGGTCGCCACTATCAGCTTCTGCTGAGGCAGCTCTTTGGCCGCCTTGATCAGCTGACTGGTGGAACCCACCGCATCGGCCAGTTCGATGACGGAAGCCGGGGATTCCGGGTGCACCAGCACGGCCGCATCCGGATTCTGCTCCTTGAGTTCGCGCAGGGCACGGGCCTTGAACTCGTCATGGACGATGCAGTGACCCTGCCAGCGCAGCATCTGGGCCCCCGTCTTCTTCTCGATATAGGCGCCCAGGTGCCTGTCCGGGCCCCAGATGATCTTGTGACCCTGGCTGTCGAGGTGCTCGACTATCTCAAGCGCGATGCTGGAGGTCACCACCCAGTCGGCCCGCGCCTTCACCGCCGCCGAGGTATTGGCGTAGACCACCACTATGTGGTCGGGGTGGGCATCGCAGAAGGCCGAGAATTTATCGATGGGGCAGCCCAGATCGAGGGAACACTCGGCCTCCAGGGTTGGCATCAGCACCCGTTTGTGGGGGCTCAGGATCTTGGAGGTCTCCCCCATGAAGCGCACCCCCGCCACTATCAGGGTCTGGGCGGCATGATCCCGACCGAAACGGGCCATCTCGAGGGAGTCACCGACGAAACCACCTGTGGCCTCGGCCAGCGCCTGGATCTCGGGATCCGTGTAGTAGTGCGCAACCAGCACGGCCTGACGCGCTTCAAGCAGTGCCTTGATGTCTGCGATCAGGGTCGTTTTCTGCTCGGCGGTCAGCGGGGCCGGTTTGACCGGGAACGGGTAGTCCATCTCGACCACCGGAGGGATATTGCTCAGTGCATTGCTCATTGCGACTGTTCCATCAAGGCTCGGAAAGGCAAAAATTATAACCAGAAGCTGGCCACAAACCCATCAACAAATCGGGTGGTACGCAAGTGTCCGAATATACTCAAGTAATTCGTTGTCATTCTTGCCAAAAGGAGTTGTCGAATGAAACAACGCTCGCTCAAAACCAAGCTGCTGCTGCTCACCATGGGACTCTTCCTGCTCAGCGGCATCGCCATGACGCTGATACAATCCTCCTCCCTGCAATCCCTGCGCAGCAACATAATGAGCCAGACCCGCCAGGCGCTGGAACAGGAGGTCTCCCGCACCCTGCAGTTCCAGGCCGAGCGCTACGCGGTGCAGATAGCCGCCTTGCTGCAGCAGTCCTATCAGGTGCCGCTGGGGATAGCCGCCCAGCTTGAGGGCAGCATGGCCCAGCCGGATCGTATCCTCTCCCGCCCCCAGGTCGAGACCCTGCTGGGCAGTCGTTTGCAGCAGGCGAGCGGCATCAGCTCCATCTATGCCCAGTTTGAGCCCAATGGCTACGATGGCCAGGATGCAGCCTGGCCGTCCGGCGCATCCCACTCAGTCCCCAGCAAGGGCAGCCTGGAGATCTACTTCGTTCGCGATCAGGGCGGGAAAGTGTCGCAACAGCAGGTGGATGCCGCGGCCAGTGACGCCAAATACGATACCTCGGTCAATGAATTCGGCATTCGCAACAGCGAGTGGTACCTGTGTGGTCGCGATACCCGCCGCCCCTGCCTGATGGAACCCTACCTCTACGAAATCAGCCCGGGCAACAAGGTGTTGATGACCAGCCTGACGGTTCCCATCCTCAAGGAGGATAAGTTCGTCGGGATCACGGGTGTCGATATGAATCTGCCCATCTTCCAGCAGCTGGCAGAAAGCTTGGGTAAAAGCCTGTATGACAACCAGGCCGACGTGACCCTGGTCAGCAAGCTGGGGCTCATCGTCGGCAGCAACCGTTACGCCGACAAGCTGGGTCGCCCGTTGACGGAGGCAGGGCTGACCGCGCCAACCGGACAAGCGCAGGATACCGACACCGATTTCATCTTGCAGCAACCGGTGCGGATCGAGGCGGCCGATACCCAGTGGTGGCTGATGATCAAGGTGCCCAAGGCGCTGGCACTGAGCCAGGCCAACACCATCAGCAACCAGCTGGGCGACCTGCTGCAAGCCGCCCAGCAGCAACAACTGATTGCCGTCACCATCATCACCCTGCTGGCGCTAGGGCTGCTCATCTGGTTTATCCAGACCATCACGGCCCCGCTCTCGCTCATCAGCCGCCACGTCGCCCACCTTTCCAGCAACGAGGGGGATCTGACCCAGCAGATGCAGGTAGACACTCATCAGGAGCTGATCGAACTGGCCGGCCAGCTCAACGCCTTTCTTGGCAAGCTGCGCGGCATGGTGCAAGGCAGCAAGCAGATTGGACAGCAAGTGCGCCAGCAGGCACAGGGGATGAAGCAGACGGCCGATACCATGCGCACCAGCCTGGATGAACAGAGCATAGAGCTGGAGAGCGTGGTCAGTGCCATGCATCAGATGAGCACCACTGCGGTCAGTGTGGCGGGTTATGCGGAGCAGGCCGCCCAGGAGTCGGAGGCCGCCACCCATCACATCAACACGGCCCAGCAGACCCTGAGCCGCGCTCGCACTGAGATCCATACCCTGGTCGAGGACATGCACCAGGCCGACAAGGCGGTGGCCCAAGTGGCCCAGCGCAGCACCAATATCAGCCGCATCCTGGATGTGATCAGGGCCATCGCCGAGCAGACCAACCTGCTGGCACTCAATGCCGCCATAGAGGCGGCGCGGGCGGGAGACATGGGACGAGGCTTTGCGGTGGTAGCAGACGAAGTAAGGGCGCTCGCCACCAAGACCCGCGAGTCCACCGACGAGATAGGCCAGCTCATCGGCAGCCTGCAAACCGAGGTGAGCAGCAGCCAGCAGCTGATGAGCACAGGCATCACCCGCTCGGCCAGTACGGTCGAGGGTACGGAGCAGGCCTTCGAGGCGCTCAACCGGGTGGTCGCCCAGATCCAGCAGATCCACGATCATATCAGCCAGGTCGCCACGGCGGCCGAGCAGCAGAGTGCCGTCAGCGATACCATCAACCAGAACCTGATGCGCATCGGTGATGCCGCCACCACCCTGGGACAGGAGGCCAGTGCCAGCCATCGCCTGAGCGAGGAGCTGGAGCAGGCCTCGGGCGCCCTGGCAACCCAGCTGGATCGGTTGAGAACCTGATGAGAAACAGCCATAAAAAAAGCCCGCATCGTTGCGGGCTTTTCGATCTGGTGGTCGTTACTGGGATCGAACCAGTGACCCCCTCCTTGTAAGGGAGGTGCTCTCCCAGCTGAGCTAAACGACCTGGGATTCTGAAATGATGGTGGGTCGTGCTGGATTCGAACCAGCGACCAATTGATTAAAAGTCAACTGCTCTACCGACTGAGCTAACGACCCATCTAAATCATTTTTTACAAACTGGTGGTCGTTACTGGGATCGAACCAGTGACCCCCTCCTTGTAAGGGAGGTGCTCTCCCAGCTGAGCTAAACGACCTGGGAAATCTTGTGGCCAGATTGGTGGGTCGTGCTGGGTTCGAACCAGCGACCAATTGATTAAGAGTCAACTGCTCTACCAACTGAGCTAACGACCCCCACCTTCTGCCTGGCACTGTTCGCCTTCGGCAAACAGTTTCAACTCTACTCACAAAACTGGTGGTCGTTACTGGGATCGAACCAGTGACCCCCTCCTTGTAAGGGAGGTGCTCTCCCAGCTGAGCTAAACGACCTGGGAATTCTGTCTCCACCTGGTGGAGAAATGGTGGGTCGTGCTGGATTCGAACCAGCGACCAATTGATTAAAAGTCAACTGCTCTACCGACTGAGCTAACGACCCTCACCACGACCAGGACCGGATGCAATACTGCACCGGCTCTGACGGCGGCCTATATTACGGATTTATCATCCTGGCGCAATAGAAAATTCTTAAATTCAATCTGATTGTTCACTGCGCATACAAAGCAGGGCCGTATTTACAAGACTGTTACGAAAACAGTGACATACGGCAATGCTACAACTTGCTCAGACTCTGCTTGGCCAACTGGGCCGGCGAGGTGTTGGGATAGCCCTTGATCACCTGCTCATAGAAGGTCTTGGCTTCCGCTTTCTTGCCATCGAGCTGTGCCAGCATGCCCAGCTTCAGCAGGGCATCGGCCCGCTTGGGAGACTTGCTGAACTTGTTCGCCACGGTAGAGAACTGGGCCGCGGCACCGGTTCTGTCACCCTTGTTGAACAGCAGCTGGCCGAGCCAGTAGTGGGCATTCGGCACATAGCCCGAGCTTGGGTACTGCTTGATGAACCCTTCGAAGGCGGGAATGGCCTTGTCGTAGTTCTTGTCCTTGAGCACCATGTTCACGGCAGCGTCGTAGGCCTGATTCTCATCCAGATTGGCGGAGTAGTTGGCCGCAGCAGCCGGGGCTGCACTCGCACCGGCCGCCGGTGTGGCGGGGGCTGCGGCAGGCTGGCTGTTGGCCACCTTGTCGAGCTCCTGGTAGAGCTGGCGCTGACGCTCTTGCGACTGCTCCATCTGGTAGGTTTGCTGTTCCAGCTGGCCGCGCAGTTCGGAGACCTCCCCTTGCAGGGAATCCACCTGTTGCTGCAACTCGGCCTGCAGGCGCAGACGGGCATTCAGGGTACGCTCCAGCAAGGCGACCCTGTCTTCCAGGCTGCCTGTGGGCATGATGGCGCCATTGTTGCCGCTGAGGGCCACGCCACCACCGCCACTGAGATCGCTCACGGGCGCAGCCGCCTGAGCGCTCAGTGCAACTAACACTGACATCACAAGAGTTGCTTGCTTGTACACAGATTTCATTCGGATCAAACCTTAGCGTTTAGTGCAAATAAAACGGCCATCGCAATAGTCGCTTGCTTATACACAAATTTCATTCGGATCAAATCGGTAGCCTCTGTGTATATAAAACGGCCATCGCAATAGTCGCTTGTTTATACACACATTTCATTCAGATCAAACCGGTAGCTTCAGTGTAAATAAAACGGCCATCGAAATGGCCGTTTGCATATACACGAACTTCATTCGGATCAAACCTTAGTAAACCAGAACCGCACGGCGGTTTTTGGCAAAGGCATCCTCGGTATGAGACATGTCCAGCGGCTTCTCTTCGCCATAGCTGACGATGGAAAGCTGCTCGGCCTGCACACCCAGGGTTTGCAGATACTTGGCTACAGCCTTGGCACGACGCTCGCCCAGCGCGATGTTGTATTCCGGAGTACCGCGCTCATCGGCGTGGCCTTCGATCAACACCTTGACGGACGGACGCTCACGCAGGTAGCTGGCGTGTGCATCCAGCAGATCAGCGTACTGACCCTGAATGTCATAACCATCAAACGGGAAGTAGATCACGTTGTCGCGTTGCAGTGCTTCGAACTTCTGACGCATCTGCTCTTCCGGGGACAACATGCCGTTTGCGCCACCAGTTTGTACACCGCCCATGCCGTCGGTCATGCCTGACTCGGCGCCAGCGGCATCGGAATCAGAAGAGGAGCTACAAGCGGCCAGGGTGAACAGTGGCAGTGCGATGGCCAAACCCTTGAGCAGTTTATTGAGTTGCATGCTATTTCCTTAAACCTTTATAACAAAACAAAAAACAATCGAATTTTTATCAATTCAAGAAGGGCGACCAAGCTGGTGCACGAATTTCACCGCTACTGGTCGGAAGCACAGCCTTGAAGCGACCATCGGTCGATACCAACGCCAGACTCTTGCGACCTTGATAGATGGTGGCATAAATGATCATGCTGCCATTGGGAGCCACACTTGGCGACTCATCCAGAGCACTCTGGGTAAGGACCAACAGGGCATTGTTTTCCATGTCCTGACGGGCAATACGGTATTGTCCCTGGACACGGGTCACCATCACCATGATTTTGCCATCAGGAGTAATGGATGCACCCTGGTTGGATTCACCTTCCCACGTCATCCGGTGAGTCATACCAGTCGCCAAATTTACGCTATAAATCTGGGGTTTGCCACCACGTTCAGAGGTGAACAACAAACTTTGCCCGTCCGGCATCCAGGAGGGTTCGGTGTCGATCACACGGCTGGTGGTGACGCGGGTCAGCTGCTTGCTTGCAACATCAATCACATAGAGGTTCGGTGAACCATCTTTGGAGAGCACGATAGCCAAGCGACGACCATCCGGAGACCACTCAGGCGCCCCGTTGATGCCACGGAAACTGGAGATCAGACTGCGCTGCTGGGTGTAGATGTCCTGCACATAGATTTCAGACTTCTGGTTCTCGAAGCTCACGTAGGCCAGCTTGCTGCCATCCGGCGACCAGGCCGGAGACATCAGCGGCTCGCGGGAGCGCAGCAGGGTCTTCTCGTTGTAACCGTCGTAGTCGGCGATCCGCAGCTGGTACGGGAACTGGGTCCCCTGTTGCACTGAGACGTAGGCCAGACGGGTCAGGAAGGCGCCACGCTCGCCAGTCAGACGCTCATAGACGATGTCGGAGATGCGGTGGGCAAACTGGCGCATCTGGGCACCCGGAATGGTCGCCATGCGGCTATCCAGGATGTAACCATTGCTCTCGCCGCCCTGGGTCTTGGCCAACTGGCCCTTCAGCACGTCGACCAGCTCGAAGTTGATCTTGTAAGTGCCGTCGCCAACAGCCGAAATGGAACCCACCACCACGGCTTCAACCCCTTGGGACGCCCAGGGCGCGAAGTTGATCTCGCCACTGGAGCTCGGGGTCTGCGGCATCTGGCCACGGGCCAGCGGTTTAAACTTGCCACTGCGCATCAGATCGTTGGAGACCACTTCCGCGATGTCCTGCGGCAGTTGCCCGTTCCCTTCCCACTTGAAGGGGGCGACGGCGATGGGACGTGCGCTATCAATACCGCCGGTGATGACGATGTCCAAGGCCGCCTGGGCACTCTGGCCCAGCAACAAACAGCCAACCAAAGCAAAAAATACTTTTCTGATCATGGCTTAAATACTCGGTTCCAATAAAAATGAGAGGTTAAATTCCTTTCTCAGCAAGACGCTGCCTGACCCCGTTTTATCATGCTTAGATGCTAGGTTCTAACTTGAGGTTGAACTCCTTCAACATCTCGAATGCCGCAGGATCCTTCGGCACCGGCAGTTGATTGGCCTTCAATACCGCCGCTTTGCCGGAACGGCATACCGCCGGGTCACCCTGGCCGTTATCTACCGATATGACAAAGCCTGTGCTGGCAAGACGTACGCCGATAGTACATGTTTTGCCCCGCATGGTGGGATCCAAAATCATGTAGCGCTCGACCGTGGCCTTGATCAAGGCGGCATATTTATCGACCTCGCCCTGCGCCTGCGCCGATGCGGCCTGACTGCGGGCATTGGCCTCAGCCGACAGCTGCTGCTGCATCATGTCTTCCATCTCTTTTTGCAGCTTGGCCTCCTCGGCCGCCTTGCGCTTGCGCTCCGCCGCTATCTTGGCTTTCTTGTCAGCCTCGGCCTTGGCCTTCTTCTCTGCGTCAGCTTTTGCCTTCTTGGCAGCCTCTTCCTTGGCCTCCTTGGCTTTCTTGTCCGCTTCAGCCTTGGCCTGTTTCTCGGCCTCTGCCTTGGCTTTCTTGTCCGCCTCGGCCTTGGCTTTCTTCTCAGCCTCCTGCTTGGCCTTCTTGTCGGCTTCCGCTTTCTTGGCCGCCTCCGCCTTGGCCTGCTTCTGTTCGGCCTCTTTCTTCTCTTCCTGTTCTTTTTTCTTCTTCAGCGCCAGCGCCTTGCTCTCGGCCTCTGCCGCTTTGCGCTCAGATTCCGCCTGCTTGGTTTTCTGCTCTTCCAGCTTGCGGGCTTGCTCGGCTTTCTGGGTCTTCTCTTCCGCCTGCTTCTGCTCGGCTACCTTCTTCTGCTTCTCGGCCTCTGCCTTGCGGGTCGCCTCTTCGGCTTCCTTGCGCTTGGTTTCGGCGATGCGCAGCCGCTCCTGCTGCTGGGCCAGCTCACGCTTGGCGATATCCGTGTCTTCCTTGTCCTTCTCTTTCTCTACCTTCTGAGGCTTGGGCTGAGATTTCTGCTGCTGGATCTGCTTGGCCTGCTCGTTGAGGAAGTTCTCGTCGAGCATGACGGCATTGACGATCTGCCCCTTCGACTCGGGCCGCTTGGGTTTGCTGAAGTCGACCCCGACCAGCAAAATGATGCCGATGATCAGGTGCAGCAGCAGCGACGCGATGAGATAACCGGAAATACCACGCTTCACGTCCATCTCCGTCAGTTCACCGGATCTGTCATCAGGCCAACCTGAGGCACGCCCGCATTCTTGAGGGCCACCATCAGCAGGATCACCTCTTCGTAGCGCACGGACTTGTCACCGGCCACCACCACGGGGGCATTCTGGTTGATGGCCAGATAGCCCATGGCTTTCTCGGTGATGTATTGCTGCATCGCCTCGGGCGTGCCGCTCGGCACAGGCTCATCATCGGCCTCACCGGCCTTGATGACGTACTCGCCTTCGGTGTTGACGCTGACGATGAAGGGGGGCTTGGCATCTTCCGGCAACTGCTCGGATTCCGCCTGTGGTAGGTCAACCTTGACCCCTTGCGTGATCACGGGCGTCACCGCCATGAAGATGATAAGCAGCACCAGCATGACGTCGATATAGGGAACCACGTTGATCTCGCACACCTTCTTGCGCCGGATCCGCTGATAGGTTTGCATTACTGATCACCCTGCTGCTGTGCAATCTGACGGTTCAGTATGGTGGTGAACTCGTCCATGAAGTTGGCGTAGGCGTTCTCCAGCTTCTCTACCTTGTTGGTAAACCGGTTGTAGAAAATAACCGCGGGAATGGCCGCAAACAGGCCCATGGCGGTGGCGATCAGCGCCTCCGCGATACCCGGTGCCACCATCTGCAGGGTGGCCTGCTGCACCTGACCCAGGGCGATAAAGGCGTTCATGATGCCCCATACGGTACCAAACAGACCGATATAGGGGCTGATGGAGCCGACGGTCGCCAGTACTGGCAGGTTGGATTCCAGCTCGTCCACCGCGCGGGAAAGCGATACCCGCATGGCACGATAGGTACCGTCCATCACCGCATCCTGGCCACGAGCGCCGGCCTTGAGCAGGCGGGCATACTCCTTGAAGCCGGAATAGAAGATGTCTTCCATGCCTTCGATGTCATCGCGGCGGGAAGAGGACTCCTGGTAGAGACGGTTCAGATCGACCCCGGACCAGAATCTGTCCTCAAACTGCTCCGATGCGATATTGGCCGCCTTGATGACCTTGGAGCGCTGTATGATCAGCGCCCAGGAGACGACCGACATACCCATCAGGGTCATCATGACCAGTTTTACCAACAGGCTGGCTTGCCAAAACAGGCCAATAAACGAAATTTCAGCGTGCACTTAACAGCACTCCCTTCACATTTTCAGGTATTGCAACAGGTTTCATATGCGGATGACTGACACAGGCTATCTGTACCATGGCCTGGGTGATCAGTCGTCCATCAGCCGCCAGTATCCGTTGTGAGAAGCGCATGGAGGCGCGTTTCACTTCAGTCACTTGCGTTAACACAGTCAAAAGCTCATTAAAACGGGCCGCCGAGCGGAAATCGATCTCTGTTCGACTCACCACAAACGCGTGTCCGTCACGCAGCAGGACATCCTGTTCGATGCCACCAGCGCGCAGAAACTCGGTGCGAGCACGTTCCATAAACTTGAGATAATTGGCGTTGTAGACGATGCCCCCGGCGTCCGTGTCTTCGTAGTAGACACGCACCGGAAACTCAGAGACTTCCCCCATAACAATCTGTGATCCATTCGACAGTCAGATGGGGGGCTATCATAGCGCAGGGCTGAATAGGAAAGAAGCAGGGGGAGGCAGGGAAATCCTGCCTCCCCCCGTTTTTTATGAAAGGAAATAGCCTTGAGTCAACCAGAGCCCATATAACAAACTGGGCCAGGCGAGCCAGGGGCAAAACAGTACGCGACCGATGAGGCTGCGGGGATGGAATCCCAGCCCGTGCATCACGCCGCAACAGACCGCCCACATCAGCCAGGGCGCGAGCCAGAGGCCGTGCTCACTGGTGTTGGCGGCCACCAGGTTGGGGGCCTGCAAAATAGCGACGGCCAACAGGGCCGCCGCTACCAGTATCAACCCCTGCCAGGGTTGGCGCTCCAGAGGAGCCGCCAACCGGGCGAGTCGATCACTTGTTTTCATCGATCTTGCGATCCATGTTCTCGGTGTGTTCCAGCCAGAGCGCATTGATGATGCCAAACGCACAAGCCAGCAGCAGACCCAGGATCCAGGTGAAATACCACATATCAGGGCACCTTCTTAGTAGAGCGATTGTTGGTTGTCTTCGATGTGCTTGTTGCTCACCCGGCCAAACATCTTGATGTAGGTCCAGATGGTGTAACCCAGCACAGTCGGGACAAAGATGGCCGCGACCACTGTCATCACCTTGAGGGTGTTGAAGGAGGCGGTGGCATCCCACATGGTCAGACTCTGCGATGGCTCCAGGCTGGACGGCATGATGAAGGGGAACATGGAGAAGCCCGCCGTCAAGATGATGCCCGCAATGGCCAGGGAGGAGCAGAGGAATGCCAGCCAGCCCTTGCCAATCTTGGCCGCCGCCGCCGTCAGCACGCACATCGCCAGACCCAGCGCGGGAGCGATCATCATCCAGCTATAGAGGCTGTAGTTCTGCATCCAGGCACCGGCCTGCACCACGACTTCCTTGTGCAGGGGGTTGGTCACGGCATCGGTCGCGGCACCGCTGACCACCACATAACCGTCCATGCCACTGACCCAGACACCGGCCAACGCGAAGGTGACCAGCGTCAGCAGGGAGAAGATCATTGCGGCGGTACGGGAACGAGCCAGCACCTCGCCCTCGGTCTTCATCATCAGCCAGGTAGCGCCCTGGGTCACAATCATGAACAGGCTCACCAGACCGGCCAGCAGACCGAACGGATTGAGCAGGCCGAAGAAGTTGCCGTGATAGGTCAGCATCAGGAACTGGTTGAAGCTGAACGGTACACCCTGCAGCAGGTTGCCAAAGGCGACCCCGAAGATGACGGGGGGAACGGCGCTGCCGATGAACAGGGCCCAATCCCAGTTGGTACGCCACTTGGCGTCTTCACGCAGGGAACGGTACTTGAAGCCGACCGGACGGAAGAAGAGCGCCATCAGGGTCAGGATCATGGCGATGTAGAAGCCGGAGAAGGCTGCCGCATACACTATGGGCCAGGCCGCGAACAGGGCTCCGCCCGCCGTGACCAGCCATACCTGGTTGCCTTCCCAGTGCGGGCCCATGGTGTTGAGCATCACCCGACGCTCCACATCCTTCTTTCCGACGAAGGGGAGCAGTGCGCCCACCCCCATATCGAAACCGTCGGTGATGGCGAAACCGATCAGCAAGACACCGACCAGCACCCACCAGACCAGACGCAACATTTCGTAATCAAACATGGGTTACTCTCCTTATGCCTTGCTCTGTTCGAAGTGGTACTTGCCCGTCTTCAGGCTGCTTGGGCCCAGACGCGCATACTTGAACATCAGGTACATCTCTATGATGAGCAGCACCGTGTAGAACAGGCAGATCCCGATCAGGGAGAACCAGATCTCGGACGCAGGCACGTTGGATGCAGAGACCGAGGTCGGCAGCACTTCGGCTATGGTCCAGGGCTGACGGCCATATTCCGCGACGAACCAGCCACACTCGATGGCGATCCAGGGCAGCGGGATACCCCACAGCAGCGCCTTGAGCAGCCATTTGCGCTCACCGATCTTGTGGCGAGTGCTGTCATAGAAGGCCAGGCCGATCAGCAGCAGCATCAGCATGCCGCAGGCAACCATGATGCGGAAGGCGAAGAACAGCGGTGCAACCTGCGGGATGGAGTCATCCACGGCGGCCTTGATCTGTTCATCGGTCGCGTCGGTCACGTTGTTGGTGTAGCGCTTGAGCAGCAGACCGTAGCCCAGATCCTGCTTCACTTCATCGAAGCGGGCACGGGTATCATCGGACTTGTCGCCGGATTGCAGCTTGGTCAGCAGGTCATAGGCGGTCATGCCGTTGCGCACGCGCAGCTCATGCTCGCTCTTCAGATCCTTGAGGCCGGTCACCTGGCCATCCAGGGAACGGGTGGCGATGATGCCGAGCGCGTACGGGATCTTGATGGCGTAATCGGTGCGCATCTCTTCCTGGTTCGGGATACCGAACAGGGTAAAGGATGCCGGAGCCGGTTCTGTGTTCCACTCGGCCTCGATGGCCGCCAGTTTCACCTTCTGCACTTCACCCGTCTCGTAGCCGGACTCGTCACCGAGGATCAGCACGGAGAGGATGGAGGCCATACCGAAGGCCGCTGCGATGGCGAAGGAGCGACGGGCGAAGGCCACATCACGATTCTTCAGCAGGTAATAGGAGGAGATGCCCAGCACGAACATGGCGCCCGTGGTATAGCCGGCCGCGACCGTGTGGACGAACTTGACCTGAGCAACCGGGTTGAACACCAGTTCGGCGAAGCTCACCATCTCCATCCGCATGGACTCGAAGTTGAACTCGGCACCGACCGGGTTCTGCATCCAGCCGTTGGCCACCAGGATCCAGAGGGCGGAGAGGTTGGTCCCCAGCGCCATCAACCAGGTCGAAGCCAGATGTTGACGCTTGGTCAGGCGATCCCAACCAAAGAAGAACATGCCGACGAAGGTGGATTCCAGGAAGAAGGCCATCAAGCCTTCGATGGCCAGCGGGGCCCCGAAGATATCGCCTACATAGTGGGAGTAATAGGCCCAGTTGGTACCGAACTGAAACTCCATGGTCAGCCCTGTGGTAACCCCGAGGGCGAAGTTGATACCAAACAACTTGCCCCAGAACTTGGTCATGTCCCGGTAGACAGGGTTGTTGGTCATCACATAGACAGATTCCATGATCGCCAGAATGAAGGCCATTCCGAGCGTCAGGGGTACAAACAGGAAGTGATAAAGGGCCGTCGCAGCGAATTGGAACCGCGATAGGTCTACCACATGCTCAGCAATCATGATGTTTCCTCACCGATTATTGGCACGGCTATTTTAAGTTTTAAGGACAAAGCTTCCGTTGGAAGTCCCCGAATTATCGGTCACGCTCCAGTTTGCACTGGCGACCGGATTCGACTGCTACCAGCATTAACAACAAGGCAATACACAGGAACAAAAAAAGCTAATGTTTAACAATTACAAAACAATCAGACTTGCTTTATTCCCGCCCATAATGACCGATGTTTTATATCACCTTTATTTGATTGAAATCAATGTAAAACCATCATCAATACATGCCTTTCAAAGGCATTTTCACGTCGCGTTCCATTTAATTTGGAGAGCTGCGTCACAAAAAACACTAAATCGCAAATCATTGATTTAAATCAAATTTAATATCATCACCAATAAGTGACGCTTCTGTTAAAAAACAATGTTCAAGCGGATTTTCATAATGTTTTCCCACCCCTGGCTGCCCGCCGGCAACTCCAATTAAAAACCAGTAAAAACGCATGTTCATGCTAATTCGACAACCCAGGCAAATGATTAGTTAATCTAATCTGATATAGGTAATTTTTCTTGTTTGTCCGAGTCCGACAGAGCTCCTACAATGCGCCTCGCAGTGAGGGCATACCCTTGGATACAGGCCGGTCAATCTGGGTTCCCGGTACGTATTCGATGAACATTTCGAACCTGTCTATTGGAATTTAAGATGAAAAAGTTTGTTGCTAAAACCATCCGTTACTACAAGCTTTCGTTCGTTCAGCTCTATCAAATGAACCGACTCTGAGGCCTCGCGACGGCTCCTCTGTTTTTTTCCGGTCTGTGTCCAGACGCACTCACTGTCTGTGAACATCCATCCTGAATTGTCTTTGCCCACCGCATCCGCCGTGGGCTTTTTTTTGCCCGGATAACAAAAAACCGCCCTTGATGGCGGTTTTTTGTTCAAACAGCTGTTTTCACCTTTCATCTGGCCGTTGCAAGCCAAAATGCGCATACGCTCTCGGTGTCGCCATCCGCCCTCTGGGTGTACGTTGCAGATAGCCCTGCTGGATCAGATAGGGCTCCAGCACATCCTCGATAGTGTCTTTCTCTTCACCTATGGCAGCCGCCAGGTTATCGAGACCCACAGGGCCCCCCAGAAACTTGTCTATCACAGCCAACAATAGCTTGCGGTCCATGAAGTCGAAACCTTCATTGTCCACGTCCAGCATGTCCATGGCTCGGGCCGCTATGGGTCCGTCTATCCGGCCATCAGACTTGACCTGGGCAAAGTCGCGCACGCGACGCAACAGACGGTTGGCAATCCGCGGGGTACCGCGGGAACGACGGGCCAATTCCAGGGCGCCGTCACTGGTCATCTCCAGCCCCAGGCAACGGGCGCTGCGGGAGACGATATCGGTCAGATCCTTGACGTTGTAGAACTCCAGCCGCTGCACTATGCCGAAACGATCCCGCAGCGGGCTGGTCAGGGAGCCGGCCCGGGTAGTGGCGCCGATCAGGGTAAAGGGAGGCAAGTCGAGCTTGATGGATCGGGCGGCGGGGCCCTCCCCTATCATGATGTCGAGCTGGTAATCCTCCATCGCCGGATAGAGCACCTCTTCCACCACAGGGCTCAGTCGGTGGATCTCGTCGATAAACAGCACGTCATTGGGTTCGAGGTTGGTGAGCAGCGCCGCCAGATCGCCGGCCTTTTCCAGCACAGGACCCGAGGTGGTCTTGATGTTGACCCCCATCTCGTTGGCCACTATGTTCGCGAGCGTGGTCTTGCCCAGACCCGGCGGGCCGAAGATCAGCAGGTGATCGAGTGCCTCGCCACGCTGGCGTGCCGCCTCGATGAAGATCTCCATCTGCTCGCAGACGGGATCCTGGCCTGTGTAATCGGCCAGCATCTTTGGCCGTATGGCCCGATCGATGATCTCATCCTCACGCACGCCGGTGGCGGAGATGAGACGGTCCGCTTCAATCATTGCCTACCTCACACCAGACTACGCAGGGATTCACGGATGATATCTTCCACCGACATCCCATCGATGGCTATCTTGCTGACGATCTGGCTGGCCTGCTGCGGCTTGTAGCCCAGAGCCACCAGCGCGCTGGCCGCCTCTTCGCTCGCATCGGGCGCCCGCAGCCGGCTCTCCTTGGCCGGCAGGCTGATCTCGGCCGGCGAGAAGAGATCGTGGCTGACCCAGCCCTTGAGCCTGTCCTTCATCTCCACCACCAGCCGCTCGGCTGTCTTCTTGCCCACGCCAGGCAATTTGACCAGGGAGCTTATCTCCTCGCGCTCGACACTCAGCACGAACTGGGTGGCCGTCATGCCGGAGAGGATCGCCAGCGCCAGCTTGGGGCCGACGCCGTTGGTCTTGATCAGCTCGCGAAACAGCGCCCGCTCCTGCTTGTGGTTGAATCCATACAGCAGCTGGGCATCCTCACGCACCACGAAGTGGATATGAATGGTCGCTTCCTTGCCGATCTCGGGCAGATCATAGAAGCAGCTCATGGGCATCTGTACCTCATAGCCCACGCCCCCGACTTCCAGCAGCACCTCGGGGGGTTGTTTCTCAATGACTACGCCTCTCAAGCGACCAATCACGGCTCTCTCCTCGCCAAACCATCTATCTGTAAATTGGGTCATAGCATAAAGAATAACTGGATAAGTATCCAGCATAGGGCGGCGGAGTACGGCAGAGGATTCTCGGCACTCTGGCGCTTTCGGAGCCATGCTTGGATCGGATCTGAGCAGTAACTTTATTTTCCACCGGGAATGGCGAATGTTTGCCATTGAGAGAACACTGAATTGGGTTTGTTCGGAACCAAGGAAGGTCCTGCATCATGAAAATTGTCACTACATCGAATCTGGGACTGACGATCCTGCTCGGCTGCACGCTGGGCATGGGGGCCATCGGCTGGTATGGCAGCCAGCGGCTGGCCGATCTGCTCTCCTATGTATTGGGGGCCGCCTGGCAGACCGCCGATGGCGCCATGGAGGGATCCATAGAGCTGGGCAACCAGTCCCTGTATATCCAGAAAATGCTCAGAGGCATGCCCCTCGACGAGCCCGAGCTGCAACGGGCCAGAGCGGCCACCACAGATGCCCTGCGCCGGGTGGGTGAAGGCAGGCTCATCGACGAGACGGCGATCAGCACCATGAACCAGCGCCAGCAGGATTATCAGCAACAGCAGGACAAGCTGCTGGCGCTCTATCGCACCTATACCGGCGTCGATCAGGCGCTGCGCGCCAGTTCGGAACGCATGTCCCGCCTCTCCATCCAGCTGGAAGTGGTCGGCGATGGCGCTGTCGAGAGCCTCACCCAGTCGCCGGATCAGGCCATCAGCTGGAATGGCGGCCTCGCCACCCGCTGGCAAGCGGCCGACGGCGGCATGGAAGCCAACATCGGCTTCCTGCGCCAACTCTATGCGCTGGAGAAGATGCAGAGTGAGGGCCCGACCCCCGCCATCCAGGCCGAGTTGAAGGAGGCGACCCGCTTCTATCAGGAGGCGGTCGACGGCATGCTGGCCACGGGGCTGTTCGATATCCCGGGTGAGGGGGAGTTCGCCGGCCAGTCGCTGGCGACGCAATACCGGGCCCTGCAGGCCGACGATCAGCGGCTGATAAGCCAGTGGATTGCAGCCCTGAGCGATTACCAGAGCCAGCTGGCGCGATACGAGAGCAGTGCCGAACAGCTCAAGCAGGTGCTGGTCGAAGTCGAGGCCAAGGGAGATGCCACTGTCGAGGATCAGGTAAACCAGCTCAATACCATCATCGGTCATACCAAAAACCTGATCCTGGGGGGTCTGGTACTGAGCCTGCTGATCGTCGCGCTCTGCGGTTTCTGGCTGGTTCGCACCATAGTCAGGCCCCTGCTGCAGGTCAATCAGCGCATGCAGGACATAGCCGCCGGTGAGGGCGATCTCAACGCGCGGATCAATCTCAAGCGGGACGATGAGATAGGCTCGCTGGCGGGCAGTGTGGATCGCTTCATCGAGAAGCTGCAGAAGATGATCAGCTCCACCATGGACAACAACCAGCACATCAGCGACCACGTCCACACCTCGGTCAACCGGGTCGAGGCCATCAGCCAGAGCAGCCGCCAGACCGCCGAGCATGCCCAGGCGCTGCACCACGACAGCGAGCAGATGGTGCAGGTCGCCACCTCCATCTCGGACAATTGCAGCCTGGCGGCGCAAAACGCCAACGAGGTACGCCAGCTCACCGCAGAAAGCAGTCAGTACGTGACCTCCGCCAGCAACGGCATGCAGCGGGTCGTGGTGGAGGTGGGCGAGTGCGCCAACGCCATCAACGCCCTCAAGGAGCAGGCGAGCCAGATTGGCCAGATCATCTCCACCATCAGCAGCATCTCGGAGCAGACCAACCTGCTGGCGCTCAACGCCGCCATCGAGGCGGCCCGGGCCGGCGAGATGGGCCGGGGCTTTGCCGTGGTGGCCGACGAGGTGCGCACCTTGGCCAACCGTACCGCCTCCTCCAGCGCCGAGATCACCGAGGTGATCAACAACATTCAGCAGCAGACCGAGAAGGCCTATCTGATGATGCAGCGCAACCTGAAAACCGTGGAGTCGGGCATGCAGGATTCCGACAACACCAAGCAGATCCTGTTCAAGGTGGAAGAAGCCATCGACCATCTGGCCGACATGGTGCAACAGGTGGCGGATGCCACCGGCCAGCTCTCCCACACCCTGAGCCACACCTCGGACAAGGTCTCCGGCATCAGCCTGCAGGCCCAGACAGGTGAGCAGGAGGCGCAGGAGTGCCTGCAACTCGCCTCCTCCCTCCATCAAGCCAGCCTGCTGCAACAACGACTGCTGTCGCAATTTCGGGTCTGACACGGGCGGGGGCCCGGCCCCCGCTTTCTCCCGCTGCGCTAAATTTAGCCCTTGGGCCGCAGGGCCCTCCCTGTTAAAATTCCGCTCTTGAATTTATCCAGGGCCCCGCGGCCCGTCTTATCTAAGGTCACGAGCGATGCGTACCAGCCAATATCTGCTTTCCACTCTCAAGGAAACCCCGTCCGACGCCGAAGTCGTCAGCCATCAGCTGATGCTGCGCGCCGGCATGATCCGCAAACTGGCCTCAGGCATGTATGCCTGGCTGCCGTCCGGCCTGCGGGTACTGAAAAAGATCGAGAACATTGTTCGCGAAGAGATGAACAACGCTGGTGCCATCGAAGTCTCCATGCCGGTGGTGCAGCCCGCCGAGCTGTGGCAGGAGTCCGGCCGCTGGGATGACTACGGTCCCGAGCTGTGCCGCCTGACCGACCGTCACAACCGTCCCTTCGTGCTGGGCCCGACCCACGAAGAGGTGATCACCTCGCTGATCCGTTACGAAGTGAACAGCTACAAGCAGCTGCCGCTCAACCTCTACCAGATCCAGACCAAGTTCCGCGATGAAGTGCGCCCCCGTTTCGGTGTGATGCGCGGTCGCGAGTTCCTGATGAAGGACGCCTACTCCTTCCACATCGACAAGGCCTCGCTGATCGAGACCTACGAGCGGATGCACGCCGCCTACTGTGCCGCCTTCACCCGCATGGGGCTGAACTTCCGTCCAGTGCAGGCCGATACCGGCTCCATCGGCGGTACCGGCTCCCATGAATTCCAGGTGCTGGCCGAGAGCGGTGAAGACCTGATCGCCTTCTCCGACACCTCCGACTACGCCGCCAACATAGAGATGGCCGAAGCGCTGGCACCGGCCGGTGAGCGCGCTGCCGCGACCAAGGCCCTGACCAAGGTGGCGACCCCGGCCGTCCACACCATAGACGAAGTGGCCACCTTCCTGAACGTGGCGCCGACCGCCATCGCCAAGACCCTGCTGGTACTGGCCGAAGCTGACGAGCACGGCAACCAGGCCATCATCGCCCTGGTGCTGCGCGGTGATCACGAGCTGAACGAGATCAAGGCCGAGAAGCTGGCCGGTGTCGCCAACCCGCTGACCTTCGCCAACGAGGAGCAGATCAAGGCTGCCGCCGGTTGTGATGCCGGCTCCATCGGCCCGGTCGGCTTTGCCGGTCGCATCATCGCCGATCGCAGCGCCGCTCATCTGGCAGACTTCGTCTGTGGCGCCAACGAGACCGGCTTCCACCTGACCGGTGCGAACTGGGATCGCGACATCGCCACTTACGAAGTGGCCGATCTGCGCAACGTGGTGGAAGGCGACCCCAGCCCCTGCGGCCAGGGCAAACTGCTGCTCAAGCGCGGCATCGAGGTGGGCCACATCTTCCAGCTCGGCACCAAGTACTCCGAAGCCATGAAGGCGAGCGTGCTGAACGAGGGCGGCAAGTCCGTCACCATGGAGATGGGTTGCTACGGCATCGGGGTCTCCCGTCTGGTGGCCGCCGCCATCGAGCAGAACAACGACCAGTACGGCATCATCTGGCCGGACGCCATAGCCCCGTTCGAAGTGGCCATAGTGCCGATGAACATGCACAAATCCGAGCGCGTGGCCGAGCAGGCACAGCAGTTCTACACCGAGCTGAAGGCCGCCGGTGTGGACGTGCTGTTCGATGACCGCAAAGAGCGCCCGGGCGTGATGTTTGCCGACATGGAGCTGCTGGGTGTGCCACACGCCATCGTCATCGGCGATCGCGGTCTGGACAACGGCGTGGTGGAGTACAAGTGCCGCCGCTCCGGCGAGAAGCAGGAAGTGGCGATCGGCGAGATCGTTGCCATGCTCAAGGCCAAGCTGGGTCGTTAATTCAGCCCCCTTGCCAACATAAAAAAGCGCGCCCGATGGCGCGCTTTTTGTTTCTGCTTTCTCTGACGAGAGGAAGCGGATGGCAGGGCTCTGCCTCAGCCATTGCGACCGATAAAGAGATCGGTCACATGGCAGCTGCTTCTGGCCTCCAGCGCATCCAGCATGTAGGCCGCCGCATCTTCCGGGGTCATGAAGCCGCTCGGGTCCACGTGATCCGAGTTGTCCCAGAATTCGCTGCGGATCCCGCTCGGATAGAGGTTGACCAGCCGCAGGGGCGAGCTCTTGAGCTCGGCGCGCAAGGACTCCAGAAAGCCCCGCATGCCCCACTTGGAGGCGCAGTAGAGGCTCTCGTTGGCCTTGCCCACCTGAGCGGCGGAGGAGAGCACGTTGGCCAGCACCCCGCCCTTGTCGCCGATGAGTCGCACCGTCTGCTGGGCCACCAGAATGGTGGAGATGAGGTTGCTCTCTACCACCCGGCGGATCTGCTCGGCGGTGTAGACACCGACCGGGCCGAACTCACCCACCCCGGCGCAGTGCAGCACCAGCTCGGGCAAGCCGCCCCACTCCACCGCGGCGGCAAACGCCACGTCCACTTCCTCGTGGTGCGCCAGATCGGCGGCTATGCCGATCACCGCCTTGCCGAGCAGATCTTCCTGCTCCTGCAACTTCTGATAACGACGCCCCATCATGGATACCCGATGGCCGCGTTCAACCAGACCTATGGTCAGGGCGCGACCCAGACCGGATCCCGCCCCCGTCACTATGATGTGGCCCATTACCGCTCCTCGTCGTCAGCTGACGGTCAGATTAGAAAGTGAATTCGCCGCCGATGAACCAGCCATCAACCCGCTGATCAACGCGATCGAAGTCCATGCTCGCATCACGCCAGCCGGCACGCACCTTGAGGGGGACGGAAGCGAACTTGTAGGAGCCACCCAGACGGTAGTCATAGTTGTCGGCATCCTGTACGCGGGCATCGCCGAAGGCGGCAAAGCCGGTACCCGGGATGCGCACTTCGGCGCCGGTGTAAGCCATCAGCACATCCTTGTCATAGGAGTAGTGCTGGGTGTTGAAATCGCCATCATAACGACGACCGGTCAGACCCAGGTCGATCTGGAACAGGTCGTTGTTGAACAGGCGATAGTAGAGGCTCAGGTCGTAGGCCATCAGATCGTTGTTGAGGGCGCCGCCGCTGGTACCGAAATCGGACATCTCGAACTTGGCGTTGGGCAGCAGAATGATGCCGTGCTCCAGTTGCAGGTAGCCGCTCCAGTTGTAGTTCTCGTCATAGCTGCCGTTGGCCCCGACACCGTTGATCTGGCCGCTGCCCTGCGCGTTCCATACATCGGTACCGGCAGCGATACGCCAGTCATCAGCAGCCATGGCAGCCTGGCTGAACAGGGCCAGCACACAACCGGCAATCAAGGTCTTCTTCATCATGTCACTCTCTTATGGACTGGAAAGGCCATCATTTTACCCAGTGCGACGGGAATACACAGTGTAAAAAACTGAACAAGCGTCCATTAATGTCAGTGCTGCATGCCTGCCATGGGTTCAATTGGCTTCACTGGCAGGCTCAATTCCAGCGTCTGACCGTCATCCATGGTCAGGGTCAGCGGGAAGGGCGTGCCCTGGGACAGCTCGCGCACCTCGAACAGCATGATGTGGAAGCTGCCGGGTTTGAGCGCAACTTCCCCTTTTGCCGGCACTTCTATGCTCTCGACCTGGCGCATCTTCATGACCCCGTTCTCGTGCAGATGGGTGTGCAGCTCGGCCCGGCCCACCTCGGGCGAGGCGGCAGCGACCAGCTTCACCGGCGTGTCTGCGTCATTTTTGAGCACCAGAAAGGCGGCTGTGTTGGGAGAGCCAGGTGGCAGCAGACGCACATAGCCATCGACGGCCTCGATCTTGGCCAGAGCAGGCGCCGCCAGACCCAGGGCCAGCAGGGAATAAAACGCACGTTTAAACATGGTTGAAATCCTTTTATGATGTTGTTAAACGCCGTGAAGATTACCGCAGCGGTAAGCTTTTGACAGCCTGTGATAACAAGGATTTAGACATGGACCCCATTATCGTTGCCGAGCAGCAGTACGGTTTGCTCACCCTGACTCTCAATCGCCCCGACAAGCGCAACGCCCTCAATACCGAGATGTATCTCGCCCTCACCGCAGCACTACGCCAAGCGACACAAGATGACGCCGTGCATGTGTTGCTGATACAGGGTCAAAGCGATTGCTTCACCGCCGGCAATGATCTGGCCGACTTTATGGGCAAGAACACGCTGGAGGCGGACGACCCCATTTTGCAGTTCCTGCACACCCTGGCGGATTTTCCCAAACCCGTCATAGCCGCGGTCGCGGGCCCCGCTGTCGGCATAGGCACCACACTGCTGCTGCACTGCGATCTTGTCTATCTGGCGGACAACGCCCGGCTGCAACTGCCGTTCGTCGAGCTGGGACTGGTGCCGGAGTTTGCCTCCAGTCTGCTCTTGCCCCGCGCAGTGGGCCATCTGAAGGCGGCAGAGCTGTTGCTGCTGGCCGAGGCCATCGATGCCGGCGAGGCGCTGCGTCTAGGCCTCGCCAACCGGGTGGTGGCCGCCGATGCGCTGCTGGCACTGGCCCGTGAGCAGGGTTTGAAACTGGCAGCCAAACTGCCAAAGGCGCTACAGAAGAGCAAGGCCCTGCTCAAGCAGGAGCTCAAACAGGCGGTGCACTTCGTCATCGATCTGGAGGCGCGCGCCTTCTCCCTCGCCCTGCAGGGGGAAGAGGCGCAGCAGCGGATCGCGCAAAAGCTCAAGCCCAGAGGCTGATCCTCAGTTGAGGCGAAAACGGCCGATCAGCTCACAGCCCTGCACCTTGTCCTGCAGCTGGATCAATTTGGCGATCTCGGGATTGGGGTGACGCTTGAGAAAGGAGATGAGCGCCGCCCGGCAGCAACCCAGCTCACTGATGAGGGCTTCACATCCCAGGTTCGGGCACTGGGGCACCAGCGCAGTCACCAGCTCGGAGGCGAGCTTGAGGTAGCGCAGCTCATAAGCGGGCTCCTCCATGGCGCGCCAGAAGTCGGCAAGCCGATGGCAGGTGGCTACCCGCATGCTGGCCAGTTCGTCCAGATCTTCATCGGCCAGTTCGTACACTTCGGCAAGGGCCTGCTGATAGAGACAGATGGCGGTGCCGAGCGCCCCGGCCCCCAATGCGTTTTCGGCCTCCAGCATGTAGCGCTGCCAGACATGATTCGTCATGACGATCTCCCGAGTCTATGGGTGGGATACTTATCATGCCCAGTCGAGAATGAATATCAACCCGATGTTTTGTGCAGGTTTTAACCAAAAAAGCCTCGCCGGGTTGGCATAGCCCTCCTCATGCCTTACCATCCGGGTCCATCATCTGGCCCTACACCGTCAGGACACCGCCTTCATGTTGCGACCCCGCTTACCCCAGGATCTGGGCTGCTCGACCCTGTGCGTGCCCCGCCTGCTGGTCTGGATCTATTAGCTGTGCTCCTCGTGCCATTCATCCTGTCCATTCAACGAGGAACACAGCCATGACACCCTGCCAACACTGGTCGCAGGTCGAATACCTGCATCTGACGGTGACCAATCCCAACATCTGCCTCAAGGGGCGGCACAGCTACTACTCGGGGGCCTGGGACGGCCTGTTCGAGCAAGAGGCCGTGCGCTACCTCTATGGCGACAGCGTTAGCCGCAGCCCGGAGACCGGCTGGGAGCCGCTCTGGCACATAGACAGGCTCCACATAGGTGATTACGTGCAAATCGCCGCCGGCGTGAAGATCATCATGGGGGGCAACCACACCCACAACCCGGCCTTCATCAGCACCTATCCATTTGCCGATCTGGCTGCCCTCAAGCGCAGCTACCGCCCCGCCGGCGATACCCGTATCGGCAACGATGTCTGGATAGGAATGGACGCCATGATAATGCCGGGCGTGACTATCGGGGATGGCGCCATTATCGCCGCCCGCAGCCTGGTGACGCGGGACGTGCCGGCCTACTGCATGGTGGCAGGCACGCCAGCCAGGGTGATCCGCCAGCGCTTTGGCTCGGACGAGATTGCCCGGCTACAGGCGCTCGCCTGGTGGGACTGGCCCGATGAACAGGTACAAGCCCTGCTGCCGCTGATCCAGCAAGGCGAGGTGGCCCTGCTGGAACAAGCCGCCGCCCGCTGGCAACCGGCCGAGCAGGCGTGACGACACCGGAGCGGGGGGCCTGGCACCCCGCTCCGGTAACTGGTTTGGCGCTTGCTCAGCTGCCACTGCGCGACTGATTGACCCGGCACTGCTTGCCGGGATAGCCGGGCAGCCCCCCCGCCTTGCTGCTGCACGCCAGCCGCTTGGCCTGATAGAGACGATCCGCCAGATTGGCGCCGTCGACCGGCAACCAGTCCATCTGCTGGCCAAGCCAGCTGGCCCAGGCGAACTCGACGAAATAGACCTGATCCCGCTTGTCGACATAGCCCGCATCCTGCAGCAAGCCCGCCACGGTCCGGTAGGGGTAATCCGGCAGCTCGCCGATATGGGCGGGCAACTGCTCAGGGGTCAGCGGCAGCCCCTTCTCGTCCTTGAGCCAGGCCCAGTGATTGCCCTGCATCTGGCTCCAGAAGCTGGACTTGTCCTGCAGGCGGCCGATCACCTTGACCCTGGCCTGCTTCACCCCCGCCTGCCACAACGCCTTGGTGAGGTGATGCCTGTCCACCAGCCAGTAGCCGCCATCGGGGGCGATGACGATAGGGATCTCTTTCTTTTTCATCAACTTGTCGAGTTGCTTCGCACTTTTTCCTGCAAGCTCCGCCTGGGTATTGTCGACCTGGATCTGGCCGACTCCTCCCTGGGTCGGGTGCAGCTGATCTATGTTCACCTCGCACCAGCTGCCGACCGGACTCCCACGCTCACAAGGCGCCAGCGCCCAGGCGCCCTGACTGATGGCCAGGGCCAACAGGATCCATATTCTCATCGTTCACTCCTCTCCCCCTGACAACGGATCAGCGGGTCAACTAAGGTTCCATCGCGTCCCTGAAATCACGGGACTCATACTGGCGGTCTGACCAGCAAACGGGATATCATGATTTCCCGTCTGCCGGCGATCATTTCTCGCCGAGTTTTCTCCCCGCTTCACACTATTTGAAGGATCAACCATGAAAGGATGGAGTCCCTTGCTGGCCCTGCTGGGCTGTGCCTGTGTCCAGGCCGCCGATGTTCCGCCCGGCACTCAACTCGCTGCCGAACAGGCCGTCGTACGTCATCTGAAAGATGAACCGGCGAGCCTGAGCCCGCTCAAACTGGTCGGTCTGCCCGAACTGCAGGTATTGCGGGATCTCTACGAGGGGTTGCTGACCCAGGGGCCGGACGGCAAGGTGCTGCCTGGCGTCGCCGCCAGCTGGGACAACAAGGACAATCAGCAGTTTACCTTCCATCTGCGACCGGATGCGCGCTGGTCCAACGGTGACAAGGTCAAGGCCGCCGACTTCGTCTACGGCTGGCGCAAACTGGTTGATCCGAAAGAGGCCGCGACCTTCGCCTGGTTTGCCCAGCTGGCCCGCTTCGACAAGGTGGACGAGATAGTGGCCGGCAAGCTGGCCCCCAGCGAGCTTGGGGTCAATGCGCTCGACGAGCACACGCTGCAGGTGACCCTCTCCCAGCCTGTGCCCTATTTCCTGAGCCTGCTGACCCACCCCAGCCTGTCACCGCTGCATCAGGCCAGCATGGAGCAATATGGCAACCAGTGGACCCAGCCCGGCAAGCTGGTCGGCAACGGCGCCTTCGTGCTGAGCCACCGGGTGGTGAACGAGAAGCTGGAGCTGACTCCCAACCCCTATTACTGGGATCGCGCCCATACGGTGCTGACCAAGGTCACCTTCGTGCCCATCAACCAGGAAACTGCCGCCACCAACCGCTACCTGGCAGGGGATCT
The DNA here is from genome assembly GCF_028751155.1 of Aeromonas bestiarum. Taxonomy (NCBI): domain Bacteria; kingdom Pseudomonadati; phylum Pseudomonadota; class Gammaproteobacteria; order Aeromonadales; family Aeromonadaceae; genus Aeromonas; species Aeromonas bestiarum. Next base: position 663,140 of record NZ_CP064746.1, on the reverse strand, counting down.
GCACATCACAGAGTCTTTCCCCAAGGAGCAGTATCACAAGCTGATGCAGCAGATCCCGGGTGAGGTCCATACTCCGGATCAACTCGGCACCTATTACTACGCCTTCAACACCCAACAGCCGCCGCTGAACGATGTGCGGGTGCGCAAGGCGCTCTCCTACACCATCGACCGCGGCCTCATCGCCGCCAAGGTGCTGGGCACGGGCGAGAAACCGGCCTATCACTTCACCCCGGACGTGGTGGCCGGTTTCGAGCCCAAGGCCAACCTGCTCTCCAGCAGCAGCCAGCAGGCGCTGGATGAGAAGGCCAAGGCGCTGCTCAAGGAGGCCGGTTACGGCCCGGGCAAGCCACTCAAGCTGACCCTGCTTTACAACACGGCGGAAATTCACAAGAAGATGGCGCTGGCCATCGCCAACCTCTGGAAGCAGAAACTGGGCGCCCAGGTCGAACTCACCAATCAGGAGTGGAAAACCTATCTCGACAGCCGCCAGAGCGGCCAGTTCGAGGTGATCCGCTCCTCCTGGGTGGCCGATTACAACGACCCCTCCGCCTTCCTCGGTCTGTGGGGCTCCCACCACAGCGGCAACATGGCCCGCTTCGCCAACGCCGGCTACGATGCCCTGCTGACCAAGGCGGCCAGCAGCCAGGATCCCCGCGAGCGGGCCCGGCTGTTCGATGAGGCCGAAACCATATTGCAGGATGAGGCGCCGATCGCTCCCATCTATCAGTACACCAACGCCCGGCTGATCAAGCCCTGGCTCAAGGGCTACCCCATCAACAACCCGGAAGACGTGGCCTACAGCCGCCAGCTCTACCTCATCAAGCACTGATCCTGCCCGGGGCTGGCCATGCCGGCCCCGCTTTCCCTCTGTTCATGCTCAGGTTTTCGGCCTAAAATGCCGCCCTTTCACTCTGTCCCCACCCTATCGTCGTCGGTTTGTTATGCGCTATGTATTGATGATCGCCCTGTTGATGACACTGCCCGCCCAGGCGGCCAGCGAGGCGCAGTGCCGTCAGGCATTCACGGACTGGATGCTGGCCCAGCAAAAACAGTTCAGCGATCGCAAGGCGAGCAAGATGGAACGGCGCAGCGCCGAGCGGGCCATCGATAAGGTGCGCGACGAGTTTGCCAGGCAGGAGAGCTTCTGCCAGACCATGGAGTGGGTGGAGCACAACCAGGATCAGGATCCGCGCTTCACCCCGCGTTCGGGCGAGATCCACGACTTCGCCCCGGCCAGCTGACGCCACCCCATGAAAAAAGCCCCGAACCTGAGTTCGGGGCTTCTTCATTCGGCAAGCAGGGCAACAACCTCAGTCGACGTAGAAGGTCTGCTGGAAGGTCAGCGTCTGTTGCTGCCCCTCCCCCATGATCTTCAGGGTGAACTGGTAGGTATCCTCGTTGCGATAGGGCAGCACCGCCAGATAGTAGATGGCGTCCCCCTCCCTGACCTCCTGGAAGGTCAGGGTACGCAGGGTGCCAGTGAGGTTCTTGGCCTCACCCGTGATACCCACCGCCTGCGCCACGCCCTGCTTGTTCTGTACGGCGATATTGATGATGCCGTTGTAGCGACTGCGCTCCAGACCGTAGGCCTTGGCCACGTCCGGGGTGAGGAAGCTGGAGTTGAAGGCGCTGTAGTGCACCTGCCAGGGGCCCAGCTCCTTCATCTGTTCCGCCCGCAGCGGCAAGGTCATCAGCAGTGCCAGCAGGCAGCTTATCCAGGCTGTTTTCATGGTGTCATCCTTCTCGTGTTAACCCTGAGTCTCCAGCAGGGCACTGATCTCGGCAGGGATCTGTCTGGGCGCCTCGATGGCAACCGTCTTGTGCCGCCCCAGCTCCCCGCGCACTATGCGAACCTGCCCCTTGGCCACCTTGAACTGCTTGGCCAGATACTTGATCAAGTGGCTGTTGGCCTGGCCATCCACCGGCGGCGCCGTGATGGCCACTTTCACTTCCTCACCGTGCAGTCCGACGATCTGATCCCGGCTCGCCTTGGGCTGGATCATCAGGTGCAATATCAGCTCATCCCCTTCCCGCAGGACGGCTGGCATCAAATCATCCACCACAGCTGGCCGAACAGATCACCCAACAGATAGTTTATGGCCTGCAGCCCGATAAAGGCGACCAGCACGGAGAGATCCAGCCCGCCCAGCGCCGGCAAAATGCGACGAATGGGGGCAAGGAAGGGCTCGGTCAGCTGGTGCATCACGTATTCGATGGGATTGCGACCCTGGCTGACCCAGCTCAGGATGGCGCGAACCAGCAGCACCCAGAAGATCATGGAGCCCGCTTTCTTCAGCACGGTCAGGGCGGCAAACAGGCTGAGGGTGAGCCAGTCGGCCAGCAGCACGTTCATGCTCTTGAGCAGCGCCAGCTTGGCGAAGGCGATGATCAACGCCAGCAGCACCGAGGCCATGTCCAGCCCGCCGAAGCCGGGAATGACCCGACGCAGCGGTATCACCAGCGGATTGGTCACCTTGACCACCATCTGGCTCATGGGGTTGTAGAAGTCGGCGCGGGCCCACTGCAGCCAGACGCGCAGCAGCACCACCATGAGGTAGATATCAAAAATCGTGTTAATCAGAAAATAAGCTGTGTTCATCTGAGCTCCAGCGGTAAGAGAAGAGTGTTCAGAAAAGAGTTTCCATCTCGGCGGCCCGTGCGACGGCCGCCTGCATGGCGTGAGCGGTCAGCGGCATCAGCCCCTGCGCCTGGAATGTCTTGATGGCCTCGGCGGTCGTGCCTCCCTTGCTGGTCACCTGCTCGCGCAGGGTTTGCAGCGACAAATCGGGATTTTGCTCCACCATGGCTGCGGCGCCAAGGGCGGTCTGCTGCACCAGCAGGCGCGCCTGCTCGGCCGAGAAGCCCATGGCCTGCGCCTCCTCGGCTATCGCCTGCATGAACAGGAAGAAGTAAGCCGGGGCACTGCCCGCCGCGGCTATGACCCCGTTGATGCCAGACTCCTGCGCCACCCAGAGGGTCTTGCCCACGGCCTGCATCATCTGCTCGGCGAAGTCGCGATCGGCCTGCTCAACCCCGGGGGGGGCATAGAGGCCTGTCATGCCCAATCCCAGCAAGGAGGGGGTGTTGGGCATGGTGCGGATGATGCGAGCGTGACCGCCCGCCATCTCGCCAAGGCGTGCCACCTTGATGCCGGCGGCGATGGAGATGAGCAGCTTGCCCGCCAGCGACCCCAGCTCATCGACCAGTGCGCTCAGCATGTCGGCCATCAACTGGGGCTTGACCGCCAGCACTATGACGTCAGCCTCGCGGGCCGCCTCGGCATTATGCTGGGTGATGCGGATGCCGTAGTCGCTCGCCAGCGCGTCCAGTTTGGGACGGCTGGGATTGGCGGCTATGATACGCTCGGCCGGATAACCCGCCTGGATCAGGCCGGCAATGATACTGCGGCTCATGTTGCCTGCGCCGATAAAGGCGAGGATTCTCTGCTGCATCAAACACTCCTGTTGCTGAAATAGCTGCTGATACCGGCACGGCCTGCGCCGATGAAGGCGAGGGTTCCATATTGCATCAGGTGGTCTTGCTTATGAATAGTCACGGGCACCGAAGATGGCGGTACCGACCCGCACCATGGTGCTGCCATGGGTGATCGCCAGCTCAAGATCCTCTGTCATGCCCATCGAGAGGGTATCGACACTCGGGTATTGTCGCGCAAGCTCGGTGAACAGAGTCTGCATGCGCACCATCTGGGCGGCCAATACCGCCTCGTCACTGGTATGTTCCGGGATGGCCATCAGCCCCCGCAATACCAGCCGTTCGCTGCGGGAGACCAGCTCGGCCAGCCGGAAAATCTCTTGCTCCGACGTTCCGGATTTGCTGCTCTCTCCGCTAATATTGATTTGCAGACAGACATTTAGCGGCGCCAACCCGGCAGGACGCTGGTTGTTGAGGCGCTCGATCAGCTTGTCTCTGTCCACGCTCTGTACCCAGTCGAACCGTTCGGCCACCAGCCTGGACTTGTTCGATTGCAGCGGGCCGATAAAGTGCCACTCTATGTCTGCACAGAGGGCCCGCTCGCGCAGTGTATCTATCTTGGTGGCCGCTTCCTGGGCATAGGACTCACCGAAGCGGCGCTGGCCAGCGGCATAGGCCTCGCAAATGGCCTCAAGTGGCTTGGTTTTACTGACCGCAAGCAGGTGGATGTGATCGACACAACGACCCGACTGGCTCGCGGCTTGTACAATACGCTCCTTTACCTGAAGCAGGTGCTGGGCAATCTGGCTCATATTTCGTTAGTGATCTTGTGATGGGAGAATGACAAATCTATGGATATCACAGAGTTATTGGCTTTCAGTGTAAAGCATAAAGCCTCGGATCTACACCTCTCGGCCGGGGTTCCCCCGATGATCCGGGTTGATGGCGAGGTTCGCAAGATCAATTTGCCCGCCCTGGAACACAGGGAAGTGCATGCCCTCATTTACGACATCATGAACGACCACCAGCGCAAGGAGCTGGAGGAAAACTTCGAGGTCGATTTCTCGTTCGAGGTGCCCAACCTGGCCCGCTTCCGGGTCAACGCCTTCCAACAATCGCGCGGTTCGGGCGCCGTGTTCCGTACCATCCCCAGCACTGTGCTGAGTCTGGAGGATCTCGATGCCCCCGAGATCTTTCGCAAGATCTCCGAATACCCCCGCGGCCTGGTGCTGGTGACAGGGCCGACCGGCTCGGGCAAATCGACCACCTTGGCGGCCATGGTCAACTACATCAACGAGAACTTCCACCACCACATACTCACCATCGAAGATCCCATCGAATTCGTGCACGAGAACAAGCGCTGTCTGGTGAACCAGCGGGAAGTACACAGGGATACCAAGAGCTTCAGCAACGCCCTGCGCTCGGCACTGCGGGAAGACCCGGACATCATACTGGTGGGGGAGATGCGCGATCTCGAGACCATACGCCTGGCCATGACGGCGGCCGAGACGGGTCACCTGGTGTTTGGTACCCTGCACACCTCGTCGGCGGCCAAGACCATAGACCGTATCATCGACGTCTTCCCCGGCGCGGAAAAAGACATGGTGCGATCCATGCTCTCCGAATCCCTGCGCGCCGTCATCTCTCAGACTCTGCTCAAGCGGATCGGCGGTGGCCGGGTGGCGGCGCACGAGATCATGATGGGCATACCCGCGGTGCGCAACCTCATCCGGGAAGACAAGATCGCCCAGCTCTACTCGGTGATCCAGACCGGGATGACCCACGGCATGCAGACCATGGATCAGAGCCTCAAGCAGCTGGTCAGCCGTGGCGTGGTGGCCTCCCTGGATGCCAAGGCCAAGGCGGTCGACCCCAATAGCGTTTAAGCACAACGAATCTAAGGAAGGAGTCGTTATGAGTCTGGATGCCCTGTTGACCGAACTGGTCGCACGCAAAGGTTCGGATCTGTTCATCACGGTCGGCACGCCCCCCACCCTCAAGGTGAACGGCCATCTGCAGTCCCTGGGGGGAGAGCCGCTCGACAAGAAGAGTGCCCTGACCCTGGTCAAGGAGACATTAAGCCAGGATCACTTCGAGCGTTACATCCGCACCAAGGAAGCCAACTACGCCATCCACCGCGAGGAGCTTGGCCGGTTTCGGGTCAGCGCCTTCTGGCAGCAGGATCTGCCGGGCATGGTGCTGCGCCGTATCGAGACCCGGATCCCGACCTTCGACGAGCTGACCCTGCCCCCCATCTTGCAGGAGGTGGCCATGGCCAAGCGCGGGCTTGTGCTGTTCGTCGGCGCCACAGGTGCGGGCAAGTCCACCACCCAGGCCGCCATGATAGGGTTTCGCAACCAGCACGCCGATGGCCATATCCTGACGGTGGAAGATCCTGTGGAGTTCGTGCACCAGCACGGCCGCAGCCTGATCACCCAGCGGGAGGTGGGGATAGACACGGAGTCGTTCGACGTGGCGCTGAAGAGCTCGTTGCGCCAGGCGCCGGACGTGATCCTCATCGGCGAAATCCGCAGCCAGGAGACCATGGAGTTTGCGCTGCAATTTGCCGAGACGGGTCACCTCTGTCTCGCCACCCTGCACGCCAACAATGCCAACCAGGCGCTGGATCGCATCCTCCACCTGGTACCGCAGGAGAAACACCGCCAGTTCCTGTTCGATCTCTCATTCAACCTGCGCGCCATCGTGGCCCAGCAATTGCTGCCGAGCGTGGACGGTCGCCGCCGTTTTGCGGCCTTCGAAGTGCTGCTCAACACCCCGCTCATCACCGACATCATCCGCAAGGGGGAGATGCACCGGCTCAAGGAGGTGATGACCAAGTCCACCGAGCTCGGCATGCAGACCTTCGATCAGGCGCTGTTCACCCTGTTCTGTGCCGGCCAAATTGGCTACAGTGAGGCCCTTGCCCATGCCGACTCGGCCAACGACCTGCGACTGCTGATCAAGCTGTCTGGCCGTGAACAGCTGGGTGCAGGCACACTCGACAACGTCACCCTGGATGAATGAGGGGCGTGTGTCACCGCTATAAAGGATCGTTATGCTGATTGTGGTTTCCCCGGCCAAGACGCTGGATTACGAGTCGCCTCTGGTGAGCTCCCGTTTCACCCAACCCGAATTGCTGGATCATTCGGCCGAGCTGATCACCCGGGCCCGCCAGCTGACGCCGGATCAGATCGCCAGCCTGATGAAGATCAGCGACAAGCTGGCCGGTCTCAACGCCGCCCGCTTCGCCCAGTGGCAACCCGACCTCCATCCAGGCAACGCCCGTCAGGCACTGCTGGCCTTCAAGGGGGATGTCTACACGGGTCTGGCGGTGGAGGATTTCAGCGAAGCGGACCTCGACTTCGCCCAAGGGCACCTGCGCATGCTATCCGGCCTCTACGGCGTGCTGCGCCCGCTCGATCTCATGATGCCGTATCGGCTGGAGATGGGGATCCGGCTCGATAACGCGCGTGGCAAGGATCTCTATCAGTTCTGGGGGGACATCATCACGGAGCGGCTCAACCAGGCGCTGGCGGCGCAGGGGGATGAGGTGCTGATCAACCTGGCCTCCGACGAGTATTTCAAGTCGGTACGACCCAAGCGCCTGCAAGGGCGGATCGTCACCCCAGTGTTCAAGGACGAGAAGAACGGCCAGTTCAAGATCATCAGCTTCTACGCCAAGAAGGCGCGCGGCATGATGGCCCGTCACATCATCAAGCACCGGCTGACCGAGGTGGAACAATTGACCGGCTTCAACGTCGATGGTTACTACTTCGTGCCAGAAGAGTCTGATACTCAGACCCTGATGTTTAAACGCGCCGAAAATTAATTACAGAAAGAGGGAACCAAATTCAGGATCCCCGGGTCTGAATACGTGAATCCTCTGTTGTAAGCACTTTTTATCAGCCGACGTCTATGCGTCGGCTTTTTTCTGCGCGCGATCCGCGAACACAGCCACATTCACCGCAGGCAGCAAGCAAAACGGCCATCCGAGGATGGCCGTTGCAGCAGGCATGAGCTTATTTCTTTTTCTTCTTGGCGCTCTTCTTCTTGCCATCCTTCGGCTTTTTCTTCTTCACCGGTACCCGCGCCTCTTTGTGCTTGGGACGCAGTTCGTCGATCACCCGACGCTTGAGACGCTCCTCGGTGTAACGCTCTATCTTGGCGACCATGCCCATGTCGTGGGCCTCCACCAGGCTTATGGCGCAGCCACGGTTGCCGGCGCGGCCGGTCCGACCGATACGGTGCACATAGACGTCTGTGCCATAAGGCATGTCGTAGTTGATGACATGGCTGACGTTGGGCAGATCGATGCCACGGGCGGCGACGTCGGTGGCGATGAGGAAGGGCACTTCTCCCGCATGGAACTTGCGGATCGATTCGATGCGCTTGCTCTGCTCCATCTCGCCCCGGATCCAGGCGCAGGAGACGCCGGCCGCCTGCAACTGGCCGGAAAGCTCAGCCAGCCGTTCACGGGTTCTGACGAAGACGATGGCCTTCTGGGTTTCCGGATCCTTGAGGATATGCACCAGCAGGGCCAGCTTGTGGGCGGCGTCATCGGCCAGATGCACCCACTGGGTGATGGGGCGACGCTCGCTGCGGGGCGGTTCGGCATGCAGCTCCACCGGCTCGTTGAGGATCTCGTTGGCAAACTTCTCGAGACCGGCCCCTTCCAGGGTGGCGGAGAACAGCATGGTGTGCTTGCGATAGCGCGCCTCGGCCACGATACGGTTCACGTCCTTGATAAAGCCCATGTCCAGCATGCGATCCGCTTCATCCAGCACCAGCACCTCGATGTCGTGGCTCTCGAACTCCTCTTTCTCTATGTACTCGAGCAGACGACCCGGGGTCGCCACCACTATGTCGGTGGTCTTGGTCAGGGCTGGCAGCTGCTCGTCGTGGCTGACGCCGCCGATGATGGTCTCGATGCTGAGGTTGGTGTGCACCGCCAGCGCCTTGGCGTGGGCGGTGACCTGCAGGGCCAGTTCGCGGGTCGGGGTCAGGATCAGCATGCGGCACGGGCCCGGCTTGCGGCGCGGGAAGTCCAGCAGATGTTGCAGGGCGGGCAGCAGGAAGGCAGCCGTCTTGCCGGTGCCGGTCGGAGCGGATGCCAGAATATCGCGGCCGTCCAGGGCTGGCTCCAGCACCATCTGCTGGATGGTGGTGGGGCGGGTGAATCCCATCTCGGCCAAGGCCCGGTTGAGGGCTGGATTCAGGTCGAAATCATCAAAGGACTGGCTCATGGCAATACTCGGTCATTAAGGAAACGGCAGATTATAGGCGATTATGTCGTCGGCTCCTATGGTGACTGTGGCTTAGTCGCTATAATCGCCGACCATTTTCTGTGTAGCCGGCATATGGTGGGGGTCAGATGGGACGAAATAGTGGTTTTACCTTCAAGCAGTTTCATGTCGAGCACGACCGCTGCGCCATGAAGGTGGGCACCGACGGCATACTGCTGGGCGCCTGGGCTCCGGTTGTCGACGCCCGCCGGGTGCTGGACATTGGCACAGGTAGCGGCCTGATCGCCCTGATGCTGGCCCAGCGCAGCCATGCCGACTGCCTCATCGACGGGGTGGAACTGGATATGGGGGCAGCGACGCAGGCGCGCGAGAACGCAGCGGCCTCCCCCTGGGCCTCACGGGTCAACATAGTGGAAAACGCCATCCAGGATTATCAGGCCCCTCCCTATGATCTCATCGTCTCCAACCCGCCCTATTTCGTGGCAGGCCAGTCATTCAGCGATCCGGCCAGGGCGCTGGCCCGCCATACGGGAGCACTCGGCAGCCGGGATCTGCTGGCTGCGTGCCACCGTTTGCTGAGCGCCACCGGACAGGTAGCCCTGGTGCTGCCAACCGCCATGGCCGATGAAATTTTAGGCATCTCGGCGGATTATGATCTGCATGGCGTTTGTTATACAGCTGTTATCACCAGGGCAGGTAAAGAGGCAAATCGTGTTTTATTGCTACTTGGCAGAGGATTAAGCAGGTGTGAGCAGGATGAGATTGTGATCCATTCTGCTGATGGAGACTATTCCAACAGATACATCCAACTGACCCACCCCTTCTATTTGAAGATGTAAATTTCGTCTTGAACTATTTTTTCACGCCATTATGCTGACTATCAAACGAGCGCCCGCTCCAGACCAGCTCAAACCACTGGTTATGATGAAAAAACAAGCGGGGCTCCTTTTTTTTACCCCTGAGAAATATTACTCAGAGATGAATAAAAACGATAACAAGCAATAGTTTACAAGACAGACGAGGTTGAACTTGACGAAATCACTCACATTATCCGATGTACTCGGATTGGGCTTCATGACCTTTGCCTTCTATCTGGGCGCCGGCAACATCATTTTCCCGCCGCTGGCCGGCTACATGGCTGGCGAGCACCTCTCCCTGGCCATGCTGGGCTTCCTGGTGACCGCCGTGGGTCTGCCCCTCATCACCATCCTCGCCGTCGCCAAGGCGGGCAATGGCTGGGCCGGCATGACCAAACTGCTGCCTGCCGGACTGGCAACCGCACTGGCGGTCGCCATCTACATCATCATAGGCCCGGCCTTCGCGGCTCCCCGAACCGGTCTGGTGGCCTACGAGATGGGCCTCAAGCCCTTCATTGGCGACATGGGTCAGGCCGGTCTGGCTGCCTACACAGTGATCTTCTTCGGGGTTGCCGTACTGGTCTCCATGAACCAGGGCAAGCTGATGGATGCCATCGGCAAGTACCTGACCCCGGTGTTGATGCTGCTGTTGCTGACCCTGGCCATCGGCGTCTTCGTCGCGCCGCAAGGTACAATGCCGGCCGCGTCCGGTGACTATCAGAACGGCCCCTTCGTGAAAGGGATCCTGGAAGGCTACAACACCATGGACACCCTGGCGTCCCTGATGTTTGGCGCCCTGATCGTCGATCTGCTGCGTCAGAAAGGCATTCACGACTATAAGAGCCAGTTCAAGTATCTGGCCATCGCCGGCGTCATCTCCGCCATCGGCCTGTCCGTGGTCTATGTCTCCCTGTTCCAGCTGGGCAACACGGCTGCCGGCATCGCCACCGACGTCAGCAATGGCGGTGCCATCGTCAACGCCTACGTGCTGAGCCTGTTCGGCCAGCCGGGTCAGTTCATTCTGGCGGCCATCATCACCCTGGCCTGCTTCACCACCGCCGTGGGCCTGATCTCCGCCTGCTCCGACTTCTTCCACAACCTCACGGGTGTGGCTTACAAGAAGCTGGTGCTGCTGCTGGGTGCCATCTGCGCCGTGGTCGCCAACGTGGGTCTGAGCCAGCTGATCAGCCTCTCCATTCCGGTGCTGGTCGCCATCTATCCGGTCGCCGTGGCCCTGGTGCTGGTTACCTTCCTAAAGGGTTACTTCGGTCGCCCGCGCCTGGTGTTCCGCTCCGTGTTGATGGTCGCCTTCCTGTTCGGTTGCCTGGACGGCCTGGGCGCCGCCGGCATGAAGATGGATGCCTTCGCCTTCCTGCCGCTGTTTGACAAGGGCCTCGCCTGGTTGCTGCCGACCCTGCTGGCCTGTGGCCTTGGCGTTGTGATGCGTTCCAGCGAGAAGCTGGCTGCCGAAGCCGCCTGATCCCGCTTCGCTATGCCTTCTGAAGAGCCTGCCTTGTGCAGGCTCTTTGTTTTTATGACGTTTGTCGCGACAAGCGGGGTTGTGTTGATCCTCTCCATCTGGCGATACAGCCAGAGTCACGAGCTTGCCTAAGAGTGCAGCCGGACAGGGTTCTGACCTTCCATATCACCATTGCCGCCAGCCGACTGGTATCAAACACCAAAATAAAGAATTGTTTCAAAATATTAATCTGAGATTGGCCAATCAAATTAGTTTGTTATGCTATTGATGGGTCATTCACTGCTGCATTTGAGGAAACGGTTCCGTTGGATCATTCCCATGGCAGCAAGCAGGCCCGGAATCTGCCCAGTCGCAGGTGAAAACAAGAGACAAAAAAATAGACATGGCAGATGAGGTTAGGTTTGACGAAATCACTTAAGTTGTCCGACATATTCGGACTGGGTTTTATGACGTTTGCCTTCTATCTGGGGGCAGGCAATATCATTTTTCCACCGCTGGCCGGCTTTATGGCCGGTGAGCATCTGATGGCTGCCATGGCAGGTTTCCTGCTGACGGCGGTGGGCCTGCCCCTGCTCACCCTGATTGCAGTGGCGAAGAGCTGTGCCGGGCAAGGTAGCGGTGGCTGGACGGCGATGACCCGCTATCTGCCTGCCGGAACGGCCACGGCGCTGGCCATCGCCATCTACATCATCATGGGGCCGGCCTTCGCCATTCCCCGCACCGGCCTGGTCGCCTACGAGATGGGACTCAAACCCTGGCTGGGTGCAGCCGGTCAGAGCGGCTTGCTGCTTTACACCTTGCCCTTCTTTGCCTTGGTGAGCCTGATAGCGCTGGATCGGGGCAAGCTGCTCGATGCCATCGGCAAATATCTGACACCGGCACTGATGGTGATGCTGCTGATCCTCGCACTCGGCGTATTCATTGCACCACAGGGCGGCATGCCGGAAGCCAGCGGCGAATATGTCGACACCCCCCTCATCAGAGGCATGCTGGAGGGGTACAACACCATGGATACCCTGGCGTCCCTGATGTTCGGCACCCTCATCATCGGCCTGTTGCGCCAGAAAGGAATCGAGGATTATCCGAGCCAGTTCAAGTACCTGACTATCGCCGGTCTCATCTCGGCGGTGGGCCTGTCGGCGGTCTACATCTCGCTCTTTCACCTCGGCAACAGTGCTGCCGGCGTGGCCGGCGATATCAGCAATGGCGGTGCCATCGTCAACGCCTATGTGTTGAGCCTGTTTGGCCTGCCGGGCCAGTTCATCCTGGCAGCCATCATTACCCTGGCCTGCTTTACCAGCGCAGTCGGCTTGCTGTGCGCCGGGGCCGACTATTTCCACGGGCTGACCGGCTGGGCATACCGCAAGTGGGTGCTGCTGCTGGGCAGCTTGTGTGCGCTGGTGGCCAACGTGGGTCTGAGCCAGCTCATCAGCCTCTCCATTCCGGTGCTGGTTGCCATCTATCCGGTCGCTGTAGCCCTGGTGCTGGTCACCTTCCTGAAGGGTTGCTTCGGTCGCCCGCGCCTGGTGTTCCGCGCCGTGCTGCTGGTCGCCTTCCTGTTCGGTTGCCTGGATGGCCTGGGCGCCGCCGGCATGAAGATGGATGCCTTTGCCTTCCTGCCGCTGTTTGACAAGGGCCTCGCCTGGTTGCTGCCGACCCTGCTGGCCTGTGGCCTTGGCATGGTGACGCGTTCCAGCGAGAAGCTGGCGGCCGAAGCCGCCTGACCCCTCTCAGACCAATAAAAAAGAGGCCAGCATATGCTGGCCTCTTTCATTGCCTGATTTGTCGTCGACTTCACAGCAGGGGCTCTACCGGTTTGGGCCTGCCTTCCAGACCATACCAGTGGGTCTCGACCCGACCGGCGTGCCACTGGAAGGTGCCCCAGGGCCTGTCTGTCTGCCAGCGTGGAAAACTCACCACCACCTTGTTGTCGTTGTACTTGTAGAGCGAGGTGTTGATCTGGATATCAGACAGTATGAGCAGCAGAGTCCAACCGATGAAGAACCATTTCAGCGCTTTCCACATAGGGTTACTCGAAGCAGATTTCGATGGTGGCCCGGCCATAATCTGACTCGAACGGCATCATGATCTTGGTGCCATCGGCCCTGTGGGTGATGGTGTGGTTGGGGCCCGAGACTATGATGGGGGTCGCCATGTCGAACTCGTAACCTTTCTCCCCCAGCATACGCTTGGCGCCACCGGTGACCATGTTGGTGATCTCGCCCACCATGTCGGTCACTTCTTCATTGATGGTGGCGGGGGCTTCCCCCAGCATGCGGCGCATGATCTCGAGCGCCAACCCCTTCTCGAAGCTGATGGAAAGCGAGCCACGGGTCTGTGGACCCACCATGCCGATGAGGCCTGAGACATCCCCTCGCGCCAGTTCATCCATCTTGCGCTTGGGTTTACCCGGTTTAAGCTCCAACTGTGCCATGGTGGAGAGCACATTGAGCAGGGAAAGCAGGAACGGGTTTACAAAATCAGCCTTCATGTTGATTTCCTACGGTGGGCGTACAGCGAGCACATTGGCCATGTGCCTCTATTGTCTTATTGGTAATAGTAAAACCATGCTGATGGGCCTGCTCGGAAAACGCGCTGTCGATCGCCGTGTCATGGAGTTCGACCACCTCGCCACACCGATCGCAGATCAGCAGTTGCATCGGGTGAGCATGGTCAAAGTGACAACAGAATATGAAAGCGTTGAGCGACTCCACCTTGTGGGCAAAGCCCTGTTCGAGCAGAAAATCGAGTGCCCGATAGACAGTAGGCGGCTTGGCATGAGCCTCGGTTTGCTGCAGCTGGGCTAACAAATCATAGGCGCTGATGGCGTTGCCGTGAGCAGCCAGCAGAGTGAAAACCTGGCGCCGGGTAGGGGTGAAGCGGATCCCGCGTTGTTCGCAGAGTCGTTCGGCTCGTTGTAAAAGTTGGTCTTGATTCATGATCACGCAAATACCCTTTTTATTAGCCGGATACTATCACAGGGCCCCCAGTGGCGCGGCGACAAAATTCATTTTCTGGGGCTGCCTCACGTTGTGATAAAATCCGGCCCCTTTGTTTAGCCAACCCGGATGATTTTTATGCAGGCGCAGCGTTTTTCCATCGCCCCCATGCTGGACTGGACCGATCGGCATTGCCGTTATTTCCACCGTCTGATGACCCGCCAGACCTTGCTCTATACCGAGATGGTGACCACGGGCGCCATCATCCATGGCAAAGGGGATTATCTGGGCTACAGCGAGCAGGAGCATCCAATCTCGCTGCAACTGGGCGGCAGCAACCCGGCGGATCTGGCCCACTGCGCCAGACTGGCACAGGCGCGCGGTTATGACGAGATCAACCTCAACGTGGGTTGCCCGTCGGATCGGGTCCAGAATGGTCGCTTCGGTGCCTGCCTGATGGGTGAACCCGCGCTGGTGGCCGACTGCGTCAAGGCGATGCGCGATGTGGTGGACATCCCGGTCACCGTCAAGACCCGGATCGGCATCGACGAGCAGGACTCCTACGAATTCTTGCAGGCCTTCATCGAGCAGGTGCGCGACGCCGGTTGCGATACCTTCATCGTCCACGCCCGCAAGGCCTGGCTCAGCGGCCTGAGCCCCAAGGAAAACCGCGAGATCCCGCCGCTCGACTACCCGCGGGTCTATCGGGTCAAACAGGATTATCCCGAACTGACCATAGCCCTCAACGGCGGCGTCACCTCCATCGAGCAGACCCTGGAGCACCTGCAGCAGGTGGACGGGGTCATGATGGGGCGCGAAGCCTATCAGAATCCCTATCTCCTGGCGCAAGTGGACAATCTGGTGTTCGGCCAGAACAACGCTGTGCCGAGCCGTCACGAGGTGGTGCGGATGATGCTGCCCTACATGGAGCAGGAGCTGGCCAAGGACAACTACCTATCCCACATGACCCGCCACATGCTGGGCCTGTTCCAGAACATGCAGGGTGCCCGCGCCTGGCGTCGTCACCTGAGCGAGAACGCCTGCAAGCCGGGCGCCGGCATTCAGGTCGTGCTGGATGCCATGGCCAAGGTGCCGGAATTCGCCAGCGCCGAGTCGGTGGAGTAATCATGTATCGCTTCACTGGTTCATGGCTGCACAAGGCGCTGGTCCGGCTCTGCGCCGGCCTGCTCGCCATCCTCGGCCTCAAGCTCAGCGCCTTCTACTTTCTCGGGTTGCTGATCGTCCTGGGCCTGCACAAGGAACAGTTGCTGGGCTGATCCTCATCGCCTTCAGCACCAATGAAAAAGCCGGTAACACCAGGTGTTACCGGCTTTTCTATGCGTGGCCATCGCGCTGACGCTACTCCCCCTTGTCCACAAACTGCAGTTCGGGCGCAAATGACGTCAGCACGTCGGCACAGTAGTCCCAGGTCGAGATGCGATAATGCTGCAGATCCTCGTCCAGATGAAGCCCCTCCGATTCCTGATGGAACC
The DNA here is from genome assembly GCF_028751155.1 of Aeromonas bestiarum. Lineage (NCBI taxonomy): Bacteria > Pseudomonadati > Pseudomonadota > Gammaproteobacteria > Aeromonadales > Aeromonadaceae > Aeromonas > Aeromonas bestiarum. The sequence goes on along the minus strand of NZ_CP064746.1, from coordinate 647,696 downwards.
AGCTGGCAAAACGGGACGGGGTGATAAGCTGGATCTGCTCCTCAATGGCATGGCTCTCCTTGCCTTCCGACAGATCGCAGTCCTCCATGACCCGCACGGCGAAGATATGGCGAAAGTAGACCCGGCACAGGATCTGGGGCGGCAGATCTATGCTGCGCGCCCGACCCAGCATGACGGTCAGGGAGTCACTCCAGATATCCTGATGAAGTTCGGCCACAACCAGGCCTGGGGGGAGTTGACGGGACGGAGCCCAAGGTACGGCAACCTGCCGAATGGCATTTTTCTGTTCCATCATCCACCTCACTACGGCGCACGCCATATCTTGAGTGTATCTGAAACAAATTCCGCTGACGATGGCAATAAAAAACCCGGCTGGCGCCGGGTTTTACACGATTACTTGACGGCGTCTTTGAGCGCCTTGCCTGCCACAAAGGACGGCACATTCGCGGCTGCAATCTGGATTTCTTTACCAGTTTGCGGGTTACGGCCGGTACGGCCCGCGCGATGGTTCACCTTGAAGGTACCAAAACCCACCAACTGCACAGCATCGCCTTCTTTCAGGCTCTGGGTAATACCATTGATGATCTCTTCCAGAGCAACTTTGGCCTGAGCTTTGCTCAGATCGGCTTTGGCGGCAATTGCATCGACAAGTTGAGCTTTGTTCATAACATTTCCTTTATGATCGGGCATTTAGCACCGGGCCACTCTATTCAAAAAAAAACACTCAGGCAAAGGCTTTATCAGCCAGATTGGCTTGAATGCTGGGGTTTTCATCAAGATCTGCGGAAATAGTCACATATCTCGCCCCTTCGTTATCGCGATGGATTGGAAGAGGAGAGCAAATGATGGGGTCTTGTAGCCAAAACACCATCTGATGTAACAATATCCCCATGCACCTATTGACGGTCAACAGGATTTTCCCTAGTTATAGGGAGTGTCGTCAGTCAATAAGAAAGGCCGGAGGCCTGTAGCGATAGCACTCCATGCCTATGCCCCACGGAGGGATTATGTTAACTGAACTGGAACAAACCAAGCGCGCATTGGCAGGAAAGCACAGAGCTATCGACGACTGGCTGGATGCCAGGCAGGCTCTGCTGGTCGAATACATGCGGCTCGCCGGGCTGACGCCCGCCCGCACCAAACAACGCTCACTCCCTGGCCATGTCGAGCTGCAGCGTTTCTGTGAACAGCTGGTCGATTACGTCAGCGCCGGTCACTTCGAGATCTACAACCATGTGGTCACCGCCTTCGAAAAAGCCAGCGGCGACAAACTGGAGCTCGCCAAGCGCATCTACCCCAATATTCGGGCATGCACCGAATTCGCACTGGAATTCAACGACAAGTACAGCAACGCAGATGAGGCTCAGTTGCTGCTGCTAGACGAAGACCTGAATCAACTCGGCCCTGTGCTGGAGGATCGCTTCAAACAGGAGGATCGGCTGGTCAAGGCGTTGCAAGTGGTAGAGTCACTCAGCACCCAACAGGTTTGATATCCAATTTCGGAGCCAGTTCAAGATCCTGATGCGCAAGGTGCATTACACTTTATGTCATGACCTTTAGCACCAAACCCTATTGCTGACAGGAGATGAGAATGTCCGAGCGTCGCCGTTTTTCACGGATCCTTTACTTGACCATGGCCGACCTCGTCCAGGGCGATAAGAAATGGCGGACCCAGCTGGTGGATATCTCCCTGCAGGGCGCGCTCTTGATCCGGCCCGATGACTGGGAAAGCCACGACAACAAAGAGTATTCACTCAGCTTCGTGCTGAGCGGCAGCGACATCGAGATCAAGATGCAGGTCGAGCTGAACCATGAGGCCAGCAAGAAGCTGGGATTCTACTGCCACCATATCGATATCGACAGTGCGACCCACCTCAAGCGGATGGTAGAGCTCAACGTCGGAGATGAAGAGCTGCTCCATCGTGAACTGGAGCAACTGCTGAACGAGCATCTGGAACACCCCCACCCCTGAGGAGCCCTCCAGAGGCCATAAAAAGGAGCGCCGATGGCGCTCTTTTTTATTGCCTAGATTTATTGCCTAGACCAGTTAAATCCATGTTTTGGAACGCCGCTGCGTCAATGACTACAAGGCTTCCAGCGCGTCGGCCAGTTTTTTCACCGGCACAACTTCCATTCCCTCTATGGGGTGCTTGGGCGCATTGGCGTGAGGCACTATGGCGCGGCGGAAACCGTGCTTGGCCGCCTCCTGCAATCGTTCCTGACCGGACGGCACGGGCCGGATCTCGCCGGAGAGGCCCACTTCACCAAACACCACCAGATCTTTGGGCAGGGCCTGATCTCTGAAGCTGGAAACCATGGCCAGCAACAGGGCCAGATCCGCACTGGTCTCCTCAACCTTGACGCCCCCCACCACGTTGATGAAGACATCCTGATCCGCCATCTGCAGCCCGCCGTGGCGATGCAATACCGCCAGCAGCATGGCGAGGCGGTTGTGGTCCATCCCCACGGCCACCCGGCGCGGGTTGGAGAGCTGGGAATAGTCCACCAGCGCCTGCAGCTCCACCAGCAGCGGCCGGGTGCCCTCCCAGATCACCATGACGATGGAGCCGGGAGCCTGTTCCTCACCCCGACTGAGGAAGATGGCGGAGGGGTTGCTCACCTCTCGCATGCCTTGCCCCGTCATGGCGAACACGCCGAGTTCGTTGACGGCACCGAAGCGGTTCTTGTGGGAGCGCAGGGTGCGAAAACGCGAATCGTTGGCGCCATCCAGCAATACCGAACAGTCGACACAGTGCTCCAGCACCTTGGGACCCGCCAGGGTGCCATCCTTGGTCACATGGCCCACCATGAAGATGGCGACGTGATTCTGCTTGGCGTAACGGGTCAACAGGGCCGCGGCCTCCCGCACCTGGGAGACGGAACCGGGAGATGACTGCACATCCGCCACGTGCATCACCTGGATGGAGTCGATGACCATGATCTGCGGCTGCTCCTGCTGCGCTATGATGCAGATCTGCTCGACACTGGTCTCCGACAGCATGCGCAGCTTGTCGGTAGGCAGCCCCAGCCGGCCGGCACGCATCGCCACCTGCTGCAGCGACTCCTCCCCCGTGACATAGAGGGTCTTCATCCGCTCGGCCAGACCACACATGGTCTGCAGCAGCAGGGTAGACTTGCCCGCCCCCGGATTGCCGCCAATCAGAATGGCCGAACCGGGCACAACACCGCCGCCGAGCACCCGATCCAGCTCCTTGAAGCCGGAGGAAAAGCGCGGGATCTCTGTGGTGGCGATCTCCGCCAGCGTCTGGACCTGACTGCCGATGGCGCCGGCGTAACCGGTGTAGCGGGCATTTTTGCCCGGCGTCACCGAGCCAAGACGCACCTCGGTGATGGTGTTCCACTCCTTGCATTCGCCGCACTGGCCTTGCCAGCGTGTGAAGTCGGCACCACATTCGGTACAAACATAGGCAGTTTTATTTTTGGCCATGGATAACTCGGGGACAGGATGAATTCCTGCTTGATATACTTGTTTGCGACCGACAGATCAAACCCAGAATCGGAAAAGTGACTTTCCGTGGCAGGAACACATGGATTCAGAACAACAACAGCATCTGATTGAACAGCTCATTCCTCTGCTCAGAGAAAAAGATTTTGATGACATCTTCAATCGCCTGACGCAGGACGAGAACAGCAACAGCCGTTTCCTGATCAAGATGGAGATAAAGCGCAAATGCACCCCCTGCCGGCGGGTCATCGACATGCGCGACGAGCTGGGCGAGGAGTGCCTGGTCCATGAGTTTGAAGGAGTCACCCACTTCATGCCGGCCGAGGCCATAGGCCTGTTCCAGTCCCAGTGCTATCTCTACCGGGATGCCTACACCCTGGGTGTCAATGAGGCGCTGCAATATTGGCAGAAACACCACCAGAGCAAGGGTGACGGTCCCCTGCTGCCCCCTGCCAGCCCGTTTCGCCAATACGATGTCAATCCCATTCCCTTCGCCAGCTACTACGGCCGGCGTCAGGAGCGGATGCACTTCAGCTCTCCCGTGCTCATCAAGTTTGCCGACGGCGACAAGCTGTTTGCCAAGAGCTCGGATCTCTCCCTCGGCGGGATCCGGGTCTCGGTGCCCTATCTGCCCAACTATCAGACCGGAGCCCAGGTCGAAGTCTTCTTCACCGGGCTGGAGCGGGATCACCCCAATCCCATATTGCACCACTCGGTCAGCTATCAGATCCTGGGCGAAGAGAGCAAGGAGGGGAAGTACTGGCTGCGACTGATCAAAACCGGCGAGCACACCGGCTTTGACCGCTTCCTGAGCGATTTCATCGAGAGCAACAAGAGCCGCTATCGGGTCAGCGTCGACTATCTGCTGTCTGCCGCCATCATCAAGGGGTACGAGCAGTTCTACCTGCCACGCATGACCGGCATGCCGCTGTTCTTCGGCTCGGGAGACAGCCCCAGCCTGGAGATAGCCCTGCGTACCGAGAACAATCAGCACATCCTCGAATACTGGCGCGATGCCAAGAACCGAGACATGCTCGCCAGCCTGTTCTCGGCGGCCCGCATGCAATCCCTGCTGCCGGCCCCGGGCACCCTGCGGGAGACCCTGATCTACTGCTTCACCCATTCGGTGCGCAGCCACCTCTACTTTTTCTCCGCCACCCGGGAGGAGTTGCAACAGAGCGGTCTGATGTCCCTCTTCTTCCAGGTCGGTGCCCGCCGCCCCAGCTGGCGCGTGTACAAGTTCAGCCTGGAGCGCTGCGATCTGCACGAGGCCGATCTCGCCAGCCAGCAGAGCCAGGACAGCCCCCAGTTGCAGGACATGCTGCTGCAGGAACGGCTCAGGCAGATAAACTACGTCGGCCTGCTGCAAGATATCGGCCTCGACAGCCAGCGGGAAGAGTTTCACTACGACGCCAGCGTGCAGCACAACGCCAACGAGCTGCAGCGCTTCGGCCATGATCTCGGGGCCGCGCCCTTCGAGATAGAGACGCTGCATTATGTGCAGTTGCGCAAAGAGGCACGCTACATCCACAAAACGGCCGTCGCTATCAAGCACAACGGGCAGGCCTGGCTTGGCTGGACCCGCGACATCTCGGCCCACGGCATGCAAATAGAGCTGGAAGAGGCGTTCGAAGGCGAGAAGGATGACATAGTCACCCTGGCCCTGCCCCGCCTGCAGGAGCTCTCCAAGAGCATGGATCTGCAACGCCTCCCCTACCGGCTGGTCAGCATCAACCTGACCCGGACAGTGCTGCATCTGTGTATCGAGGGGGACCCTGAGCGCCACACCGGCCGCCAGTTCTTCAGCCTGCTGATCGAGAGCAACCAGAACAAGCTCAAGGCGGCGCACGAGCAGCGTCGTTATCGCGGCATGGCCAGGGCGCTGCGCAACATCTACACCCACCATATCTTCAGCACGCCCGTCTACATCAACAAGCTGAAGGGCGCGCCCAAGCCGGCCTCGGTCGGCCATGCCCCGCAGGATCGCAGCCTGTCACGCCTGTTGCGGACCTGCGCCGAGCAGGGGGATCAGGACAACCTCTATCCCCTGTTCCAGGGGGATCTGCTCAAACAGCTGATCATGAACCCGCTGCGCGCCATCGAACGGGAAGACAAACCGCAGGAAGAGGAGGTCTACATCGCCAGCCTGCACACGCCGGCCGGCCTGCCCGTCTTCTCCAGCCGGCTGGCCAGCAGTTTTCAGGACATGGCGGAAAAGCGCAGCTTCATCGAGCTGGCACTGCGTCAGGGGGAATTCTATTCGGTGCTGGTCGGCATCTCTCGCACCGGCCGACCCGATACCAACTTCATCGCCAACGAGCTGGATTACATCGCCAAGTTCGCCATCCACAAGGCCAAGAAGCTGGAGGAGGAGCTGTGGAGCGTGGTGGGGGTAGGCGAGCTGACCGATACCAGTCAGGCCACCCTGTTCCGGCTCGGCATCACCCCGCCCATCAACTGAGCGGCGACTCATGCCAGCAAGCCTGCTCAAGCGCGGATATCGGCCTGGCAAACCAGCAAGAAAATAATGGCGGGCCACGGGCCCGCCATTATTTTTATCCCTATATCAGCACATCAGGATAACGACCAGCTCCCGCCAGCCTTGTCTCCATCACGCCGCCTGCGGGTCGAGCAGCCACGCGAGGATCTGCGGGAAGTGATCCTCCTGTGCCTGTGGCGCCGTCAGCATGTTGATGTGATCGTAATCGAGCCGGTTGCCGTTATCCTTGCCAAGCCGGGTGTGACGCGTGGCAGACCCCATCTCGGCGCTGAAGCGGCGCACATCGGTCGGGTGCCCCAATACCTTGTCAGCCTTGGCTGAAATCATCCAGAGCGGCGGCCAGTTGACCCTGGCCGCCGCTTCGTCATAGGCAAAGCCGTCGTACGGATCTTGCCAGGGGCCGCACTTGACCCAGGGAATCGTCTCCTGCAAGTAGCGCAGCGGCTCGTCATCCGCCCCCATCTTCAGGCTGCGGGCCGCCAGAAAACCGCTGCGCCGTGCCAGCCAGGGCGCCAGCCGATTCCAGATGAGATCCACCTTCAACCAGCGCTCCGGGTTCTGCACCGAGACGCCACGCTTGGTACCAAAGAACACCAGGCTGGCGATCTGCCCGGCCAATTCCGGAAAACGCACCAGGGTCGAGGCCATGATGACACCGCCCCAGGAGTGAGCCATCCAGTGCAGCTTGAAGCTGGCATGGCGCGCCGCAATCCAGCGGTGCAAGGCCGGCAGATCCTCGGTGATCAGCTCATGCTGGCCATGCTCGGCTTGCACTGCGATGGCCGGGGTGCTCAGACCCCGGCCGCGCAGGTCGGCCACATAGACCTGATAGCCGTGGCGCGCCAGGAAACAGGCAAGCCCCTTGCCCGATTCGGTATAGAAGATGCGGCCATTCTCGATGGCGCCGTGCACCATCAGGATCGGCTCTGCATGCACGGCGACCCGTGGCTGGATGTGGCGCACGTGCAACTGGTGCTCACCACAGGGAATAAACAGGGATTGCTGTAACAGTTCCATTGCTATGCAAGGTCCTCCATGACGTGGGGTGGGTAACTCAGGATCCGTGACGATCCCAACGACGATCGCGACAGGCAAGGGCGCCGAGCAGGCAGATCACCCCTTCCAGATCATGATGATTGAGGGTGGCGGCCGCCTGGGCCCGCACCAGCGGCTTGGCGTGGATGGCTATGCCAAGAGCGGCCCCCGCCATCATCTTGAGATCATTGGCACCATCGCCGATGGCCACTGTCTGGCCAGCGGCGATACCAAAGTCACTCGCCAGCCGTTGCAGCACCTCGGCCTTGACGCTGGCGTCCACTATGCGGCCACTCACCATGCCGGTCAGCCGTCCCCCCTCGACCGCCAGCTCGTTGGCGAAGATGGCATCCAGCCCCAGCGCCTGCTGCAGTTCGCCGGCGAAACGGGTGAAGCCCCCCGAGGCGATCGCCACCTTCCAGCCCGCCTGCTTGAGGGTATCGACCATCAATTGCAGGCCCGGCATCCAGGGCATCTGGGCCGCCACCTCGTCGAGAATGGTGACCTGTGCCCCCGCCAGCAGGGCGACCCGATTGCGCAGGCTGTCGGAAAACTCCAGCTTGCCCTGCATGGCCGCGGCCGTCACGGCGGCCACCTGCTCGCCCACTCCCGCCAGACGGGCGATCTCGTCGATGCACTCGATCTGGATGGCGGTGGAGTCCATGTCCATCACCAGCAAGCCGGGCTCGCTCAGGGTCGGCAGCGCGGGCAGATGGCAGATGTCGATGTCCCACTCCTCGGCCTTGAGCCACTGCACCAGCTCGGGGGAGAACCTGTCCGTTCCCAACAACAGCAAGGGCACCCCGGCCGGGCTGCTCGGCGGATAGAGCTGGGCCTGCATATCCTGCGCAGCCAGCGACTCGGCCAGGCGCGCCAGATGGCGGGCGGCAAGGGGCTTGCCAAACAGCACCAGCCAGGCGCCATCCAGCGGTTTGGCGACGGGCAGCAGCGCCTGCGGCGTCAATTGCCACCAGGGGGCACTGGGCAGGCACTCTGGCCACTCGGACAAGACAGCGGGTAATTGGGACAACAGCATAGAGATAGAGCCTTCCTTGGTGATCATGGGGTTAACAAAGCTGGCCCAGAGTAGCGTATTGCTTTTTGTACAGGCAAGCGCCAAGATCCCGCCACCGCTCGTCGTCAGGAGGTTCAACGCTTGCGTCATCTTCCCATCAAACGTGTTCTCAGTCTGGGTGCCGGCATCTTGCTCGGCCTCTGGGTGCTCGGTGTGCTCATCCATATGCAGGGCGAGAGCCAGGCCTCTCTGCACAGCGAGGCACGCAACCGTGCCCAGGCGCTGGTCGCCTATGCCGCCCGCGACATGAAGCGCTGGATCAAGGAGGACAAGAACAGCGAGCTGGAACGGCTGGCCCAGGATCTGGCCGCCGAGCCCGAGATCCTCGATGCCACCCTCTATGATGCCCGTGGCATCCCCCTCGCCCAGTCGGACGCCGCCGTGCCGCTGGACAGCCTGCTGCCCATCGGCGACAACAACAAATCGCTGCCGGAGCAGGGCAAGGGCCGCATCCAGTTTGTGCAGGAGATCCTGGATGGGGAGCAAACCATTGGCTACCTGCGCATCACACTGGAAGAGCAGCAACTGCTGGCGGACAAGGACACCCGGCTCAAGGTGATACAGGAGAAACAGCGGCTGATGCTGCTGGTGGCGCTACTGGCCGGCCTGCTCATCTCCTACGGCGTGCGCCGCAACTACATGCGGGTGCGCAAGCACAAGAAGAAGAGCCCACCCTCATCGGGTGCACCGAGCGCCTGATCCCATAGGCTTCAAGGCCCGGTACGGAGCTACGGCCACGAACCATAAAAAAACGGCGACCCTGGGGTCGCCGTTTTGCATGGAGTCTAGGCTGCGGATCAGTCGCCCAGCAGCACTGAATCCAGTGCGATTTCGATCATGTCGTTGAAGGTCAGCTGACGCTCTTCGGAGGTGGTCTGCTCACCGGTACGGATATGGTCGGAGACGGTGCAGATGGTCAGTGCCTTGGCACCGTACTCTGCGGCCACGCCGTAGATACCGGCGGCTTCCATCTCGACACCCAGGATGCCGTACTTTTCCATGACGTCGAACATGGAAGGATCCGGGGTGTAGAACAGGTCGGCGGAGAAGATGTTACCGACGCGCACGGCAACGCCCTTGTTCTTGGCGGCTTGCACGGCATTGGCAACCAGGCCGAAGTCGGCGATGGCGGCGAAGTCGTGATCCTTGAAGCGCAGACGGTTGACCTTGGAATCGGTGCAGGCACCCATGCCGATCACCACGTCGCGCAGTTTCACGTCTTCACGCACGGCGCCACAGGAGCCCACGCGGATCAGGGTCTTCACACCGTAATCGGTGATCAGCTCTTTGGCATAGATGGAGCAGGACGGGATGCCCATGCCGTGACCCATGACGGAGATGCGACGGCCCTTGTAGGTACCGGTGAAGCCGAGCATGCTGCGCACGTCGCACACCTGCTCGACGTTCTCCAGGAAGGTTTCGGCGATGTACTTGGCGCGCAGGGGGTCGCCCGGCATCAGCACTGTATCAGCAAAGGCGCCATCTTTCGCATTGATATGAGGAGTTGCCATTCTCTTGATTCCTTCACACTAGGTTGAGTTTTATTGTCTTTATTGGTTGCCCGCCACCGAGGTGACGGGCGGGTAAATTACAGGAGGCGAGTGCCGCACTGCAACCTGGGCAGGCCCTGCAGAATAGACCGCAAGGCGCCACCCAAAATCGGCCTTACAGGAAGCTGGTACCGTATTGCAGCTTGGGCAGACCGTGGTACGCCGCTATGCTCTGGCCTATGTCGGCAAAGGTCTCGCGACGACCGACGGAACCGGCCTTGACCGGCTTGCCGAAGAACAGCACCGGAATATATTCACGGGTGTGATCGGTACCGTTCCAGGTCGGATCGCAGCCGTGGTCGGCGGTCAGCGCCACCACATCGCCATCTTGCAGTATCTCGAACAGCTCCGGCAGACGGGAGTCGAAATACTCCAGTGCATCGGCGTAGCCTTTCACGTCACGACGGTGACCGTAGGAGGAGTCGAAGTCCACGAAGTTGGTGAAGACGATGGTGTTGTCACCGGCTGCTTTCACCTCTTCCAGGGTGCGATCCCACAGCTCGGTCAGGCCGGTGCCCTTCACCTGCTTGGTGATGCCCTGGTTGGCATAGATGTCGGCGATCTTGCCGATGGAGACCACCTGGCCACCCGCTTCTTTCATGTAATCCAGCACGGTCGGCGCCGGCGGCAGCACAGAGTAGTCGTGACGGTTGCCGGTACGCTTGAAGTTGCCCTTGCCGCTGCCCACGAACGGACGCGCGATGACCCGGCCTATGTTGTAGGGCTCCAGCAGCTCGCGCACTATGTGGCACAGCTCATAGAGCTTCTCGAGGCCGTAGGTCTCTTCGTGGCAGGCGATCTGGAACACTGAGTCGGCAGAGGTGTAGAGGATCGGCTTGCCGGTACGCATGTGCTCTTCGCCCAGATCATCCAGCACCTGGGTGCCGGAGGCGTGGCAGTTGCCGAGGTAACCGGACAGACCCGCCTTCTCGACGATGGCGTCCAGCAGCTCTTGCGGGAAGCTGTTGTGGTGATCGGTGAAGTAACCCCACTCGAACAGCACGGGCACGCCTGCGATCTCCCAGTGGCCGGACGGAGTGTCCTTGCCGGAGGAGAGCTCCTGGGCGAAACCGTAGGCACCGACCACCTCGATATCCTTCTTCAAGCCTGCCGGGAAGTAGCCGGAGGCCAGCTCACCGGCATGGCCCAGACCCAGCTTGTTCAGGTTCGGCAGATTGAGGGCGCCACGGCCTTCAATCTCACCGGCGGCACAGGCCTTGGCGATATGGCCAAGGGTGTTGGCGCCCACATCTCCGAACTTGTCGGCATCGGCGGCGGCGCCAATACCGAAAGAGTCCATCATCAGAATAAAGGTACGTTTCATGGGACTTCCCCTTGTTACAAATCAGCCAGACCGATGCGACGGTAGACCTCAGGCAGAGCCTGGGGTTGAGTGTCACCGATCTTGACAGCCGCCTGCACCATGCTGGCAGCCTGAGCAAATTGCTCTTCGGTTTGAGCGTGGATCAGGGCAATCGGCTTGTCAGCATCGACGCTCTGGCCCAGGCGGATAAAGTCGGTCAGACCGACGGCGTAATCGAGTTTGTCACCGGCGGCGCGACGACCGCCACCCATGGCGACCACGGCCAGACCCAGCTCCCGGGTATCCATGGCCGTCACGAAGCCGGCATTGGCCGCATACACGGGGCGCACAATAGCAGCCTTGGGCAGATGACTATCATAACGTTCCATGAAGTCGGACGGACCGCCGAGGCCGGTCACCATGCGACCGAAGATCTCGGCCGCCTTGCCGTTGTCGAGCACAGCCTGCAGCTTGCGACGGGCATCGGCATCGTCGCTGGCCAGATGGGCGGAGATCAGCATCTCGGCGCACAGGCTCATGGTGACTTCGTGGATGCGCGGGTTGCGGTATTCACCTGTCAGGTAGCGCACCGCTTCGCGCACTTCCACGGCGTTGCCAGCGCTGGAGGCCAGCACCTGGTTCATGTCGGTCAGCAGGGCCGAGGTGCGGCAACCGGCACCGTTGGCCACGGCGACTATGCTCTTGGCCAGCTCCTCAGATGCCTCAAACGTCGGCATGAAGGCACCAGAGCCCACCTTGACGTCCATCACCAGGGCTTCCAGCCCGGAGGCGAGTTTCTTGGAGAGGATGGAGCCGGTGATCATGGCGATGGATTCGACGGTGGCCGTGATGTCACGCACCGCATAGATGCGCTTGTCGGCCGGGGCGAGATCGCCGGTCTGGCCTATGATGGCGACACCCGCCTCTTTCACCACTTTCAGGAAAAGATCGTTGTCGACCGAGGTCTGGTAGCCGGGGATGGCATCCAGCTTGTCCAGGGTGCCGCCGGTATGACCCAGGCCACGACCGGAGATCATGGGCACGAAGCCACCGCAGGCGGCGACCATGGGGCCCAGCATCAGGGAGACGACATCACCCACGCCACCGGTGGAGTGCTTGTCGACGATAGGGCCACCCAGATTGAGGTGATCCCAGTTCAATACCATGCCGGAGTCGCGCATGGCGCAGGTCAGGGCAACCCGCTCATCCATGGTCATGTCTTTGAAGTAGACCGCCATCGCCAGTGCCGCAATCTGGCCCTCGCCTATGGTGTTGTTGGTAATGCCCTGAACGAAGAATTGAATCTCTTGGGTACTGAGCGCTTCACCGTTGCGCTTCTTTCGAATAATTTCTTGAGGCAAAAACATCTTTCATTCCCTCCGCCATTGCTGGCGTCACATAAGCCGTTATCCCTGCCCGCGCGCCATCTGGCGGGGGCATAACAGGGCGAGCCACGCTCGCCCTCTCATCAACTTAGTAACCGCTGGTGTTGGCAGGCTTGTCGCCATGCCCCAGCGTGGCCAGCAGGCTGGCCAACAGGCTGGATGCACCAAAGCGGAAGGTGCGGGCGGATACCCAGTCCTTGCCCAGAATATCTTCTGCCATGGCCAGGTACTGACCCGCCACGGCGGCATCTTTCACGCCACCGGCCGGCTTGAAGCCGACTTTCGGGTTCTTGGCCTTGATCACTTCCATCATGATGCGGGCCGCTTCCGGGGTCGCATTGACCGGCACCTTGCCGGTGGAGGTCTTGATGAAGTCGGCACCGGCGTCGATGGAGATCTCGGAGGCACGACGGATCAGCGCCTCTTCTTTCAGTTCACCTGTCTCGATGATCACTTTCAGCAGCGCCTTGTCGCCACAGGCTTCCTTACAAGCTTTGACCAGATCGAAGCCAACCTGTTCATTGCCGGCCATGAAGGCACGGTACGGGAACACCACGTCCACTTCATCGGCACCGTAAGCCACGGCGGCGCGGGTCTCGGCCACGGCGATCTCGATGTCGTCGTTGCCATGGGGGAAGTTGGTCACGGTGGCGATGCGCACGTCAGCGGCGCCGATCTCGCGCAGTGTCTTGCGCGCTATGGGGATGAAGCGGGGATAGATGCAGACGGCGGCGGTCAGGCCGGCCGGAGACTTGGCCTTGCGGCACAGGTCGATGACCTTCTGATCGGTGTCATCATCGTTCAAGGTGGTCAGGTCCATCAGGTTCAGGGCGCGTTGGGCGGCCAGTTTCAGATCAGTCATTCTATTCTCCAAAGTCTCGATTTAATCCTGCTTCCAGGGGCGAGCGCCTGCTTGTCGCAACGCAACCAGCAAGACACGACTCCCAAGGATACGGGAATGGAATTACAGCGCGCATGCACAGGCAATATGGCTGTAAATAAGGCAAGAGCCCTGTCACTTTCTTACAAAAGTGCGGACTTGGTTCCATGAAGACTTGAGAAAGGCCGACAACTGCTGACCCGACTTCCCAATCAATTCCATTTGACCGCCAACACCCGATTTGATCGGGCATTAGTCAATGCCAGCACCCTGCTGGCAATGCCTATTTCAGCCGAGATACCCCGTGTTTGCAAGCCGGATTTGCCAATTTCAGAGGTACCTCACATCTGGCAAATCCGGTACTGAAAAGTGCGTTAAGAGAAGAAGCGTGTGAGTATCCAGGAGTACGCCAGCCCCCCCAGATAGACCCCGACTATCCCCATTACCCCGGACAGTACGGGTGGGGCCGGGATCGGCAATTTGAGGAAAGAAAACAACAAGCCAACGATAAAGCCGGCCGCCATCGCCAGTAGCACTTCATTCATATAACCTCCGATTTGACTCATTTTATTATTAGTTTAGAAAGGAAAACGGTTGTCACCGCTCCAAACGCGAACGCCACAGCTTTTCGCTGTGGCGTTCGTCTTTACCTGAGTATCAGGCAAATATTACATGGCTGTCAGTGCCAGGAAGAAGCCTGCGATGGTGGCAGACATCAGGTTGGACAGAGAGCCGGCCAGTACGGCCTTCAAACCAAATTTGGCAATGGTGCCGCGACGGTTCGGTGCCATGGAGCCCAGACCACCCAGCAGGATGGCAACGGAGGACAGGTTGGCAAAGCCGCACAGGGCGAAGGAGATGATGGCCTTGGTGTGCTCGGACATGGCCACGCCGTTGATCAGCACTTCATCCTTCAGATAAGGGGCAAAGTTCAGGTAAGCCACGAACTCGTTCACCACCAGCTTCTGGCCGATGAAGGAACCGGCCACCACGGCCTCGCTCCAGGGTACACCGATCAGGAAGGCCAGCGGGGAGAACAACCAGCCCAGCAGCAGTTCCAGGGAGAGCTGCGGATAACCGAACCAGCCACCCACACCGGCGAAGATGCCGTTGATCATGGCGATCAGGCCGATGAAGGCCAGCAGCATGGCACCCACGTTCAGGGCCAGTTGCAGACCGGCGGAGGCACCGGCGGCGGCGGCATCGATCACGTTGGCAGGCTTGTCTTCCAGATCGCCATCGGCATTGTTTTCGTCATAGTTGGGGGTCTCGGTTTCCGGTACCAGCAACTTGGCGAACAGCAGACCACCCGGGGCAGCCATGAAGGAGGCGGCGATCAGGTATTCCATCTTGACGCCCATGGAGGCATAACCAGCCAGCACGGAACCGGCAACGGAGGCCAGGCCACCACACATGACGGCAAACAGCTCGGAGTCAGTCATCTTGGAGATGAAGGGACGCACCACCAGCGGGGCTTCGGTCTGACCGACGAAGATGTTGGCCGTGGCAGAGAGGGATTCGGTACGGGACGTGCCCAGTACTTTTTGCAGGCCACCACCCAGCAGCTTGATTACCCACTGCATGATGCCCAGATAATAGAGAACCGCGATCAGGGAGGAGAAGAAGATGATGACGGGCAGCACGCGGAAGGCAAAAATAAAGCCGCCGCCGCCAAACACTTCAAACATCTTGTTGCTGACCAGACCACCGAACAGGAATTCGATACCGTTTTGACCATAACCGATGACGCTGGAAACGGCATCGGATACACCCACCAGAATATCTCGGCCAACCGGGACGTACAGCACGAATGTACCCAGTCCAGCTTGAATTGCAAAGGCACCGGCTACGGTGCGAATTTTTATTGCTTTGCGATTACTGGAGAACAGCACCGCGATAAGGATGAGTGTTGCCATCCCTACCAGACCCATAATCAAATTCATTATTAACACTTCCTCTTTAGTAGCACCTTCCAGCTTGTTAACAACTTGTATCTCAAAGCCATCAATCAAGGGTGCGCATTATACTAATTACGGTGCGACAAAGTAGAATGCTGGTCACATTTTATAAGCATGAAATGCGCTAGAGGTCGTCAAATTAGACCGCAAACGATTTTTACTCGCCCCGTTTTTTATCATGATGCTATCAAGAGTTAATCAGGTGTTAATTTCAGAGTGTCCGAGCGGGAAAGTGTGAAAAGTGGATTCATGTAACACCGCGACAACATGACTCAAGGGCTGTTGCCGCAATTCGGCCAAGAGTTGCGCAATCTTCGGCAAGTTGGCGGGGGTATTCGGAATGCCCTGCTGACCCTGCAACGGCATGTCGGGCGCATCGGTTTCCAGCAGCAGGGCCTCCAGCGGCATGTCGCGGATCGCCTCCCGGGTCTTGTTGGCCCGCTCGTAGCTGATGACGCCGCCGATCCCCAGTCTGAATCCAAGCTGCCAGAACACCTCGGCCTGATGCAGAGAGCCGCTGAAGGCGTGGATCACGCCGCCAGAGGCCGGCTTGAAGCGGCGCAAAATTTTGGCAACCGTGTCGTTGGCCCGCACCGAATGGACTATCAGTGGCAGCTCATGCTCCATGGCCAGCCTGATCTGCGCCTCGAACCAGGCCAGCTGCCCCTCCTGCGGCACCTGGCTGCGCAGATCCAGCCCGCACTCCCCGACCGCCACCAGGCCAGGGGGCCGGGCAGCCAACAACGCCTGCAATCGCGTCAGCGCACCCTGGGTCTGGGTGCCCACATACCAGGGGTGAATGCCCAGCCCGTAGGTGATCCCCGGGTACTGCTCCGCCAGCGCCATCACGCGAGTCCAGTTTTCCTCTCCCACGGCGGGGATGATATACTCGCCCACCCCCAACTGCCGGCATTCGGCCAGCAACGCCGCCCTGTCTGGATCGAAGACGGGAAAATCGAGATGGCAATGGGTGTCGATCAGTTGCATGTCGCTTTCACCTGTTTGTCGTACTTGATGGGTCTACTCAATAATGAAACGCTCGAACCATGGCTTTACCCTGATAGAACTGGTGATGGTCATCATAGTGCTTGGGGTCCTGGCCGTAACGGCAATGCCCCGCTTTATCAATATCAAGGATGATGCCCTCAAGAGCACGGTTGCCGCCACCGCCGGCAGCTTCGCCAGCGCGGTGCAGCTTGCCCATGCAGGCTGGGCGGTCAAGGCGCAGGGCCAGGCACTCTACAATCTGGGCAGCATGGGTCAACGCAACCTCGACATCAACCGTTATGGCTGGCCCGCCGGCACGGATGAGGATCAGGGCCACAAGGGGATCAATGAGCCTTACGTTCCCGGTCAGGGAGACTACATCTCGGTCAGCAACCAGTCAGACTGCCGCCTG
This sequence comes from Aeromonas bestiarum, assembly GCF_028751155.1. Taxonomy (NCBI): domain Bacteria; kingdom Pseudomonadati; phylum Pseudomonadota; class Gammaproteobacteria; order Aeromonadales; family Aeromonadaceae; genus Aeromonas; species Aeromonas bestiarum. Next base: position 631,145 of record NZ_CP064746.1, on the reverse strand, counting down.
CTGTTTCAGGGGCTGCTGGACAGCAGCTATATTGTCGCCTCGGTCGATCAGGATCCCGAGATCCAGGTCAAAGCCGACTATCTGTCCAGCGAGCAACCCGGCAACCATATAGATGAAGATGGCGAGCCTCACAGCAACTGCCGCTATACCCTGCGCGACTCCATTGCCCGCTTCCCGGCTTACCCGGATGGATTGAGCTTTGACTACAACAGCGTTACCGGGGCCGTGACGCGCAATTTTGATTGAGTGACGAGGCGTCGCCCTCCGACGCCGGTTCCTCCTGCTCATCTTCGTCATAACGCACCGGCGCGCAGCAGCGCCGGTTTTCCGGGGTGAGTCCCCACTCCTGACACCAGCCATCGTAGCGAGCCAACCAGCGTAGCAAGATACCTTTCATGGTCTGCACCTCATACTGTCACCCCTTCTATTTCCCGCCCCTCTGCCCAAATCCAAGTCCGATACCATGGCTCGGCACCTGAATGACAGACATAAAAAAACGACTCCATTTGGAGTCGTTTTTAACAGAGCCATCTGGCTAATTCAATCGCTGTGGCGCGAGTGCCTGTCAGCCCTTGGCAGGCAGGCTCAGGCGGGCAACCGCTTCCACATGCATGGAATGCGGGAACATGTCGACCGGCTGCACTTCATCCAGTACGAAGCCCTGCTTGACCAGCCAGGCGAGATCGCGGGCCAGGGTCTGCGGGTTACAGGAGACATAGACCAGACGGCGCGGTGCCATGGCAACCAGGGTCTGCAATACCGCCTTGTCACAACCCTTGCGAGGCGGATCCAGCACCACCACGTCGGCGGTCACGCCCTGGGCGTGCAGCTCGGGCATCAGCTGCTCGGCCTTGCCCACGTGGAATTCGGTGTGCTCTATGCCGTTGAGGGCCGCGTTGCGACGGGCGTCGCTGATGGCGCTCTCCACCGATTCTATCCCCACCACCTTGGCGGCCTTGCCAGCCAGGAACAGGGAGATGGTGCCGATACCGCAATAGATGTCGAACACAGTCTCGTTGCCGGTCAGCTCGGCATACTCGAGGGCGCTGGAGTAGAGCACATCGGTCTGGGTCGGGTTGTTCTGGAAGAAGGAGAGCGGCGAGATCTCGAACTCGAGCTCATGGATCTTGTCGCGGATCACCCCTTCACCCAGCAGCACCCGGTTGCTCGCACCCAGAATGCGGTTGGTGCGCTCATCGTTGATGTTCTGCACCAGGGTGGTGATGGGCAGATCGCTCAAGCTCGCCAGCAGCTCGGCTTCGAACGGCAGTGTTTCACCCAGGGTCACCAGCACCACCATCAGCTCGCCGCTCTTGAAGCCCTTGCGGGTCATCAGGTTGCGCACGCAGCCGGTGTGATTCACTTCGTCATAGGCGGCGATGTCATGCTCGCGCATCCAGCCACGTACCCGGGCGTTGAGCTCCACGTGCAGCGAGTCCTGCACGGCGCAATCGTCCGCTGTGATGAGATCGTGGGAGTGCTTGCGATAAAAACCAATCTCGGCGCCGGCCTCACAGCCACGCACCGCATATTGCGCCTTGTTGCGATAGGCGAACGGGCTCTCCATGCCGAGGATGGGGTTGACTGTGGTGTCACCCAGCCCGACCTGTTCCAGTGCGCTCTGCACCAGTGCCTGCTTGAGCTTGAGCTGGGCCGGGTAGGCCAGCGGGCGCACCTGGCAGCCACCGCACTCTGTGTTGGGGCAGAAATCGGCGACCCGATCGGCAGACGGCTGGAGCAGCTCGGTCAGCTTGCCATGCAGATAGTTCGGCTTGACCTCGGTCAGCTCAACCAGCGCCTGCTCACCGGGCAGCAGACCCTCGACAAACAGGGGGCGATCGAACAGGCGTCCCTTGCCATCCCCTTTGTCGGTCAGTTCCAGGATCTCGATCTGGTGTTGATGTCCCACTAACGGCATGAGCGGCTCCAAAGGCGTAGAAAATGATGGGGAAAATGGGGCAAGCCCATTCAAGGGTGGCAGAGTTTAGCGGAGATCCTGTCAAATTGCAGGCATAAAAGCTGGGGCAAGGCGCACTCCACTTTTGCAGACATAAAAAAGCCGCCGGCATAACCGGCGGCGATCCTGTCAGCAAGTGACCCAGCGCGGTTACAGGCTATAGGCTTTCTCACCGTGGGTGGTGACATCCAGCCCTTCCCGCTCCGCATCTTCCTTCACTCGCAGGCCGATCAGCAGATCCACCAGCTTGTAGGCCACGACCGAGATGGCCCCGGACCAGAGGATGGTGACCCCGACTCCGATGGCCTGGATCTTGACCTGGGCCAGGATGGAGTAGCCTTCCGCAACCTGGTTGGTGACATAGTCCCACACCCCGGTGCCGCCCAGCTCCGGGCTGGCAAAGACGCCGGTCAGCAGGGCTCCGAGAATGCCGCACACCCCATGCACGCCAAACACATCCAGGCTGTCATCGGCTCCCAGCAGACGCTTGAGGCCGTGAACCCCCCACAAACCGGCCACGCCGCTGATGAGGCCCATCACCAGGCCACCGCCAACCCCGACGAAACCGGCCGCCGGAGTGATCACCACCAGACCGGAGACGGCGCCGGAGGCCGCACCCAGCAGGGAGGGACGCCCCTTCATTACCCACTCGGCCAAGGTCCAGGAGAGCGCCGCCGCCGCCGGTGCCACCCAGGTGTTGATGAAGGCCAGTGCGGCTATGCCGTTGGCTTCCAGCGCGGAGCCGGCGTTGAAACCGAACCAGCCGAACCAGAGCAGGGAGGCCCCTATCATTGTCATGGTGAGGCTGTGCGGTGTCATGGGATCACGTCCGTAGCCCAGACGCTTGCCCACCAGATAGGCCCCCACCAGACCCGCCACGGCGGCATTGATGTGCACCACTGTGCCGCCCGCAAAATCCAGTGCACCATGCTGGAACAGATAACCGGCCGTCGCCGTCGCGGTCGCCGCCGCCTCGGCCGTGGTATAGGCATCCGGGCCTGCCCAGTACCACACCATGTGGGCCAGCGGTATGTAGGCGAAGGTGAACCAGATCACCGAGAACAGCAGCACGGCGGCGAACTTGATGCGCTCGGCGAAGGCGCCCACTATCAGGCCGCAGGTGATGGCCGCAAAGGCCCCCTGGAACACCACGTAGATAAACTCGCTGATGCCGACTCCCTTGCTGAAGGTCGCCGCAATGGAGTCAGGCGTGACCCCCTTGAGCAGCGCCTTGCTGAAGGAGCCGTAGACACTGTTGCCCTCGGTGAAGGCCAGCGAATAACCGTAGAGGATCCACAGCACGCAGATGAGCGAGAACAGGGTGAACACCTGCATCAACACGCTCAGCATGTTCTTGCTGCGCACCAGGCCGCCATAGAACAGGGCCAGTCCCGGAATGGACATCAGGATCACCAGTGCCGCCGACAGCAACATCCAGCTGTTGTCCCCCTTGTTGATGGTCACAGCGGCTGCGACTGGCGCCGCGGCCTGCACGACCTCGGCCGATGCGGCCACCACCTCTTCAGCCCAACTGGGGGCGGCCAGCAAGGCGGCAAGCGCCAACAGGCCAGTCATCACGAGTCTCTTGAGCATACAGCCATCTCCTTCCCTGTCGTCCCGGCACCTGTCCGGGTCCATTTCCTGATATGAACATCGAATCCGACAATCCACACAAACTCACACTCAGCACACACTTGCCACTGCCCTGGTCATGCTTCCTTCATCGGGCAGCGTCATGGCGACATGATTGCTTTAAAGCATAAAGCAGGCCAACTCACTAAGTTGATTATAATCAACACCTTAATATCAAGCAGGTTGACCAATGCACCAGATTGGATCACAAGCTGCGCCAACCTGAGCAAGCGCGCACTTCTGCTGTGCAGCGCAACCAGCACGCACCGAAATAGAGCAGATCATAAGCCGGAACAGATTGCAGAGCGGTGACGGACACACAGCCGAATGTGGCAGAAACAAGCCACCCAGCATACGAACGATGAGAGTGCTCATGGACAAAGGGATAAAGGGATAAAGGGATAAAGGGATAAAGAAGGGAACACCAGGAGGCAGAAAAACAAAAGGCCATCATTGCTGATGGCCTTTTGTCACTTAATCTGATGGTGCCCGGGGTCGGACTCGAACCGACACGATTATTCATCGGCGGATTTTGAATCCGCTGCGTCTACCGATTTCGCCACCCGGGCAACTGCGAGGGATTATACGAATGGCGCGATGCCATGCAAGGTGTTTTTCGCGTGCGCACTCTCGTTTGCTCATTTATTCAACGCCTTGCCGATGCGGGGTCAGTTACATAGAATGCCCGCATCATATTAATGGAATAAGAACGATGGCCAAGCGTAAACCAGTCCAACCCACATCCACCTCCCACACAGTCCCCCACTACCCTTCGGCTGGCCTGTTGCGCCGACTCGGCGCCCTGCTCTATGACTATCTGGTAGTCATCTCCTTGCTGATCATCGCCGGCTTCATCGGGATGGGGGGGGCACACTTGCTGCTGGCAACCGGCGCGGCCACCATCCCAGAAGGCAAAGATGCCTCCTGGCTGCTGACCAGCCCGATTTACAGTGCCTGGCTCGCCTTCATCATCTGTGGCTTTTACACCTGGTTCTGGACCCGTGCCGGTCAGACCATAGGCATGCGCGCCTGGCGCCTGCGCATCCAGAATGCGGATGGCAGCAACATCCGCATCACTCAGGCCCTGATCCGGCTGGCAACGGCGGCCTTCGGCCTCGGCAACCTGATGTGCCTGTTCAACCGCAAGGCACCGCGCGCCTTTCAGGACATCTGGTCCGAATGTGAAGTGGTGGTGCTCGGCAAACAGGAAAATCTGGAGATGCTGAACAAGTAATTGCAGGTCAATGCAGCAACGAAAAAGGGCACCAACAGGTGCCCTTTTTGCATTACCGCACAGCGTATTACTGCTTGCGACTGAGGATATAGAAGGAGATACCGCCAAACAGCAGGCTGGGGGCGATGGCGGCAAGGATGGGTGGCACCGCGTACACCAGGCTGATGGGGCCGAACACCCGATCGCTCACGTAGACGGCAAAGCCGGTCATGATCCCCATCAGCATCCGCGCGCCCATGCTCACCGAACGCAGCGGGCCGAAGATGAAGGAGGAGGCCAGCAGTATCATGGCCACCACGGAGAGCGGCGACAGCAGCTTGCGCCACATCTCCAGCTTGTACCGCCCGGCATCCTGCTTGTTGGCATCCAGATAGCCTATGTAGTCGAGCAGCCCGGCCACCGGCAGGTTTTCAGGATCGATACTCACCACTCCCAGCTGCTTGGGGGTGAGCTCAGAGGTCCACTCCATCTGGGCCTGCGTCTCGCTCTGGATCTGCTTGGGATCGTCGAAGCGGGTGACCAGGATCTGCTTGAGCAACCAGTGGTGTTGTTCAAACACCCCCTCCTGCGCCTGGAGGATATCGATCAACTTGCGCTCCGGGGTGAAGCGATAGAGGGTAATGCCGGTCAAGGCGCCGTCGTTGCGCACCCCGTTGATGTTGACGAAGTTGTTGCCATCGCGCGCCCAGACCCCGTAAGCCGAGACCGTCAGCCGCCCTTCCGACAGGGCCCCCGCCTTGACGTCATCCGCCATCCGCTTGGCGATGGGCGCCACATACTCACCCATCAGGCCCACCAGTATCATCAAGGGGATGGCCGTCTTGAGCGCAGCCATCACTATGCTGATCTTGGAGCGACCCGCCGCCTGCATCACCACCAGCTCCGAGCTGGTCGCCAGCTGGCCCAGCCCTATGAGCCCGCCCAGCAGGGCAGCCAGCGGGAAGAACTGAACCGCCTCCTTGGGCATGGAGAGCAGGACGTAATAGAGCGCATTGATCATGTCGTAGTTGCCTTCCCCCACGGATCTGAGCTGCTCAACATACTTGATGAGCGCAGCCAGCCCGACCAGGGTCAGTTCGCACAACAGGACCGACATGAAAATAACCCGGCCGATATATCTATCGAGAATGCCAAACATCAGCAGAAACTCCCCGGTTGCAGCATCATGCTGATTTTTTCCTCAAATACAGACGTATAGAGAGGAAGCGACATCAAAATGATCCGGTCGCCATGTCTATCGAGAATGCCAAACATCAGTAGAGACTCCCAGATGGCAACATCATGCCGATTTTCTCTTGAAATAGAGGGTCTTGATCCCGTTCCACCAGCTGGTGCCCTGCAGGTTGAGCGGCAGACCGATCAACAGCAGATAGGCCAGCGGCACCAGGAACATCCCCGGCCAGTGGGGCAGGCGTCCGCTGTCGATGGCCGAGCGCGCCGCGCTGAGCAACAGGAAGTAGGAAAGATAGAGCAAGATGGCCGGCAGCAGCTTGGCGTAACGTCCCTGGCGGGGGTTGACCCTGGCCAGTGGCACCACCAGGAAAGTGAGCACCAGGATGGAGAGCGGCAACGACAGGCGCCACTGCAACTCGGCCATCATGCCGTTGTCCTGCGTTCCCAGCAGCTCCAGAGTCGGCTTGGCGGCCGCCTTGCGGCTGGAGCGCTCCATCTCCTGCTGGCGGATCACCAGGCTGTACTCGTCAAATTCGGAGATCTGGAACTGCTTGCTGCTGAAGTGGCCCTCGTAACGGGAGCCATCCTTCAGGGTCAGCCACTGCAGGCCGTTCTCATCGACCGTCACCACCCCCTCCGTCGCCACCACCACTGAGGGTGGCTTGCCCTCCTGGGAGCGTTGCAGCACGAAGATCTTCTGCAGCCGGGAGCCCTTGTCGTTCAGCTCCTGGATGTAGGCAACGAGGCGCCCCTTGTCGAGCTCCATGAAACGGCCGGCCTGCAGAAAGGAGATACCCGGATCGGCCTTGAACTCGTCGATCACCTGATACTCGCGCTCCTTGGCCTGCGGGGCGATCCAGCCGGTATTGAAGGCGGCGACGGCCGCGGTCAGCAAGGCCAGCACCATGGCGCTGCGCATCACGAAGCGGTGGCTGAAGCCCACCGCATGCATCACTGTCATCTCACTTTCGGCATACAGGCGACCGTGAGCAAACAAGATGGCTAAAAACAGGCTGATAGGCAGCATCAACAGCGCCATATTGGGCAGGTTGAGCAGCAACAGGGTGGAGACCAGGCGCGTCGGCACCTCGCCATCGGCGGCATCACCGATGATCTGGATAAATTGTTGGCTGACAAAGATAAGCAGCAGCACGAACAACACTGCCAGCTGGGTTTTCAGGGTTTCCCTGAACAAATATCGGAAAACGATCACAGTCATTCCCAAGTAAACTTGTGTTTTTAGTCGAATGCCTGAAAAATAGGGCCGTATATTGGATTTTTACCAGTTTGAACTGCGGAGCCTATGGCTGTTCGCTCCGCCTCTGATACCCCAACAAGCACCGCATTATTCAATAAAAGGTGCCTTTTGTCTTTAGGATGTAGGAGATTCCATGGAGTTCAGTGTAAAGAGTGGCAGTCCTGAGAAGCAACGCAGTGCCTGCGTCGTGGTCGGCGTATTCGAGCCGCGTCGCCTCTCTCCGGTTGCCGAACAACTGGACAAGATCAGCGATGGCTATATCAGTTCGCTGCTGCGCCGTGGCGACCTGGAAGGGAAACCAGGCCAGATGCTGTTGCTGCATCAAGTACCGGGCGTGCTCAGCGAGCGCGTATTGCTGGTCGGTTGCGGCAAGGAGCGGGAACTCGACGAACGCCAGTACAAGCAGATCATCAACAAGACCATCACCACCCTCAACGAGACGGGTTCCATGGAAGCGGTCTGCTTCCTGACCGAACTGCACGTCAAGGGTCGGGATACCTATTGGAAGGTGCGCCAGGCGGTGGAAACCACCAAGGCGGGCCTCTACAGCTTCGATCAGTTCAAGACCAACAAGGCCGAGCCGCGCCGTCCGCTGCGCAAGCTGGTGTTCAACGTGCCGACGCGTCGGGAACTGACCATTGGTGAGAAAGCCATCTCCCACGGTCTGGCCGTGGCGAAAGGGGTGCGGGTATGTCGCGACGTGGCCAACATGCCGCCCAACGTCTGCAATCCGGCCTATCTGGCCTCCCAGGCTCGTCGTCTGGCCGATGCCTTCGACAACATTACCACCAAGGTGATCGGTGAGCAGGAGATGGCCGAGCTCGGCATGAACTCCTATCTGGCGGTGGCCCGCGGCTCCGAGAATGAAGCCATGATGGCCATCATCGAATACAAGGGCAACGCCGATGCCAAGCCCATAGTGCTGGTCGGCAAGGGTCTGACTTTCGATTCCGGCGGCATCTCCATCAAGCCGGCCGAAGGCATGGACGAGATGAAGTACGACATGGGTGGCGCCGCCTCCGTGCTCGGCACCATGCACGCCCTGGCCCAGTTGCAGCTGCCCATCAACGTCATAGGCGTGCTGGCCGGTTGCGAGAACATGCCGGGTGGCAACGCCTATCGCCCGGGTGACATCCTCACCTCCATGTCCGGCCAGACCATAGAAGTGCTGAACACGGATGCGGAAGGCCGTCTGGTGCTGTGCGATGCGCTCACCTACGTGGATCGTTACGATCCCGAGACCGTCATCGACGTGGCGACCCTGACCGGCGCCTGCATCATAGCGCTGGGCCACCACACCACGGGTCTGCTGGCCAACCACAACCCGCTGGCCCATGAGCTGCTCAACGCCTCCGAACAGGCCGGCGATCGCGCCTGGCGCCTGCCGCTGTTCGACGAGTATCAGGAACAGCTGGAGAGCCCGTTCGCCGACATGACCAACTTGGGGGGCCGTCCGGCCGGCACCATTACCGCTGCCGCCTTCCTGTCGCGCTTCACCAAGAAGTACAACTGGGCTCACCTGGATATCGCCGGCACCGCCTGGAAGAGTGGCAAGGATAAAGGCTCCACCGGTCGTCCGGTACCCCTGCTGACCCAGTTCCTGCTCAACCGGGCCGGCGTGGATATCGAAGAGAAGGAGTAACTCTCCTGCCCCTTCCGGTGAATACATCGGAAGCGCGGGAGTTGCCCAGTACCACAAGGAAGAGGCCCGCCTCTTCCTTGTTTCATTGAGTGCTGGCAGGAAAACACCCCTGCCAACCCTCACTGGCGGCCAATAGTCCGTCACCGCAAACGGGATCAACCTGATGAGCCAAGTGACCTTTTACCTGATGAGCGAGCCGGATGACGCGCAGGCCACCGCCGTCGAGCGGCTCGCCTGCCAGCTCGCAGCCGATGGCTGGAGTGCGGGCCATCTCTACCTGCTGTGCGACGACGAAGCCCAGGCCATGCGCCTGGACGAGCTGTTGTGGCAATTGCCACCTGAGCGTTTCGTGCCGCACCAGCTGCAGGGCGAGAGCGGTCAGGCACCGGTGGAGATCGGCCATCAGCCGCCGAAGCGGCGCTATGCCCGCCTCATCAATCTGGCCAGACAGACACCTTTGTTTGCAGGACACTTCGCTCAAGTGGTAGATTTTGTCCCCACTGACGAAACGCAAAAGCAGCAAGCCCGCGAGCGCTACAAGCACTATCGCCAGGCAGGCCATGCCCTCGAGATGAGGGATCAGCCCGTCCTTGCCGCACCGGATCCGGCGCAGCCCTGACTGCACCACCCTCGATCCACGACGAATCAACACCAGACTCCATCCATCCAGAATACGGCGAGACCATGGAAAAGACTTTTAATCACAACGCCATCGAACAGGCGCTCTATCAGCACTGGGAAGCCCAGGGTTACTTCAAGCCCCACGGCGACACCAGCAAAGACTCCTTCTGCATCATGATCCCGCCGCCGAACGTCACCGGCAGCCTGCACATGGGTCACGCCTTCCAGCAAACCCTGATGGACACCCTGATCCGCTACAACCGCATGCAGGGCAAGAACACCCTGTGGCAGGCGGGCACAGACCACGCCGGTATCGCCACCCAGATGGTGGTGGAGCGCAAGATTGCCGCCGAAGAGGGCAAGACCCGTCACGACTACGGCCGTGATGCCTTCATCGACAAGATCTGGCAATGGAAGGAAGAGTCCGGTGGCACCATCACCCGCCAGATGCGCCGCCTCGGCGACTCTGTGGACTGGGAGCGCGAGCGCTTCACCATGGATGAGGGTCTCTCGAGCGCCGTGCAGGAAGTGTTCGTCCGTCTCTACGAAGATGGCCTGATGTACCGCGGCAAGCGTCTGGTGAACTGGGATCCCAAGCTCAACACCGCCATCTCCGATCTGGAAGTGGAAAACCGCGAGATCAAGGGCCACATGTGGCACCTGCGCTACCCGCTGGCCAACGGCGCCAAGACAGCCGAGGGTCAGGATCACCTGATCGTCGCCACCACTCGTCCGGAAACCATGCTGGGCGATACCGCCGTCGCAGTGAACCCGGAAGATCCCCGTTACAAGGCGCTGATCGGCCAGCATATCCTGCTGCCGCTGGTGAATCGTCTGATCCCCATAGTCGCCGACGAACACGCCGACATGGAGAAGGGCACCGGCTGCGTGAAGATCACCCCGGCCCACGACTTCAACGATAACGAAGTGGGCAAGCGCCACAACCTGCCGATGATCAACATCTTCACCCTGGACGCCCACGTGCGCGCCGAGGCCGAAGTGGTCGACACCAACGGCAACCCCAGCACAGCCTACGACGCCGCCCTGCCGACCGAGTTCGCCGGTATGGAGCGCTTCGCCGCCCGCAAGGCCATCGTGGCCAAGCTGGACGAGCTGGGCCTCTTGGCCGAAATCAAGGATCACGTGCTGCAGCAGCCCTACGGCGATCGCGGTGGCGTGCCCATCGAGCCCATGCTGACCGACCAGTGGTACGTGCGCGTGGCGCCCATGGCCAAGACCGCCATCGAGGCGGTGGAAGATGGCCGCATCCAGTTCGTGCCCAAACAGTACGAGAACATGTACTTCTCCTGGATGCGCGACATTCAGGACTGGTGCGTCTCCCGTCAGCTGTGGTGGGGTCACCGCATCCCGGCCTGGTATGACGATGCCGGCAACGTCTACGTGGGTCGTGACGAGGCGGAAGTGCGTGCCAAGCACAGCATACCGTCCGTGACCACACTGCGTCAGGACGAAGACGTGCTCGACACCTGGTTCAGCTCCGCCCTGTGGACCTTCTCCACCCTCGGCTGGCCGAACAACACAGAGGCGCTCAAGACCTTCCACCCGACCGACGTGCTGATGAGCGGCTTCGACATCATCTTCTTCTGGATCGCCCGGATGATCATGATGACCATGCACTTCATCAAGGACGAAAACGGCCAGCCGCAAGTCCCGTTCAAGACCGTCTACATCACGGGTCTCATCCGTGACGAAGAAGGCCAGAAGATGTCCAAGTCCAAGGGCAACGTGCTGGATCCGCTCGACATGATCGACGGCATCTCGCTGGAAGACCTGATGGAGAAACGCACCGGCAACATGATGCAGCCGCAGATGGCCGAGAAGATCGGCAAGCGTACCGCCAAGCAGTTCCCGGAAGGGATCGAGGCCCACGGCACCGACGCCCTGCGCTTCACCCTGGCGGCGCTGGCCAGTACAGGTCGTGACATCAACTGGGACATGAAGCGCCTGGATGGCTACAACAACTTCTGCAACAAGCTGTGGAACGCCTCCCGCTACGTGCTGATGAACACCGAAGATCAGGATTGTGGCTTTGGCGGTGGTGAGATGGCGTTCAGTCTGGCGGATCGCTGGATCCAGTCCCAGCTGCAAGTTGCCATCCGCGACTTCCGCACCGCGCTCGATACCTACCGCTTCGACATCGCGGCCGGCGTGCTGTACGAGTTTATCTGGAACCAGTTCTGCGACTGGTATCTGGAGCTGACCAAGCCGGTGCTGGGCAAGGGTTCCGAAGCCGAGCAGCGTGCCACCCGTCACACGCTCGTCAGCGTCCTTGAAACCCTGCTGCGTCTGGCGCACCCCATCATCCCCTTCATCACCGAAACCATCTGGAAATCGGTGGCGCCGCTGACCGGTGTGCACGCCGACACCATCATGCTGCAAGCCTTCCCTGAGTTCGATGCCGCCAAGGTAGACGAGGCCGCCATGGCGGATCAGGAGTGGGTGAAGGAGTTCATCGTCGGCATTCGCAACATCCGCGCCGAGATGAACGTGGCGCCGAGCGTGGGCCTGAACGTACTGCTGAAATGCGATGCCAAGGACGCCCGCCGCGCCGGTGACAACGAGGCCTTCCTCAAGTCGCTTGCCCGTCTGGAATCCATCCGCGTGCTGGCGGACGGCGAAGTGGCTCCCCTGTCGGTGAAGAAGCTGATCGGTGCCACCGAGCTGATGATCCCGATGGCCGGTCTCATCGACAAGGATGCCGAACTGGCCCGTCTGGCCAAGGAAGTAGCCAAGCTGGTCGGCGAGTGTGGCCGCATCGAAGGCAAGCTCGGCAACGAGGCCTTCGTGGCCAAGGCGCCGGAAGCCGTCATCGCCAAGGAGCGCGAGAAGCTGGAAGAGTATCGCGCCCAGCTGGTGACCCTCGAGACCCAGCAGGCCGAAATCGCCGCCCTGTAAGGCAGTTTCACGCCTGAAAAAGCCCCCTCCCGCAGGGGGCTTTTTGTTGCCATAAATCCCTTCTCACGGCCTTTCTTCGCCCCTCTGTACAAAATTAGCGAGCCAAATCACCTGCTTTCACAAGCGCATCGCCCCCAAATTCATTACACTGCCAGCGATCTTTTCTACTCGGAGTGCTGTTGCAGTATGGAAATATTGATCCTGTTTGGATTGATTTTGCTTAATGGCGTCTTTGCCATGTCGGAAATCGCCATCGTTACCGCACGCAAGGCTCGCCTCAGCAAGATGGCGAGCGAAGGCAGTCGCTCAGCCGCCATTGCCCTCAAACTGAGCGAAGATCCGACCCATTTCCTCTCCGCCGTCCAGATCGGCATCACCAGCATCGGTCTGCTCAACGGTATCTACGGCGAATCCCTGCTGGCCCAGCCACTGGCGCTCTGGCTGCAGGAGTGGGGTATGGCCGTCAAGAGCAGCAGCCTACTCGCCACCGTGCTGGTCATAGTCGTGGTCACCTACCTCTCCATCGTCGTCGGCGAACTGGTGCCCAAGCGCCTCGGCCAGCTCAGCGCCGAGCGCATCGCCTGTCTGGTGGCCCGCCCCATGCTGTGGCTGGCGGCCATCACCCGCCCCTTCGTCTGGCTGTTGTCCGCCTCCACCAAGGCCAGCCTGCGCATCCTGCGCGTCAGGCAGGATGGCGGGGCCAACGTGACCCAGGAGGAGATCCACGCCATGCTGGTGGAGGGCTCCGAAGCCGGGATCATCGAAGACCACGAACACACTATGTTACGGAATGTGTTCCGGCTCGACGAGCGCAGCCTCTCTTCGCTGATGGTGCCACGCAGCGACATCCGCTATCTGGATCTAGCCCTGCCGCTGGAGGTGAACCTGCAACGGCTGGTGGAGTATCGCCATAGCTTCTTCCCGGTTTGCGATGGCAGCCTCTCGGATCTGGTGGGCATACTCAACGTCAACAAGGTGCTGCACGCCTATATCAAGGGGGAACCCATAGATCTGGCGGCCCTGACCCAGGATGGCAGCCTGTTGCCGGAGACCCTCAATGGCCTGGAGCTGCTCAATCACTTCCGCGCCCACTCCGAGCACATGGTGCTGGTGGTGGACGAATACGGCGAGCTGCAGGGACTGGTCACCCAGCAGGATCTGCTGGAGACGCTGGCGGGTGACTTCCAGCAGGATAACAGCGATGACAACTGGGCCTTCCAGCGCACCGACGGCAGCTGGCTGCTCGACGGCCTCATTCCCCTGCCGGAGTTGAAGGACTGCCTGGGACTGGTTCGGCTACCGGAAGAAGAAAAACATCACTATCACACCCTCGGAGGGCTTATCATGCTGCTCCTTGGCCGTGTTCCTCAGACCGGAGATCTGGTGACTCTGGAGCAGTGGCAACTGGAAATTGTCGACATGGATGGTCTGCGCATCGACAAGGTGCTTGCCATGCCCTTGATCGATCAACCCAGCTAATTTAAGCGGAGCTTGTGAGTATGGAGCAGTTTTACCAACTGGCTCACGCCTTTATGCATCAGGATCTGGCAATGCTGTCGGATCCCAAGATGGCCTTCATGGTCTGCGGCGTGTTGCTAACTTTTCTTGTGCTGGAGAACGGGTTCATCCCCACCGCCTTCCTGCCCGGCGATAGCCTGCTCATCCTGACGGGTGTGCTCATCTATCAGGACGTGCTCCCCCTTGGCATAGTGCCACTGCTGATCCTGGCCACCTTCGTCGGTACCTGGTTCGGCTATATGCAGGGGCGCTTCCTGGGTCATACCCGCATGTACCATCGCCTGATGTCCCACATGGACGACAAGCACAAGGAGAAGGTGTTCTACCTGCTCAACAAGTACGGCATCCTGACCCTGATCACCGCCCGCTACATCGCCTTCGTGCGCACCGTCTATCCCTACATAGTCGGGGCGACCGAGATCCCGCAGGGGCGCTTCCTCATCGTCAATCTGGTCAGCTCCATCATGTGGGTCACCCCGCTGGTGAGCCTGGGTTACTACCTGAGCCACACCAAGCTGGCGGCCCAGTACGAATCACAGTTCCTCAGCATCATTCTCTACCTGCCGCTGGTGCTGCTGGTCGGTGGTGTTGTCGCCCTCATCTGGCGCTGGCTGAGCAAACGCAAAGCCGTCACCCCACGGGATTGAGACAAATGGAAAGGGCCATCGCAAGATGGCCCTTTTTTTATCGAAATAATGGCGAATTACTCTCTGGTGCTCTTGTAAAGCAGGGGTAAAAATGAGTGAATCTAGCGCCTTTTTTTCGACGTGAACGGAGTCGGTAGTATGCGGTGTCGGGTTAGCGCAATGGCGCTGGTATATGCATTGGTTGGACTGCTGGGCTTGCCAGCAGCATTGGCTGCCCCCAACCCGGCCAAACTGCAGTTGCAATCGAGCAGCGCCCTGGTGATGGACGTCAATACGGGCAAGACCCTGTATCAAAAGAATGCCACCCGGGTACGGCCGATCGCCTCGATCACCAAGCTGATGACGGCACTGGTGGTGCTGGATGCTCGCCAGGATCTCAAGCAGACCCTGACCATAGATCAGAATGACAGGGATGCCATCAAGCACACCTATTCCCGGGTGCGCATGGGCACGAAAGTTACACGCCGCGATGCGCTGCACCTGGCACTGATGTCCTCCGAGAACCGGATGGCCTCAGCCCTGGCGCGCCACTATCCCGGTGGACGTCCCGCCTTCGTGCGCGCCATGAACAACAAGGCCAAGCAACTTGGCATGCGCAACAGCCGTTTCTACGACTCCACCGGCCTGTCGACACGCAACGTCTCCACCGCCCAGGATCTGGCCAGGCTCATCTCTGCCGCCTATCGCCAGCCGCTGATCCGTGAGTTCACCCAGGACACCAACAAGGAGATGCGTTTCAGCACCCCCGCCTACAGCCTGATGTTCAACAACACCAACCCGCTGGTGAAGAACCCGGACTGGGATGTGCGCCTCTCCAAGACGGGTTTCACCGACGAGGCGGGCCGTTGCCTGCTGATGCGCGCAAAGCCGGACAGCCGCGAGCTGGCCATAGTACTGCTCAACTCGGTGGGCAAGCGCACCCCGATCGGCGATGCCAACCGCATTCGCAAGTGGCTGAAAAGCTGAGTCTCCAACCCGGAATTGAAAAAGGATGCTGCGGCATCCTTTTTTATTGCCCGCAGATCCGCACCTCGTCTCCACCCGCCTCAGCATGTGCCCTCAACGCGCCTCAGGACGCAGCAGGGAGCCGGAACTTACCGGGATTGCTGCCGGGCAAAGGAACGCCGCATGGTGCGATAGAGCAAGGAATTCAGAGGGATAGCGGGAGAAGAACAAAGGGATAAGGGAAGTAATACCTGACGGTGCCCTGCGGCGGCGTATTGACCTTCACCCGCCGGATCCGGCCCATAAAAAAACAGCCCCGACCTGAGTCGAGGCTGTCTGTATGGTGCGCCCGGGAGGATTCGAACCTCCGACCACCTGGTTCGTAGCCAGGTACTCTATCCAGCTGAGCTACGGGCGCTCATCAACTTTTGGTACTGCTAAAATGGTGCGCCCGGGAGGATTCGAACCTCCGACCACCTGGTTCGTAGCCAGGTACTCTATCCAGCTGAGCTACGGGCGCTCACAAACTTTTGGTACTGCTCAAAATGGTGCGCCCGGGAGGATTCGAACCTCCGACCACCTGGTTCGTAGCCAGGTACTCTATCCAGCTGAGCTACGGGCGCTCATAAACTTGTATTGTTGCTTTAAATGGTGCGCCCGGGAGGATTCGAACCTCCGACCACCTGGTTCGTAGCCAGGTACTCTATCCAGCTGAGCTACGGGCGCCCTGATTTAAAACGATAAAAAAAGCTTACTTATCAGTAAGCCTTTTCCAAAGTGTCGACTTGCTGATGGTCAACACATGACTCTTGCTTGAGTCGTAATATGGTGCGCCCGGGAGGATTCGAACCTCCGACCACCTGGTTCGTAGCCAGGTACTCTATCCAGCTGAGCTACGGGCGCAAATGGCGGAGAAGGGGGGATTCGAACCCCCGATGCGGGTATAAGCCGCATACTCCCTTAGCAGGGGAGCGCCTTCAGCCTCTCGGCCACCTCTCCGTTTGCGGGGCTGATAATACTTCACAGGGATTTTTAGTCAAACACTTTTTTGGAGAAAAAAGCGTGTTCGCTCAGCATTTGGCCAAAGCGTGGAATATTCAAACAATATCGGTACTTATCCCGCAGTTTAGTGCCTTGCAGGGCGATTTCCGGGGCACGGAAAAACAAAAGGCGACACAGAGGTGTCGCCTTCAAGCAGCTATCGATGCGGCTTAGAAATTCGGTTGGCCCGGAACTTTCTCGGCCTGTATCCGCATGTAGATCTCTTCGCGGTGCACGGAGACCTCTTTCGGTGCGTTCACACCGATACGAACCTGATTGCCTTTAACGCCCAGTACGGTGACAGTCACTTCGTCACCAATCATCAGGGTTTCCCCTACACGACGAGTCAAAATAAGCATTCGCTTGCTCCTGTATCCTGTTTTGTATTTATATCGATATGCGACATTATCTTACAAAGATACCGATATGGTAAATGGTTGAAACTAAATCAATCAGGGATTGTTCCCCAAGGGCTGCTCATGAGGCTCATTATCCAGCCCGAAAGCGGCGTGCAACGCGCGCACCGCCAGCTCCAGGTACTTCTCGTCAATCACCACGGATATTTTGATTTCAGAGGTGGAAATCAACTGCATGTTGATCCCCTCCTCGCCCAATACCTTGAACATGGTGCGGGCGACGCCAGGATGATTCCACATGCCGACGCCGACGATGGACACCTTGGCTATCTCGCCATTGCCCTGCACGCAGGCGGCCCCCAGCTCGCTGGCAGTCTCCTCCAGCAGGGCGCGCGCCCGGCGATAGTCATCGCGATTCACCGTGAAGGTAAAATCGGCGGTGCCATCACCCAGGGTGTTCTGCACTATCATGTCGACATCAATGTTGGCATCGCTGATCGGATTCAGGATCTGCGCCGCCACCGTGGGCCGGTCCGGCACACCCAGAATAGTCAGGCTCGCCTCGTTGCGATTGAACGCAATCCCGGATACCAAGGGAGCTTCCATCCTCTCACCTCCATATGTGATTAAGGTTCCCTCTCCATCGACAAAGCTCGACAGCACCCTTAGTGGCACGCGGTACTTGCCCGCGAACTCCACCGAACGGATCTGCAGCACCTTGGCCCCCAGGCTCGCCATCTCCAGCATCTCCTCGAAGGTGATGGTGGAGAGACGACGGGCCTTGGGCTCGATGCGCGGATCCGTGGTATAGACCCCATCCACATCGGTAAAGATCTGGCATTCATCGGCCTTGATGGCAGCCGCCACCGCCACTGCCGTGGTATCCGACCCACCGCGCCCCAGCGTTGTGATGGCGTTGTGCGCATCACGGCCCTGGAATCCGGCGATCACCACCACCTTGCCCGCGCCCAGTTCAGCCTGAACCTGCTCGGTGTCTATGTGGCTGATGCGCGCCTTGCCATAGGCGGAGTCGGTATGAATGCGTACCTGATCGCCGGTCATCGAGACTGCGGGACAACCGCGTTTGTTCAACGCGATCGCCAGCAGCGCTATGGTGACCTGCTCACCGGTGGAAACCAGCACATCCATCTCGCGCCGGTTGGCATCCGGATCCAGCTGCTGGGCCATGCCCAGCAACCGGTTGGTTTCGCCCGACATGGCGGAGACAACCACCACCACATCGTGTCCCTGGGCGCGGGTCAGTTGAACCCGCTCAGCCACCGCCTCGATCCGCTCCAGCGTGCCGACCGAGGTGCCGCCGTACTTCTGTACATAGAGTGCCACAGATCACCTCGCCCGATTACAGGCGCTCTTCCAGCCAGGAGTGAACAGATTGCAGCGCCGCAGGCACGGCTTCCGGCTGGGTACCACCCGCCTGCGCCATGTCGGGACGACCACCGCCCTTGCCGCCCACCTGCTGGGCCACCAGATTGACCAGCTCACCGGCCTTGACCTTGCCGGTCAAATCGCTGGTCACACCGGCGATCAGGTTGACCTTGTCATCGCTGCTGGTTGCCAGCAGCACGACACCGGACTTCATCTGGTTCTTCAGCTCGTCCAGCATGCCGCGCAGTGACTTGGGATCGGCCCCTTCCAGCGCCGCGATCAGCACCTTCCGGCCATTGATCTCGATCACCTGACTCAGCAGGTCGCTGCCGGCCTGAGCCGCGAGCTTGGCCTTGAGCTGCTCCAGCTCACGCTCCATCATCTTGGACTTGTCCAGCATCTGGCGCACTTTGTCGGCGATGGAGAACTGATCCCCCTTCACCAGAGCCGCAGCCTCTTCGATCTGCTCACCCAGCTGGTGCATGAAATCGATGGCACCCTTACCGGTCACGGCTTCGATACGACGCACGCCGGCGGCAATGCCGCTCTCGGCGATGATCTTGAAGAAGCCGATGTCACCGGTGCGCTTGGCGTGAGTACCGCCACACAGCTCGGTGGAGTAGTCGCCCATGCGCACCACGCGCACGTCGTCTTCGTATTTTTCGCCAAACAGCGCCATGGCACCGGCCGACTTGGCCGTTTCCAGATCCATCACCTGGGTGTTGACGTCATGGTTGGCACGGATCTGGGCATTGACCAGCTCTTCGACCCGGCGAATGGTCGCCATGGTCAGGCCTTCGAAGTGGGAGAAGTCAAAGCGCATGCGCTCGGCGCCCACCAGAGACCCTTTCTGGGTCACGTGATCACCCAGCGCCTGACGCAGGGCGGCGTGCAGCAGGTGAGTCACCGAGTGGTTCAGAGCCACGGCCTGACGGCGCTCGCCATCGACCACGGCTTCGACCTCGGCGCCCTTCTCCAGGGTGCCCAGCTCCAGATATCCCTTGTGAATGATGGCCTTGCCCGCTTTCTGGGTATCGGTCACGGCAAAGATGCCGTCATCCACCTTGAGGATGCCGCTGTCACCCACCTGACCGCCGGACTCGGCGTAGAAGGGGGTTTCGGCCAGCACGACCACGGCTTCTTCACCTGAGATGAGGCCGTTCACTTCGACGCCATCCTTGTAGATGCCGACGACGGTCGTCTTCTGACTCAGCTGCTTGTACCCGGTGAACGGAGTCTCGAAGTCGAGCTTGAGCACCTCGTTGTAGTTCACACCGAAGCTGGAGGCCTCTTTCGCGCGGGCGCGCTGCTTCTCCATCTCGGCATTGAAGCCCTCTTCGTCGATACCGATCTCGCGCTCGCGCACCACATCGGCGGTGAGATCTGCCGGGAAGCCATAGGTGTCATACAGCTTGAACACCACCTCGCCCGGGATGATCTTGGCATCGCCCAGATTGGTCAGCACGTCTTCCAGCAGCAGCAGGCCGCGATCCAGGGTACGGACGAACTGCTCCTCCTCGATGCGCAGCACGCGCTCGACCAGCGGCAGCTGGGCGATCAGCTCGGCCGCCACGTCTTTCATCTGCACGGCCAGTTCGGCGGCCAGCTTGTAGAAGAAGACGTCGGTGGCACCCAGCTTGCGACCGTGGCGCACGGCGCGTCGAATGATGCGACGCAGCACATAGCCACGCCCTTCGTTGGATGGCATGACGCCGTCCGCCACCAGGAAGGCGCAGGAGCGAATGTGATCGGCGATGACCCGCAGGGACTGGTTGTTCAGATCCGTGGTGCCGACTATCTCGGCCGCTTTCTTGATCAACGCCTGGAAGATGTCGATTTCATAGTTGGAGTGCACACCCTGCATGATGGCGGAGATACGCTCCAGCCCCATGCCGGTATCCACGGACGGACGGGGCAGCGGTTCCATGGTGCCGTCGACCTGACGGTTGAACTGCATGAAGACCACGTTCCAGATCTCGATGAAACGGTCACCATCCTCTTCCGGTGAACCGGGAGGGCCACCCCAGAGGTGATCGCCGTGGTCATAGAAGATCTCGGTGCAGGGGCCGCACGGACCTGTATCACCCATCTGCCAGAAGTTATCGGAAGCAAACGGAGCGCCCTTGTTGTCGCCGATGCGCACTATGCGCTCGACCGGCACACCCATTTCCTTTGCCCAGATGTCGAAGGCTTCATCATCCGTTTCATACACGGTTACCAGCAAGCGCTCTTTGGGCAGCTTGAGGGTCCCGGTCAGGAATTCCCAGGCAAAACGGATGGCGTCCTGCTTGAAGTAGTCACCGAAGCTGAAGTTGCCCAGCATCTCGAAGAAGGTGTGGTGACGTGCGGTATAGCCGACGTTTTCCAGGTCATTGTGCTTGCCGCCAGCCCGCACGCAACGCTGGGCCGTGGTGGCGCGGTTGTAGGCACGCTTGTCGGCGCCAAGGAATACATCCTTGAACTGGTTCATGCCTGCGTTGGTGAACAACAGGGTCGGGTCGTTATGCGGCACCAGCGAGCTGGAGGAGACAACCTGGTGCCCCTGGGAGCGGAAATACTCGAGGAACGCTGAGCGTAACTCTGACGTGGACATATACATGGAAAATCCTGCTTGATTCGAATACGGACTTTTAACCGCATTAATGTAAGTTTTCTGCGGGGTAAAGTAAAACGTACCAGCCCGTGACGGGTGAAAAAGCGCGCATAACGCCGTGTTGGCAGACAAGGGAGGCAAACCTGCCGTTTTTAGCGGGGAAATGCGGTCAGCAGCGGGAGAATTTTCAGGCTTAAATCCGGGGGACTATCACCCGGTGGCATGTCGGCGATTTGGCCAGCCATGGCTAAATCGCAAGCGAATGACGCTAGGCGGCACGGCCGATGGCATTCATGGCCCTTGCGGGCCAGATCGCTGGCAAGGAGCCAGTGCAATGCAAACCCAGTAAAAGAAAAAGCGCTCACCTAGGGGCGTTCAGGAGAAGCGCTGGGCGGCGAAGGCCATGGGGCGGCAATCCTCTCCACCGCCAGAGTGGTGAAGCCAGGCGCGATGACCATGACAAAGAGCCGCTCAGACCCCCTCTTCAAGCCGTTTCCCTGGCGACCCATTCAACCGTCAGTGGCAAACGCCACGCTAGGCACTCTGCTCCATCATGGCTGCGATGGCATAACGGGCCTGATCCTGGTTGAATCCGCGACCCAGCAGATACTTGATCCACTTCATCCGCAGCTTGAAATCCCCCAGATCACTGACCCTGGCCCGTCGTTGCAGCAACGCAAATGCCAGCTCGAACCAGTCCAGCTCGGGCTGTTCGAAGGCGGCCTCTATCTGTGCATCACTCAGTCCCTTGCGGCGCAGATCGAAGCGGATCTTGATGGGCCCCTGCCCCTTGGTCGCACCGGCTCGTACCGCCATGGCGCCATAACGCTCGTCATCGACCCAGTTGTAGCCGCGACAGTAGTCGAGCACCGCCTCGATCACTTCATCATTGAAACCCTGCTTGCGCAGCCGGTTGGCCAGCTCGGACTCGGCACTCTCCCGGCGCGCCAGGCTGCGCATGGCAAAGGCGCGGGCCGCGGCAAACATCTCTTCGAATGAGGGTTCTTCTGGGGGGACTGGGGTATCGGCAGGTTCTGACATGGATTCATCGACCATAAATGACAAGGCCGGGGGTTAGCCCGGCCTTTCTGTTACTCGAGTTCTTCGCCTTCAGGCTCAAACTCGTCGGCCTCGATAGCGGCAGGCTTGTCGTCCACCGGGGCGGCGCCCGAGAGCAGCAGCTCACGCAGTCTGGCTTCGACCTCGGCCGCCATCGCCTTGTTCTCGGAGAAGAGCTTCATCACGTTGGCTTTGCCCTGACCGATCTTCTCGCCGTTGTAGCTGTACCAGGCACCGGCCTTGTCGATCAGCTTGTGCTTGACGCCCAGATCCACCAGCTCGCCCTCCTTGGAGATACCGACACCGTAGAAGATCTGGAATTCAGCCTGCTTGAAGGGAGGGGCAACCTTGTTCTTGACCACCTTGACGCGGGTCTCGTTACCGACCACTTCGTCACCTTCCTTGATGGCGCCGATGCGACGGATATCCAGACGCACGGAGGCGTAGAACTTGAGCGCGTTACCACCGGTAGTGGTTTCCGGGCTGCCGAACATGACGCCGATCTTCATCCGGATCTGGTTGATAAAGATGCACAGGCAGTTAGCGTTCTTGATGTTGGCGGTCAGTTTGCGCAGTGCCTGGGACATCAGACGAGCCTGCAGGCCGACGTGGGAATCCCCCATCTCGCCTTCGATTTCCGCTTTCGGGGTCAGGGCCGCCACCGAGTCGACTATGATGACGTCAACCGCGTTGGAGCGCACCAGCATGTCGCAGATTTCCAGCGCCTGCTCACCCGTATCCGGCTGGGAAATCAGCAGGTCATCGACGTTGACGCCCAGCTTGGCCGCATAGATGGGGTCGAGGGCGTGTTCCGCATCGATGAAGGCACAGACCTTGCCTTTCTTCTGGGCTTCCGCAATCACCTGCAAGGTGAGGGTGGTTTTACCGGAAGATTCCGGGCCGTAGATCTCGACGATACGACCACACGGCAGGCCGCCGATGCCCAGCGCCACGTCCAGAGAGAGGGAACCGGTAGAGATGGCTTCGATATCCATGGTCTTGCTGTCGCCCAGACGCATGATGGAACCTTTGCCGAACTGCTTTTCAATCTGACCCAGCGCAGCCGCCAGTGCCTTCTGTTTGTTCTGATCCATGCCAATCTCCGCTGGAAATCGTGAGTAAGAAGTGAAGTTGGGCTAAGTATACTGTCTATTCATACAGTATCAAGCCCAATTTATCTGAGCAGAGCCAACAGACCAGCCAGGGCCTGCCTGACCGCCTGCTGGCGTACCTGTCGCCGGTCCCCGTCGAACCGGGCCAGCAGGGAGTGATGGCGACCACTGCGATCCGCCCAGGCGAACCAGACGGTGCCGACCGGTTTGCCCTCTGTGGCGCCGCCGGGGCCCGCGATGCCGCTGATGGCCACGCTGATGGCAGCCGACGAGTTCGCCAGCGCGCCACGGGCCATCTCCAGCACCACGGCCTCGCTCACGGCGCCCTGTTCCCGCAGGCTCTGGTCGCTCACCCACAGCATCTGCTGCTTGGCCTCATTGGTATAGGTGACAAAACCGCGATCGAACCAGCCGGAGCTGCCGGCTATGTCGGTGATGGCCGTGGCCACCCCGCCACCGGTACAGGATTCGGCGGTAGCCGCCAGCCAGCCACGCTGGCTCAGGGCCAGGCCCAGCTCGGTGGCGATCTGCTCTATTTCGGCATCCAGTTTCATCCCGGCTCCTTCTGATCCGCTCAAGAGGCACATTATGCGATCCCGATCCTGTCGCCCGCAACCGCGGCAGGGCAGAACCCGACCGCCCCCGTCGCGGCACTGCTGTGCAACTCTGGGGCCCAGTGGTGCAGGCGCCGCCTGCAAGGGCTTGCCGACTGAACCCGGGCCATGCTGACAGCGCCATGGAAGCCATGCCTCCACTGCGGCGGCGCTTATGTGTAGAATGGCCTCCATTCGTTCAGAGCCCATCACCGCAGACCCAGGCCCGCAGAGGCCCCTTCTGGAATAGAACATGACAGCACAATACCAAGCCAGCGGCGCCAACCTGAGCGCCCACACGCCCATGATGCAGCAGTACCTTGGCCTCAAGGCCGAGAACCCGGAGATACTGCTGTTCTACCGGATGGGCGACTTCTACGAGCTGTTCTACGACGATGCCCGCAAGGCCTCCCAGTTGCTCGACATCTCCCTGACCAAGCGCGGCCAGTCGGCGGGCAACCCCATCCCCATGGCGGGGGTGCCCTATCACGCCATCGAGGGCTACCTGGCCAAGCTGATACAGCTCGGTGAATCCGCCGCCATCTGCGAACAGGTGGGGGATCCCGCCACCAGCAAGGGGCCGGTGGAACGCAAGGTCATTCGCATCATCACCCCAGGCACAGTCTCCGACGAGGCGCTGCTCTCGGAGCGACAGGATAACCTGATCGCCGCCGTCTATCACGATGGCCGCCGTTTCGGCTACGGCACCATGGACATAGGCTCGGGCCGCTTCTTCATCAACCAGTTCGACAAGGAAGAGACGCTGCTGGCGGAGCTGCAACGCACCAACCCGGCCGAGCTGCTCTATCCCGAATCCTTCGCGTTTTTGCAGCACGTCGAGGGTCGCCGTGGCCTGCGTCGTCGCCCCGAGTGGGAGTTCGAGATCGCTACAGCCCGCACCCTCTTGTGCCAGCAGTTCGGTACTCAGGATCTGGTGGGCTTTGGGGTCGACCAGAGCGAAACAGCCCTGTGCGCCGCCGGTTGCCTGATGCAGTACGTCAAGGACACCCAGCGTACCGCCCTGCCCCACATCCGCAGCGTGCGCCTCGAACAGCCCGATCACGCCGTCATCATGGATGCCGCCACCCGCCGCAACCTGGAGCTCACCCAGAATCTGGCTGGCGGCCATGAGAATACTCTGAGCGATGTGCTGGATCGCACCGCCACCCCCATGGGCAGTCGCCTGCTCAAGCGCTGGATCCACCAGCCGATCCGGGATCGGGTGATCCTCAAGGGGCGCCAGAGCACCATCAAGGAGTTGATCGAGCAGAACCTGTACGACGAGCTGGGCAACCTGCTGCGTCAGGTAGGCGACGTGGAACGCGTCTTGGCTCGCCTAGCCTTGCGTTCCGCCCGCCCGCGCGACCTCACCCGGCTGCGGCAGGCATTCGCCCAGCTGCCCGAGTTGCAGCGCCTGCTGGCGAACAACCAGCACGAGGCGGTGCAGCAACTGGCCGAGCGCGCCAGCACCTTCCCCGAATTGCTGAGCCTGCTGGAGCGCGCCGTGATGGAGGTGCCGCCGGTGCTGATCCGCGATGGCGGCGTCATCCGTGACGGCTTCAATCAGGAGCTGGACGAGTTGCGGGATCTGGCCAACGGCGCCACCGCCAGCCTGGCCCGCATCGAGGAGCGCGAGAAGCAGCTGACCGGCATCAACACCCTCAAGGTGGGCTACAACAGGGTGCACGGCTTCTATATCGAGGTGAGCCGGGCCAACAGCCATCTGGTGCCAGCCCACTACATACGCCGCCAGACCCTCAAGAACAACGAACGCTACATCATAGACGAACTGAAAAAGTACGAGGACAAGGTGCTCACCGCCCAGGCTCAGGCGCTGGCGCTGGAGAAACGGCTCTACGAGGAGCTGCTCGACACCCTGCTGCCCCATCTCGGCGATCTGCAGGAGTCGGCGTCCGCGCTGGCGGAGCTGGACGTGCTGGCCAACCTGGCGGAGCGGGCCGAGACCCTGGACTACCGTTGCCCCACCCTGATCGACGAGGATCAGATCATCATCGAAGGGGGCCGCCACCCCGTGGTGGAGCAGGTGATGAGCGATCCCTTTATCGCCAACCCCATCCGGCTTGAGCGGAAGCGCCGGATGCTGATCATCACGGGTCCCAACATGGGCGGTAAATCCACCTACATGCGCCAGACCGCACTGATCGTGTTGCTGGCCCATATCGGTGCCTTCGTGCCCGCCGACAGCGCCCGCATCGGCCCCATAGACCGCATCTTCACCCGTATCGGGGCGTCGGATGATCTCGCCTCCGGCCGTTCCACCTTTATGGTGGAGATGACAGAGACCGCCAATATCCTCAACAACGCCACCGCCCGCAGTCTGGTGCTGATGGACGAGATTGGCCGCGGCACCAGCACCTACGACGGCCTCTCTCTGGCCTGGGCCTGCGCCGAACAGCTGGCGAGCAAGATTGGCGCCTACACCCTGTTCGCCACCCACTACTTCGAGCTGACCCGGCTGCCGGAGCTGATCGAGGGGCTGGCCAACGTCCATCTGGACGCTGTTGAACATGGGGAGACTATCGCCTTTATGCACGCTGTGCAGGAGGGGGCGGCCAGCCGCTCCTACGGCCTGCAGGTCGCGGCGCTGGCGGGAGTGCCGAAATCGGTGATCCATCAGGCCCGCCACAAGCTGGCGGAGCTCGAAAGCGCCACGCCTCCGGCCGCAGGTGAAACACGCCCGACGCCGGTGACGCAGGCCCCCCAGTCCCATCCTGTGGTGGATGAGCTGGAGGCGGTGCGCCCGGATGAGCTCACCCCCCGTCAGGCGCTGGATCTGCTCTATCGCCTCAAGCAGATGCTGTGATCGGCCGCTGAGCACAGGAAAGAGTAATGAAAAAGGGGAACCTCGCGGTTCCCCTTTCGTTTTGCACTCTTTGCCACTGCATGGTCAGGCCGGGCCTATGCGATCCAGCAGGCTCAGGTTGACCGAGCCGGGATGACGCTTGAGCTTCTCCCGGTACTCGAACTGGTGCTGGCTCTCCTGCTTGAGCCCCAGCATCAGCGAGTAGCACATGGCCAGCATGATCAGCGAGAAGGGCAGCGCGGCTATGATGCTGGCCGCCTGCAGGGCCGCCAGTCCGCCGGAGACCAGCAGGATGGCCGCCACCAGCCCCTGCCCCAGACCCCAGATGGCGCGGTGCAGCACGGGGGGATCCTGATCGCCGATGGAGAGCAGGGTCGTGATGACGAGCGTGCCCGAGTCGCTGGAGGTGATGAAGTAGGTGCAGATCAGCAAGGTCAGCACCCCCTTGGCAATCCAGCCGAAGGTCTCCCAATGCAGTAGTTCCACCGTCTGGTAGAGCGCCAGAGTCACATCTTTATTGACCGCCGCCACCACGCCGCCGCCGCCAAACAGCTCCAGATTCATGGCCGTGCCGCCGAACACGGTCAGCCAGAACATGCCGAGCAGGGAGGGCACCAGCAGCACGCCGAGCACGAACTCACGTATAGTGCGCCCCTTGGAGATGCGGGCGATGAACATGCCGACAAACGGCGCCCAGGCGATCCACCAGCCCCAGTAAAACGCCGTCCAGCTCGATTGCCAGGCCGAGGTGCCGTTGGCCTCGGTGTTGGTCCAGAAGCTGAGTTTGACGATGTTTTGCAGGTAGTCGCCGATGTTCTGCACATAGGCGTTGAGGATATAGGTGGTCGGCCCCAGCACCAGGAAGAGGCCGAGCACGAACACGCTCAGCCAGATGTTGAGCTCGGAGAGCAGCTTGACCCCGCGCCCCACGCCTGAGACCGCCGACAGGGTCGCGATCAGGCTGATGCCGCCGATGAGCCAGAGCTGATTGGACTGCGACACTGCCATGCCGAACATCTGGTTGAGGCCGGTATTCATCTGGGAGACGCCGAGGCCGAGGGAGGTCGCCACCCCGAACACAGTGCCGAACACCGCCAGCACGTCGGCAGCATGGCCCCAGAAGCCGTAGATCCGCTCGCCGAGAATGGGATAGAGCACGGAGCGAATGGCCAGCGGCAACTTGCGGCGATAACTGAAGAAAGCCAGCGACAGGCCGACGATCACATAGATGGCCCAGGGGTGTAGGCCCCAGTGGAAGAAGGTGAGGCGCATGGCGATCTGGGCCGCCTCCGGGGTCATGCCTTCGGTGATGAAGGGATTGCCCTGCAGGTGGTTCATGGGCTCGGCTATGCTCCAGAACACCAGCCCTATGCCCATGCCGGCGCTGAACAGCATGGAGAACCAGGCAAAGTAGCCGAACTCCGGTACCTGGTCGTCGTCACCCAGCCGTATGCTGCCGAAACGGCTGAACATCAGATAGACGGCGAAGAACAGGAACAGGGCGACCACCAGAATGTAGTACCACTTGAACCCGGCGATGATCTGATCCTTGGCGCCGACGAACCAGGCGGCGGCCGTTTCGGGCACGAATACGCCGAACAGCAGGAACAGGGTGATGACGGTGAGCGCCGTCATGGCCATGGTCGGGTTGAGGCCTTTCAATAGCCCTTTGGTTGCTCTCATCGGGCCTCCTTAGTCGTTGTTGAAAAAGTCTTCGCCCACATGCTCACCGGCACCGCCGATGGCGCGATAAACCATGCGGCCCGCGGCCAGTTCACGATGGTCCACCAGGGTGACGGAAGGCTGGCCATTCACGGCGTGGCGCTTGCCGAGGAAGATGGCCATGGGCACACCCAGATTGGAGATGCCGCTGGTGATCCAGAGCCGGTTGAAGTCATAGGAACCACCGATGAACTCCAGCTGGGCCAGGCCGGTATCCAGACCGGTCAGGTAGAAGTTCATGGCGCTCTCGTCCGGGAAGAGGTGAACCAGCACATAGGCATAACGTAATTCGTTCACCAACTCCTTTAGGTTGAAAGCACCAGTCTCGCTGCAGGAGAGGGGAAGCTCACCATCATAGTGGTGCACCTTGAGGGTGTTGGGGTCTTCGTCATAGGCGGGCTGATAACGCACGAAAGCCGAGGTATCAGGCAGTTCGTAACGCACTCTGACCACCCGTAGCTCGGCAACCAGAGACTTGATGTCCAGATCGTTATTCATCATCTCGCTCCTCAAATATCGGGTTAAAATCCGGAAAACGGCGGACAACCTAACACAAAAACCATTAGAGCAGAAATCATTAGACCAAAAACCATATTGACCTGATGAGGAATTAGGCGGAGAATTTTGCGCCTCTCAACAGCCCCCCAATGACTCAGATCCCATGGAAAAACATGATGAAGTGCTGGTCGCACTGCGCCAGATTATTCGTGCCATCGATATGCACTCCAAGCGCTTGATCAAGGAAGCCGGGCTGACATCGCCGCAGCTCTTGCTGCTCAAGGGGATCAACGAGCTGGGGCAGATCTCCATGCGTCAGCTGGCGGATCACACCAACATGAGCCAGGCTACCGCGACCACCATCATGGACCGTCTCGAGAGCCGCCAGCTGGTGCAGCGCATTCGCAGTGAAACCGACAAGCGCAAGGTCCACGCGACACTCACTGACGCAGGCCGCGCCCTGCTGGCCCAGGCGCCGACCCCGCTGCAAGAGAGCTTCATCCAGCGTTTTCAGGCGCTGGAAATCTGGGAGCAAGGCCTGTTGCTCTCCTCCCTGCAGCGTATCTCGGCCATGATGAATGCCGATGGCATAGATGCCGCCCCCGTGCTGAGCGTCAGACCGCTCACCGAAGAACGGGCATGAGAAGGGAGCAGGCATAAAAAAAGCTCCCGCCGGGAGCTTTTTTCTATGGGGACTTTTTCGACAGATCCCGTGCGATGTCACTCGTCCAGGCTGATGCCTATGTTGGAAACACCGTCCTGGGCCGCAAATACCCTGATCGCCAGGATGCGGTCGCTGTCACGCTCGTGGGCCACCCGTTTGAGCAGCTCGACCTGAAACTCCAGCTCGGCCTCGATGTACTCGTGCTCGTAGAGTTCCTCTTCGGTCATGTCGCGCTCTTCCAGCATCTCGATGAAACCGGCCACGGTTCCCACTGAGGCATGGCTGGCGTCTTCGGCTTCTTCGCCGACCCGGCAGATCACCGAGTTGTAGGCACACCCCAGCGCCACGCAGGCGTCCAGCGCCGGATAGGCACCGTAGGATTCAAACTTGCCTGGCTCCGGAATGTAGACTTCAAACGCCTCCAGGATGGCCCCCAGATTGACGCGGGATCCCTTTACCGTCAGGTAGTTCCACATCTGATCCAGCGCGTTGCGAAACGCCTTGGCATCGCCGAAGCCGGATGCCTGGGCAAACAGCGCATAGTTGGGGTACATGCGCTCCGCCAGCGCCAGGGTGTAGACGGTCTGTTGCCAAGGCTGTAGCTCGGCCAGTCGCTTATAAAACTTGTCACCAAACACTGGAGTCGGATCCTTTGCAAAATGTGGGGCAGATTGTAGCCCACGAGGGGCCGCGCGAAAACGAATAAAGCGGCCCGGTCGACTATCTTGCCCGATCAACTCGGGTAAGATAAACACAGAGCGGCCTCTCTCCCGCGCCGCAAATCTGATAAGGAACAAGAGTATGAGTCAACGTACCCTTCTTTTGCTCAGCCAGGACAACGCGCACTACGAGCGCCTGCTCAAGGCGGCCCATCTCCCCCATTTGCGCATTCTGAGAGCCGACAGCCAGAGCGATGCCGAGAAACTGATCGGAGAGGCTCACATACTGATGGCCGAGCCGGCGCGGGCCAAGCCGCTGCTGGCCAGGGCCAACAAGCTGAGCTGGTTCCAGTCCACCTATGCCGGCGTCGACGTGCTGCTGGATGCCAGCTGCCGCCGCGATTATCAACTTACCAATGTACGCGGCATCTTCGGCCCGCTGATGAGCGAGTATGTATTCGGCCACCTGCTCAGCCTGATGCGCCAGCTGCCGCTCTACCGGGAGCAGCAGAAGCAGCGGCTGTGGCAGAGCCACCCGTATCAGGGGCTAAAGGGACGCACCCTGCTGATCCTGGGGACCGGCAGCATAGGCCAGCACCTGGCCCACACCGGCAAGCATTTTGGCATGAAGGTGCTCGGCGTCAGCCGCAGCGGCCGTGAGCGGGCCGGTTTCGATCAGGTGTATCAGCTGCCGGCGCTGAACAAGATGCTGGCCCAGGCCGACGTCATCGTCAGCGTCCTGCCCGCCACCCGCGAGACCCATCATCTGTTTACCGCCTCCCGTTTCGAACATTGCAAGCCGGGCGCCATCCTGTTCAACGTCGGTCGCGGCAATGCCATCAACGAAGGCGATCTGCTGACCGCCCTGCGTACCGGCAAGCTGGGCATGGCGGTGCTGGACGTGTTCGAGCAGGAACCTCTGCCCGCCGACAGTCCGCTCTGGGGCCAGCCCAACCTCATCATCACCCCGCACAACAGCGCCTACAGCTTCCCCGATGATGTGGCCCAGATCTTCGTGCGCAACTACATCCGCTTCATCGACGGTCAGCCGCTGGACGGCAAGATAGACTTCGACAAGGGTTACTGATCCGCCCATGGCGCCAACGAAAAGGCCCCGCCAATGTGGCGGGGCCTTTTTCTATTCGGCTGGAAACCGGCCTCAGCCTGCCTCCATCTCCTTGCGATAGCTCTTCACCTTGGCGAGGAACTGGCGCTTGGCCTTGCCGGAGAGCGGCTCCGCCATCGGCAGCTTGACCTTCATGGCATCGACCGGGCGGTTGTTGATCCGCACCTCGTAGTGCAGGTGGGCACCGGTGGAACGGCCCGTGTTGCCGGAGAGCGCAATCTTGTCGCCCATCTTCACCTTCTGGCCGGTTTTCACCAGCAACTTGCTCAGGTGCAGATAACGGGTCATCAGGGTACGACCGTGCTTGATCACCACATAGGTACCGGCCAGCGGGTGACTGGTGGCCTTGAGCACGACACCGTCACCGGTAGCCAATACAGGCGTGCCCACCGGCAGGGCAAAGTCGGTGCCCTCGTGAGGGCGAACCTGACCGGTAATCGGGTGGCGACGATTCGGGTTGAAGCTGGAGCTGACCCGATAACGGCTGTGGGTCGGATAGCGGCGGAAACCGCGCTCCAGGCTGTTGCCCTGGCCGTCATAATAGTTGCCATCTTCCGACAACCAGGCCGAGACGCCCTGCCCCTGATTGAACACCTCGACCCCCAGCAGCTGGGTGTTGCCCGTGCTCTTGCCCTCGACCGTCTCCTGACGGACCAGCACCTTGAACTTGTCGCCCTTTTTCAGATCCTTGGCGAAATTCAACCGCCACTGGAACAGGTTGGCAATCTTCTGGATGTGGTTGGCCGGGATCCCCGCATTGCGGGCACTGACATAGAAGCTGCCGTTGATGACGCCGTCATAACTCTTCTGCTGCCACTGCACCTCTTCATTGAGCATGCTGGCGCTGTAGGTGTCATCGGTGCGCTCCAGGATCAGGGTCTGCTTGATGTTCAGACGAATCTTCATCTGTTGCAGTATGTTGTCCTGATCGATCAGCAACTCTATGGTCTGACCGGGTTTGAGACGGGCCAGATTGTTTTTGCCATCCGCATCCAACACCTTGTAGAGGGTGGTGGTCGAGAGCCCCAGGTTGTTGAAGATGGTGGTCAGGTTTTCACCGTTGCGCACCCTGTAGTCCTGCCACTGGGGAGTGGCATCGGTCGGGATGTCATCTTCCGGGGTCGCGGCTTCCACCAGCTCATGATCCGGGATGTCGTTAAAATCCGTATTGTCTTCGTTGGTTGCCGTGCCGTTGGTGGCAATGGGCAACTCCAGACGCAATGGCCGCTCCAGGATGTCACCTGGTGCCGGCAATATGGCTACCGCTGACAGCGTCATGGCCGTGAGCAGTAACATGGCGTAAAAATGCTTGCGGGGAACCGGGGGTTCCCAATTGGCAGCCTGTGCTACCAAGGGACGGAGACGTTTCATCCGCTATCCTGTCATTAGATCCAAGGGTGTTAGTGGTCAGTCTGTTTGCTATAGAACCGTATAAAACTGATTGTTTGACCTAAATACTCACAATTAGTTCATAGCAATCTGCATGAACCTCACATTTTATGCATAACATTCCGCTATGGGCAGAAATGATCGTCTTTTTTAACCATTTTTTTCCTATTTTTAAGAACCGGGTCCGATTGTGTTTGACCCAAGGTTTCATGATGTTGCGATAACTTTTCCATGGAGTGGATATGTCGTTAGCAAAACTGTTAAACCGAATCATCCTGATCCTGTTCGTTATCGGTGCCGCCCTGTTGTTCATGCTGGAGGTCACCACGGTACGTCAGTCCATCCTCGACCAGATGTCGGCCAACCTGGAAACGGCCATCACGGCCCTCGGCCTGGTGCTGCAAGGCACCCTGCTCAACGATGACAAGGTGCTGGCCGAAACCATAGTCAACGCCATGTTCGACGGTGGCTTTGTCAGCTCGGTCACCCTGCTGGACCCCGACGGTCAACTGCTGTTCCAGAAGGTCTTTCACACAGCCCAGCAGAATGTGCCGAGCTGGCTCCCTTTCGTTATCGACATGCCGCCGGTCAAAATTGAGCAGGAGTTGACCGATGGCTGGCGCATGCTGGGCACCCTCACGCTCGAGGGACACAAAGGCTACGCCTATCAGCACCTGTGGAATGCCATCAGCCGCACCGGCCTGGCCCTGCTCGCCGGCCTGCTGGTGTTTACTCTGGTGATCTCCTGGGTATGCGGCCGCCTGCTGCGCCCCCTCGAACTCATCAACCAGCAACTGGTCAGGATCCGCAAACGCCAGTTCAGCGGCAATCTGGATTCTCCCTGGCTGCAGGATCTCAAGGAGCTGGTCATCTCGGTCAACCAGCTGGTCTCGGAGCGCAAGCGGGATCTGCTGCAACAGCGGCTCAAGATCACCCAGCTCGGCAAGCAGCAGACGACGACAGCCCCTCAGCCCCTGCAGGGCTTGACCGAGGGGGGAGACGGCCTGCAACAACAGCATTTCTTCTCCACCCAGGGCAGCATCCGCCTCTACAGCCGCCTCATCCCCACCCTCTCTCCCTCGCAGGAGAGCTCGCCGGACGAGCTCCAGCACCTGCTCGACCTCTGGCTGCATCATCCGGTGGAGGGACTGCAACTGCCCCTCAGCCTGCTCAATCATGCTGACTGGGCGCAATTCGCCCCGCTGCTTGCCAAGGGCAGAGGCAAGACCCTCGACTGGCGCTGGGATCTGGCAAACTTCCCGCCCCTCGGGGCAGAACGGCTCGCCACCTTGCAGGAGCAGGGCGTCGAGATGGCGTTCAGCGCCATTCCCATGACCAACGACACCTTCAATCAGCTCGACCCCATCAATCCCGTCTTCATCAGCTGCCAGCCAACCCAGGCTCCTCTTTACTGGAATCTGGTGGCCCAATGCCTGCACAGTGCGGGCTACACCCTGCTGGCAGAAGCCAGCGAGATCCAGGATATCGACACCCTGCGCAGCTGGGGCATAGACGGTTACGCCAGCAAGGAGATCTCATGAACAGACTCGGGTTGTTGCTCGCCCTGCTGTGGCCGCTGCCGCTGCTGGCCAGCCCCATGATCATCGCCACCGGCGGTGAGCAGGGGATCTATCATCAGGTCGCCAAAGAGTTCTGCCGGCTGGCCAACAAGAGTGACCCCGAGCTGCAATGCAAGCTGCAGGCCACCTCAGGTTCCATCGAGAATCTGCGCCAGTTGCAGGCAGGGCAGATACCCTATGCCCTGGTGCAATCGGACTGGCTCTATCAGGCCAGCCGAGGCCTGGGGCCTTATGCCAGTCGGCCGCAACCCGAACTGAGAGCCCTATTCGCCACCCACGCCGAGCCTTTCACCATAGTGGTGCGGGCGGATGGCGACATCACCACGCTGGCGCAGCTCAAGCTGGCGCCCATCGACATGGGGCTGAAGAGCTCGGGCACTCGCCAGACGGCCCTGGCCCTGTTCAACCTGTTGGGAGCAAAGGAGCAGGATCTCGATCTGAAGAGCGCAGGCAATCTGGCGGAGGCACTCTGCAGCAAACAGATAGATGCCTACGGTCTGGTGATGGGACACCCGAACCGGATAGTGCTCGATACCACCAAGCGCTGCGCCATCCGCTTTCTGCCCATCGAGGGAGAGATTCGGGACCAACTGCTCAAGGGGGTCAAGTACTACCAGCGCAGCCAGGTGCCTGCCCGCATCTATCCCGGCAATCTGAAGGCGACCCCCACCTTTGCCATCGCGGCCACCCTGGTGACCAATGCCGCCACGCCGGAGGCGGACGTCTACCGGCTGACCCGGGCCATGTTGACCCAGCAGACCAGCTTCAACGAGCAGACCTATGGTTATGCCAACCTGTTTCACAAGGCGCGCAACAAAACAGGCCCGGTGCTGAGCATCGAACAGCATCCGGGCGCGGCAAAATATTTCGCGGAGTTGAAAGCGGCGGGAAAACTATAGCTGGCGACGGGGGGAGCGCAGTTGCTCGCTGGAGAAACGGGTCTTCATCGATGTCCACTGCGCCAACCGATCGGCACTGCCCGCCAGCGTGCCTTCACGGCGCGACTTCATGATCCAGATGCTCTTGGCATCGAAGCTGTAAACGGGAATGAGATCGGTTCGCTGGCTGCCGGGCAGGATCCGGCTGTTGATGTTATCGAGCACCAGCGGATCGGATTTGGGCGTTGGAAAATAAAGCGTCACCATATGAAACTGGTTGTATTTCACCGCCTTGACGTAAGCCAGCCGCAGCTTTTTCTCATCCACCCCCAGCTCCATCAGGGTGTAGTACTTGGAGATGCTGTAATCCTCGCAATCCCCGCCCCGGGCACCGATAAACTCCAGCGGATTGGCCCAATAGTCCTCATCCCCCCACAGTCTGGGATCATCGCTGTAGGTCAGGTTGTTGAAGTAGGTGTTCACCAGCGTGATCTTCTGCTGATCCGTGGTGCCCGCCCGGGGCGTAAGCAGGCGGGAAAACGCCTCGGCCCGCTGGATCGCCCTGCCGCCATAGACCTCCTGCAACTTGGCCCTCAACTCGGGACTGGCGATGTATTCGGAGAGGCGAGAGGCCTGCACGCTGGCACAGAGCAGTGCCAACGTGCAGGTGGGAATGAGCAGCCATTTCATACTTAACCCTCCATGTCAGATGCTGGAGGTCAGTATAGTTGGCGCAGGCAACCCCATGGGATGAGCCAGGGGTGGCTCAGCGGCACTGGGCGAAGGCGTCGGCCAGCTGTTGCATGAACTGGGGATAACCATCCGGTCCGAGCGGCACCTGCTCGCCCACCTCGTCCAGCAGCAATACCTTGGCGCCGGTGTTGCGGGCCACCGACTCAATCACGGCAGGGGAGAATTGCGGCTCGGCGTAGATGCAGCTCGCCTGTTTCTCCTGCAGCGCCTTGCGGATCTCCACCAGCGTCTTGGCGCCGGGACGGCGTTCCGGGCTCACGGTAAAGTGCCCCTTGGAGCTCATGCCGTAGTGACGTTCCCAGTAGCCATAAGCCTCGTGAAACACGAAGTAGCCCTTCTGGTTCACCGCCTTCATCTGTTCGGCGATGAGCTTGTCCTTGGCATCCACCTTGGCCTTGAAGGTCAGCAGGTTGGCGCGATAACGTTCGGCATTGGCGGGATCCTGGGCACTCAGTGTCTCGCTCAGCGCATTGGCGATGACCAGTGCCTGGGTCGGCCCCAGCCAGATGTGCGGATCCACCCCTTCGTGATGATGCCCCTCGTGTCCATCGTGATCATGACCCTCATCGGCATGCTCTTCGTGCCCTGCCTGCTTGGCATAGTCGAACAGCGGCATCCCCTCAACCCGGGTAAGCGTCAGCACATGGGGATGCTTGGCCAGCGGCTTGGCCATGAAGCCTTCCAGCTCGGGACCGACCCATACCACCAGGTCGGCATCCTGAATACTGCGAATATCGGAGGGGCGCAGGGAGAAGTCGTGGGGAGAGGCGCCGGTCGGCAGCAACACCTTGGGTTCACTCACGCCATCGGTGATCGCGGCCGCGATAAAGCCGAGGGGCTTGATGGTGGTCAGCACCTCGAGGGCACGGACAGGCAGGCTCACTGCCAGCAGGGCAGTGATCAGTGTAAGAATTCGCATAGAGATCTCGTCAGGAAGTGAGTGTGTGATAATATAACAAACCAACACTGTTGTTATATTATAACTCTCACAGGCTGTAAACCCCGGAGCTGTCATGACCCAACTGGTGGAGCTGAAAGAGGTCTGTCTTTCGTTCGACGGACGACTCGTGCTCGACAAGGTCTCCTTTACCCTGAATAAAGGCAAAATCACTACCCTGGTCGGCCCCAACGGGGCGGGCAAGAGCACCCTGAGCAAGCTGGTGCTGGGCCTGCTCACCCCGGATACCGGCGAGATCCTGCGCCGTCGCGATCTGCGGGTCGGCTATGTGCCGCAACGCCTCTATCTGGATCCCACCCTGCCGCTGACTGTGCGCCGTTTCCTGCAGCTCGGCAAGAATGGCCGTCTCTCCATCGAGGAGGCGCTCAACCGGGTTGGCGCCCAGGGGCTGCTGGACAACCGGATGCAGAAGCTCTCCGGCGGCGAGATGCAGCGCGTGCTGCTGGCCCGCGCCCTGCTGGTCAAGCCCGAGCTGCTGGTGCTCGACGAGCCTGTGCAGGGGGTGGACATCAACGGTCAGATCGAGCTCTATGCCCTCATCAGCAAGCTGGCGGCCGAGTTCAACTGCGCCGTGCTGATGGTCTCCCACGACCTGCACCTGGTGATGGCCAGCACCCATGAGGTGATCTGCCTCAATCGTCACGTCTGCTGTCACGGCGAGCCGGAAAGCGTGGCACGCCACCCCGAATTTGCCCGCCTGTTCGGGCGCCCCGAGCAGGAGGTGCTGGCGGTCTATACCCACCATCATCACTGCGACGGCGAACACCATCATCACGATGAGCAGGCCCCCGTCATCCGCCTGCCGTCTCGCAATCAATAAGCGCAGCTAAGGACATTCAAGTGGACAGCTTTCTGTTATATGCCCTCGCGGCCGGCCTCGGCATAGCCCTGCTGGCCGGGCCCCTCGGCAGCTTCGTGGTGTGGCGCAAGATGGCCTATTTTGGCGACACCCTCTCCCACGCCTGCCTGTTCGGCATAGCACTCGGCATACTGCTGCAGGTGGATCTCACCCTGGCGGTGGTGGTCTGCTGCCTCGCCATGGCCATGCTGCTGGTGATCATGAGCCGCAACCAGCAGGTGGCGACCGATACCCTGCTCGGCATCCTGGCCCACAGCGCCCTGTCGCTCGGCCTGGTCACCTTGAGTTTTATGGATAACGTGCGGGTGGATCTGATGGCCTACCTGTTCGGTGACCTGCTCTCGGTCCAACCGGTGGATCTGCTCTGGATCTACGGCGGCGGCGCTCTGGTGCTGCTCACCCTGTGGCGCCTGTGGGATCCCCTGCTCTCCATGACCATCTCGGAAGAGCTGGCACGGGTGGAAGGGATCCGGGTCGATGTGCTGCGCTGCGTGCTGATGCTGCTGATCGGGCTGGTGATCGCCGTGGCCATGAAGTTTGTCGGCGCGCTGATCATCACCTCCTTGCTGATCATTCCGGCCGCCACCGCACGCCGCTTCAGCCAGACGCCGGAGCAGATGGCCGGCTTTGCCGCGCTGATCGGCTGTCTGGCGGTATTGGGCGGGCTCAGCCTCTCCTGGTATCAAGACACGCCGGCTGGCCCTTCCGTGGTGGTCTGTGCCACCAGCCTGTTTATCCTGAGCCAGTTCAAGAAAGCCTGATAGCCCAAGCGGTTATAGTGCCATGCTCTGGCGCGTCTCCATCATCAGCCATTGACGCAACCGGCTGATGGCGGGCTCATGGGCCCGGGAGCGCTTGCAGGTAAAGTAGAAGGCATCCCCCGTCTCCAGCTGGTGTACCGGCAAGGCCACCAGCTGGGGATCATCCGGCCGCAGCATGTAGTCGTTCACAAACGCCACCCCCTGATCCCAGGCCGCCGCCTCCATCGCCAGCAGCACATGACTGAAGTGGTGCATCCGCGCCTCGTCCGGAATGACCAGGCCGCCCGCCTTGGCCCAGCGCTGCCAATCCTCCCCCCGCGCCTTGTAGATGGACTGCACCGACAAGAGCGGCAGTTGCCAGATGGCCTGTGGCCACTCCCCCTCCAGCTGTTGCAGCAGCCGCCTACTGCAGACCGGGAACAGCCGCTCCCGGTAGATGAGATCGTGGCAATAACCTCGGCCGTGGGGCGAGACTGTGATGAAACAGTCAGCCACCCGATCGGAGAGCTCGGGATCTTCCGCCACCATCTCCAGGCTCAAATCCAGCTCGGGATAGAGCTGACGCAACCCCGCCAAACGCGGGATCAGCCACTTCACCGCGAACGAGCTGTAGACCGCGAGCCGCAGCCGCATCTCGCCACCGCCGCGCAGCTGCTCGCTGCTCTGGGCGATCTGGCCGAGCCCGGCCGCTATGCCTTCGAAGTAAACCTCCCCCTGGGCGGTCAGTGACAACAGCCGCCCCTGGCGCAGCAGCAAGCGCTCACCCAGAAAATCTTCCAGCAGGCGGATCTGGTGGCTGACCGCACTCTGGCTGACGTTCAGCTCGAGGGCCGCACGGGAAAAGCTGAGCAGGCGGGCGACCGCTTCGAAATATTGAACGGCGCGCAGGGGAGGCAGCTTCATTATCCAAAATTCTCATAGATGGTGATTTTTTATCATTTTACTGGATAACTGACCCCGCGCTACCCTGCCCTCATCTGATATGGGAGGTGATATGAATGCAGTCGGGATCGGTATCCTCTATCTGGTGCTGGGCAACATGGTGGCGGTCTTTTCCGATGCGCTGGTCAAGGTGCTGGAGCCGAGCCAGCCGGTGTTCCAGTTTGTCTTCTTTCGCCAGCTCTCCGCCGCCCTCTTGCTGATGCCCTGGCTGCTCTGGTCCTGGCGTCGCAACCCGCCGGTGGCGCTCAAGTGGCATCTGCTGCGGGCCCACATCTGGGCGGTCGGCGTCTGCCTGATGGTCATTGCCCTCACCCGCTTGCCGCTCGCCACCGCCAACGCCCTCTTCTATGCGGCCCCGCTGATGATGGTGCCGCTGGCGGTATGGATGGCGGGGGAAGCCATCTCCCGCCAGAAGGTGCTGACCGCGCTCATCGGTTTTATCGGGGTACTGATCGTGCTGCGGCCGACCGAGGTGAACTGGGCCGCGCTGGCGGCGCTCGGGGTGGCGCTCTCCATGGCGCTCAACAACTTGCTGATCAAGCGGATCCCGCTCAAGCAGCCCATAGCACAGACCCTGTTCTTCACCAACGTGCTGAGCATGCCCTTCATACTGGCGCTGGCCTGGTGGGAAGGGGGAGACTGGCAGTGGCAGATGTGGTGGCCCGCCTTCGGCTCATCGGCGTTGATCATGGTCTATGCCGGGCTGTGCGTGGTGGCCTATCGCAAGGCCGAGGCGAGCAAGATCGCCTCGGCGGAATACACGGGGCTCTTGATGGCGGTCGCCATCGGGGTCTGGTTGTTCGACGAGCAGCCGGGTCTGCCGCTGCTGCTGGGCTGCCTGTGCATCATAATCCCGCTGCTTGCCATGGCCCGCAGCAAACCAAAGCCGCTGACGGAACCTGCTGTCTGACGCAGAGGCCAGTATTAGGGTCGCACCAGCAAGGGGGCGACCCTTTGCTGCAGATGGGGGAGCACACCCTGCTCGAACCAGGGATTCTTCTTGAGCCAGAAGGTGTTGCGCGGGGACGGGTGCGGCAACGGCAGCCAGGCGGGACCATAGTCGGCCCAGCTACGCACCGTCTCGGTGAGCGAGCCTTTGCTGGCCTTGCCCAGATAGTACTGTTGAGAATACTGGCCGATGAGCAGGGTCAGCTCGATATTGGGCAGCAGCATCAACACCTTGTCGTGCCAGGTAGGCGCACACTCGGGTCTGGGTGGCAGATCCCCCGACTTGCCCTTGCCGGGGTAGCAGAGCCCCATCGGCATGATGGCGATGCGGGACTCGTCGTAGAAGGTCGTTTTATCCACGCCGAGCCAGTGACGCAGCCGATCGCCGGAGGGGTCATCCCAAGGGATGCCGCTGGCATGCACGCGGGTACCGGGTGCCTGGCCGATGATCAGCAAGCGGGCACTTTCGGCGCCACGGATCACCGGGCGTGG
Source organism: Aeromonas bestiarum (assembly GCF_028751155.1). Classification (NCBI taxonomy): domain Bacteria; kingdom Pseudomonadati; phylum Pseudomonadota; class Gammaproteobacteria; order Aeromonadales; family Aeromonadaceae; genus Aeromonas; species Aeromonas bestiarum. Next base: position 590,409 of record NZ_CP064746.1, on the reverse strand, counting down.
CCCCAGCGGCAAATGAGCCTCACATAACCGGCAGGCCCGGATCTGTTCAAACAGCGTATCGAGTCGGTTCATGGACCCGATAGTAACAGAATTTCCCCCTCCATCCTGCTTGTGAAAGCGTCAGCGGGTACTTATCATGCGACCACAAATGTTTAATTTAATAAACGGAAAGAGATGAAGAACTGGATGGGCACCGGCAGCGCGGCCCTCTCATTCGTGCTGTGGGGCATGCTGCCTCTCTATTACCAGTTCATGCCGGAGGTCAACATGTGGGAGCTGCTCTCCCATCGTGTCCTCTGGTCGGCGGTACTGCTGGGCACCCTCTTCGCCCTGCTCGGCTACCGGGTGCCCTGGGCGCGCCTGCGCAGTGAACCCCGTCAACTCGGCCTAATACTGCTGGCGGGCCCCATCATGTCCATCAGCTGGTGCATGTTCACCTGGTGCCTGACCACGGGTCAGGTGCTGGCCACCAGCCTCGCCTTCTTCATGACGCCGCTGTTCAATATCGTGTTCGCCGTGCTCTTCCTCAAGGAGCGGCTCACCCCGCAAAAGCATCTGGCGGTCGCCCTGGCGCTGGCGGGGCTGGCCTACATGCTGTTCTCCTACGGCCAGCTGCCCTGGTTCTCCCTCATCATGGGGGCCAACTTCGCCTTCTACGGCCTGCTTAAGAAGAAGGTGCACTACGACGCCGGCGTCAGCCTCTATCTCGAGGCCCTGGTCCAGCTGCCGGTCGCTTTGCTGATCATCGGCGCTCTGGCCCTGAGCGGCATGAGCCAGTTCATGGCCGGTGACTGGGCCGATCGGTTGCTGCTGATGGGCAGCGCCCCCGCCACCCTGCTGCCGGTGGGCCTGTTCTGCTACGCCGTGGCGCGCACCCGCATGAGCACAGTGGGATTGCTGCAATATATAGAACCCAGCCTCGCCTTCCTGCTCGCCCTCTTCTGGTTTGGCGAGACGGCGGATCCGGTAAAGTCGGTGGGATTTGCCTTTGTCTGGGCGGGTCTGCTGGTGAGCCTGCTGCCGCTGCACAAACTCAGGCGCAGGGCCGGCAACCCTGCTCAGGGTCTGCCACGATAGGATTCCAGGATGGCGTGCCACGCGGGATCCTGGTCCATCTGCTCGGCGATGTCGTTCAGCCGGGCATGCAGCTCGCTGCGGGATCTCGGCAGCAAGAGGTGACGGGTATAGCTGGATTGGGGAAAGGGCGAGACGAACAGCTTGCCCTCATAGGCATCATGAATGAAGAAAGAGAGTGCCGAACCCGGCACCAGCGTCACATCGATGCGGCCCCGCATCAGCAGGCTGAAATTGGTTTTGACCTTCTTGGCATCGTGGCGCACCAGCTCGCCCCGGGCCACAGCATCATCGATCCCCTGATAGCGATAGCCCTCTATGCCACCGAAGATCAGCCCCTTGAGGGAATCCGGGCTGCGATAGGTGATGGGTCTGGCCGCACTGGAGATGAGCTCGTTGGTGTCACGCATGATGGGAAAGGTCCACAGATAGCGCTCGCACTGGGGATCCCCCACCCAGGCGGGATTGACCCAGGCCACCAGGCCATCAAAGCCGGGATCCGACATCTCCAGCGCCAATCTGGCCCGATTTACCAGCCAGAGCTCAAGCCTGGGTTCTCCGCCGAGCCTTTCATTGAGATACTTGACCAGATCCCGGCTCAGCCCCGTCTTCTCCCCTGTCATGAAAGGGGGATGCTGATGGTAATCATAAACACGGATCGTCTCCCCCAGAGCCGGGACCGACAACAGGCACCACAACCAGAACCAGACTCGCATCGCACCTCCTTGGACTGCTCTTGAGTTTGGCACAGACAGATCGAATGAGAAAAGCAGCGATGGACACAGAACCGACCAGCTCACCCCCAACCAGCCAGTGGTCCCTCTATCTGGTACGCACCGCGACCGGCCTGCTCTATACGGGGATCAGCACGGATCCGATAAGGCGGTTGCGCCAGCACCAGAGCGGCAAGGGATCCCGCGCCCTGCGCGGCAAGGGACCGCTCACACTGGTCTGGCAGCAGATGGTGGGTGACAAGGGGGCGGCGCTGCGACTCGAATACCGCCTCAAGCAGCAGAGCAAGGCCTTCAAGGAGCGCCTGGTGCGGGAGCCGGATGGCTGGGTCGACTGGAGCCAGCCCTGGCTGGCAGCTGTCGAGCAGGCGATGAAGAGGCCACAAAAAAGGCCACTGCGAGCAGTGGCCAAGGCAGGATCCGATAGCAGGGAGGCTTAACGGTAGGTATTGGATTGCTTGCGCCGGTTGCTGATGAGCCAGCACACCACCAGCAGCACCAGCAACCAGGGCGCCAGCTTGATGATCAGAGCGAACATGCCGGCCAGGGCCCCAAACAGCACGAAGAGGCCGCTCACCAGCAGCATGGCCAGCACGGTAAACCCCGCCAGCGCCATGGCCACCAACACCAGCATCAAGACGATAAATTCCAGCATGTTCTGCTCCTCACAGGCTTCTCTTGCCGGCTGAAGGACCCTGTGGTCAGTCCAGCCAGCGCTTCAATTCACGACGGGGCGGCATGATCAGCACCGCCAGCAGATAGGCGGCCAGGGTCAGTGGCGGCATCAGGATCAGGGCGATCAGCGCCACTATCCGTACCGTCACCCTGGAGAACCCCAGCCCGTTGGCGATGCCGGCGCAGACCCCGGTCAACTTGCGATGGGCAAGGTCCTTCGGCCAGGGCGTCATCTTTATGCCTCCACCTTCTGACCCTTCAGCCGGGCCAGTTCGCGCTCAATCTCGTCGTTCAGCTCCAGCTCGCGGAACTGGGCCTCCAGCGAGGGATTCTGCCCCAGAGTCGCCGCCTCCAGCTGGGCTTCCAGCTGATCGACCCGCCCCTGAAAGCCGTCGAAACGGGCCATCAGCTCGTGCATGCGCTGGTTGTCGACCTGGGCGCGGGCACGGATGCGGCTGTGGGCGGTCTGCTCGCGCAGGGTCAGCATCTTCTGCTTCTCGCGGGCTTCGGTCAGCTTGGCGGCCAGCCGCTCGCTGTCGGCGGTGAGCTGGGCCAGCACCTCGGCCACCCGGGCCTTGTCCTGCTCCAGCTGGTCACATTTTTTGGCCTCGGCCAGCTTCTCGGTGAGGGCGGCACGGGCCAGATCCTCACGCCCCTTCTGGATGGCGAGCTCGGCCTTGGCCGACCACTCCAGGATCTGGTGTTGCAGCGCCTGCTGGTGGCGTTCCAGCTGCTTCTGCTCGGCGATGACGCGGGCGGCCTGGGTTCTCATCTCGACCTGGACCTGCTCCATCTCCTCGATCATCAGGCGCAGCATCTTCTCCGGCTCTTCGCTCTTGTCGAGCAGGCTGTGCAGGTTGGCATTGATCACGTCGGTCAGGCGGCTAAATACGCTCATGGTCTGGTTCCTTGTTCATGGGGATGGCTATCTCTTCCCATAGCATTACAAGAGCCATGCCAAGATAATTTATTGTTGCTTTACAAATAGATGGGGATTCATTCGCAAGATACAAGCCGGATTTGTTGGTTAAAATTGCCAACAAGGTGGTGATTTTAACCAACAAAAAAGGGAGCCAGCGGCTCCCTCTATGTCATCTTTCGTTCAGACTCAGGCGGCTTGATGGCGACCCAGCTTGCTGTCCAGCTCGACCAGCTTGGCTTCCATCCGGGCACGGCAGTTGTCAGACAGCTCGCGAATGCCGGCGGCGCCGTGCTCCTTGCTGCAGACAGGTGCCATGACTTCCAGCAACACCTCGCCATTGTCCCAGCGGTTCAGATCGATCTGGCCGAAGTAGCTGGAGCAGACGATGGGCACCACGGGCACCTCCGCCTGCACGGCGGTGTGGAAGGCGCCGGCCTTGAACGGCAGCAGGCCTCGCCCCTTGGAGCGGGTCCCTTCCGGGAACATCCAGATGGAGGTGCCGTGATGCTTGATGCGATCCACCACCTGGCCTATGGTGCCGATGGCACGGGAGCGGTTGGAGCGGTCGATCAGCACGTTGCCTGAGAGCCAGAAGAGGAGGCCGAAGAAGGGCAGCCACAGCAGGCTCTTCTTGCCCACCGCCACCACGCCGGGCATGACGGCACCTGTCACTGTGAAGATGTCGAAATTGCTCTGGTGGTTGCAGACGTATACCGCCGGGCCAACCGACTTGACCTCGTCCGGTATGATGACCTTGACCTTGAGGCCGAGCAGCGGGCAGATCGCATGGTACATGCGGGCGAAGACAAAGACGTTGTTGGGATGACGCGGACGCACCAGACAGAGCAACAGACCAAACACGAACCAGAAAACGAGCAGCAGGGTAAGCAGCAGCACACGGGCAAGTTTGAGCATCGAACACCTCGGATTTTAACTCGGCGCAGTATACTGGTCCCCCTTTTAGCGAACAAGCGTTCGCCAAACAGAACCGACCACCCCGATGTTGCATATGGTCGCATCGAATCCTGCTGACTTGCTCCTGTCATTATTGATCGATAGGATATGCACCATTCAACAGGGTAGGGCTAGCATGATTTTGCGACAACGCGTGGCGACAAGACTCCTGCTGCTGGTCTGCATTCTGGTGCTCAACTGCACGGCCCAGCCGCTGGCCCGGCTGGCTCAGCTCGATCAGGCCCTCAGTTGCCAGGTACAGCTCCTCCCCTCTTCCAGCGCCGATGCCGACGATGCACAACCAGCGACGCCCCAGCCGAGCAGTTGCCAGCTCAATGGCAAGTGGCTCAGTGCCGCCAGCCTGCTCTGCGTCGAACAGATCTTCTTTGCCATCGCCTTCGTGATTGCCCTGCTGGCGCCACTGTCGCGCCGCTCACCCGCCTTGCCTCCCCCTCGCAACATATCTCCGCCTGAACGGCGGCTTCACCTCACTTTATGTGTCTGGCGAGAATGAGTTAGTCGCGGTTTACACCACCCTAACTTCCATTTTCAAGAGACAAAAACATGTCAAACATGATCAAGACTGCCCTGTTGATGGGCGGCCTGCTGTGGCAATCCATGGGATTGGCCAGCGATACCGGCTGGCTTGTCAGCCCCCAGAACGATCACGCAAAAGTGCGGCTGCAAGCCGACGCCAGCAATCCCGCCCAAACTCGCGTGCTGCTCAGCCTGGCGCTCGAGTCCGGCTGGAAGACCTATTGGCAGAACCCGGGGGAAGGCGGCATAGCTCCTGAAATATTCTGGGATGCCCCTCAAGCCACCCAGCAGTGGCATTGGCCCGTGCCGGAGCGATTTGACGTCAGCGGCATCTCGACCCAGGGCTATCAGCAAGCCGTCAGCCTCCCCATCACGCTTGCCCACAGCAGCAGCGATGCACTGACGGGCACGCTGCGCCTTTCGACCTGCAGCAACGTCTGCATACTGACCGACTACCCCTTTACCCTGGCGCTGGATGGCACTACGCCGGAAGGGTTCGACTTTGCCTACGCCCAGGCGATGAGCAAGCTGCCACAAGCCATGCCTGGCACCGTCACCCTCAAGGCTGGCTACCGGCAAAACCAGTTGCAGCTGACCGCCGACAACCCGCAGGGCTGGCAGGAGCCGCAGATTTTCCTCCAGCGGCTGGAGGGCGCCGAATTTGGCAAACCCGAGCTGGAGGTGCAAGGCAACACCCTGATCGCCCGCATTCCGGTCAGCGATGGCTGGCAGGGCGATGCGCCCGACATACGTCGCCAGCAACTCGGGTTTGTACTGGCCAACGGTGAACAGGCCTGGCAGAGCGAGTTCCAGATAGGTGACCCGCTGACCCTGCCGAGTCAGGGCCACTCGCTGCTCTGGCTGCTGGGCGCCGCCCTGCTGGGTGGCCTTATCCTCAACCTGATGCCCTGCGTGCTGCCGGTGCTGGCACTCAAGCTGGGGTCGGTACTGCAGTTGGAAACCCGTGAGCGCCGCCCGGTTCGTTTGCAATTCCTGGCGGCCAGCGCCGGTATCCTGGTCTCCTTCTGGGCGCTGGCACTGATGAGCACGCTGCTGCGCGCCAGCCAGGGTGCGGTCGGCTGGGGCATCCAGTTCCAGAGCGTCTGGTTTATCGGCTTCATGGTGGTGGTGACGGCGCTGTTTTGCGCCAACTTGCTGGGGCTGTTCGAAATCAGGCTGCCGAGCAACCTCAATACCCGCCTCGCCACCACGGGCGGCAACAGCCTGGGCGGTCACTTCCTGCAGGGGTGTTTTGCCACCCTGTTGGCCACCCCCTGCTCGGCCCCCTTCCTCGGCACCGCGGTCGCCTTTGCGCTCGGGGCTCCGCTCGGTCAGCTCTGGCTCATCTTCACCGCGCTTGGCCTCGGCATGAGCCTGCCCTGGCTGCTGATCGCCGCCTTCCCCCGTCTCGCGCTCTGGCTGCCGAAGCCGGGCCGCTGGATGGGGCGCCTGCGCATTCTGCTCGGCCTGATGATGCTGGGCTCCAGCCTCTGGTTGCTCAGTCTGCTCGGCAACCATGTCGGCCAATTCTGGATGCTGATCCTGATGGCGCTGATGCTGGCCGCCCTGCTGTTGGCCGTGGTGTGGCGCCATGGCATGCGGGGCGTGACCCTGGGGCTGGCTCTCACCTGTCTACTGGGCGGGGCCCTGCTGCTGGGCGGCGCCTTCACCATGGAGGGCAAGCCCCAGCGGGACAGCGTCAACTGGCAGCCGCTCTCGGAGCAAGCCATCCAGGACGCGCTGGCGCAGAACAAGCGGGTCTTTGTCGATGTCACCGCCGACTGGTGCATTACCTGTAAAGCCAACAAATTCAATGTGCTGCTGCGAGATGACGTGCAAAAAGCGCTGAGCGCCCCCGATGTGGTGGCCCTGCGCGGGGACTGGAGCCGTCCCTCTGCCAGCATCGCCGACTTCTTGCGCCAGCGCGGCAGCGTGGCCATTCCCTTCAACCAGATCTACGGGCCCGGCCTGCAGGGTGGCGAGATCCTCTCGCCCCTGCTGGACCGTCCGACCCTGCTTGCCACCCTGGCGCAAGCAGGCATTGCCACTTCTCAAGGAGACACCAAATGAAACCGACCCTGCGTACCCTGACCCTGCTGGCCTCCCTCTCTGCCGCGCTGCTGGCCCCGGCCCTGCACGCCGCTCCCTTCACCCCGGAGCAGGAGGCCCGCATCAAGGAGCTGATCCGCGAAACCCTGGTGGCCAACCCCAAGATCCTCGACGAGGCTGCCGAATCCTGGGAGAAGCAGAACGCGGCGGATCAGGCCAGCCAGCTTGGCAACTTCATCAAGGGCAATCAGGATGTGCTGTTCAACAGCCCCACCAGCCCGCGCCTGGGTGCCAAGAATCCCAAGCTGACCCTGGTGTCGTTCACCGACTACAACTGCCCCTACTGCAAGCAGTTAGACCCTCATCTGGCCAGGTTGCTGAAGGCCTATCCAAATGATGTCGGGCTGGTGATCAAGCTGCTGCCGTTCAAGGGACAGAGCTCCGCCAAGGCGGCCCAGTACAGCCTGACCCTGTGGCAGCAGGATCCCGCCCGCTTCCTCACCCTGCACGACAAGCTGATGAGCAAGCAGGGCATGCTGACCGAGGCGGACATCAACAAGGCGCTGGCGGCCACCGACAACCTGGCCCTCAAGCCTGCGGCCAAGGCCACCGAGGAGCTGCGCAACAGCCTGCGCATCGGCACCTTGCTCGGCGTGCAGGGCACACCGGCCACCTTGATCGGCAACCAGCTGGTCTCCGGCGCCGTTCCCTATGAGGAGCTGGAGCAAATCGTCAAAGCCGAACTGGCCAAGCAGGGATAAACCATGACAGAGACTATCACCACCCAGCCCCGCTGGCGGCGCTGGGGCAAGGAGGCGCTCTGGCTGCTGCTGTTTGGCGTGGTCATCTCGACGGCGCTGGACCTCTGGCGCAGCCCGGCGCTGCCAGAAGACGGCCCGCTGCCCACCCTCACCCTGCAAGATGGCACCACCGCCGACCTGCAGGCCATGAGCCGGGACAGGCCGCTGCTGGTCTACTACTGGGCCAGCTGGTGTGCCGTCTGCCGCTTCACCACACCGACGGTGGAGCAGCTCTGGCAGGACGGTGAAAACGTGCTGACGGTGGCACTGCGCTCCGGCAACGCCCAGCAGTTGAGCAAGGGAATGGGCAAGAAGGGGCTGACCTTCCCGACCCATAACGATGAGCGGGGGGATCTCGCCGCCCGCTGGCAGGTGAGCGTTACTCCCAGCTTCCTCATCGTCAAGGACGGCAAGGTGGTGAGTACCACCACAGGCTGGAGTTCGGGTCTGGGGCTGAAACTGCGTCTGGCCTGGGCCCGCCTCCAATAACCGACAACGCCCGGCCTGCCGGGCGTTTTTTCACCCGCCATCACACATGCCCCGCCCTCTTGTTGCCAAAATGGCATCGATTGGAGCTTTTTCGCTATTGGCAACTTGCTTGCCATATCGCCTCCTATTCATGGCGGAGCTGGCCTGTTTCCGTTAAAATGACGGGTTTTTGCCGTGCCTGGTTTCTCAAGCTCCACCATCAGGCGCCCGCAGTGTGAATTCCAAGATGCCAGTGATGCAGGATCTGCCATGAACAACTACTTTCGGGTGCTGGGCGTCAAGTCCAACGCCAACGAAAATGACATCAAAAAAGCCTATCGCCGGCTGTCTAACCAGTACCACCCCGATAAGCTGTTAGGGGCGAGCGAAGAAGAGCGAGAGCTGGCAGCCATCAAGCTGCACCAGGTAAAGCAGGCCTATGAAGTGCTGTCAGACCCGAAACAGCGGGCCGCTTTCATCAAGGATTTCAACAACGTCATCGTGACCGATCCCGCTTCTGCCATGCAGGAGATGTGGGACCAATTCTACCCCTGAGGCGCTATGCAGAAAAAATGGGACCAGGCGCGGATCAAAGCGCTGATGAGTGATGCCAGCGAGAATATCGAATCCTACCGGGATCAGGACCAGCCCAAGGCACTTGAGCAGTTCACCGGCAAGATGAAGACACTGCTGCTGGCCGACATGAGCATGCTGGAGTTCATGCCCGAGTACCTGCCGCTGGCCCTCTATGGCCGGGTGCAGTTCCCAGCCAAGGCCAAACCCGAGTGGATCAAGTGGCTCGGCAGCGGCGTACAACCCTCATGGGACGAGTTCAAGGTGTCGGTGGCGTTCAACAATGCCGACCTGCCGCTGGTGAAAGCGGTGCGGGCCCAGAGCGAAGATCAGCTGATCGAAGCCTGCGCCGTGCTGTTCCAGCTCGACAACCCGCTGCCGCGCGGTAGCCGCCGTGCCGATGACGACTACGAGCTGCGTGACGACGAAGATGAAGACGGGGAAAACGCTGACGCCGACTACAACGGTGATGGTGACGACGACGGCGATCAAGACATGTACGACGAAGTACGTTTCTAACTTGAGGCAAAGCATGCACAGTCTGATAGAAATTACCGCCATCGAGATCAAAGAGCTGGCCGTGATCGAGCCGAAACAGGCCAGCGAAAAGTTCGAGCTGATCGCCAAGACAATGTCCGACGACCAGTTGGCCGAAGTCATTGAACAGATTGATATCGTCACCCTGACCCAGATCAACGGCCAGCACGACATGTCGTTCCCGTCCATCATCTCCGAGCTGATGACCCCGGAGCGGATCCGCGACATCGTCTGCCAGCAGCCCCTCTACTGGGAAGAGGCGATCAAGAACAACGCCGAAGAGCTGCAGCAGCACACCTTCGACTTCCTCAACTACCTGATCCGCACCCAGGACAGCGACGCCAAGCAGGCGGAGATCCTGGAGTGCATCGCCGAGGATCCGGCCGGTCTCTTCTACCTCGCCATCCCCTTCATCGAGTTCTATCGCGGTGAGCGCTTCGACGATGACGAGGGCTTCCACGACACGCTGCACGCCGAAGAGGAAGATCTGGAAGAGGCGCTCTCCTACAGCGACCGCCAGCAGAGTGAAAATGCCCACGACTACCCGCTGGATGACCCGCGCAGCCTCTTGATGCTGATCCGCGAGCTGACCCCCGAGGTGGAGAAAGCCATCAAGGCACTGCTGCGCAATGAGCACTCCTCCTGGGAGGGTATCATCAGCAAGTTCGCCAGCGAGCTGGTGATGCAGGCCAAAGAGAAGAACGACGCCTCCGACGAGTACGCCGAAGTCGACGACATGTTCAGCTTCCTGGATTGAGGAGCCCCGTCATGCAACTAGCCATACGCGATGTCAATCAGGGCCCCTTTCTCACCCAGGTGCTGCGCTTTGGTCGCGAGAGCGAACACTTGAGCGATCAGCAGCTTGGCCAGATCAAGGGCAAGGCGGTGCTGATGAGCCTGAAGTTCGCCGACAAGTACTACAACAAGTACAAGATGCACCTGCTGGAACAGGCCGCCCACGACGTGATCGGCGTGGTCAGCCTGGGGCTGCTGGAGCTGTCGCAACGGGATACGGCCAAGGCGCTGGCCCTGCTGCAGGCGCCGGAGGGGCCCATCAAGCCGTTCCAGAAGGGCTGGTCCATGCTGATCTCGGTCAGCGCCAAGCAGCCTGGTGGCAACAGCCTCTATGGCGACGTGGATGCGCGGCTCTTGGACAAGATCTCCAGCCCGCCGGACGTGGAGGAGTGGCAAGGCTGGCAGGAGTACGAGAAGGCGCTGGTGGAGCACAACAAGGCCCGTCTGATGAGCCTGATCGATCAGCACTTCTTCGCCTGCGAGAACGACCACCCCACCATGGAAGACAAGCTGGCCGAGGCCCTGCTCTATCGCATCCTCTGCGGCAATGGCAGCGGCGCGGCCCCCTTGAAGGTGAAGCAGGATCTCAAACGCCGTCTGGCACGAGACATAGTGCTGCAGGAAGCCTGGTACGACACCGACTATCTGGCCGCCCAGCTGGAACTGCTGCTGGCGGAGCTGCCAAGCGAGTTGATCGCCGGTCTGCGTCAGGAGCTCAGCAAGGGGTTTGTCGCCAACCTGCTGCATACCCTCGGCTTTGTGCGCCAGTACCAGCTGCTGCAACAAGAGAACGCCTCGCCGGAGAAGCTCGACAACGTCGAGATGCGCGCCGGTCTCAAGCACCCCCTGCTCGGCTGGCCGCTCTATCACGACTTCTAGGGCGCGTTTTCGCCGTCCACAGAGTTGTACCACAACGCCCGGCCCGCCGGGCGTTGTGGTATCTGGCCGGCGGACATCCTGGCCGGACTACCTCGTTAGCCTAATTGGCCCCATTTTTCTCAGGGATATAATGCATCCTTCCTACAGGCAGCAGGGGCCAGGCGTGAGCAGAAAACCCGACCGCATCACAGCGATGCAGCAGATCATCGATGCCGTGAAGCAAGAATTCCCGCTCTATCAACCGGATACCTTCAAATGCGGGCCGGACAACACCTGTATCGGCTGCCCCAAGAAGCTGATGGAGCTGGTGGATACGGATCTCAGCTACTGGCAATATCAGATCAACCGCGGCATCCCGCCCACCTTCGATGAGCTCTACCGTTTTGGCAAGATGTGCAAGAACATCTGCCGGGCGCTGGTGAAAAATGGCCGGATCCCTGCCTGATATTTTATAAACATCGGCATGGTTTCGATTTTACGGATTGCTTCATCTATCAGGACAAGGACTCCCCTATTGCGTGATGCGCCATCGACAATTTGCGATAAAACACGCTGGTCGCAGATTCCGGGTTACAGGTCTCTGCAGCGTCCAAACTGTTGCCACATCTCAGTTCAGGAGGAAACGCCATGACTCAGGAAAGGATCCAGACCCGCTACCCCCTCGGCGGCCCCTTCGCCAGCCAGAGTGAGCTCGAGCAGGCCATCACCCAGGCCATAGCGGCCCACAGACAGGATTTCTTCCCCCTGCTGGAGCGACTGGTCGATGAGGGCAATCCCGCGGTCAACCTCAGCCAGGAACATCCGCCCCGGGTGCTGCGCATCGAGCTCGCTCAAGACGGCGCCCATGGTCTGGCCCACCTCAGCTACGAATCCAACTTCTTCGAGTGCTGCCTGATCGTCAACGAATATGAGCAGCACCAGACCAGCCTGCCCTTTAGCCTCGAAGGAGGCGCGCTTGTCTTCGACCTTGAGCTGCCCATCAAGTGGAATTTCAATAACTGAGTGGTCAGCAGTGTGATGCAGCTTGGTTGCTACACCCGACCAGCTAGCTCCCCTCACCCTGGCCCTCTCCCAAGGGGAGAGGGAACTGTATCGAGCCAGCTTCAAGCCATGACAGCCACTCTATACCTCGGCGATTATTCCAAATAGCCGCTCGCCATCATCCTCGATAGCTACGGCCAGCCCATAGGTTGCCGTCATCCTGAATAGCTGCGACCTAAGCTCCCTTCTCCCCTTGCGGGAGAAGGGTCGGGGATGAGGGGGAACAAGCCATGACGGCAGAAGCAATCGACAAGCAACAGAAGGTTGAATCAAGCCGGGGCTAGTAGGGTCGATTAGCGAAGCCTAATCGGCCGCACCACAATCTCCGTAGCTATGGATGGGTATACAAAACAAATGGATTGCCAGCAGAATAGCGGCAACCTGTTTTCGCGAACGTCTGATGACATTTAGTAATGAGAACGACGAAACTGGCTTATCGTAAGCGGGTAATCTGGTTGTTTCCCGACGTTAACATACAACTTAATAGAATGTAGATCTCTGTCAAAAATATGGACATTATCATATTGTTTTCTAACGCTACATTCTGATAGCCTTTGTAAGATAATGTCTAGCTTCGCACATAAACCGCTAACCTTAAGTTTTCTCAAAATAGGATCTATATGAAAGCTACAGAGGTATTTACACCAGGGAAATTTCCAACATGGACCTTTGTGAGTGACCATCTTGAGGAAAAGGAACAACAACTACAAGATGTCTTAGAAAGTGGGTCAATGCTAATTTCTATCTCTGGACCATCAAAATCAGGAAAAACCGTATTTGTCGAACAAACACTAGGAAAGCAAGCATTAATTCAAGTTACCGGTGCAGGTGTAAGAAAATCAGAAGATATTTGGGTCAGGGTTTTTGATATAATCGGAACCCCAATTTCAACATCAAAAACGACTGGAAGCTCATCCTCTAGCAATATATCAGGAAAGATTGCAGGAGAAGTGGGGATTCCTTTATTAGCAAAAGGCAAAGGAGAGGCTGCAATAGGAACAGCCAGAACCTCTAGTCATTCTGATTCAGAGGTTTTTTCTACCGATTATCTACAGCTATTGATAAATGAAATCGGAAATACAGATTTCATTGTTTTTATTGACGACTTTCATTATATACCGAGAGATGTTCAAGGTGAAATCGCCAAGCAAATAAAAGAAGCCATGCGAAAAGGGTGCAAGTTTATTTGTGCATCAGTACCTTACCATTCAGATGATGTAATAAGAAGTAACCCAGACCTAAGAGGGAGAATTTTTTCAATTGATTTTGATTACTGGGGTGAAGATGTATTAAAGAAAATTGCGTATAAAGGTTTTGACAAGCTGAATATATCAGACTGTACTGCTATGGTAGAGCGATTAGCCTCTGAAGCTGCAGGTTCGCCGCAATTGATGCAATATCTTTGTTTGAACTCATGTTTCGAACTCAATGTAAGAGAAACATCAACTGAGCCATTCAAATTTCATGATGATCAAGAAATTTTAGAAAAAATATGTAAAAGAACCGTTTTATCCACAAACTATAGTTCTGTAACTGATAAAATGTTGGAAGGCCCAAAAACAAGAGGCTCTGATAGAAAGGTATATATATCAAAGGATGGATGGCAAGGTGATGTTTACACATTCATAGTTAAAGCGCTTTCATTGTCACCTCCTCAATTAACTTTTAGATATCAAAACCTTTTAGATAGAATAAGTTCTTTGTGCGCAAAAGACTGTCCTAGTGGCTCTAGTATAATAGGAGCTTGCTTACACTCCAGCAATATTGTCAATGGCGCAGCTGGAGACAATATTGTCGAATGGGATGAGGAGAGCGATGTCTTCGATATTCGAGACCCCTACTTCATATTTTATCTACGTTGGACAACTCTTGTAAGCTAGCAATCAATAAGTAGCCTAAGTTAGGCTAAATTTATAAATCTGAATATTAATTTCATGTAGCATGCGGTAAGAGCATTTTTATATAGAGTAATAGTTAAGAAGGGAGCTTCCGCTCCCTTCTGTTAATTACCCTTCCTGGTTTTCCCCGGCTGCCGGTTCGGTACCTGCGGTGGGTTCTATCTCTATCCTATCCACCCGCTGCAAACCGCGGGGCAGCTTGGCGCCACGGCGGCCGCGCTCGCCACGGTAGTAGTCAAGGTCAGATGGCTTGAGGGTCAGCTTGCGCTTGCCGGCAAACAGGGTGACATATTGCCCCTGCGGAATAATGGCGGCCATCACCATAAACTCTTCCCGCGCCTTGACCCGCGCCGACGGAATGCTGATGAGCTTGTTGCCCTTGCCCTTGCCGAGCACTGGCAGGGTGTTGAGCGGGAACAGCAGCATGCGCCCCTCGTTGGAGATGGCCATGCAGAGATCGGTCTCCGGCGAGCCAATCTTCTGGGGAGCCATCACCAGGCCACCTTCCGGCACCGTCAGCAACGCCTTGCCGTTCTTGTTCTTGCCGATGAGATCGTCATAGGTGCAGACGAAGCCGTAACCGGCATCCGAACAGATGAGATAGGGTTCCCCCTCGTTGCCCATCACCAGATGGCGTACCTCTTCGCCTGCGCCCAGCGCAAAGCGGCCGGTGAGCGGCTCGCCCTGACTGCGGGCCGATGGCAGCGTGTGAGCCTCCAGCGCATAGGTGCGTCCCAGGGTGGAGAGGAACACAGCCTGCTGGTTGCTGCGGCCGCAGGCGTGGGCCAGATAACCGTCCCCCGCCTTGTAGGAGAGGCCTTCCACGTCCACGTCGTGGCCCTTGGCGGCCCGTACCCAGCCTGCACCCGAGAGGATGACGGTGACCGGCTCGCTCGGGGTCAGTTCTTTCTCGGTCAAGGCTACCGCGCTGGCGCGCTCCACCAGCGGGGTGCGGCGATCGTCGCCGTACTTCTCGGCATCCGCCAGCAGCTCTTTCTTGAGCAATGTGTTGAGGCGGCGCTCCGAACCCAGCAGCAGTTCCAGCTTGTCGCGCTCTATGGCCAGTTCATCCTGCTCGGCGCGCAGCTTGAACTCTTCCAGCTTGGCCAGGTGGCGCAGTTTCAGCTCGAGGATCGCCTCGGCCTGGGTCTCGCTGATGTTGAAGCGCTCCACCATCACCTTGCCCGGCTCATCCTCGGTACGGATGATCTCGATCACCTCGTCGATGTTGAGGTAGGCCACCAGCAAGCCTTCGAGGATGTGCAGGCGAGCCAGCACCTTGTCGAGGCGATATTGCAGGCGACGGCGCACCGTCTCGCGGCGGAAGGTGATCCACTCGGAGAGGATCATCTTGAGGGTCTTCACCTGGGGACGGTTGTCCAGCCCCAGTATGTTGAGGTTGACGCGATAGTTCTTCTCCAGATCCGTGGTGGCGAACAGGTGGGCCATCAGCGCCTCCATATCCACCCGGTTGGAGCGGGGGATGATCACCAGACGGGTCGGGTTCTCGTGGTCCGATTCATCGCGCAGATCGGTGACCATGGGCAGCTTCTTGGCCACCATCTGGGCGGCGATCTGCTCCATGATCTTGGCGCCTGAGGCCTGATGGGGCAGCGCCGTGATGACGATGTCGCCATCCTCCTCGTTCCACACCGCCCGCTGCTTGATGGAGCCCTTGCCGGTCTCGTAGATTTTGCGGATGTCATCGCGCGGCGTGATGATCTCGGCGCTGGTCGGGTAGTCCGGCCCCTGAATGTGCGCCATCAGCGCATCCAGCCCCGCATTGGGGTTGTCCAGCAGCTCGGCACAGGCGTAGGCCACTTCCCGCGCGTTGTGGGGCGGGATATCCGTCGCCATGCCCACGGCTATGCCTGTGATGCCGTTGAGCAGTATGTGGGGCAGGCGGGCGGGCAGCACCACCGGCTCTTTCATGGTGCCGTCGAAGTTCGGCGTCCACTCCACCGTCCCCTGGCCGAGCTCGGAGAGCAGCAGCTCGGAGAAGCGCGACAGCCGCGCCTCGGTATAACGCATGGCGGCGAAGGATTTGGGATCGTCCGGCGCCCCCCAGTTGCCCTGACCATCCACCAGCGGGTAGCGGTAGGAGAAAGGCTGGGCCATCAGCACCATGGCCTCGTAGCAGGCGCTGTCGCCGTGGGGATGGTACTTGCCCAGCACGTCACCCACGGTACGGGCGGATTTCTTGTGCTTGGAGAGGGCCGACAGACCCAGCTCGCTCATGGCGTAGATGATGCGCCGCTGCACGGGTTTGAGGCCATCACCTATGTGGGGCAGGGCCCGGTCCATGATGACGTACATGGAGTAGTTCAAGTAAGCCTGTTCGGTAAAGGTGCGCATTGGCTGGCGCTCTACCCCATCCAGACTGAGCTCGATAGCATCACTCATGTGATAGTTCTCTTTCTGTTCGGGAGCCGCCACAGGGCGACTCCGGCTAAATGCTTGCTGGCCCGTACAGGGCCAGCCGACGGCTTAGATGATGGCGAGGTTGCCCTTCTCTTCCAGCCACTCGCGGCGATCCGGGGCACGCTTCTTGGCCAGCAACATGTCCATCAGTTGCAGGGTCTCGTCCCCCTCCTCCAGCTCGCCCATGGTGAGCTGCACCAGGCGGCGGGTATTGGGATCCATGGTGGTTTCCCGCAGCTGTTTCGGGTTCATCTCGCCCAGACCCTTGAATCGGGTCACCATCACCTTGCCTTTCTTCTTCTCGGCCTCGACCCGCTGCAGCACGCCGTTCTTCTCGTCCTCGTCTAGGGCGTAGAACACCTCCTTGCCGATGTCGATCCGGTAGAGCGGCGGCATGGCCACATAGACGTGGCCATGATTGACCAGGGTGCGGAAGTGCCTCACGAACAGTGCGCACAGCAGGGTGGCTATGTGCAGACCGTCCGAGTCCGCATCCGCCAGTATGCACACCTTGCCGTAGCGCAGGCCGGAGAGGTCTTCCGAGTCAGGATCCAGGCCGATGGCCACAGAGATGTCGTGCACTTCTTGCGAGGCGAGCACCTGACCGGCCTCCACCTCCCAGGTGTTCAGTATCTTGCCGCGCAGGGGCATGATGGCCTGGAATTCACGATCCCGCGCCTGCTTGGCGCTGCCGCCTGCCGAGTCACCTTCCACCAGGAAGAGTTCCCCCTGCATGGGGTCGGCGCAGTTGCAGTCGGTCAGCTTGCCGGGCAGGGCCGGGCCCTGAGTGATCTTCTTGCGCACCACAGTCTTGGCGGCACGCAACCGGCGCTGGGCGCTGGAGATGCAGATCTCGGCGATCTGCTCCGCCAGCTCGGTGTTGCTGTTGAGGAACAGGCTGAAGGCATCCTTCACCACCCCCGACACGAAGGCAGAGCTCTGGCGCGACGACAGCCGCTCCTTGGTCTGACCGGCAAACTGGGGATCCTGCATCTTGATGGAGAGGATGTAGGCGCAGCGATCCCAGATGTCTTCCGGGGTCAGCTTGACCCCGCGCGGCAGCAGGTTGCGGAACTCGCAGAACTCGCGCATGGCGTCGAGCAGACCCTGGCGCAGGCCGTTGACGTGAGTACCGCCCTGCGGCGTCGGGATCAGGTTCACATAGGATTCGGCGAGGCACTCGCCCCCTTCCGGCAACCAGCACAGCGCCCAGTCCACCGCGGACTGCTCTGTGCTGAAGGCGCCGACGAAGGGCTGCTCCGGCAGGCAGGTGAACTGCTTGACCGCATCGACCAGATAATCCTTGAGGCCATCTTCGTAGCACCACTCCAGCTTGATGCCGGTGTTCTTGTCGAGGAACTTGATGGTGAGGCCGGGGCAGAGCACGGCCTTGGCCTTGAGCAGGTGCTCCAGCTTGGTGACCGAGAAGCGGGGCGAGTCGAAATAGCTCGCCTGCGGCCAGAAGCGTACCCGGGTGCCCGTGTTGCGGCGCCCGCAGGTGCCGGTGATGGTCAGCTCCTGCACCTTGTCGCCGCGCTCGAAGGCGATGTCATAGACCTGGCCGTCGCGGCGCACCGTCACCTCGACCCGATCGGAGAGGGCGTTCACTACCGAGATGCCCACCCCGTGCAGACCGCCGGAGAACTGATAGTTCTTGTTGGAGAACTTGCCCCCCGCGTGCAGCTTGCAGAGGATCAGCTCCACACCGGATACCCCCTCCTCCGGGTGAATGTCGACCGGCATGCCGCGGCCGTCATCGATCACCTCGAGGGACTGGTCTTCAAACAGGGTCACCTCCAGGGTACGGGCATGGCCCGCCAGCGCCTCATCGACGCTGTTGTCGATGACCTCCTGGCCGAGGTGATTGGGCCGGGTGGTGTCTGTGTACATGCCGGGGCGACGACGCACCGGTTCGAGGCCATTGAGGACCTCAATGGCATCCGCATTGTATTGAGTGGACATGGAGGGCCTTGCGAATTGACGTTTGGGGAGAATCTTACTCGTTGGGAGGGCCTTGGACAAACCCGACTGCGGGAAAGGGTGATCCAGACAGGGGCCGGCCAGGCCCAAGTCCGGACTCAGGTCGCGGCTGACGCCACCGGCAGCGCCTGCTGCAGCTGGGAGAGAGAGCTGTGCAGCCGCCACACCATGCCAGCCAGATCCAGCGCCGCCGGATCCCGATGACGAGCCAGCCCCTGGCTGATGCGTTGCAGCTCGGCCAGCGTCCGCTCGAGGGAGTCATGCTGCACCCCCCGCTCGGTAAGGATCCCTCGCAGGCAGCGAATGCAGGCATCTCGCACCAGATAGAGCGGCTGATCGTCGCCACGCCACTGGCGCAATTGCCAGACGATGTGGCTGCAGTTGAGCAGCACCACACCCCAGCGCAGCACCCAGAGCCGGGCCGTCTGATCCTGGCTCTGGCTGAGCTGGCTGATGCCGTGATAGATGCGCGATTCGAACTGGCTCTCGCTCTGCTGTGGCCTGGGTGCCAGCTGGTCCATGAAGTCGTGGCGCAGGATACGCATGATGCGGCGACTCTTGCGCCGATCCGAGCTCGGCCGCAGGATCTGGAACGCCAGCCCGGCCGCCATCACCCCCAGCACCTGGCTGATGCTGGTATTGATGAACAACGAGTAGTCGTAGCTCGGCGGGTTGGTGATGGAGAGAAAGGAGCCGAGCAGCACTATGAGCTGACCCCACAGCACCGCCATCCTGGGCTTTTGCTGCTTGAACATCTGCATGGTGACCAGCACGGGAAACAGCAGGGCGCAGAACTGCCAGAAGTCGTCGATGCGGATCATCAGGCCGAACTTGACCGCGAAACAGACCAGGCTCAGCAGCAAAATAGCCTGCAGCATGGTGTTGACCCCCTTGGCCGGCGCCGGCGTCGCCGAGTAGAGCACGCAGCAGATAGAGAGCATGGTCAGCGCCGTGCCCCCCAGATCCCACTGGCTGTGGATCCAGAAGGCGCAACCCAGCAGCACGCAGAGGAAGGTGCGGCCACCGTTGTAGGCCGCCTCATAGCTGTCGATGTGGCTGGTGAGCGAGGTGTGGCGCGGCGGGGCCGGCCACTCCCGATCGTCATACTGTTCCAGCCGGCTCAGCCAGCGCTGGCACTCCAGATAGCTCCAGCAGAAGTGACGCAGCCGCAGCCAGAAGGTGCGGTGACGATAATCGCCCCCTGCAGTCGGCGCGAACGGAGCCAGCAGGCGGGCGATGCGATACTTGTCGCACGCCGGCTTGCCCAGCTCGGCCAGCAGGCTGGCCAGCAGCGCCTGAATGCCAGCCGGTTGCTCCGGCCAGTTGTGCAGCATGCGGCGCTGGCTGGAGATGAGGCTGATGATCCGCAGCTGGCGGTGCAGCAGGAAGTTGAGCAGCTTGTTGTGGCGGCGCAGCCGGTGGTGGCTCCAGACCGCCTGAATGCGCAGCACGTTCATGGTGAGGATCTGGCCTATCAACCCCTCGTGGGCACTGCGCACATCCGGGTTGGCCTCCCCCAGCCAGAGCAGCTGGGCATGTTCCAGCAGGCGGCTCTGGCTCTTGCGCAGCGATTGCAGCAGGGTCTCGCTGTCGGAGGTGCTGGGCAGGATCATCATCATCAGGCCACCGCAGAGGATGCCGATGATCACCTCGCTCACCCGGGCCTGGGCTATGTCGAAGATATGGTGCGGATCGACCACGTTGACGCAGGAGAAGGCGATGATGGCGGCCGTGTAACCCGCCAGGGCAAAGGCGTAGGAGACGTTGTTCTGATAGTGGTTGGAGATGTAGGTACAGAGCCCGAGCCAGAGGGCGATGAGAAAGCTGAACAACCAGGGGTCGCTGATGCCAAGGCCGGTGATCACCACGGCCGCCATGGCGCCAATCAGACTGCCGACCACCCGCCCCAGACTCTTGCTGATGACCCCGCCGACGGTGGGAAAACTCACCACGGCGGCCGAGGTCATGGCCCAGTAAGGGGCATCCAGCTGCAAGACAAACGCCAGCCAGAGCGACAGGCACATGGCCAGGCTGTTGCGCAGGGCATAACGCCACTGGCCACCGCTGGCCTTGCCCCAGGGGGTCCGGCGCCAGAGCGACCCGATTGCACTCACCTCATTCCCCTATGGTGATGGTGCAGGTGGTGCCCGCGATCAGGGCCAGCTCGGGCGGCACATCCAGCAGGCGGATCCGCACCGGCACCCGCTGGGCCAGCCGCACCCAGGGCACGTTCGGTTTGACGTCGAGCAGCAGGCTGCTGCCACCGTCCACGCTCTGATCGTGAATCGCGCGCCCTATGCTTTCCACCTCGCCGCGCAGGGTCTGATCCCCGCTGTATAGCACCACCTCGGCCGGCTTGCCCGGCGCTATGCGCCTGAGCTTGGTCTCTTCGAAATAACCCTGCACATAGAAGGAGTGGATATCCACCAGTGCCACCAGCGGCACCCCGGCGCTGGCATAGTTGCCGACCCGGGTCTGCAGGTTGGTGATGTAACCGTCGCTCGCGGCATGCACCTGGGTCTTGGCGAGGGCCCACTTGGCCTGCTCCAGATTGGCCTGGGCCACCTGATAGGCCGCCTTCATCGCCTGGGCATTGAGCCGTGCCTCGTCCCCGGCCTCCGCCGAGATGACGTTATTCGACAAGCCACGGCGACGCGTCGCCTCGTGCTCGGCCTTGTCGAGATCCGATTTGGCCTTGGCGAGCGCCGCGCTGGCGTTGTCGAGGGCAATCCGATAGGGCTCGGGATCCAGGGTGAAGACCAGCTCTCCCGTCTTCACCAGCTGGTTGTCCTTGACCGCTATCTTGATGATCTTGCCCGATACCTCGGGGGTGATGCTGACCAGCTCGGCCCGCACCTTGCCATCCCGGGTCCAGGGGCCCTGCATGTAGTAGTTCCACAGCCACCAGCCCGCCGCCAGCGCCAGGGCGCACACCAGCAGGGTGGAGAAGTATTTGAGGGTCGCGAGGGGTGATTTAGCCATGTAACAGGATCCAGAAAGCGCCACTGACGGCGAGGATAAACAGGGAGAGATCCATCAGCAGGGGATGCCAGACATCCCCGCCATAGAGCCAGTCACGCAGCAGATGATGCACAGGCAACCAGCCAAGCAGACCGAACAGCACGGCCTTGAACAGAGGTGGAAAGTAGAGAGAAGCGCCCAGTATCAGATCCGGCAGCGCTGAAGGGGTCGTCACAAGCGTGCTCCCTGTTGGCAGAGAAGGGCATAAAAGTCGGCCAGGGTCTGCACCAGAGCAGACCCGCCAAGGTTAACACAGCCATTTCCAGTGCTACAGGAGCAGATGGCTCCCTTGCGGTCAGACCACTCGGCCGGGTGGTTGACCCAGTCGCGCAGCGGCACTTCACCGGCTCGAACGGATTGATCCTTCAGAGACAGGCGAGGTTGTCATCCTGTTCTCAACGGGTTGGGCGATCCGCAGGGTGATGCACCCCGTCTCGCGTCGGCACCTCCCCCAGTTCGAACGGATTGACCCCCTCGAGACAGGCGAGGTTGTAGCCATACTCGGCCGGGTTGGAGCGACGCTGGTGATGGGTGTAGATGCCGCAGACGCTGCAGAAGTAGTGTTTCGCGGTGCGGGTGTTGAACTGGTAGCAGCGCAGCACCGCCTCTCCCTGCAGGATGCGGATGCCCGAGAGCGGCACCGAGGCGACGATGGCGCCACGCCGTCGGCAGAGGGAACAGTCGCAGCGGCGCGGATCCACCACCCCATCCGGCAGGCTGAGTTCCAGCACCACGGCCCCGCAGTGACAGCTGGCCTTGTGTTTCTCTTCAATGGGGGTGTTGCCGATGCGTTTTATCATGCAGCCTCCTTGCCGCCGGGCGCCGGGCCCTGTCGTCTCAATCGAACAGCGTCTCGCGCCGCCCCTGCTGCAGATGAGCATGCAGGGTACGCAGCTGGGATGCCAACACCCTGTGCAGGGAGAGCGGCGGCAGGGCATCGAGGGCGAAGTAAGCCGCGCCCCGGGTTTCGTCGGTCTCGGTGAGCAGTTGGCCCCCCGTCACCTCGCACAGGAAGAAGGCCTTGTGGGCGTGGGGCAACTGGGGCGGATGGGGGTGTTTGAGCTTGTCGAACAACGCCAACAGTTGCACGGCCCGACAGGCGAGCCCCGTCTCCTCGGCCACCTCGCGCACTACGGCACCGGCCGGCGAATCGCCGATGTCGCACCAGCCGCCCGGCAGGGTCCAGCAGCCGTCGCTGCGCTCCTGCACCAGCAGGATATGGCCGTCATCGTTTTGAATAAATGCCCGCACATCCAGCTTGGGGGTGGGATAACCGCTATCGAGGGCGATCCATGCTGAGATGGCGGCGGGATCCAGCTCACTCTGACTGGCAATCAGGGCGACCGTGGCCGCTCTGAGTGCCTCGAAACGGCCAATATCGAAGGGATCCCTGGAATAGGTGAGGCCGGCCTGCGCCGTGGCCAGCACCTGTTCCAGAAAGGCGGCCAACGGCGGTTGCATGGCTAGAGCCCGAGGAAACGAATGATCTGGGCGGGATAGCGCTCGAACCCGGTGAAGGCGTGATTGCCACCGCACTCCAGCGAGAGACGGGCAAAGCGGTATTCGGTCAGCGCCTTGCGATAGTCGAGCACCTCATCCTCCTGCTGTTGCAGGATCCAGAGCCGTTCGGGGGCGGTTACCGGCACCGCCAGCGCCCGCAGCTCGTCCATGTGGGCCGGCAGCAGCTCGTAGCGCTCGTCGGTATAGGGATTGGTCTGGGGGCCCAGATAGTCGCAGAGCAGCTCGTGAGGGCGCACCGCCGGGTTGATCAGGGCCGCGCGGCAGCCATACAACTCACTGACTCTCGTTGCCATAAAACCGCCGAGTGAGCTGCCCACGGCGCCAAGCTTGAGGCGGTTACCGTGACGGGCGCTGGCCGCTTCAATGGTCTGCGCTATGGCCGCCCAGGCCGCCGCCGGCGTATTGGGCTGGGCCGGGATAATCACCTCGATGTCGGGCCTGTGCGCCGCTACCCAGGCAGCCATCTGCTGCGCCTTGGCCGAGCCGGGTGATGAATTGAAACCGTGCAGATAAAGCAAAACGGAGGTCATGGAAGCGGCCTCCTCAATAACCGGTGGCATCGGGGTCGGGCACAAACTGCCCCACCGGCAGACGCCACACCTGGCTCGCGACCCGGCCATCCGGATGCAGGGTAAGATAGCGCCAGCCCGGACCTGACTCGTCCAGCGCGAAACCATCGCTAAGCGGCTTGAACTGGATGCAGGTGGAGGGACTGGCAATCAGCCGTACCCCACGATGCGTCTCGTCAAACTCCTGATGGACATGGCCAAACAAGATGGTTTTCTGCTGGGGATGACGGGCCAGCACGGCGAACAGGTCGTCGGCGTTCTTGAGATTGTGCTGATCCAGCCAGGCGCAACCCACAGGCACCGCCTGATGGTGCAGGGCTATCAGGGCATGGCGCTCGGGGTGCTGGCGCAGTGCACTGTCCAGCGCCGCCAGCTGGTGATCGCCGAGCACGCCGTGCGGTTTGCCGCGCACCTGGGTATCCAGCAGTATCACCTGCCAGTGCTCGCCCACCAGCTGCTTGGCCTCGCTGATACCGGCCGCATGCAGGTATTCGGTCATCAGGGGGCCGTCGTCATGGTTGCCGGGCAGCCAGTAGATGGGGCGTGCCAGCGGAGCCATCATGCTGGCAAAGCGCTGGTAGGATTCCGGACTGTGATCCTGCGACAGATCGCCGGTCGCCAGGATCAGATCAAACGGATGATCGTTGGCCTGCACCCGCTCCAGCACGGCAGCCAGGCTCTCCGCGGTGCGCACGGCCAATAGCCGCCCCTCGGCACTCGCGAAGAGGTGGGTGTCGGTAATTTGTAACAGGCGCACACTGCCGTCCTGCGCCTGGGGTAGCTCTGTTTCCAAAATCACGCTTCTTTTTATAAGTTCAACTAGAGGATGTTTATCAGGCTGGTACCATGTCTGAGACAAAATTTTAGCCAATCGGCCAGGAACAGATTTACCTGCTCCTTTTCATCCCGCTGGTGCATTTTTTTATTGGGATAATCATAACGTGGTTGCAACCTCGAAATCTGTTGCGCCGCACACACTTCCGCCATCCGCACATCATGATACAAACGAATCTCGATGCGAGCCTGCAAGTAGCTCGGCAATTCCGGGTTGTGCTGGGCCAGGATCACCTGGCTGGTGAAGCGGCTCTCCTCGCTGACGGTGAGCTGGAATTGCAGGCCGTTGCCCACCTGATAACGGCGTTCGGCCCCGACTGTGCCGCCCGGCGGCAACAGTTTCATCAAGGCCATATAATTCACCTCGCAGGTACGCTGCAAGGACATCAAATCAGGCACATAACGCCTGGCCTGGGTGTGAACGAGCGCCACCTCAGCGCCCCGCCAGCCAGCGAGCCCGCAGCTCGCCGTGATTGAGGGCCAGCCACTGCAGCGCTATGACGGAGGCCGCGTTGTCGATGCGCCCCTCTTTGAGCCAGGCATAGGCCTGCTCGCGGCTCACCACGTGCACCCGGATATCCTCGCCCTCCTCCGCCAGACCGTGGATCCCCTCGGCCTTGCTGGCATCCACCTCGCCCACATAGACCTCGATCCGCTCAGTGCTGCCACCCGGGCTCACCAGATAGCTGATGGCATGCTCACAGCGACCCACCTCGATCCCGGCCTCTTCCACCGCCTCGCGGCGCACCACGGCTTCGGCGGTTTCCCCTTCATCTATGATGCCGGCCACCAGCTCCAGCAGCCAGGGGGTGGGACTGGTCTCGATGGCGCCGATGCGAAACTGCTCCACCAGCACTATCTGGTCGCGCACAGGATCGTAGGGCAGCAGGGCACCGGCATGACCGCGCTCGAACAGCTCGCGCACTATGGGTTCGTTCCAGCCCCCCGCAAATAACCTGTGCTGCAGGCGATAGACGTTCACTTTGAAGAAGCCGTTATATCCCGATGATTTATCGATGATTTTTACGTCATCGGCAGAATAGTGACGGGTTTGGGGCAAGGCTTGCTGCGACATACGAGACTCCCGCCAGCTTGACTTGGCTCGGTTTGACCATAAAATCCGAGAACATGAATGAACATTCATTCACTCGTTCCCGACGGAGATGAGGGATGGATTTTAGCAGCCACAGGGTATTTGGCTAGGCACGAGGGGGAGAAAACTCCCCCTCGTGCTTGACGTTCCTGTCGCTGGAAAAGAGACAGTTATCATAAAATTTTGCTTATAGTAGAGTGATTAAGCTGAAATCAAGCTTGCTCAGTGACAATACCCCTCCTTCATCCAGCGACAGCTTTGGGTTAATACATAAGGTTAAAACGATCTATGAAAAGAACACTCTTGTCAGCCATGGTGTTGCTGGGCGTCAGCGCCGGCGCCCATGCCGAAAACCTGCTCGATATTTACCAACAGGCTCAGATCAAGGACACCCAACTGCTGGAATCCAAGGCCAAGCGTGATCAGGCTTTCGAGAAGATCAACGAATCCCGCGCAGCCCTCTTGCCCCAAATCAATCTGGGTGCCGGTTTGAACTACCTGCAGAACAAGGGTGACACCCAGACCAACAGCAATGCCACCGGCTCCCTCTCGCTGGATCAGTCCATCTACCGCCGCAGCAACTGGGTCAACCTGGATCTGACCGAGAAGAGCGCCACCCAGTCTGACGTGGCCTACAACCTCGAAGTCCAGAACCTGATGCTGCGTACCTCCCAGGCCTATTTCGACGTGCTCAAGGCGATGGACACCCTGGAATTCGTCCGCGCCAACAAGGCCGCGGTGGAACGCCAGCTGGAACAGACCCAGCAGCGCTTCGAAGTGGGCCTGACCGCCATCACGGACGTGCATGAGGCCGAGGCCGAGCGCGACCAGGCGCTGGCGGACGAGATCAATGCCGAAAACACCCTGGACAACAGCTACGAGAGCCTGCGTGAACTGACCGGCATCGACCACCGTCAGCTGGACGTGCTCAACACAGAGCGCTTCACCCCGCAGAAGACGCCGTTCAACTCTGACAAGTGGCTGGAGCTGGCGCTGGACAAGAACCTGCAACTGCACAGCGCCCGCATCGGCAAGGACATCGCCAAGGAGCAGATCGATCTGGCCAAGACGGGTCATGAGCCGACCGTGGATCTGGGCGCCGGTCTCTCCACCAGCTACAACGACTACAAGGACGAGATCCGCAACCCCGAGAGCAACAGCAATCAGGGCAACATAGGCCTGAACTTCAAGCTGCCGCTCTACACGGGTGGTGCGACCACCTCCCAGGTCAAGCAGTCACAGTTCAACTACGTGGCCGCCAGCGAGCAGCTGGAGCGCAGCTTCCGCTCTGTGCAGAGCACGGTTCGCTCCTCCTACAACAACGTGAACGCCAGCATAGGTTCGGTACGCGCCTACGGCCAGTCCGTCATCTCCGCCGACAGCGCCCTCAAGGCGACCGAGGCCGGTTATGAGGTCGGCACCCGCACCATAGTCGACGTGCTGGACTCCACCCGCAAGCTGTACCAAGCCAAGCAGAAGCTCTCCGAAGCCCGCTACAACTACATCCTCAGCATCCTCTCCCTCAAGCAGGCCGCCGGCACCCTTGAGCAGAAGGATCTGGAAGAGGTGAACCAGGGGCTGATGCCTGCCGCCAAGGTCACCAAGAAGTCCTGAGCCCCGCAGCTCATGTCATGAAAAAGGCGACCTCAGGGTCGCCTTTTCGTTATCTGCGCTTGCTGTTGCCCGCAGCGGCCGGTTGCTTTGCCGCAGACTGGTACCGCTAGGTGCCACTTCCGCGCTCTGACGCGCCAGACATAAAAAAACCCGGCCTGAGCCGGGTTTTGACTCATCCGCGTTCGCGGATGGTCTTGATGATGTCGCTGGTGGAGCAGCCATCCTCGAAGTTGAGCACGCGCACCTCGCCACCGTTGGCGGTCACCTCGTCGTAACCGGCGATATCCTTCGGCTTGTAGTCACCGCCCTTGACCAGCAGGTCGGGCAGCACTTCGGCGATCAGCCGCTGGGGCGTATCTTCGGCAAAGGGCACCACCCAGTCCACGGCGCCCAGCGCGGCCAGCACGGCCATGCGACGGTCGGTCGAATTGACCGGGCGACCCGGCCCCTTCAGGCGACGGACCGAGTCATCGGTATTGACCGCCACTATCAGGCGATCCCCCAGCTTGCCGGCATTGGCGAGGTAGGAGACGTGACCGGCGTGCAGTATGTCGAAGCAGCCGTTGGTCATCACCACCTTCTCGCCACGCAGGCGGGCAGCCTGCACGGCAACCTTGAGCTGAGCCTCGGACATGACGCCAAAGCCGGTCTCCTGCTCGGTGTAGAGGGCATTGGCCAGCTCGACCGGGCTGACGGTGGAGGTACCCAGCTTGCCGACCACGATACCGGCCGCCGTGTTGGCCAGGGCACAGGCCTCGTCCAGGCTCATGCCGGCGGCCAGCGAGGTGGCCAGGGTGGAGATGACGGTATCACCGGCACCTGTCACGTCGTAGACCTCGTGGGCCTGGGCCGGCAGGTGCAGCTCTGGCTGACCTTCGCGGATCAGGGTCATGCCATTTTCGGAACGGGTGACCAGCAGGGCCTCCAGCTCGAAACGCTTGACCAGCTCCAGTCCCTTGGCGACCAGATCCTCTTCACCCTTCACCTTGCCCACCACGGCCTCGAACTCGGACATGTTGGGGGTCAGCAGGGTAGCGCCGCGATACTTCTCGAACTCGGTCCCCTTGGGGTCGACCAGTACGGGAATGCCGGCGGC
Organism: Aeromonas bestiarum; assembly: GCF_028751155.1. Taxonomy (NCBI): domain Bacteria; kingdom Pseudomonadati; phylum Pseudomonadota; class Gammaproteobacteria; order Aeromonadales; family Aeromonadaceae; genus Aeromonas; species Aeromonas bestiarum. The sequence goes on along the minus strand of NZ_CP064746.1, from coordinate 562,327 downwards.
GCGGGCACGCTGGATCATGCCGGGTACGTCGTTGAGGGCACCCTTGCCGTAGTCGGAGAGGATCATCACGTCGCTGTTCGGCAGCGCCTGCTCCACCTTGTTCATCAGCAGAGTGGCATCGACATCGTGGAACGCTTCCTCGAAGTCCAGACGCAGCAACTGCTGGTTGCGGGACAACACCCGCAGCTTGGTGATGGTCGGATAGTCGGCCAGACGAACGAAATCACAGGCGACCTTGACGCCAGCCATCTGGCCAGCCAGCGCATCGGCGGCCTCATCCTGACCGGTCAGGCCCAGCAGCACGGCGTGGGCGCCCAGGGCGGCAGAGTTGAGGGCCACGTTGGCGGCGCCACCCGGGCGCTCCTCAATGTGCTCAACCTTGACCACGGGCACCGGGGCCTCGGGCGAGATCCGGCCGGTGGGGCCATGCCAATAGCGGTCCAACATGACATCGCCAACGACCAGAACGCGGGCTTTTTCAAACTCGGGCAGGGTGATCTTCATCTGTATCGACTCTCAAAACCTGAAAAATTCAGTCGCCGATTTTATCACACTCTTTTCTACGGTGTAGAAAAAGCAAACCTGTGGTTTCCATTTAAGGAAACTCATAGTTACAGTCCGCGCCACGCGGATCAGAGGCAAGCAGCCCCTCTGACCAGCACATAGCCATTCGCCCCCGACCCCGCTTTTCGGCTAGAATCCCCCGATTGCGAGTAAAACTATCCGCTCAGGATACCCACGTGCCTTTATCGCCTCCCCTTATTCGACCGGGCTTGCCCCGGTGCATGGCGATTGCGAACAAGAGACTTTTCATGGCCCACGATAATGCACCCCGCCTCGACCCCCATCTGTTCCACCCCCGCTACTGGGGCAGCTGGTTCGGCCTCAGCTTGCTCTGGCTGCTGGTGCTGCTGCCCTGGCGCAGCCAGATGTGGCTGGGCCGTCAACTGGGTCGTCTCGCCCGCAAGCTGCTGAAATCCCGCGTCAAAATTGCCCGCCGCAACCTGGAACTGGCGATGCCCGAGCTGACCAAGGATGAGCGGGAGAAGCTGCTCAAGGCCAACTTCGAGAGCGTAGGCTGCGCCATCTTCGAGGTGGGCATGGCCTGGTTCTGGCCGGATTGGCGGATGCGCAACCTGATGAAGGTGGAAGGGGAAGAACACGTCATCGCCGCCATGGAGAAGAAGCAGGGCATGCTGCTGCTCTCCTGCCACTTCCTGACGCTGGAGCTGAACGCCCGCTGCTTCGGCCTGGTGCGCCCCGGGGTCGGCGTCTACCGCCCCAACACCAATCCGGTGCTGGAGTATGCCCAGTACCACGGTCGCTGCGCCTCCAACAAGTATCTGGTGGACCGCATGGACGTGAAGGGGATGATCAAGGCGCTGCGCAACGGCGACGCCCTCTGGTACGCGCCGGATCACGACTACGGCAGCCACGCCAGCGTGTTCGTGCCCTACTTCGCGGTCGAACAGGCCGCCACCATCACGGGCACAGCCACCCTGGCGCGGGTGAAAAATACCGTCACCCTGCCCTGCTACAACATCCGCACCCAAGAGGGTTATACCCTGCATATCGGGGCGCCGCTCGCCGATTACCCCAGTGGTGACGACCTGGCCGACGCCACCCGCGCCAACAGGGAGATAGAAGCGGCGGTTCGCAAGGCCCCCGAGCAGTACATGTGGCTGCACCGTCGTTTCAAGACCCGGCCCAATCCGGATGACGCTGGCTACTACTGAGTCAAAAAGGGATGAAAAAACCGCCGCGAGGCGGTTTTTTATGGCCTGCAGCCCGGAAAGGGTTTTCATTCGTGGCTGGATATTTTATTAATGGCAGTGCCGAGCGGCGGGCCGGGCCCCGCCAGGAACAATAAAACGAACGAAGGGAAGCGAACATGAAAGCCACTCTTTTAGTGGGCGCCCTGTGCGCATTGACAGGTTGCAGTCACCAGACCCAGAGCGTGCACCTCACCTCTCTCCCCCTGAGCAAGATCACGGATGTGAATGCCCAGTGGAGCCCTCTCAGCAGGAACGAATCCCGCTACCCCAAGGAAGCCATACTGGCCGAGAAGATGGGGTGTACCTCGCTCGAGTACGTGATCAATGAAGCGGGCCGGGCCGAACAGATCCGCGTGCTGGCCCGCAGTGATGACACATTCAGCGAAGCCGCCATGGAGACGCTGCAGCAGTGGCAATGGCAGGCAACCGCTGCCAATCCGGGCCATCTTCCCGTCAAGTCCCAGACCCGGTTCGAATTCTGTATCGAGCATAACGGCCAGCCCTGTGACACCAGCGGGCTGGCGCAGCTCTGCCAGGGGGAGGACATGGTTCGCAGCACGGGGCAGGTCTACACCCAGGTCTGAGCACAGCCCCGCCTGGCTAGGCATCCCACATGAAAAAGGTGAGCCCAGGCTCACCTTTTTCGTTATCACAGTTGTTTATCGCCGCCGCGCCCTGCAAGGCACGGATGTCATGTCCCAGCGTGCAGCCAGGCGGCGATGGCCAGTTGCAGCCGCACATAGTCGGCGCGATGGAACAGTGTCGACAGGGTCGCTTGCCACCCGGCGTCGGCCGGAGCCTGGGCCAACAAGGCCAGATGAGTCGACAAATCGGTCAGCACAGCCAGCCACACTGGCGCCCGCGTAGCGGCAGCATCGACGATGAGCGCAACCCCTTGCCGGATCTCTTGCAGCGCCAGGCGTCGCTGTTCGGGGTCCGCCTGCTCCAGCCAGTACTGCTCGTGATGTTGCCAATGTTGCAGACCCGCGGTGATGCGCATGGCGGCGTCGGTCCCATTGATCGCCGGCAAGGATTGCAGCGCCAGCGGCTTGCCGAGCCCCGCCAGCCGATAGCCGCGCTGCGCCTTGGATTGCGCCCCCAGCCTGACCCCGCCGAGCCCGGCCAGCTGCTCCGCCAACCCGAACAGGGCGCGGGCGTCGCCGGACTTGAGTTCCAGCTCCAGCTCATCGATACAGGTCTTGCCCAGCGAACCGACGATCTCACCCTGATCCCAGGCCAGCTCGATCTCGGCCCCCTCGAAGGCGACCAGCCAGTGGCGGCGCAGGAAGTCGGTCCTGAACTGGGCCACCAGCCTGGCCTGGATGTCGTCGCGCACCACCAGACTCGGCCAAAGCTCGGCTGGAAAAGCCGCAAGCAGGGGCACATCGCCATGTACGGGGGCATTATATTCGGGCCTGGCATGCAATCCCCCCACCACCTGGCCCCGACATTTAATCGTCTGCTCGGCAAAATCATCGCTGCGACGAATCCGCAATCCCATTTCCAGCCGACGTAAATCCAGAGTCGGCGTATCAAAATAGACATTGCCGAGCTCGACCTGGGAGCTTGATATAATTTCAAGTGAATTCAGAAGCTTGGATAGTGGCTGTTGAATATCTTGTGAGACAAAAAACTTTATCTCGATCTCAGTTTGCATAGTCATTCCGGGCTGGCAGGCAACTTTGGGGGGCATGATGTGGAGCGCGAGGATATAATGCCTGCGATACATCAGGATTAATTCACGGTTTTATTGATGGCGCAGTTCGGTTACCATGCGCCCCTCATAAAATCGTATCGAGTGTTTTTTCACCGACACAGGTTTGGCCATGCCAGTAAATACTATTTTGGGGCTTTTTGCCAAGTCCCCCATCAAGCCGCTGCAGAAGCATATCGTCAAGGTTCACGTGTGCTGCGAGCAGCTCATTCCCTTCTTTGACGCCGTTGCCGAAGACCGTTGGGAAGATGCCGAGAAGATCCGGCAGCAGATAGCCCAGCTGGAAAAAGAGGCGGACATCCTCAAGCGTGAAATTCGTCTGAAACTGCCTCGCGGCCTGTTCCTGCCGGTCGCCCGTACCGACCTGCTGGAGCTGCTGACCCAGCAAGACAAGATTGCCAACCGTGCCAAGGATATCTCCGGCCGCATGCTTGGTCGTCGAATGGAATTCCCTGCCGAGATGCGTGCCGATTTCATGGCCTATCTCAAACGTTGTATCGATGCGACCGCCCAAGCCGAAAAAGCCATCGGAGAACTCGATGAGCTGCTCGAAACCGGCTTCAAAGGACGTGAAGTTGAAATGGTTGCCGAGATGATCCATCAGCTGGATCTTATCGAGGACGATACTGACACCATGCAGATCGGGCTGCGCCAACAGCTGCAAGCCGTTGAGCAGAAATACAATCCGATCGACGTTATGTTCCTCTACAAGATCCTCGAATGGGTAGGTGACCTGGCAGATCAGGCCGAGCGCGTTGGCGCCCGTCTGGAACTGATGCTGGCTCGTTCGTAATCGACTGACTGGGTAAACACTATTAATGGACATTATCGCGAATTACGGCACTACTCTGGTGCTCGTGGCGGCCTTGTTCGGCTTTTTGATGGCCTGGGGGATAGGCGCGAATGACGTGGCCAACGCCATGGGCACATCGGTCGGCACCAAATCCCTGACCATACGTCAGGCGATCATCATCGCCATGATCTTCGAATTTGCCGGTGCCTATCTGGCCGGCGGCGAAGTGACAGCCACCATACGCAACGGCATCATAGATACCAACGCCTTTGCCGACACCCCGGATCTGCTGGTGCTCGGCATGATCGCCTCCCTGCTGGCGGCCGGCGCCTGGTTGATCCTGGCCTCCTACTTCGGCTGGCCCGTCTCCACCACCCACTCCATCATAGGTGCCATCGTCGGCTTCGCCGTGGTGAGCATAGGTCCGGAAGCTGTGCAGTGGAGCAAGTTCGGCGGCATAGTCGGCTCCTGGATCATCACCCCGGCCATCTCGGGCATCATCGCCTACTTCATGTTCATCAGCGTGCAGAAGCTCATCTTCAACACAGATGATCCCCTGGCCAATGCCAAGCGCTACGTGCCTTTCTACATGTTCCTGACCGCCCTGGTGATCTGCCTGGTGACCATCAAGAAGGGGCTGACCCACGTCGGTCTGCACCTGAGCGACGGCGAAGGGATCCTGCTCTCCATCGTCATCTCCATCGCGGTGGCATTTGCCGGCTGGCTCTATATTCGCGGCCAGCAATACAACCCGCAGGATGACAGCAAGATGCACTTCGCCAACGTGGAGAAGGTATTCGGCATCCTGATGGTGATCACCGCCTGTGCCATGGCTTTTGCCCACGGATCCAACGACGTGGCCAACGCCATAGGCCCGCTCTCCGCCGTGGTCTCCATCGTCGACAGCGCCGGTCAGATCGCCGGTCAGTCCACCATCGCCTGGTGGATCCTGCCGCTCGGCGGCATAGGCATAGTCATCGGCCTCGCCACCATGGGCGAGAAGGTGATGGCCACCGTCGGTACCGGCATCACCCATCTAACCCCGAGCCGTGGCTTCGCCGCCCAGCTGGCCACCGCCGCGACCGTGGTGATCGCCTCCGGCACGGGTCTGCCCATCTCCACCACCCAGACCCTGGTGGGTGCTGTTATGGGTGTCGGTCTGGCCCGTGGCATAGCCGCCCTGAACCTGGGCGTGCTGCGCAACATAGTGGTCTCCTGGATCATCACCCTGCCCGCAGGTGCCATCCTGGCCATCGCCATCTTCTACGTGCTGCAAGCCTGTTTCTCCTGATACGCGCAGCCGCAAACAGCCCGGGTCACTGACCCGGGCTTTTTCATATCTGGCGCATGGGAAGCAAGGGTTCGGCGGCGGTCAACAAGGCCCAGGCACTGTCTCTATTCACAATGTCGGACGTGCCACCTCCTGCCGCTGCGACCGGCTTGCATCCCCTGCTTGGCAGGCGCAGACTGTTTGGCCTTGTTTTTATGCGATTCGATTCAAGGCAACCATCATGACTCCTGCCATCAACCTGCTGAAAAAGCTCAAGATCCCCCACAAACTCTATCCCTACGAGTGCGAAGCTCACGACGATTTCGGCAAACATGCCGCGACCCAGCTCGGCCTGCCGGAGGCCCAGGTGTTCAAGACCCTGGTCGCCCATCACGACAAGCAGGCGGTAGTCGCCATAGTGCCCTCGTCGGGCATGTGCAGCCTCAAGCAGCTGGCCAAGGCCACAGGCTTGAAGAAGGTGGAGATGATGAAACCGGCCGAGGCCGAGAAGCTGACCGGCTACAAGGTCGGCGGCATCAGCCCGCTGGCCCAGAAGAAACTGCTGCCCACAGTGCTCGACGACTCCGCCATGGCGTTTGACGAGATTCTGGTGAGCGGCGGCAAGCGCGGCCTCTCGGTCGGGGTGGCGCCACAGGACATGCTGACCCTGCTGAAGTGGATCGCCGCTCCCATCGGCGAGCACCATGAGTAACGCCTGAAACGACAGAGGCCCCGCTGACGGGGCCTCTGTTATGTTGCCGGGTCAGTCGTTATTGGCTCGACAAGCGGCGGTCAGCTCGGATAGCCGCAACCGCTGCCTGCCGGCCTCATCGAAGTTCTCCTCCGCCAGCCAGCGCGCAAAGCAGGCCTGCAACGCCGGCCACTCGCCGTCGATCACCGAGAACCAGGCGGTATCCCGTGCCCGCCCCTTGTCCACCCGGCTCTGGCGAAAGGTTCCCTCGTAGCTGAAACCGAGCCGCAGTGCCGCCTGCCAGGAGGGTCGGTTGAAGGCATTGCACTTCCATTCGTAACGCCGGTAGCCGAGGGCAAAGGCGTTGGCCATCATCAGCGCCATGGCCGCCGTCGCCAGCCGCGAGCGCTGCAGAGCCGGCGAGAAGTGCAGCCAGCCCACCTCTATGCTGCCCGCCAGGGGATCGATGCGCAGGTAGCTGGCCAGCCCCAGAGGCTGTTCACCATGCTCATCGAAGATGGTGTAGAACTGGGGATCTGTCTTGGCGGCGCACTCTCGCAGCCAGGCCAGCATATCCGCTTCCTCTGCGTAGGGGCCCGTGGTCAGGTAGGTCCACATGGCCCCGCTGTCGGCGCTGAAGGCCTGCCACAGGCCGGGGCCGTGACGCTCGGGATCCAGCGGTTCCAGCCGGCAGCCCCAGCCGCTGAGAGGGCGACGGGGCGGAAACTCGGCACCCCGCCAATCGGGCAGCGGCGCACCGACCGGCTGGCCGAACTCGTTCAGATGGATATCAGCAGCCACAGGCGACCCCTCCCGTTTGCAGCACGCCCGCCTCGTTGCCGGTGGCGACGGCAAAGCCGTCCTGGCGCCACCAGTGCAGGCCGCCGATCAGCTCCTTGACCTGAAACCCCAGCGCCGCCAGCTTGCAGGCGCCGCGGGTCGAGCCGTTGCAGCCGATGCCGTCGCAATAGCAGACATAGACCTTGTCCCGTGCCAATGCGGCCGTGGTCGCCGGGTTCATGGTGGCGTGGGGGAAGCTGATGGCACCGGGAATGTGTCCCTCGGCATAGTGGCCGGCGGAGCGGGTGTCGATGACGACGATGCGCGCCTCGCCCGCCAGCAGATCCGCAGCCAGATCGGCCGGGTCGGTGCGATAGGCCAGCTGGGCCTCGAAGAAGGCGCTGGCCTCTGCCGCACTGGCCAGCCCGCTGCTCAATACCTGACTCATGATAAACCTCCTTGTGACCAGACCCGAGTCCGGGTGGTGACGACTGTGTTGACCGGACTGACCAAGCCGGTACCCAATACATGGCTCATTGCTAAGTCTCCCGTGACCACTGCACTATCTTGGTGATCACTGTGGTCCTGACCGAGTTGGCGATGAAGCACTCCTCATGGGCCTGATGGTGCAGTTGCTCCAGCTCGGCCAGGGTGGGTTGCCGCTCGCCGGCAAACTGCACCAGCGGCTGCAATGTGACCCGGGTAATGGACTGGCGACCCCTGTCGTCCGCCTCCATGATGCCCACCGCCTCGTCCCGGTAGCTCTCCACCCGATAACCCGCCCTGGCCACCAGCCAGAGGAAGGTGAGCATGTGGCAACTGGAGAGGGCCGCGACGAAGGCCTCCTCCGGATCGACATGCTCGGCCACCGACCAAGGCAAGGGCACTACGTGCGGGGAGGAGGAGGCGGGCACCCTGACGCCGCCATCAAACTCCCACCAGTGGGCCCGACTGTAGCGCTGATCGACGAAGGGCTCGCCGGCCCTGCACTGCCAGCTGATGGTGGCGCCGTATTCCGACATGCAGACTCCTTTCATTGCCAATATCTGTTGATCCCGAACCTTGAGCCTCAATGTAGCGACATAATGGCCTTGCCACGCCGACCAATTTTGCCAATATGGGCAGACCAATTGTCTGCCTGGAAATAACCATGCCCGCCCTGCCAACCCTGTTCGCCACTCAGCAACCCAGCGAGCTGCCGCTGCACGAACAGCTGGTGCGCATGTTGCGAGGCGCCATTCTGGCCGGCCATCTGCCCCAGCACAGCCGGCTGCCCGCAAGTCGCATGCTGGCCGGCGATCTCGGCATCTCCCGCAGCACGGTAGAGCTGGCCTATGGCCGGCTGGAGGCGGAGGGCTATCTGGTGCGCAAGGTGGGGGCCGGCAGCTTCGTGGCGCTGGCGGCCGTGTGCCCGGCGCCACGTCAGCCCCAGTCGGCGGCCGGACTCTCCCGCCGTGGCCAGGAGATGGCGGCGGGGGGCGCCTGTCACGACACGCCGCACGTCGGCGCCTCCTTTGCCTCCAGCCAACCGGATCCCCGCCTCTTCCCCCACGGGCTCTGGGGCCGGCTGATGCAGCAACAGTGGCGCCAGCAGGGGGAGCGCTGGATGAACTACGGCGACCCGCAGGGGTTGCCCGAGCTGCGCAGCGCCATCAGCAGCTATCTGGTGCAGTCCCGCGGCGTGGTGTGCGAGCCGGAGCAGATCCTGATCCTCACCAGCTCCCAGCAGGGGATACTGCTGGCGACCCAGCTGCTCATCGATGCCGGCGACACCGTCTGGGTGGAAGATCCCGGCTATCCTGGGGCCCGCACCGCCATGGAGAGCGCCGGTGCCAGGGTCCACCCCGTGCCCGTGGATGGGGAAGGGCTCAATCCACTGGGACAACATCCGGCGCCGCGCCTCATCTACACCACGCCGGCCCACCAGTATCCCCTGGGCGTGCCCATGAGCCTGCCTCGCCGGATGGCGCTGCTGCGCGAGGCCGAGCGTCACGGCGCCTGGATCCTGGAGGACGATTACGACGGCGAGTATCAGTACGATCAGCGGCCGCTCCCCGCCCTGCAGGGGCTGGATGGCCAGGGGCGGGTCATCTATGTGGGTACCTTCAGCAAGGTGCTGTTCGGCTCGCTTCGACTCGCCTATCTGGTGCTGCCAAGGCCGCTGATGGATGCCTTCTGCCGGGCCAGGGCAGCCTTCGATGGCCACAGCAACCAACTGCAGCAGGCGGTCACCGCAGATTTCATCCGCGCCGGTCACTTCGCCACCCACCTGCGCCAGAGCCGGCTCATCTACCAGAGCCGGCGCGACCTGCTGCTGAGCGAGCTCGCCAGTCACTGCCCCGCCCTCACCCCGGTTCACAGCGGCGCCGGTTTGCAGTGCGCCGTGCTGCTGCCCGCCGGCGGCGAGGCGCACTGGACCAAAAGTGCCAATGACATGGGTATTGGCCTGCGCCCGCTCGGCCAGTTCTATCTAGGCGAGCCGGGTCTGGAGGGCTGGCTGCTCGGCTTTGGCGCCCTCGACAACCAGACCCTGCGCCGGCTCTGTCGCCAGCTGGGCAGCCTGATGGCGTCGTCCTGACGGGCTCATTCTGGTAGCGAGGCAAGCCAGCCCGGGGGCAGGGCGCAGCCCCGGGCGCCGGACTATAATGGATGGACCAAAGTCGTAGAGCCTAGCCGAGATGTATAGACTCCTGTTGCTGATCCTCTGCCTTTTCCTCTCCTCCCCCCCGATGGCGGCCACCCGCTTTACCCTGCTCAGCCCCGAAAACGGGCAGGATGCGCGGATGCGCTACTACCGGGAGGTGATGCAGCTGGCGCTGGAGAAGACCCGCCCCGACTATGGCGACTATGAGCTGCTCGACTCGCTGCCGATGAACAAGGCACGGATGCGGATCGAGGTGCAGGAACCCGGGGCCAACGCTCTCTTCATCATCGACAGCTGGCCCCTGCAGTCCCCCGGCGATCGCGTCACTGCCATCCCCTTCCCCATCGATCTCGGCATTCTCGGTTATCGGGTCTGCTTCGTCGGCGCTTCCCGGGCGGATGAACTGGCCAGGGTCGGCACACTGGCCCAGTTGCAAGGTTTCAACCAGGGCACGGGCAGCGGCTGGCAGGATGCCGATATCTTGCGCCACAACGGCTTTCAGGTGCAGGAGGTGGAAAAGTACGAGTCGCTGTTTCGCATGGTGGCCCGTGGCCGCGTCGCACTCTTCTGCCGCGGTGCCAACGAGATACTCCCCGAGTGGAAAACCCATCAAGCCGGACTGCCCGGGCTGGTGGTCGATCGCCATGTCGCGCTCTTCTATCCGCTGATCCATGTGATCTACAGCCACGCCCAATACAGCAAGGAGCGGCAACGCATCGAGCGCGGCCTGCAACTGGCCTGGCAGGATGGTTCGCTGAAACGGCTCTGGCGCCACCATTTCCAAGCCTCCCTGGTGTTCGCCAATCTGGGGCCGCGCCAGATTTTCAGGCTGACCAACCCCTTGTTGCCCAAGGAGGGGTTCGACTATCGGCCCTATCTTTATGACCCGGTACGCGATGACTTTGGCATTGACCCCTGATGGGGCTCACAGGCCGCCGGCATGGCCAGGCGTGGCGCCAAGCCGGGGAGTCACTCACCCCACTGGCGGGCAGCCCGTGATGCATGCCCTGTTTGCCTGGCGTGGACGCCAGCTGCGGCCCGCCAATCACCAGACGGCGCAGCCCGTGCGTGCAGGCAACCTGCCGCTCCCCCTTGTCGCCCTCATGAAGATCAGCAGACGGGCGACTCTGCTGGTCATGACGCTGCTGTGTCTCCTGTCGATGGGGGCTCAGGCGGCCACCCGCTTCACCTACATCAGCCCGGAGAGCGAGCGGGATCCGCGCATGACCTATGACAGGGAGCTGCTGCGTCTCGCCCTCGACAAGACCCGCGACACCTTCGGCGACTATGAGCTGGTGCCCGCCCCGGCCATGACCAAGGCCAGGGTGCGGCTCAGCCTGCAGCTCAACAGTTTCACCAACCTGTTTGCCATGGACAGCTACAGCAGCACGCGCGATGGCAAAGGGCTGGCGTATGTCCGCTTCCCCATTCATCTCGGCATCGTCAGCTATCGCATCTGCTTCGTCAGCCCCCAACGGCAGGCGGCCCTGGCGGAGGTAAATGACCTGGCAGGATTGCGCCGTTTCACGTTCGGCCAGGGCAAGGGCTGGCTGGATGTGGAGATACTGCGCCACGCCGGTCTCAAGGTGGTGGAGGTGGATGGCTACGAAATGCTGTTCAAGATGGTGGCGCGCGGCCGGTTCGATCTCTTGTGCCGCGGGGCGAGCGAACTGCGCAGCGAGCTGCTGACCCACAAGGACATAGGGGGTCTGAAGATGGATCCCTACCTGCTGCTCTACTACCCGCTGCCCAGGGTCTTCTATACCAATGTGGCAAACGGCGAGGCCCTGAAACGAGTGGAGACGGGGCTGCGGCAGGCCTGGCAGGACGGTTCGCTGCAGGCCTTGTGGCGCCACAGCTTCGGCCCCGCCATCGCCTTTGCCGGGCTCAAGCAGAGGCGCATGCTGCGACTGGAGAACCCCTTCCTTGAAGGCATCAACTTCGACTACCGCCCCTACTTCTACAACCCCATGACGGATCGCTTCGGCGAGCCCTGATGAGGCTCAGCCCTGTTCGCGGCAGAGCGCCAGCCAGGCCTCTGCGGTGCGGGAGAGATAGCGTTCGCTCGGCCAGATCACCCCGAGTCGCCAGCTGAGCTCGGGCAGGAGCGGCCGCAACACCAGCCCGTCCGGGGTCAGCCGACGGCAGATGGGCTCAGGCAGAAAGGCGGCCCCCATGCCGCTGCGCACCATGGCGGTGAGAAAGTCCCACTGGCTGCTGCGAGCCGCCACCTGGGGCACGAAGCCCGCCTGCTGGCACGCCTGTTCCAGCCGCTCGCTCAGGGTGAAGGCCTGGGTGTAGAGCAGGAAGGGCTCATCGCGCAGATCCTCCAGCCGGATCTCGCGGCACGCGCGCCAGCGCGGCAAGTCAGGCAACACCACCTGGATGGGATACTGATCCAGCTCCAGCGCGCTCAGGGCGCCCCCCTCTTTGGTCGGCAGCATGGTGATGGCGAGATCCAGCTCCCCTTCCAATACCGCCTGCTCGATGCGCCGGCCACCGTACTCGACGATGGAGAGCTCTACTTTGGGATAGCGGCTGCGATAGGTGCGGATGAGATCCGCATAGACGTGGCCCACCATGGGCGGGATGCCAAGGGCCAACCGGCCAAATTGCAGGCTCTGCAGATCGGCGAGTTCCGCCTCCAGCTGCTGCATCTCGGCCAATATGGTCTGGGCCCGGTTGAACAGCACCTGGCCGCTGTCGGTCAGGGTGAAGCGGCGCCCCTCCCGGTTGAGCAACGGCTGACCCAGCTCCTCCTCCATGTTGCGGATCATCTTGCTGATGGTGGGCTGGGTGACGAACAGCTTCTCGGAGGCGCGGGTGAAGCTCTGCTCCCGCACCAGTTCGACAAAGTAACGCAGGGCTCGGATATCCATGGTGCTCTCTCACGGGCGGCAAGCCTTAATCATGCCTCTTTGGCATGAATTTGATAATTTAAATTCATTTTTTGCAGGTTTTGCTTGTCTCTATACTGTGAGCCAGTTCACAGAAAGACACCCATCATGAAAGCCCTCTGCATTCGCTGGTTCCAGACGCCCTTCCAAATCGCCCTGCTGGCCGCCATCTGGCTGCTGGCCGATGCGGCGGTACGCACCTTCCATCTGCCGCTGCCCGCCAACCTCACCGGCATGCTGGCGCTGCTGGTCCTGATCCTGCTCGGCGTGGTCAAGACCCAGTGGTTCAGCGCCGGCGCCCGCTGGCTGCTGGCCGAGATGCTGCTGTTCTTCGTGCCGGCCGTGGTGGCCGTGGTCAACTATCAGGACCTGCTGTTGCAGGAGGGGTGGCGCATCATGCTGGTCTTGCTGATCAGCACCACCCTGGTGCTGGGTACCACGGCGCTGGTGGTGGACAGAGTCTATCGCCTCGAGCTGAAGCTGGCCCGCCGGAGTCGCCGTCATGTCTGATACCCTGCTTGGCCTGCTCTGCTTCGCCCTGACCCTGCTGTTCTACTACGCCAGCAAGTGGCTCTATGGCCGCAAGCGCATACTACCCCTGATGCCGCTGCTGCTGGCCCCCACCCTGCTGGTGGCCGTGGTGCTGCTGTTTCACATCCCCTATCAGGACTACATGGCCCAGTCCCACTGGCTGCTCTGGCTGCTGGGCCCGGCCACCGTCGCCTTCGCCGTGCCCGTCTATGAGAACCGCCAGCTGATCCACCGTCACTGGCTCTCCCTCTCGGTCGGGGTCGTCGCCTCCGTCATCATGGCGGTGGGCAGTACCGTGCTGCTGGCGCGCTGGCTGCACCTCTCCGACATGTTGCAGCGCAGCCTGGCGATGCGCTCCATCACCACACCGTTCGCGGTGGAGGCGACCCGCGCCATCGGCGGCCAGACAGATCTCACCGCCCTGTTTGTGGTGCTGACCGGGGTGATCGGCATGGCGGTGGGAGAGAGCGTGCTCACCCTGCTCGCCATCCGCAGCCGCCTCGGCAAGGGGGCCGGTTTCGGCGCCTCGGCCCATGGCGCCGGCACCGCCAAGGCGTACCAGATGGGTAACGAGGAGGGCGTCGTCTCCAGCATGGTGATGATGATCGCCGGCATGGTGACTGTGCTGCTCGCCCCCCTGCTCGGCCAGATGTTCTGGTAATCCGGCCTGCCGCCAGGCGAGGTCAATTTCCCCCTGCCATGGACGGCAAGCCTCCCCCGCCAGCCGCTACACTGAACTCAATGTGATGGCGGTGAGCGGTATGATGAACCACAGAGTGATCCCCCTCGGGTTGCTGATATGCAGCCTGCTCTTCTCCCCCTTCTTGCAGGCCGTGGACATAGTGACCCACGTCAGCCCGGAAAGTGATCGGGATCTGCGCACCCTCTACGGCCAGCAACTGCTGCAACTGGCACTGGAGAAGACCCGCGACAGCTTCGGCGATTACGAGCTACGCCCGGCCCCGCCCATGAGCCGGACACGGCTGCGCCAGGTACTGCAATACAACCTCTACCCCAACCTGCTCGCCATCGACAGCTTCCCGCCGCCTGGAGACCCTCATGATCTGGACTATGTCCGTTTCCCGGTGGATCTCGGCATCCTGGGGTATCGCATCTGCTTCGTCAGCCCGGCGCGGCAGCAGGCGGTGGCACAAGTGCGCACCCTGGCCGATCTGCAGCAATTCACCCATGGTCAGGGCCGTGGCTGGCAGGATGCCGACATCTTGCGTCATGCCGGTTTCAAGGTGCAGGAGGTGGAAGGGTACGAGCGGCTGTTCAAGCTGGTGGCCAGGGGCAGGCTGGATCTGTTCTGCCGGGGAGCCAACGAGCTGTTTACCGAGCTGGAAACCCACCGGGATCTGGCCCGGCTCACGGTCGATCAGCACCTGGCCCTCTACTACCCCTTCATCCACCTCTTCTACAGCCACAAGGATAACCAGCACGCCCTGCACCGCATCCGCGCCGGCCTGCAACTGGCCTGGCAGGACGGATCGCTGCAGGCGCTCTGGCTCAAGACCTTCAAACCGGCGCTGGATTTTGCCAGACTGGACCAGCGTCTGCTGTTCAGGCTGGACAACCCTTTGCTCCGGCAGATGGATTTTGACTATCGCCCCTATCTCTACGACCCCCTCAGCCACAGCTTCGGGCCCGGCGAAGCCGCGAGCCATAAGCAGCAGGGCGAGGCGAGCCCGACCCACTAGCAAGGGCGCAACCACTACACTCATGGGAGTCTCTTTCTCCGACAGGAGGTCACGATGCGCTGGATCCCGCTGCTTGCCCTGTTTCTCGCCCTGCCCGTGCCGGCGGCGGCACCGACTGTGTTCACCTACATGAGCCCGGAGAGCGAACAGGATCCCAGGGTCACCTATGACCGTGAGCTGCTGCGGCTGGTGCTGGAGAAGACCCGCGCCAGCCATGGCGACTATCGCCTGCAAGCCGCCCCGCCCATGACATTGGCCAGGATGTGGATCAGCCTGCGCTTCGATCACTATCCCAACCTGTTTGCCATGGACAGCTACCACTCGGACCGTGACATGACGGGGGTCGACTATGTGCGTTTTCCCATCCATCTCGGCATCGTCAGCTACCGCATCTGCTTCGTCAGCCCCCAGCAGAAGGAGGCCGTCGCCAGGGTCACCAGCCTGGAGCAGCTGAAAAAGTTCGACCTGGGCCAGGGCAAGGGCTGGCTCGATGTGAAGATCCTGCAGCAAGCCGGGTTCAGGGTGCAGGAGATAGAGGGTTACGAGCAGTTGTTCAAGATGGTGGCGCGTGGCCGTTTCGATCTCTTCTGCCGCGGGATCAACGAGTTGCCTCAGGAGAAGCTGAACCACAAGGGGATAAAAGGGCTGGTCATGGATGAGAACATAGCCCTCTACTACCCCCTGCCCCGCGTCTTCTTCACCCACAATGCCAATCGGCAGGCGATCCAGCGGGTACAGGCCGGGCTCAAGGCCGCCTGGCGAGACGGCTCGCTGCAGGCGCACTGGTTCAAGACCTTCAAGCCCTCCCTCACCTTCGCCCACCTCAACACCCGCCGCCTGTTCCGGCTGGAGAACCCCTTCATCAAGGACATAGACTTCGACTATCAGGCCTATTTCTACGACCCCGTCCACGGCCGTTTCGGCCCGGGCGAACCCTAGCAAAAAGGCACCAATACGGCGCCTTTTTGCTTTTCGGTTCGGCGGCTTGTAACAAAGCCCGCCCATGCGACTTAGAGTGCCGCGCAGATCTGCCAGAGGTCGTACTGGATGGCGGCGGCCGTCACTTCCCGGCCAGCGCCCGGCCCCTGGATGACCAGCGGGTTGGTACGATAGCTGTCGCTCTCGATGGCGAAGATATTGTCGCACGGCAGCAGGTTGGCGAACGGGTGGTGGGGCTCCAGCGCCTCCAGCCCGACCCGCGCCTTGCCATCGTGCTCGAAGCGGGCGACGTAACGCAGCACCTTGCCGAGGCGCTTGGCTCCCTCGAAGGCGCTCTGGATCGGGCCGTCCAGCTCTTTCAGCCTGTCCATGAACTGATCCGTACTCACCTTGCGCAAGGGTACTGGCACCAGGTTCTCCAGCTCGATGTCGGCGGAGTCGAGCTCGAAGCCCGCCTCTCGCGCCAGGATCAGCAGCTTGCGGCGCACATCCTGGCCGGAGAGATCCTCGCGGGGATCCGGTTCGGTCAGGCCGTGCTGCCACGCCTCGTCCACCAGCTCGGAGAAGGGGCGGCTGCCGTCATACTGCTGGAACAGCCAGGAGAGGGTGCCGGAGAAGATGCCGGAGACCCCCTGAATGCGGTCGCCGCTCTGACGCAGCATCTGGATGCTGGACTGGATCGGCAGCCCGGCGCCCACGGTGGCGTTGTAGCGCCACTGCACCTGATGGTCGCGGCAGCTCTGCTTGATGCGCTGGTAGAACTCGCTGTCGGCGGCACCGGCAAACTTGTTGGCCGCTATGATGTGGATGCCGAGCTGGGCGAAGTCCGGGTAGTAGCGGCTCACCGTCTCGCTGGCGGTCATGTCCAGCGCAATCAGGGTATCGAAACTGTGCTGCTCCAGCTGGGCCAGCAGCTCGGGCCAGATCAGCGGTTTGGGGTTGAACTTGTCCTGCACCTTGAGGGGATCCAGCCCCTCTTCGTCCAGCAGGCCCCCTTCCGAGCTGAACACCCCGTAGAGGGTGAGCGCCAGATTGAGTTCATGTTCGAGGCGCGCCTTCTCGCGGCCATAGAGGCTCAGCCAGTGACCACCTATATTGCCCTTGCCGAACACCACCAGCCCGACCCGGGTCGGGCGGCTGAACAGGGCGCTGTGCAGGGCGATCAGCAGCGGCTCCAGCACCACCTGACGCACGACGGCCACCAGACTCAGGCCATCTCTGGCCACCTGCACGAACTCCAGCGGCTGATCCGCCAGCAACTGATAGAAGCGGTGACACTGCTCGGCGTTGTCGGTGACACCGGCGCCCACCAGGGCCACCAGACTGAACCCCTCTTTCTGGATCAGGCCGGTGAAGCTGCCCTGCAGCTGGAAGTCGCGCAGCAGCTCGAACGCCCCTTCCGCCACTTCCAGGGTGTAGGCCAGACGCAGCACCCGCCGATCCGGCTGGCGCTGCAGGGTGAGCGGGTTGAGGCGGTGGCGGGCCAGATGGGCTTCGATGGCCGCCACCGTTTGCTCATAATGGGTCTGCGGCAGCACTTTCAGCTCGATCAGGGCAATCTGGTCCACCGAGGAGACGATGCGGGCGCCACCGGAGCGCGGCGCCCGGCGCAGAATATGGGTGCAGCCCTCGTCCGGGTTGTAGCTGCAGCGCAGGGTAAGGCGCTGGCGGCTGTCGGCCACGGGTTGCAGGGTGCGCGAATGCAGTACCGAGGAGCCGAGGCGGGCCAGCTCGTTGGCTTCGGCCAGACTCAGGCGCTCCAGCAGGCGAGCCTCCTTGACCCGACGCGGGTCGGCGCTGTAGACACCGGCCACGTCGCTCCAGATGGTGGTGGATTCGCCGTCCGCCAGCAGGGCCAGCAGGCTGGCGCTGTAGTCGGAGCCGTTGCGACCGAGCAGCAGGGAGCGCCCCTCCATGTCGGCGGCGATGAAACCTGTCACCACGATACGGCCGGCATGTTCGGCCAGCCGTGCCTTGAGCAGTTCGCTGGAGAGGGCGGTATCCACCTTGACCAGGGCACCGTCCTCGGCGCGCAGGAAGCTGCGGGCATCGAGCCAGATGGCCTTGTCGCCGCGGCTGGTGAGCAGGGCCGCCAACAGGCGCGCCGACCACACCTCGCCGAAGGCGAGCAGGCCGTTGCGCTCGAAGCGATCGAACTGCCCCTCCAGGGTTTTGGCGATCAGTTGCATGTCGTCGGCCAGTTGCTGGCTCAAGTCGAGCTGCAGCTCCCCCTCCAGCAGACCGTCGATCAGGCTCTGCTGATAGGCGTGCAGGGCCGTGATGGCTTCACCGGCGGCCTCGTCCCCCGCCTCGGCCAGCTCCACCAGCTGGATCAACCGGTTGGTGGTCTTGCCGGCGGCAGAGACCACGATCAGTTCATCTCCGCCAACCTGCTGCTCGACGATAGCCGCGACCCGGCGATAGCAGACCGGATCCGCCAGACTGCTGCCACCAAACTTGTGCACATGGCGCCGCTTCAATCCTGCTTCTGTTGCCACCGCGATCTCTCCTTGTTGCTGCTGTTCCATTACTTCGCTACCTGCTCTGCCTGCTGCGCCTGTTCAAAAGCCTGAGCCAGATCGGCCACCAGGTCTTCACCGTGTTCAATGCCGACCGACAGCCGCAACAGCTGGGCGCTGATGCCCGCCGCCTGCTGCGCCGCCGGTGTCATGGCCCTGTGGGTCATGCTGGCCGGATGGGCCACCAGACTCTCCACCCCGCCGAGGGACTCGGCCACCGAGAAGAGGGTGAGGGCCGCGAGGAAGGTGCGCAATCCGGCCTCGCTGCAATCGAGTTCAAAACTTAGCATGGCGCCGAAGCCGGACTGTTGACGGCGCGCAATATCGTGGCCCGGATGGGTCGGCAGGCTGGGGTGATAGATTTTTTTGACCAGCGGCTGTTGCTGCAGGAAGGCGAGGATGCGATCCGTGTTCTCCTGATGGGCACGCAATCTGGGAGCCAGGGTGCGCAGGCCACGCAGGGTGAGGTAGGAGTCGAACGCCCCGGAGGTGAGCCCCAGGCAGTTGGCCCACCATACCAGCGACTCGGCCAGTGGCTGCTCCTTGGCAATGGCCACGCCGCCCACCACGTCTGAGTGGCCGTTGATGTACTTGGTGGTGGAGTGCACCACCAGGTCGGCACCGAGTGCCAGCGGCTGTTGCAGCAGCGGCGAGAGGAAGGTGTTGTCCACCACCACCTGGGCCCCCACTTCATGGGAGGCGGCGGCGATGGCGGCTATGTCCACCACCCGCAGCAGTGGGTTGGAGGGGGTCTCCACCCACACCAGTGCCGGCTTCTGCGCCAGGGCCTCGGCCAGCGCGGCTTCATCCCCCTGATCGACGAACTGCACCCGGTAGTGGCCCTTGGCCGCCAGATACTCGAACAGGCGCCAGGTGCCGCCGTAACAGTCATGGGGGGCGATCAGCAGATCCCCCGCCTTGAGCAGGGCCGTCGTCACCAGATGGATGGCCCCCATGCCGGTGCCGGTCACCACGGCACCGGCGCCCCCTTCCAGCGCCGCCAGCGCATCCGCCAGATTGGTGCGGGTCGGGTTGCCGGATCGGGCATAATCGTATTGACGGGGCTCGCCAAAGTCGGCAAAGGTGTAGTTGCTGGAGAGGTAGATGGGCGGCACCACGGCACCGTGCTGTGTGTCTGTCTCAATCCCGGTGCGTACCGCCTGGGTGGCCTTGTGGGTCATGTCACTCTCTCCTTGAACTGTCGCTGGGCGATGGCCGTTCTGCCTCTGCCACGGCTATCCTGCCATTGCTGGCCTATGGTGAACCACCTTACGCCAGCATAAAAAAGCCGTCAACACTTCCAGACGTCTAAATGGCTTTGCTGTTGGATTGCCATTAATTTCCACAAGGGTTAAAATCCGCGCTCACGGCCAAACGAGAACAGGTGGATCATGGGTACAGAGTGGAACGGCGACTACGTCAGCCCCTACGCGGAACACGGTAAGAAGAGCGAACAGGTCAAGAAGATTACCGTCTCGATCCCGCTCAAGGTGTTGAAGGTGTTGACCGACGAGCGCACCCGTCGCCAGGTGAACAACCTGCGTCATGCGACCAACAGTGAGCTGCTCTGTGAAGCCTTCCTGCACGCGTTCACCGGCCAGCCGCTGCCCTGCGACGACGATCTGCGCAAGGATCATCCGGACAGCGTCCCCGCCGAGGTGCGCGCCATCATGGAAGCGCTGGGCAAAGAGATCGAAGATTTCGACGCAGAGTAATACCTGCGACCTATGCCAAACAGCAAACCCCCTTCGATGACGCGGCCCAGTGCCGCGTCATTGCTATCCGCAACCTCCCCCTTCAGCCTGCGCCGCTACCAGAGTGACATCTGCAGCCACAGCCACGACTTCGCCCAGCTGGTGATCCCTCTCGGTGGTCCCATTGAGATCGAGGTGCAGGGCCAGGGGCGTCGCCTCGCCCCCGGTTTTGTCTGCGTGATAGCCCCGGGCGAGCGGCACGACTACGCCGCCGACCCGGCCCTCTCATTTCTGGTGCAGGAGAGCGACTGGCTCCCCGGCGATCTGGCGGCCCACCCCTTTATCGAACTGGACGAGCCCCAGCGCCACTACCTCGCCTTCCTGCACCGCATGGTGGCCGAGGGGCGCCAGGTGGCGGGCATGGAGCAGGTGTGGCTCTCCCTGCTGGCACAAGGGCAAGGAGTGCACTCCTCTGCTCCCCCTCGTCTTGCCACCCGTATCCTCAAGGTGCAGCGCCATATCGAGGCCCACCTCGCCGAGCCCCTCGGCAATGAGCGGCTCGCCGCCATCGCCTGCCTCGGTCAGAGCCAGTTCAAGCACGCCTTTCGCCAGCAGCTGGGGATGAGCGTCTCCCACTACATACGGGCACGGCGCATGACGCTGGCACGCACCCTGCTTGCCCACACCCAACTGCCCATAGGCGAGATCGCCAGTCGCTGCGGCTACCAGAATCAGGGGGCCTTCGCCGAGCGCTTCCTGACCGAGAGCGGGCTGACCCCTTCCCTCTGGCGCCAGCAAAACGGCCTTCTGCCGTAACAGGGCGGCCAGTCACCGAAGACAGCCAGCGCCGTTTCGAGGCATGCTGAGGCCAATGCAAGGTGTGTGAAACGAGGAGCCAAGATGCAGACCATTAGCTGGCAGGATTTCGAGATGGTAGAGCTGAGAGTGGGCACCCTGGTGCGGGTCGAGCCCTTCCCCGAAGCGCGCCGGCCCGCCTACAAGGTGTGGGCGGATTTCGGCCCCGAGCTCGGGGTGCGCAAGAGCAGCGCCCAGATAACGGATCTCTATCGCCCGGAGGATCTGGTGGGACGCCAAATCGTCGCCGTGGTGAACTTTCCCCCCAAACAGATAGGCCCCATCCAGTCGGAGTTTCTGCTGACCGGTTTCTACCGGGCCGATGGCGCCGTGGTGATGGCCATTCCGGAACAAGTGGTGGAGAACGGCGCCAAGCTGGGCTGATGCCCTTGGCCCCATGAAAAAAGAGAGGCGACCCCGGGGTCGCCTCTCTCATTTTTTGCCGCAGCGCGCTGTTACTTCAACAGGCTGAAGATCAGCGCCGAGACCGCGAGCGACCCGGTCAGCAGGATGAAGCCGTTGGTCCAGCCCTGACGGAAGCGGGCCAGCGCCTCCACCTTGTAGATGGCCACCACCGGCATGATGAAGAGGATCATGGCGATGACGGGGCCGGAGAGGGTCTCCATCAGCCCCAGGATGCCCGGGTTGATGACGGCGGCGCCCCAGATGGCGAAGAACATCAGGACTATGCCGAGCCGGTCCGCCTTCGCCAGCGGCAGGCCGGTGGGCTTGGCGATCAGGCTTTTCAGGCTCTCGCGGGCACCGAGGAAGTGACCGAGGAAGGAGGTGCTGATGGCGATGAAGGCGATGAGCGGCCCCAGCGTCACTATCACAGGGTTGTCTGTGATGTTGGCGAGATAGGAGAGCACGGAGACGTTCTGCGCCTTGGCCTCGGCCAGCTGGGCCGGGGAGAGGCTCAGCACGCAGGAGAAGACGAAGAAGAGCACGAAACCCACCAGCATGATGGTGGTATTGCGCAGGATCAGGCCGCTCTTGGCCTCGGCCTGCTCGCCATATTCCCGCCGCTGCACGTTGGCAAAGCCCGAGATGGCGGCGGCATGGCTGAAGGCGAACACCGTGACCGGCAGCGCCAACCAGACGGTGTTGAGGAAGCTGCCGCCCTCAAAGGCGGTCATTTGTGGCCACTGCCACTGGGGAATGAGATAGCAGGAAAGCGCCGCCAGAATGGCCGCCAGCGGATAGACCATGAAGGCAAACGCCCGCAACATCGCCTTCTCTCCCGCCATCATCACGGCGATCATGGCGAACACCAGCAGGCCGGAGAGCATCACCCGGTTCGGGGTGGCCATGCCGAGCTGGTTGACCATGAAGCTCTCCACCGTGTTGGTCAGCCCCACCCCGTAGATGAGCAGGATCGGGAAGATGGAGAGGAAGTAGAGCGCCGAGATGAGGCGACCGGCCATCTTGCCGAAGTGCTCCTCGGCTACCTCGGTGAAATCGGCGTGAGGGCGGGAGGAGGAGAGCACGAAGCGCGCCAGCCCGCGGTGAGCCAGAAAGGTCATGGGACCCGCCAGCACGGCGACTATGACCAGGGGCCAGATCCCGCCCAGACCCAGGTTGATGGGCAAAAACAGTATGCCGGCGCCGACGGCGGTACCAAACAGGCTGATCGCCCAGTGGGTGTCATGGCGACGCCAGCGGCTGGTGCTGGCAACGGCGGGCTGGGAACCGGACAAATCCTTTACGACGTCTACAGATAAACTCATTACTAATCCACATTTTGTCAGTATTTTAATCTGAGCTTATTGTGGTTTATCAGGATTTAATTCTCAAAAAGCGGGACTGAAACATATCACTACCATAACGGGCTTCAGCCAGTGAGATTGGGAATCCAATCGGGATCACATAATCGAGTAAAACTACAAAACTCAATTTAAATGAAATATAAAACCAAATTCCTATTAATACTCACTTTTTTATTTTGCCCAATGGATCGTTTGCAGAATTACCTGAAAAAATCATGCCAATTACTCAAGAAGGATTGTGATCATCCACTGTCATTCTCGTGCTTTGCCAGCGGATATCCCTGCTCATCTGCGATAAAACCAGCGGATCACACCAAGCAAACAGGCGGCCCTGAGGCCGCCTGTTTGTGTCGTCTGACGACAGAGCATCCATCCGTCTGGTGGACGGCGACAGAGGATCAACCCGCCTGATGGGCCAGGATCTTGCCCCAGGCTAGATCCGGATCCCCCATGACGATGAAGTCCGGGTTCTCCAGCGACTCGGTTTCGTTGTAACTGAGCGGCTGCAGCGCCAGGCTGAGGATGCGGCCACCCGCCGCCTCGACGATGCACTGGGCAGCGGCGGTATCCCACTCGCCGGTGGGGCCGAGCCGCACGTAGCAGTCGGCCGCCCCTTCCGCTACCAGACAGGATTTGAGGGAGCTGGAGCCGAGCGGGATCAGCTCGTAGTTGATGGCCGGATTGAGACGACGGGTCAGGTTCTCCAGCTTCTGGCGACGGCTGATGGCCACCACCAGCGAATCGGGCTGATCGTGTTCGTGGTGCATGGCGCTGATGGGCAAGGTCTCGCCATTCACCTCCTTGAAGGCGCCGTGGCCGCGCACCGCCCAGTAGAGTACGTCGGATTCGGGTGCATAGATGACACCGAGCACGGGCACATTGTCCCGCACCAGGGCGATCAGGGTGGCGAAGTCGCCGCTGCCGGCGATGAACTCACCTGTGCCGTCGAGGGGATCCACCAGCCAGTACTGCCGCCAGTTGGCTCGCAGACTGAAGGGCACATCGGCCGCCTCTTCGGTCAGCACGGGCACATGGGGGGTGAGCGCCGACAGCGCCTGTTTGAGGTAGGCATCGGCAGCAAGATCGGCACTGGTGACCGGGGTCGCATCCTCCTTCAGCTGACGCTCGAACTGACCGCCGTGATAGATTTCGTGAAGGATACGCCCCGCTTCGCGGGCGATCTCCTTGACCCCAGGAACCCAGGCCAACAACTCCTGCATCTTGTTATCCTCTGTTTTTATTTATTGCCTTTGCCCACGCTTGGGCTAGTTTTCCTGCTCCGCCAGCCACTTCTGGGCCAGCAGCAGGGCACTGATGCTGCGCGACTCGCTGAAGTCGGGTCGTGCCAGCAATTCATCGATACGGTTGAGGGGCCAGGGGATCACCTCCAAGGGCTCGGGCTCATCGCCGATCCGTTGCTCCGGGAAGAGATCCCGCGCCAGCAGTATGTCCATCCGGCTGGAGAAGTAACCGGGCGCCAGCGATACCTGCTTGAGGGGGATCAGGCTGTTGGCGCCGAAGCCCGCCTCCTCCATCAGTTCCCGGTTGCCCGCCTCGAAGGCATTCTCGCCCGGGTCGATCAGCCCTTTGGGGAAGCCCAGCTCGTAAGAGTGGGTGCCCGCCGCGTACTCGCGCACCAGCAGCAGGGTGTGGGCATCGAACAGGGGCACCACCATGACGGCGCCCCGGTTGCCACCGCGCATCCGCTCGTAGACCCGCTCCTCCCCATTGCTGAATTTCAGATGCAGGGATTCCACCTTGAACAGCCGGCTCTCGGCCACTATCTCGGCCTTGAGGATCTCCGGCTTGCTCTTGTCATGCGCCATCTTCTCGACACTGAGGTATTCGGGCTTGCTCTTGTGGTGGTCACTCATCTGGCGCTGGCTGCTCGTTAAAAAATCGTGCTTCAAGAGTAAACGACTCCCCGAGCGAACACCACGGGGCAAAGCGGCGAAAGCGGACGGAAAAATCCGTTATAATGCCGCCCCGTTTTCTCCACCCTCATTGACCGCGAGAAGCCCCATGCCGACCCCCTTGCCCTGGCACCAGATAGATACAGTCCTGCTCGATATGGATGGCACCCTGATCGATCTGCATTTTGACAACCACCTCTGGCAGCAACTGGTGCCGGAACGTTACGCCGAGCGCCTCGGCTTGCCACTGGTGGAGGCCAAGGCGCGGATCGATCGGCACTATCACGCCGTCAGCGGCACCCTCGACTGGTACTGCGTGGATTACTGGAGCCAGACTCTGGGGCTGGACATACGCGCCCTCAAGCAGGAGCTGCTGGAGAAGATCCGGTGGCGGCCCAACGCAATCCCTTTTCTGGCCGAGCTGCGGGCGGCAGGCAAGCGGCTGGTGCTCTTCACCAACGCCCACCCCGCCAGCCTGTCGGTGAAGGATGCGCAGCTGGGGCTGTCTGATCATCTGGATCTGATGGTGAGCACTCACGAGCTGGGCTGGTCCAAGGAGAGTCAGCACTGCTGGCAGGCGCTGGCGGAACGGCTGGCGTTCGAGCCGGCCCGCACCCTGTTTGTGGATGACAGCGAGCGGATCCTGCGCGCCGCCGCCGACTACGGCATCGGCTATCAGCTCGCCATCCAGAACCCTGACAGCCGTCAGCCCGAGCAGCACATCACCGCCTTCCCGGCGATCCGTGACTATGCCGAACTGCTGCCGCTAGTCCTCTGAACATCAAAAAATAAGCCGCTAATCGTCTTCTCCGTGATGCCGGGCAACTGCTGCTGACAGAGCTAACCTGCTGACTGCCGCACAATGGAAAGGGCTGCCCGGGCAGCCCTTTCTCGTTGCTATGGCGCGGCAGGCTAATCTGCCCACGCCACCAGCTGGTACTGCTTCTTGCCCCGGCGCAGCAGCAGGTAGCGCTCAAACAGCCGATCCTCTGCACTCAGCTGCTCATCCTGCTTGATGGCGCCATTGAGGCTGATGGCCCCCGCCGCCAGCAGTTCGCGGGCGATGCGCTTCGAGTTCGCCAGACCGCAGCTGACCAGCAGAGTGACCAGATCCGTCTCGCCACCGACGGTGCAGCTCGGCATGCCGTCTTGCGCCAGCTGGGCGAGATCGCTCTCGCCAAGGCGTGTCACCTCGCCGCTGAACAGCAGCTCGCTGATGCGACGCGCCGCCGCCAGCGCCGCCTTGCCGTGCACCAGTTCGGTCAGCTCGTCCGCCAACACCTGCTGCGCCCGCTTGCGCCCCTGCCGCTGGGCATCTTCCGCTTCCAGTTCGGCAATCTCGGCCAGCGACATAAAGCTGTAGTAGCGCAGGAAGCGGTAGACATCTTCATCCGCGGTGCCGAGCCAGAACTGATGGAAGGCGTAGGGCGAGGTGAGCGCAGGATCCAGCCAGACCGCGCCCCCTTCTGTCTTGCCGAACTTGGTACCGTCCGCCTTGGTGATGAGCGGCAACGTCATGCCGTACACCTGGGCCTGATGCAGACGGCGGGTGAGATCCATGCCGCTGGTGATATTGCCCCACTGATCGTTGCCACCGATCTGCAGGGTGCAGCCGAGCATCTGGTGCAGCACCGCAAAATCCTGGGATTGCAGCAGGGTGTAGGAGAACTCGGTAAAGGAGATGCCCTGATCCGGGCGGGCCAGCCGCTGGCGTACCGATTCCCGCGCCAGCATGGCGTTGACCGAGAAGTGCTTGCCGATGTCGCGCAGAAAATCGAGGGCCGACATCTGCCCCATCCAGTCGCCGTTGTTGACCAGCACAGGGGCCGACAGGCCGTCGTCGGCGGGCAGCAGCGCCTTGATCTGGGACGACAGGCTGGCGACCCAGCCCTGCACGGTTTCGCTGCTGTTGAGGCTGCGCTCGGTCGCCTTGAAGCTGGGATCGCCAATAAGACCTGTGGCCCCGCCCACCAGGGCCACCGGGGTGTGGCCCGCCAACTGGAAGCGGCGCAGCATCAGGAGCGGCACCAGATGACCTATGTGCAGGCTGCCGGCGGTGGGATCGAATCCGCAGTAGAGGGTACGCGGCGTGGCGAGATGATCGGCCAGTGCCGCCGGGTCGGAATTCTGGGCCACAAGGCCGCGCTCGATCAGCTCATCGAGCAGGTGGGGGTTGATCATGGGTGCTCCAGCAGCAGGGGAAAAGTGGCCATACTCGCCGCTCTGGTGCGCTGCGGATATGTCCCCTGGGGGACAGTTTTGCCACTCTCGTGCTAGCATCCTGTCATAGTGGGGAGCGGCTCCCCACCCCCGGGAGCCCACCACCATGATTCAACGACCATGACCCAGCCATTCGCCACAGATGCTCTGACCCGCATGACCGAGGTGGTCGATGCCCTGCACGGCAGTGCCTTTCCGGCGGCGCTGGTGCGTCTGATCCAGCAGCAGGTGGCGTTCGATTGCGCCCTGCTGCTCGGGGTCGGGCAGCGCCCCGTCTACCTCTACGACAACCTGAGCCACCAGCGGGCCCTGCTGTTTGACCGCTACCTCACCAGCCACTTCAGTCAGGATCCCTTTATGCTGGCGCTGGAACAGGGTCTGGAGGCCGGGGTCTGGACCCTGGCGCAGGTCTCGCGGGGACGGCTGGATCCCGAGTATCGCCACCACTTCTATCAGGCCACCGGCTGGCAGGAAGAGGTGGGGCTTATTCTGCCGGTGCGGGACGGACTGACGCTGATGCTGTTTCTCGGCCGCCTCGACAAGCGCAGCTCCCTGAGCCAGAACGAGCTGGCGAGGCTGGAGCAGCTGTTTCCACTGGTGCATTCGCTGTGTCGCCAGCAGTGGCAGCAGAGCCAGCCGCTGCTGGCGGAAAGCCCGGCGCTGCCTGACAGTGCCAGCCTGAAGGCGGCGGTGGCGCAGGCCATCGCCAGCGTGGGCGGGGATCTGCTCACCCGCCGGGAGCAGCAGGTAGCGGGGTTGCTGCTGCAGGGGCTGGATACCGAGGCGATCGCCACCGAGCTGGGGATTGGCAGCGGCACTGTGAAGAATCACCGCAAGCATCTTTACGGCAAGCTGCGGCTCGGCTCGCGCGCCGAGCTGTTCAGCTTCTTTCTGAACCATCTCATCACGGCGCCGAGCGGCGAGACTGGAGCCCCATAACGACAGGACCCCGCCGAAGCGGGGTCCTGTTCATCCTTTTTCCAGACCGGCGGACGATGTCGTCAGATGCGGCCCTGATAGCGCAGCGGGAAGCGCCCCTGGCCGTCGGGCTGACCGAGGAAGGGCAGTCCCTGCTTCATCTGATCCGGCAGTTCCGGGCCCGGTTTGAGGGTGCCCTGGAACAGGTACTGGCGATTGGGCTGCAGCTCCAGCTTGCCCAGCACCTGCACCGCCTCCGAGCCCTGCTTGAGCTCGGCCACCAGCCGGGAGTCGATGCAGGTCAGCTTGAGTTCGGGATCCCCCAGCGGCAGCTTGCCGGCCGGAGTATCGGCATCGGCACCATACCAATGGAGGTTGCCGTAGAGGTTGTCACACCAGGGATTGCCCTGGGCAAACTGATCGACCTTGAGCTGCAGCTGGCCCGCCACCGTCAGCGGGAACGGCAGCCGCATGGGCACCCGATCCAGCACCCAGGGCGCGGGTACGTTGAGGGTGATGTCGCGACCAAAGGCGGCGCCGTTCCAGCCGACCACGCCCTGGCCGTTGAGGCCGCTGCGATCACCGAAACGCAGGGAGACCTCGGGGGCGAAGCGCAGCAGCGACCAGCCGTTGAGCTCCCAGCGCAGCTGGGTCAGCGACTCGCTGGCGTATTGCAACCGGGCGACCTGGCCGCTCCAGAGGGTGCCGCTCACCCCTTCCAGCTGCACCAGGTTGGGCGGCAGCGGCAGATGGCGCACCACCAGGGTGGCTGGCAGTTTCACCAGCAGAAAACCGAGATAGGCCACCAGGAACAGGGCGGCGATCAGTACTTTTTGCTTCATAGAAAACGACTCGATTGCAAATATCTGGCCTTGGCCAGGCCCGGCACCATACCGGGACGAGATGCCGGAAACCGGACTGCGCTAGGCACGCCTGGCGTCATTGGGGACGGCTCAACTGCAGGCGCCTGACCTTGACCAGACCCGGTGCCAGATTCTCGCGGGCCACCTCGATCACCTGCACCTGGACGCCGTGCTGATCGGCCAGGCTCGCCAGCCAGATCAGCAGATCATCGAACTGGACCGTATCGATCCACACCTGCAGCTCCTGACCCTGGGGTTGCAGACGGGCAATCTTGATCTTCTGGTTGAAGGCGGTGCGGTTCACCACCCCTTCCAGGGTACCGCTGGTGTCGATCTGACGGCCCTGACCGCCCTGCATCGCCAGCACCTCTTCCCCCTTCTCTTTCAGCCAGGCGAGCGTCTGTTGCTGGCTCAGCACCTGCCGCTCGCGCTCGGCGATGCGGTTGGCGATGGGTTGCCAGACGATCCAGTAGCAGAACCCGATCAGCAGGCAGCTGCCCCCCACGGCCACCAGCCGCTGCTCGCGGGCGCTGATGCTGCGCCACCAGCCTTGTAGTTTGTCCATCATGATGATTTACCCTTCAGCACCAGTGCCCCTTCAACCTTGCCCTCTGTGCTGCGCACCTCGCCCTGCTGCACCTCGAAGCGCTTGCCCGCCAGTTCGCGAAAGCGCTCTATCTCGGCGAAACCGGGCGCCGTCACCTGCAATCTCAGCTCGCCCCGAGCGGCGTCGAAACGCAACACCTGCGGCTTGAGGCCCGGCACCTCGGCAAAGGTCGGGGCCAGTTCGGTCAGCAGCAAGAGCACGCCATCCTGCGGGGTCTGCCCCAGCAACTTGAGGTGCTGTGCCATCTGGCTGCGTACGTTGACGATGCGGTTCTCCCCCGGGAAGATGCGGGTGTAGACCTGCCGGATCTCGGCCTTGAGGGCCTTGTCCTGCTCCGCCAGCTGATAAAGATGCATACCGCGCTGGGTCAGCGCCACCAGCAGCAAGAGCCCGGCCACCACGGCCACCTTGCGCCACTGCAGCCAGTAGCGGGAGTATTCGGTCTGCGGCCGGTAGGGGCCCTGCAACAGGTTGGCCTGGCAGTTCAGCGCCCCTTTGGCCAGCAACAGCATGGGCAGTTCGGGATCCGCCGCCAGCCAGTTGGCCGCCGGGATCGCCGGCAAGGGGGTATGGCTGTGGATGGTGACGGGGTCGGCCTCGGCCGCCAGCAACATGGCCAGCAGCGACTCGTCGGCCACTATGCCCTGACAGGGGCCCTGACGCAGCAGCCACTCCTTGCCAAGTTGCAGGGCAGACCAGCCGTCGGCAGCCGGCGGCAGGGCCAGCACGTCCGGCAACAGCTGCTGGCTCTTGAGGCCCGCCTGCTGCAGCCAGCCCAGCCAGATCTGCATCTTCTCCTTGTCGACCGCCATCAGGTCCACCTCGTGGCCCTCGTGGCCCAGCACCACCAGATGCAGCTCATCCACGTCGGATGCGATCTGCTCCTCCAGCAGGTAGGGCAAGGCGGCCGCGGCCTGGCGACTGTATTTGCCCGGCAGGCTCACCCGCCGGAAGATAAGATCGCTGCCCGGTACCAGGGTCACCACGGGGCGGCCACCGGCACGCTCCCGCAACTCGCCGAGGGCATGGGCCGAGGCCAGGATGCCGGAGGCAATGATCTCCTCCTCCTTGGCCGACCACACCAGCCACTCGACCGGTTGCTGCGCATTGGTCCCCAGACGGATGACCAGACTCTCGCTCACAAATATCTCTCCTGCCATTCCCGTCCGCATCCCTCTGGATGGGCGGGAGCGCAGCCCTCGGCTGCTGTCCAATACGGGGTCAGGGCGGGTACGGCCAGCGGCCGCCACCCACACCTGTCTGTCATTCGGCGCCGCCGTTGAGGCGGCGCAGCATCACCAGCTTGTTGTCCTTGCCACGCACGAAGACGCTCTCCAGCCTGGCCCGGGTATCACCCACCTCGGCGATCAGCCTGGCCTCGAAGTAGCTGCTCTTGACGTCCAGTACGGCATCCAGCCCGGGGATGGTGCTCAGCGGTACCGGCATCTGATCCGTCATCGCCTTCTTCTCCTTCCACCCCTTCTGGGGGCGGCTGGTCAGCACCCGCTTGGCGTCATCGAGCCCCACCTTGTCCAGATAGAGGGCCACCAGCAGCGCCGCCTGTTCCGGCTTGATGGTGTTGATGTTCACCAGCAGCTTGTCGCTCGGCAGGGCGCAGACATAAGGCGCAAGCCGGGCATACAGCCTGGCGCTCACACCGCGCACCGCCCTCAGCTCGTCCGTGCTGAGCATCCACTGGTTCGCGGTCAGATAAGGGGGCGTCAGCCCCTCGTAATAGGCATCCTCGGCGCCGTAGCTGGAGACCAGTGCCGTGTCCTTGTCGGTCCAGTCGCGGATGGCATCGGTCAGCTGCACCGCCTCGTAATCCTCGACCTCGAGCTGCTTGAGCAGGGCGCGAAACGCCTTGACCGGATAAGGCTGCTTCTCGAGGTCGTCGCCGCTGATCCCGTCTTTCAGGGGCACGCTCAGGCTGTTGAGGTTGAAGCAGGATTGCAGATCCCGCACCCGGCCGGTCAGCTTGCCGTCATCCACCGGGAAGACAGCATCCTGCCTGGCCCAGTTCTGCCCCAGGTTCACCACATTGGGGTCATCCTTGAAATCCTGAACCAGCACCTTGCTCACCAGGGCTTCCGCCGACATGGCATACCACCAGGCCTGCTTGCCGGCGGTGAGGTTGCCGGTACGGCGCAACTCCAGCTGCAGGCGACCACTCATGTTGCTGGCGATGATCACCATCACCGACAAGATGAGCAGCACCACCAGCAGGGCCATGCCCCCCTGGCGACGACAAGACGGCATGCTGCCGGTCCGCTTAGTTCGCATTTTCAGCTCGCTGGCCACCGGCCCCGATGAGGAACTGGCGGCGAAGGGTGCCGTAATCTTCCAGATCCAGCTCCACCGCCAGGCCGTAAGGCAGCACGTTGCGCTGGGTCCACTCCTCCTTCCAGGCCCCCTTGTCGTAAAAATAGAGCCGCAGCGCCGTCACCCGATCCAGCATGGGCTGGATGCGCGGCTCAGTGCCTATCACGGGATCCGGATAGAGATAGCTCAGCCGCTCCAGCTTGTGATCCTTGAGCCGCCAGCCGACCCGCTGCAAACCGGAACGTGGCAGCATGCCATCCGGGTTGAGCCAGCCACCGCGGATAAAGGCCATGCCCCAGTCATCGCTCTGCTGGCCGAAGCGGGATGCCGCCAGCAGCACCTTGTTGTTCTCGCCGTCGATACGGCCGCTGCGGGGCACCATCTGGGTGATGTCCCGCTCCATCAGGGTGAAGGCCAGCTGCAACTCGGAGAGGCGGGCCTCCTTCTTCTTGGCCACCTCGTCGCTGGTGAGCACCCCTTGCAGCACCTGATAGGCGCCCATGCTGAGGCTGGCGAAGATGGCGATGGCCACCAGCATTTCCAGCAGGGTGAAGCCGCCCTGACGCATGCAATGCCGAACTCGCGGCCTTGGTACTGGCGATGGCCGCATCGACGCCTCCAGCAGGGTGAAGCCGCTCTGACGCATACAATGCCGAACTCGTGGCCTTGGTACTGGCGATGGCCGCATCGACGCCTCCAGCAGGGTGAAGCCGCTCTGACGGGACTTCATTTGGGTGTCGTTGGCGGTTGTCATCGGCTGATATAGGTCCGGATGAAGGCCACTGGGCTCTCCGCCTTGGGCGCGGTACGCACTTCCATATCCAGCGCCTTGAAGTTGTTGTCGGCGGTGGCGACGCCGCGATAGCGCCAGTACCAGGTCTGGCCCGCCATCTGCTCGTCCCCCTCCACCCAGCTGTCACCGGGCCACTTGGCCTCCAGCTTCTGCTGCACCAGCTGATTCTCCACCACCCAGGTCGCCAGCGTCTTCTCTTCCAGATAATTGAGCGCAGAGAGGTGCTCGCTGGCGGTTTTCATCACGGCGAGACCCGCGATGGCAAACACCGCCAGTGCGACCATGACTTCCAGCAATGTCATGCCACGGGCGTTCATTCCTCTTCCTCCTCGTCCTGCAGCAGTCGCAAGCGGCCGAATTCATCCGCTTTGACCGTACGCAGGTAGCGCACATCCTCATCCTGCTGGGTCAGAGTCAGCACGAAGGGGCTGAGCTCGCCACCGGGGAAGATCAGCACCTGGGGCGTGCGCTCCTTCTCATCCCGACCCCGCTCGGTTTTCTCGTCGGACTCGGTTCGCCAGCTGAACCCTTCGAGTTCGATGGCCAGCAGCATGGTGTCGGGTAG
Organism: Aeromonas bestiarum; assembly: GCF_028751155.1. NCBI lineage: Bacteria > Pseudomonadati > Pseudomonadota > Gammaproteobacteria > Aeromonadales > Aeromonadaceae > Aeromonas > Aeromonas bestiarum. The sequence continues at coordinate 529,558 of NZ_CP064746.1, read as the reverse complement.
TTGTACCTGTCCCAGGATCTTGTCGCCGGTCAGCGCCTGCCACTTGCGATCCTTGGCGGCACGCTGCATGAACTGCCAGCCGTGATCCTCGATGCGAAGCCCCACCAGCCGGCCATCCATCACCGAATACTCCTGCGCCTGTTGCAGGGTCGCCATGAAGCGGCGCGCCTGCTTGTCGAGCTCGCGATCGCCTCTGGCCCCTCCCATGCTGAGGGTGACGGCGGTGGCCACCAGCCCCATCAGCATGGCCACCAGCAATACCTCCAGCAGGGTGAAACCCGACTGGCGATGACGCCTCATTGGACCCCCCCCACCAAGGTGACGACAGCAGACTCCCGCCTCATCGGCATGGCGCCACTCAACATCACCTCCAGCAGGGGGAAATCGGCTTGGTGATGACGAGACGACGAGCCCCTCACGGCAGCCTCATCCACAGCAGCTTGATGGCAGCGCAATCAATCACTTATTGGAAATCCTTCAGATTCCAGTTGCCGATGTCGTCATCGGTACCGGCTTCGCCATCCAGCCCCATGGAGAAGATGTCGATCTTGCCAAACTGGCCCGGGCTCAGCATCTGGTACGGGTTGCCCCAGGGATCCTGCGGCAGGCGCTTGATGTAGCCGCCGTCACGGTAGCTGCGCGGCTCGGGAGCGGCGGTCGGCTTGTTGACCAGCGCGTCCAGGCCCTGCTCGGTGGTCGGGTAACGGTTGTTGTCCAGCTTGTACATGTCGAGGGCATTTTCCAGCGCCACTATATCGGAGACGGCTTTCTGCTGGTCAGCCTTCTCCTTGTTGCCCATCAGGTTGGGCACCACCAGGCTGGCCAGGATCCCGAGGATCACTATGACCACCATGACTTCCAGCAGGGTAAAACCGGATTGACGACGCTTTTGCATGACTTACTCCCTAACGAAATGAGATGGCATGAACCATCAACGATTAACTGTTAAACCGCGATCGTTCGATTACGCCTGCCGGCTAATCGAACCTGCGAGTTCGATTGGATTTGTAGGTTCGAATAGCGAAGCGTATTCGGACACCCGAACCTTACAGATTCACCATGTTGTTGAGCTCGAGGATCGGCTGCAGGATCGACATCACGATAAACAGCACGACCCCGGCCATGGAGACCACCAGCAGGGGCTCGAACACGCCGAGAGCGATGTTCACCTGGGTTTCAAATTCCCTGTCCTGGTTGTCAGCCGCCCGCTCCAGCATGCTGTCGAGCTCGCCGCTCTGCTCGCCGGAGGCGATCATGTGCAGCATCATGGGCGGGAAAATCTTGGTTTCATCCAGTGCCTTGCGCAGGCTGGTCCCCTCCCGCACCCGTTCGGTGGCCTCACCGATGCGAGTACGGGCGAAGTCATTGGAGAGCACCTCGCCGGCGATCTTCATCCCCTCCAGCAGGGGCACGGCGCTGGCGTTGAGTATGCTGAGGGTGCGGGCGAAGCGGGCGGTATTGAGACCACGGCTGACCCGGCCTATGACCGGCAGGCGCAGCACCACCTGATGCCAGTGACGGCGACGCTTCTCGTCGGTCAGCCACCAGCGCCAGACAAAACCACCGATAAACAGCAGCAGCAGGAACCAGAGGCCGTAGTGCTGCATCATCTCGCTGGTGCCGATGAGGAAACGGGTCGTCGCAGGCAGTTGCTGGCCCATGTGTTCAAACTGGGCCACCACCTTGGGCACGACTGCGGTGAGCAGGATCGAGATGACCCCGACCGCCACCAGGGTGAGGACTATGGGGTAGATCATCGCCTGCAGCAGCTTGGTGCGCATGTGCTGGCGCTGCTCCGTGTAGTCGGCGAGCCGGTTCAGCACCTTCTCCAGATGGCCCGACTTTTCACCGGCCGCCACCATGGAGCGAAACAGCTGATCGAACACGTGAGGGAAGGCCCCCAGCGAATCAGCCAGCGAGTAACCTTCTACCACCTTGCTGCGTACCGTCGCCACCAGGCTGCGCAGATGGGCCTTCTCGCACTGCTCGGCCACCGCCCGCAGCGCCTCTTCGATGGTCAGCCCTGCGCCCACCAGGGTCGCCAGCTGACGGGTGATGAGGGCCAGCTCTGAGGTGGAGGCGCCACGGCGAAACAGCACGAAGCGATTCGCTTCCCGCTTTGCCTTCTCTGTGGTCTCGTTCACCTCGAGCGGAGTCAGCCCCTGCTCACGCAGTTGCTGGCGCACCTGACGGGCCGAGTCACCCTCGGTCACCCCCTGCTTCTGGCGCCCCTTGCTGTCGAGGGCTTTGTATTCAAATGCTGACAATACTCTTGCTCCTCTGCCCTAGCACTGTGACGTCTCGTTATCCCGATTCAAATCGCTTGCCTGACCAAACATCAATCTTCCCGGGTCACCCGCAGCACCTCTTCGAGGCTGGTCTGCCCCTTGAGCACCTTGTCGATGCCGTCGCGGCGTATGCTGGGGGTATGGTCCCGGATCAGCCGCTCTATGGCCAGTTCACCGCTGGCGCTGTGGATCGCCTCGCGCACCGCCTCGTCGATCACCACCAGCTCGTGAATGCCGGTCCGGCCGCGATAGCCGGTGTGGTTGCACTGCTCGCAGCCCACCGGCCGCCACACCTGCTGATCCGGCGCCAGTTCCATGCCCATGGCCAGACGCTCCTGCTCGGTGATGGGGCGCGGGGCGCGGCAATCCGGGCAGAGGGTGCGCACCAGCCGCTGGGCCAGTACCGCCAACAGGGACGAGGAGAGCAGGAAGGGCTCTATCCCCATGTCCCGCATCCGGGTGATGGCACCTATGGCGGTGTTGGTGTGCAGGGTCGACATCACCAGGTGACCGGTCAGCGACGCCTGCACCGCTATCTGGGCGGTCTCGAGGTCGCGAATTTCCCCCACCATTACCACGTCCGGATCCTGACGCAGAATGGCGCGCAGGCCGCGGGCGAAGGTCATGTCCACCTTGGTGTTGACCTGGGTCTGACCCACACCCTCCAGGTCATATTCGATAGGGTCTTCCACCGTGAGAATGTTGCGATCCCGCGAGTTGATCTCGGAGAGCGCCGCATACAGGGTGGTGGACTTGCCCGAACCGGTCGGGCCCGTCACCAATATGATGCCGTGGGGCTTGCGAATGAGTTCGCTGATGATGTTGCGGTTGGCCAGCGTCATGCCGAGCTGCTTGAGCTCGAGGCGCACGTTGTTCTTGTCGAGCAGACGCAATACCACCCGCTCGCCGTAGCTGGACGGCATGGTCGACACCCGCACGTCCACCGCCCGGCCACCGATACGCAGCGAGATGCGGCCATCCTGGGGCACCCGCTTCTCGGCTATGTCCATCCGCGACATGACCTTGATGCGCGACACCAGCAGGGAGGCCAGCTTGCGATGAGGGCGCAGTATCTCCCGCAGCACGCCATCGATGCGGAAGCGAATGACCAGCACCCGCTCGAAGGTCTCGATATGGATGTCAGACGCCTCCTCTTTTATCGCCTCGCTCAACATGGCGTTGATGAGGCGAATGATGGGGGCGTCGTCATCGGCGTCCAGCAGATCCTCGCTTTGCGGCAGCTCCTCGGCCAGGGCGAAGAAGTCCATCTCGTTGCCGAGATCTTCCATCAGCTGACGCGCCTCGGAAGAGTCGCGCTGGTAGTGCGCCATCAGCAACTCTTCAAACTCGTCACTGCCGAGCTGCTCCACCTCGAAGGCGCAGCCCGCCACCCGCCGCACCTCCAGCAGGGTTTGCGGCGCCACCCCAGGACGACACAGCAGCAGGGGGGTCCCCTGCCGCTCGGTCAGGACGACACCGAAGTTGCGGGCAAAGGCGAACGGCAGCTCGGGCAGGGCCGCAGGCAGACTCGTGTCATCGAGCTGGTACGCTGCCATTACTTGTTACCCACGAATGGCTGAGCTCCGTCGGCCGTCGCCTGCTGGCGCGCCTTCATCAGCTCGATCTGCTTCTGTACCTCGGGCGACTGGGTCACATCCTGGCCATATTCAGGCAGCACCTGGCGTTTGGGCGAGGTGAGGTAGTTCTCCTGAGCCGCAGCCTCGATCTGCTCGGCCCGGAACATGGTGTACTTGTTGCTGGAGATGCCGGAGTAGACGTTGGCATCCCGCAATATGGTCGGCCGGATAAAGACCATCAGGTTGCGCTTGGAGGTGGTGTTGTTGGTGGCGCGGAACAGATAGCCGAGCACAGGGATGTCGCCCAGCAATGGCACCTTGGAAACCTTCTCCTGAGTCTGCTCATCCATCAGGCCACCCAGCACCACAGTCTCGCCGCTTTTCACCAGCACGGCGTTCTTGATGGTACGGGTATCGAAGGTGGGGCCCAGATCGGCAGTACCGGTCGCCTGTTTCTGCGCCACGCTGGAGACCTCCTGCTCGATATTGAGCAGCACGGAATCCCCTTCGTTGATCTGCGGCGTCACCACCAGCTTGGTGCCCACCGTCTTGCGCTCTATGGTGTTGAACACCTGATCGCTGGTGGTGGAACTCTGGGAGCCGCTCTGCACCGGTACTTCCTGACCGACGTTGAAGGAGGCTTCCTTGTTGTCCATGGTGACGATACTCGGGGTGGAGAGAATATCGCTCTTGGTGTTGGTGGAGAGCGCCGTTACCAGCGCGGCCCAGTTGCCGGTGTAGAAACCGGCCGCCATGCCGTTGAAGTCTTTCGCCAAGGCAGCCAGGCCCGTGGTAGTGCCGTTATCCTGGTAATCCTTGGCGGCGATGGCCACCGAGCCGATGGGCAGACCGGTATCGGAAAACTGGGTGCCGCCGCCGTTGGTATTGGCCCACTGCACCCCGAGGTTGAGGCCGTCGCCGTCGGCGATCTCGACTATGATCGCCTCCACCAGCACCTGGGCGCGGCGGATATCCAGCTTGGCGACCACCTGCTCCAGCTCGGCCATCACATCCGGCTGGGCCGTGATGACCAGGGCATTGGTGGTCTCGTCGGCAGAGATGGCCAGCTTGCCACCCCCTATGCTGGCGCCGCCACCCGCTGTCGTGGTGGTGCCGCCGCCCTTCTTGTCCGCTTCTATGCTGGAGCTGACGCCCTTGAGCACCTCCACCATGTCCTTGGCCTTGCCATATTTCAGGTAGAAGACCCGGGTGTTGCCCTGGCTCTGCAGATCCCGGTCGAGCTGGCGCACCATCTGTATGATGCGGGCCCGCGCCTTGGGTTCGCCACTGACCACCACAGAGTTGGTACGCTCGTCGGCCACCACCTTGGGGGCCAGCAGCAGGGAGGTGTTGCCGCCCTGACTGTTGCCATCCTTGTTGAGGTTGGTCACCAGCCGCACCATCTCGCCGGCGGAGGCATATTTCAGCTTGATGATGTCCACTTCCTGATCGCCCGCCTTGTCGACCCGGCGAACCACTTCCACCAGACGGTTGACCACGGCGGCACGGCCCGTGATGAGCAGCACGTTGGAGGGATCGTAATGGACCACGTTGCCGCCACCGGCGTTGTCATTGAGCTGTCGCAGCAGGGGCGCCAGTTCGCGCACCGAAACGTTGCGCACCGGCACTACCCGGGTCACCATCTCGTCGCCTATGCCCGGGTTGGTCTCATCCACCACCGGGATGGCCGAGGTCTTGGCGTCCTTGGAGCGCACCACCTTGAGCACACCGTTATCCATGGGCACCACGGCGAAGCCATAGACGTCGAGCACGCTCAGGAAGAACTGGTAGTACTGCTCCTCGTTGAGCAGGTCGTAACTGCGGACGTTGATCTTGCCGCGCACCGAAGGCTCTATGATGATGGTCTTGCTCAGGTTCTTGCCGACCGTGTTGATGAACTCTTCGATGTCGGCATTCTTGAAGCTGGCAGAATACTCGGTGGCCCAGGCGGAGCCCGCCATCATCAGCGCCGCCGCAACCGTGGCCAGACGCCAGCCCTTCCCTTTATTTATCATTCTTGGTGCTACTCCAAATCATTATTCTGACAAGCCGACATAAACGTCGTAGAGCTGTCCTTGCCGCTCGACGGTGACGGTCATTTCCGTGGCGCCAGCCACCTGCTGCATTGCCTGCATGGCCTGAGCATTATCCCGCAAATCCAGGCCATTGATGCTGACCGCCATGTCGTTGGCGACCAGACCGAGTTGATTGAACAGCTCTGGATTGCTGCCCGGATTGAGGCGATAGCCGACCATGCGGCCATCTACCCGCACCGGGGAAATATTGAGGTAATCGGTGATCTTGCCTGGGTTGCCCAGCAGTTCGCTGCGCACCGAGGAGAGCTTGTCATCCTGATTGCCCGGTTTGGGCAGGGGCTTGCCGTACTCTTCCCCGTCCAGCATCAGGGTCTCGTCCCGCCCGTCCCGCTCTATGATGACGCGATCGGCAAACACCTGACGGATCTTGGCCTGGGTGCCATCGATGAAATCACCGATGCCATAGGAGTTCTGCACGCCGTTGTGGGCGATGATGGCGATGGATTTGGCCGGATCTGAACTCGCCAGCACACCGTTGAGCTGGGCGTTGAGCTGAGTCTTTGGGGCATCGGCTGCGACAGCATCGGCCGCCTGGGCCTGTTGCTTCGCCTTGCCGAACAGCGACAGCCGGCTGATGCCGCCGAGATCGAGCCGGGCCGAGCCTTGGCCCTGACTGGCGACCATGGCCGGCTGCCAGGGTTGGCTGGCCTGCTGGCTGCCGAGATCCAGCAGACGCCAGGTGAGACCGGCGCACTGGTGGGCCAGCAACAGCAGCAGAAGCCAGAACAGGGGCTGGCTGAAACGGGAGAGCGGCACGGTTTTGCAACGGGCCAGAAGGGAGCTCAACAAGTCATCCCTGAACGGTAGCGTCATGTTTATCAATATATTCTGGCATCCAAATCGGTTGGCTATTGTGTACGGCAATGGACCCAGAGACAACCGACCGGATGGGATGAAGCTGCGAAAATTGACATTCCGTCACACCATAAGCCCCCCGTTTCTATCCCGAGGCCTGCCTCTGGTATAATCAGGCTCCCCTTTCAGCCATCCCGGAGTCGATTCATGCCGAATCCCGCAGAAACTACAACCCAGGTCCGCCTCGACAAATGGTTGTGGGCGGCGCGTTTTTACAAGACCCGCAGCCTGGCCCGTGAGCAGATTGAAGGGGGCAAGGTGCACTACAACGGCCAGCGCAGCAAGCCGGGCAAGGCCGTCGAAGCCGGTGCCCTCATCCGTGTCTGGCAAGGCCAGGACGAACGGGAGGTGCGGGTGCTGCAAGTGAGCGAACAGCGCAAATCCGCCCCGCTGGCCCAGCTGCTCTATGAAGAGACGGAAGCCAGCCTGAAAAAACGGGCCGAGAACAGCGAGGCGCGCCGCTTCAACAGCCAGTTTGCCCCGAGCCCCGAGCGTCGTCCCGACAAGCAGGAGCGGCGCCAGCTGATCAAGGTCAAGCAATACTGACTCGCCAACGTGGCCCTTTTATGACGACAGGAAACGGGATTAGTTCCTAACCACCTGTTTAATAATGTTTTTATCTATTTATCTCACCTAAGAACCCAGGAATGCATGATGAGTAACCAAGATCTCCTGTATCGCTATCTGTTTGAAGAGTACGAAGTCCGGGGTGAGCTGGTCCAGCTGGACCATACCTACCGCCACGTGGTGGAAGCCCAGAACTATCCGGTGCAGGTGCAAAAACTCCTGGGTGAGCTGCTGGTTGCCACCAGCCTGCTGACCGCCACCCTCAAGTTTGAAGGCTCCATCACAGTGCAGTTGCAGGGCGATGGCCCGGTGCGCCTCGCCGTCATCAACGGTGACAACAACCAGCAACTGCGCGGCGTGGCCCGTTTTGAGGGCGAGCTGCCGAGCGATGGCAAGCTGCAGAGCCTGATCGGCGAAGGCCAGCTGATCATCACCATCACCCCGGAGCAGGGCGAGCGCTACCAGGGCATCATAGCGCTGGACGCCGACACCCTGGCAGGCTGCCTGGAGCACTACTTCGCCCAGTCTGAACAGCTGGCCACCAAGCTGTGGATCCGTACCGGCTACCACCAGGGTGAGCCCCGCGCCGCCGGCATACTGCTGCAGGCGCTGCCAGCCCAGAGCGAGGATCACAGCGCAGATTTCGATCACCTGACCCAGCTCACCGCCACCATCAAGGATGAAGAGCTGTTCGGCCTGGAAGCGGAAGAGATCCTCTACCGCCTCTACCACCAGGACAAGGTGCGGGTGTTCGATCCGCAGGCGGTCGAGTTCCGCTGCACCTGCTCCCGCGCACGCTGCGAAGGGGCCCTGCTGCAGATAGAAAAGGAAGAGGTGATGGAGATGGTGCAGGAGCTCGGCAAGATCGACATGCATTGTGATTATTGCGGCGCCCAGTACCAATTCGACGGGATCGACGTCGAAACCCTGTTCAGCAGGGCTCCCGATAATGATGCAAACAAGTTACACTAATTGAAGGCGGGCAAAACCCGCCTTTAACTTAAATAACAAAAAAATACCCTATTTTATAAAGTTTGATGGCGATCGCTAAACTCTACCACCTAAGTGATAGGATGAACGCCAGATAGAACCCTACAAACCTCTGAACCCAGGAGAATACAATGACAATCGTGGCAGAACCCACCCTGGCCCAACAATTAGGACTGGACCAGTACGGTATCAAAAACAGCCAAGAAATCGTTCGCAACCCCTCTTACGATCAGCTTTTCGCGGAAGAGACACGTTCTGACCTGGAAGGGTTCGAGCGCGGCGTGGTGACCGAGCTGGGCGCCGTCAACGTAAACACCGGCATCTTCACCGGCCGCTCCCCGAAAGATAAATATATCGTCAAAGACGCTACTACCCAGAATACTGTGTGGTGGTCTGACCAGGGTAAAAACGATAACAAAGCTATTACCCCGGAAGTGTGGTCACATCTGAAATCCCTGGTGACCAAACAGCTCTCCGGCAAGCGCCTGTTTGTGGTTGACGGCTTCTGCGGTGCCAACCCGGATACCCGTCTGGCCGTGCGCGTCATCACAGAGGTGGCCTGGCAGGCTCACTTCGTCAAGAACATGTTCATTCGCCCAAGCGATGAAGAGCTGAAAGCCTTCAAACCTGACTTCGTGGTGATGAACGGTGCCAAGTGCACCAACCCGAACTGGAAGGAGCAGGGTCTCAACTCCGAGAACTTCGTCGCCTTCAACCTGACCGAGAAGATCCAGCTCATCGGCGGCACCTGGTACGGTGGCGAGATGAAGAAGGGCATGTTCTCCATGATGAACTACTTCCTGCCCCTGCGCGGCATTGCCTCCATGCACTGCTCCGCCAACGTGGGTCAGGACGGCGACGTGGCCATCTTCTTCGGCCTCTCCGGCACCGGCAAGACCACCCTCTCCACCGATCCCAAGCGTCAGCTGATCGGCGATGACGAGCACGGCTGGGACGACGACGGCGTGTTCAACTTCGAAGGGGGTTGCTATGCCAAGACCATCAAGCTCTCCAAGGAAGCCGAGCCGGACATCTTCAACGCCATCCGTCGCGATGCGCTGCTGGAGAACGTGACCGTTGCCGCCGATGGCACCATCGACTTCGATGATGGCTCCAAGACCGAGAACACCCGTGTCTCCTACCCCATCTATCACATCGAGAACATCGTCAAGCCGGTCTCCAAGGCGGGTCATGCCAACAAGGTGATCTTCCTGACCGCCGATGCCTTCGGCGTGCTGCCCCCTGTTTCCAAGCTGACCAAGGAGCAGACCAAGTACCACTTCCTGTCCGGCTTCACCGCCAAACTGGCCGGTACCGAGCGTGGCATCACAGAACCGACCCCGACCTTCTCCTCCTGCTTCGGTGCTGCCTTCCTCAGCCTGCACCCGACCAAGTACGGTCAGGAGCTGGTGAAACGGATGGAAGCGGCCGGCGCAGAAGCCTACCTGGTCAACACCGGCTGGAACGGCACCGGCAAGCGCATCTCCATCAAGGATACCCGCGCCATCATAGACGCCATCCTGGACGGTTCCATCGAGAAGGCCGAGACCAAGGTGCTGCCGATCTTCAATCTGGAAGTGCCGACCGCGCTGCACGACGTGAACCCGGCGATCCTCGACCCGCGCGACACTTACGCCAACAAGGCCGAGTGGGATGCCAAGGCCCAGGATCTGGCCCAGCGCTTTATCAAGAACTTCGAGCGCTTCACCGACAACGAAGAGGGCAAGCGCCTGGTTGCTGCGGGTCCGCAGCTGTAACACCAGCCTCCCTTCTCTTGCCGACATCCATACCGGTCAGCCCTGCTGACCGGTATTTTTTTAACCAGAGGACGGCGTTTGATCCCCGCCAAACCTTGCCTTGTGGGCGGTTGCGCGTTAGATTCAGCCCAACTTTATACAATATACAATTTTGTAACGAATCCCCTGTGACCCGACCATGACCCCACCCTACAAGACCCGAACCCAGATGGTGATGGAAAATCTCCGTGGCCGGATCCTGCGTGGCGAATTCCCCGCCGGCGCCCCCCTGCGTCAGGATGCCATCGCCAAGGAGCTGGCGGTGAGCCGCATTCCGGTGCGTGAAGCCCTGATGCAGCTGGAGGCCCAGGGGCTGGTGAAGTTCGAGGCCCACCGCGGCGCCGTGGTCACCATGCTGGACGCCTCGGCCATCGAGGAGCTCTTTTATTTGCGAGCCCTGCTGGAAGCCGATACCCTGTTTCACGCCGTGGATATGATGACGGAGGAGACCTTCGTCAAGGCACAGGCCATCCTCGCCCAGTTTGATCAGGCGCTCGAGTCAGGCACCCAGATCGAACACTGGGCCGAATTGAACCACAGTTTTCACGCCACCCTCTATCAGGCTGCCGGCCGCCCCCAGGCGCTGGAGCTGATCGCCCAGATCAATCTGAGCTGTGACCGCTATGTGCGCTTCGAGCTGCTGTTTGCCAGCGACGGAGTGGACAAGGCGGAGCGTGAACACGCCCAATTGCTGGAACTGTGCCGCGCCCGTCGCAAACACGAGGCCGTGGTGCTGCTCAAGCAACATATCGAGGCGGCTGGCCAGTCAGTCAAGCGGATCCTGGACAGCGGCCACCACCAATGAACACTCACATCACAACAATCTGGCATTAACGACATGAATCATTTCGAGATTATTGAAACCCGCGTCGCCCAGGTCAGGGCCACACTGGCCACACAAGAGCTGGACGCCTTCATAGTCCCCCACGATGACGAGCACCTGGGCGAGTACATCCCCGCCTACGCCGAGCGTCTGGACTGGATCACGGGTTTCAACGGCTCCGCCGGGCTCGCCATCATAATGGCGCAGCGGGCGGCCCTGTTCATCGACGGTCGTTACACGGTGCAGGCCCGCATGCAGGCACCGGCCGAGCTGTTTGAGTTTCTCCATCTTAACGAAGATCCCCACGTCCAGTGGCTGGCGGATCAGCTGCCGTCCGGCTCCCGGGTCGGCTTCGACGCCCGCCTGCACAGCCTGGCCTGGTATCAAAACGCCAGGGCCGTGCTGACCGAGCGCGGTATCGAGCTGGTACGCGTGGAGCAGAACCCCATAGACCTGCACTGGAGCGATCGCCCCGCCCCCACCAAGACCCCAGTCATCCTCTACAGCGAGGAGCTGGCGGGCCAGTCAAGCCAGGCCAAGCGTGAACTGCTGGCGAGCGATCTGCGCAAGCGCGGGCTGGATGCGGTACTGCTGACCCAGGCCGAGCCCATCAACTGGCTGCTCAACCTGCGCGGTCGCGACGTGGAGCGGCTGCCGGTGGTATTGGGCTTTGCCGTGCTCTACGCCAACACCAGCATGGATTTTTTCGTCGACACCGACAAGATCGACTGCTTCGCCTTCAGCCAGCACGTGGGACAAGATGTCTCCGTCTACCCCATCGACAAGCTGGGTGACGTGCTGCAACGCATAGGGGAAGACCAGCAAAAAGTGCTGGCCGACCCCAACACGGCCAACGCCTGGACCCAGCTCATCATGGAAGAGGCAGGCGCCATCCTGGTGGCCGGTCAGGATCCAACCATGCTGCCGAAGGCGTGCAAGAACGCCGTTGAGCTGGCCGGCATGCAGCGTGCCCACCTGCGCGATGGCGTCGCCGTCACCCGCTTCCTCGCCTGGCTGGATCGGCTGATCGCCGCCGGCGAGTTTGAAGGGGTGGACGAAGGCACACTGGCGGACCAGCTGGAAGCCTTCCGCCACGAGCAGGAGCACTACGTCGAGCCGAGCTTCGATACCATCTCGGCACTGGGCCCCAACGCCGCCATGTGCCACTACCGTCACACCAACGGCACACCGCGCGCCTTCGGCCAGGACAGCATCTATCTGGTGGACTCCGGCGCCCAGTATCTGGACGGCACCACCGACATCACCCGCACCGTCAAGGTGGGTGAGGTCACCGACGAGCACAAGGCCATGTTCACCCGGGTGCTGCAGGGTCATATCGCGCTGGATCAGGCCCGCTTCCCGCGCGGTACCGCCGGCATCCAGCTCGACGTGCTGGCCCGCATGCCGCTGTGGCAGGCCGGTTATAACTATGACCACGGCACAGGCCACGGCGTCGGCCACTTCCTGAGCGTGCACGAAGGCCCGCAGCGCATCGCCCCCAAGGGCAGCCTGGTGGCCCTGCAGCCGGGCATGGTGCTCTCCAACGAGCCGGGTTACTACCGGGAAGATGCGTTCGGCATCCGCTGCGAGAACCTGGTGGTGGTGACCGAGCAGGAACAGATCGGCGAGCTGTCGATGCTGGGCTTCGAGCGGCTGACTTACGTGCCGTTCGATACCCGCCTCATCGAGCGCAGCCTGCTGAGCCCGGCCGAGTTCCGCTGGATCAACGAATACCATGTCGAGGTGTTCCGCCGCCTGAGCCCGCTGCTGGAGGGTGAGGATCTCGCCTGGCTGGAACAGGCAACCAGCCTCATCTAAGTGCAGACAAGCAGAGTTGTCTGATGAGACAGGGCCCGCGGGCCCTGTTTTTTTGCCCCCCGGCTTGACCTGTATCAAGACCCCGCCGGGGCAGGTCAGGACAATGACCCCCATGAAAACCCATCACCCCGATCCCGTGCGCCAGCCCCGTGCCCGCAAGACACCCGAGCACCCCAGGCTCAAGCGGGAGCAGCAGACGGTCAGCGCCATGATCCGCCTCTACTGCGACCACCATCATCAGGATCCCGCCTGCCGCCACTGCCAGCAGTTGCAAGCCTTCGCCCACCAGCGCCTGCGGCGCTGCCGCTATGGCCACGGCCACAAACCCACCTGTGCCAACTGCAACATCCACTGCTACGCCCCGGCCATGCGCAAACAGATACAGCTGATCATGAAGTGGAGCGGCCCGCGCATGCTGTGGCATCACCCCTGGCTAGCCCTGCGCCACCTGCTGGACAGCCGCCGCAAGGCCCCCAGATTGCCCAGCAACCGGCCCCTGCCGCCCTGAACCGGGCAAGCTGCGACGCCCGCCCCCATCACCAGACCCGCTTGCATCAGCCCGGATGGCCCACTAACCTGTGACTCCTTTTTGACTGCCGCACGGCAGCACGCACGCAATGACAGGAGCCCGGATGCATCAGCCCCCCGTTTTGAGAGTGGCCCGCCACGCCGACATGCACGCCATCTGGCAGATAGACGTCGACGTCTTCGGAGAGGATGTCTACCCCGGTTTCTTCTTCCGTCAGGCCATGGATCTCTGGCCCGATCTGCTGCTGGTGGCCGAGCTGGACGGCAAACTGCTGGGCTATGCCCTGGGCGGGCTGGGACAGGATCGGTCGCAGGGCTGGCTGCTCTCCCTGGCTGTGTTGCCCGAGGCGCGCGGCTTCGGCCTGGCCGAACGCATGATGCTGCAGGTGGAGCAGGGACTGCTGAAACTGGAGATCGATCGGATCAAACTGACGGTGGATCCCGCCAATCCGGCCCAGCGCCTCTACTTTCGACTCGGTTATCAGCAACTGGCCGAGGAGCGCGACTATTTCGGCCCGGGCGAGGATCGCCTGCTGCTGGAAAAACGGCTCGGCTGAGCCACTGCTGACGGGATTTGCGACGCCCGGGTCTTATAATTGGTTACACTTTGCTGGTTTCATGCCCAATCCGGTTGGCGTAAAGTTGAACTCACTGACCGAATTAACCAGATCAGATGCCAGCCCAGGAGGCCCATCATGTTGAAACGTATCACCCTTATCGCCTTGTTGGCCGCCACCACAGCCACCACCCTCAGCGGCTGTGCCAACAGCGACGTCTACTCCGGTGATGTCTACACCAAGGATCGTGCCAAGCAGGTCCAGACCGTCAGCTACGGCACCATACTCTCCACCCGCCCGGTCAAGATCCAGGCCGATGAGAACTCCCTGGTCGGCACCATAGGCGGCGCCGTGGTCGGCGGCCTGCTCGGCAGCACCATAGGGGGCGGTCGCGGCAGCGACATCGCCGCCGCCGGTGGCGCCATCGCGGGTGCGGCAGCCGGCAAGGCCGCCGGTGACAAGTTCAATCAAGTCGATGGCGTCGAGCTCGAGATCAAGAAAGAGAACGGCGAATCCATCGTAGTGGTGCAAAAAGCCAGCCCCACCTTCGTGCCGGGCGCCCGGGTACGCATGACCCAGGGCAACGGCAGCATCAACGTGGCCGTGGTGAACTAAGCACAGGCAGCAGCCACCCACGAAAAAGCCCTCGCACTGCGAGGGCTTTTTTTATCGCCGGTGTCAGTCAGGCATTACTGACGGATCAGGCGGAAGATGGCGTAGCCGGGGTGCTTGGCGTCGTCCATCGGCAGGGTGGACTTGTACTCCAGATCCGCGCCGGCCAGCTGCCTGGCCTCTTCGCGGGGGGAGGAGTAGAGCCGCACGTCCACGTTGGCCGGCAGTGCCTTCATGTGCCAGTTGTTGTTGGCCGCCGGGCTGAAACCACCCGGGTTGTCGGCAGACTGGGCCTTCAGGTACTGGGCTATGATCTCCCGCGTCTCGGAGGGATCTTCATGCACTATGTTGCTGCTGTCTATGCCCGGGAAGTGGCCGCCACCGCTGGCGCGGTAGTTGTTGGTCACCACGTAGAACTTCTGGGCCGGATCCATGGGCTGACCGTTGAAGGTGAGCCCGCTGATGCGCTGACCATCGCTGACCTTGGCCCCTTCCTTGCTGTAACGGGCCGGCTGGGTGATATCCACCTCGTAGTTCACCCCGTCGATCACGTCGAAGTTGTAGGTGGGGAACTTCTCGTTCACCAGCCACTGCACCTCTGTCTTGCCGGTATCTATCTGGTTGAACTGACCGGCGCTCATCTCCAGCCACTCCTTGACGGTGGCCCCGTTCACCTCGACCACCTGCAGGGTGTTCGGGTAGATGTAGAGGTCGGAGACGTTGCGCAGGGAGATGTCGCCCTGGGCCACATAGGTGAAGTCGTTGATGCCGTTGCGACCGCCACGGAAGGGCGCCGCCACAGACAGTATGGGGTAGGCCTCCTTGAGCAGACCGTCCTGTTGCAGCTGTTCGGCGTAGCGGCGCTGGGCATCGCTCACCAGTTGCACCGAAGGGTCATCCTGTACCAGGGCGAAGAAGCTGTGGATGGAGGAGGTGATCTTGCCGAGCGGCTCGTCCAGCCACTGGTTGGTGGCGTCGTGATCGGCCTGCACCAGGTCCACCACCCGCTGATCCACGGCGCTGCCCTCGCTGGAGTCGATCTTGCGCAGACTGGCCTGGCTCTGTTTCACCTGCCACTTGCCGTCTACCTGCTGCAGGGTGAGGTCTATGATACCGAGGTGGTTGCCCCAGTAGCCGGGCATCACAGTCGGCACGCCGCTCAGGGTACCGGCCTGATTGTCCACCTCCGGCAGATCCGGGAAGTCGCCCGGGAAGTTCTTGTGGGCGTGGCCCAGCATCAGGGCATCCACCCCTTTCACCTTGGCCAGATGCCAGGCGGAGTTCTCCATCATGGCCTCGTAGCTGCTGGCGTTGATGCCGGTATGGGCCACTACCACCACTATATCGGCGCCCTTGGCGCGCAGCTCGGGCACATAGTGGTTGGCGGTCTCGACCATGTCGGCCACCACCACCTTGCCCTCCAGATGACGCTTGTCCCACTGCAGTACCTGCGGCGGGGTCAGTCCCAGTATGCCCACCTTGACGGTCTGCAGCTGGCCCTTGTCATCCTTCACCTTGCGCTCCAGCAGCAGGTAAGGCTTGAACTTGTTGCCGCTCCAGTCGATCTGCCCCTTGGCATCGCGCTTGAAGGCGCCCGCCTCGAACACGTTGGCGTTCACATAGGGGAACTTGGCGCCCTGCAGTGTCTTGGTGAGGTAATCCAGCCCGTAGTTGAACTCGTGGTTGCCCAGGTTGCCGGCGTCATAGCCGATCTCGTTCATGGCCTTGAACACAGGATGGGCCTGCTTGTCGAGGTAGCCGGCACCGGATTGCTCGAAGATGTAATCCGCCAGCGGCGTGCCCTGGATCAGGTCACCGTTGTCGAGCAGCAGGTTGTTGGGGTTTTCGGCGCGGGCCGCGCGGATCAGCAGCGCGGTGCGGGAGAAGCCAAACTTGCGATCCTCCTTGTTCTGGTAGTAGTCATACCCCAGCACGTTGGAGTGGATATCGGAGGTCTGGATCAGACGCAGGGCAACCGCTCCCGGTTGCGCCTTGCTGTCGTTTTCGTTGCTACAGGCAGACAACAGCACGATGGCTGCAATAGCACCCAGCTTCATGGTTTTATTCACTGTCTTGTCCCTTTTATTATGAGTGTCGCTTTACCAGCGACGGGAATTTAACAGACGAATATGTCAGGGCATGAAGCCGGGATTAATTTTTATGAGGTACGGCACAAAAATAGCCTTATGAGGCCAGCGAAGCCCCGCTCGCCAGTTGCAACGCCAACCCCAGCATGATGAAACCAACAATAGTATCAATAGCTTGCTGAACCCTGCCGCGGGCAAGCCAGGGCGAGAGCGCAGCCGCGCCGAACGCCAGGCTGTAGAACCAGACCAGGGAGGCCAGCATGGCCCCGGCCGCAAAGGCCGGTCGCAACTCCTCGGCAAACTGACTGCCGAAGGAGCCGAGCAGCATCAGGGTATCCAGATAGACGTGAGGATTGAGCAGGGTCACCCCGAGCGTCATGGCCAGCACGCTCTTGACCCCCATCAACTGCGGCGAGTCCGCAAGCTTGGCCCCCTGCCCGCGCCAGGCGCTGCGCAGGGAACGGATGCCGAACCAGCCGAGAAACAGCACGCCGCCCCAAGTCAGCAGCGCCAGTCCGATAGGGCTGGCCGCCAGCAGGTTGGCCCCGCCGAACACCCCGATCCCGATCAGCACGAGATCGCACAGGCAGCAGAGCGTCGCCGCCAGCAGATGGTGGTTGCGGTGTATGCCCCGGCTCAGCACGAAGGCGTTCTGGGCACCGATGGGAATGATCATGGCAAGGCCGAGGGTGAAGCCTTGCAGGCTAGTTGCGAACATGGATTGAACGTCCAGAAGAGGGATTGGACGGCACTATAAAGGTCGGCGGGGTGTTCAGAGAAATTCATAAATCTGCTGATGGATTCATTTTCCTAATCAGCCGGATTTCTGAGGGCAGGGATGAATTCCATCCGGCACCAACTGTCAATTGCATGATCTGACAATTGTGAGCCTGTCGCTCTGCCCCGAGAATCATTGGGTTTTATTGCATCAGCTTGGGGAAGTTGGTGACAACGACCTGCTCCAGATTGGGCAGCAAAATGCCACTGCTCACCCCCTTGGCGATGGCCTGGTAGCGATTCATCGACCCCGTTTTACGGGTGACCTGATTGAGGTGGTAGTTCACGGTGCGTTCCGTGATCCCCAGGATGCAGGCAATTTCACCCGACGTTTTCCCTTCACTGGCCCAGAACAGGCATTCCGTCTCCCGGTCAGTCAGGGCCTCCTGAGGGTCATCTTCCCGCAGACTGACCCGCACAATCCGGATCGCCGCCTCGAAGATGTAGTTGGACATCCAGGAGAGGATGGGCGAGGACTCCAGCAGCAGATCGCTCGACGCCCGCTCGGCGGTGATGAACGACAGTATGCCGTTTTCCCCCGCCGCACCGTGCAGCGGAAACGAAATGCCGTTGCGCAGCCCGAACTCCGCCGCCAACCCCATCACATCCAGACTGCCCTCTTGCAGAAAACGCGCCCGTCCTTCCAGCCGGTTCCAATAAATGGGCAAAGTCTGCTTGCGGGCCAGCTGAATGATGGGATCACAGGCCAGCATATGGTTGGCCGTATAGGCCTGCACCCAGGAGTCGGGGCACTGATTGAACAGCACCACCTTGGGCCTTTGCATCGACATGGGAATGATCAGCGCGAACCGGTAGTAGTCATAGCCCATACCGAGCGTGAACCGACCGATCAACTCGGCCAAACGATCCCCGTCCGTTACCGAAGTGAAATGTTCGAGGTACTCAAGCAGTTGGTCTTGTTTCATATGCTAGCCCCCCTGGCCAGGGCCTCGATTATAGCGCCGAACACTGAAATGGAGACATCTGAATGCTTGTTTTCAAAGGAAAATTAAAAGAACACCCCAGATGGGAGGTAGAAAACGAGCTTTATCGCTTCCGTAATCGCGTCTTCTCCGATCGCCTCGGCTGGGATGTGGAGTCCCACCGTGGTCTGGAGCAGGACAGCTTCGATACCCCGGACACCCACTGGGTGCTGATCGAAGACGAAGAGGGCCTGTGTGGCTGCATCCGGCTGCTCAGTTGCGCCCAGGATTACATGCTGCCCAGCATATTCCCCAGCGCCCTCGCCGGTGAGGCGCCACCGCGCAGCAACGACGTCTGGGAACTGACCCGCCTCGCCATCGATGCCAACCGGGCGCCGCGCATGGGCAACGGGGTGAGCGAGCTGACCTGCATCATCTTCCGCGAGGTCTATGCCTTCGCCAGGGCGAAGGGGATCCGGGAACTGGTCGCCGTGGTCAGCCTGCCGGTGGAGCGCATCTTCCGCCGTCTCGGCCTGCCCATCGAGCGGCTCGGCCACCGTCAGGCGGTGGATCTGGGCGCCGTGCGCGGGGTCGGTATCCGCTTCCACCTGGATGAGCGCTTCGCCCGTGCCGTCGGCCAGCCCATGCAGGGCGAGTATGCCGATGCCCGCGAGCTGGTCACTGAGTGAGAGTCGCCATAAAAAAATCCCGGGATAAGACCCGGGATTAAAAGTTCTCGCTATGGCCCGTTTCCACCCCATGCAAAAACGGACGCAAAAGAGTATCCACTGAATATCTTTTGACCACCACTGTCACATCTCACAGTGACAAACCCGCTTTCACCCCGCACACCACGCCAGCCGGGCCTGTCGGCGATCCGGCCAGCGCAGCGTTGTCCTGCGGTCGCCACTCCAGTAGCATCCCTTCTCAATACCTGTACGGATAAGGAATGCTGATGAAGGCCTTGGACTACAAGCTGCTGCTGGCGCTGGATGCCGTGATGCAGGAACAGAACTTCGAGCGGGCCGCCCAGCGCCTGCACATCACCCAGTCCGCCATCTCCCAGCGCATCAAGCAGCTGGAGCAGCAATTCGCCGAGCCGCTGCTCATTCGCAGCCAGCCGCTGCAGGCGACCCCCCTCGGCCAGAAGCTGCTGGCCCACTATCGCCAGGTGCGTCAGCTGGAGCTGGAGCTGGCCGGCGAGATAGCGCCCGACGAACCCCAGGCCCCGATCCGGGTCAGCATAGCGGTCAACGCCGACAGTCTGGCGACCTGGTTCCTGCCAGCCCTCGCACCTCTGCTGGAGCAGCACCCCATAGAGCTGAACCTGCTGGTGGATGACGAGTGCCGCACCCTGGACAGGGTGCGCGAGGGGCAGGCCTTCGGCGCCGTCAGCCTGCACGGCCAGCCACTGGCGGGCTGCTGCGTCGACGAGCTCGGCGAGATGCACTACCTGCTCACCGCCAGTCCCGCCTTCGTCGCCCGCCATTTTCCAAATGGCATGACCCGGGCAGCGCTGGCCAAGGCGCCGGCGGTGGCGTTTGATCAGCGTGACGACATGCACGTCAGCTTCATGGCGCGCCACTTCGGGCTGGAGCCCGGCGGCTATCCCTGCCACACGGTGCGCTCGTCGGAGGCCTTCGTCGCCATGGCCGAGCAGGGGCTCGCCTATTGCCTCATCCCCGAACTGCAGATCCGCCAGCAGCTGGCCCAGGGCAGCCTGCTCGATCTCAGCCCGCAGCATCACCTGGTCGAGCGCCTCTACTGGCACCGCTGGGTGCTGGAGCGGGGGCTGCACAAACAGATCTCCCAGCGCCTGATCAATCAGGGGAGCCACGCACTGCACAGGGGCTGACGGGGCCATTCACCTTGGCTTTGGAGGGGTAAAAACGTATAGTGCTGGGCGATCCTTCATCAGGTCTCCACCCAGGTTTTCCACTTCAGGTTCCTCACTTATGTTCCAAGACAATCCGCTGCTGGCCCAGCTCAAGCAACAAATCCGCGAAAACATCCCCAAGAAAGAGGGTGTGATCCGCGCCTCGGACCGGGGCTTCGGCTTTCTGGAAGTCGATGAGAAGACCAGCTATTTCGTGCCGCCTCCCTACATGAAGAAGGTGATGCACGGTGACCGGGTGAGCGCCCTGATCCGTACCGAAAAAGAGAAGGAAGTGGCCGAGCCGGATGCCCTGCTGGAGCAGGCGGTGACCCGCTTCGTCGGTCGCGTGAAGATGTTCCGCGATCGCCTCAACGTGGTGCCGGATCATCCGCTGATCAAGGACGCCATCAAGGCCCGCGCCAAGAAGGGTCTGGATGAGAAGTCCTTCAAGGAAGGGGACTGGGTGGTAGCGACCCTCAAGCGCCACGCCCTGAGTGATGGCAACTTCTCCGCCGAGATCAGCCACAAGATCGCCGATCAGGAAGACCACAACGTACCCTGGTGGGTGGTGCTGGCGCGCCACAACCTGGCCCAGATTGAACCGGCCGACCTGCCCGAGTGGAACGTCATCGAAGAGGAAGAGCTGCCGCGCACCGACCTGACCGCGACCCCCTTCTTCACCATAGATGGCGCCAAGACCAAGGACATGGATGACGCCCTGGCCATCCGCAAGCTGGACAACGGCTGGGAACTGCTGGTCGCCATCGCCGATCCGACCGCCTATGTGGCCGAAGGCAGCGAGCTGGACAAGGAAGCCGCCCAGCGCGCCTTCACCGTCTACATGCCGGGCCGCAACGTGCCCATGATCCCGCGCACCCTCTCGGACGAGCTCTGCTCCCTGAAAGAGGGCGAGGAGCGCAACACCCTGTGCGCCCGCCTGCTGATCGCCGAAGACGGCCTGCTGCTGGAAGAGACCGAATTCTTCGCCGCCCGCATCTGCTCCCACGCCCGCCTCAACTATGACGAGGTCTCCGACTGGGCCGAGCATGGCAAGGCACTGGACATAGACGCAGACGTCATGGCCCAGCTGCCGCTGATGAAGGCGATGACGGAGGCACGCATCGCATGGCGCACCGAGCACGCCCTGGTGTTCCCGGACAGACCCGACTACGACTTCGAGCTGGGTGAGAACGGCGCCGTGCTGGCCATCCACGTGGAGCCGCGCCGCATCGCCAACCGCATGATCGAAGAGTCGATGATCGCCGCCAACATCTGCGCCGGTCGCGTGCTGGGCAAGAGCGTCGGCTACGGCGTCTTCAACGTCCACACAGGGTTCGATGAAGAGTCCCTCGACGGCGCCATCGACCTGCTGAAAAGCGCCGAGGCCCCGTTCGAGAAGGAAGAGATCGCCAGCCTGTCCGGCTTCTGCGCCCTGCGCCGCTGGATCGACAGCCTGGACACCCGCTGGCTGGACGGCAAGATCCGCCGCTTCCAGAGCTATGCGCTGATGTCCGCCGAGCCGGGTGCCCACTACGGCCTGGGGCTGGATGCCTACGCTACCTGGACTTCACCTATTCGCAAGTACGGCGACATGGTCAACCATCGCCTGCTCAAGGCCGTCATCGCCGGCAAGACCCCGGGTGAGCGCCCAAGCCAGGAGCTGACCGAGCACCTGACCGAGTGCCGCCGCCTGCACCGCAGGGTGGAGCGCGATATCGGCGACTGGCTCTATGTCCGTTACCTCAAGGCCGATGCCGGCACCGACAAGGTGTTCAACGCCGAGATCATCGACGTGATGCGTGCCGGTCTCAAACTGCGCCTGCAGGAGAACGGCGCCGTGGTCTTCATGCCCGCCCGCCACATCCTGGACAACAAGGAGCGGCTGGAGTGCAACTGGGACAACGGCCGCGTCTACCTGGACAAGACCGAAGTGGTCTATGAGCTGGGCCAGATCATCGAGGTCAAGCTGACCGAGGCGGTGGAAGATACCCGCTCCCTCATCGCCAAACCGGCGGTGGATCTGGTGCCGGGTCCGGCACCGGAAGCCCCTGTGGCCGACAGCGCAGTGACCGAGAGCACTGCAGCCGAGAGCCCTGACGCTCCTGCAGAGGCCGCCCCCAAGGCGGAATAAGCCCGGCGTCAGCAACTGGATATCCATAAAGCCCGCAACCCTGCGGGCTTTTTTATGGCCGTTGTTCACGGCCAGCAGAAAGAGGATGCCCCCGCCCGCAACCAGCCCTCTCCATGGCCCCCTTGAGCCAACAGGCGAGTGCTGAGCAGGCGGCCCTATGAGGCGATGGTCAGGGGAGCGCTCATCCTCCCAGTCACGGCGCTGACCGGCTTGAAGGCTGGGTTATTCGGGGCTGCTCGGCGGACGCATGGCTTGCCCCTGAGCCTGCCGACCGAGGAGATGCGTCCTCTTGGCCACCTGTGGCTTGCTTATTTTTCACACCGGGGATAAGGTGAACACCATAAATGAACGAACGTTCGCTCACAATATGTAGACCAGCAGAGGGGAAACCGGCCATGTCCATCAATCACAACCGCCTGGAGCAGCGGCGGGAGCAGATCATCCAGGCCGCCCTCGGCTGCTTCATCGAGCGGGGCTTCCACCAGACCGGAATGCGTGACATAGCCGCCGCCGCCGGGGTGAGTCTGGGCAACCTCTACAACCACTTCGCCCGCAAGGAGGAGCTGATCGCCCTGATCGCTTCGCTGGAGGCGGCCGAGCTGCAACCCCTGCTGGATGAGCTGACCCGGGGACCGGCCCGCGCGGCGCTGGCCCGTTTCGCCGCCGGCTACCTGGCCTGGTCGCTGACCCCGGAGAACCTGCTGCTCGGCACCGAGATCCTGGCCGAGCTGACCCGCCACCCCGAGATGGCGGCCACCTTTGCCAGCAACCAGCGCCAGCTGTGTGATGCCCTGGCCGCTGCGGTGCGCCGTGGCCAGCAGGCGGGGGAGCTGGCTGCCCGCCTGGTGCCGGATCTCACGGCCCAGCTGCTGCTGGACGCACTGGAGGGGCAGGCCCTGCGCCACGCCCTGGCCCTGCACCCGGAGCAGGCGCCGGTCGTACAACGACTGCCCCAGCTGCTGGACCAGCTGCTGGGCCCGGCCAGCTGATCACCCCAAGGAGTCGCCATCATGAGCACCTCGCTCAATCGACTGGAAGGACTGGATCTGGCCCGCGCCCTGGCCCTGCTCGGCATGGTGCTGGTGAACTTTCGCATCGCCATGGGGGTGCTGACGGGCGGGCCTGACTGGCTCAAAGCCCTGCTGGATGCGTTGGAGGGGCGCTCCGCCGCCAGCTTCGTGGTGCTGGCAGGCATAGGCCTGGGTCTGTCGACCCGCAAGCTGAGCTGGCCGGCAGCCATGCACCACACCGCCAGGCGGGCTCTGTTCCTGCTGATCCTGGGGCTGCTCAACTACCTGGTGTTTCCGGCCGACATCATTCACTACTACGCCGTCTACTTCCTGCTGGGGGCCTGCTGTCTGCGGCTTCCCTCCCTCTGGCTGCTCGCCCTGATCCCCCTGCTGGCGGCAGGTTTCGTCAGCCTGCTGTTTCACTTCAATTACGATCAGGGCTGGCAGTGGCACAGCTTCAGCTATCCCGAGTTCTGGACCCTGCACGGCTTCGTCCGCAATCTGCTGTTCAATGGCTGGCACCCCGTGGTGCCCTGGCTGGGCTTTCTGCTCTACGGCCTCTGGTTGAGCCGCCAGGCCCTCGCGAGTGCAACCGTACAGCGCAGGCTGCTGGTCGGCGGGCTGAGTGCCATGGGGCTGGCCAAGGGGCTGTCGCTCTGGTTGCTGACACTGTTTCCCCAGCCTGAGCTGGCGCCTCTGCTGGCGACCAAACCCATACCTCCGGCCCCGCTCTACCTGCTGTTCGGCATGGGAGCGGCCAGCACCCTGATCGCGCTCTGTCTCTGGCTCGGCCGCGCCCTGCCCCATGCGCGCTGGTGGCGGGTCTGGCTGCCGGTCGGACGGCAGACGCTGACCCTCTATATTGCCCACATCATGATCGGCATGGGCGTGCTGGAGGCGCTGGGCTGGCTGCAGGGGCAGGATCTGCCCGAGGTGGTGCTGGCCGCCGCCCTCTTCGCCCTGGCGGCACTGCTGTTTGCCAATTTGTGGAATCAGCGCTTCGATCGAGGTCTGCTGGAGGGGGTGATGCGCCGGCTGTGCGGCTGAGGGAGCTGAGTGGAAAGCTGAAAGTGGGTTACAAAATAATTGATTCATTGGTGATTAATGACATAAAGCGAAGGATTCATCGTCCTGACTCGCTGATTGAGGGTCACTGCGATCGCCCCATTTGAATACAAATAATGCATTTGTGACTCACATCACATTGACGGCCGATTTGCGCAAACCACATAAGGTGATCTTTATCACATTAAATCTGTGTGCTTAGCAGGAAAGATCGAAATGTAGCCGAACTACAGCGCCTGAATGTGATCGGCGTCACCATGAAGGGAGGGGGGTGGTCTGGGTATTTGAGAGGTGTGTCACAAGACACCCCGTTTTCAGCCTAATTTGATCACAAGCTGGTAGATTGAAGTTGCTTAGACGACTGGGATGGGGGTTCGGCAAAACCCGTCATCCCGACTACCACTTTTAATCAAACAGGCTTAAAACGGGGTCCCGACATGTTATCACCGGATACCAAAGTCAAGATACAGAATTTTGGACGCTTCCTGTCCAATATGGTCATGCCCAACATAGGCGCCTTCATCGCCTGGGGCTTCATTACCGCACTCTTCATCCCCACCGGCTGGCTGCCAAGCGAAACCTTGGCCAAGCTGGTCGGCCCCATGATCACCTACCTGCTGCCGCTGCTGATTGGCTATACCGGCGGCAAGCTGATGGGCGGTGAACGGGGCGGCGTGGTCGGTGCCATCACCACCATGGGCGTCATAGTGGGGACCGACATCCCCATGTTCATGGGTGCCATGATGGTCGGCCCGCTGGGTGGCTGGGCCATCAAGCGCTTCGACAAGGTGATGGAAGGCCGCGTCAAGAGCGGCTTCGAGATGCTGGTCAACAACTTCTCCGCCGGCCTCATCGGCATGTTGCTGGCAATCCTCGCCTTCTTCGTGATCGGCCCCTTCGTCAAGGTGCTCTCCGGCGTGCTGGCCGGTGGCGTTGGCTTCCTGGTGGACAACAACCTGCTGCCGCTCACCTCCATCTTCGTCGAGCCGGCCAAGATCCTGTTCCTCAACAACGCCATCAACCACGGCATCTTCTCGCCGCTGGGGATCCAGCAGGCGACCGAGCATGGCCAGTCCATCTTCTTCCTGATCGAAGCGAACCCGGGCCCGGGCATGGGCGTGCTGCTGGCCTACATGGTGTTCGGCCGTGGCGCCGCCAAGCAGTCCGCCGCCGGTGCCTCCATCATTCACTTCTTCGGTGGCATCCACGAGATCTACTTCCCCTACGTGCTGATGAACCCGCGCCTCATACTGGCGGTGATCGCCGGTGGCATGACAGGGGTCTTCACCCTGACCCTGTTCAACGCCGGACTGGTCTCCCCCGCCTCGCCGGGCTCCATCTTCGCCGTGCTCTTGATGACGCCGAAAGCCTCCCTGATCGGGGTTGCTCTCTCCATCATCTGCTCGACCCTGGTCTCCTTCCTGGTCGCCGCCGTGTTCGTGCGCGCCCAGCAACCGGAAGCCGACGAGGCCGATGCCCTGGGTGAAGCCACTCGCAAGATGAAAGCCATGAAGGGTGCCAAACCCGAAACCGCGGCGGCCAAGAAGCCGGGCGGTGAACTGATGGCGGTGCGCAATATCGTGGTTGCCTGCGATGCGGGCATGGGTTCCAGCGCCATGGGCGCCGGCATGCTGCGCAAGCGGGTGCAGGCCGCCGGGCTCGACATCAGCGTCACCAACCGCGCCATCGATCAGCTCGACGATCAGGTGGACTGGGTCATCACCCACAAGGATCTGACCGAGCGGGCCCGTCGCCATGCGCCGAACGCCCACCACATCTCGCTCACCAACTTCCTCGACAACGGCCTCTATCAGGAGCTGGTGCAGAGCCTGACCCAGGCCGCCAACGATGACGTCGCCAACCCGCAGCTGCTGGTGGCGGCCAACGACGACCACTACGAGCCGCAGGCCAGCGAGGTGTTCACCCTGAGCCGTCAGGACGTGCACCTGGGGCTCAAGGCCGACAACAAGGAGGCCGCCATCCGGGCTGCCGGCAAGCTGCTGGCGGATCGGGGCTATGTGGCACCCGACTACGTCAACGCCATGCTGGAGCGCGAGCAGCTGGTCTCCACCTACCTCGGCGAGTCCATCGCCGTGCCCCACGGCACCATAGCCGCCAAGGAGTTCGTGAAGCGTACCGGCATCGTCATCTGCCAGTATCCGGCCGGGGTCGCCTTCGGCGAGGCGGCCGATGAAGTGGCACGACTGGTGATCGGCATCGCCGCCCGCAACGACGAACACATGCAGGTGATAACCCGCCTGACCAATGCACTGGATGAACCCGGTCTCATCGACCGGCTGGCCAGCACCCAGGATCCCCAGGAGTTTCTGGATCTGCTGGGTGCCGAACAGGCTGCGTAATCGTCCTTCATCGTCTTTGGTTGTAGAGGTTAATATCATGAAAACATTGCATTTTGGTGCCGGCAATATAGGTCGTGGCTTCATTGGAAAACTGCTGGCGGACGCCAGCCACCAGGTCACCTTCGCCGACGTCAACGAGACCCTGATCGATCAGCTCAACCACCGCCAGGAGTACAAGGTGCACGTGGTGGGGGCGGATCAGAAGCTGGACGTGGTGCGCAACGTGGCGGCGGTCAGTTCCGCCGGTCACGAGGTGATCGCCCGCATCATCACCGCCGATCTGGTCACCACAGCGGTCGGCCCCAACATTCTGGACAAGATTGCCAGCACCCTGGCCAAGGGGCTGCAGGCCCGCTTCGATGCCGGCAACCTGACCCCGCTCAACGTCATCGCCTGCGAGAACATGGTGCGCGGCACCAGCCATCTCAAGCAGGAGGTACTCAAGTTCCTGCCGGTCGCGTATCATGCCACGCTCGAATCCTGCGTCGGCTTCGTCGACTCGGCGGTGGATCGCATAGTGCCACCGGCGGCGGCCAACGACGATCCGCTGGAAGTGACGGTGGAGAGCTTCAGCGAGTGGATCGTCGATCAGACCCAGTTTAAGGGCGAACTGCCGCAGGTGGCGGGCATGGAGCCCACCGACAACCTGATGGCCTTCGTCGAGCGCAAGCTGTTCACCCTCAACACGGGCCACATAGTCACCGCCTACCTCGGCAAGTTGCGGGGCTATCGCACCGTGCGCGAGGCGATTGAAGATCCTGTGATCCGCAGCAAGGTGCGCCGCGCCATGGAGGAGAGCGGGGCCGTGCTGGTGAAGCGTTACGGCTTCGATCCCCGTCTGCACGCCGCCTATATCGAGAAGATCCTGGCCCGCTTCGCCAACCCCTATCTGGTGGACGAGATTGACCGGGTCGGCCGTCAGCCGCTGCGCAAGCTGGCGGCGGGGGATCGGCTGGTGAAGCCGCTGCTCGGCACCCTGGAGTACGGACTGCCGAGCGATCACCTGCAAGAGGGGATAGCCGCGGCGCTGCACTATCGCAACACCGATGATCCCCAGGCGGTGGAGCTGCAGAGCCTGCTGGCAGAGCTTGGCCCGGCCCAGGCCCTGGCCCGGGTGACAGGCCTTGCCGCCGACAGCGAGATAGTGCGTGCCATCGTCGCCCGTTACGACACCTTGAAGTGACCCTGATGGGGCGCACTCACCGCCAAGCAGCCGCATCAACCGGTTGAATGGCATGGGAATTCGCCCCATATGATAAAAACCGGGAGAGAGACACTCTCTCTCCCAGTCAGCTGGACCCTAAGCACCTATGACCACACACCAGGAAGATGAAGTACTGGAACGACTGAACGAGCAGGATGGCCCCCGCGGCTTCTTTCTCGAAGTCGTGACCATCCTGGAAGAGGCGGTCGACTCCCTGATGCGGCGCGCGTTCCGCCAGGAGGAGTATGCCGTCAAATACGCCATCGAACCCCTGCTCAACCAGAGCGGCCCCCTCGGCCAGCTGGAGGTGCGCCTCAAGCTCATCTTCGCCCTCGGTCTCATCTCCCTCGAGCGCTATCAGGATCTGGAAGCCTACCTGAAGATCCGCGATTTTCTGGTGCGCGACCCCAAGGATTACCGCTTCAGCGACAAGCCGATCCGCGATCTGCTGAATCGTCTGCACGGTCTCAATCAGGGCAGCATGATGCCGCAGGATCCCCCGGCCAACGAGGAGGACTGGCCCTTCTACCAGATGCAGCTCAACCGGCTCGATCAGGTGGTGCGCTCGGCGCTGGTGCTGGCGGTGGCCGACTGCGTCACCGATCTCCACAAAGAGAGCCCCATCTAATCCGGCTGGTGACGTCGGGTCAGCAGCCTCCCCTTGCCCACCCCTTCTTCCCGACGGCCATGACGCCGGCTGTCGCGCCCATCCCCGCCGCCCTTGCCCCACCCTCCTAACGGTGTCAATCTGACCAGCTTCCCCGCTACACTTCCTCCTAGTCCATTAGCTGAGTCGAGGTCTGCATGACTGCTCTCTCCCTGGCCGGGATCGCCCTGGTCTCAGTGCTGGCCCAGTGGCTCGCCTGGTCGCTGCGAGTACCCGCCATCCTGTTTCTGCTGCTCACAGGCCTGACCCTGGGCCCGGTCAGCGGCCTGCTCGACCCCGATGCCCTGCTCGGCGACCTGCTGTTTCCGCTGGTCTCCCTGTCGGTGGCCATCATACTGTTCGAAGGGGCCCTGACCCTGCATCTGGCCGAGCTCAAGGGGATAGGCAAGGTGGTGCGCAACCTCTGCTCGGTGGGCATGCTGGCCAGCTTCGCCGTCATCGGCAGCGCCAGCTACTTCCTGCTGGGGCTGGACTGGCGGGTCGCCATGCTGCTCGGCGCCGTGCTGGTGGTGACGGGGCCGACCGTGGTCGCCCCCATGCTCAACGTGATCCGCCCCACCCGGGAAGTGGACCGCATCCTGCGCTGGGAAGGAATAGTAATAGACCCCATCGGTGCCCTGTTCGCCGTGCTGGTGTTCGAGGCGGTGCGCCTCGGCAGTCAGGGGGATCTCATCGGCCACACCCTGCTGGCACTGGCCAAAACTGTGGGGGTCGGCGCCCTGATCGGGGTGGCCGCCGGCTGGCTCACCACACTGCTCATTCGCAAGGACTGGCTGCCGGTCAGCCTGCACAAGTTCGGGGTGCTGGCGCTGGTGCTGGTCACCTTCAGCCTCTCCAACTGGCTCAGCCACGAATCCGGCCTGCTGGCGGTCACAGTATTCGGCATCTGGCTCGCCAATCAGGAGGGGCTGGATCTGGAGGAGGTGCTGGCCTTCAAGGAGGATCTCGCCGTCATCCTCATCTCCTCCCTGTTCATCCTGCTGGCGGCCCGCCTCGATCTGGCCCAGCTCTGGCAGCTCGGCCCCATGGTGCTGGCGCTGCTGTGCGTGGTGCAGTTCGTGGCGCGCCCGCTCTGCATCCTGGTCTCGACCTGGGGCTCGGATCTCTCCTGGCGGGCCCGCGCCCTGCTCAGCTGGATAGCGCCGCGGGGCATAGTGGCGGCGGCGGTCAGCGCCTCCTTCGCCATCAGCCTGCATCAGGCCGATATTCCTGATGCGGACAAGCTGGTGCCCCTGGTGTTCGCGGTGATCATCTCCACAGTGGTGCTGCAGAGCCTCACCTCGGCGCCGCTGGCGGGCCTGCTCAAGATGCGCCAGAGCGCACCCAACACCTGGCTCATCATAGGGGCCAACTCGGTGGCGCGGGCCATAGGCCGGGCGCTGGCGGAGCAGGGGGTGCCGGTGCAGCTCTGCGACCCGGCCTGGGAGTTTTGCCGCCAGGCGCGCATGAGCAACCTGCCCTGCTACTTCGGCAACCCCCAGTCCGAACATGCCGAGCTGCACCTGCCGCTCACCAGCATCAGCACTGTGCTGGCGCTCTCCCCCAACCGTCACAACAACGCCCTCGGCGTGCTGCACTTCGCTCATCTCTATGGCGAGGAGAAGGTCTACTCCCTGCGCTCCAGCGAACAGCACGGCAAGGCGAACCGGGAGAGCGCCACCTTCCGCGCCCGCCAGAACCTGTTCGGTCCCGAGGTCAACTATGCCCGCCTGAGCGGCCTGCTGAGCCGGGGCGGCCAGATCAAGGCGACCCGCCTGAGCGAGGCGTTTGACTGGGCGCAATACCAGGCGGCCAATCCCGGTGCCATCCCGCTGTTCGTGCTGGATGGCAAGGCCAGGCCCCGCATAGTCACAGGCCCTGTCACGCCGCTGGCGGGGGAGCTGCTGATCGCCCTGCAACCACCGAAGGAGGCAGTCAGCTCATGAGCGAGACGTCGCACCACCACAATCCGCTGCTCGCACCCCTGCTGGCCCTGCTGCAACAGGCCAGGGGCGGCTACAAGGTGCACGAGCTGCTGGCCGCCCTGCGCCGGCAGGGGGCGGTTCCAACGTTGGCGGAGGATGAGCAGCTGCAGCTGTTTCGGGTCAACTTCCTCATCATGAACGCCCTCTACCAGCTGCAGGCCGATCTCCATGACGAGGGCTGGTGGCTGGTGATCAGCACCCTGGATATCCGGCTAGAGCCCCTTGCCGGGGCAACAGATACTCGCCAGAGGCTGGCCCTCGGCCAGCCTCTGCGCAGTTACTACCTGGACTGGCAGGTGTTCTGGCAGACCGACAGGGAGGAGGTGGAGGCCCTGCTCACCCGCTTCTGGCTCGCTTATGACGGAACGGGACACAGGGCGGAGGCGCTGGCCCTGTTCGAGCTGACCGCAGATGCCAGCCAGGAGACGGTGCGCCGCCGCTGGCGGGAGCTGGCGCTGCAACACCACCCGGATCGCGGTGGCGATGCCGAGACCTTCATCCGCATTCGCTGGGCCTGGGAGTGCCTGAACACAACCAAATGAGCCGGGCCGCCCCCTGCCCCAGCCACTAGACTTGAAGAGGCGCCAAGAGTCACAGGAGGACGTCATGACAGTCAGTGAACTTCGCCTGCTCTACCAACAGCAAGCCTTCAAGGAAGCCGAGATCCTGCAGGATGCCATACTGCCGGGCTGGATCGTGGAGTTCAGGGGTCAGGATGGCAGGTTGTACGAGCTGACAGACACCCTGGGTTGCCCCCGCTATTTCGGCTCGATCGAGGAGGCCCGCCAGCACGTGCATCTGGTGGCGGACTGCCCGATCCAGGTCGAGCATCTCTACCGCTTCTTCGAACGCTGAGCGGCATTCAGGATCAAGAAAGGCTCCCGAGGGAGCCTTTTCTCATTCAGGTTGCAACGGTTCCGCCCCCTTGCCCTCCAGCCGCCTGACCGGTTTTTGCAGGATCAGGTTGGCCGGATAGGTGACCAGATCGCCGTTGTCATCGCGCACCCTCAGGTAGAACAGACCTATCTCGGTAATGACGCCGGTGACGGAATCGTCCTTGTCGAGGATGCGGATCCGGTCGCCAATCTTGTAGGGGAAGGCGAAGAAGATGGTGATGCTGGCGGTGATGTTGGAGAGGATCGACCACTGCGCCACCATGGCGACGCCCAGCACGGCGAAGAAGGAGGAGGCGAGCACCACCAGCCGGGAGAAGTCGAGCCCCCACACCCCTGCCAGGATCAGCAGGGTGGCGCAGCCGAGCAGGAAGTGGAACACGTGCTCCACGTAGAGCACCCGGTTCTCGCTCACCTGCCGGCTCTGGGCCAGCGCCAGCAGACTCTTGTGAATGAGGCTGCGGATCAGGGTGTGGCCCAGCAACAGCAGCAGGGTCACGCCAAAAGATTGCCACATGGTCATGACGGCTCCTTACCACCAGCGTCTGTGTTTGAGCCAGACGGCCAGCCCGGTGGCCAGTGCCACCAGGGAGCCGCAGAAGACCCAGAAGGCGGTCGGGCTCTCGGCCCCCGGGATCCCCCCCAGGTTGATGCCAAACAGACCGGTCAGGAAGCTGGCGGGCAGAAACAGCAGCGCCATCACCGACATCTGGTAGGCCCGGCGATTGGTCGCCTCCGCCATCAGGTTGTTGATCTCGTCCGCCAGCACGGCGGTGCGCGCCACCCCGGCATCCAGATCATCCAGCCAGCGCCGCAGCCGGTCGGCGATATCGAGCAGGCGCCGCCTGTCATCCTCGTCCAGCCAGCTGATCTTCTCGTTGGCGAGGCGAGCCACCAGATCCCGCTGGGGGGAGAGGTAGCGGCGGATCATGATGAGCTGCTTGCGGATCAGCGCCAGCCTGCCGTTGGCGGGCAGGTCGCGCATCAGCACCATCTCCTCCAGATCCAGGATCTTATCGTGCAACTCCTCGACAAACTCTCCCGCTCTGTCGGTCAGGGCATCACAGATCTCCACCAGCCAGTCGGCCGGGGTATCGGCACCGCCCCCCAGTTTCAGCTGGCCATACACGTCCTGCTCCGACAACAAGGCGCGACGACGGCTGCTGATGATGAGATCCGGGGTGATATAGATGCGCAGCGCCACCATCTCTTCGGGCCTGTGATCCTTGTTGTGGTTGATGCCGCGCAGGATCAGCAGCACGGTTTCCCCCATACGCACCAGCTTGGGCCTGTTGCTCTGGCCGAGCAGGGACTCGCGCGCCGCGTCATTGAGCAACGGGGTCTGCAGCAGCCAGCGGGCCGCTTCCGGATTGCCGTAATCCAGATGCAACCAGCCGGGTTTATCCCCCGGTATCTCACTCCCCGCCGCCAGCGGCTGCATGCCGCCCTTGCCATCCAGGGTCAGGCCATAAATCACGTCACTGGGCACCCGATCCATCTGCTCGTCCTTCTCGTTCCGATTCATCGGCCCAGCTTACACGAAAGCCGGGCCTGACTCAGCCCCGGGGCAGCCGCCCCGCGCCGGCCATGTTAAGATGCGGCCTCATTTCAGACACAGGAAGCCATGCCATGCCCATCTGGGTCGATGCCGATGCCTGCCCCCTCCCGGTCAAGGAGATCCTCTACCGCGCCGCCCACCGCGCCCAGGTCGTCACCACGCTGGTGGCCAATCAGGGGCTGCGCGTGCCCCCCTCCCCCTTCATCAAGACCCAGCAGGTGGAGAAGGGATTCGATGTGGCGGATCATGTGATCGCCCAGCAGGTCACGCCGGGGGATCTGGTGATCACGGGCGACATACCGCTCGCCTCCTGGGTGATAGATGCTGGTGGCGAGGCGCTCAACCCCCGCGGCGAGATCTACACCCGCGAGACCATCCAGGCGCGGCTCGGCATGCGCAACTTCATGGAGGAGCTGCGCTCGGCCGGGGTGCAGACCGGCGGCCCTGCCCCCTTCAACGCCGCCGACAAGCAGCGCTTCGCCAACGCCCTCGACAAGTGGCTGCTCAAGGGCAAGCTGAGCTGATTGCGGCCTCCCCGGCATCCAGCCGGGGATATTCATTCCTACCTCCTTGTGCTTAATTTTTCCTTAAGTTTGGTGCCCTAACCTTGTGGCTGTTTCACACCCACCCGCAAGGAGCACACATGAAACTGACCCCTCTGTTGTTACTGATCCCCCTGTTCAGCGGCGCCGTTCTGGCCGATCCCCAGTGTACCCAGACCGACAAGAGCCAATGGCTGAGCGAGGCGGATGCCCAGCAGCAGATCAAGGCGATGGGCTACGACATCAAGAAGTTCAAGGTGACCAAGACCCACTGCTACGAGATCTACGGTTGGGACAAGGACAAGCGCAAGGTCGAGATCTACTTCGACCCGACCGATCTGAAGAAAGTGAAAGAAGAGATAGACGAATAACCGAGCCATGGGCCGGTCTGTCGCCGGCCCCCTTGATGGAGCCTTGCCATGACAACCCCGTCTGAAGTGAAAGTCTGGGATCCCCTCATCCGGGTGTTTCACTGGGCGACCGTGATCCTCTGCCTGCTCAACTTCTTCGTACTGGAAGAGGGCAGCAAGAACCACAGATACGTCGGCTATACCCTGGCAGCCCTGCTGCTGATCCGGCTGCTGTGGGGACTGGTCGGCCCCCATTACGCCCGCTTCGGCCAGTGGTGGCCAACGCCGGCCCGCATTCGTTACTACCTGCGCCAGCTGGCGCAGGGCCGCCACCCCTATTATCTCGGCCACAACCCGCTCGGCGCCCTGATGATCTGGCTGTTGCTGCTGTCGCTGGTCGGCACCATAGCCACCGGCTGGTTCACCACCTGGGATGCCTTCTGGGGCGAAGACTGGATGGAAGAGCTGCACGGGGTCGTCGCCAACACCCTGATGGCCGCCGTCGGTGTCCATGCCGCCGTGGTGATCCTGACCGACCGCCTCACCCGCAGCGATCTGCTGCGCGCCATGGTGCTGGGCAAAAAACGGGTGCCCGCCGATGCCAAGGTGGAAGATCCGCGCAGTTAATGACCGGGCCGGTCCGCCGGCCCCGGTTTTTTGCTGCAATGGCCCGCGACACTGGTAAGATGCGCCGCCATTTCTCCATGCCGTAGCCACCATGACAGCCCAAGGGCACCTGCTGTTTTCCGTCACCTGCACCCTGCTCGCCCACAAGTTCCAGCTCACGCCGGCCCTGGCCGATGCCAGTCTGTGGCAGACCATACCCGCCGCACTGGCCAGCGCCCTGTTGCCGGATCTCGACCACCCCAAGTCCGTGCTGGGTCAGCGGCTGCCCTGGATCTCCAAGCCATTGTCACGGCTGTTCGGTCATCGCGGCTTCACCCACAGCCTGCTGGCGGTGGCCGTGGCCGTGTGGGGGCTGGATCAGAGCCTGGTGCCCGAACTGCTGCCCGCCGGGGTCAAGGATGCGCTCATTATCGGCTACCTCAGCCACCTGCTGGGGGACTGGCTCACCCCCGCCGGCATACCGCTGTTCTGGCCGCTCAAGCGGCGCTACCGGCTGCCGGGCTGGCCGCTCAAGAGCGGCGGGGCCGTCGAGACCGGCTTTTGCACCCTCACCCTGCTGGCCGCCGGTTACTGGAACCACTGGGCCGGTTGAGCGGGCCCAGACCCGACGCGACCGCGGATTGGCCGGAAGCTCTTTTGCTCCCCCCTGAAAAAAACAAACCCCTGCCGAGGCAGGGGTTTGTCATGGTGAGTGCGGGTGGATGAGTTACAGCATCACACCGGCAATCACGGCGGAGAGCAGGCTCACCAGGGTAGAACCGTACACCAGCTTCAGACCGAAGCGGGAGACCATGTTGCCCTTCTCTTCGTTCAGCGCTTTTACCGCACCGGCGATGATGCCGATGGAGCTGAAGTTGGCGAACGACACCATGAAGATGGAGAGGATGCCGACGGTGCGCGGAGAGAGCTCGGCAGCGATCTTGCCCAAGTCCATCATGGCCACGAACTCGTTGGTCACCAGCTTGGTCGCCATGATGGAGCCGGCTTGCAGGGCTTCACCACCCGGGATGCCCAGGATCCAGGCGATCGGATAGAAGAGGTAGCCCATGACGTACTGGAAGTTGACGCCAAACGCCAGCTCGAACAGGTAGTTGACCAGAGCGATCAGGGCGATGAAGCCCACCAGCATGGCAGCCACGATAACGGCCACGGAGAAACCGGCCATGATGTACTCGCCCAGCATCTCGAAGAAGTTCTCTTTCTTCGGGGTGTGGTGCTCGTCGCCCTCGGCGATGGCTTTCAGGTCGGTGACAGAGTTGTCCGGCTCATACGGGTTGATCAGGGACAGCACTATGAAGGTGCTGAACATGTTGAGCACCAGCGCGGCCACCACGTAACGCGGCTCGATCAGCTGCATGTAGGCACCGACGATGGACATGGAGACGGTGGACATGGCGGTCGCCGCCAGGGTGTACATCTGCTTCTCGTTCAGGTGGGGCAGCGTGTTCTTGAGCGCGATGAAGTTCTCGGACTGGCCGACGATCATGGAGCTGATGGCGTTGAAGGATTCCAGCTTGCCCATGCCGTTGATCTTGGCCAGCACTGTACCTATGCCACGAATGACGATGGGCAGCAGACGGATGTACTGCAGAATACCGATCAGCACGGAGATGAAGACGATGGGCATCAACACCATCAGGAAGAAGGAGAAGGCCCCTTCGTTGACCAAGCCACCGAACACGAAGTCGGTACCCTGTTTGGCAAACTCCATCAACTTGGTGAAGCCGGCTGCGAAGCCACCCACCACAGCCAGACCCACTTCGGAGTTCAGCATGAACCAGGCCAGCGCCAGTTCGACCACCAGCAGTTGGCCGATATAGCGCAGTTTGATCTGTTTCCAGTTGTGGCGGTTAGCCAGCAAAGCGAGAGCGAGGACCATCACGAGTCCGAGCACAAAGTGAACGTATTCCATACCAGTAGCACCTGAGTGAATTGTTATTTTTGACCGGCGCCATCATAGACATTTGCATATTTAAAAATCAGATAGCCATCACAATCTGCGGTAAAAATATGCATGTTGGATAATACAAACGTTTTTAAATTAATTAAACGCTCACTGCGGCATCCAATCATTGTTCAATAAATATAAAAACAGATAATAAACAGCCAGTTACAAATAAACACCTCAACCAGAAAGACCTATCACAACACAATATCAACATCTGCTTAAAACGCTGGCCGCCCCGTCGTAGCTGTCAGGTTAAATTTGAGACAAAAATATTTAATCAAACCAGAGTGACAAACGTTTATCTTATTTGCGATGAACGACGCCGGCTTAGTCGCACTATTTTTGACGCTGTTTTGCATTCTGTTCCGTGCACACAAACGGGAAAGCGCCCGCTTTTTCCTGCACGCGCCTCACCAGGCTCCTTTGCTCAGGCGTTCAAAAATCCGCCACACCCGAGGCCGCATTCTGGTACAATGCGCGGCCTTAGCGTTAGCGCATCCCCGTTTTCTCCGAAATAGAGTCCTTTTGTGAACAACAGCGAATTTAGCAGCCTCAACCTCTCCCCCGCCCTGCTCGAGAACCTCGCCAGTCTGGGTTATCTGCAGATGACCCCGATCCAGGCCCAGAGCCTGCCCCTGGTGCTCGATGGCAAAGATCTGATCGCCAAGGCAAAAACCGGCAGCGGCAAGACGGCCGCCTTCGCCCTGGGTCTGCTCTCCCGGCTCAACGTCAACCGCGTCGACGTGCAGGCGCTGGTGCTCTGCCCGACTCGCGAACTGGCGGATCAAGTGGCCCAGGAGATCCGTCGTCTGGCCCGCGCTCTGCCGAACGTCAAGCTGGTGACCCTGTGTGGTGGCACCCCGACCGCGCCTCAGTCCGCCACTCTGGGTTTCGGTGCCCACATAGCCGTCGGCACCCCTGGCCGCATTCTCAAGCACCTGGAACAGGGCACCCTGGAGCTGTCCAGCCTGGAGACGCTGGTGCTGGACGAAGCGGATCGCATGCTGGACATGGGCTTTGGCGAAGACATCAATAAAGTCATCAGCCATGCGCCTGAGCGCCGCCAGACCCTGCTCTTCTCCGCCACCTATCCGGAGGGCATAGCCCAGATGAGCCGCGGCGTGCAGCGCAACCCGGTCGAGGTGAGCGTGGAATCCCTGCACGAAGGCAGCGCCATCGAACAGAAGCTGTATGAAGTGCCGGCCGGCCAACGCCTCGACGCCCTCACCTGGCTGCTGAGCCACTACCAGCCGAGCTCCTGCGTGGTGTTCTGCAACACCAAGCGGGCCTGCAACGACGTGGCCGACCATCTGGCCGCCAAGGGCTTCTCGGCGCTGGCGCTGAACGGCGATCTGGAACAGCGCGAGCGGGATCAGGTACTGGTGCGCTTCGCCAACGGCAGCGCCACCATACTGGTCGCCACCGACGTGGCCGCCCGTGGTCTGGACATCAAGGAGCTGGGCGCCGTCATCAACTTCGAGCTGACCTATGACCCCGAGGTGCATGTGCATCGCATCGGTCGTACCGGTCGCGCCGGCCAGCAGGGTCTGGCCCTGAGCCTGTATCAGCCGAACGAGGCCCAGCGCGTCAACTTTATCGAGGAGTACCAGCAGGCTCCCATCCCGCAAGGGGATCTGGCCGAGATTGGCCGCGAGATCAAACCGATCGCGCCGCTGATGGCCACCCTCTCCATCGATGCGGGCCGCAAGACCAAGGTGCGGGCCGGTGACATCCTGGGCGCCCTGACCGGCGAAGGCGGCATTGCCGGGGCCGATGTTGGCAAGATCCAGATCTCCGAGCAGTACTCCTACGTGGCGGTGAAGCGCAGCGTGGCAAGCGCCGCCCTCAAGCGGTTGCAGGAAGGCAAGATCAAGGGGCGCACCTACCGCGCCCGCAAACTGGGTTAACGATGCAGCCGGGCGGCGCAGCTGCCCGACTCGTCACGAACCACAGCACGGGCGCCTTTACAGGCGCCTGTTTTTTATCGCACATGTGCCATTCCCATGGCATGGACAACACAGATGAACAGAGAACCCCAAGCCGACGTCAGCTGCCAGAACTGCGAAGCCTGCTGCTGCCGCCTCGAAGTCATGCTGTTTACCGATACCGGCGTGCCGGATCGCTACGTGGACGAGATAGAGGGACAGGTGCCCGTGATGCACCGGCTGGAAGATGGCTGGTGTGCGGCGCTGGATCGCAACACCATGATGTGCCGCATCTACGAGGTACGCCCTTTAATCTGTCGCGAGTTCGAAATGGGCGAACCCGACTGCATCGATGAACGGGACAAGTGGTTTATCAACCTGAGTTAACCAAGGGATCGCTCCTCTTTATGATGTGCCGCATCCATGAGGTGCGCCCCCTCATCTGCCGCGAGTTCGAGATGGGAGAACCCGACTGCATCGACGAGCGGGACACATGGTTTATCAAGCAGGAGTGAGCGGAACCGGATCGGCGGCCAGCCGCTGCTCCAGCCAGCACAGCGCCTCGTCGGTCTGCTCGAAGTAGCGGATCGCCTGAAATGGCAGCTCGCTGAAGATCTGATCGGCCAGGTATTGCTTGAAGCTCCCTGCCAGCACTACCGCCAGAAAGGCGCAGCCATTGACGGCGCACCAGCCGAACTGGCGACGAAAGCGGGCAAGCACCTCGGGTCCTGCCGCCTCAAACTCGGTCGCCACCTCGACGATCCCCCAGGGCGCATCGCGCAATTCCGCTATCTGCCGGCTGAAGGCGGCCTCATAGGCCATGGCCCCCGCCAGGTTGAAGGGGCCGCTCGGCTGACAGATCAGCACCTGTCCGCGCCGCTGCATCTCAAAATGGCCGTGTGGTTGCAACTTCACGCCAGTCTCCTTCCTTGGATCCTTTCCCACTGCACCAAAACGGTGGCATGTTGCAACAAGGTAAGGATTTATCTACACAAAGTCCATGCCACTGCGCATGGCCAACCCCTTGTCCCACCGCCAGCCAGCCCCTGGCCGGCGCAGATGCCCAGGCAATATGGAGCGGCCTCCCCTCCCGTCATGTTCTGTTGCAGTTAACAAAACGTTGCTGCTATCATCCGCGCCGCCATGAACATTCCACCAGCGGAAACGTTGGTCATCAACGCAAGGATCAGAGATGAAAAACCGGGACTCGAGTCACTACCAGCGGATCTGGCGCTGGCACTTCTACGCCGGCCTCTTCGTCGCCCCCTTCCTGATCCTGCTCTCCCTCACCGGCATTGTGTACCTGTTCAAGCCCCAGCTCGACAATCTCATGTATCCCGAGCTGATGAAGGTGACACCTGCCAGCCAGACCCTGAGCGCCGATCAGTTGCTGGTCAAGGCGATGGTGGCCATGCCGGACGCCAACCTGAGCAAGTACCTGCCGCCGGTCAGCCCGGATGCCAGCGCCCAGTTCATCGTCCGCCAGGGCGGCCGCGAGCTGACCCTGTTCCTCGATCCCGCCAGCGGCGCCCTGCTCGGCACCCTGGACAACCAATGGAATCTGCAGGCGGTGGCCCGCGCCCTGCACGCCGAGCTGCTGCTCGGCACCACAGGGGATAGATTGATCGAGCTGGCCGCCGGCTGGGGAATAGTGCTGCTCATCAGCGGCCTCTATCTGTGGTGGCCACGCAAGGGGCCGGGCGTGGGCGGCATCCTCTGGCCCAGAATGAACCAGCGTGGACGCCTCTGGTGGCGCGATCTGCACGCCGTGGTCGGCTTCTGGGGCGCGGGCTTCCTGCTGCTGTTGCTGCTGAGCGGCATGACCTGGACCGGTTTCTGGGGCGATCAGTTCGCCAACGTCTGGAACCGCTTCCCCGCCGCCATGTGGAACCAGGTGCCCGCATCCGCACCGCTTGCCCGCAGCCTGAACCAGGCCCACGCTCAAACTGTGCCCTGGGCGATGGAGAGCACCCCCATGCCGAGCTCGGCCACGCCCGATGAGATGGGCTCCATGGCGATGGCGGACACGGCCATGCCGCAGAGTGCGGAAGGCCACGATCACAGCGCCATGAACCATGGCGGGGAACACGAGGGGATGGTGATGGCCGAGCACCGCATCCCGCTGCAGCAGGTGGTGGAGATTGCCAACGAGCGCCGGGTCACCCCGGGCTACAGCATCACGCCGCCGGCCGGCAAGAGCGGCGTCTACACCATAGCCCTGTTCGCCGATGATCCGCGCAACGATGCCACCC
The DNA here is from genome assembly GCF_028751155.1 of Aeromonas bestiarum. NCBI lineage: Bacteria > Pseudomonadati > Pseudomonadota > Gammaproteobacteria > Aeromonadales > Aeromonadaceae > Aeromonas > Aeromonas bestiarum. The sequence continues at coordinate 488,892 of NZ_CP064746.1, read as the reverse complement.
TGCACATAGATCAGTACAGCGGCAAGGTGCTGGCCGACGTGCGCTGGCAGGATTACGGCCTGGTCGCCAAGACGGTGGAAACCGGCGTCATGCTGCACACCGGCAAGCTCTACGGCTGGCCCCATCAGCTGGCCATGCTGCTCATCTGCCTGATGGTGTTGCTGAGCGCCGTGAGCGGCCTCTGGATCTGGTGGAGCCGCCGTCCGCAGGGTCGTCTCGCGGCGCCGCCGCTGCCGGCCAAACTGCCCCCCATGCGCGGCGCCATCGCCGTGCTGGTGCTGCTCGGCATCTGCTTCCCCCTGGTCGGCGCCTCCATGGTCGTCATCTGGCTGCTGGACAGCCTGATCTTCTCCCGCCGCGCGGCTGGACTGACGCAAGCCGGCTGAGGCCGCTCGCCCACCATGGCGGCAAGCAAGAAGGGCTCCTCATCAGGAGCCCTTCTTGTTTCATTCTCCCCTATTATTCCATCGCCTCGACAAGCGCTATGATCTTCCGCGCCTTCTCGAAATGGTCGAGCCTCTGGGTCTGGATCCACCAGGTCGCCGCCTCCATCAACAACTCGGGGTCGTCATTGCGGTTGGCAAAAAACGCATAGAAGGAGACGCCCACCGCCTCCCCCTTCTGCGCAATTTTCTGGTGGCAGACCTGGATGATTTTCTTTTTCAATGATCCGCGCATGTGCTTTTTCCCCTCATGCTTGCGTCCGGGCAAATCCCTCCCGCAGTGCCTCGACGGGCAGGTAGCGGCCGATGATCACCAGCCGAGATTGAGGTGGCGTATCCTCCCAGGGAGAGCCGTAATCGAACCCAGCCACCCTGTGCACCCCCTGCACTATCAGGCGGCGCGGCTCCCCGGCGATGGCCAGCACTCCCTTGTAGCGCAGCATGTCATTGCCATGCAACTCGATGCACTGCTCCATGAAGGCGCCGATTTGCTTCAAATCCAGCTCGCCCCCTTCGAACAGCTGGGCCGAGATGGCATCCTGCCAGGAACGCGGCCGGGCCGAAAGCGGGCGAAACGCCTCGAAGCCCTGCTGCCCTGCCCGCACAATGCGAAGGCCTGAACTCAGCGCCAGCTCGTCGCTCAGGCTGAAGGCATCCAGATCCAGCCAGCACTCGGCCGGGCACTCACCCTGCACTATGTCGAGGATCTGCGCCCTGGGGTTGATGCCATGGACTCGCGCTATGGCCGCCTCCCGCGTCGCCCCGTCCACCCTGTCTGTCTTGGTGAGCAGGATGCGATCGGCAAAACCTATCTGGGCCGCCGCCACCGGATGCTCGTCCAGCTGGCGGCCTATGTGTTCACAATCGACCAGGGTGATGACGGCATCCAGGCGCAAGGCATTGCGCAACTCTTCTTCGACGAAGAAGGTCTGGATGATGGGGGCCGGATCGGCGAGCCCCGTGGTCTCGACGATCAGCCGCTCGAACCTCAGCTCCCCCGCGGCCCGCCGGGCCAGCAGGTCGCTCAGGGCGGCTCGAAACTCACCGCGCACGCTGCAACAGACGCAACCGTTGCTGAGCTCGACCACGCTTATCCCCTCACCTCCCTCCAGCAGGGCGCCGTCTATGTTGGCGGCGCCGAACTCGTTCTCCAGGATCGCCACGGAGGCGTCGGCGTGGTGGCGCAGAAAGTGGTTGAGCAAGGTGGTCTTGCCGGCGCCGAGAAAACCGGTCAGCAGGGTGACCTTCGTCATGATGGGAGTCCTGTGGTGAGGGGGCTAGTCGCAGTGTCCGCTATATCCGGCCAGAGCCGAGAAAACCGTTCAATCAAGGGTGGCCGCTACAGCATTCGTCATGATGGGCTCCGGTGATGGATGTATGAGGGGCCATTGAGGTTTCATCGCGACAAGCGCCGAAACCTCAACGTCTCCTAACAGCAGCGCCCGCCATTCTTGCCGCCGTAGCGGGCATCCTGGCGTTCGCGAAAGAACTCGTCGTGGCTCATGGGGGTCTGCTCGGGATGAGTCAGCCGCATGTGCTGCACGTAGTTGTCGTAATCGGGGACACCCACCATGAGTCTGGCGGTCTGCCCCAGATACTTGCCCGCCTTGGCCAGGGTATCGAACATGCAAACTCCTTAAAGGCCGTCGATGAGGCGCCGGCACCCGCGGGTGCCGGCCTGCTGACTTACTTGAGGCTGGGGGCCAGCTCGCCGTCGTCAGCATCGTCGTCAGACCTGGGCCGGGCTGCGCCTGGTTGTTTCGGCATAGCCTGATACGGCGTCTCGTTGGCGGTCGGCTGCGGATTTTTCAGCGCCTTGAGGGCCGTCTTCAAGGAGAAGCCGGCCAGCACCACCACCACCAGCATGAAGAACACCGTCAGCCCTGCATCCAGCCGGTTGTTGAACACCAGCTGGGTCAGCTGGGATTCGGTGTACTGGGCCGGGATGGTGCCGCTGTCGATCATGGCCTGGAACTTGTTGGCTATGGCCAGGAAGCCGAGCTTGGGATTGTCGCTGAAGGTCTTCTCCCAACCCGCAGACAGGGTGCAGATCAGCAGCCAGCTGGTGGGCAGCAGCGCCACCCAGGCATAGGCCTGACGCTTCATCTTGAACAGCACCACGGCGCACAGCATCAGCGCCATGCCCGCCAGCATCTGGTTGGCTATGCCAAACAGCGGCCACAGGGTGTTGATGCCACCGAGGGGATCCACCACCCCCTGATGCAGGAAGTAACCCCAGGCCAGCACGCACAGGGCGGTGGCGAGCAGGTTGGCCGGCAGGGAGTCGGTGCGCTTGAGGGAGGGGGAGATGACTCCCAGCAGATCTTGCAGCATGAAGCGCGCCGCCCTGGTCCCCGCATCCACGGCAGTGAGGATGAACAGGGCCTCGAACAGGATGGCGAAGTGATACCAGAAGGCGACGTTCATCAGGCCGCCGAGGGCACCGTGCAGTATGTAGGCCATGCCGACCGCCAGGGTCGGAGCACCGCCAGCACGGGAGATGATGCTCTGCTCACCCACCTCGCTGGCGATGCGGGTCAGGGTCTCGGGGGTGATCTGGAAGCCCCAGTTGCTCACCACGGCGGCGGCGGAGACCACCACGTCTGTGGTGCCTGCCGGCGCCAGCACAGCCATGGGGCTGTTCATGGCGAAGTAGACACCCGGATCTATGACGCAGGCGGCCACCAGCGCCATGATGGCGACGAAGGACTCCATCAGCATGCCGCCGTAACCGATGAAGCAGGCCTGATTCTCGTTGGCCAGCATCTTGGGGGTGGTGCCGGACGAGATGAGCGCGTGAAAGCCTGAAACGGCGCCACAGGCGATGGTGATGAACAGGAAGGGGAAGAGATCCCCGGCCCAGACCGGGCCTGTGCCGTCGATGAACTGGGTCAGCGCCGGCATCTGCAGGGTCGGCTGGGTCACCAGTATGCCGATGGCAAGGCCCACTATGGTACCGATCTTGAGGAAGGTGGAGAGGTAATCACGGGGTGCCAGCAGCAGCCAGACCGGCAGCACGGAGGCGACGAAGCCATAGCCCACCAGCATCCAGGTCAGCTGCACGCCGTCGAAGTCGAAATAGGGTGCCCAGGTCTCGCTCTCGGCCACCCAGCCACCGGAGATGATGGCAAAGATGAGACACACCAAACCGATCACAGACACCTCGCCGATGCGGCCCGGCCTCAGGTAGCGGATGTAGATCCCCATGAAGATGGCGAGGGGGATGGTGAAGGCCACAGTGTAGGTGCCCCATGGGCTGTGGGCGAGCGCCTTGACCACTATCATCGCCAGCACCGCCAGTATGATCACCATGATCATGAAGGTGGCGACCAGGGCGATGACACCCGCCGTGGGCCCCATCTCAGCCCTGACCAGCTCACCGAGGGAGCGACCATCCCGCCGGGTGGAGACGAACAGCACCATGAAATCCTGCACAGCCCCCGCCAGCACCACCCCGGCCAGCAGCCAGAGCATGCCGGGCAGATAGCCCATCTGGGCCGCCAGCACGGGACCGACCAGGGGGCCGGCGCCGGCGATGGCGGCGAAATGGTGGCCAAACAAGACCTTCTTGTCGGTCGGCACATAGTCCAGACCGTCGTTGTGACGCACCGCCGGTGTCATGCGCGTGCTGTCGACCGCCAGCACGCGCTTGGCGATGAACAGGCCGTAATAGCGATAGGCAATCAGATAGACGCACACAGCCGCGACCACGATCCAGAGTGCGTTTATCTGTTCGCCCCGGTTGAGGGCGATATAGCCGAGCGAACTGGCGCCCACCAGTGCCATCAGCCCCCATCCCAGGTGTTTCCCTAACTTGTCCATCAGTCTGCTCCCGCCATCGATTTTTACATATGCAACCAGATACGGTTACATCTCTATAGCAATCGCTCTGGCGCTACAATCGGGGCCCGTCACAACTCAACTCGCTGGCCGGAGAATTTCTCAATATTGCCGACCGGATCACGGCAGTTTGGGAAATGGCGATCTTGATGAGACTGAAATGATTGGAAAAACCGGCGGGGATGCCCACAAAAAAGGCCCCTGTTCGGAGCCTTTCATGCATCATCATCCCATCAGGAGAGTGCCAGCCCGATGGAGAGCAGCAGGCTGAACAGGAAGGCGCTGATGGCGGTCTTCTTGAGGGCGCCGGTCAGTACCTCGCCATCGAAACTCGTGCGCAATGTCTTGGCGGCGTCCGTGAGCGGCTTCATGGCAGGCAGGAAGATCCAGGGCCAGAAGCTGGCGGGCTGGGTCAGCAGGAAGGCGATGGTACTGATCAGCGCCGCCCCCAGCAACAGCCAGTGATAGGCGATGGCACGGTTGCGACCGAGCCGCACCGCCAGGGTGATCTTGCCGCTGACCGCGTCCGTCTCTATGTCCCGCACATTGTTGATGTTGAGTACGGCGGTGGCCAGCAGGCCGCAGGCGGTGGCTGGCAGCAGCAGATCCCACTGCAGCGTCTTGGTGAACAGGTAGTAAGAGCCGAGCACCCCCAGCAGGCCGAAGAACAGGAACACCGAGATATCGCCGAAACCGCGGTAGCCGTAAGGGGTCTTGCCCACCGTGTAGGTGATGGCCGCGACTATGGCCGCGCCGCCCAGCACCACGAAGGTGAGGATCTGCAGCCACTGATCACCGAAGGCGCAGCCCAGCAGGGCGAGGCCGCTCACCACGGCGGCCAGGGCGGTCAACGCCATGGCCATGCACATCTGCTTTTGGGTGATGAGGCCCGAGACCACGGCGCGCTGGGGACCGATCCGTTCGCCATTGTCGGCACCGGAGACAGCATCCCCGTAATCGTTGGCCAGGTTGGAGAGGATCTGCAGCAGTATGGCGGTCAGCAGGGAGAGCACCATGATAGTGCCATCGAAGGCGCCACGGCTGGCCGCCAGCCCGGATCCCAGCAAGATGGAGGAGCACGCGAGCGGCAGTGTTCGCAAACGCGCCGCCAGCAACCAGATAGAGAAGGTATTTGTCATATTGTGATGGCCAAACAATCAGATATTGATCGTGTTAAGGGTTATCGAACCGGATTTCGGTATACTTGGCCCCTCGGGAGTCAGCTCCCCGGGCGATTTACATGGACGAATGGGCAGATAATATATAGGAATAATCGCTCCTTTGGCATAAACCAACGGCATCCTTCTGCAGGATTGACCGTCACTATCGGCTCATAGACGAAATCCATGTTGGCTCAGACCCATATCAAGCAACAACTGGACGCCCTGCGTCACGGCAACGCCAGCGGCTTCGTGCGGCTGCGCGTGGCGATCGAGGTCGACTCCTTTTTGGGCTGGCTCGCGGCGCAGACCCTCTATCCCCGTATCTATTGGCATGCCAGAGGGCACGACAAGCCCGAATACGTGGCGCTGGGCTGCATTCGCGAGCTGACCCGGCCGCAGGACATACAGCAAGTCTGCGCGCACACGGGCCAGCCCCACGACGACAGCCCGCGCTACTACGGCGGGCTGGCGTTCGATCCCGCTCAGCCCGGCTGGCAGGGTTTTGGCCCCTGCCGCTTCGTGCTGCCCCGCATCGAGCTGGTGCGCCGGGGCGAGTGTGTCAGCCTCTGCCTCAATCTCTGGCTGACCGACGGCAATCTGGATGCCGAGCTGCAGGCGGCCGAGGCGGCCCTCGCGGCCCTGCAACCGGAAGCGCCCCTGCCTATGTTGCAACCCCACGTCTGGCAGCGCCAGGATTGCCCGGGCCCAGCCCAGTGGCAGACGCTGGTCGAGCGGGTGACGGCGCCCGATTTTCAGGCGCACACCCCCAAGGTGGTACTGTCGCGGGAGAGCCGGCTCTCCCGCCAGCGGCACGACGATGACCTCTGCCCCTGGTCCCTGCTGGCGCAGTGGGCACAGCACGCCCAGGACTGCTTCCACTTCGGCTTTCAGTTTTCCCCCGAGCAGAGCTTCATCTCCTGCTCCCCCGAGCGGCTCTACCGCCGGGAAGGGCGCCACCTCTTCACCGAGGCGCTGGCGGGCACCATACGCCGCTCCGGCGACGAGACGACCGACGCGGCCCTGGCCGCCGAGCTGCTGGCCGACAGCAAGAACCGACTGGAAAACCGGCTGGTGCACGCCGACATCCTCAGCCGACTGGCACCGCTCACCACGGGCGCCAGCCTGACCGAGCCGCGCATTCTGAAACTGCGGCTGCTGCAACACCTCAAGTGCGACATAGAGGCCGAACTCAGCCCCGGGGTCTGTGACTGGCAACTGCTGGACGCCCTGCACCCCACCCCTGCGGTGGGCGGCGCCCCGCGCGAAGCCGCACTGGCCTTCATTCGCGAGTTCGAGCCCCATGATCGCGGCTGGTATGCCGGCGCCTGCGGCATGCTGAGCCGGGAGACCTCGGAATTCTCGGTCGCCATCCGCAGCGCCCGCATCACGGCGCAGACCATCACACTGTTCGCCGGGGCCGGCATAGTGGCGGGATCCGAGCCCGCCGCCGAGTGGGCCGAACTCGACAACAAGATCGCCAACGTGCTCTCCCTGCTGGGATAGCGTTTTCCCATCGACCCTCATTCAGCGAGAGCCCCATGTTTGCGAGCCCCGTGTTTGCCAGTCAACATGCCACCTTCAATCACGTCTGGTCTTCCCTCTTGCTGGAAGAGCTCCATCGCCTCGGCGTGCGAGACATAGCGCTGGCCTCCGGCTCACGTTCGGCGCCGCTCACCATGGCTGCCGCCGCCCACCCCGGTTTTCGCCGTCACCTGCATTTTGACGAGCGGGGCTTGGGGTTCATGGCGCTGGGGCTGGCCAAGGGCAGCGGCCGACCGGTGGCGGTGATCATGACCTCGGGCACGGCGGTGGCCAACCTCTGGCCGGCGGTGGCGGAAGCCCAGCTGACCGGTGTGCCGCTCATCATTCTTTCGGCCGATCGACCGCCCGAGCTTATCGACAACGGCGCCAACCAAGCGATCGATCAGCAGGGGATCTTCGGTCGCTACCCCGTCTATCAGCAGAACCTGCCGAGCCCCACCCCGACCATACCGGCGGCCTTCGTGCTGAGTTCGGTGGATCAGGCGCTGGCCCAGCAGGCGCTGACGCCGGGGCCTGTGCACTTCAACTGCATGTACCCGGAACCGCTCTACCCCGGCGACGCATATCAAGACTTCAGCGACTATCTGGCCCCCCTCGGTGACTGGCTCCATTCCAGCGAGCCCTGGAGCCCCTGGCAGCAGAACGAGCAGATCTGCCCTCGCCAGCCGGATTGGGCGGCCTTGCAGGGCAAGCGTGGCGTCATAGTCGCGGGCCGCATTCAGGATCCCGCCCAGGCGCAGCTGGTGGCCGAGCTGGCCGAGCGCCTCGGCTGGCCGCTGCTGGCGGATCTGCAGAGCCAGATCCGCTTCGATGCCCGCAACCTCATCCACATGGATCTCGCCCTGCAAAACAGCTGCTTCGTGGCCGAACTGGCTCGCGCCGAAGTGTTGCTGCAATTCGGTGCCCGTCTCATCTCCAAGCGGCTCGGCCAGTTCATCAAGCAGCACCCCTGGCAGGATTACTGGCTGGTGGACCCGCAGCCGGCGCGGCTCGATCCCGATTACCGGCTGCGCCGCCGTCTGGTGTGCGAGCCCGCCGCCTTCACCGCGACCCACAAGGTGAGCACTCGCCACCTGCCCTGGCACCGGCTGGCGGAGCGCCAGCAGAGTGCCACCCGCCAGATCCGCAGCGCCTGCGATCGCTTCTCCGAGCTCGGCGTCTGCCATCGGCTGGGCGCCCTGATCCAAGGCCAGCTGTTCGTCGGCAACAGCATGCCGGCCCGGCTGATGGACATGCTCGGCGAAGCAGGCAAGGGACCGAGCCGGGTAATGACCAACCGCGGCGCCTCCGGCATCGACGGCCTGATCGCCAGCGCCTATGGCTTCGCCCAGTCGAGCGAGCAGCCGACGACCCTGCTGATCGGCGATCTCAGCGCCCTGCACGATCTCAACAGCCTGGCCCTGCTCGGCAAGTCGAGCCGGCCGCTGGTGGTGATCCTGCTCAACAACGATGGCGGCAGCATCTTTCGCATGTTGCCTGTGCCCACCGGCGATCGGCTGCTGGAGACCTACTACTGCCTGCCCCACGGCCTGCACTTCGAGCATGCCGCCGCCATGTTCGGCCTCCACTATCGGGCACCGACCACGCTGGCTGAATTCGAGCAGGCCTACGGCGCAGCCCTGACAAACCCGGCGTTGGAAAAGAAAGTAACCCTGATTGAAATCAAGGTACCGAGCAGCGAGGTCGCCGAAGATCTGAAAGCCTTGGGAACCCTTATCCGTGGCATCTAGCACTGACCAGCCAACCCTGGTGCTGCTGCACGGTCTGCTCGGCGATGCCAACGACTGGCAGCCGGTGATCGAAGCCTTGCCTGGGATGGATTGCCACGCGCTGGATCTGCCGGGCCACGGCCACAACCAGCATCTGCGGGTGAGCGGCTTCGAAGAAGCCCATGAGTGGCTCTGCGATGCGCTCAAGGCTCGCGGCATCGAGCAGTACCGACTGGCCGGCTATTCGCTGGGCGGGCGGCTCGCCCTCTATCACGCCAGCCGATCCCCCGCCGGCTTGCAGGCCCTGCTGCTGGAAAACTGCCATCCCGGCCTGCCGCTGGCCGAACGGGCCGCTCGCATCGAACACGACGAGCGCTGGGCCCGGCGCTTCGAGCGCGAACCGCTGACAGAAGTGCTGGCCGACTGGTATCGGCAGGGGGTGTTCGCCGATCTCGATGAGGCGGCCCGCGCCCGCCAGGCAGCTCGTCGCCTTGGCAACGAGGGCACAGCCGTCGCTAGCATGCTGCGCGCCACCTCGCTGGGCCAGCAGCCGGATCTCGCCCCCTGGCTAAGAGCAGAACCGCTGGCCGGTACCCGCTTGCCGGTGACCTGGCTCTCCGGCAGCAGGGATCACAAATTCCATCAGCTGGCTTGCCAGTTGGTGAAGCAGGGCTGCAATATCAATCACTTGACCCTGGATGGCGGCCACAATCTGCACGCCAGCCAGCCCGAGACGTTTGCCCAACTCCTGCGGGAGTGGGTTGTGAACACGCCATAAAACGGCATGACACCATTTACCTGAGCCGGCGTTGCGGGCTTATCACCAACAAGAAAAAGAGAGTGCACATGATTGAAGCAATGACGGAAGCGGAGCTGTACGCACCTGTTTCGGATGACGCGATTGCTCACTGTGCACTACAACAGAAGGAAAAATAGATGATTGAGGCAATGACGGAAGCAGAACTGTATGCACCGATAGAGTGGCGCGATTGCTCCACCGGTTACGAGGATATCCTCTATCACAAGTCCGGCGATGGCATTGCCAAGATCACCATCAATCGTCCCCAGGTGCGCAACGCCTTCCGTCCCCGCACCGTCAAAGAGATGCTGCAGGCGCTGGCCGATGCCCGCTATGACGACCATATCGGCACCATCATACTCACCGGCTTCGGCGAGAAGGCGTTCTGCGCCGGTGGCGACCAGAAGATCCGGGGCGACTACGGCGGATACCGGGATGACGAAGGCACCCATCACCTCAACGTACTCGACTTCCAGCGCGACATCCGCACCTGTCCGAAACCCGTGGTCGCCATGGTGGCCGGCTACGCGGTCGGTGGCGGCCACGTGCTGCACATGATGTGCGATCTGACCATAGCGGCGGACAACGCCCAGTTCGGCCAGACAGGCCCGAAAGTCGGCTCCTTCGACGGCGGCTGGGGCGCCTCCTACATGGCTCGCATCGTCGGCCAGAAGAAGGCTCGCGAGATCTGGTTCCTGTGTCGCATGTACGATGCCCAGCAAGCCCTCGACATGGGGCTGGTCAACACAGTCGTGCCGCTGGCCGAGCTGGAGCACGAAACCGTGCGCTGGTGCCGCGAGATGCTGCAGAACAGCCCGATGGCGCTGCGTTGCCTGAAAGCGGCCCTCAACGCCGACTGCGACGGCCAGGCCGGCTTGCAGGAGCTGGCGGGGAATGCCACCATGCTGTTCTACATGACCGAAGAGGGTCAGGAAGGGCGCAACGCGTTCAACGAGAAACGCCGTCCCGACTTCTCCAAATACAAGCGGAATCCCTGATGAAACTCGCTCTCTATCGCTACCAACTGCCTTTTACCCAGCCCCTGACCTTTCACGGCAAGGTGGAGGTGGCGCGAGAGGGCCTGCTGGTTCGCATCGACAAGGGCTGGGGGGAGATAGCCCCCCTGCCCGGTTTCTCCAGAGAGACCCTGGCCGAGGCGCAAGCCGAAGCGCTCGGCTGTCTGGAGCAGCTGGCTCAGGGGCAGCCCATAGCGCCCCTGTTGCCCTCGGTGCAATTTGGTCTGGACTGTGCGCGGCGGGTCTGGCCCGAACAGACGGCCACCCTGCCCGAGCCCTATCCCCTCATTCAAGGCTCCCCCCAGGAGCTGCTCAAACACTGGAAGGACTGGCTGCATCAGACGCCCACCAAGGCCAAGCTGAAGGTGGCCCGTTATCCCATGCGCGACGAGCTGGCACTGATCCGCCTGCTGTGCGACCGCATCCCCACCCTCAAGCTGGTGCTGGACGCCAACCAGGGCTGGACCCGCGAGGAGGCCTGGGCCTTCTGCGGTCACCTGGACTCGAACCGGATCGAGTATCTGGAAGACCCTTGCGCCAACTTTGACGACATCGCCTTCGTGGCAAACCGCACCGGCATGCCGGTGGCCATCGACGAGCTGCTGGCACAAGGCAAACCCTGGGAACCCATCCCGCAGCTGAGAGCCCTGGTGCTCAAACCCATGCTGCTTGGCTCGCTGGCCAACAGCGAGGCCCTGGTGGCCCGCGCCCGCGAGCTGCGCCTGAAAGTGATCGTCTCCTCCTGCTTCGAGTCCGGAGTCGGCCTCGGCCAGCTCGCCCGTCTCGCGGGTGAGTGGGCGCCGGATCAGGCGCCGGGCCTGGACACCAGACGCTGGCTGGCAAGCGATCTGCTGGACAAGCAAGGCAAACCCGATCCTGGCCTGCTGGAGCCCCTGTTTCACCGTGACTGAAGGGGCCTTAATGCTGCCTACATCTGACCATCACTCCCCCCTGGAACCCTGCCCGGTGCGTCACTGGGCACATATATCTCCCCGGCGCATCGCCATCCACACAGACAAGCCCCTCAGCTATCAGCAGCTGGATGCACGGCTCAACAGCCTCTGCCGGCAGCTGGCGCTGGCTGGCCTGAAAGCCGGCGACCGGCTGGCTGCCGTGGTACGCGGCGCCCTGCCGGACGTCCTGCTGGCCTGGGCCTGCGTGCGCAGCGGCATCGTCTTCTGCCCGCTCAATCCCGCCTTTCCTGCGGCCAGACAGGCCGAACTGGCGCAGCAGCTGGACGTGGCCGCCTGCTGGTCGGCCGACGACATTCAGGCGGGAAGTGGGTGCCCACTGCGGCTGGATTTCGACACTGAACTGGCGGCGGCCGATCAGCTCTGGCCGCTCGCGCCTGCCCAGTTGAACAACATGATCCTCACCTCCGGCTCCAGCGGCACCCCGAAAGCCGTGGTGCATCGCCTCGCCAACCACCTGGCCTCGGCGCGGGGCTCGGCGTCTTTGATCCTGCTCGATGAAGAGTGCGGCTGGCTGCTCTCCCTGCCACTGTTTCACGTCGGCGGCTACGCCATCCTGTTTAGGGTCTTTCTGGCAGGCGCCAGCCTGGTGCTGGACGATCGCAGTCAGCCCCTCAAGGCGCGCCTCGAACACCAGCCCATCACCCACCTCTCGCTGGTGCCGACCCAGCTCTGGCGGCTGCTGGCAGAGGGCTTCGACCCAGCTCGCACCCGCTTGCGCGAGCTGCTGCTCGGCGGCGCCGCCATCCCCGAGCCACTGGTGAGCCGCCTCAAGGCCATGGGGCTCACCCCCAAGGTGAGTTACGGCCTCTCCGAGATGGGCAGCCAGGTCTGCACCGGCCAGCCATCCGCCGCTGGCGTGGTTGGCAAACCGCTGCCGGGGCGGGAAGTCTGCATCCAGCAAGATGAGATCTGCGTGCGCGGTGACACCCTGTTTGCCGGTTATTTCAAGGAGGGCGTACTGGAGCGGCCGCTCGACGAGGCTGGCTGGTTTCACACCCGCGACAAGGGGCATGTCACCGCCGACGGCGAGCTGGTGGTGGAGGGGCGGCTCGACAATCTGTTCATCTCGGGGGGCGAGAACATACAGCCCGAAGCCATAGAGCAGCGGCTGGTGGATCATCCCGCCGTGGCGCAGGCACTGGTGGTACCCATGCCGAGCGACGAGTGGGGACAACGCCCCGCCGCCTTCATAGACTGGCACGGCGAGCCTGTACCCTATCCGGAGCTGGCCGCCTGGATCCGCGCCACCCTGCCCGGCTTCATGGTGCCCGACCTCTGGCAACCCTGGCCCGACATGGGCGGGGCGCTCAAGCCACAGCGAAAGCTGCATCAGCCATCTATCTTCAAGCAATAAGGCGTCATACGACAGTTTCCGACACGGCAGGAGCCGTCTGTATGCACCTTATTCAAGAGAAACCCCGCTCAAGGCCAACATTATCCCTCCATCGTCATCCTGAGTGAGAACGATTACATCATTGGTCATCTTTTTGAGCATTTTTTGAACCAAATTAATCGACTGTAGTACCATGTCCCTCGCCCAGTATCTCGATGGAAATATAATCGATTGATAGTAAAGGAAATTGTTAATTTGGCGTTATTTGAACAACTGCGACATGGTGGTAAAATGCACTCCTTGGCAGTAAGGCGAGTCACACATGAGTAACAAAATTTATAAAATTGCAGAGGAGATATTTTTCTCCGCGGCAATATTCCGACTCTCTAAGGGAGAAAAGGACATCAAGCTCAGCAACAAAGAAGCCGAGCTGCTCGAAATGCTGTGTGATGAGGCAGGCAGTGTCATTCCCAGAAACATACTGCAGGAAGCCTTGTGGCCAAATCAGGATAATACCGACACCAACCTTAATCGACAGATCCTCTCCCTGAGGAGAAAACTGGAATCATTTGGCTTGCTGAACTCAATTGATACCATCCCCAGGGTAGGTTATATCTTCTGTGCACCCATTGAGGTCACCGGGGAGGCTGAAAATACGGAGGCAAGGGCAGAAACACCCGCAGCCTCACCGCGGGCCAGACGCCAATACTCTCGCAGAAAATACGATCGCTATTTCAACCCAAAGCGCATCATGCTGTTTGCACTGCTGATTGTGGTAGTCTCCTCGCTGGCCGCGTTTATTTATCATTACAGCAATGAAAATACCCTTAGAACGATTAACCTCGGCCATGTTTCTCTGTATACGACCAGCGAAACAGAAAATGCATTGAAATTGAAGATTGATACGCTGGCACCACTTGTCAAAAGAGTGCCGCATTATGAAGACGAACGTGTTTCCATTCTCATCGGAAAGGAAGCTATCAGCTACTTTTCCATTGATAATAAAAACAAAGAGTTGTCAGAAAATGTATTCCTGCTGAGAGCCGGCCATTCCATTGCGGAGGAACTGCAATGCGTCATGACGACCATAGCATTGCAGGGCAAGAACGTTTCCCATAATTACTATAACTATCCGAATGCCACCGTCAGATATCACAGCACTTGTCAGGCACCGGATAACTGGGTCGAAATCACCAACAAAAGCAAGATTATAGTGACCATGAACAGAGAAATTGTCGTGGCCACAGTGATAGCAACAGACCATCAGGGGCAAACCCTGTTCAATCTGGATTCCGTTGGTGATATAGAGCGGGATCAGGATGATATTGCGATCGAAATGAAGAATACCATAGTCAACTTTATCGACCAGAAGGCACTGATCAGCAACAGTATGGTCGCCACCCTGGTGGCTGCCCTGACCCCACCCAAACAGAAGTCGCTGTTTATTCAGCTGCCAGGCGGGATATATCTCTCCAGCTATATGGGCGGTGTTATCTCCTGGCCCAGCAGAGAGAATTTAAAGGTCATCCAGCGTAATGACCTTTGAGGTTATTCATAGGAGACGATGAAGTTGGCCACGGCGGTATAATCCCCAGGTGTGATACTCTTGGCGGCGATCGCATCCGGGTGGCCCTCAACCCGAGCGGAAAACAGCAGTTCATTTTCCGTTGAACCACCCAGGACATAGCCGCGAGAAGCAGTGCCCAAATCCAGCTGGGTCTGAGTGGCATCATATAGCCTGATCCCGGCCCCCTTGGCTGAACCGGCAGAAAAGGCCAGGGCACCGCTCATCTGCTGGTCCGCAGCACCGCTGAAGGTCACCTTGGCCATGCGGAAGATACCGGGTTTGCAGTTGGTCAGGCGGATGACGAATGGCACCTGAGCCCCGGTACCGGCCGAGTAGAGCTCCCTGACGTCAACCACCCCCATATCGACCGACTGATCGGCCGATTCGGGAGATATCACGCACGGTTGATCTATGATCCGGCCATGCAGGTGCACAGTGTTGCCCAGCAGCTCCAGGTCATCGCCGGCACGGGGAGCCGCCGTCACCGCCAACACCGGGCACAGCGCCAAGCCTATCCACAATGTCCGCAACATATGACAGCTCCTCACTGGAATTCGGCAACAATGGTGGCGGTGGCGTAGAAGTCACCCGCAGGGATATCAGCACCTACCGGCGTTATCGGCGCCGCAATAAAGCCCCAGTCACCGATATTGCCCTGCATGGAAACAGGATAAAATTCATTCAGCCTCAATGGGGAACCATCCAGCTGTTTGAACTTGATCCCCAGATCAGGGATAACTGTTCCCCCCTGATAGCCATCTTTGGTGGTTCGCAAATACTCTTGATTGAACGATGCAGGTCTCCCAGAAATACCAAGGTTGATTTTCAACGCATTTCCTTCAAATGCACCACCTTTGCATTGGAAGGTCAATGGCAGCACTTTTTCAAAGTTATTTCCATCCAGCCCACTACCAGGCAGATCACCAAATTCAACCTCGATGGTCTGGCCACCATTGATCACACACTCTTCTGGCACATAGAGAATGGATGACTGAATTACGATTCGCGACATTACATCGCCACTGAAGCCAGAGTCGGTCATTCCCAACCGCCCAAACATTTCCACTATTTGGTGGTCAGCAATATGAACCCCATTGATAATGGGTTTTCTTACCCGAAAGGTAACCTGACCATGGCTACCACTCTCGAACTGAAATTTAATATGGCCACCCTTATAGCAAGGACCATAACGCCCCCTATTGCTCTCATTATTAAATGGCGCAGTAACAAGCTCCCTTCTATCTCCAGCGATAAAAACCTCAACCTTCATATCCAAGAATTCGTTGAGTTTTACAAAACCATTACCAACCGGTGGCAAACTATCACTTATCACTGCACGGTAGTAAATAGGTGATGTGGGGATAGTTGTCTCTGGGCAATATACAGTGCCACCATAAGTGTTACCGAGTGCCCATTCGAACGGCTTTGTTGTAGCTCCTGGCTTATTGACAATGTCTGCCTTATCAAGATTTATATTATATGTTTGAGTTGCATCTGGCACTACTGCGCCATTGACCGCCAATGCTGGCGCAGCAAGAGCCATCATTCCGGCACAGATAATGAAACGATACATAACGTTACTCGCTCTTGATGGCTTTACAGGCATTGCCTGCGCACTGGTATTTGATATCCATATATCCGCCGTAGTCATTGACGTAGCTGATCACAAATTGGTTGCCCAACGCTTCCGGGATGGTGACCGTCTGCTCTGACTTGGGTTCAACCATAAAGGCGGAGAAACCCTTGATGGTGGTCCGCTCCTTGCCCTGCGGATGGCCGAGGCCAACGTAGGTGATGTAGTAAGGGGTCGGGTTGTTGACCTTCAGGGTCGTGCCCTGCTTGGTGATCAACACCTGATCCTGCCAGACGGCGCCGCGCTCCGGGATGATGGCCTCGGGGCGGTAGAACAACTTGATCTTGGACTGCACGGCAATCTGCATCACGTTGCTCTTCTCGCTCTTGGGCGGGATCTCGCGCAGGTTGAAGTAGTAGATCGACTCGCGATCCTTGGGCAGGCTGTCGATGGCTGGCACGCTGGCGATGCGCACTATGGACTTCTGGTTGGCATCCACCCTTTGTACCGGCGGCAATATCACGAAGGGAGAAGATATCTTCTGGCCATGGGTGTCTTCAATCCAGGCCTGCGCCAGGTAGGGCAGCTTCTGGTTCTCGTTCTTGATGTTGAGGCTGATGGATTTGGCACCGCCCGGATACACGACGCGGGTACGATCCAGCACTATGGCAGCACTGACGTTGAGCGAGGTCATGCCCAGCACGGCCAGACAGGTATAAGAGAGCAGCTTTTTCATCGGTATCCCATTACTTGCAAGTGAGAGTCTTCATCGACAGATCGGTTACTTCTTGCGGTGCCACTATCTGGCACTGGCGAGCCCCGCCCCAGGAGAGTTCAAACGCTTCATTCGGTTTCACCCCGGTCAGATAGACCAGGCCATCCTCATCCACCACCGAGAGCACCCGGCCGGAATCCTTGACGACTGTGGCGCCAAACGGCGGTACTGAGCCATCGGGCAGTTTGACATTGGCCAGCAACTTGAATCCTTCGGCCATTTCGAAGGCATTATATCCAATTGCACCTTCGGTCAGGGTCCCCTGCTTGATGGCATTCATGACATCTATGTCATCGCCCAGCTGATCCACGTCTATCCGGGTGTCGCTCTTGCGATAGTCGGTCATGTCGCTGATCACAGCGACGCCAAAGCGGTTGGTCACGGCGCGGCCGTTGTTGAAAGAGACGCCGGAGGTCTTGTCGGTGTCCACCATCATGCGGGTACCGCCGCGGCGAGTAGCCTGGTGCAGCGCCGCCCCATGCTCGGTCGCCGTCAGACCGCCGCGCAGGCTGGCTCCGACCGAGGTGTACTCGCTCTGCACGCTGTAGGCGTTGAGGCTGACGGCACCTACATCGCCGTTGTGGTTGTAGTAGCCGCGCGCCACGGCGTGGCCGTTGCTCTGTACCCCGGCCCCCAGCTGATAGGTATCATCCGGTCGGCTGTAATCCTGATAGGTGGCCAGATGGGTAACCTTGCCGTTGGAGGACTGCACGCTGTATCCCGCGCTCTTCCTGTCCCCGATCGGCATGCTCAGGGTCAGCATGACGCTCTTGTCATCCTCGTAGTTCTCGGTCTTGGTCTTGTAGGCCGATACATAGACGGAGACATCCTTGAAGCTGCCGATGCTCACGTTCTTGTTGATGGAGAGGCCGTAGCGATCCTCGGCATCGTGAGCCCAGTAAGTTCTGTGGGTGTAGTCCAGATAGATTGTCAGAGCCTTGGCCGTATCATCCGCCCAGAAGGTCTTGTTGGCAGTGATGGTATATAGCTCCTTGTCACCCCAGGTGTTGTAGTCATCGCTCGAGGTTGTATTGTTGTTCTCCAGCCGATCCTTGTTGCTCAAGAATTGCGACATGGTCATGAAGTTATGCTGGGAGAAGCGATAACCCGCGAAGGTGATGGCGCTGTTGTATTCATCGAACTGCTTGGCGTAGTTCACGCGCACCGACTGGCCAATCTTGGTGGACAGGCCCGGCAGCTTCGCAATGGACTGGGTCAGGTCGGCGGAGATGGCGCCGAAGGCATACAGGTCGCGACCTATACCCAGCCCCATGGAGTTGTACTCGCCAGCGATCAGGCTGCCGCCGTAAAGTGACCAGGAGTTCGCCACCCCCCAGGAGAAATCGCCGGTGACAAACGCCGGGCCATGCACGTCGTGGGCGGAATCCCCCAGCTCGGAGGGGGCACCGACGGCCAGATTGTATCTGACATAGCCGGGACGAGTCAGGTAGGGGATGGTCGCTGTGTCTACCTGGAACGAGCTGACGCTGCCATCCTGCTCTTCTACCCGCACATCGAGCCGACCGCGCACCGAGCTGTCCAGCCCCTGAATACGAAACGGGCCGGCTGGCACGTTGGTCTCATAAATGATGCGGCCGGACTGGGAAATGGTGACCTTGGCGTTGGTCTTGGCGATGCCGCTCACCTCGGGCGCATAACCCTGCAGGCTCGGCGGCAGCATGCGCTCGTCATTGGCCAGATTCACGCCGGTATAGCGAAAGCCGTCGATCAGCTGGGAGTTGAGCTGCTGCTCGCCCACCGTCAGCTTGGCCGCCATGTCGGTCAAGGGGCGATAGGCATAGATACGATTCAGCTCGGCTGACGACCGCTCATCATCACCCCAATAAGAGCTGGCCTGATAGTCACCACGCAGGCGCCAGGCGCCATAGTTGGCCCCCAGGGTGCCATAGCTGCTGATATTGCTATTGGAGTAGTCACTCCCTTCATTGACCTGGGCGTTGATGTTGTAATCCAGCATCAGGCCGGTAATACCCACATCCCACTGCTCAGGTGGAATCCAGTTGGGGTCGCTGTATTTCATCCACGCCTGGGGCACGGCAATCCTGAGCAGGCCATTGCCGATGTCGTTCGAGATCACGACCCCGTCCAGCGCCAGCAGGTTGGCACACTGGCCATCGTGCCAGGTATCGATCTTGGCGATGGCCTCATCGGTCAGCGCCAGCTTGGGGATCACCTCTTGCGGCAGACAGGCAACCCCGCCTTTGCCCTTGCCGGCATTGGTCTCGTAGAAAGGGATCTTCTGCAGAGGCAGCTTGTTCTTGTTGACCTCGATCTCGAGGTAGTAGTCACCGGGCAGGATGTAGCCTTCGTCGGCAAACTGGGAGAGGTCGATCTTGGTCCGTTCGTCCAGATCGAGCGCATCAATATTAAACTCCGTTTCTGCCCATGCGTGGTTTGCCACCGCCATCAGGCCGGGCACGCATAGCATAAAAGCCATTTTTGAATAATGTTTTCTTCTTGCAGAGTTTGATGTTGAAACGCTCATAAATTTACTCTAGGGATGGCATAACGGTCTCACATTAATGAGGTATCTACACTAAGCAATGGACTTGCTTACATATAATCGAGCTCAAACAACGTCGTTTTATCTGAAACAAACAGCTGGTTGCCGTTTATTTTCAAATTGAATTCCAGATCGCTGTTGACAATATCCGAGACAATAAAGCGTTCGCCGGATACCTTGTAATATTGACCATTGCTGATGATGCTCAATTCATCGTTCATGGCACTGCGCACGGACATGGCAATAAAAGGCAGTGATGTGCCTTCAGCCTGACACCCGCTGATTTTCAGCGTGCCCTGGTGTTGTTCTTGCTGGGGGATGCTGTGTAAAACATCCAGAGTACACCCAGATTCAGCCAGGCCATCCGTGATCTCATTGGCAAGAACAGGCCCCGCCATCATCACCATCTGCAGCACTACCGGCACCATCATTGAAGTTTTCATGATCAAGGTTCGATACGAGGAAACAGAATGTGTGAGGTTGTGGTGGTTCGCACCACCACAACCCTTGTCACACGTTAAGGCAGCCAATTACTCGTAGGAGAGAGTAAAGTTGGTCACTGCAGTGAAAGCACCGGCCTGCAGCGGGTTGGCGGTCTGATCGGAATAACCTTTCAGCACGGCGCTGAAGGGCAGCTCGTTGTCACCGTTTACCAGGTTGAAGGCTGCAGTCGGGGTACCCAGCACGATGGCAGAACCACCCGGCGCACTCATCTTGATACCAGCACCGGCAGCTTGACCACCACCGATCACCAGCAGGCCATCATGCTCGGAGGCACCGCTGAAGGTCACCTTGACGGCATCTTCCTTGTCGGAGATTTCGCAGTTCAGCAGCTTGATGCTGAACGGCTTGGAGTTGGACTCACCACCATTGACCAGCTCTTTGGTGCTGACCTGGCCCATCTCTACAACCTGATCAACAGACTCGGGAGCAACGGAGCAAGGAGCGTTGATGATTTCACCGTTGAAGGTGACTTTGCCTGAACCAGCGCCACCGGCAGCAACGGCGGAGCCGCACAGCAGAATGGAACCAACACCCATAGCAACCAAGATTTTATTAGCGTTCATTCGTATATACCTACATTAACGTGTGTTGTTATGCGGCATCATCTGGATCAAGCTGGAGTCATGATTTTCGATGATGCCGCGATATTATTGCTCAGCAACTGTCAGCAGACCGACACCTCATTAATGAGATATGGCTACTGGTGCAATTATCTGTGCATATCAAACAAGCAAAGGTGTTTGCAGTATTAGAGGCAGTTCCCGCCACCTCCCATTTGCACGACTACATACATCCATGTCATCTGCACAAAAAACCGAATTCAACTTTTGCTTGGTGGATAAATTAACGACACGTTTGATGCACATCAAATACATTTTGATTTTTATAAATTCCTTTATAAACACTTTTAAATCATAAACTTACAATCGCTCATGACATTTCAAAACAATGAGAGACAATTAACCACTATATATATCACTCGACTGACAATAGTGAGTTTCACAACCCACTCACATCACAAACCAAATTAACAAAAAACCAACATCAACCACTAAAAACGAACACCACTGACCAAGCAAATTGCCGCCATCATCTTTGCCAAGTAATCAATCAGGTAATCAGGTAATCAGGTAATCAGGTAATCAGGTAATCAGGTAATCAGGTAATCAGGTAATCAGGTAATCAGGTAATCAGGTAATCAGGTAATCAGGTAATCAGGTAATCAGGTAATCAGGTAATCAGGTAATCAGGTAATCAGGTAATCAGGTAATCATAATGACAGCCCATGGCATACAAGCAGTAAATGGCCGCTGTTCCGTGCCTGGGATGAATAACCTGCTTATTAAATCCCGACATGGCTCAATAGATGAGGGTGTTTTCACTGTCGCGCTGTGTTATGGCGATGATGTTGACACTCAACAACGCCATTCCCGCTGTAGGTCAACAATATATATCCCACGTAGATATTTATTATTCCTGCTATCTGTGACCCATATCTCATGCTTTTTTATGCTGATTGATTTCTCAAAGTAGGGTGTTATCATCTAAACATAGAGTAAAGGGCAAACCGGTCGAAAGGTCGGGACGCAAAGCCACCGGTCTAAGGGTTTAAATACCTAAGACAGCGGAGCTGCCATCTGAGAAGAGCGATGTCATCAGTTGTATCTGTGTCATTCTCTTTGATTGCGTTGCCCTTTTCGTACAACGACATGTGACGAAAAGGACATAAAAATGAACACTTCCACCGCTTCCATTCGCAACAGCGCCATCCGTTTTGCCTCTTCTGCCGCCGCAGCTATGCTGTTGGGCATCGCTCTGTTGCCGGCAACAGCCTCTGCCTACGATGGCAGCGTGACCTTCACCGGAACCATCTACGAAGCCCCCTGCGACTTCGCTGACAACAGCGTGACCTGCTATTCGGGCACCCAGCGCCAGACCCTGGATCTGACCAGCCTGCAGCAAACCGGCAGCCTCAATACCATCAGCAGCACCATGCAGTACAAGCTGTCTGCCGGCAGCAGCAAGATGGCCATAGTGACCGTCAGCTACCTCTGATCGAGTTAGCCATCCCATCAGCCCGGGGTTGTTCATTGCCTCGGGCGGATTTGCTCGCCTCCCCTGAGCAAGTGGAGCCCACGCCGAACACAGCGCTTGTTTAGCATCCAACCTTCGCCCTCTGCCGGCACCAGCCCCTCTCGCATTTCCTCTCTTGCAAAGTCCTCTCAGGATCCGGCTCACCACACAGCCATAGCGTCGGCTCGGTTTTCCACTTCATCGCCTTCTTAGTACTGTCGCAACAACACCCAGCCAACGCATCTCAAACGAGACCTTGATCACACTTGTCAGCCGAAGGCTGAGATACCCCCCAGATGGCAGATGAGTCCTTGCTATCAGCTGAGCCCCCAATGGCACTCACTTTGTTTTGATTCAATCTAAATAAATGATTTATATGGCCTGACTGGTGAGTTGATACCCCTTTGGAACTTAGTACATTGCCCGCGATAACCACGCAGACTCTCATCCAAAGGGATAAAAATGAACAATCTGGGTACAAGGTTGCTGCTGCTGGCAGCACCGGGCCTGCTCGCCACCTCGGCGCTGGCCAACTACTCCCCCGCCGACTGGCAACAGTACCGGCTGAACGGTGAATCCAGCCGCCAGCTGAGCGATCGCGTCACCGAAGTCACCTACGAGCTCAGCGCCCGCGATGACGATGCCCCCTATCAGCAACTGCGGGTCTACCGCCGCTTCGACTGGAGAGATGCCAATCTGACCGCACAGGCAGAGCAGCAGTGCGGCGAGCCGCAGCTCAAGATCGAGCAGGGCTGGCAGATCCGCTACCTCAGCTGCGAGCAGGTGGTGCCGGCAGGCAAGGCCATCCCGGCCAGCAGCTATGACTTTGGCTACGGCCTGAAACAGGGCCGCTGGGAACCGCTGACGGGCACCCCGACCGCCCCGCGTCAGGATCGTCTGCCGCTGGCCGAGCGCATCATACTGGGTCACAGCGAGCAGGAGCTGGATCGCTGCGAGCTCAATGCCCAGGGGCGCTGCGCCGAACAGGTTTGGCAATACCAGCCGCAAAACTGGCAACAGCTGAGCGTGCTGGAAGAGACCCCCAACGAGCGGGACGGCCGCCTCGAGCAGATCTTCTTCCGCCTGCAACCCGTGGCGGGCAGTCAGGCCGCCAGCCAGGTGAGCGAGATCCATGTCTGGCGCCAGTACAGCTGGCAGCTGGACGAGACCAAGACACAGCAGGAGTGCGATGAGCCCCAGACCCGCCAGGAAGGGGACAAGACCATCAGCTACCGGGTTTGCCGCCAGACCCTGCCCGCCGGCAGCGAGGTACAGGTGGTACTGAAAGACACCGGCTATCAATACCCGGTCGGTGGCAGCGAATGGCAGACACTGCCGGAAACCGACGAGTGGCAGGAGAGTCGGGTGCTCAATCGCCCCATAGTGCTGGCCAGCAAGGAGGAGCAGCTCGACTGCCGCCGCGCCGATGGTCGCGCCTGCTCCGAGCCGGAACAACCGGGCACGGATCTGCTGGATGCCGACGCCGCCAGGATAGTGCAGGATGCCAGCGGCCAGCCCGCTCCCGTCTGGCAGGAGAACTATGGCCACGATGACACCAAGCTGCTGGCCGTGTCCCGCGGTATCCAGAGCCTGCTGGCGGCCAATCAGCCCGCCCATCCGGCCATGAAGCTGTTGCTGGAATACGTGCGCGCCCACAACTATCACAACTACGGCAAACACAAGGAAGACGGCCCGGCCGCCGCCGAGGCACTGGCCGAGGCGCTGACCGCGCTCGGCGCCCATCCGCTGCTCTACCCGGAGCAGGCCAGCGATGAAGTGGGAGCCGTCATGGGCGCCTGGAGCATAGCCCTGCATGGCCAGTTCAAGAGCCCGGCGGTGCAGAGCCGGTTTGGCACCTTGCTCGGCCAGTTCAACCAGATGCTGGCCTACAGCACCCGGCATGCCAGCGAGATCAATGGTCAGCATGCCTGGGCAACCGGTCTGTTCGATCTGCTCAACTTCCTCGACTTCGCCAGCGACCATAGCGACGCCTTCGCCGCCGATTTCCGCCAGCAGGATGGCGAGCTGCGCAAACAGCTGCACGCCCTCGGCATGAGCGAGCTGTCGCTGTGGCAAGGACGGGATGGCAAGGATCTGTTCCTGCTCAACAACGTGCTGGATGCCTATACCCGCCTCTACCGGGTCGCCCGTTATACCCGTCCCGACGAGAGCGAAGGCTATCGCAAGCTGCTGGATGGCTCAGTCATCGAGCTCATCCGTCATCACGGCCTGATCCCCGGCGGTCAACAGAGTCAGGATCTGCTGGAAGACATGTCACTGACCCTCTCCACCTACTATCTGACCTACACGGATCGCACCAGCGAGGCCTGTATCAGCGGTGACTTTGCCGGACTCTGCACCCCGATCCGAATGGAAGACGTGCTGCCGTTCGAGCACACCTGCTCGCCGACCCTGCGCCTGCGGGCCCAGGAGCTGAGCCAGGATCAGGCCGACGGCATCTGCCGCGAGCTGGGCGCCGAGGAGCAGCAGTTCCATCAGCAGATGGAAACAGGCTGGCAGCCGGTGAGTGATGACAACAACGAGGCGCTGGAGCTGGTGATCTTCAACTCCTCCGCCGATTGGAAGCGCTACGGCAGCGCCCTGTTTGGTGGCGTCTCCACCGACAACGGCGGCATCTACATCGAAGGGGATCCGGCGCGTCCCGGCAACCAGGCCCGCTTCTTCGCCTATGAGGCGGAGTGGAAACGCCCGGCCTTCCAGGTGTGGAACCTGCGCCACGAGTACGTGCACTACCTGGATGGACGCTTCAACCAGTACGGCAGCTTCGGTCACTACCCGCTCAACCGCACCACCTGGTGGTCGGAAGGGCTGGCGGAGTTCATCGCCCACGGTCAGTGTTTCGCCCGTGGCATGGACAACGTCTCGGGTCGCCCGGCGGCCGAGCGACCGAGCCTGGCCGACATACTGCACCTGGATTACGACAAGGGTGGCGAGATGGTCTACTCCTGGTCCTATACGGTGCATCGCTTCCTGAACGAGACCGGTCGCGGCGCCAGCTGGCTGGCCATGGCCCAGGCCCTGCGCAACCCGGATCAGCAGCAGGCGATGAGCGCCTTCGAAGCCGAGCTGGATCAGCTGATCGCCAATGACAGCGAGGCCTACCAGAGCTGGCTGAGCCGCGATCTGCTGCCCTGGTGGGAAGCCAACAAGGAGTCTGACGAGTGCAAGGCGAACGACTCCTCCCACTGAGGATGAGACGCTAGCGACAAGGGGCAGCCACGGCTGCCCCTTGTTTTTATACGAAAGGTTTTTATCGGTGCCGGATCAAACGGTTAGCCAGCCACAGTATGCGACAGCCTTTGCCCGAGTGACGCCATCGGCCGCTATCAAGCCTGACGCGCAGCGGCAACTTGTAATAGAATGACCCTCTGTCACCTCTTACTTCAGACCCGAACCGCACCGCGCATGAAGAAGTTTGCCAAGATCCTCCTCGCCTGCTTTTGCCTGTTGCTGGCATCTGCCGCCATGCTGCTGGGCTACAGCGAGTGGACCGTCTCGGACGCCCGTCATTACACCTATGACGACGTCGATGCAGTCCCCTACAACCGGGTCGCCCTGGTGCTAGGCACCTCCAAGTACCTGATCGGGGGCAGTCCGAACCACTACTTCAAGTACAGGATCAAGGCCGCTGCCGAGCTCTACAACAACGGCAAGGTGGACTACATACTGGTGTCCGGTGACAACGCGACCGTGCAATACAACGAGCCGCGCCAGATGCGGCGGGCCCTGATCCAGGCCGGCATCCCGGCCAAGGCCATCTACAGCGACTACGCCGGCTTTCGTACCCTGGACTCCATAGTCCGCGCCAAGGAGGTGTTTGGTCAGGCCCACTTCACCGTGGTGTCGCAGGCCTTTCACAACGAGCGCGCCATCTTCATCGCCCGCCACTTCGGCATCGAGGCCGTCGGCTTCAACGCCAAGGATCCCAGCGCCTATCAGGGCATCAAGACCCGGGTACGCGAGGTATTCGCCCGCCTGATGGGGCTGCTCGACCTCTACGTGCTGGACAAGGGGCCCAAGTTCCTCGGCGAGCCCATCGTCATCGGTGGCCCCACCCCCTGTCAGGCCCTGAGCACCATAGGCGCAAGCCAACCCTGCCTGCCCATCCCGCCCGTGACCCACAAGCCGCCGGTTGCACCTGCCGCCAGCTCGGCCACGGCGACCAGTGCAGCCACCGCCACTGACGCCGCGCTCACCGCCAGTTCCGCCATATCGACCAGCGCGGCCACCGCAAGCAAGGAGGCGGATACAGCCAAGGCTGCCAGCGCTGCCGCTGCAACCAGTGCGGCGCTCTCGATCAGCCCGGCAACCAGTAGCGCCGCCTCCGCTTCGACCCCCTGACAAGAGAGAAACAAGAGACCCGCCATCAGGCGGGTCTCTTTCATTTGGCCGAGTGCACTATCCTGCCGGCGGTCATGCCAGCGCGGCACGATAGCGGCGTTCCACCTCGTCCCAGTCGATCACCTTGTAAAACGCGGCTATGTAGTCGGGTCGCTTGTTCTGGTACTTGAGGTAATAGGCGTGCTCCCACACGTCCAGCCCCAGTATGGGCACCTGGCCCTGCATCAGGGGACTGTCCTGGTTGGCGCTGCTCTCCACTCGCAATCTTCCCTCCTCGTCCACCACCAGCCAGGCCCAGCCGCTGCCAAACCGGCTCAGCGCCGCCTGGGTAAAGGCCTGCCTGAAGGCATCCAGTCCGCCCAGCTCCCGTGCGATCGCCGCCGCCAGCTCGCCGCCCGGTTCACCGCCCCCTTGCGGGCTCATCACCTGCCAGAACAGGCTGTGGTTGGCGTGGCCGCCGCCGTGATTGCGCACCGCCCCCTGCACGTGCGCCGGCAGGCTGTCGAAACGGGCAAGCAGCGCATCCACCGGCAGGACCGCCAGCTCGGGGAGCTCGGCCAGGGCCGCGTTGAGATTGGTGATATAGGTCTGATGGTGACGGCTGTGATGGATCTCCATGGTCAGCGCGTCCAGGTGGGGTTCCAGCGCATCGTAGCCGTAGGCAAGGGCTGGCAGGGTATGGCTCATGATCACCTCTTTTTATTGTGATTAATGCAGTTGATGGGCGGGCTCGGTCTGGCACAGACACTGGCCGAGGCAGCGCTGAATGGCATCCTGGGTGCCGTGCTTGCGCACGAAGGCGAGCAGCTCGGTGCGGGTGCTGCGGGTGTGGCGCAGGGCGGCATCCCGCAAGGGGACAGGGCTGGCGGGGGACTGGCTGGTGGCGAGCAGGCAGTCGTGGATATGGCACAGCAGATCGGCGGCACGCTCCGGCAGCGTCATGGCCACCAGCAGATCCGCCAGATTGTGGTGAGCCACCACCAGCGCGGCCACCGCCTCGTCCGCATCGTGCCAGCAGGCAAACTGCTGGCGCGCCAGCCACAATGCCTGCTGGTAATAGGAGAGCGCCTTGGCGTGCTCGCCGGCATCGAAGTGGCGATTGCCACTCAGGGTCTGCACTTTCCAGTGCACCATGCTGCTGTCCGCGTCGCTCGTGCCGACCCATCCCTTCACCCAGATTCCCGTCATGATCCCGATCACTCAAATGATAATAATTATTATTTAACTTATGTAGGGGCCGAACACAAGGGATACTTGTGCCAGCACCGCCAACAGCCCTGCCCATATGGGTAGGGCTTTTTTGAATCTGTCCGTT
This sequence comes from Aeromonas bestiarum, assembly GCF_028751155.1. Lineage (NCBI taxonomy): Bacteria > Pseudomonadati > Pseudomonadota > Gammaproteobacteria > Aeromonadales > Aeromonadaceae > Aeromonas > Aeromonas bestiarum. The sequence goes on along the minus strand of NZ_CP064746.1, from coordinate 461,380 downwards.
TGGTGATCATTTGCACAGATGCAAAGGTCCCGCTCCGTCATGCTGGTCGGTACTGGCATGAGGCCGGTGGTTGCCGCTGTGGCAACCTTATTCACAAGGATGGACAAGATGAAAAGATGGCTATTGGTGCTGCTGTGCGCCCTGCCCATGCTGGGCCAGGCGGCAGGTTATACCCAGACCCGCTACCCCATAGTGCTGGTGCACGGGCTGTTCGGCTTCGACAGGTTGCTCGGGGTCGATTACTTCTACGGGATCCCCCAGGCGCTGACCCGGGATGGCGCCCGGGTCTACGTGGCGCAGGTCTCCGCCACCGAGAGCTCGGAGCTGCGCGGTGAGCAGTTGCTCAAGCAGGTACAGCAGGTGCTGGCCATCACGGGGGCCGACAAGGTCAACCTCATCGGCCACTCCCACGGCGGCCCCACCATACGCTACGTCGCCTCGGTCGCCCCCGAGCTGGTCGCCTCCGCCACCAGCGTGGGCGGGGTCAACTATGGCTCGGAGATCGCCGATCTGGTGCGCGCCAAGGTGGCACCTGGCTCGGTGGCCGAGAAGCTGGCGGTGGCCGCCGCCTCGGCCCTGTCCGGCGTCATCTCGCTGCTCTCCGGCGGCAGCCAGCTGCCGCAGGATCCCCTCGCCGCCCTCGATGCCCTGACCAGTTCGGGAGCCCAGCGCTTCAACCAGCGCTACCCAGAGGGATTGCCCGGCCAATATTGCGGTGACGGGCCGCTGCAGGCCGCCAACGGGGTCTACTACTTCTCCTGGAGCGGGCGCGGCAACATGACCAACATACTGGATCCGGTGGATCCCGCGCTGGCCCTCACCGGCACCTTCTTCAGCGAACCCAACGACGGTCTGGTCGGGGTGTGCAGCAGCCACCTCGGCAAGGTGATCGGCACCGGCTACCGGATGAACCATCTGGACGAGGTGAACCAGTCGTTCGGCATCCACCACCTGTTTGAAACCGATCCTGTCACCCTCTATCGCCAGCATGCCAATCGCTTGCAGGGGCTGGGGCTATGAAAAGATCCCTGCGGATCGCCGAGCCTCTGGGGTCGGCCCTGCTGCTGGGGGCCGTCCTGTTCTGGCCCGACTCGCCGCCAGATCTGACGGCAGCCCCCGAACAGGGGGCCCTGCGCCATCAGCTGGCCCAGCGTCTGGAACAGGGAGAAACGAACGCGGAGGATGAACTGCTGGCCCGCTACCAGAGCTTTCTGGCGGCGGAGGGCAGCCTGACGGTGCCGGCGGATCCGGGCCTCGCCAGTCTGCAGGTGTTGTTTGACGAGCGCGAGCAGCTGCGCCAGCAGAGCTTCACCCCGGCCGAGCAGGAGCAGCTGTTTGCCGAGGACAGGTTGATGGAGCAGTGGACCCTGCGCCGCAAGGCGCTGGCAGAGACGAGCGAGGCCGACAAAAAGATGCTGGCCGATGAGCTCGAACTCTGGCTGGCGGAACAGCCCCAGTGGTTCAGGGAGGCCGAGGCCAACAGCCGCCTGCTCGGCGATCTGCAGGCGCTGGAGCCACTGGCGCCCGCCGAGCGCGACGCCGTGCTGCTGGAGAGGCTGGGGCCTGAGGCGGTGGATCGGCTGCATCAGCTGGAGCAGGGCCAACAAGGGTTCGAACGACAGCTGGTGGGCTATCTGGCCGAACTCAAGCCCCTGCCCACCCTGGATCGGGCCGAGCAACAGCAGGAGATACTGGCGCGCTGGTTTCCCGCCGAGCAATGGCGACGGGTGGAAGCTCTCACCCGGCTCAAGCTGAGCGAGTCGTCGCCGCAATGAAAAGGGGGCCCCGATGGCCCCCTTGTTTCATGCTGCAACCGAGATCATTGCGGCTTGTTGGCTCCCGGCAGCGGCTGCCAGGTGAGGCGGGTCACTTGCGTGCCCTGCACCTCGCACTTGAGGCAGAGATCCTGCCACCCCTTGTCCTGACGCAGGGACACTTCCCCCTCCACGCCCTGTTCGGCAATCTTCAGCTTTGCCTGCTCGAAGATCACCTTGTCCCCTCTGGCGAGATCCATCAGCTTGCCATTGCAGAGCCAGTGGGCGAGATCCGCCCCCTTCAGCTTGACGCCCCCCTTGGCCGCCTTCTGCTCGGCCGGGCTCTGGGCAAACAGTTTGGCCAGCTCGGCGGCCCGCTTGGTGAGCCAGGCCTCGCGCTGCTGCATGCTCATCTTGCTGACGAACTCGGCCGGCTGGCCCTTGTCATCCAGCCACTGGGTGAGCGTCCCCTTGTCATCAAAGGCAAACTGGGCCGCAGGCTCCTTCACCCCGAACAGCTTGCCGCCCTTGAAGTAGTAGCGGCTCTCCCCTTCCAGCTTGCCCTGCTCGTTCATGATGGGCACGGCTATGATGACGGGGGAACCATCGATCCAGGCCTTGATGTCGACGCCATCGTGGCTGAACAGGCGAGTGTCGAGGGCGCTCTCGGCCCCCCGCTCCATCAGGGTGAACTGCTCTGCGAGGGAAGCAGCCACGGAAGGCAGGGAACAGAGCCCCAGCCCCAAGCCGAGGCTCAGGGCGATCACGGTATTGCGCATAAGTGTCCTGTGATTGGCCGAAAGGCCAAGGTTAACTCTCTATCAACCAGGCCCGCAGCCCCTCCCTGTGCTTGTCGCTCAGGGGCAGGGACTGGCGGGTCTGGTAGTCAAAATGGATCAGGGTCGTCTCGGCGGTCACCGCCAGCTCGCCGCCCTGCCAGGCTTCCTGCCAGAGCGTGAAGGAGCTGGAGCCGATGCGACGCACCCCGGTTTTGATCGATACCTGCTGGCCATAAAACAGCTCCCGTTTGAACTGCACCGTATAGCCCGCGATGATCAGGTGCCAGTTGTGCACATCCAGCTCGGGGGAGAAGATGCGAAACAGGGGATCCCGGGCCGCTTCGAACCAGACCGCCGGCACCGTATTGTTGATGTGGCCTAGGGCATCAGTCTCTTGAAAACGGGGTTGGATCTGCATTTCCAGCATGAATATCGACTCCTTGTCGTTGGACCGCGCTCAGGCTAACGCGGCCCGCGTCAGGACTCAAGCTCCCCTGTCTCGGGGCGGGAGCTGCCGCCCGCTTTGCCCGCCTCGCTCCCGGCCAGCTCGGGCCTCAGCCAGGCACTGCGAAAATCGAACCAGCCGAGCGCCGTCATGCGCACCCCGTGCACGCCGACCCGACTCTCCAGTTCCAGCCAGTGGTGGAACAGGGGCACGAACCAGCCCTGTTGCTGCACCCGGGCCAGCAGGGCGCGCGGGCCCGGCTCTTCACCGCTGGCACGCCACTGCGTCAGACCCTGCCACAGGGACCGCTGGCTTGCCCACACCTGACGCAGCAGCGGCGTGCCCAGCAGCCAGGCGTAGGGGGCGAAGGCGTGCTCGTGCTCCAGGTTGAGGGTGCCGAGCCAGAGATCCACGTCTTCATCCGCCCCGCTCACCCAGCGGCCGTAATCCAGGGTGCGCACCTCCAGCCGTATCCCCTGTTCCGCCAGCAGGCTGCTCATGGCCCCGGCGCACTCGTTGAACTCCAGATGCTGGTTGAAACAGGCGAGCACCAGTGTCGTCGGCAACTGCGCCGACTTTGGCAACGGCGCGGGCAAGGCCTCGCGCCAGTGAGGCAGCAGGCCGAGGGCGCTGGTCCAGCCCCGCTGCAACTCGGGGGCGACCCGCGCCATCAGGGCTATGGGGTTGAGCAGGTGGGCCAGCCACTGGCGCAGGGCGGGATCCTGCAAGGATCCGGATCTGTCGTCCTGCAGCAGGAAGTAGCAGCCCGACTCCAGCTCGGACTCACCGCGCATGGTGCCGAGCTCGGGGCTGTCGCGTCCCAGCTGCAGGTGGCTCTCCAGCCGATCCGCCAGCTCAGGCAGCATCCAGATGTCGATCTCGTCGAGCAGGGCGCGCAAGCCGAAGTAGTCGTCGAAGGCCGCCAGACAGAGGTGCAGGGGATCGTTGGCAGCCACCTTGTAGGGGCCAGTGCCCACGGGTTGCAGGGCAAAACCCGCCTCTCCCTTGAGTTCACGCGGCAAAATGGCGGCCACCGGCTCGGCCAGCAGATGGGGCAGCAGAGGATCCGGACTGTCGAGATACATATCCAGGGTGCGCGGCCAATGGCTCTCCAGCCGGGCAAGATGGGCGAACAGTGGGCGATCACGCAGGCCGAGCAGGCTCTCCATCACATCCTCCACCGCCAGTTCGCGGCCGTGGTGAAAACGCACGGCCGGCCTCAGATAGAAGCGCCAGTGACAGGGGCCGAGCCGCTCCCAATGGTGGGCCAAATCCCCCTCGATTTCCCCATTTTCCTCATTTCGTCGGGTCAGGCCGTTGAAGATCTGCCGGCTCAGGTGAATTTCGGAGCGACGCAGCGGATCCGTGGGCAACAGCTGGGGCAGCGGACGATAGTAGGGCACCCGCAGGATCTGGCGCCCCTCCCGGGTGGCCTGGCCGAGCTGCTCGATCAGCAGCGGGGTGAGCAGATCCAGCCGCCCCTCCGCCAGCCGTACCGCCTGCGCCAGCTGGCCCTGACTCAGTAGATCCCGCAGCCGGCGCCGGGTCAGGCTCTCCTGGCTGTCGAGCAGCACCAGCCGGGAGCGCCGCCCCCGCCCCGCTTCGGCCGACCAGCTGAGCCAGCCCTGATCCTGCATGCGGCGCAGCAGCAGGCGCGCGTTGCGCGGGGTGCAGCAGAGCAGATCCGCCACCTCGGCGAGGCTTGTCTCCCGCTCATCGCAGCCAAGCTGCTGGGCGAGTCGTTGAAACTGCTGGTAGAGGCGACCGGTCGGCATAAAAGAGGAAATCCTGTTGCTGTAAGTCATCAGTTTTTACTTCCGCATTTTAGCTCAATACTGCTGACGAACGTGAGAACCACAGCACAGGAGCACAATGATGAGCCAAGCCAACCCCCTCAAACCGAACCGGATCCAGCAGACCCTGCGTCGTTACTTCAAGCGGATCCTGCCCAGGCCGCTGACCCTGATCGAGGATCCCATGAGCCAGCTCAACCGCCTGATGCAGTGGGACATGCACCAGACAGACGATCGGGAGTATCGTCGCCGTCTCTGAGTGCCATCCCTAGCACGGAGCGCTCAAGGGAGACGCACATCGTCAGCGGGCGCAATTGCTTTGCCGGATTGGGTGGTTTACATCAGCGCTGGGCCTGATAGATTGGACGTCTATCCATCTATAACTGCTATCCAGCAACATCCAACAAGGAGTGTGTGATGAAAGATGCGACCCTGGCCCTGCACCACGGCTTTTCCCACGACCCCACCACCAAGGCCGTCGCCGTGCCCATCTACCAGACGGTGGCCTATGAGTTCGACAGCGCCCAGCACGGGGCGGACCTGTTCAATCTGGCGGTGCCTGGCAACATCTATACCCGCATCATGAACCCCACCAACGACGTGCTGGAACAGCGGATGGCCGCGCTGGAGGGGGGCATTGCCGGTCTGGTGGTCTCGGCGGGTTCCGCCGCCATCACCTACGCCATCCAGGCGCTGACCGCCGCCGGTGACAACATAGTCTCCACGCCCCAGCTCTATGGCGGCACCTACACACTGTTCGCCCACATGCTGCCGAGCTTCGGGGTCGAGGTGCGCTTCGCCAGGGATGACAGCGCCGAGGCCATCGCAGCCCTCATCGACGACAAGACCAAGGCGGTCTACTGCGAGAGCATTGGCAACCCGGCGGGCAACATAGTCGACCTGGCCGCCTTCGCCAAGGTGGCCCACGCCCGTGGCGTGCCCCTCATCGTCGACAACACGGTCGCCACCCCAGTGCTCTGCAAACCCATAGAGCACGGCGCCGACATAGTGGTGCACAGCCTCACCAAGTACGTGGGTGGCCACGGCAACTCGCTGGGAGGCGTCATCGTCGACTCGGGCAAGTTCCCCTGGGCGGATAACGCCGAACGCTTCCCCCAGCTCACCCAGCCCGAGCCCTCCTACCACGGGGTGGTCTACACCGACGCCTTCGGCCCCGCCGCCTTCATCGGCCGGGTGCGCACTGTGCCGCTGCGCAATACAGGTGCGGCGCTGGCCCCCATGAACGCCTTCCTGCTGCTGCAGGGGCTGGAGACCCTGAGCCTGCGCATGGAGCGTCACGTGGACAACGCCCTGCGGGTCGCCCACCACCTCAAGCATCACCCCAAGGTGGCCTGGGTCAGCTATGCCGGACTGCCGGGCCACCCCCACTACCTGCTGGCGGAGAAGTACATGGCCGGTCGCCCCTCGGCCATCCTCTCGTTCGGCCTGAAGGAGGGTTACGAGGCCGGGGTGCGTTTCTACGATGCGCTCAAGATCTTCAAGCGGCTGGTCAACATAGGCGACGCCAAGTCGCTGGCCTGCCACCCCGCCTCCACCACCCATCGCCAGCTGAGCGAAGCCGAGCAGGCCAGGGCCGGGGTCAAGCCGGAAATGATCCGCTTGTCGGTGGGGATAGAAGCGATCGAGGACATATTGGCGGATCTGGATCAGGCGCTGGAAGCCTGAGTCAGCTAACAGAAGAGCGGGCATCTGCCCGCTCTTTTTTATCCGCCGGTGAACCGGCCGCCTCGCCGAGGCGTATACCGACTCCTGCCACCGAATCGAGGTTCCCATGATAGTCCTGCACCACCTGAACAAGTCCCGCTCCCAACGCATCATCTGGCTGCTCGAAGAGCTGGGGCTGCCTTACCAGATCAAGGCCTACCAGCGCGACGCCACCAGCTTTCTGGCGCCGCCAGAGCTCAAGGCCATTCACCCCCTCGGCAAGTCGCCCGTCATCGAGTTGGAAGGCCGCGTGCTGGCAGAGTCCGGCGCCATTACCGAGTACCTGATTGCCCGATACGCGGCCGACAGGCTGGCGCCGGCCCCCGATAGCCCCGACTACCCCGACTACCTGCAGTGGCTCCACTTTGCCGAGAGCTCAGGCATATTGCCGCTGCTGCTGGACATGTTCGTGCGCAAGGATGGCAGCCCGATGCGCTTCCTGCCGGACTACGCCAAGGCGGAGTGTGCCAAGGTGCTGGGCTACCTCAATGAGGTGCTGGCGACCCGCAGTTATCTGGTAGGGGATCGCCTCTCCGGCGCCGACATCATGAACTCCTTCCTGGTGGATCTGCTGGCCCAGGGCGGTCAGCTGGCCCAGTTCCCGCACCTGCAGGCCTACTGGCAGCGACTCAACACCCATCCGGCCCGCCAGAAGGCGGCGGCACTCGAGCGCGAGCTGGATCTGGGCGCCTGATCCTCTACCCTCAGCGCCTCAGCCCGGAATGCAAAACGCCCCGACAATCGGGGCGTTTTCTTTTCAGCTCGTCAACCAGATGATCAGAGCGCGTGGGAAAGGATCCTGGCCGCACTTATTGTCAGGATCGCCCCTTGACCAAGGACCTCAGGCCTAGAGGGCGTGAGAAAGGATCCGCGCCACTCTGATTGCGAGGCGCAAGGTCCCCCTGACTTAAAGCGCGTGGGACAGGATCCTGGCTACCTTGTCGGGATCTATGTCCTGCTGCTCCCCCAGCGCGGTCAGGCCGAAGCGCTTGAGGTTGGAGCAGATTCCTGGGATGCAGCTCTCGCTCAGACCGTAGTCGGCGAGACGGGTGCCCACCCCCATCTGCCGGAAGAATTGCTCGGTGCGGATGATGGCCTCCTCGATGCGCAGCGCCTTGTCCTCCCGGCTCGAATGCCAGACCCGCTCGGCGAACTGGGCCAGCTTCTCCTGCTTCTGGGCCGATTGCTCACGCAACAGGGAGGGCAGCACCACAGCCAGGCTCTGGGCATGATCCAGCCCGTGCAGCGCGGTGAGCTGGTGACCGATGGCGTGGGTGGACCAGTCCTGCGGCACGCCGCGGCCGATGAGACCATTGAGCGCCAGACTGGCGGCCCACATCAGGTTGGCACGCACCTGGTAGTTGGTGGGCTCCGCCAGCGCCTTGGGGCCGTTATCCACCAGCACCTGCAGCAAGCCTTCCGCCAGCCGGTCCTGTACCTCGCCCCCCACCGGGAAGGTGAGGTACTGCTCTATGATGTGGACGAAGGCATCCACCACCCCGTTGCCGATCTGACGGGTGGGCAGGCTGTAGGTGGTGGCGGGATCCAGCACCGCAAACACGGGCTGCACCAGCGGATTCATGAAGGAGAGCTTGGCCTCCCCCCGGCTCACCACGGCGGCGGGATTGCTCTCCGAGCCGGTGGCGGGCAGGGTCAGCACGCAGCCCAGGGGCAGCGCCGCCTTGACGGGTGCCTTGTGCAGCAATATCTCCCAGGGATCCGCCCCCTCGAAGCAGGCCGCGGCGGCCACGAACTTGGTGCCATCCACCACGGATCCGCCGCCGACCGCCAGCAGGAAGTCGATGCGCTCGCGCTTGACCAGATCCACCGCCTCCATCAGCTGATCGTACTGGGGGTTGGCGCCGATACCGGGGAACTCCTGCCAATCCCTCCCCGCCAATGCCTGGGTCAGTTGCTCATAGACGCCGTTCTGCTTGATGCTGCCGCCGCCGTAGAGCACCAGCAGGCGGCTGCCCGCCGGGATCAGATCGGGCAGGCTGGCTATCTGGCCTTCACCGAAACAGACGCGGGTAGGATTGGCATATTGGAAGTTGTACACGGCAGAGCCCTCGCTTGAATGCATGCAGGGAATTGTGCGCCTGTGGCGCCATGAGGTCAAAAAACGGGAGCTGGCTATCAAAACACGCATTTCGTTCGAGTCCGGCGGGGTGGCCAGGCGCGGCTCTGCTATGGTCTGTCAGGAAGTCGGTGTCATGCCCCATCAGGACCCACATGCCCACCTCCTCTCATCCTCATTTTCCCGTCATAAGGTCTGAAACATGAAACTGAAGCATGCATGGATTGCCGGTCTGCTCTCCCTCTCGACCTGTCTGGTGCAAGCCGCCGAGGTGGTCACCGAAGTCGCAACCGCCCCGGGCAAGGCCAATCTGGTGGAAGCCGTGACCGCCCAGGCGACGGTGACCGCCATCGACATGGCGAGCCGCAAGGTCAGCCTGACGAATGCCGCCGGTGAGGCGTTCGACATAGTCGCAGGTGAGCAGGTCACCAACCTGCAAAACCTCAAGGTCGGCGACGTGGTGGCGCTGAAATACCTGCAGATGCTGGATCTGGAACTGCTCAAGGGCACGGCAGGCGTCAGACAGCGCGTCGTCGAGGTGGATGCGGACAAGGCCGCCGCGGGCCAGAAGCCGGGGGCCGGGGTTGGCGTCAAGGTCACACTGTACGGGGATGTCATCGCCGTCGACAAGGCGCAGCAGACGGTCACGGTCAAGGGGGTGGATCACACCCTGGAGCTCAAGGTGCACAACCCGGCGCAGTTTGCCCTGATCGCCAAGGGGGATCAGATCAAGGCCGTCCAGACCCAGGCGGTGGGCATCGGCATAGTGCCCGAGAAAAAATAGTACCCGAGAAAAAATAAGCAGCGAATCCCCTGCCGGCGCAGCTTGGGCCGCACTGGCAGGCTCAGCCCGATCAAAAAGGGAGCGGCATCCGCCCTCCCTTTTTTGCTGCCTCTTTTGTGGCGCCAGCCTGCCCATACGTTGTCAGGTCATCAACCCGGCCATGACGCCCAGACAGGGGCAACGGCTTGCCCCCGACGACCAGGGATTGCCGTTCGAGTCATGCCGGCCATCACTCAGGCGCTCTTGGTCTCTTCCTTTGACTCGATCTTCTTGCCGGTGAGGCGATCCATGGCATCCTGCAGCATGGCGTCCCGCTGCTCGTTCAAGGCCTTGCTCTGCTGCTCGCGCTCCTCGGCAGAGAGCTGCTTGTTGTCGGCTATCTCCTTGAGCTTGTCTTCTATCTCGTTGAATTTTTTGCGATCAAACCCCAGCGCCTTGTCCACCAGTTGTTGCATCATGCCCCCCTTGTCTGAACTGATGTCCAGCGCCGGCGGCAGCTTGCTGTTCTTGGCCAGGTGCTCATAGGTGAGCGTCTGCTGGGCCTTGCTGGTCAGCCGCTGGGAGGAGAGGTTGACCAGATCTTCCCAGCCGCCCCCCTGACCCCCTTCGGCACCGCTGAGGGTGGCGAGGGCGCGGGAATTGGACGCACTCTGGGCAAGCTGCTGGCTGTAGGGTTTGATATCCATGGGGGCTCCAGTCTGCATACCGATCCGGCATGACGAGGTCGCTGATTCGATGGCATGAGGCGCCAGGCCCCATCATTGGCAATAAAACCAGCAAGTTGCAGGCCAACTTGCCAAATTGGTGCAGATCCCGGCCCGCACGGGCTCGCAGGCTTACTGATGGCCATCCCGACGTCAGAATCATGACGCTGCGCTGTCCAATCGGCAGGTTATGGTGCATATCGCTGCCATTTTCATGCTTTACCAGACAAAGCAAAGGAACGACTCATAGATCACAAAACAAACAACCAGCGAGGCATACAATTTCGGCGCACAAAACGACCAGCAAGCAGTGTTATGGATGAAATGTTTGCGTCATCGACCATGAGCAGCACGATCCCCCGGCAGCGTATCGGCGGCTGATCGCACTGCGGCAGACCTGCATCCCACCGCCTGGCTTTCACTCACAGTTACGCTTCGGGCAATGCCATGAAAAAACACACCTTGAGTCTTCTCTCCGCCACCCTGCTCACCCTGCTTGGCACCAGTGCCGACGCCTGTACCGGCCTCATCGTCGGCAAGGGCGCCAGTGCCGACGGCAGCGTGATGATCGCCAGAAACGAGGATTTTGGCGTCAACAACTGGAACAAGTATTTGGCCTTCCGACCCGCCCAGCAAAACGAGGGCAAGGTCTGGAAGCTGGGCAACGGGCTGGAAGTGCCCATGCCCAAGGCCTTCCTCGCCTACTCAGCCATTCGCGACTGGGACGCCGCCACCAGCGACCCGGCAGGCAAATATTATGAAGAGCGCGGCATCAACGAGCTCAACGTCGCCCTCTCGGCCACCACCAGCGCCGAGGTCAACGACAAGGCCCTGAAAGCCGATCCCCTGATCGAGAAAGGGATCATAGAAGCCATCATCCCCACCCTGATCCTGCCGCAGGCCAGGACCGCCAAGGAGGGGGTCGAGCTGCTCGGCCGCTATGTGGAGCAATATGGCGCCGGCGAGGGCAACAGCCTCTATCTGGCGGATGTGAACGAGGCCTGGCTGATGGAGATAGGCTCGGGCCACCACTGGATCGCGGTACGGGTGCCTGACGACAGCTACGCCATGGTGGCCAACGGCCTGCGCATCCACGGCGTCAATCTCGACAGCGCCGATGTGCTGCACTCCCCCAGGCTGCTGGAGTTTGTACAACAGCACAAGCTGCTCGACCAGGCCGACCCCAAGGATTTCAACTTCGCCAAGGCATTCGGGGTGATTGCCGACCCCTACAACGTGGATCGGGAGTGGCTCGGCCAACACATGCTGACCGCCTCCCACCCGCAGGCGACCCGGCAGGCGCAATACCCGCTGTTCATGAAGCCGGACGCCCCCATAGCCGTGCCGGACGTGGCCCGGCTGCTGAGCGCCACCTATGAGGGCACGCCGCTGGCGGGCAAGGCGGAGCGGCCGATCCGCATCGATCGCCAGCTGGAATCCCACGTCATCCAGCTGCGCAAGGAGATGCCCAAGGAGCTGCAAGGGCTCATCTGGCAGAGCTACGGCGTGCTGGCCGAATCCGTGATGGTGCCGCTCTACAACACCCTGGAAAACTATCCCCTGCCCTATCGCAGCGGCAGCGACAGCTACTCCGACGATTCCGCCTACTGGCAGTTCCGCAGCCTGACCGCGCTGGCCAACACCAACCCGGACAAGTACCTGCCGCTGCTGAGGGGAGTCTGGAGCAAGGAGAGCGCCAAGCTCTACAAGGAGGTCGCCGTCCTCGACAAGACCCTCAAGCAGAGCTATGCCAGCGACAAGGCGACGGCGCTCGGGCTGGCCGCCGACTACTCCTACGGCCAGCTGGAGCAGACCTACCAGATGGCCAAGGACCTGCGCTACAAGCTGATGACGGATCTCACCAAGAGCAGCGAGAAGAAGTATTCAGAGGAGGAGTTCAAGAAGATCATGAGCCTCTGACCGGCTCTGCAAAGCAAAGAGGCACCCTGAGGTGCCTCTTCTCATTTCGTCAAACGGGAAGCTCAGCGACGGCTGATATGGAGCGGGCCGAAGGTCTGGGCCACCGGCATGATCTCGATACTGTTGATGTTAACGTGGGCGGGCTGCTGGCTGACCCAGAGCACCGTATTGGCGATGTCTTCCGGCTGAATGGCCTGCACCCCCTGATAGACGGTGGCCGCCTTGGCGTCGTCGCCGTGGAAGCGCACGTTGGAGAACTCGGTACCACCGCACAGGCCTGGCTCCACGTTGGTAACGCGGATGGCGGTGCCCGCCAGATCGGCGCGCAGGTTGAGGCTGAACTGTTTCACGAACGCCTTGGTGGCGCCGTAGACGTTGCCACCCGGATAGGGATAGGTGCCGGCGATGGAGCCGATATTGACCACGTGGCCGCGATTGCGCGCCACCATGCCCGGCAGCAGCAAGCGGGTGAGCAGGGTCAGACCGCTGATGTTGGTGGCTATCATCTGCTCCCAGTCTTCCAGATCCGCCTTGTGGGCCGGCTCCAGCCCCAGCGCCAGCCCGGCGTTGTTGACCAGCAGGTCCACCTCGCTCCAAGCAGCCGGCAGGCCAGCGATGGCGGCGCGGGTAGCCGCCTTGTCCTGCACATCGAACACCAGCGGCAGGAACTGCTCGCCCAGCTCATCGGCCAGGGCGGCCAGCCGCTCGGCACGGCGACCCGTGCCTATCACTTTGTAGCCCGCCTGCACCAGCTGACGGCTGATGGACTCACCAAAGCCGGACGAGGCGCCCGTTACCATTGCTATCATCTGAACCTCCATATCTACACCGATATTGTTATTTATGTATTTGAATCCAATCTGATTCATTCATCGCTCAATTCACGCCCGGTCACCTTGCGCCAGAAAAATACCAGCAGATGGAGCAGAAACAGGCCCGAGCCCCCCAACGCAAACAGCAGGCCGGTGAGGGCATTGACCGAGGTATCGGCGCCAAACCACCACCACGCCAGCCAACCGAGCATGCCGATGACGAAGGTCTGGCCGGCACAGATCGGGCAGCGCCCCAGCTTGGCCTTGATGGCGGTGGCCAGACAGTCATCACAGCTCATGCCGGTCCTCCGGATCCATGGCCGCTCAAGGCGCGGGCTTGGCGGCACAGGGCGGCTTGTACACTGCGGCGCTGGCGCCTGAGGGTGCGAACCTCGTCGCTCACCAGCGGCAACACCAGCCGGTGGGCATGCTGGTCGCGGCCATAATAGTCCGGCAACCTTTGCTGAGCCTTGAATCCCAGCGCCTGATAGAGGGCCAGCGCCTCTTCATTGGCATCACCCACCTCGAGGCGCACAGCCCCCCAGCCAGCCTCGCGCCCCTCCCGGATCACCTGCTCCAGCAGGCGACGGGCCCAGCCCTGGCGACGGATGGTCCAGCGGATGGCGAGAGTCTGGATCACCAGTCGATCCCAGCCCCTGTGCTCCAGCAGACTGAGATAACCCATCAGCTGATCCTTCTCATCCAGCACCAGCAGGGTGCGTCCCTTGGCGTGGGTAAGCAGATAGTGCCAGCGGCTGCGGCCAAAGGCGACTTCGGGGGGGAAACAGTAGCGTTCCAGCTTAACGATGGCGCCCAAATCATCGGTTCGGGCCGCTCGTACGGTCAACACGGGGAGTCCTTGTTCGGTTATTTATCTTCAGCACCAGAAATGCGACTTGTATCACAAGTTACCAAAGCAGAATATTAGGCACTGTAACCTCTTGTTTCCCCTCGCGCCATTGTCGTGCTTGTCGGTGCATCGAAGCCCACTGGGGATCCTGCCATTCAAGGCAGTCTGATCTGTGGAGCCGAAAATATGAGTACCTACGTCATAGTCGAAGAGCCGGGCGACTGGCCTTGCCATGCCGATTATCTGCTGACCGCCCGCACCTATCTGCAACACGGCGTGCCGACCACAGGCGGCCGACCCCGCATCATCAACCTCTGCCGCAACCTGGAGCACCTGAGCGCGGGCTACTACTGCTCCCTGCTGGCCCAGGCACGTGGCCACCACTGCCTGCCGGGATTGCAGGCCATCAGCGTGCTGCAACCCCAGCAGCCGCCGGCCAAGCTGTGGCGCAAGGTACAGGGCTGGCTGGCCCAGCAGAGCGAGGATCGCATTCGGGTGCGCGCCATCTTCGGCCAGAGTGAACAGAGCGAGCTGGCTGGGCTGGCCCGCTACTACTACGGCCTGAGCCAGCTGCCGCTGCAGGAGCTGACCCTCAAACGCGGCCGCCACGGTTGGTCGGTGCGCCAGCAGCAGAGCCTGTCGCCCCTGGAGTTGAGCCCAAGCGAGAAGGCGCTGATGCTGCACCACGCCCAGGCGCTGGTCGGTGCCGGCGACGAGGAGCAGGCGGCCCCGCTCTACCAGCTCGCCATCCTGGTGGATCCCGATGACGGCCGCGCCAGCAGCGATGCCCTGGCGCTGGATCGCTTCATCCGGGCCGCCGCCGCCCAGGGGATCCAGGCCGAGAGGCTGGCGCCGTCCGCCATCGAGCGATTGCCGGAGTTCGATACTCTCTGGCTGCGTTCCGAAACGGCCGTCGGCCACTACACCTTCGAATTTGCCCGCCGCGCCGAGCAGCTCAAGATGCCGGTCATCGACAGCTCCCGCGCCATCCTCGCCTGCAGCAACAAGCTCTACCTCTACGAGCTGATGGTGCGCAGCGGCGTACCCATGCCGCCCACCATGGTGGTGACCCGTCGTGGCCGCCATCAGGTGGACGAGCTGGTGCAGCGGCTCGGCCTGCCGCTGATGGTGAAGATACCCGACGGCGCCCAGGGGCGGGATCTCGCCATGGCCAGCGACGCTCAGCAGCTCGCCCGCCTGCTGGACGAGGGGCTGGGCCGCTCCGCCCTGCTGCTGGTGCAGAGCCGGATCCCCGCCGAATTCGACTGGCGCATCGGCTTTCTCGACGGCTCGCCACTGTTCGCCTGTCGCCGCTACCGGCCCGAGCCGGGCAACCGCATCCGCCGCCGCAAGCATCCCCTCGACATGAGCCGGATCGAGGCACTGCCGCTCACCGAAGTGCCGGAGCGGGTGCTGCAAACCGCCCGCCGCGCCGTGCACCAGCTCGGCAATGGCCTGTTCGGGGTGGATCTGCGCCAGCAGGATCGGGACTGCGTGCTGCTGGAAATCATCGACAATCCCTGGATACGTGGCGATATTGAGGACAGGGAGGCAAAGGACCTCTACGAGCGCCTGGCCAGGGCCTTCCGGCAACGGCTGGAAAACCGGGGGCAGAGCGCGGCAGGATAACAAGCATCGACAGCAGAGGTGGATATGATGACAACGGATTGGTGGGACATAGCGCCCCTTGGCTGGGAGAACATCCTGGCCTGCCTGGTGTGTGGCACGCTCGTGGGGCTGGAGCGGCAACTGCGCGGCAAGCCGGTCGGCATCCGCACCTCCTCGCTCATCATACTCGGCACCTACTGCTTTCTCGCCATAGGTGCCGCCGTCAGCCCGGAGAGTGCCGATCGGGCGCGAGTGCTGGGCCAGCTCATCACCGGCATCGGCTTTCTCGGCGCCGGCGTCATGATGACCCGGGATGGTCAGGTATTGGGGGTGACTTCGGCCGCCACCGTCTGGATGCTGGCGGCCCTCGGCGCCCTCATCGGCATGCAGATGCTGCACCAGGCCGTGCTGCTCACCGGCGTCACCCTGGCCATACTGGTGGGGGTGGATTATCTCGAAACCAGCTTCAAGAGCCTGCGCCGCGGCGTGCACAACCGGCTGGAGAGCTGGCGCCACGGCAATGGCCACGCCCCCGCCCCCAACGCCCATCAGGAAGAGCTGGGCAGCGGCATCGAGAAGTAACCCGCCACAATGAACAAGGGCTCCAGGTTGGAGCCCTTGTTGTTACTCACCAGCCTTATTGCAACAGCAGGAAGCGACCGCTCAGCGGCGGCAAGTCCACCGTCACGCTGCTGCCGCCTATGGCCAGACTCTCGCCGCTCTGCAGATCCAGCAGGGCGTTGCCGCTGCGCAGCTTGCCGACCGGCAGGGCATAGCTCTGGGGCGTGCTGGAGACGTTGAGCAGGTAGACTATCTGCTCCGCCGCCGTCTGCTTGATGTCGCCATAGACGCTGCCATCGGCCACCAGCTTGACCCGCTCACCCTGATAGAGGGCGGGATGCTTGGCACGCACGGCCAGCAGCTGGCTCAGCCACTGTTTGAGCTCGGCCTGCTCGCCGCTTGGCACGAAACCGGTGGCAACCGGCACCTTGCCATCGCTGCGGGCAACGTGATCGTCACAGAGCCCCTGCGCCGCACAGTCGCCGCTCACCTGCGCCGCAAAGCCCGGCACCTCGTCGCCAAACTCCTCGCCGTAGTAGAGGGTGATGGGGCCGGAGCGGGCCGCCAGGAAGCTGAAGGCCGCCTTGTGGCGCTGCCAGTAGTCCGCCGGATTGAAGTTGCCGCGATCCAGCAGATCGCCGAAGCGCACCAGATCGTGGTTGCCCAGCATCAGGTTCGGCATGGCGTGATCCGGGTAGTTCTCCACCTTGTTCCAGCTGGCGTCGAGCACGCTGGCGCCCTGGCCACCCTTGCCGGACTCCTCCACCGCCAGCGCCTGCACCAGGCCGTAACGCAGCGGGAAGTCGAACGCCGAGGAGAGCGCCGGATTGTCGCTCGGGCCATAAGCCTCTGCCCGGATCTCGTCGGCCCCCTTCCACACCTCCCCCACCAGGTAGCCGAGCGTGCCCCACTGCTGGCCTGCCGCCTTGCGTGCCGCACTGGCCTGCTCGACCTCGGAGCGAATGGCGCGCCACTCGTCCAGCCCCAGCTGGTAGGCCTGATCGAGACGCCAGCCGTCGATGCCGTACTGCTCGACCCAATAACGCGCCACCTCCTTGAAGTAGGCCAGGCTTTGGGGCTGGCTGTAATCCACCAGCTGGCCCGGATAACCGGCACCGCCGCTCTTGAGGGCGGGCAGGCGCCCCTCGGGCGAAGGCTTGCTCACCCCCACCTTGTTGACATGACCGAATACGCCGTCGAGGAAGACGTAGAGGCCGCGCTGGTGCGCCGCCTCCACCAGTTTTTTGAGCTGGGCATTGCTGCCGAAGTTGGGATCCACGGTGAAGAAGTCGCAGGCGAAGTAGCCGGTGGCATCCAGTTTGTCATCCCCGCCCTGACCGGCGCAGGAGTCGAATACCGGGGTCAGCCAGATGGCGTTGACGTTGAGACTCTTGATGTGATCCAGGCTGTCGATGATCCCCTGCAGATCGCCGTTGTGCCGGGAGGGGCCGTAGCCGACGCCGTAGTTGGCGGCGCTGTCGCCATCGACGAAGGACTCCACCATCACCTGATAGGTGCGCAGGTTGCAGGCGGGCTGATCATTGCCGTAGCAGGCGCGGCTGGCGGTGGCAGGCGGCGGATTGACCACGGGGGGCTGGGGTTCGCTGCTGGATCCCCCGCCTCCGCTGCCGCAAGCCGTCAGTAACAGGGCGGCCCCGATCAGGCCGCCATAGCGCAACGTTCCTTGTTTCATTGTTATGTTCCCGCTGTGGTGGTATCGGCGCACAAGGCGCCACTCCGGGGCCATGATAGCGGCCCCGCCAGCACGGGTCTGTGACTGAAAACGTTACCCGGTTCAGTCGGTTGGTGCGCCTGCCTAGAGCACGCCGGCGGAGGCGAAACGGTAGTTGAGGGAGAGCCAGACGGCGCGGCCCGGCTCCGGAATGCGACCCACCTGTTCATAGCCCAGCCCCGCCTGACTGGCGTGCACCGACTTGGAGAGGTGCTCGTAGTAGAAGGTGTCGAACAGGTTGTCCACCCCAGCCGACAGCTGCCACCCCTCTGCAAACTGCCAGGCACCGCTCAGGTTCAGGGTGAAGAAGCCGGGGGTCTCCCCCTGATCCTGACCGGCGACTGTGCCGGACCCCACGTCCACCCGATCCTGGGCGGCCACGGCGCGGCCCAGCAGGGTCATGTTCCACGCCTCGGCCGGCTGCCAGCCCAGCGCCAGCTTGCCATCGAGCGGCGGCATCTGGGCCAGCGGCTGGTTGTCGCTCTGGTTTTCGCCATAGACCAGTGCCAGGCCGCCATCGAGGCGCCACTGCTCGGCAAACTGCCAGCGCCCTTCCAGCTCGCCGCCCCGGGTCCGGGCATCTATGTTGCGCACCTTGTTCGACTTGTTGTTATAGAGCAGGTAGTCCTGGATGTCGGCGCTGAACAGGGAGAGGGTCAAGTCCAGCTCACGGCTGCGCAGGGCCAGCCCCGCATCCCACTGACGGCTGCGCTCCGGGTTGAGGGTGAAGGGGACGCTGTCCTTGCTGCGCTCCCAGTAATCCGGTGCCCGCTTGGCCTGACCCCAGGCCAGGTAGCTCGACCAGGCCGGCGACCACTGGTATTCGTAGCGGCCAAAGCCGCTGTCCAGGGTCAGGGTATCGCTATAGAGGGTTTGATCCCCAGCGCCATAACGGGTGGTCTCGACTCTGTCTTGCCGGTAACCCCCCTTGTAGCCGTGTGCCCCCTGCTGACGGCCCAGCTCGACGAAGCCCCCCTGCTGCTCGAAACGCAGGGTGCGCTGACGCGGCTGGCTGGCGTAATCCACCCCGCTGCGGGCCCTGTGCTGATCCCGGTTGGCATCGAGCCCGGCGGTCAGCAGCCAGTCGGCCGGCAGGACCAGGTCGTTGGCCCAACGCCCGCCTGTGTTGCGCCGATCCGGGTTGGAGAGCATCTTCATGCCGCTGCTTTGTCGCAGGCTGAAGTTGTCCATGATGTGGTCTATGTCGTTGTCCCACAGGGTCAGCTCGCTGCGCTGCCAGTGGCTGCTGATCTGCTCCTGCCTGAGCTTGAGGCCGAAGGACTCCCGATCGAACATGGGGCCGTCCATGGTGCGATCCGCATAGGCGGCGCGGGCGTTGCTGCGCTCGGCGGTGAGTTCGAGCCAGGTGTGCTCCCCCGGCGTCCAGCCCAGCTGGGCTGTGCCGTTCTCCCGGCGATAGAAGGAACGCACCCTGTCGCCGTGGCCATCTCTATAGTCATCGCTGTCGGAGTGGGTGAACTGGCCGCGCAGATACCCCTCGGGGGCACCGACTGTGGCGTCCAGCATCTGGTCGTCGCGCCCGAAGCTGCCATAGAGCGCCGAGGCCTCGGCCTTGACGCCGGGGGCGGTAAACTCGGGTCTGTCCCTCTCGAACAGCACTGTGCCCGCCAGGGCCGCGCCCTGCTCGAGGGATTGCGGCCCCTTCAGCACCCGGATCCGGTCGAAGGATTGGGGAAACACATAGGCGGTGGGTGGATCCATGCGGCCGCCGCAGCCGCCGGCCAGCATGCCGCCATCCATCTGCACGTTGAGGCGGGACATCCCCATACCCCGCAGCACGGGGTCGCCCCCCAGTCCGCCCTTGCGCACCATGCTCATGCCGGTAACGTTCTTCAGATAACCGGCGCCGTCGGCGGCGGGCATGGGAGAGCCCGGTTTATTGGGATCCAGAGTCACTTCCAGGGTACTGGCGGGGCGGCTGGCGACCACCACCATGGGCTCCAGCTGCTGGACTTTTTCCTGACCGGCGGCGCCGTGGCAAGCGAGACCGCCCACCAGCAGGGCGAGCGGGGTGCGCATATGACAAGCCATGTTTATTCCTTATCTCTTTGTTTATTTTGTTTTTCTCATCTCACCCAACAAACCTTTCAGCTGGGGAAAGGTTTGTCATCCGGCCACAAAAAAGGCCTGCGGCGGGAGGCTGCAAGCCTTGACGGGCAAAGCTGGGAGAGGGGTTGGCAAAATGTTGCGCAGGTTTTACCCAAGTTGGGTAGAGAAGGCAAATGAACAAACATTCCAGTTACAGGAATCTGGGGATGGCTCACAAAAACAGGGGGTTAACTGAAGGCCTCCCGCTCGTTGATGGGTCTGATCAGGTGATAGACCTCGTGGGCCGACAGGGTGCAGCCGGCAGGCCACTCCAGCTGGTGGTGACGATTGATGAAGACCCGGGCGCAACGCCGCTCCGAATCCAGCGCCGCAAACAGGGGCTGCGCGCGCCAGGGGGTCAGGTCCAGCGCCCCCGTGGTGCCGTCGGAGAGCACCACGAACAGGCGCCATCCCTGCAAATATTCCACATCGATAAAGACCGGCATCCCTTCGGCTCCGATTGAGAAAATTCGGCGTCATTATAGGGAAGCGGCCTGCACGGCTTTGCAGGGGGGATCACAGTTTTCCCAGCCGTTTATGCTGTCTTGGATCCCTGCGCGCCCTCACATAAAAATCATAAATCGTGCCAAAACATCCTTTTAAACGGCACCTACACGCAACCTTTCCCCGGACCCGCTGTCATAACCCTGCAATATAAAAACAATGTGCCCGAGGACGGGTGCAAACAGGCTTGTAGGAACAACAATGACCACTATCAGACAATGGCTGGGACCGTTTTGGCCCATCGCCGTTTTTTCATTGATCGCGCTCGTCTCTCTCTCCGTCAGCCGACTCGGCCTCGGCTTCTGGCAACTGGAACGGGTCGACGCCGTCGCCGGCTGGCAGGAGATGCTGCTGCAAGGGCTGAGGGTCGATTTCGCCACTCTCTGCTGGCTGTGGGGCGTGCCCGCCATGCTGACCCTGCTGCTGGCGGGGCCCCACCCGATCGGTCGGGCCTGGCTGCAGATCATCCGGGTCTGGCTGACCCTGGGGCTCTGGCTGATGCTCTTCCTGGAGATCTCCACCCCCTCCTTCGTGACCGAATACGGGGTCAGGCCCAACCGCCTCTATGTGGAGTACCTCATCTATCCGAAGGAGGTGCTCTCCATGCTGTGGGCCGGCCGCAAGGGAGAGCTGCTGGCCGCCGTGCTGTTCAGCCTGCTGACCCTGGGCGGTGGCTGGTGGCTGAGCGGGCGCCTGCTGCGCGATCTCACCTTCCCGCGTTGGTACTGGCGGCCCGCCTTCGCCCTGCTCATTCTGGCCATAGGTTTTCTCGGCGCCCGTTCCAGCCTGGGCCATCGCGCTCTGAACCCGGCCATGGTGGCGTTTGCCAGCGATCCCCTGATCAATGCGCTGACCGTCAACTCCTCCTACTCCCTCTTCTTCGCCATCAAGCAGATGGGGGCCGAAGAGGATGCCAGCCAGTTCTACGGCAAGCTGCCCCAGGCGCGCATCCTGGAGCTCATTCGCCAGGAGAGTGGCCGCGAGTCCCACGAATTCAGCTCGGAAACCTTGCCCAGCCAGACCTTCAACGAAGCCAGCTATATCGGCAAGCCGAAGAACCTGGTGATCCTGCTGCAGGAGAGCCTCGGCGCCCAGTTCGTCGGCTCCCTCGGCGGCCTGCCGCTCACCCCCAATCTGGATGCACTCGCGCAGCAGGGCTGGGCCTTCGAGCAGCTCTACGCCACCGGCACCCGCTCGGTGCGCGGCATAGAAGCCGTGCTGACCGGCTTCACCCCAACCCCGGCCCAGGCCGTGGTCAAGCTTGGCAAGAGCCAGACCAACTTCTTCACCATCGCGGATCTGCTCAAACAGCGGGGTTATGACACCAGCTTCATCTATGGCGGCGAGAGTCACTTCGACAACATGCGCAGCTTCTTCCTCGGCAACGGCTTCACCACCATAGTCGAGCAGAAGGACTTCAAGAACCCGGTGTTCAAGGGGTCCTGGGGTGCCTCGGACGAGGATCTGATGGCCAAGGCGGACGAGACCTTCAAGGCGCTGCACAAGGAGGGCAAGCCCTTCTTCAGCTTGGTGTTCAGCTCCAGCAACCACGATCCGTTCGAATTCCCGGACAATCGCATCGCCCTCTATGAGCAGCCCAAGCAGACCCGCAACAACGCGGCCAAGTACGCCGACTACGCCATCGGTGAATTCTTCAAGAAGGCGAAGCAGTCTGCGTACTGGAAGGACACCCTGTTCCTGGTCATCGCCGATCACGACAGCCGGGTCGGCGGCGCCAGCCTGGTGCCCATCCCCCGCTTCCACATTCCCGGCGTCATCGTCGGTGACGGCATAGCCCCGAAGCAGGATCCGCGCATCGTCAGCCAGATCGACATGGCGCCGACCCTGCTCTCCCTGATGGGGATAAGCGCCGACTACCCCATGCTGGGCAAGGATCTGACCCGGATGCCCGCCGACTGGCCGGGGCGCGCCATCATGCAGTACGACAAGAACTTCGCCCTGATGCGGGGCAAGGACGTGGTGATACTGCAACCCGAGCGCCCGGCGGAAGGCTTCATCTACGAGGATGCCACCGAAACCCTCACCCCGGCGGCGCAGCCGGATGCCATGAAGGATGCCACGCTCGGGCTGGCGCTGTGGGGCAGCCTGGCTTATCAGAAAGGGCTCTACCAGACGGCGCCGGATACCCAGACTGCACTGAACTGAGCCCGCCGCCGCAATAACATAAAACCCGCCGATTGGCGGGTTTTATGTTGGGCACAACAGGGGATCAGGTGTTGAGGAAACAGGGCAGCGAGCGGCTGAACCTGTGTTCGAACACCAGCGAGGTCTCGAGGTGCACCACCTCCTCCCGGGAGGTGAAGTGATCGAACACGAAGTTGCGCAGGTGCTCGGTATCGGCGACGCAGAGGTGCACCAGGAAATCATCCTTGCCACCCATGTGAAACAGGCTGATCACCTCGGGCAGCGCCAGTATGGCGTCGCGGAAGGCATCGATGATCTGGCGGCTGTGACGCGCCAGTTGCAGCGAGACCATGGCCTGGATATGGCCACCGAGCGCCTGGTGATCCACTTCGCAATGGGCGCCCTTGAGCACCCCGTCCTGTTGCAGCTTGCGCACCCGCTCCAGGCAGGTGGACGGCGCCACGCCGACCAGGGCAGCCAGATCCTTGTTGGTCATGCCCGCATCGCGAAACAGATGGGCCAGGATATCCAAATCCAGTTGATCCAGGTTTCTCATCTTAACTCCTTGAACCGATCAATTTTTTAGACTCTGCCCGTAAACCGGGCCGAACACAACGCAGATTGACATCGGGGCCGCGCCCCCTATGCTTTGGCGCACTCAGAAACCGGCCATGCCGGCTCGCCTCGCCCTTGATGGCCTCATAAGGACCTTTATGCACCCGTCTCACCCCTTCTGGAGCCAGGAAGTGCCCCGCGTCGATGGCCAGCTGCTGCTGACCCCCTGCCCCGGCACCCAGCAGGTGGCTCTGCCACTGGCACTGGATCAGCTCAGGCTGGCGGGAGCCCACGGCGTGCTGACCCTGATGACGGAGGCCGAACTGGCCCGGCTCGCACTGAGCCGGCTTGGCCCCCAGGTCGAGGCGAGCGGCATGCGCTGGTTCCACCTGCCCATCGAAGACGATCAGGCCCCCGATGCCGCCTTCGAACAGGCCTGGCAACAGGCTCTGCCGCAACTGACCGGCCTGCTGCGCGAGGGCAAACACCTGGTCATCCACTGCAAGGGGGGCAGCGGCCGCACCGGTCTGGTCGCGGCCGCACTGCTTGTCTCCCTCGGCCAGCCACAGCAGGAGGCCATGGCCGCCATCCGGGCCCACAGGCCCAAAGCCTTCACCCTGGCGGTGCATCGCCAGTGGCTCGACGCCCTGACCGCACGACGGGAGCAGGCCGACTGAGCCTGCCACTCTGATCCTTACTTGGGCTGCTGGTAGGTAAACACCTTGCCTATGTCCTCCACCCGATAGCTGGTGAGCTGATAGACGTAGTAGTTGAGCCAGTTTGAGAACAGCAGGTGGCCGTGACTGCGCCAGCTGGCGCGCGGGGTCTGGCCGGGATCGTTGGCCGGGTAATAGTTGACCGGGATGACGGGCTCGAGCCCGGCCGCCAGATCCCGCCGATACTCCCCATCCAGGGTCAGCACATCGTATTCAGGGTGACCGGTGACGAACACCTGGCGGCAATCCTTGGTCGCCGCCAGATAGACCCCGGCTTCCTCCGACTCGGCAAAGATCTGCAGGTCGGTGTGGGCGCGGATAAGATCCCCGTCAAACGCCGCATAGCGGGAGTGGGGCGCCACGAATTCATCGTCGAAGCCGCGCAGCAGCGGCTCGTGCTCATCGAGCCTGTGGTGGCGATAGATGCCGGAGAGCTTCTCGCCGTGGGTCTGTTTTTCCATGCCATACAAGGCTTTCAGCGCCGCCTGCACCGCCCAGCAGAGAAACAGGGTCGAGGTCACGTGCTGATGGGACCACTCTATGATCTCGACGATGCGCGGCCAGTAGACCACCTCCTCGAACTCCACCAGCCCGAGCGGCGCCCCCGTGATGATCATGCCGTCGTAGTTGTTGGCCCGCACCTGTTCGAAGTCGTGATAGAAGTTCTCCAGGTGTGCCTGGGGCGTGTTCTTCGACTCCCGATCGTCGATGCGCAGCAGATCCACGTCCACCTGCAACGGCGAGTTGGAGAGCATCCGCATCAGCTGGATCTCGGTTTCAATCTTCTTGGGCATCAGGTTGAGGATCAACACTCGCAACGGGCGTATGTTCTGGGTGACGGCCCTGGATTCCGTCATCACGAAGATGTTCTCCTGCCCCAGCACTTCGGCGGCGGGTAACTGATCCGGGATCTTGATCGGCATGCTTACTCCCTGTACTGCATCGGTAAATATGTCTGGACATCCAGAAGCCTATAATAAAGCGTCTACCCTGTCATCAGATACCTTTTGTATTCACCTCCGCCTTTGACTAGCATACGGCTCATGTGTCTCTCGCAGCCAAGACAATGACAGGTATCAAGATTTCCGTAGACCGACTGCAAGTCGGCAATTTCGTCTCTCTGCCACTGGGTTGGCGCGAACACCCCTTCCTGTTTTCCAGCTTCAAGCTCAAGACTGAAGAGGAGATAGAGCTGATCCGCCGGCTCGGCCTAAAGCTCGTTACCATCATCCCCGACAAGAGCGATGCGCCGCCAAAGCCGCTGAGCCAGATCCAGCCGCAACCGACCGAGGCGCCGGACACCTCCCAGCGCCAGGCCGAGATGCAGCTGGAAAAAGAGCGCCGCATCGAGCAATTGCAGCAGTATCGCCGCGACTTGCAGCAGTGCGAGAAGCAGTTCCAGCAGTCACTGGCGCAGGTGCGCAGCGTGATGAGCAAGATCCAGTCCCGCCCCCTCAACGCCATCGGCGAGGCGCAGGAGCTGATCAACGCCATGACCGAGCAGCTGCTGTCGGTGGACGAGATGGTGCTGCACCTGGTCTCCGACAGCGAGGATGGCAACAACCTCTACTTCCACTCCCTCAACGTCAGCGTGCTCAGCATGCTGCTGGCCAAGGAGTGCAACATGTCGGCCGACGAGATCCGCCAGGTCGGCATGGGCGCCCTGTTCCACGACATCGGCAAGCTGAAGATCCCGAGCCAGATACTGCGCAAGACGGAGCCGCTGACCAAGCCGGAGCAGAACCTGATGGCCCAGCACCCGCGCTACGGCCTGGATCTGCTCAATCTGGCCAAGGATTTTCCGGCCGGGGCCAAGGGAATCGTGCTGCATCACCACGAATACCTGGATGGCAGCGGGCCCGAGGGGCTCAAGAAGGGGCAGCTCGACCCCCTCACCCAGATGGTGTCGCTGATCAACGAATACGACAACCTCTGCCACCTGCAGGCCAAGGTGCCCTACTCGGCCCTGAGCGGCCTCTACAAGCAGCGCAAGGCCCAGTTCAACCCTGAATACCTCAGCATGCTGATCCGGCTGATGGGCATATACCCGCCCGGCAGCGTGGTGCAGCTCTCCAACGGTCAGGTGGGGCTGGTGATGTCGGTGAATGCCTCCCGCCTGCTCTATCCCTCTGTGCTGGTGTACGATCCCCGCATCCCGCGCCAGGAGGCGGCCATCATAGATCTGCAACAGGCCGAGCTCTCCATCGCCAAGGTGATCCACCCCAAACGACTGCCCCCGGCGGTGTTCGAGTACCTCAATCCACGTACCCGGATCAGCTACTACTTCGAACACGCCAAGCCCTGATTGTCCCGGCCATGGTTCATGGCCGTCCCAGTTCAGGTCCCCAGCCCAAGGAGCCCCCATGCGTATCGAGATCATCAGCACCGGAGACGAGATAGTGACGGGTCTGGTGGTGGATACCAATGCCGCCTGGCTCAGCGCCCTGCTGCTGGAGCAGGGCTGGCAGGTGCGCCGCCGCGTCACAGTGGGGGACAACCTCGCCGATCTGAAAACCGTGCTGCAGGAGAGCGCCAGCCGCGCCGAGGTGGTGCTGGTGTGCGGCGGCCTGGGCCCCACCGCCGATGATCTCACCGCCCAGGCGGCGGGCGAGGCGTTCGGCCAGCCCCTGGCTCTGTTCCCGGACTGGCTCGCCACCATAGCGGCCCGCTACGCCAGCCGGGGCCGCGTCATGCCCGCCAGCAACGCCAAGCAGGCCTGGCTGCCGCAAGATTGCGAGATCCTGGACAACCCGGTCGGCACCGCCTGCGGCTTCCTAGTCCGGCATCAGGCCAGTCACGGCCTGAGCCAGCTCTTCTTCACCCCGGGCGTGCCGTTCGAATTCAAGCAGATGGTGCACGAGCAGATCTTGCCGCGCCTCAAGCAGCTGGCGGGCGCGCAGACCGATACCGAACTGCGCCGCTTCTACAGCTTCGGCATCTCGGAGTCGGCCCTCTCCGACATGCTGGATGCGGCCCCCTGGCCCGCCGGCATAGAGCTGGGCTACCGCTCCTCCATGCCGCTGATCGAGCTGAAACTCATAGGCCACGGCGCCAGCGCCGCCGACATGGATGCCGCCGAGGCGCGACTGCTCGCGGCGATCCAGCCCTGGCTGGTGGGACGAGGGGATGAGGAGCCTGCGCGGCAGATCCTGGCCCTGCTGGGGGAGAGGCCGCTGACCCTGCTGGAGGGGGAGAGCCGGGGTGCCCTGCTGGCCATGTGTCACCCTCATCCGGCCCTGACGGCCAGCTTCAGCCACGCCCTGGCCAGCGATCTGGCGCAACTGGCGGCGCCCCCGGCCCCCCTCAGCCTGACCATAGGCTGCTCGGGCCCGGACGGCGTGCCGTTGCTGCTCTGCGTCGACGGGCAACTGCACGGCCAGACCCTCAAGGTCAGTCACCCGGATCCCGACAGCGCCCGCCGGATCCTCGCCTTCGCCGCCCTCGACATGCTGCGCCGCCAGCTGCAAGGCTTGCCTGTGCTCGGCGACTACCTCACCCTGGCCAGAACGGTGCAGCGCGGCAGCTAGGCATCAAACGCCGGTACCCGCAAAATCGGGCACAGGCAAACGCCTCAATCCAGGCTCTTCTTGAACCTGTGGGCGGCCAGGATCAGCACCAGCAGGGTGAAACCGGCCAGCCAGAGCACGTCCGGCAGCAACTCAGACAACTCACCGCCCCGCAGCACTATGCCCCGGATCAGCCGCATGAAGTGGGTGGCCGGCAATACCTCGGCAATCCACTGGGCCGGCACAGGCATCCCCTCGTAGGGGAACATGAAACCCGACAACAGGATGGAGGGCAGCAGGATGAACACCGTCATCTGCATCGCCTGCAGCTGGGTCTGTGCCAGGGTGGAGATGAGCAGCCCCAGGGTCAGGCTGGCGGCGATGAACAGCAGGGTCGCCAGCAGCACCTGACTCAGGGCGCCGTTGACGGGCACATCGAAGATGAGGTGGCCGAGGCCGAGTATGATGGCCACCTGGACCAGCCCCACCCCGATATAGGGCAAAATCTTGCCCAGCATCAACTCCATCGAGCTGACCGGGGTGGTGATGAGCAGCTCCAGATTGCCGCGCTCGCGCTCGCGCACTATGGCCGCCGAGGTGAACATGATCATGGTCATGGTGAGGATCACCCCGAGCAAACCGGGCACTATGTTGACCGCCGAGCGGCGGGCCGGGTTGAAGTAGAGCACAGTCTCGAAGGTGGGCGGCGCGGATTCAAGCCCAGGTTTCAGATCCGACAGCGGCATATTGCGCAGCCCCAGCAGGGCCCCGGCTATCATGGTGTCCGAGCCGTCCACCAGCCACTGACCCGCCGTCTCGCCGGCGCTGAGCCGGCGGCTCAAGTCGGGGGGCAGTACCAGCACGGCGCGCACCTCGCCCCGGGTCAACGCCGCCTCGGCCTGCTGCACCCCGACGTATTGCTGCTTGATGTGCACCACCTGGCTCGCCTTCACCGCCTCAACCAGCAGCCGGCCCGGCACGCTCTGGCTCATCTCCACAAGCCCCACAGGTATGTGGCGCACATCCGTGTTGATGGCGTAGCCAAACAGCAGCAGCTGGATCAGGGGGATCATGACCACCATGCCAAAGGTCAGCCTGTCCCGCGCCAGCTGCCTGAGTTCTTTCTGGGTGATAGCCCAGAGCCGTCGCAGACTGTTCATGCCCTTGGCTCCTGCCCGGTGCAGCTGACGAACACATCCTCCAGACTGGGTCTGACCAGCGCCAGACTGGCCCCGGCCAGCGCCGGGCAGGCCTGCTGCAGCCAGGCCACCGGCTCCGCCAGCTCCTTGTCCACCAGCACCCGCAAGCGCTGACCGAGCTGGGCCGCGGAGCGCACCGGCGCCAGCTGCACCAGCTGCTGCTTGAGCAGCCGCAGATCAGCGGCCAGCACCTCCACCACCCGGGTGCTCATGGCATCCATCAGCGCCTGTGGCGCCCCCTGGGCGCGTACCCGGCCCGCCTCCATGATAGCGAGCTGATGGCAGCGCTCCGCCTCGTCCATGTAGTGGGTGGTCACCAGTATGGTGGTGCCCCCTTCGCTCAGATCGAACAGCTTCTCCCAGAAATCGCGCCGGTTCTGCGGATCCACCGCCGAGGTGGGTTCGTCCAGCAGCAGCAACGCCGGCCGGTGGATCACCGCCGCCGCCAGCGCCAGCCGCTGCTTCTGGCCGCCGCTCATGGCGCCGGCCCGCTGCCGGGCCAGCGGCGCCAGCTCATAGGTGGCCAGCAGCTCGTGCAGACGGGCAGCCAGCACGGTGCCCCCCATGCCGTGGATCCGGCCCATGAATTCCAGGTTCTCCCAGGCCGTCAGCTCGTCATAGAGGGAAAACTTCTGGGTCATGTAGCCGATCCGCCGGCGCAGGGTCTCAGCCTCGCGCGGGATATGCAGTCCCAGCACCTCCACCTCTCCTGCCGAGGGGGTGAGCAGGCCGGTCAGCATGCGCAGTGTGGTGGATTTGCCGCAGCCGTTGGGGCCGAGAAAGCCGTGGATCTGCCCCTTGGGCACGCAGAGATCCAGCCCGTCCACCGCCAGAAAATCGCCGAAGCGGCGGCTCACCCCCAGCGCCCGGATCGCCAGCTCACTCATGGCCCTCTCCCCCCGCGGCGGGTTCGGCTTGCAGCGGCAGGCCGCTCGGCAGATCCTGCGCCCCCGCTGGCAGATCGATCTCGGCCAGATAGACCAGCCGGGCCCTGTCCTGCTCGTTGAGGGCGTAGTAAGGAGTAAAGGCGGGCTCTTTCGAGATCCAGCGCAGCCGGCCGGTGAGGGGCTCCGCCACCCCGTCCACCTGCACCCGCACCGGCTGGCCGAGGCGGTAGCTGGCGAGGGAGGGCTCGGGCACATAGACCCGGGCGTAAGGCGCCTCGTCTGCCTGGATGGCAGCCAGCACGGCGCCGACCGCGACGCGCTCGCCGAGGTGATAGGGCAGGCTGTCGAGCCGGCCGCTGCGAGTGGCGACGATGGAGAGATCCGCCAGCTCCCGCTCGGCCAGCGCCACTTCGGCCCTGGCGGCCTGCAGGGCCGCATCCGCTTCGTCTATGTCTTCGCTGCGCACGCCTCGGGTCAGCTTGTCGAGCTGCTGGCGGGCCCCGTCCTGTTCGGCCAGGGCGCCGTCACGCAGGGCGCGGGCCTTGTCGAGATCGGCCGGGCTCACCAGCTTCTGGCGCACCAGTCGATCGATGCGCTCGAAGTTGCGTTCGCTCTCCCTGACATTGGCCTGCGCCTTGTCGAGGCTGGCCCGGGCGGCGGCTATGTCTTCCGGCCGTTCGCCATTGGTCATGCGGGCGAGGGCCGCGCGCGCTTGCGCCTCTTGGGCCCGGGCACGGGCCAGCACCGCCTGCTGGCGGCGATCGTCGAGCCGGGCCAGCAGGGCCCCCTCAGCCACCTGACTCCCCTGGGCCACCGGCAGGGCGCGAATGATCTCGCTGGCGGTGGCGGTCAGCAGCACCCGATCCCGCTCCAGGGTGCCGAGTGCAATGGTGGACACCTGCGGCTGGCAGGCGGTGAGCAGGCCCGTCAGGGCCAGGGGCAGCAGACAATGACGCAACATCGATACTCCTCTCGCGGCGGGCCAGACTTACCGATGCAAACCACCACCGGGTTCAGGGCCGGCACGTCTCTCGCAGACCTGCGGGCTTCTCGTGCCGTCAGCATACCCGCTGTCATCCCTGATTTCCTCGTCCCAGCTCACCCATTTGTGCTTAGTTCGTTGACCAAAAAGGAGAAATACCCGAATACTGCAGACCGGAACCATCTTGATGACTCGCGTTTTTAACAAAAAGCCGATTAAATGGAAGTAAGAAGCGATCTCGATATGGATGCAGACGAGGGAAGGGAACCGGGTGTTAAGCAAAGAGTGGTTACTGTTATCAACCGATATGGAGTACGCCTGCCTGCGCATAGTGCCCGGGCTGACCAAACCCGTCTCGGAGAGCGATATCCAGACGCTGCTGCTGGCTTCCAACTGTCGCCGCTACCAGCCGCTGACGGAGGGGATCAAGCAGGCCATCAGTTTGCTCAATACCCTGTTGAGCAACCCGGCCGCCCCCCTGCCCGGCAATCCGGTCCCCGTCGCCCAGCGCCACGATGCCCGCGTCACCCTGGTGGTGGAGAAAGACCGGATGAGCGCCGTCGCCCAGATCACCGCCGACTGGGGTGGCAAGTATCTCACCACTGAACAGCTGGAGCAGGCGGTGCAGGCCAGCGAGATCAGCCAGGGAGTACAGGCGCCCCTCATAGCCGCCGCCATTCTGGCCGCCAAGGAGGCGACGCCGGGGGCCCTGCTCAAGCTGCCGGTGGCGCTGGGCAAGGCCGCCGTCAACGGCCAGGACACCCGCTTCGAGCGGCTGGTGGAAACCCCGGCCGAGCGGATCCTCAAGCCCCAGGAGCTGGATCATGGCCGGGTCGACATGCGCGACCTCGGCACCCTGCTCACCGTCAAGGCGGGCGCCCAGCTGATGCGCCGCCACCCCGCCACCCAGGGCGTGCCCGGCTTTACCGTCACCGGCCAGGAGCTGCCCGCCAAACACGGCAAGGACAGCCCCATGGTCGCCGGCGAGGGCACCTTCGCCTCGCCGGACGATGTGGATCTGCTGCTGGCCGGCCGCCCCGGTCTGCCCCGCCAGGAGAAAAACGGCATGAAGGTGGACGACGTGCTGAGCGTCAAGCAGGTCGACATCCGCCACGGCCACGTCATCTTCGAGGGGGCCCTGATAGTGGCGGGGGATGTCACCCCCGGCATGAAGATAAAGACCAGCGGCGACGTGGTGATCGGCGGCTTCGTCGAGGGGGGCTATATAGAATCGAGCGGCACCATTACGGTGCGCAGCGGCATCATAGGCCGCAAGAGCGAGCAGAGTGACGAGTACCTCTGCCACCTCAATGCCCAGGGCGAGATCCACGCCAGCTATGCCCAGTACGCCAAGCTGGAGGCCGGCGGCGACATCCAGATCCAGAGCCAGCTCAGCCACTGTTACAGCCGCAGCGGGCAAGACATCAAGGTGGGCGACAGCGGCATGCGCAAGGGCCACCTGCTGGGGGGTATCAGCATCGCCAATCGCCTCATCATGGCTCCCATACTGGGGGCTTCGGCCTACAACCAGACCCGGTTGCAGATCCTCGGCGGCTACTTCACCCACAAGGAGCAGGAGCAGGCCCTGCGCCAGCGCAAGCAGGAGTGCCGGGATCAGCTGGACAAGCTGCAGGATCTGCTGCTCAAGCTGTTGCAGCTGCCGGGGGACAAGCGCAATCCCCAGACAGTGCAGAAGATAAAATTGATCCGCACCCAGCATATCGACGAGAGCAAGCTGCTGGATGAACAGCTGGAGGCGGCGCAGGAAGAGCTGCAAAAACTGATGACGGAGATGGACATCATAGCCACCCAGCGCGTCTTCCCCGGGGTCGAGGTAGAGATGGCCCACCACCACTACAGGGTCGACATAGAGCACGGCCCCATCCACTTCGCCATCCACGAAGATCAGTTGCAGCTGACCCCTTACGAACCCCACAAGTGACGGCCTGCGGGCCCTGCGGCTCGCTACTCCCCGGCAAGCTCCCCCCTGCTGGCGCAGCCTCTCGCCGCCAACCCGTGATCCTGGCGGCGAATTTCGCTACACTCGGCCTCCCATTGGCCCCATAGGGCGGGCCAGCCAGACTTCAGGTAGTGAGAGATGTACAAGCTGATCGCATTGGATATGGATGGCACCCTGTTGAACTCCCAGGGCCAGATTTCACCCCGCACCCACGCCGCCATTCAGGCCGCCCGCGCCAGGGGCGTGACTGTGGTGCTGGCCTCGGGCCGCCCGCTGGAGGGGATGAGCCGCTACCTGGTCGAGCTCGGCCTCACCGGTCAGGATGACTACGTCATCTGCTACAACGGCGCCCTGGTGCAACAGGTGGCCGATCAGCGCATCATCCGCAGCCAGCTGCTGACCGGCAGCGACGCCAGCGCCATCGCCAGGCTGGCAAACGAGCTGGAAGTGAACGTACACGGCTTCTCTGTCACCCGTGGCCTCATCAGCCCCAGGGTCAGTACCTATACCGAGCACGAATCCCGCCTCATCGGCATGCCCATCAATCTGATCGATTTCGCCACCCTGCCCGCCGACGAGCAGATCATGAAGGTGATGATGATCGACGAGCAGCCCCAGCTCTCCCGCGCCATCGAACGCCTGCCCGCCGAGCTTTATGAGCGCTACACAGTGGTGCGCAGCGCCCCCTACTTCCTCGAGTTCATGCACAAGCAGAGCAACAAGGGGACCGGCGTCGCCGCCCTGGCCGAGCATCTGGGGCTGGACGCCGCCCAGGTGATCGCCGTGGGGGATGCGGGCAACGATCACCACATGATCGAATACGCCGGGCTGGGAGTCGCCATGGGCAATGCCACCGACGAGATCAAGGCGCTGGCCCAGCACACCACGGCGCGCAACGATGAAGACGGGGTCGCCCAGATCATCGAACGATTCGTGCTGAACGCCTGAGTCGACAAAGGGGCCTGCGGGCCCCTTCTGCTATCCGGTTACCCCGGCCAGATGTTTAATATATCCACCACAGACCATATCCCTCATCTCACCAACACCCCCGCAGGCCCCTTCAAAAGGGACTCAAGGCAGCTCCTCGCTTAAAACAGTTAACATCTCAGCATCATTTCGTTTGACATATTGAACGGCCTTGGCAGACTGGGATCAGGATCCAGGCTGTCATTGCCCAGGCTGACCGACGATTCTGGTACTGCGGCACGACCCTGATCCCATGACCATGCCTTGAGGCATGCCCTTGCCCTTTCAGCGGCAGCAAGGGCCTTCCCAAGGCGCAGGACCGCAAAGGATAGCAAGGTGAATCATGACAGCTCGCAACCCCCACACCCCGCGTAAACCCGTCGTACTCATGACCATGGGCGCCCAGCCCCGCAATGGTCACCCCTATCAGGTGATGACCCACAAATACATAATGCCGCTGGTGGAGATCAGCGACTGCGTGCCGCTGCTGGTGCCGACCTGCTGCGGCACAGAGGATCTGGCGCAGTATCTGGATTTGGCGGATGGCGTCTATCTGAGCGGCGCTGGATCCAACATAGATCCCGCCCTCTACGGCCAGGAGAATCTGACCCCGGAGAAGCAGCAGGACAGAGACAGGGATCTGTTCGACATCCCGCTGGTGCGCGCCGCCCTCGATCGCGGCCTGCCGATCCTCGGGATCTGCCGCGGCATGCAGGAGATCAACGTGGCCCTTGGCGGCGACATTCATCAGAAGGTCTACAACGAGCCGGGTTATGACGATCACAGGGAAGATTCGGACGATCCGGTCGACGAGCAGTATGGCGAGAGTCATCAGGTCGAGCTGGTGCCCGGCAGCTGGTTTGTCGAGCTGATGGAACAGCCGTCGATCCCGGTCAATTCGCTGCATGGGCAGGGGATCAAGACGCTGGCCAAGGGGCTTGAGCCGCTGGCCCACGCCGAGGATGGGCTGATCGAGGCGCTCCATGCCCCTACCCTCGCCTCCTTCCTGCTGGCGGTGCAGTGGCACCCGGAGTGGAAGGCAAGCGAGAATCCCCACTCCATCAAGATTTTCGAGGCCTTCGGCGACGCCTGCCGGGCCCGTGCCAGCAAGGGCTGACTAGTCGCCAAACCCCCGCGCCTTGAGCTTGGGCAAACCACCCCGCTCGGGGCGCAGGGTGCGGCATATCTCCATCCCCTTGAGCCCGCGCTGGATGTGATCCGGCGTGTGGCCGAACACCATGCCGTTGCTGCGATAGAGGGCATCGTCATCCAGCTCGAACAGCTCACCGCCGATCAGCAACTGCTCGCGGCCATTGACCGTCTTGCCCCGCTTGAGCGGCAGCGTCATGTCGCTCAGCACCTCGCCGGTGGCGCAGCCCTCGCGCCAGCGGGCCTCGTCGGAGAAGGGGGTAATGGCGATCTCGCGCCAGGAACCATCGCGAAACTCGACTCTATACTTGTCGGCCAGCTGATCGCAGCCCGTCAGCAACCAGGCCCCCGCGATACAGACCAGCTTGTTCAACTTGCGCACACTCGCCACTCCCCTGCCACATTGGCGCCCAGCATAAATAAATTGCCCTCACCCCGCACCCATTTAGCGGTTCGAAAGCAACTATGCTGGAAATAACCAATGATAAGGGGCTGTTATGTTTAGCGATCATCTCATTGCGCTACCTACCCTGCTGTGGATTGGTGAGCACCCGTTCTGGACCCTGCTGACCCTGTCTCTACTCGCTACCCATTTCTGGCGCTCCCCTGGCCGGCGGCGGGAGCTGGTCGCCGAGCTCGGCTTCGTCATGCTGAGTACTGTCACCATACTGTTGATCCAGTTCGAGGGCGGCTGGTTCCGCCTGCCCCTGCCCCACCACTGGCTGGTGGAGATCTCCAGCCTGCTGGCCGGCCTGGTGCTGGTGAAGGTCTGGGGGATACTGCTGTTCCAGTTTCTGCTGCCCCTGTGCCAGATCCGCATCCCGCGCATCATAGCCGACATCGTCATCACGGTCGGCTACATCGGCTGGTGTCTGTTCCGGCTCTACGCCTCCGGCATGGCGCTCGGCGAGATAGTCACCACCTCGGCCGTCATCACGGCCGTCATCGCCTTCTCCATGCAGGACACCCTGGGCAATCTGCTGGCCGGTGTCTCCATCCAGCTCGACAACTCCATCGCCATCGGCGACTGGCTGCAGGTGGAGACTACCCAGGGCCGGGTGGTGGAGATCAACTGGCGCGCCACCACCATAGAAACCCGCAACTGGGAAACCGTGGTGATCCCCAACAGCCACCTGCTCAAACAGCGCTTCACAGTGCTGGGACGGCGACAGAACGCCCCCCTGCAGTGGCGGCGCTGGGTCTGGTTCGACATCACCCTGGACACGTTGCCGACCCAGATCATAGCGCTGGTGGAACACTCCCTGCGGGAGACCCGCCTCCGCCACGTCTCCGCCAGCCCGATGCCCGACTGCCTGCTGATGAACGTGGAGAACGGCGTCGCCCGCTACGCGGTGCGCTACTGGCTCACCGATCTGGCGGTGGACGATCCCACCGACTCTGCGGTGCGCACCCTGATCGATGCCGCCCTGCGCCGCAACGACCGCCGCCTCACGCCCCCCATCTTCAACGTCTTCATGACCACGGATCAGGATCACAAGGATCAGCGCCACAAACGGCATACCGCAGAGCGCACCGCCACCCTGCGCCGCTTGCCGCTGTTCGCCATGCTGCAGGAGGAGGAGCTGCTGCAACTGGCGGATCAGGTCAAGTTCGCCCCCTTCGTCAACGGCGATCGCATGCTCACCCAGGGCGAGATCTCGGGCTGGCTGTTCGTGCTGGTAAAAGGGGATGCGGAGATGCTGGTGGAGGTGGAAGGGCGCGAACTGCTGCTCGGCACCCTCAGCGCCGGCGACTTCTTCGGCGAGCTGAGCCTGCTCACCGGCGAGCCCAGCCCGTTCACTGTGCGGGCGCTCGGCACCGTCGAAACCTATCGCATCAATCAGGCCATGTTCCAGGAGCTGGTCATGCAGCGCGAGTCGCTGGTCGAACCGCTCTACCGGGTGCTGAGCGCCAGGCAGCAGGAGCAGCAGGCCCTGCTGGTACGGGAGGCGGAATCCTTGAGACAGGTCACGCCGCCGCGGGATCTGCTGGATAAACTGAAGGCGCTGTTTGGCGGCCTATGACGTAGCATGGAGGCCCGAGCTTTCAACAAGAGACCGACTCCATGCTGCTGACCGCCCTGGCCCTGAGTGCCACCCTGCAATTTGACTGCCCACCCGGAATCGAGACCCGCCAGCAACTGTTGACCACACCAGAGGGCTGGCAGGGTCTGAGCCGGGATCCGGAAGGAAAACCGGGTCAGACCCTGAGCCACCGGCTGGCAAACCTGGCGCTGTTTGATGGTGAGCCGGGTGAGCTGGTTCAGCTCAAACCGGACAATGGCGACAGCGACGAGATCCACTACTGGAGCCTGCTCGGCAGCAGCCTGCGTCCCCTCTATCTGGTCTGCCACTATCAGGATACCGCCCTCACCCTGCAGCAGGCGCTGCCCCTCGGCATC
The DNA here is from genome assembly GCF_028751155.1 of Aeromonas bestiarum. Lineage (NCBI taxonomy): Bacteria > Pseudomonadati > Pseudomonadota > Gammaproteobacteria > Aeromonadales > Aeromonadaceae > Aeromonas > Aeromonas bestiarum. Next base: position 424,757 of record NZ_CP064746.1, on the reverse strand, counting down.
AGCTACTGCCGGGTCAATCAGGGCGACCCTTACGAGCTGCGTGGGCTGATCTGCCGCAAATAACGCAGTGAAGGGTAGCCAGCCATCGCCGTCAGAGCAGCAAGTCGGCCAGCTCGCCCAGCGCCGTCAGCTCCACATCCGGCAACAGTTGCAACCCCTGCCAGGGCTGCTGGCGATCGTTGAGCCAGGCGGCCCGAAAACCGTGCAGGCGGGCGCCCAGCACATCCGTCTCCGGGTGGTCCCCCACATGCAGGATCTGGCCGGGTGCCAGCTTGAGGGCTCTCTGCGCCTGCACAAACATGTCCGGCGCCGGTTTCATCCTGGCGCCCGCGCCCGCCTTGCAGACCAGGGTGAAATAATCCGCCAGCCCGGCCCGGGTCAGATCCAAATTGCCGTTGGTGATGACCACCAAGGGGTAGCGTCCGGCCAATCGCGCCAGCAAATCGTGGGTCGCGGCGCTCACCGTTATCCTGGATCGCTCGGCGAGAAAGGCGGCGAATACCTGTTCGGCCTCCCGTCTGGCGGTGGCGGCCATCATGCCGCCCTGCACCATGGCCTCATGAATGGTGCGCTGACGCGCCAGGCTGACATCCTGGCGCAACTCGGGATGGGCAAGCAGGATGGCGCGCTTGAGTTCCAGCCAGCGTGGCTTGTCCAGCATGGCGGTGGCCAGGTATTCGCTGCGCAGATGGGCCAGCATCCACTGCTCGGCCCGTTCAATGGCGGGGCCGTTGTCGTAGAGGGTGTCATCGAGGTCGAACGAGATGGCGGCCACCGGCTGCCAGCGGCGATAAAAATGCATTCATGCTCCTTCACTGCGGGGTAAGCAGACCCCGTTATTCATCTTCCGGGGTGGCAGGATCCCGCCTGGCCCTGGGATGGGCGTTGTCGTACACCTTGGCCAGATGCTGAAAATCGAGGTGGGTATAGATCTGGGTGGTGGAGAGATCCGCGTGCCCCAGCAGCTCCTGCACCGCCCGCAGATCGCCGGACGACTCCAGCATGTGGGTGGCGAAGCTGTGGCGCAGCTTGTGGGGATGGATGTGGGCATTGAGCGCCTGCTTGTTGCCCCAGCCATCGAGCCGCTCCTGCACCGAGCGGGCCGACAGCCGCCGCTTGCGCTGCGAGACGAACAGCGCCTCGGCCTCGTCCCCCGCCAGCAGGGGGCGCACCTTGAGCCACTTCTGCAACCACTCCACCGCCATCCGCCCCATGGGCAGCACCCGCTCCCGCGCGCCCTTGCCGGTCACCTTGAGCTGGCGATCATCGAGCTTGATGTCCGTCAGATTGAGCCCCACCAGCTCGGCGAGGCGCAGGCCGGAAGAGTACATCAGCTCCATGATGGCGCGATCCCGCACCGCCAGCGGATCCTGCTCGTCTGTGATGTTGAGCAGCTGGTACATCTCGTCCACATCCAGGTTCTTGGGCAGGGGTCGCCCCTGCTTGGGGGTCGCTATGCCGCGGGCCGGGTTGGCGCTGAGCCGCCCCTGGCGCACCTGCCAGTCGCAGAAACTGCGCAGAGCCGAGAGCTTGGTGGCGAGAGAGCTGGGCACCAGTCCGGCCTTGTGCATCCGGGTCACCAGGCTGCGCACCTGGCTCGCCTCGAGCCGGGTCCAGTCGCTCAGGCCAAGCCTGACCAGCTCGGCTGTCATGATCTCCAGGTGAGAGCGGTAGTTGCTGCGGGTATGAGGGCTGAGCTGGCGCTCGACCCTCAGGTATTCGATGAAGGCCGCCAACTCATCGGCCAGGCTGGCCGGCAGAGGCTCGGCGGCAGGAGACTGTGCCTTAGCCACGAACCAGCTCGGGCAGGCGCAGTTGCAGCAAGCAGCCCAGCTGACCCAGCAGCAGGGTGTCGTTGTGGGGGCTGAAGTGGCTGGGATCCGAGCTGGCGAAGGCCAGCACGCCGAGATCGCCGAGCCGCATCAGGGCGACGGAGTTGACCAGCACATCGTGGCCAAACAGCGCCTGCTTCTCGCTCTGATTGAGTCGACCGAAGTAGTAATCCTGCCCCGGCAGGCGCTGGCCCAGCAGCTGCTCGAGCTGTCTGCCCTCCGCCATGAACTTCTGCTCGGGGCCGCTCAACTGGAATTTCTTCGGGCTGAGCCAGAGCCGCAGGCCGGTCAGCCGCAGTCGCTGCACGAAGGCCTTGCCCATCACGGCACTCACCTCGAACAGGGTCTGGCAGCCGTAGAGCTCGCCGTAGAGATCGGCGTAGACCCGGAAGATCCGCTCATTCTCGCTGGCGATCCCCATCAGCTCGGTGATCTCCTGCTCCAGCTGCTCGATACGCTCGCGCTGCCGGTCCATCTGGCGTTCGACCAGCGAGACCGTGCCTTTGCGCTCGTGGGGAATGCGGATCCGATCCAGCATGGCCGCGTGGCGCTGGAAAAACTCGGGATAACGGGCCAGGTACTCCAGCACTGTGGCTTCATCCACCAGTGATTCCTGCCGTTTGAGTTCGCTCATAACTTGGTTGGTCCATCCGAAAAAGGGGCACAAGGCCCCGACATTAGCGCTTGGCAGAGCGGAGTCATCTCCGCCCCATGCCTACAACTCTATCTGGCCGTCGAACACATGCTCGGCCGGGCCCGTCATATAGACCGGCTGACCCGGTCCCTTCCAGGCGATGGTCAGCTTGCCACCCGGCAGACTGACGGTGACCCGCTCCTTGAGCTTGCCCTGACTGATGCCGATCACAGCCGCCGCACAGGCGCCGGTGCCGCAGGCGAGCGTCTCGCCCACCCCGCGCTCGAACACCCGCAGCTTGATCTCGGTGGCGTTGACCATCTCCATGAAGCCGACGTTAACCCGCTCGGGGAAACGCTCGTGCCGCTCCATGATGGCGCCCAGTGTCTCGACCGGCGCTTCGGCCACCGATGGCACCTCGATGACGCAGTGAGGGTTGCCCATGGAGACGACACCACACATCACAGTATGCTCTTGCGCCCGCAACAGATAGGTTTTTTCCGCCTTCTGGGCCCGAAACGGGATCTTGCCCGGCTCAAACTGGGGGACACCCATGTTGACCGTGACCTGATTCTCCCCTTCCAGCTGCAGGATAATGCGGCCACGGGCCGTGCTGACCGCAATGCGATCCCGGTTGATCAGCCCCTTGAGGCGCACGAAACGGGCGAAACAGCGGGCACCGTTGCCGCACTGCTCCACCTCGCTGCCATCGGCATTGAAGATACGGTAGTGAAAGTCGAGTTCAGGGTCATAGGGCGGCTCCACCAGCAGCAGCTGGTCGAAGCCGATCCCGAAGTGGCGATCCGCCAGCTTCTTGATGACGTCATTGCTGAAAAACACCTTCTGGGTGACGCCATCCACCACCATGAAGTCATTGCCCAGCCCGTGCATCTTGGAAAAATCTATCAACATCGTGCGTTCCTGTACCCTTTAGGCAGTAAATGCTCGCGACACCGGCGATCGGTCAACTGCTCGCGCGTTCAACGCACACAGAGACGCGTCTGGACCATCCCATCGCCATGGTGCCTTCCTGTTTTCAGGGCAGTAGATGCTCACCGCGCCAGAGATCGGCCAACTGCTCGCGCTCTCTGATGAGGAAGGATTGCGTGCCATCCACCAGCACCTCGGCCGCGCGCGGACGGGTGTTGTAGTTGGATGACATGGTAAAGCCATAGGCACCGGCGGAGCGAACCGCCAGCAGGGAACCCTCGCCTATGGCCAGGGTGCGCTCCTTGCCGAGGAAGTCACCCGTCTCGCACACCGGGCCCACCACGTCGTACAGCGCCGGCTCATGGGCCGTGCGGCTGTCCACCTCTATGATGTTCATCCAGGCGCCGTAGAGGGAGGGGCGCAGCAGATCGTTCATGCCGGCGTCGATCAGCGCGAAGTTGCGGGTCTCGCCAGGCTTGAGGAACTCGACACGGGTCAGCAGCACGCCTGCGTTGGCGACGATGGCACGGCCCGGCTCGAACAGCAGGGTCAGATCCCGGCCCGCCAGCTTCTGCTTGAGCGCCTCGGCATATTCGGTGGGGTGCGGCGGCTGCTCGGCGCCATAGTTGACCCCCAGCCCGCCGCCCACATCCAGGTGGTGAATGTGGATGCCTTCCGCCGCCAGTTCGTCGATCAGCCGCAGCAGCTTGTCGGCCGCCTCCATGAAGGGCGTCAACTCGGTGAGCTGGGAGCCGATATGGCAATCCACCCCCTTGATCTCTATGTTGGCCATGGCCGCCGCCTTGCGATAGATGGCGGGCGCCTGCTCGATGGGAATGCCGAATTTGTTCTGCTTGAGGCCGGTGGATATGTAGGGATGAGTCCCGGCATCGATGTCGGGGTTGACCCGCACCGAAACCCGGGCCTTCTTGCCCATGCTGCCCGCCACCCGGTTCAGACGCTCCAGTTCGGCTTCCGACTCCAGGTTGAAACAGAGGATCTCTTTATCCAGCGCCAGGCGCATCTCGGCTTCGCTCTTGGCCACGCCGGAGAAGACCACCTTGGCCGGATCGCCGCCCGCCGCCAGTACCCGCGACAGCTCGCCGCCGGAGACGATGTCAAACCCCGAGCCCAGGCGGGCCAGCAGGTTGAGCAGCGCCAGGTTGGAGTTGGCCTTGACCGCATAGCAGATCAGATGGGGAATATCGCCTGCGGCCTGATCGAAGGCATGCCAGTGGCGTTCAAGGGTAGCGCGGGAGTAAACGTACAGCGGAGTGCCGTACTGCTCGGCAAGGTATTGCAGCGAGGTGTGTTCGGCCTGAAGCTGGCCGTCGGCGTCGTAGTTAAAGTGATCCAAGGGGCGGTTCCTTCCTGAATTATTGCGGCGCGGCCTCTGGGGCGGCTTCGGCGGTCGCAGGCGTCTGTGCTTGCGGTGTACTCTGGGTCTGGGGCTGCTCGGGGGGCGGCATGTAAAGCGGCCCCGTCAGGCCACACGCGGCCAAACCAAGAGACAGAAGAGTGGCAAGCAGACACTTGGTAAGCTGGGTAATCATAATGGTTCGCTGCGAAAAAATTTTTGGCCCTCTATAATCGCACTCACATTGTTAAAAGCAACAGGATAAACCGATGAAGGATCACGAGTATCACGCCCTGACCGACGCCTTTTTCCAATATGTGGAAGACACTGTCGACGCAGGATATCCGGATATTGATTGTGAACGCGCCGGCGGGGTCTTGACCCTGTCGTTCGAGAACAAGACCAAGGTCATCATCAACAAGCAGGAACCCCTGCACCAGATCTGGGTCGCCACCCGCGAGAACGGTTTCCACTTCGAGCTGCAAGGGGAAACCTGGATCGACAACCGCTTCGGCCATGAGCTCAAGGCCCTGCTGACCAAGGCCTGCACCACCCAGGCGGGTGAGGCTGTGGTATTCCCATGATCGACCTACATCCGCAGGACGCCCGCCACGCCGTGATCTGGCTGCACGGGCTGGGGGATTCCGGCGCCGGGCTCGCACCACTGGTGGATGCGCTGGACTTGCCTGCCGACCTGCCGGTGCGCCATCTGCTGCCCGATGCCCCCGAGCGCGCCATCACCATCAACATGGGCTACAAGATGCGCGGCTGGTACGACATCAAGAGCTTCGACGATCCGGCGGACCGCGCCGTGGAGTCCCATGTGCGTGAATCGGCCGACCAGATTGCCGCCTTGCTCAATCAGCTGGTGGCCGAAGGCTTTGCTCCCGAGCGCATCCTGCTGGCCGGTTTTTCCCAGGGTGGCGTCATCGCCTCCTTCACCGCCCTGCGCCATCCGGCACGGCTGGCCGGGCTGCTCTGCATGTCCACCTATCTGGCGGCGCCCGACGCCCTGTTGGCGGAGATGAGCGAGGCCGCCCGCAGCCTGCCCATCAGCTACATGCACGGCATCTATGACGACGTGGTGAGTCTCTCCATGGGCTGGGACGCCAAGAACCGGCTGGAAGCGGCAGGGCTGACGCTCGAGTGGCACGAGTACCCCATGCGCCACGAGATCTGCCGCCCCCAGCTTGCCGACATCCGCAACTGGCTGCTGGCCCGCCTCGCGGACTGAGCCGGCTCCGGATAGCCAAACGGCCTGCATCTGCAGGCCGTTTTTATTTGGCAGGTTCGAGGAGCCGCGTCAGCAAGAGGGCCTCGTCGGCCACCCCATGCCCGACCCCTGGTGCTACCCCGTCGCCGAACCCAGTTCACGGGCCTGGCCTGCGCCGTCACGAAGCGGCCCCTGGCTGCGGTAGGGGATCACCTCCAGCTCGCCGTTGACCTGTACTATCTCGTAGTACTGGGGCAGGTTGAAGTTGCTGAACTGGCCCGCATCGCTGAAACGCTCGTGGCTGGAGGTGTAGAAACGGTTCACCCCCTGCACCAGCTCATCCTTGTTGCCGGCGAAATGCTGGTAGATCTCCACCCGGTTCGCCTCATCCAGGATATAGATGTTGGTCCCCGCATCCCGGGTATCGAAGAAGAACTGCACCAGCCCTTCGCTGGCGTAGGAGTCGACGATACCGGGCAGGTGCTGGCTGTGGGTCTTGTCGAGCCGCAGCGGCAGGTGATCCAGCTTGTTGTGGGAGATGTGACGGTAGAAGTCGATGGCGTTTTCCAGCTTTTTGACCGACACCCCGCGCCGCTCGAAGAAGATGCCGTACTTCTCCTTGCCGAGGGCCAGCGTCTTGACCAGCTGCTGCTTGTCACGGGCGAGGCGCAGCTCGATGCACTCGGCCACCAGTTGCTGGAAACGGGTCCGCACCAGGGAGCGGAAATGCTGGCTGTAGCAGAACACCTCTATCATCTCGGGGGCGGCGGCATCCTGGTGCATCTTGCCGAGTATGGTGGTGAGGGCATCGACTACCGCTTCGTCACCCTGGAAGTGCAGGGTGCGGATCTCGCTCCAGGAGTTGCGATAGACCAGATCCACCGACCCCACCAGACACTCCAGATTGCGGCCGAACGAGAAGACGTCGGCGGCATTGGCGTCGAATTCGATCACCTGACCCACCCAGTGGCTGGTCGGATCCGTCTCCAGGTTGAGGAAGATGGAGAGCTGACGGATCTCGCACGGACGGCTGAGGGCCAGGTTGGTGGCGCGGGGATACTTGACCGGGAAGGTGCCGGACAGGTCACGACAGAACTGGTGCAGGTTGTCGATGTGCAGATCCGAGCCCTGATTGAACAGGTGCACCCGGGACTGGGGCGTCAGCAGGCCGTTGAAGTAGGCCCAGGAGACCAGCTTGCTGATGTAACCGTTATATTCGAGCGGTGCCCGGCCTATGATGTCCGCCGGCTCCAGCGAATGTTTGTAGAGATACCAGCCGGCGCGATTCAGCCGGCCGTGGGGCACCTGCACCAGGCTGAGATCCGGTTCGCTCAGATCCGGCGCTATGGTCAGGTTGATGCGCTGTACCTTGCCCGGCAGGCTCTCGAACGCGGCATAGAGCTTGCGCGACAGTATGCCGATGTCTTCCGGGTTGATGGACTCGCTGATGTTGTTGCGCCGGGCAAACTGGATCAGGTTGCGATAGCTCTGCATCAGGGCTTCCAGCAGCTCGGCGTGAGCCACCTTGACGTCTTCGACCTTCCACTCCTGGCGGTGATCCAGATGATGCAGCCGCTCCGGGCTCCAGCCCCAGTAGGCCACCAGCTGGGTCATCTGCTCGCGGCGCCAGGCCGGGGAGTGATCCTCCTTCGGATGGCTGAGGCCGTCACACACTTTCAGATAGAAGCAGCGTCGCACCAGATCCAGCCGCTGCATGTCGCCGATGGACTTGAGGTAGTTGGTCACCTTGTCCAGCATCAGGCAGTAGTTGTCGAGCCGGTAGTGCATGCCCTCGTTGTGCTGGAACCAGTCGCGGCTGGTGACAGACAACAGGCGGGTGTTGGGATACTCGTGGGAGTAAGCCTCCATCAGCACCGACTTGAGCACGGCTTTGTAAGGGGAGTCGATGCCCTTATAGAGCTGCCACAAGGCGGAGCCAAAATACTCCTCGGCGGGAATGCGGTTGAAGCCGCCGAGATCGAGCCAGTCGTCCTGGCTCAGCTTGCCGTGGGCAAACAGGCCGTTCACATACTCGTCGTAGCGATCGTCATACTCGGCAGGCACCAGATACCAGAGCAGGCGCTTGCCGGCGATCAGCATGGCGCTGCGGTAGAACTCGTCGAGCAGCAGCAGGTGCTGGGCGCTGCCGCAGCTCTCCCCCTGCATCTGGGCATCGTTGCGCTGACGGAACTTGTCCTCGGGGATCAGGAAGAAGTTGAGATCGACGCCTCGCTGCTCGGCCCACTTGGAGAGTTGCTGGCACTTGAGATCCAGCAGCTCGAGCCGCTCCTGCGACAAGCCAGCCACGTGGCAGACCCAGATATCGAGATCCGAGTGGCAGCACTGGCCGATGGACGAGGTGCTGCCCATGGAGTAGAGCCCCTGGATCGACTTGTCGTGGGTAGTGAGGCCGTTCTGGCAGTTGGCGTTCTGGCACAGATCCTGGATGAAGGCCTGCTGGGCCTCGTTGGCGGTAAAACTCCAGATGCCGTGGGGCACATCACCTGCCACATAACCGGGCAACAGGGGATGATTGAAGTGCAGCATGACGGGCAGCAGCTGGAAGACCTGCTGCCCATAGCGACTCATGAGACCTAACGCCCGTTGCGTCTTGAGACGATTGAGTTCGTCGTAGCGCGCCACCAGCGTATCGAGTTTTACCAGCAATGCCCTGCCTATACCGAGGTAAGAAATGACGCACCAAAACGGGGAGACGTCAAAAAAGTGTGATCATGTTAACAATGCAAACAGCGGTGGTAAACAAGCCCGCACTGAATCACCGGATTATTTATGACTGGCAGCTGAACAGTATCAATGGAAAGCAATAAAAATTAGTAGATTCAATGAATTAATAAATTAATTCAACTTAATGAAAATCATTTTCAGCCCCCCTTTTTGAGCTTGGCCCCGCTTTTGCTGGCTGCGCCATGAAAGCCCCTGCAAAGGGTGGTAAGATCGTTTTCCTTCTAAAGATGAAACAACTGATTGATATGGCAGCCCGAACCCTGAAAATTGCCACTCGCAAGAGCCCATTGGCCCTGTGGCAGGCCAACTTCGTCAAAGACCGGCTGGAAGCCCTGTACCCCGAGTTGCAGGTCGAGCTGGTACCCATGAGCACTCAGGGTGACAAGATCCTGGATACCCCTCTCGCCAAGGTGGGCGGCAAGGGGTTGTTCGTCAAGGAACTGGAGACCGCCATGCTGGAAGGACGCGCCGACATCGCCGTTCACTCCATGAAGGATGTGCCGGTGGAGTTCCCCGAGGGGCTCGGCCTGCACACCATCTGCGAGCGCGAAGATCCGCGCGATGCCTTCGTGTCCAACCGTTTCAGCCAGATAGAGGCGCTGCCGCAAGGTGCCGTGGTCGGCACCTCCAGCCTGCGCCGTCAATGCCAGCTGCGTGCCGCCCGCCCGGATCTGGTGATCCGCGACCTGCGCGGCAACGTCAATACCCGTCTCGCCAAGCTGGATGCCGGTGAATATGACGCCATCATACTCGCCGCCGCCGGCCTGAAACGGCTGGAGATGGCACATCGCATCACCGCCTTCATCGAGCCGGAACAGAGCCTGCCCGCCAACGGTCAGGGAGCGGTCGGCATCGAGTGCCGGCTCGACGATGAGGAGCTGCATGCCCTGCTGGCCCCGCTCGAACACGCGGAGACCCGGATCCGGGTACTGACCGAGCGCGCCATGAACCGCGCCCTGCAAGGGGGCTGTCAGGTGCCCATCGGTGCCTATGCCCTGGTGCAGGGGGATGAGGTCTGGTTGCGCGGCCTGGTGGGCAGCCCGGATGGCCGTCAGGTGGTCCGCGACGAGATCCGCGGCCCGCTGGCCGATGGCGAGGCGCTCGGTCACACCCTGGCCCAGCGCCTGCTGGCGGCGGGCGCCGACGTCATCCTGGCCGAGGTCTACCGGGCATGAGTGCGGGCCGGGCCGGATCATGGCCACAACCATTGAGCGCTGCCTGATGATCCCCCTGGTGGTGCGCCCGGCCGCCCAGGCCGCCGAGCTGGTGCAGCTGTTGCGCCGGCACGGCCACGCACCGCTCTGCTGTCCGCTGCTGGAAACCGTGGCGGGCAGCGAACTCTCTCGCCTGTCCGAACTGCTGCCCCAGGCAGACATAGTCATAGCCGTCAGCATGCATGCAGTTCATTTTACTCACCATTTTCTGTTGCAAACTGGTCAGACCTGGCCACATATTGACTACTTTGCAGTCGGTCAGGCCAGCGCGGACGCCTTCGCCGATGCAGGCATAGCGGCGAGCTGCCCGGACGATCCGCGCAGCGAAGGGCTGCTGGCCCTGCCCGCCCTGCAACAGGTGAGCGGCAAGCGGGTGCTGATCCTGCGCGGCAATGGCGGTCGGGATCTCATCGCCCGGACGCTGGCCTCACGCGGTGCTCTGGTGCACTATTGTGCGGCCTATGAGCGCCACTACCCCGAGCTCGACGGGGACGCATTGACTCGCCACTGGCAGGCGGCCGGGCTCGACAGCCTGCTCATCACCAGTGGCGAACTGTTGCAGCGGTTGCTGGAACTGGTGCCAAGCCAGCAGCAACCCTGGCTTTATGACCGCCTGTTGGTGGTGCCCAGCCCCCGCGTGGCCGAGATGGCCGAGGCGGCGGGCTTTACCCGAATCACGATTGCCCAAGGTGCATCCAACCAGGCCCTGACGGCCGCTCTGGAACTGAGGAAGATGGAATGACTGAACAACAAGAAACCCAGGTCAAGCCCCAGCCGACCGCCGTGGTCAACGGCGGCAAGAGCCGTTCCGGCGCCCTGCTGGGCGGCGTGGCCATATTGCTGGCCCTAGGCCTGACCGGCGGTCTCTACCTGCACGGCCACAAGAGTGCGGTGGCCCAGCAGGGGGAACTGGATCAGCTCAAGCTGCAGCTGGCCGAGGCCATGAGCAAACTGGATCAGAGCAACAGCAAGGAGAGTGAGCAGCTGGCCGCCTTCGGCAAGCAGCAGCAACTGCTGCAAGACGAGCTCAAGGGCCTGCAGAACCGGGTGCTGGATCTCAACGACAAGCGCCCCAACGACTGGATGCTGGCCGAATCCGAATACCTGGTGCGCATGGCGGGCCGCAAGCTGTGGCTGGAGCATGACCTCATCTCCGCCATCACCTTGCTCGGCAATGCCGATGAGCGGATCAAGGCGCTCAACGACCCCAGCCTGATGCCCATCCGCAAGGCGCTGGCGGCAGACATAGCCCAGCTCAAGGGGATGCCCAGAGTCGATCGCGAGGGGCTGACCCTGAAGCTGGCCGCCCTCTCCGATCAGATAGAGCTGCTGCCGCTCTCCACCGTCAGCATGCCGGAAGCGAAAATCGAACCGGATCAGGCCGTCAGCACCAACCCGGACGAGTGGGAAAGCAACCTGAAGAAGAACTGGGTCAAGTTCACCGAGAACTTCATCACCATACGTCGCCGCGATGGCGCCGTGGAGGCCCTGCTCTCCCCGCAGCAGGAGATTTTCCTGCGCGAGAACCTCAAGACCAAGCTGCTGCAAGCCCAGCTCGCAGTCTACCGCGAGCAGCAGGCCCTGTATGACGACAGCCTGGAGAAGGCACAGCGCTGGCTGACCCAGTATTTCGATACCGACAACAGCGCGACCCACTACATGCAGTCCGAACTGGACAAGCTCAAGGGTGAGCAGATCCAGTTCGACTATCCGGATCGCTTCAAGACCCAAGCCATGCTGGAAGAGGTGCTGACCGAGCGCCTGCAACGCATTCTGGCCAGCAACTGAGGAGGGCACCATGATTCGTCTGATTGTTCTGGTGGCCGTGATGGTGGCGGGGCTGATATTCGGCCCGCAAGCCTCCGGCAACAAGGGGTATGTGCTGATCGCCCTGGGTAACTACACGGTGGAGTCCTCGGTCACCAGCGCCGTGATCCTGGCCGTGCTCTTCTATGGCGCCCTGCTCATCGTCGAGTGGGTGCTGGGCCGGGTGTTCGGCCTGCGTCGCAAGACGCTGGGCTGGTACGGCTCGCGTCGACGCCGCAAGGCCAACCAGCAGACCGTGGCCGCCACCCTGGCCATGGCCGAAGGTCACTACAGCCAGGCCGAGAAGCTGATGCTCAAGGGCGCCAGCAACAGCGACACACCGCTGCTCAACTACCTGAGCGCCGCCAAGGCCGCCCAGGCCCGTGGCGATGACGTGCGCCGGGATCAATACCTGCAAAAAGCGCAGGAGGAGAACCCCAAGGCCGAACTGGCGCTGACCCTGACCCAGACCCAGCTGCAGATAGAGCAGGGTCAGTACGATACGGCGCTGGCCATGCTGGAATCCGTCTATGCCCTCAACCCGCGCCACCCCATGGTGCTGGATCAGCTGCGTCAGGTACACCTGGCACGCGAGGACTGGACGGCCCTCATCGACCTCATCCCCGCCCTGCACAAGGTGGGCAAGCTGACCCCCAAACAGGAAGAGGATCTGCTGCATCAGGCCTGGCGTGGCCGGCTCAAAGCCGCCAGCGACGCCCTCGATACTCTGCGCCCTGTCTGGCAGGATCTGCCGCGCAAGCTGCGCCAGGATCCGGATCTGCTGGCCTGCTATGGGGATCGGCTGCGTCAGCTCGGTGCCGACAACGAAGCCGCCGAGCTTTGGCTGGATGCGCTGCGCAAGCAGGTCTCCCCCCAGTTGCTGGCCCGCCTGCCCAGGCTCAAGCTCGACAACTACCAGCCCATGCTGACCCTGTTGCAGAAGATCCAGGATCAGCCGGGTGTCGACGCCGCACTGGCCCAGACCTATCTGCTGGCCGGCCAGCTGGACGACGCCCAGCGACTGCTGGAGCAGGCTGTGGCCAAGGCACCGAGTGCCGCCGTCTACCACGCCCTCGGCCAGGTAATGGACAAGCGCCGCCTCACCAACAAGGCCAACGAGTACTATCGGCAGGCCCTGCAACTGGCCGACGTCTGATCCTGGTCCCTGCGCCAGAAGCACCAACAAGAGAGGCCGCAATTGCGGCCTCTCTTTTGTCTGTTCTGCTCTGATTGTACGCCGCAGCCCGCTTATGCCGTCAGCCGCTCCAGCTCACCTATGAGCCAGATGGCCTCCTCCCTGTGATAGCCGCACACATCCGGCATGGGTCTAAAACCGCTGCACACCAGAGGGCGATCCGGCTGGTCGAAGATCTTGCAGCCCAGCCGCACATCGAGCTGGACGCAGGGCACCCCGGCCGGTTTGCCGGCGGGCATGCCCGGAATGGCACTGCTGATACTGGGGGCAATGCAACAGGCTCCACAACCTTGACGACATTCCATGTAACGCTTTCCTGTGCGTGGCGAACCAGTCTATCAAAGGGCCGCGATTCCCCTTAGCCTTATCCCCCGCGCCCGTGAAATAGTGGCCAGTCAGGGGACTGTGTCAGCCCGCAGACAACAAAAAGCCCGACAGAGTCGGGCTTTGGTCGTTCAACGGCAGGTCGGACGCATCAGAGGATGATGTCGCGCACCACGCTGTCTTTGCGATCCAGGAAGTGGATCGACTTGATGCGACGAATGGTGCGTGACTTGCCACGGATCAGCAGGGTTTCCGTGGTCGCCATGACGCCATCGCTGGTGATGCCATCCAGCAGATCACCCTTGGTGATGCCGGTGGCCGAGAAGATGACGTTGTCATTCTTGGCCAGGTCTTCCAGCTTGAGCACCTTGCTCAGGTCTATGCCGAGCGCCTCGCAGCGGGCAATTTCCTGCTCGCCCAAGGCACGCACTTCCGGGCTGTCGCCCTTGACCTTGTGACGGGGTATCAGGCGAGCCTGCATGTCACCATCCAGCGCACGGATCACCGCCGCCGAGATCACCCCTTCCGGCGCGCCGCCGATGCCATACAGCATGTCGACTTCGCTGTCCGGCAAACAGGTGAGGATGGAGGCGGCCACGTCACCATCGGGAATGGCAAACACCCGCACGCCCAGTCCCTGCATCTCCTTGATAGCCTTGTCGTGACGCGGCTTGGCCAGGGTGATCACGGTCAGGCGGGAGAGCGGCTTGCCCAGCGCCTTGGCCACGGCCTTGAGGTTCAGCTCGAGGGCCTGATCCAGGTCGATGGCACCCTTGGCCTTGGGACCCACGATCAGTTTTTCCATGTACATGTCGGGCGCCTTGAGGAAGGAGCCCTTGTCGCCGACTGCCAGCACGGCCAAGGCGTTGGCCTGGCCCATGGCGGTCATGCGGGTACCTTCGATCGGGTCGACCGCGATATCCACGGCGTCGCCCAGACCCGTGCCCACCTTCTCGCCTATATAGAGCATGGGGGCTTCGTCAATTTCACCTTCGCCGATCACAATCTCACCATCGATCTGGATCTGATTGAGGATATGGCGCATGGCCGCTACGGCCGCCCCATCGGCGATATTCTTGTCACCACGTCCGAGCCACTTGTAGCCAGCCAGTGCAGCCGCTTCCGTCACTCGGGAAAACTCGATTGCCAGTTCACGTCTCATCGCATATCCAACCTTTGGAGCTCGAAAACGGGCGGCATTCTATCACAAGGGCAAACCTTTGCGCGCAAAAGTGGCGGATCGCCACACAAATCACGGCCCTTCACCAAACTGACATCAAATCGCCACCGACACGTCACTTGAGTGTCACCCCGCTGTCATCCCCCTCGCCTAGCATGGCCCCGTCTTTAAAACAAAAGCTTGCAACACAAGGGATTAAGATGAAAAAGCTGACTGTAGTGGCACTGGCTCTCACCGCGGCCTTCCAGGCACAAGCCGTTGAAGTTTATAAAAATGACACCACCACCCTGGATCTGTACGGCCGCATCTATGCCGGCCAGTTCTTCGGTGACAAGAAGGAAGGGGTCGACACCACCCATCCGAACGGCACCCAGGAGTACAGCGACAAGCAGGGCGCCAACCAGTTTGTCCGCTTCGGCGCCAAGGTGGATAGCCAGATCAACAGCCAACTGAAGGCGCTGGCCCAGTACGAAGTGCAGATGTACATCAACGACAGCGAGAAGACCATCAGCGAGAACTCCGACAACCTGCGCACCCGTCTGGCGTTCGCCGGTGTCGGCGCCGACTGGGGCAACATCACCTTCGGTCGCCAGAAGGGGGCCCCCGGCTTCCTGGCCGACTGGACTGACGTCTCCCTCTCCGATGGCTACGGCAACGAAGCCCTCGGCGCCAAGACAGATACCTTCGCCACCAACCGCGCCGGTTCAGTGCTGAAATACTCGGGTCTGTTCAACGGCTTCCAGGTCGACACCAGCTACAAGTTCGATGGCGGTGACACCGAAGAGACCACCAGCAAGGACAGCGATGCCGCCTACGGCGCCGCCGTGGCCTACACCTTCCCGTTCAACCTGGCGCTGGGCACCGCCTACAACGTGGGTATCCGCGACAAGAACGGGGAAGAGGATGCCAAGCTGTGGCTGCTCTCCGCCAAGTACGACAACAAGGCCGTCTATGCCGCCCTGAGCTATGCGGACGGCACCGACTTCCTGGCCACCGGCAAGGATCACACCGGCTGGGAAGGGGCACTCGGTTACAACTTCGAGAACGGCTTCGGCCTGATGGCGCTGTGGAACAAGCAGAAGGTGGAGCAGGACGGCAAGAGCGATTACGACTCCATCGACTACTACACCCTGGGCGCCCAGTACAAGTTCAACAAGAACCTGCGGGTCATCGGCGAGTACCGCATCAACAACCTGGACAGCCAGGAGAGCGGCAAGCTCAACGTCAAGGATGACTTCCAGCTGGCAGCCCGTTACGACTTCTAATCTCGGCTCTCAGTCAGAAAACAGCGCGCCGGCTTATGCCGGCGCGCTTTTTGTTGGCCCGCAAAGGGATGCAGGCCAGCCGCCGTCCGGCTCATGATCTAGGCTCAACAGAACCACGAAGAGGAGATCATCATGCCGTTACGCCTGCTCATCTGCTGCTGCCTGCTGCTCGCCCTTCCCGTTCAGGCGCTGACCATCGCCATGGTGCTGTGGCGCGGCGAAACGGATGCCGAGCGGGGCTTTCGTGCCGAGCTGATCCGGCTCGGCCATCAACCCACCTTCGTCACCTTCAACGCCAACCAGGATCGCGCCGCCTTCGCGACCCAGCTGCGCCAGCAACTGCTGCCCTCCCTCGCCGACTACGACTACATCTACTGCTTCGGCACCACGGCCACCACCATGGTCAGGAGCCTGATAGGCGATCGCAAGCCGCTGATCTTCAACATAGTGTCTGACCCCGTCGGGGCCGGGATCCTGTCGGAAGACAAGGCGGACAACCGTATGGTGGCCGGCACCAGCAACCTGGTGCCCATGGCGCTCCAGCTCGCCAACGCCCGCCAGCACCTGCCCACCGACAAGGGACTGCTGCTGCCCTTCAACCCCCGCGAGCAGAACACCCTGCTGACCGGTGAACTGCTGCTGCGCGAAGCCAAGCGCTATCAATGGGATCTCACCACCTGGCGCATAGCGCCTGACAAGCGGCGGCTGGCCGGCGAGCTCAAGCGTCTGCAACAGGATGCCCGCCAGCGCATCGTCTTCCTCGCTGCCGACAGCTATCTGCTCTCCATCGCCCCCGAACTGCTGGCCGCCCTCAACGAGGCGGGCATCCCCACCATCTGCAGCGCCGAGCTGTTTGTCGAGCACGGCTGCACCGTCGGCACCATCAGCAGCTATGAAACCCTGGGCCGGATGACGGCCAACATCATCCACCGCAACCTGCAGGGCACGCCGCTGCAAGACATTCCGCTGCAGACGGATCCGGCCCCCCGGCTGGTGCTGGGCAAGCAACTGACATCCGCCGACAACCAGGGCCCCCAGGGCCGCTGACCACCCGGCCTTCTCCATGGGCCCCAAACCGCCCCTGACACCCAGTGGCACGGCGCTGCCGGCCGCTGCGTTCCATCCGATCCCCTTGCCAATACTCATTACATCTTTATGTTGCAGAGCTAATGAAAATCAATATCATTAGCATCCTCTCGCAAGAGAGAAACCAATAATTATAAATAAATCAATAAGTTCAGACCATCAGGTCGCTTCCTCAAGAGTCAACACGCAACATGTACACACCCAATCACCCACGCGCCCTGCTGGGCGTCGCTCTGCTGGCCCTGAGTGCCGGCGCCCGTGCCGAAGACGAGACCATGACGGTCGTCGGCAAACGCAGCCAGCATGAAGAGGTCGCCACCGCGACCCGTACCAACACCCCGGCCAAGCTGGTGCCGCAGGCCATCGACAGCGTCAAGGCCAGCGAGCTGACCGCCTTCGGCCAGCCCACCCTGAGCGAGGTCCTGACCGGCATCCCCGGCGTCAACGCCAGCGGCGACACCCGCTTCGATGGCGTCAACATCCGCGGCTTCAGCGCCAGCAACGACTTCTATCTGGACGGTTTTCGCGATGACATGCAGTACACCCGCGACCTTGGCAACATAGAGCGGGTCGAGGTGCTCAAGGGCCCGGCCGCCGTGCTCTATGGCCGCGGCAGCACGGGTGGCATAGTCAACCGGGTCAGCAAGAAGCCGCAGAAGGGGCAGGAGTCCAGCGTCAGCGCACTGGTCGGCAGCTTCGACAACCGGCGGCTGGCCGCCGACCTCAACGGCGAGGCGGGTGAGCGGGTGCAGGTGCGCCTCAACCTGGCCCAGGAGGACAAAGACAGCTTCCGCGACGGCGTGACCAGCAAGCGCACCCTGCTGGCCCCCTCCGTCAACTGGGAGATCAACGACAGGCTGAACTGGCTGGTCCAGTACGAGCGCAACGAGCACGACCGCACCCCGGATCGCGGCATCCCCGGCGTCAATGGCCGCCCGGCCGACGTGCCGAAGGAGTACGTCTACAGCGACACCCGCCGCGACTTCATCGACGATGTGGCCCAGTCCACCCGCTCCCGCCTCTCCTGGGACATCAACGATCAGTGGCAGCTGCGCCAGCAGCTGGGCTACACCAGCCTCGACAGCCAGTTCGACAACACCTATGTCACCAGTGTCAAGGGCGACCAGGTGACCCGCTCCCGCTGGCAGCAGGATCTCAAGGCCAACAGCCTGATCAGCAACACCGAGGCCGAAGGCCAGCTGCAGACCGGCCCCATCGAGCATCGCCTGCTAATCGGCTTCGAGCAGAACTGGCAGGAGCGCACCCCCAAGCTCTACCAGAACGCCACCGCGATCCCGGCCGGCAACCTTTACGATCCTGGCTCCCTGCCCACCTATGATGGCGCCATGAAGCTCTCCAGCGACGCCAACCACAAGGTGCGCGGCTACGGTCTCTACCTGCAGGATCAGCTCAGCCTGGGCGACTGGCATCTGCTGGGCGGCCTGCGCCGCGACGACTTCACAGCCACCAGCCGCCGCAACGACCTCAACAAGGAGGAGACCGTCTCTGTCACCAGCCTGAGCCCGCGGCTGGGGCTGGTATGGAACCCCATCGAGGAACACGCCTTCTACACCTCCTACAGCAAGACCTTCACCCCGGTGGGCGGCGAGCTGATCGGCATCACTCCGGGTGACAAGAACAACAGTCTGGATCCCCAGAGCACCCGGCTGTACGAGGGCGGCGTGAAGAGCGACTGGCTGGATGGCCGGCTGGCGACCACCCTCTCCGTCTACCGGCTGGAGATGTACAACAAGCGCAGCAAGGATCCGCTGGATCCCACCAAGGTGATCCTCACCGGCCTGCAACGTACCGAAGGCATAGAGCTGAGCGCCCGCGCCCAGCTGACCGACGAGATCTACCTGCGCGGCGGCATCGCCATCCAGGACGCCGAGCAGGTCAAGGCGGATGCGGATCTGCAGGGCAAGCGGCCGATGAACGTCTCCCGCCAGAACGGCCAGCTGTTCGCCGGCTACCAGAGCGGCAAGCAGGGCTGGTTCGGCGAGACAGGGGTGACTGCGGTGGGCGATCGCTTCGCCGACAACGCCAACACCACCACGCTGCCCGGCTATGCCCGTTTCGATGCCCGCGCCGGCTACCGCTGGCAACAGTGGGAAACCCAGTTGAGCGTGGAGAACCTGACCGACCACGACTACTTCGTCAGCGCCACCAGCGCCTCCCAGATCATGCCGGGCACGCCCCGTCAGCTGAATCTGAGCGCCGCCTACCGCTTCTGATCCCACCCTCTTCCCCGATCTCTCTGGCCAGCCCTCGCTGGCCAGATTTTTATGAAGCGCAACCGATGAAACGCAGAAGACTCCCCCTTCACAACAACAAGTGGGTGCGCCGCATCCACGCCTGGGCCGGCTTTGCCACCCTCACCCTGATGCTGCTCTACGGCCTGACCGGCCTCTGGCTGCAACACAGGGCCGTGCTGCCAATTCCCGGCCCCCACACCGACAAATCGAGCGAGGAGATAGGGCTGGACGCGCCGCTGGCCAGCCCGGACGAGCTGAAAACCCTGTTGCAGCAACGCTACCCGGACAGTTTCGAGGAAGGGCGCGCCATGATCACCCCGGCGCAGACCCTGCCCACCCCGGCGGGCCCCCTCACACTGCCGGCCCGCTGGGAGATGCGCGGCGTCACCCTCAGCCAGAGCCTGGCCGCCAGCTATGTGGAGGGCACACTGCTGGTGCGCACCGAGCGGCAGCAGGCCAACTTCGCCGCCAGCCTCAACCGGCTGCATCGCGGCATGGGCACAGGCCTCTCCTGGCAGCTGTTCGGCGATCTGGCGGCACTGGCCATGTTGTTGCTGGCTCTCACCAGTTTGCTGATGTGGAACAAGCTGCACGGCCCGGCCGGTCGCGGCATAGCCCTGCTGCTGCTCGGGGCCCTCGCCACTGTGCTGATTGCCCTGCTCTAGCGCGTTTACCGACACCAAAACGGGATCTGGCGCCCACGGGGGGTAACCTTGCCCGCACCCGAGGTAACAAAAGGTAAGCGGGTGCCGATGGGGGTCACACTTGTCGGCGCCATGACTGGATGGGGGCCGCTCGCGGCTGTTAGGGTGCGGCCAGAATTCCTGGCGCCAAGAGGTATCATGCGCATCTCCAGCATAGAGTGCGGGCGAGTAGTGGCCATCATGGCCGTGATGACCATTCACCTCTCCCCCTTCAGCAATCCGTTCGATCCCGCCCTGTGGGACGGCACCCTCTACTTCTGGCTGGGGGGCGTCATCAACCAGCTGTGCCGTTTCGCGGTGCCGCTCTTCTTCCTGTGCGCCGGCTACTTTCTGCAACCCGCCCTCGCCGCAGGCAACCCCATGGCGGTGGCGCTGCGCTACTGCCGCCCCCTGCTGGGGCTCTGGCTGGCGTGGAGCCTGCTCTATCTGCTGATCCCCTTCAACCCGCCGGCGGCACTGAGCGACGGCTATCTGCCGGCCATGGCGAGCCAGTGGCAGATGCAGCTGGGGGATCCCCTCAACGCCTGGTGGGTGGGTGGCATGATCCATCTCTGGTTCCTGCCGGCCCTGATGCTGGCTGTCTTGCTGCAGGCACTGTGTCATCGGATTGGGCTGCCCCGGCTGGCGCTGGTGCTCGGTGTGCTGCTCTACCTGCTGGCCCTGCTCGGCGGCTCCTATGGCCAGCCGCTGCTCGGGGGCGAGTGGGCCCTGCTGACCCGCAACGGCCCCTTCTTCTCGCTGCTGTTCGTGGCGCTGGGCGCCGAGCTGCGCTTTCGCGCCTGGCAGCCGGATGCCAAGCGCAGCGCCCTGCTGCTGATCGTGGGGATGGCACTCTACGCCCTGGAAGCCTGGGGCCTGCTGCACTGGGCCTCGGTGCCCCTCAGCCGCCACGACTTCCTGCTCGGCTCGCTGCTCTGGGGCCTGGGCCTGTTCGGCCTGCTGCTGGCCAACCCGGGCTGGGGCCAAGGCAGCTGGCTGGAACGCCAGGCTCCGAAAGTGCTCGGCCTCTACTGCCTGCACATGATGCTGGTGGTATGGCTGATGATCTTTGGCCCGCAGGGTAAGTTGCTCTGGTGGGAATTGCTGAAAGTACCGGCCTTGCTCGCCCTCTCCCTGCTCGCTTATCGGCTGCTGGCGGCAACCCCGGCCAGCCGTCGCTTGCTGCGCGCCCGCTGACGAGAGACATCTGAGATTGAGGGAGAGGAGACGGGAGCAATGCCGATCCCTCCCTGCTCGTGGCTGAACGGTTGGTTCAATTTTTATTCATCGCGGATAGATAAACTCCGGGTCTCCTTAAACGCGAACCCAGGAGTCATCATCCCATGACGTTGTTCACCAAAACGCTGTTCACCAAGAAATCCGGCCTTGTCCTCGTTCTGCTCGCCGCCAGCGGCTCCCTCAGCGCCGCCGAGATCGCCAACAACAACATCACCGAGGCCGAGATCAAGGCCGCGCAGGATGCCTGGGGCAAGGCCCTGATCCAGATCAGCGATGACTACCGCAGCGGTGGCATAGCGAAGGCCAAAACGACGGCCACTGCCGTGCTCGACAGTGCCTACGGCTACAACAATGGCCCTGTCCTGTTCAAGCCCACCCTGGCCGGGGGCGAACAGACCTTCCGCCTCAACCAGGAGGGGGCGCTGGCCTACTTCGTCGGCAACAATCAGGCCTACCCCGCCGACACCGGCTTCGCCCTCAAGAACTGGAAAAGTTACAACTACGACAACGCCGCCGTCTACATCAACGGCGACATGGCCCTCACCATGGGCAAGGTTCACCTGATAGACAGGGACAACAAGGAGACCACGGTCGACAAGACCTGGGGCTTCAAGAAGGGGGACGACGGCAAGGTGCGCATAGTGCTGCACCACTCCTCCCTCCCCTACGCCGGTTAAGCGGCAACAGGCGACCCGCGGGTCGCCTTTTTTGTTATGGGGGCGCCACTTTGGCCAACCGCCGGGTGACGGCCAGGCTGGCGCTGTTACCATACCCCTCTTGTGACGAATCCAGACGAGACACCCATGCAGATCCGCTCCTTCACCCCGGCCGACACCGAGGCCGTCCTCGCCATCTGGCTGGAAGCCTCTTTGCAGGCCCACCACTTCATCGACCCGGCTTACTGGCACGCCAACCTGGCGCCGATGCGGGAGACCTACCTGCCCGCCGCCGACTCTTATATGCTCTGGCAAGATGGCTCTGCGCTGGGGTTTTATTCCCTGTATGAAGAGACCCTGGCCGCCATCTTCGTTGCCCCGCAGCAGCAGGGACGCGGCTATGGCAAGGCCCTGCTGGCCCACGCCAAACGGCAGCGGCCGGCCCTGCGACTGCAGGTGTACCGGCAGAACCTGGCCGCTTGCGACTTCTATCTATCTCAAGGCTTTCAGATCGAGAGTGAACAACGGGATCCCCACACCGGCTGCGCCGAGTGGGTGATGGTCTGGTCGGCGCCAGACTAACCCCGTTCGATGGCGGCTGAGTGTGGCTCGCTCGCCGGGCCATCCCCGGCCCGCACCAACAGGTCGGCGTGGCTCAGCGCGAAGTCGTGAATCTGCTGGAGCAGGGGCAGCAGGGCGACGCCAAGCGGGCTCAGGGCGTACTCCACCCGGGGCGGCACATCGGGATGGAGGGTGCGAATGATGACGCCGTCGCTCTCCAGCTCCTTGAGCTGGGCGGTGAGCACCTTCTGGCTCACCTCGGGCAGGCAGCGGCGCAGGTCGCCAAAACGCAGGGTCTGGCTGCGCAGATGAAACAGGATGGCCGGTTTCCATTTACCGGTCAGCAGCCGCAGCACCTGGTAGGCGGGGCAAGGGAGTGGGGACACGTGATGGCTCGCGAGTGGTTACTTTGCGGTAACTATGCCACGAAAAGGTGCCTTCTTGCGGACAAGATGCCGGCTTCCTATGATGCGGACTCTGTCACTCCATCCGCACGAGAGGTGCATCATG
Organism: Aeromonas bestiarum; assembly: GCF_028751155.1. Taxonomy (NCBI): domain Bacteria; kingdom Pseudomonadati; phylum Pseudomonadota; class Gammaproteobacteria; order Aeromonadales; family Aeromonadaceae; genus Aeromonas; species Aeromonas bestiarum. The sequence goes on along the minus strand of NZ_CP064746.1, from coordinate 402,072 downwards.
CCCAGTTTGCTGCAAATCCATTTCAATTTCCCCGCCGAGCAGATGGGGCCGGCACTGACAGCCGCCGCCATGCCGCTGGCCGAGTCCATCAGCCGGGAGCCCGGCTTCATCTCCAAGATCTGGACCGAGAACCCGCGCACCGGCGAGGCGGGCGGCATCTATCTGTTCGAGGATGAGGCCAGCGCCCTCGCCTACGCGACAATGCACGAGCAGCGGGTGCTCACCATGGGCGCCAGCGCGGTGCAGTACAAGCTGTTCGACATCAACGAGCCCCTTAGCCGGATCACCCGCGGCATCCCGTGATCACATCAGCCAGCCTCCGCTGGTAATGGGTATCCCGCTGCCAGACAAAGCCCAGCCGCCGAAACAGCCGCTGGCTGGGCAGATTGTCCGGTTCGATATCCGCCAGCAGAGTGGCGATGCCCAGCTGCCCGGCATACTCCATCAGGCAGTTCAGTGCCTCGCCCATCAGGCCCCGTCCCCAATGGCTGCGGGCCAGCATGCAGCCCAGCTCGGCCTGACAGAAAGCAGCCTCGAAACTGTGCAAGCCGCAGGTACCGATCAGGCGGCCGCGGTCGCGTGCTACCAGCCCCCACTCCAGAGATGCCCCCGTTGCCAGCAAGCGCTCTACGCTTGCCAACATCTGCGCCACTGTGGCGAGTTCAGGGAAAGGCGGCTCCCCGACGAAACGCATCACAGCAGGATCCCCGTAGATGGCGAACAGATCCGCGCTGTCTTGCTCGCCGAGCGGACGCAGCAATAGCCGCGGAGTCCGCAGGATGGGGAGTTCGCGGGGCAGTGGTTGCAACACATTCAAGGCGCCTGCTCCTGTGGGACGAGCCGCCCCATAATGGGACTCAAAACCTCAGAGTCAGGCCGATATTGGCCTGCCACTGGGTCACCAGCTCGCCGCGCACCTTGAACACGCAGTTATCCGGGTTGCAGAGGAACTGGCTGTTGTCGTTGACCAGGGTGCCGTAGCCGCGCACCTCGGCCCGCAGCGCCAGACGCTCGGTCAGACGCGGCTGTACCCCGAGCGCCAGCGACATTGAGGGAGCCACCTCGCTGTCGTAGGCGGCGAAGCGCGTCGCCCCTATGCCGGCGCCTATGTAGGGGGCCATCAGGTTGTCCGACAGGGTGAGGGCCCCGGCGAAGTGCAGCGTGTCCACCGTCAGCCGCTCCGACTGATCCGGGGAGAGGCGGGTGGATTGGTGGCTGTAGAGCAGCTCTATCATGCCGGGGTCATCCACCTCCTTGCTGATGAACAAGCCCCAACTGCCGGAGCTCTCCCCCTGCAAGGATTGCAGCTGGGTGGAGACTGGCATGGGCTGCGGGTCATCGTTTGCCTCGAAGTCGATGGACGAGCTGTAGCCGAAAAACGGCGTCACCTGCCAGCCAAGCCCAGCCTCACCGTCGGCGCTCCAGGCCTGCCCCAGCGGCAGCAAGAGCCCCATCATCATGATCCCTGCTCGTTTCATCAGAGTTCCTCTGCTTGTGCACCAGTGCCCACCAAGCATATCAGAGCCCCCTGACCCCCATCCTAAACCTGGCCTGTATCAACCCATTTTCGCAGGGAGGATCACACTCTGTTGCCGCGACCATCTCCCGCCACCACCCCGCTCACCACCGCGGCCGTTATTCATCGGGGATTAACCTCTGCCACGTATGCTGGCGCGCAACCGGCTCATGGTGAGCCGGTTCAAGTCACCAGAAGGACATACGGGAATGGTTGCCGCGCAACTCAAAGACCCACAACACAAGCTCTCCGACACCCTGCGGGCGACCGCCCACGCCATCGAGGAGAGCCATATCAGCCTGCGCCAGATGCTGGCCCTGGTGGGTGAGCAGGGCATGCTGCTGTTTTGCGTGCTGCTCACTGTGCCCTTCCTGCTGCCTGTTTCCATCCCGGGCGTCAGCACCCCGTTTGGCCTGCTGATCCTGTTTATCGGCATCGGCATCACCCTCAACCGGGTGCCCTGGCTGCCCGCCATCCTGATGGAGCGCCGCTTCGCCGCCGATCAGCTCAAGCCGACCCTGCACAAGGGCGCCGACCTGCTGGCCCGCATCGATCGCTTCATTCGCCCGCGCTTCCTGCTGCTGACCGGCAGCGGCACCATCAACCGCTGCAACGGCCTGCTGCTCATGCTGGCGGCCCTGCTGCTGATGCTGCCGCTCGGGGCCATTCCCTTCACCAATGCCATGCCCGCCTGGGCCATCTTGCTGCTGGCCATCGGCATGTTGCAGCGGGACGGCTTGTTCGTCGCCAGCGGCTACCTGCTGGTCAGTGCGACCCTGGTCTGGTTCAGTGCGCTGGCCATAGGTCTGCTGATGGCGGGGCAGAGCGTCTCGACCCTGCTGAGCTGACGACGCGGGCATGAAAAAGGGGCGACCAAATGGTCGCCCCTGTTGTTTTGCGCCGTCTCTCGCTCGTCAGAGCAGATCGTAGATGAGGGCCGAGATGGCGAGCAGCCCCACCACCATCACGAACAGTGTGCTGGGCCCGCGATAGCGCGCGAGCGCCGGCAGGCGATAGATGGAGTAGGCCGGCAGCAGGAACAGGATCACTGCGATCAGCGGTCCGCTCACCTTCTCTATGATGTCCAGCACATTGGGGTTCAGATAGGTGATGATCCCGGTCACGACAAACAGGATGACGGATGAGACCCGGGCTATGGTGACCTCCCTGAGGGAGAGCCCCAGCCCCTGACAGGCGCCGCTCACCATGCTCACCGTCCCCTCGCTCACCCCCATGGAGGTGCCGAGGAAGGATTTGGACATGGCCAGAATGGCGATGAGCGGACCCACATAGGCGATCAGCGGATTGGAAAACTTGTTCGCCAGCGCCGACAGCACGGAAATATTGTCGGTGCGGGCCAGCGCCATTTCCGCCTGACTCAGGCTCATCACGCAGCTGATGACAAAAAACAGCACGCTGCCGCAGATCAGCAGACTGCTGCACTTGATGATGCGCTTGCTGCGCACGTCGGCGCTCACATGGCAGCGCTTCTTCTGGGCGGCAGTAAAGGAGGAGATGATGGGGGCATGGCTGAACGAGAAAACCATCACAGGCACTATCAGCCAGAGAGATTTCCAGAAGGCGGGATCGCGCCACTCCACCGCCTGACTCTCGGTGAAATAGGAGAGGCTCCACTGGGGCAGCAGATAAACGGAGATGCCGAGCAGGAAGGCGACCATGGGCAGCGCCAGCACGCTGATGGCCGACACCACCACCTGTTTGCCGGTCAGCAGAATAAGATGCAGACCCAGCATCACCGCCAGCACCAGCCAACCACGGCTCAGCACGGCGCCCCCCAACTGATGCACCATGAAGCTCTCGATGGCATTGGTGATGGAGATGCTGTAGACCAGAATGATGGGGTAGAAGGCCATCAAATAGACCAGCATCAGCAGCTTGCCCGCCTTGGCACCGAAGTGCTCCTCCACCACATGGGTAATATCCCCTTCCCGATGGGAGCTGGATAATACCAGGCGACTCAGCGCTCGGTGGGAATAATAAGAGAGTGGGAATGCCATCAATAATATAAACAGCAAAATAACCGGGGAATTACTGCCCACGGTAATAGGGAGAAAGAGTGTACCGGCACCGACTGCAGTGGCATATAAGCCCATGGTCCATACCGAATCACTTTTCTCCCATTTCAACTTTGAAGCTGGGTTCTTCTTTTCAGCAATAGCAATACTCATTGCGATATACACCTTATTTGTCTGTCATCTTTGTTATTTTATTAGCCCGTGTAATAGGCGGGTGATATGTCTGTGCACATCAACCAGATTGTAGAAAAAGCAAACCCGCCAGCGGTCAATAAGACAGCCAATATGAAACGGGAATGTCACGCTACCATCGTTGAAATCGCCATAAAGGTCAAGGTTAATAATTCATGACTGTTTGAATAGAATTGTTTCAAAAGACAATGAGATGTATCATTTTGGTCTCAATATGACCAGTTCATTCCCGGCTGATAACATAAGACAAAACCTCTGCCCGTTGTCCAACAACATGAATAAAATCAGCAATCAGGCCGATAATATTAACACCATCAAGCCGGGAATATCAGCGGAATAAGCGAGTCATATTTCGACCCAATTGACATCGGTGTCATTGATGGATTTTACCGATATAAATCAACTTGTTTCATGCAACAAGTACAGTCCCCGTCATCAGGTTGCCGGGCAATGAGCAACCCGGTTGCGCCCCGCCCGTTTGGCCCGATACAACCACTCATCGGCACGCGCCAATGCCAGGTTGATCTCTTCCCCCGGCGTCACCAGAGTCGTGCCCAGACTGACGGTGAAGGCCACTGGATCAGGCGCCAGTGCCTCCACGGCGGCACGGATCCGCTCCGCTATCATGCATAGCTCTGACTCACCCAGCCTTGGCAACAGGATCAGGAATTCTTCGCCACCACTGCGCACAAACAGGTCTTCGCTCCGCAACTGGGCCGCCACGCACTCGCAGAAACGCTGCAACGCCCTGTCACCCTGCTGATGGCCGAAGCGATCGTTGATCTGCTTGAAGTGATCTATATCCAGCATGATGAGGCCACTGCTCTCGGGGTTCACCCTTTGCTGCTGGCAGTGTTCAAAGAAGAAGCGGCGGTTGTAGAGGCCGGTGAGCTGGTCGGTCTCGCTCTGCAGCTTGAGCCGCCGCTGCAGCTCGTACTGGCGGGTGATGCTGCGGGTCACCCAGGCCACCGCCCGCTTGCCATCGTAACGAGATGGCAGCGGGGCTATCTTGCCCTCGAACCTCTGCTCCCCCTGCGGCCCCACAGAGGAATCGATCCCCACCACCTCCACCGCCGCCAGGCCGTATTCCACCACCTGCACCTGGCCCGAGCTCAGGGCCAGGGCAACTTGCTCCATCACCCACTGCGCCATGTCGGCGGGCAGCACATCGGCCAGCCGCTTGCCCGCCAGCGGATTGCCATCCTGATAGGATTGCTGCTCCACGCCGCCTATGTATTCGATGTAGTAGCCATCCTCGCTCAGGATGAAGACAGGATCAGGCAGCTGGGCCATCACTTCGTATAGTTGTTTGACCGAGAGAGCCATACCATTTCCTTAATCCGATTGCCGAGAGGCGAGCGCCAGACTTGCCACCTGATCCCGATTATCGTACCCAGGCTGGCTCTGGGCCAATAACGGATCCTGTCATTGATGGATATTAATCAATACATTCAAGAAAATAAGATGCGCAGTCAGCTTGGGTCGGATGAGAAACAGGTAACAAGCCAGACTCGTCGGCTGCGGCACGTGGATATTCAAGCCACCTCACAGGCCGTGCGTGCGCAGATTGTTTCCCGCCCTCGCTTCCATTAGGCTGGCCTTCCTGAGTCTGTCTTTGCTGTCTGTCCAGACTCACCATTTCATGCTCATCGCCTTTGCGAAACAGGATTGTGGGCAAGCGGAGAAAGGATATCCAGATGAAGAAGAGCATAGTGACCGCCAAGTTCGAGGCCGTGAGCATCGAAGGCGAGCAAGTAACCCTGAAAATGGCGATCAAGGCGCCGGAGCCGGACCCCAAATCCGCCAGTGGCGACTGGCGCTGCAAGGTGAAGCTGGAGGGGCTGAGCGACAAGACCTTCATCTATGGCGTCGATGCCCTGCAGGCCCTGAGCCTGGCCCTGAAATTCGTCGAAAACGAGCTGCGTGCCTTCTCCGACGCCGGCTGGCAATTCTACCTCCCCGGTTGCCCCGATCAGCCCGTGGATATCGCCGCCTGCTATTTCCCCGAGATTTGACGAACCCCCGGTAGCAACGCCTTTATCTATCTGCTCATCGAAACAGGTCACAGGGCAATGGCGGATGTCCGGTTCCGTGGTCAGAGGGCTTGACTAGCTTGAGTCCAAGCCATTATTTATTGAGGCTATTTTCATGGACCTGGAGCCAATATGCGACTGACCCCACCCCTACCGCCGCAGGATGAGGAGCTCGATGCCCTGCGGATCGGCCTGTCTGGCTACAACACGGACAAGGCGGGCACACACCTGCGCGAGCGGATCGCCAGCTTTATCAAGGATGAACAGGGCAAGGTGCTGGGCGGCATCCTCGCCGATATCAAGTGGGGCTGGCTGCACGTGGACTGGCTCTGGATCGACGAGCGCATCCGCCAGGATGGCTGGGGCGCCCGCCTGCTCGGCGCCATGGAGCAATATGCCCGCGACCAGGGCATCACCCACTTTCATCTGGAAACCACCAGTTTCCAGGCGCTGCCCTTCTACCAGAAACAGGGCTACACCGTCTTTGGCGAACTGCCGGATATGCCGCCGGGGCATATCACCTATTTTCTGAAGAAGCAGGCATGAAGTCACTGTCCCCGCTCACCACTGAGGGCAAGTCAAAACCCAAGCTCATCAGCTGGACCGTGGGTGCACTGTGCCTGTTGCTGACAACAGGCCAAGGTGTCATGGCCCTGTCGCTGCACGATCTGGATCCGGCGTTTGAACGATGTGAGGCGAGCAAGGCCCGGCACAAGCCCGCGTTGCCACCCAAAGAGGATCGTTTCTGGTCGTTGGAGAGGGAACAACAGGCGACCGTGCTTATCTATCTGCATGAGAAGAGCATGGAACGCTGCACCGCCGCAGCGGTGGATGACTTGGCGCTCAAGGCGTTCCATCAGGCTGTCGCGGGAGACCGCACCTTGCTAGATACCTTGATCAAGACAAGCGCCACGACACTCGCGCCTGCCCAGCAGGCACAACTCCAGCAAGTAGGACAGATAGAGCTGGACAGGCTGGCCGCGATGACTGGCTTTGCACATCCCTTCTCGCTGCTCGATTACCTTAACCAGCTTGCACCGGCCAAAGAGTGAAGGGCTGACAAACTTGCCAGCCCTTCGGCATCGTCAGTGGCTGGCGGAGCGGCTGCCGTTCCAGAGCAGCTCGCCACTGCGCAGCTCCATCAGGCTCATGGTGAGCCGATAGCGACTCCCCTCGGACACCAGATCCCCATAGAGCATGTAACCCGCCCCTGTCTGGCGGCCGAGCCGCACCAGGGATGCCGGGTTCATGCCCCCCTGCTGATACTCGAGCTGCCCCGTGATGGCGGCGACCTGACCGGGATCGACGAAGCGAAAACCGCTTTTGGACTGGATCCGCTTGCTCATGGCCGCCGCCATGGTGCGGGTATCGAGCTCGTCATTGGTGCCGTCTCGGGGCGGGGTGAGCAGCAGCACGGGATTGCCGCTCTTCACCAGCTCCCGCACCTCGGGGGCCTGCACGAAGGCATCCGCCATGGCCAGCGCCAGCCCGGTCGGGGCCACCGGCTTGGGCAGGGGCGCCCCGGCATCCGGCTTGGTAACAGGTTTGTCCGGCTGGCTCACTGGCTGGTCCGGTTCACTGACCGGGGCCTGAGTGCCGTCGTAGGGATTGACCGCACAGCCGCCCAGCAGCAGGGCGCTCAGCATGAGCAGGTGACGCATCTTCATCTTGTTCTCTCCGCCAAAAGTCCGTAGGACGGACTTCACCAAAAGCCCGTGGCGGAGCCCTTGCCCCGCATCGGCTCCATGCTAGAGACAAACCCGCCCCGGGTCGATACGCCAGATGACACGGGACGACAGAGCCTGGCCAACCCGCACCCGGCCGGTGCTGCACCACAAAAAGGTGGTAGACCGCCATCAACTTCCTTTACGGTATTGTGCTGACAGATTCGAAAGGAGAGCACCTTGCACGGACCCGATCCCGCCAACCCCCACCCCATGAAGGGCTTCCCCCAGGTGTGCTTTATCAAGAACACCATCAAGGGGCCCAATATCGAAGTGGGCGATTACAGCTATTACGACGACCCGGAAGACTCGGCAGGCTTTGAGCGCAACGTCCTCTATCACTTCCCCTTCATCGGCGACAAACTGGTCATCGGCAAGTTCTGCGCCATCGCCCGCGGGGTCAAGTTCATCATGAACGGTGCCAACCACCAGACCTCCGGCTTCTCCACCTACCCCTTCTTTATCTTCGGCAACGGCTGGGAGAGCGCAGCCCCCGCACCGGGCACGCTTCCTTACAAGGGGGATACGGTGATTGGCAACGATGTCTGGATAGGCTATGACGCGCTTATCATGCCGGGCGTCAAGGTCGGCAACGGCGCCATCATCGCCGCCCGCTCCGTGGTCACCGGCGACGTACCCGCCTACGCCGTTGTCGGCGGCAACCCAGCCAGGGTGATCCGCTACCGCTTCGACGACGACACCATAGCCCGCCTCAACACCCTCGCCTGGTGGAATTGGCCGGTGGAGCAGATCAGCCAGAATTTGCAGTTGATTGGCGGCGGGGATATTTACGCTTTAGAGCATGTGGGTTAATCAAAGGAAAATTAATTTCAATTTAAAAATCACCCTTAAAAAACTGAACTAAACATATCTATGAAAAGAGCATTTTGAACTCTATCACAGATCAAAGAAATTACAGTTTATAATGTAATCCTCCTTCGCTATCCTTTCCCTTGGCTTATGGGCAGATTTTTGACTTTGTTTCGGAGTCTGTGAAAAAAATGTCCGTTGGACTGCCCCCTAAGCGATATCAGCACCACGCTGAGATGTCGCGCGCTTGCGTAGGAGTGCCCATAAGCCACTATCTACGGAGGAATCTGTGTCCATCCTAATAAATCTACAAAATGCTCAAACAAAAAAAGATTTGGCAGACATTTTAGATATAAACACTTCAACACTTACCAACGCTTTATATAGGAAGAAAGTTTCAAGTTTATATGCAAAATTTAAAATACCCAAAAAAAAAGGTGGTGAAAGGACTATTTGCGCACCTCAAAGAGAATTAAAGATAATACAAAAAAAGCTATCTTTAATGTTGCAAGACTGTCTAGAACAAATAACAAAACAACATGAGCACAGTTCTAATCTCTCCCATGGATTTATGAGAGAAAAATCTATATATACAAATGCGACATGTCATAAAAACAAAAATAACGTATTAAATATAGACTTGAAGGATTTTTTTGATTGCTTTAACTTTGGCAGAGTTAGAGGTTTCTTTATTAAAAATAGAAACTTTGATCTTCATCCAGATATTGCGACAGTAATAGCGCAAATAGCTTGCCACAACAATTCGTTACCTCAAGGTAGTCCTTGCTCACCAATTATAAGTAACCTAATCACACATTCCTTAGATATTAGACTTTCTCAATTAGCGAGTAGACATTCATGTTTTTATACTCGATATGCTGACGATATTACATTTTCAACAAGAGAGTGTATCTTTCCAACATCGCTGGCTAGAATTGAGAACGATGAATACGTAATAGGAAAAAAACTAAGACAAGAAATTCTCCGTTCTGGCTTTGAGATAAATTCAACCAAAACCAGAATTCAATATCGTTCATCACGTCAAGATGTCACTGGCCTGATAGTGAACAAGAAGGTTAATGTAAAAAAAGAATATTGGAAAAGCGTTAGATCAAAATGTGAATCTCTTTTTAGAACAGGATCTTACTACATACTTGATGACAGTGAAGAAGAAAAAAAAGGTACATTATCGCAACTGTATGGCCAACTAAACTTTATTGATCAAATTGATTACTTAAACAAAATAAAAAAACCGATACAAACAAATCCATTATATGTATTGGCAAGGCATGGAAACAATAAGGCGCCACTGTTCAGTAGCAGGGAAAAAACCTTCAGCAGATTTCTATTTTACAAGAGTTTTTATGGTAATGAGAAGACAACAGTCGTCTGTGAAGGAAAAACCGACATCATATACCTTCGCTGCGCGATAAAATCATTACATAAATCATATCCATCGCTAGTAGACAAAGATGGTTTAGCTAATTTTGAATTTTTCAAATACACAAGGAGAACAAAATATCTTCTATCACTACATGGAGGAACTCCATATTTATCTGATTTTATAAAAAACTATCGAGAAAATTACTCTAGCTATCAAGCACCTGGGCCAAAACAACCAACGATAATCATACTTGATAACGATGATGGTCTTCCAAAAATCATCGGTAGTCTTCAAAAGGAAGGTCAATGCCGACTAGTAACTTCAGATGGTGAAACCACTTTAAATGGTATATCTTCATTAAAAAAATCACTCTATGCACACGTCTGTTGTAACTTATATCTTCTTATAGTCCCAAATATAAAGAAAGATGATGCATCTATAGAAGATCTATTTGACGACTCTGTACTTGATGTCAAACTTGGCGGAAAAAGCTTTACCACTAAAAATGAGTACTCACATGACAAACACTATGGAAAGAACATATTCGCAACAGCAGTTGTCGAAAAAAAACAAAGAAAGTATAGATTTCTCCGGTTTTAACCATGTTTTTGAGACCATAGAGAAAATTAAAACGGATTACTCGAATATTTGTAGGGCCGATAGTGTGAAAAAACTAAAAATAAAAACTACTTAACGTTTTTTGGTTATCAGCATTTAAATTTTTTCACAGTTCTGACTAGAGTCAATATTGGGGCACATGTAGTTGAGCCGAACAGCATAGGCTCCGATGACATACGTTGATTCGAAAGATTGGGCGGGCACGATATTGGTTCCCCCTCCAATCCGCCGAGGGGAAGGGGCAAGGTCAGGAGCGCCATCAGGGATGATGGCGCAGACGCAGCCGGCACAGGGATGTGCCGTCTGCGGCGGTCCGTCCGACCTTGCGCCTGACCCGAGGGCAACCGCGTAGCGGTCGGATTGGCGGGGGAGAAGACCTTTGGTGACTTTGGGTCTTTCCAAAGTCACTCGCCCCGGCCCGAAGGGCGGGCGAAACCCCTTCGAGGCCAATGGCCTCGCGTCCTGCACGGTAACACCATGCCCTCTTGCCACAGGCGCGGAGTTTGGCCGAACTCCCTCCCCTATCCCTATCGGCCCAAAAACGATTCCCAGTCCTTGAACACCGGCTGCAACCCCGCCTGCCTGACGGCGGCGGCTACCTCACCCAGCGGGCGAGCATCGTGAATGGCGAACGGCTCCAGTGCCGTAGGGTGCAATGAACGAAGTGAATTGCACCTCAATACACCCAACCACAATATGCCAAAAATGGTGCAATGCGCTCCGCTTATTGCACCCTACGTTAACGCTGTTTATTTATTGTCGTGTGGTACTTCATATTCTGGCATGGCGGTATCTCCCCACGATAATGGATACCTGCCCTGCTGAACCCAGCGATGGAAGGTGGAATAAGGCCAATCTCGCGGGGCTGTCACCAATCCATGTTTGACGGGGTTGATATGTATGTAATCGAGGTGATGATTGAAATCTTCTTGATCCCGGATCAAATGTTCCCAATAACGCCTCTGCCAAATACCCCGCTCACCACGATTCCAACGAGATTCTGAGCGAGCCTCTGAATTGGGGATTGCTCGCGAAAACTTGCTCTTGATTCGGCGCCAGCGTAGCGGAAAGTTGGTATCCCCTTGCGGCAGCTCCAGCAAGGCATGTAGATGTTCAGGCAAGACAACCCAGCCGTGGATCCGGAATGGATGGCGCTCTTGCACCTCTCTGACAACCTGTCTGAGCAGATCAATCCGCTCGGTCAGCAGATGGTTATTATGGCGATCGGCCAAGACCACCGTAAAAAACCAGGTTCCCCCCGGTTGCCATGCCCGCCTGTAATCTGCCATCCAGCCCCCCTATCATCAGCCATGGAGATAAATGTGGCTCAAATAACAGGAATCTGTAGGGTGCAATGAACAACGTGAATTGCACCGCTTACCATGGCAAGCTTGTTGGCGGTGCAATGCGCTTCGCTTATTGCACCCTACAATTGCCCTGATGTTATGGCGGGCGCGGTCTTGGTTCCCCCTCCAATCCGCCGAGGGGAAGGGGCAAGGTCAGGAGCGCCATCAGGGATGATGGTGCAGACGCAGCCGGCACAGGGATGTGCCGTCTGCGGCGGTCCGTCCGACCTTGCACCTGACCCGAGGGCAACCGCGTAGCGGTCGGATTGGCGGGGGTGGCCTTTCTTTTGGTGACTTTTCTTTGGCCACGCAAAGAAAAGTTACTCGCCCAAGCCCGAAGGGCGGGCGAAACCCCTTCGAGGCCAGCGGCCTCGCGTCCTGCACGGCAAGGCCGTGCCATTTCCCCCGTAACTCGGAACGGACGATTACGCCTGACGGCTAATCGACCCTACGACGGCACGGCGACGCCGTGCCATCAGGCTTGCCACAGGCAGCGGAATCCAGCCGCCATGCCGGGCAGCTACCCAGCCAAGGGGGGCCTGGCCGCCCCTATCGGCCCAAAAACGCCTCCCAGTCCTTGAACACCGGCTGCAACCCAGCCTGCCTGACGGCATCGGCTACCTCACCGAGGGATCTGTCGTCGTGGATGGCAAACTGCTCCAGCTCCTCCTTGTCCCCTTCCGCATAACCGCCCGGCTGGGTGCGCGATTCCGCCGACATCTGGGTGATGCCGAGGCGCAGGGCGCCGTTGCGAAACGCAGGGGATTCCCGGGTCGACAGCGACAACTCCAGAGTTGGCGAGAAGAGGCGCCAGGCGCAGATGAGCTGCACCAGTTGCCTGTCCGACATCACCACCTCGGGCTGCAGGCCGCCGGTGCAGGGACGCAGGCGCGGGAAGGAGAGCGAATAGCGGCTCTGCCAGTGGTGGCGCTCAAGCCAGCTCAGGTGCTCGGCCACGAAATAGCTGTCGATGCGCCAATCAGATGAGAGGCCGATCAGCGCCCCCAACCCTATCTTGTCGATGCCGGCCCTGCCCAGCCGCTCCGGGGTGGCGAGCCGCCACTCTATGTCCTGCTTGTTGCCGCGCAGGTGATGGCGGGCGTAACTGGGGGCGTGATAGGTCTCCTGATAGACCATGACGGCATCCAGCCCCAGGGTCTTGAGCTCGGCGTAATCGGCCTGCGACAGGGGCTGCACCTCCATCGCCAACGCGCTGAAATGGCGGCGGATCTGCGGCAGCTGCTCACGAAAATAGGCCATGCCCACCTTGCTCTCGTGCTCGCCTGTCACCAGCAGCACGCTGTCGAAGCCGCGCGCCTTGATGGCCAGACATTCCCGCTCAATCTCATCGCTATTCAAGGTCTTGCGCTTCAAGCGATTGCTCATGGAGAAGCCGCAGTAGGAGCAGTCGTTGGCACAGAGGTTCGACAGATAGAGGGGCACATAGAAGCCCACCGTATTGCCGAAACGCTGGCGGGTGAGGCGCTCCGCCAGCTCCGCCATCCGGGGCAGGAAGGGCTCGGCGGCCGGGGAGATCAGCGCCATAAAGTCCTGCAGGGTGCGGCGCGGATTGGCCAGCGCCAGCTCGACATCCCGGGTCGTCTTGGCACGGATCTGCATGCCGATATCGTCCCACTCCAGCTCGCGCCAGCGCTCGACAAAGCTTGCTTCCTTTGTCTCAGCTGCGGCCCTCACCCCCTCTCCCACAGGCAGAGGGGAGCGGATCCCATCCATCTCGGGAATCGGGGCGAGAGAGGCCATCACCACCGAGTCTTGCCCAGTGCTCAGGCTCATAAGGCCTCCAGAAAATCGGTAAGCGGGCTGGAGGCGCTGGCTTGCAGACCGCGCGCGCCGAGGCCCGCCTCATAGGCGCTGCGACCGGCCTCGCAGGCGAGCGCGAAGGCGCGGCCCATGGCGACCGGATCCCGGCTCACGGCGATGGCGGTGTTGACCAGCACGGCGTCGGCACCCAGCTCAAAGGCGGCGGCGGCGTGGCTCGGCGCACCTATCCCCGCATCCACCACCACGGGCACCCGCGCCTGTTCGATGATGATGGCGAGGAAATCCCGGGTCACCAGCCCCTGATTGGAGCCGATGGGGGCGCCGAGCGGCATGACGGCGGCGCAGCCCACCTCTTCGAGCCGCTTGCAGAGCACGGGATCGGCCCCGCAGTAGGGCAGCACCACGAAACCCTCTTTCACCAGCTGTTCGGCCGCCTTGAGGGTCTCTATGGGATCGGGCAGCAGATATTTGGGATCGGGGTGGATCTCGAGTTTCAGCCAGTTTGTACCGAGCGCCTCCCGGGCCAGATGGGCGGCAAACACCGCCTCGGCGGCCGTCTTGGCGCCCGAGGTGTTGGGCAGCAGCTTGACCCCGAGTTTGAGCAGCGGGGTGAGGATATCGTCGTGGCGCTTGCCGGGTTCGAGGCGCTTGATGGCCATGGTCACCAGCCGGGAGCCGCTTGCTTCGATGGCGGCCGCCATCAGATCCGGGCGGGCAAACTTGCCTGTGCCGGTAAAGAGACGGGACGAAAATTCATGGTCGGCTATGGTCAGCATCTCAGCCTCCGGCGATGGCAGTGAAAAGGTGGATCTGGTCCCCGTCATTGAGTCGGGTGTCTGGCCAGCGGCTGCGGGGCAGCACGGCGCCGTTGAGGGCCACCGCCACCCCTTGCGGGGCTACCTCGCGGGCCGCCAGCAGCTCGGCCACGCTGATCTGGTTATCCGGGCTGGTCGTCAGCACCAGCTCGCTGTCGTTCAATCGGATCTTCATTGCGCATCCTCCATGGGCTGGGCAAGGGTGACGCTGCCGCACACAGGGCAGGCGGGATCGGGGGACAACCCCAGGGTCTGCCACTCGTGGGTCAGGGCATCGAAACGGCGCAGGGTTCCCGCAACCGGGCTGGGTTTGCCCAGCAGCAGACGCAGGGCTTCCAGCGCCTGCAAGGCGCCCATCACCCCCACCAAGGGGCCTGTGACGCCGCTGCTCTGGCAGCTCTCCGTGATGCGGGTATCCAGCGGATAGAGGCAGGCGTAGCAGGCCTGTTCGGGGGTGGCTCGCACCATCAGCTGACCCTGCCAGCCGACGGCGGCGGCCGAGATCCAGGGCTTGTTATGAGCCACGCAGACGGCGTTGATGGCGTGACGGCTGGCCAGGTTGTCGCAGCAGTCGACAACCAGATCCACCTCGGCCACGAAGGCTGGCAGGCTCTGCTCATCGAGCCGCTGATTGATGGCAATCAGCTCCACATGGGGGTTGTGGGTCGCCAACCGCTCGCGGGCCAGCTCGGCCTTGGAGCGATTGACCGCCTCGGAATCGAACAGGATCTGGCGCGGCAGGTTGCTGGAATCCACCACGTCGCCGTCGGCGAGCCACAAGGTGCCCACCCCGGCTCCGGCCAGATAGAGCGCCAACGGCGAGCCGAGCCCACCGAGGCCGACGATCAGCACGGATGCCTCTTTCAGCCTCGCCTGCCCCGCCTCGCCGATTTCGCTCAGCATCAGCTGCCTGCCGTAGCGCAGGTATTCAGCATCAGAGAGCATGATCGGCCTCCTGCTGCGTGATGGCCTGATGGGTAAGCGCAGAGCAGGGCTCATCCCCCGCTCCCACGGCCGCCAGCAGCCGCTCGGTCGCCCCCTGCCAGTCGTCGCTGGCCGTGATGGCAGAGACCAGGGCAATGCTGCCCACCCCGCTTGCCTGCACCGCAGCCACCCTATCCTCGCCGATGCCGCCGATGGCGACCGTCGGCCAGTCGCACATGAGTGCCCGGTAGCGTTGCAGCCGCACCAGCCCCTGCGGGCGGGACGGCATCTGCTTGGTATTGGTGGGGAAGATATGACCCAGCGCTATATAGGAAGGGGCCAGCTCCCGGGCCCGCATCAGCTCGAAGTAGCCGTGGGTGGAGAGACCGAGGCGCAGGCCGGCGGCCTGGATGGCGGCGAGATCCGCCGTCTCCATGTCCTCCTGCCCCAGATGCACGCCCCAGGCACCGGCGGCTATGGCCTGCTGCCAATGGTCGTTGATAAAGAGCCTCGCACCAAAGCGGCGACCGAGCGCCACCGCCTCGGCTATCGCTGGCGCAACCTGGGCGGCGGGCAGGTTCTTGATGCGCAGCTGGATGGTCTTGACCCCGGCCCCCAGCAGGCGCCTGAGCCACTTGACCGAATCCACCACAGGATAGAGGCCGAGCCGATGTTCGGTTTGGGCGAAGGGGCCATCCGGCAGGCGAGCCTCGCTGGCGGGATAGAGACCAAAACGGCGATCCAGGCTCGACCCCGCCAATACGGCGCGGGGAAAGTGCGCGAGACTGGTCGGCCAGCCGAGATGGGCTATGGGGCCCGGGCCGGCCCCCACCCCTTGCGCCCCTGCCAAGCCTTGCTGCAGGTAGGCGCGCGCCAGCGTGATGGCGTCATCGACCGGGTGATCCTGCGCCACCACGGCGGCAATGGCGCTGGCATAACAACAACCGGTGCCGTGGCCGTGGCGGGTGTCGAGGCGTGGCGCCCCTAGCCAGAACTCGCGGTGCTCGTCCTGGTAGTAATCGAGGCAGAGCTCGTCGCTCCAGCCCAGATGGCCGCCCTTGACCAGCACGGCGCGGGCGCCGAGTTCCCGCAGTCGCGCCGCCCCCGCCCGCACCAGCTCAGGGCTGCTGGCGGGAATGCCGGTCAGCGCCTCCAGCTCGGGGCCATTGGGGGTGATGAGGGAGAGGCGCGGCAGCAGCTGCTCACGCACCGCCGCCAGCATATTGGCTTCGGCCATGGGGGTGCCCGTGCTGGCAATCGCCACCGGGTCGTAGACCACAAAAGGCGCTGCCAGAGTATCGAGCCGCCGGGCCAACACCTCCACATGGAGCCGGGTCGGCAGCAGGCCTATCTTGATGGCCGCCGCCGGCAGATCGACGCCGAGGGCGTCGATCTGGGCGCAGAAGGTCTGCATCAGCACTGGGTCGACCATCTTCACCGCCACCGAATTCTGGGCCGTGATGGCGGAGATGACGGAGCAGCCGTGTACACCCAGGCTGTGCAATGTGTGCAGATCGGCCTGAATACCGGCGCCGCCCCCCGAGTCGGAACCGGCTATGGTCCAGACTATGGGTCGGCTGTTCATGCCTCCTCCCGCGCCGGTTTGAGGGCCGCCGCCTGATGGTAGAGTTCGCTCCCCTTCTCCTTGAAGGTCTCAGCCATGCGACTCATGCCGCTTTCCACCTCGGCCACCACCCGCTCCTGCTGGCCATCCATGCCCACCAGCTTCACCTCGACCGCTTCCAGGCTG
Source organism: Aeromonas bestiarum (assembly GCF_028751155.1). Taxonomy (NCBI): domain Bacteria; kingdom Pseudomonadati; phylum Pseudomonadota; class Gammaproteobacteria; order Aeromonadales; family Aeromonadaceae; genus Aeromonas; species Aeromonas bestiarum. The sequence goes on along the minus strand of NZ_CP064746.1, from coordinate 385,142 downwards.
GCCGCATAGTCGCGCACGTCCTGGGTGATCTTCATGGAGCAGAACTTGGGGCCGCACATGGAGCAGAAGTGCGCCACCTTGCCGGACTCCTGGGGCAGAGTCTCGTCGTGGTAGGCGCGGGCGGTTTCGGGATCCAGCGCCAGATTGAACTGATCCTCCCAGCGGAACTCGAAGCGCGCCTTGGACATGGCGTTGTCGCGGATCTGGGCGCCCGGGTGACCCTTGGCGAGATCCGCGGCGTGGGCGGCGATCTTGTAGGTGATGAGGCCTTGCTTCACGTCCTCCTTGTTCGGCAGCCCCAGGTGCTCCTTGGGGGTAACGTAGCAGAGCATGGCGCAGCCGTACCAGCCGATCATGGCGGCGCCTATGCCGGAGGTGAAGTGATCGTAGCCGGGGGCTATGTCTGTGGTGAGCGGGCCCAACGTATAGAAGGGCGCCTCGTGGCAGTGTTCCAGCTGCTCCGTCATGTTGCGCTCTATCATGTGCATGGGCACATGGCCCGGCCCCTCGATCATCACCTGGACGTCGTACTCCCAGGCGATCTTGGTCAGCTCGCCCAGGGTGTACAGCTCGGCGAACTGGGCTTCGTCGTTGGCATCATAGACTGAGCCGGGACGCAGGCCGTCGCCGAGCGACAAGGCCACGTCATAGGCGGCGCACAGCTCGCAGATCTCGCGAAAATGCTGGTAGAGGAAGTTCTCCTTGTGGTGCGATAGGCACCACTTGGCCATGATGCTGCCGCCGCGTGAGACGATGCCGGTGAGGCGCTTGGCGGTCATGGGCACGTAGCGCAGCAAGACGCCGGCATGGATGGTGAAGTAATCCACCCCCTGCTCGGCCTGTTCGAGCAGGGTGTCGCGGAACAGCTCCCAGGTGAGGTCTTCGGCGATGCCGTTGGTCTTCTCCAAGGCCTGATAGATGGGCACGGTACCGATGGGGACCGGGCTGTTGCGCAGGATCCACTCGCGGGTCTCGTGGATGTTGCGACCGGTGGAGAGATCCATGACGGTGTCGGCGCCCCAGCGGGTCGACCACACCAGCTTCTCCACCTCCTCTTCGATGCTGGAGCTGACCGCCGAGTTGCCTATGTTGGCGTTGATCTTCACCAGGAAGTTGCGGCCTATGATCATGGGCTCGGTTTCCGGGTGGTTGACGTTGTTGGGGATGATGGCGCGGCCGGCAGCCACCTCATCGCGCACGAACTCGGGGGTGATGTTCTCGGGCAGGCGGGCGCCGAAACCCTGACCCGGATGCTGGCGCAGCAGCAGCTCGGATCGCACCCGCTCGCGGCCCATGTTCTCGCGGATGGCGATAAATTCCATCTCCGGGGTGACCAGCCCCTGGCGGGCATAGTGTAGCTGGGTCACCCGGCGGCCCGGCTTGGCGCGGCGGGGCTTGGGCAAGTTATCGAAACGCAGGTGATCCAGCCCCTCGTCGGCGAGGCGCTCCTGAGTGAAGGCGGAGCTGAGACCAGAGAGCTCTTCGGTATCTCCCCGCTCCAGCACCCAGCCTTGCCGCAGACGCGGCAGACCGAGACGCACGTCGATGACCGCATGCTCATCGCCATAGGCACCCGAGGTGTCATAGACGGGGACGGGCTCGTTGGCTTCGAACTGCGGGCTCTCCTTGCTGCCGCCGACCAGGGTGTCGGCCAGGGTGATTTCACGCAGCCCCACCCGGATATCGGGGCGAGAACCTTCGATGAAGATGCGGCTGGAGTTGGGGTGGGCCATCCCCTTGAGGTTGTCGATAAAGCGCTGGGCGCTGGCGCGCTGCTCGCGACGGCTGGGGGCTGGCTTGCGCTGTTCGGAAACAGCCTGCTCGGATACGGCCTGTTCAGTGGCGGATGATACGGAAGTAGACATAGCAAAACTCTCATTAACTGGTTGAAGTTATGGGTGTTTGCTTGTCTGGAGTTCGAGGAGAAGTGATGAACCTGTGGGTGAGTTGTGCCGCAAGAGGGAGCGAGCCCGGGATCTGTTCCTCCCTGCTCTGCTGTCCGGATCCCCCCTTGTCAGGTGGGTCGTACGGCGCCCTCCTGGGCAGACCGGACCGGACAGACTCCCTCTTGTGCGCTCTGACTCATCGAGGAATGGCTCCTCTTGATGAGCGGGAGAGGCTTGTCCCTCCCCCGGCGCGGCAACCCGCAAGTTACCCTTGTTTCCCTTCGCAGGTGCTAGCCTGATCAGGTTCCACGGATCCCGAATTAACGGTCTCAGCCTCGCGTCGTTCGACGGTTGGCACTCCGACAAGATGGCGCCAGTATAAGTGGGGAAATGGAAAGCACAAGCCTTTAACAAGCCCGACCAGTGCAAACAAAAACCGGGCCAGAGGCCCGGTTCCATCACTACAACGCGCTGCCGTTATTGATTGGCAGCAGGGGTCACGCTGAGGCTGACGTTGTTGAAGCCAAGCCCGGAGAGCTCTTGCGCATCGAGCGGGATCTCCAGCCTCAGGCCCTGACCAGCGCCGTCCACACTGCGAGCACGACGCACCTTGCTGTCAGCCGCGAGCGGCACGGGAGCACCGATCTCGATGTTGCCGGCAAACTGGCTCTCGGCACTGAAATCACCGGTGATCCCCGCCCGCACCGGGCGCAGCACTCTGGCCAGGTTGTTCTGCATGGTAGACAGACCGTTCTGCTGTATGGTCCAGTTCCAGTCCCACCACTTCACTTCACCCGGGATGTAACGCTTGTCCCACTGGTAGCGAATGCTGCTCGCCTTGTCCTTGTACGGGCCTATGACGAAGGTGTGGTTCCAGTTCGGACGGTTGTCCGGATGGGTATACCAGGCGTTGCCGCCCCAGCGCAGGAAGCCGCTCAGGGTCAGGTCATAGCTGACATCGGCCTTGAACTCATAGGGGTAGGAGATGTCGGCCTTGTAGAGCTCGATCTTCACCGGGATCTTGGAGCGGGCCGGCACAGTCGGTCGCACGGACTGAGACAGGGAGGTGGTGGTCGAGCCCCCGTTCTGGGACGCCCAGGACTGGTTGGCAGCAATCTCGATGGAGAGTTCGGTTTCCCCCACCAGTGGCCACTTGAACTTGTTCTTGGTGGTCACCTTCTCGCTCAGGCCATAGGTGTTGGTCTTGGACCAGTTGGTGGCTGTGTCGTAACGCAGGGTGACATCATAACCGGATTGGGGGGTGTCGCTGTCGTTGACTGCCCAGCCCACCACTGTCTTGACCAGCTGGCGGTCGGACTGGGTGACATCGCCATGCTTGAAGCTGTCGGGATCCAGGTTATAGGCGAAGTTGCTGACCTTGATGGCGGTCTTGTCACCACAGCGATAGCCGTCACAGCCGCCGTCATTGTTGCCACGGATCACCCAGCCATCGCCATCACGGGTCACATCCATGTCTTCACCGACATATTGGCTGTGATTGCCGCCCACCCAGGCATAACCGAGGTAATGGGCCAGATAGCTGGTTGGTTTGATGAAATTCGCACTGTCATGTACCAGTCGCCACTGCACATCGACTTCGTCACCATCTGGAATATCCAGGGCAGACAGCGTTGGTATTTCACCGGTAACAGGATTGGTCGGATAACACCAGGTATTGGACGCTGCCCCTGGTTTTATTTCACCGTTATAACCCGGCCCCATAATGACCCAACCGTTGGCCAGCCCGCTTATTTGCCATTGTCCCATCATGCCGACAATATTGCTTTTAACACTCTGGGCTTCTTCTCGATTGACGGGGCGATACTTGTCGCCACAGACCCCTTGGCCCAATGAAAACAAGCGAAGCTGGTCTGGATAGACGGGCTCAGCCGCTTGCGCCTGTGCCATCAGCAGGCCGGATATGATTAATGACAAGCCAGTTATTTTTAATTTTTGCATAGCAACCCCAATATATTGAACATTGACATGCATTCACCAACCTTATATATCAGCGGGTGGCATGTGAGTACGACAATATCAGTCATATTAATCTCAATATGCGATCCAACCCACATTTTAATATGCACAATATATTAACAAAATCATAAATTGAACTTCATTCGATATTGATTGATATAATATCAGAGTACTCACTCTATTATTTTATTCGTCACTTAATCATCTTTTGGAATATAGATAAAAAGATATTTCTAATTTAGCAAAATAAATATTAAGCGTTTGGCTGCATGATCCTTATTCCGGTTCATCCTCGGGGTTGGGGATCAGGATCTCGGTTACCCGACCCGTTTCATCGCGGCTCAGCACCAATTGGCGACCCGGTTGCAGATCGGCGGGACCGCCGTTGAGCCAGCGGGTGCCGGCATCGAAGGTGATTGTGCCCAACCCCTGCAATTGCAGCGAGTGACCGGCCACCGCAAGCAAGGGGGCCTGTGCCCGTCGCCAGTGAACGGCCGCAGCTGACTCGGGCGCGAGATCTGTGCGGCGAATATGCTCGGCGACCCCGTCACGACTGAGGATGGCGAGCCGCATGCCGGGTCTGAGCTCGCCTGTGTGGCGAACCCCGCTCAGGCGTGCACTGCCCAGTTCCAGTTCAGCGCCCTGAAATTGCAGGCGAATGCCGTCGTTGTGTTCCAGTTCCACCAGCCAGAGCTCGCCATCGGCGGCCAGGGTGCAGAGCGGCAGTGCCAGCAACAGAAGGGAGGTGCGCGTCATAGCAATAAGCCCATGGTCAAACTCGTGTTGAGGTTTAACTATGGATCTGGGCAGGCCATTTTGCCGGTAGACAAATGAAGCTTATATTCAGTCGTCCTCGCGGCAGCGGCTCAACCGCATGCCGTCAAACTTGCACTCCAGCTCCAGCCAGCGGCCTTCGAACGGGGCCAGGCTGTCATCCGAGGTGACATATCCCCAGATACGCCCCTGTGCGACCGGCCCTTCCAGCTCCATCTCATCGTCCTCCTCCAGCGCCTCCACTTCGCGGATCACCCTCAGCTCGCCCTCCATCACCCCTTCCAGATCGACCCAGGTGCCACCGAGATCGTCCTCGCTCAGCCCGTCCTTGAAGCGGGTCCCTTCATCGAGCACGAAGGGAATGCCGTTGACCATCAGCTGGCCCAGCTGCCAGGTGGTGCGGCCGGTCAACTTGAACTCGGCCGACTGCGCGGTACCAAGTGGCAACAAGATAAACAGCAAGAGCGCGCAGAGAGACTTCTTCATCGGGGATCCTCGGGGTTACACTGCCACACAGAATGGCTTGTCCGGTGTGAGACGAGCGTGAAATGCCGGTCAAAACCAGGAGATCAAAACATGAAAATACTGGTGGTGGAAGACAATCCCCAGGTAGCGGAAACCATCATGGATTACCTGGAGCTGGCCGGGCACAGGATGGACTGTGCCTATCACGGTCAGGCAGCGCTGCAACTGCTGGCGCAGCAGCGCTTCGACGTCATCATAATGGACGTCATGATGCCACGCCTGGATGGTCTGAGCACGGTAGAGCGGCTGAGAGCCGATGGGGTATCGACTCCAGTGCTGTTTCTCACCGCCCGCGACAGCCTGGATGACAAGCTGGCGGGCTTTCGGGCCGGTGGCGATGACTATCTGGTCAAGCCCTTCGCCATGGAGGAGCTGGAAGTGCGGCTGCAGGCGCTGGCCCTGCGCGGCCCCCGCTGCGACATGGGGGCGCTGTGCGTGGGCGAGCTGACGCTGGATCCGGCCAGTGGCCGCGCCACCCGCGCCGGGGTCGAGCTCAAGCTCGGCAAGATCCCGTTCCAGATCCTCACCCTGCTGGTGCGTCGCGCCCCCCATCTGGTGAGCCGTCAGGAGGTGCTCGACACCGTCTGGGGCGATGAAGAGCCCGACTCCGACGCCCTGCGCAGCCACATCTATGCCCTGCGCAACGCCCTCGACAAACCCTTTGCCACCCCCATGCTGGAAACCCTGCACGGTCAGGGCTATCGGCTGGTGACCCCATGACCAAACCCGGAGGCCATGAGCCATCCCCATCGGGTGACTCAATGGGCCAGCCTGCCGAAGGCCTTGACCAGACACGGCCAGATGCCCAGGACAGCCTGCCCAGCCTGCGCCGTCGCCTGATCCTGACCCTGAGCGGGGCTGGCATGCTGCTGCTGATCATCATCAGCCTGCTGATGGTGGTGGCCGAAGACAAGATGGAGGAGCTGAGCCTGCGTCACTGGCTGGAAGCCGAGGTGACCCGCTACAACGATGACTGGCTGCGGCTCGGCGTGGCGGCCCCCGCCCCCAGCCCGCGTCAGTTCTCCAGCTACTGGACCCAGGCTGGCCGGCTGCCCGCCTGGCTCAAGCCCTATCAGAGCCCGGGCTTCTACGAACATGTGCTGGGGGATGAAGACAAGCACTTCCTGGTGCGGCTCCATCCGTCCGGCGAGGGGCTGCTCTACCTGGTATTCAACGATGATGCCGACGACTACCTTGATCCCTATGAAGACCAGCTGCATCTGGCGACCCGGCTGATCGGGCTGGCCCTGCTGCTCGCCTGCATCGGCTTCGGCATCTGGCTGGTGCGCCACATCACGCGCCCCCTTGAGCGATTGCGTCAACGGGTGGCTCATCTCACGCCGGATCAGGCGGATTTCGTACCCGACGCCCCCTGGCAGGAGCTGCGAGACATAGAGCTGGCGCTGCTGACCGGCAAGCACGAGGTGGCCGCCGTGTTCGCCCGCGAACAGGAGTTCAGCCGCTTCGCCAGCCACGAGCTGCGCACCCCCAACATGGTGATCCAGGGGTCCGCCGCCCTGCTTGGCAAGGTGACTGACCTGCCGGCTCCAGCCGCCCGCGCCACCCTGCGCATTCGCGCCGCCGCCGACGAGATGGCACTGCTCACCGAGACCTTCCTGCTGCTGGGCCGCAAGGAGGCGGTGGAGCGTCCCCCACAACGGGTAGCCCCACTGATCCAGCAGGAGCTGGCGCGCCTGGCCCCTCTGTTGCAGCGGGAGACGCTGGACATCCGGCTGCATCTGGACGAGGAGAGCGAGGTGAACGCCCCCCTCTCATTGCTCGCCATCGCGCTCGGCAACCTGCTCAAGAACGCCCTCAGCTATGCCGAGGGACACATAGAGATCGAGCTGTGCGGGCCCCTGCTCACCATCAGCAACCCGACGGCGGCCGCGCCGGATCAGATCCTGGGCTATGGCTGCGGCCTCACCATCATCCAGCGCATCTGCGAGAAGCTGGGCTGGCAGATAGAGACCCGGCTGGAGGACGGCATCTTCAGCGCCAGACTGGCGATGATGGTGTGAAAACAACAAGGCGCCCGAGGGCGCCTTGTTCATTGTTTCCGCCACCAAAACCGGCCAAGAGGCCGGTTTTGCATTCAGGCCAGGCCCTTACTGACAGGCGCCACCTGTGGGCGACCCTGCAGGCGATCCCAGAGGGCCGCCAGCAGCAGGGCACACAGCGAGGGCGGCAGCCAGGCCAGCCCCTGCTCGTTCAGGGGCAGGGCCAGGCTCCAGGCCGGCAGCAGGTCGGCCAGGGCCGAGGCCTTGAGCCCGTCGATCAGGCCGAACAGCATGCTGATCAGCATGACAGGCCCCACCACCCGGGTGCCGTTGCCCCACCAGCGCAGGGTGAAACTCAGCACCACCAGCACTATGCAGGGGGGATAGATGGCGGTCAGTACCGGCACCGAGAGCTGGATCAGGTGGCTCAGCCCCAGGTTCGAGACCAGCATGGAGAAGCCCCCCAGCAGCAACACCAGGGTGCGGTAGGAGAGCGGCAGGTACTGGGCGAAGAACTCGGCGCAGGCGCAGGTCAGGCCGACGGCCGTCACCAGACAGGCGATGAAGATGAGCAGCGCCAGGAAGCCGCTGCCCATGCTGCCAAAGGTGTGCTGGACGTAGGCGTGCAGGATCTCGGCGCCATTCTGGGCATGGGGCACAAGTTCACCGCTCACCGAGCCCAAGCGGAACAGGCTGAGGTAGACCAGGGTCAAGCCCATCCCGGCGATGAGGCCGGCCAGTATGGTGTAACGGGTGAGCAACTTGGCGCTGCTCACCCCGCGCGAGCGGGCCGCATTGACGATGACGATGCCAAACACCATGGCCCCCAGTGTGTCCATGGTGAGGTAGCCATTGACGAAGCCGTTGGAGAAAGGCTGATGCTGGTAGCTCTCGATGGCAGGGATGGCAGAACCGGCAGGCCACAACAGAACGGCGAGGCCCAGCGCCGCCAGCGCCAGGATCTTGATCGGCGCCAGCACGTGGCCCACTGTGTCGAGCAGCCGGCCCGGGTAGAGGGAGATGCCGATCACCAGGCTGAAGTAGACCAGGCTGTAGATCAGCAAGGCCGAGCCATCATCGCCAAACAGGGGCGCCAGCCCCACCTCGTAGGAGACGGTCGCCGTACGCGGGGTGGCAAACAGCGGCCCCACGGCCAGATAGCAGACGGTGGCGAGCAGCAGCCCGGCCTTGCGGCCGATGGGCGCACTCAGGGCATCCACGCCGCCCCCCACCTTGGCCAGCGCCACCACTGTGAGCACCGGCAGACCGACCGCCGTCAGCAGGAAGCCGGCGGCGGCGCTCCACACCAGCTCACCAGCCTGCAATCCGACCATGGGCGGGAATATGATGTTGCCTGCGCCGACGAAGAGCGCGAAGGTCATGAAGCCCAGAGCTACTATGTCTCTGGATGTTAATTTTTGGTTATTCATGCTGCGTAGTCTGCCTATGACAAGGTAAAATCATGACGGAAGTCGGCGCGAATGGCGTATTCGTGCAAGAAATCCGCAGATAGTTTTATTAAATTTTTATGTTCCGCGACGTGCGAAGGGCGCCAAGTAGAGCGTTTGTGCCACCTGGAGGCAAGTGCGGCACCGCAATCCAGTCACTTCATCCAGAAAATAATTAAGCATTGGTGTTTGATCGTGAGGTGGTGCAATTTTGCAACAGATGATAACGCAAGCATGAGCGTCATTTGCAACCCTACCTTGCCGCTCGTTCCGCCGGCCAGGGCCTCCTGGAACCCTCCTTCTCGCGCAGCGCCATGACCTTCTCCACCCCCTCTTGCTCGACCCCTCGGCAACCTGATTGAGGGGGGTGTTGAGCTGCACCGACGGCCAGATCGGGCTCACCCTGGCGGCCCGGCCCCTCACCCGAGCGGCGAGCCAAAAAACGACGAGGCGCCCGAAGGCGCCTCGTCTGTTCCAACCATTCCGGTTGCTGCACTCATTCGGCAGGCTTGTTCTTGCGGCTCGCCTTGAGTTCGAGGAACTCGATGATCTTGCCCGCCACATCCTTGCCGGAGGCCGCTTCCACCCCCTGCAGGCCGGGGGAGGAGTTTACCTCCAGCACCAATGGGCCACGGGCACTGCGCAGAATATCCACCCCGGCCACATCCAGCCCCATGATCTTGGCGGCCTGCACCGCAGTCGCGCGCTCTTCCGGGCTTATCTTGATCGCCTCGGCGGTACCGCCACGGTGCAGGTTGGAGCGAAACTCCCCCGGCTGGGCCTGACGACGCATGGCCGCCACCACCTTGCCATTGACCACCAGACAACGAATGTCGGCGCCGTTGGCCTCGCGGATATACTCCTGCACCAGAATGTTGTTGTTGGTCTGGATAAAGGCCTCGATCACGCTCTCGGCGGCCTTCTGGGTCTCGCACAGCACAACGCCTATCCCCTGGGTTCCCTCCAGCAGCTTCACCACCAGCGGCGCGCCCCCCACCATGGTGATGAGATCCGGCACATCGTGGGTGCTGTGGGCATAACCCGTGATGGGCAGACCTATGCCGTGGCGCGACAGCAACTGCATGGCCCGCAGCTTGTCACGGGAACGGGAGATGGCCACCGAACTGTTGAGGGCCATGGTGTTCATCATCTCGAACTGGCGCAGCACGGCGGTGCCGTAAAAGGTGATGCTGGCGCCGATGCGCGGGATGACGGCGTCGTAACTCTCCAGCTCGCGTCCTTCGTAGTGAATGGAGGGGCTGTGGGAGGCAATATTCATGTAGCAGCGCAGGGTGTCGAGCACCTCTACCTGATGACCGCGCGCCTGTGCCACCTCGACCAGACGGCGGGTGGAATAGTTTCTGGGCTCACGGGATAAAATGGCGATCTTCATGAAAATTCCGCTAGAAGGCAGTGCCTGGGCAGGATGGGGCGGGAGAGTATAAGGTGCCACAGCGCCAAGACAACGCCAATTGTTTCTCCTGACAACAAGACAAACCACACAGAACTGCACACTGCAATCCCGTTGTCACCGATATGTCAAACGGCGGCCCTAAGCTGGTCTGTCCACCAGCCCAAGGATGCCGCCGTTTCTCGTCAAAGATCAACCCGTGTCACGGAGAGATCACCCTTCAGTTCAGGTTTGGCCCCAGCCAGCGCTCGGCTTCCACCAACGTCATGCCCTTGCGCACGGCATAGTCTTCCACCTGATCCTGCTGGATCTGCGCCACCGCGAAGTATTTGCTGTCGGGGTGGGAGAAGTACCAGCCCGACACGGCCGCGCCCGGCCACATGGCGTAGGACTCGGTGAGCTTCATGCCGATGGCCTGCTCCACCCCCAGCAGCTCCCAGATGCTGCCCTTCTCGGTGTGCTCGGGGCAAGCCGGATAACCCGGCGCCGGACGTATGCCGCGGTAGTTCTCGCGAATAAGCTCCTCATTGGACAGCGCCTCATCCTGGGCATAGCCCCAGTGCACTTTACGCACCTGCTCGTGCAGGTACTCGGCGAAGGCCTCAGCGAGACGATCGCACACTGCCTGGATGAGGATGGCGTTGTAGTCATCGTGATCGGCCTTGTAGGCCTGCGCTATGACCTCCTCACCGATGCCGCCGGTCACCGCGAAGGCACCGATCCAGTCCGGTTTGCCGCTCTCTTTCGGTGCCACATAGTCCGCCAGGCAGTAGTTCGGGAAGCCCTGCTTCTCGCTCTGCTGGCGCAGGTGGTGCAGCACCTTGCGCACCTGGGTGCGCGACTCGTCGGTGTAGACCTCTATGCTGTCCCCCACCCCGTTGGCGGGGAACAGGCCTATGATGCCGGCGCAGCGCACGCTTCCATCGCGCTCGAGCTTGTCCAGCATGGCGTTGGCATCGGCAAACAGCTTGGTCGCCTCCTCGCCTATGATCTCGTCTTCCAGGATGCGCGGATACTTGCCCGCCAGCTCCCAGCTGAGGAAAAACGGCGTCCAGTCGATGTAGGGGCGCAGCACCGAAACCGGCACGTCCTCGAAGGTCTGCACGCCGGGCTCCCGGGGCTTGGGCGGCTCATAGCCAACCCAGTCCAGCTGATGGCGGTTGGCGCGGGCGTGGGCCAGGCTGACCGGCTTGGATCTCGGCTGCTTGCGGGCATGCTGATCCCGGGCGACCTCGTACTCCTTGTCGATGCGGGCGACAAACGCAGGCTTGAGCTCAGGGTTCAACAGGCTCTGGGCCACCCCGACGGCGCGCGACGCGTTCGACACATAGACCACGGGCTCAGAGTAGTTCTGCTCTATCTTGACCGCTGTGTGTGCCTTGGAGGTGGTGGCCCCGCCGATCAGCAGCGGCAGCTTGAAGCCCTGGCGCTCCATCTCTTTCGCCACGTGCACCATCTCGTCCAAGGACGGAGTGATCAGGCCCGACAAGCCTATGATATCGGCATTCACCTCGCGGGCGGTCTTGAGAATGGTCTCGCAGGAGACCATGACCCCGAGATCCACTATCTCGTAGTTGTTGCACTGCAACACCACCCCGACGATGTTCTTGCCGATGTCGTGCACGTCGCCCTTGACGGTGGCGAGCACTATCTTGCCGTTGCTGTAACCGCCCTGTTTCTCGGCTTCGATGTAGGGTTGCAGATAGGCGACCGCCCGCTTCATCACTCGTGCCGACTTCACCACCTGGGGCAGGAACATCTTGCCCGCGCCAAACAGATCGCCGACCACATTCATGCCGTCCATCAAGGGCCCTTCGATGACGTGCAGCGGCTTCTCGGCGCCGGCCCGCGCCTCTTCGGTATCCTCCTCTATGAAGTCGGTGAGCCCCTTGACCAGGGCGTGTTCGAGCCGCTTGCCCACGGGCCAGCTGCGCCACTCCTGATCCCGTGGATCCTCCGCCTGGGCACCGGCGCCGCGATACTTCTCGGCGATGGCCAGCAGATCCTCGGTGGCGTTGTTGTTCAGGTTCAGCACCACGGCCTCGACCTTCGCCTTCAGCTCCGCCGGAATGTCTTCGTAGATGGCGAGCTGACCGGCGTTGACTATCCCCATGTCCATGCCGTTCTGGATGGCGTGATAGAGGAAGACGGCGTGGATCGCCTCGCGCACCGGCTCGTTGCCACGAAACGAGAAGGAGACGTTGGAAACGCCGCCGGAGATCATGGCGTAGGGCAGGTGCTGCTTGATGTCCTTCACCGCCTCGATGAAGTCCACCGCGTAGTTGTTGTGCTCGTCGATGCCGGTCGCCACCGCGAAGATGTTCGGGTCGAAGATGATGTCTTCCGGCGGGAAGCCCACCTGATCCACCAGGATCCGGTAGGCGCGCTGGCAGATCTCGAACTTGCGGGCGCGGGTGTCCGCCTGACCTACCTCGTCGAACGCCATGACAATGACGGCGGCGCCATAGCGACGCAGCAGCTTGGCCTGGGCGATGAATTTCTCCTCCCCCTCCTTCATGGAGATGGAGTTGACCACCGGCTTGCCCTGCACGCACTTGAGGCCGGCTTCCAGCACCTCCCACTTGGAGGAGTCGATCATCACGGGCACCCGGGCAATGTCCGGCTCGCCGGCGATCAGGTTCAGGAAGCGCACCATGGCCGCCTCGGCGTCCAGCATCCCCTCGTCCATGTTGATGTCGATGATCTGGGCGCCGCTCTCCACCTGTTGCTTGGCGACATCCAGGGCCTCGTCGTAGAGCCCCTCCTTGATCAGCCGCTTGAACTTGGCCGAACCGGTGACGTTGGTACGCTCCCCCACGTTCACGAACATGGACTCCGCCGTGATGATGAGCGGCTCCAGGCCCGACAGCCGGCAGGCGACCGGCAGCGTTGGCAAGACGCGAGGACGGATACCCGCCACCGCATCGCTCATGGCGCGGATGTGGGTCGGGGTGGTGCCGCAGCAGCCCCCCACCAGGTTGAGGAAGCCGCTCTGGGCCCACTCGCGGATGTGCTCCGCCATCTCGCCTGCGTCCAGATCGTACTCGCCGAACGCGTTGGGCAGGCCGGCGTTGGGGTGGGCGCTGACATGGGTTTCACTGATGCGCGACAGCTCTTCCACATACTGCCGCAGCTCGTCCGGGCCGAGCGCACAGTTGAGACCGAAGGAGATGGGTTTGACGTGGCGAAGCGAATGGTAGAAGGCTTCCGTGGTCTGACCGGAGAGGGTGCGGCCCGAGGCGTCGGTGATGGTGCCGGAGATCATCACCGGCAGGGCATAGCCCAGCTCCTCGAACACCAGATCCACCGCGAAGGCGGCGGCCTTGGCATTGAGGGTATCGAAGATGGTCTCGATCAGAATGATGTCGGCACCCCCTTCGATCAGGGCGTGGGTCGATTCGGTGTAGGCGGCCACCAGCTGGTCATAGGTGACGTTGCGCTTGCCGGGATCGTTCACATCCGGCGAGATGGAGCAGGTGCGGTTGGTGGGGCCCAAAACCCCTGCCACGAAGCGCGGCCTGGTGGGGTCCTTGGCCGTCCACTCGTCCGCCACGGCGCGGGCCAGACGGGCGGCCTCGCGGTTGATCTCGGCGGAGAAGGCTTCCATCTCGTAATCGGCCATGGCGATACGGGTAGCATTGAAGGTGTTGGTCTCGAGGATGTCGGCGCCGGCGGCGCAGTACTGATCGTGGATCTCGCGGATCACCCCGGGCCGGGTCAGCACCAGCAGATCGTTGTTGCCCTTGATGTCGGTGTGCCAGTCGGCAAAGCGCTCGCCCCGATAGTCCGCCTCACCCAGCTTGTAGCCCTGGATCATGGTGCCCATGGCACCGTCGATGATCAGGATCCGTTCCTTGAGACAGGATTCCAGCTTCTTCTTTATGTCCGACTTTTTATTCGACTCTATGCTCGACACCGCTCGTTCCTCTTACATCCATGCAACTGCGTGAACTTCATCCTAGCAGCAAACAAATCAAATGGAAATCTAGCCGTCTATCTGTCCGTAATTGCGATCTATATACTCATAAATGGGTAATGAGTAACATGTGACCCCAGAGTACCCTATGCCCGTCCTCAATAGGGATACGTGCTTGCTGTTTACTAAAGAGAAAAATAACTATGAGCGTCTACTACACACTCTGCTTCCTGGCAGCCTTGGCGATCTTCATCGCCTTTGCCAATCAGTATGTTGTGAAGATCCAGACCACCATCGCCATCACAGCCGGATCCATGCTGATCTCCGCGCTGCTGGTGTTGTTCGGTAAGCTGGGCTGGTTCAATCTCGAACCCCTGGCCGTCAAAACCATGGAGAGCATAGACTTCCAGAACTTCCTGCTGAAGGGGATCCTGGGCTTCCTGCTGTTCGCCGGTGGTCTCGGCATCAACCTGAAGGCATTGCGTAGCCAGAAGTGGGAGATCACCATTCTCTCCATAGTGGCGACCCTGCTCTCCACCTTCCTCATCGGCTACGGCTTCTGGTTCATCGCCAAGCTGCTGGGCTGGGAACTGCCGCTGGTCTACTGCATGTTGTTCGGGGCCCTGATCTCCCCCACCGATCCCATAGCCGTGCTGGCCATCGTCAAGAAGATGAAGGCGCCACCCCAGATCGCCATCCAGATCGAAGGGGAATCCCTGTTCAACGACGGTGTCGGTCTGGTGATCTTCGCCACCGTGTTCGCCGTCGCCTTTGGCGGAGTTGAACCCACCTTCGGCAGCGTGGCCGGCCTGTTCCTGCATGAAGCCCTCGGCGGCATCTTGTTCGGCGCCGTGCTGGGCCTCATCGCCCACGTGATGATCAGCGCCACCGACGACGGCTCCCTGGAGCTGCTGCTGACCCTCTGCATTCCCACCGCCGGCTTCGCCTTCGCCAACATGATCGGCGTCTCCGGCGCCCTGGCCATGGTGGTCACCGGCATCATGATCGGCAACTGGACCCGCCAGTCCGGCTTCTCCGAGCAGAGCAAGCACCACCTGGATCACTTCTGGGAGTTGATGGATCAGTTCCTCAACGCCCTGCTGTTCCTGTTGATCGGTCTGGCGCTGGTGTTGCTGGAGCTCGCCTGGCAAGACTGGATCCTGCTGGTCATCGCGGTTCCCCTCTGTCTGGCCGCCCGCTTCATCAGCGTGTCACTGCCCTACATGGCCTTCCGCCGCTATCGCAGCTACAACAAGTTCTCGGTGCGGATCCTCACCTGGGGCGGTCTGCGCGGCGGTCTGGCCATGGCCATGGCGCTGGCGTTGCCCTCCGGCGTCATGATGCTGCCGGAACACGGCGTCGATCTGCGGGAAGTGATCCTGGTGATGACCTACTCTGTGGTGATGTTCTCCATCGTGGTGCAGGGCATGACCATCACCCCCATGATCACCGCCGCCAAGAAGGCCACCGGCGACTATTGAGTCACCCGCTGACCCCGGTTGGCATCATGCAAAAGGGCTCCCGACGGGAGCCCTTTTTGTGGCTGGCGATACTGAAAAAACGGATTTGAGACAAAATCACCAAATAATTGTTTGCTTTTTATTCATATCGAGGAGAGAATGCGCACCGGCTAGTTAATCAGCCCTGTTTATGTTCGCAATGCTTCAACGTTAGATGAATCCTGCCAGTACCTACATAACCTTCCTCTGATTTACTCGCCTCGAGAACCGTCAGGCTGTCTGCCTGCGTTGCCCGGCTCTCACGGCGCAGACCCGTTCTGCCCACCCAATTTGATTTATGCACCAGCATATTCCTTGACAGTGCAGACGCCCGTGACTCGGGCTGGGTATTCCTGCGCGCTTGTCGACCCTGGCGGTTGACCGCGCCCATTAACCTGAAATTTGCAAAAACAAGGAGCAAACACTTAATTTATATAGAGAAATACCATGATGAAAGCCATACATACACACAAGCCCCTGCGTCGCAGCAAACCCATCAACCTGCCTCCACAAGAGCAGGATTCCGATGCGTTCCTGATCCAGTTCAGCACCCGCTTCAGCGGCGGTTTCGCCATCTCCTGTGATGGTATCGCTGGCGAGTTCTCCATCGAAGACCTCAACTGATCCTGCCTGCCAACCGGCAGCGCCCGATGCAGACAGGCCGCAACTCACGGCGGCCTCTTTGTTTCACCTCTTGAACTTAATTTCTCCTGCACCAGCGTTACTCACAGCGCCTTCCATCACAGACTGTCAGCCACGCCTCGCCGTTGCACGCTTCAGACCGGGCAGGTTTGAGTTCCGACCGCCTCCAGCAGCAGACACTCATCAGCATCCTCGCTCAGCTTGACCAGGCGACTGCGCACCAGCCCCAGCTTGGCCAGCAGTGCGACCGAGCGCTCGTTGCCCGGGGTGACGATGGCGATCACTCGCTCTATCCCCAGCCTCTCCCGACCATCTTGCAGCGCAGCCTGCGCCGCTTCTATACCGTAACCCTGACCCCGATAGGCGGGCAGGAAGGCGTAGCCTATGTCTTCGCACGGCAAGGTATCGCGCTTGATAAGGCCGCAGATGCCGAGCCTGGCCTCATCGCTCCTGCGCGCGACCAGATAGAGGCCGTGGCCATGGCGGGCATAGCTGACCGCAGGCCCCTGCTGGATGTAGTTTTCGGCGTCGAGCAGGGTGCGTATGCCGCGATCACCGATATAACGGTGAAAGTCGCTGTCGTTGAGCAGTTCGAGAATGAAGGGGGCATCGGCTGTGGTCAGTTCGCGCAGCAGCAGGCGCTCGGAGAGGATCATGGCAAGGACTCTTTTCAACAAAAACAGGCCCTCAAGACTGCCCCTGCTCCGCCTCATTGGCAAGGCAAAGCCCATGAAAAAGGGCCGCAGTGCGACCCTGATAACAGGATGAGCAGGCTCAGGCCGCCAGCAGACCCGCATAGCCATTGCCCTGCTCGCGCAAGGCCATGAACACGGCGGCACAATCCGGCCAGGCCAGGCCGAGTCGCTCGGCCACCTGGACGGGCCACTCGGGTGGTGCCTCCTCCCCCACATCCGACTGCGCCGCCAGCACTATGCCCAGGTGGATCAGCGCAGCCTCGGCAGAGAACTCCTTGGCCAGCAAGGGGTTGTAGTGATACTCCACCGCATGGCAGATGCTGAGGGGAAATTGCCAGCGCCTGGCCATCTCGGCCCCTGTCTGGGCATAGTTGAAGCCGACCACCAGCTCCTCGGCCTTGGCGCGTCCCTTGCTTGGCTCCAGATCCTTGATGTGGTTCACCATGTTCTCCGGCAGTCCCACATGCATGATGAGCCGCCCCATGTCATAGAGCAGGGCGCAGGTGAACACCTCCTCCCCCTTCATGCCCTTGAGCTTGGCGAGCCGCCTGGCCAGCTCGGCCACGTCGAACACCTTGCCCCAGAAGTGTTTGAGGTCGATGCCGGGCACCGCATTGATGGAGCCTGTCAAACCGCAGGCCAGCACCATGTTGCGCACCACATCGACCCCGAGTCGCACCACAGCCTCGTTGACGGTGGCGACCTGGCGACTGCCGCCAAACTTGGCGGAATTGGCCAGCCGCAGCAGCTTGGCCGAAATGACGGGATCCTTGTTGATCTTCTTGGCGATCAACAGGATATCCGGTTCCTTCTCACTGAAGGTCTGCACCAGATCGCGCATGACTTCGGGCACATTGGGCAGATTTTGGGGCTTGGATAACAGCGAGTCTATGGTGGGCATCTTGATATCCGTCCATGCAATTTTATGATGTCTTTCGTTTGCCGACAGCAAACCCTCAGTAAGTATGGGTAACAAAAAGCGGCCTCACAGGAATGTTTTTATCGACATATTTCAATGTGTTAATAGCATTGTGGCTATACTGGCACCCTTTATGATATGACGAGGAAGTTGAACATGAGCGAACCCACCGAGTTCTTTGACGAACAGACCCTGCTGGAGATGGTCGACAACCAGCTGATCGATGGTCACCCGTTGCAGGTCAAGGCGACCCTGATGCGGCTGGTGATGAAGGGCACCCCACGGGAAGAGGCGCTGCAATACATAGCCTGTGCCCTGGGCGCCGAACTGATGGCGATGGAGGCGGAACAGGGTCCCTTCAACCTCGAGCGTTACGCCCAGTTTCTGGACTCCCTGCCCGAGATGCCCTGGGCCGAATAAACGCGCTTGCCAGCCGATTGCGGCCCTGCCGCAGGCCTGGCCCCGTTAGGCAAGCCGCACCGCCAGCCATTATCATTACTGCCATTGCACATGAGGGGAGCAAGGCTATGCGCTGGCAGAATCGCCGTGAGAGCAACAATGTTGAAGACAGGCGCCAACAGGGCGGCGGTGGCGGGCTTCCCATCGGCGGCAAGGGTCGCCTGATCCTGCTGGTGGTAGTCATGGTGGCCGGCTACTACGGGGTGGACCTCTCCCCCCTGCTCAACGAGCCGACGACCCAGAGCCAGCCCCAGCGTCAGGAGGTGTCTCAGCCGGCCAAGGATCCCCTGGCCAAGTTTACCTCGGTGATGCTGGCCTCCACCGAAGATGCCTGGGGCGAGATCTTCCAGCAGAGCGGCAACCCCTATCAGGCCCCCAAACTGGTGCTCTATCGCGGCGCAACCCGTACCGGCTGCGGTCAGGGCCAGTCGGTGATGGGCCCCTTCTACTGCCCGGCGGATCGCACCGTCTACATAGACCTCTCCTTCTATCAGGAGATGCGTGACAAGCTGGGAGCCGACGGCGACTTCGCCCAGGGCTATGTGGTGGCGCACGAGGTGGGTCACCACGTGCAGAACCTGCTCGGCATAGAGCGCAAGATGCGCCAGCAACAGCAGGGGCTGAGCCGCGCCGAGCAGAACAAGCTGTCGGTCAAACTCGAACTGCAGGCCGACTGCTTCGCCGGTGTCTGGGGCCACTACATGGAGCGGGAACAGGTGCTGGAGCATGGCGATCTGGAAGAGGCGCTCAACGCTGCCCAGGCCATAGGTGACGACCGCCTGCAACAGCAGAGCCAGGGCCGGGTGATCCCGGACAGCTTCACCCACGGCAGCTCGGCCCAGCGTTACGCCTGGTTCAAACGCGGCTTTGACAGCGGCAAACCCGCCAGCTGCAATACCTTCGCCGCCCGCTAGACGCCAGGAAAAAAGGGCCGGCTCCTGACAGGAGCCGGCCCTTTTGCCAACTGCAAGACGGCGATCAGAACTGGGAGTCGACTATCACCTCTTCCCCCAAAGCGCCCGCCAGCGGCAGCGGCCGGTAGGTGGAGTTGGCTGCCCGCAGCAGGCGTATGCCGCGCACACCCACGGCCTGCGCCGCCTTGATATCCCCATCCGCGTCGCCGTAGAAGATCTTCATCTGTTTATCCTTGAGCCACTGCACCTTGGTGTTCTGACCCGGTTGATCGCCGGCGAAGATCACCGGATTGAGCCGATCGGCCGGGATCCCCATGGTCTGCTGCAGCGTCTGGCTCACCGTTTCGGTCCTGGTCGCCGAGCGACCCGTGACGAAATAGATGTGATCGCCGCGCTTGAGGTGCATGGCGATCAGCGCCTTGCCCACCTCTTTCGGCACACTGAACGCATCCCAGCCGTTGTTCATCTTCTCCCAGAAGGCGGGATTCTTGAGGTAGCTCTCGTCGTTGGGCGAGAACTCCTGCTTGCCGCGATAGAAACCCGGGCTGGAGAAGAGCAGGGTGTCGTCGATGTCGAAGCCCACCGCCATCGGCGGCAGGCCATCCAGACTGGCGGCAATCTGCGCCACCGACACCCAGTGAATGGGCGCCTGCTGGGCCAGAGTCACAGTCGTGACACCGGTCGGGCTGGTCACGGCCTGATCGGCCAGGGCGGGCAGGCTGAGGGTTGCGGCGAACAGGGAGGCTAGCAGGGCAAGACGGGGGAAAGCGGGCATGGTACGACTCGTGACGTGAATAAAACAGGGTGCCAATCCTGCCCCATGCTGTCGACCGAAACCGTGAAACCGGCCACAAAACGGAACCAGGTGACTCGCGCCAACCGGCATTTTCCACGCGGGATGAACGCCAGGCGCCGCGTGAATGTGGCCTCATCCGAGCGATCGTCACATCTGATCGCCACCAGCCCCTTTTGACCCTTAATTCAGGCCTAAAGAGCCCGCGTGAGCTATAACTGCTTAACACCCTTTATTGATATCAACATCAACGACATTCTCTCACTGGAGATGCCATGGACGCACACACCTCTGCCCATTCCACCAAGACCGGCTCAGCATCATCCCCTCACCAGGCCCAGATGGACGCCATCGACAAGATGCTGGCGCGGCTCGAACTCTCCCCCGACGGACAGATCCTGGACGCCAACCCGTGCTTTCTCGCCCTCATGAGCTATTCGCTGGACGAACTCAAGGGTCAACACCACGAGGTGCTGCTCTCACGGGATGAGGCGCAATCCCCATCCTATACCGCCTTCTGGGAGGCACTGCGCAGAGGTCAGCCACAGGAGGGGGAGTTCCACCGACTGGACAAGCAGGGGCGGGATGTGTGGACCCTGGGCACCTGCAGCCCGATGCTGGATGCACAGGGCAAGCTGATCCGGATCATCGAATACGCCATGGATCTGACCGAACAAAAGCAGCTCAACGCCAACTTCGAGGGCCAGATCAATGCCCTGAGCCGGGTCATGGGCAAGGTGGAGTTCTCGTTGGATGGCACCATTCTGGATGCCAACTCGCGTTTTCTCGACATAGTGGGCTACCAGCTGGAGGAGCTGAAGGGCCAGCACCACAGGTTGCTGGTCGACCCGGATTACGCCCAGTCGTCTGATTATCGCGCCTTCTGGGAGACATTGCGCCGCGGCGAGTACCTGGCTGGCGAGTTCTGCCGGCTCGGCAAGCAGGGCGAGGAGGTCTGGATCCAGGGCTCCTACAATCCGGTGCTGGATCTGAACGGCAAGCCCAGCAAGATCGTCAAGTTTGCCACCAACATCACGGCCCAGGTGGAGCAGCACCGTCAGCTCAAGCGGGCCATGGAGGAGGCGGAAGAGGCCGCCAGGGTACGCGAGGAGCTGCACAAGTCGTTGCAGGAGATGTCGACACCGGTCACCCCCATCTGGGACGGCATCCTGCTGTTGCCGCTGGTGGGAATCATAGACTCCATGCGCACCGCCGACGTGATGAACAAGTCGCTCACCAAGATTGCCGAGACCCGGGCCCGGGTCTTCGTGCTGGACATAGCCGGCGTTGCCACCGTGGATACCGGGGTCGCCAACCAGCTGATCAAGATCACCAAGGCGACCCAGTTCATGGGGTGCGAGGCCATCATTTCAGGGGTCTCTCCCGCCATCGCCCGCACCATGGTTGAGCTGGGGGTCTCGGTCGGCGATATCCGCACCACGGCGACCCTGAGGGATGCCTTCGAAATTGCCCTCAAGCGGGTCGGCTCCACCCTTTAGGAGACGAGCATGACCATGCAGCTCAACAACGATCTGGGCATAGCCGACGTGGCTGACTGCATCGTGGTCAGCATGCGTCCCGATCTCGGTGACGACGGCATGCAACTGCTGATGCAGACCCTCTCCCAACGGCTGGTACAGGGCCGTCAGCGCGCCGTGCTGCTCGACTTCTCCGGCGTCATGCTGCTCGATCACCACGAATTCAGACAGGTGTGCAAGCTGGCCGACGTGTGCCGCCTGCTCGGCGCCATCTGCCTGCTGGTCGGGTTGAATGCAGGGATCGCCGCCTTTCTGGCGCTGGCCGAGGCGCAGCCGGGACAGCTGCGCTGCTTCATCGACATGGACGATGCCTTCGCCCATGTCAATCGCCTCAAGGCCGAGGAGTAAATCCCATGCAACTGGAACAGACAGCGCAGGAAGCCAGGTATCCGTTGCGCCACAACATCGACCTGCACCTGACGGTGATGGCGGTGCGTCGCCTCCCCTTCATCGCCAGCCTGTCCGAGGTGGACCGCGCCATGCTCTCCACCGTGGTCTCCGAACTTGGCAGCAATATCCTGAAATACGCCGAGCAGGGGGAGATCACCCTGGCTCTCCATCACCCCAAGGGACGCCCCTGCATCGACATCATCGCCCGTGACAAGGGGCCCGGCATCCCGGATGTGCACCAGGCCATGCAGGATCACTACAGCACCTCGGGCACGCTTGGGCTGGGGCTGCCAAGCGTGCGGCGCATGATGTCCGAAGTCACCATCAGCACATCGCCCGAAGGGGGCACCTTGGTACAGGCCCGCAAGTGGCTCGGGGCAGCGCCCTTGATGACGCGCGTCACTCTGCCCACTACGGTGTCGAACACCCGCGCGCTGACTCTGGTGTGGGCAAGCGAGAACCGGCCCTGCTATCCGGAGCGGGTCTCGGGCGACTTGGCGTTTATTCGCCCCGGCCCCGACGGGGTTTCGTTGGTGCTGATCGATGTGAGCGGTCACGGCGTCTCGGCCAACAAGCTGGTGCAGACCCTGGAGGAGGCACTGCACAACAGCCAGGAGCAGGAGCCCGCCCGTCTGCTGCAACTGCTCCACCAGCACTGCATCGGCACCCGGGGAGCCGCCGCCGGCGTGGCGCTGATCAATGGCGAACGCGGCGAGCTGAGCTATGCCGGCATCGGCAATACCCGCATCTGCCTGCGTGGCCACGAGCCCTGGCGCGGCATCTCACGCGACGGCGTGCTGGGGGAGCGTTTCCCCACCCCCTTGCTGCAGCGTCAACCCATAGTGCCGGGGGATGTGGTGATGCTCTACTCGGATGGCATCAGCGAATCACTCAACCTGCGCGACGGCGCGCTGGATCTGGGGGCGGCTCCCGCGGCCCTGGCTCGCCAGGTCATAGCCCACAGCGGCCGCAGTACGGACGATGCGAGCTGCATAGTGTTGCGGGTAAAAACGGATGAGGAAGGCTAGATGCAACAGCTGATAGGCGACATCCGGCTCTCCGGCCCGACGGCGGCCCTCACCGCCAGACGCAAGGTGATCCAGGTACTCACCTGTATCGACAAGAGCCCCACCTTCGTGGCACCGCTGGCGGGGGCCACCTCGGAGCTGGTGCGCCAGCTGGCGGCGACGACCGGCTGGCTGCAACTGCGGTTGTGGCTGGAGAGCAAGACGCAGGAACTCTGGTTATCTCTGGCCGCCGATGAACCGCTGCAACCCGGTTCACCCGGTGCCACCCATGGCACCATACGGCTGGTATCTCACTCGGACAGTGCCATCGCCCTGGTCTGCCACCTGCCCCGCTGGCCGGATGACAGCATGCTGCAACAGATGCAGCAGCAATTCGCCGAGCCGACCCGGGAAGAGCTGTTCGCCGTGATGCAGACCAAGAATCAGGAGCTGGAACAAGCCTATGAACTGGCAGAGAGCGCGACCCGGGCCAAGAGCGACTTTCTCGCCAACATGAGCCACGAGATCCGCACCCCCATGAACGCCATCCTCGGCATGGCCCACCTCGCCCTGCAAACCCGGCTCGACCCGCAGCAGTTCGACTACGTGGGCAAGATCCAGCGCTCCGCCCAGCACCTGCTCGGCATCATCAACGACATCCTCGACTTCTCCAAGATCGAGGCCGGCAAGCTGGATCTGGAGCGGATCGAATTCGATCTCGACCATGTGCTGGAAAACCTGGCGACCCTGGTGGGGGAGAAGGCCGAAGCCAAGGGCATAGAGTTGCTGTTCGAGGTCGACCACCAGCTCGACACCCTGCTCTATGGCGATCCGCTGCGCCTCGGCCAGATCCTGATCAACTATGCCAACAACGCGGTCAAGTTCACTGAGCAGGGCGAGATCCTGGTCAAGGTCAGCTGCCTGGAGAAGCTGCCGCAGGAGGTGCTGCTGCACTGCTCTGTGCAGGACACGGGGATCGGCATGAGCCAGGAACAGCAGCAGCGGCTGTTCCAGTCCTTCCAGCAGGCGGACAGCTCCACCACCCGCAAGTACGGCGGCACCGGCCTCGGCCTCGCCATCTCCCGCAAGCTGGCGGAACTGATGGGGGGCGAGGTGGGGGTGCAGAGTGAACCGGGCCAGGGCAGCACCTTCTGGTTTACCGCCCGGCTTGGCCGGGGCAGGTACAGATCCCGCTACCTGCCCAGCCTGGATCTGCGCGGCCGCCGCATGCTGGTGGCCGACGACAGCGCCAGCGCCCGCACCATACTGGCCGCCCTGCTGAGCAGCATGAGCTTCGTGGTGGACACAGCAGAGTCTGGCCAGCAGGCGCTGCAGATGATCGCCAGCGCCGAGCAGGAGGGGAGACCCTATGAGGTGGTGCTGCTGGATTGGCACATGCCGGGGCTGGATGGCATAGAAACGGGTCGCCGCCTCATCGCCCGCGGCTTCACCCAACGCCCCTACCGGGTCATGGTGACGGGTTACGGACGGGAGGAGGTGTTTCGCGAGGCGGAGGCCGCCGGATTTGACCGGGTACTGGTCAAGCCGGTGTGCGCCTCAGTGCTGTTTGATACCGTCATAGGTCTGTTTGGCCAGCAAGCCACGCCGGTCGCCTTCAAGTCACAACAACCGACCCACAGCTACCGCTTCGACGGGCTCACCATACTGCTGGCGGAAGATAATGAGCTGAACCAGCAGGTGGCGCGGGAGCTGCTGCGAGCGGTCGGGGCCAAGGTCGACATAGCCGCCAATGGCGCCATCGCCCTGAAGATGGCGGAGCAAGCGCACTACGATCTGATCCTGATGGACATGCAGATGCCGGTAATGGACGGGCTGGCCGCTACCCGGCTACTGCGCCTGCAGGAGCGCGAGGGGCATCACATCCCGATCCTGGCGATGACGGCCAATGTCATGGCCGGCGATCGGGAGCGCTGCCTGGAGGCTGGCATGGATGACCACATCGCCAAACCCATAGATCCCGACAAGCTTTATGCCGCCCTGCAGCGCTGGGCGACCTCCTTCAGCCGTGAAACCGGGGGGCGGATCAAGTCCTCGGTGACCCAGCGCGAGGAGCCCTTGCAGGCGCAGTTGCAGGCGCTCGGGTTCAAGGCAGAGACAGCACTGCAGCGCCTGATGCACAACTGGGAGTGGTATCGGGACCTGCTGCGCCGCTTCGCCCAGCAGGGCGCTCAACCCATGCAGCATCTGATCGCCGCCCTGCAGAAAAACGATAGCGAAGAGGCGCATCGGCAAGCCCATACTCTCAAGGGCATAGCCGCCACCCTGGGCGCCGACCCGCTACGGGACATAGCGGCCCGGCTGGAGAGTGCCATCGCCCGGGGAGACGATGCCAGCAGCCTGTTACCCCTGGCCGAGCAGGGGTTGCAGATGCAGCAACAACTGACCGATGGCTTGCTCCCCCTGCTGCCCCCCCAGGCCTCCCCGGCTCGATCCGAGCTGGCGCAACCGGACATAGCGTCCGTACTGACACGGCTGACCCAGTTGCTGCTGGAGGATGATGCCGAGGCCTTCATCCTGTTCCAGCACCATCAGGCCAGGCTCGCCCCCTTGCTGGAGGAGGCCGCACCGGCCATGGCCAACGCCATGACCCGGTTCCGCTTCACCGACGCATTGGCACATCTGCAACAAGTCCGGGCCCTCAAGCCCGATCTGTTCAACCAAGAGTGAGGGCACCATCATGCTCAATTTGCTGGATCCCGACACCAAACCCACCCTGCTGGTGGTCGATGACACGCCGGAGAATCTCTCCCTGCTCAGCGCCTTGCTGAGCCCTCACTATAGAGTCAAGGTGGCCATCAGCGGCCGGCGGGCGCTGGAGATACTGTCGGCCGGCACCCGGGTGGATCTGATCCTGCTCGATGTGGTGATGCCCCTGATGGACGGTTACCAGGTGATGCAGGCGCTGCAGGAGATGCCGCAGACGCGGGACATTCCAGTGATCTTCCTGACCGCCAAGGTGGAGGAGAGCGCGGAGGCACACGGGCTGGCGCTGGGCGCTGTGGACTATATCCACAAGCCGATCACCCCCGCCATCGTGCTGGCCCGCGTCAGAAACCATCTGGAGCTGAAAGCCGCGCGGGACCTGCTGCACGACCAGAACGCCTATCTGGAGCAGGAGGTGGAACGGCGCACCCGGGAGAACGAGCTGATCCAGAACATCACCATCCACTCACTCGCCTCTCTGGCCGAGACCCGCGACAACGAGACCGGCAACCACATACTGCGCACCCAGCACTACGTGAAGCTGCTGGCGGAGACCCTGTGCGATCACCCCCGCTTTCGCGCCGAGCTGACCCCCAAGACCATAGAACTGCTGTTCAAGTCGGCGCCCCTGCACGACATCGGCAAGGTCGGCGTGCCGGACCGGATCCTGCTAAAACCCGGCAAGCTGGATGCAGACGAATTTGCCCAGATGAAGCATCACTCCATCCTCGGCAAGGAGGCCATAGTCCATGCCGAGGAGGCGCTGGGGGTGGAGGTCGAGTTTCTGCGCCTGGCCAAGGAGATCGCCTGTTACCACCATGAAAAGTGGGATGGCACCGGCTACCCCTATGGCCTGATGGGGGACGAGATCCCCCTCTCTGCCAGGCTGATGGCGCTGGCGGATGTGTACGATGCCTTGATCAGCAAGCGCTGCTACAAGGCCGCCATGTCCCACGATGAGGTGGTTCCCATCATATTGGCGGGGCGCAGCAGCCACTTCGACCCCGACATCACGGATACCTTCGCCCGCATCCACTCGCAGTTTCACGACATAGCCCTGCGCTACAACGACGACAAGGGCGAGCGGGAGACCAATACCGACTAGACGATAGGGAGATCGGCAGGCAGCAGGTCGGTGAAGACGAAGCCGTCCCGCTCCACCGTCTCCCCCACCCGGATGGCCAGCGGCCGCTGGAACATGGGGCCGTCCCAGGCCAGGGTATGAAACTCGCCGTTCTCGCCGCAGGGGTCCACCCCGGCGGGCAGGACCGCCAGCAAGGCCGCGTCAAACTCATGTCCGCCGAGGGTGGCAGGCAGCTTGTGCGGATCCAGGGTGCTGATCCTGGCCCTGAGCCCTGCTGCCATCATCTCGCCAGCCAGCTCGTCGGTCTTGCTGCCCCATAGCGGAAACAACGGCGTGATCCCCGTCCCCGCCAGCTGCCGCTCCCGATAGGCGCGCACATCCTCGAGGAAGAGATCGCCAAACGCCATGTGGCGGATCCCCTGCGCCACCATGTCCACGATGAAGTCGGTCATGATGCGGGCGTAATCTTCATTGCTGCAGGGCCAGGGCAGGTCGATGGTGGTCAGCGGCAAGCCCACGCACTCGGCCTGTGCCAGCAGCAACTGCTTGCGCACCCCGTGCATGGCCACCCGTTCGAACGCCTGGTTGAGGGTGGTGAACAGTCCCACCACCTCGATGGCCGGATCCTGCCGCAGTGCGTGCAGCGCCCAGGCGCTGTCCTTGCCGCTGCTCCAGGAGAGCAGCACCTTGGTCTTCATATGATTTCTCCAGCTATCTTGAGGTCGGAGCCGGCAAGGCGCCGGCCATCGTCCTGATTATTCGTCCGGGCGAGGAGCCCGGCGCTTGAGCGTGTCGCTCCGTCTCACTGCACCAAAAAGCTGCAAGACAGTGTTGCGAATTGTGCGATTTACATACCGGGATGCAAAAGCATACCCTCGGTCATGAGCGTGTCCCCTCAAAGGATGGGGAACAATAACTAAAAAAACGATGGGAAACATAAGGATATGACGACAGTCACGCAAGCTTACGACCACAGCCGTCCCCTCAACCGACAGGATTACAAGACCCTGAGCCTGGCCGCCCTCGGTGGCGCCCTCGAATTCTACGACTTTATCATCTTCGTCTTCTTCGCCGTGGTGATCGGCGAGCTGTTCTTCCCGGCCGACATTCCCGAGTGGTTGCGCCAGTTCCAGACCTTCGGCATCTTCGCCGCCGGTTACCTGGCGCGCCCCCTCGGCGGCATCATCATGGCTCACTTCGGCGATCTCATCGGCCGCAAGCGCATGTTCACCCTCAGCATATTGCTGATGGCGCTGCCGACCCTGCTGATCGGCCTGCTGCCCACCTACGCCACGCTCGGCATCGCCGCCCCCCTGCTGTTGCTGTTGCTGCGGATCCTGCAGGGAGCCGCC
Source organism: Aeromonas bestiarum (assembly GCF_028751155.1). Lineage (NCBI taxonomy): Bacteria > Pseudomonadati > Pseudomonadota > Gammaproteobacteria > Aeromonadales > Aeromonadaceae > Aeromonas > Aeromonas bestiarum. The sequence goes on along the minus strand of NZ_CP064746.1, from coordinate 357,189 downwards.
ATCGGTGGCGAAGTGCCGGGTGCCTGGGTGTTCGTGGCAGAGCACGTGCCCGCCCGCCGGGTCGGCGTCGCCTGCGGCACCCTCACCGCGGGATTGACGGCTGGCATACTGCTTGGCTCCCTGGTGGCCACCGCCATCAACCGCGGCATGAGCCCGGCCGAGGTGAGCGACTGGGGTTGGCGTCTGGCCTTCGTACTCGGCGGAGCGTTTGGCATAGTCGCCATGTACCTGCGCCGCTGGCTGCACGAGACCCCTGTCTTCGCCGAGATGCAGGCCAACAAGGCGCTGGCGGAAGAGCTGCCGCTCAAGACTGTGCTGCGCAATCACAAGGGCAGCGTGCTGATCTCCATGCTGCTGACCTGGTTGCTCTCCGCCGGTATAGTCGTGGTGATCCTGATGACCCCCACCTACCTGCAGAAGGTGCATGGCATCAGCCCCGCCGATGCCCTGACCGCCAACTCCCTGGCCATCCTGGCCCTGACCCTGGGCTGCATCTTCTATGGCCGGCTGATCGATGCCCTCGGCAGCGGTCCCACCTTCATGCTGGGCTCCCTGTTGCTGGCTGGCGCCAGCTACGCCTTCTACCACGGCCTGGCGGCCGGCATGGATCAGCTGATCCCGCTCTACATGCTGGCGGGCTTCGCGGTCGGGATCGTCGGCGCCGTGCCCTACGTCATGGTCAACGCCTTCCCGGCAGTGGTGCGTTTCTCCGGGCTGTCGTTCTCCTACAACGTGGCCTACGCCATCTTCGGCGGCCTGACGCCCATGCTGGTGACCCTGTGGATGAAGAACGACGTGCTGGCCCCCTCCCACTATGTGGTGAGCCTGTCGGCACTGGGCTTTGCCATCGGCCTGCTGCTCTGGCTGCAACGGCGCAACCAGCGGCAGGCTGCACCGCAAATCGCCTGACCCCTCGCAAGCCCCGCTGAAATCGGGGCTTTTTTCATATGGCTGGTGTTCAGCCCGGCCGACATAAGATAGCCTCCCTCTCGGGCCTGTCGACGGCCCAGGACACTCCTCCACTCTAGTCATCCGAGGTTCATGATGTTCTTTCAGGTCGTATTTCTCGCCTTGCTTGCCCTGCTGCCCATGGTCAATCCACCCACCACGGCCACCCTGCTGCTGGGGCTGAGCAAGGGCATGTCGCGCGAGCACGTGCGCCGCCAGATCAATCTGGCCGCCATCTATCTGTTCTGCACCCTCTGCGTCAGCTTCTTCATCGGCTCCTCCATCCTGGATCTGTTCGGGATCTCCATTCCCGGCCTGCGCCTGGCCGGCGGTCTTATCATCGCCTTCATCGGCTTTCGCATGCTGTTTCCGGCCCCGAGCCAGGCGGCCGGGGTCGATATCAACCAGAGCATCGCCTTCGTGCCGCTGACCATGCCCAGCATGTGCGGGCCGGGTACCATGGCGCTGGTGATCAGCGGCGCCGCCCAGATAGCCGAGCTGCCCGACGAGTACAACCGCTTTACCATCTATGCCGCCATGGTGACCGCCTTCGCCCTGATGAGCGCACTCAGCTGGGGCGTGCTCAAGCTGGCGGATCCTGTCTGCAAGATCCTCGGCGCCACCGGCATAGATGCCATGACCAGGATCATGGGCTTCCTGCTGGTGTGCATGGGCATGCAGTTCTGCATCAACGGCATCAAGGAAGTGGCACAGGATCCCGTGTTCCACGGCGCCCCTGCGGTACAAACGGCACCTGCATTGCCACATGTATCCGGTGCACTCGAACAATTGGAAGAGGCCCGCCAGCCCTGACTGAAAACGGTGTCATAACCGCCGACAATCGTCACTGATCTTGCGCCTGATCATGTTGCTGACACATAAATGAGATAGTGTGTTTTTTGTACAGACTCGATTCAGAGTGTGCTTGATAGGTTTGTGGGTGGAGACACCCACTCACTGCAGGAGATGTGCAAATGGAAAAGATGCTGACCGAGATTGGAAGCTACAGCCTGTTTCATGAATATCTGAATGTGGTCGGTGCAGTCAGTCCCGCCCTGGCCAGGATAAAAACACGGTGGGAATACAAACAGAGCGATCGTCTGGTTGCCCAGATCAGGGTCGATCCACAAGGCAATGCACGCTTCTACATAGACGCCAGAGCCATATCGGTCAACTGACCCAGTCACCCCTATCCACCAGCCCCGGCCATGTACCGGGGCTTTTTGTTGGTTGCCATCTGCCTGAATGACAAAACCCCGGCAGGTGCCGGGGTTTGACTTTGCAGATGCCACGTCGGGTTATGCACGGCGCGGCCGACCCAACCTAGGAGGTGCCACCCACTGTGAGCTGGTCCAGCTTGAGGGTGGGCTGGCCGACCCCGACTGGAATGCTCTGCCCCTCCTTGCCGCAGACGCCGACTCCGCGATCGAGCGCCAGATCCCGACCCACCATGGAGACCTGGCTCATGGCCTCTGGGCCATTGCCTATCAGGGTCGCGCCCTTGATGGGGGTCGTTATCTTGCCATCCTCGATGAGGTAGGCCTCGGAGGCGGAGAAGACGAACTTGCCGGAGGTGATGTCCACCTGACCGCCGCCGAAGTTGGGGGCATAGATGCCCTTCTTCACCGAGGCGATGATCTCCGCCGGATCATACTGACCCGCCAGCATGTAGGTGTTGGTCATGCGCGGCATAGGCAGGGCGGCGTAGGATTCGCGGCGACCGTTGCCGGTGAGCGGCACCCCCATCAGGCGGGCGTTCTGCTTGTCCTGCAGATAGCCTTTCAGGATCCCGTTCTCAATCAAGACGTTGTAACCGCCCGGCGTCCCCTCATCATCTATGCTGACGGAGCCGCGCCGACCCGGCAGGGTGCCGTCATCGACTATGGTGCAGTGTTTGGAGGCGACCTGTTCACCAATGCGACCGGCGAAGGCGGACGAGCCCTTGCGGTTGAAGTCCCCCTCCAGACCGTGGCCCACGGCTTCGTGCAGCAGCACGCCGGGCCAGCCGGCACCGAGTACCACCGGCATGGTGCCAGCCGGGGCGTCTATGGCTTCGAGGTTGACCAGCGCCTGACGCACCGCCTCGCGCACATAGCCAAAGGCCCGGCTCTCCAGCCCGTCCAGCTCCAGGAAATAGTCGTAACCGCAGCGACCACCGCCACCCGCGCTGCCGCGCTCCCGGCGATCCCCCTTCTCGGCGATCACTGTCACCGACAAGCGTACCAGCGGGCGCACGTCGGCAGCGAGCGTGCCGTCGGTGGCGGCCACCAGTATCTCTTCATAGACGCCGCTGATGGAGGCCATCACCTGATTGATGGCCGGATCCAGGCTGCGGGCAAACTTGTCCATCTGCTCCAGCAGGGCGATCTTCTGGTGCTTGTCGAGGGTCTGCAGCGGATCCATGGCCGGATAGAGCAGGTTTGCTTCGGTGCGGGCCCAGGCTTTCACCTTGCCCTGCGCCCCGGCGGCGGCTATGCCACGGGCGGCGGTAACCGACTGTTGCAGCGCCAGCAGGCTCAGCTCATCGGAGTAGGCAAAGCCGGTCTTCTCGCCACTGACGGCGCGGACCCCGACGCCCTGGTCGATGTTGTAGCTGCCATCCTTGACGATGCCGTCTTCCAGCATCCAGGACTCGTGCCAGCTGCGCTGGAAATAGAGGTCGCCGAACTCCACCTGATGGCTCATCAGGCTGCCGAGCAGCTGTTGCAGGCGGCCTTCATCTAGGTCGTTCGGGGCCAACAGGGAGGCACTAACCTGGCTCAATAGACTCAATCTTCTTCTCCACTCTCGTAACGAGATGTTTTAACCGTTTGTCGACTCGCAGGGTCGATTGGCCGCATGGCGGCATCATCGAATGGCTGCGAATCCAATTGCATAGGGTCTGCATCACGGCCGATCAGACTTTGCCCAATCGACCCGACAACAGCCGGACCCGGCTTAGTAGCGGTCAGCGGCTGCGTTTCAATTTTTCATCACGCCATCAGAGCAGGCGGGCACAGCTCAGCACCGCCAACAGGCTGCATTTCAATTCACCACCATACCGTCAAAGCAGACGGGCATGGTTCAGCACCGGCATGGTGCGCTTCAATTCATCGACAAGCCCGGCATCCATCTTTGCCAGCACTGTGGCACGGCCCGCTGGCTGGCAGGCCAGCACCCGGCCCCAGGGGTCGATCACCATGCTGTGGCCCCAGGTCTGGCGCCCCGTCTCGTGGGTACCGCCCTGATTGGCGGCCACCAGATAGCACTGGTTCTCGATGGCGCGGGCCCGCAGCAGCGGCTCCCAGTGCGCCTCGCCGGTCACGGCGGTAAAGGCGGCAGGCACCAGCAGCACGCGGGCTCCGGCCCGGGCCAGCTGGCGGTAAAGCTCGGGAAAGCGCAGATCATAACAGATAGAGAGGCCGAGGGGACCAAAGGGGGAGTCCACCAGCACAGGCTGACTCCCCGGGCTGAAAGTCTCCGACTCCCGGTAGCGACCCTGATTGTCGGCCACGTCCACATCGAACAGATGGATCTTGTGGTAGTGCCCCTTGAGCTCGCCACTTGGGTCAAACACCAGCGAGCTGGTGTGGATATGCTCCGAACCGGCGATGGTGGTCGGCATGGCCCCCGCCACCAGCCAGATGCCATGAACACGGGCCCACTCGGCCAGCTGGGCCTGGATCGGTCCTGCACCGATTGCCTCGGCCCCGTCCAGATAACCCTGCCGCTCGCCAAACAGGGCGAAGTTCTCCGGCAGCAGCACCAGCAGCGGCCGCTCACTCGGCAGCAGGGCCAGCTCGGCGGCGATCTGCTCCCGGTTATCATGCCAGTTGCGGCCCGATACCAGCTGTATTGCGGCTAACCACATGGTTCTCTCCTTGTCCGCGTTACTCGCGATCCACAATATCCGGGTCTTTATCCATCTCTGCCAACAGTTTACGCAGATGATGCCTGACTAATCCCCGTTGACCCCGTTCCGCCCATTTGAGGCAATCGAACAGCTCCCACACCAGACCATTACCGTCCCCCATGTAGGCAGGGAAATCCCAATGGCTGGGCGCGGGCCCCGCGACCTCCAGCGCAGATAGCGAATGGGTTTTATCAAAAAGAGGCATGTAAGGCTTGGCAAGCGGGAAACCGGCATCGCGATCAAGGATATGGATCTCGATGCTGGACATATCCAGGAAGATATAGCGCCAGTAGGAACAGACATCTTCATGTCTTCCTTGCCAACAGTGGAACACCGCACGTTCACCGACAATGGAACGAACCAGCGCTTCCCCATGCTGATGAAAACCCGGCTCGGCCAGCAACAAGACATCGACATCAGAGACCCGGTCCGCCTTTCCTTTGGCAAGCGAACCAACCACCACCCCGGCACCAATGGCGGGATGGGCTTTGCCATGTTCCACCACGGCTCGCAACAACGTCAATTGCAGCGGTGGAATCTTGCCCCAGCGCTCATCCTCCATCATGACAGCGTCCCAACAGCAACCGCATCGCCGGCCTGCAGGGTGTAATCCAGCACTATGATACGTTCCAGCACCGGGCGGAAGATGGCCTTGAGGGCATCGTGATCCGGGTGGGGCAGATAGCGCTGGCGGGCAGCTTCATCGGCGAAGGTCATCAGCACGCTGTGGGTAAAGCCCTCGGCCCGTCCCTCCGGACTGTCATTTTGGCCCCACTCCACGGCCAGCACGCCGCTGACCTGGTGCGAGATGGCGAGAAAGGCCGCCCTGACGGCCGCGATAGCGTCGGGACTGGCCTCACCCTTGAAGGTGATCAGCAGAATATGTCGGATCATGGCTCACTCCTTGTGATGGCAAGACCCGCCACCAGCCTCAGCGCTGGGCGGGCCCCGCGTGTTTGGGGGTCAGCAGGAAGGGGGTCACCTCCTGCGCCGGCAGGTTGGGGGCAACCGCATCGACCGCCTCCTTCTGCTGCTGGTTGAGCTTGATGCGGGCCCGATCCCGTCCTGCCTCGATCAGCTTGGGATCGTCGAGCGGGCCCGAGACCCGAAAATCGATGCGGGTCACCACGTCCACTACCGGCTCCAGCAGCTTGGAGAGGGCCAGCACATAGAGGCCGGTGATCGGAGTCAGCGAGAAGGCCGCCACCACCGGCAATGTGCCGCCCAGGTTGGGGGAGAAGCTCAGCTCGTAGTCGAGTCGCCAGCGCACCAGGTCGGCGATGCCTTCGCCGCGCAGGTTGCCCGCCGCCCCCTTCATGTAGAAGTCCTGATTATCCACCACCCCTTGCTTGATCTTGGCGGAGGCGGACATGGATTCGAAATAGAAGCCCTTGTCGAACACATCGCGAAAATCGAGCCGCAGCTTGCGCAGCAGAGAATCCAGGCTGAGCAGGGAGAGCAGGCGCGCCCCCTTGTCGTTGACCTCGCGCAACGTGCCCCCCTCCAGCTGATAGTTGGCACTGCCGGCCAGGGTCGGCACATCCAGCCGATAGGGCACATCGTTCCAGTTCAGATCCAGCGCCATCTTGCCGGGCGCATCGCCGATGGGCGAGGTATAGCCGAGCCGCTTGAGCAGCAGCTCGCTGTTGTTGCTGCTGATGCTGGCACGGGCATGGGTCTGCATCCGGCCGGGCTGGGCCAGCCAGTCTACCGTGCCGGTCAGCTGGCTGCCCGCCAGCCGCATGTCCAGCCCCTTGAGGGTCAGCTTGTTGGCGCCGGGCACCAGCTCTCCCTTCACCTCCCCCAGCGGCAGGGCGCCGAAGCGGCAATCCACGCAGCTGAAGGTGAGCCAGGGAATGGCGTCCATGATGGCCCTGTCCTGTCTGGCATCGGGCTCGGGGCTCAGATCCGAACTCTTGCCGGACCAATAAATGCGGGCAAATTTCGCGTCTATGGGCTGACGCTCGGTCACCGGCAGGCGCACCACTCCCATCACGTCCGGGCTGTCGATCATCACCTCGGTGGCCTGCTTGACCGGCCCCACGGTGAAGTGCACCGCCTTGAGGTTGGCGCTGCCGATGTCGGCGCGGGCCAGCTGGCCATCCACCCACCACTCCTGGGGCAGGAAGGCGGGGCCGACCACAGCATTGCCGCCCGCCGCCGTGCTCGCCGGCAGCCATTGCTTGAGTCGGGCCAGCCAGCCGGCTACATCCGCCTGCTGCTGGTTGATGGCCAGCAGCATGGGCTTGTCGCGCAGCACCCGGGCCCCGGGCTGACCCACGTCCACCCGCACCCGGCTGAGGTAAGGCACCCCATCGCCATAGACCAGCCGGCTCTGCATATCCACATCGGCGCCCAACACGGCGCGAATGTCGGCGCTGCCGTCGCGGCCACGGGCTGTCACCTTGAGCGGCAAGCGGCTGTTGGCGTCCTTGGCCAGCGGCGAGGGCAGATCCAGCCCCATGCCCTGCAGGTTGGAGTCCAGCGCCAGCTGGAAGCTGAATGGCTTGTCGTTGGGCAGGGTCAGCCCCAGGGTACCGGCCCAGTTGCCACGCCCCTTGAGGATGTCGAGCACGGGCAGATCGCGGCGCTGGCGATTGCTGTCCCACAAGCCCTTGAACTTGAGGTCGACCTGATAGCGGTTCGGCTGCTGCCGACCCTGATAATCCAGGGTCAGCGGCTGGTTCCACAGGCTGGCCTTGAGGTTGCTGAAACGGGTCTGCTCGTTGTCATATTCGAGCCGCCCCTGCACCTGCTCCAGCGGCAGATCCAGACTGGCGACCCGCACCTTGTTGTTGCTGAACAGGGCGTCGCCGCTCGCCTTGACCTTGCTCTCGCCATCGAGGGGGATATCCAGCTTGACCGAGCCCTTGAGCGGGCCCCGGATCTCGATCTCCCGCAGCGCCTGACCGACGGAATCCCCCAGCGGAGAGTCCTGCAGGTAGTCGTTGATGGCCTTGCCCTCGCCCGCCACCTTGGCATCCACATAGAGGTGGGCGCCCGGGTAGAGATCCGGGATCCAGGCATGGACCGAGTCTGAGCTGGCCTTGCCAAGGTGGGTGGAACGGCTGTTCATGTCGAGGCTGGCGTTCTGGAACAAGAGATCGATCTGCAGCTCGGTGAGCGGTTGCCAACCGGGGAAGAACTGGAAGGTGGCCTGCTCCAATGGCACTGCCACCTGGAAGATGCCCTCGCCCTTGCTGTAGGGGAAATCCTTGAACTCGCCGTACCAGAGCAGATCCGCGCCCTTGGCCTGGCCGCCCTTGATGGCGCCGCTCAGGTAGTCCACCAGGCTCTTGCTCATCACCTGCAAGGGGTAGTAGCGATCCGCATTGCCCGCATTCTTGACGTCGATGCGACCGGTCAGGGCGAGGAAGGTGTGTTCGTACAGATCCATCCTGAAACGGCTGGCGAGGGTCAAATCCGGGTTGTCCAGCGCCACGTCCTGACCATAGAGCACCCAGCCCCTGGGATCCTGCCACCAGTCGAGCCGCGCCGAGAAGCTGTCGACCGGGATCGGCTCCTTGAAGTGGCGCGCCGGATCCACTTTGTCCTTGTGCAGCGCCAGCCGGGCGCTGCCGCCGGTCGGAGTCAGCCAGAACTCGCCGTTGAGATCCTGCACGCCGGGCACGTCCTGCCAGGCGGTGACCTTGATGTGGGAGAGCTGGCCGCTGAGGGAGAGCCCGCGCCAGTCGGCGTCGGCCTGCAGGACAAGATCCTGCAGCTGGCCCTTGGGCTGGGTGCGCTTGATGGTTTCGGTCAACTCTGGGTAGAGGCCGGAGACCAGCTGGCTCAGATTGGCGACCTGATCCAGATCGATGGCGGGCACATAACCCTGAATGCGGGAGCCAACCCGCTCGAGCTGCAACCGGCTCTGCAGCCAGGGCTTGCCGTCGAGCTTGAAGGTCACGTCATGGCTGGCAAGCTGCCACTCTTCGCCGTCCCGGCGCAGCTGGATCTTGCCCCCCTGCAGGCCGAGACGGTGCATGGCACCCTGCTTCTCATCCTGCCAGATCAGGTAGTTGTTGCCGAATGCCAGCAGGGATTCCCCCAGCTGACCGCTGGCAAAGGTGCTCCACAGCTGGAAATCGAGCTGGCCGGCCACCCGTGGCTCGCCGGCATGGATCCGTGCCAGCATGGGGCTGATGTCGAGCTGGCTGGCCCCCAGATAGAGCTGCCCCTTGAGCCGATCGAGCCGCGCCTCGGGGGCATCCACATCCAGGATGAGATCTATGGTGCTCTCGCCCACCCCGTTGATCAGATAGGCCTTGCCGACCCCCTGATGGCGCTTGCCGCGGTTCTGCCAGCGCAGCTGGGCGATGTCGAGGGCCCGCACCTCCCCCAGCGCCGTGGTCAGGCTGAGGCGGGTGTCGTGAATGTCGAAGGTGGAGAGCTGGGTCAGCAGGAAGCGCAGCAATGCCTGCTGCTGCTCGCGGCCGTCACTGGGCTCGGGGCCGGCCGGCTGGGCCAGATCCAGCGCTATGTCGCCATCGCTCAAGATGAGCTGGCCGAACACAGGCTTGAGTTCGTTGAGGGAGCGCCAGAAGTCGAGGTGCGCCCACACCTTGCCAAGACGCAGGGCGAAACGGCCGGAATCCGGCGCTATCACCAGCTGTTGCAGTTCGAGAGCCGGGCCGCGCCGGGTCCAGTCCAGGCCGATGCGATCGACGCTGGCTTCCAGCTTGCTGTCGGCCAGCAGGGTGTCGAGCAGTGCCTGCCTGTGCTGATTGAGCAAGGGGCCGCCAAAGCGCACCAGACTGACCAGGATGGCCAGCAGCACGAAGAAGACCCCGAGGGCTAACCAGCCCCGACTCAGCCAGCGATAGACCAATTACATCATCACCACATCGAATTGTTCCTGGCCGCAGAGTGGTTCACTCACCACCCGGACCTGCTTGCCGATGAACACCTCCAGCTCGGCGAGGCTGTGGGACTCTTCGCCCCGCAGGTAGTCGGCCACGGCAGGCGCGGCGTAGACGGTGAACTGATCCGCATCGTAGGCGCGATTGACCCGGATGATCTCCCGCAGGATCTCGAAGCAGACCGACTCCACCGTCTTGACCCGGCCGCGCCCCTTGCACTCGGGGCACTCGGAGCAGAGCACGTGCTCCAGGCTCTCGCGGGTACGCTTGCGGGTCATCTCCACCAGACCGAGCTGGGAGAAGCCGTTGACGTTGGTCTTGGCTCTGTCCTTGGAGAGCGCCTGCTCCAGGCTGTGCAGCACCCGCCGGCGATGATCCTCGGACTGCATGTCGATGAAATCGATGATGATGATGCCGCCGAGGTTGCGCAGGCGCAGGTGGCGGGCGATGGCCGCCGTCGCCTCGACGTTGGTGTTGAAGATGGTCTCTTCCAGATTGCGGTGGCCGACGAAGGCACCCGTGTTGATGTCCACCGTGGTCATGGCTTCGGTCTGGTCGATGATGAGGTAGCCGCCGGATTTGAGCTCTACCTTGCGATCCAGCGCACGCTGGATCTCGTTCTCCACATCGTAGAGATCGAAGATGGGCGACTCGCCGGAGTAATATTCCAGCTTGCCGGCCAGTTCGGGCACGTACTCCTCGGTGAAGCGCTTGAGCTGATCGAAGCTCTGGCGCGAGTCGACCCGGATCTTGTCGAGCTCGGCGCCGACGAAGTCGCGCACCACCCGGAAGGCCAGGCTGGGATCTTCGTACAGGATCTTGCAGGGCGGGTACTTCTGCTTGCGCTCCAGGATCTTGCGCCACAGCCGCTTGAGGAAGGCGGCGTCCTGCTCCAGCTCCTGCTCCCCCACCCCTTCGGCGGCGGTGCGAATGATGTAACCACCGAGATCATCCACATAGCTGGCCACGGTGCGCTTGAGGCGCTCGCGCTCCGCTTCGGACTCGATGCGCTGGGAAACCCCCACATGCGCACTGCCCGGCATGAACACCAGATAGCGGGACGGCAGCGTGATGTCGGTGGTGAGACGGGCGCCCTTGGTGCCCAGCGGATCTTTCACCACCTGCACCATTATGTCCTGCCCCTGGCGTACCAGCTCGGCTATGTTGCCGGCCTGGAACTGCTCCTTCTCCTTCACCGCCACGCACTCGGTGTGCGGCACTATGTCGGAAGCGTGCAGGAAGGCCGCCTTGTCCATGCCGATATCGACGAAAGCCGCCTGCATGCCGGGCAGCACCCGGCTGATCTTGCCTTTGTAGATGTTGCCCACTATGCCGCGCTTGGCCTGACGCTCTACGTGCACTTCCTGCAGCAGACCGTTTTCGACCAGGGCGACCCGGGTTTCGGAGGGGGTGACGTTCACCAGCAGTTCTACCGACATAAGTTACCTTGCCTTTCTAGTTTTAAATTCTGGCAGCCAAACCGGCGCGTGCCCGGTGAGTAACGCAGTAAGAAACAGCCGGCGAGTTTCACCGACCCATGCCTTGCCTGTGATGGCTTCAAATTCTGACCGCCATGTTCCGACCCTGTGCCTGCCCGCTGAACGGGCCTCGCAGAACACGGCTGACGGATAGATTACCGAGACTGTTCCAGATGATGCTTGATCAGCAGATCCGTTTCCAGCAGGGGCAGGCCGACCACGGCGCTGTAGCTTCCCTCGATGCGGCTGACAAACTTGCCGGCAATCCCTTGAATCGCATAGGCACCCGCCTTGTCACAGGGCTCACCCGTGCGCCAGTAGGCTTCGATCTCGGCCTCGTCCAGCTTGCGAAACGCCACGTTGGTGGTGACCAGGCGCACATCGCAGCGCTCCGGGGTCGCCAGCGCGACCGCCGTCATCACCTGATGCACCTTGCCGGAGAGCGCCTCCAGCATGTCTTTGGCATCGAGCAGATCGGACGGCTTCTCCAGCACCCGATCACCCAGCACCACTATGGTGTCGGCGCCCAGCACCGGCAGTGCCGTCGGGGCGGCTGCCACGCCGGCCATCGCCTTGTCGCGGGCGAGGCGGCAGACGTAATCCTGCGCCTTTTCACCCTCTTCCCGCCGTTCCGGCACATCCAGTCTGAGCACCTCGAAGCGGTACCCCAGCTGGGCAAGCAGTTCATGACGGCGGGGCGAGCCCGAGGCGAGATACAGTTGCAGTTCGTTGTGCTTGTTCATATTCACTTAATGAGATGAGGTAAAGTTACAATGCATTGTTTTTGCTCATATTCACTTGATATTGAAGCGGCGGCGCACCTTGCGCAAGACCAGAAACACCCAGGGCCATATTAGCATCGTGCTCAGGGTCGACCAAAAGTAGGCAAGATTGAGGCTGGCACGGCTGAACAGGTGTTCGGCCCAGAAGATGGTCACCTTGCCCACCAGCGAGAGACAGCCGATGATCAGCGCCTGTTGCCAGAGGGAGAAGTTGCGGATCTTCTGGAACTGGAAGGCCGCCAGATAGGTGGTGATGGCCATGGCCATGGCCCGCACGCCGAGGGTGCTGCCCAGCAGCACGTCCAGCAGCAGGCCCGCCACCCAGGCGGAACCGACGTTGGTCCTGTGCGGCAACGCCAGCGCCCAGTAGATGAGCACCATGGCGAGCCAGTCCGGACGGAAGGGTTCAAATTGAAAGGGAAGCGGCAGGATCGACAGGCACAGAGCCAGCAGGATCGAGATCCAGATCCAGATCCTGCCGCTGGCGGGTTGCAACATCAGCGCGTCGCTCCCGCAGCCGAGGCTGCCGCTACCGGCGCAGCCGCCGGGGTCGGCGCCTCTTCATCATCGTGCACGTCCGGCTTCTTGTCGGTCCACAGCAGCAGCAGGTAACGCAATCTGTCCAGTGCCACCAGCGGCTTGGCCTCGACCTGGGCGAAGGGCTTGCCCTCCACATAGTCGGAGCGGGTCACGGTCGCCACCGGATACCCTTCCGGGAAGCGGCCGCCAAGACCGGAGGTGACCAGCAGGTCGCCAACCTGAACATCGGTGTTGCGCGGCAGGTTGCGCAGCTCCAGCTTGTCCAGCTCGCCGCTGCCGGAGGCAATGGCGCGCAGGTCGTTGCGCAGCACCCGCACCGGGATGCCGTGGCTGGAGTCGGTGATGAGCAGGACACGGCTGGTGGTGGAACCCACGTGCAGCACCTGACCTATCACCCCCTGATCGTTGATCACCGGCTGGCCGTTGTAGACGCCGTCCAGCGCCCCCTTGTTGATCAGCACCTGATGGCTGAAGGGGTCGGAATCCACCGACAGCAGCTCGGCCACCATCTTGCGGGACTCCTTGTGCACCGGAGAACCGAGCAGCTCACGCAGACGCTGGTTCTCGTGCTCCAGATGATCCATCTTGAGCAGGCGCGAACGCAGGGTGAACAGCTGTTGTTCCTGCTGCTTGGTCTGCTCGATGAGGCCGGCCCGGGTCTGCACCTGGGTCGACATGGTATCGAGCATGATACCTGGCGCATTGGCCATGTATTGCAGCGGGCTGACGAGCGAACTGAGGTAGACGCGGACATGGGTAAACACACCGAAGCGAGAGTCCGCTACGATGGCAGCAATGGAGATGATGACGGCGAGAAACAACCGTAACTGAAGCGAAGGGCCTCTACCAAAAATGGGTTTCATGAGTCGTCAAAAAAGAGCCGGCGCGCTGGCCGGCTTTGGGTCTTATTCGTAGTGGAACAGGTCGCCACCGTGCATGTCGATCAGCTCCAGCGCCTTGCCGCCGCCACGGGCCACACAGGTGAGGGGATCTTCGGCAACCACTACCGGTATGCCGGTCTCTTCCATCAGCAGACGGTCGATATCCTTCAGCAGTGCACCACCACCGGTCAGCACCATGCCGCGCTCGGAGATGTCGGACGCCAGTTCCGGCGGAGACTGCTCCAGCGCCACCATCACGGCGGAGACGATACCGGACAGCGGCTCTTGCAGCGCTTCCAGGATCTCGTTGGAGTTGAGGGTGAAGCTGCGCGGCACACCCTCGGCCAGGTTGCGACCACGAACTTCGATCTCGCGCACCTCTTCGCCCGGATAGGCGGAGCCGATTTCGTGCTTGATGCGCTCGGCGGTGGCTTCCCCGATCAGGCTGCCATAGTTGCGACGCACGTAGCTGATGATGGCTTCATCAAACTTGTCGCCACCGATCCGCACGGATTGGGAGTAAACCACGCCGTTCAGGGAGATGATGGCCACTTCGGTGGTACCACCACCGATGTCGACCACCATGGAACCGGTCGCTTCGGAGACCGGCAAGCCGGCACCGATGGCGGCAGCCATGGGTTCGTCGATCAGGTAAACCTCACGGGCGCCAGCGCCCAGTGCGGATTCCTTGATGGCACGGCGTTCCACCTGGGTGGAGCCACACGGCACACATACCAGCACACGGGGGCTGGGGCGGAAATAGTTGTTGTCGTGAACCTGCTTGATGAAGTGCTGCAGCATCTTCTCGGTCACGTAGAAGTCGGCGATGACGCCGTCTTTCATCGGACGGATGGCGGAGATGTTGCCTGGGGTACGACCCAGCATCTGCTTGGCGGCATGACCGACGGCAGCGACCGATTTGGCGTTCCCGCGCTCTTGGCGAATGGCGACAACTGAGGGTTCGTTAAGGACGATCCCTTGATCTTTTACGTAGATCAGGGTGTTGGCAGTTCCCAAGTCGATCGACAGATCGTTGGAAAAGACGCCTCTGAGCTTTTTGAACATGGCTACGGGAAATCCTAAGAATTTGGAGGTGCAGAAAACCGGCTAACTTTACCAATGCCCACCCCAATGGGCAAGCGCTCAAACTGTCGCCAACCCATCAGGCGCGACAAAAATGCGAGTCATCACTCACCCGCACAGGCTGACAAACGCTAATAAACAAGAAGATAGGGGGGAAGATCGCGAAGATCCGCCGCCCCGCCTCCATTACGGCATCACTTCGCGCCGATAAATAATTCTGTCATTACCCCGGCTGGAGCCAAAAATGGCCTCGCCTTGCAAGGTAACAGGGTCAGACAACCAGAGCGGCCGTGATGGCTGTTTCGACAAATCGACCTTGTAGGGGATCCGTACCGAGATATCCGGCTTGGCGAACTGGAACAGGATCTCCCCATCCCTGGCTACCGCCGATATGCCGCCCGGCAGCGAGCTGCCCAGCCCCAGCTTTATCTTGCGGTTCCCCCCCAGGTTGAGCTCCCTGCTGGTCGCATCAAAGGTCTGGCCCGGATTGAGGAAACTGAACCCCTGATTGGCCAGAGAGAGCTGGGTACATTGGTCCAGCTTGTTCAACTGCCAGTTGCCCGCCTCGTAATATTGCATCTGCAAGGGAACGGCCAGCGGCGCAGAGGCAAGACCAGCCCCCGTGCCCGCCAGCAATCGACCGAAATAGACCTGCATGGCCACACTGTCGATCAGCCGGGCATTGCAACCAGCTCCGCTGCAATTGCCGGCCACGGCATCGTTGAAGTCGGGGCTGGCAATCAGGGTACGTTCGCCATCGTTGTCTTTCATATAGAGACCAAACAGCAAAGACTGGTAAGGGCCATCCTGTTGGGTGTCGGAGAGGCGAACAAACTCGCTATTACCGGTAAACGCCGACCGCCCATTCACCCAGGGCAGCGCAGACAGGCTGCGCAACCGGGCCGACAGGGACTTGCCATCCTTGTTGTTGGCAACGGAGAGATAGGCGTCTCCCTTGGCAAACAGCCCCGTATAGTTCTGGGTCTGGCCACCCGACAGGTTGCGGGCCAGCACATCCAGCGCAACCCCAAAGGGCTGCCCCATATAGGAGAAGGCATTGCAGGCAGGCACTATGTCGCCGCTGACCAGATTGAAATCGGCGGGGATAAAACGACCGATAGGATCACTCCAACGCAGCACAGTCTCAAGTTGGGGGGATTCATCCTGATAAGAGGGATAAGGCACAAAGTTGCTGACCCCTAACCGGATCACCCCCACCTCCGACCAATTCGCTGTCACGGTTGCCATCCCGTTCGCCAGCGTGATCGCCGTTGGCGAAAAAACGCCTGCGTCACCAGATGCAGGCGCCAGCAGTGACCAAGAGAGCATCTTATTACTGGTCGCAAAGCCTGGGGTTAGCTGATCCTGCTCATTGAGCGCGCGAGCCTGCAGCGTAAAAGTCTCGCCCGCTTTGCGATAGACAGGGCAGACAGCAAATGTACTGTCGCTACTCCCCGAACAGCCACTCTGTCCTTGTGCCTGGAGTGCGATCGCTTTGGGGATCACCGCAAACGTGTCGCTCCCCGTGAGCCTGAGCGTTCCGGTTGCATCGCTTTTCTGGAAAGTGGCATCCAGCCGCAACACTCCCGCATCCGGGTATTGCACCGTCAGTTGACCCACTCCATCACTATTAAACGCCACGTTAACGTTTCCTGGTGGCGTGATAGCTGTGTTATTGACCGTCGGTACAGCATTGCTGGTCTCAGAGACGACCTTGCTCGATACAAATTGGAGGGTCTGATTACCGGTCAGCAAGGGCACGCACACCTTGGTCGCCCCCGTATCGTTTGATTTGATAGCGCGGATCGAGGTGACACCCGACGCACCGGCATAAAAGGTCGACACATTGAAACGCAGTGCGGCATCAACAAATGCGAGTGAACAAGTGGCATCTACCACACCATCCTTGAAACAGCGCAGCGGTGCCGACGGTGCTGCTGTCACTATCGACAGGGGCAGAGTACCAGCCTGATAACGCTGCAAATTCAACGCGGCACTACCAGAGGTATCGAAAATGACCGGATTGCTGCTCCACCCTTGTGCGGGAGACAGGGTCACTGTCGCGCCGCGATCAAACAATGTGGAACAATCACTGTTGGCACAGGCTTTCAGTTGCAGATTAGCGCGCTCACAGGTGAGCGTTTGTGAGGGATAGTAGAGTTCGTAATGATCGATGGCGCTACCAAAATCGCGCTTGTCATTGATGCGGCTGCTGGTCGTCATCTCAAGATCTCGACTAGTAACCCGCCCATTTATCTGCGATGTCCCATTGAGGGTAACTTTTTTATCAGAATAGACATAACCACTGACCCGACTGGTACCATTCAGCTGAATAGCATCGTAGCCAAATAGCAACATAGAATAGGACGCATCGTCATTGAGCAGGGCGTCATTGATGCCGAGAGATTGGCTTACAAAAATCCTGACATTTCCGCTCAATACCAGTTGCCCACCCTGATTTAGCTCCAAACGATTAATCCAGTAATCCCCTGCGGGCAGTATCACCTTGGCCCCCCCCCCAATAGCGAGCTTATTGAGGCGATATTCCTTGCGAGCATTGGAAAATGTCAGGGTGCAGGCACTGTAGAGACTGACTGCACCAAACTGATATTGGCTAGCGCTGCCTAGAGTCAACTGCTGCCCAGCACTACAGCTCCCTATATCGCCGTCACTCCCTGAGCTGGTTTGAAAAGTATTGCCACTCCCTTGGGTAACAGGTATTCCTCGGATAGTCGTCCTGCTGATTTGGCACTGAACTCGCCCCCCGGCAGCCGTATCGCAACCATCGGATGGCAAACCACTCCCCGCATTGGAGCTGCAATAGGAGAGTGCCACCCCGCCAGTGCCAAATATTTTGGCGCTATTGTTCTGGATAAAACTGCTGGTGTCCTGTCCGGTACAGGAGGCATTGTTATCCCCCCTATGCCCCTGTACCACTGCAGGGAAATAGGTAGGCAGATCGACCACCTGAAACGCGGCAGCTGAGCCACTCAATAGCCAGATAGCCGCGACGAACCATAGGTTGCGCATCAGGGCATTCCTCCATCATAAGCTTCAACCATCAGGGTTCTGCTCACGGCAAAATCAGGGCTGGCACTGCTGAGGTCCGAGATCCCACAGATGCCGACACTCTCGAGACGATAGCCATTGGTCACAGATCCGTTATAGGTCACCGGCACCATGGCGCAGCGAACCACAGCCTGACAGTTGGTCAATCCGGGATTGCTGGCAAAGTTCAGTGTGCTGGTTGCCGGGCACACCGCTGGTGGCGTCGGTTGGGCAAGAGTGCGTGTGGGGAACAACCGATAGAGCGCCACTTCCAGCCCGCTCTGGGCTGCCAGCAGGGCACGCACACTGCGCACCTCCACCGTGTTTTTCTCGCTGCTGTCGGTCAGAAAGCGGCCCATGGCGGCCGCCAGCAGTGCCATCACCACTATGACAAACAGGGCTATCATCAGGGCGCTGCCCCCCGCCCGTCTCGGTTGCCTGGCATCAGGGCACATTGAGCACCCCTATCTTGTGATTGAAGGTAACGGATTCACCTTTGCGCTCAAACACCAGCCGCATGCCAAACTCCCCTTGTGCGTTGAAGGCCGAGGTTTCCCGATAGAAAGCGCCAGTACGAAGGGACTCCGCCATCAGCACTCCCGTGGCAGGTAACACGGCAGCGATGGCAGCGCTGGCGCGGGTGAGCCTGTTCCCTGCCACGCAGTAGCGCACCTGCTGGCTGGCAAAGTAGACCCGGCTGCCGGGAGAGAGGCCAGCCAGGTTCTCGGTGCTGGCATAGCGGATGGTTTGCGCCCCTGAGACGGGAGTCAGCACATCCGTAACCTTGGCCACGCAGCGGCCATAATCGCAGCCTGCCGTGAGCGAACCGGCATTTTTGTCCGGCACAGGGAATACGATCAGCTGATCATCTTTTTTGACGGCGGTGGCATCCACATCCAGTGGATTGGCAGCAGAGGCCGGGGTTGCCATCACCAGCTCAAGGGTGGCAGTGCTCCCCGACATGGCGCGGTTAAGCGCCAGATAACGACTGGAGGTGCTGATGGGCCAGAACCGCAAACAGGCGCCCGAGTCGACCCATGCCCCGCCGGTCGTCTCGATCCGCTCCGATCCCGGCACAGCATCACGCAGCTCGCGATTGAGCCGCTCCATGGCGAAACGGGCATCGCTCATCAACTGCTCGCGGCTGCTGGCATCGCCATAGATCTGGGTGCCGATACCGATAAACTGGCTGGTAAAGGTCGCCATGATCCCGAGCAGCAGGATCACCATTACCAGCTCAACCAGGGTAAAACCGCTGTTACCCCGAGGTTTGCGGTAGGTTCGATTGGCCGGTAGGCGTAATCGGACGTCGAAAGTGGCTGCAGGAGCGGGCATTCGGACAGGCAGGCAACACCCGACAACTGAGCGATCCATCAGTAGCTCCCCCGATAGAAGGAGAAGTCGAGCAGGCTCTCATCCGGCAGCTTCACTTGCAGATCGATGCGTTTGCCCATCGAACAGTGATCGCTACAACTATCGAAGCTGCCATCAGCGTTAAAAACAACAGCACTCACCGCAATTTTCACCTGATAGTTGCGATACTCATCACTGCCGATACCTGACGAGGTCTGGGTAAACCAGCTGGCATCCCGCCAGTTTCCCGCAGTATCGAAGTCATCCACATCGTTATAGGCGTAGGGGGCGGGCTCTCCATCTGGGCCATAACTGCCGGAGCAGGGAGAGATGGTCACCCCCGCAACCTGCTCACCACAACGATAACGGCCACCGTTATGGTCCGAATTTTCATCAAACGACTTTTGCAGGATCTCGCCGGAGAGGCGCTGGGCCAGCTGGGCAGCGCGCACCTGCTGCACCGGATCCACTGCCTGCGGCGCCTGATTGATAAGTAACCCCAAAATACCGGTCAGCGCCACCGCCAGCAGCACTATGCCGACGATCAGCTCAATCAGGGTAAAGCCGCGCTCAGGGGATCTCATGGATATATCCCTCCGATTCAATCTTGATACGGCTGGTTTCGCGACCATCACTCACTTGCAGTGTGCATCCAGTTACTGTGGAGCAATTCCCGAATGGTCGCCCCAGCTGATCAAAGCGGATCACGAAGCTGTTGTTGCTATTCAGGGAAATAGATATTCCCCCAGAGACGGTCACCAGCCGACCACGGGTGCGCAGATTTTCGGTCCAGCCACTGCTCAGATCATCGCTGGCGGGACATGCAGCATAAGTACGGTGGGCAAAACGGGGAGAGGCGACCACCAGCTGGGTACAGCGGTTGGCAGGCTCATGCATATTGACGGTCTGTACCAACCGCAGCCGGGTCAGCAACTCGTCACGCACGGTTTGAGTTTCAAAGCCACCTTTGCCCAGCCATTTGGGCACGGCAAAGGCGGCCAGAATCCCGAGTAACAGGATCACCAGTACCAGTTCAATCAGGGTAAAGCCTTTTTGCATCGACTCACTCTCGATAGAAAAAGCGGGGCTTTAGCCCCGCTTTCATAGAACCGGTTAGCAACCAGACTTAGCTGTAGATGCAGCACCACTGGCATTCGCTTCGGTGTAGACCACAGTGCAAGTAGAACCTGAAGTCTGATACACATAGGTAGAGCCAGAGCCACTAACACTACCAACCCAAAGAGGGTCGATAGTCGCAGCTTTACCAATACCACCAGAAGTCGCTGTCGGATATCCGTATTTGATAGTAACGGTAGAGTTATCAGCAAGCTTCACCGTCTTAGTACCAGTGTCATCTTTTTCACTACCATCCAGTACTGCTCGGCTATAGACCAGTTGGGATGCACTTGCTACTGCACCTTTTACGCCATCAGCAGCTGCTTTCTTAGCATCATCCTGCAGATTCAGGAACTTGGGCGCAGCTGTCACTGCCAGAATGCCCAGAATGATGATCACTATGACCAGCTCGATCAGGGTAAAACCCGCCTGTTTTTTCATTTTACTTTCCTCTGTCAATTGATATTGGTGGTCACCTGACCGGAAGCCGGACGGTAACTGAAACTCATGAATGCATCAGTACTGCCTTGCGGATCCTGATACTTGCCATCACTACCCTTACTCAAACTATTGACCAGATAGTAGCGGCAGACTGAGTCCAGGCCGTTATTGGTCACACTGACATAGTATTTCAGGTCATTGCCGCTACCGCGCACCTCGTTAAAGCTGGCAGTAGCCTTGGGCGGGTTCTGCAACAGACCCTCCCAAATCTTGAGACAGCGCGGGGCCATCAGGTTGGCCGGGTCCACATCGATGCCGCCACCCGCCGAGGTATCCATGGGATAACCGGGGGAGAGCTCGCCATTGCTGACCTGGGTCTCGGTCGGCGTGGTCAGATAGAAGCGGGAACCGTCATACAGCACGGTATTGAGGCTGTCCTGCTTGGCACGTCCCTCCGCCTCCCACTGGGCCCGCACCAGAGAAACACCGGTGGCAAAGCCGCCGGAAACCCCTTCCACGCTGGCCTTCTTGGCCTCGTCGGTCACATCGAGGAAGCGAGGCAAGGCGGTCACCGCCAGGATCCCCAGAATAACGATGACGATCACCAGTTCGATCAACGAGAAACCCGCCGCCCGAGACGTCATCACCAACCCGGGATGTGTTGGTGCCATTCGATTTGTTGCCATGGTCCCTCCGTAATAACCCGCATTATTTCATGCAGATATAAAAAAATCATTTAACTGAGCCACACAATCGGCCTCATTCAAGGCTTTTGCTGCACTCTGCCATCAGAAAATTGATAAATCAGCCAATTATCTTCCCAACCGAACTCGCATCCCCCGCCATCGCGGCTCGCCAGCGCTTGCAGCGGCGGCAGATCCTGGCTCTGTGTGCCTATGATCGACAACCAGAGCTGGCGGCAATTTTCCGAGGGCGCCAGCAGGGATCCGGCCCCTATCGGCCAGCCCCTGTCATCGAACTGCCAGGCCAGACCATCGGCAAACAGACTCGCGGGACGGCGCTGATCCAGCCAGAGCCCGTGCAACCTTTGTGCCCGCTCGGCAAACTGTTCCCCCAGCAGGGCCAGGCTGAGGGCCAGCGCCTCCGCTCTGTGGGTGCGATAGCTCTGGGCCAGGGTCGCCACTATGATCAGCAGCAAGATCAGCACGGCCATCCGTCTATATCCCCCCAGCCAGCGATCATCCTGTTGTGACTGTCTGCTCACCCGTTTCGCTCCACATCTTGCCGCTCATCCACTCCCCGCATCACTGACGGTAAAGCTGCCTGTTTACTTGCCACGCACGGCCCGCATCATGTCCCACATGGGTGTGAAGATACCGAGCGCCAGCACCAGCACCATGACAGCCACGATCCCGATCAGGATGGGCTCGATACGGGCGGTCAGGCTCTTGAGGTCATAGTCCACCTCCCGCTCGTAATACTCGGCCGCCTCGTGCAACAGATCGTCGACCTGGCCCGTCTCTTCCCCCACCGCGATCATCTGCATTACCAGGGGGGTAAACAGGCCGCTGCTGCCAGCGGTACGCAGCAGGCTTTCACCCCGTTCGATACCGGCCCGCATATCGCGGATCTGGCCCGCCATCCAGGCGTTGTCCACCGCATCGGCCACCAGAGTCAGCGCCGTATTGAGCGGCACCCCGGCCTTGAGCATCATGGAGAAGCTGCGGGCGAAGCGGGCCAGCAGGGAGCGCTCTATGATGGTGCCGACGATGGGCAGCCTGAGTTGCCATCTGTGCCAGGTCAGCTTGCCCTTGACCGTGCTCACCCAGCGGCGCCAGCCAAACACCATGGCCAGCAGTGTGCCGACCAGCAGCCACCAGTAGTGGACGAAGAAGTGGGAGGTGGCGAGCAGGATCCGGGTCGCCAGCGGCAACTCGACGCCGAACTTGGCAAACATGCCGGCGAAGACCGGGATCACCATGATATTGAGGATCACCATGGCGATGCCGATGGCCGCCAGCACGAAACTGGGGTAGCGCATGGCGGTCTTGATCCGCTTGCGGGTCTCCAGCTCCAGATCGAAATAGTTGGCGAGCTGCAAGAAAGCCTCTTCCAGCTGACCCGTGTTCTCGCCCACGTGAATGATGGCGACGAACAGGCTGCCAAATACCTTGGGGTGGGCCTGCATCGAGCTGGACAGCGGCCGGCCGTTGCCAAGATCCTCCCCCAGCGCGTGCAGCGCTCGCTTGAGCGGCTTGCTGTGGGCGCTCTCCTCCAGCCCGGCGATGGCACGCAGGATCGGGATCCCCGCCCGGGTCAGGGCGTACATCTGGCGGCTGAACACCACCAGCTCGTCCAGCTTGACGCCCCCTTCCAGCAACAGCGACCAGTCGATGGCAGCGGATTTCGCCTTGCCCGGCTTGAGTTCGGTTGGCATCACGCCGCGGCGCATCAGCTGCTCGGCCGCCGCCATCTCGTTGGCGGCGTCCACCACGCCGCTGACGGCATTGCCCTGGCTGTCGCGCCCCTTGTAGGCAAAGGTACTCATGAGGAGTACCCCTGACCGACAGCGTCATGGCAACCAGCACGGGGGTTGGCGTTGAAGTGAGTCATGGCTTACCCCAGATCCTCGGCCAACCGCAGCACCTCGTCCACCGAGGTGATCCCCTGACGGGCGTAGTCAAGGGCGGTGAGGGCCAGCGGCCGATAGTGTTCATGCTGGCGCGCCGCCTTGGCGAAGCCTTCGGCATCGTTGCGGCGTAGGGCATCCATCATGGGTTGATCCAGCTCCAGCAGCTCGTAGACCCCGATCCGGCCGGAGTAACCGGTGAAGTTGCAGCTCTGGCAGCCACGCCCCTTGTGATAGGCATGCTGACCGGGCGCCTCGCCGGAGAGCACGGTGAGCCAGGTGGCCTGCCCCTCGTCAGGCGCCCTCTCCTCGACGCAGTGCTCGCACACCCGGCGCACCAGCCGCTGGGCCACCACGGCCCGCAGCGCACTCGCCACCAGATAGCCGGGCGCGCCCATGTCGATGAGGCGCAGGGCGCTGGTGACCGCATCGTTGGTGTGCAACGTGGTCAACACCAGATGGCCTGTGATGGCGCCGCGCAGGCCTATCTCCACCGTCTCGTTGTCCCGCATCTCGCCCACCAGCAGTATGTCCGGATCCTGGCGCAGGGTGGAACGCAGCACGTGGGAGAAGGTGAGGCCAATCTTGGGGTTCACCTGCACCTGATTGACCCTGGGCAGCCGGTATTCCACCGGATCCTCCACCGTGATGATCTTGTGGCTGGCCTGATTGAGCTCTGAGAGGGCGCCGTAGAGGGTGGTGGTCTTGCCGCTCCCGGTCGGGCCCGTCACCAAAATCATGCCGTGGGGGCGTTTGAGCTGACGGCGGAAACGGGTCAGGATCTCCGGCGGCATGCCGGTCTCGCTCAGCGACAGTATGCCGGAGGATTGATCCAGCAGACGCATCACCACCGACTCGCCGTACTGCACCGGCATGGTGGACATACGCACATCCACGTCCCGGCCGCGCACCTTCATGTTGAAACGGCCATCCTGGGGCAGCCGCTTCTCCGAGATGTCGAGCCCTGCCACCAGTTTCAGGCGCAGCACCAGCGCCTGGGCGATGCGCACCTCGCTGAGGATATTCTCGTGCAGTATGCCGTCGATCCGCTGGCGAATGCGCAGCACCTTCTCGTCCGGCTCTATGTGGATATCGGAGGCCCCCACCTGCACAGCGTCCTCGAACAGGGAGCGCAGCAGCTTGGCCACCGTCGCCTCCCCCTCGTCGTTGGCCCCCAGGTTGCTGGACCCCAGCTCGAAGCCGGTATCCTGATACTCTTCATGCAGCTGTTCGGCGAAGCTCTCTATTTCGCGGGTTCGGCGATAGAGGCGGTCGAAATACTCCAGCAGCTGGCCTTCCCGCGCCACCGCCAGCACCATCTCCCGCGGGCGCAGCAGCGCCGCGATGGCGTCGAGGGCGCTCAAGTCCGCCGGATCCGACATGGCCACGGTCACCCGGTTGTCGGTGAGGTTGACCGCCAGCGCGCGATAGCGACGCGCCTGCACCTCGGGCAACAGCGGCACCGCCGAGGCGTCTATGGTGAGGTTGTTGAGATCGAAGAAGGGCACGTCCAGCTGGCGGGCAAGAAACTGCAGCAGCTGTACCTCGCTGATGAAGCCGAGATCGATCAGTGTGGTGCCCAGCTTGCGGCCGGTCTGACGCTGCTGCTGCAGGGCGAGCTGCAGCTGATCATCCGAGATGATCTGCTCTTGCACCAGCAGGTCGCCGAGGCGCATTTTCAGTCTGGGTTGTGCCATGCAAACTCCAAAAAAGTGAACCAGCCCGCCCGTCAGGGGGCAAGCTGGGCAATTCGCTGTTCAATCCAGCTGGTCGAGGCCTCGCCGAGGTTGCCGTGCAACTGGGCGTTGCGATAGGCATCGAGCGCTCGCTGGCTGTGGCCCTGGCCATCTTCGGCCACGCCGAGCCCGAGCCACCAGCGGCCCTGATCCGGCTGCTGGCGCAGCAAGGTCACATAGATCTCGGCCGCCTCGGCGTTGCGGCCCAGCTCCTGGGTCAGGCCGGCCCAGGTGGCGTAATAATCCAGATTGCTGGCCAGATCCGGTTGATAACCCGTCAACCAGCCGAGCGCCTTGAGCTGATCGCCGCCGCTGATGGCGAGCCGCGCCAGCAACAGCCGAAAATCCGCCTGCGCGGGATCGAGCCGGATCCCCTCTTCCAGCAGCTGGGTGGCCTCGCTCAGCCGCCCTTCGCCATAGAGCAGGCCCGCCAGTTGTTCGCGGGCGCCCTGATTGTGCGGGTCGTGGGCCAGCACCTGATAGTAGTTGTCCTGGGCATCGCGCAGTTGCCCCCTGGCCATGGCGGTGGTGGCCTTGCGCTCGGCCAGGGTCGCCAGCTCGGCCTCGGAGAGGTTCACCGTCTCTATCTTCAGCACGCCCGGTTTGCGCGGCGGCGGGGCCACAGCCTCTTGTTCCGCTTCCAGCTCGGCATAGAGGTCTGGCTGCAGCGCCTCATCGCTCGGGGGCACAGCGTCATAACCGGTTTCGTCCTGATCTTCCGCCGCCGGCTCGGGGTCGGCGGCAGCGTGGGGCTCGGGCCTGGCGCCCGGGGTGGGCAAGGCCACCACCAGATCCACCGGCTCCTGCTCCTCCTCCGTCGGCGTGACGGGCACGGCGCGGGCAACCGCATCAGGCCCGGGCTCGCTGGCCGCCTGCGCCAAACTCTGCGGTGCGACCCGCTGGCTCTGCTGCCAGTAGATCCAGGTCCGCCAGCCGAGAATGCCGAGGGCCAGGCCGCAGATCAGGGTCAGCACCAGCATCCACCAGCCCTGCTGCCGCACGGGAGGCACATAGACGGCCCCCTCGCCCCCCTGCTGACGCTGTTCCAGATCCTTGAGCATCTGGTTGATCACGCTCATGGCCAGACTCCATGGGCCAGCATAGGTATCCGCCAGACCCATGTTGACGCACAACGCAGCTGGGGCGCTCTCATATCCCCGAGCATCTGGTTGATCTCGTTCATGATGGCCAGACTCCATAGGCCAGGGCACACCCCAGCAGTAGTAACAGTGGCCACCAGCGCCCCCGACCGGGGCGGCTGGCATCGTCGGTATCGCGAATGGCGAGGTGCACCAAACCGGCATCGATCTGGCGCTCACCCCGGCCATAGGCCAGCATCAGGCACTTCTGCGCCAATATGTTGATGAGTCGCGGTATGCCACGGGAGGCGCGCCACAGCAGGCGCATGGCGCGGCCACCGAACAGCGGGGCCCCGCGATAACCCGAGACCTGCAATCTGTGCTCCAGATAGGCGCGGGTCTCGTCAAAGCGCAGCGGCCGCAGGCAGTAGGAGAAACCGATCCGCTGGCGCAACTGCCGCAGGTGGGGTTTGGCCAGCCTGGTGTCCAGCTCGGGCTGACCGAACAGCACTATCTGCAACAGCTTGCTCGACTCCGTCTCCAGGTTGCCGAACAGCCGGATCGCCTCCAGGGTCTCGTCCGGCAGGGCCTGCGCCTCGTCGATCAGCACCACCACCCGGCTGCCCTGCTGATGCAGGCCTATGAGGTGGCGATGAATGCGATCCGTCAGATCCAGCTCGTTGCCTTCGCGCACCGACAACCCCAGCTCCAGGGCCAGCGCGGTGCGCAGTTCGGCCGGGCTGAGGTGCGGGTTGGGCAGCCAGGCCAGACGCACAGGACAGGCCTCCGAGCCCAGCTCGCTCAGCAGCTTGCGACAGAGCAGCGTCTTGCCGGTGCCGACCTCGCCGGTCACCTTGATAAAGCCCTCCCCCTGCATCAAGGCCCAATTAAGAACCTGCAACGCCTCCTCATGGGGAGGCAACCCGTAGTAGAAACCCGTGTTGGGAGTGAGGCCGAATGGCGCCTCCTGCAAACCGAAGTGGTTCAGGTACATGAGTCGTCACCGGCCAGGGGACCTGTCGTGGCACAGAGCCACAGGCCGCATGGAACAAGGCCAACCGCGTGCTGTGTCATGGCTTAGCCCTTGGGCGGATACCACTTGTCGAGCAGATCGGAGGAGCGCTGCAGTTCGTTTTGCCAGGTGTCCTTCTCCACCACGGTCGGTTTGAGCAGGATCACCAGCTCCACCTTCTTGGTGCTCTCGCGGCGGTTGGTGAAGGCCTCGCCGACCCAGGGAATGTCCCCCAGCAGCGGCACCTTGCTGACGATCTCCTGCTTGTCGGTCTTCATCAGGCCGCCGATGACTATGATGTCGCCGTTGTTGGCCTGCACCACTGTATCGGACTCTCGAATCGAGCTCTTGGCGAGCGGCAGGATCAAGGGGGCCGCAGTGCCGACATCTATGGTTTTCTTCTGTTCTTCGGTGTCGATGACGGAGGGGTGGATATGCAGCAACACCTTGCCCTCTTCGTCTATCTGGGGTGTCACGTCCAGCGAAATACCGGAGAAGAAAGGAGTCAACTCTACATTGGGCGTGATTATCGGTGCCGATGTACCTGAGGTTGTGGTCGTGGTGGAGGCATTGGTGACGAAGTACTCGTCCGTCCCCACCTTGATCACCGCCTTCTGGTTGTTGGTCGCCGTCACCCGCGGGCTGGAGAGGGTGTTTACATCCCCCTGGGTCTTGAGCAGGTTGACCGCCACGTTGAAGTTGCCGTCGGAGATCTTGAAGCCGGCCCCGCCCCCCAGTGCACTGAAGATCTGGTTCGGGGTGTTGGCAATCGTGCTCGGCGTCAACGAGCCGCCGCCAGTGATCCCTTTGTTGCCATCCCAGCTGGCGGAGAGGCCGCTCCAGTCCACCCCCTGTTCGTAACCCTCGTTGAGGGCCACTTCCAGAATGCGCGCCTCCAGCACCACCTGGCGCTTGAGGTGGGTCTCGGACTGGCTGAGGAATTCGCGTACCGCTTTGAGCTCTTTCGGATAGGCGCGGATGGTGACCAGGCCCGCCTGCGGGCTGGTGATGACGGCACGGCCATCGCCACTGCCGATCAGCATCTCCAGCGAGGTGCGCAGATCGGTCCAGTAGTCGCTGTTGGTGTCTGTCTCTATGCGGGTGCCGTTGCTGTTATTGGAACCGGCATTGCCGTTGGAGGCATTGCTGCTACTGCTGTTGTTACTGCCGCCGTTGGCGTTGTCGAAGCTGCTGTTGTTGCTGTTGTTGCTGTCGTTAGAGGTCACCCCCCCCGTGCTGACCGAGGTACGGGACAGGCCACGACGGGACATCATCAGGTAGTTGACCGGTATGGTTTCGGTGCGCAGCCCAGCCGGATAGACGTGGAACACATTGCCCTTGCGCTGCACGTCGAAGCCATACATGTCACCCACCACCGCCAGCACCTCGGGCAGGGTCACGTCCTTGAGCTCGACGGAGATCTGGCCGGCCACGCCGGGATGCACGGCCACGCTGTAGCGGGAACCCTTGAACAGGGAACCGAAGAACTCCACCGCATCCACATCGTGGGCGGCGATGCGCAGCCGCTGTTCCGGCATGCTGAGGGCCTGGGGCGGCCGGTTCATCTGCAGCAGTTCGCTCTGTACCGACTTGGGCACGGTCGCCAGTGCCCCGACCTTGTTCTGCTCGGTCATGGCGTGCTTCAGTGCGTCCTTGGCCTGCACGGGTTCGGGGTGCCGGTAGCTGGTACAGCCTGCCGCCAGCACGGCCACAGAGATCAGGCAGAGATGATTTTTTTTCATGTAATGAGTGCACCCTGACTTGCAATTAAACTCGACAAACCTTGCCCTACCCATCCCGGGCGGGGCGCGTTCAGATACGGACCTTGCTGGCGAACAGGGTCAGCGCCTGGCGCTTGCCCCCCTTCTCCAGCACCACGGCATCTGCACTGATGGCCACCAGTCGATATCCCTCGACCTGCTGGCCCACCCGGTAACTTTTCCCGTTGAGCACCGCCAGTGCCGGGCCATTGCCCAGCATCACGCTCTGCAATGTTGGCAAACCTGCGCTCTGGCTGGCGGTAGCCCCCGCCTGACTGTTCATCCCGTCCAGCGGTTCCGTGGGATCCTGCAGCACCTCGGCCTGGGCCACCGAGCCCAGCAGACAACACAATAGCGTCAGCCATCTAACCACGAATAAACTCCTTGCTGGTGCTCAGGGTGTAGATTTCCATCTCCACCACGGCCTTGGGATGCTCCTGCACCTGGTAGTCAAACTGCTTCCAGTAGAAGTGGCGGGGCAGCGCCTCCAGCGCCTTCAGGTACTGATAGACATCAAAGTAGCCGCCCTCCAGCTTGAGGCGGATACCGTGCTTGAACAGGTTGATGCGCTGATCCCCCGCCATCAGCGGCTGGGGGGCGAGGGAGGTCAGCGCCAGCATGTGCAGATTGGTGGAGCGTGACAGCAGGGCCTCCAGCACGGCCGGCATCTCGTGGGCCTGGATCAGGTCCACCGTCTGGGCCTTGAGCTCGGCATCCAGCTTGCCGATATCCCCCTCGACCCGCACCAGCTGCTCGCGCACGTTCTGATCGGGATCCCGCGCCAGCCTGGCCTGCTTGCCCAGGTTCTCGAGATCCATGATCTCCAGATCCCGCTGGGCCGTGGTCAAGGCCACCCTGTCCTGCTCCAGCCGCAGGGCGGCGCCATCCAGCCAGCCATAGATGGCGCCGGCACAGACCAGCACCAGACCGGTCAACAGGATCAATACCCGCTCGCGCTGGCTGAGGGCGGCAATCTTGTCCGCCCATGCCTGCCATTGTGCTTTCAGGCTCATCAGGGCTTCTCCCGCTCGATGCCGCTGAGCTGGAAGGCCAGCCGGCCCTCCTTGTCGCGGCTCAGGGTCAATTCACCAAACTGCTTGCCCGCCAGCGACGGGGTCTGCTTGAAACGGTTTACCCAGGCGGGCACATCCTGGCTGCGGCCGGCAAAGCCGGACAGATTGATCCGCCCCTCGGCGATCTCGATCCGCTGCAAGGAGAGCTGCCTGTCCCGAATGCGGGAGAGATCGGCCATCAGACCGGCGTAGCCCTGGGATTTTTGCAACGCCAAACTGCCCAGCTGGCGCATCAGCCCCTGCTTGGCGGTCAGCTCCTCTTGCCGGGTGGCAAGCTGCTGTTGCAGCAGGGTATTGGCCTGGTGACGGGTCAACTCGGCATCCAGCCGCTGGGCCTCGCCCCGCTTGACCTCCAGCGCCGCGCGCACCTGCGCCAGCTCGCGGCCGACCCCTTGTTGCTGCCAGCCGTAGAAGGCGGCCATGCAGAGCAGCAATGCCACGCAGCCACCCCACACCAGCGCCATCTGGTTGAGGCTGGCCCACTGGCGTCTGGGGCGAAATTCGGCGCCATAGAGGTTGATCTGACGTTTCATCAGGCATCCTCCCCGAGAGCGGCGGCATAGGCCGAGAGATATTCAACGCCAGAGAGGATCGCCTTGTTGGCCATGGCGGAGACGGCGAAGCCGAAGGTCTGCTCCATGTGGCGCACCAGGGTACCGATGAAGGAGGAGGCGATGGCGAGCTGCATCTGACCCAGCTCCGGCAGCTTGAGCTGGCCGACCAGGTAATCGAGAGAGCGCTGGATCTCCAGCGCCAGGGAGTCGAGCAGCATGCTGTCCGGCTCATGCTCGCCGGTGAGGGCGGTGAAGCCGCGCAGCTGGCGGGAGAAGCAGAGGCCGCCCTGATGGAAGACCAGCAGTTGCAGATCCTGCCCCCTGGGTTGCCACAGCAGCATGCGCACCGTGTTATCGGCCTCATAGAGCGCCGTCATGGCCAGCTCGTCGCTGACGATGGCATCCAGGCTGGCGATGCCGTTGACCGCATCCGCCAGCTGTTGCACCCGCGCCTTGGGCACGCAGATCACGCTGATGCGCGGCCGGCCGGCAGGCGGCGTGGGCAAATCCACGTAGTCCATGGCGAGCTGCAACACGGGTTCATTGACGTAATCCTTGACCGCCCATGGCAGGGCGCCGGCCATTTCGGCCTCGGGCACGGCGGGCTTGTCGATCTGGACTTGCTGATAAAGGCTGGCGGCGAGGGCGACCCGCACCTTAGACTTGGCGAGGCCATGGCGGCTGAACAGCTCGCTCATGGCAGGCGACCACTCCTGCGGGCCATTGATGGCGCGGGTAGCGAACACTGGCTGGGGCCCCAGCGAGGCCAGCATGATACGATCGCTGGCCAGCAGGATCCCTACCTGACGGCTCGGGGTCGAACGTCTGAAAAGTTGTTTCATTGAAACCCGCACCTGGCTGCATAAAACGGATTAAACCTTAGCATAAACAGGGTATTAGCCTCCAGATAAATGATGGATCACTCATTGCAACCCAACTCGACCCGCTCGCAGGTGCTTGCCCTGCAGCCGACCCGGCTTCCCTCGCCGCTCCAGGCCATCTCGCACCCTCTGCTGACCGAGCATGGCGTCACGCTCTGGTGCAAGCGGGATGACCTGATCCACCCGACCATCTCGGGCAACAAGTGGCGCAAGCTCAAGTACCAGCTGCAACACGCCCGGGCGCAGGGCATAAAGCACCTGATCTCCTTTGGTGGTGCCTACTCCAACCACATACATGCACTGGCGGCGGCAGGGTGCCAATCCGGCCTTAACACTACCGGCATCATACGCGGTGAGCCGGAGGCTGCCAGCAATTCCACCCTGAGCGCGGCAAAAGGCTGGGGCATGGATCTCATTTTTGTCGACCGCCAGAGTTACCGGCGGCGGCAGGATCCGGAGTGGCTGGCCCAGTTCGCGGCACCCGATACCCTGATAGTGCCGGAAGGGGGCAGCAGCCCGCTCGCCCTTCCCGGGGTGGCCGAGCTGGTCGACGAGGTGCCCTTCTCGCCGGATCTCTGGGTGCTGCCCTGCGCCAGCGGCGGCACCCTGGCGGGCCTGATCGCCGGCAAGCGGGATCAGGAGCGGATCCTCGCCATCGCGGTACTGAAAGGCGCAAGCTTCATCGCCGACGAGGTGTGCCGCCTTCACCCGGCCGCGGCCACCACCCCCGGCTGGCAGATAGCGCTGGATTACCAT
Organism: Aeromonas bestiarum; assembly: GCF_028751155.1. Taxonomy (NCBI): domain Bacteria; kingdom Pseudomonadati; phylum Pseudomonadota; class Gammaproteobacteria; order Aeromonadales; family Aeromonadaceae; genus Aeromonas; species Aeromonas bestiarum. The sequence goes on along the minus strand of NZ_CP064746.1, from coordinate 325,324 downwards.
GATGGCGGCTATGCCAAATTCAGCCCGGCACTCTGGCAGTGGGTGCAAGCCTTCAGTGCGCAGACAGGCCTGCCGCTGGAGCCCATCTACAGCGGCAAGGCCATGTGGGGGCTGTTTCGCGAGCTGGCCGCCGGGCGCATCCCCCGCGGCAGCAAGATAGTCTTCATCCACACGGGTGGCATGCAGGGACTCGCGGGTTTGCAAGAGCAGGGCCGGATCTGAAGGCGGCCCTGCGGTCACAGGATCAGGCGCCGGCCGGTTCCATCACCAGCCGCTCCGGTTCGGCGAACCAGGGCCCCTGCCCGGCATGGACGCCGAGGTGGCGCAGCATCTTCCACTCGTCACCGCTCTCCACCCCCACGGCTATGACCCGGGTGCGGGTGTTGGCACAACCCCCCACCAGGCTGCGCACCGCCATCTGGTTGACCTGACGGGTGTGGATCTCCCGCACCAGACTTGGATGGAGCTTGAGGAAGTTGATCTCGAACTCCTTGATATATTGGGTGCTCACCACATCCTGACCGGCATGATCGATGGCCAGCTGGCAACCCAGCATGCGCAGCGCCCGCAGCGGCCGCTTGAGTGCCTCGTAGTGGCGGGTCACCTGGGCCTCCGACAGTTGCAGGACCAGCCGCTCGTTGGTGCTGCGTGGCAGCTGGAACAGATCGAAGAAGAGCCAGCGCTGGAACTCGCGGTGCAGCAGGCTCTGGGCACAGAGGGTCAGGCTGATGGGGCAACTCTGCTCTGAGCGCTGACGCAGCAGCCGCAACGTCTGCTCCGCCACCAGCCGATCCAGCGGCAACAGCAGCCCCGCCTTCTCCGCCATCGGCATGAAGACACCGGCCTGCAACTCCCGCCCCTGCTCGTCGTGAATGCGGATCAACAAGTCCTGCTGCAACACCACCTGATCCCGCTCCTGCTGCACCGGCTGGACGTAGAAGTCGATGCCGTGCTCCTCGATGCGACGGCCGATCAGGGTGCGCCAGCGTACCGTGCCCTTGCTGCTCTGCTCCTCATCCAGCTGCTTCTCGTAGAGGAACCAGCCGGTGTGACCCTGCAGCCGTGCGCTCTTGAGCGCCAGCTCGGCCTCTTCCTGCACCTTGAGCAGGGAATCCTGCGCCTGATAACAGACGGCGCCGAGGTAGACGGCGGTCTCGACGTTGACCGCCTCGGGCCAGTGCAGCCGCTGCAGGCTCTTGTGCAGCTGGCCGGCGCCATCCACCATCTCGCTCTCGGACATGTTGGGCAGCAGCACGGCGAACACCTGGCCGGCGTAGCGGGCCTGCAGGGCACCGTTGTGCTTGCGCACGAAGGCGGTGATGGAGGCGCTCGCCTCCATCAGCAGATCCTGGCTCTGGCGCCCGCTCAGCTCGGGATCCAGATCCTCCAGCCCGGCCAGCTCGATCAGCAGCACGCCGCCGCTCATCACGCTCGCCTCCATGATGGCGCTCTCCAGCCGGTTGTCGAAGAACAGACGGTTGCCTATGCCGGTCATCTTGTCGACGAAGGCGTTGCTGCGGATGAAGTTGTCGAAACGGCTGCGCTCCTTGCGGGCATCCGCCAGCTCGGCCAGCAGATAGTCGAGGGCCTGGCTGGCGGAGACAGGCCACTCATCGGCCGGATCGTGCGCCAGCTTGGTGAGCTTGTTGTCGAGGATCAGCTGGGCGCGCTCGGCCAGCAGCTCGGCGCCCCGCAGTTGCAGCCGCAGCCAGCGAATGGAGTACCAGAGTCCGAAGATGACGATGAAGACGCCGAGGGAGATGCCGGACATGGCCCGCATGGAGTATTCAAACTCCTTGAACGGCCGCTCCAGTTTGAAGTCGGCCTGCATGCCGGCCTGATGGGAGATGGGCTGGCTATAGGGGATCAGCAGGCTCTCGTCGGTCTGCTGCTGCACGTCGCGAAACCAGTAGACCCGCTGCTTGCCCTGACGGATCTCCAGCTCCACCACATGGGCCGAACGCAGCAGGGTCGGCAGCCAGCGGGTGAGATCCTGATGGTCGTCGGCCACCTCCAGCTGCTTGTCGATGATCTCGACCAGGGAGTTGACCTTCTTCTGCTGCAGCTCCATGCCCAGCTCGCGAAAGCTGAATACCCCGCCGAGCAGCACCATGGCCATGGCGGCGATCACGCACAGGGTAATAAACGAGACAAGCTGAGTAGTCAGTTTCATGTGCCTTTCCGTATGCCCGACAACATCCATGTGGCCTCATCGTATCAGCCAACGCCGAAGCGCGCCTATGGACGAAGATCCCGCTTCTGGAATTAAGCGGGCGAGCATAACCAAATGGGCACCTGAACACCAAGCCTGACGGCAAGCCAGCCATGAAAAATGGCCACAGCGGCAGGAAACGGGAGATGGGCAACGGGAGCAGGGAATTTCAGGCAGAAAAATGGTCCCACTAAGGGGACCAAAAGAAACACTCATATCAAAACTAACACTCTGTGCTACTGACAAAAAAACAGATACAGGAGTATTGAACACACGGTGAGTCAAACCGCACCGCTACTCTAGCCACTTCAGATAAGCTGGACAATTGTCATTTATGACAGGTCAGCGATTGAATCTTCAACAGCTCATTTTATAAAACCATTATTTATCAGCACATTATAAATTCGCGCCACAAGTGTGATCGGCCCCGCTCAAATCGATTCAGCTAATGCACTATGATGATGCCACCCATATGCATCCCATCCGCACACCAGGCAGGTGCACCATGCGACCCATCCCCCCCCCTCTGGCTCAGCCTGTTGCTGTTCTGCCTGCCCCTGCTGGCCAGCCTGCCTCTCAGTCAGCTGCTCGGCGGCCCGTTGGCCCACCAGCTGTTGCAGGAGAAGAAGGAAGAGATCGAGACCGCGCTGGCGGAACGTCACCGTCTGCTGGACAACAACGTCCGTAGCCAGCTGACCCAGTTTCGGTTCGATTGCGGCGAGCAGGACATGGCGCTGCTGCGGGATCCCCGCTTCTACAACGGCCATATCCGCATTCAGGGGATCCTGCTCGCTAGCGGCGGTGGCTGTTCCAGTCTGGGGGTTGACCTGCCCTTCACCCCGATCGAGCTGCCCCCCTACGCCAACCAGGAGCCGTTCGGGATCGCCGCCACCCAGTCCCGCTTCCACACAGAGCAGGAGCTGGTCGCCTACTACCGCACCGGCGGCAACATCGTCTACTGGGTGCTGAGCAACAGCTGGAGCCATTCTCTGCTGCAATATCCTTGCACCGACTGTTTCTATCTGGAACTCGACCAGCAACCGGGGACATCGAGCCAGACCTTTCCCCGCGGCGACAGCAGCATCAAGCAGGAGGTCGGCAACCAGAGCATAGGTCTGAGCTTCCGCGATCCCGATGAACAGATCAGGCAGACGCTATGGGCGGGCAAGGCGCTGGAGCGCTATGCCCGGCAGCAGGCACGGCACTATGGGCTCTGGTATGGCGGCGCACTGGGAGCCCTGCTGGTTGCCGCCTACTGGGGGCTGCGCAACTATCGACGCTCTCTCAAGGGATTGCTGCAAGCCGGGCTGGCCCGGCGGGAGTTTGTCCCCTTCTATCAACCCATAGTGGATAACCGCAGCCAGCAGGTGGTTGGCTTCGAGGCGCTGCTGCGCTGGCAGCGGGGGCGCGAGCTGGTGCCGCCCGGCGCCTTCATCGACTACGCGGAGGAGCAGGGGCTGATCCTGCCGATGACGGAGCAACTGCTGGAGCGGATCATGACGGATCTTCCCCGGCTGGCACCGGCGCAGTGGGTCAGCGTCAACATAGTGGCCACCCACCTGGAGCAACCCCATCTGCGCACCCTGTTGCAGCGGCACGGCTGGCCCTCACCGACCCGGCTCACCTTCGAGCTGACCGAGCGCAAGCCGATCACCGATATCAAGGCGGCGATCGGCGAGATCACGGCGCTGCAGCAGTTGGGCTATCACTTCAAGCTGGATGATTTCGGCACCGGCTATGGCGGCTTCGCCTACCTGCAGCGACTCGGCATCCGCCAGATCAAGATCGACAAGATGTTCGTCGACACCATAGGCACGGACGACCTCAAGCGGACGCTGCTGGACTCCATCATCGCCTTCGGTCACGAATCCGGCATGGAGATGATCGCCGAGGGGGTCGAAACCGGGGAACAGGTCGAGTATCTGCGCCAGCACGGCGTGCATCTGATCCAGGGCTATGTGTACGCCAGGCCCATGGCCCTGGCCCGGCTGCAGATCTGGCTGCTGGCATGGCGACAAAACCATGCCGGAGAAGGCTGACACCGGTGAGAAAGGTCAACGCCGGTATTGCAGTATCTGACCGCGAAAGGGCTGGCTCAGATAGCTCACGTCCAGCGGCTTGTGCTGACTGTGCGCATAGCCCAGGCCCATCATCAGCTTGCTGAAGCGGCCCTGCTGGCCACGCCCCGGATCCACCAGGATCACCTCGCAGTGCGACTTGGCGTGCTGCTCGATAAAACCGGCCAGGGTCTCGACCTGGCCGCGCTCATAGAGCAGATCGCTGCCTATGATGAGATCGAAGCGGCCCAGCTCGGTGACGGCATCTTCCCAACCGGTACGGATGAAGGGGATCAGCGCCCCCTTGTTGAGCAGCACGTTGGCCGCCAGAAAGGCCCCCGCCTCCGGGTGATAGTCGGTGGCAGTGATGTCCGCCAGCCTGTGGTTGAGCACCAGACTCGCCAGGGCTATGCCGCACCCCACCTCCAGGATCCGCAGATCCGCCACCTCGTGCTCCACCATCAGGTGGGCCAGCACATTGCCGGAGTCCCAGACGATGCCAAACAGCGGCCAGAACGCCGAGGAGATGCCGAGCGCCTCAGCCTCTCCCTCGTCATCGGAGAACTGCTGGTTGTCACGCAACGTGCGCAGGTGGATGTCGAGTTCGCCAAACTCTATGGTGTGATAACGCAGACGCACAACAGACATGGGAGTCCCTGGTCAGGATGCCGCCAGATCCACGGAAGCATGAATTCGACCGGCATGCCCCCATGCTACGCAGTAAGCGGGCAGATACCTATCTATATCCCGACCCGACGGGGCAGCTGCGGCAGATTACATCCTGCAACAAAATGATTTTCCCCTGGCGGTACAACTCCCTTTATCATTAGCAGGCCCGCCACACCCGTAGCGGCGCCGTTTTGCCTCCATACCCCGTCGGCCCCGGCCGCTCCGAGATGAGAACCATTGCCTATGAAGTCATTTATCCGGCAAGAGATTGCCCTGTCCATTGGCCTGCTGACCCTGCTGTTTTTCAAGACGCTGGGCAGCGACCTGCTGACAGAGGCCACTCCGCTTGCGATTTATCTTCCTGTCTCGGCGGCGCTGCTTGCCATCGTCACCTGGGCCATCTTCTCTGTGGTACGCCACTCGGACGCCCTCGCCATCAAGCTGGGTGAACCCTTCGGCACCCTGATCCTGACGCTCTCCGTCATCTCGCTGGAAGTGGTGATGATCTCCTCCGTCATGCTGACCGGCGACCCCAATCCCGTGATGGCCCGTGACACCATGTTTGCGGTGGTGATGCTGGTCACCAACGGCCTGGTGGGCTTCACCCTGCTGTTCGGCGGCTGGCGCTACCACACCCAGAGCTTCAATCTGGATGGGGTCAAATCCTATCTGGTCGCCATCATACCGCTGGCCCTGCTCTGTCTGGTGCTGCCCAACTTCACCCGGGGCGGTACCATTGGCAGCATGTCGAGCCCCATGTCCTGGATGCTGATCATCATCTCCATCCTGCTCTACGGTATCTTCCTGCTGATCCAGACCCGCAGCCACAGCCACTTCTTCGTCGACAGCGACCACGAGGATTACGAAGAGCACCACGGCCCGCTGCAGAGCAACCTCTACCACACCCTCTTGCTGCTCGCCTATCTGGTGGTGGTGATCCTGCTGGCCAAGACGCTGGCGATCCCCATCAACTACGGGGTCAAGGTGATGGCTGCGCCGCCTGCGCTGGGTGGCTTCATCGTGGCCTGTATCGTGCTCGCACCGGAAGCCGTGGGCGCCATCAAGGCAGCCTTCAACAACCAGTTGCAGCGCGCCATGAACCTCTACTTCGGCTCTGTGCTGGCCACCATAGCCCTGACAGTGCCCGCCGTGCTGTTCATCGGTGCCATGCTGGGCCAGGAGGTGCGCCTCGGCCTCTCCGCCGCCGACATGGTGCTGCTCGTCACCACCCTCATGGTCTGCAAGGTCACGTTCAGCAGCGGCCGCACCAATGTGCTGCACGGAGCTACCCACCTGGTGCTGTTCGTGGTCTACCTGTTCCTGATGTTCGAGCACGAATAACGGTTCACGCTACCGCAGCAACGAAAAGACCGCCCCTGAGGGCGGTCTTTTGCTATGGAGCGAATGGGGCTTAGAGGCTGGGCAGCACACCGGCCGGGATCAGGTCGTTGTAGCTCGCCTGAGCCAGCAGCTCGGCAGCCGCTTCGATGTCCGGCGAGAAGTACCTGTCCTTGTCGTAGAAGCTGACCTTGCTGCGCAGCCTACCCTTGGCCAGCTCCAGCAGCTCAGTGGTGCGCAGGGGAGCGCGGAAATCCAGGCCCTGGGCGGCGGCCAGCAGCTCCACCGCCAGGATGCCGCGGGTGTTCTCCGCCATGTCCGCCAGCCGGCGCGCAGCGAAGGTGGCCATGGAGACGTGATCCTCCTGGTTGGCGGAGGTGGGCAGGCTGTCCACCGAGGCGGGATGAGCCAGGCTCTTGTTCTCGGAGGCGAGCGCCGCCGAGGTGACCTGGGCGATCATGAAGCCGGAGTTGACGCCACCGTTGTTGACCAGGAAGGCGGGCAGACCCGACATGCGCGAATCGATCAGCAGCGCCATGCGACGCTCGGACAGCGACCCGATTTCGGCGATGGCCAGTGCCAAGTTGTCGGCAGCGAAGGCCACCGGCTCGGCGTGGAAGTTGCCGCCGGAGAGGATCTCCTCATCCTCGGCAAACACCAGCGGGTTGTCGGAGACCGCATTGGCCTCGCACACCAGCACCTCGGCAGACTGACGGATCTGGGTCAGGCAGGCCCCCATCACCTGGGGCTGGCAGCGCAGGGAGTAGGGATCCTGCACCTTCTCGCAATTGTGGTGGGACATGCCGATCTCGCTGCCATCCACCAGCAGCTGGCGATAGCAGGCGGCGGCATCGATCTGGCCGAGCTGACCGCGCACCTCATGGATGCGGGCATCGAACGGACGACGACTGCCCAGCGCCGCCTCCACGCTCATGGCACCTATGGTGATGGCGCCGGCGAACAGATCCTCGGCGTGGAACAGGCCTTCCAGCGCAAACGCCGTGCTGGCCTGGGTGCCGTTGAGCAGGGCCAGTCCCTCCTTCGGTGCCAGAGAGATGGGCTCGAGACCCGCGATCTTCAGCGCCGTGGCAGCGTCCATCAGCTCGCCCTTGTGGCGCGCCTTGCCTTCACCAATCAATAAACAGCTCATATGGGCCAGCGGCGCCAGATCGCCGGAGGCACCGACGGAGCCCTTCTTCGGCACCACAGGATAGACTTCGGCATTGATCAGGGTCATCAGCGCCTCAAGCACAGTCAAGCGGATGCCGGAGAAGCCCCGCGCCAGCGAGTTGACCTTGAGCACCATCATCAGCCGCACAGTGGCGTCATCCATGTAGGTGCCGATGCCGGCCGCGTGGGAGAGCACTATGGAACGCTGCAATTCGTCCAGCTGCTCCACCGGGATGCGGGTGTTGGCCAGCAGGCCAAAGCCGGTGTTGATGCCGTACACCACGCGATTCTGCTCGATCACCTTGGTGACCACGGCAGCGGAGGCGTGGATCCCCGGCAGCGCGGCCGGATCCAGGCTGATATGCACCGGCTCGCGGCTGACGCGGCGCAGGGTATTGAGGCAGAGCTTGCCCGGTAACAGATTGAGTTCAAACATCTTATTTAACCCCTTTGCCCGTTGCGGTCAGCATCGGCAGATCCAGTTTCGCCTCATGGGCGCAGTTGATGGCAATCTCGTAGCCTGCGTCGGCGTGACGCATCACACCTGTGGCCGGGTCGTTGCGCAGCACCCTACCGACGCGCCTGGCGGCGTCATCGGTGCCGTCACATACGATCACCACGCCCGAGTGCTGGGAGAAGCCCATGCCCACACCGCCACCGTGGTGCAGCGACACCCAGGTCGCACCGCCGGCGGTGTTGAGCAGGGCGTTGAGCAGCGGCCAGTCGGAGACGGCATCGGAGCCATCCATCATCGACTCTGTCTCGCGGTTCGGGCTGGCCACAGAGCCGGAGTCCAGGTGATCCCGACCTATGACCACGGGCGCCTTCAGCTCGCCATTTTTCACCATCTCGTTGAAAGCCAGGCCCAGGCGTACCCGATCCTTGACCCCGACCCAGCAGATCCGCGCCGGCAGGCCCTGGAAGGCGATGCGCTCGCGGGCCATGTCGAGCCAGTTGTGCAGGTGGGGATCGTCCGGGATCAACTCCTTGACCTTCTGATCCGTCTTGTAGATGTCTTCCGGATCGCCGGACAGCGCCACCCAGCGGAAGGGGCCTATCCCCTCGCAGAACAGCGGACGGATATAGGCGGGCACGAAACCGGGGAAGTCGAACGCATTCTTGACCCCCTCCTCCAGCGCCATCTGGCGGATGTTGTTGCCGTAATCCAGCGTGGCTGCGCCACGGGATTGCAGGGTCAGCATGGCTTCCACCTGGCGGGCCATGGAGTGACGAGCGGCCTGGTTCACCTCCTGGGGCGCGGATTTTTGCAGCGCGCGCCACTGGGCCACGCTCCAGCCCTGGGGCAGGTAGCCATGGATAGGGTCGTGGGCCGAGGTCTGGTCGGTCACCACGTCCGGCGTGATGCCGCGGGCCACCAGTTCGGCAAAGACATCGGCAGCGTTGCCGAGCAGGCCGACGGAGACAGCGGTGCCGTTGCGTTTGGCCTCCTCGACCATGGCCAGCGCCTCATCCAGGCTGTGGGCCTTCTTGTCGACGTAGCGGGTCTTGAGACGGAAATCGATGCGGGTCTCGTCGCACTCGACGGCGATCATGGAGAAGCCGGCCATGGTGGCGGCCAGCGGCTGGGCGCCGCCCATGCCACCCAGACCGCCGGTCAGGATCCAGCGGCCCGCAGGTTCGCCGTTGAAGTGCTGGTTGGCCACCGCGAAGAAGGTCTCGTAAGTGCCCTGCACTATCCCTTGAGTGCCTATGTAGATCCAGGAGCCGGCCGTCATCTGGCCGTACATCATGAGGCCTTTCTTATCCAGCTCGTTGAAGTGCTCCCAGTTGGCCCAGTGTGGCACCAGGTTGGAGTTGGCAATCAGCACCCGAGGCGCATCCTTGTGAGTCTGGAACACCCCGACCGGCTTGCCGGATTGCACCAGCAGGGTCTCGTCTTCCTCGAGCCGGGTCAGCACCTCGACTATCTTGTCGTAGCAGGCCCAGTTGCGGGCGGCGCGGCCGATACCGCCATACACCACCAGGGATTGGGGATGCTCGGCTACTTCCGGATCCAGGTTGTTCATCAGCATCCGCAGCGGCGCCTCTGTGAGCCAGCTCTTCGCGGTCAACGCGGTACCACGGGGGGCACGGATGACCCGGCTCGGATCCTGACGGGGATCCAGGTGTTGCTCAGACATACACACTCCTTGTTTTATCAATGCAGCAGCATGGCGACCTGCCCTCGGCAGAGCGCTACTTGGTTAACTGATGGACCAGCCGGGCGGCCACGCGGGCGCTGCGGTTATCCTGATCCAGGTTCGGGTTGTACTCGGCCAGATCGGCGAGCCGCAGCTTGCCGCTGGCTCGGATATGGGCAATCAGGGGTTCGATGACCGCCAGCTCGACACCGCGGGCGGCGGGGGCGCTCACCCCCGGCATGACGGCGCCGGGCAGCACGTCGAGATCGATCGTCAGATAAAGGTGATCACAACGGGCGATAAAGGCATCCAGCCCGTTTAGAAGCTCTGGCAGTGCGGCCTGGGTCATGGCCTCGTCCAGCGCATACCAGACCCCCAGTTCATCGGCGCGGGCAAACAGCGCCTGGGTATTGGCTGTCTCGGCCACCCCGAGGCAGGCGTAATGAAACCCTGTGCCTTGGGCGGCGCACTGCTCGGCGATCTGGAAGAAGGGGGTGCCCGAGCTGGCCTGCTCCACCTTGCGACGCAGATCGAAGTGGGCATCGAAGTTGATGATGCCGACCCGACCCTGACCGGCCAGATGGCGGTTGAGGCCGCTCCAGCTGCCGAACGCCACCTCGTGACCGCCCCCCAGCACCAGCGGGAAGTGACCCTCATCCAGCAGGCTCGCCACCCGCTCGGCCAACCGGCCGTGGGCGGCATCGAGATCGCCGTCGTCACAGCACAGATCGCCGCTATCAAAGACGGGACGGGTCAGATGCCAGGCACTGTTGGCCAGCAGCTTGCGGATCGCCAGCGGTGCGCCGGCCGCCCCCGTGCGCCCCTTGTTGCGGCGCACCCCCTCGTCGCAGGCAAAGCCCACCAGGGCGACGCCGGGTTCGGCTGTCCCGATCAGCGGCCAGGCCTGCACCTTGTCGTGCCAGCGCAGGGCAAGCTCGCCATCTTCCGGATCCTGGCGCCCCTGCCAGACCGACATATGGGGCAGGCTGAACTTATCCATGCAGCGTCTCCTCGCCGTTGACGATACGGCTCACCAGCTGATCGACGCCGATGAGGTAACTGAGCTCGGCCGGGTGCCCGCAGTTCCAGACCAGGAAGTCCGCCAGCATGCCTACTCTCAACTGCCCCAAACGCTCCTGCTCGCCGAGCGCGCGGGCGGCGTTGCGGGTCACCCCGACCATGGCCTCGACCGGGGTCAGACCGAACAGGGTACAGGCCATGTTCATGGCCATCCGCAGCGACACTATGGGGGCAGTGCCCGGGTTGATGTCGGAGGAGACCGCCATGGGCACATGGGCCTTGCGCAGGGCGGCGACCGGGGGCAGCCTGGTCTCTTTCAGGAAATAAAACGCGGTGGGCAGCAGGGTGGCGACCACGCCACGGTGTGCCAGCGCCTGGATCCCTTCCTGATCCAGATGTTCCAGATGATCCACCGAGAGGGCGCCAAAGTTGGCGGCGAGCGCACTGCCACCTAGGTTGGAGAGCTGTTCCATGTGGCCTTTCACCGCCAGACCGTATTGATCCGCAGCCAGATAGACCTGCTCGGTCTGGGCCAGGGAGAAGCCGATGTGCTCGCAGAAGACGTCCACCGCATCGGCCAGGCCCGCCTCGGCAGCCGCCGGAATGATCTCCTGACAGATGGTCTCGACCCAGGAGTCGGGATCGTCGCGATATTCGGGCGGCACCGCATGGGCCGCCAGCAGGGTGGTCTTGACCCGGATCGGCAGCGCCTCTCCAAGCCTGCGGGCAACCCGCAGCATCTTGAGCTCGTCATCCAGCGTGAGGCCGTAGCCGGATTTGATCTCCACAGTGGTGACCCCTTCCCGGATCAGGGATTTGAGCCGCGGCAGTGCCAGCTCAAACAGCTGATCCTCGCTGGCGGCACGGGTGGCCCTTACCGTGCTGAGGATGCCGCCACCCTTGCGGGCGATCTCGGCATAGGGCACCCCTTTCTGGCGCAGTTCAAACTCTTCGGCCCGGCTGCCGGCGAAGATCAGATGGGTGTGACAGTCGATGAGGCCGGGGGTCACCAGCTTGCCCTTCATCTCCTGCCAGTGGGCCGGATAAGGGCCCTTGAGATCCTGCATGGGCACCAGGGCGTGGATCTTGCCTTCATGCACGCCGAGGGCGTGGGGCTCCAGCAGACCGTAGTCAGCCAGATCGGGGCGCAGGGTGGCGGGTGTCACGTTGAGCCAGACCCGCTCGCAGTTCAACAGTTCCTTGTTCATACCGACCTCTAAATGTATATACATTAATTTATATCCGATCTCTGGCAGGAAAGAAAGGATCAAATTCACATCTTGATAACAGCGCTGTGATTAGAGTTTAAGCACAAAAAAGCCCACCATGAGGTGGGCTCTGTTAAAAACAATATGTATATACAATCAGCTGAGGCTGGTCTTGGAACTCAGCTTGTAGCGGGAACCAGGCGAAAGCAGGCGGGCGTAGGAGACCAGGTGACCTTCCGACCAGGTACGGCGGTGCAGCAACAGACAGGGGGTGTCGACCCGCACCTGCAGCAGACCGGCCTCACCTGCGCTCGGCAGCACGGCTTCCACCACGTGCTCCATCTCGGAGAGGGGACAGACCTCCATCAGATAGCGGTTCGGCGTCTGCTGGGTGAAGTCCTGCTCGCCGTAGTCCGGCAGGCGCTCGGCATCGACGAAGCGCTCCTCCAGCTGCAGCGGCTCTCCATCGGCCTGATGGACGATGAGGCTGTGAAAGATGGGGGCGCCGACCCGCAACCCGAGCTGGACCGCCACCTTCTCGTCGGCGGCCTGGCGTTGCAGCCGGATCACCCGGGCGCTGTACTCGCTGCCGCGCTCGGCGATCTCGTCGGCTATGTTGCGAATGGCCAGCAAGGGCGACTCGGTGCGCCTGTCCGCCACGAAGCTGCCGGAGCCGGCGGTGCGCACCAGCCAGCCCTCAGCCACCAGCTCACGCAGCGCCTTGTTGACCGTCATCCGGCTCACGGTGAACAGCTCGCACAGGGCGGCCTCGGTCGGGATCCTGTCCCCCGCCTGATAGTGGCGTTCGCGGATCCCGTCCAGGATGTGCTGCTTGATCTGAAGATAGAGGGCTGGCGCCAACGGCAGGTTCCTCAGCGACGGCGGTGGGGCGGACGCATGTCCGGCCAGGCGCGGTAAACATCGGGGATCTGATCCGGCCCGCTGATGCAGAGATCCAGATCGTGCAGCAGACCGTCCTTGATGCCATAGATCCAGCCGTGCACCGCCAGCTCCTGCCCCTTGCGCCAGGCATTCTGGATGATGGTGGTGTGGCAGACGTTGGCCACCTGCTCGGCCACGTTCAGCTCGCACAGGTAATCGAAACGCTCGTGCTCATCTTCGATGGCATCCAGCTGTTCGCGATACTTGAAGTAGACATCCTTGATGTTGCGCAGCCAGTTGTCGATGAGCCCCAGCTCCTGGTTCTGCATCGCCGCCTTGACGCCACCGCAGCCATAGTGGCCGCAGATGATGATGTGCTTCACCTTGAGCACCTCGACCGCGTATTGCAGCACCGAGAGGCAGTTGAAGTCGGTGTGTACCACCAGGTTGGCGACGTTGCGGTGGACGAACACATCCCCCGGCAGCAAGCCCATCAGCTGGTTGGCGGGAACCCGGCTGTCGGAGCAACCGATCCAGAGGTATTCGGGGGCCTGCTGGGCGGAGAGGGTAGCGAAGAAATTCGGGTCCTCGGCCTTGATCCGTTCCGCCCACTCGCGGTTGTTGGTAAACAGGTCGTTCAAGAGTTTCACTATCTGCTCTCCCTACTGTGGCAGTGGCGGCAACATAACATAGACAAGGGTAACCAAGGCAAGGCCGACCAGATGCTCATGAAACAAAAACAGGGCCATCAGGCCCTGTTTTTGTGAGGGAGGCATCAGGCCTCCATGGCGTCTTTCAGCTTCTTGAGTGCGTTTTTCTCAAGCTGACGCACCCGTTCGGCAGAGACACCATAGGTATCGGCCAGCTCCTGCAGGGTGGTCTTGCTGTCATCATCGAGCCAGCGGGCGCGGATGATATGCTGGCTGCGCTCATCCAGAGTGGCGAGGGCCGAACTCAGGCGACGGGTCGCATGATCGTCCCAGTTGTCATTCTCTATGGTGGCCGCCAGATCGGACGATTTGTCTTCCAGATAATGAACCGGGGCGAAGCCGCCTTCATCTTCATCATCACCGACCAGATCGAACGCCTGATCGTAGTTGCTCATGCGTGCTTCCATCTCGGTCACATCGGTCGGGGAGACCCCCAACTCGGCTGCGACGGCCTGCACTTCATCGTGGCTGAACCAGCCCAGACGCTTCTTGGATTTGCGCAGGTTGAAGAACAGCTTGCGCTGGGCCTTGGTGGTCGCCACCTTGACCATGCGCCAGTTGCGCAGGACATATTCGTGGATCTCGGCCTTGATCCAGTGCACGGCGAAGGAGACGAGTCGCACCCCGACGGTCGGGTCGAAGCGCTTGACGGCCTTCATCAGGCCGATATTGCCTTCCTGCACCAGGTCAGCCTGGGGCAGACCGTAACCGGCATAACTCTTGGCAACGTGAACGACAAAACGCAGATGCGACATGACCAGCTGACGGGCAGCCTCGAGATCGCCGCCCTGCTGCAAACGCTCAGCCAGCTCACGCTCTTCCTCTGCGGTCAGCACAGGAATCGAGTTAACTGCCTGGATATAGCCTTCCAGACTACCTTGCGGAATCAGAGCCATAGTGCGCTGCAATGAAGTTCCCATGTTCTACCTCTTTCTTTTCAATCGAATCAGTCTAACACCCTGAGAGGGTCTGTCTACTGACCGGACGCCATTCTGCGGCCTGTATCAAACATCATAGTGAGCATGTCTGAACCGGGGTTATCTTAGGCCGGCAGGATGAATCATGAATGAACAGTCAAAAAAAGGGGGTCACAATCAAGGACCCCCGAAAAGTAGCATGCTAAGTCCATTGTTGCGGAGCTCGCAACCTTCACATGCTTGCCAAGTCAGACGAGCAAGGCAGAGGGGCCACACCCGTATAAGTTCTTCAGCACTTGTAGACTGCTTATAAATCAGAAGGTTCACAGGATCCAGAGAAGATCCCGAAGATCGGTACCGTTCAGATTACTCTCAGAACGCTGGCCGTGCCAGAAACGGCCCCTCTTTTACTTGATCCGTGTCTCAAAATCCAGCGCTTTAAAACGCTGATAAATCAATCAGGATGGTTCTATGTCGCGAATGTGGCGATGGACCGAGAACCAGGAGGCGATCAGCCCCAGCAGAGCCCCCAGCAGAATCAGATTAATCCCATCCACCGCCCCCATGCCGACCAGCCGGAAATTGCTGTTATACAAGCCCGCCAGCTCCTTTACCACACCCTCGCTCCAGATCACCATCACCTCGGTCAGCCACCAGGCCAGCATGCCGCCGATGACCCCGAACCAGATGCCGGTATAAAGGAAAGGACGGTGAATGAAGGCATCGGTCGCCCCCACCAGCTTGAGCACTTCGATCTCGGATCGCTGGTTGAGTATGTTGAGGCGCAGGGTATTGCCGACGATCAGCAGCACGGCGGAAAGCAGCAGCACGGCTATGCCGGTAATGGTGTGGCGCAACAGGTTCATGATCCCCTGCAAGCGGGTCAGCCACTGCAGATCCAGCTTGCCCTGTTCGACGCCATCCTCGTTGTTCAGCTTGTTGAGCAGCTCGGCGGCCCCTTCCGGATTCTGCCAGCGGGGATCGGGAATAACGCTCAGCACAGGCGGCAGCGGGTTGCTGTCGAGGTAGTCAAGCGCATCGCCGAAACCGGAGATCTCGCGAAACTCCTTGAGCGCCTCATCCCGGCTCATGTAGGTGACGGACTCCACCTCGGGATAGAGCAGGATCCGCTGCTTCATGTCGAGAATGCTCTGCTCGGGCAGATCCTTGCGCAGATAAAGGGAGATCTGGGAACTGGTCTGCCAGCTCCCCTCCACCACCTCGGCATTTTTCAGCAGCACGTGAAAGCAGGAGGGCAGCGCCAGGCTGACGCCAAGCACCGCCAGCGTCATCAGGGAGGCGAGCGGATTGCGCCACAGCTCGCCCAGACTAGAGAAGGCCTGACGGGCGTGGTCGACCCAGTACATCATGAACCGGCGCAGCGGCGGTTGTTTATGACGAACGATAGCCATCAGAGCATCTCCCCTGGCAAGTGGCTGACGGGCAAGCGGGCATGATCCTCACCCCACGCCAGCATAAAGCGGCACTGTGGTGGCTGCTTGTGGCGGAAAATAGCCATCAGAGCTCCTCCCCTGCCGAATACATGCGCCCCGCCTTGAGGGTCAGGGTGCGATAGCGCATGCGGGCGATCAGCCCCAGATCGTGGGTGGCAATCAGCACGGAAACGCCGAAGCGGTTGAACTCCTCGAACAGCCGCATGATATCCATGGAGAGCTGGGGATCCAGGTTGCCGGTCGGTTCATCCGCCAGCAGCAGCGGCGGCTTGTTGACGATGGCGCGGGCGATGCCGACCCGCTGCTGTTCACCACCTGAGAGCATGCGCGGCTGGTAGCGCTCCTTGCCGAGCAGCCCCACCTTGTCCAGCGCCGCCGCTACTCGCTTGTTGATGTCGGCATGGCTGTAACCGTCGATCACCAGCGGCAGTGCCACGTTGTCGAACACGGTTCTGTCCATCAGCAGCCGGTGATCCTGAAAGATCATGCCGATCTGGCGCCGCACATAGGGGATATCTCCCCGCTTGATATGACTGACATCGTCGCCGTGGAAGAAGACACGCCCGTCGGTCGGCCGCTCCATCACACTGATGAGCTTCAAGAGGGTACTCTTGCCCGCCCCTGAGTGCCCGGTCAGGAAGGCCATCTCCCCCTTGCGCAGGTGAAAGCTGACCTTCTGCAACGCCTGATGGCCGCCGCTGTATACCTTGCTGACCTTATCGAAACGAATCATAACGGATCCCTGACAGTGACAAGCCCCGACCTGGGTCGGGGCATGTGGCGCTTACCATGGCGCCTGAGCTTACTCATCGCGACTGAACAGTGCCTCGATAAAGTCGTTGGCGACGAAGGGGCGCAGATCGTCGATCCCCTCGCCCACCCCGATATAGCGGATCGGGATCTGGAACTTGTCGGCCACCGCGAAGATGACGCCGCCCTTGGCGGTCCCGTCCAGCTTGGTGAGGACGATACCGTCCAGCCCCACCGCCTCGCTGAACAGCTTGGCCTGGCTGAGGGCGTTCTGGCCTGTGCCCGCATCCAGGGTCAGCATGACCTCGTGGGGTGCCTCTTCATCCAGCTTCTTCATCACCCGCACGACTTTCTTGAGCTCTTCCATCAGGTTGCTCTTGTTTTGCAGGCGGCCGGCGGTGTCGGCGATCAGTACGTCGGCTCCGCGCGAGCGGGCAGCCTCGATGGCATCATAGATGACGGAGGCGGAGTCGGCGCCGGTATGCTGGGCGATCACTGGGATGTTGTTGCGCTGACCCCATACCTGCAGCTGCTCGACCGCAGCGGCGCGGAAGGTATCGCCGGCGGCCAGCATGACGCTCTTGCCTTCGGCCTGGAACTGCTTGGCCAGCTTGCCGATGGTGGTGGTCTTGCCGACACCGTTCACGCCCACCATCAGGATCACGTAGGGCTTCTTGCTGGTGTCGATCACCAGCGGCTGCTCGACCTGGGCCAGCATGGCACCCATGTCCTGCTTGAGCAGACCGTAGAGCGCCTCGGCATCCTTGAGCTGCTTGCGATCCGCATGCTGCACCAGGCCATCTATGATGCGGCGCGTGGTATCGACCCCCAGATCGGCGGTCAGCAGCTGGGTCTCCAGCTCTTCGAACAGCTCATCGTCGATCTTCTTGCCACTGAACAGGCCGAAGAAGCCGGAGCCAATATTCTCCTTGGTGCGCACCAGACTGCGCTTGAGACGGGCAAAGAAGCCTTCCCGCTGCGGCTTGTCCTGGGTATCGTCGTCCACCTTGGCGGCCAGCGGCAGGGCAGCCAGTGCGGCGGCTTCAGCTTCCATCTCGGCGACCAGGCGAAGATCTTCCGCTCTCTGGGCCTCTTTGGCGATACGAGCCTCTTCGGCAGCCTGCGCCTCGGCAGCGATACGGGCGGCTTCGGCAGCCTGTGCCTCGGCGGCGATACGAGCAGCTTCGGCAGCCTGTGCCTCGGCGGCGATACGAGCAGCTTCGGCAGCCTCTGCCTCGGCGGCGATGCGGGCGGCTTCGGTAGCCTGCGCCTCGGCGGCGATGCGAGCGGCTTCGGCAGCCTCTGCCTCGGCGGCGATACGGACAGCTTCGGTAGCCTGCGCCTCGGCAGCGATACGGGTGGCTTCGGCAGCCTGTGCCTCGGCGGCAATACGAGCAGCTTCGGCAGCCTCTGCCTCGGCACTCTCCTGCTCGATCAGCAGTTCATTGACGATGACGGGCTCCAGCTCGGAGGCACACTCTTCCACCACCAGCGGACCCGCGTCCAGATCGGTGGGGACACAGCAATCGTCATCGTGCGCAGCGCCAGCGGGCAGGAGATCATTCTGTGCGCTGACGGGCAATTCAGTGGGCACTACCGGCGTAGTATCGGAAACGGGGTGAGCGACGACCTCAGGCTCAACGATAATGGGGGTGGCTTGGGGTGTCTGTGGTTGGACAGCCTCAGCCTCTTCTTTCTTGCGGCCGAAACCCAGCCAGGAAAACAAACCTTTTGCCATCTAAAAAATACTCACTTCGTTGGCTGACTGCTAAGATAGCCGTCCCTCGGCGGGTCGGCATAAAAATGAACCGCCTTATACTACCACTTTATTTTCTGACGACGAAACGCGATGCCCAGAGTGAAATCCAGCCATAACAGCCCGAGCAAGAGCCCAGCCCCACAGGGGAAATCAGGCTTTGTCAGAATCATCAGCGGCCAGTGGCGAGGCCGCAAATTGCCGGTCAAGGATGTGGAGGGGCTCAGACCCACCACGGATCGCGTCAAGGAGACCATTTTCAACTGGCTGGCCCCCCATGTCCGTGGCACCCGCTGTCTGGACCTGTTCGCCGGCAGCGGCGGCCTGGGGCTGGAGGCGCTGTCGCGCTATGCCGAACAGGTGACCCTGATCGAGATGGACAAGGGCGCCGCCGACCAGATCAAGAAGAATCTGGCCGCCCTCGGCAGTAGCCAGGGCCAGGTGATCCAGTCCGATGCCGTCAGCTGGCTGCAAGGCCCGGCCACGCCGTTCGATCTGGTGTTCCTCGATCCGCCGTTTCGGCGCGAGCTGCTGCCCCAGGTATGCGAACTGCTGGAGCAGCGCGGCTGGCTGGCACCGGACGCCCTCATCTATCTGGAGCGGGAGAAGGAGATGGCCGATCTGCCGCTGCCGACCAGCTGGCAACTACTCAAGGACAAACAGGCAGGCCAAGTCTGCTATCAACTCTATCTGCGGGAGGTAAACGATGAAGCGGGTATTTAATCTATTGGCGATGGGGCTGATCCTGTTCTTCTGGTTCGGCGTGCTGGTCAGTCTGCTCGCCCCCCTGCCAGGCAAGCTCAACGGTTTTCTGCCGGTCTGCGGCGTGATCGTGATCCTGATGCACTGGGTGCAGGCCAGCATGGTCAAGGCCGCCTGCAAGCCCTACTTCGCGGTGAGCCGGCTCGAATTCGTTCAGGTGCTGGTGTTCGGCGTGTTCGGCATGGTGGAGATCCGGGCCCGACTGCAGGCCATAGTGGACGCCAAGCAGCGCGGCACAGACAACAAAGCCGGATGAACCCGGCTCTGTCATGATTTATCAGGAAGGAGTGCGCGTCACTCCTTCTCTTTTTTCCCCACGCTGATGCCCAGCTTGATCGACAGCACGGCCAGCAGCAGCAACATCATGATGAGCGAGAAGAAGTTGCTGCCAAGCTCGGGGTACTGCACCTTGACCAGCGCCGAGTGGCCGAAGCCGCCGATGAAGAGGCAGAGCAGCATGCAGAGCGGGGTATTGCCCTCCAGCGAGACGTGACGATAGTGCTGGTAGAGCTGATAGGCCGCCAGCACCAGGGCAATCATGGGGAAGAAAGAGAAGGGGATCACCGACTCGGTCAGCACCGACAGGGAGGCATCCCCACAGATGCCGATGAGCAGGGCCAGCAGCAGGGGTTTCTTCGGGATCGGATTCTGATCATGCATGGAAGTGTCCATCCTTTGACTTAAGAAAGAGGTTGGCGGCGCTTCTGGTTCTGAACCTCGGCGCCCATGGCGATCATGCGCAGCTGGCTTATGGTGCGATCGGACAGGGCCCGGCACTCTTCGCTGGTCATGTCGAGGGCATCGGCACCGGCGCTGAAGACGATGGTCACCATGGCTTCGGCCTGGATATAGGCCTCTTCCCTCGGCGCCCCCGTGGTAGCTTCGAGGTAATCGGTCAGCTCGGCGATGAAGTGCTGTATCTCCCGCGCCACCGCCTGCCGAAATGCCGCCGAGGTGCCGGAACGCTCACGCAGCAGCAGCCGGAAGATGTTCGGGTTGTTCTCGACGAACTCCATGAAGGTCTGCACCGAGGTGCTGATGACGCTGCCGCCACCGGCGATGCGCTGGCGCGCCTGGCGCATCAGCTGGCGCAGGGTCAGGCCCCCTTCATCCACCAGAGTCAGCCCCAGCTCCTCCATGTCGCGAAAGTGACGATAGAAAGAGGTCGGCGCTATGCCCGCCTCCCGCGCCACTTCCCGCAGGCTGAGGTTGGAAAAGCTGCGATTGGCGCACAGTTGGCTGAACGCCGCATCGATCAGTGTACGCCGGGTTTTTTCTTTTTGTTGCGCGCGAATACCCACGAAAACAGTCACCTTCAGGTTATCGAGGCCAAATGATAACCCGAAGGCCGAGCCGGGATCAGGTTTGTCTCCTACTTTTTTACCATTGACCCGAATTCTGGCTGCGTGGAGAATGGCGCACAGCTGTTCGCTGAAAGGAACCGAGTGAGATGGAACGCCCACCGATCATCATGACCAATACCCTGCTGTTTGCCCTCTCCGGGCTGACCGCACTGATAGCCGTGCCCTGGTACGGCATGACCCATGGCTATGACCTCTGGCAGTGGAGCTGCTTCCTGCTGCTGTTCTGTTACAGCGGCATCTCCATCACGGCCGGCTACCACCGCCTCTGGTCGCACAAGGCCTACAAGGCCCACCCTATCCTGCAGTGGATCTTCGCCATCGGCGGGGCCCTCGCCTTGCAGAACTCGGCCCAGCACTGGTCTTCCGATCACCGTCGCCACCATCGCCACGTGGATGACAACCTGAAGGATCCCTACAGCGCGGGTCGCGGCTTCTGGTACTCCCACATCGGCTGGATGCTGCGCGAGTATCAACGCGATATCTACAACGATTACAGCAACGTGCGGGATCTGCAGAACAACCCCGTCGTCGTCTTCCAGCACAAACACTATCTGGCGCTGACCCTGGCTACCAACATTGGCATCCCGCTGCTGCTGGGGCTCGTCCACGGTGATCTGCTCGGCATGCTGCTGCTGGCCGGGGTACTGCGCATGGTGATGACCCACCACACCACCTTCTTCATCAACTCCCTGGCCCACATCTGGGGCAGCCAGCCGTTTACCGACCGCAACACGGCGCGGGACAACGGCATCCTGGCCTTCTTCACCTTCGGCGAGGGCTATCACAACTTCCACCACCTGTTCGAGAACGACTATCGCAACGGCATCCACTGGTGGCAGTTCGATCCCACCAAGTGGCTGATCCGCAGCGCCTCCTGGTGCGGGCTGACCCGGGATCTGAGATCCTGTCCGGAAGAGCTGATCGAACAGGCCAGACTGGAGATGCAGCTCAAACGGGCGCAGGCCAAGTTGCGCAAGCAGGAAGACAGGGAGCTGTGGCAGGCGCTGTTGCAGGAGGAGTACGACAAGCTGAGCCAGCAGTTGCAGCACTACTACGCCAGCCGCAAACGCCTGCTGGAACAACGCAAGCGCAAGGCACTGGCCCGCTATGACAAGTTGAAGCTGCAGCTGGAGTATCGCAACCTGCACGATGGCTTCGTTGCCAGCAAGCGCAACTGGAGCCGGCTGCTGGCGGGCATCGCCTGACCATGAGCCATCGGGCCGAACAGAGAAAAAGACCGCCAACCGGCGGTCTTTTTCTGGGCGCCGCTCCGTCAGCGGGCCATAAAAAATGGGGTGACATTTCCATGTCACCCCCTCGCAAATAGCATGTTCCATATTGGAATCCGGTCCTGTCGGGTGCCTGTCCTGTTTCCTGAGTTTCCGCTACCCATCCGAAGCAGGCGCCTGCTGGAGCAATCCAGTCGGCCAGTACCCTTCACAACCCCCTTCCGCACGGCAGACAAGCCACCGTGTTTGTCCTTGCAACTGAAATATTACGCAGTTAAATAAAATAAAAAACCGTTTTATTCAGTGGAGTATGCAAGTGACTGGGCGCTCCCAGGATTCCTACATCTGAACAAACTGATTAAAAACAATACGATAAAGAAATTCATCGCCTTTAGATGGCAAACGTTATCCTCGAAGGCGCACAAGGCTTTGCGAGATCTCGCACAAGAAATGACCCGCTCACAACCAGCGCTGCAGCGGCAGCCAGTCGCTCACCCTAGCCAGCAGTCGACGCAGGGTCGACTGTGGCGCGGCAACGGAATGGGACGACCGCTGCTGCCATCCCGCCAGCCACAGCTGCAACTCGGCGCAGAGTGCTGGGCACGCCAGGTGCAGCATCAGCTCGGTGTTGAGCATCAGGGAGCGGGGATCCAGATTGAAGCTGCCGAGCAGCGCCTCTTCTTCCCCGATCAGGATCAGCTTGGCGTGCAGGCTGAGCGCCTCCCCTTCCAGCTCCGACAGGGCGATGCCCTGCCGTATCAGCCAGGGGCGATGACGCCGGTAGGCGCCATACACCAGGGGCACATCCGTGCTGGCCAGGGAGTTGGTAAGAATCTCTATGTTCACCCCCGCCTGGCGCTGTTGCCTGAGTCGACGGCGCAGCCCCCGGGTCAGGATAAGGTAAGGGCTCACCAACTTCAGGCTCCCCAGGTTGTCGGCCAGCTTGCGCCAGAGCAGGGGCGCCGTGGTCGGCCGCGACACCAGCCCCTTGCCGGGCCGGTCGAACCACACCTCAGCCTCTCCCGGATGCCAGTTCAGGGCAACAGGCTCGGCGTCAAACAGGCTGGCGGGCAGATCATAGACGGCCGCCACCTGCGGCTCGGTCAGGGTGAGCAGAAAGTCGTTCACCGCCGTCACCTCGGCCCGCAACAAGGGGCGACGCAGCAGACGGCGGATCGGGTGACTCCAGCGGCTGCGCCAGAATTGATCGAAGCCCTGCTCGGCCTGCTGGCAGAGCGGGCCACGGCAGGCGAGATCCAGATCGACGAATCGGGGCGTACCGCCCAGCCCGAAGTAGCGGTCACCTATGTTGCGACCGCCGATCACCGCCTGGCTGCCATCCACCAGCAGCAACTTGTTGTGCATGCGGTGATTGATGCGGCGAAAGCTGAACATCCCCTCCAGCAGCAGAGTCAGCGGACGCCAACCCCGCAGCCAGAAGGGGTTGAACAGCCGTACCTCTATGCCGGGCTGATGGGCCACCATCTCCAGGAAGCGGTTGTCGCCGGCATAGAGGTCGTCGATGAGCAGTTGTACCCGTACTCCGCGCCGGGCCGCATGCAGCAACTCGGACAACAGCAGCTTGCCGCTGCTGTCCTCCTCCCAGCTGTAGTACTGGGCCTGGATCCGGCAGCGGGCGCTGCGGATCAGCTGGCAGCGCACCTTGAGCGCCAGCTCGGGTTGATCAATCAGTGCAAATTCGCCGGGGATCATGGCGTCATCTGCCTGTCATGGGGAAATGGCATAACGCTGGCTACAGGCCTCGTTGGAATGTGGATGAAGGAATTTACCATGGAACTCACGGATCGCCCCGCCATCAGCCATCGACCGCAAGCCAGTCAGCCGGATCCCTCGCCGACCGGCCAGCTGGCCCCCTGGTATCTGCAACACAGGGATCAGGGTTGGGAACCCTTTGCGCCACCCGCCCAGCCTGTCTAGACGGGCCAGAAAATATCAGGGCTGGGCCACCGCCTCGATGGCTGCCGCCTTGCCCTCCAGCTGCGGCAGGCTGAAGCGATAGGCCACGTAGTACTTGTAGATGGTGCTGACGTAGTTGATGGGCCCCTGGCCGACCTCGTTGGCCACCAGCTGCTCCACGTTGCCAAACCAGACGTTCGGATCCAGCCCGGCGGCCTCCGCCTTGGCCCTGATCGCCTGCACCCGATTCGGGCCGGCATTGTAGGCCGCCAGCGCAAACAGGTGGCGGTTGAGCACATCCAGCCCGGGATCGTTGAAGTAGGTATACAGGATCAGTCGCATGTAGCGGCAGGCCGCCTCCACATTTCCCTCCAGGCTGGCGAGCCTGGCACCGCGAATGCCCACCTCGCCCCCCGTGCTAGGCAACAGCTGCATGATCCCCACTGCCCCCCGCTCTGAGCGCACGCCGGCATTGAGGCCCGACTCCTTGTAGGCCAGCGCCGCCAGCATCAGCCAGTCCAGCCGGTACTTGTCAGCCTGCCGCTCCAGCACCTGGCGTATGGTCGACAGCCGCCCCAGAGGATCCGGCGCCAGAATATTGCTCATCTGATCGCTGCGGGCCAGCAGGCGGCGCAGGGTCATGTCGCTGTAGAGGGTGCGCTTGCCCGCATCGGCCAGATAAGCGTTGACCGCCTTGAGCAGCTCGGGACTGTTGTTACGCAGCGCCCAGGCACTGCGGCCCTTGTCCCGCAGCGGGATCAGCTTGTGGGCTCTCAGGCCGCTGATCATGCCGAGCCAGATGCGCCCCTTGAAGCTGTCGGTTACCGTGAGCGGTATGATGCCGGCCGCCACCATCTCCAGCAGATCCCCGTCCTGCAGGTATTCGGGGACCGTCTCTATGTAGATGGGCGGCAACCCCAGCTCGCGAAACAGCCAGTTGAGCTGGCGCAGGCTCTCGTAATAGCTGGAGCTGGCCCGCACCCAGACCCGCCGCCCCGACAGCTGGGTGATGCGGTTGAAGGTCGGCAGGGAATGCTGGCTCACCAGCCACTCTTCGATGGGGGCGATCACCGGATCCGAGAAGGTCACCTGCTCGCGCCGGGTCGGCGTCACCGTCATGTTGGCTGCCACCAGATCGCCGCGCCCCTCGCTGAGGTAGTCCAGCAGCTTGTCCTGACGCACCGGTATGTAGATGATCTTGAGCTTGATCTTCTCCTTGGCGAGATAGATCTGGTTCAGCCAGCGCTCGAACCCCTGCAGCTGATTGACCAGGATGCCGTGCTGGGTCCCCTTGTCGAGGAAAAAGAAGCCCCGCTCATAGACCACCAGGGCCCTGAGTTCTTTCTTTTGCAATATGTGTTCGAGGTCCCCGGGTTGGGGCAGGCGCTGTGGCTTGAGATCCGCCGCCAGCAGAGGAAGACACCAGAGGGCCAGCAGGCCCCAGATCCATCGCAGCCTCATTATGTGGTCGCCTTCTGTTGGCCGACTCGCGTCGGGCAAAGCCATCTGTGGGATAACTAACTATAGAACGCAGACCCACAGCAGAAGGGTCAACACGGCAGGCGAACCCGCCGTGTCATCACTGGGCTCAGATAGAGCGGGCACGCATCTCGAAAATCAATTTTTCGGCGGTGCAGGTGAATTGCAGGCGGGCTTTCAGGATCACGCCGTTGGCGCCCTGGCTCAGCTCGCTGCTGATGCTGGCTTCGGCGGTCACCTGTTTGGCCAGCGCCTCATAAGCGGCCAGCTTGGCGCGGGCATCGGCTTCTGCCGCCGCCTCGATCACCAGATCCATCACATCGTCACCTTCACCTATGATGGTGCCGATCTCGGCGAAACAGCCGCAGCTGTCACAGGTTTCATTCAATTCGACTTTCTCGTCTACAGACATCACTCAACTCCCACTTATTTCGGCTGTACTTCATCGTCACGCAAGGCTTTACGAAAATCCTTGATGGCGGTGCCCAGATCCTCACCGGCGCCGGCCAGGCGTTTGCTGCCAAACACCACGACCACGACCACGAGCAGGATCAACAAATGCCAGATATGAATTCCACCGAGTCCCATAGGGATGCTCCTGACTGATAGATACCGATTGTTTGTATCAAAAGAAGGCGCAAAGATTGTTGGGCAAAATCAAGGCAGGTGCAAGTTTGCAAATAAATCACGCAAAAAATACGGCGACCCAGGGTCGCCGTATCACTTGATGCTACTTGTCCCCTCAACCACTACATCCTGTACCAGCCGCCATCGAAGGCGAGAGACAGTTCGAGCATAGGTTCGCCAAGATATGAAAACAAATGGTATAAATTCATCTGAGAATTGAAGGAGATTCATATCATGTTGCTGGAACAGCTGGGGCGTATCGACCTCAATTTATTGATTATCCTGCAAGTTTTGCTGGAAGAACGGAACGGCAGCCGGGCGGCCCGCCGCCTGCACCTGAGCCAGTCTGCCGTCAGCAAGGCCCTTGGCCGCCTGCGGGAAACCTTCGATGACCCCCTGTTCGTGCGCTCCGCCTACGGGCTGGAGCCCACCGCCCGCGCCCTGACGCTGCAGCAGCAGCTGCACCCCATACTGCTGTCGCTGGACAACCTGATCCAGCCGCCGGATTTCGATCCGGCCAATACCGAGCGGGAGTTCGTCATCGCCAGCATGGACAGCGCCTTCACCCTGTTCGCCCCGCTCTACCTGAGCGAGCTGAAACGGCAGGCGCCTGGCATACGGCTGCGCTATGAGGAGTGGACCGAGAACAGCCTGACCGAGATGAGCCAGGGCCAGGTGGACATCGCCTTCACGGTGCGGGAGAACTGCATCAGCTCGGATTTTCGGCTCGACACCCTGCCCAACGCCATCTGCCAGCGCTTGCTCGCCATCGATGACCTCACCTGTCTGGTGCAGCACGATCACCCGGCCCTGCACGAGCCCAAGTGGGATCTCGCCCGTTACCTGGCCTATCCCCATGTGCAGACCTATTGCGAGGGGCGGGACCGCTGGATGCTGGATCACAAGCTGGCGGGGATGGATCTCTACCGCCGGATCGAGGCGACCGTGCCCTCGTTCGAGGCGGCGCTGCGGATGGGCATGCACTCGGACATGATAGTGACCCTGTCCAGGCTCTACGCCCGTCACGCCACCCAGGTCTATCCGCTGGTGCCGCTGCCGCTGCCCATAGCGCTCGACAGCATCTCCCACCTGCTGATCTGGCATCAGCGCCACGAGGAAGATCCGGGCCACCGCTGGCTGCGGGAAACTCTGCTCGCCCTCATCATGAGCAAGCTGGAACCCTCCACCATAGAACAAGCCTGATCATGCGGCTGGCTGCGGGAGACGCGCTTCATCTTCGGCATCAGCAAGCCGGTGTCTTCCACCGCAGAACAAGCCTGATCATGCGGCTGGCTGCGGGAGACGCGCTTCATCTTCGGCATCAGCAAGCCGGTGTCTTCCACCGCAGAACAAGCCTGATCATGCGGCTGGCTGCGGGAGACGATCTTCATCTTCGGCATCAGCAAGCCGGTGTCTTCCACCGCAGAACAAGCCTGATCATGCGGCTGGCTGCGGGAGACGCGCTTCATCTTCGGCATCAGCAAGCCGGAGTCTTCCACCGCAGAACAAGCCTGATCATGCTGCTGGCTGCGGGAGACACGCTTCATCTTCGGCATCAGCAAGCTGGAAGCCGGGGCTGGCAGACAGCCCTGACAGCTAGCCCTGGCCGGTCACTGCCAGATAGTGGTGGACGCCGTCCAGCAGCATCTGCACCGAGATCATCACCAGCAGCATGCCCATCAGCCGCTCCACCGCCGTGAGTCCTCGCTCACCCAGCAGCTTGTTGAATACCTCGTAGAACATCAGGATCACGGCGCTGGCGCCCCAGGCCATCAGCAGGGCCAGCGACCAGTCCGCCATCCGGGTCGGCTCCTGGTTGGCCAGCAGCAAGAGGGAGGCGAGAATGGAGGGGCCGGCGATCATGGGAATGGCCATGGGCACCAGGAAGGGCTCCTCGCCCGCCGCCAGCCCGGTCACCCCGCCTTCACTCGGGAAGATCATCTTGATGGCGATGAGGAACAATATGATGCCGCCCGCTATGCTGACCGCCTCCTGACGCAGATTGAGGAAATTGAGGATCTGCTGACCGGCGAACAGGAAGGCCATCATGATGGCGAGGGAGAACAACAGCTCCCGCATCATCACCTTGCGCCGCCGCTTGGGATCGATATGACGCAGGATCGACAGGAAGACCGGCAGGTTGCCCAGCGGATCCATGATCAGAAACAACATGACGGCAGCGGAGAAAGTGTCCATACAACGCCCAGGCTAAGCCTTCAACAAGGAGGGGAAAGAGGGCGAAATATAACAAAGGCGACGGGATTCGGCGAGCGTCACAGACCGCTCGCCGCAGGGGATCACCCGTGGTTGCAGATCTTGTCGGCGTGGGTCTGGAAACCCTGCTCCGATTCGATGAATTTGCCGCGCTGGGCCAGGAAGGCGATCAGCGCATCAGCATCCATCTCGCTGGCGCTGCAGGTATGGAAACGGGCGTCGGCACCGAAGCGCGCATCGATCGCCTGCTTGAGGCTGGCCCGGGTAAATTGGCCACCCTGTGCCAGCATCATCTCCATCACCTCGTGACCGTGTACCGATTGAGTCATTGCAAACCTCATTAATGAACATATTTAATGTCCATTAAATCCCGCACCGCCGCTGACGACCTTGATATAGGCCAATAAATTGCTGATTTCCTGCAGGACCTGCTGGTTGTGAGGCGTGCTTTGCCGATAATGTGGCAACCTGACAAGGGGATGGCTACACTAACGCCCCTTTTTGCCATCGCAGACCGAATATAAGGACATTGGCGTCATGCTGTTCCATGGATTGGCTTTCAAGCCCTGGCGGATCTGGACCCGCCGTCCCCTCTGGTTGAAGACCCTGATCGGCATGCTGACCGGGATCGGACTGGGACTCGGTTTCAGTGAACAGGCGTTGCAGCTCAAACCCATTGGCGTCCTGTTCGTCAACACCATACAGATGCTGATGGTGCCCCTCATCTTCTGCTCGGTCATCGCCGGCCTCACCTCATTGCTCAAGGGCAAGAGCCTGGATCGGATCGGCAGCAAGGCCATAGGCCTCTATCTCTTTTCCACCGCCATCGCCATCTGCATCGGCCTCATGATGGGCTGGCTGCTGGAACCCGGCATGGGCGCCAACATGGGGCCCTATGAGCGCATCGGCATGCTGGAACAGCCTACCCTGGCCAGCGTACTGAGCCATCTGGTACCGCGCAACCCGGTGCAGGCCATGGTGGATGGCAAGATACTGCAGGTGATCGTGTTCGCGGTGGCCCTCGCCCTCGCCCTCAACGCCACCGGCCGGCGCGGCCGCCCCGCCATCCTCTTCTTCACCTCGCTGGCGGAAGGCATGTTCAAGCTGACCCAGATGGTGATGGCGCTGGCCCCCTACGGCGTCTGCGCCCTGATGGCCTGGATGACGGGCAAATACGGGGTGAGCCTGCTGCTGCCGCTGCTCAAGGTGATCGGCGCCGTCTATCTCGGCTGCCTGCTGCACGTGCTCGGCGTCTACAGCAGCCTGCTGATCCTGCTGGCCCGGCTCAACCCGCTGCACTACTTCAAGAGCATCGTCGATGCCCAGGCGGTGGCCTTCACCAGCAGCTCCAGCAGCAGCACACTGCCCATCAGCCTGGCCTGCGCCGAGCGCCGGCTCGGGGTCTCCCCCGCCATCACCGCCAAGGTGCTGCCCATAGGCGCCACCATCAACATGGACGGCACAGCCCTCTATCAGGGGGTGACGGCACTGTTCGTGGCGCAGGCCTTCGGCGTGGATCTGCACATGGTGGACTACCTGACCATCATCAGCATCGCCACCCTGGCCAGTATCGGCACGGCAGGCACACCGGGCACAGGGCTCATGCTGCTGACGCTGACGCTGACCGCGGTGGGATTGCCGCTGGAAGGGGTGGCGCTCATCGCCGGGATCGACCGGATCCTCGACATGGCGCGCACCACGGTCAACGTCTCCGGCGATATTCTGGTGTCCGTGCTGATCGCCCGCAGCGAGAAAGAGCTGGATCTGGCGACCTATCACGACGCCAGCGCGGGGGAGGATATCGACTTCACCCTGCGCTGAGGCAGGGTGAGCGATTAATTATCGTGGGGATCGTGATGACAGCGCCAGCAGACCTCGAAGTTGGCGCCGTTCTCCTCCCCGCATTGACCACAGAGCCAGCCATTGCCCTGCCGCTGCTGATAGCGCTCTATGACGCGCCCCGCCTTGCTGCGATCCTGCTCGCGCACCATCAGGGTCACCTGCAACATATCCACCGGCAGCTCACCCAGGGCGCCGGACAGCGCCTCCCCGTTGAGCCGTACCAGTACCCCTTCCACTTCCAGTGCCCCCTTCAGGGCATGGGCCTCCAGCGAATGGGAAGCCCGATAAAGATTGATCCATTGATCCATGCCTTCCCCCTGCAACCGGTTGTCGATGCCACCTGTAACCGGCACCATGCCCCTCTTCCATCCTGGAGATCAAACCTGGATCCCGTGATCCAGACCTCCCCCTTTTCCTATCCATCTATCACAACAGATTGTCGATGCCGTAATCGGCCCCCTGCGCCACCATGAAATCGATAAAGGTCCGCAACTTGCGCGGCATCAGTCGCCGCTCCGGAAACAGCAGATAAATCGGTACCTTGGGCTGCTGCCACTCCGGCAGCAGGGTCACCAGCGCCCCGCTGGCCAGCTCCTCATGGCAGAGCATGGCGGGCAGAGAGGCCAGCCCCAGCCCCGCCTTCGCCGCCTCCCTGGCACAGGTTATATTATTAACCCGAAAGCGGGAGGGAGGGTCAACCAGCACCTCTCTGCCCTCGCGCTCGAAACACCAGTGAGAGGCCAGAAAACCGCTGCTCACCGCCACCCGCTCGTGTAAAAGCAGATCTTCCGGCCGCGTGATGGCCGGGCTGCGCGCCAGATAATCCGGGCTGGCACACAGCAGCCGCTCCGTGCTCCACAGTCGCCGCGCCGCCAGGTTGGAGTCGCTCATGTCACCGATGCGCACGATCGCATCCAGTCCCTCGTTGATAGGATCCACGATGCGATTGGTCAGCTCCAGCTCAACCTGCAGGCCCGGATAGACCTGCAAGAATTTGGCCACCAGCCGGCCGACCACCAGTTGCCCCGTCTCGATAGGCACCGCCAGCTTGAGGGTACCTGTCACCTCCTGCTGGCTGGCACTCACCATCAGCTCGGCCTGGGCCAGCTCGTCCACCGCCTTGCTGCAGCGCAGATAATACTGCTCGCCGGCCTCGGTCAGGGTGAGCTGCCGGGTGGAGCGGTAAAGCAGCCGCACGCCGAGGCGCTGCTCCAGCTCGGCAATGCGGCGACTCACGGTCGCCTTGGTCATGCCCAGCTCCTGGGCGGCCGCGGTGAAGGAGCCCTTGTCGACGATCCGCACTAAAATCAATGCAGCGTTCAGATCCATTGTTGCACCAGTGAAACTGTATATCTCATAAATGGATACTAATCGAAACAGTTGGCCGGTGTTAGCCTGCGTCTCTTAAGTTCAGGAATCCCCCAAAAATGAGTCAACACAAGAAGATCCCCCTGCTGGCCGCCATGGTGCTGGCCCTGCTCGGTCTGCTGTTCGCCGGTTACTGGTATCTGCATGGCCGCTATTTCGAGAGTACCGACAACGCCTACCTGCAGAGCGAGGTGACCGGGATCGGCTCCAAGCTGCCGGGCTACATCAGCGAGGTGCTGGTCACCGACAACCAGGCGGTGAAGGCCGGCCAGCTGATCGCCCGGCTGGACGATCGGGAGTACAAGACCAAGGTGGCCGAGGCCGAAGCCGACCTGCGCCTCAATCAGGCGACGGCGGAGAATCTGGCCGCGACCCGCACCCAGCAGTTGAGCCTGATCCGTCAGGCCGAGGCCAAGGTCAGCTCTGCCAATGCCGAGCAGGTGCGCGCCCGGCAACAGGTGCAGCGCGTCAGCCAGCTCAACCAGCGCCACTACAGCTCGCAGGACAGTCTGGACGAGGTGCGGGCCGGACTGCAGGTCAATCTGGCCCAGGAGCAGGAGACCAAAGCCGCCCTGCAAGCCGCCCGCGAACGGCTGCTGGTGCTGGACGCCGAAGCCAAGCAGAACCAGGCCAGGCTGGCATTGAGCGCCGCCCAGCTGGAGCAGGCCAAACTTGAGCTGACCTATACCGAGTTGCGGGCACCGGCCGACGGCATCATAGGCAAGCGCAGCCTGCGGGCCGGACTCTACGTCCAGTCAGGCATGCAGGTCGCCAGCCTGGTGCCGCTGCAACAGGTGTGGGTCGAGGCCAACTTCAAGGAGACCCAGCTGCTGCACATGCAGCCGGGCCAGAAGGTGAAGGTGATCCTGGATGCCTATCCGGATCAGCCGGTCGAGGGGATCATCGACAGCCTGGCCCCCGCCACCGGCGCCAGATTCGCCCTGCTGCCACCGGAGAACGCCACCGGCAACTTCACCAAGATAGTGCAGCGGGTGCCGGTCAAGATCCGCATCCCCGAGCCGGGCACCCTGGCCGGCAAGTTGCTGCCTGGCCTCTCCACCGAAGTGATAGTGGATACCCGGGATCCTGAACCTCTGGTCGCCGCCCACTGATGGAACCCATTCCACGTCGCAACTGGATTGCGGTCATGGGGGGCCTCATCGGCGCCTTCATGGCCATCCTCGACATCCAGATCACCAACGCCTCCCTGAAGGACATTCAGGGGGCCCTGTCGGCCACCCTGAGCGAGAGCTCCTGGATTTCCACCTCCTATCTGGTGGCGGAGATGATCGCCATCCCCCTGAGCGGCTGGCTCAGCCGGGGCCTGAGTGTGCGCCGTTACCTGCTGTGGACCACGGGGGCCTTCATCGTCGCCTCCGTGCTCTGCTCGTTCAGCTGGAACCTCACCAGCATGATCGTCTTCCGGGCGTTGCAGGGCTTCACCGGCGGCGCGCTCATTCCCATGGCCTTCTCCCTCATCGTCAGCCTGCTGCCGCTGCACAAGCGGGCCACCGGCATGGCGCTGTTCGGCCTGTGCGCCACCTTCGCCCCCGCCATAGGCCCGACCCTGGGCGGCTGGCTGACGGAGCAGCTCTCCTGGCACTACATCTTCTATCTGAACGTGCCACCGGGACTGCTGGTGATGGCCATGCTGGCCCACGGGCTGGACAAGAAGCCGGTGGACTGGGAGGTGATCAAGCGAGTGGATCTCATCGGCATAGTC
The DNA here is from genome assembly GCF_028751155.1 of Aeromonas bestiarum. Lineage (NCBI taxonomy): Bacteria > Pseudomonadati > Pseudomonadota > Gammaproteobacteria > Aeromonadales > Aeromonadaceae > Aeromonas > Aeromonas bestiarum. The sequence goes on along the minus strand of NZ_CP064746.1, from coordinate 292,515 downwards.
ACCATGGCGATGGGGCTGGGCCTGCTGGAGGTAGTGCTGGAAGAGGGCAACCGGGAGGACTGGTTCGGTTCCAGCTTCATAGTGCGGCTCACCGTCATCTCTGTGGTGGCCCTGGTGTTCTTCGTCATCAGCCAGCTGCTCAGACGCCACCCGCTGGTCAACCTGCGGCTGCTGCACAACCCGCGCTTCGCGCTGGCCTGCTTCGCCTATCTGGTGCTCGGCATGGCGCTGATGGGCTCCATCTATGTGCTGCCGCTCTACATGGCGCAGATCCACAACTACAACGCGCTGGAGATCGGTGAGGTACTGATGTGGATGGGGCTGCCACAGCTGCTGGTGTTGCCGCTGGTGCCCAAACTGACCCACAAGATAGATCCGCGCTATCTGGTGAGTTTCGGCTTCCTGGTGTTTGCCATCAGCTGCTTCATGAACATGAACATGAGTGCCGACTACGCCGGCCCCCAGCTGATCCAGTCGCTGATAGTGCGGGCGCTGGGCCAGCCCTTCATCATGGTGCCGCTCTCCCTGGTGGCGACCGCCAGCCTGACCCATGACGAGATCCCCTCCTCCTCGACCCTGCTCAACGTGCTGCGCAATCTGGGGGGGGCCTTCGGCATCGCCATCATAGCGACCCTGATCGACAACGACACCCGCGTCCATGTCAACCAGATCAGCAGCACCCTGGCCGCCAGCAGCATAGAGGGGCAAAGCTACCTGCTGCAGCTGGCCCAGACCATGATGGCGCAAGGCTCGGGTCCCGAGCTGGCTCAGCAGCAGGCCCAGGCCATGCTGTCGAACACCATCAGCCGCGAGGCGGCCATCATGGCCTACAACCAGGTGTTCTACGTGATGGGCATCTTCCTGCTGATCGCCAGCGCCCTGATGCTGCTGCTCAAGCAGCCGGCCCCCAGAGCCGCCGATGCCGAGCCGATCGAGGCATAGCAAGGCTGCTGAAAACAGACAATAAAAAATGGGCCAACAGGCCCATTTTTTATTGTCATGGATCTTCACCCGTCGGCAAAGATCAGGATCCAGGTCCGCGCGATGAAAGAGAGCGGCGCCTCTTCACCCCGCCAGCGAAGCGGCGATCAGGAACTGGGCGGCAAAGTAGCTGCTCATCACCCAGGCCGTGGCATGGGGGAAGGGGCGGCGGAAGCGGTCCAGCGCCAGCATGCTGTCGGAGAAGAGGAACATCAGCGCCCCCACCAAGGCGGCGGCACTGCCTGCGGTCAAGGAGGCGTGCCAGGCACCGGCAGCCACCCAGGCCATGCCGATGATCACCAGCATGTAGCAGAGCACGGGGATCTTCATCTCCCCGAGCTTGCCCCACAACAGGCCGAACACCATGCCTGCCACCAGCAGCAACAGCAGGCCATCCACCAGGTTCAGCACCAGCGGCCCCTGGGCGAAACCGACTATGTAGCAGAGGTGCGCGACAAAAAATGCCGCCAGCCCCTGAATGAAACGATCGCTTGGCAGCATCAGCAGCACGTCACCGGCCAGCGACAGGCAGAGGCCAAGCAGGATCCAGGCGTGGGATCCGTCGTGGTCATAGCCCTGATAGCCGAACGCCAGCGCTATGATGAGCAGCATGGTCAGCGGCTTGCTGATGTAGAACTGACGGGAGTCTGAGCCATAGGCCGCACGAATGTGCCACCAGCCCGATGCGATGATCAAGAAACTCAATAACATGCCCTGCTCCTCACGTGTTGCTCGCAGTCATACGGCAACATCTTCTTGCTGACAAGCAGAGTAACAAATTCCCCCGCCCAGTGGCAGGGGCGCTCAGCAAATGAGCAGCCTACGCCTAAAGTCTAATTGTCCGGCCCACCCTGTTCGGGCATAAGGAACGGGTCCGGAGGATCACTATGGAAGACGCAATGAAAAACTATCTGCCCGCCATCGATATCATGATGTGCCACCTTGGCATCAGCTTCGAGCAAGCCTGCGAACAGCTGGGCCTGAGTCCGGTGGAACAACAGACCCTGAGCCTGCTGCAGGAACAGGATCCGCAAGAATAAGCCCTCCCGGTTATGGATATCATGATGTGCCACCTTGGCATCAGCTTCGAGCAAGCCTGCGAGCAGCTGGGCCTGAGCCCGGTGGAACAACAGACCCTGAGCCTGCTGCAGGAGCAGGATCCACAGGAATAAGCCCTCCCGGCATCGACATCATGATGTGTCGTATCCAGGGATCAGCGTCGAGCAAGCCTGCGAACAGCTGGGCCTGAGTCCAGTGGAACAACAGACCCTGAGCCTGCTGCAGGAACAGGATCCACAGGAATAAGCCCTCCCGGTTATGGATATCATGGTGTGCCACCTTGGCATCAGCTTCGAGCAAGCCTGCGAACAGCTGGGCCTGAGCCCGGTGGAACAACAGACCCTGGGCCTGCTGCAGGAACAGGATCCGCAAGAATAAGCCCCGACCGGGAAGATGAAAACGGCGCCTCTATGGCGCCGTTTTTATTGACCCTTGTTAGGCTCGCACCGCCCGTCGCCGTTGCAGCCCGACGATCAGCGCAAACAGCAGGAAGCCGGGCAGCCACATCAACTCCTTGCGCCAGCGCTCGGTGGGCGCCTTGACCACCAGGATCTCCTGATCGAACTCCATGCCGGCCGCGGCGGCCGGGCTGCCGAAGGTGACGCTGTCGATCAGGGTCTTGCCATCCTGTTCATACAAGGCCAGCCCCAGGCTGGCGAGGCGGGCCTCCCCATCCTCTCCTGCCGGCACCGCCAGCAGCACGGTCGACTGACGCAACTTGCCCACCGCATCTTCACCCTGGACGCGCAGCCGCAGTGTGCTCTCCGCCTCCACTTCGCCCAGGGTCTGGGCCAGCTGGGCTGGCGCAGTGTCGCGATAGGGATCGTGCACCATGTCCATCCAGAAACCAGGGCGGAACAGGGTGAAGGCCACCAGCAGCAGCAGCACGCTCTCATACCAGCGACTCTTCACCAGGAAATGGCCCTGGGTCGCGGCGGCGAAGATCAGCATGGCGACGGTGGCCACCATGAAGATCAGCACCCCGTGGGCGAAGTCCACGTCGATCAGCAGCAGATCCGTGTTGAAGATGAACAGGAAGGGCAGCGCGGCGGTGCGCAGGCTGTAGTAGAAGGCTGTGATGCCGGTCTTGATGGGATCGCCCTTGGAGACAGCCGCCGCCGCAAACGAAGCCAGCCCCACCGGCGGGGTCACGTCCGCCATGATGCCGAAGTAGAAGACGAACAGGTGCACAGCGATGAGCGGCACTATCAGGCCGTTCTGCTGCCCGAGCGTCACCACAACGGGCGCCAGCAGGCTGGACACCACTATGTAGTTGGCGGTGGTGGGCAGCCCCATGCCGAGGATCAGGCTGAGCAGGGCGGTAAGCAACAGCATCAGCAGCAGGTTGCCCATGGAGAGCATCTCCACCAGATCCGCCAGCACCAGACCAACCCCGGTCTGGGAGACGGCACCCACTATGATCCCCGCCGTGGCGGTGGCAATGCCGATGCCGATCATGTTGCGGGCACCGGCCACCAACCCCTCCCGCAGATCGACCATGCCATCGTTGAAGGTGCCGTAGTCGTGCTTGCCATCGCTGCGCAGCCAGTTGAGCAGCGGCCGCTGGGTCAGCAGTATGATCACCAGCATGACGGTCCCCCAGAAGGCCGACAGCCCGGGCGAGAGCCGTTCCACCATCAGGCACCACACCAGCACCACCACCGGCAGCAGGAAGTGCAGACCGGAGAGCAGCACGGCGCGGGTGTTGGGCAGCTCAATCAGCGGCTTGTCCGGATCCTCCGCCGCCAGCGGCTCATGGCTGGCCGCTATTTTCAGCAAACCCAGATAGGTGATGGCCAGCAGCAGGGCTATGCCTGGCAGGGCGTACTCACCCAGCGCCGGCTTGAGCCAGCCCAGGCCGTAGTAGACCCCCATCGACAGCCCGCTGATGAGGGCAGCGCCGAAGGCGAAGCCGGTCAACCGGCGCAGCCAGGGCTTGGGCTGATGACCACCTATGGGCTGCATGCCGAGCTTGAGCGCCTCCAGATGCACTATGTAGAGCAGCGCTATGTAGGAGATGGTCGCCGGCAGGAAGGCGTGCTTGATGATCTCGACGTAGGGAATGCCCACGTACTCCACCATCAGAAAGGCGGCAGCCCCCATCACAGGCGGCATGATCTGGCCGTTGACCGAGGAGGCCACTTCCACCGCCCCCGCCTTCTCCGAGCTGAACCCCACCTTTTTCATCATGGGAATGGTGAAAGTGCCCGTGGTCACCACGTTGGCGATGGAGGAGCCGGAGATGAGGCCGGTCAGGCCGGAGGCCACCACAGCCGCCTTGGCCGGGCCGCCGCGCAGGTGACCGAGCAGGCTGAAGGCGAGCTGGATGAAGTAGTGGCCGGCACCGGCCCGCTCCAGCAGGGCACCGAACAGCACGAACAGGAACACGAAGCTGGTGGAGACGCCGAGGGCAATCCCGAATACCCCTTCCGTGGTGATCCACTGGTGGTTGGCCAACGCGGTGAAGCTCACCCCGCGATGGGCCAGCAGCCCCGGCATCCAGGGCCCCGCCAGGCTATAGGCGAGAAACAGCAGGGCGATGACCGCCAGCGCCGGCCCCAGGGCGCGGCGCGCCGCTTCCAGCAGCAGCGGGATGCCGATGCAGGCGGTGATCAGATCCTCTGTGGTCAGACTGCCCGGCCGCAGGGCCAGCGCCTGGTACATCACGAACAGGTAGCTGGCGGCCCCGGCGGCGATGAGCCCCAAGGCGATGTCGCCGAGCGGCACCCGATCCCGTGGCGATGAACGAAACGCCGGAAACACCAGATAGGCCAGCAGCAGGGCGAAGGTGAGGTGAATGGCACGGGTCTCGGTGTCATTGAGCACGCCAAAGCCCAGCATGAAGGGTAGCGGCGAGGCGATCCAGAGCTGGAACAGGGACCAGGCCAGCGCCAGTGTGGTGATGAGCCCGCCCATGAGGCCGAACGGCAGGCGAGCGCCCACGTCCTGGGCGATCAGTTCCTCGGTAGAGAGTTGTTTATCTTGCATAGGGTTAACTTGTGCCAACGAGTACAACAAGAGCGACACCCGCCCCCGCAACCGGGCAGCGGCTGACGGGTGTCGAAGAGAGTGACCTGGGCCCTTGGGCCTTCAATCAGAGCCAACCGCGCTCTTTGTAGTAGCGGGCGGCCCCTTCATGCAGCGGCGCCGAGAGCCCCACCTTGATCATGTCGGCCTCTTTCAGATCGGCGAAAGCCGGGTGCAGGCGCTTGAAGCGATCCAGGTTGTCGAAAACGGATTTGACCAGCTGATAGACCACTTCCGGATCGGCCTTGGCACTGGTGGAGAGCACCGCCTTGCCACCGATGGACGGGGTCGGCTGATCGCTGCCCTTGTAGATGCCGCCCGGGATCTCGGCCTTGGTGTAGTAGCTCTTCTCTGCCAGCAGCTTGTCGATGTCGGCACCGGTCACAGGTACCAGCACGGCGTCTGTGGTGGTGGAGGCTTCCTGGATGGCGCCGTTCGGGTGGCCGACGAAGTAGCTCATGGCGTCTATGTTGTTGTCGCCAAGGGCGGAGGCCTGCTCGGCCGGTTTCAACTCGGAGACCAGACCGAAGTCACTCTTCTTCCAGCCCTTGACCGCCATTATCTCTTCCATGGTGTCGCGCTGGCCCGAGCCCGGGTTGCCGATGTTGACGCGCTTGCCCTTCATGTCGTCGAAGCTGGCGATCTTGGCATCGCGGCGCGCCAGTATGGTGAACACCTCGCTCTGCAGGGAGAAGACGGCGCGCATGTCGCCCATGGCCCCCTCGGTCTGGAACGGCGGCAGCCCCTTCATCGCCTTGTACTGATGGTCGGACTGCATGATGCCGAAGTTGAATTCACCGCTGCGGATGCCGTTGACGTTGGCCACACCGCCACCGCTGGCCGGGGCGTTGCACTTGATCTGGTGATCGGCGGCGCCGCGATTGAGGAAGCGGCAGATGGACTGGCCCGCCACGTAGTAGACGCCGGTCTGACCGCCTGTGCCTATGGTCACGAAGCGCTCCTGCGCCTGCAGCGGACCACCAAACGAGACACCGACCAGGGCAGCCGACAAGGCACACGCCAGGGATAATCCTTTCATGTTGTTCATCCTTTTTGATTGATTCAGCTCGCCCGTTCCACGGGCGAATGCCGGACAAACCACCGTTCTGCGTCGGTGGTCATCCATGACCTCGATATGAGGAATCGGGTGAACGGCGAGCGTTCCCCAAAAAGCCACCAGCATCCTGTGGTGAGACAGTCGGCTTCATGCCAACCGAAGATAATTGGCCCGGAAGGGACCAATCAAAGCGTCATAACGGCTTCGATTAAGCACATGGCGCCAACATAAATCAAACAAAAACACAAAATGATGGATATGGATGACGAGAAATTTGAAGCCGATCATTAATTTACTGATCAGGGATTAATTGGAGTGTGCTACCGGTTGGCAGGCGGGGGATATAGACGAGATTCTTTTGCAGCCCTTGACTGGCAAGGGCTGCAACCTTGGTGACTTATGCTTTCGGCTTGGCCAGATCCAGGATAAACGCAAACTCCAGCGCGATATCCTCGTAGGCCTTGAAGCGACCCGACTTGCCGCCGTGGCCGGCATCCATGTCGGTATTCAGCAACAACTTGTTACCATCCGTCTTCAGCTCGCGCAGCTTGGCCACCCACTTGGCGGGCTCCCAATACTGTACCTGGGAGTCATGCAGCCCTGTGGTCACCAGCATGTTCGGGTAGGCCTGCGCCTTGACCTGATCGTAGGGGCTGTAGGCCTTCATGTAGTCGTAGTAGCGCTTCTGGTTCGGGTTGCCCCACTCGTCGTACTCCCCCGTGGTGAGGGGGATGGACTCGTCCAGCATGGTGGTGACCACGTCGACGAAGGGCACCTGGGCCACCACGCCGCGATAGAGCTGGGGCGCCTGATTGATGACGGCCCCCATCAGCAGGCCGCCGGCGCTGCCGCCCATGGCGTAGACCTGATCCCTGGCGCCATACCCCTGCGCCACCAGCGCCTCGGTCACATCGATGAAGTCGTTGAAGGTATTCTGTTTTTTCAGCAGCTTGCCATCTTCATACCAGTGGCGGCCCAGCTCCTCGCCACCCCGGATATGGGCGATGGCATAGACGAAGCCCCGGTCCAGCAGGCTCAGGCGAGCCGTGCTGAAATCGGGATCCATGCTGGCGCCGTAGGAGCCATAGCCGTAGACCAGCAGCGGATTTTTTGGCGACCCGGCACTCTCTTTCTTGAACAGATCCTTGCGATAGACCAGAGACACAGGCACGGCCACACCATCACGGGCGGTCACCCAGAGCCGCTCGCTGGCGTACAGCTCCGGCTTGAAGCCCGCCACCGCCTGCTGCTTGAGCAGGGTGCGCTTGCCGCTCGCCATATCCAGCTCATAGGTGGACGAGGGGGTGGTCATGGAGGAGTAGCCGTAGCGCAGCTGGCTGGTCTCCGGCTCCGGATTGTAGGCGAGCCAGGTGACATAGGCGGGATCGTCGAAGGCGATCTCCTTCTCGTCACCGCTCTGCCAGTTGATCTGGCGCAGCCGGGTCAGCCCCTGATTGCGCTCCTCCAGCACCAGCCACTCCTTGAACAGGGCATAGCTCTCCAGCAGCACGTCCGGATTGGGGGCGATCACCGCCTTCCAGCGCTCGACCGGGCTCTCCTTGGTCTCGTACAGGCCGAAGTTCTTGCCGTCCTTGTTGGAGCGCACATAGAAGCGACCACGGTAGTGATCCAGGCTGTATTCGTGATCCACCTGACGGGGCAGGAACAGCCGCGGTGCCTGAGTCGGCACGTTGGCGTCGATGAGGCGCGCCTCGCCCGTGGTGGTGCTGGAGAGGGCAATGACGATGAAATCTTCCGAGGTGGTGGCATAGAGGCTGACGTAGAAGGTGTCGTCCTTCTCCTCATACACCAGGGTATCTTTCGCCGGATCCGAGCCAAGCTCGTGGCGATAGACCTGATAGGGCAACAGGGTCTTGGGGTGCTTGCGCACGTAGAACACCGTCTTGCTGTCATTGGCCCACACCAGGTTGCCGGAGGTGTTCTCGAGCTTGTCGGCGGCCCATTTGCCGCTCTCCAGATCGAGGAACTGGATCTGGTACTGACGGCGCGAGAGGAAATCTTCCGCCACCGCCAGCCAGCGATTGTTGCGGCTCACCTCCAGGGCGCCAAGGGAATAGAACTCGTGCCCCTCTGCGCGCTGGTTGCTGTCCAGCATCGGCTCGGGCTCCTGCGGCCCGTCCACTTTGCTGCGGGAGTAGATGCCGTACTCCTTGCCCGGCTCATAGCGGGTCTGGTAACGGTAGCCGTTCTTCACATAGGGGACGGACTCATCCTGCTGGGGAATGCGGGCCACCATCTCCTGGTAGAGCTGGTCGCGCAGCGGCCGGGTCGGCTTGAGCATGGCCTCGGTATAGGCGTTCTCCGCCTCCAGGTAGGCCAGTACCTCGGGTTTCTGGCGCTCGTCATCGCGCAGCCAGTAGTAGTTGTCGACCCGGACGTCGCCGTGTTTCTTGATGGTATGAGGGTGTTTGGTGGCCACGGGAGGCTGGATAAGGGTGTCGCTTGTGGGCATGGCGGACTCATCATTGGCATATGAACAGGGAACGGCAACCAGGCAAGCCAGCAGCAGAAGCCCTCGGGGAAAGGTGAACATGTCGCATCCTTTGCGCTTTAAAAGGGTTAGCAGACCTGAGCCTTGGCTCCTTGGATAGGGGATCAATCTGCCCCTTGTCGCCCCCAGTTGCAAGTTATCACCCTGCAAAACCCGCAAGAACAGGTAAAAGGGCCACTATCTCGCGATAGCGGCCCTCAAACCTGACCATGAGCGACACAGGTTCGCTCAGGTGTGCCTCACATGATGGAGTCGTGCCTGCTCATGGCCAGTTTGCGTCAGCCGGGGTAGCTCGACCAGACCCTGGTCGCGCCCTCGTTGCTGATGCTCAGCACCTGGTAGGGCTGACCCGGAATATCCATGCCTGGCGCACTCTGGGGCATGCCCGGAATGGTCAGGCCGCGGATCGCCGGTTTTTCCTTGAGCAGCTTCTGCACGTCGGCGGCGGGTACATGCCCCTCCACCACATAGCCATTCACCACGCCCGTGTGGCAGGAGGCCAGCTGCGGTGTGATGCCGTACTGCTGCTTGATGGGATCGAGCTGCTCGGTTTCGACGACCTTGACCTCAAAGCCGTTCTCTTCCATGTGCTTGATCCAGGTCTTGCAACAGCCGCAATACTGGGACTTGTAGACGGTCATCTGCTCGGCCGCGAGGGCGGAGAAGCTGACGGTACCGGCCAGCAGGGCCAGTAACAGGGACTTGTACATAACTCACCTCAGATAAGAAGAAATACCCAAAAAAACAGGGGAACTCGACTCAACCTGGATGACGGGGAGGACGCTCGAGCCGCTCGAGCGGCACCTCAGGCGTGAACAGGGAGGGGGAGAGAAACTGTGGCATGTCCGGTTCCAGTACGGCCACCGTCAGGCTGTCGCTGGTGAGCACCGTCATGGCCAGCGCCGAGGTGAAGCTGCCACATGGCATGGCCTTCTCCAGGGTACGCTCGCTCTGGCTGCAATGGGGCGTCAGGGTACAGAGATCGGTCGCCGCCCGGCTGCCAAACGACATCAGCACCATCAGCAGACTCCACAGGGGGAGCCAGCGGCGGGCGCGAGCGAGTTGGCGACGGGTCAGAACCATGACATGACTCATTGATCGGAGGAGCCCTATGGTAACCCTTGGCCCAGGGGGAGGGTCAAGCCCTCCCCTCATGGCCAGTCCGGATCAGGGTTGCTGACGGGTGGCCGCCAGCACGATTTCGCGTACGCAGACGTTGGCGGGCTGATGCCAGGCATAGAGCACGGCCTCGGCGATCACCTCGGGCGCGATCACGCCGCCCATCTGATCCTTCCAGTCGTGATAACCGGCCTTGATGCTCTCGTCCGTGGTGTGACTGAGCAGGTCGGTCTCGACCGCGCCAGGGGCTATGGTCACCATGCGCACGCCGACGTCGGCCACCTCTTCCCGGATATTTTCGGTCAGGGCGTGCACCGCGAACTTGGTGGCACAATAGGCCGCATGGTTCGGGAAGGTCTTGCGACCGGCGATGGAGCTGATGTTGACTATGGTACCGCTGCGGCGAGCCTTCATCCCGGCCAGCACGGCATGAACGCCGTTCAGCACCCCCATCACATTGATGTTGAGCATCTGCTGCCACTCGGCGGGATCCTGCACGTCGGCCTGCCCCAGCAACATGACGCCGGCATTGTTGACCAGGCAACCCACAGGGCCGAACCGGGTCTCTGCCTGCTGGATGGCGGCCTTCATGGCGGCCGTGTCGGTGACATCGACGCTGACACACAAGGCGTTGGGCAGACCCAGCGCCTGCATGGGCTCGACCCGGCGGGCCAGCAGCAAGAGCGGATGACCGGCGGCCGAGAAGGCGCGGGCGATGGCGGCACCGATCCCGGCGGAGGCACCGGTGATCACGACGAGGGACTTGGACATGGTATTTCCTTTTGATTCGATGAGAAACGGGATCACACAAGCGGCTGGCCAGCACGGAACTCAGTCACTATAGTCGCAGCATCCATCAGTGATAAATATTGTTTTCCGCTGGTTATCATCTGAAAAAACTATGGTTGGGCTCATGCTGGATCTGAGATTGCTGCGCTTCTTCATCGCCATCTATGAAGAGAAAAACATCACGGCGGCGGCACTGCGCTGCCACGTCAGCCAACCCTCCCTCTCGGCCGGCCTGCGCCAGCTGGAAGAGGCGCTCGGCGACAGCCTGTTCACCCGGGGCAAGAAGGGGGTTGAGGCAAAGGATCCGGCCCATTACCTCTATCCCCATGCGGTCAAGCTGGTGGAAGAGGCACGCCGCCTGCCGGAGCTGTTTCGCCAGAAGGCGACGCGCGCACGACTCAACATGGCCATCATGCCGGATCTGAGCCGCCACCGGCTGGCCGGCTTGCTGCAGCGGGTGCAGGGCGTGCTGCCCGAGCTGGATCTCACCCTCTCCGACTACACCAGCCCCGCCGACTGCCGGCTGACCCTGGATGCGCTGCGCCGGGAGGACGAGATCTTCCTGCCCCTGTGGGAAGAGGACTATGTGCTGTGCATGCGTACCGACCACCCCCTCGCCAGCCGCGCCCGCATCGCGCTGACTGAGCTGCAGCATTATGATTTTATTGAGTGCCCGCCCTGTGAGGCCCATCAGCAGACCATAGGGCTGCTGGCCTGCGACCGGCTCACCCTCAACCTGGTGGCCAAGGCCGAAAGCAAGGGGCTGGTGATGGCGCTGGTGCTGGCGGGCGTCGGCATCAGCTTCCTGCCCGACGGCCTGGTGGACGACGAACCCGGCCTGTGCACGGTCGCGGTGAGCGGGCCGCGGATGTTTCGGCGCATCGGACTCTGCTATCCCGCCCATCAGACCCTGAATCCGGCGCTGCGCGATCTGATCCCGGAACTGGCGGGCTATTGCGCTTCTTGATAACGTCGCAGCTCAATGCATCTTCTTTTCACCGGTATCAGGCCCATCTTCAGGTTATGACTTCATGAAACGCATTCTGGTTCTCTTTTCACACCCGGCCCTGCAGAGCTCCCGGGCCAACAAGCAGCTGCTGCAGGCCGTCTCCGATCTGGAGGGGGTCACGGTGCACGACCTCTACCAGCACTACCCGGACATGTTCATCAACGTGAAGCGGGAGCAAGCCCTGCTGTCGGAACACGACATCATCGTCTTTCAGCACCCCTTCTACTGGTACTCCTGCCCCGCCATCATGAAGGAGTGGATGGATCTGGTGCTGGAGTATGGCTACGCCTACGGCCCCGAGGCCCACGCCCTCAATGGCAAGCAGTGGCTGAGTGCCATCACCACGGGGGGCGCCCCCGACTCCTATTGCAGCGAAGGCTACAACCGCCGCCCGCTGCTCGACTTCCTGCTGCCGTTCCAGCAAACGGCGCAGTTGTGTGGCATGCGCTGGCTGCCGCCGTTCGTGCTGCACTCCTTTCACAAGATCAAGGATCCGGAGGCGCTGCGCCGCTGTGGCCAGGATTATCGCCAGCTGTTGTGTGCCCTGCGCGACGAGCAGCTGACCCCGGCCCAACTCGGCGGCAGCCCCTATCTGCGGGATCTGCTGGAGGTGCTCTCATGAAACACTGTCAGTCATTTGGCCGACCCTGTGAGTCGGGCCAGACATGCGAACGGAGGGCCGGCTGATGGGTCACGGATTACTGTTTGATGCGCTTATCTACCTCTCGGCGGCGGTGATCGCCGTGCCGCTGGCCAAGCGCTGGGGGCTGGGTTCCGTGCTCGGCTACCTGCTGGCGGGCATCATCATAGGCCCCTTCCTGCTGGGGCTGGTGGGAGAGCAGAAGGATGTGATGCACTTCGCCGAGTTCGGCGTGGTGCTGATGCTGTTTCTGGTCGGACTGGAGCTGCGCCCTGCCCTGCTGTGGCAACTGAAGGGGCCCATACTCGGCACCGGTGGCCTGCAAGTGCTGCTCACCACGGGGGCCCTGACCGGAGTCGCTCATCTCATCGGCCTGCCCTGGCAACAGGGACTGGCCATAGGTCTCATTCTGGCGCTATCGTCCACGGCCATAGTTCTGCAGAGCCTGCAGGAGCGCAAGCTGATGCAGAGCGAGAGCGGCCGCTCCGCCTTTGCGGTGCTGCTGTTCCAGGATATCGCCGTCATTCCCATACTGGCGATCCTGCCACTGCTCGCCATAGCGCCGGTGGCCAGCAATGGCAGCTCCGAGCTGGCCGGCTGGCAGCATGGCCTGCTGGTGGTTGCGGCCATCTCCGGCATAGTGCTGGGTGGCCACTACCTGATGCGCCCGGTGTTTCGGGCCATAGCCCAATCCCACATGCGGGAGATCTTCGTCGCTGCCGCCCTGCTGCTGGTGATCGCCATCGCAGTGCTGATGGAGTCGGTGGGGCTCTCCCCGGCCCTTGGCTCCTTCCTCGCCGGTGTGGTGCTGGCCGACAGCGAGTATCGCCACGAGCTGGAGGCGGACATAGAGCCGTTCAAGGGCTTGCTGCTCGGCCTCTTCTTCATGTCGGTGGGCGCCGGCATCAACTTCAGCCTGTTTGCCGAACACCCCTTGCTCATCCCGACCCTGGTGGTCGGCCTGATGGCGCTCAAGTGGCTGGTGCTGATGGCGCTCGGCTTTGTGATTCGCATCTCGCCGAGCCAACGCTGGACCTTCGGGCTAGCGCTGGCGCAAGGGGGAGAGTTTGCCTTCGTGCTGTTCTCGTTCGCCGCCCAGAACAAGGTGCTGCCCGGCGACACCATCTCGCTGCTCACCCTGGTGGTGGCCCTCTCCATGGCGCTGACGCCGCTCTTGCTGATCCTCAACGATCGGGTGATCCAGCCCTGGTTCGATTACCGCACCCACAGCGACACACCGCAGCATGAGCAGCCGGAGCTGGTGGAACACCCGGTGATCATCGCCGGCTTCGGCCGTTTTGGCCAGATAGTGGGACGCCTGCTGCACGGCCACGGCATAGGCACCACCATACTCGAGCAGGATGCCAGCCAGATCGAAATGCTGCGCAAGTACGGCTACCAGGTGTTCTACGGCGATGCCAGTAGGCTCGACCTGTTGCATGCCGCCGGCGCCCACAAGGCCAAGCTGCTGGTGCTCTCCATCAACGATCCGGCCACCTCGCTCGAAGTGATTGAAATGGTGAAGAAACACTTCCCGCACCTTAAGATACTGGCGCGAGCCCAGGACAGACCTCACGCTCACGAGATCCTGCGCCAGGGCGTGGGCAGCGTGTATCGGGAAACCCTGGGTTCCGCCGTGGATCTGGGGGTGGAAGCCCTGACCCAGCTGGGATTTCGGGCCAACCAGGCCTGGCGGGCGGGACAGACCTTCAAACAGCACGACAACTGGTTGCTGCGGGAGCAGGTCAACTACCTGGACGACGAACACACCTATATCAACAAGAGCCTGCAATACCGGGATATCCTCTCCGATCTGTTGCAAGACGATCAGGAAGGACAGGAGCGCATTCACGCTCACAACTGGAACAGCGGTCTGCCCGACAACGACAAGGAAGCAATATGATTGCCTATTACCCCATGCTCAAACATCTGCACATGACCCTGGCCATCGTCAGCCTGCTGCTGTTCGTCTATCGCTGGATGCTCTCTCTCAACGGCAGCCCGCGTCTGCAACAGCGCTGGCTGAAGATAGCGCCCCACGTCAACGACACCTTTTTGCTGCTGTTCGGGGTGCTGTTGGCGGTCACGTTGCAGATGAGCCCGGGGCAGCAACCCTGGCTGATGGCCAAGCTGATCGCACTGGTAGTCTACATAGGCCTCGGCGTCATGGCGCTCAAGCGACCGGCCCGCAACCAGAAGCTGGTGGCCGGCCTAGCTGCCCTGGCGGTATTCGGCTATATGGTGGGAGCCGCCATCAGCAAGTCAGCCTGGTCCTGGCTGGCCTGATAACAGGTCGCCATCTGGTGGAGGGGCCGCGCCCCTCCACATCATCTTCTGCCTCTTCCTGCTATTTTTATTTTTTCCTCTCCCCAAAAACCGCAAGACAGCACTTTCATTTGCGATTTTCTCATCAATTAAAAGCCTCGATTGCTGCCCACCAAAACATGTATTAGCTTTAATATCATGCAGTTAAAGCAGTTTGTATGAAAATGGCGACAGTTGTCGCAGCAAAACTTGCGACATAGACTGTCGCATGTCATAGCTAGGATACACTCAACGCTAAACCAGTGAAGGCATGCACCATGAGTAAGAAGCTGTTACGACAACTGACCTTGGCGCGTTGCATCCCGCACCGCCCTTACAAGCTGACCGCCAGCCAACTCCAGGTAAAACTGGAAGAGGAAGGCATACACGTCAGTCTGCGTACCGTGCAACGGGACCTGGAGGAGATGTCCGGCATGGGGTTGTTCGACCTCACTTCGGATGAACGCAGCAAACCCCACGGCTGGTGCTTTGAGCGCCATGGCCTAAACGACTTCGCCAACATAATGCCGCTGTCGCTGGCGGTGGCCCTGAAAACCTGGAGTGATCAGGCAAGCCAACTGCTGCCGGCAAGTGTGCTGACCGAATTGAACCCGCTGGTCGACAAAGCCAGCCAGGTGATCCGCGACAGCCAGAGTGAACTGGCCGAACGCTGGCTCGAAAGCGTGCATCAGTCACCGCGTCCGTTTGCCGGTAATCCTGAGATCCGTCGCAGCACCTTGATCCGCGATGCCCTCTGGCGCGGTCGCAAGTTCAGTGCCGAGATCCAGCGTGTCATCAAGGAACGTACCGTATGGCTCTGCTATGACCGCATCAATCCCCTCGGTATCCTGAATCAGGCCGACGGTCCGACCCTGCTCTGCACCCTGTCCGAGCTGGATCCCAAGGTGTACGGTATACCTTTCGATCACATCAAGGGCGTGGAGCTGACCAACTTCAGCGCGACCCAGCCGAAGGACTTCAATATCCAGAAGCTGATCCGCGATCAGGGCTACCAGGATGTCAGCGGCCCTATCCGCTTCGTCGGTCGCATAGATGCCAACTGCCCGACTCTGGTCGATGGACAGATCCCGGGCCACAACCCGCGCATGACCCGCTACGATAAGCGCAGCGTAGTCGTGGAGACCGAGGTACAGGACACCCCTGAATTTCGCACCTGGTTGAACAACATGAGCGGCAACCTGGAAGTGTTGGCGCCAGAGTCGTTGCGCAAGGCATATCCCACGCCTGGCAGCCGAGTCAGCTAATCCCAAAAAAGCCGAGCCCAGCCTCGGCTTTTTTGTATTCTTTTTGAGCATATTTATTCAATTAATTTTTAACTCTTGCCCGCTTAATTGAGCCGCGTTGTACCATCGTTTTCCCCCTGTTTTTGCGTGTGAGAGATCCGCCATAGCCGCTGTAAGAGGCCACTGTGTTGAGCCGTACGCGAAGCCATCTTTGAATCCATATGCTTTCCAATGAAACAAACTAAGACAATGATTAGTATGGATTTATCTTGTTAATGGCTGGGTTGAACCAAGCCGGGTCATGCCGATAACCGCCCAACCTCCCTTGTTCCGCTATGCGGTTCCCTTAATATGGGTCTCACAAGGACGGAGCTGGTCCGGCAGGATGCAGGAACAGCGCATAAGCAGGGAATAATCCACAGGACGTGGTCAGGGACACCTCAGGATGAGGCAGGTAACCGGGAAGGTTATCAAATGGATTGAACAGGACGCCACAGGATGTGGTTGTGGACACCTCGGGATGAGGCAGAGCGGTACGGATTGCGCTCTTCAGGAAGAACAGGACCTCGCCGGATGCGAGCAGGACAGCTTCAGGATGAAGCGAGATAACCCGGATGGTTATCTGTCAGGACGACGCAAGGAACACCACGGGATGTGGTAACGGACACCTCCAGGATGGAGAGAGTGCAGCAATCAGGATCGATTGCCAGGCTAGGATGGCCACAGGACACCTCAACGGATTGGGAAGGGGATATTCCGAAGGATCAGGATAAAGTCAGGGATTGCAGGGAGCGTTGCAGTTCATGGACTGGACTAGATGACTTGAGGGGACGGCAGCTGCCGTCCCCTTTTCTTTTGCATCTTTACAGCCTGGCCCCATCGTTCGATAGCCATGCGTGCACACCCCGCCTTAGATCCGCATCCACGACTTATCTGCATTACAAGCCCCCCCGAACGAACGTTTACAAGCGCAGCCTCTCTTAGAGGATATAACAAAGCCATCCATACAAAGTCTGATGGACTTGGCTCAAGTGATGGTGATGGTGATGGTGAGTGAGGCTATCCAGAGTTACACCATGGAGCACCTGCGTCAGTCACTGAGGTACAAAGCTCCAGATAGCGGTTTAAATCGCTAAACGCTAGCTGAACAATCTCAGGACTAGGCAGCCGGTGGCAGGGTAACGAGCACAAGGGGTGACAGACTGGGATAGAGATGCCAGTGGCGAGTCGCAGCCCTACCTAGTATCCCTCACTTCCTTATTTCCGTTCGCAAATGCCAAAAAGCAAAAAGGCCTTCCCGATGGGGAAGGCCTTTCAATTTACTGGCGGAGCGGACGGGACTCGAACCCGCGACCCCCGGCGTGACAGGCCGGTATTCTAACCGACTGAACTACCGCTCCGCTGTCTGGTTAGCTTTTTGCTAAATTGTCTGCCGTTTCAACGAGGTGTCATCCTCTCGGCCAACGTCGTGATGTGCACGGCGCTGTTTAATTGGGTGCCTGGCAGTGTCCTACTCTCGCATGGCGAATGCCACACTACCATCGGCGCTACCGCGTTTCACTTCTGAGTTCGGCATGGGATCAGGTGGTTCCACGGCGCTATGGCCGCCAGGCAAATAACTTCAATCTCGGAAAGCTGACGTGAGTAACGACTGATTGGCTATTGCCTGGTCGTTATCACTGAATTAGGTAAGTAGTCTCGCACTTGCTACAAGTCTCAGAACACTTCTTGGGTGTTGTATGGTTAAGCCTCACGGGTAATTAGTATGGGTTAGCTCAACACGTCGCCGCGCTTACACACCCCACCTATCAACGTTGTGGTCTCCAACGGCCCTTTAGGACCCTCAAGGGGTCAGGGATGACTCATCTCAGGGCTCGCTTCCCGCTTAGATGCTTTCAGCGGTTATCGATTCCGAACTTAGCTACCGGGCAGTGCCACTGGCGTGACAACCCGAACACCAGAGGTTCGTTCACTCCGGTCCTCTCGTACTAGGAGCAACTCCCTTCAATCATCCAACGCCCACGGCAGATAGGGACCGAACTGTCTCACGACGTTCTGAACCCAGCTCGCGTACCACTTTAAATGGCGAACAGCCATACCCTTGGGACCGACTTCAGCCCCAGGATGTGATGAGCCGACATCGAGGTGCCAAACACCGCCGTCGATATGAACTCTTGGGCGGTATCAGCCTGTTATCCCCGGAGTACCTTTTATCCGTTGAGCGATGGCCCTTCCATTCAGAACCACCGGATCACTATGACCTACTTTCGTACCTGCTCGACCTGTCCGTCTCGCAGTTAAGCTGGCTTATGCCATTGCACTAACCTCCTGATGTCCGACCAGGATTAGCCAACCTTCGTGCTCCTCCGTTACTCTTTGGGAGGAGACCGCCCCAGTCAAACTACCCACCAGGCACTGTCCGCGATCCCGATTCAGGGACCTGCGTTAGAACATCAAACATACAAGGGTGGTATTTCAAGGACGGCTCCAGCGCAACTGGCGTCACGCCTTCAAAGCCTCCCACCTATCCTACACATGTAGGTTCAATGTTCAGTGCCAAGCTGTAGTAAAGGTTCACGGGGTCTTTCCGTCTAGCCGCGGGTACACCGCATCTTCACGGCGAATTCGATTTCACTGAGTCTCGGGTGGAGACAGCATGGCCATGGTTACACCATTCGTGCAGGTCGGAACTTACCCGACAAGGAATTTCGCTACCTTAGGACCGTTATAGTTACGGCCGCCGTTTACCGGGGCTTCGATCAAGAGCTTCGCTTGCGCTAACCCCATCAATTAACCTTCCGGCACCGGGCAGGTGTCACACCCTATACGTCCACTTTCGTGTTTGCAGAGTGCTGTGTTTTTGATAAACAGTCCCAGCCATCTGGTCACTGCGACTCCCAACTGCTCCATCCGCAAGGGACTTCACTGTCAAGAGCGAACCTTCTCCCGAAGTTACGGTTCTATTTTGCCTAGTTCCTTCACCCGAGTTCTCTCAAGCGCCTTGGTATTCTCTACCCGACCACCTGTGTCGGTTTGGGGTACGATGACTTGTAATCTGAAGCTTAGAGGCTTTTCCTGGAAGCAGGGCATCAATGGCTTCACCACCGTAGTGGCTTCGTCTCGTGTCTCAGTGTTGTGTCTCCGGATTTGCCTAGAAACACCACCTACGCACTTTCACCAGGACAACCGTCGCCTGGCCCACCTAGCCTTCTCCGTCCCCCCATCGCAATTACAAGTCGTGCAGGAATATTAACCTGCTTCCCATCGATTACGCCTTTCGGCCTCACCTTAGGGGTCGACTCACCCTGCCCCGATTAACGTTGGACAGGAACCCTTGGTCTTCCGGCGAGGAGGCTTTTCACCCCCTTTATCGTTACTTACGTCAGCATTCGCACTTCTGATATCTCCAGCATACCTCTCGATACACCTTCGCAGACTTACAGAACGCTCCCCTACCACTCACACATAAGTGTGAATCCGCGGCTTCGGTGCCTGGTTTGAGCCCCGTTACATCTTCCGCGCAGGCCGACTCGACTAGTGAGCTATTACGCTTTCTTTAAATGATGGCTGCTTCTAAGCCAACATCCTAGCTGTCTGAGCCTTCCCACATCGTTTCCCACTTAACCAGAACTTTGGGACCTTAGCCGGCGGTCTGGGTTGTTTCCCTCTTCACGACGGACGTTAGCACCCGCCGTGTGTCTCCCGGATATTACTTACTGGTATTCGGAGTTTGCATGGAGTTGGTAAGTCGGGATGACCCCCTAGTCCAAACAGTGCTCTACCCCCAGTAGTATTCGTCCGAGGCGCTACCTAAATAGCTTTCGGGGAGAACCAGCTATCTCCGAGTTTGATTGGCCTTTCACCCCCAGCCACAGGTCATCCCCTAACTTTGCAACGTTAGTGGGTTCGGTCCTCCAGTTGATGTTACTCAACCTTCAACCTGCCCATGGCTAGATCACCCGGTTTCGGGTCTACACCTTGCAACTAGACGCCCAGTTAAGACTCGGTTTCCCTACGGCTCCCCTATACGGTTAACCTCGCTACAAAATGTAAGTCGCTGACCCATTATACAAAAGGTACGCAGTCACCCCGAAGGGCTCCCACTGCTTGTACGTACACGGTTTCAGGTTCTATTTCACTCCCCTCACAGGGGTTCTTTTCGCCTTTCCCTCACGGTACTGGTTCACTATCGGTCAGTCAGGAGTATTTAGCCTTGGAGGATGGTCCCCCCATATTCAGACAGGATGTCACGTGTCCCGCCCTACTCGATTTCA
>NZ_CP064746.1:140000-267500 GCF_028751155.1 Aeromonas bestiarum | reverse complement strand
GCTGACATCGCGCAGATCCACGAAGGCTTCCAGTTGTTCGGCCAGAATAGTGGCTGAACGACGGATGGCTTCTTCAGGATCCAGAGTACCATTGGTCTCCATGTCGATGACCAGCTTGTCCAAGTCGGTACGCTGTTCCACACGTGCTGCCTCAACATTGTAGGCAATACGAACGATGGGGCTGAACGCGGAGTCCAACAGCAGGCGACCAATCGGACGCTCTTCATCATCGTTGTGAACACGAGCAGAAGCAGGCACATAACCACGACCGCGCTGAACTTTCAGGCGCATGCTGATTTCAGCATTGGCACCAGTCAGGTGGCAGATTACGTGCTCCGGGTTTACGATCTCGACTTCATCACCGTGAGTGATATCACCAGCGGTAACGGGGCCTGTTCCAGACTTGGTCAGGGACAGAGTTACCTCGTCCTTGCCTTCCAGCTTTACAGCGATACCTTTCAGGTTGAGCAGGATTTCAAGAATGTCTTCCTGTACACCTTCTTTGCTGCTGTACTCATGCAGTACCCCGTCAATTTCGACTTCAGTAACTGCACAACCGGGCATAGATGACAGCAAAATACGACGCAGGGCGTTGCCCAGCGTGTGACCAAAGCCACGCTCGAGTGGCTCAAGAGTCACTTTCGCATGAGTCGGGCTAACTTGCTCGATGTCAACTAGCCGCGGTTTAAGAAAATCTGTTACAGAACCCAGCATTGTGTCCTCTCTTTAGAAGCTAGCTTTACTTGGAGTAAAGCTCGACGAT
The DNA here is from genome assembly GCF_028751155.1 of Aeromonas bestiarum. Classification (NCBI taxonomy): domain Bacteria; kingdom Pseudomonadati; phylum Pseudomonadota; class Gammaproteobacteria; order Aeromonadales; family Aeromonadaceae; genus Aeromonas; species Aeromonas bestiarum. The sequence goes on along the minus strand of NZ_CP064746.1, from coordinate 266,737 downwards.
CAGCTGTTCGTTAATGTCGGCAGACAGGTCGGAACGCTCTGGCAGACGCTTGAAAGCACCTTCCATTTTAGCGGCATCAACCTCTACCCAAGTCGGCTTCTCACGCTGACCAGCAACTTCCAGGGAAGCTTTGATACGCGCTTGCTTCTTAGCCTTCTCACGAACGCAGATCACGTCCTCAGGGGAAACCTGGAAAGAAGGAATGTTCACAACGCGACCGTTTACCATGATGGCTTTGTGGCTCACCAGCTGACGAGATTCAGCACGGGTAGCGCCGAAGCCCATACGGTAAACAACGTTGTCCAAACGACCTTCCAGCAGCTGCAACAGGTTTTCACCGGTGTTACCCTTTTGACGGGCAGCGTCGCGGTAGTAGTTGCGGAACTGTTTTTCCAATACGCCGTAGATACGACGAACTTTTTGTTTCTCGCGCAGCTGAACACCATAGTCGGACAGACGCGCTTTACGCGCACCGTGCTGACCAGGGGCGGTGTCAATCTTGCACTTAGAATCAATCGCACGAACACCAGACTTCAGGAAGAGGTCGGTGCCCTCACGACGGCTAAGCTTAAGCTTAGGACCGATATATCTTGCCATCTTCTTTCTCCAACAATCCTAGACCAAGTAGCTACAGCGTTATACGCGGCGCTTCTTGGGAGGACGACAACCGTTGTGCGGGATCGGAGTCACATCAGTAATATTAGTGATGCGGAAACCAGCCGCGTTCAGAGCGCGGATGGAAGACTCACGACCGGGACCCGGACCTTTGACCATGACTTCCAGGTTCTTCACGCCGTATTCTTTGGCGATCTCACCAGCACGCTCAGCAGCTACCTGGGCAGCAAACGGAGTGGACTTACGGGAACCACGGAAACCTGAACCACCGGAGGTAGCCCATGACAGAGCATTGCCCTGACGGTCAGTAATGGTCACGATTGTGTTGTTGAAAGATGCATGAACGTGCGCAATACCGTCGCTCACTTGCTTTTTAACGCGCTTGCGAGCACGAGTCGGAGTTTTAGCCATTTTCTACCTTCCCGTTACTTCTTGATAGCCTTGCGCGGACCCTTACGGGTACGAGCGTTGGTCTTGGTACGTTGACCACGAACAGGCAGGCTACGACGGTGACGCAAACCACGGTAGCAACCCAGATCCATCAAGCGTTTGATGTTCATGGAAATCTGACGACGCAAGTCACCTTCAACGGTGAATTTACCTACTTGCTCGCGCAGACTTTCGATCTGAGCTTCGTCCAAGTCTTTAATTTTCACATTCTCAGCAATACCGGCTGCGGCACAGATGGCCTTGGAGCGGGTACGACCGACGCCATAAATCGCAGTCAACGCAATGACTGCATGCTTATGGTCAGGAATGTTAATGCCAGCGATACGGGCCACTGTTCACTCCTACGTAGCGTAGATAACGACCACCACAAAGCCCGTGAGCGGATACGTGGCGGTCAACCAATACACAACAAAAGTTGGCTGGCTATATTAGCCAGCACAACTATTTGTTGCAAGTACTAACCGTAAAAAATTAGCCTTGGCGCTGTTTATGCTTTGGCTCGCTGCAAATCACACGCACCACACCGTGACGCTTGATGATTTTGCAGTTACGGCAGATTGCCTTAACGGAAGCACGAACTTTCATTGCTTAACTCCGTAACTACGCCGACCTTTAGCGGCCGTAGCCCTTCAGGTTGGCCTTCCTCAGGACGTCGCCATATTGATGAGACATCATATGGGTTTGTACCTGAGCCATGAAGTCCATGATAACTACCACGATAATCAGCAGCGAAGTGCCACCGAAGTAGAACTGTACGTTCCAGGCAGTCATCAAGAACTGGGGTACCAGACAGATAAAGGTTATATAGAGTGCACCTGCCAATGTCAGGCGAGTCATAACCTTATCGATGTAACGTGCTGTCTGCTCGCCCGGGCGGATCCCCGGGATAAAGGCTCCACTCTTCTTCAGGTTGTCTGCTGTCTCGCGGGGGTTGAACACCAGCGCGGTATAGAAGAAACAGAAGAAGATAATGGCTGCTGCATACAACATCTCATACAAGGGCTGACCCGGCTGCAGGACCATAGAGACCTGTTGCAGGATATCAGCGATCTTGCCCTCGCCCTGACCAAACCAAGAGGTAATGGTCCCTGGGAAGAGGATGATGCTGGATGCGAAAATCGCAGGAATCACACCGGCCATATTCACTTTCAACGGCAGGTGTGTGCTTTGCGCGGCGAATACTTGGCGGCCTTGTTGACGCTTGGCGTAGTTAACGACGATACGACGCTGACCACGTTCCACGAACACCACAAAGTAAGTCACTGCGAAAACAATCAAGCCCAGCAACAACAACAGCAGGATGTGCAATTCCCCTTGACGTGCCTGTTCGGCCGTAGCACCAATGGCATGCGGCAAACCAGCAACGATACCCGTGAAAATAATCAACGAGATACCATTACCGATCCCACGCTCGGTAATCTGCTCACCCAACCACATCAAAAACATGGTACCGGTGACCAGACTCACAACGGCCGTGAAATAGAAGCCCAAACCCGGATGAGTCACGAGTCCCTGCATCATATTCGGCAGACCGGTTGCAATACCAATGGCCTGGAAAGTTCCCAAAACCAGCGTGCCCCAACGGGTATATTGGCTAATCTTGCGACGGCCGGATTCACCTTCTTTCTTGAGTTCAGCAAGAGCGGGGTGAACCACAGTCAGCAGCTGGATAATGATCGACGCCGAAATGTACGGCATGATCCCCAGCGCAAGAATAGAAGCACGCGAGAGTGCACCACCACTGAACATGTTGAACATCTCAATGATGGTGCCCTTCTGTTGTTGGAACAACTCGGCCAGTACGGCGGCGTCAATACCAGGAATCGGCACATAAGAGCCTGCACGGAAAACGATAATCGCCCCGAGAACGAAGAGCAGACGGCTCTTCAGTTCACTCAGACCACCCTGTGCTTTAACATCCAATCCTGGTTTCTTAGCCATTGTACTGATTATTCCTCGATTTTACCGCCAGCGGCCTCGATGGCTGCACGTGCACCTTTGGTGACGGACACACCACGAACGGTCACAGCACGGTCAATGTTGCCAGACAGAACAACTTTAGCGAAAACGATGTTCTTAGTAACAACACCGGCTTGCTTCAGAGTGCTCAGATCGACCACATCACCTTCTACCATGGCGATTTCGTTCAGACGCACTTCGGCAGAAACCAAAGATTTGCGAGAGAAGAAACCGAACTTCGGCAGACGGATTTTCAAAGGCATCTGGCCGCCTTCGAAACCAGCGCGGACTTTACCGCCACCGGAACGAGAGGTTTGACCTTTCACACCACGACCACCAGTCTTGCCCAGGCCGGAGCCGATACCACGGCCACGACGTTGTTTTTCAGGCTTGGAACCAGCGGCCGGAGACAGAGTATTCAGACGCATGCTTAGCCCTCCACCTTAACCATGTAATAAACCTGGTTGATCATACCGCGTACGCAGGGAGTATCTTCCAGCTCAACGGTGTGACCAATGCGACGCAGACCCAGACCACGCAGAGTCGCCTTGTGCTTTGGCAGACGGCCGATAGAGCTGCGAGTTTGAGTTACTTTTACAGTGTTAGCCATGTCGCATTACCCCAGAATTTCTTCAACGCGCAGACCACGCTTGGCAGCGATCTGGGCCGGGGATTGACCCTGTACCAGAGCGTCGACAGTTGCGCGAACAACGTTGATTGGGTTGGTGGAACCGTAGGTCTTGGCCAGCACGTTGTGGATACCAGCAACTTCCAGAACAGCACGCATGGCGCCGCCTGCAATGATACCAGTACCTTGTGAGGCCGGCTTCATGAACACGGTGGAACCGGAGTGAACACCGCGCACCGGGTGGTGCAGAGTGCCATTGTTCAGTTCTACCTTGCTCAGGTTACGCTTAGCCTGTTCCATCGCTTTTTGAATAGCGGCCGGAACTTCACGGGCCTTACCGTAACCGTAACCTACACGGCCGTTACCATCACCCACCACGGTCAACGCGGTGAAGGACATGATACGACCACCTTTAACAGTTTTCGAAACACGGTTTACTGCAATCAGCTTTTCTTGCAGTTCGCCGGCTTGAGATTCGACTTTAGCCATCTTCGACTCCTAGCTTAGAACTGAAGACCAGCGTCACGAGCAGCGGTAGCCAGAGCGGCTACACGACCGTGATACTTGAAACCGGAACGATCGAAAGATACGTTCTGAACGCCTTTGGCAATAGCACGCTCAGCGATTGCTTTACCTACTGCGGTAGCTGCATCAGCATTACCGGAGTATTTAAGCGCTTCACTGATGGCTTTCTCTACTGTAGAAGCAGAGGCCAGAACTTCGGAACCGTTGGCTGCGATAACCTGCGCGTAGATATGACGCGGGGTACGGTGAACAACCAGACGGGTAGCTCCCAGTTCCTGCATCTTCTTCCGAGCACGAGTAGCACGACGGAGACGAGCTGCTTTCTTGTCCATAGTGTTACCTTACTTCTTCTTAGCTTCTTTAGTACGCACTTGCTCGTTGGCATAGCGTACACCCTTGCCCTTGTAGGGCTCCGGAGCGCGGTAAGAACGGATATCGGCGGCGACTTGGCCAACCAGCTGCTTGTCCACACCACGCAGAACGATCTCTGTAGCGGTCGGGCATTCAGCGGTGACACCAGCCGGCAGCGCATGCTCTACCGGGTGAGAGAAGCCCAGGGCCAGCGCGACAGCATTGCCCTTGATGGAGGCTTTGTAACCTACACCAACCAGCTGCAGCTTACGCTCGAAGCCTTGGGTAACACCGATTACCATGTTGTTAGCCAATGCACGTGCAGTACCGGCCTGAGCGTCAGCACCAGCGATGCCGTCGCGCGGGGCGAACTTCAGTACATTGTCTTCTTTGGTCACTTCTACACCGGCGTGGATGGAACGAACCAGAGAACCTTTACCACCTTTGATGGACAGTTCCTGACCGTTCAGAGTCACCTCTACGCCAGCAGGAATAGTGACGGGTGCCTTAGCAACGCGAGACATTTCCGACCTCCTATTAAGCGACGTAGCAGATGATCTCACCGCCCATGCTTGCCTTGCGGGCAGCACGGTCGGTCATCACACCTTTAGACGTGGACACGATAGCAACACCGAGACCGCCCATAACTTTCGGCAGATCAGTAGTGCGCTTGTAAATACGCAGGCCGGGACGGCTCACGCGTTGGATCAGTTCTACAACCGGCTTGCCCTGGAAATATTTCAGTTCAATTTCCAGTTCAGGCTTCACATCACCCGCTACGGAGTAGCCAGCGATGTAACCTTCTTCTTTCAGCACTTTGGCAATTGCCACTTTCAGCTTGGAAGAAGGCATGGAAACCGCAACTTTGCTCGCCGCCTGACCGTTACGGATGCGGGTCAGCATATCCGCGATCGGATCTTGCATGCTCATAGTCTAACTCCCGAGATTCTTACCAAGAGGCCTTTTTGAGGCCTGGAATTTCGCCCTTCATGGCATGCTCACGCACCTTGATGCGGGACAGGCCAAACTTGCGCAGGAAACCGTGCGGACGACCAGTAATATTGCAACGGTTACGCTGGCGGGACGGACTGGAATCACGGGGCAGCTGTTGCAGTTGCAAGACAGCATCCCAACGCGCTTCTTCAGAAGCGTTCATATCAACGATGATAGCTTTCAGCTCGGTTCGCTTGGTCGCGAACTTGGCTACCAGCTTCGCACGCTTTGCTTCACGTGCTTTCATGGATGTTTTAGCCATAACCCTAACCTTACTTGCGGAATGGGAAGTTAAAGGCAGCCAGCAGAGCACGGCCTTCTTCATCGGTATTCGCGGAAGTGGTGATGGTGATATCCAGACCACGAACGCGATCGACTTTGTCATAGTCGATTTCCGGGAAGATGATTTGCTCACGCACGCCCATGGAGTAGTTACCACGACCGTCGAACGCTTTAGCGTTCAGGCCACGGAAGTCACGGATACGCGGTACGGAGATGCAAATCAGCCGTTCCAGGAACTCCCACATACGCTCGCCACGCAGGGTTACTTTACAACCTATCGGGTAGCCTTCACGAATCTTGAAGCCCGCAACAGATTTGCGAGCTTTGGTGATCAGCGGCTTCTGACCGGAAATGGCAGCCATATCGGCAGCGGCATTTTCCAACAGCTTTTTGTCAGAGATAGCTTCACCAACACCCATGTTCAGGGTGATTTTCTCGATCCGAGGGACTTGCATGATAGTCTTGTAACCGAACTGTTTGGCCAGTTCATTTACTACATCGGATTTGTAGTAATCATGCAGTTTCGCCATCGTTAAACTCCAATTACTTCACAAGTTCGCCGGTGGATTTGAAGAAACGAACTTTTTTGCCGTCTTCAATCCGGAAACCAACGCGATCAGCCTTGCCAGCGGCAGAGTTGAACAGCGCTACGTTAGAAACGTCCATTGGGGCTTCTTTGCTGATGATACCGCCAGCCTGACCCAGTGCGGGTACCGGCTTTTGGTGTTTCTTCACCAGGTTGATGCCTTCAACGTATACCTTACCTTCGCTTACCAGGACTTGAGTGACTTTGCCACGCTTGCCCTTGTCTTTGCCGGTAAGAACAATCACTTCGTCTTCGCGACGGATTTTAGCTGCCATCGTTCGACTCCTTACAGTACTTCGGGTGCCAGGGACACAATCTTCATGAACTTCTCATTACGGAGTTCACGGGTCACCGGGCCAAAAATACGAGTACCGATTGGCTGTTGGTTGTTGTTAAGCAACACAGCCGCATTGTTGTCGAAACGGATGACTGAGCCGTCCGGACGACGAACGCCTTTACGGGTGCGTACGACCACCGCGTTATACACATCACCTTTCTTCACTTTACCGCGAGGAATGGCTTCCTTAATGGAAACTTTGATGATGTCGCCGATGCCGGCGTAACGGCGGTGCGAGCCACCCAGAACCTTAATACACATTACACTGCGAGCGCCGGAGTTGTCGGCTACGCCCAGCATACTTTGCATCTGGATCATTTTAGTGCTCCGCTTTGTTTACTTCTTATCCCTCTCGGGATCTGGCTGCCTTCAAAAGGCGCGAAACTATAACACAGGATTTTTAGAAAAGGTAGCCTAAAAAACAAACGGCCCCGCTAAGGGGCCGTTTGGGCTAAAAAGTACCGATTAGGCCTTTTCTAAGATCGCAACCAGGGTCCAGGACTTGGTCTTGGACAGCGGGCGGCACTCGCGGATTTCCACGAGATCGCCAGCTTTACACTCGTTGTTCTCATCATGTACGTGCAGCTTGGTAGTGCGCTTGATGATCTTACCGTAGATCGGGTGCTTTACCTTGCGCTCGATAGCAACAGTGATGGATTTCTCCATCTTGTCGCTAATTACACGACCTTGCAGAGTACGGATCTTGTCAGTCATTACGCACCTGCCTTCTCAGTCAGTACAGTCTTGATACGTGCGACGTCACGACGCACTTGTTTCAGAGTGTGAGTCTGAGCCAGCTGGCCGGTGGACGCTTGCATGCGCATGTTGAATTGCTCACGCAGCAGGCCCAGCAGCTCCTGGTTCAGTTCATCGACGCTCTTTTGACGCAGATCTTGGGCTTTCATCACATCACCGTCTTAATTACGAAAGTGGTCTGAACAGACAGCTTAGCTGCGGCCAGGGCAAACGCTTCACGCGCCAGAGCCTCAGGTACACCGTCCATCTCGTACAGAACCTTGCCAGGCTGGATCGGGCAAACCCAATATTCCACGTTACCCTTACCTTTACCCATACGAACTTCGAGGGGTTTTTCGGTGATGGGCTTGTCCGGGAATACACGGATCCAGATCTTACCTTGACGCTTAACGTGACGGGTCATGGCACGACGGGCTGCTTCGATTTGACGAGCAGTCAGTTGGCCACGAGATGTCGCCTTCAGGCCAAAGGTACCGAAGGATACTTCGTTACCAGAGGTGGCCAGACCGCGGTTACGACCCTTATGGGTCTTGCGGAATTTAGTACGCTTAGGTTGCAACATTTACCGATCTCCTTACTTAGCAGCGCGGCGCTTGTTGTCACGCTTGGGCTTTGCAGGAGCTTGCTCTTGAGCAGCGGCAGCATTGACTGCAGCCAGACCGCCCAGAACTTCGCCCTTGAAGATCCAAACTTTGACGCCGATCACACCGTAAGTGGTGTGGGCTTCAGAAGTTGCGTAGTCGATGTCGGCACGCAGGGTGTGCAAAGGCACACGACCTTCACGGTACCATTCGGTACGCGCGATTTCAGCGCCGCCCAGACGACCGGACACTTCCACTTTGATGCCCTTGGCACCCAGGCGCATGGCGTTTTGTACGGCGCGCTTCATAGCACGACGGAACATAACGCGACGTTCCAGCTGGGAAGTGATGCTGTCGGCAACGAGTTTGCCATCCAGCTCCGGCTTGCGGACTTCGGAAATGTTGATCTGAGCAGGCACGCCAGCAATTACGGCGACGGCTTTGCGCAGTTTCTCAACGTCTTCGCCTTTCTTGCCGATCACGACACCCGGACGAGCGGTGTGAATGGTCACACGGATGCTCTTGGCCGGACGCTCGATGGTGATCTTGGACAAGGAAGCGTTTTTCAGCTCCTTGGTCAGGAACTGGCGTACTTGAAAATCGCTGTACAGGTTGTCAGCGAAGTCTTTGGTGTTCGCGAACCAGGTAGAATTCCAAGGCTTGGTAATACCCAGGCGAATGCCATTAGGATGTACTTTCTGACCCATTGCTTATCTCCCAGCCTTAGCGTCGGATACCACTACAGTGATGTGAGCGGTACGCTTGAGGATACGATCCGCACGACCTTTGGCACGCGGACGGATGCGCTTCATGGAGGGACCTTCGTCGACCATGATAGTAGCAACACGCAGGGCGTCGATGTCGGCGCCTTCGTTGTGCTCAGCGTTTGCAATGGCAGATTCCAGCACTTTCTTAACCAGCACAGCAGCCTTTTTCGGGCTGAAGGTCAGGAGATTCAGAGCCTTGTCTACGGACAGACCACGTACTTGATCGGCTACCAGACGAGCTTTCTGGGCAGAAGTACGGGCATAACGGTGTTTAGCGATAGCTTCCATCATTTATCCCTTAGCGCTTCTTAGCCTTCTTATCAGCAGCATGGCCGCGATAAGTACGAGTCGGTGCGAATTCACCCAGTTTGTGACCGATCATTTCTTCGGTAACGAAAACCGGAACGTGCTGACGACCATTATGGACAGCGATGGTCAAACCGATCATGTTCGGGATGATCATTGAACGACGGGACCAGGTCTTAACCGGCTTTTTATCCCCGCTTTCCACCGCTTTCTCTACCTTCTTCAGCAAGTGCAGGTCAATAAATGGACCCTTCTTGAGAGAACGTGGCATGGTGATTCCTCTATGTTAACAATTACTTGTTACGACGACGTACGATGTACTTGTCGGTACGCTTGTTCTTACGGGTCTTGAAGCCTTTAGCCTTCTGGCCCCATGGGGACACAGGCTGCATGCCCTTGTTACGACCCTCACCACCACCGTGCGGGTGGTCGACCGGGTTCATCGCCATACCGCGAACGGTCGGACGAATACCACGCCAGCGGTTGGCACCGGCTTTACCCAGTTGACGCAACATGTGCTCGGAGTTACCGACTTCACCGATGGTGGCGCGGCACTCGGCCAGAACTTTACGTACTTCGCCGGAACGCAGACGCAGAGTTACATAGTTACCTTCACGAGCCAGGATCTGGATGAAAGTACCAGCGGAACGAGCCAGCTGGGCACCTTTACCAGGTTTCATCTCAACGGCGTGAACAGTCGAACCGACCGGGATGTTGCGCATCGGCAGGGTGTTACCTACCTTGATTGCGGCATCAGCACCAGAAGCGATAGCGTCACCAGCTTTCAGGCCTTTCGGAGCCAGGATGTAACGACGCTCACCGTCTGCATACAACACCAGAGCGATGTTAGCGGTACGGTTAGGATCGTATTCCAGGCGCTCTACTTTGGCCGGGATACCGTCTTTGTCGCGCTTGAAGTCGACGATACGGTAATGCTGCTTGTGACCACCACCGATATGACGGGTAGTGATACGACCGTTGTTGTTACGACCACCGGACTTGCTCTTGCTGTCCAGCAGAGCGGCAAAGGGCTTACCCTTGTACAGCTCTTGATTGACGATCTTAACGACGTGGCGGCGGCCCGGAGAAGTAGGCTTGCACTTAACGATTGCCATTTTTGAGAACTCCTCTTACTCGGCTGCGCCCATGAAGTCGATGTCCTGACCAGCTTTCAGGGTCACATAAGCCTTTTTCCAATCGGAACGACGGCCTACGCGTGCACCTGCGCGCTTGGTTTTACCCTTCATGTTCAGGGTACGGACGGTCTCAACTTCGACCTCGAACAGTTTCGCAACTGCAGCTTTGACTTCCGCCTTGGTGGCGTCGACAGCAATTTTGAACACGATAGTGTTCTGCTTCTCGGCGACCATGGTGCTCTTTTCAGAGATATGCGGAGCCTTCAGAACTTTCAACAGACGCTCTTCGCGGATCATGCCAGCATCTCCTCGATTTGCTTAACTGCATCAGCAGTCATCAGAACCTTGTCGAAAGCGATCAGGCTGACCGGGTCGATACCGGCAACATCACGCACGTCAACTTTGTACAGGTTGCGAGCAGCCAGGAACAGGTTCTCATCGACTTCAGCTGTCACGATCAGAACGTCAGTCAGTTCCATCTCTTTCAGCTTGGCGATCAGTTCTTTGGTCTTCGGCGCTTCGATGCCGAATTTCTCGACAACGATCAGGCGCTCTTGACGTACCAGCTCGGACAGGATGCTACGGATAGCGCCGCGGTACATCTTCTTGTTTACTTTTTGGCTGTGATCTTGCGGCTTAGCAGCAAAAGTCACACCACCGGAACGCCAAATGGGCGAACGGATGGAGCCAGCACGGGCACGACCAGTACCCTTCTGACGCCACGGCTTTTTGCCGCCACCAGACACTTCAGAGCGAGTCAGCTGCGCGCGAGTACCCTGACGGGCACCTGCGGCATATGCAACGACGACCTGGTGAACCAGAGCTTCGTTGAATTCGCGCCCGAAGGTAGTCTCGGAAACTTCAAGAGCGCTCTTGGCGTCTTTCATTACCAATTCCATTACTATCTCCTCAGACGTTACGCTTTGACGGCAGGTTTGACGATCACGTTGCCGTTGGTTGCACCTGGGACTGCACCTTTGATGAGCAGCAGGTTACGTTCAGCGTCAACACGAACCAGTTCCAGGTTCTGAGTCGTTACACGCTCAGCACCCATGTGACCAGCCATCTTTTTGCCCTTGAATACACGACCCGGAGTCTGGTTCTGACCGATAGAACCCGGAGCGCGGTGAGACAAGGAGTTACCGTGGGTCATATCCTGGGTACGGAAGTTGTGGCGCTTTACAGTGCCCGCAAAACCTTTACCTTTGGATGTGCCGGTAACGTCTACCATCTTAACGTCAGCGAGAAGATCTACTTTCAGCTCGCTACCAACAGTGAAAGTTTCACCGTTGTTCAAGCGGAATTCCCACAGACCGCGACCGGCTTCTACACCAGCTTTGGCGAAGTGGCCAGCTTCCGGCTTGGTCACACGGCTGGCTTTTTTGGCGCCAGTGGTAACCTGAATAGCGTTGTAGCCGTCGGTTTCTACAGATTTGACCTGAGTTACACGGTTAGCTTCAACTTCGATAACAGTCACCGGGATAGAAACGCCATCTTCAGTGAAGATGCGAGTCATACCCACTTTGCGACCTACAAGACCGATTGTCATTGTTATCAACCTCTTTCCGTAATTAACCCAGGCTGATCTGGACGTCTACACCAGCTGCCAGATCCAGACGCATCAGAGCGTCAACGGTCTTGTCAGTCGGTTCAACGATGTCTACCAGACGCTTGTGAGTGCGGATCTCGTACTGATCACGCGCATCTTTGTTGACGTGCGGGGAGATCAGGACGGTGAAGCGCTCTTTGCGAGTCGGCAGCGGGATAGGACCGCGAACCTGCGCGCCGGTGCGCTTTGCAGTTTCAACGATTTCCGCTGTGGATTGATCAATCAGGCGATGATCAAAAGCCTTCAGGCGAATACGGATTCTTTGGTTCTGCATTGACAGAGCTCCAATAGATAAAAGAACATAAACCAACACCGCCCGACCGGAAGTGATCCCGCCAGAGGTGTGATTTTTCACGTTTCCCCCCATATCGGGAGGACTGTATGGCTGGCTGTCCGTAAACGAACAACTCAGCAGCAGACATGTCGTCTGGCTTACCTCATGGGTAAGCGGAGGGGATTATACGGATTTTTCAAATTTGCGCAAGGGAGAGCGAACAGATTGTGCGCAGTTTTATGTGACAGATGGATCTCGCCGGCGGTGACGCCATTCCCCGCCAACCGGGGGTGACGACAATGTTACAAACAGGCTGGTAGACTGTGCGCCTGCCTCCGTCAGTGGAACGACATCCTATGCTCAAAGATCAAAAAAAAGCCTATCAGTATGGACTCTGTGCCGTTGCCCTCTGGTCGACGGTCGCCACCGCCTTCAAGATTTCCCTCGCCTACTTCGAGCCTGTGCAGCTGCTGCTTGTGGCCGCCTTCACCTCGACCCTGACTCTCAGCGCTATCGTTGCCAAACAGGGCAAGCTGGCACTGCTGCTGAGTTACCTCAAGGCCCGCCCCCTCTATTACCTGGCGCTGGGGGTATTGAATCCCTTCCTCTATTACCTGCTGCTGTTCAAGGCCTATGACCTGCTGCCCGCGCAACAGGCGCAGACCCTCAACTACACCTGGGCCATCACCCTCAGCCTGCTGGCCGTTCCCTTTCTCGGCCAGAAGCTGCGCCGCCGCGACGGCGTCGCCATAGTACTGGGCTACTTTGGGGCCCTGGTGATCGCCACCAAGGGGGATGTATTCGGCCTGCAGTTTGACAGCCCGCTCGGGGTGACCCTGGCGCTGGTATCGACCCTTATCTGGGCCAGTTACTGGATCCTCAACACCCGTAATCAGGGGGACCCCATCGTCAGCCTGCTGCTCGGCTTCATCATCAGCCTTCCCTTCATCGTCGTGGCGACCTGGCTGCTCTCCGATTTTGCCATGACCGCCTGGCAGGGCTGGGCTGGCGCCATCTATGTGGGCCTGTTCGAGATGGGTTTCGGCTTCGTGCTCTGGCTGATGGCCCTGCGCCACGCCACCAACACGGCCCCCATCAGCAACCTCATCTTCATCTCGCCGTTTGCCTCCCTGGTACTGCTCAACCTGCTGATCGGCGAAGCCATACACCCGGCCACCCCCATAGGGCTCGGGCTGATCGTGGCCGCCCTGCTGATCCAGCAGCTCAAATACGGCAAGCGCTACCGCAAGAGCACCGAGCCGCAAGCCTGACAATGCAGAAGGGCGTATCCACGGATACGCCCTTCTCTCAATCCATCCACTCCAGTGGCTGGTTCTTGGGTAGCCGGATCTCCACCAGCAAGCCCCCCAGTTCCGAGCTCCCCAGCCGTATGGTGCCATGGTGCTGGGAGACAATCTTGGCGACTATGGCCAACCCCAGGCCGCTGCCGCTGCCGGTGCGGGCCTCGTTGCCCTGGGTAAAGGGCTTGAGCACCCGGTAGTAGTCCTGCTCCGGGATGCCGGGGCCATTGTCTGACAGCCGCAGCCGCACCCAGTGGCCATCATCCTTCAGCTCTGCATGCAGGCGGCTCGCGCCATAGCGCAACGAGTTGCCCGACAGGTTGTTGAGGATGCGCCGGATGCTGATGGGATTGCAGGCCACCCGCACCGCCTCTTCCGGCAATTCGAGATCCACTTCCAGCCCCTGATCGGTCTGCACCAGCAGCACGTCGTGGATCAGCTGGGTCAGGTCGATCTGCTGGGTATCCAGCCCCTCGTCCGGCCGGATGTAGTCGATGAACTGATCTATGATGCCGTTGGACTCGTCAATGTCCGCGTTGATGCTCTCCTTGAGATACTCATCCCCGGACGACATCATCTCGGTCGCCAGCCGGATGCGGGTCAAGGGGGTGCGCAGATCGTGGGAGACCCCGGCCATCATCAGGTTGCGCTCCTCGATCAGCCCCTTGATCGAGCTCGACATGTGGTTGAAGGTGCGGGTCAACCGGCGTACCTCCCGCGAGCCCTGCTCCCCCAGCGCGTCGGGGAAGTTGCCGCGGGCCACGGCCACGGCACCGGCCTCCAGCTCCTCCAGCGGACGCACCAGCTGGCGGGCAAACCGCCAGGCTGCGAACAGGGTCACCACCAGCAGCACGCTCATGTAGAGGATCAGCGGCTCTATGTCGTCATCCTCGATCTCGGTCAGCGGGATGCGAACCCACACCTGATTGGCCTGGGGCGGCTGGATCCAGATGATGTAGTGATCCTGGATCTCGACCCGTACCTTGGTCTTGCCCCCCAGCTCGCGGCTGATGCTCTCTTCCAGATAGGTGTAGGGCTTGGAGTCATTGAGTCCGTGCTGCTCCGCCTCTGTCTGGGTATAGATGTCGCTGCCGGTCGCCACATAGACCAGCGCCTCGGCATCCTCGCTCAGCGCCAGCTGGTTGCTTTCGACCGGAAAGATGAGTTTGACCTGATTGGCCAGCAGGTGGCTGATCTGCTTGACGGTAGGCGCCAGCAGATAGTTGTAAAAGGTGGCATAGGAGACAAACTGATAGACCACCAGGACGGCGGCCAGAAACCAGAGCATGCGGGAAAACATGCTGCTCACTTTCTTCATTCGCCATCACCGTCCGGCACGAACACATAACCCAGGCCCCAGACGGTCTGCAGGTAACGCGGCTGGGCCGGGTCCTGCTCCAGCAGGCGGCGCAAACGGGAAACCTGCACGTCTATGCTGCGCTCGGTCGCCGTGTACTCGCGCCCTCTGGCCAGATTCATCAGCTTGTCGCGGGAGAGGGGCTCGCGGGGATGGCTGACCAGCACCTTGAGCACGGCAAACTCACCGCTGGTCAGAGCCACCGGCTCGCCATCACGGCTGAGTTCACGGGTCGCCAGGTTGAGCTGATAGCTGCCGAAAGTCACCATCTTCTCGGCGGTCGAGGGAGCCCCGGGCAGTTCGACGGTATGACGGCGCAACACGGCGCGGATCCGCGCCAGCAGTTCGCGCGGATTGAACGGCTTGGGCAGATAATCGTCGGCCCCCATCTCGAGCCCGACGATGCGATCCACCTCATCGCCCTTGGCGGTGAGCATCAGCACCGGGATCTGGTTGCCGGCCTCACGCAGGCGGCGACAGATGGAGAGGCCGTCCTCCCCCGGCAGCATCAGGTCCAGCACCATCAGGCTGAAATTTTCACGAGTCAGCAGACGATCCGCCTGTTCACCATTGGCGACGCCACGAACCACGAATCCCTGTTCGGTCAGATAGCGCTCCAGCAGGGAACGCAATTTCAAATCATCGTCGACCACCAGAACCTTGTATTGCTGACTCATTGCTTGCCTCTCCTCTCGATATGCTGCCAATACTAGAGCCCGGGCCCCCAACGGCAAAGCATAAATATGTTACTGGTTATTGCCCATGGCCGCCTTGCGCCCCCCCGGCCCACGCCCTCTCCCATGACGACGCAGGTTTTGCTCGACAGCGAGGCGACAGCGGATAAGATCGGCCGAGCCACCAGAGGCCCATCAGCCCACATTGACGCAGGTACTTGAAATCCATGAAGACCAAGCTGATCACCCGCGAAGGCTACAACAAGCTGAAAGAAGAGCTCGATTTCCTGTGGCGCGAAGAACGCCCCGAGACCACCCGCAAGGTGGCCTGGGCCGCCAGCCTGGGTGACCGCAGCGAGAATGCCGACTACCAGTACAACAAGAAGCGGTTGCGGGAGATAGACAGGCGGGTGCGCTACCTGCGCAAATGCCTCGAGGAGCTGGGGATCGTCGATTATGCCCCCGCCCAGGAGGGCAAGGTGTTCTTCGGCGCCTGGGTCGAGGTGGAGAACGACGAGGGCGAAACCAAGCGCTTTCGCATCGTCGGTTATGACGAGATCTTCGGCCGCAAGGATTACATCTCCATCGACTCCCCCATGGCCCGCGCCCTGCTCAAGAAGGAGGTCGGGGATGAAGCCATAGTGCCTACGCCAGTCGGTGACGTCTGTTGGTATGTCAACGAGATCAGTTATCCGAAGTGACGGTAGCGGGAAGCACTCGCCTCCCCGCCATGGGTAGGGGCTGATGCCCTGCCCGTCCAAGCAAAGAGCCCCCATGACAAGTATCTGGGCGGCCGGCCCCTCTCCCGCCATTCGGCCCGACAGCCATGCATGTCATTTCAGCAGGGTGGCATAGCGCCGCCCGACCCCATATAGTGCTCACATTTGGCGCCTTGGGTGCGGGCCAGTCCCGGCGACGCTCAATGCACACCATGCGGTCCCCCCTCATGGTGCAGAGAGGCGGTGAGCTGACGAGCGGCATAACCGGCCGCAGCACATCGACGCCACCCCGGGCCAGTTGGATAGAAGCGACCACAGAGATCCCAGATGCACAGCCATGTAATAGAGAAACAGATTGCCGGTGAGCTGAATGCCCGCCCGGAACAGGTGCAGGCGGCCGTGCGCCTGCTGGATGAAGGTTCGACCGTGCCCTTTATCGCCCGTTATCGCAAAGAGGTGACCGGTGGCCTGGACGACAGCCAGCTGCGTACCCTGGAGAGCCGCCTCGGCTATCTGCGCGAGCTGGAGGATCGCCGCCAGGTGATCATTCGCTCCATCGAGGAGCAGGGCAAACTCACCCCGGAACTGGCCCGCGAGCTGAACGGCGCCGACAGCAAGACCCGGCTGGAAGATCTCTATCTCCCCTACAAGCCCAAGCGTCGCACCAAGGGGCAGATGGCCATAGAGGCGGGACTGGAGCCACTGGCGAGCCTGCTGCTCACTGACCCTATGCGGGATCCCGAACAGGCCGCTGCCGCCTTCCTCAACATCGAGCACGGCATCACTGACAGCAAGGCCGCCCTCGACGGCGCCCGCTACATACTGATGGAGCGTTTCGCCGAGCAGGCCGACCTGCTGGAGAAGCTGCGGGACTACCTGTGGCACAACGCCACCCTGCGCGCCCGCGTGGTGGCCGGCAAGGAGCAGGAAGGAGCCAAGTTCAAGGACTACTTCGAGCACGACGAGCCGTTGCACAAGGCCCCCTCCCACCGGGTGCTGGCCATGCTGCGCGGTCGCAACGAGGGCATTCTCAATCTGGCGCTGATCACAGGTGAAGACGAGGGCAGCAGCCCCTGCGAAGGCATCATAGCCCACCACCTCAAGCTGAATCTGCAAAACCGCCCAGCCTACAAGTGGCTGCAGGGGGTGGTGAGCTGGACCTGGAAGATCAAGCTCTCCTTGCAGATGGAGACCGAGCTGATCGGCCGTATCCGCGAATCGGCAGAAGACGAGGCCATCAAGGTATTCGCCATGAACCTGCAGGATCTGCTGATGGCGGCGCCGGCGGGCATGCGATGCACCATGGGGCTGGATCCGGGCATCCGTACCGGGGTCAAGGTGGCCGTGGTCGACGCCACCGGCAAACTGGTCGATCACGCCACCATCTACCCGTTCGAGCCGAAGCGCCAGGTTGACCAGAGTCTCAAGACCCTGAGCGAGCTGTGTCAGAAGCACAAGGTCGAGCTCATCAGCATAGGCAACGGCACCGCCTCGCGAGAGACAGACCGGCTGGTGAGCGATCTGTTCGAGCGCTACCCCGCCGCCAAGGCGCAGAAAATCGTGGTGAGTGAAGCGGGGGCCTCTGTCTATTCCGCCTCCGAGCTCGCCTCCCAGGAGTTCCCGGATCTCGATGTCTCCATCCGTGGCGCCGTCTCCATCGCCCGCCGCCTGCAGGATCCCCTGGCCGAGCTGGTCAAGATAGATCCCAAGAGCATAGGCGTGGGCCAATACCAGCACGATGTGGGTCAAAGCCAGCTGGCCCGCCGGCTGGATGCCGTGGTCGAGGATTGCGTGAACGCGGTCGGGGTGGATGTGAATACCGCCTCGGTCGCCCTGCTGAATCGGGTATCCGGTCTCTCCCAGACCCTGGCCCAGAATATCGTCGCCTATCGGGACGAGCACGGCGCCTTCCAGAGCCGCCAGCAATTGCTGAAAGTGAGCCGGCTCGGCCCCAAGGCATTCGAACAGTGCGCTGGCTTCCTGCGCATTCGCGGGGGCAGCAACCCGCTCGACAGCTCGGCTGTGCACCCGGAATCCTACCCTGTGGTTGAGAGGATCCTGGCGCAACTCCAGCAGCAAGTTGAGAGCCTGCTCGGCAACGGCAGTCTGCTGCGCAGCCTGAAGCCGGCCGACTACACGGATGAGCAGTTCGGCGTGCCCACTGTCACCGACATCATAGGTGAGCTGGACAAGCCGGGCCGCGACCCGCGCCCCGAGTTCAAGACCGCCACCTTCAAGGATGGGGTGGAGAAGATAAGCGACCTGGTGCCCGAGATGATATTGGAAGGCGTGGTCACCAACGTCACCAACTTCGGCGCCTTCGTCGACATCGGCGTCCATCAGGATGGGCTGGTGCACATATCGTCTCTGACGGATCGCTTCGTCAAGGATCCCCGCGAGGTGGTCAAGGCAGGCGACATAGTGAGGGTCAAGGTGCTGGAGGTGGATGCCCCGCGCAAGCGGATCAGCCTGACCATGCGACTGGACGAAAAAGCCGGACAACCGGCCCGCAAGCCGGCGGAGTCCCGCAACAAGAATGCTGACAGTACCAAGCCGAGACAGGCGCCGCGTCCAAGCACGCCGGTGGGTGGCGGCGCCATGGGCAACGCCTTCGCGGCAGCCCTCTCCAAAACCAAGAAATAAGCCGTCAAGACATGAAAAAAGCCCCGAAAGGGGCTTTTTTACAAGACGCCAAGACTCATTGACTGAGGGTGGCCAGAATGCTTTCAGGATCCTGATGCCGGGCCAGCACCTCCCGCAGTCGATTGAATGCCTTGCAGGCCTCCTGCGGGTACTTGCCATAGGAAACCACGCCGGTATGGCTCCAACCGGCCGCCAGCATGACTTTCTTCTTGAAGTGAGTGCCTTCGGTTCCGCCACCACCAAGCTGCATCAAAAACTGTTCCATCTGAAGGTGAGGAGGGGGAACGCGGGAGAAGGTGGCAAAGTCTTCCGGTTTGACTTCATCAAAGTGCATGACGACTCCTGTGAGGATGAATGGGATTACCCCTCAGATTAGTTGCAAATACCCGGGACGTGATCGAAAAATCAGGGGGAAGAGTGGTGCAGCGCTCAGACGTTCAGGCTGAACCCTTGCTGCGCAGCAGGCCTGACCGCCTGTTGATAACGCTGGGCAATGACCTGGTTGCGCTGCTCCATGTAGCCGTTCAGCACGCCCGTCTTGGCGCTGCCATCGGCCGCCAAGGCGGAGTCTGGGTCGGATGAGAGCAGCGCCTTGCGGGCATGAGCCTCCTTGGCGGCGGCACTTCTGGCCACGCTCAGATCCTGTGCGGAAGGATCGGCCGGGGCCAGAGCGGCGGCACGCACCTGCTGCATCTTGGCGATGGTCGCCCTGGGATCGCCGGGAATGGTCCCGATGTCGATGGAGACGCCACCGCCGGTAGCGTAGCGCTTGCCATCCGGTCCCATCGAGAACTGATAGGTCGGACTGCTGGCATACTGGCCGCCCGTGCTCTGATGTGCCTGCTCGTGGGTCCGTACCTCCTGATCCCTGTCGGCCAGCTCCTTGACCTGCAGCTCCTGTTTCTGTTGTTGCTCCTGCTGTCTGGGATCCTGCTGTTGCTTGTTGCGCTGCCCGTCTTCACCCGTGGCCTCCACGAAGCGGTGATCAACCGGCGTTTGCGGATTGCCGGTCTGGGAAGCTTCCCGCGTCTGCTGGGAGGTCTGGTTGGGATTGGCCTGGCTGGCCTTGGCCTTGTCTTTCTGTGAGCCGACTTCAGGCTCGGCATTGAATGCCTCGCTCTGACGGGTCTGGGGGATGAGGGCTGCACGGCGATTGTCAGTGCGTGCCGATTCCGTCTGCGGTTGCAGCTGATTAGGAATAATGGTCGGCAGACTGACATTGATGTTCATGTCACACCCGGATATCGATCAGGGTACCCATAACATCACTGGCGGTCTGGATCACCTTGGCAGATGCTCCGGCCTGTACTTCGGCCACCTTGAGGTTGACCAGCTCATCGGGCAGCTGTACCTGATCACCGCTCGGGGTGTTGAGCCGGGCGATCTGGCTGGATGCCTTGTCGGCAATCTGTTCCGCTCGCTGAAACCCTTGTACTCCGCTGTTCAATGCAGAATCTATACGCATGATGACACTCCTCTGACGCTGGATTAATTATCCGTCACGCCAGAGGATTAATGAAGCAAATAGGTTGTTTTTCAAACAACAAAATGTCGAATGATTTCAACGAACTGCTGTGGATGGGAAATAAAGGGTGCGTGCGAGGCCTTTTCCAGCACCAGACTGTGACTGGCCGGGTAGCGTTCGTCCAGCAGTGGTATGGCCGCCTTGGGCACCAGCGAATCCAGTCGGCCATAGACCCGTAGCCACGGCAGGCTCAGAGTTGCCAGCTCATCGCGCAGATCAACGTCAGCCAGCAGACCGAGTCCAGCCTCCAGCGCCGCAAGTTGGGGAGCCGGACGCTCTGCCAACCAATGGCGCAGCTGGCGGATATCATCCCGGGCGTGTTCACTGCCCATGGCCTGGATCGCGAGGAAACGCTCTATGGTTTGCTTGAAGTCACCCGCCAGCATCTGATTGAAGCCGGTCAGCACCTTGGGGGCTATCCCCGGCCAGTCGTCACGGGCCATGAAGCAGGGGGAGCTCGCCACCGTGATCAGGCTCTGGCAGCGCTCAGGCTGGGTCAGCGCCAACTGGCTCGCCACCAGACCACCGAGGGACCAGCCGAGCAGATGGCACTTCTGCGGCAAGACGGCGGCAACCTGCTCAGCCAGCCAGGGCAAGGAGTACTCACTCCCGTCGGCCAGCGGACTGTTGCCAAACCCGGGCAAGTCCACCAGATGCAGCCGATAATGGGCCGCCAACGGCTGGGCAATACCATGCCAGACTGCACCATTCATGCCCCATCCGTGCAACAGCACCAGATCGGGCCCCTGACCAAATCGCTCTACCGATACGCTCATCTAGACTCAAGATCCCTGTTCATTCTCTTGGGGTCAGCATGTTAAAGCGGCTGCTCGCCAAAGCAAGTCCGATCCTTGGCAACCATGCCGACTGGCAGGGCCACTGTCTGCTCTGCCAACAGCCTTGCGATGCACAGCCACTGCTCTGCAGCTGGTGCCAGCAGGCCCTCCACCAGCCCTATCGCAAATGCAGCCTGTGTGCGGCGCCCTTGCCGGAACCTGACGGGGAAACCGAACCTGTCTGCGGGCGCTGCCAGCGCAGGCCACCGCCCTGGCAGCGGCTGCAGGTCATTGGCGACTACCAGGCCCCCTACTCCATGCTCATTCCGCAGCTGAAATATTCTGGGCAGATCCTGCTGGCACCGCTGCTCGCCCGTCTGCTGGCCGATCATCTGGAGAGAGACGATCTCCCCGAGGCCATCATTCCGGTTCCCCTGCACTGGTGGCGACTGTGGTGGCGCGGCTTCAATCAGGCGGAGGAG
This sequence comes from Aeromonas bestiarum, assembly GCF_028751155.1. Classification (NCBI taxonomy): domain Bacteria; kingdom Pseudomonadati; phylum Pseudomonadota; class Gammaproteobacteria; order Aeromonadales; family Aeromonadaceae; genus Aeromonas; species Aeromonas bestiarum. The sequence continues at coordinate 245,105 of NZ_CP064746.1, read as the reverse complement.
ATAGCCATCACCCTCAGCGAGATCACCGGCATCCCCTGCGACACCCGGCTGCTGCGCAGAACCCGAGCCACCCCGCAGCAGACCAGGCTCAGTGCCGCTCAGCGACGACGGAATCTGCGCGGTGCCTTCCAGATCCAGCCCCACCGTTACCAGCACGTGGCCTTGCTCGACGATGTGGTGACCACGGGGGCGACGGCAGGCCAGCTCACCCGAGTGCTGCACGAGAGCGGCATCGCAAAAGTGGAGGTGTGGGCCATTTGCCGCACGCTCAAACACCTCAAATGACACTCGGCATGGCTACCGCAAGCTCAGGCACATCAGGCTGCCACAGAGATGTATGCCGCCCCCGCAAACATCCTCAATAATCCGCGGCATGTATCCCGCAGGCTCATCCACATCAGGCGGCCATAGGTATATTTGACATATGCTCGGCGCCATCAGCATGCTACCCAAGCACTGCCAAGCGAGTTATCATGAATACCCTAGTCGTACACTCAGGTTTATGAGGATAGTGATGATCAGCATTTCCGACACCGCCCAGGCCCATTTCCGTAAACTGCTGGAAAAACAGCCTGATGGCACCAATATCCGGGTGTTTGTGGTCAATCCGGGAACCCAGAATGCCGAGTGCGGCGTATCATATTGCCCACCCGATGCGGTCGATCCGGAAGATCAACACCTGCCCTTCAGCGGCTTCGACTGCCTGGTCGATCCTCTGAGCGCCCCCTTCCTGGTCGATGCCACCATCGACTTCGTCACCGATCAGATGGGCTCCCAGCTCACCCTCAAGGCGCCAAACGCCAAGATGCGCAAGGTGGCCGACGATGCACCGCTGATCGACCGCATCGAATATGTGCTGATGTCCGAGGTGAACCCCATGCTGGCCGGTCACGGCGGCAAGGTTACCCTGGTCGAGCTGACCGAAGACAAGCTGGCCATCCTGCAGTTTGGCGGCGGTTGCAACGGTTGCTCCATGGTCGATTACACCCTGAAAGAGGGGATCGAGAAGCAGCTGCTGGAGAAATTCCCGGGCGAGCTCAACGGCGTCAAAGATGCCACCGAGCACCAGCGCGGCGATCACTCCTACTATTGATCCTGTGCCAGTGGCGATCACCCGCCAGGCTTGATCTCCCTTGCTGCACATAAAAAGGCCCCGCCAATCTGGCGGGGCCTTTTGCTATCCGGCGAACCGAATGAGCCTATCTCAGTAGGCGTCGTTGTTGACGGCAGTTTGAACACGGACAGCGCGCAGAAACCGGAGCGTATAGGCATACGTGAGGATTTCGAGCACTGCCCAGGTTCAAAATGGCTAATAAAACAGCCTAATGGGATTTGCTCTTATTCGTCGCGCTTGTCCCGACTGAGCAGGGCGATGGCGGCCTCTTTCGGGTTCTTGCCCTGATAGAGCACCTGGAAGATCTGCTCGCAGATGGGCATCTCGACGCCACAACGGGCCGCCAGCAGATGCACCTCCTTGGTGTTGCGATAGCCTTCCACCACCTGACCTATCTCGGCCATGGCGGTATCCACGCTCTTGCCGGCCCCGAGGGCCAGACCGAAGCGACGGTTGCGCGACTGGTTGTCGGTACAGGTCAGCACCAGATCCCCGAGCCCCGCCATCCCCATGAAGGTTTTGGCGTCGGCACCCAGCGCCGCTCCCAGACGCTGCATCTCCACCAGACCCCGGGTGATGAGCGCGGTTCTGGCGTTGGCGCCAAATCCCAGCCCGTCGGAGAGACCGGCGCCGATGGCGATGACGTTCTTGACGGCGCCGCCCAGCTGCAGACCGACGAAGTCCGGATTGGTATAGACCCGGAACGAGCGGCCGCAGTGCAGCAACAGCGAGAGGTCATCGGCGAAGTCATCGTGAGTCGACGCCACCGAGATGGCGGTCGGCAGGCCGGCGGCCAGCTCCTTGGCGAAGGTGGGACCGGAGATCACCGCCAGCGGGATCGCCTCACCCAGCACCTCACGGGCCACGTCTTGCAGCAGGCGGCCACTGTCAGGTTCCAGCCCCTTGGTGGCCCAGGCGATACGGGTATCGGGGCGCAGGAAGGGTTTGATCTGAGCCAGCACCTGGCCGAACACATGGCTCGGCACCACCAGCAGCAGCACGGGCGCGGCTTGCACCGCCGCCTGCAGATCGGCGGTCAGTTGCAGATCGGCAGGGAAAGGGACATCCGGCAGGAAAGCCTTGTTGCAGCGGTCTTGTTCCAGCTCGGCGACATGGGCAGGGTCGTGACCCCACAGCAGGGTCGGATGACCGTTGCGCGCCAGAGAAATGGCAAGGGCGGAGCCATAAGACCCCGCCCCCAAGACCGAGATAGCGATCTGGTCAGCCATTATCAGGCTTCCGCAGTCGCCTGCTGGGCCTGTGCTTGCGCCATGTGCTGGGCAAACAGGGCATCGAAGTTGACCGGTGCCAGGTTCAGCTGCGGGAAGGAACCCTTGCTCACCATGTTGGCCACAGCTTCGCGGGCATACGGGAACAGGATGTTCGGGCAGAAGGCGGCCAGACAGTGAGCCAGTTGCGGCTCCGGCAGGTTGCCTATGGTGAAGATACCGGCTTGCTGCACTTCACACAGGAAGGCAGTCTCGGTTTCCAGCTTGCAGGTCACGGTCAGGGTCAGCACAACCTCATACACGCCGTCAGCCAGGATGTTGGTCTTGGTGTCCATGTCCAGCTTGACGTCCGGCTGCCACTCTTTCTGGAAGATGTGCGGGGTATTCGGGGCTTCGAAAGAGACATCCTTGGTGTAGACACGCTGGATGTGGAATTCCGGTTGTACTTCCTGGTTGTTGATTTCGTCAGCCATTTCGTTTGATTCCTTTTTAAGAAAATATGTGGGCGCAGGCCCTTAAATCAGCGTTTTTTGGTCACCGGCAGATTATCTGCACGCCACTGGGCCATGCCACCGCTGAGCACATACACCTGCTTGAAACCGGCCTTGCTCAGTTGGCGACCCGCGCCACCAGCGGTCATCCCCGACTCGCACACCACTATGATGGGGGCATCTTTATGCTTTTCAACCGGACCCAGGTTATTGCTCTGGATCTGGCTGAGCGGCAGGTGCTGGGCACCGGCCAGATGGCCCTTGGCAAACTCTTCCTGACTGCGAATGTCCACCACAGTGGCATTTTCACGGTTGATCAGCAGGGTAGCCGTATGGTTGTTCACCGTCTTAACCGGAGAAAAACGAGCACGCACAGTGGTGTAAACCAGAGTGCCTGCCAGGCCGAACCAGGCTGCGGTCAGCAGCGGGTTACGGGCCGCAAAATCCAAATACTCTTGCATCTTCTACTATCCAGGGACCAAGACAAGGGCCCGAGTATACATGGGGACCCCACCAAGATCAGCCATCTTGGCGGCAAAGCGAGAGCAGGCTCCCATCGGGTGGGGGCACGATAAAGGATCGGAATAAAAAGTGGCGTCCGACGCTTTGGGAGTGGGATTCGTCGAGCCGGGAGACAAGCCGGCGACAAAGGGGAAACAGGCTGGCAACAGTCCTGAACGACGGCGGGTCTGGGCTTGGCTATCAGGTGACTATTTCGGCAGATGTAGTAATATTACGCTAGTTTCACTTCCCGCAATTCATTCCTATCCGAGAGGACATAGCCTTATGTCAACAGCTAAGAAACCTTTGGTTCTGGTCATCATGGACGGTTGGGGCTACAGCACCAAGCAAGAGCACAACGCCGTCGCTGCCGCCAAGACTCCCAACCTCGACCGTCTCGCCCGTGACTACACCAGCACCCTGATCTCCGGCTCCGGCCTGGACGTGGGTCTGCCGGATGGTCAGATGGGTAACTCCGAAGTGGGCCACGTCAACATAGGTGCCGGACGCATCGTCTATCAGGAGCTGACCCGCATCTCCAAAGAGATCAAGGACGGCGACTTCTTCCAGAACGTCGAACTGGCCAAGGCTGTCGATTCTGCCGTGACCAAGGGCAAAGCCGTTCACATCATGGGTCTGATGTCCCCGGGTGGCGTACACAGCCACGAAGAGCACATCATGGGCATGATCGAGATGGCCGCCAAGCGTGGCGCCGAGCAGATCTATTTCCACGCCTTCTTGGATGGCCGCGACGTACCGCCGCGCTCCGCCCAGTCCTCCATCGAACAGTTCGATGCCCTGTTTGCCCGTCTGGGCAAGGGGCGTTTCGCCTCCATGATCGGCCGCTACTTCGCTATGGACCGTGACAACCGCTGGGATCGCGTGCAGCAAGCTTATGACCTGATGACTCAGGGCAAGGGCGAGTTCACCGCCGACAGCGCCAGCGAAGCCCTGGCCGCCGCCTATGCCCGCGACGAGAACGACGAGTTCGTCAAGGCCACCCGCATCGGTGCTGCCGCCCCCATGCAGGATGGCGATGCCCTGATCTTCATGAACTTCCGTGCCGACCGCGCCCGTGAAATCACCCGCGCCTTCGTTGACAGTGACTTCACCGGCTTTGCTCGTGCCGCCACCCCTGCGCTGAACTTCGTGATGCTGACCGAATACGCGGCCGACATCAAAACTGCCTGTGCCTATCCGCCGACTGCCCTGGTGAACACCCTGGGTGAGTGGCTGGCCAAACAGGGCAAGACCCAGCTGCGCATCTCCGAAACCGAGAAGTACGCCCACGTCACCTTCTTCTTCAACGGTGGCGAAGAGTCCTGCTTCACCGGTGAAGACCGCGAAATCGTTGCCAGCCCGAAAGTGGCGACTTATGACCTGCAGCCGGAAATGAGCTCCGAAGAGCTGACCGACAAACTGGTTGCTGCCATCAAGAGCGGCAAGTACGACACCATCATCTGCAACTACCCGAACGGCGACATGGTCGGCCACACCGGCGTGTTCGATGCGGCCGTCAAAGCCTGTGAAGCGGTTGACCACTGCATCGGTCGCGTCACCGAGGCCCTGGCCGAAGTCGGTGGCGAATGCCTGATCACCGCCGACCACGGCAACGCCGAGAAGATGCTGGACGAAGAGACGGGTCAGGCCCACACAGCCCATACCAACCTGCCGGTTCCCCTCATCTATTTCGGTCGCAAGTCCGAGGTGGTTGAAGGCGGCAAACTGTCCGATCTGGCGCCGACCATGCTGACCCTGATGGGTCTGCCGGTCCCGCCGGAAATGACTGGCAAGCCCCTGATGATTCTGAAATAATCCTTCCCCATGCGGGGATGCGAAGTTATTTCAAACAAAACCAGTCGCGTCGGCCTGTTGGCCGGCGCGCTGTTTTTTTGCCTGTCGTTTGTCGCGGGCAAGGCCCTGGCTGCCAATCAGCAGCTCGGCACCATGCAGTCCCAGATCAAAGAGCAACAGAAGACCATCAAGCTCAGCAAGCAGGAGCTGGCCAAACTCAACACCCAGCTCAAGGCCGATGAGCAGGCCATCTCGGCCGCGGCGGCCAAGCTCGAGCAGACCAAACAACAGCTGAAACAGAATCAGCAAAAACTGGTGGGCCTGCAACAGGACAAGCTGGATCTGGAACAACAGGCCAGCCATCAGAAGCAGTTGCTGGCCAAGCAGGCGGAAAGCGCCTTCCAGGCGGGCAACCACGATTACCTCAAACTGCTGCTCAATCAGCAGGATCCGGCCAAACTGAGCCGCTCTCTCGATTACTACGACTACCTCAACAAGGCCCGCATCGAGGCCATCGAAGCCCTGCGCACGACCCGCACCAAGCTGGCGAAAAACCAGCAGGCCACCAAAGAGACCGAGAACAAGCTGCAAACCCTGCTGAGCGAACAGCAGCAACATCACCAGAGCCTGCTGGCCAGCCAGCAGAGCCGCGCCAAGGTACGCAACCAACTGCAGCAGTCGGTACAGGATGACGAACAGAAGCTGACCAAGCTGGTCAAGGCGGAGAAAGCCCTGAAGGCCCGGCTGGAAGAGCTGCGTCGCCAGCGGGAAGAGCAGGAGCGCCGTGAGCGGGCCGAGCGGGAACGGCTGGCCAAGCTGAAGGCCGAGCAGGAGCGCCAGCGCCGCCTGGAGGCCCAACGCCTGGCCGCCGAGCAGAAGCGGATTGCCGAGCAACAGCGGATCGCGGCGCAGCAGCAGAAGGTCGGCGAGCAGCAACGGCTCGCTGCCCAACAGCAGAAAGTCGCCGAACAACAGAACCGGGTGGCGGAGCAGCAAGCCGCCGCACGCAACAGCAAGCCAAGCAGTGGCGGCTACGGCGGTCTCAGCACCAACGGCAGCCTGCGCTGGCCGGTGCAGGGCCCGATCCTCATCTCCTACGGCTCACCCCGCACCGCCGAGCTCAAGTGGAAGGGCACCCTGATTGGCGCCAGCGAAGGGACCCAGGTCAAGGCGGTCGCACCGGGTCAGGTGGTGTACGCCGACTGGCTGGATGGCTTCGGCATGCTGCTGGTGATCGACCACGGCCGCGGCTACATGAGCCTCTACGGTCACAACCAGTCGCTGCTGCGTCAGGTGGGCCAGAGCGTGGAACAGGGCGAACCCGTGGCGCTGGTCGGCGACAGTGGCGGCCAGGACAGACCCGGCCTCTACTTCGAGATCCGCTATCAGGGTGAAGCCATCAACCCGACCAAGTGGCTGGCCAAACGCTGACCCCGTACACGCGATGACAAAAAGCCTGCATGACGCAGGCTTTTTTGATCGTCGCCGACGGCCCTGTCGGCGGCATCGAATGACGAAAACTTACCCCGTTTTCGACCGCCTGGATCAGGGGAAGACGATGAGGCCGAGCTGTTCGAGCAGCCCCTGCTGCTGCTCTTCATTGATCTGCACCCCGTCCAGGTTGACCCGACGCAGATCCAGCCCGGGCAGATCGCACTGGCGCAGATCGCAGCCCTGTAGGTTGAAGCTGGTCCACTCTATCTGGCCGAATTCTGAACCGCTCAGATCGGAGCCGGCCAGCGAGGCCCCCAGCAGGTTGGCCCCCTGCCAGCGATTGCCGCTGAGCTCGCAGCGCTCCAGCAGGCAGCCATCGAAGTTGGCATAGCTGAAGTTGTTGCCGGTCAGATGCGCCTCGCAGAAGTAGCTCTTGACGGTGATCTGGTTGGCGAAGCTGGCACGGGCGAAGTTGATGCCCATGGCCTGGCAGTCACGCATCTCCAGCCCCAGGCACTGGCTGCGGCTGAGATCCGCCAGGGTCAGATCGCAGCGCAGGAAGCTGGCCTCCCGCAGATCGCAGCCCTGCAGCTGGCAGCCCAGCTCGCGCTCCCGCTCGTAGAAACTGCAGTCGACGAAGCGGCTCTCGCTCAAGTCCAGCCAGGAGAAGTTGCAGTCGATGAAGCGGCACTCCGTAAAACACTCTTGCGCCACATACTGCTGTTCGAAACGCTTCCCCTCGAAGCACTTGCCCTTGATCATGCGAATAGTCCTCTGCCGATGGCGTCATATGCTGACTTTGTTAAACAAAAACGGTAATGTTACCTGTAACATTTTTGCCGGATCCCGAGATGAACGATACCCGAAAGCGCCGCCCTACCCTGCAGGACATAGCCGACCAGACCGGGGTCACCAAGATGACCGTCAGCCGCTACCTGCGCGATCCGCAGGCCGTGGCCGAGGGCACCCGTGAGCGGATCGCCGCTGCGGTGGAGGCACTGGGCTACATCCCCAACCGGGCGCCGGACATTCTCTCCAACGCCACCAGCAGGGCGATCGGCATCCTGATCCCCTCCCTCTCCAACCAGGTCTTCTCCGCCGTGGTGCACGGCATAGAGTCAGTGACCCGGCCCGCCGGCTACCAGACCCTGCTCGCCCACTACGGCTACAGCCCGGAACGGGAAGAGGAGCAGGTGGCCTCCCTGCTCTCCTATCACGTGGACGGCCTGATCCTCTCCGACAGCCAGCACACGGATCGCACCCGCAAGATGATCGCCACCGCCGGCATTCCTGTGGTGGAAACCATGGATCTGCCGCAAGCCCCCATCGACATGGTGGTGGGGATGGATCACAGGGCCGCCGCCCGGGCCATGGTAACAGAGATGCTGCGCCGGGGCCGACGCAAGCTGGTCTATCTCGGCGCGCGGCTCGACGTGCGCACCCAGCTGCGGATGGAGGGTTACTACCAGGCGATGGGCGATTATGGCCTCTCCGGCCAGCACCTGCTGACCGAGCAGTCCTCCAGCTTCACCCTGGGTGGTCAGCTGCTGGATCAGGCGCTGGTGCGCTACCCCGACCTCGACGGCCTGTTCTGCACCAACGATGACCTGGCGGTGGGCGCCCTGCTGCAGTGTCAGGCCAAGTGGATCCCCGTGCCGCAGCAGATTGCCATCGCCGGCAGCAACGCCCTCGACATAGGCCATGCCATGACCCCCAAGCTGGCCAGTATCGTCACCCCGCGCAAGGAGATAGGCCGCGAGGCGGCGACCATGCTGCTGGCCCGACTCAGCGGCCAGCCGCTGCCCGATACCCGCAAGGACATGGGCTTCTCCCTCTATGAAGGGGACAGCCTGGGCTGACGCTTTCGCGAAGAGAAGGTCAAAGCCTGAGGGCACGCAGGCTGAATGTGCCTCCCCCTTATTCAAAGGCAAAAAAAAGAGCAGGCCACCCCGGGGTGGCCTGCTCTTTTTCTATCAACCCAACACTCTTTCCATAAACGATGCGGGTTTAGCGTTTAACCAGCTCGACCGCTTCGCGAGAGAGGCGAGTCACCTCCTCCCAGTTGCCGCTCTTGACCGCATCGGCCGGCAGCATCCAGGAGCCGCCAACGGTGGCGACGCATTTCAGCGCCAGATAGTCGGCCACGTTTTTCGGGCCTATGCCGCCGGTGGGGCAGAACTTGATCTGGGGAAGCGGTGCTGCGATGGCAGCCAGCGCCTTGGTGCCGCCATTCGCTTCGGCCGGGAAGAACTTCAGATGGTCGTAGCCTGCTTCCAGCGCCTGCATCACTTCGGAGGCGGTGGCAACACCCGGAATCAAAGGCGCCGTGCTGTTGGCGGCATGGGCCAGCAGCGCCGGTGTCATCCCCGGGGAGATGACGAAGCGGGCACCGGCGGCCACGGCGGCATCAAACTGCGCGCAGTTGAGCACGGTACCGGCGCCGACCATGACATCCGGCATCGCCTTGGCGATGAGGGCGATGGCATCGAGCGCCACCGGGGTGCGCAGGGTGATCTCGAATACCGAGATGCCGCCGTCCAGCAGCGCCTTGGCCATCGGCAGGGCCTGTTCCAGATCGTTGATGACCATCACGGGTACCAGCGGAGAGGCGGCAAACACCTCGGCAGGGGTCACTTTCCAGTTTTGCATAACGCTTCCTTAATCAAAGATGGTGGCGCCGCACTCGGCGCTCGATACCGCGCGACGCATCACGCTGAACAGTTCACGGCCCCAGCCCTCTTGTTCCAGAGTGAGGTCGATGTCGGCCTGGGGTCGGCCGGTCAAGTCGGTCAGGCAATCCAGGCAGCCGGTCTCGGCATCCACCCGCAGCAGGTCGCCGTCGCGCAGCAGGCCGATGGCACCGCCGTGCAGCGCCTCCGGGGTGACGTGAATGGCGGCCGGGATCTTGCCGGAGGCACCGGAGAGGCGGCCATCTGTGACCAGCGCCACCTTGTGACCCGCCTTCTGCAGATTGCCGAGCACAGGCATCAGCTTGTGCAGCTCCGGCATGCCGTTGGCGGCCGGGCCGTTGTGGCGCACCACGATAACGGCATCCTGATTGAGACTGCCAGCCTTGTAGGCCGCCTCCACCGCGTGCTGGGAGGAGAAGACCCGGGCCGGCGCCTCGATGACTCTATATTCGGGGGCCACGGCGGAGACCTTGACCACGGCACGGCCCAGATTGCCCGCCAGCAGCTTGGTGCCGCCGGTCGCCTGGAATACGGAACCGGTCGGCGACAATACGCTCGGATCCGTGCTTTCACCCACCGGCTGCCACACCAGCTCGCCATCCACCAGAGCCGGACGGCTGAGGTAATCCTGCATCTCGCCAAACACAGGGGTGGCATCCAGGTGGATCAGCCCCTCTTGCGCCAGACGACGCATCAGGCCGGGCACACCGCCCGCCTGTTCGAAGGCGTTCACATCGGCCGGGCCGTTCGGGTACATGCGCACCAGCAGCGGCACCACATCCGAGAGGTCGCTGATGTCGTCCCAGGTCAGGTGCAGGCCGGCGGCGCGGGCCAGCGCCACCATGTGGATGCTGTGGTTGGTGCTGCCGCCGGAGGCAAGCAGGGCCACCAGCCCGTTGACCAGCGAACGCTCGTCCAGCACCTCGCTCAGGGGGCGGTAGGCCGGGGAGCCCGGGATCATGGCGCTGATGCGACGGGCAGCCTCTTCGGTGAGGGCGCGGCGCAGTTCGCTGTGCGGGTGCACGAAGGCGGAGCCTGGCAGCATCAGGCCCATGGCCTCGAACACCAGCTGGTTGGTGTTGGCGGTGCCGTAGAAGGTGCAGGTGCCCGGTGCATGATAGGCGCCACACTCCATCTCCAGCAGAGCATCGCGGCCCAGTTCACCGGCGGCGTACTGCTGGCGTACCTTCACCTTGTCATCGTTGCTGATGCCGCTGGCCATGGGGCCGGCCGGCACGAAGGCGGTGGGCAGGTGCGCGTGGGAGAGCGCCCCCATGATCTGGCCCGGGGCTATCTTGTCGCAGATGCCGAGCAGCAGGGTGGCGTCGAAGGTGTTGTGGGAGAGTGACAGTGCGGTCGCCTGGGCGATGAGATCGCGGGAAAACAGGGACATGTCCATCCCGGGCTGGCCCTGGGTCACGCCGTCGCACATGGCCGGTACGCCACCCGCCACCTGGGCGCTGTGACCGAGCTCGGCCAGCGCGGCTTTGATGATGTCCGGATAGCCCTGATAGGGCTGATGGGCGCTCAGCATGTCGTTGTAGGCGGTGACTATGCCGACGTTGGCACGGGTCATGTCGAGGATGCGCCCCTTCTCGTCACTGCTGCAGGCGGCCACGGCGTGCGCCAGGTTGCCGCAGGCCAGGGCGGCACGGGTCTTGCCCTGCTCTGCCTGGCGCTGAATGCGGGCCAGAAAAGCCTGGCGACGGGCGGCACTGCGCTCGCGAATGCGGGCGGTGACGCTGGAAATAACCTGATGGATCATTGGGCTTGCTCCAATGCTGTGACGGCGCGATCAACCACCTGCTCGAAGGTGCCGTCTATATCGATGTGAAATACACCTGCCTCGCCATCCGGGCGCTCCAGGGTATCGAACTGACTTTGTACCATGGTTTCCCGCATGAAATGGCCCTTGCGTGCCCGCATACGTTCGAGGATAAGCGGCTGATCACCATCCAGAAACAGGAAATGCACCGAGTCATTGCCCTCGCGGATCTGGTCGCGGTACTGCTTCTTGAGGGCCGAGCAGACGATGACGCCCACCTCGTTCTTCTGTTCCAGGCTGTACGCCGCATCACGGATCCGCTCCAGCCAGGGGGCGCGATCCTCGTCGTTGAGCGGGTTGCCACCGGCCATCTTCTGGATATTGGCTCTGGGGTGCAGGTCATCACCATCGATGAACTTGGCACCCAGCGCCTGGGCCACCTTGAGGCCGACGCTGGACTTGCCGCTACCACACACACCCATCACGATAATGCTCTTGCCCGCCATTGTTTGACCTCTATCCCATTTTTCAAAAATCGTGCTGCCGATGGGTTCTAACTTAGCACGTTACCGGTAACATGTTACCGGTAACAACAAGAAATGTGAAGTCTGCCACAGACTGAGCGAACTCACAGCCACCTGGGCAAGCGAGCTTGCGCCCTGGCCATAAATCTAAATAAATCATAAAGATATGGCCTGCCGACGGATCGGCAGGGTGTCGATACTGAATCTGGAACAAGGAACGCACAACAATGTCTGACCTCTCCCTGATCATGACGGCCGCCGGCTCCATAGTGCTGCTGCTCTTTCTGGTGATGAAGGCCCGCCTGCACGCGGTCGTCTCCCTCATCCTGGTCTCCATGGTGGCCGGCCTCGCCGCCGGCATGAACCCGGCCGAAATCGCCAACACCATCCAGAAAGGGATGGGCGGCACCCTGGGCTTCGTCGCCGTGGTGGTGGCGCTGGGCGCCATGTTCGGCAAGGTGATGGAGGTCACCGGTGCCCTCGACCGGGTGGCCCATACCCTGCTCGGTACCTTCGGCGTCAAGCGCGCCAACTGGGCCATGTCACTGACCGGCTTCATCTGCGCTCTGCCGCTCTTCTTCGACGTGGCCGTGGTGCTGCTGATCGGGGTGGCCTTTGCCATCGTCCGTCGCGGCGGCGGCAGCGTGGTGAAGATAGGCATAGCGCTGCTGGCGGGCATCGCCACCTGCCAGGCGTTCCTTATTCCGGCGCCGGGCCCCATTCTGGTAGCATCCCAGCTGGGGGCCGATTTTGGCTACATGATACTGTTCGGCCTGATCGCCGCCGTGCCGGCCCTGATCCTGGCAGGCCCGCTGTTCGGGGAGCTGATCAGCAAGGTGGTGGATGTGCCGCTGCCCGCCGATGCCCAGAGCAGCGCCCACGACGACTGCAAGACCCTGCCCTCATTCGGACTGGCCATGGGCCTGATCGGTCTGCCGCTGCTGCTGATAGGTCTCAAGACCATAGTCGGCCGCTTCGTCGAGGCGGGTTCCACCCTGCACAACTGGCTGGAGTTCATCGGTCACCCCTTCACCGCCATCATGGTCGCCTGTCTGGCCGCCTTTTATCTGCTGGGGATCCGCCGTGGCATGTCCCGTGATGAGGTGATGAGCGTCTGCAACAGTGCCATCCAGCCAGCCGGTGTCATCATACTGGTGACCGGTGCCGGTGGCGTGTTCAAGCAGATCCTGGTGGATTCCGGGGTGGGTGCCGCCCTCGGCAACATGCTGGCGGATTCCGGCCTGCCCATAGTCGCACTGGCTTTCATACTGGCGGCCGCGGTGCGGGTCATTCAGGGTTCCGCCACCGTCGCCATGCTGACCGCCTGTGGCCTGCTGCTGCCCATGCTGGAACCGCTCGGGCTGAACGGTGCCCAGCTGGCCGCCGTGACCATCGCCATCGGTGGCGGGGCCATAGTGCTCTCCCACGTCAACGACTCCGGCTTCTGGCTGGCCAACCGCTATCTCGGCCTCTCCGAGAAGCAGACCCTGCAGACCTGGACTGTGATGGAGACCATCATAGGCACCACCGGCGGCGTCATGGCGATGATCATCTACAGCTTCCTTTGAACATAACTGCTGTCGAAAAGGCCTCCAATGTGAGGCCTTTTTCATCTTTATGACGATTCTTTCTTTGGCTAACAGGTCGAGGTTGCTAGAATCGCCTATCCATCGCTCCGAGTGGAACGCTTAACGCAGTGATTTCAGGTTTCTCTATGCATTCATCGGCACACTATCGACAGCTGTTGGCTCGTCTGCCCCAGATCGCCGTCGCCGCAGATCAGTTTCAGGTGCTCAACAGCGCCCGGGACTTCAAGAGCCGGATCCTTTCGCTCATCGCCAGCGCGACTCACCGCATCTATCTGGTGGCCCTCTACCTGCAGGATGACGAAGCGGGACGGGAGATACTGTCCGCCCTCTACGCCGCCAAGCAGCGCAACCCGGCCCTGGACATCAAGCTCTTCGTCGACTTCCACCGTGCCCAGCGCGGTCTGATCGGCAAGGGCAAGCAGGGGGGCAACCACCTGATGTATCAGGAAATGGCCGCCCGCCACGAACACCAGATCGCTATCTACGGCGTGCCGGTGAAGGGGCGCGAACTGCTCGGCGTGCTGCACCTCAAGGGCTTCATCTTCGATGACACCCTGCTCTACTCGGGTGCCAGCCTCAACGACATCTATCTGCATCAGCAGGATCGCTACCGTTTCGACCGTTATCACCAGATCACCAGCCCCGAGCTGACCCGCTGCATGGTCCACTATGTGGACGATCTCTTCCTCAAGAGCGAAGCGGTGCAGCGGCTGGATCGCACCGACATCCCCACTGCCAAGCAGTTGAAGGGGCCGATCCGCCGCTTCAAACACAGCCTGCGCCTGGGCCAGTACCGCTTCGAGAGCATGCCGGTCAACAGCCAGGAGATCGCCATCACTCCGATGACGGGGCTGGGCAAGCGGGGCAATCAGCTCAACAAGATGATCCGTACCCTGGTGCGTGCCACCGAGCGGGAAATCTTCATCTGCACCCCCTATTTCAACCCGCCCAAGGAGTTGAACAAGGACATCGAGGCCCTGCTCAAGCGCGGCTGCAAGGTGACCATAGTGGTGGGTGACAAGACGGCCAACGACTTCTTCATCCCGCCGGAGGAGAAATTCACCACCATAGGCGGCCTGCCCTATCTGTACGAGACCAATCTGCGCAAGTTTGCCGAGCGCAACCAGCATCACATCGATGCCGGCCGTCTCAACCTGATGCTGTGGTGCTGCGAGCGCAACTCCTACCACCTCAAGGGGATCTTCGTGGATGACGAGTGGGCGCTGCTCACCGGCAACAACCTGAACCCCCGCGCCTGGGCGCTGGATCTGGAGAACGGTCTGCTGGTGTACGATCGTCGCCATCACCTGCGTGCCCAGTTCAACGGGGAGCGGGAGAACATACTCGCCAACACCAAGCGGATCAGCCACTTCGATCAGATTGAGCAGATCAAGGACTACCCGGAACAGGTGCGCAAGCTGCTGGCCCGGATCCACAGGGTCAGGGCTCATATCCTGCTCAAACGCATCATCTGACGCCGGGGCGCATCGCCCCCACTTCCGCCCGCAGGCAGCTGCAACAAAGGCCTCCCGTTTTTCGGCAGGCCTTTGTCACATGCGGCTATCGCCTTTTTCCAGCCGCCCGGGCGGCCCGGCTCACAGCAACGCGGCTTGCATCGAGCCATCAACAACCCCTATCATCTGGACATATTTACAGTGTTTTCGGGCATCTAATTGATGAAATTGGATAAAATCTCCCTCGACAGCCTCAAGGGCGTCGGCAGCAAGATGCAGGAGAAACTCGAGCGGTTGGGGCTGGCCACGGTACAGGATCTGCTGTTCCACCTCCCCCTGCGCTACGAGGACCGTACCCAGGTGTGGCCCATCGGCGATCTGCCACCCGGGCTGCACGGCGCCGTCGAGGGCGAAATCCAGGACACTCAGCTGGTGATGGGCCGCCGCCGCATGCTGGTCTGTCGCATCAGCGACGGCACGGGCACCCTGACCCTGCGCTTCTTCAACTTCACCGCAGCCCAGAAGAACAGCCTGAGCCAGGGCCGCCTGATCCGCTGCTTCGGCGAAGTGCGCCCCGGCAAATACGGGCTGGAAATGGCCCACCCCGAGTACAAGCTGCTCGGCGAAGAACAAGCTGGCCAGACCGAAGAAGCGCTCACCCCCGTCTACCCCACCACGGAAGGGCTGCGCCAGCTCACCCTGCGCAACCTCACCGATCAGGCGCTGGCCCAGCTCGACCTGTACGGGGTGGAGGAGCTGCTGCCCGCCGGCCTCTATCCCCAGCAAATCGAACTGGCCGCCGCCCTGCGCCTGCTCCATCGTCCGCCCCCCTCGGTGGCGCTGGCGCTGCTCGAAAGCGGCCAGCACCCGGCCCAGCAGCGACTGGTGCTGGAAGAGCTGCTGGCCCACAACCTCTCGGTGCTGAAAGTCCGTGCCCAAGCGCAAACCCAGCTAGCCCGTGTCCTCAAGCCGGCGCCAGCGCTGGTCGAACAACTGCTCGGCGCCCTGCCATTCACTCCCACCGGTGCCCAGAACCGGGTGGTCGCGGAGATCGGCCAGGATCTGCAACGCAGCTACCCCATGATGCGGCTGGTGCAGGGGGACGTGGGCTCCGGCAAGACGCTGGTCGCGGCGCTGGCGGCGCTGCAAGCCATCGGCAACGGCTGCCAGGTGGGGCTGATGGCCCCGACCGAGCTGCTGGCCGAGCAACACGCTATCAACTTCGGCCACTGGCTGGCACCGCTCGGCATCGGAGTCGGCTGGCTGGCGGGCAAGCAGAAGGGCAAGGCGCGGGAGGCTCAGCTCGCCGCCATCGCCGACGGCAGCGTCAAGATGGTGGTGGGCACCCACGCCATCTTCCAGGAGCAGGTGGTGTTCCAGCGCCTGGCCCTGGTGATCATCGACGAACAGCACAGATTCGGGGTGCACCAGCGCCTCGCCCTGCGCGAAAAAGGGGAGCGGGAGGGAGTCCATCCCCATCAGCTCATCATGACGGCCACCCCCATTCCCCGCACCCTGGCGATGACCGCCTATGCCGATCTCGACACCTCCATCATCGACGAGCTGCCGCCGGGCCGAACCCCCATCACCACGGTGGCGCTGCCGGACAGCCGCCGCCAGGATGTGATCGAGCGGGTCAAGCTGGCCTGTGAAGAGGGCAAGCAGGCCTACTGGGTCTGCACCCTGATCGAGGAGTCCGAGGTGCTGGAGTGCCAGGCCGCCGAGGATACCGCCGCCGAGCTGCAAAACCAGCTACCCGGCCTGCATATCGGGCTGGTACACGGCCGGATGCGCCCCATCGAGAAGCAGCGGGTGATGGAGGAGTTCAAGGCGGGCATATTGCAGCTGCTGGTTGCCACCACAGTCATCGAGGTGGGGGTGGACGTGCCCAACGCCAGCCTGATGATCATCGAAAACCCGGAGCGGCTCGGGCTGGCCCAGCTGCACCAGTTGCGCGGCCGGGTCGGTCGCGGCTCTGTGGCCTCCCACTGCGTGCTGCTTTATCATGCTCCCCTGTCGAAGACGGCCCAGAGCCGGCTCGGAGTGTTGCGGGAGACCAACGACGGTTTCCTGATCGCCCAGCGCGATCTCGAGCTGCGCGGCCCGGGGGAACTGCTCGGTACCCGTCAGACCGGGCTGGCCGATCTCAAGATCGCCGACCTGGTGCGCGACCAGTCGCTCATCCCGCAGGTGCAGAAGATGGCGCGCTTCCTCATGGACCGTCATCCAAACCATGTCGATCCCTTGATACGGCGCTGGCTCGGTTTACGGGACCACTATTCCAATGCCTGACCAAGGCAAATGCAGAAGATGGGCACATTGCCTGATGGACAGACACGGCTCCCGCGTGGACCCCTTGATCCGCCGTTGGCTGGGTCTGCGAGATCACTACTCCAACGCCTGCAACCATCCCGAAACAGGAGGAAAGCACCCATGAATTCCTGGCTACGCGGCCTGCTCTATACATTCGCCTTCCTGCTGCTGTTTATCTGGGTCGGCCTCGGCCTGTTCGATGCGGAGCGGGCCAAGGGCCCCATCGCCAGCTGGATCAGCCAGCAGACAGGGGTGCCCGTCACCATAGGGCGGCTGGTGTTCAACCCGCTCCACCCCTACACCCTGCTGGCCGAGCAGGTGAGTTACGGCGACGCAGTGACCCTCGACAAGCTCTATCTGGAGATAGAGAGCATCGACTGGCTGAACCGGGATGTGCGCATCGCCCACCTCGATCTCATTCGCCCCGTCATCAGGCTGCCGCTGCCCAACCAGCTGCCGAACCTGCCGGTGCACTCCCTCACCATCAGCGACAGCACCATAGATCGGCTCAGCCTGCAGAGTGACGAGCTGACCCTGAGCGGCCTCAACGCCACCCTCAACGACTGGCAGCTGCTCAATCCGGTGCGGCCACCCCAGGCCAACCTGAGCCTCAACATCAATCAGCTGACAACCCCTGCCTTGGCCCTCTCCCGCCTCAACCTCAAGGGTCGACTGGAAGGCCAGGTGCTGAGTACCGACAAGCTGACCACCAACCTGTTCGACGGCCTGCTGGAAACCGGCATGGAGCTGGATTGGCCGGCCCGCAGCCTGCGGCTGAGCAACCTCAAGACCCAGGGTATGCGCATCGAGTGGAGCACCCTTGCCAAGGCCGAATCTCCCCTGCGTCAGGTCAGCCTGGATCTCGGCCAGATCCGGGATCTCAGCTTCAACGACATCGAGCAGGAGCTGGCCCTCAACAACCTCAACGGCCAGCTCACCGCCTTCAACTGGCAGGCCGGCAGCACGCCGACCGGCTACTTCTCGGGGACCCTCGGCGATCTCGGCCGCGGCCTGTTCCAGCTGGAGGCCATCCAGGGCAAGGTCGCCTTCTCGCCCCAGCAGATCGACGCCGAGGTGCAGGGCAAGGCCTACGAAGGCGAATTCAATCTGGAGCTGGCGCTGGATACCCAGCAGCAGAAGCTGACCCTGAAAGACATGGCCCTGAGCGGCATGGACATCAGCCTGCCACAGGGGTGGTGGCAGGATTGGCAGAGCTGGCGGCCACAGCAGATCGACATCCGCAAGCTGGCATTCGACAAGCTCAAGGTGCTCTCGTTCGACGATGCCCTGCCGCTGTCGCTGACCGGCTGGCAGCTCTATCTGACCGATCTCGGCCTGCGGGGCCAGCAGCCCGCCCCCCTGCTCGGCCGGGCCAGGATAGAGAGCCAGTGGTTCGAGCTGGTGTGGGACGGCCTCAGCGCCCGCAACGGCGCGCTGGACGGTGAACTGACCCCCAGCGCCTGGCTGCTCAACAAGCTGACCAGCTCGCTGCCGGACCAGGGCAGCCTCAGCCTGAGCGGTCAGTGGGGACGCGAGCCGGGCCAGACCAGCCGGTTGCAGATCAAGGGCGAGAAACTGGATCTGGTGCAGTGGGGCAAGATCCTCCACTCCCCCGTCTCCTTCGCCGGCAAGATGGATCTGAGCGCCGATCTGCAGGCGCTGCACGGTGGCACTCCGGGCGCCTGGCGCAGCTCCCTGCAGGGGAGCTTTGCCCTTGATGCCACCGAGCCCTTCTGGGACAAGGTGCAGATAGATCCCCTGCTGGATGAGTGGTTCAAGGGCGCCACCCCGCCCACCCTCAGCCCGGATCAGCTGTGGCAAGCCATGCAGGCGGGGGACACCCCCTTCTACCGCATCAAGCTGCAGGGCAAGGTGGAGCAGGGCCAGTTGCAGATAGAGCAGGCCGGCGCCTCCACCATCACTCACCTGCTCGCCCTGCAGGGGGGCATGGATCTGGTCAACGAACAGTGGCAGCTGGATCTCGGCGCCCTGAATGGCCAGCGCTGCGCCGAGCTGCTGAGCCACTGGCGCGGCCCGCTCGACGCCCCCGTGCTGAGCTGGGAGTTCCCGGCCAAGCAGGCCTCCTGTGGCTGGGAGGTGGGGGTGAGCTATCCGGCCCAGGGGCGCAACAGCCCGCTCTGGCGACCGGCACAGCCCGCCAAAGCGCCCACGCCGACCAGCGAGCAGTAAAACGAACAAGGCCTCATCATGAGGCCTTGTTGCAATCTTGCGAGGTGAAAAGCGTCAGGCCTGCTGACCGGGCCGCTTGATGGGCTGCACCACGTAGTGACCGAGGAACTCGGCCGCCAGCTTGTCACCACTGAACAGCTTGATCTTGAGGCTGAACTTGGCCGACTCTCCCGCCTTGAGCGGCGCCAGCACGGCGGGCATTCCCTCGCGGGCCACCCGCGCCTCCGGCTCCTCGTTGACCGGGCGGTAATACTTGATGTTGCCCTCCGCCAGCACTGTATCCCCCACCAGACCCGCTTCTTTGAGCTGCAACCAGATCAGGCCCCAGCCCGCCAGCACGCACTGGCTGTAGATGCTGCCGGCAAACATGGTGTCGTGCACGTTGAGGTTGGCCGCCAGATTGGCCTTGAGATGGAAGGTCTGGCCGTCGTAGTGGGTGATGTGTACCCCCATCTTCTCGCTGATGGGGATGCCCCGCGACCAGCGGGTGGTCAGATCCTGGCACCACTCGGGGCGATACTGGATAGTCTGCAAGGGGCTGAGAGACTTGATCATCTGGCGGTGCGGAATGCGACCGAAGGAGACGGGGCCTTCCCCCACCTCGAGGAAACCGCACTTGCGATAGAACTCCACCGCCTCCTGGCGGGCATTCATCACCAGCCGCTTCACCTTCTCGCTGCGGGCCAACTGCTCGAGATCTTCCACCATGCGGACACCCAGCCCCTGCCCGCGAAACTCGGGGCGCAACGCCATAAAGCGGATCTGGGCCTCGTCGCCACCGACAAACAACCGGCCGACGGCGATGGGCGTGCCGTCAGGGGCCAGCATCAGGCGGTGGATGGCGACGGTATCGTATTCATCCCGCTCGGAACCGACGGGCAGATTGAAGGGTTTACGCAGCAGTTCCCAACGCAGCTGGTAGTAAGAATCCAGCTCGGCTGCCGTCTGGGGAGTGACCACCCGGTACATAGTTCCATCCTTGAGTTACACTGGTCGAAAACCATCTTGCCGTGCAAATTCATGGACTTCAATCTGCAAGCGTACCAAGCCGACCACTTATTGCACCTGAGCGCCAAGCCGGAACGGCGCCTCTCCATACTGGAAAATGCCCATCACCGCTGGCTGGAGATAGACGGCGTGGTGCAGTCGGCCATGTCCCTCGCCCAGCCGGCCAGTCTCTGCCTGCCCCATCAGCAGTGCATCGCCAGCCTGTTGCCGGTGACGGCTACCCGGGTGCTGGAGCTGGGGCTCGGCGGCGGCGATCTCACCCGTCACCTGGGGGCACGCTGGCCCGAGGCACGGCACGACTGCGTGGATCTGGACGAAGAGGTGCTGACCCTGTTTCAAGTGTTCTTCCGCCACCCGGCGGAGCCCGCTGATCGGGCGCTGCACCTGCACCACGCCGATGCCCTCGCCTTCCTGCTGGCCCGCGACGACACCTATGACTTCGCGCTGCTCGACCTGTTCAGCCAGGATGGCAACCCCCTGCTGATGTTCCAGCATCACCTCTATCAGACCCTGGCCGCCCGGCTGCGCGGTCCCCTCATCATCAACCTGCTGCCGCGCACCCACAGGGAGCTGGAGCAGGCACTCATGCTGGCCGAGGAGTGGATTGGCCCCACCCAGGCGCACCCCGTGCCCGGCTACATCAACGTGATCCTGCACGCAATCCCGCGCCACCTCGCCTAGCCGCGATGCTCCCGGTTATTGCCACCGGCTCTGCCGATACATCCTCTCAGACCTGCAGCCAGAAGGTCACAGGACCGTCGTTGAGCAGCGCCACCTTCATGTCGGCGGCAAAGCGGCCCGTCTCGGTCGGTATGCCGCTGGCAGTTGCCTGCACCACGAAGTAGTCATATAGCCGCTCGGCCTCAACCGGGTGGGCGCCGCCGGAGAAGCCGGGTCTCATGCCTTTTTTGGTATCCGCCGCCAGAGTGAACTGGGAAACGACCAGCAGACTGCCGCCAGCCTGACTCACGTTCAGATTCATCTTGCCCTCGTCATCGGAGAAGATGCGGTAGCCGCTCACCTTGTGCAGCAGCTTGTCGGCCTTGGCCTCGTCATCCCCCTGCTCCACCCCGAGCAGCACCAACAGTCCCTGACCTATAGCCCCGGTCACTTCTCCCTCTACCGTTACGCTGGCCTCGGAAACCCGCTGGATCAATGCAATCACACCCCTCTCCTCTTGAAACAAAATGACCGCCCCCATCTGCTGACGGGGGCGGTCATCGATGCTAACAGCAAGAGGCCGGATCAGGCCAACTCATCAGCACCCGGTCGCTCATATTCGCCGAGGCAGGCGGTGGTTTCCGCGCCAAGCAAGACCACCAACCAGCTGAGATAGACCCAGACAAACAGGATCGGAATGGTCGCCAGGGCGCCATAGATGGCCTGATAGGAGGGGAAGTTGGTGATGTAGATGGCAAATCCACGCTTGGCCAGCTCGAACAGGGTAGCGGCCACCAGGGCGCCGATGAAGGCGTGTATCAGCCGCACCTTGCAGTTGGGCACCACGGTATAGACCAGCAGGAAGGTGAGCACGGAGAAGAGGAACGGCAAGCCGCGCAGCAGCAGGTAGCCGATGCCGAACAGGCTCTCGGCCCCAAACAGCCGCAGCGAGAAAATGTAGGAGGAGATGGCGATGCTGGCGCCGATAAGCACAGGGCCCAGGGTCAGTATCATCCAGTACATGGCAAACGCCTGCGCCAGCGGTCGGCCCTGGGTAGAGCGCCAGATGTAGTTGAGGTTCTTGTCGATGGCCGAGATCAGCATCAGCGCCACCACTATCAGGGCGCCTATGCCGACGGCAGTGGTATTGGTGGCATTGGCCACGAAGCCGTCTATGTACTCCTTGAGCATCTCACCCGCGGTGGGCACGAAGTTGTGATAGACGAACTGCTCCATCGCCTGTTTCAGGGTCTGGAATACGGGAAAGGCGGACATCATGCCGAACACCACGGCAATCATGGGCACCAGGGAGAGCAGGGTGACATAGGCCAGATAACCGGCGGTCACCGTCAGCCTGTCCTGCTGGAAACGACCCCAGACAAACTGGGCGAAGTGGCCACCATCGTGGCGTAAAAAGGAGAGGGCATGGCCGAGACGGCCACCGAATTTCTGCTGCATCGTGATTCCCAATGTCTTCATCATGCCGGCATTGTGTCAGATTGCATGGCCATTTGGCCACCCATGGGCCGGATCGATGCGACCTGTTCGGGCATGCTGGCCAACGATACCCCGCCGAGCGACCATAAAAAAAGAGGCCCGAAGGCCTCTCTCTGTCTGTCGAGGAACAGATATCAAGCACGACCAGCGCGCTTGCGATCCATCTCGGTCAGCAGTTTCTTACGCACACGGATAGCCTTGGGCGTGATCTCTACCAGCTCATCGTTGTCGATGAACTCGAGAGCCTGTTCCAGGGTCATGCGGATCGGCGGAGTCAGCACCTGGGCTTCATCGGTACCGGAGGCACGCATGTTGGTCAGCTGCTTGCCCTTCAGGCAGTTCACTGTCAGGTCGTTGGAACGGGAGTGAATACCGATCACCTGGCCTTCGTACACTTCGGTCGCGTGACCGATGAACAGACGACCACGGTCTTGCAGACCGAACAGGGCGAAGGTCAGAGCCTTGCCGGTAGCGTTGGAGATCAGCACGCCGTTCTGACGCTCGCCGATGCTGCCACCCTTGTGCGGACCGTAATGGTCGAAGGTGTGGTACAGCAGACCGGTACCTGAGGTCATGGTCAGGAACTCGGTCTGGAAGCCGATCAGGCCACGACTCGGGATCATGAAGTCAAGACGGACACGGCCCTTGCCATCCGGGGTCATGTTGGTCATCTCGCCCTTACGCAGGCCGAGTTGCTCCATCACGGAACCCTGGTGGATCTCTTCCACGTCGACAGTCACGGTTTCGAACGGTTCGTGCAGAACGCCGTCCACTGTGCGCAGGATAACTTCCGGACGGGATACCGCCAGCTCGTAGCCTTCGCGACGCATGTTTTCGATCAGGATGGAGAGGTGCAATTCACCACGACCGGATACGCGGAACTTGTCCGGATCTTCGGTCTCTTCCACACGCAGGGCCACGTTGTGGACCAGCTCCTGGTTCAGACGCTCCAGGATGTTGCGGGAGGTCACGAACTTGCCTTCTTTGCCGGCGAACGGTGAGGTGTTGACCTGGAAGGTCATGTTCACGGTCGGCTCGTCAACGGAGAGCGGCGGCAGGGCTTGAACAGCGCCGTTGTCACAGATGGTGTCGGAGATTTTCAGCTCGCCCAGACCAGTGATGGCGATGATGTCGCCCGCTTGCGCGTCAACCACTTCGGTACGGGACAGACCCAGGTAGCCAAGCACCTGACCGACTTTGCCGGTACGGGTCTTGCCATCGGCACCGACGACGGTGACTTGCTGGTTGGTCTTGACGCGACCACGGCTGATGCGGCCGATACCGATAACACCCACGTAGGAGTTGTAGTCCAGCTGGGAGATTTGCATCTGGAAGGCACCGGCGGGGTCACCCTTCGGCTGCTCGACGTTGTCAACGATGGCCTGGAACAGGGGTTCCATGTTGTCGGACTCAACGCCCTGATCCAGGGTAGCCCAACCGTTCAGTGCAGAGGCGTAGACAACTTTGAAGTCCAGTTGCTCATCGGTGGCACCCAGGTTGTCGAACAGGTCGAATACCTGATCCATTACCCAGTCAGGACGAGCACCCGGACGGTCGATCTTGTTGATGACCACGATCGGCTTCAGACCCTGGGCGAAGGCTTTCTGGGTCACGAAACGAGTCTGCGGCATAGGGCCGTCAACAGCATCAACCAGCAGCAGCACGGAGTCGACCATGGACATGACGCGCTCTACTTCACCACCGAAGTCGGCGTGACCCGGGGTATCAACGATGTTGATGCGGTAGTCGTTCCAGCGGATCGCAGTGTTCTTGGCGAGAATGGTAATACCACGTTCCTTTTCCAGATCGTTGGAATCCATCAGACGCTCTTGACCATCAGTGGTACGGTCCAGGGTTCCAGACTGCTGCAGCAGCTTATCAACCAGGGTAGTTTTGCCGTGGTCTACGTGCGCAATAATCGCAATATTGCGTAAATTCTCTAACATTCTCGCCTCAATCACCGGGTAAAATTGGGCGCTAATTGTACTCTCGCCTTTGTGATCTGCCTAGCAGAATTGCAGTGCATTCACGCATAACAGGGGATCGGGATCATGGACCTTCCGTTCAAAGCCTGCTTAGATGGGGGCTGACCGTATACTGCGCACCATTTTAGTGCACCAAAACGATCCACTGTTGCACTACTTTGAGGCGTAACGCGCTGAGATGGCGGGTCTTGGGGCAGGCTTATAGTCGCAAATGCCCTGAAATCAAGCTGTCACAAACTTGGCACGATACTGGCTTATGTGAATGTGATGACGCATTCACCCTAAGAGTTTTAACACCGGAGGTTACTTAGCATGTCAGCCCAGAACGTTTTGGCCCTGATCCAGGAACACGAAGTCAAGTTTGTTGACCTGCGCTTTACCGACACCAAGGGTAAAGAGCAGCACGTATCCATCCCTTCCCACCAGGTCAACGAAGACTTCTTCGAAGACGGCAAGATGTTCGATGGCTCCTCCATCGGCGGCTGGAAGGGCATCAACGAGTCTGACATGGTGCTGATGCCGGATGCGGCCTCCGCCAAGCTGGATCCGTTCACCGAAGAGACCACCCTGAACATCGTCTGCGATGTGCTGGAACCGGCCACCATGCAAGGTTACGACCGCGATCCGCGCTCCATCTCCAAGCGTGCCGAAGATTTCCTGAAAGCCAGCGGCATCGCTGACACCGTGCTGTTCGGGCCGGAGCCGGAATTCTTCATGTTCGACAACATCACCTTCTCGAACACCATGGGCCACAGCTTCGTGAAAATCGAATCTGAAGAAGCCGCCTGGAACTCGGGTACCGAGTATGAGCACGGCAACAAGGGCCACCGTCCGTTCGTGAAAGGCGGTTACTTCCCGGTTGCACCGGTCGACTCCTCCCAGGACATCCGCGCCGCCATGTGTCTGGTGCTGGAAGAGATGGGCCAGGTCGTTGAAGCTCACCACCACGAAGTGGCGACCGCCGGTCAGAACGAGATCGCGACTCGTTTCAACACCCTCACCCTGAAAGCGGATGAAGTGCAGGTGCTGAAGTACGTGATCCACAACGTGGCCCACGCCTACAACAAGACAGTCACCTTCATGCCGAAACCCATGTTCGGTGACAACGGCTCCGGCATGCACTGCCACCAGTCCCTGGCCAAGAACGGCGTCAACCTGTTCGCCGGCGACCTGTACGGCGGTCTGTCCGAGATGGCACTGCACTACATCGGCGGTATCATCAAGCACGCCAAGGCCATCAACGCCTTCGCCAACCCGACCACCAACTCCTACAAGCGTCTGGTGCCGGGTTATGAAGCACCTGTCATGCTGGCCTACTCCGCCCGCAACCGCTCTGCCTCCATCCGTATCCCGGTAGTGCCGAGCCCGAAAGCCCGTCGCATCGAAGTACGCTTCCCGGATCCGGCTGCCAACCCGTACCTGGCGTTCGCAGCCCAGCTGATGGCCGGTCTGGACGGCATCATCAACAAGATCCATCCAGGCGATGCCATGGACAAGAACTTGTATGACCTGCCGCCGGAAGAAGCCGCCGAAGTGCCGACCGTTGCCGGCTCTCTGGACGAAGCCCTGGCCGCACTGGACAGCGATCGCGAGTTCCTGACCCGCGGTGGCGTGTTCAGCGATGACTTCATCAACTCCTACCTGGAACTGAAACAGCAGGATGTTGACCGCGTGCGCATGACCCCGCACCCGCTGGAGTTTGAACTGTACTACTCCGTTTAATCCGGACCACAGCTCAGAACTTGACCAAACCCGCCAACAGGCGGGTTTTTTCTCTGATAGGATTAAGCAAAATCCCGTCAAGGAGAGATGGATGAGAAACACATACCCCGTATGGGCACTGAGTCTGCTGCTGGCGAGCATGGGGGCTCAGGCCGCCAAGGTGTACTCCTGGACAGACAGCAAGGGTGTCGTCCACTACACGGATGCCCCTCCCCCCGGCCAGCAGGCCAAAGAAGTGGATCTGCGGGTTGCCCCTCTCATTGGCAGCTCGCCGCGCTCGGTACAGGTGGAGAACTTCAACAGCCTGACCGGCGTCGATGCCAAGAAGGAGAAGGAAGCGGCCAAGCTGGTGATCGAGCTGCTCTCACCAGAACAGGGCAGCACGCTGCGCGACAACACGGGCAACGTGGTGTTCCAGGGCCAGATCAGCCCGAAAGCGCCGACCCAGTACGACGTGCGCCTGACGCTGGATGGCAAGGCGGCCCCCATAGTCAACAATGGCCTGGCCATTCGGGTCGAGAACCTGGATCGCGGTGCGCACGAGGCCCAACTCGAGCTGCTGGCCAAAGACGGTACGATCCTTGCTAAATCCAGGGTAGTCACCTTCTACCTGCACCGAGCCAGCCTCAATCCGGCACCAAAAGTGACCCCGCTCCCCAACAAGGGGTGATCCTGTGCATCGATACGGGTAGACTAAATGCACCACGTTGGTGCATTACTGGTGTATAGCACCGTTTTAGGGAGAAACCTGTGCCAACCCGCCCGGATCAAGCCAAGATACTGCTCGATAACTTGCTGACCGCCGTCATCCTGATGGATGAGCGGCTCTGCATCCAGTTCGTCAACCCGGCGGCCGAACAACTGCTCTCCCTCAGCCAGCGCCGGCTGATCGGGATCGAGCTGCCCCATCTGCTGGAACACATCTCCCTCGATCTGCAACGTCTCAAGCAGTGCCTCACCTCGGGGCAGGGCTTCACCGACAGCGAAGTGACCCTGGTGGTGGAAGGAGAACCCAGACTGGTGGAGATGAGCGTGAGCCCGCTCGCCGACCATGAACAAAGGTTGATGGTGGTGGAGCTGCGCAAGATCGATCAGCAGAAGAAGATCAGCCAGGAGCTGCAACAACATGCCCAGCAGCAGGCGGCCAAGGAATTGGTGCGCGGTCTGGCCCACGAGATAAAGAACCCTCTCGGCGGCCTGCGCGGCGCGGCCCAACTGTTGCAAAAAGAGCTGCCGGATCCGGCCTTGCGTGAATACACCGGCATCATCATAGAGCAGGCCGACCGGCTGCGAGTGCTGGTCGATCGCCTGCTCGGTCCACAACGCCCGGGTCGTCACCAGATGCACAATGTCCACTCGGTGCTGGAACAGGTACGCCGCCTGGTGGAGCTGGAGCTGCCGCCGACGGTCCGCATAGAACGGGATTATGATCCCAGCATTCCGGAATTCGAGATGGAGCCG
Source organism: Aeromonas bestiarum (assembly GCF_028751155.1). Classification (NCBI taxonomy): domain Bacteria; kingdom Pseudomonadati; phylum Pseudomonadota; class Gammaproteobacteria; order Aeromonadales; family Aeromonadaceae; genus Aeromonas; species Aeromonas bestiarum. The sequence goes on along the minus strand of NZ_CP064746.1, from coordinate 217,684 downwards.
GATCAGCTGCAGCAGGCGTTTCTCAACATGGTGCGCAACGCCGCCGAGGCCATAGGCGAGCAAACCGGGCTCATCCGCATCAAGACCCGCACCGCCTTCCAGATCACCATCCACGGCCAGCGCTACCGGCTGGCGGCCGAGATCAAGATCATCGACAACGGCCCCGGCATTCCCGATGCCATCCGCGATACCCTCTTCTACCCCATGATCACCGGCAAGGAGGGAGGCACCGGGCTCGGCCTCTCCATCGCCCAGAACCTGATCGATCAGCACAAGGGGCGGATCGACTGCATCAGCTGGCCAGGCCACACCGAATTCACCATCTTTCTACCGCTTCGCAAATAAGGGAACGTCATGACAGCAAAAGTGTGGATCGTCGATGACGACAGTTCTATCCGCTGGGTGCTGGAACGCACCCTCGGCAGCGAAGGCTTCGAGTGCGAGAGCTTCGCCGACGGCGAGGCCCTGCTGAGCTCGCTGGAGATGCGATCGCCGGATGTGATCCTCTCCGATATCCGCATGCCCGGCATAGACGGCCTCAGCCTGCTGGAGCAGATCCACCGCCGCCAGGCCGATCTGCCCATCATCATAATGACGGCCCACTCGGACCTGGACAGCGCGGTCAACGCTTACCAGCGCGGCGCCTTCGAGTACCTGCCCAAGCCGTTCGACATCGACGAGGCGGTCACCCTGGTGCGCCGCGCCGAGAATCACCTGAAAGAGCAGCGCACCAAGCGCAAGTCTCGTCAGCAAGAAGCCACCGCCACACCCGAGATCATCGGCGAGGCGCCGGCGATGCAGGAGGTGTTTCGCGCCATAGGCCGGCTGTCGCGCTCCAGCATCTCTGTGCTGATCAACGGCCAGAGCGGCACCGGCAAGGAGCTGGTCGCCCACGCGCTGCACAAGCACAGCCCGCGCGCCCACAAAAACTTCATCGCCCTCAACATGGCGGCCATCCCGAAAGATCTCATCGAATCCGAGCTGTTTGGCCATGAGAAGGGGGCCTTCACCGGCGCCAACAACATACGTCACGGCCGCTTCGAGCAGGCCGACGGTGGCACCCTGTTTCTCGACGAAATAGGCGACATGCCGCTGGATGTGCAGACCCGCTTGCTGCGGGTGCTGGCCGATGGCCAGTTCTACCGGGTCGGTGGCCATCAACCGGTGCAGGTGGACGTGCGGATCATCGCCGCCACCCACCAGAATCTGGAGAGGCGGGTCGCCGACGGCGAATTCCGGGAAGATCTGTTCCACCGCCTCAACGTCATCCGCATCCACATTCCGGCCCTCAAGGAGCGCCGTGAAGACATACCCCAGCTGGCCCAGCACTTTCTGCTGCGCGCCGCCAAGGAGCTGAACGTGGAGGCCAAGAGCCTGCATCCGGACACCCAGGCCTACATCAGCCGCCTGCCCTGGCCGGGCAACGTACGCCAGCTGGAGAACGTCTGCCGCTGGTTGACCGTGATGGCCTCTGGCCAGGAGGTGCTGGTCGGGGATCTGCCCGCCGAGCTGCTGACCCCCATCACCAGCGCGGCCGAGCCGGGCCAGCCAGCCCTGACCGGTGGCTGGCAGCAGCAGTTGCAGGATTGGGTCGCCAGCAAGCTGGCGCTGGGGGAGACCGATATCCTGGCCGATGCCCTGCCCCAGTTCGAGCGGATCATGCTGGAGACGGCACTGGATCACACCCATGGCCACAAACAGGAGGCCGCCCGCCTGCTCGGCTGGGGTCGCAACACCCTGACTCGCAAGCTGAAGGAACTCGACCTCTCCTGAATCCTCGGGAAAAACGATTCCCATCACGCCTTCGCAAATCACTGACCAATAAGACCCCGTTTGATTTCAAACGGGGTATCTTTTTTGAGAGCCCTGCCTAGAATGGCAGGCTTTCAAACCCGACTCGAAGAAGGCGTCACCATGATTGACAGATCTCTCCCCCTGACCGACCTGCACCGCCATCTGGACGGCAACATTCGTCCGCAGACCATCCTCGAGCTGGGACGTCAGCACAATATCCAGCTGCCCGCCGATGAACTGGAGGCGCTGCGCCCCCACGTGCAGATCGTCGAGAACGAACCGAGTCTGGTCGCCTTCCTCAAGAAGCTGGACTGGGGCGTGGCCGTGCTGGCCGACTATGACGCCTGCCGCCGGGTCGCCTACGAGAACGTGGAAGATCTGCTGCGTGCCGGTATCGACTACGCCGAGCTTCGCTTCAGCCCGGCCTACATGGCCATGGCTCACAAGCTGCACCCGCAAGGCGTGGTGGAGGCCATCATAGATGGCGTGGCTGCCGGCAGCCGCGACTTTGGCATCAAGACCAACCTGATCGGCATCATGAGCCGCACCTTCGGCACCGAGCAGTGCCGCATCGAACTGGAGGCCTGTCTGGCCCACCGCGACAAGCTGGTTGCCGTCGATCTGGCCGGCGACGAGCTGGGCTTCCCGGGCGAGCTGTTCACCGAGCACTTTCGCAAGGTGCGCGATGCGGGGATGCGCGTGACCGTGCACGCCGGTGAAGCCGCCGGCCCCGAGAGCATGTGGCAAGCCATCCGCGATCTGGGCGCCGAGCGTATCGGCCACGGCGTCAAGGCGATCCAGGATCCCCGTCTGATGGCCTATCTGGCGGAGCACCGCATCGGCATCGAATCCTGCCTCACCTCCAACCTCCAGACCACCACTGTGGCAAGCCTGACCGAACACCCGATCCGCCAGTTCCTGGCCGCCGGCGTGCTTGCCTGCCTCAACACGGACGATCCTGCGGTCGAAGGCATAGACCTGCCCCACGAATACGAGGTGGCCGCCCCGGCCGCCGGCATGACGGCGAGCGAGATCCGCACCGCCCAGCAAAACGGCCTGACCCTGGCCTTCCTGAGCGATGGCGAGAAAGCCGAGCTGAGTGCCCGCGCCGCCAGCCGCTGAGTCTTGAACCGCTTGCTTATAAAAAAACCGCCGAGAGGCGGTTTTTTTATCTTCAGCGCCGAGCTGCCGGTTCAGATCACCCGGGAGAACTGCTGCTGGCGCGCCTTGTTGCGCAGATAGACATCGAAACACATGCAGATGTTGCGAATGAGCAGCTGACCGGTGGAGACCACCTCCAGTCCCTCTTCGCTCATGCGTACCAGACCGTCGTCGACAAAGGTCTGCAACAGCTTGAGATCGTCGGCGAAGTACTCACTGAAGACCAGGCCGTGCGCCTGCTCGACGGCGGCGAAGTTCAGGCTAAAGTCACAGATGAGGCGCTTGATCACCTCACGGCGGATCAGATCGTCCTGGTTGAGAGAGCACCCCTTCCACTGGGCATGGCCCAACGTTTCTACCTGAGCGTAATAGGCTTTGAGCTCTTTCTGGTTCTGGGAATAGGCATCGCCGATCATGCTGATGGAGGAGACCCCCAGCCCCAGCAGATCACAATCCCCCTGGGTGGTGTAGCCCTGGAAGTTACGGTGCAGCTTGCCCTCGCGCTGGGCCACCGCCAGCTCGTCATCGGGCGTGGCGAAGTGATCCATGCCGATGAACTGGTAACCCTGACCGGTGAGGAAGGCGATGGTGTCCTGCAGCATGGCCAGCTTCTCCCGGGGGGCCGGCATGTCTTCCTCTTTCAGCTTGTGCTGGGCGGCGAAACGGCTCGGCAGATGGGCATAGTTAAAGATGGAGAGGCGGGCCGGATCCGTCTTGAGCACCTCTTCCAGGGTGTGGTGGAAGCTGTCGCGATTCTGGTGCGGCAGGCCGTAGATGAGATCCAGGTTGGTGGATCGAAAGCCCAGTTCGCGAGCACGCTCCAGCATGGCGCGGATGAAGTCGTTGTCCTGCTCGCGATTGACCGCAACCTGCACCGCCTTGTTGAAGTCCTGCACGCCGAGGCTGATGCGGTTGAACCCCACTTCACGCAGCACATCCAGCATGGTGAGCTCGATCTCCCGCGGATCCACTTCGATGCTGATCTCGCCTTCGTCCGCGAATTGGAAGTGCTCGCGTAACATGGCCATCAGACGGCGGGTCTGGGCTTCGTTGAGATAGGTGGGCGTGCCGCCGCCCCAGTGCAGCTGGGTCACCAGCCGGTGTTTGAACAGGGGGGCCTGGGCCTTGATCTCCTGCTCGAGATAGTCGAGGTATTGATCGGCCTTGTGCTGGTGACGGGTGATCACCTTGTTGCAGCCGCAGTAGTAGCAGAGCTTGTGACAGAAAGGGATGTGCACGTAGAGAGACAGGTTGCGCGCCGGATACTGGCCTGCGGCGTGAACGAAGTCCGGATAGCCGAAGCGCTCGTTGAACTCCAGCGCGGTGGGATAGGAGGTGTAGCGCGGGCCGCTGTAGTTATATTTTTCGATCAGGGCCTGATCCCACACAATCTGTTCTGCTTGCACGCTTGCTTCCTCTTTTTTGTTATCGGCTCACCGGCTTAACTGAAAATCCTTCAGTTGGGCCACATCCTTGAGGATCTGCGCCTCCAGCTCGGCCTCATAGCCACTGCGTTCGAGATCCATCTTCATCACTTCATTGCGCTTGAGGGCCCGTCTCGCCTCATGAGTCGGCATCTCTTTCACCTTCTCATAGAGACTGTACAAGCCCGGAAATTCGCTGGCAAAGGCCCGACCGCCCTGGATCTGCAAGGCATCCAGCAAATTGGTCAGCCGGATGGCGCCTTCGGAGTAGTCGCACTGACCGTCCCGCACCGCATGGGCAATCACCCGCACACTGTCGAGGATACGCTCATTGCGGGCCGCAACGGCCTGCACCTGCATATCACGCTGGCGCTTGAGACGGGCCAGCAGGGTACCGGCATACCAGGCCAGCCCCAGCAAAATCAGGCCGCCCAACAGGGCGGCCAGCATCCATCCACTCATCACTTTTTCTTCGGCTCAGGCTTGGGCTCTGGCTGATAGTCAACCTGGGTGAAGCGGTCCCACAGCTCCTCTTCGGAGGCGGGCTGGCTCGGCTCGTCATAGCCGGCATCGTCGAAGGAGCCATCGTCGTCTTCGTCATCATCGTTGTCTATGATGCCAAGCTCATCCATCAGCTCCTGATAGCGATCGACACGCTGGTCAACCCAGGTCTGCTCGGTTGCTTCCAGAGTCTCACCGGCATCGAGGCGATCCAGCAGATCGTTCAGGCGATCATCATTCTCGATGGCGGCCAGCTCCTGCTCGGGCGTCATTACCAGCTTCTTCTCTTTCACCGGCTTGGGCGCAACCGGCTTGCCGCTCTTCTCTTCCACGATCAGCGCGATAGGCTTGCGGGAACCTATACGCGGATCCTTGGCCTGCTTGCCATTCTTGTTGCTGGACTGTTCTGCCTGCTGGCGGGAGCCCGCCTTCAAGCCCTTACGCTTGGCGGCGCGTTTGCGCTCACGGCCTTCCAGGGCACTGGCATCTGATTCTTTGCGCTTACCGGTAGGCTTGCGGTTGGGTTGTTTAGCCGACATGAATGACTGACTCCGACAAATAACTGGATTGAAGCCGCACCCGGGATGAGACCATCCGGGGAGGATACTGACACGGGGGACAGTGGATCAGAAACAAGAGCGGGATCCTGCACCAACCCGACCATTTCTGGCCTCTGAACACCGCAGGATCGGTATCCTCTGGGCATGTTGCTGGTATTTTGACACAGAATGGCTAATCGGGTTAATGACCCAAAAGAAAAAAGGCAGCCGAAGCTGCCTCGATATGTTTATGCGAGTCCCATCCCTGGCTGCAAATCACCCTGTCCGTGGTGATACCTCTGCGCATCATATCTTTGTATATGGTCGTCCTGACCTTAATGGTCGTTCCTGAATGTGCGTGTGCTTGCTTGACCCATGGAGACGGCCTCCGGCCATCACTCTGGGGTGGTTGCATCCCGCAGCCCCGCTCTTCCTGAGCAGTCACCATCCTGGTATTTCAATCCCTTGCCTGTCACTTGCGTGGTCCTGTGGCATCCCGCCGCATCGACATCCTGTCTTCACAACATCCCGGTCGTGAATCGCCTCGTGGGCCACTCCATGCATCCACTGTATCAACTTAATAAAACGACTCAATCCACCAAGAACGTTTTCAAACGGATATAAATTGCTTATTGTCATTTAACATATTGAAATTAATGAATTACTAAAAATTTTTTGAAAAATGTTTAAGCCCTGGCCAGGCCAATGAATGGGGGATCTCTTACAACAATGCGAGAAAAAATTGGCCAAATGGAGTTAAAGGCCAAAAAGAAACGAGGAGCCAGTGGCTCCTCGTTAATATCAATGGGGTACATCATAATGCGTTTTCAGTGCAAACCGGCCACGTATTTGGACAAGGCTTCTATATCCTGATCGGTCAGCTTCTTGGCAACGTCCCGCATCATGCTGTTCGGGTCGTTCTCACGGGCAGCCGCACGAAACGCGGTGAGCTGGGCTTTGATATAAGCAGGATGCTGGCCGGACAGGCTCGGATATTTGGCCTGCTCGACACCCGAGCCCCGCGGACCGTGACAAGCGGTACACGCAGCCAGACCACGGCTCATGTCACCACCCATATAGAGCGCTTTACCCGCTGCTACAGCGTCATCAGGCACCGCAATCGGTGTTACCTTCTGGCTGGAGAAGTAGGCAGCAAGGTCTTCCATGTCCTGGTCGGACAGGGGAAGCGCCATAGGCCCCATGATGGGCGCAACTCGACCAATTTGGCCAGAAGCTGCAGCCTTCAGTTCAACTAATTGCTTTTTGATATATGATGCGTGCTGACCAGCAATCTTGGGATACATATCGACAAGGCTGTTTCCGTCCGGTCCATGACAAGCCGCACACACGGCAGCCTTGGATTGTCCCGCAGCGGCATCGCCCTTGGCTTGTGCCATCCCCGTTACGCCAACCATCAGAGCAAGAGTAATGACTAGGTTCTTCATGGCGTTCCAACTTCTCGTTATTAGGCTTCCAGATCCCATGCCGCTGAAGGCATGTTAAAATAAACGCGTTTAAGCGACGCCATTTTACACGATTTCACAAAAAAGTAACTCTATAACCCTCTATCTCTATGGGGAATTTACGTTGGATACACAAACTCTGAATTTCAATAAGGTGCATTTTGTGACCAGCGCACCCGACATCCGTCACCTGCCAAATGATGGGGGTGTCGAGATTGCGTTTGCCGGCCGTTCCAATGCCGGTAAGTCATCTGCATTGAACACCTTAACCAAGCACAAGAACCTGGCTCGCACCAGTAAAACCCCGGGCCGCACCCAGCTGATCAACCTGTTTGAACTGGAACCGGGCAAGCGTCTGGTCGATCTGCCGGGCTATGGTTATGCACAAGTACCGCTGGAAATGAAGCTCAAGTGGCAAAAGTCACTGGCAGAATACCTGCAGCGTCGTGAGTCATTGAAAGGCCTGGTGATCCTGATGGACATCCGTCACCCGCTCAAAGATACCGACATGAACATGCTGGAGTGGAGCTCCCACCGTGAACTGCCGGTCATGCTGCTGCTGACCAAGGCGGACAAGCTGAGCCCGGGTCCGCGCAACAATCAGGTTATCAAGGTTCGTCAGGCCATTGCCGACCTGGGCCCGCAAATCCAGGTAGAAGCCTTCTCCTCCCTCAACAATATCGGGGTGGAAAAACTGGCCCAGACTCTGTCTGGCTGGTATCTGGCCGGGGCGGACGAGATCGCCGAAGGTGATGAGCAAGAGCAGATCGAGGAATAATGCATTCCTCCATCATACTGCTATCCCCTCCTTGCAATTGGCGGAGTTGACCCTCCGCTGATTGAAAGACTTTCAGTTTGATGACGTCCCACCAACCCTCGATCCCCGCCTATACTCTTCCTCAAGAAAATTTGATAAAAGCCTTTTTTAACAATGGGATGAAAAGTTAATTACCATTAATAATTAACTTTTCATCCCTATGGCAACGTTTTCAGATTTCTGCCATCGAATTGAAGGTACATCACTCAATAAGTACGGAAATGAAATTTTATTACATGAAGGCGGCAGGGAGGGACAAAAATGAGGCCGGTACCACTGGTGCAGTATCGGCCTGAAACAATCAGTTCAAAAATTGGGAAGAAGCTAAATCTTGAGAACAAAGACGACTGGTTTTCCTCAAGAAGCCCCTCCATTCTAACAAATATCTGGCCGCATTAAAGCATTTGCTCTAAATTCTGCGCATAAAAAAACACCCCGACGAATGCTCATCGGGGCTGCTATTCAGCCACATTCAATTACGTGAAATAAAAGGTCTGAAAGATAGAACATCTTACCTCTGTACCCTACGTTGCTAACTGTATAGCAAAGCAGCAGAAAGTGAAAGTAATTTATGTAATTTAGTTTCATGAAAAATGAATTACAAAAAACACTTTGTTTTTCATATAGATAAAAAAATCCCCAGTACGAATACCGGGGAGTTATAAAGGTGACTAGCTAGCACTTCCTCAACTATCTAGTTAGTCAGCGGCATTCCACACAAGTTCCGCTGCTTTGAGAAAAAACTAAAAAAACTTAGAGATAGATGGCGCCATCTTCTGCAAACTCTTGTTCTTCAATGAGTTTCTCTGCCATATCTTCGATGTCGAAGCGCACACTCTCGAAGGCGCGCAGTATGTCCTCCTCCCTGACGAGGGAAAGACCAGTCATCTTTTCCAGACGCCGGCGACTGATGTAACAATCGACCAGAGCCCCTCTCTGCTGGGCCGGGAAATGGATCCGCTGTTCGTGCGCTTGCCAGTCCGCCAGCTCGGGAAACAGAATGCCTTGGTTCATAGGGTCCCCAGATTTCGTTTCAGTTCTCTCAATACCTGTTTAGTCCCTGGCCGGATTCCGCGCCACACGGTAAAGGCCTCCGCCGCCTGCTCGACCAGCATGCCCAGCCCATCCATGATCTGGCGGGCCCCCTGCTGTCTGGCCCAGCCGATGAAGGGGGTATCCGAGGCACCATACATCATGTCGTAGATGGCAATATCGGCGTGGATCAGCGCAGGGGCGAGAGGCGGAAGCTCTCCTTGCAGGCTGGCAGAGGTGGAATTGATGATGAGATCGAACACCCCCTCCAGCAGCTCATAGCGCTGGGCCGTGACGACCCCCAGATCGTGAAACTCGGCCGCCAGTTGCTCCGCCTTGGCGTGGGTGCGGTTGGCAATCACCAGTTCGGCCGGATGCTCGGCCAGCAAGGGCGCCAGGGCACCACGGGCGGCGCCCCCTGCGCCCAGCAGCAGGATCCGGCCGCCCGTCAGGGTCACGCCGTGGGCCTTGAGATCCGCCACCAGACCGGCACCATCGGTATTGTCTCCCAGCAGCACGCCATCGTCGGTCAGCTTGATGGTATTGACCGCCCCAGCCCGCTTGGCCCTCGGGCTCAATCTGTCGACCAGCGCGAAGGCCTGCTCCTTGAAAGGGACAGTAACATTGCACCCCTTGCCCCCTTGCGCAAAGAAGGCGCGCAGGGCCGTGGCAAACTCGTCGATGGCGGGTTCGGCCAGACCATATTCCAGCTCTTGCTGGGTCTGCCTGGCAAACAGGGTGTGGATAAAGGGGGATTTGCTGTGGCGCACCGGGTGGCCAAAAACCAGATAACGATCCATCAAGGAGTTCCATCAGAGGGCAATATTCCGATTTAACGGGTTTTCTCGCGCGGGAACAAGCCGAATATCGGCCAGTAAAAAGGGGCCATCATGGCCCCTCTGGTCACAGCCACTCTCGTGGCGTGAGGTAGTCAGTGTAGAGCAAGGCCTCCGGACTGCCCGATTCCGGCTGCCAGTCATACTCCCAACGGGCCAGTGGTGGCATAGACATCAGGATCGACTCGGTGCGTCCGCCGGTCTGCAACCCGAACAGGGTGCCCCTGTCGTAGACCAGATTGAACTCCACATAACGACCACGGCGATAGAGCTGGAACTCCCGCTCCCGCTCGCCATAGGGCTGGGCCTTGCGCCGCTCGACAATCGGCAGGTAGGCATCGAGATAGCCCTTGCCGACCGCCTGCATGAAGGCAAAACAATCCGCAAACGGCCAGCGATTCAGGTCATCGAAGAAGAGGCCGCCCACGCCGCGCGTCTCGTTGCGATGCTTGAGGAAGAAGTAGCGATCGCACCAGGACTTGAACTCGGGGTAGACCTGCTCGCCAAAGGGTTGGCAGAGGTCGTGCGATACCCGGTGCCAGTGCTGCACATCCTCGGCAAACGGGTAAAACGGGGTCAGGTCGAAACCGCCGCCGAACCACCAGATGGGCGCTTCGCCCTCTTTCTCGGCGATGAAGAAGCGGACGTTGGCATGACTGGTCGGCACATGGGGGTTGTGCGGGTGGATCACCAGCGACACCCCCATGGCTTCGAACTTGCGACCCGCCAGCTCGGGCCTGTGGGCCGTCGCCGAGGCAGGCATGGCATCGCCATAGACGTGGGAGAAGTTGACGCCCCCCTGTTCGATCACGGCGCCATGGCGCAGCACTCGGGTGCGACCACCGCCCCCCCCCTCGCGGCACCAGGCATCTTCCACAAAGTGCCCGGCACCATCGGCCTGCTCCAGGCCACGGCAGATCTCGTCCTGCAACTGCAACAGGAAGGCCTTGACCTGGGCCACGTCCGGTTTGCTCATCTTGTCTCCAGTCAGGCAGGATCTTGAACGCCCTGTCCATTTTATTGTGATGTCACACCCAGGGCTCAAGGCCCATGTGCATTGCGGTAAAAAAGGGGCCGCCCGCCCCGCTCAGGAGGGGCGAATGATGGCGCCGGTTCTGGCGTCCTTGATCTCGGAAGGATTGGCCTGGCCCCCGACCTCGCCGGGCAGGATATAGGCCAGCTGGCTTGCCAAAGCCTCACCGATCTCGGCTAGCCGACGGGCAGGCTCCTCGCCGGTCAGGTTGGCACTGGTGGAGACCAGTGGCTTGCCGAAGGCACGGCACAGGGCCTGCACCTGAGGATGGGCCGTCACCCGCACAGCCAGGGTGTCGAACTGGCCGGTCAGCCAGGTCGGCGTCGCGGCTCGAGCGGGCATAATCCAGGTGAAGGGACCGGGCCAGCTGGCCTCTACCCGGGCCAGCTGCTCGGCGCTGAGCTGGCTCACATCGATATATTCCTGCAGTTGCGCCAGATCGGCGGCGATCAGGATCAAGCCTTTCTCCACCGGACGCTGCTTGATGGCCAGCAGACGCTGCACCGCCAATTCTGAGTCGGGATCACAACCCAGGCCAAACACGGCCTCGGTGGCATAGGCGATCACCCCTTCACTGTGGAGGGCGGCAACCGCTTGTTCAAATTCGTTGGGCATAGAAAAAATGCGGCAGCCAGGCTGCCGCCTCATCACTTATTTGGATTGAACCTGTTAGAGCGACAACCGCCGGTACACATCCGCGCGTCCTGTTATAAAGCGCGAACATGTCCGGCTGGTTGCCGCTTTATCACTTACTTGAGCAGTTGAGCCTGCAGGGCGGCATCCTTGGCCATCACCTCTTCGGCATTCTTCTGGCGTTCGGCACGTACCTTGGCCGCCAGCTCATCATTTCCGACCGCCAGCATCTGAGCCGCCAGATAACCCGCGTTCTTGGCGCCGGCCTTGCCGATCGCCACGGTTGCTACTGGCACGCCGCCCGGCATCTGCACGGTAGAGAGCAGCGCATCCAGTCCCTTGAGCGGGCCACCATCGATGGGCACCCCGATCACGGGACGGGTGGTGATGCCGGCAACGGCACCGGCCAGGTGAGCCGCCAAACCGGCAGCACAGATAAAGACCTTGCAGCCACGGGCCTCGGCATCGGTCACATACTGATGAGTCGCAGCCGGGGTACGGTGCGCAGAGGTAACCTTGACCTCCACTGTGATATCAAACGACTTGAGGACTTCAAGGGTAGATTGCATCACGGGAAAATCAGAATCAGAGCCCATCAATACGGCAACAAAGGGTTTATTCATGGTGGGAATTTCCTTACTCCAAGTGGGGGGTTGAAGTTCGCCGAAAACGTTTCAATTTGGTTACGGCGGCGGGATTATACCTGCTCACTTTGATGGCCGCATTTCTTTTGCGGGCAGATCCACCTCAGATTTCCCCTCACTTTCTTCTCTACCATGATGCCCCAGCCACATTCGGGACAAGGCATGGGGATCGGCTTGTCGTTAACCACATATTTACAATGGGGATACCCATCGCAGGAGTAAAACTGCTTGCCATAGCGGGAGGTGCGACTCACCAGATGACCCTCGCCACACTCGGGACAGAGGATCTGGGTATCGTCGCTTTCCTGCAGGGATTCGATGTGCTGGCAGGCCGGATACTGGGTACAACCCACAAACAGACCGTAACGCCCCTTTTTGATCGCCAGCGGCTGGCCGCAATCCGGGCAGGCCGAACCTTCGAGCACTTTCTCGATGTCGCGGCCGGATGGCGTCAGGGAACGGATATAGTCACAGGTGGGATAGGCGGAGCAGCCCAGAAAGGGGCCATGCTTGCCCTGTCGGATCACCAGCTCGGCACCACACTGCGGGCACGGCTCTCGCTCGAACGCCTGTTCGTGGGCAGAAAAGAGATGATGATCGATTTTTGACATGGGCCGCGCCTTGAAATCCAGATGGCCTGAATTCTACCAGCGCGGCACCGGACTGTCAGTGAATGACGCCGTCTGACTCATCAAACACCAGCTCTTCCATCTGCTGGTAGGCATTTTCACTGCCCGGTACGTTGAACAGCACCATCATGACGACCCACTTCAAATCGTCCAGCTCGATATCCGGCTTGTCCAGATCGAGCAGACGCTCGATGCAGATCTCGCGGGTTTCGGCATTCAGTACCTGAGCCTGTTCCAGGAACAACAGGAAGCCACGGCATTCAGTGCTGAGGCGAGCCAGCTCTTGCGGGGCATAGATACGCATCGAGCCTTGCGCGCTGGCGGTGACGTACACCTCCCGCTCGCTATCGTGCAGGTTGGCCAGTCGCTCCAGCCAGTCGAGCGCCTTCTCGATCTCGTCTTTATCGAAACCGGCCCGACTCAGCTCATCGGTGAGTTCATCCTGCTCGACCATTACATCTGCATCGCTGTGGATGTAGGTCTCGAAAAGGTACATCAATACATCAAACATGATTCGCCCTCCTCGCTCTGACGTATCCACCGGCTACCGCCATCACTGCACCGGAAAGCTCCAGCTCTACCAACCTGCCCAATGCCACTTCGACAGGAAGCTGGGCCCGTTCGGCGACGGTATCCACGCTCGTGGTCTCATAATCTACGTTATCCAACAAATCGGCATAAGGCAATTCGCTATTATGCCGTTGCTCAGGCAATCCATCCGGTTTCCGTGCCAGGCTGACCAATCCGGGAAGCTCTTCCACTATATCGGCCGCGCTCAATACAAGTTTGGCCCCCTGCTGGATTAATTTGTTGCAGCCCAGCGCCTGCACATTCTGCGGCGCACCGGGAACGGCAAATACCTCACGCCCCTGCTCCAGCGCGTAGCGGGCCGTGATGAGTGAGCCACTCTGTTCGGCCGCCTCCACCACCAGGGTTCCGAGCGCCAGTCCGCTGATGATGCGATTGCGACGAGGGAAATGTTCGGCCAGCGGCCCCTTGTCCGGCGCCAGCTCGGAGATGAGCACACCCGCATTTTCCAGGATCTGGCCAGCCAGCCCCTGATGACGCTTGGGGTAGAGGCAGTCGAGGCCGGAGCCCAGCACGGCGAGCGTGATACCACCAGTCGCCAGGGCCTGCTGATGACAGACACCATCGATACCGAGCGCGAGTCCCGAGGTGATCGCCAGACCGCACTCCACCAGTTCCGCACACAGGCGCGCTGCATTGTCCTTGCCGGCATAGGTGGGGTGGCGCGTACCAACCATCGCCAGTTGTGGAGCAGACAAGGCGGCAAGATTGCCACGACAGTAGAGCAGCAAGGGGGCGGCGGGGATCTCTTTCAACAGGTCAGGATAGGCGGGATCATCGGGGCAGAGCAGGTGATTGCCAGGCTCGGTGGCCCAGCTCAGCCCCTGCTCAACCGAAGGCAGTGGCCATCTTAGCTGCCGTATCTGGGCCGAGTGCAGACCAAGCGCCCGCAAACGACCATCATCACTCTCAAACAGGGCGGCGATATCGCCACCGAAGTGGGCAAGCAAACGGGCGGCGGTGACTGGGCCGATACCGGTGACGGCATCCAGCGTCAGCCACAGCGAGACCCGCCCGAGTGGAGGTGGCACGTTAGAAGTTACTGACCTGATAGCCGGAGCTGACCATGTCCTGGCTCTGCATGATGAGGCCGTAGCTCAGCTTGTCATACACCTTGAACAACATGACCCTGGCCACAGCCTCCGAGGGCAAGGGGGGCTTGCCGGCCGAGTAGAAGGCCTTGTTGTAGACGGAAGAGTACTCCTTGTACGATACCTTGCCGTTCTTGCTCACCAGCTTGGCACCGGGGCGCCGGATCTCCAGCACATCGCCGGGGGCAAGCTTATCCCGCAGCCCCCGGTTGATGAGCACGACATCAAACTTGCCACCGCCACGGGCCTTGCTCGGCAGATCGACTATGTAGCCCGGTGAAATCACGGGCGCCGCCTTCGGAGTGAACACGGCGGAGAGCGTTTCCTGCGGCGGGAAAGGCATCACCTTGTCCCCCTGATACACCTCTCGCTGATTGTGACTGAGGGTGACCCGGGTGCGATCATCCGGCAGCCGTTCCTCGGCTCTGGCCGTGCCGACAAAGACCGCCTCCTGCCCCAGCAGCTCGCCGGTTTGTTTGTCCTTGTAAACCATGCCCGGATGATAGATGCCGTAGTCCTGACCAGGCGTCAGCGAGCCCTGCACATAGAGGGTGTCGCCCTCCAGCATACCAATGTGGGCCTCGTTGTTGCCGAGCACATAGGGCAGCTTTTTCGCTTGCTGGTTGTCAGCCAGAATGTGGTCGGTTTGCAGGAAGGGGCCTATCTCGCTGAGCGGCAGCGTCGGGACCGGATTGGCCTTGTTCTCGTAGCGGCTCTTGGGCGAGAGATGGACTACCGGCTTGCCCCCCTGTGTCGCCTTGCCGAGCCGGGGCTCGCCGTTGACCCAGCTCAGATGCAGCACGTCACCGGGGTAGATCCAGTGCGGATTGGCAATCTGGGGATTGATGTTCCACAGGCGGGGCCAGAGCCAGGGCTCTGCCAGATACTGGCCCGAAATATCCCAGAGGGTGTCGCCTTTTTGCACGACATAACGCTCGGGATAACCCGCTTTCAATTTCAACTGATCGGCCAAGGCACCCTGGCTCAGAGTGGCCAGCAGGCAGGCGAGGATGGTTTGCTTCAGATACATAACACTCCCTGTTACTTCTGCACGCAAAGTGTTGCTGTTTTTTGTCGGCGTAAATGACTAGAATTACGCCAATATTGACTGCATTTATACGAAACTAAAGAAAAAACTATGGCCATTCTAGATGTATTGCGTTTTCCCGATGAACGTCTGCGCACTGTCGCAGCCCCTGTCGAGACCTTTACACCCGAGTTACAACACATTGTAGATGATATGTTCGAAACCATGTACGCGGAGGAAGGCATAGGCCTTGCCGCCACTCAGGTCGACATTCATCAGCGCATCATAGTGATCGATGTCTCTGAAAACCGTGAAGATCCTCTGGTATTGATCAACCCCGAGATCCTCGAGCAATCCGGCAGCACCGGCATCGAAGAGGGTTGCCTCTCAGTGCCCGAGCACCGCGCTCTGGTGCCACGCGCCGAGTGGGTCAAGGTGCGCGCGCTGGATCGCAACGGCAAGCCATTCGAGCTGGAAACAGACGATCTGCTCGCCATCTGCATACAGCATGAGATGGATCATCTGGTCGGCAAGCTGTTTGTGGACTACTTGTCCCCGCTCAAGCGCCAGCGCATTCGCCAGAAGCTGGAAAAGATGGCCCGTGAAGACCGCAAAATCCTCTGAGGATCTGCCCCATTGAACAAGCTGAAACTGATTTTTGCCGGTACTCCCGACTTCGCCGCCCGTCACCTGGCGGCGTTGTTGTCTTCCGACCACGAGGTCGTTGCCGTTTACACCCAGCCAGACAAACCGGCCGGCCGTGGCCAGAAGCTCACCGCCAGCCCGGTCAAGGAGCTGGCCCTTGCCCATGATCTGCCGGTCTACCAGCCCGCCTCCCTGCGCAAGGAAGAGGCGCAGACCGAACTGGCTGCCCTTGGCGCCGATCTCATGGTGGTGGTGGCCTACGGCCTGATCCTGCCCAAGGCGGTGCTCGATACCCCGCGCCTCGGCTGCATCAACGTGCACGGCTCCCTGCTGCCGCGCTGGCGCGGTGCCGCCCCTATCCAACGCTCCATCTGGGCGGGTGATAGCGAAACCGGCGTCACCATAATGCAGATGGATGTGGGGCTGGATACCGGCGCCATGATCCGCAAGGTGAGCTGCCCTATCGCCGCCGATGAGACCTCCGCCAGCCTGTATGACAAGCTGGCCGAGCTGGGCCCGCAGGCACTGGTCGACACCATCAATGCCATGGCCGCCGGTGAAACCGCTGCCGAGGCGCAAGATGATGCGCTGGCCAACTACGCCGAGAAGCTCTCCAAGGAAGAGGCCCGCATCGACTGGGCCATGGAGGCCGTCGCCATCGAACGCTGCATCCGCTCGTTCAACCCCTGGCCCATCAGCTGGTTTGAAGTGGCTGACCAGACCATCAAGGTATGGCAAGCCACCGTCATCGACAGTGACCATGGCCAGAACGCCGGCACCCTGCTCAAGGCCGACAAGCAGGGGATCGACATCGCCACCGGCAAGGGCGTGCTGCGCCTGCTCACTCTGCAACCGCCTGGCAAGAAAGCCATGTCCGTCTCGGATCTGCTCAACTCTCGCCGCGACTGGTTTGAACCCGGCACGCAATTGAATTGAACCAAGCGGGGCCCAGGCCCCGACTTGCGCATCTAAGGTAACATTATGAAAACACGTGCACAGGCCGCTCTCGTTATTCAACAGGTGCTGGATCAGGGTCAATCCCTCTCCGCTGTTCTGCCTGCTGCCCAGGAGAAGGTTGCGCCCCGCGATCGCGCCCTCCTGCAAGAACTCTGCTACGGCACCCTGCGCTGGCTGCCCCGCCTCGATGCGGCGGTCAACGAGATGATGGACAAGCCGCTCAAGAACAAGAGCCGCATCTTCCACTATCTGATCCTGGTCGGTCTCTATCAGCTCATCTACACCCGCATTCCGGCCCACGCCGCCGTGGCCGAGACAGTCAACGCCGTCAAACTGCTCAAGGGCACCTCATTGCGCGGCCTCATCAATGGTGTGCTGCGCAACTTCCAGCGCAGCGCCGAAGTCATCTTGCTGCGCATCGACCGCGTTCCCAGTATTCGCCTCGGCCACCCGGAGTGGCTCACCAAACGCCTGCGCCAGGCCTATCCCGAAGATTGGGAATTCATCATGGAGGCCAACAACCAGCGCCCGCCCATGTGGATCCGCAACAACAGCCAGCGCCAGAGCCGCGAGCAGATGCTGGCCCGCATGGCCGAAGTGGGCATCAATGCGGTGGCCGGTGAGGAAGGGGAAGATTGCATCCTGCTGGAACGCCCTTGCGACGTGACCAAGCTGCCCGGCTTCGAGGCAGGCGACTGCTCGGTACAAGACGGTGCTGCCCAGCAAGCAGCCCGACTGTTAGACCCGCAACCGGGCGAATGGGTGCTGGATGCCTGCGCCGCCCCCGGTGGCAAGACGGCTCACCTGCTTGAGCGTCAGCCCAAGCTGGCCGGCGTGGTGGCCGTCGATGCCGACGAACATCGCCTCAAGCGAGTGCAGGAGAACCTGGATCGCATCGGCCTCAAGGCCGAGGTGATCCACGGTGATGCCAGCACCCCGGAACTCTGGTGGCCCAAGGGTCAGTTCGATCGCATCCTGCTGGATGCCCCCTGCTCCGCCACCGGCGTCATCCGCCGCCACCCCGACATCAAGTGGCTGCGCCGGGATCAGGACATCCGCGAGCTGGCAGAGCTGCAGCGCCGTATTCTGATCGCTCTCTGGTCGAAACTGAAAAGCGGCGGTACTCTGCTCTACGCCACCTGCTCAGTGCTGCCGGAAGAGAACCGCGAACAGATCCGCGCCTTCCTGGCTGCTACCCCGGATGCCACCCTGGTGCCGCTGCACGAACAGGACACGCCGGCGTGTCCGGGCCGCCAGTTCCTGCCGGGCGAAGCCGAGATGGATGGCTTCTACTATGCCAAGCTGATCAAGCGGTAAGCAGAGCAATGGCCATGAAGATGACGGGTGCCGCTTGACGGCACCCATGATTGCGCAACATCGAGCAAGCTTTCCCTATGAGAATCATCATGTTGACGACTGACCCTGACCAGATTGCCATCCGTTGCAACGCATCCTCGTTCCCTGAGGGGTCCCTATGAAGATCATCATTCTGGGCGCTGGCCAGGTCGGTGGCACCCTGGCAGAGAACCTGGCCGGCGAGAACAACGACATCACCATAGTTGATACCGACAGCGACCGGCTGCGGGAGCTGCAGGACAAGTTCGACCTGCGGGTGGTGAACGGCCACGGCGCCCACCCCAAGGTGCTGCGCGAAGCGGGCGCCCAGGATGCGGACATGCTGGTCGCGGTCACCAACAGCGACGAGACCAACATGATCGCCTGCCAGGTGGCCTACTCCCTGTTCAACACCCCGAACAAGGTGGCGCGCATTCGCTCCCCCGCCTATCTGGTGGAGCGGGATCGCCTGTTCCTGCCGGAATCCGTGCCGGTAGATCACCTGATCGCCCCCGAACAGCTGGTGACCGACTATGTGCGTCGGCTGATCGAGTATCCGGGTGCGCTGCAGGTGGTGGACTTTGCCGGTGGCAAGGTGGGTCTGGTGGCGGTCAAGGCCTACTACGGTGGCCCCCTGGTGGGCAATGCGCTCTCCACCCTGCGGGATCACATGCCCAACATAGAGACCCGGGTCGCCGCCATCTTCCGTCAGGGGCGCTCCATCCGCCCGCAAGGCACCACCATCATAGAGGCGGATGACGAGGTGTTCTTCGTGGCGGCGGCGGGCCATATCCGCGCCGTGATGTCGGAGCTGCAGCGCCTCGAGAGCCCCTACCGACGCATCATGATCGTCGGCGGCGGCAACATAGGCGCCGGCCTCGCCCGCCAGCTGGAGAAGCGCTACAGCGTCAAGCTTATCGAGCGCAACCAGAAGCGGGCGGAGCAGCTCTCCGAGGTGCTGGAGAACACCATAGTCTTCTGCGGCGACGCGGCGGATCAGGAGCTGCTGGCCGAGGAGCACATAGACCAGATCGACGTCTTCATCGCCGTGACCAACGAGGACGAGGCCAACATAATGTCGGCCCTGCTCGCCAAGAAGATGGGCGCCAAGAAGACAATGGTGCTGATCCAGCGCAGCGCCTACGTGGATCTGGTGCAGGGCGGCTCCATCGACATCGCCATCTCGCCCCAGCAGGCCACCATCTCGGCCCTGCTGACCCATGTGCGCCGGGCCGACATCGCCAACGTCTACAGCCTGCGCCGCGGTGCGGCCGAGGCCATCGAGGCGATCGCCCACGGTGACGAGAACACCTCCAAGGTGGTCGGCAAGACGGTCGGCGAGCTCAAGCTGCCGCCCGGCACCACAATCGGCGCCATAGTGCGCGGTGATGAGGTGCTGATTGCCCACGATCGCACCCGGATCCAGCAGGATGACCACGTGGTGATGTTCCTGGTGGACAAGAAGTACATCCCGGAAGTGGAACGGTTGTTCCAGCCAAGTCCCTTCTTCCTGTAATCTGCCCATGCATCCAGGCAGCGCAAACCAGACCCGGCACAGCCCCTACCAGGGATTGTCCGGGTCTTTTGTCAATCAACGACCAGGTTATCTTGCATGATCAAGCTGCGTCCCATCATCTTCACCCTAGGGCTGGTGCTCTCCAAGCTGGCCCTGTTCATGTGGCTGCCCACCCTGCTGGCCCTGCTCACCGGCTCCGAGGGGTTCGTCGAGTTCTTGAAATCCGTGCTGATCACCCACGGCGCGGCCCTGCTCTGCCTTCATTACGGCCGCAAGGCGGTGTTCCACCTCGGCGTGCGGGAGATGTTCCTGCTCACCACCTCGGTCTGGGTGGTGGCCTGCATCTTCGGCGCCCTGCCCTTCTTCTTCATCAACCACATCGACTTCACCGATGCCTACTTCGAGACCATGTCAGGGGTCACCACCACGGGATCCACAGTGCTGTCGGGGCTCGACGGCATGGCCCACAGCATCTTGCTGTGGCGCTCCATATTGCAGTGGCTGGGGGGTGTGGGTTTCATCGTGATGGCGGTGGCCGTGCTGCCCTACCTCAACGTGGGCGGCATGAAGCTGTTCCAGACCGAGAGCTCGGATTGGTCGGACAAGAGCGCGCCGCGCGCCAAGACGGTGGCCAACAACATAGTGGTGGTCTATCTGGTGCTCTCCATGCTCTGCTTCCTCGCCTACTGGGTGAGCGGCATGACGCTGTTCGAGGCGGTCAACCACTCGATGACCACCCTCAGCACCGGCGGCTACTCCACCTCGGATCAGTCCATGTCCCACTTCTCCCACTCGGCACACTGGATCGGCACCCTCTTCATGTTCCTCGGCGGCCTGCCCTTCCTGCTCTATGTGCAAGCCCTCTCCCGCCGTGACAACAGCCTGCTCAAGGATGCACAGGTGCAGGGCTTCTTCTGGCTGGTGATCTGGGTCACGGTCGTCGTCACCTTCTATCTGTGGATAAGGGACATTTACGGCTTCATGGATGCCTTGCGCATCAGCAGCTTCAACATAGTCTCAGTGCTCACCACCACAGGCTTCGGCCTCGGCGATTTCGGCACCTGGGGGCCGCTCACCAGCATCATCTTCATCATCTTGCTGGCACTGGGCGCCTGTTCCGGCTCCACCGCCGGCGGGCTCAAGATCTTCCGGGTACAGGTGGCGTTCGCCCTGTTCAAGAAACAGATGCGCCAGCTGATGCACCCCTCCGCCGTCTTCCCGCAGAAGTACAACGGTCGTCCGGTCAACGACGCCATCATCCGCTCCATGATCTCGTTCGTGCTGGCCTACTTCGCCGTCATACTGCTGATCGCCGCCCTACTCGCCGCCATCGGGCTGGATCCCCTGACCGCCATCTCGGGCTCCATCACCGCCGTGGCCAACGTGGGTCCCGGCATGGGCCCCGTCATAGGACCCAGCACCAACTTCGCCACCCTGCCGGACTCTGCCAAGTGGATACTGTCGTTCGGCATGCTGCTGGGGCGGCTCGAGATCCTGACAGTGGCCGTGCTCTTCTTCCCCTCCTTCTGGAAGCAGTGATCAAGTTGCACTCCGGAGTCCGCCGACAAACGAAAACAAGAAGGGCAGCCAATGGCTGCCCTTCTTCCTCTCATGCCGTGCATGACCATCCACCTCACTCGGCGGACTCTTCCCGCTCCAGCGCGCGGTTGACCAGCGGCTCGGGCAGCGTCTTGGTCACCTCGACCCCCAGCTCGCGGAAGCGCTCGGCCTGGGCGATCAAGTTGCCACGGCCGTTGACCAGCCGCCCCATCGCCTTGTCGTAGCTCTCCTGCGCCTTGTGCAGGCTGCCCCCCATCTGCTGCATCTCCTCCACGAACAACCGCAGCTTCTCGTAGAGGCGACCGGCCCGCTCGGCGATCTGGCGGGCATTCTGGTTCTGCCGCTCATAGCGCCACAGGTTCTCTATGGTGCGCAGCGCCACCATCAGGTTGGTGGGGCTCACCAGCAGTATATTGTTGTCGAGGCCGTAGCGCACCAGGGAGGGATCGGCCTCCACCGCGGTCAGAAAGGCGGGCTCCACCGCCACGAACATCAGCACATAGTCCAGGGTACGCACCCCGGGCAGTTGCTGGTAATCCTTGCGGCCCAGCTCGCGGATGTGGTTGCGCACCGAGGCGACGTGCTCCTTGAGCGCCACCGCCTTGCCCAGCTCGTCGTCCGCGTTGTACCAGCGCTCGTAGGCGGTCAGCGACACCTTGGCGTCTATGATGATGTCTTTTTCCTGGGGCAGGTGGACTATGACGTCGGGCTGGTAGCGTTTGCCCCTGTCCACCTCGATGTTGACCTGGGTATGGTACTCGTGGCCCTCGCGCAGGCCGCATTCGCTGAGGATGCGCGCCAGCACCACCTCACCCCAGTTGCCCTGCTGCTTGCTGTCCCCCTTGAGGGCGCGGGTCAGGGCCGCCGCCTCTTCGGTCATGCGGGCATTGAGCTCGGCCAGACGCTCCAGCTCGAACTTGAGGCTGTGGCGCTGGGCCGTCTCCTGGGCGTGGGTCTCTCCCACCTGACGACGAAAGCCCTCGAGCTGCTCTTTGAGCGGAGTCAGCAGCAGATCCAGGCTGTTCTGGTTCAGTTCGCGGAAGTTGCCGGAATTTTGTTCGAAGATACGGTTGGCGAGGTTTTCAAACTGCTGGCTGAGGCGCTGCTCCGCCTCCTGCTGCAGTTGCAGCTTCTCGGCGGCGGCCAGCCGCTCGCTGCGCAGGGTGGCTTCGGCATCCTTGAGGCGGGCAGTGAGCTTGATCAGCAGAGTCTGCTGCTGATCCAGCTTCTGCTGGCCCTGCATCCGCTCGTCCTGCAACTCGTCGAAGCGATCCTGCAGCGCCTGATGGCGCTCTTGTGCCAGCATCAGCTCCTGAGCCTGCGCCGTGGCGGCCCGACGCCCGATCAGCCAGCCAAGCCCGAGAGCCAGCACGGCGGCAGGCAACAAGATCCCCCAGAGCCCGGGCTCGATCATTTGCGGCTCCGCTGACGCAGGAAGAGCTCGAGGTAGCGGTTGAGCAACAGCCAGATCACCACATAGAGGAGGTAGGCGGCCAACACCACCCACTTGTGACTGTTAACCCCGGTATCGAGCTCGGCGAACTCTATATCCTTGATGCGGCAGTAGCCCCACATCAGCAGGGGGAAGATATACAACAGAGACGCACGCCACAGAAATAACCACATGAGTTCATTCAATCCCGCAAAAAGACTCGCCTAGCTTACACAAGGGCAACCCGGCTTGCGATCCTGGCCGGCGCTATTCTCTGGCTTGCCAGCCGAAACTTGGATAAAATTAACCCCTAATAGGTATCAGGGGTGAGCATGACTCATTTTTTCTGTCGATGGCTGACGCACGCATTGGGGGGCTCCCGCAAACCGGACGTGGTTTGTCACGAGGCACGCCCGCCCTGGGCCATCGAAGAGTCCCAGTACCTCTCCCTCTGCACCCGCTGCGGTGAATGCTTCAAGGCCTGTCCCAACGGCCTGCTCAAACCGGCAAGCCAGCCCGAGTACGAGGGGACCGCCATCGCCGGCACCCCAGTGCTGGATCTCGCCTGCGGCCAGTGCAGCTACTGCGGCAGCTGCGCCAGGGCCTGTCCGACCGGCGCCCTCGACCTGCAGTGGGGACGACAGGTGCAGACCCGGGTGCAGATAGAGGCGAGCTGTCAGGCCAAACAGGGCTTCTACTGCCTGCTGTGTGAAGATGCCTGCCCCCAGCAGGCGATCAAGGCCACCGCCGACGGCGTCAGCGTCAACATGGCGGCGTGCGATGGCTGCGGCGCCTGCGGCCTCGCCTGCTTCCATGGCGCCATCACCCTGATCCCCCAGCTCTGACCCGGGCCGCCACCCTAGTCTCAAATACCAGAAAGCAAAAAGGGGCCTGTGGGCCCCTTTGTCATGTCCGGCGCGGCGTTTATGCCATGGCCAGGATGGAATCCTGTTCGATGCCGAGCAGGTGGCAGAGCCGGGTCGGATCGCGCACCGCATCGGCCAGGGTGTACTCCCCCAGCACCTCGAGGAAGGCGTTCATGGCGCGGCGCAGTATGCCCTGGATGCGGCAGCCACCGGAGAGGCGGCAGTTCTCGCGCTTGCAATCCACCGGGCAGAGCACGTGTTCCATGTCCATCACCACATCGCGCAGGTTGATGGAGACGGCGGAGCGGCCGAGGCGGATGCCGCCATGCTTGCCACGTACCGTCTCTATGTACCCCTTGATGCCGAGCTGGTGCACTATCTTGACCACGTGGTTGCGGGAGATGGCAAAGGTATCGGCCACCTCAGTGATGGTCGACAGGCGATCTCCCGGCTGAACCGCCAAAAAAGTCAGGGTACGCAGGGCATAGTCGGTAAATCGTGTCAGTTGCATGGTCGCACTTGCCTCTTACTACAAGCCAGAAATCAGGACGACAACCTAAAGCTAAGAAGCGGGGCCGCGCTTCGCTTGCACGGAGTACGCATCTTAATCTGAGTCGTGGAGTGACAAGGTTAAGAGCAGCTCAGGCGGGTGTCGATGAAGATGCACATAAATCGACACTTTCTTTGATTGATCGCAAACTTGCAGGCTTAGTCCAAGGTTTGGGGTGTTTTTGGCGGCTAAATTCGCCTGTCTTCCCCACACACCCGAGTGGATTCACCTGCTCCATACGAAACCGTTTTTCAGGATTCAGTGAGGCTGCCTGAGCCAGTTTTTCAAGGCGCTGGAGGGAATCGAGCTCTCGGAGGCGACCGCGAAGGCCCCCCAATCCACCGCGCACTGCAGGGCATCCTGGATCGCCATGCCGCGGGCCAGCCCGTGAATGAGGCCGCCGGCGAACGCATCCCCCGCCCCCGTGGTGTCCACCACGGACACGGGCCGCGCCGCCACCCGGATCTGCTCCTCGCCGTGAATGGCCACGGCCCCTGCCTTGCCTTCGGTCAACACCAGCCACTCCAGCTGCTCTCCCGCCAGCTGGCGGGCATGCTGCCAGGGGTCGCTCACCTCGCCGAGATCGGAGCGGGAGGCCACCAACACGTGGCAGGGGCGGCGCGCCTGCCCGCCCTTGGGATACTGGGCCACCACGAAGCTCTTGCCGAGCATCTGTCGCATGTAGCCGATGATGGCGGTGCCGGGATAGTTCACGTAGAGGCAGTCCACCCCCTCCAGCGGCAAATCGCCGGGCAGATCGGGGCGCCTCGGCCGTCTGAGGATGGTGCGCTCGCCGGTGGAGTCCACCAGGATCAGCAGCTCGCCTGTCTCACCGCCGAACCGCTCCACGTGGGAGCAGTCCAGCCCATAGCTCGCCGCCTGCTCCAGCAGCCAGTCGCCCGCCTCATCCAGCCCGATGCGGGAGGCTATGGTCACCTCGTGGCCGGCCCACACCAGCCCTATGCCGGTGTTGGCGGCGCCGCCCCCCAGCCGGCGGCCCTGATCCACGTATTGCAGGCGGGCTCCGGCCACCAGGGGTTCGGAGAGGGAGAGCACATGATCACAGTTGAGATTGGCGAGCAGCAGAATACGGGACATGGAGAGACCTCACTGACAAGGGATCCCAGTATATGAGAAAGGGCCCTGACGGCCCTCCCTGAAATCGCGGGGTTTGTGAGCCCGCTCGACGTTTGCCGGCCAGCTTCACGCTGCGGCGTCAGCCCAGCACGGACTCGGCGCTGACGTACTCGTAGCCGAGCGCCTGGGCCACCGCCGCCTGGGTGATCTTGCCCTTGAACACGTTGAGACCGGCCCGCAGGTGCTTGTCATCCCTGAGCGCCTGGGCGTAGCCCTTGTCGGCCAGCGCCAGCACGAACGGCAGGGTGGCATTGGTCAGGGCGAAGGTGGAGGTACGCGCCACGCCGCCCGGCATGTTGGCCACGCAGTAGTGAATGATGCCGTCCACCACATAGGTGGGCTCCTCGTGGGTGGTCGGGTGGGAGGTCTCGAAACAGCCGCCCTGATCGATGGCCACGTCCACCAGCACCGAGCCCTTGCGCATCAGCTTGAGCATGTCGCGGGTCAGCAGCCTGGGCGCCGCCGCCCCCGGGATCAGCACGGCGCCGATCACCAGATCCGCCTGGGCGATGCAGGCCTCGATATTGGTGCGAGTGGAGTAAAGCGTCTTGAGGGCCGGGCCATAGAGGCTGTCCAGCTCCCGCAGCCGCGGCAGGGAACGATCCAGAATGGTGACATCGGCTCCCAGTCCCAGCGCCATGCGCGCCGAGTTGACGCCAACCACACCGCCCCCCAACACCACCACCTTGGCGGGCGCCACCGCGGGTACGCCACCGAGCAGGGTGCCATTGCCCCCCTGCGCCTTCTCCAGGCTGTGGGCCCCGGCCTGGATCGCCATCCGCCCCGCCACCTCTGACATGGGCGCCAGCAGCGGCAGGCCGCCGCGCTCGTCAGTCACCGTCTCGTAGGCGATGGCCACAGCCCCCGAGTGCACCAGCAGCTGGGTCTGCACCGGATCCGGCGCCAGGTGCAGATAGGTGAACAGCAGCTGATCCGGCCTGAGCAGTTCACACTCCTCCGGCTGGGGCTCCTTCACCTTCACTATCATCTCGGCCCGGGCAAAGATCTCCGCCGCGCTGGCCACCAGTTCGGCCCCGGCCGCCTGGTACTCGGCATCGGACAGTCCGATCGCCTCGCCTCCCTGCTGTTGCACCAGGACCTTGTGTCCCCGGGCCGCCAGCTCCTGCACTCCGGCGGGAGTCATGCCGACCCGGTATTCATGGTTTTTGATTTCCTTGGGTACGCCAATAATCATGCTCGCTCTCCTGCTGTGATCCCGCCGGTCGCTCCTTCGCCACCGGGCAGTATGCCCAAAAATTGCAACAGCCACTGCATCATGGTGGCCGAGTCCACCTCCCCCTCCAGCGAGGAAAGGCTGCGCTGATAGCGGTCGTCGGACAGAAAGTCCCGCCGCCGCTCGATCAGCGCCCGGTTGTACTCCACCGAAAACTCCGGATGTCCCTGAATCGCGACTATGTGATCCCCCTGCAAGAACATGAAGTTGGGACAAAAATCGTTACCCGCCAGCCGGATCGCGCCCGGCGGCAGCTGCTCGACCTGATCCTGGTGACTGGCCAGGATCCGGATGGTGTCCAGCCCGGGCTGCATCCAGGCTCCGGTCGCCAGCATGGGATGAACTGAGACGCCGAGCCCCCAGCCCTTGGTGGATTTCACCACCTCGCCCCCCAGCGCCTGGGCGATCACCTGATGGCCGAAGCAGACTCCGGCCAGCTTGACGTCGGCATCGTGGGCCTGGCGGATCCAGCCGCGCAGCGCCTGGATCCAGGGCAGATCGCTGTAGGCATCGTGACGCGAACCCGTGATGAGCCAGGCATCGCACCCGTGCAGGTCGTCCGGCAGCTCGCCATCGAGCGCCGACCAGACCCGAAACTCCAGCCCGGGGGCCAGGGCCCGAAAGCCCTTGATAAACATCTCGGAGTAAACGGGGCCGAAATCACCCGCCAAATCGGGGTCCAGCCGGTCACAATCGAGAATTCCCAGTCGCATCTGTAACTCCTTTACAGAGATTGCCCCCGCAGAGCTATGGCCTGCGGGGGCAACAAGTTAGGCCATGGCAGCGTGCCTGCGCGTCACTTCATGGTCGGCATGGAGAACTCGGCGCCGGCGCGCAGGCTCTGTGGCCAGCGCGCCGTCACCGTCTTCATCCGGGTGTAGAAACGCACCCCATCCGGCCCGTGCATGTTGAGCGGCCCGAAGATGGACCGCTTCCAGCCACCGAAGCTGTGAAACGCCATGGGCACTGGGATGGGGACGTTCACCCCTACCATACCGACCTGAACCCTGGCGGTGAAGTCCCGCGCGGTATCGCCGTCGCAAGTAAAGATGGCGGTGCCGTTGCCGTACTCGTGTTCGTTGATGAGCCTGAGCGCCGTCTCGTAATCCGGGGCCCGCACTATGGCCAGTACGGGGCCGAAGATCTCCTCCCGGTAGATGCGCATTTCGGGGCTCACCCGGTCGAACAGGCTGCCACCGATAAAGTAACCTTCCCCGTGACTCACGCCGCGACCATCGACCCGCAACTGGGCCCCCTCGGCCACCCCCTGATCCACGTAAGCGCGCACCTTGGCCAGATGTTCACGACTGATCAGGGGCCCCATCTCGCTCTCCGGGCTCTGACCCAGACCCGGCCCGACCCTGAGTTGCGCCACCAGTGGCGAAAGCTTGGCCACCAGCGCATCGGCTGTCTCATCCCCCACCACCACGGCCACCGAGATCGCCATGCAGCGCTCACCGGCGGCGCCATAGGCCGCCCCCATCAGGGCGGAAATTGCCTGATCGAGATCCGCATCCGGCATCACCAGCATGTGGTTCTTGGCGCCGCCCAGCGCCTGTACCCGCTTGCCGTGGGCCGAGGCGGTGGCATAGATGTACTGGGCTATGGGGGTGGAACCGACAAACGACACGGCGCCGACCCGCGGATCGGTCAGCAGCACGTCCACCACCTCCTTGTCGCCGTTGACCACGTTGAGCACACCGTCCGGCAGACCGGCCTGCTTGAGCAGCTCGGCCATGCGCAGGGAGAGGGACGGATCCTTCTCGGACGGCTTGAGAATGAAGGTGTTGCCGCAGGCGATGGCCACCGGGAACATCCAGAGCGGCACCATGGCCGGGAAGTTGAACGGCGTGATGCCGGCGCACACCCCCACCGGCTGCATCATGGAGTGGCTGTCCACCCCGCGGCCCACGTTGAGGGAGTGCTCCCCCTTGAGCAGATGGGGGATGCCGCAGGCAAACTCCACCACCTCCAGCCCGCGAGTCAGCTCCCCTTGGGCGTCGGAGAAGACCTTGCCGTGCTCGCGGCTGATCAGCCGGGCCAGATCATCCCTGTGCTGCTCCATCAGCTCCTTGAAGCGAAACAGCACCCTGGCCCGTACCAGCGGCGGGGTCTGCGACCAGTCGGCGAAGGCGCGCTCCGCCACGGCAATGGCCTCGCCGCATTCGGCGGCCGTGCTGAGCACCACCTGACCCTGCTGCTGGCCGGTGGCCGGGTTGAAGATGGCACCGAAGCGCTCGCTGCGACTCTCTGTCGTCTCGCCGTTGATAAAGTTGCTGACCCTGTATGTCATAAATCCTCCGTGATGGTTAATCCGTCTCTCCCTGCGCCGTCTCGCGCGAGCCGGGCACAGGGAGATGGCGCCCAAATCCGGGGCGCCATGCAATTCAAGGTGAAAATCGGTTACGCCTGCGTCTGCAACACGTCCTGCAGCAGGGTGAAGAGATCGTCTATCTGGCTGCGCTCCATGATGAGGGGCGGCGACAGGGCTATGATGTCGCCGGTGACGCGGACAAGCGCCCCCTTCTCGAAGCAGCGCACGAACACCTCGTAGGCACGCTTGCCCGGCGCATCCGGCAGGGATTCGAGCTCTATGCCCGCCACCAGTCCGTAGTTGCGCACGTCCTTCACATGCTTGCAGCCCTTGAGGGAATGGGCCGCCTCCTCCCAGTAGCCCGCCAGATCGGCGGCGCGGGTCAGCAGGTTCTCGTTGCGATAGATCTCGAGGGTCGCCAGCGCGGCGGCGGCGGCCACAGGGTGACCCGAATAGGTGTAGCCGTGGAACAGCTCGATGGCACCCTTGCCGGCGGCCATCATGTCGTCATAGATGCCGTTGCTCACCAGCACGGCCCCCATGGGGATGGCGCCGTTGGTGAGCCCCTTGGCGCAGGTGATCATGTCGGGCATGACATCGAACTCCTGGGCGGCGAAGGGGGAGCCGAGGCGACCGAAGCCGGTGATCACCTCGTCGAAGATCAGCAAGATGCCGTGTTTGGTGCAGATCTCCCTCAGCCGCTTGAGGTAGCCCTTGGGCGGCATGATGACACCCGTACTGCCGGCTATGGGTTCGACTATGACGGCCGCTATGTTGCTGGCATCGTGCAGGAAGACTATCTTCTCCAGCTCGTCGGCCAGGGTCAGATCTTCATCGGGCAGCCCCCTGGTGAAGGCATGCTTGGCGATGTTGAGGGTGTGGGGCAGGTGATCCACCCCGGTCAGCAGAGAGCCGAACCACTTGCGGTTGCCGGGAATCCCCCCCACTGAGATGCCGCCGAAACCAACCCCGTGATAGCCGCGCTCGCGACCAATCAGCCGGGTGCGGGTGCCCTGCCCCCGCGCCCGCTGCCAGGCCAGCGCAATCTTGAGCGCCGTGTCCACGGCTTCCGAGCCCGAGTTGGTATAGAAGACATGGCCCAGCCCCTTGGGGGCTATCTCCACCAGCCGGTTGGCCAGCTCGAACGGCAGGGGGTGCCCCATCTGGAACGTCGGCGCAAAGTCGAGGTGGGAAATCTGCTGGGAGACAGCCTCTGCTATCTCGCGGCGACCATGGCCCGCGTTGCAACACCAGAGCCCGGCTGTGCCATCCAGTATCTTGCGGCCATCCTCTGAGTGATAATACATCCCCTCTGCCGACTTCAGGATGCGCGGCGCCGCCTTGAATTGCTGGTTGGCGGTAAACGGCATCCAGAAGGCGGACATGTCGGAGGGCGTATTGATGTCGCTGATCGGTTTCATGGTCACCTCATCCTTAAGGTGTTTAGTAACTATCGGCTTATGCCTATTAAATTAAACACCTAAATTCCTAAAAAGGGGCTCATTATCGCCCCATCTGGTGCCACCCCTAGCTGATACATGAGCAGGGTGGTATAAGATATTTAACACAATTTTAATAATAGTAAACAGTCAAGGAGTGTCTATTGATGGATATAGGTCACCGCCTCAAGGCGGTTCGCACCAAGGCGGCCCTCTCCCAGCGCGAGCTGGCGAAACGCTCCGGTGTGACCAACGGTTTTATCTCCCAGATCGAGAAAAATCAGGTGAGCCCCTCGGTCTCCTCACTGCGCAAGGTGCTGGAAGGTATCCCCATGTCCCTGGCCAGCTTCTTCACCGAAGAGACAGAGATGGGAACCGAGGTGATCTTCCGCGCCAGCGACATGCCGGATCTCGGCACCCATCCCATCAGCTACCGGCTGGTTGGCCACAGCCGCGCCAACCGTGCCATCGGCATGATGCAGGAGATACTGCCGCCGGGTGCCGACACGGGTGACGACATGCTGAGCCACGAGGGAGAAGAGTGCGGCATCATCATCCGGGGCACGGTCGAGGTCACAGTCGGCGAGCAGATCCACCAGCTGGCGGCGGGTGATGGCTACTACTTCGACAGCCGTACCCCGCACCGTTTTCGCAACGTGGGCGAGCAGGAGTGCGTGCTGATCTCCGCCAACACCCCGGCCAGTTTCTAAGGCCATTCAACGGCGTTCACGCCGATCGCTGACGCCTTGCCCCGGCCGGTTTCTCGCTCATGGCGAGTGACAAGGATGGCCGCCATTGCCGGGGATAAAGGGGCAAGTGTTTAATGAATTGTTACAGAATGGATTTACAAGCGGCAAGATGTTTAGCATATTGATACGCGGAGACCAATTCTTTGCCGGTTCAAGGAGTGAACATGAGTGACCTGACCCTGGCCCAGTGGCAACACAAGGCCGCCCATCTGACCCTGCCCTCGCAAGCCTTCATCGACGGCAGCTACCGGGACGCCATCAATGGCGCCACCTTCGACTGCATCAACCCGGCCAATGGCCAGCTGCTGACCAAGGTCGCCGCCTGCGACGCCGCGGATGCCGAGCTGGCGGTGCAAGCCGCCCGCGCCGCATTCAGTGACAAACGCTGGAGCGGGCTGGCCCCGAAACAGCGCAAGCTGATCATGCAACGCTTTGCCGAGCTGATGCGCCTCAACAAGGTGGAGCTGGCGCTGCTGGAGTCGCTGGACATGGGCAAGCCCATCGGCGATGCCATGGGATATGACGCCCCCGCCGCCGCCAACTGCATCGCCTGGAACGCCGAGGCCATCGACAAGATCTACGATCAGGTCGCCCCGGTGGAAGAGTCCGCGCTGGCGCTGGTGACCCGCGAGGCACTCGGGGTGGTCGCCGCCATAGTGCCCTGGAACTTCCCGCTGGTGATGGCCTGCTGGAAGCTGGGCCCGGCGCTGGCCACCGGCAACTCCGTCATCCTCAAGCCCTCCGAGAAATCCCCCCTCACCGCCCTGCGCATCGCCGGGATCGCGAAAGAGGCGGGCATTCCGGATGGCGTGTTCAACGTGCTGCCGGGCTTTGGCCATACGGTGGGCGAGGCGCTGGCCATGCACATGGACGTGGATTGCATCACCTTCACCGGCTCCACCCGGATCGGCAAACATCTGGTGGAGTGCTCCGGCAAGTCGAATCTCAAGCGCGCCTTTATGGAGTGTGGCGGCAAGAGCCCCAACATCATACTGGCGGACGCGCCGGATCTGGACGCCGCCGCCAAGAGTGCCGCCGGCGCCATCTTCTACAACCAGGGCGAGGTGTGTACCGCCGCCTCCCGCCTGCTGGTGCAAAACAGCATCAAGCCGCAGTTCATGGAACGGCTGCTGGCCCATGCCCGCGAGTGGATCTCCGCCAACCCACTCGATCCCGCCACCCGCATCGGCGCCATGGTCGATAGCATCCAGATGGAGCAGGTGCTGCGCTATATCGAGATTGGCAAACAGGAAGGGGCCAAGCTGCTGCTGGGGGGCAAGCGCACCCACACCGAGAGCGGCGGCTTCTATGTCGAGCCCACGATTTTTGACGAGGTGACGCCCGAGATGCGCATCTTCCGCGAGGAGATCTTCGGCCCCGTGCTGGCGGTAACCGGCTTCGACACGCTCGAAGAAGCCATAGCGCTCGGCAACGACAGCGACTACGGTCTGGCCGCGGCGCTCTGGACGGCGGATCTGAACAAGGCGATCAAGGGCTCCCGCGCCCTGCGCGCCGGCACAGTGTTCGTCAACAACTGGGATGGCGGCGACATGACGATGCCGTTCGGCGGTTTTAAGCAGTCCGGCAACGGCCGCGACAAGTCGCTGCACGCCCTGGATAAGTACACAGAGCTGAAAAGCACCTGGATCCAGCTCGAATAGCATCAGAAATGACGCTCATCTAGCGAATTGGGGGAGAAATCCCCCTTTTTCATTTTTACCCTTTCATCGCCCGCCTCAATCGATATAATCATCAAATAGACAAGCCCTTAAATATAAAGATAAAAATGTTATTTTTTCTGGGAAGTGTAGTGTTTCTGGTGATAGGACTGCCGCTGCTGTTCTACATGCTGGGGCAAGGTGAGGCCTATGTGACCTGGGGTCCGTGGATCTCCGCCATCGCACTCATGCTGTGGTTGCTGCTGGACGTCGAGAAGATCCGTCGCGGCGGGGGCCGCTGAGCAGAGCAAACCGCCGTTAAAATCCGCTGATCATCATTTATTCACTTCTTTCCCTCCAAAAGGATCGCTACACTGATTTTTTGCGATGTTTTCCAGCATCCGACTCTCCAGTGAAGGTTATCCACATGCAGCAACAAGCTCAGCGTCAGGGCATCATCTATGCCTTGTGCGCCTATACCCTTTGGGGTCTGGCCCCCATCTACTTCAAGACCATCTCGGCCGTACCGGCCGCCGAAATCCTGACCCACCGCATGATCTGGTCCTGCGTCCTGCTGCTGGTGCTGACCCTGATCGGCCGTCAGTGGCACAAGGTGCAGGCGGTGCTGCGCCAGCCAAAAGTGCTGCTCACCCTGGCCTTCACCTCCATCACGGTCGGCGGCAACTGGCTGCTGTTCATCTGGGCCATCAACAACGGTCACATGCTGGATGCCAGCCTAGGCTACTACATCAATCCGCTGTTCAACGTGCTGCTCGGCATGCTGTTCCTGAGCGAGCAGCTGCGCCGCCTGCAGTGGTGGGCGGTGGGACTGGCGGTGATCGGGGTCGCCGTCCAGCTCATCGCCTTCGGCTCCCTGCCCTGGATAGCCCTGGTGCTGGCGTCGAGCTTTGCCATCTACGGCCTGATCCGCAAGAAGCTGGCCCTCGATGCCCTCACAGGCCTGCTGATCGAGACCATGATCATGCTGCCGCCGGCCGCCATCTACCTGTGGGGATTCGCCGACAGTCCCACCAGCCATCTCACCGAAAATAACTGGCACCTCAACCTGCTGCTGATCGCCGCCGGTGCCGTCACCACGGCGCCCCTGCTCTGCTTCACCGCCGCCGCCACCCGGCTCAAGCTCTCCACCCTGGGTTTCTTCCAGTACATAGGCCCCAGCCTGATGTTCATACTGGCGGTCACCCTCTACGGGGAAGAGCTGGCGCTGGACAAGCTGATCACCTTCGGCTGCATCTGGAGTGCGCTTGTGCTGTTCAGCCTGGACGGGCTGCGCAGCGGCAAGCGGCGCCGGGCTGCCAGTCAGGATTGACGGCATGGCGCGTCGGCACTGCAATAATCTACAAGCCAATATTCGGGTTTCAGGTTATCAATAGTCGATGAGCGCTCCCCAATCCCGCATCCATTACTGGCAATCCCGGCTGCTGCCGGGGGTTGAACTCTCCCACTCCCACCACAGGGAGTTCAGCTATGGCCGCCACGTTCACCTGGACTATCACATAGGTCTGGTGCAGCAGGGCGGCCAGAAATTCATCCACAAGGGCA
The DNA here is from genome assembly GCF_028751155.1 of Aeromonas bestiarum. Lineage (NCBI taxonomy): Bacteria > Pseudomonadati > Pseudomonadota > Gammaproteobacteria > Aeromonadales > Aeromonadaceae > Aeromonas > Aeromonas bestiarum. The sequence continues at coordinate 183,517 of NZ_CP064746.1, read as the reverse complement.
GCAGCCACAATCTGGTGCGCGGCGAGCTCTCCACCGTCAACCCGGACGAGATGCACGACGGCCTCAGTCTGCTGCCGGAAGGGTACGAGGTGCGGGTGTTCGCCATCGCCCCCGAGCAGCTGGCGCGCTGGCTGCCGGACAGCCCCGAGCCCTTCTTCGACAAGGGCTTGCAGAGCCGTCCCGACCTCTATCAGGGCTTCGCCCGGCTGCACATGTATCTGGACACCCCCCAGGCGGACGGCCTGCTGGCCGAGAGCCAACTGCTGGGCCTGCTCGGCGAGCTGTTGCACATAGCGCCGGAGCGCCACGCCCTGGCGGATCCCCAGCTCAGATACCTGCGCGACTATCTGCTGGCCCGGCTGGATGAGCGCCACAGCCTGGAGGATCTGGCCGCCCTGTTCGGACTGGATCGCTTCGCCTTCCTGCGCCAGTTCAAGAAGAAGACCGGCATGACCCCCTACGCCTGGCTCAAGCGGTTGCGACTGGAGCAGGGCAAGCGCCTGCTCGGCAGCGGCCTGCCGGTGAGCGAGGTGGCGCTGGCGGTCGGCTTCTTCGATCAGAGCCACTTCCACCACGGTTTCCGGCAGGCCTTCGGGCTGACCCCCGCCGATTACCGCCAGCAGATGCAGTCTTTTACCAGCCAGCCCGGCTAGCCAGGGGCCATGACAGGCCAGCCCGGCCGATAACCATCAACAGCTGCAATCTTTTACAATCGCCTCCCCGCCCTGATCCCCCATGCTGTCACCTCATACCGTCATCGAGGTTTTGCCATGTTCACCAGCCTGTTTCTGACCATAGGTCTCATCCATCTGATCGCCCTGGCGAGCCCGGGGCCGGACTTCGCGCTGATCCTGCGTACCAGCCTGCACAGGCCCACGGCCCTGGGGGCGGCGCTCGGCATAGCACTGGCCATCTTGCTGCACGCCACCCTCAGCCTGACCGGCATCAGCCTGCTGATCGCCGAACATCCCTGGCTCTTCATGGCGGTGAAGGTGGTCGGCGCCCTCTATCTGGGCTGGCTCGGCTGGGGGGCGCTCAAGGCCGCCTGGCACAGCTCGGCAACACTGGCGCTCAAGGCTGGCGGTGAGCAGCAAGGCTGGCGCAAGGGGATATGGAGCGGGCTTGCCACCAATCTGCTCAATCCCAAGGCGCTGCTGTTCTTCATGGGACTGCTGGCGGCCATGGTGACGCCGCAGGTGGACGGCCTGACGCGCGGCCTGCTGGTGCTGGAACTGTTCCTGCTCTCTCTGGTCTGGTTCGGCGTGCTGGCCTGGAGCCTCTCCACCCCGCGGGCCCAACGCCTGCTTGGCCGGATCCAGCGTCCGCTCAATCTGGTCACGGGTCTGCTGTTCGGCGCCGTCAGCCTCTCCATCCTGACCGGCATGGCCGGCGAGGCCTATGCCCTGGTCCCGCACTGACCTCCTCCCGACCCCATGAAAAAGAGGGATGGCCTGAGCCATCCCTCTTTGCGTTCACACAGATAAAAATCCGCATGGCAGTCTGGTTCACACCGGGCACCACTGACGCTGGTACCTGATGGCCAGGCTTATCCCATCAGAACCACTGGCCGTGGCGCTTGATGTAGATGGTCTTGATCGCCTGGGTCAGCCCCATGTAGGCCAGCATGGTGATCACCAGCCACATGAAGTACTTGGGCGCTTCCAATGTGATGAAACCGAAGTGCTCCGCCAGCGGCGAGAACGGCAGGTAGCAGCCGATGGCGATGGCGATGGAGGTCGACAACAGCACCGGCAGGGTAGCCGTACTCTGCAGGAAGGGGATCTTGCGGGTCCGCAGCATGTGCACCACCAGGGTCTGGGAGACCAGCCCCTCGATGAACCAGCCCGAGTTCATGATGGCCTGACCGTTGACCAGGGGATCCATGCTGCCGTTGGCGGTGGCATACATGGCGCCGGCTCCGAACACGAACCACATCAGGCAGAAGGTGCTGATGTCGAACACCGAGGAGGTCGGGCCCAGCCACAGCATGAAGCGCTTGATGTTGCTGGCCTCCCACTTGCGCGGACGCTTGAGGAACTCGGGATCCATCTTGTCCCAGGGCAGCAGCATCTGGGAGACGTCATACACCAGGTTCTGGATCAGCATCTGCATCGCCAGCATGGGCGCCCAGGGCAGCCAGGCAGAGGCGACCAGCACCGAGAAGACGTTGCCGAAGTTGGAGCTGGCGGTCATGTTGAGGTACTTGAGGATGTTGCCGAAGGTCTCGCGTCCCTTGACCACCCCCTCTTCCAGCACCATCAGGCTCTTCTCCAGCAAGATGATGTCGGCCGTCTCCTTGGCGATGTCGGCGCCGCTGTCCACCGAGATCCCCACGTCCGCATCCCGCAGCGCCGGGGCGTCGTTGATGCCGTCACCGAGGAAACCGACCGTGTTGCCGTTGGCCTGCAACGCCTTCACCACCCGCGACTTCTGCAGCGGGGTGAGCTTGGCGAAGATGGTGGTGTGCTTGACGACTGTGCACAGGGCCACGTCGTCCATCACCTCTATGTCCTTGCCAAGCAGGGGCACCCCAGGGTTCAGCCCCACATCGCGACACACCTTGCTGGTGATGATGGGGTTGTCGCCGGTCAGCACCTTGACCGCCACGCCGTAGTCGTTCAGCGCACGTATGGCCGGGGCGGCCGAATCCTTGGGCGGATCGAAGAAGGTGAGGAAGCCGCGCACCACCAGCTTGACCTCGTCACTGGTGCGGTAGCTCTGCTTGCACTCGGCGGCCGGGATATCGCGGGTCGCCACTATCAGCACCCGATAACCGTCGGCGTTGTACTCCTCGCTGCGGCGCAGCAGGGCACGGCGCTCAATCTCATCCAGCTCGCGGATCTGCTTGCCGTCGTCGATGTGGCTGGAGACGGAGAGCATCTCCTCGACCGCCCCCTTGGAGACCATCAGCTGCTGGCCACTCTCATCCTGCACTATCACCGACAGGCGGCGGCGCACGAAGTCGAACGGCAGCTCATCCACCTTGCTGTAGCCAGCCGGCTTGCAGCCCGCACCCAGCGCATCGGCGTGCTCTATGACGGCTATGTCCATCAGGTTCTTCATGCCGCTCTGGTGATGGCTGTTGAGCCAGGCCAGCTGCAGTATCCTGTCGTCCCGGCTGCCGCGCACGTCGTAGTGGTGCTCCAGAATGATCTTGTCCTGGGTCAGGGTGCCTGTCTTGTCGGTGCAGAGCACATCCATGGCGCCAAAGTTCTGCACCGAGTTGAGCCGCTTGACCACCACCTTGCGCTTGGCCATGGCCACGGCGCCCCGCGCCAGGTTGGCGGAGACTATCATGGGCAGCATCTCCGGGGTCAGCCCCACCGCCACCGCCAGCGCGAAGGTCAGCGCCGACATCCAGTCACCGCTGCTGACGCCGCTCAGCATGAAGACCACGGGCACCATCACCAGCATGAAGCGGATCAGCAGCCTGGTGACGCTGTTCACGCCGCGATCGAAGCTGGTTTCGATGCGCTTGTGGCTTACCACGTTGCGGGCCAGCGAACCGAAGTAGGTGTCACTGCCGGTTGCCACCACCACCGCCTTGGCGGTGCCGCTTACCACGTTGGTGCCCATGAAGCAGATGTTGGGCAGGTCGAGCAGGCCCACCTCCCCCGTGCTGCTGCCGTCCGCCGACTTCTCGGCCACGGCCCCCAGGGTGTCGTATTTCTCCACCGGCAGGGCCTCGCCGGTCAGCACCGCCTGACTGATGAAGAGATCGCGGGATTCGATCAGCTTGATGTCGGCCGGGATCATGTCCCCCGCCTGCAGGTGCACTATGTCACCGGCCACCAGCTCGACCATCGCCACTTCCTTGCGCAGGGAGGGGGCTCCCGGCGAAGGGCGGCGCTGCACTGTGGCGGTGTTGCGCACCAGCGACTTGAGGGTTTCGGCCGCCTTGGCCGAGCGGTACTCCTGCCAGAAGCGGAGCAGGCCGCTCAGGCTGACCATGACGCCGAGGATGATCACCTTGACCCAATCCTCGTCACCCGGCTCGGCCATCAGCACGTCCATCACGTAGCTGACCAGTCCGAGCACGATCAGCACCATCACGAAGGGGTTCTTGAACGCCTGCATCAGCTGGATCAGCGGATGGGGCGGCTTGTCGTGGGTCACCTCGTTGGGGCCGAACTGGACCAGACGGTTGGCCGCCTCGGTCGAGGTCAGGCCGTCGACATTGCCGCGCACGGCTGTGAGGGTGTACTCGAGAGACTTGTCGGCCTCGTCGAGCACCCGGGAGGAGAGCTTCTCATTGGCACGGCCCGGGGACACGAATCCCTGCTGCTTGTGCCGGCTGGCGGTATGTTGTTGCTTCATAACTCTTTTATCCTGATTTTCGCTTGCAGCAAGGCCCTGTCGCGGGCCAGGCCAGGCGTCAGTACTGATGTGAGACAGGCAATGGGCCCCCGGCTGGCGCAGGCGCGGCATGGCGCCGCCCGCAGGACATGCCGCCAGACGGCGTGTCTGTCGGGCAAGCTTGCCAGCAGGTAGGGGCTATCAGGGATCAGGACTCCGCATCCTGTTACCCGCAGGGGGATCAGGCGTGGGGAGGCGTGGACCCCGAGGGTCGAGGCTTGGGCTCTTCGGTCATACGATATCCTCCGAGTGGGGTGGAGAGAGTCGGGCGCGGCCACTGACAGCCAGATGCACTGTCGCTGGCGGGCATGACCCGCGGGTCTGCATTATCGGCGGATGAGTCCGGTGATCCCGCCACCAGGGCGGCATACACCCATAAAGGAAATAAGGATAACGACAGCTTGAAATAACTGGATGCTGGGCAGGTAATAATATCAGCGATGCCGGGCGGGTGAAGATAACGGAGAAAACCGCACCCCATGGAAATATTACGGCGTAACTCTTGTTACGACCGAAATATATTGAGCAATCACGTTGATTATTTTATTTCGCAACCTGTCCTATCGAAAACGAATCCGTTTTCAATATGGTATTGTCCATCTTGTTATTTTACGCTCGATCACTTCCCGGCCACGGCACGGATGCACGGATCCGACGCTGTGGCGGCCCTGACGGGCAGCACCCGGGGCGCATGATGAAGCGTTCAATTGCAGGGGTCGCGAGGCGGCATGGCTCGCAGGTGAGCGGAACAATCCAGATTTACAACGGCAATCCCTGATGAAGGCCGGGATTAAGCGGTTGTGAGAGTCGAAGGTGACTCATATAGATGCTGCACTCTGAGCGATCAGAGTGAGGGGGAAGACAGGATATCAACCTCAGCTCTGGTAAGCCCACATCGCGATTTGCAATCGGCTACAACTGTCGCTTTCCATAATATCCTTCCATCTGTTGATAACACGCCGAGATTCTACCCAAAAGCATTCGACGGCGCAAAATTTAAATTCATCTTTTTCAATTTAATTAGTTTCACACTCGCCACATCATTATTTTCAGAGCCTGAAATAGATTCATCCTCATTTCGCCAGGGGCCCTTGCCAGGAATTGATCTGGATGGGGTTTTGCTTTCATTTTCCGCCACAGGCGCGGATCCGCGCTGGAATCGGACTCAATGTGGGAATAGGATGCACGGCTTCACTCACTCATGACGCACAGGAAACAACAACATGAATCGAAAATGGTCGCTCCCCATCGTGGCACTCGCGGGGGGAGCGTTACTCTGGCTCGGCAACACCTTTGGTATGAAATGGGCCCTGATGGCCCTGATCGGATTCGGCTTCGGCTTCACCCTCTCCTTCAGCCGCTTCGGCATCGTATTCGGTTGGCGCGAGATGCTGACCAAGCGCAACAGCTACTATGTGCGGGTTCACCTGCTCACCATCGCCATCGAAATCCTGCTGTTCACCTGCTTCCTCTCCTTTAGTCACGCCCTGTTTGGCGATGCCATGGTGGGCAACGTGATGGCCATCGGCATTCCCTTCATCGTCGGCGCCTTCCTGTTCGGCCTCGGCATGCAGCTGGCGGGCGTCTGCGCCACCGGCACCCTCTACTGCTGCGGCGAGGGGCAACCCCGCTTCTGGCTGGTGCTGCTCTGCTACGGCATAGGCACCCTGATCAGCAACCAGTTCCGCCCCATGCTGGATGCCACCTTCTCCAGCCATGTGGTGCTGGCCAAGGATCTGACCGGCAATATCTGGAGCGGCATGCTGCTCAACCTGGCGCTGGTCGCCGTGCTCTTCCTGCTGTTTCGCAACAGCGAACTAAAGCGTACCGGCGAGCTCAAGCCCCTCTTCAGCGGTGGCAACCTGTTCTGGCGTGACGGCCGCTTCACCGTGCTGACCGGCGGCATCCTGATCGCCCTGCTCAACTCCAGCGTGGTGGCCCTGCACGGCTCAGCTTGGACCATCACGGGCGCCGTCTATGACATGGCGCTGCGTGGCGCCTCTTTGTTCGGTCTGTTCGAGGGGAACCCGAAACTGGCCCAGCCACTCTTCATCAACCCCATGGTCGGCATGTTCTGGCTCGGCATTTTGGGGGCCATGCTGGCGCGCTGCATCAGCGGTGGCGGCACCTTCGCCCCGATGCGCCTCGGCAACAGCCTGGCATCCATCCTCGGCGGCCTGCTGATGGGGATGGGCGCCATGTACAGCGCCTGCAACCTCGGCGGCTTCTTCGACGGCACAGCCTCCGGTAGCCTGCACGGCTGGGTCTGGATGCTGATGGCCCTGGCCGGCAGCCTGATCGGCATCCGCCTGCGGCCGCTGTTCAAGCTTTGATGACGTGACGGGATGGCGCACAAGGGCGCCATCCCGTCAAAATACCTTTCCTTATATCCCGGCCGGATTGCTATCCCGCCAGGACTCTCCTTTTATCTCAGCTCAGCGCCCTGATCAGCAGCAGGATCGCGAAGCCGGTGAACATCACCGCCGACAACCGGTTGATCCCTTTGGCGAAGCGCTCGCCATATCCCTGCATGCCCACCCAGCGAAACACCAGACAGTAGCCCCCGTGCACCACCAGCACCACGGCGCTGAAGGTCAGCGCCAGCAGCATGCACTGGCCCAGCGCCCCCTGACGAAAATCGATGAACTGGGGAAACAGGCTGGTGAAGAAGATGATCGCCTTGGGATTGAGCAGGCTGATGAGCGCTCCCTTGGCGAAACTGCGGCCGCAATCCCGATCGGTGGAGGCCCCCACGACCGTGCTGACCGCGCGCTGACGCCAGGAGTTCACCCCCAGATAGAGCAGATAGAAGGCGCCCCCCAGGGTGAGGATCTGCTGCCCCCCGGCCAGCCAGTGGGTAAACCAGAGCACCGCCAGCGAGGCCAGGGTCGCCACCATCAATATCCCCACCGCCACCCCGACAAAGCCGGCGATGGCGTGGCGGGTTCCCCGGGTCAGGGTGTTGCCTATGGTGTAGATCACCGCCGGGCCGGGACTGAGCACAGTCCCCACGGCGAGCAGCAGGTAGAGGGCGTAATATTCGAGGCTCATCACAGGGTATTCCATCGTCGTGCAAGTGCCGCCCAGTATATTGACAGCCTCTTCGCCAGCCAGACATAGTGGCGCTCGGCTTTATAAACCAGGAGTTTAGAGTGGATCGTCTGACCGCCATCGAGATCTTCGTCGAGGTCGCCCGCGCAGGCAGCTTCAGTGCCGTGGCGGAGCGATTCGAGATGACGCCGGCCATGATCGGCAAATACATCAAATGGCTGGAGGCCAGGGTCGGTTCCCGCCTGCTCAACCGCAACACCCGCTGCCAGAGCCTGACCGAGGCGGGCAGAGAATACCTCGGCGGTTGCCAGAACCTGCTGCAACACTATCGGGAGCTGGAGCAGAACACCCGGGCCCACACGGGTCAGGCAGCGGGCAAGATCCGCATCAATGCCCCCATCACCTTTGGCAGCTATCGGCTGACCCCCTTGCTCTGTCGCTTCATGGCGCAGTACCCGCAGATCCGCATCGAACTGGATCTCTGCGATCGGCTGGTCGATGTGATCGGCGACGGCTTCGACCTCATCTTTCGGGTCGGCACTCCCAAGGATGCCGCCTACATAGCCCGCCCACTGACCAGTTCGGCCTCGGTCTTCTGTGCCTCACCACACTACCTGCAACGCCACGGCACTCCGCTCGAACTGGCGGATCTGGCCCGTCACCGCTGCCTGGGTTTCACCCCCTGGCTGACGCAGTCGAGCCTGGCCGAGGAGTTCCCCCTCGAACATCTGCACCTGTGGGACAGCCAGTTCATCAGCAACCATGGCAGTGCCCTTAAGGTGGCGGCCCTGAATCATGCGGGCATAGTGCTGCAACCCAGGGCCCTGCTGAGCCAGGAGCTGGCCAGCGGCGCCCTGCTGGAGATACTGCCGGATGCCCTGCCCGCCCCGCGCCCGGTCAATCTGCTCTACCCGGCCAGGGAGCCCATGCCGCTGCGCCTGCGGCTGCTGATCGACTACCTCAGCGACCACCGTCATGAGCTGGATCTGCCCGCCTGAGAGGCAGGCCAGACCGGGTTACTCTCCGCGCAGTGTCGCCTTGCGCAGATAGACATAGCCCTCGCCCGGGCTGCCCCAGCGCTGATGGGCCTCGTTGTCGTAGGCCCGGTCCAGCAGCCTGACGCTGTCGGGGCCGATCCAGAGGTACTGCACCAGAGTGCTGGCGCCGCCGAAATTGGTGGAGCAGCTGCCGACCTTGCTGTGGCCCGCGTACTCCCCCGAGGGTTGGCGAGTCAGCCAGATCTCGCAGCCCTGACGCAGGGAAAGCTGTTGCGGGGTGAGGGAGTTCAGCAGACTGGGGTCGCGCCAGGCCCCGGCGAAGTCGACGGCTCTGGGCATGGTCAATTCGGCCATCAGGATGCGGCCATCGGGGACGGGAGAGAAACGGTAGATACGCTGGCGAAACGGGCGCACCGCCCGCTCGGTCAGGAACTGCTCGGCATAGACCCAGCGAAAGCCCTTGTAGCCGGGCCAGATCTCCACCAGCCGCAGCTCGGCGCTGGTGAAACGGGTGTCATAACTGGCCTGCTCGCGGCTGGAGAACTCGCCGGTAAACCAGGAGAGCAGCGGTTCCATGCTGACCTGAGCCGTCGTCGCCCTGGCCGCTGATGGCCCGGTCGGGATGGCGACAAAGGGGGCGGGCGCCGCCCATACCAGGCAGGTGCAGAGCAGCCCGCACAGGGCCGCCATCAGCGTGACCATCGAATCCTTCCGAATCATTTTCATGGCGGCGATTATATGAGCGAATGGCCGCAATAACCGCAACCTTGATCAAATCCTTGCCGATCCATCGAAAAATCACAGTGTTAGCGAAAGGAAGTGACGGCGGCGCCGGGTTCCATGGTCCCGTCACCTGCCGGCACGGAGGCAGGCCAGCCCACCCAGCCAGCGGCAAGCAAAGCCCCCTCCCCGATAACTTGGATGACGGCTGAACGGGCCACGGCTTCCTCTTGTGGGCGCTCTTTGAATCGGTTATTTCTCTTGCAACGCCTTGCGCATCGGATGCAAAGGTCATGCATATCAGGAGCAGAGATGAAGAGAGCCGTAATCGCAGGCATGGTGGCCATCAACGTCACCCGCGAAGTGATCGGCAAGGAGCCCTATCTGCTCAAGGTGGGCAGCATGGCCCAGTTGCTCGACTCCCAAAGCGGCAAGCTGCTGGTGCGGGTGATGGATGCCCGCGAGAGCCCGGATACCACCCACAAGGACTCCCCCATCACGGCCGACGAGATGGAGAAGATGATCGATCAGTGGGCCGCCAGTCGCGCCAAACAGCTGGCCGACAATCTGGGCCGCTAGTCCGGCTTGCCACCTCCCGGCCCGTGCGCCCTGCGGATGGGGCCGGTTATTTCCCCTTTCTGTGACAAGGAGCCGTCATGAACCGTCACCCCAGCATCAAGCACTGGCGCGAGCTGCAAGAGCCGGAGCCGGGATGTTACCCAGGCAGTGAAGAGCGCATGTCGCGCGGCAGCGCTCTCGGCAGGCACTTTGGCTTCAGCCGCATCGGCATTCACCACGAGCTGGTCGAGCCCGGCCATCGCACCAGCTGGCCCCACGCCGAAGAGACCGAGGACGAGTTCGTCCACGTGCTGGAAGGCACCCCGGACGTCTGGCTCGACGGCGTGCTCCATCGGCTGCAGCCCGGTGACTCGGTCGGCTTCAAGGCGGGCGACGGCCTGGCCCACACCTTTATCAACAACACGGATGAGCCGGTGCGGCTACTCTGCGTGGGGGACAGGGATCGCGCCGACAACCGCATCCACTACGCCCTGCACCCCGAGTACAACCGCCAGATCGGCAAGCGCCACTGGGACAAGGTGCCCGCCCGCGACATGGGCGATCACGACGGCCTGCCAGACCGGCTGCGCGAGAGTAACGGCCCCTTCTGATCCGGCGCTCATACCGGAATGACCCAGCGCTGACGACTATCCTTGATGCGGATCTCAATCAGGAGGAGTTGACCATGACGATGGGAACAGTACGACTGCACAGGGTGCTCAAGGCACCGCCGATGCGGGTCTATCGGGCCTTTATCGAGGCGGATGCGCTGGCCAAGTGGCTGCCGCCCCACGGCTTCACCTGCCGGGTGGCGCAGCTGGAAGCCAGGGTCGGCGGCCACTTCCGGATGGCGTTCACCAACTTCGGCACGGGCCACAGCCACGCCTTCGGCGGTGAGTACCTCGAGCTCGAACCCGGCAAGCACATTCGCTACACAGACAGCTTCGACGATCCCAACCTGCCAGGAGAGATGCGGGTGACCATCCGCCTGACCGGTGTGCTCTGCGGTACCGAGCTTGCCATAGAGCAGGCAGGGATCCCCGAGGTCATACCGGTGGAGATGTGCTATCTCGGCTGGCAGGAGTCCCTGACCCAGCTGGCCGCCCTGGTCGAACCCGAGATCCCGGCGGAGTAGCCAGGCACAGGCCCGAGCGGGTTGCGCGCGTCGGCCAGCCCAAAAAAGAGAGCCTGCTACTTGGCAGGCTCTCTTCATTCCGGCAACCCTGAGACTTATTGCAGGTTCAACCCGCCCAGATAGTCCCGTTTGCCGAGATCGACCCCGGCCCGGCGCAGCAGGGCGTAGGTCATGGTGAGGTGGAAATAGAAGTTGGGGATGGCGTATTCATGCACGCAGGTATGGCCATCCATCCCCTTGCCGCCCGCCCAGTGGGGGACATAGCGACCGCTCTCGAACTGGCTGAAATCGGCATCCAGCTTGCCCTGCAAAAAGGCGATGGTCTTGGTGATATGGGCGCGCAGATCCGCCATAGTCCTGGGCTCATCCCCCATCACGGGCTGCTCGCCATGGCTGGCGGTGGCGACACAGGCACGGGCCGAATCGCAGCAGATCAGCACCTGTTTGCTGAGCGGCAGCATGTCGACGATCAGCCGATCGCCGAAGAAGTTCTCCACATTGAACTGCTTCGCCTCGGCATGGGCGGCGGCCTTGGCCAGGCACAGGTCGAGGTTGGTCAGCATCTTGATAAACTGGGCAGCAATATCACGGTTCATGGTGCGTTCTCGGTTGGTTGAAGGCAGTTAAACGAGCCGCCCCACTATAGCGCATCCCCCCGCAGTATCACCCCCACCCCACAACCGCCGCGACAAGGTATGGCCATCGACCAGGGCATCTTGGGACACCCACCTTTTTGACAGCGCTTTACCTCTGTTCTTGACTGAAAGGGATATCGCAGGAGGTTGCCATGACCATTGCCCGTTCCCGTCAAATCAGTCTGCAAGATACGCCTTACTACCATGTGGTCAGTCGCTGCGTACGGCGGGCCTTCTTGTGCGGCGAAGATGCCCATTCCGGCCAGAGTTACGAACACAGACGCCAGTGGGTGGTCGACAAGCTGAGCCAACTGTCGCGACTGTTTGCCATCGGCGTCTGCGCTTATGCGGTGATGAACAATCACTACCACCTGGTGCTCAAAGTTGAGCCTGATACGGCCACCAACTGGAACGAGCGGGAGATAGCCGAGCGTTGGGCTGCACTGTTTCAGTGGCCCCTGCTGGTGCGGCGCTGGTATCAGGGGGAATCCCTGATTGAACCGGAACTCATGGTCGTACAACAGCTGATAGCCCAATGGCGTGAGCGGCTGCATTCCATCAGCTGGTTCGTTCGGCTGCTCAATGAAAACCTGGCCCGCCAGGCCAATCTGGAAGATGGTTGCAAGGGCCATTTCTGGGAAGGGCGCTTCAAAAGTCAGGCATTGCTCACCAAGTCAGCCCTGCTGGCCTGCATGGCCTACGTTGACCTCAATCCGATACGGGCTGCGATTGCCGACAGACCGGAAGAGAGCGACTACACCAGCATCAAGCAGCGCCTCGCTGACCAACAACCCACAGCACCATTGCCACCTCTGTTGCTGCCATTCTCCAGCAGAAGTGATGGCCTGCCCTACCTCTTTACCGACTACCTGGCGCTGGTCGACTGGACAGGACGAGCCATCAGAACCGACAAACGGGGCCATATTGCGGCTCACCTTGCTCCCATCCTGCAACGACTTGGCCTTGATACTGCACAATGGTTGCGACAAGTGACGATGTTCCGGCGGCAAGGCATCAGAGCCGTGGGTGACAGGGAACATTGCCAACTGTTCGCACAGCACTGCGGCCAGCAACGATGTCACCAGCCGCCTCTTTGAATCGCTAGTCCCCACTTCATATCACACCCGGCATGTCATCCGATGCCAAGCATGACGCTGCCTGAACAAGAGGCTTTAAAGGCCAGAACCGTCACCTTGTCGCTCCCGCTCTGGCCACCGAACCATCCATCACCTCATCACCAGCCTGGTTGCGGCTTATCCAGAAAGGTGGATGTCCCAGGTTTTCTGTACCGAGCTTGCCATAGAGCAGGCCGGGATCCCCGAGGTCATACCGGTGGAGATGTGCTATCTCGGCTGGCAGGAGTCCCTGACCCAGCTGGCCGCCCTGGTCGAACCCGAGATCCCGGGGGAGTAGCCGGGCACAGGCCCGAGCGGGTTGCGCGCGTCAGCCAGCCCATAAAAAGAGAGCCTGCCACCTGGCAGGCTCTCTTCATTCCGGCAACCCTGAGACTTATTGCAGGTTCAACCCGCCCAGATAGTCGCGCTTGCCGAGATCGACCCCGGCCCGGCGCAGCAGCGCATAGGTCATGGAGAGGTGGAAATAGAAGTTGGGGATGGCGTACTCATGGACGCAGGTATGGCCATCCATCCCCTTGCCGCCCGCCCAGTGGGGAACATAGCGACCGCTCTCGAACTGGCTGAAATCGGCATCCAGCTTGCTCTGCAAAAAGGCGATGGTCTTGGTGATATGGGCACGCAGATCCGCCATGGTCCTGGGCTCATCCCCCATCACGGGCTGCTCGCCATGGCTGGCGGTGGCGACACAGGCACGGGCCGAATCGCAGCAGATCAGCACCTGTTTGCTGAGCGGCAGCATGTCGACGATCAGCCGATCGCCGAAGAAGTTCTCCACATTGAACTGCTTCGCCTCGGCATGGGCGGCGGCCTTGGCCAGGCACAGGTCGAGGTTGGTCAGCATCTTGATAAACTGGGCAGCAATATCACGGTTCATGGTGCGTTCTCGGTTGGTTGAAGGCAGTTAAACGAGCCGCCCCACTATAGCGCATCCCCCCGCAGTATCACCCCCACCCCATAACCGCCGCGACAAGGAATGGCCATAGACAAGGGCACATTGGGAAAGGGCATATTGGGACACCCATCTTTTACTCATTACCAACTTGGCTACGGCTTACTCAGAAAGATGGGTGTCCCAGATTTTGCTGCCGTTCTCCAGCAGAAGTGATGGCCTGCCCTACCTCTTTACCGACTATCTGGCGTTGGTCGACTGGACAGGACGAGCCATCAGAACCGACAAACGGGGCCATATTTCGGCTCACCTTGCCCCCATCCTGCAACGACTTGGCCTTGATACTGCGCAATGGTTGCGACAAGTGACGATGTTCCGGCGGCAAGGCATCAGAGCTGTGGGTGACAGGGAACATTGCCAGCTGTTCGCGCAGCACTGCGGCCAGCGGCGATGTCACCAGCCGCCTCTTTGAATCGCGAGTCCCACTTCATATCACACCCCGGCATGTCATCTGATGCCGGGCATGACGCATGCCTGAACAAGAGGCTTTAAAAGCCAGAACCGTCACCTAGTCGCTCCCGCTCCGGCCACCGAGCCAATCATCCCATCACCAGCTTGGCTACGGCTTACTCAGAAAGATGGGTGTCCCAGATGTTCTTCCCGGAGGGGGACACCGATTTCCCCCTGCGTTGGCGGCTGATCAAAAGTCACTTTTCCCGCGCCTTGCCGGTAAACGAGCGCCGCAGCCAGACGCGGTTTCGTCACGGGGAGCGGGGCATCTGGCAACGCCATTATTGGGAACATCTGATCCGGGATGAGCAGGATTACCGCCACCATATGGATTACGTCCATATCAACCCGCTCAAGCATGGTCATGTTACGCGGGTGGCCGATTGGCCATATTCCACCTTCCATCGTTATGTGGCGAGCGGCGTCTATCCGCCGGATTGGTGCGGGTCGGTGGATGGGGGATTGGGGGGATTGGGGGGATTGGGGGGATTGGGGGGATTGGGGGGATTGGAGCAAACCCCTAAAAGGGTTGTTCCGTTGTAAGCGTCCGATTACGCGAACGTCTTACGCGATCGTCCGATTACGCTTCGCTAATCGAACCTACGGCCCTTCAATTAAAGAAAACGGCGTAGCTTCACCAGCTACGCCATCTACTAAAAGATCGATGTCACAGATTTTATGTAAATATATCATAAGATTAGGCGTATTTTTGTTACATTAACAATCCGAAATTAAAACTATTTTTGCCGATGGGAGTGAGAGTGGGAATATTAGAGGATATATGGAGCTCCATTAAAGGTAATGCCAGAATAAGGGTTAAAGACCCTATAATTGGCACCTTTATTTTCTCTTGGTGTATATGCAACTGGGATAAGTTGGAACCCTCTTTTTAGGAACAGCCTCAATTGATGAAAGAATAAAATACATGGTTGATACCATGCACATCACAAATCTACTTTATGATGTAGATCTGATAATCCTTCCATTAATGCTGACGCTATTATATCTGTTTGTATTTCCACATTTATCACTATGGGTAAAACAAAAACAGAATGCCGTTATTTTATCACAGCACAAGCAAGCTATAGAATTGGATATTAACCAGGCAAAGGCTCAGAAACAACTTAACAAAGTCAGGCTTAGAGCAAATCCTGAAAAAGAGTTTCTTACTCAAGAAATTGAAATGGATCTTCAAGAGGAGATGCGGAAAAGTGAACGCCGTAACAAGATAATGGAATATATCGATTTAAAGACAAAAAACAAACGTGCAGAGTTGGAAATAAAAAGTTCTCAGGCAGAGAAGTTACGTGTCGAGCTTGAAGTGAAAAAACGACAAGAGGACACAGAAAAAATGAAATTTGAAAGGCAAGCCGTAATTCATAGGGCAACGTTAGCTTCAAATCGCTTTCCTATCTTGTATCAATGGATGAATTTGCTTTCAAATAGCATCCAACAAGATGGCGTGACCATGAGCCTTAGTGGATTAACTAACACTATCGCTGCCATGTTTGGGTATGACACCATAGATATGCTGATCAATGATAAAAATTTCAACAACTCAAAGTTAGATGAAATAAAATTCATCTATCACGATTCAGTATATTTGGCTGATAAGCTTAGCAATATAGCAAGCGCTGAAAATGACAATGAAGAAATAATATCTGGAGAGTTACTTTTTGATCATGTTCAGATGATATTGGAGGGTTTCAACATAGATTTGTTATCTGCTGATGAATTAGCGGAAAAGATATGTGATATGGTCAATGAAACAAGTTATGACATTCTTAATAGTGAGGAATTATCAGGCCCAATGGCTGAGACTGACACTATATTTGATGACCTAGAGATAGCCGTCGATAGTTTTAAATTTAATGACGGATTTGAAGTCTCAATGAGTGGTTATGCTAGTGGTCATCATCGAAAAGAAGATGATGTTATCGGTCGAGAATTGTCAGTTAATATAATCGCTAGTTGTACACCACAGATAGGTAGATTCGGTTTGTCAGATTACAAATTAACTATTAGTGGTTCGCCTAGAGATTATGAGTGAGTTAGCAACTTTGGATTTTTCTTATAAATAAAAATTATTGCATAATAAAGCTATGATATATAAACCAACCCGGCCTAAGCCGGGTTGGTTGCATCAAGAGCGGGAATAATCAAAGCGCTTCCAATCTGGCATACGCCGTCACCAGCCACTTGGCGCCGACCTCGTCGAACTGGATCTGCACCCGGCTCTGCTGGCCGACCCCTTCGAAGTTGAGCACTATGCCTTCGCCGAATTTCGGGTGCAGCACCCGCTGACCGAGCGTGATGCCGCTGGCGTCGAAGCTCTGCTGCACCTCGTTCTGGCTGAAGCGGCCGTACTGGGTGGGTCTGCTCACCTGAGTGCGCAGCCGGATCTCTTCCAGACACTCGGCGGGCATCTCGCGGATAAAGCGGCTCGGCTTGTGGAACATCTCGCGGCCATAGATACGGCGGCTCTCCGCATAACAGATGTAGAGCTTTTCCATGGCGCGGGTCATGCCCACGTAACAGAGGCGGCGCTCCTCTTCCAACCGGCCCGACTCCTCGGTGGATTGCTGGCTGGGGAACATCCCCTCCTCCACCCCGACCAGCAGCACCAGCGGGAACTCCAGCCCCTTGGCGCTGTGCAATGTCATCAGTTGCACCGCATCGGCATATTCGTCCGCCTGATTCTCGCCAGACTCCAGCGCCGCATGGGCGAGGAAGGCGGAGAGATCGCTCATGTCTTCCAGCTCGTCCGGGCGCTGGTACTGGCGGCAGGCGGTGACCAGTTCGTCCAGGTTTTCCACCCGCGCCTGGGATTTCTCGCCCTTCTCGGCCAGATACATGGCCTTGAGGCCGGAGTGCTGGATGGCGATGTCCGCCTGCTGATGCAGCGGCAATAGAGAGACCTTCTCTTCCAGCGCATCCAGCAGATCGACGAAGCCGCGCACCGCGTTGCCGGCGCGACCGGTCAGCACCTTGTCGTTGAGCAGCCCCTTGGCCGATTGCCACAGGTTCTGGCCCTGATCCCGGGCGTTGGCGCGCAGTATCTCCAGGGTGCGATCGCCTATGCCACGGGTCGGGGTGTTGACCACCCGCTCGAAGCTGGCATCGTCGCCACGGTTGTTGATGAGGCGCAGGTAGGCCATGGCGTCCTTGATCTCCTGACGTTCGAAGAAGCGCAGGCCGCCGTAGATGCGATAGGGCATGGCGTCCTGCATCAGCGCCTCTTCCAGCACTCGCGACTGGGCGTTGGAGCGGTAGAGGATGGCGCAGTCGGCCAGGAGGCCCCCCTTCTCTTTCCAATCCTTGAGACGGCCCACCACGAAGCGGGCCTCGTCCACCTCGTTGAAGGCGGCATAGAGGGAAATCGGGTCGCCCTCGGCCCCCTCGGTCCACAGCTCTTTGCCGAGCCGCTCAGAGTTGTTGGCAATGACGCAGTTGGCGGCCTTGAGGATGTTGGCGGTGGAGCGGTAGTTCTGTTCCAGGCGTATGGTCTCGGCGCCCTGATAATCGGTCAGGAAGCGCTGGATGTTCTCTATCTTGGCGCCGCGCCAGCCGTAGATGGACTGGTCATCATCGCCAACTATCATCACCTTGCCGGAATCCCCTGCCAGCATCCGCAGCCAGGCGTACTGGATGCCGTTGGTATCCTGGAATTCGTCCACCAGGATATTCTGGAAGCGGTCGCGGTAGTGCTCGAGGATGTGCGGTTTGTTGAGCCACAGCTCGTGGGCGCGCAGCAAGAGCTCGGCAAAGTCCACCAGCCCGGAGCGATCGCAGGTCTCCTGATAGGTCTGGTAGATCTGCTGATAGGTGCGGGTGACGGGGTCGCCGTAGAGGTCGATGTCGCCGGGGCGCAAGCCCTCGTCCTTCTTGCCGTTGATGTAGCTCATCACGGCACGCGGAGCCCAGTGCTTCTCGTCTAGGTTGAGCGCCTTGATGACGCGGCGGATGAGACGGTACTGGTCGTCTGAGTCGAGAATCTGGAAATCCTGCGGCAGACCGGCATCCAGATGGTGGGCCCGCAGCAGACGGTGGGCGATACCGTGGAAGGTGCCTATCCACATGCCGCGTTGCATGCTGCCCAACACCTTCTCGACCCGACCGCGCATCTCGGCGGCGGCCTTGTTGGTGAAGGTCACGGCTATGATGGAGAAGGGTGAGCAACGCTCCACCTGCATCAGCCAGGCAATACGGTGCACCAGCACCCGGGTCTTGCCCGAGCCGGCGCCGGCCAGCACCAGCAGGTTGCTGCGGGGCGCCGCAACGGCATCTCTTTGCTTGTCGTTGAGCCCGTCGAGCAGGGTTGAAACGTCCATCACCACTCCTGTTTATTTATACAGGCGGGGATTATACGACCTGTGGCGCCACAGACCAAATCGGCGTGAACGACCGACGCCATCGGGTATGTCGGGCCTGGGTCGAGAGAAGCCAAAACGGGCGTAGAACATAAACAGGCACCAATAGAAACCACTTTTTAGCCAGCCGGGCGAAAACGCTTGCTTATAACCATATGAATATAAACAAAAATGTCATTTGAAACCCTGTTTTTGCAGAATTTAAATCTGAAAACAGGCATCAAAACAACCACTTATAAATTGATTTGCTTATATTTCAAACCGTTACCGCAAACGTTTTTCCTTTATGATCTCCTTGACCCGCACCGTGGCTCACTTACAGTTAGCCAGCGTGCTTTATGGCCTGCTCCGGCAGGTTGTGGACCCTCACATAACAATCAAGGATACGATCGTGACTAAAGTGCTCAAGCTGGCCACCGTTGCCACCCTCACTCTCGCTGCCCTTTCTGCTCAGGCAGCTTCCCAGCCCGCCGTCATCTATGACACCGCCGGCAAATTCGACAAGTCATTCAACGAAGCCGTGTTCCGTAACGGCGTCGAAGTCTACAACAAGGACAAAGGCGTCAAGGTCAAGGAGTTCGAACCCCAGAACGAAGCCCAGCGTGAGCAGGGCCTGCGTCGTCTGGCCAGCCGTGGCAACGGCCCGATCGTCGCCGTCGGTTTCAACATGGGCTCGGCCGTCGAGAAAGTCGCGACCGAATTCCCGAAAACCCAGTTCACCATCATCGACATGGTGGTCGACAAGCCGAACGTGCAGTCCCTCATCTTCAAGGAGCATGAAGGCTCCTTCCTGGTAGGTGCGCTGGCGGCCATCGCCTCCAAGACCGGCAAGGTCGGCTTCGTGGGCGGCATGGATATCCCGCTGATCCGCAAGTTCGAGTGCGGCTACGAGCAGGGTGCCAAGTACGTCAATCCGAAGATCGAAGTGTTCCAGAACATGACAGGCTCCACCCCGGCGGCGTTTGCTGACCCGGCCAAGGGTGCCGAGCTAGCCAAGTCCCAGTTCGCCAAGGGCGTCGACGTGGTTTACGCCGCGGCCGGCGGTACCGGTATCGGTGTTTACCAGGCAGCCAAGGATGAAGGCAAGTTCGCCATCGGCGTGGATTCCAACCAGAACCACCTGCAACCGGGCACCATGCTGACCTCCATGGTCAAATCCGTGGGTCTGGCCGCTTATCAGACCTGGGATGACGCCGCCAAGGGCACCTGGAAACCGGGTATCAAGAACCTGGGCCTGGCCGAGGGTGGTGTGGATTGGGCACTCGACAAAGACAACGAGAAGCTGATCAGCGCAGACATGAAAGCCAAGGTTGACGTCATCAAGGCCGACATCATCTCCGGCAAGGTCAAAGTTCATGACTATATGAGCGACAACAGCTGCAAATACTGAGTAACCGCTACTACTCTCAACCCAACGACCGGCCCGTACGGGCCGGTTTTTAGTCTCTCTTCATGACCCGCAAGGACTGCATCATGGACCAGACAGATCGCTATGCCATCGAATTAAGGGGTATCGATAAGCGGTTCGGCGAAGTGTACGCCAACAAGCAGATCGACCTTAAGGTTCAAAAAGGCAGTATTCACGGTATCGTCGGCGAAAATGGCGCCGGCAAGTCGACTCTGATGAGCATCATCTACGGTTTCTACCACGCCGACAGAGGCGAGATGTTCATCGACGGCAACCCTTTCAAACCCCATGGCTCACAAGATGCGATCGCCGCAGGCGTGGGCATGGTGCACCAGCACTTCATGCTGGTGAACAATTTCACCGTGCTGGAGAACGTCATCCTCGGCGCGGAAAACGGCTGGCACCTGGGCCAGAGCCTGGCGGCGGCCGAGAAGCTGCTCGGCGAGCTGGCGCGGGACTATGGTCTCGACGTGCCGCTGCACGAGAAGATCGAGGATCTGCCGGTGGGCCTGCAACAGCGGGTCGAGATCCTCAAGGCGCTCTATCGCGGTGCCCGCATCCTGATCCTCGACGAGCCGACCGGGGTGCTGACCCCGCAAGAGGCGGATCACCTGTTCGAGGTGCTGAAAAAGCTGCGGGATCAGGGCGCGACCATCATCCTCATCACCCACAAGCTGCGGGAGATCCTGGCCATCACGGATCAGGTCTCCATCATGCGCCGGGGCGAGATGGTGGCCCACGTCGCCACCAAGGATACCGACAAGGAGCATCTGGCCGAACTCATGGTGGGCCGCAAGGTGCGCCTCAAGGTCGACAAGGGCCCGACCCAGCCGGGCGAGGCCAAGCTCAGGGTCAACGGGCTCAGTTACTTCGACGATGCCAAGGTGGAGCGGGTCAAATCCGTCAGCTTCGAGGTGCGGGCCGGTGAAGTGGTCGGCATCGCCGGCGTCTCCGGCAACGGCCAGTCCGAGCTGCTCAGCCTGCTCGGCGGCATCATCAAGCCCAGCAAGGGCAGCTTCACCATCACAGGCAATGGTCAGGCGCACGAGGTGAGCGTGGCGCATCCGGCCGATCCCGAGCGGGTGCGAAATTATGGGCTAGGCCATGTGCCGGAAGACAGGCACAAGATGGGGCTGATCAACCGCTTTGAGGCGCAAGAGGCCTTCATCCTGGGTTATCACCGCCGCCCCCAGTACAACAAGGGCTGGCTGCAGAACAAGGAGGCGATCCTGCAGGATTGCCAGGCCAAGATGGACAAGTGGGACGTGCGCCCGCCCCATCCCGACCACAAGACCGCCAACTTCTCCGGTGGCAACCAGCAGAAGCTGGTGATCGCCCGGGAAGTGGAACAGAACCCGGATGTGCTGCTGATCGGCCAGCCGACCCGCGGGGTCGATATCGGTGCCATCGAGTACATCCACCAGCAGATCATCGCCATGCGCGACAAGGGCAAGGCCGTGTTGCTGGTGTCGGTGGAGCTGGACGAGATCATGAGCCTGTCTGACCGGATCCTGGTCATCGCCGACGGTCGCATCGTCGGTGAGCTGGACGGCGCCAAGGCGGATGAGCGCACCATAGGTCTTATGATGGCGAACATAGTTCCCGACGAGGTGGCGGCAAACCAATCGCAAGGAGCCACATCATGAACCAGGTCCCCTTCCGTGAAACAATGGGGTTGATGATGGTCAACGCACCAGTCCCCGACCAGATTGCCAAGGAGGCTCGCTCATGAGCCAAGCACGTATCCCTGCCTGGATCTCCGTGGGCGTGCTGCCCGCGGTCAACATATTGCTGGCCTTCCTGGTGTCGGCCATCCTGTTCTACTACCTCGACATCAACCCGGTCGATGCCGCCAAGATCATGTGGTACGGCGCCTTCGGCACAGGAGAAGGGGTCGGTTTCACCCTCTACTACGCGACCGGTTTCATCTTCACCGGCCTGTCGGTGGCGGTGGCCTTCCATGCCGGCCTGTTCAACATAGGCGGTGAAGGTCAGGCCTATATCGGCGGCCTCGGCGTCGGCCTGGTCTGCCTGCTGCTCGGCGACTCCCTGCCGTTCGCCCTGCTGCTGCCGCTGGCCATCATAGCCGGTGGCCTGTTCGGTGCTGCCTGGGCCTTCATCCCGGCCTGGCTGCAAGCCAAACGCGGCAGCCACATCGTCATCACCACCATAATGTTCAACTTCATCGCCGCCTCCCTGATGGCCTACCTGCTGGTCGAGGTGTTCAAGCCGGCGGGCTCCATGGCGACCGAAAGCAAGGTGTTTGCCGAGGCGAGCTGGTTGCCCAAGGTCAGCGAGCTGGCGAGCGGTTTCGGCATGGAGATGCCCAACAGCCCGCTCAACATCAGCTTCTTCTGGGCGCTGATCTGTGCGGCCCTGGTCTGGGTCTTCATCTGGCATACCCGCTGGGGCTACGAGATCCGCTCCGTGGGCGCCAGCCAGAGCGCCTCCGCCTATGCGGGCATCTCCTATCCCAAGGTGGTGATCCTGGCCATGGTGATCTCCGGCATGCTGTCGGGCTTCTTCGCCCTCAACGTGCTGCAAGGTGAACTGCACCAGATCAAGCTCAACTTCGTGGAAGGCTTCGGCTTCACCGGTATCGCGGTGGCCCTGATGGGACGCAACCACCCGGTCGGCGTCATCATCGCCAGCCTGCTGTTCGGCTTCCTCTATCAGGGGGGCGCCGAGCTCAGCTTCGAGTTCGGGGTCGACCGCAACATAGTGGTGGTGCTGCAGGGTCTGGTGATCCTGTTCTGTGGCGCCCTTGAGCACATGATGCGTCCGCGCATCGAGCAGCTCTATCTGGCGTTTGCCAACCGCTCATCCGCGCAAGCCAAGGGAGTCTGATCATGTTCGAAACTCTGATCCTGATGCTGGATGCCACCATACGGACAGCACCGCCGCTGATCCTGGCCGCCATGGCGGGCATGTTTTGTGAACGCTCCGGTGTGGTCAACATAGCGCTGGAAGGCAAGTTGCTGGCGGCGGCGTTCGCCAGCGGCGCGGCGGCGGCCGTCTCCGGCTCTGCCTGGATTGGTCTGGGTGCGGGTGTGGGCGTCTCCATACTGTTCGCCCTGATGCACGGCTTTGCCACCATCACCCACAGGGGCGATCAGGTGGTGAGCGGCATGGCCATCAACATACTGGCGGCCGGTCTGACCGTCACCCTGGGCCGTTACTGGTTCGATCAGGGTGGCCAGACCCCGGCGCTGTCCGGTGCGGCCCGCTTCGCCCCCATAGATCTGCCCTACGCCAAGGAGCTGTATGACGTGCCCGTCATAGGCCAGCTCTACAGCGAGCTGCTGAGCGGCCACTCCCTGCTGGAATACGTGGCGTTTGCCGCCGTGCCCCTGGCCTGGTGGGTCTTGTTCCGCACCCGCTTCGGCCTGCGTCTGCGCGCCGTGGGCGAGGCGCCGGCGGCGGTCGACACCGCCGGCATTTCCGTGGTGCGGATGCGTTATACCGCGCTCATCATAGGCGGCCTGCTGGCCGGTATAGGTGGCACCTATCTGGCGGTAGCCCAGACGGCCCAGTTCATCCCCAACATGAGCGCGGGCAAGGGCTTCATGGCGCTGGCAGCGCTGGTGTTCGGCAAGTGGCGCCCCTGGAATGCCATGGCGGCCTGCCTGCTGTTCGGCTTCCTCGATGCGGTCGCCATCCGGCTGCAAGGGGTCAGCATAGGTGGCTTCGCCATTCCGGTGCAGGCCATAGAGGCGCTGCCCTACATACTGACTGTGTTCCTGCTTGCCGGTTTCATCGGCAAGGCGGTGGCCCCCAAGGCGCTCGGCACCCCCTACGTCAAGGAACGGGAATAGCCCTCTCCTTCATGCCATACCAAAAGGCCCGCACAAGCGGGCCTTTTTTATCTCCATTTTCATGCCGCCCGCCCCTCAACCAACCGGTCGCACCAGCGCGGGCTGATGGGGATCGCTGAGCCGCTCGGCCAGGTAGTCCACCAGCAGCCGCACCTTGGGGGAGAGATGGCGGTTGTGGGGGTAGAGGGCCCAGATCCCCTCCTCCGGTGCCCGCAGCTCGGGCAGCAGCTCGACAAGCTCGCCCCGCGCCAGATGGTCGCTCACGTAGTAGTCCGGCAGCTGGATGATGCCGATCCCCTTGAGCGCCGCGTCCAGCAGGGCGTGGCCGCTGTTGCACTGCAGCAGACCGTGCACCCGCACGCTGTGAGGGCGAGCGTCCAGGGTGAAGTACCAGTCGTCACTGTTACCCACCAGACAGCGGTGGCGGGTCAACTCGGAGAGGCTGTTGGGGATGCCGTGACGGGCCGTGTAGGCCGGCGAGGCGCACACATAGGGCACCCGCTGCGCCAGCTTGCGCGCCACCAGGGTCGAATCCTTGAGGTGACCGAGCCGGATCGCCAGATCGTAGCCTTCGTGCACCAGATCCAGCAGCTGGTTGGTGAGGTTGAGGGTCACCTCCAGCTGGGGGAAACGCACCATAAAGTCGTTTACCAGCGGGGCGATGCGGCTCTCACCATAGGAGACGGGCGCCGTGATCCGCAAAGACCCTTGCGGCACAGCCTGATGGCGCCCCACCGCCAGCTCCGCCTCGTAGAGGTTGTCCAGCAGCTGGCGGCAGTGGCGATAGTAGATTTCGCCAAGCTCGGTGAGCCGCACCTGACGAGTGGTGCGCAGCAGCAGCTTGGCCTGCAGCCTGTCTTCCAGCTGCGCCACCTGCCGGCTCACCTGAGCCACCGACACCCCCAGCTTGCGCGCCGCCGGGGTAAAGCCCCCCTGCTCCGCCACGCTGACAAATTCACAGATCCCTTCCCAGCCGAGCATTATTACCTGTGTGTAAAAGTGATTTGATATTTAGCCTTATTATCACCAAATCGAAGGGAAACTACACTGCATACCTGAGTTCATCTCTGTTCACCTACCGCAACAAGAAGGATGTCATTCATGGCACAGGTTCAAAGCATCAAGTGTAAAGCCGCCATCGCCTGGGGACCGGGCCAGCCCCTCTCCATCGAAGAGGTGGAGGTCATGCCACCCCAGGCCGGTGAAGTGCGAGTGCGGATCGTCGCCACCGGCGTCTGCCACACAGATGCCTTCACCCTGTCCGGTGAGGATCCGGAGGGAGTCTTTCCCTGCATCCTGGGCCATGAGGGCGGCGGCATAGTCGAATCCGTCGGCGCCGGCGTCACCAGCGTCAAGGTCGGCGATCACGTGATCCCGCTCTACACCCCGGAATGCGGCGAGTGCAAGTTCTGCAAATCCGGCAAGACCAATCTGTGCCAGAAGATCCGCGCCACCCAGGGCAAGGGGCTGATGCCGGACGGCACCACCCGCTTCTCCAAGGACGGTCAGCCCATCTATCACTACATGGGCACCTCCACCTTCAGCGAATACACGGTACTGCCCGAGATCTCCATCGCCAAGGTGGACCCGGCCGCCCCGCTGGAAGAGGTCTGCCTGCTGGGTTGCGGCGTCACCACCGGCATAGGCGCCGTGATGAACACCGCCAAGGTGAAAGAGGGTGAGAGCGTCGCCATCTTCGGGCTGGGCGGCATTGGCCTCTCCGCCGTGATCGGCGCCCGTCTGGCCAAGGCCGGCCGCATCATCGCCATCGACATCAACGAGAGCAAGTTCGAGCTGGCCCGCAAGCTGGGGGCCACCGACTGCATCAACCCGAACGACTATGACAAGCCCATCCAGGAAGTGATCGTCGAGTTGACCGATGGCGGCGTCGACTTCTCCTTCGAGTGCATCGGCAACGTCAAGGTGATGCGCGCCGCGCTGGAGTGCTGCCACAAGGGCTGGGGCGAGTCTGTCATCATAGGCGTGGCCGGCGCCGGCCAGGAGATCAGCACACGTCCGTTCCAGCTGGTCACAGGCCGGGTCTGGCGCGGCAGCGCCTTCGGCGGCGTGCGCGGTCGCAGCGAACTGCCGAGCTACGTGCAGCGCTACATGCAGGGTGAGTTCCGCCTCGATGACTTCATCACCCACACCATGCCGCTGGAGCAGATCAACGAGGCGTTCGAGCTGATGCACGAAGGCAAGAGCATCCGCACCGTCATCCACTACTGAGCATGATCACCCCGCCCGTCAGCGCGGGCGGGGTGCAGGAGTTCCTCGATGAATCTGGACATTATCAGCAGCAACAAGAGCTTCGATGGCTGGCACAAGCGCTACAGCCACAGCTCCAGCCTGCTCGGCTGCGAGATGCGCTTCGCCATCTATCTGCCGCCCCAGGCCCTCACAGGCCAGAAGGTACCCGTGCTCTACTGGCTCTCAGGCCTCACCTGCACCGATGAAAACTTCATGCAGAAGGCGGGGGCACAGCGCATCGCCGCCGAGCTCGGCATAGCCCTGGTGGCACCGGACACCAGCCCGCGTGGCGAAGACGTGGCGGACGACCCCACTTACGATCTCGGCATGGGGGCCGGCTTCTACGTCAATGCCACCCAGCATCCCTGGCGCGATCACTACCAGATGTATGACTACGTCACCCGCGAGCTGCCCGAGCTCATCGAGACCCACTTCCCGGTCTCGACCCGGCGTGCCATCAGCGGCCACTCCATGGGCGGCCACGGCGCGCTCATCGCCGCCCTGCGCGAGCCCGGTCGCTACCGCTCTGTGTCGGCCTTCAGCCCCATCAGCCACCCGAGCCGCTGCCCCTGGGGCCAGAAGGCGCTCGGCGCCTACCTCGGCAACAATCCGCTGTTGTGGCAGGAGTGGGATGCCTGCCAGCTGCTGCGCCACCATGAGGTGACGCCGCTGCCGACTTTGCTGGATGTAGGGCTGGACGACCCCTTCCTCGCCGAGCAGCTGCACATAGATGCCCTGGCCGATGCGGCCGCCAGCAAGGCCTGGCCGCTGGAGCTCAACCGCCATGCCGGCTATGACCACAGCTACTACTTTGTGGCGAGCTTCATCGAGGCACACCTGCGCTTCCACGCCCGCCACCTCTGATCGAAACAGGCCCGTCACGGGCCTGTCTCTTTTCTGCTTTCGATTGTCGGCTTGAGGCCAGCGGCATCAGCTGCCCTGGCGGGTCACGTCACCCGAGCCCGCGATCTTGCTCTCCAGCTTGGGATCACCCCAGTAGCTGACCGAACCGGATCCGGCGATGCCGACCTTGAGCCGATCCCGGGCCCGCACCTCCACATCCCCGCTGCCGGCGATATTGATCTCGACCTGATCGCTTCTGAGACCCGCTCCCAGCACATCGCCGGTGCCGGCTATGTTCAGCTCCACGGCTTTGGCCGAGCCTTCACCCAGATCCAGGCTGCCCGAGCCGGCTATGTTGCCCTCCAGTCGGTTCAGATCCAGCTTGCTGGCGACTATGTCGCCCGTGCCGGCTACCGACAGCACCAGCTGGTCACCCTTGAAGCCATGCAGATCGCCGCTGCCCGTGCCCGCCAGCGCCAGCTCATGGAGCACCGGCAGTGTGATGGTGAGCTCCAGCGGCTCAGTGGGATCGAGCCGATAGCCATCCTTCACCTCTATCTCCAGCTTGTCTTCCTTCTCGGTCAGCACCAGATAGGGCAAGAGGTTCTCCTGTCCCTTGATATGAATACCGCTCGCCTCACCCGCGACCAGATGGATACTGGCGGGCACACCAGCCAGTATCCTGGTCACCTGCCGACCCATGGCGTGCTGCTGCTCGATCACGGCCCCCGCCCCGCTCACCCGGGTATCATCCAGCCAGCTGCAACCACTGAGCCCCACGACCAGCATAATGCCCATCATCCATTTCATCGCCACTCTCCTCGTTGTGTTCTGGCCGTCTTCAGACCGTTTGGTCCTCATAGATGGCAAACCCCATGCCAAATCATCAACCGCATGATTTTCATCATCATTTAACTTTCCCATGTCAGCATCATCACTATACAGAGAGTCATTCAGACCATAATTTGGTAAAAATGACCATCCCAAAACGGGGAGATCCCGGTCAGTTGGCAGCCCTCCCGCAGGGTCGCTATGCTGACAAACCGTGGAAGTTTTTTGTTGTGGCGCCAGTCCGTTGAGCCAATAGTGATACCTTGTGCGTATAGAGCTCTCCATCGATGCATTTACCACTGTCTTGTCAGTCTTCACTGCAACAAGGAGTCAGAGCGTGACCCAAGTCAGCACCTCGTTTTACACCGCCGTCGGCCTGCCCGAGCCGACCCGCACCCCGCTGCTGACCGGCAGCGATCCCGAGCAGAAGCGCCGCGAGCTGCTGGCCTACTTCTGCCAGACCTTCGATCTCTACGACTCGCTGTTCGATTGTCTGGCCGATGAGCGCGCCTGGTTCAACAAGGCGATCCCGCTGCGCCATCCGCTGATCTTCTACTACGGCCACACGGCCGCCTTCTTCATCAACAAGCTGCTGGCGGCCCGCCTCATCGACAGTCGCCTCGACGCCCGCATCGAGGCCATGGTCGCCATCGGGGTGGACGAGATGAGCTGGGACGATCTCGACGAGACCCACTACGACTGGCCCGCCGTCGCCGAGCTGCGCGACTACCGCGCACAGGTGCGCGCCCTGGTGGTCGACTTCATCGAGCGGATGCCGCTGACCCTGCCCATCGACTGGCAGAGCCCGGCCTGGGTCATATTGATGGGGATAGAGCACGAGCGCATCCACCTCGAGACCTCCAGCGTGCTGATCCGCCAGCTGCCGCTGGCCTGGGTACGGCCCCGCCCCTATTGGCCCGCCTGCCCCCAGGTACGCCATCAGATGGCGGACGTGCCTGCCAACAGCCTGCTGCCGGTGGCAGGGGGTCAGGTGCACCTCGGCAAGCAGGATGCTACCTATGGCTGGGACAACGAATATGGCGAGCGCCACATCGACGTCACCCCCTTTCAGGCCAGCCGCATGCTGGTCAGCAATGCCGAGTATTTCGCCTTCGTGCAGGCGGGGGGGTATGAGCAGCAGCAGTGGTGGGATGAAGAGGGCTGGGGCTGGTGCCAGTATGCCAGGGCGCGCATGCCCACCTTCTGGGTCGGCGATCCCAGCGAACCCGAGCAACTGCAACTGCGGCTGATGACGGAGCGGGTGGCCATGCCCTGGGATTGGCCCGCCGAGGTCAATCAGCTGGAGGCCGCCGCCTTCTGTCGCTGGAAAGCGGCCCAGACCGGGCTGCCCATCCAGCTGCCGAGCGAGGGGGAGTGGGCGCTGCTGCGCGATCAGCTGGCGGGGGATCAGCCGGACTGGGTTGAGGCACCAGGCAACCTCAATCTGGCCCGCTTCGCCTCCTCCTGCCCGGTGGACGCCTTCCCCCAGGGCAGCTTCTTCGATCTGGTGGGCAACGTCTGGCAGTGGACCAGCACAGCCATCGACGGCTTCGAGGGATTCAAGGTGCATCCGCTCTACGATGACTTCTCCACCCCTACCTTCGATGGCAAGCACACCCTCATCAAGGGCGGCAGCTGGGCAAGCACGGGCAACGAGGCCCTCAAGTCATCCCGCTATGCCTTTCGCCGCCACTTCTTCCAGCATGCGGGCTTCCGCTATCTGGTCTCCCGCTATCAGGAACCCGTTATCGTGAATCCTTATGAAACCGACACGCTCGTCGCACAATACCTCGACTTCCAGTACGGTCCGGCCCACTTCGGCGTGGCCAACTACGCCAAGACCCTGGCCGACCTGGCCAGCGAGCTGTGTGGCAACCACCAGCGGGCGCTGGACATAGGCTGCGCCACAGGTCGCGCCAGCTTCGAACTGGCCCGTCACTTCCAGCATGTGGACGGAGTGGACTACTCGGCCCGCTTCATCGACGTTGCACTCGCCCTCGCCAGCCAGGATAGCTTCCGCTATGCCGTGCCACTGGAGGGAGATCTGGTGGAGTATTGCGAGGCGCGGCTGTCGAGCCAGGATCTCGGCGCCGAGCAGGCCGGGCGCGTCCACTTCAGCCAGGGGGATGCCTGCAACCTCAAGCCCAGGTACGGCGACTACGATCTGGTGCTCGCCGCCAACCTGATCGACCGGCTGCGCGAACCGGCCCGCTTCCTGCGGGACATTGCTCCCAGACTGCGCAGCGGCGGCCTGCTGGTGCTCACCAGCCCCTACACCTGGTTGACCGACTACACCCCAAAGGCCAACTGGCTCGGCGGCATCCGTGAAAATGGCGAGGCCCTCAGCACCTATCAGGCGCTGCAACGGCTGCTGGCGGAGGAGTTCGAGGAGCACTGCCCGCCCAGGGACGTGCCCTTCGTGATCCGCGAAACCGCCCGCAAGTATCAGCACACCCTGGCCCAGCTCACCGTCTGGCGTAAGCGCTAGAGAGCGGCGACGGCACGGGCCGTGAAAATAAAAAAGGAGGCCTGTCGGCCTCCTTTTTTTCATTGTGGCGCGCACCCGGCTGGGCTCAGGTCCCCTGCTCGTGATAGCGGCGGGCCAGCACGGTGCAGACCATCAGCTGGATCTGGTGGAAGATCATCAGCGGCAGCACCATGACACCGACGCTGGCGGCCGGGAACATGACGTTGGCCATGGGCACACCATTGGCGAGACTCTTCTTGGAGCCGCAGAAGACTATGGTGATCTCGTCCGCCCTGTTGAAGCCGAGCCGGCGACTGATCCAGACGTTCCAACCCAGCACCAGCGCCAGCAACACGCAGCTCAGCAGCACTATGCTGGCGAGATCGTACCAACCGACTTGATGCCAGATCCCCTGCACCACGGCCTCGCTGAAGGCCACATAGACCACCAGCAGGATGGAACTCTGATCCAGCTTGCCGATCAGCGGGCGATGGCTGTCGACCCAGCGGCCGATCAAGGGCCGCGACAGATGACCCACCACGAACGGCAGCATCAGTTGCACCATGATGGCCTGGATGGAGTGCCAGGTGTCGACCCCCTCCCCCTGTACATTGATCATCAGCCCCACCAGCACGGGGGAGAGGAAGATACCGAGGATGCTGGAGGCAGAGGCGCTGCACACAGCCGCCGACACATTGCCGCCAGCCATGGAGGTGAAGGCGATGGCCGACTGCACTGTGGCGGGCAAGGCGCACAGATAGAGGAAACCGAGATAGATGGCCGGGCTCAGCCATTGCGGCACCAGCGGGGTAAGCAGCAGCCCCAGCAGCGGGAACAGCAGGAAGGTGCTGGCCATCACCACCAGATGCAGCCGCCAGTGACCCAGCCCCGCCAGCAGGTTCTGGCGCGACAGCTTGGCGCCGTGCATGAAGAAGAGCAGTGCCACCGCCAGCTTGGTCAGCAACGCGAACCAGACGGCAACCTGCCCCTCGCAGGGAAAGAGGGAGGCCAGGGTGACCACCAGAATAAGCACACAGGTAAAGGGATCCAGACGCACGAGCGGTCTCCATCGGAAGCAGATCCCGCCCTCATCAAAGAGGCCGGGTTCAGGGACGACAAGAAACACAACAGGAGGTGTCTGGCACCTCCCGTTGAAACGAATCCCCAGCTTACCCCTATATGCGGGAGGCGCAAAGTTGAGCGGCCCCTCGCAGCGTGCAGGAAATTAAACAACCAGGGCTGACGGCCAGCCCTGTGATTCAGCGCTGCTTGGCCAGCTTGGCGCCGTCTTCCAGCTTGCCGTTGCCGGTTTTCTTGTCATTACCACCAAGCTTGCGGGCCTGGCGCTTCTCGAAGCGGGAGATCCACCAGTAGGCCAGCGCCGAGAACACCGCCGTCATGAAGACGTTGATGAAGAAGGCGCGTACCAGATCCACCCCGCTCGGGAAGGCGGAGGCGCTCATGCTCACCACGAAGATGAGGATGAGCACGGACACCACGGCCATGCCGAAGGTGCGTGAGCCCATGCGGAACTCCCGCGGGGTGTCGTCGTGTTTCCAGCGGAACACGAAGTAGGCCACCATGATGAAGATGGGCGGCAGCATGGCGGTACCGGCGGTGAGGTTGATCGCGGTGTTCATCATCTGCTGCACCGACTCGGAGCCGAAGCCGTTCACCACCAGCATCACGAACACGAACGCAAACTGCCACCAGGCGGCGCGCACCGGCACTCCGTGCTCGTTGAGCTGGGTAGTCTTCTCGCCGTACACCCCCTGCGGGATCTCGGAGAAGTGGATCTTCACCGGGGCCGAGGTCCACATCATCATGGAGCCGAACATGGCGATGAAGAGCACAACCCCGACCGCGCGGCCGACCAGCGCCTCGGACAGTTGGAAGTACTGGGCCATGCCGGTGAAGATCTCCACCATGCCGCCGGCATAGGTGAGGCTTTCCCGCGGCACGAACACGTTCACCAGCAGGGAACCCAGCGCATACATGGCACCTATGACGATACCGGCCGTGATGATCACCCTGATGAAGGACTTCTGACCACCTTTCACGTCATTGAGATAGGCCGCCGCCGTCTCGGCGCCACCGGCCGCCTGGAAGATCCAGCACATGATACCCAGCGTCGCCCAGTTGACTGTAGGTGTCATGGCTTCCAGCGTGATGGGCTGGGCCGCCACATGATCTCCACTCAGTGCCATCAGGGCACCCAGCACATAGATGGCGAACAGCGCGAACACCCCGTAGGCCACCAGTTCGGCAATCTTGCCGAGCCAGGTCGCCCCCTTGGTGGAGATATGGGTTGCCGCCGCGAACAGCGCTATGGAGATGATCGAGGTCACCATGGGGGAGAAGCTGTATTCATACCCCAGCATGGCGTAGGAGGCGTAGGCGATGACGTTGGGCAGCAGGGAGACGAACCAGAACAAGTTCACGAACCAGTAGAGGAAGGAGCCCAGATAGGCCATTCGGGTGCCGAGCGGCTTCTTGAGCCAGTCATACATGCCCGATTCGGAGTTCTTGTTGGCCGAGACGAACTCGGAAATGATGAACACGAAGGGGATGAAATAGACCAGCGTGGCCAGCAGGAAGATGGGCGCCGAACTGAGCCCAAGTTCTATGTTGTTGTTGACTATGTTGCGCACGTTGAACACGGCGGCAAAGGTCATCGACAACAGGGCAAACTTGCCTATGGTGCCGCGTACGGAATCAGACATATGTCCTCCAATGGAATAACGCCGCTTCACCAGCTGACGCTTTGACTCTGAATGTGTTCGGCACAGGCCTAATGGCCCGGCCAGAGATTTTCTTGTTATGGTCGGGCCGCTCAAGCGACCTCGCTGGCAAACCGCTGCGGCCCAACCGCACCGGCACTCAATCAGGGATCGCTCAGACGATCGGGGTACCCGGCGCCATGGGCACGCGAGGCTGCAGCAGCACGCTCTGGCTCTCGTCCGGCGTCTCGGCGCAGAGCAGCATGCACTCGGAGCGCTCGCCGCGCATCCTGGTCGGCTTGAGGTTGGTCAGCACCACCACCTGGCTGCCCAGCAGCTCATCTTCGCTGTAGTGGGGCACCAGGCTGGTGACGGTCTGCAGCAGCCGCTCGCCGCCCACGTCGATCTGGACGATATAGAGTTTGTCGGCCCCTGGATGGCGCACCACCGCCAGTACCTTGCCCACCTTCATCTCGACCCGCTTGAATTCGGCAAACTCGATCGTCTCGCTCATTCCATTCTCCTTCTGTTCTGTGGTTCAACCGGTCACGGGTGGCCGCCGCCACCCGCTTTCTCTCTCTTGGCCACTCGGGCCGGCTTGCGCTGGGGATCAGGAGGCCTGGATGGACACCTGAGCGGCCGGCAGGGCCTCTTTCGCGCGCGCTTCGTCGCTCAGGGAGGCTTCGTATCTGTTGTATTTCCACCAGGCGAAGCCCAGGAAGATCACTATCCCGCCCACGTTGTAGAAGACGATGGTCACTATGTCGGCACCGGTCGGGAAGGTGGAGGCCAAGAAGCCCACCGAGAAGATGGCGATCAGCACCGAGACCACGGCGATCCCCGTGGTGCGCGAGCCCATCTTGAACTCCCGTGGCAGGTGTTCCAGCTTCAGACGCAGATTGAGGTAGGCCAGCATGATGAACAGCGGCGGCAGCATGGAGGCGGCCGCCGTCATGTTGATGACGGTGTTCATCAGATCCTGCGCGGTGTTGGAGCCCAGGGTCGGGATCAGCATCAGGGGCAGCACTATCAGGTACTGGATCCAGGCAGCGCGGGCGGGCACGCCGTTCTCGTTCAGCTCGACCGTCTTCTTGCCGAAGATGCCGGCCGGGATCTCGGAGAAGAAGATCTTCACCGGGGTGGCGGTCCACATCAGCAGGGAGCCGAACATGGCGGTAAAGGAGACCAGCCCCACGAAGCGGTTCATCAAGATGGCGGGCAGACCAAAGTAGGACGCCAGCCCTTCGAATACCTGCACCGAGCCGCCGGTATATTTCAGGGTGCCGCTCGGCACGAACACGTTGATCAGCAGTGAGGCGATGGAGTAGAGCACGCCGATGAAGATCCCGGCGATGATGATCACCTTCACGAACGACTTGGATCCGCCCTTGACGTCATTCACGTAGACGGCCACCGATTCCGCGCCACCGGCTGCCATAAAGATCCAGGTGGTGATCCCCAGGAAGGCCCAGCTGAAATCGGGGATCATGGCCTCTACCGTGATGGGATCGGCCGGTTGCACGCCGCCGATCAGGGCCGCCCCTGCCAGCAAGATGTAGGAGAGGGTGAGCAGCAGCATCAGGGACGAGGTCACCGAGGTGATGGGGCCGAGCATCTTGGCGCCATTGGTGGAGACGTAGGTCGCAAAGGCGAACAGGATCATGCTCAGGCCAGTGGTGGCCAGCGGGGTGAGTATGTATTCGTAGCCCAGGAAGGCATAGGAGGCGTAGGCGATCACCCGCGGCAGCAGCGAGGTGAAGAAGAAGAGGTTCACGAACCAGTAGGTGTAGGCGGAGATGAAGGCCCAGCGACCGCCGAGGGAGCTCTTCACCCAGGCATAGACGCCCGCTTCGGAGTTCTTATTCAGTGACACGAATTCCGCGATGATGAGGCAAAACGGAATGAAGTAAAAAATGGTGGCCAGAAAGAACATAGGGGCCGAGGCCAGACCGATCTCGATGTTGTTGTTGATGACGTTGTTGAAGCTGAATACCGCCGCGAAAGTGAGCGACAGCAGACCAAACTTGCCTATCGTATTGCGTTTGGAATCAGACATGGTGCATCTCCAGACCTGTAGTTATTGCTGCGAAAGGGCGGGGCATGATTTGTAGGGTGAACCCCGCCCTTCCGGCTTTGTCAGTGCAAAAACAGCGGCTTGTTATTTGTTTTTGAAGTAGCCGCCTTCGACCGTGACCTTGATGATCAGCTTGCGCACCGGCGCATCGCCGGCGAAGCGATAGGCCTCATGGTTCTCGAAGATCACCAGCTGGCCATTGCCGACCTTCTGGCGCTCTCGCACCTCGCCGGCCAGCCACTCGCGGTCGCTGGTGTCGTCATAGGCCGATTCCGTCTGCAGGCCGTGCTTCTCGGCCCACTCCACCGTCTCTTCCCCTTCCAGGTAGTAGTGGATATCGAAGTAGCGGCGTTGCCCCTCAAACAGAGAGGTGGCCGGGCTGGCCCCCTCCTGCAAGCGGTAGGTGAGGGAGTCACCGATGGAGTGACAGATGCCGGGCTTGAGGTTTGGCAGGTTGTCGATGGCCTCCACGCAGCGGCCCCACTTCTTGCCCTCCCGGTAGATGTTTTTGAACAGGGTCAGGTTGTCCAGGGTGATCATGCGAGGTTCCTCCCGCCGTTGATGGTGAGATCGATCCCGGCCATCGCAGCCGGATTGAGGTTGCCACGGGCGATGGGCAGCAGGGTCAGGCCGAAGCTGAACGGTTCGAAACGCACCCGCCAGGAGTCCAGCACCTCTGAGCCCCAGGAGTTGGAGCCCAGCCCCAGCACCTTGTGATCCAGATTGAGGGTGAGATAACCGCTCGGCTCCAGCTCATTGATGTGCTGGGCGGCGTGGATATGCTCCCAGCTGTAGGGCCAGACGCTCAGGTTGATGGGGGCATCAGGCCGCACATAGAGACCGGCGCCGTGGCGGTTGGTCAGGGTCGCCCAGCGCACCTGCTGGCGGTTGCCGTTGTCCTGCGGGAAGGGGTAGTGCTCCCACATCTCGGCCACCGTGCTCTGGAAACTGTCGATCCAGTTGCTCTGGCGGCTGTCCTGATAGTTCTCGCCCGGCCCCATGCCAAGGTAGTGCACCCGGTCTAGATCCTGGCGAATACCCAGCTCGAAGCCGATCTTGGGGATGATGTCGTCATAACCGCCGTAGGGCTGACCGGACAGTGCCACGTGCAGCTGACCGTTCGGGCTCAGGGTGTAGACGTAGCGGCAGCGCATACCGAAGTCGAACACTGGCGGCGCTATCAGGCTCTCCACCGTCACCTCGACCGCCTCCCCCAGCTGGCGCCAGCTCAGAGTACGGAAGTGCTCCTGCATGATCTGCAGGTGGTTGGGGTGCCACAGGCTCTCGTACTCCTGCTTGTGGTTGTCGATCATCGGCTTGAAGAAGGTGAGGCGTGGCGAGCGTTCGACAAGCTCATTACCATCCTGCTGCCAGCTCACCAGCTTGCCGTCGAGGCGCGAGAAGCGCAGGGCAAAGCCGCTGCCGCTCAGGGTCAAGTCGAGCCGCTCGTCGACAATCTGCAGCGCCGTGGCGTTGGGATTGGCAAAGGGCTGCAGCTGGCGAGTCGACTCTTTCAGCTGGAACTGGTACTGGCCCAGCTCGTGCTCCGCCGCGCTATGGCGGGTGGCGGTGGCCTTGATGACTCGCAGCTGGACGAAGGTTTCCCGCCCATCGAGCGTGGGCAGCTCAAACTGCAGTTCTGTGGTGGCACCGGGGGCAATACCTTCCAGACGAATTTGCTGGCTGGCCAGCAACTCGCCCTCGGCCTTCACTTCGACCAGCAGGCGGATGTCGTCGAGATTGGAGAACCAGTAGCGGTTTTCCACCGCCAGCTTGCCACTCGCCAGATCCAGCGCGCGCACCTTGACCGGGCAGATCACCTGCTTGTATTCGCGCAGGCCCGGCCCAGGGGTCTGATCCGGATAGATGAGCCCATCCATACAGAAGTTGTAGTTGTTGGGGTAGTCGCCGTAGTCACCGCCGTACTTGTAGACGGGTCGGCCCTGCTCGTCCTGATCCAGAATGCCGTGATCGCACCACTCCCAGATGTAGTGGCCCTGGATATGGGGATGGCGGTCGAACACCTGCTGGTATTCGCTGAGGCCACCCGGGCCGTTGCCCATGGCGTGGGCGTATTCGCAGAGGATGCGCGGCTTGGCCATAGGGAACTCGCCGAAGCAGTTCATCTGGGAGACGCGCGAATACATTGTGCTGACCACGTCCACCACCTCGGCATCGCGATCCTCCTCGTAGTGCACCAGCCGGGTCGGGTCTATCGCCTTGCAGCGCTGGTACATGGCCCTGATGTTGCAGCCGTAGCCGGACTCGTTGCCCAGCGACCAGATGATGATGGAGGGGTGGTTCTTCTGGGCGTGAACGTGGCGTTCGATGCGATCCACAAACACCGGCTCCCAGAAAGGGTCGTCCGTGATGCGGCTGAGATCGCCGACGTTGGCGAAGCCGTGGGTCTCCACGTCGGTCTCCGCCATCACGAACAGGCCGTACTGATCGCACAGCTCATAGAAGCGCGGGTCGTTCGGGTAGTGGGCCGTGCGCACCGAGTTGAGGTTGTGCTGCTTCATCAGCACCAGGTCGCGCTCCACCCTATCCATGCCGACCGCACGACTCTTGAGGTGGTCGTTGTCGTGGCGGTTCACCCCGTGCAGCTTGAGGTACTGGCCGTTGACATAAAACAGACCATCTTTGACCTTGATTTCACGCACCCCGACCCGCTGCGGGATCACTTCCAGCAGTTCGCCCTGACCGTTGTAGAGGGAGAGCATCAGCTGATAGAGATAAGGGTCTTCGGCGTTCCATAGATGGGGGTTGGCCAGATCCAGCGTGAAGCGACAGTCAAGCTTGCCGTCGATGGCGAGATTGTCGAGAGAGCCGCTGGCGATCTCGCTGCCCTGATCCAGCAGGGACCAGACCAGACGGTGATCACGGGCCGACGCCCCCAGATTTTCCAGCTGGATGTCGCAGCTCAGGGTGGCGCCTTGATTGTCGTCGGCCAGCGCGGTGCGGATGAAAAAGTCCTGCACGTGGGCAGCCGGTTTGCCCACCAGATAGACGTCGCGGAAGATGCCCGCCATCCACCACATGTCCTGATCTTCGATATAGGTGGAATCGGCCCACTGCATCACCCGTACCGAGAGCAGGTTCTCGCCGGTTTGGGCATAGGCGCTGATATCGAACTCGGCGGTAAGGCGGCTCCCCTTGCTGAAGCCCACATAGTGGCCGTTCACATAGACCTCGAAGTAGGTCTCCACCCCGTCAAACTTGATGATCACCTGCTCGCCGTCCCAGGCCGGGCTCAGCACGAAGCTGCGCTGATAGGCGCCGGTGGGGTTGTTGCTCGGCACGAAGGGCACGTCTATGGGAAAGGGAAAGCCCTCATCCGTGTATTGCAGGTTGCCGTGCCCTTCCATCTGCCACATGTTGGGCACTGTGATCTGGCCCCACTCGCT
The DNA here is from genome assembly GCF_028751155.1 of Aeromonas bestiarum. NCBI lineage: Bacteria > Pseudomonadati > Pseudomonadota > Gammaproteobacteria > Aeromonadales > Aeromonadaceae > Aeromonas > Aeromonas bestiarum. Next base: position 145,344 of record NZ_CP064746.1, on the reverse strand, counting down.
CATGGGGCTGTGATAGAAGGCCTCCGGCACCTGCAATGGGTGCTCGAAGTAGTTGAACTGCCACTGGCCGCTCAAGGAGAGAAAGCGGCGGCTCAGCTCGCGCTGCATGGTGGCCGCCAGCGCGTGGTCGGCATAAGAGAAGAAGTAGGCGCGCGGGGCCAGCCTGTTTTCACCAACGAATTGAACGTTTTCCCAGTTATTCACATGTCCTCCCGGAACAAGGCAACTTTGACTGGGTAAACTCTAGATAAACATTTACTAAATATCAGGTAATGATCGGTAAAGTTTTAACCCCATCACACAAGATGGCTGGATTTGTGAGCGAGATCAGAAGCCGGAACTAAAGGAGAGGTTTGTCTGCCTGGGTGGCATGGATGTTGATTCTCATAAGAGATAAAACAATAATATTGTTGTATAACAATATATTAAGTATTTATTAAGAGTGGAGATGTCTATCCGGGATAAAGAGAGTCGCCGCACCATGTCAGAATGGTGCGGCTAAAAACCAATGAGTTTTACTAAAACTACCGGGTGGTACCACGCAGGGTCAGTCGGCTGGGGACCAGTACCCGCAGCGGGACCTCACGTTCGTCGCGAAGCCGTTCTACCAGCAGATTGACCCCCTGGGAGCCCATCAACTCGGAGTGGATCCGCACGGTGGAGAGCGGCGGGAAGGTGAATTTGGCGGTCGGAATATCGTTGACGCTGATGAGCTCGATCTGCTGGGGAATGGCCAACCCCTTCTCGTGGATGGCTCGCAGCACACCGATGGCGATGGAGTCGGAGGCAACAAACAAGGCCTTGGGCCAATCCCCCGCCAGCATCTCCTTCGCCAGTCGATAGCCGGAGGCACTGGAGAAGTCCCCGCGATAGAGATCATTCTCCTGCACCACTCCCAGCCGCTGACCGTAGTCGAGGAAGGCCAGCTCACGCAGATCCGGCGCCTCATCCTGACCACCTATGTAACCGATGCGGCCGTGTCCCTGGGCAATGAAGAAATCCACCACCTGCTGGCTGATCAGCGCCAGATCCACGTCCACCGAGTCGAACTCCCCCTGGGAGCGACAGTCCACGAACACCAGCTGGGCAGAGAGGGAATAGAGTGCGGCAAGCCGCTCAGGTGGCAGATGGCCGATAACCAGAATACCGTCGACGGCGGAGAGCTCACGCCCCTCGGCACCGTTGTAAAAATGGGTAAGCTCGATATTGAGGCGGGCACACTGGGTCTCGATGCCATAGCGAATGGCGAGATAGTAGGGGTCGTTGACCTCGGTGCTCTGCGGGTAGGCATAGACAGCCAGAAAGTGCAGCTTGCTCTTGTGCACCCCTTTGCGAGCCGTGCTGGTCTTGTATTCCAGCCGCTCGGCAATCTCGAAGATCTTCTGCCTGGTCTCTTCCTTGACGCTCAGCGTCGGGTCTTCATTGAGCACCCGTGACACAGTCGCCTGGGAAACCCCCGCCTCCTGCGCAATTTCCTTCAACGTGGCCATGCATACTCCTCTGGCGATGACTCCCGACAATACCAGACCAAGAGTAACGGGCAACGTGCTGACATCCCAGCATTTTTACTAAAAGAAACCCATGGTGGGAGGAAAAATTCCAAAGCAAAAAGGCCTCCCGAATGGGAGGCCTCTTCTAAATAGGAGCCTGACAGTGTCCTACTCTCGCATGGCGAATGCCACACTACCATCGGCGCTACCGCGTTTCACTTCTGAGTTCGGCATGGGATCAGGTGGTTCCACGGCGCTATTGCCGTCAGGCAAAAAGCGTTAAAACTAACTTAAAACTGGTGCTGATACCCAGAGTCGAACTGGGGACCTCATCCTTACCAAGGATGCGCTCTACCAACTGAGCCATATCAGCACACTAACCGGTAAAGACCGCACTGCGTGCGTTATCTAAATCTTCTGTCCAACACAACCTGACGTTGTGTCGCGACCAACCACATCGCTGTAGTTGCTTAATTGAAGCCTGGCAGTGTCCTACTCTCGCATGGCGAATGCCACACTACCATCGGCGCTACCGCGTTTCACTTCTGAGTTCGGCATGGGATCAGGTGGTTCCACGGCGCTATGGCCGCCAGGCAAATAACTTCAATCTCGGAAAGCTGACGTGAGTAACGACTGATTGGCTATTGCCTGGTCGTTATCACTGAATTAGGTAAGTAGTCTCGCACTTGCTACAAGTCTCAGAACACTTCTTGGGTGTTGTATGGTTAAGCCTCACGGGTAATTAGTATGGGTTAGCTCAACACGTCGCCGCGCTTACACACCCCACCTATCAACGTTGTGGTCTCCAACGGCCCTTTAGGACCCTCAAGGGGTCAGGGATGACTCATCTCAGGGCTCGCTTCCCGCTTAGATGCTTTCAGCGGTTATCGATTCCGAACTTAGCTACCGGGCAGTGCCACTGGCGTGACAACCCGAACACCAGAGGTTCGTTCACTCCGGTCCTCTCGTACTAGGAGCAACTCCCTTCAATCATCCAACGCCCACGGCAGATAGGGACCGAACTGTCTCACGACGTTCTGAACCCAGCTCGCGTACCACTTTAAATGGCGAACAGCCATACCCTTGGGACCGACTTCAGCCCCAGGATGTGATGAGCCGACATCGAGGTGCCAAACACCGCCGTCGATATGAACTCTTGGGCGGTATCAGCCTGTTATCCCCGGAGTACCTTTTATCCGTTGAGCGATGGCCCTTCCATTCAGAACCACCGGATCACTATGACCTACTTTCGTACCTGCTCGACCTGTCCGTCTCGCAGTTAAGCTGGCTTATGCCATTGCACTAACCTCCTGATGTCCGACCAGGATTAGCCAACCTTCGTGCTCCTCCGTTACTCTTTGGGAGGAGACCGCCCCAGTCAAACTACCCACCAGGCACTGTCCGCGATCCCGATTCAGGGACCTGCGTTAGAACATCAAACATACAAGGGTGGTATTTCAAGGACGGCTCCAGCGCAACTGGCGTCACGCCTTCAAAGCCTCCCACCTATCCTACACATGTAGGTTCAATGTTCAGTGCCAAGCTGTAGTAAAGGTTCACGGGGTCTTTCCGTCTAGCCGCGGGTACACCGCATCTTCACGGCGAATTCGATTTCACTGAGTCTCGGGTGGAGACAGCATGGCCATGGTTACACCATTCGTGCAGGTCGGAACTTACCCGACAAGGAATTTCGCTACCTTAGGACCGTTATAGTTACGGCCGCCGTTTACCGGGGCTTCGATCAAGAGCTTCGCTTGCGCTAACCCCATCAATTAACCTTCCGGCACCGGGCAGGTGTCACACCCTATACGTCCACTTTCGTGTTTGCAGAGTGCTGTGTTTTTGATAAACAGTCCCAGCCATCTGGTCACTGCGACTCCCAACTGCTCCATCCGCAAGGGACTTCACTGTCAAGAGCGAACCTTCTCCCGAAGTTACGGTTCTATTTTGCCTAGTTCCTTCACCCGAGTTCTCTCAAGCGCCTTGGTATTCTCTACCCGACCACCTGTGTCGGTTTGGGGTACGATGACTTGTAATCTGAAGCTTAGAGGCTTTTCCTGGAAGCAGGGCATCAATGGCTTCACCACCGTAGTGGCTTCGTCTCGTGTCTCAGTGTTGTGTCTCCGGATTTGCCTAGAAACACCACCTACGCACTTTCACCAGGACAACCGTCGCCTGGCCCACCTAGCCTTCTCCGTCCCCCCATCGCAATTACAAGTCGTGCAGGAATATTAACCTGCTTCCCATCGATTACGCCTTTCGGCCTCACCTTAGGGGTCGACTCACCCTGCCCCGATTAACGTTGGACAGGAACCCTTGGTCTTCCGGCGAGGAGGCTTTTCACCCCCTTTATCGTTACTTACGTCAGCATTCGCACTTCTGATATCTCCAGCATACCTCTCGATACACCTTCGCAGACTTACAGAACGCTCCCCTACCACTCACACATAAGTGTGAATCCGCGGCTTCGGTGCCTGGTTTGAGCCCCGTTACATCTTCCGCGCAGGCCGACTCGACTAGTGAGCTATTACGCTTTCTTTAAATGATGGCTGCTTCTAAGCCAACATCCTAGCTGTCTGAGCCTTCCCACATCGTTTCCCACTTAACCAGAACTTTGGGACCTTAGCCGGCGGTCTGGGTTGTTTCCCTCTTCACGACGGACGTTAGCACCCGCCGTGTGTCTCCCGGATATTACTTACTGGTATTCGGAGTTTGCATGGAGTTGGTAAGTCGGGATGACCCCCTAGTCCAAACAGTGCTCTACCCCCAGTAGTATTCGTCCGAGGCGCTACCTAAATAGCTTTCGGGGAGAACCAGCTATCTCCGAGTTTGATTGGCCTTTCACCCCCAGCCACAGGTCATCCCCTAACTTTGCAACGTTAGTGGGTTCGGTCCTCCAGTTGATGTTACTCAACCTTCAACCTGCCCATGGCTAGATCACCCGGTTTCGGGTCTACACCTTGCAACTAGACGCCCAGTTAAGACTCGGTTTCCCTACGGCTCCCCTATACGGTTAACCTCGCTACAAAATGTAAGTCGCTGACCCATTATACAAAAGGTACGCAGTCACCCCGAAGGGCTCCCACTGCTTGTACGTACACGGTTTCAGGTTCTATTTCACTCCCCTCACAGGGGTTCTTTTCGCCTTTCCCTCACGGTACTGGTTCACTATCGGTCAGTCAGGAGTATTTAGCCTTGGAGGATGGTCCCCCCATATTCAGACAGGATGTCACGTGTCCCGCCCTACTCGATTTCACTTCAAGGTCGTTTTCATGTACGGGGCTATCACCCTGTATCGCTGGCCTTTCCAGGACCATTCCACTAACTTCCAAGAAACTTAAGGGCTAATCCCCGTTCGCTCGCCGCTACTGAGGGAATCTCGGTTGATTTCTTTTCCTCGGGGTACTTAGATGTTTCAGTTCTCCCGGTTCGCCTCTATTACCTATGTATTCAGTAATAGATACCCAGCTTATGCTGGGTGGGTTTCCCCATTCGGAAATCTGTGAGTAATAGCGTCTCTTACCGACTTCTCACAGCTTATCGCAGGTTAGTACGTCCTTCATCGCCTCTGACTGCCAAGGCATCCACCATGTACGCTTAGTCACTTAACCATACAACCCCAAGAAGTGTCGTCGAAACGACGCGACTTGTTGTCGTACAACAAGGACCAAAATAAATTTTGGTTTTCGCCAAGAAGTTTCCAAAGCACTTGTAACAAATGTTTGAGAACTACTTTTTAAATCAGCTTTCCAGATTGTTAAAGAGCAAACTTCATAAAGAAGTCAAAGACATAGATTGAACATCAGGGCTCAATGCATGGCTTTTGCTTCTCGCAAAATACAGTACCGATTATG
>NZ_CP064746.1:90000-137500 GCF_028751155.1 Aeromonas bestiarum | reverse complement strand
CGGCTACCCGCTGTTGATCGGGGAAGATGTCACCGTCGGCCACAAGGCCATGCTGCACGGCTGCACCATAGGCAATCGGGTGCTGGTCGGCATGGGGGCCATCATTCTGGATGGAGTGGTAGTAGAAGATGACGTGATGATAGGTGCCGGCAGTCTGGTGCCGCCGGGCAAGCGACTCGAAGCCGGCTTCCTCTATATGGGCAACCCGGTCAAACAGGCCCGGGCGCTCAAGCCTGCCGAGATCGCGTTTCTCAAGACCTCGGCCGACAACTATGTCCTGCTCAAGGACGAGTATCTGCAAGAGGCCTGATACACACTCTGTAAACAAGAAGCCCGGCGTGATGCCGGGCTTCTCTTCTTATTATAGCTATCCATACAGCAACTGAGTGCGGAGCGTTAGTGGGCCTGATCCCAGTTATCGCCGGTTCCCGCCTCGACCAGCAGGGGCACATGCAGCTCGGCCGCCGCCGACATCTTCTCCTTGATGATGGCGACGTACTCCTCCAGCTTCTCTTCGCGGATCTCGAACACCAGTTCATCGTGTACCTGCATCAGCATGCGGATCGACTCATCCTCGATGCCGCGGATCCAGCCATCCACGTTGATCATGGCGCGCTTGATGATGTCGGCGGCCGTCCCCTGCATGGGGGCGTTGATCGCGGCCCGCTCGGCGGCCTTGCGCAGACCGGCGTTACGGGATTTGATATCCGGCAGATAGAGACGACGGCCAAACAGGGTCTCGACATAGCCCTGCGCTTCCGCCTGCTGACGGGTGCGCTCCATGTATTCCAGCACGCCCGGGTAGCGTTCGAAGTAGAGATCCATGTACTTCTGCGCCTCGGCGCGACCTATCCCCAGCTGTTTGGCCAGACCGAAGGCGCTCATGCCATAGATGAGGCCGAAGTTGATCGCCTTGGCGCTGCGGCGCATGTCGGTGGTGACCGCATCGAGCGCCACCCCGAATACCTCGGCAGCGGTTGCCTTGTGGATGTCCTTGCCCTCGGCAAACGCGGTCAGCAGCCCCTTGTCACCGGAGAGGTGCGCCATGATGCGCAGCTCGATCTGGGAGTAGTCAGCCGCCACCAGCTTGTAACCAGCGCTCGGAATGAAGGCCTGGCGGATCCGGCGCCCCTGCTCGTTGCGCACCGGGATGTTCTGCAAGTTGGGATCTGACGAAGACAAACGGCCGGTGGCCGCCACCGCCTGATGATAGGAGGTGTGTACCCGCCCGGTCTGGGGCTTGATCATCAGCGGCAGCTTGTCGGTATAGGTGGACTTGAGCTTGGCCAGCGTGCGGTGCTCCATCAGCAGGCGCGGCAGCTCGTAGGTCTCGGCCAGTTCGGCCAGCACCTCTTCCGCGGTGGACGGCGCTCCCTTGGGGGTCTTCTTGATGATCGGCAGCCCCAGCTTGGTGAAGAGGATCTCCCCCAGCTGCTTGGGTGAGGAGAGGTTGAACTCCTGCCCGGCCAGCTCGTGGGCCTGACGCTCCAGTTCGGCCAGGCGCAGCTCTATCTCCTGGCTCTGCTGATGCAGCAACTTGGGATCTATGGTGGTCCCGAGCAGCTCCATCCGCGCCAGTACCGGCAGCAACGGCAGCTCGATGTCGCTGAATACCTGGCACAGGCCAGGCACGGCTTCCAGCTGTCCCCATAGAGTCTGGTGCAGACGCAGGGTGATATCGGCATCTTCCGCCGCATAGGGGGCGGCCTGCTCCAGCTCGATCTGGTTGAAGGTGAGCTGCTTGACCCCTTTGCCCGCGATATCTTCAAACGAGGTGGTCTCGACCCCGAGATAGCGTTTGGCCAGCGAATCCATGTCGTGACGGCTGGCGGTGGAGTTGAGCACATAGGACTCGAGCATGGTGTCGTAGGCGATGCCCTGCAGGTCGATGTCGTGGTTGAGCAGCACGTTGCGATCGTACTTGAGATTCTGCCCCACCTTGAGACGGGTCGGATCTTCCAGCAGCGGTTTGAGCTTGCCCAGCACCACGGCTTCGGTCAACTGCACCGGTGCCCCCAGATAGTCGTGACCAAAGGGCACATAGGCGGCCCTGCCCGCTTCGACGGCGAAGGAGACCCCGACGATGCGTGCCTCCATATAGTCGAGGCTGGTAGTTTCGGTATCGAAGGCGAACAGCGGCGCCGCCTGCAACTGCGCCAGCCAGTCGTCAAACTCGGCCTCGTCCAGGATGCAGCGGTAGTCGGTTTCGATGGCGACAACGGGGGCAGCAGTGTCATCGCTCCCCTCTTCCGGACCGGCACCCTCTTCACCACCTGACTCCAGCTCCTTGATCAGGTTGCGCAGCTCATATTCGCGATAGACGGCCAGCAGGGACTCCCTGTCGACCGGCTTGAGCAACAGCTGTTCCAGACTCTGTTCCAGCTCGACATCGGTTTTGATGGTCGCCAGGAGATAAGAGAGGCGCACCTGCTCCTCCTGCTCGCGGAACTTGTCGGCGAACGCCTTGGAACCGCGGAAGCCGAGGGCCGCCACCTTGTCCAGATTGGCGGCGATCTCGTCTATGCTGCCGATCCCCTGCAACAGGGCCAGCGCCGTCTTCTCGCCGACGCCTGTCATGCCGGGAATGTTGTCTACCTTGTCACCCATCAGGGCCAGATAGTCGATGATGAGCTCCGGCGGCACGCCAAACTTCTCGATCACCCCTTCCCTGTCTGTCTTAACATCTTTCATGGTGTCGATCAGGGTGACGTGGTCTGAGACCAGCTGCGCCATGTCCTTGTCACCCGTACTGATCAGTACGGGCAGCTGCTTCTCGGTTGCCTGGCGGGCGAGCGTGCCGATCACGTCGTCGGCCTCGACGCCTTCGACCATCAAGAAGGGGAAGCCCATCGCCTTGATCATCTGGTGGATGGGGGCGACCTGGCTGCGCAGATCGTCCGGCATGCTGGCACGGGTCGCCTTGTACTCGGGATAGATGTCGTCGCGGAAGGTCTTGCCCTTGGCGTCAAACACCACGGCCACATGGCAGTCAGGGTATTGCTTACGCAGGCTGCGCATCATGTTGGCCATGACACGGACGGCGCCGCTCGGCAAACCGGTCGAAGTGCGCAGATCGGCCTGCTGGGAGGCGAAGAAGGCGCGGTAAAGATAAGAAGAGCCGTCGACCAGAATAAGGGGGTTGCTAGGGGCCATGAAATCGTCCTGCCAGAGATAAACAGCCGCTAGGATGCCACAGGGCCCCCCTCACACCAAGGGGTGCAGCAGCACCCTAAGCGGGCAGCCAAAGGGACTCAAGCTGTGGATAAGTCTGTGTTCAAAAATGGGGCGCAGTATGAGCCACAGTGATAAAACTGTGCACAAAAAATATAAAATCCATATAAAACAATGCATTGAGATCGTAAAAACCGATCGCGAGACTGTTAGAATGATCTCGATCAATGTGGAAAAAGATTTAAGGGAGTAGGTACGGCAGGATCCAAAACGAAACAATCCTAGCACAGCGAGATGACTTGACCAGCGGATGGCGAGCGATAACCATACAAAAGTACAACAATCTATCCTGGCTCACATTTTCAACAACGAGGAGTTTGCCATGAAAAAAGTGGCCGTGATTTTGAGTGGCTGTGGCGTCTTCGACGGCGCCGAAATACATGAAGCCGTCATCAGCCTGCTGGCGCTGGCCCGCCATGGCGCCACCACCCAATGCTTCGCCCCGAACGTGGCGCAGCTCCATGTGGTCAACCACCTGACGGGTGACGTCAGCGAGGGGGAGAGCCGCAACGTGCTGGTCGAGGCGGCGCGCATCTGCCGCGGCCAGATCCGGGATGTGGCCGAACTGGATGCGGCCGATTATGACGCCCTGCTGGTGCCAGGTGGCTTTGGGGCGGCCAAGAACCTGTGCGACTTCGCCACCAAGGGCGCCGGGTGCCAGATCCAGCCGGATGTGCTGAAAGCGTGTCAAAGCTTTGCCAATGCCCGCAAGCCGGCAGCCTACATCTGCATCGCGCCGGCCATGATCCCGCTCATCTACGGCGCCGGCACCCTGGCCACCATAGGCCATGACGAAGGCACAGCCAACGCCATAGAGGCCATGGGCGGCAGCCACCTCAACTGCCCGGTCAACGAGTTCGTGGTGGATCAGGAGCGCAAGGTGATCTCCACCCCCGCCTACATGCTGGCCAACAACATAGTCGAAGCGGCAGACGGCATCGAGAAGACGGTCAAACAGCTGCTGACCCTCTGATCCCCGACCCGCCACAAACAAACGGGCCGCTCATGGAGCGGCCCGTTTTCAATGTTGCCAACCGGCAGCGGACTAGATGGTTTCGCCCATCTGATCCATCTTGCCCAGCAGGGCGCGCAGACGTTCCTGCCAGGCAACGTGTTCGTTGCGCAGTTGATGGTTTTCGTCTTGCAGCTTGCCGTTTTGCTCTTTCAGCTCGTCCAGCTCCATCTTCAGCAGAGAGATGTTGTCGACGGCGGATTGTACTTTGGATTCGAGTTGCTCAAGGACTTCTAGTGACATATGCATACCTGTATGTTCAATTGCGATGCCCCACAGAGGGCGATTCAAGCGCGTGGAGCCAGCATACCCTGAGGGCATCGGCACAAACAAGCCAGTGCGCTGTAAAATGCGCCTTCCATAGATGTATTGCCTAAATATGCGTCTGTTTTTCTCGCATCCTGCGCCCGGACCGCGACAAGACCCTGACAACCGACAGACAACCCTTCGTCGAGGCAGTGACCACGGGCATGTCATCGAACCCGGTTTCCAGATTATCCCGTCAGCCGCACAGCATGATTCAAGCCCCCGGCAACAGGCATCCAATCTCGAATCCATACCGCGCCGCCAGATTACCCCGTCAGCTGTGCAGCGTGATATAAGCCCCCAGCAACAGGCAGGCGACCCCGTACATCAACAGGCCATAGAGCAGGTTCCAGCGCAGGATCAAGCCGGCACTCAGGTTGTAGCGGGACGCCAGCGCCAGGTTGGAGCCGGAGAGCGGACTGGTGCCGGTCGCCAGCCCCCACCCCAGCAGGAAACACATGCCGAGCAGGCTGGGATCCGGCGCCAGCGGCCAGAGCAGCGGCGCCAGCCCGGAGATGCTGATGAGCGGATGCACGCCGACGATGGCCACCAGCAGGATCAGCAGCAGGGTCAGGGATGACTCCAGCCAGCCGAAATGGTTGAACAGCGGCAGCCCATGTTCGCCCCCGAGTTCGAGCACCGACAGCGCACTGTTGATGCCGGCGGCCAGCAAACCGGCTCCCAGAAACAGCACCAGCTGACCGCCGATGGCGGGGAAACGCTCCACCACCTGCCGCTTGAGGGCGGCGCCTCGCCCGGCTCTGGGCATGAACAGCAGCGCCAGCAGCGGTGCCACCAGGGCGATCACCGCCAGAATGCCGAGCGCTGGCCAGATCTGCTTGATCAGCAGCACCAGCAGCGCCAAGGCCACCGGCAGCCCCAGGGTCTGCAACCGCAGCGGGTAGCCGGCAAAGTCCTCTACCCCGAGTCGCTCCACCTGCCAGGCGGTCAGTCCCATCGCCAGCAGCGCGGCGACCACGCCAAACGGCAAGATGCTCGACAGTTGCAGACCTGGGGCATAGGTGAGCGCCACCGCCATGGCGACGAAGAAGGGGGACCAGAAGGCCGCGGCACAGAAGATCCGGCTCAGCACCATCACCTGACGCCGCTCCAGGGTGCCGCCCCGCTCCAGCCGATCGCCGATGATGAACAGCACGGAGAGGTTGATGACGGCACCCAGCAGGTTGAGGCTGGCCATGGTGCTCCACAGCCCCTTGCGGCCGGACCAGGAGGCAGTCCCGGTCAGCAGGCCTGACGTCGCCAGGTTGAGGGTGCTCACGGCAGCAAACATGGTGAGCATGTTGATGTTGGGCAGCAGCCAGTCGCCCGGGTTGAGGCTGGCGCCCCGCCACCAGGAGAAGATCAGCAGCGCAAGCGCGGCCCCGTACAGGGCCAGTGCCTGCCGTTTGGCCGCCCCCACCAGCCAGGGCCAGGTGAGCAGGGAGGCGGCCCAGGCGGCGATGGCCGCAGGCCAGGGGGAGAATCCCAGATAGAGGTGCAGCAGGTTGAGCAGCCACATCCCCAGGATCAAATAACCTGACCAGCGCTTGGCCATCGAATCGTCTCGGTCAGGGGATCAGAGGCACTGATCCATATCCAGCGAAGGCTTGTCGCACTCCGGGCGGCCCACTATCTTGGCCGGTACGCCAGCCACTGTGGTGTGCGGCGGCACCGGGTTGATCACCACGCTGCCGGCACCTATCTTGGCGCCCATCCCCACTTCGATATTGCCGAGCACCTTGGCGCCCGCCCCTATCATGACCCCTTCGCGGATCTTGGGGTGGCGATCGCCGCTCTCCTTGCCGGTACCGCCCAGGGTCACGCTCTGCAGTATGGAGACATCGTCCTCGATCACCGCCGTCTCGCCGACCACTATGCCGGTGGCATGGTCAAACATGATGCCCTTGCCGATCCGCGCCGCCGGGTGCACATCGACCCCGAACACCACCGAAATCTGGTTTTGCAGGTAGAGCGCCAGCGAGCGACGCCCCTGGCGCCACAGCCAGTTGGCGACCCGATAGCCTTGCAGGGCATGAAAGCCCTTGAGGTAGAGCAGCGGGGTGGAGAAGAGATCGACCGCAGGGTCACGCTCCTGCACGGCGCAGATGTCGGCCGCCACTGCCGCCAGCAACTCGGGCTCGCTGCGCAGGGCCAGCTCGATCACCTCGCGCAGGGCGATGGCAGGCATGGTGGCGCTGTCGAGCTTGTTGGCCAGCTGGAAGCTGAGGGCCGAGCGCAGGTTCTTGTGATTGAGAATGGTGGAATGAAAGAAGCTGGCCAGCATGGGCTCTTCGGTCACCATGCATGCCGCTTCTCGCTCAATTTTTTGCCAGGTTTTGGCAACCAGATCATCCATGTTGCAGCCTACTGTTGTTCTGATGGAGTGCCTTGCTGTTCCTTGTGCACCACAGAGATGGGGTCCATATGAATGATGACATCCATGCGCTCAAATTCCTGACGCACCGCCAGTTCGGCTTCATCGGCGATCTGATGGGCCTTGACCAGAGGGAGCTGATCATCCAGCTCCAGATGCAACTGCACGAAGCGGGTCGGACCGGATTGACGGGTACGCAGATCATGCACCCCGTGGACACCTTCGACGTCACAGCAGAGAGCCATTATTCTCGCTTGTTCTTCGGCTGGCAACTGACGATCGAGCAGCGCCTGCACCGACTCATAGCCGATATGGATGGCGCCCCACAGCAGGAACAGGCCGATCAGGATGGCAAACAGGCCATCGGCCCAGAACCAGCCCCGCCCCGCCAGCACCAGCGCCAGCAGGACGCCGCCGTTGAGCAGCAGGTCAGAACGGTAGTGCAGCATGTCGGCCTTGATGGCCACGCTGTTGGTCTTGCGGATGACAAAGCCCTGGAAACTGACCAGCAGCAGGGTCAGCACTATGGAGCCGCCGCTGACCCAGAGACCCGCTTCGAGCCGCAGTATTGGCGCCTGGTTGAGCAGGGAGGAGATGCCGTGCATCACCAGCAGCAGGGCCGAGCCCGAAATAAACGCGGACTGGATGAGGCCCGCCAGCGACTCCGCCTTGCCGTGGCCGAAGCGGTGCTCGTCATCGGCCGGCGCCAGCGCATAGCGAATGGCCAGCAGGTTGATGATGGAGGCGCTGACATCCATGAAGGAGTCGGTGAGCGACGCCAGCAGACTCGATGAATCCGTCATGAGCCAGGCGATCAGCTTGCCGGTGATCAGCAGGGTAGCCGTGGTGACGGCGGCCATGCTGGCCAGCGTCACCCAGCGGGAATATTGTTGATGGCTCAAAACCGGCTTTCCTCTTGCGGTTAAAAATCTATTATACCCTGACCCCTGCGCCGGCTTGGCGCGAAAAATCAGCGGAATGACTTCAGATGCACAAAATACTCCTGGTCGACGACGATCTCGAGCTGACCCAGCTGCTCACCGAAATTCTGACTCTGGAAGGCTTCCAGGTCACAGTCGCCGAGGATGGCGAAGAGGGGTTGCTGCGACTGGCCGAGCAAGACTTCAACCTGGTGCTGCTGGACGTGATGATGCCCAGGCTCAACGGCTTCGCCATGCTGACCCGACTGCGCAAGACCCATGACACCCCGGTGCTGATGCTGACTGCCCGTGGCGACAGCCAGGACAGGGTCAACGGGCTGGAAGCCGGTGCCGACGACTATCTCGCCAAACCATTTGATGACAGGGAGCTGCTGGCCCGGGTGCGCGCCATACTGCGCCGGACCCAGAGTGCCCAGCCCCAGCGCGGCGGTACCTCCGAAGAGCTTCGCTTCATGGATCTGGTGCTGCAACCCGGCCTGCAACAGGCCAGCAGCGGCGATCAGCTGCTGGAGCTCACCGCCACCGAATTCGGGCTGCTGGAGTGCCTGCTGCGCAACCCAGGCCAGATCATCAGCAAGAGCCATCTCTCCGAGCAGGTGCTCGGCAAGAAGCTGGAACCCTTCGATCGCGCCATCGACATGCACCTGAGCAACCTGCGCAAGAAGCTGCCGGAGCGCACCGATGGCCAGCCCCGTTTCAAGACGGTGCGCGGCCGCGGCTATCTGTGGCTGGAACAGGCATGAGCACGGCCCGCACCTTCAATGGCCTCTCCACCCAGATCTTCCTCTGGTTCTGGCTCATGCTGCTGGTGGTGCTGGCGGCCGTGGTGATACTGCCGACCCTGGATCCCCGCAACATCATCCCCTTGCCGGCGCACGAGATGACCCGGATGAACAACAACCTGAAGGCGTTGCAGAAGGGGGCGAATCCCGATCATGACTTCGATCTGGTGCAGGCCATAGATGCGGCGGGCCTGCTGCCGGTGGACAACATCTATCTGCGCGATGAGAAAGGCCAGATGCAGTCCACCACTCGCCTGAGCAAGTTCGTGGTCCGCTTCATGCTCGATTCGGACAACCCGGCCAAGCCCATGCTGGGCAGCGAGCACAAGCGGGCCATCGCCGGCCCCTTCCAGATGGAGCATCGCGGCCAGATCTATCACGTCTACTTCGGCCTCAATGTCGAAAACTCCTATCTGTTCCTGTTCATCCAGATCCTGGATCACCCGATCCAGATCCTGGGCATCGCCATGCTGGTCAGCACCCCGCTCTGCCTGCTGCTGGCCTGGCGCCTGACCCGCCCCATACTGCAGTTGCAGCGGTCTGTCTCCCAGCTGGCGGAGGGCAACCTGGAGATGCAGATCCCCAACCTGGGGCGGCGCGACGAGATCGGCCAGCTGGCGGATCACGTCAGCCACATGGTCGATACCCTCAAGAACATGATCCAGAAGCAGAAGCAGCTGTTGTCCGACATCTCCCACGAGCTGCGCAGCCCGCTTACCCGCATCCAGCTGGCGCAGGCGCTGATCCGGCGCAAGCAGGGGGACAGCAGCGAGCTGGCACGGATAGAGTCAGAGATAGGCCGGCTCGACAAGCTGATCGGCGACCTGCTCGACCTGTCACGGGTGCAGCAACACGTGGAGGCGCCCGTGGTGATGCCGCTGGCGGATCTGCTGGAGCCCATGCTGGACGACGCCATGTTCGAGGCAAACCAGAGCGGCAAGCAGTTGCGGCTGCCGCCCCTGCCGACCGAGTCGATCCGGATGTGGCCCGAGCTGCTGGCGCGGGCGCTGGAGAATCCGCTGCGCAACGCGCTCAAGTACGCCCGCGAGTTCATCAAGGTGGACTGGTATCGGGAGGGACGGGAGTGGGTGATGACCATACGCGACGATGGCCCCGGCGTGCCTGTGGAGCAGCAGGCCCAGCTGTTCCTGCCCTTCTTCCGGGTGGATGATGCCCGCAACGCCAAGACAGGCGGCACCGGGCTGGGGCTGGCCATCGCCTCGGAGGCGATCCAGCGCCACGGTGGCACCATACGCGCCAGCAGCAACCAGCCAGCCGGGCTGACCATAACCATCCGCCTGCCCATCGGCTGAGTCGCCTCTTTTCATCCACCCGGGCGCTGGGTATGCTGGCGCCCCTTTCGCCCCAATCTCGGCCCCCATCAGGATCCCGCCATGCTCGACATAGTGCTCTACCAACCGGAAATCCCGCCCAATACCGGCAACATCATCCGTCTCTGCGCCAACACCGGCTACCGGCTGCACCTGATAGAGCCGCTGGGTTTCGAGTGGGATGACAAGCGAGTAAAGCGGGCCGGGCTCGATTATCACGAGTTTGCCGAGGTGAAGCGCTGGCCTGACTATGACGCCTTTCTGGCCGAGGTGGCGCCCAGGCGGGTATTCGCCTGCACCACCAAGGGAAGAACCGCCCATTCGGCCGTGCAGTTTGCCGTAGGCGACGCCATGCTGTTCGGCCCCGAGAGCCGTGGCCTGCCTGCGGATCTCATCGAGAGTCTGCCGTTCGAGCAGCGGCTGCGCATCCCCATGCTGCCCCAGAGCCGCAGCATGAACCTCGCCAATGCGGTGGCGGTATTCGTGTATGAGAGCTGGCGCCAGCTGGGCTATGAGGGATCCCTCTAGGCTCTTGGCCGCCACCGGGTGATGCCGTCCCTGTGATGGGCCAGCCCTCACAACAGGATCATGCCAGCCAGGCTATGACGGCTCGCCCTCGGCCTGTTCCATGCCGTGGGGTGAGTGCAGCAGGCGACCATCGCGCTCCAGTTGCCAGCACAGCCACCCCAGCGTCAGACCCCGCCCCGCCATCAGCGCCCCCATGGCGGCCCACAAGGCGGCCACACCCCAGCCCTGACAGAGCCACCAGATGGGGAAGAAGCCGCACAGTACCGCCACCAGCATGCTGTTGCGCATCTCGCGGGCCCGGGTCGCGCCTATAAAGACCCCATCCAGCAGGAAACACCAGACCGCCAGCAAGGGCATGACGATCAGCCAGGGCAGCTGGCGATTCGCCTCGGCGATCACCGCCGGAATGTCGGTGATATGGGCGATGAGCCGACTGCCACCTGCCGCAAACAGCAGACTGAAACCCATTGCTATGAATAACGCCCACCCCAGGTTCAGCACTATGGCCTCGCGCAGCCCCTGCCGATCCCGCCGGCCTATGGCGCGGCCCACCATGGCCTCCACCGCGTAGGCAAAGCCATCCAGCCCGTAGGAGATGAGCATCAGGAAGTTGAGCAGCACCGCATTGGCGGCCACCGCCACGTCGCCCAGCCGCGCCCCCTGCAAGGTCATGAAGGCGAAACAGAGCTGCAGACAGAGGGAGCGGACGAAGATGTCCCGGTTCAGACTGAGCAGTCTCAGCAAGGCCGGCCACTGGCGCCAGCGCTGCCAGGCCCCCTGCCACACCGCGGGCGACAGGCGGCGCAGATGGCGGCTCACCAGCCAGAGTCCGACCCCCAGGGCACTGTAATCTGCCAGCAGCGAGGCGGCGGCCACTCCTTTCACCTGCCAGCCCAGCCCCAGCACGAACCAGGTATCCAGCGCCATGTTGACCAGGTTGGTGAAGATCAACAGCAGCATGGGGCTGCGGGCATCCTGCATGCCCAGCAGCCAGCCCATGATCACCAGATTGCAGAGTGCCGCCGGCGCGCTCCAGATCCGTACCGACACATATTCACCGGCATAGCCCTGCACCTCGGCAGAGCCGCCACCGAGTGCAATGAGCGAAGGCAGGAAGGGCAGCAACAGCAGTAGCAGGGCCAGCCCCAGTCCGACGGCGAGGCCGAGCGCCCGTGCCAGGGTGTCGAGCTGGCTGTGCGGGCTGCCGGCGCCATGGGCCTGGGCGGTCAACCCTGTGGTGGACATGCGCAGGAAACCCAGCAGCCAGAAGATGAGATTGATGAGGGTAGCCCCGACCGAGACGCCGCCGAGGAACCAGGCCTGGCCGAGATGACCGATCACCCAGGTATCCACCAGCCCCAGCAAGGGGGTGGTGATATTGGAGAGCACCATGGGCAAGGCCAGGGCAAATACGGCGCCATGGCGCCGGCCATCTTTCAACCAGGGCGGGATCAGCATGGCAACCGACGCTCGTCCGGCATCACTCGCCTTCCAGTCGCACGATTCTGGCGAAATCGGAGACCAGGGTCGCCATGACCACGTGGGGCACCTGCCCCTCGCTCATCTGGGGACGGAATACGGCCTCCAGCTTGCCTTCCGGGTTGATCAGCACTATGGAGGCGGAATGGTCTATCAGGTACTCCTTCTCCCCCTGATCGGCGATGGAGTAGATGAGGCCCAGATTGCGTACAAACGGGAACAGCTTGTCATGGGAGCCGGTTGCCGCCTTGAACTCGGGGTGAAAGAAGGCGGTATAGGTCTTGAGGCGGGCCACGTCATCCCGCTGCGGATCCGCCGAGATGAACACCACCTGGCTCTCGGGTGCGATCTTCTTCAGCGCCGGGTAGACGGAGCGCAGATCCGCCAGCGTGGTCGGGCAGATATCCGGGCAGAAGGTATAACCGACAAACAGGAAGGTCCAGTGCCCCACCAGACTGGCCGGGACGAAGGGCTGACCGTCCTCGTCGGTGAAGGCAAACGGGTTGATGTCCCGCCCCGCCGGGTAGTAGTCGGCCTGCTCGGGCAGGGAGGGCTGGTTCCAGTAGAATGCGGCCATCATGCCCCCGACCAGCAGCAGAAACAGCAAGGGGTAACGCGGTTTAACCATAACAACAGACCCTTTCACTTCGACATGCCCGCAGACCGGGCCCGAATGGATGACCCATTGTAACCCAGCCAATCCCGGACCGGACCATCCCATCTACCGGATGCCGATTCGGCATCCAACTTCGGTCAGGGGATGACGCTATGGGCAGGCCGCCGGGCGAACAAGGCCAGAAAACAGCAGCCCCACCGTCAGGGTGGGGCTGTCAGCAGCACGCGGGGCTATCAGGGTTGCAGCCTGCGCCGCTCATGGGGGCGACGGGTCAGGGCGCGGAGTGGTATGACGGGGGCCGTCCAGGGAGCCTCCGCCTGTCCCCTGTCGTGATGGCTGTGAAACAGACGAACCAGACGGACTATCTTGTCCTTGGGACAGCCCAGCCAGATGGTCCAGCAGGCGCCCTTGTGATGCACCCAGAGCGCATAGAAACGGGTCATCCGGTTGCCCTTGATGAAACGTGTGATGGAAGAAACGGGCGATGCCAGACCCGGATCCCATGGCGAGCTTGAAGCCATACCTGTCCTCCTTGACCAAGAGGTCACGCCGACCGGCATCGTCTGCTACCGCTAGGTGGCCAGATCCTGTGACTGCCGCATGTCGACTGCGCGAGTGTGCCCTCATTACCCGGACGGTCGTTGCCGTCGGCGCCATGCTGGCCACTCTCCCTTCTTATCCCGCGATATCGCCTCTCTCTGTGGTGAGCCGGCCAAATGCCATTGCTGTCCAGCTCACATGAGGCTGTTGTCATGCATCCCTGCTGCCCCTGGGTTCCTGCGACGTGGGTAAAGAGCGTCTTGTCGAGCATCGGGGGACAGTGCAACGAGTCCACTGCCTTACCAAATGATATATCTGAAATGAGTCACCTGCGGCCGTTCGCCACAGACAAAATGGCGGGTATCAGGATCTGATTGAAATCATGGGGAAAGGAACACAGAAACGACACGGCCTCCCGCAGGAGGCCGTGTCATGGCGAGGGTGATTACATCCAGTCGGCGTTGCGGATCACGCCGACGGCCAGCCCTTCTATGGTGAGCTGCTGGCTGGAGAGATCCACCGCTATGGGCTCCAGATCCTCGTTTTCCGGCAGCAGCCACACCTGGCTGCCCTTGCGCTGGAAGCGCTTGACGGTGACATCCTCATCGAGGCGCGCCACCACCACCTGGCCGTTGCGCACCTCCTGGGTCTTGTGGACCGCCAGCAGGTCGCCATCCAGGATGCCGATGTTCTTCATGCTCATACCCTGCACCCGCAGCAAAAAATCCGCCCGGGGGTGGAACAGGGCAGGATCCACCTGGTAGTGGCTCTCGATGTGCTCCTGCGCCAGGATAGGTTCACCGGCCGCGACCTTGCCGATCAGGGGCAGGCCTGTCTCTTCCAGCACCTCTTCCTCTTCGATCAGCAGACGGATGCCGCGGGAAGTCCCCGGCATGATCTCGATGACCCCTTTCTTGGCCAGGGCCTTCAGATGTTCCTCGGCCGCATTGGCCGACTTGAAACCAAGCTTCTGGGCAATCTCGGCGCGAGTCGGCGGCATGCCGGTCTCACTCATGTTCACCTTGATCAGCTCCAGCACTTCGGCCTGGCGGGGGGTAAGGGGTTTCATAACATTGGCACCTGTCTTTTTATACAGCACACTGGCAGTATATACAGTGCTGTGGCCAAGGCAAGGCGCAGCTAACATTTGTCATGGCCTGGCGCTCATTTACTCTTGTTTTGATCCTGCGCAGCCGACTCATCGTACCTCTCGGCGACAAGGCGCCGGTGATTTGCTATGCTCACGCCGCATTTTTTCGGAGAGCAGACGCACATGTCCCTTGGACAGAAGATTTCCAGAGCCATCTTGCAATGGCCGGTCAGTGGCTTGGTCAATCACAAGAGCCTGCCGGAAAATCCCATCACAGAGCTCAAGCTGGATCCGGCCAGACCCATAGTCTATGCCCTGAAAACCAGCTCGATCACCGACCTGATGACGCTGCAACAGTGCTGCGAGGATCTCGGCCTGCCCGGCCCCTTCACGCCGCTGGAGCTGAACGGCCAGTTGCTGCCGCGCTACGTCTGTCTGGACCGTCCGCCTCCCCTGTTTGGCAAGCGCAGCAAGCCGCTGCCCTTCCTGCAGGAGTTCCACCAGCTGCTGGATCTGCACAAACAGGATCCGGCGCTGGATATCCAGGTGGTGCCCGTCACCCTGTTCTGGGGCCGCGCCCCCGGCCGGGAAGGCGAGGAAGCCTCCGGCTGGAACATCATCAGCAGCCTGGCACCGAACCGCCTCAAGAAGGCGCTGATCGTGATCCTTAAGGGTCGCGAGAATCTGGTGCGCTTCTCCCCGCCGCTCTCCCTGCGTCACATGGCCGACAAGCACGGCACCGACGAGGCGATCGCCCACAAGCTGGCGCGGGTGGCACGCACCCACTTCAGTCGCCAGCAGCTGGCTGCCACCGGCCCCAAACTGCCGAACCGCAACCTGCTGTTCAGGCAGCTGCTGGATTCGAGCGTGATCCAGCAGGCGATCGAGAAAGAGGCGCAGCGCGACGGCATCAGCCTGGAAAAAGCGCAAAAGCGCGCCCACGGCTACATGGACGAGATTGCCTCCGACTTCTCCTACCGGCTGATCCGGCTCGGCGAGAGCTTCCTCGGCTGGCTGTGGAACAAGCTCTACCGTGGCCTCTCGGTCAACGGCGCCGAGAAGGTGCGTCAGCTGGCCCAGGAAGGGCACGAGATCGTCTATGTACCCTGCCATCGCAGCCACATGGACTACCTGCTGCTCTCCTACGTCATCTACCACCAGGGCATGGTGCCGCCCCATATAGCGGCGGGCATCAACCTCAACTTCTGGCCAGCGGGCCCGCTCTTTCGTCACGGCGGCGCCTTCTTCATCCGCCGCACCTTCAAGGGCAATCCGCTCTACAGCACCGTCTTTCGTGAATACCTGAACCTGCTGTTTGCCAAGGGCTACTCGGTGGAGTTCTTCACCGAAGGGGGCCGCTCCCGTACCGGCCGCCTGCTGCCACCCAAGACCGGCATGCTGGCCATGACACTGCAGGCTATGATGCGCGGGCTGGACAGACCGGTGACCCTGGTGCCCGTCTATCTGGGTTACGAGCACGTGATGGAGGTGAACACCTACCACAACGAGCTCAAGGGCAGCCGCAAGGAGAAGGAGAGCTTCCTGCAGGTGCTCGGCATACTGCGCAAGCTGCGCAACTATGGCCGGGGCTTCGTCAACTTCGGCGAGCCGCTGACCCTCAACAGCTACCTCAATGAACATGTGCCGGCCTGGAAGGCCGACATAGGCCAGGAGGAGCGCCCCGAGTGGATGGCGCCCACCGTCAACCAGCTGGCCGAGCTGCTGATGACCCGCATCAACGGGGCCGCCGCCGTCAACGGTCTGACCCTGAGCGCCCTGGCGCTGCTGGCCGCCGAGCGCCACGCCCTGACCCGGGACGAGCTGCAGGCCCAGCTCAACACCTATCTGGATCTGCTCAAGCAGGTGCCCTACAGCCCGCAGAGCACAATCCCGGATGAGGATGCCAAGACACTGCTGGATCAGGCGATGGAGCTCAACAAGTTCGAGGTGAGCGAGGACAAGCTGGGCCAGATCATCAGCCTGGACCGCTATCAGGCGATCCTGCTGACCTACTACCGCAACAACATACTCCATCTGTTCGCCCTGCCCTCCCTGGTGGCGGCGCTGATCGAGCGTTGCGAGGGGATCTCCCGCGGCGAGATAGTCGCCCGTTGCGTCGACATCTACCCGCTGCTCAAGACGGAACTGTTCCTGCGCTACGAAGAGGATGAGCTGCCGGAGCTGGTCGATGCCCTGCTGGCCGAGCTGCAACGCCAGCAACTGGTCGAGGCGCGCGATGGCGGCCATTGGGTCAATCCGGGCAACCAGATGCGCCTGCTGCTGCTGGCCGAGAGCATTCAGGAGACGCTGCAACGCTACGCCATAGTGCTGACCCGGGTGCTGGCCCAGCCCCATGTCGAGGCGGAACAGCTGGAGGCGGACGGCCTGATGATGGCGGAGCGCCTCGGCACCCTGCACGGCATCAACGCCCCCGAGTTCTTCGACCAGAAGCTGTTCAGCACACTGATCCACACCCTGCGCAAGGAGGGCTACCTCTCCCCCGAGTGCAAACCGGATCTGGGCCGCTTCCAGGCGCTGGCCGACAACATAGTGCCGCTGCTGAGCAACAAGATCCGGCGCACCATACAGGCGGGCAACCGGCTCTGACCTCAAGAAGAGCCAGATACAGAGCAATAAAAAGGCCGCAGCATGCGGCCTTTTTCATGGAAGCAGGGTGACCCCCGCCTCTCGAATAGTGAGCGTCCCGGACAGCCCGCGTCAGCGCGGCTGGCTCACAGGTAGTTGAGCGCGACCCCGGCAAACACCAGGGCCCCCACATAGTTGTTGTTGAGGAAGGCCTGGAAGCAGGCCTCCCGCTGCCGCTCCCGGATCAGCCGCTGCTGGTAGACAAACAGCGCCGCCGCCGCCAGCAGCGACCAGTAATAGCTGGAGCCCAGCCCGCTCAGTTGACCCACAGCCAGCAGGATCAGCAGGGTGGCCAGTTGCAGCATACCGATGATCCGCTTGTCGTGGCGACCGAACAGGATGGCGCTGGACTTGAGGCCGAGCCTGAGGTCATCGTCCCTGTCTACCATGGCGTACTGGGTGTCATAGGCGATGGTCCACAGCAGGTTGGCGAGAAATACCAGCCAGGCCACCAGTGGCAAGGCGTTGGCCTGGGCCGCATAGGCCATGGGAATGGACCAGGAGAAGGCCATGCCGAGCACCAGCTGCGGGATCGGAATGTAGCGCTTCATGAAGGGGTAGCAGACCGCCAGCAGCAGGGCCGCAAACGACAGGCCTATGGTGAGCGGGTTCATGGTCAGCACCAGACCGAACGAGATGAGCGCCAGCACGGCGAACAGCGTCAGCACCTCACGCGGCCTGACCTTGCCCATGGGCAGGGGTCGACCGGCGGTGCGCTTCACATGGCCATCGAAGTTGCGATCCGCGTAGTCGTTGATGACACAGCCGGCGGAGCGCATCAGAAATACCCCCACCACGAACACCAGCAGGGTCCAGAGATCCGGCAGGCCATCGGCCGCCAGCCAGAGTGCCCACAGGGTCGGCCACAGCAGCAGCAGGGTGCCGATGGGCTTGTCGATGCGGGCCAACTGCACATAGGCCAGTCCCCGCTCCTTGGTTAACAGCTTCACTCCGGCTCCTTATTCGATGACAGCGAGGGCAAGAAGAGTTCATGGACCAGCAGTGGCCATTGCCCCAGAAACAGACGGGAACGGCGTCCCCAGACGGTGGCGGCCGGGCACCAGGGATTGCTCGCAATCTCGAAACAGGCCAGTTGCAGGTGATCGCGCCGGGCGGGCTCGTCACCGAAGATACGCTCGCCCAAAGGCTGTTCACCCAGCTCGCGCAGCCCGCTCTCTTGCAGGGCGGCTTCGGCAAACAGGGTCCAGCCCAGCACAGCCGGCCCCCCATCGCCGTGCAGTATCACCTCGCGGCACAGGCCCTGGGGCTGCTCGGCGGCCACCAGCCGCTGCTCGTCGGCGCCAAGGGCAACGCTGCGATTGCCGAGCAGTTGCAGCGAGAAGTGGCGATTGTGGCGACGCAGGCGCTGGGTCATGGAGTCGGCCTCCAGCAACCAGGGCCGCAGTGCCTCTGGCGGCTCGCACTCTGCGGGAGCCCGCCACGGGACGAGCTGGACGAGGGGAACAGTCAACTCGGACTTCACAGCTTCACCATCCGGAGATTTCCGTTATCAGGTTAAAATCCGGTTTATTATCCGTAAATCAATCGAGAATTGTAAGAACATCCGTGCTTGACGGCCCCGATGGCAACATCAAAAATGGGGTATCTGCCGCTGATGAGCCATCTATATGAAGATCTTCAAAATTCTGCTGGTGTTGTTACTGAGCTGTGGCGCCCTGCACGCGCAGGCTTCGTCCGGGGAGGAGCCGCCCGCCGAAGGGGCCGAAGCCGCCAAGCCGGGTTTCCTCTATCACCTGCTGGATCCCGACATCATCACCAACTACCTGAGCGATGGCAAAACCCTCGGCTATATCCGGGTCACTGTGGAGCTGATGGCCGAGAACGAGGCCGATCTCAAGCTGCTGGAGCAGCACGACGCGCTGATCCGCGACGCCATCATACGCCTGATGGGCAGCAAGACCGGCGAACAGATCAAGTCGCTGGTGAACCGTGAGGAGCTGCGCAAGGAGTGCCAGACCCGGGCCAACGAGCTGCTGGTGAAGGAAACCGGCAAGAAGGCGGTGCGCGAGCTTATCTTCACCAAGTTCCTCTACCAGTAACCGACACAGGCAAGCAATACGGCCACCCAGGGGTGGCCGTATTGCTGTGTTCGAAATGAAAATTGATTACACTAGGCCCCACTGAGCTGTCGAGGTAGTCGGTATGGGCAACAAGACCCTGTGTGAATGGCGTCGCAGCGAGATCCCGGCCGATCTCAAGACCCTGCGCAAGATAGTGCGCAAACCCAAGTTCGTCTGCGGCAAGTGTGCCCGCAGCGCCAATGACAAGAGCTATCTGTGTCAGCCGCTGCGGTTGAAAGAAGAGTAAGGCAGGTCATCCGCGCGGCTGGCTATTGATCGGTCCAGCCCTGGCGCCCCTGTTCGAACAGTCTGCGCGCCTGCGTGTCGTTGGGACAGACGCCGCGATATTCGCCGCCGGATCGGCCCGCCAGATAGAGGTGCTCCGGCCGGCAATACCAGGCCAGCCCTTTCTGGTGCCCCTGCTTCCACAACTCGGCATCCACCTTCTTGCCGCACTGGGTCTGGTGAAATTCGACCCGCTCAGTGGTGAAGCCCAGCTTGCCATCCGCCTCCCCCACCTCGCTCCACACCTTCTCGCACGGATCATCCGAGTGGGAGGCACAGCCCCCCAGCAGGGCGGCAAACACTATGACAGAGAGTCGCATAATCATCCTTGAGTGTCGTTTGGGCAGTTCATTCTAGCCAGCCTGATGCCGCCGACCAAGCGCTCGTCCCCATTCCTGTGAGCCGCACAAAAAAACAGGCGGGCCCCAAGGCCCGCCTGTGTGCTCAATGTGTGGACTACTGGTCGTCGAGAGGGTCATCGTCCTGCCAGCTCTCGTCTTCCCATTCATCCAGCTCTTCTTCCCAGGATTCCGGTTCCCATTCATCATCGAGATCGTAATCCGGCTTGTGTCCACCCATGCTCATTCTCCTTGGATAGTGCACCCGCACTCAAAGTCTATCCAGAAAAATGGGGCTCGCCAGTCAAGGCAGGATCAAAGTTTGACCAGGGTGCGCCCCGCGATCCGGCCTTGCGTGATGGCTTCGGCGGCTTCCACCACCTGCTCCAGCCCTATCTCGGTCACCGCCTGTGCGAAGAAACTGGCGGGCAGATCCCGCGCCAGCCGCTGCCACGCCAATTGACGGCGCGCCAGCGGGCACATCACCGAATCGACCCCCTGCAACCGCACGTTGCGCAGTATGAAGGGCATCACGCTGGTCGGCAGATCGAAGCCGCTCGCCAGCCCGCAGGCGGCCACGGTGCCGCCGTAGTTCATCTGGGCCAGCAACTTGGCCAGCACCTGGCTGCCGACTGTGTCGATCGCCCCGGCCCACAGCTGCTTCTCCAGCGGCTTGGCGGGCTCCAGCAGCTCGCTGCGCGGTACTATGCGCCTGGCCCCGAGGGCGGTCAGCATGGCTCCCTGCTCCTCGGGACGGCCGGTCAGGGCCGCGACCTGATAACCCAGCGCGGCCAGCAGGGCCACGGCGGTGGAGCCCACCCCGCCCGCGGCGCCCGTCACCAGGATCTCGCCGCTCTGCGGGGTGACGCCCGCTTCTTCCAGCGCCAGCACGCAGAGCATGGCGGTGAGGCCGGCGGTGCCGATGCACATGGCCTGACGTTCATCCAGCCCGGCCGGCAGCGGCACCAGCCAGTCGGCCTTGACCCGCGCCTGCTCGGCCATGCCGCCCCAGTGGCCTTCCCCCACACCCCAGCCGGTCAGCAACACCTTGTCGCCGATCTGATAGCGGCTATCGGTCGATTCCAGCACGGTGCCGGCGAAGTCGATGCCGGGCACCAGCGGCCACTGACGCACTATCTTGCCCTTGCCGGTGATGGCCAGCCCGTCCTTGTAGTTGATGGAGCTGTGGCTCACCGCCACTCGCACTTCCCCTGCCGGCAGCTGACTCTCGGCCAGCTGGGTCAGGGTCGCAGTGGTCTTGCCGTCTTGGTTTTCCAGTAACAGAGCCTTGAACATGGTTGCCTCTTTGATGAGTGTGAAACGGGATCAGCTGCTTTGACGCTTCTGCAGTTGAAAATCCAGGGTCAGGGCCGTGCCCATGACAGGGTCGCCAGCCAGCTGGCGCAAGACAAGCTCGGCCGCCTCCTGCCCCATTTGGCGATAGGGGATCCGGACCGAGGTGAGCGCCGGATAGCAGGCGCGCGCCACGTCCAGATCGTCGAAGCCGGCGATGGCGAGCTTGCCAGGCACGCTCAGGTGGCGACGCTGACATTCGAACAACACCCCGGCCGCCAGCTCGTCGTTGACGCACACCAGCGCATCCAGCTCGGGCCAGCGCAGCAAAAACTCCCCCAGCATGGCCGCGCCCGTGCTGAAACTCGGCAGCTCAGAGGTGTTGATGATGGCATCGGGGGAGAGGTAGTTGTCCAGCAGCGCCTTCTGCCAGCCCTGCATGCGCTGTTGCAGCATCCACTGCTCCTGACGGGCGCAGAGAAAACCTATGTTGCGGTAGCCGCGCTCTATGAGGTGACGGGTCAGCTGATAGCCGGCATCGAAGTTGGAGACGCCGACATTCATATCGATGGGCTGGCGCGCCATGGCCCCCACCTCCACCACCGGCAG
The DNA here is from genome assembly GCF_028751155.1 of Aeromonas bestiarum. NCBI lineage: Bacteria > Pseudomonadati > Pseudomonadota > Gammaproteobacteria > Aeromonadales > Aeromonadaceae > Aeromonas > Aeromonas bestiarum. The sequence goes on along the minus strand of NZ_CP064746.1, from coordinate 116,018 downwards.
GCGGGCCGCCTGCAGCCGGGTGCGAATGGTCTCGCCGGGATCGCCGCCAAACAGCACCACGGCAGCCGGGTTGTGCTGCAAGAAGCTGGTCAGCAGGCTCTCCTCCTGCAGCTTCAGATGCTGGGCATCCCCCAGCATTATCTGGTAGCCCTCATCGAGCAGGGTCTGCTGCAGCCCGGCGATCATGTCGCCGCAACCGCGCTCGGTCAGGCTGGGCACTATCACCACTATGGTCTGGGAGGTGGCGGAGGCGAGCGCACCCGCGGCCCGGTTGGGAATGTAGCCGAGTTCATCCACGGCGGCGTCGATGCGTTCGCGCATCTTGTCTGACACCAGCTCGGGGGTGCGCAGAGCACGGGACACCGTCATGGCCCCCACTCCGGCCAGCTGGGCCACATCGTTGAGGGTCACCCGACCCGTGCTACGGCGCTTCTTCGCTTCTGACATCCCTTCCCTTCCTCGACATACGGGTGCTCACTTTAAGGCAAAAGTGCGGCACTGACTATTTGCTCAAGCCGGATTTTACCCCCTTTGAGCGAGTGACGGGGCAAGATGAATCCCTCCCATGATAGAAATGATAGCGCTATCACAGTTCGATGTTAGCGCTATCTGGTAGCGCTAACTTTCGAGATCGCGCTCACAGTTATCGCGGGACAAGATCGCTAGATTGGCGCCATCTCATCCAGCCGGATCATTGCCATGCTGACTCAATTGCTGACCGAAGAGGTCATTTCCATCGAAGCGGGTGCCCGCGACTGGCGTCATGCCATCGAGCTCGCCACCGCCCCCCTGCTGGCCAACGGCACCATAGAGCCCTCCTATGTGGCGGCGCTGTTTCGCTCACACGAAGAGCTCGGCCCCTACTACGTGCTGGGCCCGGGCCTGGCCATGCCCCACGCTCGCCCGGAAGACGGGGTCAACCGCCTCGGCCTGGGGCTGACAGTGCTGAAAACCGGGGTCAACTTCGGCTCCGAGGGCAATGATCCGGTCCGGCTGCTGGTAACCCTTGCCGCCAGCGACAGCAACTCCCACGTGGAGACAATCGCCCAGCTGGCCGAGCTGTTCATGAACGAAGAGGACGTGGCGGCCATCATGGCGGCCGACACCAAAAACGATATTTTGCGCATCCTGGCGCGTTACTGAGCGGCGCCCTGCGCCCGACAGAGGAAGAGACAATGAAAATTCTGGTTGTATGCGGACACGGCCTGGGCACCAGCCTGATGATGGAGATGAGCATCAAGAGCATCCTCAAGGAGCTGAATGTAACCGCCGAGGTGGATCACAGGGATCTCGCCTCCGCCGGCAGTGAAACCGCCGAGATGTTCGTGGCCACCCGCGACATCGCCGAGCAGCTCGTCAGCATGGGGGTCAACGGCCGCTTGGTGTCGCTGGACAACATGGTCGACAAGGCCGCCATGAAAGAGAAGCTCTCCGCCGCCCTGCGCGAACTGGGCGCACTCTAAGGATCCACCATGCGGCCTGCGGGCCGCCTCTTCCATCTGCTTGGAGCTGACCATGGAATTTTTCAATTTTCTGATGTTTGACGTGCTGTCGGAGCCGGCCGTGCTGGTCGGCCTGATCGCCCTTATCGGTTTGATCGCCCAGAAGAAACCCGTGACCGAGTGCATCAAGGGCACGGTCAAGACTATCATGGGCTTCGTCATCCTGGGGGCCGGTGCCACCCTGGTGGTGAACTCGCTGGGCGACTTCGCCACCATCTTCCAGCACGCCTTCGGCATCAAGGGGGTGGTTCCCAACAACGAGGCCATCGTCTCCATCGCCCAGCAGTCGTTCGGCAAGGAGATGGCGATGATCATGTTCTTCGCCATGCTGGTGAACATATTGATTGCCCGCCTCACCCCGTGGAAATTCATCTTCCTGACCGGTCATCACACCCTCTTCATGTCCATGATGGTGGCGGCCATCCTCTCCGCCGGCGGCATGAGCGGCATTCCCCTGATCGCGGTCGGCAGCCTGGTGGTCGGCGTGACCATGGTGCTGTTCCCGGCCCTCGCTCACCCCTACATGAAGCAGATCACCGGCTCCGACGAGGTGGCACTCGGCCACTTCTCCACCATCTCCTACGTGCTGGCCGGCTGGATCGGCGCCAAGTTCGGCAACAAGGCCCACAGCAGTGAAGAGGTGCAGGTGCCCAAGAGCCTGCTGTTCCTGCGCGATACCCCGGTGGCCATCTCCTTCACCATGGGCATCATCTTCCTCATCACCTCCGCCTTCGCCGGCCCCGAGTTCGTCACCAGCGTCGCCAAGGGCAAGCACTGGTTCATGTTCTCCCTGATGCAATCCATCACCTTCGCCGCCGGGGTCTACGTGATCTTGCAGGGGGTGCGCATGGTCATCGCCGAGATAGTACCGGCCTTCAAGGGGATCTCCGACAAGCTGGTGCCGAACGCCAAGCCGGCGCTCGACTGCCCCATCGTCTTCCCCTACGCCCCCAATGCGGTGCTGATCGGCTTCCTGTCGAGCTTCACCGCCGGTCTGGCTGGCATGGTGCTGCTCTACCTGCTGGGACTGACCGTCATCATCCCGGGCGTGGTGCCGCACTTCTTCGTCGGTGCGGCGGCCGGGGTGTTCGGCAACGCCACCGGCGGTCGTCGCGGTGCCCTGCTCGGCGCCTTCGCCAACGGCCTGCTGATCACCTTCCTGCCGGTGTTCCTGTTGCCGGTGCTGGGGGATCTCGGCTTTGCCAACACCACCTTCAGCGATGCCGACTTCGGCGTGGTGGGCATACTGCTTGGCCTGATAGTGCGCTGACCCGAAACCCCGCCAAAACAAAAACGGAGCGCCATGCGCTCCGTTTTTTTATGTCCATCCGCCCGGATTCAGTCGTTTTCCAGGCTGGCGAGGCAGTGGGACAGGGTGCGTGCCAGCGCCCCCTGATTGCGCAGCACCACGGCGCGCGCCTGTTCGCCCATCTGGCGGCGCTCGCCCTCGTCGGCCAGCAGCTCGCTCACCTTCTCCCCCAGCGCGGCGGCATCGGCCACCAGGGCAGCACCACCCTGAGCCACCAGCTGGCGGGTGATGTCGCTGAAGTTGAAGTAGGCAGGGCCAGTCAGGCAGGGCTTGCCCAGCGCCGCCGGTTCCAGCAGGTTGTGACCACCCACCTTCACCAGACTACCGCCGACGAAGGCCACATCGGCCGCCGCCAGCATCAGCGGCAGCTCGCCCATGGTATCGCCGAGATAGACCTTGTCCGTCTCGCGGATCGGGGCGTCGCCAGTGCGGCGCACACAGCCATAAGGGGCGCACAGCTCGGCCACCCGATCGAAGCGCTCGGGGTGGCGCGGCACCAGGATCAGCAGGGCCTGCGGGTGGCTGTGCAGCACCCGGTCAAACGCCGCCAATACCTGCTCGTCCTCCCCCTGATGGGTGCTGGCGGCGATCCAGACAGGCCTGTCCTGTCCCAGCTGCTGGCGCAGGGCACGGCCTCTGGCCTGCACCTCGTCCCCCAGCTGGATGTCGAACTTGATGGAACCGGTCACCGCCAGTCGCTCGCGACCTATGCCAAGTCGATGGAACCGGTCGGCGTCGTCCTGATGCTGGCAGAGCAGATGGGTCAGTGGCCGGCTCAAGGCATCGAACGCCCCCTGGAAGCGGGCATAGCGCTGGCAGGATCGCTCCGAGAGGCGGGCATTGATGATGGCCACCGGCAGGTGGCGCGCCTCGCAGGCCGCCAGCCAGTTCGGCCACAGCTCTGTCTCCATCACCCAGAGGGCACGCGGCTTGATGCGCTTGAGGAAGGTGGCCACCGCCCAGGGGTAGTCGAGCGGCGCGTAGCGATGTACCACCAGATCGCCGAGTCTGGCCGCCTGTTCGGCGCCGGTGCGGGTGGTGGTGGTGAGCAGGATCGGCAGGTCCGGCCGCTCGGCCTTGAGGGCGCGAATGAAGGGACTGATGGCCAGTGTCTCGCCGACACTCACCGCATGGATCCAGAGCGGCGCCTCCTGCCCGCTGGCGGGCGTCCGTCCCAGATGCTCGGCCCAGCGTGCACCGAAGCCGGGCTTGCCCTTCTTCGGCTTGTAGAGCGCCAGCAGTGCCAGCGGCAAGCCCAGGTGGATCAGCAGGTTGTAGAGCAGCCGATAGCCCATGCTATTTTGGCTCCGATCGCTTGCCCGGGTCGGAGACGAAGCGCGGTGGCTCGCCCACTTGCGGCACGATCGGCTGAGCCGGCGACTCGCCGCACTCCAGTCGCCTGCCCGCCTCTATCACCTGCTCCGGCATCAGCTCGATCAGGCACTTGAGGTGACCGAACTTGCAGGTGCGCTTGAAGCAGGGGCGGCACTCTATGTCGGTGTGGACGATCTCGACCCTGTCCGCCAGCGGCGGCGTGTAGAGCGGCGAAGTGGAGCCATAGACCCCGATCAGCGGCCGGTTGAGGGCGGCGGCTATGTGCATCAGGCCGGAATCGTTGGAGATGACCCGCCCGGCCAGCGCCATCAGGTCGATCGCCTCATACAGGCTGGTCTTGCCCGCCAGTACGTGGCAATTGGGGCGCGACAGGGGATTGATCCGGTCGCGAATGGTGTTGGCCACGGGCACATCCTTGCCGGAGCCGAAGATCCACACCTGCCAGCCCTCATCCAGGTGCTTCTGCGCCACCACGGCGTAGTGCCCTTCCGGCCAGCGCTTGGCCGGGCCGAACTCGGCCCCCGGGCAGAGCACCAGCACGGGGCGGGCGCGATCCAGACCGAGCCGGTCCAGCGCCTTGCCCTGATTGATGAGATCGACATTGAGCGACGGATGGGGAATGACGGGAATGTCGGCCCGGCTCTTCATCTGCGCCTTGGGATAGGCCAGCGCCAGGTAGGCTTCCACCATCAGCGGGAAAGCGGACTTGTTGCTGCGCATGTCGTTGAGCAGGCCGAAGCGGTGCTCCCCCTTCCAGCCGGTGCGTACCGGGATCCTGGCAAACCAGGGGATCAGCGCCGACTTCATGGAGTTCGGCTGTATGATGGCCTGATCGTACTTCTCCGCCGCCAGCTGCTTGCCGAGCCGACGACGGGCGCTCAGCTTGAAGTCGCCGTGGCCAAGCGGCATGGGGATGGCTTTGTCCACCTCGGGCATCCGCTCCAGCAGGGCGCCACACCAGGCGGGCGCCATCACATGCAGCTCGCTGTCGGGGTGATTGGCCTTGATCGCCTTGTAGAGGCTCTGGGACATCACCATGTCGCCGACCCAGGAGGGGCCGATCACCAATATCTTCATCTCACGCGTCTCTTGGGGCCAAGCCCTGCGGTTAATCGTTGCTGGCCGAGATTATGCCCCAAGAATGGCCCGAGAAATAACAGAAGATCCCCGCACCACCCGCTCTCATGCCAAAAAAGAAGCCATTTGAAACTGACGCACCATAGGCGCCGGAACCATGCTCCGCCTGCCGTTTTAGGCTAGAATGGGCGCCAATTCGAGCATGGCCCGCCAGCCGGGCGCCAACAAGAGCCCTTAATCCGTGAAAAAACCGACCCTGGCGGCCGTCCTGATCGTCAAGAATGAAGCCGAAAACCTGAGAGCCTGCCTCGCCTCCCTCGATGGCCTGGTGGACGAGATCGTCATCATGGACTCAGGCAGCCAGGACGAAACCCCTGCCATCGCCGCCGAATTCGGCGCCCGCTTCTTCGTCAACCCGGTATGGCCGGGCTTCGGTCGCCAGCGCCGCCTCGCCCAGTCCCACGTCCAGTCAGAGTGGGTGCTGTGGCTGGATGCCGACGAGCGGCTCACTCCCGAGCTGAAAGCGGCCATCGCCACCATCATGGCCAACCCGGCCAGCGATACCATCTACTCGATCCCGCGCCTCTCCTGGGTGTTTGGCCGCTTCATCCGTCACAGCGGCTGGTATCCGGATCGGGTGCTGCGCCTCTACCCCAAAGCGCTCACCAGCTACAACGAGGTGCTGGTGCACGAGAAGGTGGAGGTGCGTGCCAACATGAAGATCGTCAATATCCATGGCGACCTGCTCCACTTCACCTATCGGGATCTGGAGCACTATCTGGTGAAGTCCGCCGGCTATGCCAGGGCCTGGGCCGATCAGCGTACCGCCCGTGGCAAGAAGGGCTCCCTCAGCCAGGGGCTGGTGCATGCGCTGGGCTGCTTCCTCAAGATGTACCTGCTCAAGGCGGGCTTCCTCGATGGCAAGCAGGGGCTTTTGCTGGCCATACTGTCGGCCCACTCCACCTTCGTGAAGTACGCCGACCTCTGGATCCGCCAGCAGCCGCAGGCGCCGGATCAGGCTGACAAGTAAGCCGCCAGCAGTCCCCCATACAAACAGGGCCCGAAAGGGCCCTGTTTGTATCGATCAGCTCTCTGTCCGCCAGAAAGGTGGTGCCCAGCGGGCGATCGCCGCCGCCATTGTCTTGGGATCGAGCTGGCTCATGTCTTCCGGGTGATCGCTGTCTTCCGGCGGACTGAACGCCAGGTGGCGCCCCTCGCTGTTGAGCGGACGCCAGCGCAACGGCGTCGCGGAGCGGTGCGCCGGGAAGAAGCCTATGGTGGGCACGTCCAGCGCCGCCGCTATGTGCAGCGGGCCCGTGCTGCCCGCCACGAACAGGGCGGCATTGGCCATCACCTGACAGAACTTGGGCAGCCCCTCGTCGGAGCGGTAGATCCAGCCGTTGCCGCCGTGGGCCAGCAGCTCGGCCGCCAGCTGTTCGGCGATCTTCTCCTCCCCCGGCCCCGCCGTCAGTATGCACTGCAGCTCGGGACAGGCCTGGTTGAGCTTGATGATGAGGCGGGCGTACTGCTCGATGGAGAGGTTGTTGGCCGAGCCGCCGCTGCCGGCATGCACCATCAGCCAAGGGCGGCTGGCATCCAGCTTCAAGCGGGTGGCAACCTGCTCGCGCACCTGCTGCAGGCTCTGGGGATCGAAGCTGAGGTAAGGCGCCTGTGGCGTGACCACGCTCACCTGCTGGTCGGCGAGGAAGCGGCGCACCAGATCCAGGTTGTATTCGTACTCCGGCTTCTGGGAGCGGGAGCGACGCTGGATCAGCCGCTGGTTGTAGAGCACCTGGGCCAGCTTGGTGGCAGGGGCCAGCCGGTAAGGGATGTGCGCCTTCCACACCAGCATGGCATTGCGAGAGTTGGAGAAGAGGCAGATGGAGGCATCGAAGGCGGCCGCCTTGATGCGCGCTTGCAAGGCACGTTGCTGTTCCTTGTCGGCCCGTGAACCCGGATCCAGGATGATCTCGTCGATCCAGGGACAGAGGCGGGCCAACGGCGCCGTGTAGGCAGGAACCAGGGCAGTCACATGACACTCCATGGAGCGCTTGAGCATGGCAAAGCTCGGCCAGGCCAGCATGAAGTCACCAATCTTGTCATTGCGTACTACCAGAATACGTTTCATAAAAAATCCCTTTGCTCCCTGTCACCAATGCAAGGAGGCTTGATGCGCGGTGCGGGTATTCTTGCCTGATGCAGGGCTATTCTCAAGCGAAGACGCCAGGCGACAGCGATTTGAACGACCAAACTTAGCGCCTCGCCCCGGCACTCACCCCATCCCGGTCGCGACAAAACGCCAACAGACCCTATAATGCGACCAAATTCCCAGGTTGCAGGAATCAACAACATGACCAACAAGGTAATTTATCCCGGCACCTTCGACCCCATCACCAATGGCCACACCGACCTCATTGGCCGGGCCGCCAGACTGTTTGATGAAGTGGTGGTCGGCGTCGCCAACAGCCCGAGCAAGCGCCCGCTGTTCGATCTGGCAGAACGCGTCCTGCTTGCCCAGCAAGTGACCGCCCACCTGCCCAACGTCAAGGTGGTGGGCTTCTCCGGCCTGCTGGTGGATTTCGCCAAAGAGCAGCAGGCCAACGTGCTGATCCGCGGCCTGCGCGCCGTCTCCGACTTCGAGTACGAGTTCCAGCTGGCCAACATGAACCGCCGCCTGATGCCGGAGCTGGAGAGCGTCTTCCTCACCCCGGCGGAGGAGAACTCCTTCATCTCCTCGACCCTGGTGAAAGAGGTCGCCCTGCACGGTGGCGATATCCGCCAGTTTGTAGACCCGATCGTCGCCAAGGCAATTGCCGCCAAGCAAGGCAAGTGATCAAAAACAGGCTACCCGAGGGTAGCCTGTTTGCCACTGCAGCTTGTGCATCTCAACCTGCCAGACGCGGGCCCAGCTGTTGCTGACTCGCCAGGGTCAGCTGGTCAAGCCACTCGTAGCGGCGCCGGTACATGGCCCGCTTCTTGGAAGCTATCTCCTCCAGCGGCTTGCGCTGGGCGGGCTGCAACCGCACGAAGTTGTCATCCAGATCGATGGCGCCAAACTCCTGCCACAGCTCGTCATAATCCGCCTGCAGACAGGCTTTCTTCTTCTTGCTGTAGCGCCTGGCCTGATAAATGTGCGCCTTCATCCGCACCGCCGAGATATGCTCGGCCTCCATCGCCTCGGCCAGCTGCATCACCAGCATAACCACCAGCGACTTGGGTCTCAGACCGTGGCCCTCCTTGGTCAGCGCACGCACCTTGTCCTGCGCCTGCTCGATGCAGGGCTCCGGGCCTTGTACCGAGCCGATCACCACGGCCAGCCGCTTGGGTGTACCGGCCAACGAGAAGGCACAGCTGTAAAGCCGCTTGCCCTGCGGATCGACGATGGAGAGGGCCAGCTCGGCCTCGCGGCGAAAGGTACCGTCGTGACGCAATATGATGCGGCAGCCGCTCTCGGGATAGCGGCCGAGCTCGATGCCATCGCCCAGATAGAGCGGGTAGATCAGATCCGGGTAGCGGGCCAGCATCAGCCGATAGTGGTTCTCCAGCATCTCGGCCCGCTCGGTCGCGGTGGAGCCGGCAAAGCGGTAGGGCCGCATCGGCTTGTCGAGCAGCTCGGGATAGTGGGCAGGCAGGGCCTTGAGGGGTTCGGCCTGAAACAGCTCGAATACCCGGCTCAGCTGCTGCCGATAGAGCAGGCTGCGCAGCACGAACTTGGCGCGATTGAAGGTCTTGCGGGCGCTGTCATCGGGATAGAGGAAACGGGCCATTTTTTGGGCACAATAGTGCCCCTGCCGGGATAAATGATCCCAGTCTATTGATTTAGCTGTCATTTTATTTTCTCAAACTGCCTGAACGGTCGAGATACTAGTGACGGGCGCGCAAATATTCAACAGACTGGAAATACTCTCTTACAACTTGGCCGTTTTTGGCCAAAATAACGACCATTCAGCGCTGGCAGTGGGAGCAAAACACCGTGGTTCTCTGCCCCAGCCGGATTTCACTGAGCAGGGTGTGACAATGAAAACAGGGCTGGCCACCTCGCCCATAGACCTGCAACTGCTGCACGAAATAGCCAGGTTTGCCATCGGCGCTGGTGAAATCCTTGAGGGTGGTGCCGCCCTGCTTGATAGCCTCGGCCAGCACCCGCTTGATCTCGGCCACCAGGGTTGCCAGTCGCTCGGCACTGATGTTGCCCGCCGCCCGCTTGGGATGAATGCCAGCGGCATAGAGCGCCTCGTTGGCGTAGATGTTGCCCACCCCGACCACCACATGGTTATCCATCAGGAAGGTCTTGATGGCGGTGCTGCGCCCCTTGGCGCGCCCCTGCAGGTAGTCGGCGCTGAAGGCATCGGTCAGCGGTTCCGGTCCCAGCTTCGCCAGCAGGGCGTGCGCCTCGGCCGGTTCACGGGTCCACAGCAGGGCACCGAAGCGGCGCGGATCGTTGAGCCGCAGCAGCTTGCCGTTGGCGAGCTCTATATCCACGTGGTCGTGTTTCTCGGCCGGGGTGCCGATATCCAGCACCCGTAGACTGCCAGACATGCCCAGATGCAGGATGGCGGTGCCGAAGTCGGTCTCCAGCAGCAGATACTTGGCGCGGCGGCTGACCCTGTGGATGACGAGATCCACCAGCTCCTGGATTTCGCCCGGCACCGGCCAGCGCAGCCGGCCATCCCGCACCACGACGCGAGTGACCTTGATGCCGGTGAGCCAGGGAGAGATGCCCTGGCGGCTGACTTCGACTTCCGGTAATTCAGGCATGGGGTCCTCTCGCTCGAAAATGGATTAGGGGGTGGGACGCAGCAGGCTGCGATACTGCTCCTGACTCAGGCTGAGCCAGGTCGAGGGCGGCAGCAGGGCAGCAAACTTGCCGCTGTCCTGATAGAGCCCCACTTCAAGCGGATCGCTCTGACCAGCGACCCAGATCTTGAGGGTGACCGGCGTACCCCGCACGGCACTACCCGGTGACAACAACCAGCCCTGCCAGCCTTCGATGTGGGCGGCCAGCTGGGCACTGCTGAGCCCCAGATCCGGCCCGCTGCGCCAGCCCTGACCGATGCGCTCGATCTGCCAGCTCGGTCCCTGCCAGGTGAGCACGACGGCGCTGTCCGGCAACAGGGGACGGGCGCGCTGGGCGCTGTTCTCCTGCTGGGCTATCTCCAGCCGGTGCAGCAGGGTGATCACCGCCAGCACGGCCACTATGATCACGTTATTCCAGCCTTTGCGGCTCAATCTGAACATGGAAAGCCTCCCTTCGAACCGGCAGTGTACTGAATTCCAGCCATAAAAAAACCCGGCACAAGGCCGGGTTTTTTGGGAATGCAGCATCAAGTAATTACTTGATTTTGCCTTCCTTGTAGATCACATGCTGACGAACAACGGGATCAAACTTTTTGATCTCCATTTTTTCGGGCATGGTGCGCTTGTTCTTGGTAGTGGTATAGAAGTGACCAGTACCGGCGCTGGAGTTCAGACGAATTTTCTCGCGAATACCTTTAGCCATGATCTAATTCCTTATACCTTAACACCGCTGGCGCGCAGTTCAGCCAGAACCACTTCAACGCCACGCTTGTCGATGATACGCATGCCTTTTGCGGATACGCGCAGACTTACGAAGCGTTTTTCACCCTCAACCCAAAAACGGTGAGTGTGCAGGTTCGGCAGGAAACGACGCTTGGTAGCGTTGTTAGCGTGCGAACGGTTGTTACCAACTGCCGGGCGCTTGCCGGTTACTTGGCATACTCTAGACATGTCAGTCTCTCCAAATCTTACTTCATTGCTCGAGCAAATATCTGCCCCGCTGGCCTTCGATTGCGGGGCAAACAGAAGGCGGCATTTTATACAGCATCCGTGATCAAAGATCAACTAATACAGTGCCAGAGCCAGTTACAACCAACCACGCTCTGCAAAAGAAACCGTGATGCCATCACCGATCACCAAGTGATCCAGCACTCTGATATCGATCAGGGCCAAGGCGGCCAAGATCCGATCCGTGATCTGGCGGTCGGCCCGACTGGGCTCGGCCACGCCGGACGGGTGATTATGCGCCAGAATCACGGCGGCTGCATTATGTTTGAGCGCGATCTGCACGATTTCTCTGGGCCAGACGCTCGCCGAGTCGAGGGTTCCGTAAAAAAGTTCAACGAATTGAATCACTCTGTGCTGGTTGTCCAGGAGCAACAAGGCGAACACTTCTCGCGGCCGATCCCGCAACTGGGCCTGCAGATAATCCCGGGTCAACTGGGGCGAGGTGAGGGCATCGCCCCGCTGCAACTGCTCGGCCAGATGACGCTTGCCCATCTCCAGCACCGCCTGCAACTGGGCGTATTTGGCCGGCCCCAGCCCATGAGCATCACAGAAGGCCGACTGCTCGGCGCCGAGCAGTGCTCGCAAGGATCCGAACTGCTGCAACAGCTGGCGTGAGAGATCCACCGCGCTCAGCCCGTTGACACCGGTGCGCAGGAAGATGGCCAGCAACTCGGCATCGGACAAGGCGCCGGGCCCCTGGCGCAACAGCTTCTCTCGGGGACGCTCATCCTCTGGCCACTCCTTGATGCTCATTTGTCTCTCCCTCATGCCTATTGAGAGAAAACATAGCAAAAAATCGCGGGAGCCCGACCACAAGTCCCCCATGTCAGCCTCTGTCGTCATCCCTTGCCTGTGGTATCTTAGCCGACCAGTCAGAGTGAGCCGGAAGAGAAGCAGCAGATGAGATTGGCCGATAAACGCATCCTGTTGGGTGTCAGTGGCGGGATCGCCGCCTACAAGAGTGCCGAACTGGTACGCCGCCTGAAAGATCAGGGAGCCGAGGTGCGGGTGGTGATGACCCGCTCCGCCAAGGAGTTCATCACCCCGCTGACCCTGCAGGCCGTCTCCGGCCATCCGGTGGCAGACAGCCTGCTGGATCCCGCCGCCGAGGCGGGCATGGGCCACATCGAACTGGCCAAGTGGGCGGATCTGGTGCTGATCGCCCCGGCCAGCGCCAATCTGATGGCCCGCATGGCCGCCGGCATGGCCGACGAACTGCTGACTACCCTCTGTCTGGCGACACCGGCACCGGTGGCACTGACCCCGGCCATGAACCAGCAGATGTATCTCAACGCCGCCACCCAGGCCAACCTCAAGACCCTGGCCGGTCGCGGCATCCTGCTGTGGGGGCCGGATTCAGGCAGCCAGGCCTGCGGCGACGTAGGCCCGGGCCGGATGCTGGATCCCCTCGAACTGGTTGAGCGCTGCTGCCAGCAACTGGCCGCCGAGCCGCTGCTGGCGGGCGTCAGACTGCTGCTCACCGCAGGGCCGACCCGCGAGCCGCTGGATCCGGTGCGCTATATCAGCAACCACAGCTCCGGCAAGATGGGTTACGCCATCGCCCGCGCCGCCTGTGAGGCGGGTGCCGAGGTGACGCTGGTGAGCGGCCCGGTCGCCCTGCCGACACCGGGCGGGGTAGTACGAGTCGATGTGGAGAGCGCAGAGCAGATGCATCAGGCGGTGATGAGCCGGGTGGCCGACTGCGATCTCTTCATTGGCTGCGCCGCCGTGGCCGACTATAGGCCCGAGCAGGTCGCCAGCCAGAAGATCAAGAAGACCGGCGACAACGACCAGATGGTGGTGAAGCTGGTCAAGAATCCCGACATCATAGCCGCCGTGGGAGCGCTGTCAGACAAGCCCTTCACCGTCGGATTTGCCGCCGAAACCGTGGATGTGGAACAATACGCCCTCGACAAACTGCAGCGTAAGCGGCTGGACATGATCGCCGCCAACGACGTGTCCCGCGCGGGCCAGGGCTTCAACGCCGACGACAACGCCCTGACCGTGTTCTGGCAAGGGGGTCAAGCCCCTCTGCCGCTGGCCGATAAGCTGACGCTGGCCCGTCACCTCATCGCCCTGATTGCGCGTCACTACCGGGGCTAGCACCCGGCCCGTCTGCCGGTACGCCCGGCAGGCGAACGATTCACGACGACACAGACTGCACTGGCCATGCTGGGCGTCCACACAAGCACTCATTGAAAAACGAACTATCCATGACAACACAAATTGAATTGAAGATTCTGGATGCCCGCATCGGCACCGACTACCCGCTGCCCGCCTATGCCACACCGGGCTCTGCCGGTATGGATCTGCGCGCCCTGCTGGATGTGCCCATCACGCTGGCACCGGGCGATACCACACTGGTACCGACCGGTCTGGCCATCCACATCCAGGATCCCGGCCTGTGTGCCACCATCCTGCCTCGCTCCGGTCTCGGCCATAAACACGGCATAGTGCTGGGCAACCTGGTGGGCCTCATCGATTCCGATTACCAGGGCCAGCTGATGGTCTCGGTCTGGAACCGTGGCAACGACAGCTTCACCATGCAGCCCGGCGAACGCATCGCCCAGCTGGTGATCATGCCGGTGGTTCAGGCCAGCTTCCAACTGGTCGATGAGTTCAATCAGAGTGAACGGGGTGAAGGCGGTTTTGGTTCTTCTGGTCGCCAATAACAGACCACACGGGCCCTTGGGCCTGTGCCTAATAATAGAATCAAGCCATTGTTTTTTTAGGGGAATCCATGGCAAGCAGTAATCAGAAACAGAGTCGGCGCGATCAGATCCTGCAAGCACTCGCCCATATGCTGGAAACCAGTCCTGGCCAGCGTATCACCACGGCACGTCTGGCGGCCGAGGTGGGTGTCTCTGAGGCAGCCCTCTATCGACATTTTCCCAGCAAGGCGCGGATGTTCGAGGGGCTGATCGACTTTATCGAGGATTCCCTGCTGTCACGGGTCAACCTGATCATGGCGGAAGAGAAGGACACCATGGCCCGCTGCCATCACATCCTTCAGCTGCTGCTGGTGTTCGCCGAGCGCAACCCCGGCATCACCCGCATCCTCAACGGCGACGCCCTGCTGGGCGAACACGATCGGCTGCGGGATCGCATCAGCATTCTGTTCGACAAGCTGGAGACCCAGATCAAGCAGGTACTGCGGGAAAAGCGGCTGCGGGAAGGCCAGGGCTTCCAGCTCGACGAAACCATGCTGGCCAATCTGCTGCTGGCCTATACCGAGGGGCGGATAAGCCAGTTTGTCCGCTCCGAGTTCAAACTCAAGCCCACCGCCGGCTTCGAGGATCAATGGCTGTTCATCCGCAGCCAGTTGCTGCAAAGCTGACCACTCAGCCCAGCGGCTATTCAGCCGCAATCATCAGCAACAACGCTGGTCCAGACGGGTTGGTGCAAACAGGGAGGCCTTGGCCTCCCTTGTTTTTTGTGGCAAAAAAGAGGGGATGAGCACCAGATGCGACCCGGATTGTCGCATTCCAGTGTTAGATTCATGCGTCATAAACCTTTACTGCCTGACAGGACATCCTATGGAACCCGAAATCATTACCGAAGCGCAGACCTGGCTGGTCAATAACCAGGGCCTGCTGATCGAGTATGCCGTCAACATCGCGGCCTCCCTGATCACCCTGCTGATCGGTTACATCGCCGCCAACCTCCTCAGCAGCGCAGTGGTCAAGGTAATGCAGGCCCGCAAGCTGGACATCACAGTCACCCATTTCGTCGGCAGCATCCTCAAGTACACCATTTTGGTGTTCGTGGTGATCGCCGCCCTGGGTCGGGTCGGGGTACAGACCGCCTCCTTCGTCGCCATCATAGGTGCCGCCGGTCTGGCCATTGGTCTGGCGCTGCAAGGCTCGCTCTCCAACTTCGCCGCCGGCTTCCTGCTGATCATCTTCCGCCCCATCAAGGCGGGCGAGTTCATCGAAGTGGCGGGTACCGCGGGTGTGGTGCAGTCCGTTCAGCTGTTTACCACCACCCTCACCTCGGGTGACAACAAGATGGTGGTGGTACCCAACTCCGCCATCCTCAACGGCACCATAGTCAACTACTCGCGCATGGATACCCGTCGCGTCGACATGACCTTCGGCATCGGCTACGGCTCTGACCTGCGCAAGGCCAAGCAGATCCTGGAGCGCCTGGTGAATGAAGAGCCGCGCATCCTGAAGGATCCGGCCGCCACTATAGCCGTCGCCGCCCTGGCCGACTCCTCGGTCAACATAGTGGTACGCCCCTGGGTCAAGACCGCCGATTACTGGGGTGTCTGGTTCGACTTTCACGAGAAGGTGAAGCTGACGTTCGACGCCGAAGGTGTCGAGATCCCCTTCCCGCAGATGGTCATGCACATGCAAAAACCCCAGGCCTGAACCCGGACCTGAGTGCCACCATGCCAGCCTTAGTGCTGGCATGGTCGTTTCTGGGCCTCATGGGCACGCCACAGGCATAAAAAATCCGGCCACCGGGGCCGGAATTTGCTCAGCTGTCATCCTGGACCGGCACGCCCATCCATACAGGCGGCGGAACCCCTTACCCCAGCCGACGAGCGACCCGGTTGAGCAACGGCTGCACCAGCACATAGCCCCCCAGGACGGCGCCGATCACGGCCAGCACCCGAATCTCCAGGGTTGGCGCCGCACTGGTCAGCACCATGGTCAACAGGCCGATGAGGCCGGTGGCAATCAGGCTCAGGGCAAACAGGGATAAAACGTGTTTCATATCGATCTCCTCATTCCAGACAGTGGCCATCCCTGGGAGATCTCGTCCATTCGGTTCATATGCTAGCCAAGGCCTCATCCCGACAATTTGCGTTTGCTCATAAAATGAGCCGAAAGGCGGCTGTCAGATACCCCTTTGGCTGTAACACGAACTTGCCAGGCAGCAAGCCGCGGCCAGCCATAGATGAAAGCCCTTTCAACCCGCGCAAGCCGGGTGAAGTATGAGCAAACTCAAGATCCCCTGACCATGAGTGACTCATAATCGCAGCGTTTTGGTTGTAAACTCCTTTGATGGCAGACAATTGGTAAAGCTCTGTTACACGGGCCGCGCAATGAGCCCGGTATAATGGGCCCGATAGAGTGCTCGAATAATAAGGTTTGGCGGGAGCCTTGCCTGCAAGGTTCAAACACAACTTGGAAGATCGGTAATCCTATGAAAAATATCAATCCAACCCAGACCCAGGCCTGGCAGGCGCTGGAAGCCCATTTTGCAGCTAACAAAGAGACTCGACTCAAGGATCTGTTCGCGCAGGATCCGAAGCGCTTCGACAAGTTCTCCCTCACCTTTGGCGGCGACATTCTGGTCGACTACTCCAAGAACCTGATCACCGAGGAAACCCTCAAGTTGCTGGTTGATCTGGCCAAAGAGACCGATCTTCGCAGCGCGATCGATGCCATGTTCAACGGCGACAAGATCAACATGACCGAGGGTCGCTCCGTACTGCACGTGGCCCTGCGCAACCGCTCCGACCGTCCCATCGAGTGCGACGGCAAGGACGTGATGCCGGAAGTGAACGCCGTGCTGGCCAAGATGAAGGGCTTCTGCGAGAAGATCATCTCCGGCGAGTGGAAAGGCTACACCGGCAAGGCGATCCAGCACGTGGTCAACATAGGTATCGGTGGCTCGGATCTCGGCCCCGTGATGATCACAGAGGCGCTGCGCCCCTACAAAAACCACCTGCAGATGCACTTCGTCTCCAACGTCGATGGCACCCACATCGCCGAAACCCTGAAGAAGATCGATCCGGAAACCACCCTGTTCCTGGTGGCCTCCAAGACCTTCACCACCCAGGAGACCATGACCAACGCCCTGACCGCCCGCGACTGGTTCATCAAGATCGCCGGTGACAAGGCCCATGTTGCCAAGCACTTCGCTGCGCTCTCCACCAATGGCAAGGCCGTGGCCGAGTTCGGCATCGACACCAACAACATGTTCGAGTTCTGGGACTGGGTTGGCGGCCGCTACTCCTCCTGGTCTGCCATCGGCATGCCCATTGCCCTGTCCGTCGGTTTCGAGCACTTCGAAGCCCTGCTGCAAGGCGCCTTCGAGATGGACATGCACTTCGCCACTGCCTCCTATGAGCAGAACCTGCCTGTGCTGCTGGCGCTGATTGGCCTGTGGTACAACAACTTCCACGGTGCCGAGTCCGAAGCCATTCTGCCGTACGATCAGTACATGCACCGCTTCCCTGCCTATTTCCAGCAGGGCAACATGGAATCCAACGGCAAGCAGGTGGATCGTAACGGCAAGCCGGTTGACTACCAGACTGGCCCCATTATCTGGGGTGAGCCGGGCACCAACGGCCAGCACGCCTTCTACCAGCTGATCCACCAGGGCACCAAGCTGATCCCCTGTGACTTCCTGGCGCCGGCCATCAGCCACAACCCGATCGGCGATCACCATCCGAAACTGCTGGCCAACTTCTTCGCCCAGACCGAGGCCCTGGCCTTCGGCAAGAGCAAGGAACAGGTCGAAGCCGAGTTCCTGGCTGCCGGCAAAACCCTGGAGCAGGTCAAGGATCTGGTGCCGTTCAAGGTGTTCGAAGGCAACCGCCCGACCAACAGCATACTGTTCAAGAGCCTGACCCCGAAGACGCTGGGTTCCCTGATCGCCATGTACGAGCACAAGATCTTCGTGCAGGGCGCCATCCTGAACATCTTCAGCTTCGATCAGTGGGGCGTGGAACTGGGCAAACAGCTGGCCAACAAGATACTGCCGGAGCTCAACACCGATGCGGCCGTCACCAGCCACGACGGCTCCACCAACGGCCTCATCAACACCTGGAAAGCGTGGAAAGCCTGATTTATCCGGCCTTTCTGAATGCAAAAGCCCCGCTCGATGAGCGGGGCTTTTTTATGGCGGGTCGGGCTGGTTTTTCTGGCTGACCGGTCGGGTGTCCAGCCCGACCGGCGACGGGGATCGTCATCCCCGCCCCTTCATCATCCTGCCCGATGCAGGCTTACCCGCCAACGGCGATGCGCTTCATGTCCTTCATGTAGCCGCGCAGTACCTGACCGATCGCTTCGATGGGGTGGTTGCGAGTCGCCTCGTTGGCCGCCAGCAACGCCAGGTTGTCGACGCTCTGCCCTTCCGCCTTGCTGGCACCCAGATCGCCGGCCTTCAGAGTCGGCATGAAGTGCTCGCGCAGTAACGGCACGGCGGCGTTGGCGAACAGGTAGTTGCCGTACTCGGCGGTGTCGGAGATGACCACGTTCATCTCGTACAGACGCTTGCGGGCAACGGTATTGGCGATCAGCGGCAGCTCGTGCAGGGATTCGTAGTAAGCAGACTCTTCATAGATGCCGGAGGCCACCATGGTTTCGAACGCCAGCTCGACACCCGCCTTGACCATGGCCACCATCACAACGCCATTGTCGAAGTACTCCTGCTCGGCAATCTTGCCCGCGAACGCCGGCGCGTTTTCGAAGGCGGATTTGCCGGTCTCTTCGCGCCAGCCGAACAGCTTGGCATCGTCTTCGGCCCAGTCGGCCATCATGCCACGGGAGAACTCACCGGCGATGATGTCGTCCATGTGCTTCTCGAACAGTGGGCGCATCAGGGTCTTGAGCTGCTCGGAGAGCTCGAAGGCGCGCAGCTTGGCCGGGTTGGAGAGCCTGTCCATCATCAGGCTGATGCCACCCTGCTTCAGGGCTTCGGTGATGGTCTCCCAGCCGAACTGGATCAGCTTGCCGGCGTAGGCCGGGTCTGTCCCTTCGGCAACCAGCTTGTCGTAGCAGAGCAGAGAACCGGCCTGCAGCATGCCGCAGAGGATGGTCTGCTCGCCCATCAGGTCAGATTTAACTTCCGCCACGAAGGAGGATTCCAGTACGCCGGCACGGTCGCCACCGGTGGCAGAAGCCCAGGCCTTGGCGATGGCCATGCCTTCACCCTTGGGATCGTTCTCCGGGTGTACCGCCAGCAGGGTCGGCACACCGAAACCACGCTTGTACTCTTCACGCACCTCGGTACCCGGGCATTTGGGCGCTACCATGACAACAGTGATGTCGGCGCGGATCTGCTGACCCTCTTCCACCACGTTGAAGCCGTGGGAGTAGCCCAGGGCGGCGCCTTGCTTCATCAGCGGCATCACGGTTTTCACCACATCGGAGTGTTGCTTGTCCGGGGTCAGGTTCAGCACCAGATCGGCGCTCGGGATCAGCTCTTCATAGGTGCCGACCGCGAAGCCGTTGTCGGTGGCCTTCTGCCAGGAGGCACGCTTCTCGGTGATGGCGGCCTTGCGCAGGGCATAGGAGATATCCAGCCCGGAGTCGCGCATGTTCAGACCCTGGTTCAGACCCTGGGCACCACAGCCCACAATCACCACCTTCTTGCCCTTCAGCACGTCGCAACCGTCGGCGAATTCCGCCCGCTGCATGAAACGACACTTGCCCAGCTGGGCCAACTGCTGACGCAGGTTCAAGGTGTTGAAATAGTTAGCCATGGTGATTGCTCCGTTAGATTGATTCCATGCCGGATGACGGCGTTGTCTGAACCACTATAGCGCGGGACACTTATTGCCTGAACTGATATATTCGAAACAGTATGTTGCAAGAATTGAAAGATGATTCTTGGCAATCTCACCCAGTGTCATCCCAGGTCGGCAAGCGCGCCGCGGCAGGAATTGAAAGATGGACCTTCGCAATCTCGAGCTGTTTCTCCACCTCGCCGACTCACTCCACTTCGGCAAGAGCGCCGATGCCATGGCGGTCAGCCCCTCCACCCTGAGCCGTGCCATCCAGCGACTGGAGCAGGAGACCGGCTGCGTGCTGTTCGATCGGGACAACCGCTCGGTGCGCTTAACCCCCGCTGGCGAGAAGCTGCGGGAGTTCGGCGGCGGCCTGTTGCAGGAGTGGCGTCAGCTCAAGCAGGAGCTCAAACGCAGCGACGAACCGCTGCAAGGGCGGCTGCGGGTGTTCTGCTCGGTCACCGCCAGCTACTTTCTGCTGCCCGAGGTGCTGGAGCGCTTTCGTCGCCGCTATCCCCAGCTGGAGATCAAGCTGGAGACCGGCGACCCGGCGCTGGCGGTGGACAAGATCCTGGCGGACGAGGCCGATCTCGCCATAGCCGCGCGGCCGGATGCGCTCTCGTCCAAGCTGGAGTTTGCCAGCCTGCAACAGGTGCCGTTGGTGTTCATCGCCCCACGCAACCCGCCTCAACCCAACCAGTGGTTCTTGCAGGGAGAGCCCGACTGGGAGCGGCTGCCGCTGATCCTCTCCGAGCAGGGGCTGGCGCGAAAGCGCTGTGACCAGTGGTTTCGCAACAAGGGCATAGCCCCCAACATCTATGCCGAGGTGGCGGGCAACGAGGGCATAGTCGCCATGGTAGCGCTCGGTTTTGGCGTCGGGCTGGTACCTGCCGCCGTGATCGACCACAGCCCCATGGGGGAGAAGGTGCGCATCGTCGAACCCAGACCGGCGCTCAAACCATTCGATGTCGGCATCGCCGTGCTCAAGAAGCGGCTGGAAGAGCCGCTGATCCGCGCCTTCTGGGATACTGCACGCGGCCAGGGATCACTGCGCTAACGGGCTGACAGCGACCGGTGCATAGATGAGGGTCGGGTCGGCCATCATGGCGCGGCTGCTGGCGGGCAGATCCGGGTTATCCAACTCCAGCATGACCCGCTCATCCAGCTTCAACCGACGAATGGTACTGCCGAACCCCTCCTCAAAGACCCGATCGAAGGCACTCGACTGGCGCGCCCGCTGCAATCCCAGCTCGATGCGTTGTGCCAGCTCGGGATATTTTGGCGAGACAAAAAACAGCAGCGCCAACGGATAACGAAACACCAGATGAGGCTCTATGGCCAAATCCGGATGTGACTTGAGCTCATCTTCTATTTCGATGACGGAGCGCAGGAAGCAGTCGAAACGCTGCTTGCGCAGCATGTTGAACAAGGCCTCATACAGGCTGCCGACCACGACCCTGAGACCATTCGTCTTGAGCAGACGGGTATCGGGCCAGGATCTGTGCTGGCCTATGGTGAGCCCGGAGTGATGCCAGTCAGCCAAGGAGTAGATCCTGGCAAACCGCCCCTCATCCCCCTGCCGGATGAGGCAGACCCGCCAGCCCAGCAACCCCTTCGCCAGCGGAATATGGATAGGAAGCAGGGTACGTTCCCGCTCCTCATCGGGCGCGAATACCCCGATCTGCACCAGCTCGCCACCCTGCAACTCCTTGACGGCTCGTCCCTGCTCCATCGGCGGGCTGGCACTCAGGCGGTAGGGACCGTATTCGGGCACGGTCAGATCGAGCGACAGCCGCAGCAAGCCTGCCACGGCCGGATTGGGATGATCCAGCAGCAGGTTCCAGGCCCGAATGTGCGACTCGGCAGCCAGAGCACTCCCCGAAAAGAGTGCGATGCACCACAGCCAGACTCTGATCATTTACCTCGCCCCTCAGCGTTTCATGCACTCACTATAATGCGTGCGGGCCCGGTACTGAGCCCGGCCCCGCAGATGTGTGAGCCGCTTCGTGTCAAATCTGACAATGGTCATAACGAGATGGCAGTCACAGACTAGACTCTACGTTCAGCCTGAATGGAAGGAGCCTCGCCATGATGCGTCATCTGATCGAAATCAACAGCTCACAGCTGTTTGAAGAGTACCTGCAGAGTCTGGGCGTACCACAGACCCCGCTGGATCGGGAGCAGGATATCTATCTGCAGGAACGCCATCTGGCGGCGGTGCGCCAGATCCAGGGCAAGATGAAGTTTTATCTGCGAGTCAGCGCCCTCACCAAACAGTGATCCGCAACCGGTCACAGAACAGGCAGTCAAAGCGTATTAAACTGGCACCATCCGCCACCCACGGGAGTGCCCATGAAACCAAGCGGCCTGGATCGGCTCTTCAAACCCCAGTCAATCGCCGTCATCGGTGCCTCGACCAACCCGCAGAAAGCGGGTCATGTGGTGATCAGGCACCTGCTCGCGGGCCAGTTCAAGGGCCCCATACTGCCGGTCAGCCCGCACAACAAGGCCATCGCCGGCGTACTGGCCTATTCCGATATCAGCAGCCTGCCGCTCTCCCCCGATCTCGCCATCATATGTACCAAACGCGAACGTGTACTGCCACTCATCGAAGAGTTGGGCAAGAAAGGCACCGGGGCTGCCATCATACTGGCTGCCGACTTCTCCATGCAGGAGAGAGCGCAGCTCCAACAGCTGAGCCGCCAATACGGCATTCGCCTGCTCGGCCCCAACAGCATGGGCATGCTGTTGCCGGGTCAGGGCATCAACGCCAGCTTTTCCCCCATCGCGGCCAAACCGGGCCAGGTGGCGTTTCTCTCCCAGTCAGCCGCCGTCAGCACCACCATCCTGGATTGGGCCAAGCAACATGAGCTGGGTTTCTCCGCCTTCATCTCCCTCGGCGATCACTGTGACATCGACTTCGGCCAGTTGCTGGATCAGCTCTCCCGCGATGGCACCACCCGCGCCATCCTGCTCTATATGGACAAGCTGCACGACGCCCGCCACTTCCTCTCGGCAGCACGGGCGGCCTCACGCAACAAGCCCATTCTGGTGCTCAAGAGCGGCCGCCACGATCCGGCCAATGGTCTCGACAACGTCTACGATGCCGCCATTCGGCGGGCAGGCATGCTGCGGGTGCGAGATACCCACGAGCTGTTTGCTGCGGTCGAGACCCTGAGCCACTCCCTGACCCTCAAGGGGGAAAGATTGGCCATCATCTCCAATGGCCGTGGACTGGCCAACATGGCGGTCGACGTGCTGCTGGAGCGGGGTGGCAAACTGGCCATGCCACCGCGGGACATCGGCAGTGATGCCGATATTGCCGCCTATCGGCAGGCGCTGGAGACCTTGCTGCAAGGGGATGAAGCCGACGCCATCCTGCTCATTCACGCCCCCTCCCTCACGGCGCGCGGAGCCGAGCTGGCCCGCAGTCTGATCGACTACGTCAAACAACATCCCAGGGCCAGGCGCTTCAATATCCTGACCAACTGGGCCGGAGAATACTCGGCGCAAGAGGGGCGCCGTCTGTTCAGCGAGGCCGGATTTCCGACCTATCGCACTCCGGAAAGCGCCGTCGCCGCCTTCATGCACATGGTGGAATACCGCCGCAACCAGAAGCAGCTGATGGAGACCCCCGCCTCCCTGCAGGGCGACAAGCTCAACATCGAGCTGTGTCAGCAGTTGATCCGCCAAGCGCTGGAGCGCAAACAGCTCACGCTCGATACCCACCTGGTGCACCCCATACTGCAAGCGGCCGGGCTATCTACTTTGCCGACCTGGATCGTCTCCGATGCCATCGAGGCCACCCTGACCGCAGAGCAGATCGGCTATCCGGTCGCGGTCAAACTGCGCTCACCGGATATTGCCCACAAGTCTGCGGTGCACGGCGTCATGCTGAACCTGCGCACCTCGGCCGAAGTCGCCCAGGCAGCGGATGCCATTCTCGACAGGGTGAGGCAACACGACCCGGGAGCACGGATCGAGGGGTTGCTGGTACAACGGATGGCGCGCCGCAGCGGCGGGCTGGAGCTGAGGATCCGCCTGCAACAGGATCCTGTCTTCGGTCCCGTCATCCTGCTCGGCGAATCGGGGGCCGAGCCGCAAGAGATGGTGGCCGCACTTCCGCCGTTGAACCAGGCGCTGGCACGCTACCAGATCATAGGAGCCCTCAAGAGTCGCAAGATCCGCGAGCAGGCCACCCCCGAAAAACTCGATATCGATGCTCTGGGTCAGGTGCTGTGCCAGCTGTCGGAGCTGCTGCTGGCCTTCCCCGAGATCCAGGAGCTGGACCTGCATCCGCTGCAGGCATGCGGGGCCGAGATGGTCATCCTGGATGCCAGCCTGACGCTGATGCCTGTGGTGCAGGGACGCAATACACTGGCCATACGCCCCTATCCCACCGAACTGGAAGAGGGGGCCTGGCTCAAGGATCAGAGTCATGTTCTGCTGCGGCCGATCCGGCCGGAGGATGAACCCGCCCACAAGCAGTTTGTACTCAAGGTATCGGATGAAGACAGGTACAAACGCTTCTTCGCTGACGTAGGGGAGCTGGGTCATGAAGAGCTGGCCCGCATGACCCAAATTGACTACGACCGGGAGATGGCTTTCGTGGCCGTCGGGCAGGACGGGGCCTTCAGTCAGCAGATCCTGGGGGTGGTGCGAGCCATTTCCAACCCGGATCAATCCGATGCGGAGTTTGCCATTCTGGTACGTTCCGATCTGAAAGGACTCGGGCTCGGCAAGCTGATGATGGAGAAGATAGTGCGCTACGCCAGAGAGCGGGGCATTGGCCAGCTATCGGGCATGACCATGCCCAGCAATCGCGGCATGATCAATCTGGCCAAGCGGCTTGGCTTCAAGATCGACATCCAGCTGGAAGATGGGGTGGTCAACATGGAGCTACCCTGTGCCAATCAGGGCCAATGAAGAAGAGGATCAGCTGTTTATCGCTTATAAATGGCTGATTTCAGGCAATAAAAAAGCCCGCTCAAATGAGCGGGCTTTCAATGTTGGGTGCCTGGCAGTGTCCTACTCTCGCATGGCGAATGCCACACTACCATCGGCGCTACCGCGTTTCACTTCTGAGTTCGGCATGGGATCAGGTGGTTCCACGGCGCTATGGCCGCCAGGCAAATAACTTCAATCTCGGAAAGCTGACGTGAGTAACGACTGATTGGCTATTGCCTGGTCGTTATCACTGAATTAGGTAAGTAGTCTCGCACTTGCTACAAGTCTCAGAACACTTCTTGGGTGTTGTATGGTTAAGCCTCACGGGTAATTAGTATGGGTTAGCTCAACACGTCGCCGCGCTTACACACCCCACCTATCAACGTTGTGGTCTCCAACGGCCCTTTAGGACCCTCAAGGGGTCAGGGATGACTCATCTCAGGGCTCGCTTCCCGCTTAGATGCTTTCAGCGGTTATCGATTCCGAACTTAGCTACCGGGCAGTGCCACTGGCGTGACAACCCGAACACCAGAGGTTCGTTCACTCCGGTCCTCTCGTACTAGGAGCAACTCCCTTCAATCATCCAACGCCCACGGCAGATAGGGACCGAACTGTCTCACGACGTTCTGAACCCAGCTCGCGTACCACTTTAAATGGCGAACAGCCATACCCTTGGGACCGACTTCAGCCCCAGGATGTGATGAGCCGACATCGAGGTGCCAAACACCGCCGTCGATATGAACTCTTGGGCGGTATCAGCCTGTTATCCCCGGAGTACCTTTTATCCGTTGAGCGATGGCCCTTCCATTCAGAACCACCGGATCACTATGACCTACTTTCGTACCTGCTCGACCTGTCCGTCTCGCAGTTAAGCTGGCTTATGCCATTGCACTAACCTCCTGATGTCCGACCAGGATTAGCCAACCTTCGTGCTCCTCCGTTACTCTTTGGGAGGAGACCGCCCCAGTCAAACTACCCACCAGGCACTGTCCGCGATCCCGATTCAGGGACCTGCGTTAGAACATCAAACATACAAGGGTGGTATTTCAAGGACGGCTCCAGCGCAACTGGCGTCACGCCTTCAAAGCCTCCCACCTATCCTACACATGTAGGTTCAATGTTCAGTGCCAAGCTGTAGTAAAGGTTCACGGGGTCTTTCCGTCTAGCCGCGGGTACACCGCATCTTCACGGCGAATTCGATTTCACTGAGTCTCGGGTGGAGACAGCATGGCCATGGTTACACCATTCGTGCAGGTCGGAACTTACCCGACAAGGAATTTCGCTACCTTAGGACCGTTATAGTTACGGCCGCCGTTTACCGGGGCTTCGATCAAGAGCTTCGCTTGCGCTAACCCCATCAATTAACCTTCCGGCACCGGGCAGGTGTCACACCCTATACGTCCACTTTCGTGTTTGCAGAGTGCTGTGTTTTTGATAAACAGTCCCAGCCATCTGGTCACTGCGACTCCCAACTGCTCCATCCGCAAGGGACTTCACTGTCAAGAGCGAACCTTCTCCCGAAGTTACGGTTCTATTTTGCCTAGTTCCTTCACCCGAGTTCTCTCAAGCGCCTTGG
>NZ_CP064746.1:0-85000 GCF_028751155.1 Aeromonas bestiarum | reverse complement strand
CTTGCCACCGCGTCCCCTGAATCCACCAGCTGACATCCTGGCATCAGTTGCCGGATCTCGTCATTGAACAACGGGAAATGGGTGCAGCCCAGCACCAGGGTATCCGGCCTTTCCTCTCCTTCCATCCAGTCCGCCAGTACCTCCTGCAGCAACGCCATGTTTACCGGTCGTCCCGCCAGCTTGTGCTCGGCTTCGATGACCAGCTCGGTCGCGCCCTTGAGCAACACCCGCTTGCCTGGCGCAAACTGGGCGATGAGCTCGTGAGTATATTCACGACTGACGGTACCCGGGGTTGCCAGCAAGCCGATGCAACCATTGCGGGTCAGGGCGGCCGCGGGCTTGATGGCGGGAACCACGCCGACTACGGGTATGGTCAGGGCGTCACGCAAGGATGGCAGGGCTATGGTGCTGGCCGTGTTGCAGGCAATCACCACCAGATCGATGGCATGCTCGGCCACCATATGGCTGACCAACCTAGTGCAGGCTTCGGTGAGAGCGGCTTCGCTCAGCTCACCATAGGGGAAGTTGGCATTGTCGAAACAATAGAAGTAGTTGTGTGCCGGCAGCGCACGGCGGATCTCGCGATAGATGGTCAAGCCACCCATACCGGAGTCGAACACTAGAATATTGGCCACCTGACCTCCCCTTTGGTGCAAGACGGCGATCATACTCCCGCCGACCGCCAATAGAAAAGGCCCTGCACATGGCAGGGCCTCGCTTTTTCTCTTCTATATATAGCAGCACTGGCGATCAGAGGCGGTAGTCCGCCGTCAGCTTGAACTCGGTCCCTGCCGACGCATAGCCATAGGCCGGGGCATAGTCGCGATCAAACAGGTTGTCGATGCGGCCACCCAGCGTGAACTGAGGCGTCACCCCGTAGCTGGCCCCCAGATTGATCAGGGTGTAGGAACCCAGCTCTACCCGCTCAGCCGGGAAGCTGCTGAAGTTCTTGTCATCCCGCTTGCCCACATAGAGCAGTTCGGTTGAGAGATCGACCGGGCCCAGCTGTACCTGGGTCAGCCAGCTGGCCTTCTGCTTGGCACGACGCAGCAGTTGCTGGTCACCATCGTTCTTGTCTTCGGCCTTGGTGTAATCGAAGCTCAGATCATGATGGAGCGGTCCGGTTTCCAGACCCAACGCCACTTCCACGCCGCGGATCTCTGCATCCGTGTTGTCCGGCTTGCAGGTGGAAAACGCACTCTGGCAGGCGATCAGGTTCTGGATCTGGTTGCGATACAGGTTCAGCGACCAGTCCCAACCGGTATAACGGCCGGTGAAGCCCAGCTCCAGGTTCTTGCTCTCTTCCGGTTTCAGATCCGGATTCTCATAACCGGGATAGTAGAGGTCGAGGAAGGTCGGCGCCTTGAAGCCGGTGCCATAACTCAACCGCACATTGTGGTTGTCATCTATGTCCAGCCCGCTGGCGGCGGACCAGGTGTTGTGACGGCCATACTGCTCGTTGTCATCGGTGCGGCCAGAAAGCTCCCACAGCAGGGCCTGCCAGCGGTAGCTGCCCACCGCGAACAGGCCCGTGTTGTCGCGATCGGGGGCATTGAACGCCTGACCAGAGCTGCGCGAGTCGGATTTCAACTGCTCCTGCTGCCAGTCAGCGCCACCGGTCAGGTTGAGCCCCTCGACGCCGCTCCAGCTGTTGATCCAGGAGAAACGGGTCAAGCCGGTGTGGATCGGCTGGGCGCTGGATTCTCCCTTGCTCTCCCACCAGCTCTTCAGCTTGTTCTCGCCATAACTGGCCTCCAGCCGGCTGGTCAGCGTCTCGCTCTGGAACTTGAGACCGCCATCATACTGGAAGGCCTGTACCCGACTCTGATCGGCCGACTGATAGGCATCATCCATCTCGGTCTGGTTGTCATAACCCTGGGCGTTGAAGTCCGCACTCCAGGCATCATTGAAGGCATGGTTCAGCCCGATCTGGCCGTTCAGACTGTCGAAGCCATCCCGATCCGGCTGCTGGGCATTGGCCACCACATCGAAACCATCGGTGCGCTCGTAGCCGATCATCATATTCATGTCGGTCTGTTGACCCAGGGCCTGCACGGTACGCACCTGACCCTGGCCGTAACCATTGCTGCCCACGCCACCCTTCAGATGAGTCTCGCTGCCATTCTTGGCGGATGTCTTGGTGATGAGGTTGATGACGCCACCGATGGCATCCGCGCCATAGACAGCAGCACGCGGGCCCCGGATGTACTCTATGCGCTCGATATTGCCCAGCGGGATCTGGCTGAGGTCTGGCGTGCCAGCCACCATGGCGGCGATGGGGCGCCCGTTCATCAGCACCAGCGAATGGTTGGAGTTGGTACCGCGAATGAACAGGCTGCTCATGTGCCCTCGCCCACCCAGTGTGGTGATCTGCACACCCGGCAGCGTCTTCAACAGCGCTGGCAGGCTCTGCACCTGACGGGATTCGATCTCGGCGCGATCGATCACCACAACAGGTGCCAGAACCGTGCTGATGGGTTGTTCCACCCGGTTGGCGGTGATCACCAGGGTAGGATTGACGGGGATGGTCGTCTGGGCGAAGGCCGCCGTTGGCAACAGGGCAGCCACCAATAATTTCTTGGACATGAGAGATCCTTAAGTTCGCGTAAGCATCTACTTCGTGGCCGGTTTCTCTCGGCCCGAAATACGAACTTTGGCAGGTCTTCGGGCTGGGGGGCTGATGGCCTACGGCGACGGCTTCCCACCTGACGGCAGTGCCCTGATGTCGCTTCGTTCCCCCTTACCGCTGCGCGCCAGCTCCGGATTTTCACCGGATTCCCTATTAAGCATGATGCGCCAAAGCGGGGGGATTATAGGAAAGGGCGGCACAAGAGTATAGATATTTAGCCATCTATACGTCTTTTGATGAAAGAAAAACCTGAGCCCATCGGGCTCAGGTTTCATGTCGTCATCGAGCGAGGCGAACCCTCAATCGGTGCAGAGCGGCTTGGGAGCCGGCAGACGTATGGTGAGAGAGAGCACCAGAGCCACCACCATCAGCACCAGGATCAGGTTGAAGGTCGCCATGAAGCCGCCGAACAGGGAGGCCACTATGGAGCCTATGATGCTGCCCAGACCAAAGCCCAGATAGATGACGCCGTAGTTCTTGGTCAGGTTGTTGAGACCGAAGAAGTCGCTCACCAGCGAGGGATAGACTGTGATGGTGCCACCGAAGCTGAAGGCCACGCAGGCTACCGCCACGAAGAAGAGGTTGGCATTGAGCGGCACGAACAGCAGCAACGCCATGCCACACAGGGTGATCAGCTGGGCTATGGTGATGACCCGGATGCGGGACATCTTGTCAGACAGTATGCCCAGCACCAGCCGACCACCCAGGTTGGCCATGGCGATGATGGCGACCGCATTGGCGGCAACCGCAGTCGACAGACCCACCATGTTCTCGCCGATGTCCTTGGCCACGCCGATGACATAAAGGCCGCTCATGCAGGCGGTGAGGAACATCAGCGCCAGCATCCAGTACTGCGGCTTGCGCATCGCCTCGGCCAGGGTGAAGTCACGGCTTTCGGTCTGCTGCACTGAGGCGGCCTGCTTGGGCGCATCCTTCATCAGCATGCCGCCCACCAGCACCATGGACATGGCGATCAGCCCCCACAGCTGGAAAGTCGCTTCCAGACCATTGTTGGAGAGCAGCAGCAGGTTGATGTATTTGAAGCCGAGGCTACCGAGACCATAGGCACCGATGGAGCAGGCGGAGATGAGCCCCTTGCGCTCCGGGAACCACTTCACGCAGTTGGAGAGGGTCATCAGGTAACCGGTCCCGTCGGCAAAGCCCACCAGTATCCCCGCGCAGAGGTAGAGCATGGCCAGGTTACTGGCGTGGGCGGTGAGGAAGAAGCCGATGCCGAGCAGCACGCCGGCCCCCAGGGTGACGTTGCGCACCCCGAACCGTTCCTGCAGCTTGCCCGCCATGGAAGAGGCCACCGCCAGCGACAGGCTGAGCAGACCGAAGGCAAACGCCACCTGACTGACCGGCTCGTCCAGCTTGTCGGAGAGCTGGGCGTTGAACAGGCTCCAGGTGTAGACGGAACCCAGCGCAAACTGGGTGATGATGGTACCTATCAGGGTCAGATAGCGGGTGCGATTCATCTCTTTGGTCATGATGCGTCTCGGTCGATGGCCTTAAGGAAATTGAGGCCACTATAGGCAAGACGCAGCTCGCGCCGACCGATTAAGGCATGAAATGCAGATCGGCGGGAATGAATGACAATCAGAGCCGCATCAGCTGACGGAACGCCTTGATGTTGCTGCGGCTGACCGGCACCTCGAACGGCAGGTCATGGAGCCGGATGAGATAGGTGCTGTTGAACCAGGGCACTATCTCGCGGATCTTGTTGATGTTGACGCAGTAGGAGCGATGGCAGCGGAAGAAGCCCTCCGCCGGCAGCCGGCTGACAAACTCGCTGATGGTCATGGTCATCACGTAGCGATCGGTGCGGGTATAGACATAGGTCAGCTTCTCGTCCGCTTCCGCGTAATAGATCTGCTCGCAGGGGGTGACTATGATGCGCTCCCCCTTCACCAGATTGACGGTGCGATTCTGCGGGCTGATCACGTCGCCGCTCGCCTCCCCCGTGCCGGCTGGCTGAGACTTGCCCGCATGCTCGAGCTTTTGCAGCAGATTGATGATGCGCGGCTCGTTGTAGGGCTTGAGGATATAGTCGAACGCCTCCAGCTCGAACGCCTCCACCGCAAACTCCTTGTAGGCGGTGACGAAGACGATGTGAGGCGGATGGCTCGACTTGTGCAGGTTCTTGGCCAGCAGCAGGCCATCGATGGAGGGGATCTGGATATCCAGAAACACCACGTCCACCTCGTGATCCTGCAGGTATTTGAAGGCCTCCAGCCCGTCCTCGAAGCTCGCCACTATCTCGATCTGGCTGTGCTGGCTCACCAGATAGATGAGTTCCTCACGGGCCAGATATTCATCTTCGACAATAATGGCTTTCAGCATTGCGTTGCCCCTAGCTGGGAAGAAGAGCAGGCCAGCACCTCTCGAGTCAGAAACTCGTCCTCAACAGTGATGTCTCTCAGCATGGCATGGCCTCCTGATCCGGCAGATAGAAACAGACTTCGGTACCCGGTTCCAGCCGCTTGAGCTGCAGGCCGTCACCGTACAACAGCTTGACCCGCTGATGAACGTTCATCAGGCCTATGCTGCGGCTCTCCACCCGACCGGCGGCCACGCCATCGATCACCGCCTGACTGATGCCGTAGCCAGTGTCGCGCACCGCCACCCGGATGCCACCCGCCAATTGCTTCACCTCGATAGTGACCCGGCCCGGCGCGCTGCGGGGCTGGATGCCGTGCAGGATGGCGTTTTCCACCAGCGGCTGCAACAGCAGGCTCGGCACCTGGATGTGGACGTCGTCCACTTCGAACACCACCTCCAGCTTGTCACCGAAGCGGGCCTGCTCGATGGCCACGTAGTCGCGCACCTGCTGCAGCTCCTCCTGAATGTCGATCAGCTCATCCCCCTTGTTGAGGTTGTAGCGCAGGTAGTCCGCCAGATTGGCAATGAGCTGGCGTGCCTGCTGGGGACGAATGCGGATCAGGGATGAGATGGCGTTGAGGGCATTGAACAGGAAGTGCGGGTTGATCTTGCTCTGCAGAGCGGTGAACTCCGCCTTGCGGGTCATCTCTTTCAACTGCTCGATGCGCGACACCTCCATCTGGGTGGAGATGAGTTGGGAGAGGCCCACCGCCATCTCCCGCAGCGAGCTGGTGATGCTGTGGGTGCGGCGGTAATAAATCTTGAGAGTGCCGCTGACGGCGCCGTTTTCCCGCAGCGGAATGATGATGACAGAGTGAAAATCTGACAGATGATACTGGCGCAGATCGTTGTTGATGATGATCTGGTCCAGCAGCACGGCCCGCTGGGTCATGTCGCTGATGGCGTGGTGTTCGTCCAGCTCGTAGTAATCCTTGCCTACCCCCACGTAGGCCAGCACGTCGCGGGTATCTGTGATGGCCACCGCATCGGCATGGATCTCGTTGCAGATGACGCCGCACACCTGGCCGAGGGAGTGGCGATCGACCTTCTGGAAGAAGGGCAGCGTCTTGTTGGCGATATCCAGCGCCAGCTTGGCCTGCTTGGCGGCAATCAGCTCTTTCTCGTCATCCAGATCCTGCACCAGCTTGATGATGAGCCCGATGCAGAGCGCGCCGGCGATCATCGGATAGGCGATGTGGCTGACGATCTCCACCCCCACCTCATGGGGTTCGGTCAGCAGCCAGATCAGCAACATGGTCAGCCCCTCGCACAACATGCCCGCCAGTATGCCGTAGAGCCAGAGTCGCGACTTGCGGCAGCGCAGGTGCAACCAGGTAGCGAGCAGACCGGCGATGATACTGGCGATGAGGCAAGGTATCGAGGTGTGGCCATCCATGTCGATGAGGTAACGGTGCAGGCCCGAGA
This sequence comes from Aeromonas bestiarum, assembly GCF_028751155.1. NCBI lineage: Bacteria > Pseudomonadati > Pseudomonadota > Gammaproteobacteria > Aeromonadales > Aeromonadaceae > Aeromonas > Aeromonas bestiarum. Next base: position 78,564 of record NZ_CP064746.1, on the reverse strand, counting down.
TGACCCCGGCCGGGATGCCAACCCAGGGGCCGAACAGGATGCCGCCCGAGATGATGGCGATGATCCGCACGTTGATCAGCGCCCCTTCCACCGGAATGCCGGTATAGGTACTGAAGACGGCGAATAGGCCGAAGATGGCCGCGACCAGCACCAGCTCGGCCGGGGTGTGATCCCGCTTCTGGAACAGCCGCTGGAACGGCCTGGTGCGGGTCAGGAAGAACAGGGTCATCAGCATCAGCGCCGCCCGTTCGAATACCGCCAACAACATCATCTGATTTTCGAGCAAGACAGGGATCCCGTATCAATGAAGAAGATATATACCAAGGCGCGGGATCATACCCCGTATTCCGTGTCAGCTCATTCCGAATCACGAGCGTCAAACTAAGCTTTCTGGCAGGTGAGTCGATAAACGGATGACCCCGACAACGGGGTAACCTCTAGATCCAGGAGATGACCATATGTCTCAGAAAGGAATGCTGGTGGCGTTACTGCTTGGGTGCTGTGGTGCAACCGCCCAGGCCGACACCCTGACCCGTCAACTCAATTGGCCAGCCACCGCCAGTAAAGACACCAGGATGGAAATAGCACTGACCCATCCCGGCCTCCAACCCGTCAATTCAAACCAGACGCAGTATCCCATTCACACCCTGGCGGCCAATATCAGCAGCCCGGATTTCAATACCACCTATCAACTGCAAGCCCGCAAACTGTATGGCACCCTGACACAACAGGCCGGCACTCCCATCAGTCTCACGCTCAATGGTCAACGGATCCCCTCCACACATCCTCTGACCCTGGCACAAGCCACCCGCTATTACCTCAGCTATCAGGCCCCTTCGAGCCGGCCCCACCAGACAGGTGAGGCCGCCTATGAGTTGATGGTGTATTGGCACGGTTGAGCAGTCATGAAGGCATGTCACCATGCCTTCATTCTCATCCAGGTTCTGCGCTCTGCAACCGCACTATGGCCAGCCTGGCAATGTGATAGACACGTTGCAGGCGCTGCAACGCCATGGGCAGGGTTTGTGCGTTCAGTTCCCCGGACTCTATCTCGCTGCAGGTGGCAACCAGCTGCATGGCCCCCATGATCCTGGCTCCGCCTTTCAGCCGATGAACATAATCCAGAAAGCGGGCCAGCTCCCCGGCAGTCGCCGCCTGTTGCAACGCCTGCAAGTCGTCGTCACTGGCACGAACAAATTCGACCAGCAGGGGCAACATCAGGGCTGACTGGTGGCCGGTCAGCGGCCCGAGACACTGCCTGATCTCCTGCATGCAAGCGGCGACATCGGCTTGCTCCTCACGCTGCATATGCCGACGCAGGCAATGATCGAGCGCCTCCAGCCCTACCGGCTTGAACAGACAATCATCCATGCCAGCCGCATGACCCTCGTTCACCTGCTCCTGACGCGCATCGGCCGTCAGGCCCAGGATCACACAACGGTGCCTGCCATTGAGGTGTTCCCGCACACGGCACTGCCGGGTCAGCTCGAACCCGTTCATGCCGGGCATGTTGAAGTCGGTGATGACGACATCGAAGGAGTATTCGGCGAAGAGCGCCAGCGCCTGCTCACCCGACTCGGCCGCCATGGCCTCATGCCCCAGATAGGCCAGTTGCTGACTGATAAGCAGCCGATTGGTGGGGTGATCATCCACTATCATCACTCGCAGCCTATCCCCGCGCGCCATCACTGAGTCAAGTTCGCCTGACAGGGGTTTCTCCACGGCCGTGGCAAGGGGCAGTTTCATCTCGACGCACACCCGGGTGCCACGACCCAACTCGCTCTCCAGCACCAGGGATCCCCCCATTGACTCGCAGAGGGAACGAGAGATCATCAGGCCGAGGCCCGTACCGGATTGCTGTATATGCTCGGGTTGGCTGGCCTGGCTGAAGGGCTGAAACAGCCTCGCCAGTTCCGCCGGGGCTATCCCTATCCCGGTATCCCTGACCACCAGTTGCAAGGTACACCAGCCGTCACTGCTCCATAGCTGCAGCTCGACCCGTACCGAGCCCAGCTCAGTGTATTTGATGGCATTGCTGATCAGGTTGGACAGGATCTGTTTGTAACAGAGGCCGTCTACCTGCACCCAATGGGTCGCTCCGATAACCAGTTCCAGTTGCAGATTCTTCTGTCTGGCCAGGGCATTGAACACCGTGACGACAGACTCAGTCAAGGCCGCTATGTCATGGGGTTCGGGGACCAGCTCGAGCCGCCCCGACTCTATCTTGGAGATATCCAGGATATCGCCGATCAGGGTCAGCAGATCCGTCGCCGAGCCATGGGCGATGGAGAGCGAGGCTTTATCCTCCTCATGTAGACGATCTCGTCGCAGGGTCAGCTCCAGCAGGCCTATGATGGCATTCATGGGGGTACGAATTTCGTGGCTCATGGTGGCCAGAAACGTCGATTTGGCGCGATTGGCCTCTTGTGCCTCCTGGCTGACCACCGCCAGATCATCCAGCAGGCGCAGGCGCTCGCTCACATCGATCCAACCGCCAATGCCCCCCTGCACCTTGCCATCCAGATCGTAATAGGGCTGGACCCAGTGATAGACATCCACAGCCCCGTTCACCATGACCAGACGATGATCCCCCTCCTGCGCCTGTCGCTCCTCGCGGGCAGCGGCAAGATCGGCAAACAAGGGGGCGAGAAAAGGCCAACGCTCACCATCAGCGACCAGGCCTGCGCCCAGCAAGCCGGCTTTCGGCTCACCAAAGAAGGCCGCATAGCTGCTGTTGCAGAGGATAAGCCGCCCATCCTGGTCTCTGGCGTAGATGGGATGGGGCGTGCCGTCCACCAGATCTTCAATGAACTTGAGCTGGGCACTCAGCGCCACTTCGGCAACCCGACGTTCGCGCATCTGTTTGCGCAGGGAGAGACTCCACAGGCTGACCAGGAGAGTCAACAGCAGGATCAGTGAAATAAAGATGCCAAACTCGCGTACCAGTTCCTGCCAGGTGATCGCCTCCTGCTGGGTACTGACCCGCCAGCGATTGGAGAGCCCTTCCAGCTCGTCCGGCGGCATGGTTGCGATCACCTTGTCCAGAATATTGCGCAGTACTGTGTTCTCTTGGGATACCGCGAACGCGGCACCAATCGGAATCGAATCGAATAATTCGCCCGTAATAAGCAAGCTGTCGGGAAATTTGCTGTTGACGTAATACTTGGCTACCCGCAGCGGCAGTACAGTCACATCACATACCTCGGTCGCGACACAACGCAGTGCATCTTCAATCTTGTCAAACGGGCGAGTCCTCAACCTGCCGTATACCTCCTCTATGGCCTGCGCCGAAATGAAATCCTTGACCACGGCCACAGTCCCGAATTTGAGCAGGGTGTCCGGTTCACTCGCTTCATGTTTCACACCAACCACGTAAGACAAGGGATCCAGCACGAAGGCCCGGCTGAACAGAAAACGACGCCTGCGCTCCACCGATGGGCTCATTACCACAGCATCCACTCTCCCCTCATTCAGCAGCTGGATCATGCGCTTGATCGTCTTGACCGGGACCGCCTCGATCTCCACTCCCAGCTTCGCCCTCAGCACCTGCAACAGATCGGCAGTCACGCCATGCAAGGTACCGTTCACGTCGAGGAAGCTCAGCGGCGGAATACCGCTGTTGACCGCAATCCGGAGCTTTCTCTGCTGGCCAAGCCATGCCCATTGACCACTGGTCAGCCCTATCCTCTTGGCATCGATGGAGAGTCCACCACCGCTCCAACGTTTGGCAATTTCCTCGCGCTTGCCTTCCAATACCTCATGCAATGCAATATCAATTATTTTCTTGAGGCGCCGATTCTGTTTTTCCAGCGCGAATGAGAAACCATGAGTATCCACATACAAGGGCCTTAGTAATTGAATGCTGTCCTGGTAAAATTTATTGACGATAAAATTACCAGAAATCATATCTACCATGACAGCGTCGACCTGACCATAAGCGACAGCCGACAAGGCACTATAGCGGGAGGAATATAACTTTACTTGAACGCCAGGCAGGTAACGCATCACATCAAGAGTTGGCAGATAATACTCTGGGACGGCCACCGTTTTTATATCACGCTCCTTTACGTGTATGCTTTTATATATGGCGGGGTCATCTTCCATATATTTATCAGTTAATAGCAACTGTTGTTCTTCCTCATAGGCATTTGAGGTACTCAACAGATCGATCTCTCCCTGCTTGAGCGCGGCTATAGCCGCCGCCCGCGACGGAAGCTTCTTCACCACTATCTCGACGTGCAACAAATAACTCAACATGCCGGCAATGTCGGCGGTAACCCCTTCATAGGCACCGGAACGCAGAGTAATGTCCATAGGGGGATTGTCCGGCATCGGCACCCCCAGGATCAGCCGTTCACGATTGCGCAACCATAGCCAGTCATCGGCACGCAGAGGCAGTGCCTGCTTGCCGAGATACTCGTTGTCATCCCGCGCATAGACATGCAGCAGGCTATCTTCCAGTTCATGGGCAGGGGCAAGAAACGAACTGAGCGAACTGAGGCTGACGAACAAGATCAGAAGTAATTTCATCTTGCTCACATCAATTCTTGCCGCTTGGCCAAACTGATCAGGTCAACCATGTTGGTTACATTGAGCTTTTGCATCAGGCGGGTCTTGTAGGTGCTGACCGTCTTCTCGCTGAGCAACATGCTTTCCGCTATCTGCTTGTTTGCATGGCCCTGGCATATCTGCAGCAGCACACTCATTTCACGATCCGAGAGTGCTGACAATAGATCTTCCCTGTCTACTGAATGAGCATTTTTGGCGCCTGCGATAATATCTCTTGGAAAATAGAGCTGATCTTTCTCTATTTTTACGATCGCACTTCTCAATAGCGACAGCTCATCCAGCTTGGACATGAATCCATCAGCCCCGGCCTGCAGACAACGCACCATGACATGATGAGTTGATTGTGCTGATAAAATAATCACCTTGATGCTGGCATCCAGATCTTTCAGTCTTTTGATAACTTCAATACCATCCAGTCTGGGAATGCCAATATCGAGCACCACAATATCAGGCTGATGTTTCCTAGCCGAAGAGATAGCATCAACACCATTATCAACCTCTGCCAGAATATGGTGCCCGTCCTGTTTGAGCAGCATATTCACTGCCATTCTTATTGCGGGGTGATCATCGACTATCAATATCCTTGCCATATACCTACCTACCGTTGACTCATTTGATTTAGCGTATACTAACTACAAAATCAGCACCTGTACCATACGGCTCTTTGATATTAATAATATGTTACACAATTCAAATAAAACGCTAATGAAGTGACCTGAACGCTATTTGAACGATTTGTTTTATATCTATTTATCAATTAGTTATAAGTACAAATATTCTTTTGAATCTTATGGTTCATTTGTACCGCATCGCCGACTCAAACATCATTCGCAACCGCTCGCCAGACGCCCGATTCATCTTGATAAGAAAAGCATCAAAATGCTTAAAAATCAAAGTTATAACTTTAAATGACCCATGACAGAGCCGCAGGGATATACATGCATCTGAAGTTGTACGTAACAACTACCTTTTAGGACTTTTCCTACACACCATTAGATCGATCCAAGCAGGTCTGGCGGTTATCTTGGTCGGCGAAAAGATGAGCTGGGTGACGGAACATTATGTTTCGGGGCCCGGCAACACCCCTTGGTCAAATATACCCCGGGGATGAAGAACGAATGCACCTCGGGTGCAGTGAATCAAACGGGTGGCTCAAGGCTACTCATCGGGAAACCTGTAGGAAACATCAAGATGAAAAAGACTCTGATTGCGCTGACAGTTGTAGGTTTGGGTTTTACCGCTGCCACCCAGGCAGCCGTAGAAGCCTCGGCAGTCGCAACATGGCAGGCAACCGCCAAGAAAGACACTACCTCCGAGCTGGTTGTCACCCCGCTCTCCAGCCTCTCCTTCCAGTACGCCGAAGGGATCAAGGGTTTCAATACCGTCAACGGCCTGTTCGATGTCGCCATCAAGGGGGATGCCAGCGCGACTTCCTTCATTCTGAAAGCCAAGAAGCTGAACGGCACCCTGAACCATCTGGGTGGCAACTCCACCGTCGACGTGGGCGTGTTGTGGGGCGGTGCACCGGTCAGCACCACGGCCTACACCACCCTGATCGATACGGCGGCGGGCATCACAGGCGGCAACCTCTCCCCCATAGCCCAGGGTTTCAAGGAGGACACCCAACGTACCACGGCGCAGGGTTCCTTCAGCTTCAACATTGAAAGCGCCACTGCCAACGGCAGCACGGCCACCTTTGAAGCCCTGCCAGACGGTCTGTGGAGCGGCGAAGTCAACGTCGAGTTCGTGGCCAACTGGGCCTGATTGCCTCAACGCATATCATTCGGGGCCCTGCGGGGCCCTTTGTATTCACAGGAGATCACATGAACCTGAAAATGCTGGGGGTATGGATGCTGTTTATTCCCGGAATAAGCCAGGCGATCAACGTCGGCTCGGTTACCACCTTTATTGATGCGGGCAGTCAGGATGTCGCCAAAGAGATCGAGAACGCCAGCGACCAGGCCAGACTGGTCACTGTCACAGTGACACGCATCTCCTCCCCGGAAGAGGGCGGACAGGAGATGCCGATGGAAGTGGACGGCGAACTCATGCTGTCGCCGAGCCGGCTGATGCTCCCCGCCAACGCCAAGAACAACGTGCGCTTCTTTTACAAGGGCCCGCAGGATGGCAAGGAGCGTTACTACCGCATCCGCTGGCTGGATACCGCCCTGTCGATGGACGACCAGCGCAACGAACGCCGCCAGGCGGTCGCCACCACCTCAGCCCAGATAGGCACCATCCTGGTGGTCACACCGCGCCAGCAGAAGTTCGATTACCTTCTGCAGGGCGACACCCTGACCAATAAAGGAAACGCCTCATACCGCACAGTGGCGTATGGCACTTGCCTGAAACAGCGCAAGGAACAGTGCAAGGAGACCTATTACGACCTGCCGGGCAAGCAACGCCAATTCCGCCAGGTTGATCTCCGGGATCCGAAGAGCCATGTCGGCCTCTGGCTGGGCCAGGAATTCGTCGTCATCAAATAATCCTTTGTACTGGTACTGCCTCCACCACCCGGTCGAGTGGCTGTGTTGTTTTGCCGAAATTTGGAACCATGGTGCGTGATATGTTGAACAAAGCCTGCCTGTTGCCAGTCTCATTGCTGATCATGATGTCAGCCTCGGCCAGCGCCTCAGCGCCACTCAAAATCGCCAATATCATCATTCCTGCCAGCTTTGCCAGTGCACTGGCAGAGGGCATTGCCGTACCGGTCAGGCTGCAGTATCAAGATCAGGCGCTGGCACTCGACACCACCACCGAAGAGTCCGTTGGCAACGCCACGCTGATCCTGCGGGACGGCGCGCTGCATCTGCTCAACCTGGACTTCAACCAGGGCCAGAGCGATGTGGCCCTGCGCCAGGAGCTGGTGGACCTGCTGCAACAGAATCAGCTGCGCACCTTTTCCAGCGACGGACGGCTGGTCATCAACGACAGCGCCACCCTGCAGCTGGATCTGATCGCCATGCTGCTGACCATACAAGTCACCAAGGCTGCCTTTGGCGAGAAGCAAGCCAACACAAAAAAAACTAGCCTGACGCCCTCCGTTGAGGCGTTGACCAGCGTCAATCGCTACAACCTGGGCTACTCCTTTGCCAACAGTCGTCAGGCGGGCAGCACCAGCACCAACTTCGCCCAGTTGAACAGCTTGGTGGGGTACAGTGAACACCATCTGGACCTTGATGGTTCTCTCTACAATCTGGGGGAAACGAACCAGAACGGCTCCCTCTATCGCGCCATGTATGAGCGGGATATCGAAGATCGCCGTTTTGCGACCGGCATGGTGTCGACCTGGGACCTCCAGACCCTGGGGGGCGTATCCGCCCTGAACGCAGGCCGGATCTACGGGCTCTCTTACGGCAATCAGGCCCGCTCACGTACCATCAACGAGAGTGAATCCACCACCCCGATCCAGGTCTTCATGCCCTCGGCGGGTGAGGTTCGGGTCTATCGGGATGGCAAGCTGATCGGCCTGCAGAATTTCTCGATCGGCAACCACCGCATCGATACCAGCCGCTTCCCCCACGGCTCCTACAGCGTCACGGTCGAGATCCATATCGACGGGCGCCTGACGGAATCCAGCAATCAGCGAGTCACCAAACTCAACAACAGCCTGGGCTTCGATCAGGAGTGGGGCTGGCAATCCTGGGGCGGCCTGATGGAGGCCAGTCAGGATGGTGCCCGCTCCCCCCTGCTGGGGCTGTCGCTGGCACGTACCTTCGAGACCACCAACCTGACCCTGACCGGCTATGGCTTCAAGGATGCCCTGGTCAGCGAGAGCCAGGCCAGCTGGCAGCTGACCGACAGAGTCAGTACCCAGCTGCAGGGCATGCTGGCCTCGGACGCCTCCTGGCGGATCTCGTCCGGCGTGACGGCACAAATACACGACAACGTCTCGCTCTGGCTCAGTCAGGAGAAACTCGACACGGGCAGCAAGCTGACCACGGCCCCCCTGGATCTTTATACCGCCGGCATCAGCATCAACCTGGGCGGCTGGCATGACAGGCTGGGCAGCCTCTCGTTCAACACCACGCACGACAGTGAGCAGGGGAGCGATCGCAGCTATATCGACTATTACCAGAGCCTCTATTCCGGTCGCTATGGCCAGTTGTCGCTGCGTACCAGCCTGCAGAGCAGCAGCGCAACCCTGAGCGGGTTCAACAACAAGAGCCTGACCCTGGACTACTCGATCCCGTTCGACAACCTGTTCAGTCTGGGCATGAGCAGCAACGAAGAGGGCCACACCACGGCCAACCTCAGCTATCAGAAACGCATGGAGGGCTTCATCAACACGGCGACACTCAACGGTGCCAAAGTCATCAGTGGCGCAGAGCACAATGACTTGGCCCTCTCGGGGACCCTGGGTTTTGAAAACAGCATGACGGGCGGCACCCTGACCCTGGGTCGCAGTCAGGGTGGCGATGTGAACGGCAACCTGATTGCACGTGGTGCTGTCATCACCACGGGGGATGAGATCCTGGCCTCCAGCCAGAACCGATCCGGTTCCGGCTTGCTGATCGATACCGGCATTGGCAAGGAAGGCAAGATGCTCGCCAAGATCAATGGCCAGGAGTACTCGCTCGAAGGCAGCAAGACCTTTGTCGCTCTCTCCCCCTTTCAGGAGTACGAAGTGGAACTGCTCAACAGCAAGACGACCAAGGACAGCTATGACATCAACACCGGCAAGCAGCGCTACACCCTGTTCCCCGGCAACGTGGCCAAACTGGATGCCACCCGCTCGGTCAAGGAGATGGTCACCGTCTTTGGCATCATACGTGCCGAGGATGGCAGCGTGATCGCCAACGCCAGGATCGACAACCACATCGGCACCACTGTGACCAATGAGACAGGCGAGTTTTCACTGGATGTGGACAAGGCCAATCCGGTATTGAGCTTCAAGCACGGCAACGAATTCTGTGAGGCAGAGCTTGATCTGGCGCAGCAGAGCGGCGCCGCCTGGGTAGGTGATGTGATCTGTCGCGGCCTGCCGACTTACGCCATGGTGAGAGGTTGATGGCATGAAAATGACGAAAATAGTTATCGCGGCCTGCTTCATCGGTAGCATGCTCGCCAGTGTCGGCACTCAGGCCGCCGTCTCCAAGACCATCTTGGGCGATGCCCCCCTGCGCAATTTTCTGTTCATTGAAAACCAGGAAGACAGCAACCTGTTTGTCGCCCCGACCGATGCCCTGGAGCCACGTCTGACTGGCGCCAACGCCTGGACCTCTCTCAAGGGCACCCGCCAGATGAGCCTGGCCTATGTCGACAACGGCCATAACACGGTGATCAGTAACTGGAACGTCGACATGTGGGAGGAGGGTCCCATCAACCAGCCCTACATCAATCAGCGCTGCATCATGAGCTACGCCCGTTGCGATCCCAACACGGCCGAGGCAGTCAACAAGCCTGCCGTCGTCGATGGCAAGGGCTTCTACGGCCTGCTGGGCGCGGCGGATGGTTGGGGCCATGCCAAGCTGAGTGCCAGCTTCTTCGACTACCTGAGGAGCATGCCGGTCGGCAGCAGGCTGCTGCGTGAAATGAACCTGTGCGCCACCCTGGTCAGCTTCAACGCAGCCACGGGGGCACGCTGCAAGGATCAGGCAAGTGGTTACTGGTATGTTCGCAAGCTCGAACACAAGAAGGCGGGTCATATCAAGTTCACCCAGACCAACGCCATCAGCGAGGTGACCGTCGACAGCAACGGCAATCCCTATGTATTGCCGGGATCCCGCGGCTGCGAGAACTATGTGCTCAACAATGTCAGCGGTGTGTTGTGCCGCTTCCTCGATTACTCCTTCATCGAAGATGGCAGCCAGACCTTCGAGCCCATCTACCTGTTTACCAATATCAAGGATGCGAGACTCAAATCAGCCATCTCGGTCACCGATGTGCAAGTCACCGCCAACATGACCAACTGGGCCTGGAATGGCTATGACTACACGGCTCGCTACCTGAAGAACCAGCAATCAGTCTCTCTGTTTCTCTCGGGCAACTTCTTCAAGCAGGTCGTACGACTGGGCTTGCAGGATCGGCTGACCCGGGACCTGATCAACTTCAATATGCGCAATGCCCATGCCCCTGAAAGCGGCTATTACGAGTTCAGCGGCACCACGGAAATCATCATCAAGCCACGCCACTTCAGCGTTTCCATTCTCTCGTCCGAAGGGATCACCAATCCCTATCGTGAGGGACAGATCGGCAAGGATGTGTTGTCGTTTCAATACAATATCTCGGACAGCGGCCCCGTCTCGGCCGACGTGCTGGAGATGATCCTGGCCCAGGACAAGGGAAGCCCTTATCAGGGAAACTGTACCTTCTACCCGGCCGATAGCCAGGAACCCGAGAGTGCCGTGCCCATTCCCGCCAGGCTGGTGTTCGACTCCACCCGCTATGGCGCCAATTACCGCCATCCGATCGGCTGTGACCGGGTGCCGGTCAATATCAGGACACTCGCCATCAAAGACAGTCAACCGGCTCACAATTGGATAGATCCCAACGGGAACCCGGGTATTACCCGCTTCTATCTGCTCAAGCTGGACTTTGATCTGACCGATCCAAGGGCGGCACAAACCACGGAGGGCAGCATGTGGGAAGGAGAACGGCACCAGAGTGGCACCCTGACCATCAAGGGCAGCTGGCGTTAGCAATCAACATGGATCTCAGGACAATGATGAAAAACCTGGCGCGCAGTTTGACTCTGCTGACGACTCTGCTGCTTGCCGGCCCCCAGGCATGGGCCATCGACATAGGCCCCATGACAGCCATCATGGAGCACGATGAAGAGTTCATCTCCCGCACCGTCACCAACAACGCCAGCACACCCAAGCTCTACGAGCTGGCGGCGTATCGCATCACCAGTCCGACAGCGGACGAGGCCATTCTACCCATGGCCCCTGGCGAACTGCTGTTCGCCCCCAAGCGGTTTGTGCTGCATCCGGACCAGCGGCAGCACGTCAAACTCTATTACAAGGGGCCCGGCGATCGGCAGGAGCGCTACTACAGGGTCGTTTTCACCGAAGTTCCGGTGGCGCAGGCCGGCACACCCGATAACGCAGGCAAGCGCAGTTCGGTCGAGATGACCATAGCGCTGCAATCCATTCTGGTGGTGAGACCCCGCCAGGAGCGGTTCGAATATCGTCTCGATCAAGCGGCGGGCAGCATCACCAATACCGGCAACAGCTTCTTTGAGTTCATGGTGAAACAGGGGTGTGACCAGCCGGACAGCATGGCAGACAGCAAATATCTGCTGCCCGGCGAGACCTATCGCAATCCCAAGATCAGCCAGTCTGGCAATCAGAAGCTGATCGTGCATCAATCCCGTTTTGTACGGGTTGGCAAGGATTGCTGGCCGGACTAGCCGTTCGCGACCGGACGCCCGGGATTGGGCAATGCCCTGGCCATCAGGATGATAACGTGGCCAGCCTGGCTGCGAAGCCCATAAAGAAGAGGCCGATGAGACCGTTGCCGAGTTTGGCGAGGCGTACCTTGCGCGCAAAGAAGCGGGCCATCAGGGTGCCGCCGAAGATCAGCAGGGTGAGATAGACGAAGCTCATGGCCTCCAGCATGCTCGCCAGCACCAGGTAGGAGACCCAGGTGTGGGCATAGTTGAAGTCGACGAACTGCACGAAGAAGGAGACGTAGAACAGGATCGCCTTGGGATTGGTGAGGCTCAGGGTCAGCGCCTTGGAGAAGTAACGCTCGCCGTGCTCGACCACAGACGCCTGCCCTTCCCGCCTGGCGATGAAGTTGGCGTGGAGGATCTTCACCCCCAGATAGAGCAGGTAGAGGGCACCCAGGTAGCGCACCAGGGTAAACAGCAAGGGGGTGGTGCGGATGAGGGAGGCGATGCCCAGATAGGCGCAGAAGATCAGGATGGCGTCGCCGACGAAGACCCCGAGGGCCGCCTTGTAGCCGGGGCCAACGCCGCGGCTCGCCCCGGTGCGCAGCACATAAATCGAGTTGGGCCCCGGCGCTATGATGATGAAGAAGAGCCCGACCAGATAGGTCCAGACATTGATGACTCCCAGGCTCTCAAACATGGCGCGCCCCCCAGAACTTGGAAAAGAGCCCGCTCAGGCAGGTCCAGACATTGATGACTCCCAGGCTCTCAAACATGGCGCGCCCCCCTGGACTTGGAAAAGAGCCCGACCAGATAGGTCCAAACGTTGATGACTCCCAGGCTCTCAAACATGATCCCTCCATGGCGGGTGGCGACCCGCATAATGCGACGACGAGGTTTCTATACTAATCCGCCGCCCGCCGAGCACAAGTGCCGATCCGTGATCCGTTCGCCCCACCCTCTCACCGCCATAACCGGCAACCCCGATCCCCCCACTTTGTGGTGTCCAGACGCGCCGGGATCAGGCATGTTAAGCCATACCCAGGATCACAGAACCCACCCTCATGGAAAAGAGCCTCAGTACCGATCAGCCACTCGCCGCCTCTGCCATGCACGACGCCTTGAATCGCACCACCTATCCGGTGATCGCCGCCATCAGCTTCTCGCACCTGTTGAACGACATGATGCAGTCTGTGCTGCTGGCCATCTATCCGCTGCTCAAGCTCGGCCTCAACCTGTCGTTCGCCCAGATCGGCCTCATCACCCTCACCTACCAGTTCACGGGCTCGCTGTTGCAGCCGCTGATCGGCCTCTACACCGACCGCAGGCCCATGCCCTATTCATTGCCGTTCGGCATGGGCTTTACGATGATCGGCTTGCTGTCGTTGTCGCAGGCGGCCAGCTTCGGCGCCGTGCTGCTGTCGGCCATGCTGATCGGCATAGGCTCGTCTGTGTTCCACCCGGAATCTTCCCGGGTCGCCCGCATGGCGGCCGGCAACCAGCCTGGCTTGGCGCAATCGCTGTTCCAGATCGGCGGCAACCTGGGGTCGGCCATAGGGCCGCTGCTCGCCGCGCTGATCATAGTGCCGCAGGGTCAGGGCAGCGCGGCCTGGTTCTCGCTGTTCGCATTGGTCGGCGTCATAGTGCTCAGCCTGGTCGGGCGCTGGTCCAGCCACCACGCCGCCAACTTCCATAAACGGATGAAGGCTCACCTCGGCCACGGTCTGAGTCGCCGCCAGATCGGCTGGTCCCTGGCCATCCTCGGCCTGCTGATGTTCTCCAAGTTCTTCTACATGGCCAGCCTGAGCAGCTATTACACCTTCTACCTGATGGACAAGTTCAGCCTGCCGCTGGAAAGCGCCCAGCTCTATCTGTTCGCCTTCCTGTTTGCCGTCGCGGCGGGGACTGTGCTCGGCGGGCCGATCGGCGACCGCATCGGCCGCAAGCGGGTAATCTGGATCTCCATCCTCGGCGTCGCCCCCTTCACCCTGCTGCTGCCCCACGTCGACCTGTTCTGGACCTCGGTACTCTCGGTCATCATAGGCCTGATCCTGGCCTCGGCCTTCTCCGCCATCCTGGTCTACGCCCAGGAACTGGTCCCCGGCAAGGTCGGCACCATCTCCGGCCTGTTCTTCGGCTTCGCCTTCGGCATGGGGGGCATAGGGGCCGCCCTGCTGGGCCAGCTGGCCGATGCCACCAGCATAGAGACCGTGTACCAGGTCTGCGCCTACCTGCCGCTCATCGGCTTGCTGACCGCGTTCTTGCCGACCCTTAGAAAGGGATAGCGGGCCATCGATAGCCAACGCCGCTAGGAATACCGACCATAAAAAACGCGGCCTGAGCCGGACAAGGGAGCCACCGAGGCGGCTCCCTTGTCCGGGATGAATGAGTGCGAAGGATTGTCAGCAGTATTGGCCCGCCACCCAGCCCGATGACCAGGCCCACTGGAAGTTGTAGCCGCCGAGCCAGCCGGTCACATCCACCACCTCGCCGATGAAGTAGAGACCGGCCACCTTGCGCGCCTCCATGGTCTTGGAGGAGAGCTCGTTGGTATCCACGCCCCCCAGGGTCACCTCGGCGGTGCGATAGCCTTCGGTACCGTTCGGCAGGATCTGCCAATCACCCAGCAGGGTGGCGATGGCCTCCAGCTCCTTCTCGTTGTACTGACGCATGGGCTTGTTGACGAGCTGACCCAGCTCCACCAGCTTGTCGACGAAACGCTTGGGCAGCTCGCGTCCCAGCACGGTTTTCAGCTCCTGGGCGGGATGGGCCTGCGCCCATGCCTTGAGGGCCGCCGGAATATCCAGCTCGGGCAGCAGGTTGAGGTGGATCTTCTCCCCCGCCAGCCAAAACGAAGAGATCTGCAGTATGGCGGGGCCCGAGAGGCCACGGTGGGTGAACAGCATGGCCTCCTTGAAGCGGGTGCCATCCTCGGCGGTCACGGCCACCGGCAGGCTGACCCCCGCCAGATCGGCGAAGGCCTCCTTGTCGGCCTGATGCAGGGTGAAGGGCACCAGACCGGCGCGGGTGGGCAGCACAGCAAGGCCGAACTGCTCCGCCAGCTTGAAGCCGTAGGGGGTGGCGCCGAGCTTGGGCATGGAGAGACCGCCGGTGGCCACCACCAGCGAGTGGCAGCTTATCTCCCCCTGGCTGGTGGTCAGCACGAAGCCCTCTTCCGTCTTGCTGACGCTCAGGATCTCGGTCTGGAACTGCAGTGTGACGCCGGCCCAGTCACACTCGGTGAGCAGCACATCGACTATCTCCTTGGCGCTCTCGTCGCAGAACAGCTGGCCCAGGGTCTTCTCGTGGTAGTTGACCCCGTGCCTGTCCACCAGATCGATGAAGTCCTGCTGGGTGTAGCGCGCCAGCGCCGACTTGCAGAAGTGGGGATTGCCAGAGAGAAAGGCGTGGGGCCCGGTCTGATGGTTGGTGAAGTTGCAACGACCGCCGCCGCTGATGAGGATCTTGCGGCCCGGCTTCTTGGCGTTGTCGAGCAACAACACGGATCGGCCCCGATAGCCCGCCTGCTGGGCACACATCAAACCGGCCGCACCGGCCCCGATCACCACCACATCAACCTGCTTCATCATCACTCACTCATCCAAAGAAAAACGGCCCCTTTATGCGAAAGACCGTCATTGTATCCAGCAGAAGCCACCACAGCGGTTTCTATGGCGTCTGCAATAGAAACCGGCCCCTATACGAGGGGCCGTTATTGTACTGGCTGAACACTAAGTGTCCACGACTATCAGGCGTTGCCATCCATGACGCTGGCAGGGGCACCCTTGGCCAGCTCGGCCAGCTCCTTGTCGATGAAGTAGAGGCCCTTGCCATCCTCGCCCACCAGCGACAGACGGTCGACGATGCTCTTGAACAGCTTCTCCTCTTCATGCTGCTCGGCCACGTACCACTGCAAGAAGTTGAAGGTGGAGTAGTCCTGGGTGGTGAAGGCCACATGGGCCAAACCGTTGATGCACTTGGTGATGTGGTACTCGTGCTCCAGGGTGGTGCGGAAGATGTCACCCAGAGAGTTGAACTCGTGGGGAGGTGCATCTATGGCGCCCAGCATCGGCATGGCGCCGGTCTCGCTCACGTAGGTGAACAGGCGCTCCATGTGCTGGCGCTCCTCGACCGCGTGCTGGCGCAGGAAATTGGCCGCCCCTTCGAAGCCCTTGTCCTCGCACCAGGCGCTCATCTGCAGGTAGAGATTGGAGGAATAGAATTCAAGATTAATCTGCTCGTTCAACTTCTCGATCATGGCTTTGGCCAACATGCTGATTCTCCACTGTGATTTGGTCACGATTGTCGCCACTGTTTCATCACGAATCAACCAGATACGGTGGCCCCAGCTCTCAGTTGTGACAGCTTTTCACCTCATCCTATCCCCCATACGGTTATAGAGAAGCAAAGAAACATGGTGTAGGTGGATTCAGCCATTATGATGGCGCCAGTGGTCGGGGAAAGGATTCAATGAGATTCATTATGGCACTGGCACTGCTCTGGATAACCCAGTTGCAGGCCGCTCCCTCCTTGCTGGAAGAGGCTGAATTGCAGGCGGCGCGCGATCCCGTCGGCTATCTGCGGCGCCTCGATGCCCACCCGCAGCAGGATATGGAGCTGTTTCATGCCAGAGCCCTGGCCCAGGCCCAGGCCGCGCTGGGGCGCTATCCACAAGCCCTGCTCGACAACGCCCGAGCGCGCGGGCTGGCCAGCGCCCAGCAGGAAACCCAGCGCCTGCTCGACTTCAGGTTGCAGCAGATAGCCCTCACCCTGGATACCGAAGCGCCGGATCAGGCCCTCGCCCTGCTGGCCCAGCTCAGGCCAGCCGTCGCCAACCACCCTATGCAGGAATCCGAGTGGCACGCCCTGAACGGGCTCGCCCTCTATCGCACCCAGCAGTTGAAAGAGGCGATCGCCGAACTCAAGACCGCCTTCCAGCTCAAGCGATCCGCCCCGGACAACCCCATCTCCAGCCTGCAGTGCGCCCGCCTGCTGATGACACTCGGCAACCTCTATGCCGACCTGAGCCTGGCCAAGGAGGCTGAAACCTATTATCAGGAAGCCTTGCAGCTGATGGTGAAACTGGACGAGCCCAACAGCCAGAGCATCATCCGGGCCAACATGGCGAGGCTCTACATAGATACGGATCGCCCCGTCCAGGCCCGGCAACTGCTCGACGGCCTGCTGGCCACCCCGGATCTGGCGCCGGATTACCGCGCCATCATGCTCGGCTATCAGGCCATGGCGTTCAATGCAGAGGGCAACTGGGCGGGCGCTCTGCGCAGTCTGGACGAGGCACAGGCACTCTATCAGCAACTGGGTTACCCGGAGGCGGGGGTGCGTCTGCTGGAGACCCGGGCCAGGGCGCTGCAAGGCCGCGGCGAGAAGCAGCTCGCGCTGCAGCTGCTGACTTCCCAGGGGCAAGTCAGTGTCAGCAGCAAGGCGCTGCAAGCCAGCCTGCTGGCCGATCAGGGCCGCTATCCCGAGGCCTATCAGGCGCTGACCGACTACATGAGCGACTACAAGCAGCACTTCAACCAGACCCTGAGCCAGCATGCCACCGCCTTCCAGGCCGAGATGGATCTGGCCCGCAGCGAAGCCAGCAACCGGGCGCTGCAACAGGAGAACGAGCGCAAGCGTCAGCAGTTGCTGCATCAACAGAGTGCCCGCAACTACCAGCTGGTGCTGGTCGGCCTGCTGGCCGGTGCCCTGCTGCTGCTGGGGATCACCACCCACAGGCTGCACCGCAGTTCACGCCACCTCTACAAGCTCGCCACCTTCGATCAGCTGACCGAGCTGCCAAACCGCCGCGCCCTGCTGGAACGGCTGGCCACCCAGTGGCAGCAGGAGGGCCCGCTCACCCTGCTCATCATCGACATAGATCACTTCAAGCAGATCAACGACCGCCATGGTCATCAGGCGGGGGACAGGGCGATCCAGCGGCTGGCGCGGGAGCTGAGATCCTGGGCGCCCGACCTGCAACTAGTCGGGCGCTGGGGAGGAGAGGAGTTTCTGGTGGCGGTGCCGCTGCCGGCGGAGGATTGCTGGCATCTGGCCGAGCGGCTGCGCCAGCGGATTGCCCAGCTGGACAACCCCCGCATGACCATCAGCATAGGTGTCGCCGGGCGCTCACCGGTCGACGAGGGGTTGGGCCAGCTCATTCACCGGGCCGACATGGCCATGTATCAAGCCAAGCGCCAGGGCCGCAACCAGACCATATTGGCGACGACCCCTTCGGCGCAGGATGAACTGGCCAGCAGCGTGGCCTGATGATCTACCCAGCCATCGGCTCTGAATAAATGGGAGGAATGGATCAACAGCCCAATCTGGCTCAGGGCAGCAGCTCGGTCAGCGAGGCCAGATCCACAGGCGCGCCGTAATCCACGCCCGGCAGCTCGAAGCCGTTGAGCTGCATGAAATCCTGCCGCAGCCCGGCGAAATCCCCCAGGGTATGGAAGTTGTCCGGCGTCACCTTGGACCAGAGGGTTGAGACCGCAGCCTGAACGGCCGGGTCCAGCTCGTGGTCATCCATCCGGATCAGCCGGTTGCCGTCGGCCACCACCCCATGGGGCCCGTACATCTTGGCGGCAAACAACCGCTGCATCTGCTCGATGCAACCCTCGTGCACGCCGCGCTCCTTCATCACCCCCATCAGCAAACCCAGATAGACCGGCAGCACAGGGATATAGGCGCTCGCCTTGGTCACCAGCGCCTTGCAGACCGACACCCAGGCGTGGCCGCCGATGTCGGCCATCTGCAGGTTGATGGTCTCTGCGGTGGCGTGCAGATGCTCCTTGGCGTAGCCGATGGTGCCGTCCCGGTAGAGGGGATAGGTGGATTCGGGGCCTATGTAGGAGTAGGCCACAGTCCGGGCACCGGGCGCCAGGCAATCGGCCTGCTGCAACGCCTGCAGCCAGAGCTGCCAATCCTCGCCGCCCATTACCGTGACGGTATCGCGGATCTCCTCCGGGGTGGCGGGCGCCAGCGATTGCTGCACCAGGGCGTCGTGCTCCAGATCCAGACCCCAGCCACTGAACGGCTGGCCCGTGGTCTTGAGCACCGAGCGCACCTGAGTGCCATCCGGCAGCACCCGAATGCCGCTCGCCAGCGAGTAGATCACCAGATCCACCTGACCCAGCTGCTGGCGTATGCTGTCGATGGCCTGCTGGCGCATGAGATCCGAGAAGGCATCGCCGATCAGGTTGACGGCGATGTGCCCCTCCTGCTCCGCCGCCTTGCGAAACCAGATGTTGTTGTACCAGCCCGCACTGCCGAGCCCCTTGTCGGAGGGGCCCCGCTCGAATGAGACGCCGACGGTATCGGCCCCAGCGCCGAAGGTGAGCGCGATGCGCGACGCCAGCCCGAATCCGGAGGAGGCCCCCAATACCAGCACCCGCTTGGGCCCGTCGAACGGGCCCGCCGCCCTGACGCTGGCGATCTGTTGCAACACGGCGGCGCGGCAGCCGATGGGGTGACAGTTGCGGGCGACGCAACCCTGGATCTGCGGGTGAATGATCATGAAGGGATCTCCAAAGGAACTGGCTACAGCATAACCAAGAAGTCGAGGATTACCTTGATGTCGGGCGGGATATCGGCAGTCAGGAGGCAGAAAAACAAGAGGGAGCGCTAGGCTCCCCAAAGCGGTATTCAGATGCTTTTTGTTGTTTTGTGTTCATTGCGAAGCACGGACACATCCTATGCCCGTCACCCCTTGCGGGCAAGCCGGCGGGTGTGACCGGCTTCAAACTCCTGTTCGATTTATAGCCGATTTTTTGCCTGCGGCCGAAAGAGAGCCCCATAAGAAACTCGTTTAAATCCCAAAACTGTGCCGGATACACCATTTTAGTTTCATCAGACATTGGTATAGTGGACTCAGGATCAGTGAGGAGAACTCCCATGAATGGAACCTATTACAAACACATACTGGCCGCGATCGACCTGTCGGAGGACAACCGCAAGGTGATCGAGAAGGCGGTCGACCGGGCCCGCTCCAACGGCGCCAAGCTGTCGGTGATCCATGTGGACGTGGACCTCAAGGATCTCTACACCGAGATGATCGATATCGATATCGACAACGTGCAGGATCAGGTGATCGCCGAAGCGAAAGAGAAGCTGGAGACCTTCCTGGCCTCGGTGGACTACCCCATCGAGAAGAAGCTGGTGATCTGCGGCGATCTGAGCGAACGGGTCAACCAGGCGGTCAAGGATTACCAGATCGATCTGCTGGTGTGCGGTCATCGCCAGAGCTTCTGGAGCCTGCTTACCTCCAGCGCCCGCCAGCTGATGAATACAGTGCCGTGCGATCTGCTGGTGGTGCCCTTGCAGAAGTGATCAAACAGGCGTAGCTTGATTTGCCATGAATATGACCATCTTCAATCACAACTACTGGTGGTGCTGCTTATAAACAGGCGGCACTGCTTTCTATGTAAAATTTTCCAAAGAAAACACCGTGACCGCCGAGAGGCGGTCATTGTTTTTATCCCTTTGTCGCCTCCCGGCCCACCCCAACTGGAGAGAGTGACATGCACAACCCCATCATACTGACCGGCGACCGTCCCACCGGCAAACTGCACATAGGCCACTACGTCGGTTCCCTGCGCCAGCGCGTCGAGGCCCAGCACCATTACCGCCAATTCGTGATGATCGCCGATCTGCAGGCGCTGACCGACAACGGCCACAACCCGGCCAAGGTGACCGACAACGTGCTGGAGGTGATGGCCGACTATCTGGCGGTCGGTCTCGACCCGGCCAAGACCACCTTCTGCCTGCAGAGTGCCCTGCCCGCCCTCGCCGAGCTCACCACCTATTACCTCAATCTGGTCAGCGTCGCCCGACTGGAGCGCAACCCCACCGTCAAGGCGGAGATCCAGCAGAAAGGGTTCGAACGCAGCCTGCCAGCGGGTTTTCTGGTCTACCCGGTCAGCCAGGCCGCCGACATCACCGCCTTTCGCGCCACTCATGTGCCGGTGGGCGAGGATCAGCTGCCCATGCTGGAGCAGACCAACGAGATAGTGCGCCGCTTCAACGCCCTGGTAGGCAAGGAAGTGCTGACCGAGTGCCAGCCGATCCTGAGCGACACCGGCCGCCTGCCCGGCATAGACGGCAAGGCCAAGATGTCCAAGTCCCTCGGCAACACCATAGAACTCGGCATGTCGAGCGATGAGGTGAAACAGGCGGTATTCGCCATGTACACGGATCCCAATCACCTCAAGGTGAGCGATCCGGGTCAGGTGGAGGGCAATACTGTGTTCGCCTATCTGGATGCCTTCCACCCGGACAAGGCGCTGGTGGCCGAGATGAAGGCCCATTACCAGCGCGGCGGGCTGGGCGACATGCGTTGCAAGCAGGTGTTGAATGACTGCCTGCAGACCCTGCTCGCCCCCATGCGGGAGCGGCGCCAGGCGGCGATTGCCGACAAGCGTCAGCTGCTGCAGCTGTTGCAGCAAGGCACGCTGCAGGCCCGTGCGCTCACCGACGAGGTGCTGGCTGAGGTAAAAAGCGCCATGGGACTGGATTACTTCGCCGCATTGACCTGATCCGCCCCGCGCTGCGCCGGGCTGCCCAGCGCATCCGCGCCGTAACGCTCGAAGGCGAGCCTGTGCAAGAGCCCCTTGAACCAGCCGATGGCCTCGTCATGGGCGGTGAGCGGGTGGCCCGCCATCAGGTAAACGATGGGGATGTCGGGATCCAGCTGATGCAGCCGCAGCGGGTAATAGCGGCAGAAGTGGCGCCCTATCATCTCGGGCACCACCACCAGATAGCGGCCGGTCGCCATCAGGGGCGGCACCGCCATGAAGCTTGGCAGCCGCACCCCCAGCTCACGCTCGACCCCGAAACGGGCCAGCCAGAGATCCACCATGGCCTGGCTGTGGCCCCAGCTGGAGGTATGAATGTGGGGGCGGCTGACCAGCTCGGCCGGCCCCAGCACGTCCGGCAACTCGCTGCCGAGCGGTGACAAACAAACCAGCGGGTTGTTGAACCAGGGTTCGCGCCACAGCCGGGGCGAGAAGTGGTTGGCATCGGCGAACCCTATCACCAGATCCAGCTCTCCCTTCTCCAGCTCCCGCTCATAGTCGCTGTCCGCCAGCTCGCACACCTCCAGCCGGCAGTGGGGCGCCTGCCGGTGCAGCCGCTCCACCAGCACAGGCACCAGGCCATGTTCCACCGAGCCCGGGGTAGCGATGCGAAAGATCCGCCGTGCGCTGGCGGGATCGAATCCCTTCGCCTGGCGCAACCCTTGTTCCAGCATGGCCAGCGCCTGGCGCACCGGCCCGGCCAGCGCCTTGGCCCGCTCGGTCGGCATCATCTCGCGTCGGCTCATGACGAACAAGGGATCATCCAGCGCCTGGCGCAACCGCCCCAGCGCATGGCTGACGGTGGACTGGGAGAGGTGCAGCCGCTCGGCGGCGCGGGTGACGTTGCGCTCCTGCATCAGCATGTCGAACACGGTCAGCAGGTTGAGATCGAGGCGGGAAAGAGGGAGTTCCATCGATAATGGCCATAGTTGAATGACGACAATTCATTTTTGGCATAGTAGCAGATTGCATAGAATGCGCTGGCGAATTACATCGGAGATTAAAATGCGTAGCTATCTGTTGTTGCTGGCGATTGGCCTGTTGTGGGGATCCCAGTTCATTTTCATGCATCAGGCCGTGACCGAATTGCCCCCCATCATGGTGGCAGCCGGTCGTGCCTTGTGCGGTAGCCTGACCCTGGGTCTGCTCTGCCTGTTCATGCGTCTCAAGAGCGAGCACACCCCCTGGCGTACCTACATGCTGATCGCCCTGCTCGATGCCACCCTGCCCTTCATCATGGTGGCCTGGGGTCAACAGTATGTGGATAGCGCCATCGCCGCCGTGGTAATGGGTTGTATCCCCTTTGTGACCATTCTGGCTGCACCCCTGTTTATTTCTGGTGAAAGAATCACCAAGGGCGGGTTGATCTCGGTGATCATAGGTTTCGTCGGCGTGCTGGTGCTGTTCTGGCCGAAACTGGCCAGCGGCATGAACGCCGGTCTGCTCGGTGCCATGGCGATCCTGTTCGGCGCCAGCTGCTTTGCCATCGGCCTGCTGATGATCAAGCGCTTCGCCAAAGACCACCCTGTGGTGGTGGCGCGCAACATACTGATCTCGTCCGCCATCCAGCTGATGCTGGCCGCCCCCTTCGTCACCGATCTGAGCGCCCTCACCATGCCGAGCCAGCAGGTCATAGGCGCAGTGGCCGTGCTGGGTGTCTTCTGTACCGGTCTGGTCTACTTCCTCTACATGGCGCTGATCCAGAAGGCGGGCCCGACCTTTGCCTCCTTCAGCAACTACCTGGTGCCGCTGTTTGGCGTCATGCTGGGTGCCCTGTTCCTCGGCGAACAGATCCAGTCCACCACGGGTGTGGCGCTGGCCCTGATCCTGGGCTCGGTCGCCCTGAACCAGTGGGCACAGCAACGTCGCGCCCAGCGGGAGGCCACCCTATGTCAGGCATCCTGACCACCCTCTGCGGCGGCCTGGTGCTGATTGCCGGCTGGCAATACCGCCAGCGGCTGGCCGGCGTGCTCGGCCTGCTGATGGTACTGCTGCCCTGGTTCTTCGACAGCAAGCTGCAAGCCATGCTGAGCTATGCGTTGAGTGCCTGAAGTCCATCTCTGAATGTGTGACGAGAGTGTATCTCTCCTGTTTTTGGGACCGTTTTTTAAAAAACCTCCGATTTGTCCCCTCTACCGGCGCACTGCGCCGGTTTTTTTATGCCTGCCTTTCCCTGCCAGCACAGACGCCAAGCGCCCTTGCACATCACTCCCGGTAGCGATAGCTGAGCCGCTCGTTCTTGCGCGGACCCGTGATCTGCCAACCGAGCAGAAAGCCGCTCGTGGTCTGCGTCAGCTCGGCACTGTAGTGATCCTGGCCACACAGGTGGGGCTCTGCCGTCAACCAGCGGCCATCTCCTTGCGGCAGCAACTCGAACAACTCGACCGGCTGCTCGTAACGCAGGTGGGAAAGCAGGATCCCCCGCGCGCCGCGCCGCCACCAGAAACGGTTGTGCATGGTGAGCACCCGGCCATGGGGCGTGGTGTAACGGCCTGTCTCGGCAAACAGCCAGCCCCCCTGATGATCGGTCACCTGGACGTCACCCTCACCACGACCGCACCAGTCAGTCGCGGACCCCTCCCCGTTGCTCGCCTCGAAGGCAAATGCTCCGATCTGTGGCAACTGCCCCCATAAACGCTGGATCGCGCTTTCCAACTCGGCCATCATAGCGCCCTCCAAATTGACAACTGACGACAATTCAATCACATGAACTACTTGATAGGGGTAACCCTGCTCTGGTCATTCTCCTTCAGCCTGATCGGGGTCTATCTCGCCGGCCAGGTGGATGCCTACTTCTCCGTGCTGACCCGCATCGTCCTCGCCAGCCTGGTGTTCCTGCCCTTCCTCCGGCGCCGCTGGCTGCGGCCCGATCTGGTGCTCAAGCTGATGAGTCTGGGCGCCATCCAGCTCGGCATCATGTATATGTTCTATTACCAGTCCTTCCTGCTGCTGACGGTGCCGGAAGTGCTGGTGTTCACCATCTTCACCCCCATCTATGTCACCCTGATCCACGATCTGCTGGAGCGGCGCTTCAAACCCGTCTATCTGTGGGGCGCCCTGCTGGCGGTGCTGGGAGCGGCCGTCATCCGCTTCGATGGTCTGACCGAGAGCTATGTGCTGGGATTCCTGGTGGTACAAGGTGCCAACATTTGCTTCGCCATCGGCCAGGTCGGCTACAAGGTATTGCTGGCACGGGAGAAGGAACAGCCCCCCCAGCTCGCGGTGTTCGGCTGCTTCTATCTGGGAGCCCTGGCTGTCGCCCTGCCCGCCTGGCTGCTGCTGGGCACGCCGCAATACCCGACCAGCGGTTTGCAATGGGGCATTCTGCTCTGGCTGGGGATAGGCGCTTCCGGGCTGGGTTACTTCCTGTGGAACAAGGGCGCCACCAAGGTCAGCAGCGGAGTGCTGGCCATCATGAACAACGCCCTGATCCCGGCGGGGTTGCTGGTCAACCTGCTGCTATGGGGACGGGAAACCGACCTGCTCCGCCTCGCGCTCGGCGGCCTGTTGATGCTGGCCTCCCTCTGGATTTGCCAGCGCGCCAACGTGAGCAAGCATTAACCAACGACGGTATTGTGCTCCCGTCTGGCCTGACCGTGACAGGTGGCCAGACGGGCCAGCAGGTGATCGATATGTTCGCCGCTTTGGCTCTGCACCAGCCCTATGCTGACGGTCACCGGCCGCTGCGGCAGCAGGCTGGCATCGGCGATCTCCAGGCGCAACCGCTCGGCAATCTCCAGGCCGCTCAGCCGATCGGTCTGGGAGAGCATCAGGATGAAGCCATCCTGGTCCCAGCGGGCGAAGGGATCTTCCCGCCGCAGTTCGTGGCGCACTATGCGCGCCAGCTTGGCCAGCATGGCATCGCAGGCCGCCTCGCCAAACAGCTGCAGTATCTTGGCACTGTGGTCCACGGTGAACTGCAGCAGGCTGAAGCTGCCGCTCTCGGTCGCCAGCCGTTCGTCGAGCAGTTGTTCGAAGTGGCCGCGGCTCTCCAGCCCGGTGAGGGGATCCATGCCGTGGCGCTCTTCCACTATCACGGCCAGCGGGTCGAGCTGGCGTACCACCCCCAGCACCTGGCCGTGCACATCGCGCCGGGCCCGCTCTTCCAGCCGCACGTAGTGACCATCGTGATGCAGGATGCGGTATTCGAGCCGGATCTGGGCCACTCGCCCGCTCTGGCAGGCACCGAGCGCATCCTGCAGTGCGGCCACATCGTCGGGATGTACCCGCTCCAGCCAGCCGAGATCGTCCAGCCCAGTCTCATCCAATCCCAGCAGGCGCAGGCAGGAGAGATCCCGCTGCACCCCCTGCTGCGGGCTCCAGCTCCAGAGTCCCGCCGCCAGCAGAGCCATGGCATCCGCCATCAGCGCCAGATCAAACCGGGTGATTGCTTCCCTCAGGGGAGCCTTGAGCATGTCCATCAAGCGCCTCGAAACCGAATCTGAATACCTGCTCAATAAGTAACATTGGCTCTCGCGGCGAGCAACAGGGTCAGCTCGCTTTTCCTTGATAACCCTGCATCAAGGCCTGCCAGTTGTCCGGCACGAAATGGAAACTGGTATGCAATTGGGACTCTTTGGTGAAGGAGCGCAGCAATCGCTCCAGGTTGGCCTGCTGCCAGCTGCCGGGGGAACGTATGGCCCCCTTGTCGAAGTCGATTACCCACACCTTGCCCTCCTTGTCGAGCAGCAGGTTGTGGCTGTTGAGATCCGCATGATAGACACCGGCATCGTGCAGCTGGCGCACCGTCTGGCCGACCTTGTGCCACACCTCGCCGGCGATCGGCCCCTGCTTGAGCAACGCCACCAGATCCTTGGCGCCGCGAATGCGCTCGATCAGGATGTCGGCCCGATAGAAGGGGCCCTGCTTGGCCATGCGGGCCGCAAACGGACGCGGCACCGGCAGGCCCTGCTCGCTCAGCTTGGCCAGCAGGCTGTATTCGGCCATGGCCCGGCTGCTCTCCACCCCCTCGAACCAGAAGCGATCCCGCACCACCTTGCCCACCATGCCCCCGCGATAGTAATGGCGCAGCACCAGATGGCGGGATTCATCCTTCACGAACCAGGTCACCCCGCGACCTATGGAGGAACCCACCACCTGGCGATGGGTCTGCCACCAGGCCGGATCAAACAGCTCGGGGGAAGGGTCATGAAAAATCCCTTCGGCGTACCAGCAGATCTGGTTGTGTTCGGTCTGAATTCGCATCTTGGTGATTCCGGTCGGTCAGTAATCGCAATGGTTCGATTCACGATAAGGCGGCTTGTCGGCACGGACCCGTGCTCCTTGTGAGGATCAGGGCCAGTACCGGCTGCCAGTTGCGCGCAATTTTACAATCCACAGGGGAGTTTGCATAATGCCATCCATCCATTTTGCCACCATTGCGCCACATCATGCCGCTGTTCCAAACGCCGCCCTCTTCCATCTGCATCCTGCGGCTCTCCGCCATCGGGGATTGCTGCCACGCGCTGGCGCTGGTGCGCGTCATCCAGCGGGAGTGGCCAGAGACCCGCATCACCTGGATCACCGGCAAGATAGAGGCGACACTTTTCGCCGATCTGCCCGGGGTCGAGGTCATCGCCTTTGACAAGAGCAAGGGCTGGCGCGGCTACCGTGACCTCTGGCAGACCCTCAAGGGGCGCAGGTTCGATGCCCTGCTCCATCTGCAGGCGGCCATGCGCGCCAGCATTGCCACCCTCGGCATCCGGGCGAACATCAAACTCGGTTTCGACAAGGCACGCGCCAACGACGGTCAGTGGCTGTTCACCAACCACAGGGTGCCGTCCCCCTCATCTCCTCATGTGCTGGATGGCTTTCTCGCCTTCGCCAAAGAGCTGGGCATCCAGGATCTGACCCCGGACTGGCAACTGCCCATCAGCGCCGAGCATCAGGCCTGGGCCCGGGAGAAGATTGGCGGCAAACCGACCCTGCTCATCTGCGCCGCCGCAAGCAAGGCGTTCAAGAACTGGACCGCCGCGGGTTATGCCGCTCTGGCGGATCACGCGGCCAACAAGGGCTTTCAGGTCTATCTGTGCGGCGGCCCGGCCAAGCTGGAACGGGATCTGGCCGCCGACATACAGCGGCTGAGCCAGAGTAAACCGGTGGATCTGGTGGGGCAGACCAACCTCAAGCAGCTGCTGGCCCTGATTGATGAAGCGAGCCTGGTGCTGGCCCCGGATACGGGCCCTACCCACATGGCAACCCTGGTCGGCACGCCGGTGATCGGCCTCTACGCCCATCACAATCCGGCCCGCACCGGCCCCTATCTGTGCCGCGACTACGCGGTCAGCGTCTATCAGGAACTGATCGAACAGGAAACCGGCAAACCGCTGGCCGAGCTGAGCTGGCGCACCCGCCTCAAGGATCCGGATGCCATGAGCAAGATCACGAGTGAACGTGTCATCGCCACCTTTGACCGGCTCTGCGCCGATCGCCATCTGCCAGGCTGAGAGGCAACTCGGAAATTCCGAGCCCTGAGGCAGGGATAACCTGCTGGCTCCAGCCCCACCCACAGTGCAGAATAGCGGCCGATGTGGGTTACGCTCCCGCAGCAAGCTATGAATACTTTGATCGGCTGGAATATGATTCCGGCCGTTTTTTTATCCGCCGCCTTCTGTTAAAATTCGCCGCCTTTACATCCCCCTGATCCAAGAATTTTCCGCGTTTTGCGTTTGGCTGTCTCCCTTTCGGGCACAAGACGGCGGCCTCTGCTACAACCAAAACACGGGTTTCGATTAAAGGTAATGACATGGCGCAACAAGGCACTCTCTATATCATCTCCTCCCCGAGCGGGGCGGGTAAATCCAGCCTGCTCAATGCCTTGCTGACCAAACACAACGCAGCAGGCAAGATGCAACTGTCGGTCTCCCACACGACTCGTGCCATGCGCCCGGGCGAAGAGCACGGGGTGCATTACCACTTCGTGCCGGTGGAGACATTCAAGGCGCTGATCGCCCGCGGTGATTTTCTGGAGTGGGCCGAAGTGTTCGGCAATTACTACGGCACCTCACGCGCCGCCATCGAAGCCTGCCTGGCCAAGGGGATCGATGTCTTCCTCGACATCGACTGGCAGGGCGCCCGCCAGATCCGCGAGCAGATGCCGACCAAGTCCATCTTCATCCTGCCCCCAAGCCGTGCCGAGCTGGAACAGCGCCTGATCGGGCGCGGTCAGGACAGCAGCGAGGTGATCGCCGGCCGGATGGCGAAAGCCATTGCCGAAATGGTGCACTACGACGAGTATGACTATGTCATTATCAACGAAGACTTTGAGCTGGCGCTGTTCCAGCTCAGGGCCATTATTGAGTGCCAACGGCTGGAAATGCATCAGCAACAGCAGGCACAACAAAACTTGCTGCAACAGCTACTGGCAGAATAGGCCAAAAACAAGTAAACTTTTGCGTCATTTTTAAACACCGCTTTTCTAAACACAGAAAGCCCAAACACTGGAGTCCTGCATGGCACGCGTTACTGTAGAAGATGCTGTAAAACAGGTAGGTAACCGTTTTGACCTGGTGCTGGTCGCCGCCCGCCGCGCCCGCCAAATCGCGGTTCAAGGCAAAGATCCCCTGGTTGACGAAGAGAACGACAAGCCGACCGTGATCGCCCTGCGCGAGATCGAGCTGGGTCTGGTGAACAACCAGGTGATGGACACCCAGGACCGCTACGAGCAGCAAGAACAGGAAGCCGCCGAGCTGGCTGCCGTTGCTGCCATCGCCGAAGGCCGCGGTTAAGTCAGTTATTTCTCATAGTCGGCGCCCGCCCGGGTGCCGACTGTTCTTCCCATTTACAACCGCTCGAAAACCTCGCAAACTCAGGACTATACCCTCTATTCCACGGATTGCCGTTTCACCGCTGCGGGGACTGTCTTGTATTTATTTGAAAATCTTAAAGAAATAGCCAGTTCCTACCTGCCATCAGAGCAGGTTGAGAAGCTCAGGCAAGCCTATGTGGTGGCCCGTGATGCCCACCAGGGACAGATGCGTTCCAGTGGCGAGCCCTATATCACCCACCCGGTTGCCGTTGCCCGGATTCTCGGCGACATGCGACTCGATCACGAAACCCTGATGGCCGCCGTGCTGCACGACGTCATCGAAGATACCCCGGTCACCAAGGCCGATCTGGCCGAACTGTTTGGCGATGCCGTCGCCGAGCTGGTAGCGGGCGTCTCCAAACTCGACAAGCTGAAATTCCGCGATCGCAAAGAGGCCCAGGCCGAAAACTTCCGCAAGATGGTGATGGCCATGACCCAGGATATCCGGGTCATCCTGATCAAGCTGGCCGACCGCACCCACAACATGCGCACGCTCGGCTCATTGCGGCCGGACAAGCGCCGCCGCATCGCCCGTGAAACCCTCGAGATCTTCGCCCCCATCGCCAACCGCCTCGGTATTCATACCATGAAGAACGAGCTGGAAGAGCTGGGCTTCGAGGCGCTCTACCCCATGCGCTCCCGCGTGTTGCGAGAGTCGGTGCGCCGCGCCCGCGGCAACCGCCGCGAAATCATCGACTCCATCCAGAGCGAGATCGAGGGCCGTCTGCGGGATGCCGGTATCGACTCCCAGGTCAGCGGCCGCGAGAAGAACCTCTTCTCCATCTACAACAAGATGGAGAAAAAAGAGCTGCAATTTCATGAGGTAATGGATATCTACGCCTTTCGCGTCAGGGTGAAGGACATAGATACCTGTTACCGGGTGCTGGGGCAGATGCACAGCCTCTACAAGCCGCGCCCCGGTCGCTTCAAGGATTACATCGCCATCCCCAAGACCAACGGCTACCAGTCGCTGCACACCTCGCTGGTGGGGCCGCACGGGGTACCGGTCGAGGTGCAGATCCGCACCGAGTTCATGGATCAGATGGCCGACAAGGGGGTTGCCGCCCACTGGGCCTACAAGCAGGATGGCGACAGCTCGGGCACCACGGCCCAGATCCGTGCCCAGCGCTGGATGCAGAGCCTGCTGGAGCTGCAACAGAGCGCCGGCAGCTCGTTTGAATTCATCGAAGGGGTCAAGACCGACCTGTTCCCGGACGAGATCTACGTCTTCACCCCGGAAGGCCGCATCATGGAGCTGCCCACGGGCGCCACGCCGGTGGACTTCGCCTACACAGTGCACACCGACATAGGCCACGCCTGCGTCGGCTCACGGGTCGATCGCCACCCCTATCCGCTGAGCAGCCCGCTGCATTCGGGTCAGACGGTGGAGATCATCACGGCGCCGGGCGCCCGTCCCAACGCGGCCTGGCTCAATTTCGTGGTGACCACCAAGGCCCGCTCCAAGATCCGCCAGTTCCTCAAGAACCTGCGCACCGAAGAGTCAGTGGTGCTGGGTCGCCGCCTGCTCAACCATGCGCTCGGCGCCAAGAACATCGAAGACATTCCAGAGCCGCGCATCAAACAGGTGCTGGCCGACACCAAGCACGAGAACCTGCAGGGCCTGCTGGCCGACGTGGGTCTGGGCAACGCCATGAGCGTCATGGTGGCGCGCCGCATGCTGGGGGATGAACTGCCGCCGGAAGAGCAGCCCAAGTCCAGCAGCAAGAAGATGCCGATCAAGGGTGCCGACGGCATGCTGGTCACCTTCGCCAACTGCTGCCGCCCGATCCCGGGGGATGCCATCATTGCTCACATCAGCCCGGGCAAGGGGCTGGTGATCCACCAGGAAGCCTGCCGCAACATCAAGGGCTACAGCCGCGAACCGGACAAATACCTGCCGGTACAGTGGGAGGTGGACAAGGATCAGGAGCAGGAATTCCGCACCGGCATCAGCATAGAGATAGTCAACCATCAGGGTGCGCTGGCCGAGCTGGCCAACGTGATTGCCGCCACCGGCGCCAACATTCACGCCATCAGCACCGAAGAGAAGGATGGCCGTGTCTATCTGGTCACCCTGCTCATCACCACCAAGAGCCGTATCCACCTGGCCAACATCATGCGCAAGATCCGCGTGATGCCGAACGTGCTCAAGGTGAGCCGACAAAAGAACTGAATACAGGCGGCGCAAGCCGCCTGCTGCTTTTATAGAGACACGCCATGAGCCCCGAACGCCTCGAGCCAATCTGCACCATACTGACCCAGCGTCAGCCCGACTCGACCCGCTTGCCTGGCACACCCGCCTCACCCGATAGAAACTGATATGACTCCTGAACGCTTTAAACGGATTTCTGACATGCTGGCCCAGCGCCAGCTCGACTTGACCGTCTGTATGGAAGAGGTCCACAAGCCTCACAACCTGGCCGCCATAGTGCGCACCGCCGATGCCATCGGCATCCACAGGGTGCATGCCGTCTGGCCCAAGAGCTGGATCCACAAGCGCAAGGGCACGGCCCGCGGCAGCCAGAACTGGGTGGACGTGAAACTGCACCCGGATATAGGCACTGCAGTGGCCGAATTGAAAGCCGCCGGCATGCAGATCCTGGCGACCCATCTCTCGGAGAGCTCGGTGGACTTTCGCACCATAGACTACACCCGACCCACCGCCATCCTGGTGGGCCAGGAGAAGCACGGCATAGGCGAAGAGGCGCTGGCCTTGGCCGATCACCATATCGTCATCCCCATGGTGGGCATGGTGCAGTCCCTCAACGTCTCTGTGGCCGCCGCCGCCATCCTCTATGAGGCCCAGCGCCAGCGCGAGCTGGCCGGCTGCTACCAGCGCGGCTGCCCACTCGACCTGGAGGAGCAGAACAGCATATTGTTCGAGGGGGGTTACCCCATCTATGCCCAGCTCTGCAAAGAAAAAGAGATGCCCTATCCCCAGCTCGGTCCGGCCGGCGAAATCCTGGCGGACGAGACCTGGTGGCAACAGATGCAACTGACCCGCAAAGGCTGGGCCGCACAGCAGGAAGAGCACGAGTGGCGGGAGGAGTGATGGAGAATCCCTTTGGCAGTTGGCTGGAATCCCAAGTCATACGGGATCACCTGACCAACCCCAATATCGAGGCTGGCGACTACAGCTACTACTCCGGCTACTACCACGGCAAGCCGTTCGAAGATCACTGCGTACGCTATTTGCTGGGTGATGGCTCAACCCGTACCAGCTGGGATAACGGCCAGTGGGGTGAGGTTGTAGACCGCCTAATCATAGGCAAGTTCTGCTCCATCGCCTCGGGTGCCACCTTCATGCTGGCAGGCAACCAGGGCCACCGGCTGGATTGGGCCTCTACCTTCCCCTTCGACGCCACCCGTTTCGGTGATGGCGTACACGACGGCTTCCAGCGCAAGGGAGATACCCGGGTTGGCAACGACGTCTGGATAGGCTCGGAAGCCATGATCATGCCCGGCATCACCATAGGTGATGGCGCCGTCATCGCCACCCGGGCAGTTGTTACCAAAGACGTTGCCCCCTACACCATTGTTGGTGGCAATCCAGCCAAACCGATCCGTCGCCGCTTCAGCGATGAGCAGATCTCCATGCTGCAGGCCATGCAGTGGTGGAACTGGCCCCTGCCCCGCCTGAAGGCGGCCATGCCCCTGCTCTGCTCGGGAGATATCCCAGCCCTCTACCAGCATTGGCAACAGGAGTACGCATCATGAACCGGTTATCTTCTGCCCTGTTGGCCCTGACCCTGTTTTCTGCCGGAGCCCTTGCCGTGACCAATCCCTATCCGCTGACATCCGAAGCCGAGGTTGCCACCCTCCATCAGCAGACCCTGCCCGACTTCTGGCGCGAGCACGCCGTCGAGGGGGAATTCAAGGGCAAGGACGGCGTCACCATCCGCTACGCCGCCCTGCGCCAGGCCAAGGTGGATCGCGCCATTCTCATCGTCAACGGCCGGGTCGAGAGCTATCTCAAGTATCAGGAGCTGGCCTGGGATCTGTGGCGTCAGGGCTACAACCTCTATCTTATCGATCACCGGGGACAGGGCCTGTCCGAGCGTCTGCTGGACGACCAGGAGAAAGGATATGTCGACCAGTTCGACGATTATGTGCTGGATCTGAAGCAGTTTCACGACCAGGTCATAGTGGCGGACCAGCCCGCCAAGCTGTTCCTGCTGGCCCACTCCATGGGCGGCGCCATCTCGGCGCTCTATCTGGATCGCTGGCCGGATGACATCAAGGCGGCCGTGCTCTCCTCCCCCATGATGGGCATCAACCTCGGCGGCCTGCCCAAGTGGCTGGCACAGGGGCTGGCAGCCAGCATAGACACGGTCGGCAGCTGGCTGGGCGAACCGCCCTATGGTCCGGGTCAGGGTAGCTACCAGTCCCACGAATTTGCCGATAATGGCCTGAGCCACAGCGAGCCACGCTATCAGGCGTTTCGCGAGCTCTACGAGCAGCGCCCGCAGATCAAGCTGGGCGGGGTGACGGCCCACTGGATCCGCGAGGGGATAGCCGCCGGAGACAGCGCCATCGCCGCCGCCGATCGCATCAAGACACCGCTGCTGCTACTGCAGGCGGGGGAAGACAGTGTGGTGGACAATGCCGCGCAGGATGCCTTCTGCGCCCGGGCTCGGTGTGAAGGGGGCAAGCCGTTGCGGGTAGAGGGAGCCTGGCACGAGCTGTTCATGGAAGCCGATCCCCAGCGTCAGGTGGCGCTCAATGCCACCCTGGCCTTCTTCGATCGCTTCTGACACTGGTTATTTTTTGGATCCCTAAATAAATGGGGTGACGCAAAACGCTGGGGTACACTGCCCCGGCGTTCAATTGATGCCGAGGTAATGATGTTCAAGGTAGTTGTATCCGATCTCGATGGCACCCTGCTCAACAAGCAGCACCAGATCTCCCCCCGCACCCGTGACACCCTGCACCGTCTGGTGGAACAGGGGATCAAGTTCGTGGTGGCCACAGGCCGGCACCATGTGGACGTGCGCAGCATTCGCGACACGCTCGGGCTGGACATCTACCTCATCACCTCCAACGGTGCCGTGGTGCACGACAAGCAAGATCAACTCATCTTCAATCAGGCGCTGCCAGCCGCCGTGGCCGCCGAACTGATCGCGCTGGAGCGCGACCCCTCCATTCACCTCAACGTCTACTATGGCGACGAGTGGCTGGTGGAAGAGGAACTGCCCTGGTTGCTGCAATTCCATGACGAATCCGGCTTCACCTACCGCCTGACCGACCTCGCCACCCATCCGATGGACAAGGTCAACAAGGTGTTTTACATCGGCGACCACGAGAAACTGCTGCAGATCGAGGCCCAGCTCAATCAGCATTATGGTGATCGACTCAACGTCACCTTCTCCCTGCCGGACTGTCTCGAGGTGATGCACGCCGGGGTGCACAAGGGCAATGCCGTGCGCGCCGTGCTGGAGCAGCACGGGCTGGAGATGTCCCAGGCCGTTGCCTTCGGGGATGGCATGAATGACTTCGAGATGCTGAACATGGTGGGTCGCGGCGTGGTGATGGGCAATGCCCACGATCGCCTCAAGCTGGCCCTGGCAGACCACGAACAGACTCTGAGCTCGGATGAAGATGGCGTCGCCGTCTATCTGGAGCGGCTGTTCGCCATCAGCACCGCCGGCGCAGCCTGATCCCTGCCGTTATGGATACCGCCCGTGCGTGGTATCCATGACGCTCCGGCCTTGCGCCCCTAGCGTTTGAAGCTGTGGTCACACACCCTGCACCTATATTGCCGCGAAATCTGGCGATCTATGGTGCGGCCAAGCCATAACCCCAGCCCTCCTCCGGTTGCGCCCCCCAACAGGGCACCACCCAGAGCCCCGGCGACGGCACCGATGGGCACGCCTATCCCTCCCAACGCAGCCCCCATGCCGGCACCGACCTTGGCGAACGTGGCTGCGCAGGCATAACCGCCGGCGGCACCACATCCCATGGCGCAGGCCCGTCCCACCCGCTCATCCAATGCTTTATCAACCTCTTCTTTCAGACACCTCGGACATCTCATGATGTACCCCTTAGCCGACAGAATAGAATCCGCTGTTCACGCCCTGAACAAGTTTCGCTCTTATCTGCATCGGCTGCACTCGATTATGTACCGGTAATAACTCAAATTTTTACGGTTCCTGTTCGATAGCGTGACCCTCGCCTGAATCCCTTCAAAGCCTCAAACCCGATAATGGAACGTCATTTATCGCCTCAGCGAGACTCACCATCATGAAACTTCTGAATCGCTTGTCCCTCACGACCAAAACCCGTCTTCCCGTGGTGATGGTGTTGATCATCATGTCCAGCGTCGTTGCCGTCGCCTACACCAGTTTCACCGAGCAGCAGCGGGTCAATCGCACCGTTGTCGAGCAGATACTGCCGGTACAAAACTCCCTTGAAGATGCCTATCGCGATTTCTATCAGGTCATTGCCGCAGGCCAGGGGCTGATCGTGGGTGGCCTCACCACCGAAAATGTGGCACATCAGAAAGCGGAATTTCTTGATAATGGCAACAAGGCGAGGGACAGGCTGAGTCAGGTGCAGACCCTGATCGATGCAGGCCTCCTCGGCAAGCAGTACCAGAGCAATCTTGACCTCATGTTGGCGGAGTTTGATCGCTGGCTCGCACACTATCAGGCCGTTTTTGCCGATCCCCATGAGAGCAGCCAGCTGCTCACCAATCACTTCCAGGCGTCACAGCAGCAGTTCACCAGCATCCGCCAGCAGCTCAACCTGCTCAAGGACGCCATCGAGCTATCTCAGCAGGCTCTCAGACAAGAGGTTCAGGCATCAAGCCAGCATGCGCAGCAGGTCTTGAGCATGGGCACGCTGAGCGCCATTCTGCTGGCCCTGACACTCACCTGGTCGGTCACCCGGCTCACGCTCAGGCCCCTCAACCAGATGCAGCGGGCGCTTGAGGATATAGCTCAGGGCGAGGGCGATCTCACCCGGCGCCTCACCATCACCTCGCACGACGAGATCGGCGCCCTCGGTTCCGCCTTCAACCGCTTCATCGACCAGGTGCACAAGATCGTCAGCGATGTCAGCCAGACCGCCTGCACTGTGCAATCGGCATCACGGCAGCTGCACTCCCTGATGGAGCAGATGCTCACCAATGCCGAGGAGCAGCAGCGCCAGAGCGATCAAATTGCCGCTGCCGTGGAGGAGCAGAGTGCCACCAGCACCCTCATGGTGGAACACGCCAGCCAGACCGAACATGCCTCGACCAAAGCAGCCGGTCAGGTGCACAGCGCCACGGCGGACCTGATGAATACGGTCGCGGCGATGGAAGCACTGGCACGGGATATTCACAGCTCGGAACAGGGTATCCAACGGCTGGAACAGGATGTCGGGCACATTTCGTCAGTGCTGGATGTGATCCGCGGCATTGCCGAGCAGACCAATCTGTTGGCACTCAATGCTGCCATCGAAGCGGCACGGGCCGGGGAGCAGGGGCGCGGCTTCGCCGTGGTGGCCGACGAGGTCCGCACCCTGGCCAGCAAGACCCAGCACAGCACGGGTGAAATACAACAGATGATCGAGCGGCTGCAACAGGGCAGCCAACTGGCTGTGCAGAAGATGGAAGCCAGCAGCCACAGCGGCACCCAGGCCGTCGCCCAGGCGCACCAGACCCGGGAGAGCTTGAGTCAGATGACGCAAGCGATCACCATCATCAACGAGATGAACGGCCAGATCCGGGATGCAGCCCATGAACAGAGCGGCGTCAGCACCGAGATCAACCACAATCTGAGCGTCGTCGCGTGCAACGGCCGCGCCATGCTGGAGAACCTGGAGATCATTCGCCAGACCTGTGGCCAGCTGGGGGCCCAGAGCCAACAACTGGCCACCACCGTGCAGCAGTTCAAACTCTGACGGCTCAGCCGGCAGGCTTGAACTGCTCCTTGTCGAGATTGTGTTTCTTCATGCGCAGATAGAGCTTCTTGCGCGGGATCCCGAGGTAGTGGGCGGCCTCGGTCACCCGGCCGGAGAACAGGAACAGGGTATCTTCGATCACCCGCCGTTCGAACTCTTCCACCAGATCGTCCAACGGCGCCTTGGCGCTGGCCAGCGGCATGGCCCGCTCAACACCAGCCAGTTTGACAATGCCCACCGCATAGAGCTCGGCCACGTTCCTGAGCTCGCGCAGATTGCCAGGCCACTGATGCCGCTTGAGCGTTTCCAGATAGGCGCGGTCCACCGCCGGCACAGGCTGGCCAATCCGTTTGCAGCCCTGACGCAGAAAGGCGCGAAACAGGGGGATGATGTCGCAACTGCGTTCGACCAGCCGGGGCAACTTGAGCCGCACCTGAGAGAGGAAGTAGTACAGCTCCGGCATCAACTGTTGTCGCTCCACCAGCCCTTCCGGCGACTCGTCAAACAGCGCTATGGTGCGCAGGGACTTGTTCCCCTTGCGCTCCTGCTCCAGTAGATGGTTGCCCAGCCAGCGCTGGCACTCGGCCGTCAGTCTGGCGGGAGACTGCAACACCAGGGTGCCCTGTTCGGCGAGCGCCAGACTGGCCTGTATCTCGGCCAGCGAGCCTGCCGACACGCAGTCATGCAGATGGCAGGGCTGTGCTTTGCGCGCGCTGATCCTGTGCAGCAGCAGTGCTAGCGTGTGCCGGCCAGAGCCGGCAGGCCCCTCCAGCATCAGATCCTTGTCGGTCTGTGCCAGCTGGTTGATCTGGTTGCGAATGGCCACTATCTGCGGGCTGGTTCCAATCAGCTCGTCATCGACGGCCGCCTGGATCTCGCTGCGGCGCGCCAGAGTGACGCGGCGCTGATGGCAGGCTCGCTCCAGCAGGGCCAGCAAGGCATGCGGGTTGAGCGGTTTCTCCAGAAAGTCGAACGCGCCCTGTTTCACCGCCCGCACCGCCAGGGGAATATCGCCGTGACCCGTGATCATGATGACCGGGATCTCGACGTCTATCTCCTGTACCCGAGTCAGCAAATCCATGCCGTTCATGGCAGGCATGTAGATATCGGATACCACCACGCCAGGCCACTGGGCAGTGAGCTGGGTCAATGCCTCGTGGGCCGAGGTGGTAGCCTTGGGATGATAACCGGAGAGCCGCAACAGGTGGCAATAAGACTCCAACACGTCCTCATCGTCATCCACCAACAAGACGTTGGCCGGGCGGCTATGGGGTAACAACATTGACTGACCTCTCCTCGTTCATATGCTCATCGGATACTGGGCCCCCGGATGGGCAAAGTACACGGCCCCCGCCGAACTCCAGGATCACCATGGCGCCGCCTGTCAGGGCCGAGCCCAGCAAGATCCCGGCGTCACAACGGGCCAGCAGGGAGCGACTGATGGTCAACCCCAGTCCCAACCCCACCTCCTTGGAAGTAGTGAAGGGGGTAAACAATCTGGGCAGTATGGTCTCACCGAAGCCGGCACCGCTGTCGGCGATGGCAATCTTGAGCTGACTGCCATCCTGTTCCAGCAGCAACAGGCGGATCTCGCGGGTTGCCCGCCCGGCGATGGCATCCATCCCGTTCACCAGCAGATTGACCAGCACCTGCTCCACCAGCACGGGGTCGGCCTCGATCCAGAGCCCGGTGGGCAGCTCGTTCCTCAGGATGCAGCCATCCAGTCTGGCCCTCGTCTCCAGCAGCAACAGGGCCTGCTCGGCCACCTGGCCCAGCTCGAGCGGGATGCGGGTCTCTTCGGTCGGCGACTTGCGCGCAAAGTTTCGCAGCGCCGTGATGATGCGGCTCATGCGCTGGCTAAGCTTCTCGATCTTGCCAAGGTCATCGCCCAGTGTCTGGAGCTGTCCGGCATCGAGCGCGGCACGGCTGGTGTAGAGGTAGGTCATCATCGCCGACAGGGGTTGGTTGAGTTCATGGGCCAGACTGGTCATCGCCTGCCCCACCACCGCCATCTTGGCGGCCTGGATCAACTCATCCTGGGTCTGCAGCAGGTTGCGCTGGGCATGCTGACGCTGCACCACCTCTGCTGCCAGCAAATGGTTGTTCTCGGTCAGCTCCCGGGTACGCTCCTCCACTAGCTGAGCCAGATCCCTGGCGGTCAGCTCCTGACGGGTCACATCCGTGATGGTGATGATGAATCTGTGCCCCCGCCCCTGTTCAAAGCGACGCAGATTGAAATGCAGGAAACGGGGCTTGCCCTCCCGCTCGCTGGCAACCGTACATTCGCTGTAACCTAGCTGGTACAACGGCTGTCCCGGCAGGAACTGGCTGGCCAGCACTGTCCTGGCCTCTTCGGGAAAAGCCTGCCACAGCGGCTGATCCGGTTTGATGGTCGTCTGCTGGAACAGGGTCAACGCACTCGGGTTGACCGATTCTATGGTGCCATCCGGATGGCAGGTGATGAGACAGGCCTGGGTATTGTTGATGAGATTCAGGGCGTTGGCCCGTTCCATCTGCTGCAGTTGCTGACAGAAATGGCGCAGGCTCTCCCCCAGCTGGC
The DNA here is from genome assembly GCF_028751155.1 of Aeromonas bestiarum. Taxonomy (NCBI): domain Bacteria; kingdom Pseudomonadati; phylum Pseudomonadota; class Gammaproteobacteria; order Aeromonadales; family Aeromonadaceae; genus Aeromonas; species Aeromonas bestiarum. The sequence goes on along the minus strand of NZ_CP064746.1, from coordinate 38,833 downwards.
CAATCTCGTCCCGCCCGCTGGTCCTGACCGGCAGATCCATCTTGCCCGCCGCAACCCGGGCCAGATCTTGCCCCAGTACATCGAGCCGCCCAATCAGCCGACGGCCGATCAGCACCACCAGCACAAAAATGCTGAGCAAGATGGCGAGCGCGAGTACCACCAGGATCACCAGCTTGCCGGTCGCCACCATCTGGCTGCTGTTGTGTCCCAGCGTACTCAGCGAACGGTTTGCCTCGCTCACCATCAAGCTCACTCGCTGGTGATAGCGCGAGACTGCATCATCCAGCAGGGGCCGCAGAGCAGCCAGCCGCTGGTGAGTCAAGGCATCCGCCAGCAGCAACTGGTGCAGCTGACCATCCGGCTTCACCAAGGTCACAATATCCTGCAGGATCTGGCGATAGCTGACGGTCGAGGGGTACTCCGCCAGGCGGGAGGTCAGCTCATCTATCTCGTCAATCTTGTAACCGATGAACAGAAATGCGCTTTCCAGATCCTGTTGATAACGCTGGGCAATGACCTCGTTGACCAGAGCCTGTAGCTCGTTTTCCTTGAACGTCAGATCCTGCAGGGCGGAAAACTCCTTGATGACACTGCCAAACTCGCCCATGTCATCCGAGCTGGCCACCATGCTGGTCAGATGCCATTCCACTTCCTGCAGCAGAGGGGCAACGTCGTCCACCAGATCCTGATGCAGCCAGTTGCTGCGCTTTTGTAGCTGCTGCAGGGTTTCGAAGTGATCGATCTGCTGCTTCAGATAGCGGGCGTGATCAGCTACCAGGGAGCTCAATTCATCGAACGCCTGCCGCTGCGACGGTGTCTCCTGATCTCCCGGCGTGCCCAGCAGGTATGCATTCTGGATGTCCAGCAGGGTGGAGGAAACCGAAATGGAGAGCCGCTGATACTGCACCGGATCCCGGGTGTCACGCAACTGAGCCAGCAACAGTAACAAGCGGGAACTGGCGCGTTCCAGCTGATAGGCGCTGCCGATCGCGGGCAGGCTCTCCTCGACAATCAGGTTGACCTGCTGTCCCAGCCGTTCCCATACCATATAAGCGGCCATCCCCATGATCCCGGTCAGGGCCGTGATGGCCACAAAGGCGAGGATGAGCCGACGTCCCAGGCTGCTCGGCATGCGCAAGCTGCGCCCCAGCCGACTCATGGCTTGACCGCCTGCTCGACCAGCCGCTGTGCTTCGTTCAGCCGCCCCTCCGTCACCTGACGCCACTGGTGCATCACCCGCTCTGCCTGTGGATTGCCCTGCTCTCGATCGTACATGCCATCGAACAACGCCAGCAACGCTGGATCCCTCGCCTGCTGCTCGCTCAGGGGGGGCGTGCTGGCCTTGCTACGCGCCTGCTCCAGCAGTTTGATCCGCCAGGGTTCCTGCTGGGTATCCGCTCCGTTAATCCCCTGCCAGGTCATTTTCAGCCTGGGCATCTGCTGGGTAATGGTCTGTTCGAATAGGGCTTTGAGCAGGCCAGCTCGCCGGTACAGCAGCGCCTTGTCGGTCACATAACGGGTCTGCCTGGCCAGCGCCGGCTGACTCAGTGTGGCCTTGGCCATGCCGGGAGTCCCTATGATGGCCTGCCCCCTGGCTGACAACAGATATTGGATGAACAGGGCCCCATTGGCCGGATTGGCACTGCTGCGGGTCACCCCCAGATAGGTCGGCAGGATCACTGAGTCCGGCATGATGTTGAAACCGACGTGCTCAAAGCGGGACTGGCTGTTGAGGGCATAACTGTCGATCACCAGACCGGCGCCGGCCAGCCCGCGAGTAATACCGTCGCTCACCCCAAAACTGCGCGCAGTAATGGCCGACAGGTTGCTACCGAGTCGCATCAACAGGGCCCATCCCTGCTCCCAGCCATACTGCTGCAGCACGCTCTCCACCATCATGTGGGTCGTGCCAGATTGGGAGGGGGAGCTCATCATGACATGCCCCATGAAAACAGGTGAAGCCAGCTGCTGCCAAGTGGTGGGAAGGGGTAACTGATATTTGGTCAAATAGTGGCGGTTATACATGATGCCGCTACTGGAATATCCGACGACCGCCACTTTATTGCTTAATCCCAGAGTATGCGGACTCAGCCAGTCCGGAGGAGTTGTGACGATCGACAAAGGCGCCAGTAAACCCGCCTTATCCAGCGTGTTAAAAAAAGTCGGCGACGATGACATGATAATATCAACCGGAGGCGCCTCCGCCTCCGTTAATAATCGCAAGGATGGAATGGTGCGCCGATAAATAACCTCTACCCGGATCTCCGGATATTGTTCGGCGAAACCGTCGATCACCGCCCTGACCGGTGTCTCCGAGAAGGAGGTAAGCACAGTCAATGACGCGGCCTGAATGGTGCTGAATGGCAACATTACCACGGCCAGACAGAGGGGTAGCAGTCGGCAAAATATTGGCATAGGGTGTCTGTCGGCTCGCTATCAATGTCAGATTATGTGCTGCACATCTAATATTCAGCACATGCCATTATTTTTATTAAATGGGGGATGAGCCAGTTCTGACTCATATCACCCCGTCGGGATCGCTATTGTTATTCATTGAATATCAATAGGACAGTCTGAATATGTCACTTTTGACTCATGACATCCCTATGATTGAGTCAGTGTTGACCCATATCTGTCATTTTGCCGCCTGAAATTTTCCCTTCATATGATGGCAACCGCTATCAGAGCTTCCTCTGAAACCATGCTGCCAAATATAAACGGAGAACGACATGTTCAACTTTTTCAAGACGCGAGCAGACCTGCCGGTCATGGATGCCTCGCCCGATAAAATCCGCTCCATTTACCGCAAGTACCAGTGGCAGGTTTTCCTGGGACTGGTGCTGGGGTATGCCATGTTTTACGTGGTTAGAATGAGCCTTAACGTTGTCAAGAAACCCCTGCTGGATGCCGGCATAGTGACGCTGGAGGAGCTGGGGGTCATAGGTTCCGCCTTCCTGTTCACCTACGCCGTCGGCAAGTTCTCCAACGGCTTCCTCTCCGATTACGCCAACATAGGCCGCTTCATGTCGGTCTCGCTGGGGCTGTCATCCATCTGTACCATCCTGATGGGCATGAACACAGCGACCTTCTTCCTGGTGCTGATGTGGGGCCTGAACGGCTGGTTCCAGTCCGTCGGCTCGGCGCCCTCCTGTGTCTCCATCTTCCAGTGGTTCTCACCCAAGCAACGGGGCTCCGTCTATTCGATCTGGGGTGGCTCACGCAACATAGGGGAAGGCATCTCCTGGATCCTGACAGCCACCATCGTCAGCTACTTCGGTTGGCAGGCTGGTTTTATCGGGGCGGGTATTGCCTCTCTGATTGCGGCTCTGTGCATGTTCCTGGTACTGAAGGATCGCCCGCAGACTTATGCTCTGCCGGAACCGGCCGTCGCCTTCGGTGAGCAGGCCGAAATCGCCAAGAAAGTGGAGCCGGCCGAGATCCGCCGCGCCCAGCTGTTCATCCTCAAGCAACCCACCGTCTGGCTCATCGCCGCAGCCTGCGCCTGCATGTACATGTCCCGCTACGCCATGAGCTCCTGGGCCGTGCTCTACCTGCAGGAACAGAAGGGTTACAGCCTGATCGATGCCGGTTTCGCCATGTCAGCCTACCCCATCGCCGGTTTCGTTGGCGCCATCCTGGCAGGGGTCATCTCCGACAAGCTGTTCAACGCCAACCGCCACATCCCGACTCTGCTGTACGGTCTGGCCAACATAGCCGGCATGTGCCTGATGTTCTGGGGTCCGCAGAGCCGCATGATGGACGCGGTCGCCCTCGCCCTGATCGGTTATGCCATCGGTGGTCTGGTGGTGTTCCTGGCCGGTCTGACCGCCTGTGACCTGATGCCCAAAACGGCGGTGGGTGCCGTGAAGGGATTCATCGGCCTCTGTTCCTACATCGCCGCCTCCGGCCAGGAACTGGTCTCCTCTGCGCTGATCAAGACCAGCGTGATCGATGGCGTGACTCACTATGACTTCAGCAGTGCCCAGTACTTCTGGCTGGGCGCCTCTGTGGTCTCCATGCTGCTCGCTCTGACGGTGTGGAACGCCAAGAAAGTCGTCAACTACTGATACATGCCCAAGAAAAGGGTGGTCTGGTGACCACCCTTTTGCATTGTTGTCGCAACCGGAGAATCCCATGCGCAAGACCAAAATCATCGCCACTCTTGGCCCTGCCAGCAGTTCCGCCACCATGGTGGAGAAGCTGATCCAGGCAGGAGCCAACGTCTTTCGGCTGAACTTTTCCCACGGCAGTCCGGCGCAGCACCTGGCACTGGCGGCACTGATCCGCACCACGGCGGCACGCCTCGATACCCACATCGGCATTCTGGTGGATCTGCAGGGCCCCAAGATCCGGATAGCCAGCTTCGCCGCGGGCAGCATACGGCTGCAGGCGGGAGAATCCTTCGTACTCGATGCCGGGCTCGATGACCGGCAGGGCGACCAATATCGGGTCGGGATCGACTACCCGGCACTGGTGAACGAGGTGTACGCGGGCAATATCCTGCTGTTGGACGATGGCCGTATCCAGCTCAGGGTGGAACAGATCGAGGGAACGCACATCGCGACCCGCGTGTTGGTGGGCGGCATATTGTCGAATCGCAAAGGCATCAATGTGCTGGGCGGCGGCCTCAGCGCCCCGGCGCTGACCGCCAAAGACAGGGAAGATATCCTGACCGCCCACCAGCTCGAGGCCGACTTCGTGGCCATCTCTTTCCCCCGTTGCGCCGCCGATCTCGACGAGGCCAGAGCACTCATTCGTGCCACCGGCAGCAAGGCAGCCATCGTCGCCAAGGTCGAGCGGGCAGAGGTTGTCGCCTCGGTCGAGGCCATGGACGAGATCATTCACGCCGCCGACATCGTCATGGTGGCCCGTGGCGATCTGGGGGTGGAGATCGGAGATGCCAGACTGCCCGGCGTACAGAAGAAGTTGATCAAGCGCTGCCGTGCTCTCGGTTGCCCCGTCATCACCGCGACCCAGATGCTGGAGTCGATGATCGGCAGCCCCATGCCTACCCGGGCCGAAGTACTGGATGTGGCCAACGCGGTCATGGATGGCACGGATGCGGTGATGCTGTCGGCCGAGTCAGCGGCTGGACTCTATCCGATAGAAGCGGTCGAAGCCATGGCCCGCATCGCACTGGGAGCCGAACAAGAGATGGAGCCCATGCCACCACGCTGGCGCAGGGACACCAGCCAGACTGATCAGTCCGGCCACTGTATGGCGCTGGCCGCCATGACCTCCGCCTTCAGCCAAGACAGCGCCTGCGGCATTGCCGTGCTGACCCGCCAGGGAGATGCTGTCATCGCCATATCCCGGGGCGGTCTCAACAATCCGATCTGGGCACTGTCAGACAACCGCCAGCTGCTCAATCAAATGGCGATCTTGCGCGGCGTCAGGCCGATCCACTATCGGGATAGCGACCCCCAGCACCATCACAACCAGCTGATAGACACATTGCGACGGGCCGATCAGCTGAAGGGGGTCCACTCCCTGCTGATCAGTCGCCTCGACTCGCTCGAGGGGTCTGGTCATGAGGATGTCTGTCGCCTGGTGCCATTGCCCGTTACGATACCCCAGCCAGAACGTCCGATAAATGCCGCGCATTCACACTGAGGGGAGCCACTCGTCTATCTGAAAAGCCTCACCAGATGAGGCTTTTCAGGTTCAGCTGGTCCAGCACGCTCGTTTCATTCTTCCACTCGAAGCTCTGGTTGGCGCCGCCGTAGCAATCCGCCAGCCGCAGCGGGGTGCCGGGTTTGTGACGGCGCCCGGCGACATCCAGGCATAGCTCGACCTTGCGGTTGAACAGGCGATCCGCCTGCCACTGCCATTGACGACTCTCATCCTGACACTCCGTCATGGCGATCTCACTCCCTCCCTTCGCCACCAGACAGCGCTGCTGGAGCTGCAAGGCACCGGCATCCCAGCTGAACTGCTGACCGGCCGTCTGGTCGCAAGGCTGGGTGATCAGCTGCTCCTGGGCATTCAATGCCACGCAGAAGCCACCGCTGGTCATCAGGGTGGAGGGGGTATCAGCGGCCTGCCTGGGCGCGGCGCCCATCAGGATCTCATCCGGCTTGGGTTTGAACGAGCAGCCGCTGAGGGCCACGACAACAAGCGCCAGCGTGCTGACGCGAACGATATTAGGGTGCATATGACATGTTGGCCTGAAATGTGTTCAATGATGCCCACTTGCTGTGGGTCTGTGGCCCAGCATACCCGAAGCGGTGGTGAGAAAGTGCCAACAGAAGTGTAAACAGACGTGACAAGGTGTGACGACAGGAGAGATGGCAAACGCCAGAAAGCGAAAAACCCCGCCTAAGCGAGGTTTTTCTGAATATGGTCGGTGATAAAGGATTCGAACCTTTGACCCTCTGGTCCCAAACCAGATGCGCTACCGGGCTGCGCTAATCACCGAGACAATTTTCTTTACTAAGTACTCTAAAGCACAAAGACGACCACTTGTGATCATCCTCGTCATACAGCAAGTATGGTGCGAAGAGAGGGACTCGAACCCTCACACCCGGGGGGCACTAACACCTGAAGCTAGCGCGTCTACCAATTCCGCCACCTTCGCATACCTGACAAGCTGTAAAATGGGGTGGCTGATGGGGCTCGAACCCACGACAACCGGAATCACAATCCGGGACTCTACCAACTGAGCTACAGCCACCACAGCTGTTTTCGTTCCACAACAACGCCCGTTTAACTGGCGCACGTTTGATGGTGCGCCCGACAGGATTCGAACCTGTGACCTCTGCCTCCGGAGGGCAGCGCTCTATCCAGCTGAGCTACGGGCGCTACGCTGTCGAACGGGGCGCATTATTGATGATGGGAGCATGCTTGTCTACACTTTTTTGCCTGCGCTGAATCAACCGATTGTTTTTCCATCATTTATGGCTGTTTTATGCCATTTTCCCTTCATTCAGGCTGGATCCAGTCCTCCCTCGTTACTTTGTCCCCCCACTATGGTGGTCAAGAGCGCAGCAGAACTTGACTTGCCTCAAGGCCCCCCTAAAATGAATGAACGTTCATTCAGCCGTTGTGATAATCGAGTCATGAACAAGAAAGAACGCATTTTCAATGCGGCGCATGAAGTACTCGGCGAGCAGGGTTTCCACGGGCTATCCATTGCCGTGGTGGCCAAGAGAGCCAAGGTCGCGGCGGGCACCATCTATCGCTACTTCAGTGACAAAGATGATCTGATCCGCCAGCTCTATCAGCACACCATACTCCAGTGTCATCCCCTGGTCATGGAAGGGGTGCAGATAGAGGAGGTGTCGTTTCAGCAATTTCGGCGCTTGTGGCTCAACATCCACGCCATTTTTGCCGACGAGCCCAACGCGCTCAAATGCAAGTTGCAGTATGAGAGCTCTCCGCTGGGAGCCGAACTGGAGAAAAACCCAGTCATCATAGCCGCCTGGGCACCTCTGGATCGCTTCTTCGAACGGGGACGTGAACAAGGTCTGTTTATCGATCTACCAGTCCGGGCACTGCAGGTGCTGAGCCTGGATTGCGTGGGAAGTCTGGCGTTGCAACGCCAGGTTCACCACTTTGAACTGACGCAAGAACAGCTGGAAGCCGTGATCCGGGCCAGCTGGAATGCCATTTTAAACCCCAATTTTTCCACCTCAGGAGCCTGTTCATGAAAAAGTGGATGGCCATCATGTTGCTGATAGCGCTTGCCCTGTTTGGCAGCGTCATCGGCTTCAATATGTTCAAGCAGAAGAAGATTGCAGAGTTCATGGCCAACCGGCCTGAACCCGAGTTCCCGGTGACCGCCATGGTGACCAAGGCGCAGGACTGGGTACCGACCATAGAAGCGATCGGCTTCATCGAACCGAACCAGGGGGTGACGCTGTCCACCGAACTGGCGGGCACCATCGATGCCATCACCTTCGAATCCGGCAAGCCGGTCAAGGCGGAGCAGCTGCTGCTGAGCCTGGACTCCAGCGTGGAGAAGGCCAATCTGCAAGCCTCCCTGGCCAAGCTGCCGGCGGCGCGCGCCAAGTACGAGCGCTTCCAGAACCTCTTCAAGAAGAGCTCCATCTCCAAGGATCAGCTGGATGATGCCGAAGCCAGCTACCGCTCGCTGGAGGCCGACATCGAGAGTCTGAAGGCGACCATAGCCCGCCGTGAAGTCCGCGCCCCCTTCGGCGGTGTGGTCGGCCTGCGCAACGTCTTCCTCGGCCAGTACCTGCAACCGGGTACCGACATAGTGCGGCTGGAAGACACCAGCGTGATGCGCCTGCGCTTCACCGTGCCCCAGACCGACATCTCGAAAATCACTCTGGGCCAGATCATCAAGATCAACGTGGATGCCTATCCCCAGACCCAGTTTGATGGCCACATCACCGCCATCGAGCCGGCCGTCAACTACCAGAGCGGCCTGATCCAGGTACAGGCTGACATCCCGAACAACGACGGCCAGCTCCGTTCAGGCATGTTTGCCCGTGCCAGCATCATACTGCCCACGGTCAAAGAGCAGATGGTGATCCCGCAATCGGCCATCTCCTTCACCCTGTATGGCGAAAACGTCTATGTCATCCACGAGGTGGACGGCATGAAACGGGCCAAGCAGGTCGTGGTCAAGGCGGGCGAGCGTCGCGGCAATGACGTACATGTGCTGTCCGGCATCAAGGCCGGGGACGAGATAGTGTTGTCGGGCCAGGTTCGCCTGAGCAACGACACCAAGGTGCGCGTGGTCGAAAACGATGCCCTGGCCGTTCCGGCACAAACCCCGATGCTGTAAGCGCGGAGATCTGCAATGCGATTTACTGACATATTCATAAAACGGCCTGTGCTGGCGATCTCGCTCAGCTTCCTGATCGCCCTGCTGGGCTTTCAGGCCATCTTCAAGATGCAGGTGCGGGAATACCCCGAGGTGACCAATACGGTGATCACGGTCAGCACCAGCTACTACGGTGCCAGTGCCGACCTGATCCAGGGCTTCATCACCCAGCCGCTGGAACAGGCGGTGGCGCAAGCCGACAACATCGACTTCATGACCTCCTCCAGCCAGCTGGGCAGCTCCACCGTCACGGCCTTCATGAAGCTCAACACCGACCCGAACGCCGCGCTGTCTGACATACTGGCCAAGGTCAACTCGGTGCGATCCCAGTTGCCGAAAGAGGCGGAAGACCCCTCGGTCACCTCCTCCACCGGCTCCACCACGGCGGTGCTCTACCTCGGCTTCACCAGCCCGGAGCTGAACTCCAGCCAGATCACCGACTATCTGGAGCGGGTCATCAAGCCACAGCTGTTTACCGTGGGCGGCGTGTCCAAGGTAGATCTCTACGGCGGTGTCGAGTTTGCCCTGCGGGTATGGCTGGATCCGGCCAAGATGGCGGCCTTCAACCTGACCTCAAGCGACGTGATGACTGTGCTCAACAGCAACAACTATCAGTCGGCCACCGGTCAGGCGACGGGTTACTTCACCCTGTTCAACGGCAATGCCAAGACCCAGGTCAGCAATACCGAGGAGCTCAAGCGACTGGTGGTGGCCACCCGTGACGGCAAGGTGATCCGCCTCTCCGACATCGCCAAGGTGACGCTGGAGAAGAGCCACGACATCTACCGGGCCAGTGCCAACGGCCGCGAAGCCGTGGTCATGGCGGTCAACGCGGCGCCGACCGCCAACCCCATCAACATTGCCCACGACGTGCTGGAGTTGCTGCCGAGCCTGAAGAGCAACATGCCGAGCACCATGCAGGCCAACGTGCTGTATGACTCCACCATCGCCATCAACGAGTCCATCCACGAGGTCATCAAGACCATACTGGAGGCGGCCGCCATCGTACTGGTGGTGATCACCCTGTTCCTCGGCTCGTTCCGGGCCGTCATCATCCCCATCATCACGATTCCGCTCAGCCTGATCGGCGTGGTGATGATGATGGATCTGTTCGGCTTCTCGATAAACCTGATGACACTGCTGGCCATGGTGCTGGCGATCGGTCTGGTGGTAGATGACGCCATAGTGGTGCTGGAGAACGTCGACCGCCACATCAAGCAAGGGGAGGAGCCCTTCCGGGCCGCCATCATAGGGACTCGCGAAATAGCCGTGCCGGTTATCGCCATGACGGTCACCCTGGCCGCCGTGTATGCGCCGATCGCTTTGATGGGAGGCATCACCGGCTCCCTGTTCAAGGAGTTCGCGCTGACCCTGGCGGGGGCGGTATTCGTCTCCGGCATCATAGCGCTGACCCTGTCACCCATGATGTGCGCCAAGATGCTCAAGGCCAACGAGCAGCCGGGCAAGTTCGAGAGCACTGTGCACCACCTGCTGGATCGGATGACGGAACGCTACGACAGCATGCTGCACGCTGTGATGCAGAAGCGCATCGTGGTCGTGGTATTCGCCGTCATCGTATTCGGCAGCCTGCCGTTGCTGTTCAAGTTCATCCCGAGCGAGCTGGCGCCGTCGGAAGACAAGGGCGTCATGGCGGTGCTGGGCACGGCGCCCTCCAACGCCAACCTGGACTACATCGAAAACACCATGGCGGACGTGAACAAGATCCTGGATGAGCAGCCGGAAATCGCCTACTCCCAGGTCTTCTCCGGGGTATTCAACGCCAATCAGGCGTTTGGTATCGCCTCCATGGTGCCATGGAGCCAGCGTGAAGCGAGCCAGAAAGAGGTGCTGGATCGGGTCGCCGGACTGGTGAAGGACATCCCAGGGATGGCCATCACCACCTTCCAGTTCCCTGAACTGCCGGGTGCATCGAGCGGCTTGCCGATCCAGTTCGTCATCACCACCCCGAACAGCTTCGAGAGCCTGTTCCTGATCGCCAGCGAGATGCTGACGGCCACCCAGGCCAATGGCCAGTTCGTCTATTCGGATCTCGATCTGAACTACGACTCCGCCACCATGAAGATCAAGATCGACAAGGACAAGGCGGGTGCCTACGGCATCACCATGCAGGACATAGGCATCACCATGGGCACCATGATGGCGGACGGTTACGTCAACCGCATCGACCTGGATGGCCGCTCCTACGAGGTGATCCCCCAGGTCGAGCGCAAATACCGTATGAACCCGGAATCCATGAAGGGTTACTACGTGCGTGCGGCCGACGGCAAATCCATCCCGCTGGGCAGCCTGATCAACATCGAAGTCGTGGGCGAGCCCCGTGCCCTGCCCCACTTCAACCAGCTGAACTCCGCTACCATAGGCGCCGTACCGGCACCGGGTGTGGCCATGGGGGACGCGATCAACTGGTTCAAGACCACAGCCGAAGAGAAGCTGCCGCAAGGCTATCGCTACGACTTCATGGGTGAGGCTCGCCAGTTCGTGACCGAAGGCAACGCCCTCTATGCCACCTTCGCACTGGCGCTGGCCATCATCTTCCTGGTGCTGGCCATCCAGTTCGAATCGGTACGTGACCCCCTGGTGATCATGGTGTCGGTCCCGCTCGCCATCAGTGGTGCCTTGATTGCACTGGCGTGGGGCATGGCCACCATGAACATCTACTCCCAGGTGGGCCTGATCACGCTCGTCGGCCTGATCACCAAGCACGGGATCCTGATCTGCGAGGTGGCGAAGGAGGAGCAGCTGCTGCACGGTCTGAACCGGACCCAGGCGGTGATGCAGGCGGCCAAGGTGCGGCTGCGCCCCATCCTGATGACCACGGCGGCCATGATCGCGGGTCTGATCCCGCTGCTGTACGCGGCCGGCGCCGGTGCAGCCCAGCGCTTCAGCATCGGCATAGTGATAGTGGCCGGTCTGGCGATCGGTACCATCTTCACCCTGTTCGTGCTGCCGGTGATTTACACCTACCTGGCCTCCGAGCACAAACCCTTGCCCGTGTTTGATGAATCCATCCCGCCCAAGGCGAAAGGGAGTCATTGATCACCGATTTGAATGCAAAAGGCCCCGATTCGGGGCCTTTTTTTATCCCGCTAACGAAACACGACATAAGTGCATGAAGCAGTTAAACTAAATGGCAATATATCCAGACCGCAAGGACGCCATGTCAGGACTCTTCTCCAAGACCGCGAGGGCCGTCGGCCGTAACGGGCTCTCATACCGCCTGCTCTCCTACATTCTGGTGTGCAGTACCGTATTGGCGATGATCATTACGGTGTTGCAGCTTGCCTGGGATTACCGCAAGGATGTCGCCGTCATCGAGGACAGCATCGGCCAGATCGAGGCCTCCTTCCTGCAGCCCATCGCCGCCAGCCTGTGGAACCTGGATGAAGAGCAGGTCAAGGTACAGATAGAAGGCATCATGAACCTGCCCAACATGCAGTTCGTGATGGTCAAGGAGATGCTCGGCAACTCGGAAGTGCCGCTGCTGACCCAGGGGGTGGAGCGTGAAAGCTACGACATCTCCCGCGAGTTCAATCTCACCTATCAGGGTGAAGTGGTCGGCAAGCTGTTCGTCGCCGCCTCCCTCGAACAGATCTACCAGCGCCTGATCGAAAAATCCGTGCTCATCATGGTCAGCCAGACCATCAAGACGCTGGTGGTCTCATTCTGCATCCTGATCATCATTTACTATCTGGTGGTCCGTCACCTCAACCGCATCGCCAACTATGCCCAGAAATTCAATCTGGATAGGCTGGCCATAGAGCTGACGCTGGAGGGGCGCCCCCTGCCCCGCAAGAAACCCGATGAGCTGGATACCCTGGTCGCCACCCTCAACCAGATGCGAACACGGCTGAACGACGAGTTTGCGGCGCGCCATCAGGCGGCGGAACAGTTGCAACAGGAGCGGGACTTCTCCGCCACCCTGATCAACTCGGCCAACATGCTCATCTGCTGCATGGAACCCAACCTCACCATCGCCAGCATCAACCCGGCCGCCATACTGCTGACCGGCTACCACCAGCAGGAGATCTTGCAGCACAGCTGGCTGGATCTGTTCGTCAGCCAGGCACAGCGTGAAGAGCTGGCGCTGATCCTGGCCGATCACGGTTCCATCGAGGACAAAGAGGTCATCATGCATGACCAGCAGGGCCATGAGCTGGTGCTGCAGTGGACTTTCGCCCCCTTCTACGAGGGCCTCAACCTCAAGTATCTCATCGGGTTCGGCTACGACATCACCCGCCTCAAGAAGGTGGAGCGGGAGATCATCCAGCTCAACGAACAGCTGGAAGGCAAGGTGGTGGAGCGAACCCGCAGCCTGAGCGACGCCAACGATCAGCTGGGCAAGGCCTACGACGACCTGAAACAGGCCCAGCAGACCCTGGTGGAATCGGAGAAGATGGCTTCCCTCGGCTCGCTGGTGGCCGGGGTGGCGCACGAGATCAACACCCCCATCGGCATCAGCGTGACCGCCTCCTCCTATCTGCAGGAGCGGGTGGCCGACTTCAAGCTGCACATCGACTCCAAACAGCTCTCGCGTTCCTATCTCAACGAGTTCACCGTCAACCTCGACGAGTCCATGCAACTGCTGCAGGGCAACCTGAGACGCGCCTCGGAGCTGATTGCCAGCTTCAAGCAGGTGGCGGTCGATCAGTCGTCCGAGGCGCGTTACAACTTCAGCCTCGCCGACAACCTGCATCAGGTGGTGGTCTCCCTCGGCCACAAGCTGAAGAAGGCCCAGTGCGAGGTGGACATACAGTGCGATCCCAAGCTGTCGATCTTCTCCTTCCCCGGCAGTTTCACCCAGATCTATTCCAACCTGATCCTCAACTCCATCAACCATGGCTTCGACAACTGGGACAAGCCGAAGAAGATCACCATCAAGGTGGAACAACAGGGTGAGGAGCTGATGATCGACTACAGCGACAACGGCCGCGGTATCCCGCCCGAGATACTGCCACGCATCTTCGACCCCTTCGTCACCTCCAAGCGGGGCCAGGGCGGCAGCGGGCTCGGCACCCACATCATCTACAACCTGGTGGTGCAGCTGCTGCGTGGCCGCATCAACTGCGTCAGTGAACCGGGCAACGGCGCCCAGTTCCATATTCGTCTGCCGATCCAACATAACTGAGCGCTGGCTCTTGTGAGCCAGCCGCTTTATCCCCATCATGCTGTGATTGCATTCTTAATGAGCGGAGAACCTCGCAATGGCACAGCATTTTGACTATATCGCCATCGGTGGCGGCAGCGGCGGCATCGCCTCGGCCAACCGGGCTGCCATGTACGGCAAGAAAGTCGCCCTGATTGAAGCCAAAGAGTTGGGTGGAACCTGCGTCAACGTCGGCTGCGTGCCGAAGAAGGCCATGTGGTATGCGGGCCAGATCGCCGATGCCCTGAAATATGGCGCCGACTACGGCTTCGACACCACACTCAACCACTTCAGCTGGGCCAAGCTGGTCGAGTCCCGCCAGGCCTACATCGGCCGCATTCACAAGTCCTACGAGAACGTGCTGGGCAAGAACCAGATCACCGTCGTCAAGGGCTTCGCCCGCTTCGTCAATAGCAACACGATCGAGGTCAACGGCGAGCAGTACAGCGCCGATCATATACTGATCGCCACAGGTGGCCGTCCAGAAGTACCCGCCATTCCGGGTGCCGAGCTGGGTATAGATTCCGATGGTTTCTTCGATCTGCAGGCGCAGCCCAAGCGGGTTGCCGTGGTCGGTGCCGGCTACATAGCCGTGGAGATCGCCGGCGTGATGCAGGCGCTCGGCTCCGAGACCCACCTGGTGGTGCGCAAGCACGCGCCGCTGCGCAACTTCGACCCCATGATCCACGAGACTCTGGTTGAGATCATGGCGCAGGAAGGGCCCAAGCTGCACACCCACGCCATCCCCAAGGCTGTGCTCAAGAACGCCGATGACAGCCTGACCCTGCAACTGGAAGATGGTCGCCACCTGACCGTCGATTGCCTGATCTGGGCCATAGGCCGCACTCCGGCCACCGACAACCTCAACCTGGCCGCCACCGGTGTCGAGCTGGACGAGAAGGGCTTCATCCCGACCGACAAGTTCCAGAACACGACCGTCGCCAACCTCTATGCCGTCGGTGACAACACGGGCCGCATCCAGCTCACTCCGGTGGCCGTCGCGGCGGGCCGTCGTCTCTCCGAGCGGCTGTTCAACAACAAGCCGAACGAGCACCTCAACTACGATCTGGTGCCGACCGTGGTGTTCAGCCACCCGCCCATCGGCACCATAGGGCTGACTGAACCGGAAGCCATCGCCGAATATGGCGAGAGCCAGGTGAAGGTCTACCGCAGCCAGTTCACCGCCATGTATTCGGCCCTGACCCAGCATCGTCAGCCTACCCGCATGAAGCTGGTCTGCGTCGGACCGGAAGAAAAAGTGGTCGGCCTGCACGGCATCGGCTTTGCCATGGACGAGATACTGCAGGGCTTTGGCGTCGCCATGAAGATGGGCGCCACCAAGGCCGACTTCGACAACTGCGTGGCCATTCATCCGACCAGCGCGGAAGAGTTTGTGACAATGCGATAAGCACGTTTGAAGCTGGCCTCATCACCATCAGGCTAGCTTCAGCAACTTGCTACCAAACCCGGCCCAGGCCGGGTTTTTTCATATCTGCCCTTCGACAACCCCGACAAACCTGCGCTTTTTACGCCGATTTTACGCCACCTCCATGCCGCTTTATGGCGCCTTTACGCCGGTTTTACATACCCTTTCAACGTCAATGACACCAACGGAGTCGATAGGGTTTTACGTCGACTCTCGCAGCTAATTATCTCAATGGAGTCGATATGAATTGGCTATATCTGCTGCTGGTCCTCGCCCTGATGGGCTATCTGTTGCGTGCGTTAACGCGCAGCCACGAGTGAGGAACTGACTATGTGGCAAGAAGTGATCTATCCGGTGGCCTTTGTGCTGCTGATCCTGCTGCCGGCCCCCCTGCTTGGCGGCTACCTGTATCGGGTATTCGAGGGGCAGAGCCGCTGGCTGTCGCCCATAGAGCGCGCCACCCTGGCCTGCTGTGGCACGGACGGACGGGAGCAGGACTGGAAGTCCTACGCCCTCAGCCTGCTGGCATTCAACGGCGCCGGTTTCGGCCTGCTGTTCCTGATCCTGATGGCGCAAGGCCTGCTGCCCCTCAACCCGCAGCAACTGCCCGGCCTGAGCTGGCAAATGGCCTTCAACACGGCCGTCAGCTTCATGACCAACACCAACTGGCAAGCCTATTCCGGTGAGGCCAGCCTCTCCTACTTCAGTCAGATGGTGGGGCTCACCACCCAGAACTTCGTCTCCGCCGGGACGGGCGCAGCCGTCGCCATCGCCCTGTTCCGCGGCATATCCCGCCAGCAAACTACTCACATCGGCAACTTCTGGCAGGATCTGGTGCGTTTCTGCCTCTACGTGCTGCTGCCAATGGCGCTGATCATGGCGCTGCTGCTGGTATGGCAGGGCGTGCCCCAGACGCTGTCGGCCTATCTGCCGTTCCACAGCCTGGAAGGTCAGGAACAGCTGCTGCCGCTCGGCCCTGCCGCGTCCCAGATCGCCATCAAGCAGCTCGGTTCCAACGGCGGTGGCTTCTTCGGCATCAACTCGGCTCACCCGTTCGAGAATCCGACCGCCCTCTCCAACTGGCTGGAAATGGTCGCCCTGCTCACCATAGCCGCCGCCATGGTCTGCACCCTGGGCCGCTACGTGAAGGATGTGGCCCACAGTCGCGCCATCCTCATCGCCATGACCATCATGCTGGTGCTGGGGCTCTGCCTCTCCCTCACCCAGGAGATGAAGCAGGATCCCAACCTCGCTCACCTCACCACTCAGATGGGCAACTGGGAAGGCAAGGAGAGCCGCTTCGGCCCAGTGCTCTCCAGCATCTGGGAAGTGGCGACCACGGCCGCCTCCAACGGCTCGGTCAACGCCATGCACGACAGCTTTGCCCCCCTCGCCGGCATGGTCGCCATGATCAACATGCTGCTGGGTGAAGTGGTGTTCGGCGGCGTGGGTGCCGGCATCTACGGCATGATGCTGTTCGTGCTGCTGACCGTGTTCCTGTGTGGCCTCATGGTGGGTCGCACCCCGACCTATCTGGGCAAACGCCTCGGTATCACAGAGATGAAGTGGGTGGTCGCCAGCATGCTGGTGATGCCGGTCGGGGTATTGGTGATCGGTGGCGTGACCCTGCTGATGCCGGATGCCGCCACCGTCATAGGTCATGAAGGCCCGCACGGCCTGTCACGGCTGATCTATGCCTACGCCTCGGCTGCCGGCAACAACGGTTCCGCCTTCGCGGGCTTTGCCGCCGCCGATAGCTGGCAGTGCATCGCCATCGCGCTGGCCATGCTGCTCGGACGCTTCGGTTACATCATCCCCGTGCTGGCCATCGCCGGCCAGCTCGCCCGCGCTCCGCGCCAGGAGACGGGTGAAGGTGACTTCCCGATCCGGGGGCCACTGTTTATTACCTTGCTGATCATCACAGTACTGCTGATTGGCGGCCTCTCCTTCCTGCCACTGCTGGCACTGGGACCCGTGGCCGAACATCTGAGCCTGATACAGGGAGCTTTCTAATGAGCAAGTCCATCTCAATGACGGCCAGCACCGAGAAGGTGAAGGCCAAGAAACAGAGCTCGCAGATTGTGCAAGCCATGGTCGAAGCCCTCTATCGCTTCAACCCCAAGGCACTGTTTGGCAGCCCCATACTGTTCACCCTCTGGCTGGCCGCCGTGATGGCGACCGTGGAATCCCTGCTGGGCCAACCCCTGTCGGGCGTGGCTCCCAGCCTGGCCTGGCAGCTGACAGCCTGGCTCTGGCTGACCCTCTGGTTTGCCAACTTCGCCGAGACCCTGGCCGAAGGACGCGGCAAGGCGAGAGCCGACAGCCTGAAGGCCGGCATGAGCCAGCTCAAGGCGCGCCGGGTCACGGATGCCAAGGATGGACAGGGTGAATGGGTGCCCGCCACCAGCCTGCTGAAAGGCGATCTGGTGCTGGTGCGCAGCGGCGAGATGATCCCGGCCGATGGTGAAGTGGTGGCCGGCATCGCCTCGGTCAACGAGGCGGCCATCACGGGTGAATCCGCCCCCGTCATCCGCGAATCCGGCACCGACCGCAGCGGCGTGACCGGCAACACCACTGTGGTTTCGGACGAGATCTGGGTACGAGTGAGCAACAATCCGGGTGAGAGCACGCTGGACCGGATGATCTCGCTGGTGGAAGGGGCCAAGCGCCAGAAGACCCCGAACGAGATGGCACTCGATGCCCTGCTGGTGGGTCTGACCCTGATCTTCCTGCTGGTGGTGGCTACCCTGCCCTGGTTCCTCAACTACAACGGCACCCAGGTGCCCAGGCTCTACCTGCTGGCCCTCTTCATCACCCTGATCCCGACCACCATAGGCGGCCTGCTCTCCGCCATCGGCATCGCCGGCATGGATCGGCTGGTGAAGCTGAACGTGATTGCCAAGTCGGGCCGCGCCGTGGAGGCCGCCGGTGATGTGCGTACCCTGCTGCTGGACAAGACGGGCACCATCACCTTCGGCAACCGCATGGCCGACGAGCTGATCCCGGCACCCGGTGTGGATCCCTCCCTGCTGGCCCAGGCAGCCATGCTGGCCTCCCTCGGCGACAATACGCCGGAAGGCAAGTCCATCCTGACCCTGGCAGGCAAGAGCATGGCCAAGCCGAGCCAGCTGGAGAGTGACAAGCTGATCCCGTTCAGCGCCGAGACCCGGTTGAGCGGACTGGATCGCAACGGTCATCAATATCGCAAGGGGGCTGTGGATGCTGTGCTCAACTACCTCTCCCTCGAGCGCAAGGCGGTGCCCGAGCTGATCCTCAAGTCGGTCGACAACATAGCCCGCCAGGGCGGCACCCCGCTGCTGGTCTGTACCCACGAGAAGTTGCTGGGGGTAGTGTTCCTCAAGGACATCATCAAGCCCGGCATCAAGGCCCGCTTCCAGATCCTGCGTCACATGGGGATACGGACAGTGATGATCACCGGCGACAACCCGCTGACCGCCGCCGCCATCGCCGCCGAGGCAGGGGTGGATGACTTCATCGCCGAAGCCACCCCCGAGAAGAAACTGGCCTATATCCGCCAGGAGCAGGCCGATGGCCGCCTGGTCGCCATGTGCGGTGACGGTGCCAACGACGCCCCTGCGCTGGCCCAGGCCGACGTGGGTCTGGCCATGAACGAAGGCACTCAGGCCGCCAAGGAGGCGGGCAACCTGGTGGATCTGGACTCCAACCCCACCAAGCTGCTGGACGTGGTGCTGGTCGGCAAACAGCTGTTGGTGACCCGCGGCGCCCTGACCACCTTCTCCATCGCCAACGACGTGGCCAAGTACTTCGCCATACTGCCGGCCCTGTTCATCGCCGCCTATCCGCAGCTGGGGGCACTGAACCTGATGCAGTTGGGCAGCCCGCAGAGCGCCATTCTGTCGGCCATCATCTTCAACGCCCTCATCATAGTGGCGCTGGTGCCGCTGGCCCTGCGCGGGGTCAGCCTGAA
Organism: Aeromonas bestiarum; assembly: GCF_028751155.1. Classification (NCBI taxonomy): domain Bacteria; kingdom Pseudomonadati; phylum Pseudomonadota; class Gammaproteobacteria; order Aeromonadales; family Aeromonadaceae; genus Aeromonas; species Aeromonas bestiarum. The sequence goes on along the minus strand of NZ_CP064746.1, from coordinate 19,503 downwards.
GGGATCCGCCGCCAGCCTGCTGCGCCGCAACCTGCTGATCTACGGCGTCGGTGGTCTGATAGTGCCATTCATTGGAATCAAGCTGATCGACCTGGTCATCACTGGCCTGGGTCTGGTGTAACGACATAGCGGGGTGCAAGCCTGGCCTGCACCCCATCAATCTGTTTGGAGCAAGAGAATCATGATAGCAATCAGAACCCTGCTGACCCTGACCCTGCTGCTGGGTGTCGGCTACCCGCTGGCGGTGACAGGGCTGGCCCAGCTGATGTTCCCCTGGCAGGCCAACGGCAGCCAGCTGACCAACGGCAAACAGCAGCTGATCGGCAGTGCCCTGCTGGCGCAGAAATTCGAGCGAACCGAGTACTTCCACTCCCGCCCCTCCGCCAGCGACTTCGCCACCATAGGCGGTGGTGCATCCAATCTGGGCATGAGCTCACCGCTGCGGGCCCAGTTTGCCAACACCGAAGTCCAGGCGCCAACCGGTGACGCATCACCCGCCATGCTGACCCGATCCGCCTCCGGCCTGGACCCCCATCTGCCGGTGGATGCCGTACTGGCTCAGGTGGAAAGAGTGGCCAAACAGCGAGGGCTTGATCCCGCCTTGCTGACGGAGCAGGTCAAGTCCAGTGCACAAGCTGGTATCCTTGGCCCGCAAGTGGTCAACATACTCCAGCTGAACCTGCAGCTCGACAAGGACGCTTGATAGAGAGGACCGGTATCCCACATTTTCGAACTGAGCCAGCGGTTGCTCGATAAGGATAGTAATGCGTGATGAGGTAATGGCTGATGCCGGTGCCCTGCTGGCAAGCCTGGAGCAGGAGTACGGAAATGCATGACGAGGTAACGGCTGGCGCCTTGTTGGCAAGCCTGAAGCAGGAGTACGGAAATGCGTGACGAGGTGCGGGCCGATGCCTTGTTGGCGAGCCTGGAGCAGGAACACAAGGGCAAGCTGAAGGTCTTTCTCGGCGCCGCCCCCGGCGTAGGCAAGACCTACGCCATGCTGCAAGCCGTGCGGGAACAGGCACGGGAAGGGGTCGACATCCTGATCGGCGTGGTAGAAACCCATGGCCGTCAGGAGACCCTGGCCCTGCTCGACAAGCTCGCCATCCAGCCGCGCCAGATCCATCTCCACCGCCAGCAACGGCTGGAGGAGATGGATCTGGATGCGCTGCTCGAACGCAAACCCGCCATAGTGGTGGTGGATGAGCTGGCCCACAGCAACGCGCCGGGCAGCCGTCACGAGAAACGCTGGCAGGATGTGGAGGAGCTGCTCGGTGCCGGCATCGACGTCTACTCCACCCTCAACGTGCAGCACCTGGAGAGCCTCAACGATCTGGTGTGGCAACTGACAGGGGTCAGGGTCAAGGAGACACTGCCGGATCAGGTGCTGCTGGAGGCGGACAGCATCATACTGATAGACCTGCCCCCCAAGGAGCTGCTCGGCCGGCTCAAGGAGGGCAAGGTCTATGTGCCCCATCAGGCCAAGGCCGCCCTGCAATCCTTCTTCTCCCTCAACAACCTGACCGCCCTGCGCGAGCTGGCGATGCAGACCGCCGCCAGCCACGTGGAGGGGGATCTGCAACTGCAGTGGCAGGCTGCGGGCAAGGCCACGCTGCCGCTGCGGGGCAAGCTGATGGTCTGCCTCGGCGATCAGCACGGCTCGGCGCTGGTGCGCTACGGCCACCGCTTCGCCCAGCGCCGCCAGCTGCCCTGGCTGGTGGTGCACATCGACAGCAAGGGGCAACGCTCCGCCGAGCTGGAGCAGGCGCTGGCGCTGGCCTCCCACCTAGGTGCCAAGGTGCTGACCCTCTCCAGCCCGGCGGTGGCCAGCACCCTGCTGGAAACCGCCGAACAGCAACAGGTCTCGCAGCTGCTGCTCGGCAAACCCCACAAGGCCCCCTGGCGCCGCTCCCTGGTGCAACACCTGCTCAAGCAGGCGCAGGGGCTCGAAATCACCTTGGTGGACACGGAGAAACGCAAGCCAGGCCTGGGGTTGCAACCACTCCACCCCAAGGATATTCGCCAGAGCCTGCTGGCCATCACCATAATGGCGGTGACCTCGGCCACCGCCTGGGGGCTCTCCCACTGGCTGCCGCCCGCCTCCCTGCCACTGCTGTTCGTGCTGGGGGTGCTGGCCACGGCGCTCACCACCAGTCTGGTGCCCGCCATACTGGCGGCCGTGCTGGGCTTCGTCGCTCACAATCTGCTGTTCACCGCCCCCTACTTCTCCCTGAACGTGGCCAGCCACAGCGACCTGCTCACCCTGTTCGTGCTGCTCATCGTCGGCATGACGGCGGGACGACTCGCCTCCCGCCAGCGGCAACAGCTGATCGGCCTGCGCGAGACCCAGCAGCTCGGCAATGCCCTGCTGTCGCTGAGCCAGGGGCTGGCCACCGCCAGCAGCCCGGAAGAGGTGCTCAGGCAAGGCACCCAGGCCATCTCTCTGGCCCTGACCCAGCCCGTCTTTGCCCTCGACCAGGATTATCAGCACAGGGCGGGATCGGCGCAGCACAGACCCGGGCAGACCGACAAGGCGGCCATCGACTGGTGCCTGGCCCAGAAGCAGAGCGCGGGGGCCCACACGGCTACCCTCAATGCCGCCGAGGCGCAATATCACCATCTCACCGATGATCTGGTGCTCGGCATTCGATTGTCCAACCCGCTCGCCTCCTCGGCCGAACATCAGCTGCAGGCCCTGCTCACCGATATCCGCGCCGCCCTGGCCAGGATCGATCTCAACGAGCGGCTGGCCGACAGCCAGCTGCAGGCGGAGACGGATCGGATGCGCGCCGCCCTGCTCTCGTCGGTTTCCCACGATCTGAAGACGCCGCTGGCGACCATAATGGGGGCCGGCAGCACCTTGCTGGAATACGGTGATCGGATCAGCGCAGAGGATCGCAACGAACTGCTCCATTCGGTACAGGACGAGGCGCGCCGCCTGCACAGCTATGTGCAGAACCTGCTGGACATGACCCGCATAGGCTCGCCGGACTTCCAGTTGAAGCGGGACTGGGTCGACCTGGCGGATCTGGTGGAGAGCGCCCGCAAGCGGCTGGAATCCTCCTGGCGCCAGCACAAGCTGCTGGTGCACTTCGATCAGCAGATCCCCCAGCTCTACGTGCACGGCGCCCTGATCGAGCAGGTGCTGGTCAATATCCTCGACAACGCCTCCCGCTACTCGCCGGCCGGCACCCCCATAGAGTTCAAGGTGATGCTGGCGGATCCGGATCTCATCATCGACATCATCGACATCGGGGTCGGCATCGCCGAGTCGGATCGGGACAAGATCTTCAATCTGTTCTACACCCAGCCGGTCGGTGATTGCGGCAGTCGCGGCACCGGGCTTGGCCTCGCCATTTCCCGCGCTATGATAGAGGCTCATGGCGGCCGCATCTGGGCATTTTCCGGCCCCAACGGCAACGGCACCTGCATGCGCATCTCACTGCCGCTCACCCTCAACTCACCGGAGGTATGATGGATCCCATCCTTTGTCATGGGGGCTACAGAGAGTGCATGCTGCCATCGCCAGTTCCCTCCCCAACATTCGCCACTGGAGGCTAGATGGCTCATATCCTGGTCATTGATGATGAAGCGGCGATCCGCCGCTTTCTGCGGATCAGCCTGATCGCCGAGGGCCATCAGGTCAGCGAGGCGGTGGGCGTCAATGAGGGATTGGAGCAGTATCGCCACCTCAATCCCGATCTGGTGATCCTGGATCTCGGCCTGCCGGACGGAGACGGCATCCAGATACTGCAGACGATTCGTGAGCACCACCAGCACCCGGTACTGGTGCTGTCGGCGCGGGATTCGGAGCAGGAGAAGGTGCGGTTGCTGGACGCGGGCGCCAACGACTACATGAGCAAGCCGTTCGGCATTGGGGAGATGATGGCCCGCATCCGCGTCTTGCTGCGCCAGCGAGCCGGGGTCAGCAGCGGCGAATGCCGCCACTTCCCGCAATGCGGCCTGACCCTGGACGCCAGCAGCCACAAGGTGACCATGAAGGAGGAAGAGATCCCCCTGTCTCGCAAGGAGTTCGCCCTGCTGCAGGCGCTGGTGTGCCACCCCGGCAAGCTGGTGATGCAGACCCAGCTGCTCAACGACATCTGGGGCCCGAGCCACAAGGAAGATACCCACTACCTGCGCATCGTCATCGCCAGCCTGCGCAAGAAGTTGGGAGATAACCCCCAGCAACCCAGTCTGATCGAAACCGAATCCGGCATCGGCTACCGTTTTATCGGCAGCTGATGTTTCACGTGGAACGCCGGCCGCTGCACAGTACGGCCAGCAGGCCGCAGCCAAGGAGCAGCAGACCCAGATCCTGCAAAGCGGCCGCCAGCGCCAATCCCAGGCTGAGCAGCAGGTAGTAGGCCAGTCCGAACAGGGCACCGGCACTGCCTGCTACCTCCCGATAAGACAGCAAGGCCTGACTCAACACATTGGGAATGGCGATGCCAAAGGCCACCACGACTCCCATCATGGGCAGCAGGAACCAGAGCGAATCCTGGCTCGCCCACACGGCAACCCCAGCCCCCAGCGCCAGCACAGAGGCCAGCCGGATCAGTGCTGATGGCAACCAGCCCGCCCCCAGCAAACGCCGGTTCAGCAGGCTACCGATCAGGGTCGCCAGCGCCAACGCCAGGCCGGAATAGCCAAACTCGCTGGCATTCAATCCCAATCCGGCAAACAGAAACGGCGCTAGGCTGTAGTAGCCAAACAGCATGGTATTGAACAGGGCGACCAGCAGGGCGCTGCGCCAGAGTCCGCCATCCCGCACCATGCGGCATGCCAATGGCCAGAGGGCAACCCGACTGGTCATCACGGGACGGGTTTCCGGCAGCCGCCAGCCGGCGATCCCCCCCAGCATCAGGGCCAGCACCAGCAAGCCGCTGAAGACACCGAGATAGCCAAACTGCTCGGCCAGCAGGCCGCCGCTCACCAGCCCCAGCACGGGGCTGAGTGATAGCGCGACCCCCATGACCGAGAAGACGCGAGCCAGATCGCTGCCCTGATAGCTGTCGCGCAGCATGGTCTGGGTCACCACGGATCCCACGGCGGCCCCAAAGGCCGAGATGACCCGGGCCAGCAGCAACACCTCGAACTGGTTGGCCAGCAGTGCCAGCAAGGTGCCGAGCCCGTAAGTGAACAGACCCGCCAGCATGGCGGGGCGTCGCCCGATCAGATCGCAGAGCCGCCCCCAACAGACCACGCCCACCGCAAACGCCAGAAAATAGACCGACAGGGTCTGGGATGCCTGCCCGTCGCTTACCCTGAACTGGCTGGCGATATGCGTCAGCACAGGGCTGTAGATGGTCTCCACTATCTGGGGAAACATCATCAATCCGACCACCAGCCAGAGCGGTGGCAACTTGTTGTTCATGACAAACCTCCTTCACAAGAGGTCGTTATTCTAGAGAGATGCCGACTGTCCGATTACAATAAGCAGGACTATAAACATCAATAATCGGACACATGGCCTTTATTCTCCCCGATCACCCTTTTGACCCGGACAGCCTGGCTGGCAGCGTGATCGGCATTGCCTCCGCACTCGGCTGGCATGACTCGGGCCTGCATCAGCATCAGCGCCATCAGCTGCTGTTTGCCCAGGCGGGCTGCATGAGCATAGAGCTGGCGAACCAGGTCTGTCTGCTGCCACCCAGCCGGGCAGCCTGGCTGCCGGCGGGCACTCCTCACAGAGTACTGATGCGCGGTGTGGTGGCCTATCGCTCCCTCTACTTCCGGCCACAACCCGAGCTGCCAGCCAGTGTGCAGGTGATGGCGGTCAACCCGTTGCTGCGGGAGATCATAGAACGAATGGCACTCTGGCCATGGGAGAAACCGGAGGTGGAGCAGAGCCGGATGCTGGCGCTGTTCATGGAGGAGCTGGCGCAAGCGCCGCGGGAATCCTGGCAACTGCCGCTACCGGCAGACCCGCGCCTGACGGCCTGGTTGCAGGAGGTAGAACGGGGTGACACCCTGCCCGATCGGCTCAACCGGCTGGCCGGACGGGTGGGTGCCAGTGACAAGACCATAGGCCGTATCTTCATGCGAGACACAGGCATGAGCTATCAGGCCTGGCGCCAGCAGTGGCGTCTGTTGCGCGCCATGGAACTGCTGGCCGAAGACGTGCCCATCAGCCGGGTGGCCGCTTCGCTGGAGTTCTCCAGCGACAGCGCCTTCATCAGCTTCTTCAGACAGCATACGGGGCAGACTCCCCTGCGCCATCTCAACTCCCGGGGTGAGTCGCATCGGCCGAACTCACCTCCACCACCAGGGTATCCAGTGCCAGTGGCTTGAGGTTGCTGATGGCATCCAGTACCACGGCATGGGATGCCTCCTGCTGCTGAGCCAGGATAGCCTGATCCAGCTGGGCGGTATCCAGCTCGGGTCTGGGGTTTTCAGTTGCCATCACATTCAGGCTCAGTGTGCTCATTATCAGGGTGGCGATCAGGGTTTTCATCTGGTGTGCTCCGGTATGGTTGAGATGACCTGATAGCTATTCCAATACTTGTGCCATATTTATAACTAGATGATTTTGCTTGAATTAATCAGTTAAAAGCCCCCATTTTTGTCTTATCTGGGTAGCAATGTGGTCATTTTTAAACCCATAAATGGTATTTTTTACCACGGCGTATTCCCGGGTCATGTTCCACGTGGAACGTCCCGTTATTTTGATCGACACCCGCTTTTAAACTGAGCTATGGTGCTACATCCCCGTAACTGACTCTGGATCCGTCACCGAATGGAATTTTCCTTGTTCGGCGAGAAGTTCACTCGCCACGCCGGCATTACCCAACTCATGGATGACCTTAATCAGGGGCTGACCAATCCGGACGCCATCATGCTGGGTGGCGGCAATCCGGCCCCCATCCCCGCCATGCTGGAGCGTTTTCAAACCGAAGCCAAAAACCTGCTCGACAATGGCGAACTGGTCAAAGCCATGGCCAACTACGACGGCCCCCAAGGCAAGGACAGGTTCACCAAGGCGCTGGCCGCCCTGCTCAGCAAGGAGCTCGGCTGGGATATCACCTCTCGCAATATCGCCCTGACCAACGGCAGCCAGAATGCCTTCTTCTACCTGTTCAACCTGCTGGCCGGCGAGTTCGCCGATGGCCGCAAGAAGAAGGTGCTGTTCCCGCTGGCCCCCGAATATATCGGCTACGCCGACTCTGCCCTCACCGATGACTACTTCGTGGCGTACAAACCCACCATGGAGAAGCTGCCCGATGGCCAGTTCAAATACCACGTGGATTTCGAGAGCCTGCAGGTGGGCGACGATATAGGGGTGATCTGCGTCTCCCGTCCGACCAACCCGACTGGCAACGTGCTGACCGATGACGAGATAGAGCATCTGGATCAGATAGCCCGCGACAAGGGCATTCCGCTGTTGATCGACAACGCCTACGGCGTGCCCTTCCCTGGCATCATCTTCAGCGAGGCCAAGCCGTTCTGGAACGCCAACACCATCCTCTGCATGAGCCTCTCCAAGCTGGGACTGCCGGGCACCCGCTGCGGCATCGTCATCGCCGACGAGAAGATCATTCAGGCCATCACCAACCTGAGCGGCATCATCAACCTGGCGCCGGGCAGCCTGGGACCCGCCATCACCATCCCAATGATCGAAAGTGGCGAGATCATCACCCTGAGCGAGCAGGTGGTGAAACCCTTCTACCGGCAGAAGGCCGAGCTGGCGGTACGGCTGCTGCGTGAGGCGATCCCGGATCCGCGCTTCCACATCCACAAGCCGGAAGGCGCCCTCTTCCTCTGGCTCTGGTTCGAAGATCTGCCCATTCACTGCCAGGAACTTTATGAGCGGTTGAAGGCGAAGAACCTGCTGATAGTGCCGGGGCACTACTTCTTCCCCGGCATCGACGACCCCAAGTGGCGCCACAGCCAGGAGTGCATCCGCCTCAACTACTCCCAGAGCGAGGAGCTGGTGCGCCGTGGCATCGCCATACTGGCGGACGAGATCAACGACCTCTACGGCAGCAACTGACCTGCGAACCAAAAACAAAAAGGCCTGCAATCGCAGGCCTTTTTGATTTCTCATGGCTTAGTTGGGCAGCGCCAGCGGCTCGGCTTTGCCGATGGGGATGGCGCGAGGCTTGAGTGCCTCCGGCAGTTCGCGAGCCAGATCTATGGTCAGCAGACCATGCTCTAGCCTGGCGCCCTGCACCTCCACGTGCTGGCTCAACTTGAAGGCCAGCTCGAAGTCACGCTCGGCAATGCCCTGATGGAGGAACTGGCGTTCATCAGAGGCTGCCTTGCGCCCCTTCACCTTGAGGGTGCCGTTTTCGGTCTCCAGTTCCAGCTCTTCGCGCTCGAAACCGGCCACCGCGACCGTGATGCGATAGCCGTCGTGATCGCGCTTTTCGATGTTGTAAGGGGGATAGGCCACCGCCTTCTGGTCAAACAGGCCTTCCAGCTCACGGGCCATCCGCTCGAAGCCGACGGCATTGGAATGGAGATGAGAAAAATCGAGGTTACGCATAATCCTATCCTTCTAATAAGCAACAGGTTTCAATTTCCACGGGCCCGCCATCGGCACCCGGGAAGCTTGGTAAAATGTGTGGCGAGGTCTGGCGTCAGCCGTTGATCTCGATCTTGCGCGGCTTCATCGCCTCGGGCACTTCACGCACCAGCTCGACGTGCAGCAGGCCGTTCTTCAGGTCGGCGCCCTTCACCCGCACATAATCGGCCAACTGGAAGCGACGCTCGAAACCCCGCTCGGCTATGCCCTGATACAGGTAGTTGCGGTCGGTCTCGGCCTGCTTGCTGCCTTTCACCGTCAGCAGGTTTTCCTGAAAGCTCAACTCCAGCTCTTCCTGGGTAAAGCCCGCCACCGCCATGCTGATACGGTAGTCGTTGTCACCCAGCTGCTCTATGTTGTAGGGGGGATATCCGGCATTGCCATTGCTGGCCGCAGATTCGATAAGATTGGCCAGACGATCGAAACCGATGGCAGAACGATAGAGCGGAGAAAAGTCGATAGAACGCATAGTATTACCCTCTTGTGAGCGATAACGGATGGTTTGCCCTCCTGTCGGACGGGCGTCTGGTCGAAACCTCTGCCGAGCGTTCCGGCCTTGTTACCTATATAGGGCCCGGCTTTTTGCTTTCAAGGGCGAGAATCAAAGAAATTTTTCGAGTTTGTCCGACGCACAACTGTATCGTTCAGCTGGCCCGATAGGATCGATAATCGACCCGCGGGCCACTCATGGCTCCCCGCATCCCCCGTCATACTGGTTGCACACCTCGCCACTATCACGGAGCTACACAATGCAGATTACCCAGGTTCGCAACGCCACCCTGCTGATCGACTACGCCGGCACCCGCTTTCTGATCGACCCCATGCTGGCAGCAAAGGGCACGCTGCCCGCCTTCGCCGGAACAGCCAACAGCCACCTGCGCAACCCGCTGGTCGAGCTGCCTCTGCCCCTGGCGGAGATACTCGATGTGGATGCGGTGATCGTCACCCACGATCACCTGGACCACTGGGACCCGGTCGCTCAGCAGCAGATCCCCAAGCATCTCCCGCTGTTTGTGCAACATCAGAAAGATGCCGACACCATCTGCGCCAGTGGCTTCAAGGATGTGCGCCTGCTGAGCGAGCAGGCCGAATTTGCCGGCATCCGCCTGCAGCAGACCGAGGGGCAACACGGCAACGATCAGGTCATGGCGGTGTTGGCCGAGCGGCTGGGTGAGGTGTGCGGTGTGGTCTTCTCCCACCCGCAAGAGAAAACCCTCTATCTGGCGGGTGATACCGTCTGGAACGAAATGGTCGCACAGAGCCTGCGACAACACGGGCCTGAGGTGATCATCCTCAACTGTGGCGATGCCCAGGTGCCGGGGCTGGGCTCCATCATCATGGGCAAGGAGGATGTGCGGGCCGTCTATCAGGCCGCGCCACAGGCCACCCTGATTGCCAGCCACATGGAGGCGGTCAATCATGCCGTGCTGTCACGCAAGGAGTTGCACGACTATCTGGCCGAGCACGGCATGGCGGATCAGGTGCGGGTGCCGGAAGATGGCGACATGATCTCGCTGTGATAACTGGGGCCATCCTTCGGCTTTCAGCTGCCAGCGCATATCATGGTTGCTCATCGCGCAAAGAAGAGGCCAGCGTCATGCCCATCCCGATAGTTGCCGTCGTGGCCTTCGACCACTTCAGCCCCTTTCACTGCTCAGTGCCCTGCCTCATCTTCGGCGACATACTGCCGGGTCAGCCCCTGTTCGAACTCAGACTCTGTGCCGGGGATGGCAAGGCCAGCTCGCACTCGTCACAGGGATTCAGCATCCTGGCACCTTATGGGCTGGAGGCCCTGGCCGAGGCGGACATCATAGTCATTCCCTTCTGGCGCGACCCGGCCGAGCGCCCGGCCCAGCCACTGCTGGATGCCCTGATGGCGGCTCATGCCAGAGGGGCCCAGGTGGTGGGACTCTGCCTCGGCACCTATGTGCTCGCCTATGCCGGCTTGCTCAATGGACGCAAGGCCTCGACCCATTGGGAGTACGAGCAGGATTTCCTCCGCCGCTTTCCCTGCGTGCGACTCGATACCAACGCCCTCTATGTGGATGATGAGGGGCTGGTCACCTCGGCTGGCACAGCTGCCGGACTGGATTGTTGCCTCTATCTGGTACGCCAGCACCACGGCAGTGCCATCGCCAACCAGGTGGCACGACGGCTGGTGATCCCGCCCCACCGGGAAGGTGGCCAGGCCCAGTTCATCCAGCAGCCGGTCTCCGCCTCCACCCGGGATGCCAGGATGAACCAGCTGCTCGATCACCTGCGAGCCCACTTGCCGGAGCCGCATACCCTCGACAGCCTGGCGGCCCACAGCCTGATGAGTCGGCGCACCTTTACCCGCCGCTTTCATCAGGCCACCGGCCTCTCCGTCGGAGAGTGGCTGCTGATCGAGCGGCTCAGGCGCTGCCAGGAGCTGCTGGAAGCCAGCACCCACCCCATGGAACGCATCGCCGAACTGGTGGGTTTCAAGACAGCCACCTCACTGCGCCAGCACTTTCGGGCCCGCTTCGAGGTTTCGCCGAGCGAATGGCGGCGGTCTTTTCGTGGCAGCCGGGAGTAAGCCCCTCACCTCACCCTGTTCCGGCTCGCCCAAACATGGCACCCTAACCGCAGATCCCAAGGAGCCATGCCATGTCCCGTTCCGAACGTCTGCTGGCCCTGCTCCAGCTGTTGCGCGGTCACCGTTACGCCATCACAGGCACAGAGCTGGCCAGCCGGCTCGGCATCAGCCTGCGCACCCTCTACCGGGACATAGCGACCCTGCAATCCCAGGGGGCGCATATCGAGGGTGAGCCCGGTATCGGCTATGTGCTGCGCCCCGGCTTCATGCTGCCACCGCTGATGTTCAGCGAAGAGGAGCTGGAAGCCCTAGTGCTGGGCTCCCGCTGGGTGGCCGAACATGCCGACAGCGCCCTGAGTGCCGGTGCCCGCAGTGCGCTGGCCAAGATAGAGGCAGTGCTGCCCACCGAGTACCGCCAGCAGCTCCACGCCAACACCCTGCTGATCGGTTCATCCCGCAGTGACGCCTGCACCGATGAGGCCCCCCTGCGCAGTGCCATCCGTCAACAGCGCAAGGTAACCCTGAGCTATCGCGATCTGAGGGAAGCGAGTTCCGAGCGCACCGTCTGGCCATTTGCCCTCGGCTATTTCGAGCAGGTGCGGGTCCTGGTGGCCTGGTGCGAGCTGCGGCAGGACTTTCGCCACTTCCGGGTGGATCGTATCAGCCGGCTGAAGCTGGAGGAGATAGGCTATCCCAGGAGCCGGGCTATCCTGCTCAAGGAGTGGCGCGCTACCCAGCAGATCCCGCAGCCACAATTCATTGCTGACAGAAACTGACAGCAGGCAGCGCCATGCTGACGAGGTCGGCGCAGATGCGCCATCCCCGAAACAAGGAGTGTCACCATGCTTGTCCCCCAGTTCACCATCCTCTATGTCGCCAATCCGGCTCGCAGCGCCCGCTTCTATCGCGAGCTGTTTGGCCGCTCGCCGGTGGAGGAATCCCCCACCTTCGCCATGTTCGTGTTCGAGTCGGGCGCCAGGCTGGCGCTCTGGTCCAGCGCCACGGTTGAGCCCAAGGTCACGCAAGGAGCCGGAGCCATGGAGCTGGCCTTCCCTCTGCCAGATGATGCCAGCGTCGATGCCGAGTTTGCGAAATGGCAGGCTCGCGGCCTCACCATCACCCAGTCGCCGATCCGACTGGAATTTGGTTACACCGGCATGGCGCTCGATCCGGATGGCCATCGTCTGCGCCTCTACTGCCCGGCCCCCGAGCCAATCTAAGCCTCCAGGTATCCATCCGCTCATCATGCAAAATGCCGAACCGCTAAGTTCGGCATTTTCTTTATCTCAGCCCGATCGCCCATCCTTTCAACTGCCAGTGTTTCACGTGGAACGTCGGGCGGCATCCGGGCAACCGACAGCGTTGTTGTCTGTGTTATCATCCTCGGGCCTTATTATCTGGAGAAACAATGACCAATCGACATAGCTCGCTCGAACTGTACCAACCAGGCAACAGCACCCCTGATGAACTGAGCGAGAAACAGTTGGCGCTATTCGCCCTGCTGCAACTGCGCGAGCAGGAGTTTGGCTTCAACCCAGACGTGATCGTCCACTACCCGGAAGCAAGCTTTCTCACCGCACCGCTCGATTATCTGGATCAGCTGATCCTGGAACAGCAGCAACAGGGTCACCTCATCAATGAGGTGGTGATACTCACCACTTACCTGCAAGTACAGGCCCCGCTGGTCGAGCGCGGTTATCGGCATGAAGCTGTCCACATGCCTGCAGGCCCCGACCATACCGCGATTTTCAGGGTGCAATGCGGCACTCATGTGGCTGGCAAGACGCTCTATGTCGAGGCCGTCAATGAGCAAGATCTCAAGATCCGACCGACCTTTGTGTTGATGCTGCGCGATGAGCATGGCGAGCCGCAGGGTGGAATGTCCGGGTCTATCTGGACTAAAGAAGAGCGGCGTTATGCCTATATTGGCACTGTGGCCGTGCAACCGGGGCAACCCGCCGGCACCGGCACTCTCCTGGCCAGTACAGTGCTTGAGTACCTGATGCAGCAAGGGGTTTGCGAGGTTAATCTCGGTACCCAGACAGCCGAGCCTTTCTATACCAAACTCGGCTTCCAGACCATTCACCACATAGTGCCGGCGTTGCGTCATCGCATCGCTGAGGATGGAACTGAACTTCCTCACAATCTGGTCATCATGAGTAAATTGCTCTGATTTCGCTGACGACAGATGTAAAAAAGCCGCTCACAAGGAGCGGCTTTTTGCTGTCTGACTGACTAGGTCGATTAGACGTCGAGGTTGGCGACCCGCAGGGCGTTGGTCTCGATGAAGTCACGACGAGGCTCGACCGCATCACCCATCAGGGTGGAGAAGAGCTGGTCGGCACCAACGGCGTCGTCTATGGTGACGCGCAGCATGCGACGCGCTTCCGGATCCATGGTGGTTTCCCACAGCTGGTCCGGGTTCATCTCGCCCAGCCCTTTATAGCGCTGGATGTAGATGCCGCGCTTGCCTTCGCTCATCAGCCAGTCGACCGCTTCCACGAAGTTGGCAATCGGCTTGACCTTCTCGCCACGCTTGATGAAACCGCCTTCCTCGATCAGGTTGGCGATCTCCTTGCCGAGAGAAACCAGCTGACGGTACTCACCGGACTGCAGGAAGTCGTAGCTGATCGCGTATTCACGGTCGACCCCGTGCTGACGTACCACGGCGTGCGGCACGAACAGGCGGCGCTCTTCATCACGACGCACCTGGATCTGGTACTGGATACCGTGGTTGCTCTCGTTGAGCACGGCTTCCATTGCCTGACACCAGGCCAGCAGGTCGCTCTCGCTGGCCAGCAGGGTTTCGTTCAACTCAGGCTGATAGATCAGCTGGGTCAATACGGCATCCGGCGCCCGGCGGGACATGCGGGTGATCAGGTGAGACACGGCACGGTGCTGGTTGACCAGACGCTCCAGCGCCTCGCCACCTATGGCCGGGGCAGATTCGTTGACGTGCAGGGTAGCACCATCCAGCGCCATGGCGGTCTGGTACTGCAGCAGCGCATCTTCGTCTTTCAGATACTGCTCCTGCTTGCCCTTCTTGACCTTGTACAAGGGCGGCTGGGCTATGTAGATGTAGCCACGCTCGATGATCTCCGGCATCTGACGATAGAAGAAGGTCAGCAACAGGGTACGGATGTGCGCACCATCGACGTCCGCATCCGTCATGATGATGATGTTGTGGTAACGCAGCTTGTCCGGGTTGTACTCGTCACGACCTATGCCGCAGCCCAGGGCCGTGATCAGGGTGCCCACCTCTTGCGAGGAGATCATCTTGTCGAAACGGGCCTTCTCCACGTTCAGGATCTTGCCCTTGAGCGGCAGGATAGCCTGGTTCTTGCGGTTGCGACCCTGCTTGGCGGAGCCGCCAGCAGAGTCCCCTTCCACTATGTAGAGTTCGGAGAGGGCCGGGTCTTTCTCCTGGCAGTCTGCCAGCTTGCCGGGCAGGCCGGCGATGTCCAGCGCACCCTTGCGACGGGTCAGTTCGCGCGCCTTGCGCGCCGCTTCACGGGCACGGGCCGCATCGATGATCTTGTTGACCACTATCTTGGCATCGCCCGGGTTTTCCAGCAGGAACTCGCCGAGCTTCTCACCCATCGCCTGTTCAACGGCGGTCTTCACTTCGGAAGAGACCAGCTTGTCCTTGGTCTGGGAAGAGAACTTGGGATCCGGCACCTTGACCGAGATGACCGCAATCAGACCTTCACGCACGTCGTCGCCACTGGCGGCCGACTTGGCCTTCTTGCTGTAATCCTCTTTGTCCATATAGGTGTTGAGGGTACGGGTCAGCGCGGTGCGGAAACCCACCAGGTGAGTACCACCATCCCGCTGCGGGATGTTGTTGGTGAAGCAGTAAACCCCTTCCTGATAGGCATCGTTCCACTGCATGGCGACTTCGACACCGATGCCGTCCTGCTCGGTGGAGAAGTGGAACACCTTGGGATGGATCGGGGTCTTGTTCTGGTTCAGATATTCAACGAACGCCTTGATACCGCCCTCGTAGCAGAAATGCACCTCACGGCCATCCCGCTCGTCCTGCAGACGAATGGAGACACCGGAGTTGAGGAAGGAGAGCTCGCGCAGGCGCTTGGCCAGGATCTCGTAGTGATACAGGGTATCGGTAAAGATGGTCGGGCTCGGCCAGAAGCGCACCTCGGTACCCGTGCCGCTGCTGCTGTCGCCGATCTGCTTGAGCGGCGCCTGCGGCTCACCCAGGTGATAGGTCTGCTCGTAGACATGGCCGTTGCGACGTATGGTCAGCAACAGCTTGTCAGAAAGGGCGTTAACCACTGAGACGCCCACGCCGTGCAGGCCGCCGGACACCTTGTAGGAGTTGTCATCGAACTTACCGCCGGCGTGCAGTACGGTCATGATGACCTCTGCGGCGGAGCGGCCCTCCTCCTCGTGCATGTCTACCGGGATACCCCGGCCATTGTCACGCACGGAGACGGAACCGTCGGAATGGATCTTGACCAGAATATCGGAGCAGTAGCCAGCAAGAGCCTCGTCAATGGAGTTATCGACGACCTCAAACACCATGTGGTGCAGACCTGAGCCATCATCCGTATCGCCGATGTACATCCCCGGGCGCTTGCGGACCGCATCCAGGCCCTTAAGTACCTTGATATTCGAGGAGTCGTAAGTATTTTCACTCATAGCTTACTCTCTGCCTTCTCTAACGTTTCGGAGATCTTGCCTTGTTCCACGTGGAACAACTTGCAGTCATTCGCATCCATCATGTCTGCGAGCTGACCGGTATCGATGGCGGTGATAAACACCTGGGACGCACACTGCTTCAGCCTTGCGGCCAGCAAGCGGCGCTTGTCGACATCCAGTTCAGAGGCAAAATCGTCAATTAAAAAAATACAGCCACGGCTGCTATGTTGATTCAAATAGAGCCCTTGGGCCAGTCGCATGGCACAGACCAACAACTTCAGCTGACCCCTGGACAAAATATCCTGAGCAGGCACACCGTTCGCCTTGAGTCGCACATCGGCCTTCTGTGGGCCTACCCCTGTGTAACCCAGCGAACGATCCCGCTCAAACCCCGCCTCCAGCAAGTCGCCGAGGGGAGTCTCTTTCTCCCAGCCCCGATAGAAACCGAGACTGATGTCGAATTCCGGCAGAAAATCTGCCGTCATCTCCTTGATCAGGGGCGTAATGGCCTGACAATAACTGGCGCGAAACTCGGCCAGTTCACCCCCGAGCCGCACCAGCTCCTGATCCCAGAACGCCAGCTGGCGATACTGGGTGCTCTGGCGCAGCAGCGCATTGCGCTGTTTCAGCAGACGCCGCACTCGTCCCCACAGGGAGAAAAAGGTCGGTTCCTGATGGAAGACGCCCCAATCCAGCCAGGCCCGGCGAGCCTGGGGCCCGCCCGTCAGCAGGTTGAAGCCATCGGGATGGATCAACTGCACCGGCAACAGCTCGGCCAGATCGGCCAGTCGCTGGGCCTGGGCCCCGGCGATCTTGAGCTGGGTCTCGCCACTCTTGTCCTTGGCGAGACCGATGGGCACCTGACGCCCCTCCAGTTCGCACTGGGCAAACAGGGTAAAGGCCCGCTCCCCCTGGCGGATGACCCGCCCGGTCAGGTGAGTGCGAAAGGAGCGACCGAGACCAAGGTAGTGAATGGCTTCCAGCACGCTGGTCTTGCCGCTGCCATTGCACCCGACCAGGATGTTGAGGCCGGGGGACAGCTTGAGACTGGCCTGCTGGATATTGCGAAAGTCGCTGAGCTGGAGTTTGACCAGGGCCACGACTAGATCCGCATCGGCATCACCACGTACTGAGCATCCTGATGATCAAAATCCTCAATAATGGCACTGCTGATGGAATCGCTCAGGCTAATCCGAATTTGGTCACATTTTAACGTATTCAGCACGTCCAGCACATAAGAGACGTTGAAACCTATCTCCATCTCGCTGGCCTCGTATTGTACGTCAAGCAGCTCTTCGGCTTCTTCCTGTTCCGGGTTGTTGGCGGTAATGCGCAGCAGGTTTTCCTGCAGATTGAGACGCACCCCACGGAATTTCTCGTTGGAGAGGATGGCCGCGCGGGCAAACGCCTGGCGCAGATCCTCACGACCGGCGATCAGGGCCTTGTCGCTGTTGCGCGGGATAACCCGACGCCAATCCGGGAAGCGGCCATCCACCAGCTTGGAGGTGAAGATGAAGCCGTCCAGCGCCGCGCGCAGGTTGCTGCGACCGATCTGCAGCCGTACCGGCTTGTCTTCCGCTTCCAGCAGGCGCACCAGCTCAAGCACACCTTTACGGGGCAGGATGACCTGATGATCGGGCAGCGATTCTTCCACTACCTCGCGACGGCAGGTGGCCAGACGGTGACCGTCGGTCGCCACGGTACGCAGGCCGTGGCCCTCGCTCTCGAACAGCATGCCGTTCAGGTAGTAACGCACGTCCTGGCTGGCCATGGAGAACTGGGTGGCATCGATCAGCTTCTTCAGCTCCAACTGGCCTATGTCGAATTCGAGCACGGATTCCCAATCCTCGATATTCGGGTATTCACTGGCCGGCAGGGTCGACAGGTTGAAGCGGGAACGACCGGAGCGGATGATCAGGCGCTCGCCTTCGGTGTTGAGGCGGATGTCCGCCCCTTCCGGCAGGCCGCGGCAGATATCCAGCAGCTTGCGCGCTGGCACTGTGGTGCGGCCATCCTGGCTCTCATTATTGAGATAGACCTGACCTATCATCTCAACTTCCAGGTCGGTACCGGTCAGCGACAGCAGACCCTGGCTGACATCAAGCAGGACATTGCCGAGGATCGGCAGGGTCGGCCGGCCACCCAGGGCACCGGACACCAGTTGCAGAGGACGTAACAGGGCCTCACGGCTAATTTCGAGCTGCATCTGTGCTCTCCGTTGTTATCGGGACGAAAGGATTCGAATCAGGTTGGAATATTCGCGCTGCATCTGTCCACTCACCGTTGTTATCAGGAGGAAAGGGTTCGGATCAGGTTGGAATAATCTTCCTTGATGTCGTGGCTCTCCTCCTTCAGCTGCTCTATCTTGCGGCAGGCATGAAGAACGGTAGTGTGGTCACGGCCACCAAAGGCATCCCCGATTTCCGGCAAACTGTGGTTGGTCAGCTCCTTGGCCAGTGCCATCGCCAGCTGGCGTGGACGGGCAACGGAGCGTGAGCGGCGTTTGGACAGCAGATCCGCCAGCTTGATCTTGTAGTACTCCGCCACCGTCTTCTGGATGTTGTCTATGGTGACCAGCTTCTCCTGCAGCGCCAGTAGATCGCGCAGCGCTTCGCGCACGAAATCTATGTTGATGGCACGACCGGTGAAGTTGGCGTTGGCGATCACCCGGTTGAGGGCGCCTTCCAGTTCACGGACGTTGGATCGCAGACGCTTGGCGATGAAGAAGGCCACTTCGTCCGGCAGGTGGATCTGGTTCTCATCTGCCTTGCGCATCAGGATGGCGACGCGGGTCTCCAGCTCCGGCGGCTCGATCGCCACCGTCAGGCCCCAGCCGAAGCGGGACTTGAGGCGATCCTCGACACCATTGATCTCCTTCGGATAGCGATCCGAGGTCAGGATGATCTGCTGGTTGCCTTCGAGCAGCGCGTTGAAGGTGTGGAAGAACTCCTCCTGGGAGCGCTCCTTGTTGGCGAAAAACTGGATGTCATCGATGAGCAGGGCATCGACGCTACGGTAATAACGCTTGAACTCTTCAATGGCGTTATTCTGCAGCGCCTTCACCATGTCCTGCACAAACCGCTCGGAGTGCATATAGATGACTTTGGCGTCCTTCTTGCGCTCCTTGATGGCGTTGCCAACGGCGTGCAGCAGGTGGGTCTTGCCCAGGCCGGTGCCGCCATAGAGGAACAGCGGATTGTAAGCGCCACCCGGGTTGTCGGCTACCTGACGGGCAGCCGCGCGGGCCAACTGGTTGGACTTGCCCTCGACGAAGTTCTCGAAGGTATAGTTCACGTTGGTGTTGCTCTTGTGGTTTGGCTCAGGCTTGGCTTCAGCCTTGCTTTCCCAGCTCTTCTGCAAGTTATTCACAGGCGCAGCACCACGCGCCGGCGCTCTTGCGACCGCGACGGGATGAGGACGATTACCTATATCAAAACGCAGGGTGGGGCCATCGACCCCACAGAGTTCATTGATGATGCCGTTAACCCGGATGAGATACTTGTCTCGTACCCAGTCCAGAACAAAGCGATTCGGTGCATACAGGGTCAGAGTATTGTCACTCAACTCCGCTTGAAGCGGCCGGATCCACATGCTGAATTCTGCCGAGGGCAACTCATCTTGCAGCCGGTTAAGGCACTGCTGCCATAGCGAAGCAGTCACTCTAAACTCCCGTCAATTGATTAACTAAAGACCGGCTATTCTACGTTTTTAGCGGCTGGATCTCTAGCCGCCACCTCGCGGATCCGGCAAATAAGATCCT